>NZ_SMGI01000013.1 GCF_004346845.1 Winogradskyella wandonensis | reverse complement strand
ATTCTATGGTATAAAACAGGGTAAGAAAAATAACACTTTCTATATTAAATACTATGACACTGTTATAAATGAGCTCTTTAGCTATTTTAGAGACAAAAATTGGTACGTAGACTATTCTGCGTTTAAAACTAAATTTTCTACCAAAAAAACAAGCAATAACTTTTTAGACAATTACAAGTTACCTCCTGTTACTGATAGTCAAAATAAAACGCTCATTAAATATGGTAAATGGTTACAACAAAAACGATTTAGCGAGAATACTGTACACACTTATGTTGAGGTGACTGGATTGTTTTTAAGGTATCTTAATCTAAAGACTATCAATTCTATTTCTGTAAGAACTATAGAACAGTTTAACTATGACTTTATTTTTAAAACTAATAAGTCGGTATCCTACCAAAACCAATGCATAAGTGGTATTAAACACTATTTAAACTTTAAGGGAATCGCCATTGAAGATTTTGAAATCAGACGACCTAAAAAAGATAAAAAACTGCCTACAGTTTTAAGTAAACCAGAAATAAAATTGATTTTGGAGGCAACAACAAATCTTAAACATCGAACGCTACTTAGCTTAGTCTATTCAGGAGGTTTAAGAATAGGCGAAGCTCTAAATCTTAAAGTAAAAGATATTGATACAGAACGACATCTAATACATATTAAAGCGGCTAAAGGACGTAAAGACCGTTATACGCTCTTAGCACCTAGCTTCGTTCCGCTTTTAGAATCTTACATTAATCATTACAAACCTAATACCTTTCTGTTTGAAGGTCGGTCTGGTGAAGCATACACACAGGTAAGCGCAAGACAAGTTTTAAAAAAGGCAATTCAGAAAGCGGGTATAAAGAAATATGCTACTTTACATACACTTAGACATAGTTTTGCAACACATTTACTCGAAAGTGGCACTGATATAAGATATATACAAGAGCTTTTGGGACATAATAGTCCCAAAACTACAATGATATACACCCATGTTTCGTCGACTAGTTTATCGGAAATTAAAAATCCTTTCGATAATCTCTAAAAAGTAGCTATATTTAAAATTGGATTTTGAATA
>NZ_SMGI01000012.1 GCF_004346845.1 Winogradskyella wandonensis | reverse complement strand
GTATCTTCGATAGAGGTAAGCCCCATGGTAAGAATACCACGTGTTTCACCAATACCATCGACTAACGTATTCACGCTCCTAGATTGTCTTTGGTCCAGCTCAGAATCGTCATCTCTACCAATACCAGCGATATCATAGTTATAGCCAATATTAGCAGACTGGTCCCAAATAACTGAACCATTGCTATCTACATAGTCTTGAGTAGTTCCGTTAACTCCAAGAGTAATACCGTATTTTATTGCTAGATAAGATTGTATCCTGTTTCGTTCTCTAGTTAAATCAGCGTCATCTTTTCTGCTATCGTATGTTATAATTTCAGCAATACGACCATCGAAACTTCCATTCCAATATTGACTTCGGCCAATCCAATATCTAGCATTATTAATCATGGCGTATTTTGCAATATCATTGGTTTCTGTACCAACTTGGTTTGCATTAAAATACAGTTCCATGTCTGTATCAGATGCATTTTGTCTAATGTTAATTATCTGAATTTTTGTGTAATCTGTGCCAGTACTTGTATCTGCTCTACCATAACCATTTTCGGGATTTAAATTACCTGGTGCAGCTTCATTTGTTGTTCCTATGCAGTAGGCAAGCCTTTCATCAAAGAAACGTTGTGTATATCTTCCGTAGCCAAAACCAGTAACATCCTCAGAATATGTCGTTCCTGTTGGGTCAGTACTTGTAAATGTATCTAATGGTAACATTGTGGTAGTTATAGGTATGTCTGGCATCAAAACCACAAAAAAGTCGTTGGAATTAAAACCTCCGGTACCTTTCAATTCATGCCTATTCATTAAATAGGTCATGTCTTTATCTGCAGTAGAATTGTCATTATCAAATTCTATAACTGGATTAAAATTAAAATTTTTACTTGTATTATTTTGATAGATTGGTGCTTGTGAGCTAATAACTGCCTCTGCATGATTACCTTTATTATAATCTGACCATCTTGTAACGCTTGCACCATCTGAAAACAGTGTAGAACCATCTGCTTTATCTGCTTTTAGCCATAAATCTAAGTCGTTAAGAACACCACCTGGACCCGTAGGAGCAGCGCCAAAAATTGTTCCTGTTACACTAATGTCATCGAAATGTACTCTGTCATTATCATCAGAGCCATCACAAACAATTCTAAATTGAGCTGTGGACGTCACAGGAAATGTGTAGTCAGAACTAAAGAGTGTTGCTGTTTTGCAATAAGAAGTTCCATTAGTTTCATCACTTTGAATATCTCCAGTTTTGGTACTATAACCTATTGTTCCGCTTCTATAAGAAGCAACGGTCGTCCATGAAGATGAAGAGTTTTGTCTATACTGAATTGAAAATGTTTCACCATCTTCCATGTCGTAAGACGATACAAAGAATCTAAAATCAATTTTATCATACAAGCCTAAGCTAAATGTGGGAGAAATAAAATTTGATGAGCTCGTGTCATCTCTTAGTCTTAAACTCCAATTACCAGAATAGGCGTACGTAGCGCTATTAAATCGTTCTGCATCTGTACCGCCGTCTGTCCATCCTTCTAAGCCAGACTCGAAATCATAAAATGCTAATGTTGTAACTGTTTGCGAACTTAATATGCTTACGGTCAATATTGTAATTGCCAACAAAGCATACCTTTTCTTTAAAGAGTAAAGTGTTTTCATAACGCGGTTAATTTTATAGCTTGGGACTATATTATTGAGCAAACATAAATACTAATTCCATGAAATGCAAATAAATTCGACGAAATACAATATGTAAATTACTGATAATGAGAAAAATAAATTTTATTTATAAGAATAAACCTACTTTTTATTGTTTTTTTAAATTTTGAATGTATTTTGAATTATTCTGATTATCAGTTATTTAAAATTCAACAAACGTTGTGTATTTCCTATTGTTTAATTAATTGATTTTGAAACTGATAACTTATATAAATAAAAAAACACCTCTAAAAAGAGGTGTTTTTTGTAGGAATTAAGTTACGAGATTTAATTTATCAAAACTTTTTTAGATACCGAACCGCTTACAGTATTTAATTTAATGATATAAGTCCCAGGATTTAAATTCCCAACATTGTATTGTGATAGGTTTTCAGATTTAATATCCTCAATACTTAGGACATGCTGTCCTAGGATATTAAATAATTGTATGTCATTGACTTTTAATCCATGAGGATTGATAAGCACGAGTTTGTCTATGTTATTTGCATATCTTACATCTAATTTATCTTGATTGATGATGTCATCGTCAGTACCAAGACTCTGCGCATTAGGGTTGTAGAATACAATTTCGAAACGATTATCGTAATACCCAGCGTTTAAGAAGAACTCATAATCCCCTTTTTTGAAGTCGTGGTAATAGTCTAGTTCCTTGTCGTGAAGAAACATTTCACTGGTTGGGTCTATATTTACGAGCTCGTCGATTTTGATACTATTATCGCCATCCTCAGAGGTGTAAATAATTAAAGGATAACTCGTGTTTTCTTCCATACTATTAG
>NZ_SMGI01000011.1 GCF_004346845.1 Winogradskyella wandonensis | reverse complement strand
GACCAAAGACAATCTAGGAGCGTGAATACGTTAGTCGATGGTATTGGTGAAACACGTGGTATTCTTACCATGGGGCTTACCTCTATCGAAGATACCAACTCACAAAACAAAACCGTTAATGCATCCTCCTCTTTCGCTGATAAAAACTTTATCATGTGGGGGAACAATAACGCAAGCTTAGATGCAGCGCCTTCTACTATCTCTGTTGATATGAGTGCTAATATTGCAGGCCTTAGTACTAATGTCTCTTTTATTGGTATGCAGCGTATCTGGAAAGTTGTTGAAACGGGCGATGTCGATAGAGTGCAAATCTCTATCCCTGAAAATGCTGTACGAAACATTACACCTCCTGGTAATTATCTAATGTTTATCTCCGATACTGGTGTCTTTACACCTACGGCACAATATCGTGTCATGACTGCTGATGGAAGTGGCAACCTGGTTGCTGAATACGATTTCCCTGCCAACTCAGAACGCTATATCACTTTTGGCTACGCGCCAGAGATTATCGTAGAACGTTCAATTAATTTTGATGCTTCGGCTTCCAATTATATAGATGTAGAAGATAATCTTGATTTAAATACAAGTTTTACACTATCCACTTGGGTTAAAAGAGAGTCTGGTTCTACAAACTCCTCTATTATAGCTAAGAGAGATGTAGGTTTCTCAGAAGGTTACGATTTAAGAATAAATAACTCTGGACGTGTAGAAATGCGTTGGAGAGATGGGGTACTGACAAGGAGTATCAGCTCTCTAGTAGCTATACCAGAAGATGAGTGGCACCATATTGCTGTTACGCACGATGGCACTACAGCCCAACTCTATATCGATGGTGTATTAGAAACATCATCCTCTCTCCCACTACCCGCAGATACAAGTAACTCCTTTTTAATCGGTGCAGCTGGTAGAGATGGCAACACAACTAATCACTTCGAAGGTAATATCGATGAAGTTCGTGTATGGAATCAAGCACTTACGGTTGGTGAATTACGTTTTTTAATGAATCAAGAACTTGAGGATAATCCTGGAACCATTGGTAAATATTTTAACGATAATAGCATTCTTCCGACTAAGAATGATGCCTCTGGTTTGGATTTCTCTAATTTAAGAGCTTATTTCCCAATGTCACGTTATACATATACAAATACAGATGACGAATCAGGAAATAATTTAATCGGATACTTAAGACAACTAAGAACAGTCGATTTTCAAACGGCACCACTTCCGTATAGATCAACTCAAAATGGAGATTGGGAAACTAATAGTACATGGGTAAATGGTAGTATGCAATATATTCCTGGTTCACGCTCATTAGCCGATAACGACATCTCTGTAGACTGGAATATTGTTGAAACGGCTCATGATATTACAATTGATAACACATCACTTTTTGATGATACGCTTGTTAATCTTCCCGACCCTGATGGTAACGATAATGAGGGTAATAGAACAGTATTAGCTCATGTACAAACCGCAGGAACTATAACCGTAGACGGAGACAACACTGCGAAAACAGGTTTTGGTTACACGGTTACGCATTATCTTGAAATGAGCGGAACATTCGATTTGGAAGGTGAATCTCAACTTATTCAAACCACAGATAGTGATTTAATTCTTGGTCCTTCAGGAGAATTAGAAAAAGACCAACAAGGTACTACGAACACCTATCATTATAACTACTGGTCAGCGCCTGTTGGTAACACTAGTATTGCACCTGCCAGTCTTAACCCTAACCGATATTCGTACGCAGTTACCGATATTATGTTCGATGGTGGTTCTGGTGTAA
The DNA here is from genome assembly GCF_004346845.1 of Winogradskyella wandonensis. Lineage (GTDB taxonomy): Bacteria > Bacteroidota > Bacteroidia > Flavobacteriales > Flavobacteriaceae > Winogradskyella > Winogradskyella wandonensis. The sequence continues at coordinate 986 of NZ_SMGI01000011.1, read as the reverse complement.
ACTTCTCTGCTACCGGATACGACGGTGCAAATACATCGCCAGTTACAATTGCAGACTACTGGATTTGGAAGTTTGCTAATCAAACCGATGGTGATTACTCGCAATGGCAGCATGTTAGACGCACAGGAACTATACTACCTGGTGAAGGTTTTACAATGAAAGGTCCTGGCTCTACGGGTACAGAACAAAACTATACGTTTAGAGGTAGTCCTAATAACGCTAATATTAATCTTACCATTAGTCAGTACAATGACTATCTTGTCGGTAATCCTTACGCTTCTGCTATTGATGCAAGACAGTTTATCATAGATAATGGTCCTACGCTATTCTATGACGATTCTGTAACACCTGAAGCAGATGCTACGACTAGTGGTACATTATACTTCTGGGAACATTGGGGTGGCGGTGACCATATATTACAAAACTACCAAGGTGGTTACGGTACCTACAACTTGGCAGGTAGTATAGCAGCACCTTTTAGCTTAACTGGAACATCTGACCCTGATGTGTCACAAACTGGCTCTGGTACTAAAGCGCCTGGAAGATATATCCCTGTCGGACAAGGATTCTTTGTTGTTGCAGCAAACGGTGGTACAATTAACTTTAATAACGGACAACGTGTCTTTAAAAAAGAGTCTGCTGCAAATGGTGTATTCTTTAGAAACAATACTGCCAACCAAGCTGATATTGTCTCTGAGGATAGCGCTGACCCAAGAACTAAAATTAAACTTGGTTTTGAATCGGCTAGTGGGCAACACAGACAGCTATTACTAACTATAGACGATAATACAACGCCTGGTGTCGATTGGGGTTATGATGCCATAACCTACGAATTTAAAAACGACGATATGTTTTGGGCGATTGATAACAACTTCTATGTTATACAAGCTTCTAATAGTATGGAAGAAAACACGAGTTATCCTTTAATTATTTACACCTCTGAGGATGGCGATAATAGTATCAAAATCGACGAGCTCGTAAATATA
>NZ_SMGI01000010.1 GCF_004346845.1 Winogradskyella wandonensis | reverse complement strand
GTATCTTCGATAGAGGTAAGCCCCATGGTAAGAATACCACGTGTTTCACCAATACCATCGACTAACGTATTCACGCTCCTAGATTGTCTTTGGTCAAGTCCAGAGGCATCATCACGACCAATACCAGCGATATCAAAATTGTATCCTGTATTAGCCGATACATCCCAAATAACAGAGCCGTCACTGTCGACATAATCAATGTTACCTTCTTCAATGACTCCAGCGGTGATAGTAGGTTCTAAAGTGATACCATATTTAATGGCTAAGTAAGACTGTATTCTGTTACGCTCTTGAGTAGCATCAGCATCATTCTTACGGGCATTATAAGTGATGACCTCTGCAATTCGTCCATCAAAACTTCCTTGAAAATATTGACTTCTTCCTAGCCAATATCTTGTATTATTAACAGCTGCGAAGTCACCAACGTCTGAAGTCACAGTTCCTATTTGGTTCGCATTCATATAGATTTCCATATCACTATCAGATGCATTATGTCTAGTATTCATAATGTGAACGCGGTTATAATTTATTGCAGTGTTGGTAACACCTCTACCGTATCCATTTCCAGCCGCATTACTTGTTCCTATAGCATAACCAAAATTTTCGTTTGTAAAACGCTGAGAATAGTTACCATAGCCAAATCCTGTAACATCTTCGTCAAAAGTAGTTCCGGTTGGGTCAGTACTTGTAAATGTATCTAATGGTAAAATCGCAGTAGATATTGTAGGATCTGGTATAACTACCATAAAAATATCATTACTATTAAAGCCACCTGTTCCTTGTAAAACTTTATCTCTCGGGTCGATATATGTCATGTCCGAGCCAGCTGTGTTGGGGTCATTCTCAAAGTCTATAACAGGATTAAAATTAATGTTTCTTGCCGCACTATTTCTGTAGGTCGGTTCTAGACCTGTAGCTTTAGTCCTTGCATCATTTCCACGTCCATTATCTATCCACGCTGTAACTAAACTACCATCTGTTCCAACAGTCGTACCATCAATTCTATCGGCTCTAAGCCATAGGTCTAAATCATTAGTAACACCTCCAGGGCCGATTGTTGGATTTGTATAAGTAACACCAGTTATACTTACGTTATCCACGTAAACTAAGTCGGACGTGTCACTAGCTGCTGCTCGTATTCTAAATCTTGAATTAGACGAAAAAGTGTAATCAGAGTCTTGAAGCGTTACAGTTTTGTTATAAAATATTGTACTATTATTAATATCAAAATCACCTCTAACTGCAGAAGCACCTTCTACATCACCTGCTTCAAATATTTTTGCAATTGTCCAAGTAGTACCATCATCATCACTATATTCCACGTAGAAGAGCTCATCTTGTTCAAAATTTATTGCCGTGAAATAAAAATCGAAATCTACCTTATTGTAAGATGTGATATCCATGCTAGGAGAACAGAAAGAAGAAGCAGTACCGGAATTACTTCTTATCATTAAACTATAGCTGTTATCATATGAATTAGCAGGATTATTAACTCTAGATGCATCTGCGCCTCCTGAAGCCCAGCCATTTGTACCCGTTTCAAAACTTTCTGTATATGGCAGTGTCAATGTTGCAGCGCTACATGTCGAAACGATAGCGCCAGTTGTTACTGAAATATCATCTATTGCCATATCACTGGTAAAATCAGCACCAGTAAGTCCACTGAATCTTATTTGAATTGTTTGACCTGCATAGGCGTCTAGAATAACTGTCGCCTGCACCCAAGCTTGTGCATTACTGGTTTGTAATTCGCCTGTGGCCGACCATTCTGGAGTACCAAATGTAGCACCTCCATCGGTACTGACTTCGACATCAAGAGTCCCCATATTCGTACCATACATATGATAATAGAAAGATAGAGAAGCAGCCGTTTCTGATGTTAAGTCTATACACGGACTAATTAAATTAAATTCCGAATTAAAGTTAGGATTACTACCTTCTGTAAACAGATAGAAACTGCCTTCGTGTGCTGCACTTGGTCCTGTATTATTAGATGGAGTTCCTCCAGATTGTCTTGTCCAATCTCTATCGTCGTTAGTGGTGTCTTGACTCCAGTCTCCTAAACCTGTTTCAAAGCCTTCATTATAAGGAAATGATGCTATAGTTGTTGAGCAACTAGAACTTGTTAAATTCGATAAATCCACAATTTGTATTTCGTGATTCATCGTATTATTGTTTCTATGAGCCCAATGCGCTGCTTGTGTCGTAGAATTAAAATAGTAATTTCTCCAACCCCTACCATAAGCAGTACCGCCACCACTAGTGATTGAAGAGCCAATAATAAGAGCTTGATTTACATCTGTTAAGCCTGCTGATGAGATATCTATGGTTGACTCGTTAGCGCCATTTTGCGTATCAGAAAATCTAGTTACCGTAAGATTTGGGTTATGAAGTACATGAACAAATTGTCTATTTGTTCCATTAGAGTCATGATTTGCATTAAAGGTCCAATTTACAGTCTGGTTATTTCCTCCAGGTTGAAATAGTGGCCAGTTATCTGCAATGGCATCATTTACGCCATCTGCGTTGTTGTCACCTCTATGATGGCCAAAGATTATGGCTTCAGACCAATCATTAACATTTGTAGCGGTACCACTTCCATCAGAATTATTTCTTAATGTTATTGAAGCAGTATCACTTGCGGTATTCCCAGAGTCCCCATGTAGGACAGTCCAGTTACTACCTGTAAATTCAACTAAAGTGATATAAACAGTTACGTTATTTGCATTACTACCTTTTTCTACTCTTAAAGTCGTATTATTTTCTAAGTAAGCTATAGCAGTAGATGAGTCTGCTCCTTGAATAGCGACATTTGTTCTTATACCCGTAATAAAAGGAATACAGTTCTGTGAATTACTGATGCCCGAAATTCCAAAAGTGGTTGAGTTTGTACCTCCATTTAAATTAACGACATATCGTCCTCTAACAATCATTTCGTTGGGTCCACCAGCTGGGCCAACATATTCCCAAATCGAAGAATTTATTCTAGTATTTAATGTGTTGTTTTCCTTGTAATAAGTTAAAGCATTGGTGGCTGTTAAAACTCTAGCGGCGGCCAAATCTATTGCATTGACATCGGTTGTGGCACCTGATTGTCCTGCGCTTACTTTTCTGTTATTGTTGGCTAGTACAAAGGCACTGTTTAAAGAAGAAACAGGCGTAATACTGGTATTAGTAAAGCCATTATTTGTTACATCATCTTCGATGTGTTGTGTTAGAAAATCACTTTGGCCGTTTATTTGGCAAGTGCATAGGATAAGTGTAGATAGAATAAAAATTCTCCCTACATTAATTAAATGTATTTTCATAAAGCGGTTATGTTTATAGTTTTGGGACTATATTACCTTACAAAAATATTAAATTTAATCCATAAAAAGCAAATAAAATCGATGAAATACAGAACACATTTTCATCTTATTGAATTTCAATTAATTAAAAATTAAAAAAGCAGTGATTTATATCAAATCACTGCTTTTTTTTAAATTATTTAAGGTTTAATATCTAATTAAACGTTTACTATATACACTATTAGAAGTAGAATTAATTATTCTAATGATGTAAGGTGCTATTTCTAATCGACTTAATCCAGTTAGGTTAATTTCATTATTTACAACACTTTTAACTTCGTTAAATACTCTTCTTCCGTTTAAATCGTAAATAACAATATTAAAAGTATCTCCAGATAATTTCGCCGGAACTTTGATGATTAAGTTATCCTTAAACGGATTAGGACTTATACCAAAGACTTCAAATTTATCATCATCAATATCAAGTGTCGAATTTTCTACTGTAACTGTAGCATTACACGTTGAAGAATTACCGTTAACATCTGTAACAGTAAAAGTCACTATATTATCTCCAATATCCGCAGATGTAAATGCAGTTTGAGAAACGGAAATAGAAGCTACTCCGCAATTATCGCTTGACCCATTGTCAATGTCGTTAGCAGTAATAGTAGCATTTCCTGTTCCATCAAGTTGGATTGTAATGTCCTGAGTTGAACAAATAGGATTTGTGTTGTCAGCCACAATAACATCACGCGTCACTTGCGTCGCTGCATTACCAGCCGTATCAGTTACATTATAAGTAATGATATAAGTACCAGGTGTATTAACATCGACGGTATCGCCACCGATAGTAACTGAAAGTCCAGTTTCACAATCGGCAACAGTAGCACCTTGTTCAGTATAGATTCCGGTACAAGCTTCAACATTTACAGTAGCATTTCCATTAAGAGTTATTACAGGCGCAGTTGTATCGTTAACAGTCACCGATTGTGTAGCAGTAGCTGTAAGCCCTGCATTATCAGTCACGGTCCAGGTCACTGTAGTAGTTCCTAATGGGAATGTTGCAGGCGCATCGTTAGTCACGGTAGCGACCCCACAGTTATCCGCAGTAGTTGGCGTCCCAAGTGTTACACCAGTCGCTTCACA
>NZ_SMGI01000009.1 GCF_004346845.1 Winogradskyella wandonensis | reverse complement strand
GCTATCCACTACAATCCCTAACGCGGGCTTAATCATTAATCAGTTTATTAAACGGAAGTTTAGGTCAATGAGTTAACATAAGGCAAATTTTAATTTTAGTAGTACATATAATAAGGTATAAGAGGATTAGATTTTCGGGTATGATTTTCAATTTTTTCACTGGTCTTAAATACTGACAACAAGCCATTTAGGTATGTCAAAAAAATAGTTTAAAAATTAATTTAATAAAGTAGTTGTGGAAATAAAAAAGGGTTTTATATTTGCACCCTCGAAACGCCGAAGGGGTGTTTAGGGTAGTTCTGAAGAGGTATTGAAAAGTGGAGTTATAAAATAAAATTAAAAATAATTTAGTTTTGTTTTGGAGATAAGAAAAAGCGTTTTATATTTGCACCCGCTTAAGAGATAAACGCCTTAAGAGAATTAAAAAATACGTTCATTAACATATTGAATTGACAGCGTAAGAATTAATTGGAAACGATTAGTTCAGACAAGAGAATAAATCATATTGAGACTTTTGAAAATTCCTATTAGTTGTTAAGAAACAAGTGGCAACACTTAAAAATTTAACGATGAAGAGTTTGATCCTGGCTCAGGATGAACGCTAGCGGCAGGCCTAACACATGCAAGTCGAACGGTAACATAGAGAAGCTTGCTTTTCTGATGACGAGTGGCGCACGGGTGCGTAACGCGTATACAATCTACCTTTTACAGGGGGATAGCCTTTAGAAATGAAGAATAATACCCCATAGTATGTAGTAATCGCATGGTTATTATATTAAAGATTTATCGGTAAAAGATGAGTATGCGTTCTATTAGCTAGATGGTGTGGTAACGGCACACCATGGCAACGATAGATAGGGGCCCTGAGAGGGGGATCCCCCACACTGGTACTGAGACACGGACCAGACTCCTACGGGAGGCAGCAGTGAGGAATATTGGACAATGGAGGCAACTCTGATCCAGCCATGCCGCGTGCAGGAAGACTGCCCTATGGGTTGTAAACTGCTTTTATACAGGAAGAAACCTTTCCACGTGTGGAGAGCTGACGGTACTGTAAGAATAAGGATCGGCTAACTCCGTGCCAGCAGCCGCGGTAATACGGAGGATCCAAGCGTTATCCGGAATCATTGGGTTTAAAGGGTCCGTAGGTGGATAATTAAGTCAGAGGTGAAAGTTTGCGGCTCAACCGTAAAATTGCCTTTGATACTGGTTATCTTGAATCATTGTGAAGTGGTTAGAATATGTAGTGTAGCGGTGAAATGCATAGATATTACATAGAATACCAATTGCGAAGGCAGATCACTAACAATGTATTGACACTGATGGACGAAAGCGTGGGGAGCGAACGGGATTAGATACCCCGGTAGTCCACGCCGTAAACGATGGTCACTAGCTGTTCGGACTTCGGTCTGAGTGGCTAAGCGAAAGTGATAAGTGACCCACCTGGGGAGTACGTTCGCAAGAATGAAACTCAAAGGAATTGACGGGGGCCCGCACAAGCGGTGGAGCATGTGGTTTAATTCGATGATACGCGAGGAACCTTACCAGGGCTTAAATGTAGATTGCATTAGGCAGAGATGCTTATTTCTTCGGACTATCTACAAGGTGCTGCATGGTTGTCGTCAGCTCGTGCCGTGAGGTGTCAGGTTAAGTCCTATAACGAGCGCAACCCCTGTTGTTAGTTGCCAGCGAGTCAAGTCGGGAACTCTAACAAGACTGCCGGTGCAAACCGTGAGGAAGGTGGGGATGACGTCAAATCATCACGGCCCTTACGTCCTGGGCTACACACGTGCTACAATGGTAGGGACAGAGAGCAGCCACTTCGCGAGAAGGAGCGAATCTATAAACCCTATCACAGTTCGGATCGGAGTCTGCAACTCGACTCCGTGAAGCTGGAATCGCTAGTAATCGCATATCAGCCATGATGCGGTGAATACGTTCCCGGGCCTTGTACACACCGCCCGTCAAGCCATGGAAGCTGGGAGTGCCTGAAGTCCGTCACCGCAAGGAGCGGCCTAGGGTAAAATCGGTAACTAGGGCTAAGTCGTAACAAGGTAGCCGTACCGGAAGGTGCGGCTGGAACACCTCCTTTCTAGAGAAAGACGACTGATAAGGAAAGTTCATATACTAATAGAATCGATTTGATTTTATTCTCTTGCTGTTAATTTAATTTTATGATATAATTAAGTAGAGTCTCATAGCTCAGCTGGTTAGAGCGCTACACTGATAATGTAGAGGTCGGCAGTTCGAGTCTGCCTGAGACTACTAATTAAAGGAAATTCTAGAAGTTGGGAAACCAGTTTTACAGTACGCAGTTTGCAGTACACAGTACATCAACAACTGATTACTGGATACTGAATACTGACAACTAAAACAGGGGAATTAGCTCAGCTGGCTAGAGCGCCTGCCTTGCACGCAGGAGGTCACCGGTTCGACTCCGGTATTCTCCACTATCAACGCAAGTTGAAAACGTTCATTGACATATTGAAAAAGATACATGAAAAAAGTTAGATACTTATACTTAGGTATTTAACAAGAATCAAATATTTATTGTAACGAGCAATAAATGTAACTCATTAAAAAGACAAAAAGTACAATAAGCTACATAAGAGCGTATGGGGAATGCCTAGGCTCTCAGAGGCGATGAAGGACGTGATAAGCTGCGAAAAGCTGCGGGGATTGGCACATACAAATTGATCCGCAGATATCCGAATGGGGCAACCCACTATATTGAAGATATAGTATCCGAAAGGAGGCGAACCCGGAGAACTGAAACATCTAAGTACCCGGAGGAGAAGAAAACAAAAGTGATTCCGCTAGTAGTGGCGAGCGAACGCGGAATAGCCCAAACCAGTATTGTTACGGCAATGCTGGGGTTGTAGGACTACAATATTCGAGTCAAAGTGAATTAGAACTGTTTGGAAAGACAGGCCAAAGAGGGTGATAGCCCCGTATAGGTAAGCGATGATAAGATAGTAGTATCCTGAGTAGCGCGGGGCACGTGTAACCCTGTGTGAATTTGGCGGGACCATCCGCTAAGGCTAAATACTCCTGAGAGACCGATAGTGAACTAGTACCGTGAGGGAAAGGTGAAAAGAACCCTGAATAAGGGAGTGAAATAGAACCTGAAACCATACGCTTACAAGCGGTCGGAGCGGATTTATCCGTGACGGCGTGCCTTTTGCATAATGAGCCTACGAGTTACCGTTGCTAGCAAGGTTAAGGACTTCAGGTCCGGATCCGTAGCGAAAGCGAGTCTGAATAGGGCGCTATAGTTAGTAGTGGTAGACGCGAAACCGTGTGATCTACCCATGGGCAGGGTGAAGCTGTGGTAACACACAGTGGAGGCCCGAACCGGTTGACGTTGAAAAGTCTTCGGATGACCTGTGGGTAGGGGTGAAAGGCCAATCAAACTCGGAAATAGCTCGTACTCCCCGAAATGCATTTAGGTGCAGCGTATTATTAGTTTTATAGAGGTAGAGCTACTGATTGGATGCGGGGGCTTCACCGCCTACCAATTCCTGACAAACTCCGAATGCTATAAAATGATGTAATGCAGTGAGGGCATGGGTGCTAAGGTCCATGTCCGAGAGGGAAAGAACCCAGACCATCAGCTAAGGTCCCCAAATGTATGTTAAGTTGAATAAACGAGGTTGAACTGCTTAGACAGCTAGGATGTTGGCTTGGAAGCAGCCATTCATTTAAAGAGTGCGTAACAGCTCACTAGTCGAGCGGTTCGGCATGGATAATAATCGGGCATAAACATACTACCGAAGCTATGGACTTGTAAAAGTGGTAGGGGAGCATTGTAGTGTCGTCGAAGGTGAATCGTGAGGTTTGCTGGAGAAGCTACAAAAGAAAATGTAGGCATAAGTAACGATAATGCGGGCGAGAAACCCGCACTCCGAAAGACTAAGGTTTCCTCAGCTATGCTAATCAGCTGAGGGTTAGTCGGGACCTAACGCGAACCCGAAAGGGGTAGTGGATGGACAACAGGTTAATATTCCTGTACCTGCTCACACTAAAAGTGACGGAGGCGAAAAGTTAGTGCGCACAGACGGAATTGTGCGTTGAAGGGAACAGTAATGTCCTGATAGTACACTAAGGCTACGGCCGCGGTGATAATCTAGCGAATCGACTTCCAAGAAAAGCGAGTGAAGCAGCCCGTACCCTAAACCGACACAGGTAGTTGGGATGAGAATTCTAAGGAGCTCGAGAGATTCATGGCTAAGGAACTAGGCAAAATTGACGCGTAACTTCGGGAGAAGCGTCGCCTATCGAAAGATAGGCCGCAGTGAAAAGATCCAAGCGACTGTTTATCAAAAACACAGGGCTCTGCTAAATCGAAAGATGACGTATAGGGCCTGACACCTGCCCGGTGCTGGAAGGTTAAGTGGAGGGTTTAGCTTCGGCGAAGATCTAAAATGAAGCCCCAGTAAACGGCGGCCGTAACTATAACGGTCCTAAGGTAGCGAAATTCCTTGTCGGGTAAGTTCCGACCTGCACGAATGGTGTAACGATTTGGATACTGTCTCAGCCATGAGCTCGGTGAAATTGTAGTATCGGTGAAGATGCCGATTACCCGCAGTGGGACGAAAAGACCCCGTGAACCTTTACTATAGCTTAGTATTGGCTTTGGATAAGTAATGTGTAGGATAGGTGGGAGACTTTGAAGCGGCGTCGCCAGGCGTTGTGGAGTCATTGTTGAAATACCACCCTTTGCTTATCTAGAGTCTAACGTCTAACGACGGACAGTGCTTGGTGGGTAGTTTGACTGGGGTGGTCGCCTCCAAAAGAGTAACGGAGGCTTCTAAAGGTTCCCTCAGCACGCTTGGTAACCGTGCGTAGAGTGCAATGGCATAAGGGAGCTTGACTGAGAGACATACAGGTCGATCAGGTACGAAAGTAGAGCATAGTGATCCGGTGGTTCCGCATGGAAGGGCCATCGCTCAAAGGATAAAAGGTACTCCGGGGATAACAGGCTGATCTCCCCCAAGAGCTCACATCGACGGGGGGGTTTGGCACCTCGATGTCGGCTCGTCACATCCTGGGGCTGGAGAAGGTCCCAAGGGTTGGGCTGTTCGCCCATTAAAGTGGCACGCGAGCTGGGTTCAGAACGTCGTGAGACAGTTCGGTCTCTATCTACTGTGGGCGTTAGAAATTTGAGTGGATCTGACTCTAGTACGAGAGGACCGAGTTGGACGAACCTCTAGTGTACCTGTTGTTACGCCAGTAGCATTGCAGGGTAGCTACGTTCGGAAGGGATAAGCGCTGAAAGCATATAAGCGCGAAACCCACCACAAGATGAGATTTCTTTAAAGGGTCGTGGAAGATGACCACGTTGATAGGCTACAGGTGTAAAGGCAGTAATGTCATAGCCGAGTAGTACTAATAACCCGTAGGCTTATTGTACGCCTGTTTTTTTAAGATTACAATGATTTATCATGTATAATTTTCAATATGTTAAGATATTTGCAGCTTTGCTGCGCTATGAGCAAAAAGCGAAATGCTTAAAGCTAATAGCTAAAATTTAAGGTGGTTATAGCGACGGGGCTCACCTCTTACCTTTCCGAACAGAGAAGTTAAGCCCGTTTGCGCCGATGGTACTGCTTACTGTGGAAGAGTAGGTCGCCGCCTTTTTTGAAAGACCCAATCATAACGATTGGGTCTTTTTTTGTTTATA
>NZ_SMGI01000008.1 GCF_004346845.1 Winogradskyella wandonensis | reverse complement strand
GGAACTACTACAGTGACCTGGACCGTGACTGATAATGCAGGGCTTACAGCTACTGCTACACAATCGGTGACTGTTAACGATACAACTGCGCCAACCATAACCTGTACAACAAATATCACAGCAAACACATCAGACGATGGAATAGGAAATTGTACTTCTAATGTTAGCATTCCAAATCCTACATTTAATGATAATTGCAGTGCCAACTTGACCTGGACTATTTCTGGTGCTACTTCCTTAACTGGTACAGGCTTTGTCGGAACAAGAACATTCAATATTGGGACATCGACAATCACATATGTTGTTACAGATGGTGCTGGTCTTACTGCAACGTGTTCACAAACCGTTACTGTAAGCGATGATGAGAGTCCAAACATAGGATGTCCAGGTAACCAAAATGTGACTTATGATAATAATTGTCAATTTACGCTTCAAGATTATACGTCCTTAGCAACATTTTCGGACAACTGTACTTCAGGTGTTACAATAACACAAAGTCCAACTCCAGGAGCTATTTTATCAGGAGCTACTACAGTTACTCTGACTGCAACAGACGGAGCTAACAATATGAATACTTGTACTTTTGATGTTATACCTTCTGATATTACTAATCCTGTTGCCGTAGCACAACCTATAACGGTAAATCTAGCACCGAATGGAACAGTAAATATCTCAGGAATAGATTTAGAAAATGGTTCAAGTGATAATTGTGGTATAGCCTCATATAATGTATCTCCTAGCTCATTTACTTGCGCCGATGTTGGGAATAACACTGTTACATTTACAGTGTTTGATAATGCTGGAAATAGTGATAGCACAACAACAACTGTTACTATTGTAGATGTTACACCTCCAACGGCACTATGTAATGATTTTGTAGTTGTTGTTGACCCTATTACTAGAGTAGCAACTATAACTATTGCTGATATCGATAACGGAAGTAATGATGCATGTGGAATTAGTTCTTTTACATTGTCTCAAGATACATTTCCTGATAACCCTACAGCCTACACCGTACCTGTCACACTAACAGTAGAAGATGTTAACGGTAATGTTAGCTCGTGTACGGCAAATGTCACTGTTGAACCTCCAAGAAACCCATTTACAGTGTTGCTAGGAGAAATAATTAATCCAATACCTGATAATCCGCAACCGCCAAGTTCACTAATTGAGGTTACCGCATGTCCTGGTGGCACAACAACACCAAGAGATGTGTCATTGGAGCTATTCCCTGTCGGGATGTATAATTTATTGGCTTCACAGGTTATAGCTTGGGAGTATTCTCAAGATAATGGAGAAACTTGGACAACATTGCCTTCTTCTGCAAATACATTAACCTATACACTTACAGGTATAACCGTAGATACTTTCGTCAGATTGAGAATTACAGATGCAGATGATCCTACATTAATAAGAACATCAGCAGAGGCATATATACGATTTTTACCTCCAGATGAACCACCTGTTATTGTTAGTCACACAGCTTTAGACATCTGCTTAACTGAAAGTGTAACAATTAATGCTGAAAGCTTTTTTGATCAACCTAACGGGCAGTTTGGTGAAGGTGGCGAATTTAATTACGCGCAACCTGACGGGTGGCGTGTTGACGGTATTGATAACTTTTTCCCTGCTAGTGGAAATAATACAAATCAACCTACTTGGAAAGAAACTAACTCTAACGATAGTCGTGCCTTTAGTGGTATTAATTATGACACCACAGACAACACTAAATTTGCAATGGCAAATGGTGTAGGTAACGTTACTACTTTAGAAACACCAGTTTTTACAACAATAGGAATGACAGCTGCAGAAGCCATACTTCAATTTGATACTAGTTTCTATTTTTGCAATGGTGGTAATGGTTTGATTGAATTATCATTTGATTCTGGAAACACTTATTCCGAAGTACTTACTGCTTATACCGATACTTCATATAGTACGGCATTTAATTTTACCTCAGGAAATGATTCAGGTATTGTTTTGGCTCAAGGAACAGGTAATAGATGTATCGGACAGACAGACCCTAGAATGCTACAAGCATTTATAAATCTTGGTCAGTGGACAGGCGAATCTGGTTTAAGAATTCGATTTACATTTACTGGTAGTACAACATCATGTGGGATTATAGATAGTTCAACTTTTCCAAATCCAAACGGTGTGAGCTGTAATGGAGGTAATAATGGAAATGAGTTGGCCAGTGGTTGGGCTATAGATGCCGTTGGGTTTGCTTATGCGCAAGTAGACGATGAATTAGAATGGACTGATGAAAACGGAGATGTAATAGCCATAGGTACTACAGTTACGGTAACTCCAGTAACTCCTGGTATAAGAGAATACGGTGTTACTAACTTAGTAAATGGATGTAGAGCTGATAATTTAGACGGCACTAATTTTATTAATATTAATACTAGCTTAGCATATGCAGGTCAAGACTTCACACCTTTATCAAGTAATTGTGGTCAAAATTCTATTACTTTAAATGCATACGATAATACCAGAACTGCAGTAGAAAACTTCAATAAAGGAGCTTGGGAAACCAATCTCTATGTTGTTCCGGATTTAGTTGCTGGTGATGTAGACTATGCGGGAACTGGCGTTACTGGAAGATGGACAATAGAAAACTCGACATCTACCTCGTGCGGAAATACGGCTACGTTTTCTAGCGATGTTGACCCAGACGCATTATTCACAGCTAGTCCAGGAACATATACACTAAGATGGACATTACAAGACGGAAGTGGATGCTATGACGAAGTTACGATTATAATTACAGATTGCTCGAGCGTAGATTTCGACGGTAATAATGACTATGTTGATTTTAAAAACAATTATAACCTTAACAGCCCATTTAGCATAGAGGTTTGGATTAAACCTGAATCTATTGGTGGCTCCCAAACTATTTTCTCTAGAAAAGACTATGCTGATAATACCTCTGGATATTCGCTATCACTAGAAAATGGTCAGGTACAATTTAATTGGTATAATGCTTCTGGCACTGGAAATGTTAATTCTGGAGCTAATGTTGTTGCAGATGACAGATGGTACCATATCGCTACAACTTTCGATGGTAGTAATTACGTTTTATATGTGGATGGAATTGAGATAGATTCTAATACTGGCTCTGCTCCTGACCCATCAGCAAATAATATAAGTGCTCTTTTAGGAGCAATAGACCAAAGTCCACCTAGTTCTCCACTGAATCATTTTCATGGTTGGATGGACGAGTTGAAAATTTGGAATATGGCTATTTCTGCCAGTCATATAAGACAAATGATGAATCAAGAAATTGAATCATCTGGTAATGATGTTGTTGGTATCATAATTCCTAACAAAATATACAGTGATGATGTTGATGCTAATGGGGTTGAGGATAATCCTGTTTTATGGAGTAATTTAGACGGATACTATAAAATGAATGTTTCTTGTGGTGACTTAGCGGCGTACAAAGGAGTTGCTGGGCGTCTTATTAACATTCAGACAAGTCAACAGCAAACGGCTCCAATACCATATACATCAAGGGCAAATACAAGTTGGGATACAGATACAACGTGGACCCATTTTGGTGTTTGGGATGTTCCAAATAGTAATGGAATTAATGGTTCGCCAATAGAATGGAATATTGTAAGAACAAATCACAATATAATTTCAGACACCAGAGATATTACTTTATTAGGGTTATTAGTAGATACTAACGAATTAACTATATCTAATTCTGGAACACAAGACGAAACAAATACAGGTACAGGATTATGGGTAACACATTATTTAAGGCTAAATGGTGTTCTAGATTTAGTTGGTGAGTCTCAATTAATTCAAAAAAGACACAATTCATATCAGTACGCCGAAAGTATCTTAGACACTTCAAGTGGTGGATACCTAGAGCGCGATCAGCAAGGGACAACCAACTTGTTTAACTATAATTATTTTAGTTCACCAGTTGGGACTATAAATAATACGGCTAATAATGTAGATTTCTCAGTATCCGGAATTTTAAGAGATGGTACTGACTCCAATAATCCGCAAACCATCTTATGGACTAGTAGTCCTAATGCAACTGGCACAACCAATCCAATAACTTTAAGTGACAGATGGTTATACGCTTATGAGAATTATCCTTGGGATGATTACGCGTCCTGGAGATACCTAGGCAACAACAATCTTATGGGACCTGGTTTTGGTTTTACTATGAAAGGTAGTGCCGTTGGAGTTGGCGGAGAAGGTGGAATAATTACAGGCGGTAATCAGCTGAACAATCTTCAGAATTATGTTTTCGTTGGAAAGCCTAATAATGGTACTATAGACATTCCTATCACAGAATTTTATCAAGCCTTGGTTGGTAATCCGTACGCCTCTGCAATAGATGCTTTCGAGTTTATAGACGACAATTTACCATTAACAAACCCTGATGGTTCACCAACAAGCGCCAATCCAAATTCAACTGAAAGTATAGAAGGCTCTTTATACTTCTGGGAACATTATACATCTAACCAAACGCACATACTCAGTGAGTATCAAGGAGGATATGCAGTTCTAACAAAAGCTGGAGGACTACCTGTGTACACACCAGCGCTTATAAGCGGAGCTGGTACATCTACTAAAACTCCTGAGCGTTATGTACCTGTTGGTCAAGGATTTTTTGTTTCAAATGTTACGAGCGATAGTTATGTAAGATTTGAGAATGACCAGCGTGTTTTTCAAAGAGAACAAGTTTCAACTGGGAACGGATCAGTATTTTTTAGAAATACAGAAGCATTTGTAAATGGTATGCACCAAACAGCATCTACTTTGGAAGCAGAAATTTCTAGATTACGTCTGAATTTTACCTCTCATGTTGATGGTAGAATAAGGCCACTACTACTAGCCTTTACATCAGATAATTCTGCAACAGATGGTGTAGATTTTGGATACGAGGCAAGTAATCAATATTTTCAAAATAATGACGCTTTCTTTATTATCGAAAATGGGCTCTATGTTATACAAGGTGTTGGAGCGTTTGATGAGACTAAACAGTATCCATTAGGTATTTTCCTTTCGCAACAGAGCGACGTTGAAATTCATATTGAAGATTTAGAAAACTTTGATGAAGCTATCGATGTATATATATATGATAGTCTAACAAATGAATATACACATTTAAACGAGCAGAATTTTACAGCAAACCTTGCGCCAGACTATTATGGTGATAGATTCTTTATTACTTTTAATATGAATAGTTCTTTGGGTACAGACGATATAACAACAGACGATAGCTATTTTACATACTTATCAGATACAAACGAAATTTATGTTCGCCTTACTAATGAAAAAGTCACATCGGTTAAATTGATTAATTTGTTAGGACAAACCATCCAAAACTGGAATAAAGAATTAGAGTCCTATTATTCAGGTGCTTATAGAATTCCTGTAGACAAAGTTGAAACTGGGCCTTATATTTTAAAAATCGAAACAGAAACCAAAAATCTAAGTAAAAAGATAATTATAAAGAATTAAATAGTCTTTATCCTAAATTACAAGGAGTTTTTCTAAATTGAAATAAATCCACAAAATGCATTTTATCGATAAAATTTGCATTTTGTGGATTTTTTAGTATATTTGTCATCCAAATCTAAACCATTCATTTAACCTACTTAAATTATGAATGCTTCAAACCGCTCTAAAGCTATAAGTAGTTTTAGAAAAATAGTTTTACTACTCTTATTAGTAGTCTCTTTTAGTAGTTACGCGCAATATCAGAGAGTGCGATTAAACTTTTCTACGTCTGAGACCTCGACACGACAAATTTTACTAACCTTCACACCAAATAATGAAGCCTCTGATGGATTTGATTATGGGTGGGATAGTCAAGCATGGAACTACTTCCCTACCGATGCTAATTGGTTAATTGGAGACATACGTTGTATAGTTCAAGCTGTGGGTAGTTACAACGATAGTTTAAGCTATCCTCTTGGTATTTATCTTCAGAATACTCAAGAATTTACACTAGAATTGCACTCGCTTGAAAATTTCGATAATACTATTAATGTGTATTTATACGATTCTGAAGAAGAAACCTATACACGTTTAAATGAATCAAACCACGTCCAGACAATAGAAGCTGGCGAATATACTAATCGCTTTTTTATTAAATTTTCAAATAATCAAGCTGCACTATCCATAAACGATAACGAAATAAATAGTAATTCTATAAAGTATTACAATACAACAAAACAACTCCGATTAAACACTTCTAAATCACAAATGGCGAAAATTCAAATATTCGACATTTTAGGAAAGCGTGTTTATTCAAAAGAACTTAAAACCAATTCTAGTAGAAATAATATCTCCTTGGAACAACTAAAAAAAGGGATATATATTGTAAAAGCATCTATCGAAAACCAATCTATTACTAAGAAAATTATAATACAATAAATACACTAAAATGCATTTAATCTATTTTTTTTGCATTTTATCGATGTTTTGTGAAATTTTATTTTATATTTGTCCAGAATTCTATTTAACCCAAATCTAATGAAAAGAATTACCCTAACAATTCTATTGGCATTATTTGCCTTAGTACAAACCGTTTCTGCCCAGACTCATAAACGTATAAAAATCAACGCTAGTAGTCATCAAGAGGTGCATAGACTTGCAGACCTAGGTATAGATTTACGCTGTGGTGCTATACAAACAAGTAGTGCTTTTACTATGGATATTGCTAATGCAGATTTAGAAATACTAAGAAGCAACAATATTCCTTATCAGGTAATCATCCATGATTTGAATCAATTCTACAAGGAAAGTTCAAATAAAGATTTATTGAAAGGTCAACTAGAGCTACAGAGAGAAAAATCTAAGACATTATCTCATTATCAAAGTCTCTCTCAAAGATCTTCTGTGGCCTTAAACACATTAGATAATTATCTTCAATATATTGGTGCAAATGAGGTAGATTGGAATGTTCCTTTAAACTATCCAGATGTAACATCTACAGCAGAAGTTCCAATGGGTGGTTCTTTAACAGTTTCACAAGTTTTAACAGAACTTGATAAAATGAGAGCATACTCTCAGAACAATGGATTAGATATAGTTTCTGAAAAAGCTGATGCATCTGGCACATCAAATCATAAAACATGGGGAAATCCTGCAACAACTATAACTAACCCATATTATAGTGCATCAAATTCTGCCCTTGGTCCACAGACATATACTGGTGTAGGATCCGCTCAACAAAGATTTGACCCTCAAACAATATATTATGTAAGAATTACAGGTAACGAATCTTCAACAACAGAAGGCGACAAACCTCAAATACTTTACACATCAATGATTCACTCTAGAGAGTTGGCTTCATTAATGGGAAATATTTATTTTATGTGGTATCTTATTGAAAACTACGATAAAGATCCCGCTATAAAAGAATTAGTAGATAATAACGAGCTCTATTTTATACCTGTAGTTAATCCAGATGGTTTAAGATGGAACGAAGCAATAGCATCAAATGGTGGTGGAATGCAACGTAAAAATTTAAGACCAAATACTAACTCTTCTTCTTTAGACAACAGAGGTGTAGACTTAAACAGAAACTTCGCTTATTTTTGGGGGTCAGCAGGTTCTGGTTCTTCCGGCTCACCAACAAGTTCTGGATACAGAGGTCCAGCTCCATTTTCGGAGCCAGAAACAAGAATTGTTAAAAATTTTGTAGAATCCAGAAATTTTAAAACCACAGTTTGGCAACACTCTTTTGCCAATTCTATACCACACCCATATGGAGGTAATCCTTCTTTTGTTTCTGGTCGTGAAGACGAAATGCAAAAATGGCATGAAGACATGACTAGGTATAATAGATTTGTTTCTGGTGCTACTATTTTTCCTCCTGCAAATGGAATCGCAGATGATTGGATGGTAGGTGGAAACTTAGATACAACTAACAATACAATAGGCGCTACAGCAAATGGAGATAATTCTACATTACTAGGAGTTTTAGCCACAACACCAGAGAATGGTTCTAACTCAGATGGGTTTTGGCCTAGTAGATCAAATATTATCAATATCGTTAAACGCATGATGCGTATTAATTTAATGAATGCGTATTATGGTGGACGCTACGCAAAATTTCATGACTTAACACCTTCAAATATCTTAAGTGGTCAACCTCCATCTAATCTAACCACAGATTTAACTTTCGGGATTGAGCGTGTTGGTCAAACAGATGGAAATTTTACATTAACAATAACACCTATTCAAAATATACAAAGTGTTGCTTCACCAACTATAGCTATAAATGGACTTAACGTTTTAGATCAAACCGAAGTTTCAAGTCAAATCACGTTAACATCAGGAATTCAGCCTAACGAACGAATTATCTATAGAATTCAATTAGCCAATAGTACAGGGGCAATATTCTATGATGCTACATACGAAAAAGTTTATCAACCAAATCTTTTATTCCAGGATAATCCTGATACAGATTTATTAAGTAATTGGACAACCTCTGGCACGTGGACAGCAGCCACAGTATCTGGAGCAGCGTATTCGGGGACAAGAGGTATCAAAGTTGGAGGTAATAATAACAATTCGTATCCGAATAGCACAACGAGAACGATAACAACAGCAAATACCTACAATTTCAATTCTAACCCAGATTACTTAATACAGTACTTTGCAAAATGGGATATTGAAAGAAATTATGATTTCGTCGAAGTATTAGCATCCGTAAACGGAGGTGCTTATCAGCCTTTAGAAGGCAAATACACAAAACCTGCTGCGACATTAGCTACAAATGACCATGCTAATAACAGTGGAGCTCCTCAAGACTCTAACAGTTTAGGACTGATATATGATGGTGATTTGTTTGATAATTGGAAAATGGAGGAAATTGTCATAGACTCAGAAACAAATGCATTTCTTTTAGGAGCGTCTAACGTTAGAATTCGCTTTAGATTTGTTAGTGACAATGATAATGTTCTCGAAAATTACTCCTCTACTCCTACAGGGTTCTATTTTGACGACTTTAGAATCATCGGCTTAGATGTACCTTGTGATGCTGCATTAGAACCTAACAATATAGAAGTTAACAATATAGATTTTACATCTGCGGATGTCTCATGGTCTAATACCAATACACCTCTAGCAACCTATGATTTAAGATATAGAGAAATCGGTACTTTAACTTGGACAGAAATAACAAATATTAATGCAACAACACAAAGCATTACAGGTTTAGATACTAATACTGAATACGAAGTACAAGTAGCTACGAGATGTAATACCAATCTATCCAATTTTTCTGATTCTAAAGAATTTACGACTTTAAATTTATGTGATAGCACTATCTCTACTTTTCCATATTCTGAAAGTTTTGAAACAGCTTTAGCTACATTTACAGGAGATTGGACACAAGGAGCAAATGGAACTGAAGATGATTTAGATTGGACAAATAACTCTGGAGGCACAGTCTCTAGCGGAACTGGACCAACTGGAGCATCTAATGGTTCAAGATATCTATATACAGAAGTTTCAGCACCTGGTAATATTACTCCAGTAAGAGATGCGATACTTACTTCTCCTTGTTTTGATTTAACTGGAAGACAAAACAGCACCTTCACTTTTGATTATCACATGTTTGGTCTTAATACTTCAAATCCTATGGGAAGTTTATCTATAGAAGTTAGTGACAATGGCGCAGCATTCATACCTATTCCAACGGGAGATACCAGTCAAGGTAATCCTTTAAGTGGACCACAACAGACTAGTAGTGATATTAGTACACCACAAGGAGAATGGAAGACGCAATCGGTCAATTTATCTGCTTATGATGGAAAAGTAATTAGATTAAGATTCATCGCAATATCTGACGGAACTTTTACTAGTGATATATCAATAGATAACTTAAATTTTACCTCTGATATAGCTACCTCCGGACCAACGGCAATAACTCAAGATATTACAGTAAACTTAGACGCGACTGGTAATGCCACTATAACTGAAGACGCCGTAAATAATGGTAGCACAGGAACTGGTACGTTAACTTTTGATACTGATATTACTTCTTTTACATGTGCTAATATTGGAGCCAATACAGTTACGTTAACAGTTACTGATGACAATGGCTCAGATACTGCGACTGCAACTGTAACCGTGAATGATAACACAGCGCCGGTGCCAGATGCGGCTTCGCTTCCTGATGCCACGGGTGAGTGTTCGGCAACTATTACTGGTAGTGCGCCTACCGCTACAGACAACTGTGGTGGAACAATTACTGGGACAACTACGGATAGCTTAACAAGCTCTACGCAAGGTACTACAACAGTAACATGGACCTTTGATGATGGTAACGGTAATACGTCTACGCAAACACAAAATATTGTAATTAACGATACAACTGCGCCAACCATTACTGCGCCGGCTAACGTAACCGTAAGTGCTAACGCTTCCTGTGAAGCGACTGGTGTAATACTTGGGACACCAACTACTGCGGATAACTGTGGGGTCGCTACCGTGACTAACGATGCGCCTGCAACATTCCCATTGGGAACTACTACAGTGACCTGGACCGTGAC
>NZ_SMGI01000007.1 GCF_004346845.1 Winogradskyella wandonensis | reverse complement strand
GTCACGGTCCAGGTCACTGTAGTAGTTCCCAATGGGAATGTTGCAGGCGCATCGTTAGTCACGGTAGCGACCCCACAGTTATCCGCAGTAGTTGGCGTCCCAAGTGTTACACCAGTCGCTTCACAGGAAGCGTTAGCACTTACGGTTACGTTAGCCGGCGCAGTGATGGTTGGCGCAGTTGTATCGTTAACAGTCACATTTGTAGTACAAGTATCAGTCTGGCCCAAAGTGTCGGTTACAGTCAAAGTTACAGTAACAGGAGAGCCAATATCGGAACAATCAAAAGAATTAATATCTAACGATAGACTTGAAATACCAAAATCATCAGTACTACCATTATCTATATCAGCAGTAGTAATTGTTGCGTTACCAGAAGTGTCTAAATTAACGGATAAGCTAGGGACACAATTCGCAATAGGTGGATTATCCACTCTAAATGAAGCTCTATAATTAAATCCTCCATTAGAATCAAATCTAAAATTATTTGGAGGTGTTGAAGGCGTATATTCAGCTTTTGTGAAAACTTCTAAATAATAATCTCCTGAAGACAATCCAGACAAGACATTAATATTAAAAGCATCGTTCCTCCAAGTCTGTAAACTGAAGCTGTTAGATGAACACAATGAAGCGCCATCATTACTAATGAAATTAAGAAATGATACATTTTGAAATACTGGTAAAGTACTAGCCGATTGTAGATAGACACGGTATTCTAATTGTCCGTTTAGAATATCATCAGCAACGCATTTAAACGTTTTAATTTCTGCTCCTCTTAAAATTAAAGACTCGCCGGATTGATACGTTCCTAAATTTGCATTAATAAAGTCTGGATTTATGGAAGAAGCATTTCCCTGCAAATCATAAAATTCAGATGCAATAGGGTTTGTATTAGTATCTAAAATTAGATAGCTTTCATAAATACCAGAATCTTGCGCAAAGATTTTGGTAAAAGATAGCAGAATAAAAAAAACAAAGTAAAATTTCTTCATATCCAAGAAAATTTTGTAATCTTTTGCATATAAAAAAGTCTAGCATACTTTAGACTTTTTCTAAATGCTCGATAAATTATTCGTTAAAATTCTTGGGGGATATTATAAAAGTACTTGGTTAATAGGCTCAGATGAAAAAATATCGTTGAAATACACTTTTAAACCTATTAGGGGTAATCTTCATTAATTCAATAAGTTGGGTATATTTTTTTCTCGTTATATATTTGAATATTCATAGCAATATTAAAAAGAAAAGTGTCTAGTTTAAATGTATTTTAAAGAGCTGAAAAAATAAAAAACCAGCATAATTTTACACTGGTTTTTGAAGTAGCGAGACCGAGATTTG
Source organism: Winogradskyella wandonensis (assembly GCF_004346845.1). Taxonomy (GTDB): domain Bacteria; phylum Bacteroidota; class Bacteroidia; order Flavobacteriales; family Flavobacteriaceae; genus Winogradskyella; species Winogradskyella wandonensis. The sequence continues at coordinate 12,915 of NZ_SMGI01000007.1, read as the reverse complement.
AACTCGGGACCTCCGGGTTATGAATTCTACTTCAGAACACAAGATAACCTAAAAATAAGGCCTCCCAGATGCTAAAAGTTAATTTCGTGTTCCAAAACGTGTTCAGTTTTGTGTTCACTTATTAATAAGTCTAAAGCTATAAAATTTTTGTGATTAATGGTATAATTATTAATATTTAAAGCAAGAACCAACGGTCTCAGCTATGTGTAGTTGCGTGGGTTAACACTTAACTTTGCAAGTATACACCAAACTGAAAATCCGCGAGGATTTTCAGAAGTAGGCGAGAACAAGCAATTACTTATAGCCATTGTTGGCAACAGTAATTAATTCTATAATTTTGATACAAATTCATCTAAAGCATTCAAAACCTTTTCGGGCTTATCAATGTGTATGTGATGTCCACTTTCAATTAAATAATATTTGTTTTTTTCATTATTATATTTGTCAAAAACTGCTTTACTCCATTTGTTTTGAATCTCATTTAGTTTTGCTTTTTTATTGTCCGATTTTAATAGGTACAATGGCAACTCATTTCCTCTGTTATTAAACTTAGCAAACTGTTCTAAAGAGATGTTTTCTGCGTTTGCCTCTAATCCATACGTCTTAATGGCTTTAGAAGTTTTATATGTAGGATGTGGTGGCTTTGGTAATAAATAGAATGGAATACCGCTCCAAGACATATTTCTAAAAGTCCAATTCATCATTTTATAGCTCGAGGAAGGTTGTGCATTGTCTGTCTTTGAAACATCTCCTTGATATGGGTCTATTAAGAATAAACCTAAAATGTTTTCAGGATACTTTTTTGCATAATACCTCGCAATAAATCCACCTGCCGAATGACCTACTAACACATATGGACCTTTAATGTTTTCACGTTCTAAAACCGTGTTAAGTTCAATGGCACAGTTATCTACAGACCTAGGCTTAATTCCCACTTCACTATGACCTAATCCTGAACGGTCATACATAAATACACGACCTCTTGCAGCTAATTCATCTGCGATAGATGACCAAGTAAACATTGATTCGCCGAGTCCAGAAATCAGGACAAATGTAACTTCACCTTCTCCAATATACTTATAATGTACTTGGTTTTGTCCGATGTCTGAAAAACTCCCTGTTGCTTGATACTCTTTTTCAACTTTAGAGTCGCAGTTATATTGTTTTATTGTACCGTAAATTAAAATTATGGCGATTAGTACTCCGATAATTTTAAATATCCATTTTATCAATTTTTTTACCATAATTTATTTCTTATTGTTGCCAACTCAAGGGTTAAACGTAGTTCTGCTATGAGAATGAAAAGATAATAAATTCTTCATCAATAATTTGAGAATAGGACTTCCATATTCTCTCAAATTATTGATTATCAATTAACCTCGCGGTGCGAGGTGTAAATTGTAGAATTTATTAGATTGGAAATTCGAGAGGCAGGGCCAAATTACTTTTAACCAGCGATGTCGCACGTTTTGGCTCCAAGCCCGTTGGAGGCGATTATCTGTTGGAATAGCTATCATTGTAATTTGTTTAACCCTTGAGATGATAACACATTTACTTTAAGATGCATTGTCTGCGAGGCAGCGCAGATTTAAGTTCGCCTTTGGCGAATGTGTTATCATCGGTCTTGTGTATGGTCAGTTGCGAGTTTAAGCAACTAATTTAGCAAACAAAAACGAACGCGAGAAAATTCCGAAGGAATTTTCCAAGTAAACACAGGCCAGAGCAATTAATTATACACGGTGTTGTAAAACGTTTTTATATTGTCTTTTCAACGGTCCAGTATAACCGTCAGTTACGGGTTAATATACTTAGACTTTTCGGTTTAGCACAGGCTTTAGCAATTCCGAGTGGATTCGGACGTAGTCGAATCCGCCGTAATTGCGGTTATACATTGTTGTACAACGTTATTTTTAATATTCTATTTTTCTTTCCCATACAAAACCTAACTCTCCGTTCGAAAACCTTTTTTTAGTTATCCAATTTCCTTGTTTGTCATAATTGTATTCCCAATTATTCCAATGCTTTTGTGTTCCGTCTTTATCGTACCAATATTGTGTTAAGATGTTGTTTCGCTCATCATAAGTAGAAATAAATTTTGTGTAATCACCATTAGATTTAAATAATTCCGATTCAATTTCATTTCCATTTGAATCATACTTGTAAGTTCTAGTGTCCTTTACAGTTCCATCTGAATTATATTTTATTTTTTTTATCATCTCATTTTTAGAATTATATTCTAATTCTGTTTTAAAGACTTTATCTGATTTAGGATTACCTCCAATTCTCGATGTTACATTTCCGTTTTTGTCATATTCGTTTTTTTGTAAATAAACCAATTGATTTTCGGTGTTATAATTTTTAAACTCAGTAACATTTCCGTTATCGTCAATTGTTGTAGTATAATATTTTTTCAAGTTTCCTTTCGAATCGTAGATTGTTCCTTTTATTGGATTGCCTGTTTCGTCTTTTTGAATTTTGGTAACTTCATAAATATTGCCTTCGCCATCGTATTGGCCATATTCAATTATTTTTTCATTATCATCATACACGTCATATCTTTCGAGATGGTCATTTGTAAATGCAGAATCTCGTGGCATTTCTGCAGTCCTTTTTGTGCTGTATGATGCTTGAATAGTTTTCATAATTTTTGGACTCTTTTCCGAACTTTGAGCACTAATAATAGAAGTTGAGCAAATTAATGCTAATGTGAATAAAAGTATGTTTTTCATTTTCATTTTTTAATGTTGTACAACGTCTCGGCTATGTGCCGTGCTGGAGCTTTGCGGAAGCATGGACACATAGCCATTGTTGGCAGTAGTTATTTATTATTACAATTATTTACTTATTCATAGTTATTCAGTAAGTATAAATTGCCATGACATACCAAATTTGTCTTGACACCATCCGAATTTCTTACCAAATCCATAATCACCTTCGCCTTTGTAGTCATCTAACGGAACCATTACTTGACCACCATTTGATACAAGTTTTTCGAATAGTGTTTGTATCACATCTTCAGAATTGTCGCTAATAAAAAGTGACACCGCAGGAGTAAATGACCAATTATGATTATAGTTACTTTCAGCGACCATGTATTTAGTCCCGTTCAATGTAAATACTCCATATTTAATAAGCTCAGGTGTTCCACCTGATTCTCCTTCTGAATATTTTTTAATGCTGTTGATTTCAGAATTAGGAAAGACAGAAGTGTAAAAATTTATCGCTTCTTCAGCTTTTCCACATTGGTCACCAACGAATGTTAGGAATGTTGCTGTTTTCATATTGTCTATTTCAGGTTCAATTGCCAAGAAATTCCAAATTGGTCAATCACCCAACCAAATTTTTGACTGAAGCCATAATTATTTAAAGGCATTGTTATTTTACCGTTTTCAGATAGCTTTGAGAAAAGTCTATTCATTTCGTCTTCATTCTCACAATTAATATAGTTCGAAACAGCGGGCGAAAAATCCCAATCATGAACGGGCGGGCTATCACTACACATAAATAAATTTCCGTTCAGTTCAAATGTAGCTTGCATAATTTTTCCTTCTGCCACTGGTGCTCCATTTCCCCAACGATTTACATTAATGATTTTAGAATTATCGAATAATTCCACGTAAAAATTCATCGCATTTTCTGCATTACCGTCTTGAAAAGTTAATGACCTAATCATTTGATTTTCCATAATAGTTTTATTTTGAGTTATTATAGTGATTAAACTGTCTTTTTCGGATTGCAACTTTTTTATTTCGTTTAGATTATTGTTCTCATTTTTATAGTCAGAACAACTCAAAATAGTTAATCCAAACAATACCATTGATATAGTTCTTTTCATAATATTTTTATGTTCATTTATTTGTAGTATACGCTTCTTTAATTACTGCCAACGGTCTCGTATAACCGTCAGTTACGGATTAATATGCGTTAATTTTCGGTTTGACACTGACTTTAGCAATTCCGAGTGGATTCGGACGCAGTCGAATCCGCCGTAATTGCGGTTATACATTGTTGTACTGCGTTTTTATTCTTTCACTTTTAATTCAGAATACAAATCAAAAACATTACTCATTTGTTCAATCATTTCGTTAGGTATTGTTTCTGTTCTATTTCCATTTTTTCCAGTGAATTCAATTGTCATTTCACCTTTATGACTGGATATTGCATTAAATAAGTCAATAAAATTTTTAGTGTTGGTTTCTATTGTACAAAACTCAAAACCATTTTCTCTTGATTTAACCCAATTTAAATAGTATTCAAATACATTGTCATCAAATTTTAATTTAGCTTTCTCAATTAAGAGCAATTTCTTTCCGTTTGTATAATTAACAAACTCCAAATACATTTTGTTGTTTTCATTAATGTACAGATAAAGATAGATTCCCGTTTTATTCTTTTCTATTACTTCTTTAAATGCCTTATTTGGTTCGATATAATATTTTTTCTCACTCTTTTCAAACACCAAACCTTTTGAGGCAACCAAACTATCATTAATGATAGAAATGTTGGCTGTTGGAATCTCAAAATACTCTAAGCTTTCAAGATATTTTTTATGATTGCTTACTTTGTCAATAAATTCCTCTTTTTTTGACATTTCCACAATTCCATTTAGTGTTTTAACTGTAGCATCTCGTTTATCACTTGTTGAAGCATCTAATTTCTTTTGAATCGTACTGTATGCCATTTCCGCCAGATTTTGATTTTTTTTCCTTTGCCCAATTGTTATGGCTGGAATAAGAATCAGAAGCAATAGTATTTGTAATTTATTCATAAAATTTCTCTTTAATTATAATATTATGGTCAATCTCAATTAGTGTTCCAAAATGCAGTACAACGTGTTCGTGTATGATTCCGTTGCGGGAAATCAGTTATGATTTCCAAGTCAGGAATCAGTACGAATTAAAAGTAATAAATATTCCTTGAAGATAGAACGAGCTATGGATTATACACGTTGTTGTATGCAGTTATTTTTTGTATGCTCCTTTACCTAATTTATTATTACTCATATAAATCATTAAATCACGAAAAATTGTCCGTTGAATCATTTTTAATTCTGTTAGGTTATCAATATGATTTTGAATTTCTTGTCTTGACGAAACAGTGACTTTCTTATTACGACCTTGTTTTGTAGGCGAGTTTTTTAGCGCAAGTAATTCAGTTGGTTCAATTTCGTTCGTTTGCTCGTTTATCCGAGAGCCGAGTCGGTAATTAGAATGCAGTAAATCATTTCTAACTTGAATTTGTTTGTCAAATTTTTTTTTGAAATCATTTATTCTTTCTAGAATATCATTACCCGATATTTTATCTCCATCATTATCATTTATTAATTCGTTGCATATTTGTTCATAACAGTTTAATAAAGGACCAGCTGTGAAAACTTTTTGACCAAATATAACATCAGATAATCCCCATTGTTCAAGTCCAACGTATTGTAGAATTGCACAACAGTCAAATCGTATCCATTCTAATATTGATTCAAATTCCACAACAAAGAGTCCAATGGACGCAAGTTGATTATTAATTTCAATATCAAAGTTTTTCGATTTTTTCATAATTGCATACAACGGTCTAGTATAAGAATAGTAGCGGATTTTCACGCACTAACTTTTCAGTTAAACACAGACCTTTTTTCATATTTACCTAACTTCGTTTTAGCGATTGAACCGCTATTATTTTTATACATTGTTGTAATGCGTTTTTAATACTTCGTCAATGGCATTTACCACGATATCTACATTTTCTTTGCTAAAACACAAAGCTGGTTTAGTTTTAATAATGTTGTCAAAAGGTCCATCTGTACTTATTAGTATATGTTTCCTTCGTAATTCATTCTTGATGTGACTAGCTAGTTCTGTATTTGGGTTTTTGGAATAATCTCTTACTATTTCGCAACCTATAAATAATCCGCTACCTCTAACATCTCCAATGCAAGGATATTTGTGCATTAATTCTCTTAAATGTGAAGTGTAATATTCACCCACTATTTTAGCGTTCTCTTGCAATCCCTCCTCTTCTATAACATCTAACACCGCAGTCGCTATGGCACAAGAAACTGGATTACCTCCAAACGAACTAAAGAATTCTACACCTTTCTCAAAAGAAGCAGCAATTTCCTCGGTGCAGACCACAACTCCCATTGGGTGTCCATTTGCAATGGGCTTACCAAGTATTACCATATCAGGTATTACATTAGAAGCTTCAAAACCCCAAAAGTGGTCGCCAATCCGTCCAAAACCTGTTTGTACTTCATCACTAATACAAATTCCTCCTTGAGCCCTTATAGCTGGATACACTTCATTTAAATATCCTTTGGGTAGTGGAACTTGACCTGCACAACCTACAATAGGTTCGCTAATAAAAGCAGAAATTGGCACAGAACTATTTTTAATTTGTGCTACCGCATCTATACCATATAACTGCCCAGCATTGGGATTATCTCTTTGATAAACCCCTTTGTAGGTATCTGGTATAGTAGTTTTTATAATGTGTTTTTTTTGACCATTACCTTTCGGATTGTTGAATTTATAATCACTAATTTCCATAGAGGTTTGTGTGTTACCATGATAACCAAGCTCCATTACCATCATATGTTTTGAACCTGTATGGTTATTCGCCATTCTAATTGCTAAATCACTAGCTGCGCTTCCAGAATTGACAAAAAACACCTTGTTCAACTTAGAAGGAAAATGGCTCAATAGTTTTTCAGCATAAATGGCTAGTTCGTCAAAAAGATACCTTGTATTGGTATTCAATTTAGCCATTTGTTTTTTGCCCGCCTCTACTACCTTTGGGTGTGAATGTCCTACGTGCGGAATGTTGTTGTAAGCATCTAAAAAAGTATTACCATTCTTGTCATACATATATTGAAACGCTGAACGAACCATATGAATTGGCTCTTTATAGCTCAATGATAATATAGGACTGATGTGTTGAAGTCTTCTTTCTAGAACTTCATTTATATCAATCTTTTCTAGCTTTGAAAAACCTGCGGCTTTTCTGAATTCATTTTCAGCTTTGATTGGATTTATTGCTAACCAACGGTAAAGCATTTTCCAAGCGGATTTCTCGCTAACAGATGCATAAGTATTATCTGGGTCTGTTTTGCGTGCGTGAGCAGAATTACACACACTAGTGCACAGTCTTGCAGCTATGAGGTAATACAAAATGTTGAGCTCTTTCTCTTCTAAAGGAAGCTCTTGATGGTACGACTTAACAAGGATTATAGCCCATTCGAGAGGATTTTCTTTGTTATAGCAACCGTAAGTAATAGCAATCGCCAATTCGTTAATCAAAAAGGTATGCGCAACATCTCCGAAATCAATGATTCCAGAAATTTCATCATCTTGAACAAGTACGTTCCATTCGTTAGCATCATTATGAATGATTTGTTTTCTGAGTTCAGGAATGACAGGTCTTACAATCTCTTCGAATTGATTAAAAAAATATGCAACTATATTTCTATCTTTCGGATTTGGAATGTCATTGATGTACTTTTTGTTTAAATCAAAGTATTGAATATCCCATTCCCATTTTCTGGCTTGAATGGTATAGTTTTTAAAGTCTTTTAATTTGATGTCTAGCTTTGCCAAGAATGCTCCTAAAGATTCAAATAAGGATGGTGTGTGTTTTGCATTGCCAAGAAACTCTCCCTTTAAAAAAGAAAGCATACGCGAAATTTGTCTGCCTTTATCTGACTCTATAACTTTTACAAAGGAATTGTCTTTAAAAGAAAAAGGCTTTGGAATATATGTGTCAAACTCTTCTTGCAAGTAGAGAAGTGTATCATTCTCTGCTTCAACGGTATCTTTTAACGATTCTGAAAATTTATAGGTCTTATAGATAAAATCATTTTCTTCAGTTGTGATATGATAATTTTTATTATCGTAACCATCAAGTATCTTGTTATTCAGAATTTTGATACTAAACTCTTTTTCTAAAAATGTGTTCATTTATTTAAAAGTTTCGCTAGGATTAGAAAATGATTTAAATTCCAGAGGGTTGCCACTAAAATCAAATACAAACATTGTAAGTTGTTCACCAACCTTTCCTTCGTATCGCTTTTGTGGCTTAACAACAAATTCAATATTTTGAGATTCTAACTTCCTTTGGATTTCTTCAAACTCATCCTTTTTCAATAAGCATCCAAAATGAGGAATTGGAACGCTAATTCCATCCACTTTCCCGCAGTAGTCTAATTCGGGAAAATCTTTACTGATATGAGCTGAAAGCTGATTGTCAAAAAAATCAAAATCAATCCAAGCTTCTGTAGACCTACCTTCCTTACAACCCAAAATATCTACGTAGAATTTTCTGGTTGATTCTATATCCTTTACTTTAAATGCATAGTGGAATGATGCCATACTATTTGTTCTTTTATTTGTGCGCAAATGCATTACAACGGTTAGTATATGAAAAGTAGGCGATTTCGAAGCACTATATTTTCGTTTAAGCACAAAGTTTGATACGAACCAAAACTCTTGAATTTAGCATAAAATAGCCTATTTTTTATATACATTGTTGTATGCCGTTTTTCTTCTTTTAGACCGCTAAGTCGTCTTCTATTGACTCATTCCTATCCTTTTTCTTTCTCTCCAAAAGGGCAAAACCAAATGTCAACACTCCAACTCGTCCAACAAACATCAAGATGATGACCAAAACCTTACCTATTGCGGTTAAATCTCCTGTAATTCCTGTACTTAAACCAACAGTCCCAAGAGCAGAGGCAACTTCAAACAGGATTTTTTCAAACTCAAAACTCTCTGTAAATGTCAATAAGAATGAGAACAGAAATATTATGCTGGTATAAAGGGTAAATGTAGAAGTTGCAACATAAAGTCGCTCAAATGGAATAATCCTTCCTAAAAACGAAATACGTTTTTGCCCTGCCAACCTGCTTTTGAGAACTGAAATCATTGCGGTTAGGGTTGTTATTTTCATTCCACCTGCAGTTCCTGAAGGCGAAGCACCTATATACATTAAAAATGTAACAAATAATAAAATCGGCAAGCTTAGTCCGCCTGTTGGAATGGTGTTAAAGCCAACCGTTGTCATTGCAGTCATTGCTTGAAAGAATGATTCAGCCATTCTGGAATTTGAATTCTGTACACTAGGTTCTGTGAAATAAACAAGTGTTGTACCAATAAATAAAAGTAGGACAAACCCATAGGTTACTATCTTAGTAGTGAATGATAGGCTTTTCGACTTGCGTTTTAATCGGTACCACAAATCAGTTATTACAATGAAGCCAAGTGAACCCGCAATTGCGAGAACTGAAATAATAGTATTGAGAAAACCATTGTCGCTGTAGCCTTCAAAACTGTCATTAAATAGACCAAATCCTGCTGTACAGAATGCTGAAACGCTGTGAAATATGGAAAACCAAATAGCTTTTATTGTCTCCATTCCTTCTTGTTTAAAAGCGATAAAGAAGCAAATAGCACCCAATACTTCCATTACAGCAGTAAAAACGATTACACTTTTAATGAAGTCTTTGATTTTAATGGTCTTTGGTAGTGTGAATTCTGCACCGATTATTTTATTGTGCCAATGTGTTATGTTTTTGGTTGTAAATAGCAGGTAATAAGTAGTCAGAGTCATATATCCTATTCCACCAACTTGAAATAAACCCATTACAATCAGTTGTCCGAAAAAGTTATATGAATCGTAAACATTTACCGTTACAAGTCCTGTAGTAGAAATGGCAGAGGTAGAAATAAACAGATTGTCAAGAAAACCGACACTCGTTCTATGAAACAAGGGAATGCACAATAGTCCAAATCCAACTAGTGTATACAGAAAAAAACCCCAAACTAAATTCATTTGTGGGGACTTGCTGATTTGGAATTTCTTGTACCATATAAAGAATTTTTCGATTATGTTCTTTTTATCTGTCATTGTCTTTGTTTAAATGGCATACAACGGTCTCGTATAACCGTCAGTTACGGTTTTAAAGTTAATGATTTTCGGTTAAGAACTGACGTTAGCAATTCCGAGTGGATTCGGACGTAGTCGAATCCGCCGTAATTGCGGTTATACATTGTTGGCAATAGTTTTTTATTCAAATTTAAAAAGTGTTGATGAGTCAAAAAATTCAACTTCGGTCTGTTTAAACAATGAACGAACTCTATTTAATTCCGCCCTTATTTCTTTCAGACTTTTATTTTCAGATATTCTTATTCCATAAGCTAATTCCTTATAGTTTTTGTCTAATGATTTAACAATATGTAAATCTTGTGAGCTCAGGGACTGTCCAAACACTACTATTTTTTCACTTTTATTTTCGTTCAATTCTCGGAAGCAATATGATAAGTAGTTATTTGATTGTATCGCTTTTAATTTCATTTCTGAAGTTCCTTCACTAATAAATAAAGGGTAGTTGTCGCTTGAAATTTCTTTTGTAATAACTTCTATTAGCCAATTATCATTTCTTTTAATTTTTATAGTATTGATTGAGCGGTCAAATAAAAACAAAGCACCGTGTAAATAATATATATGATGCTTATTTTCTTGGTCTCCTGCATTAAATAATTGGAATCTTTCATCATCGTAGAAGTGAAAATAAAAGTAATCACCAAACTTTTTACTCTCCAAAATCAAATAGTACAAAAACAAGTCATAATTGGTTGTAAATATTTGGTCAAATTCTCTTAATTGTTCTGCTACAAGTTTTAGTTGTTCAATTTTTATTTCATCTGGTGTTGGGTGAATTCTGTTTATTGATTCAATCAGCCCTTGTTTAATTGTATTTTTGTTTTTTGTAATCCTTTGTTGCTCAATTTCTAAAGCACTACATACTCTTTCAGTGGATTCTAAATGTTCAAGTATGATTTCAAAGTTTGTTGATTTAAACTCTTTGAATAGATTTTTCACATCTTTTGGACAAGTTTCGATGTATTTGTCGTAGAGATTTCGATATAACAACCTTGTGCTAAAATTTAGACTGAAACCATTTCCGAGAAGCAACGGTGAATTGATAAAGTTTTTACTTATCCATTCCCATTGTCTTATTCCTTCCGCGTTTAATTGTTCAACTGTGTGTTTCATTCAAATTATTGCCAACGGTCTCGGCTATAATTTCGTTGTGGAATCATCCGCAGGATTATTCCGTCAAAATCCAGCCGTTTGATTTATACTTTTACTTTGGTGTGACACTAAACCACAATGAATTATAGCCATTGTTAGGCATAGTTTATTCTTCTTCATCATTATTTGAATCAAAATTCCATCTCTTAGTAATTTGCTGTAATCTTCTGATAGAATTAATCCATTCTGTATTACTCAATTCACCAGAAAATTCTATAAATGGATTGTGTATTTGATAGTTCAGATAATTCTTTAATGAATCCTTTATTACTTTATTTTCTTCTTGAATCATTTCCTTGGTTACAGGTATTTTTACTAATTGAAAAGCAAGTGATAATTTGTCAGTCAAAATTATTTTTCTTTTTCGGCTAACCCTTTGCTTAAACTCCTGTTTTAACCAATCATTTAAATACGATTCTCCATCATACACGCATCCAAAGTCAGAGTCCCTTGTAACAATAATTATATTTTTACCAGAATCAATTGCACAGGACACTATCCATTCCCAGTTAACTGCATCTCCAATTGAGTTGTCAGATTTTTTTCTTGGTGGATAACCAAGAAGGAAACGTTTTTTAGCTAAATTTCGAATAGTAAATCTTTTTTTGTTTTCTCGATTTAAATTGATTTTTGATTTATTACTAAATAGTTTTTGAAGGGATTTGTAGACTTGGTCGTTATATACTGGGCTTTTTAATATTTTCTCAATCTTATCTCTTAATTTCTTTTGGCGTTTTTGAATGTCTTTTCGTGATTTAGTTATCATTTCGACAGTCTTTGAATCAGATAGAATTGCAGGAACTTTTCCAGTAACAGTACCAATCTTTTTGATTTCTGTAATACTCTCAAGAATAACTGCTTGTCGGTTTTTTTTATATTCCATCTCGACTTGACTCGATGTAATGATTAAATCAAGATGTTTCTCTATTTGCTCAAGATACTTAAGTGACACGTTAGATTTTCTAATTCGATAGAAATCGAGAAAGATGTTAGTATCTATAAAAATTAATGCATCTATTGTCTCTATCTTTTTTGCCATTGATGTAATCTAAATTATGCCTAACGGTCTCGTATAACCGTCAGTTACGGGTTAATATGCGTTTATTTTCGGTTAAGAACTGACGTTAGCAATTCCGAGTGGATTCGGACGTAGTCGAATCCGCCGTAATTGCGGTTATACATTGTTGCCCACCGTTTTTTATTATTCATCATAGCCAATTCAGAACGGAAACAAACCCGATAATTGTCAGTCCAATTAGCAGAATTCCAATTCCGATACATCCTATTTTAAAAGCTTTGTCTTTCCAAGTTTCTTTATTTTCAGGGAAAGATTTGTCTTTAGATTTTTTGTCTTTGTTTGTAAGTTCTACATAGTCAAAGAAAAATTCTCCATTTTCATCAGTCCAATCTGTATTCAATCCAACAGATTCGACCTTATTTTTTTCATACTCACGAGTTTCAGATTCAAGTCCAGCTTTTAGTAATTCAACTGCATAAAGTTCAAGTCCTTTTCGGTTTGCTTTTATACAACTTTCATCTGGTCCACCACCATACTGATAAAATCCGAAATAGGCTTTCTCTTTTTCATTCCGATTTTCTAATTCGGTTATTATCTTTTTTAGTTCTTCGTCTGTCATTTCTGAAATGGTGGGCAACTAGTTTATATGGATGATTGAATGTTCTATAATGTGACAAATTGGACGGATAACGATGATTATTCGTTAAATTTTTCATCTATATATATTCAAAATCCAATTTTAAATATAGCTACTTTTTAGAGATTATCGAAAGGATTTTTAATTTCCGATAAACTAGTCGACGAAACATGGGTGTATA
>NZ_SMGI01000006.1 GCF_004346845.1 Winogradskyella wandonensis | reverse complement strand
CCGTTTGCGCCGATGGTACTGCTTACTGTGGAAGAGTAGGTCGCCGCCTTTTTTGAAAGACCCAATCATAACGATTGGGTCTTTTTTTGTTTATAAAATATCCTCGTGAAATATTTACAAAGCGGATAAAACAAAAAGAAGACTCTCACTTACCATTCTCTCCAAATAAACTATCCATAATCGTCTTAATACCTTTGTATAAAGTAAAGATAGCTAGGACACAAAAAAGAATACCTAGAATTAACAATGGAATATAAAGTGGTTTATTATCGTTTGAAAAGGCAATATGAACTACTGTAGGTCCAGCGAACATTAAGAATAAACAAATAAGCATAATTCGTATACCTTTTGATAAAACCTCCTTATCTGTTCTTTTAGTTTCTTCCATATTTATCTTGTTTTAAAACGTTTCTAACGTTACCATATTTTTCTAAAAGTTGTTTGGCTTCAGTTTTTGATATGTTGAGTTCATCCATGAGCATTAGCATTCCGCGATTGACTAATTTTTGATTACTCAATTGCATGTCTACCATTTTGTTTCCTTTTACTTTACCCAACTGAATCATAGTTGTAGTGGTAATCATATTGAGAACAAGTTTTTGTGCTGTACCAGCTTTCATTCTTGAGCTACCAGTAACAAACTCTGGACCTACTATAACTTCTATTGGATACTTTGCCGTGTTTGATATTGGACTATTAGAATTGCAAACAATACATCCAGTAGTAATGCTATTCTCATTACATTCTTTGAGTCCATGAAGTACATATGGTGTTGTACCTGAAGCTGCAATGCCAATAACAATATCTTTCTTTGAAATGTTATGAGCTTTTAAATCATTCCAACACTGTTCTGAAGAATCTTCTGCAAATTCTACAGCCTTTCTTATTGCTGTATCCCCACCAGCAATTAATCCTATAACTAAATCGTGAGATACCCCAAAAGTTGGAGGACATTCGGATGCATCCAAAATTCCAAGTCTTCCACTAGTTCCAGCACCAACATAAAAGATACGACCTCCAGTTTTAAGTTTTGAAACGGTTTGTTCTATAAGTGTTTCTATTTGTGGTAGCGCTTTTTCAACAGCTAATGGAACAGATTTATCTTCTGTATTAATATTTGTGATGACCTCTCGAATAGACATTTTCTCGAGGTCATTATAGTAAGATTCTTTTTCTGTTGTTTTTTCAAAATTCATTTTATAAAAATAATGAATTTGTTTGCGTTAGGGATAATAGTGGAAATCCTTTTGCGAATTACGAGCAAAAGATTGTAGCGAATAGCCCGACCCGATTTATCGAGGTAACGCCCTAATAATTCTACTATTGTATTGTATAAATAACTTCATCGACTTCTGATAGCCTGAAATAACCAAAGGGAAAATTATCTGCATTAGTTTGATTAATACAATTACCACGTACTGTTGCTGGCTGTGTCTCAAACGGACCACCACCTTCCTCACTTCCTTGTTGTAGTAGCGTGAACATGAAATTATAGAAACGCTCTGTAACACCATAATTACGAATGGTTACTATATCACCTGGTTCTAAATCTTCTTCAGTATAAAATCCAAATATTTGATTTCCGTCTGTAAATCGGTCTTCGTAAACCTCTAAGGTAGGAACTGCTGGAATATCACTAATAAATTCGAAAAAATAATAGTTTTCTACACCTGCTGGGTCTGTATAAAAAGCTTTTAATTCTATATCTTCTCCTAAAAACCCACCATCATCTTTTTGCTCAATGAAGTCAATTGATGCTACAGATTTTAATGTTTCTGTTGCTGTATAAGTTTCATTGTTATAAATAACTACTAGCGTATAGACACCATCAATGACAGGGATAAATGTATCATTTCTATATATCCCAGAATTTCCATCCTCCGTAAAATTAAATATATTGCCGTTGTTGTCTGATATGGAAACAATGGCTCCATTGGCTGGTTGTACATCCTCATCAAAGAAAGGTGCAGTCAAGGATAATCTAATACTTTGCTCGTTTCCGAAAGTATTTTTAAACCAATTGATACCTGCATCTATAACTAATCTTGGAGGTGCTTCGTTTAAATCCACTTCTATTACATCCTCACACGATGTTATGACTATAAATAATATGATTATTGCTAAAATTCTCTTCATCTTAAAATTGAAAATTATAAGTTACTGCTGGCACAACACCAAAAATAGCTAACCTAGTAGCCTCATTACGTCCTGACATTCTATTTTCTCTAAATGTAATATTTGCGGCATTTCTTCTGTTGTAAATGTTATAAAGACTGAATACCCATTGCCCTTTTAATTTCTTCTGTGAATTTGGTCTTGGATTATAATTAAAAGATAAATCTAAGCGATGATAATCGGTTAATCGGCTTGAGTTTCTTGCTTCGTAAACAGGTATTGTTATACCGTTAAATTGATATTGTCCGTTTGGGAACGTGGCTGGTATTCCTGTTTGATATAAGAAATTCGTATTTATAGACCATTTTTTACTTAGCTCATAAGAGCCTGTAAAGGTTATATCATGAGTTTTGTCCCAAGGTGTGTTGTACCATTGACCGTTGTTAATACCTGTTTCTTGATTTGTTCTGCCAGGTGTACGTTGCTCTGACTTAGAGAGTGTATAAGCCAACCATCCTTTAAAACGACCCTCGTTTTTTCTGAATAATACTTCTAATCCATACGCTCTTGCTTCACCATTAAGAATCACTTGTTCTATGGCATCATTGGCAATAAGGTTAGCGCCGTCTATGTAATCTATTCGGTTCTCAATAATTTTATAAAAACTTTCTACTTCCAATGAAAATTTATCATTCTCAAAACTTTTAAAATAACCAACTGCAAACTGGTCAAGAATTTGGGGTTTTATAAACTGCCCGCTAGGTGTCCAAACATCTAAAGGCGTTGGCGAGCTTGTATTGGACAGCAAATGCAAGTACTGTGTCATCCTGTTATAACTAGCTTTAACTGAAGACTCATCATTTAGTTGGTAGGCGAGCGAGGCTCTAGGTTCTATATAAGCGAAAGATTCTAATACATCGTTTCTGCTAAAAGAGACTGTACCTATTGGTTCTGCTTTTTCGTAAATCTGTAAATCTTGGTTAAATATTAATGGATTATCGTCTTGATAGCTATTTATTTCGTCTTGACCAAGCCTATGAAATGTGCTTAATCTAGCGCCATACGATACAGATAATTTATCCGAAAGTTTTTGTTCTGCGTCTATATACACGGCATTTTCAAATGCATATTTATCAATAAGTTTGTCTGGATTTATGCCTGAATCTTCGTCAATAGGAAGAATTTCTCCTGGATTAAATTTGTAATAAATACTATTAAGTCCGTATTCTAATTTTAGCTTATCACTTATATAATGTTTAAAGTCGTATTTTACATTAAAGTTTCTGATGCCAGATTCCCAATCAAACCCCACAAAGTCTAAAGATAAACCATAATAATAATCAGAATAAATTAGGGATAAGTTGGAGAATAGTTTATCTGAAAACAGATGATTCCATCTAAAGTTAAGAACGCTATTCCCGTAAGTATTTGTAAAACTATCTGCCAAGCTAAAAACATCCCTTCCGAAATATCCTGATAGATAGATACTATTTCTATCGTTTAATCGGTAGCTAAGTTTTGTATTTAAATCGTAAAAGTAGGCGATATTATCTAAGTCGAAGAGTGGCAGAAAAAGATGCGCATAACTACTTCGTCCTCCGACAAGAAATGAACCTTTTCCTTTTTTTAATGGTCCTTCGGCTAATAGCCGACTTGATACAAGACCAATTCCTCCGTTAAGATGAAATTCTTCATTATTACCTTCTTTTTGATATATGTCTAATACTGAAGATACTCGTCCGCCATATTTAGCCGGGATTCCACCTTTATATAATTTTATATCCTTAATAGCATCTGGATTAAAAACTGAAAAGAAACCAAATAAATGAGAGGAATTAAAGATTGTTGCTTCGTCTAACAGTATTAAGTTCTGATCTGCTGAGCCACCTCGTACGTTAAACCCTGAAGAGCCCTCGCCTGCATTAGTTACGCCGGGCAAAAGTGTAATGGATTTAATAACATCAACCTCTCCCAATACTACAGGAAGTTGCTTAATGGTCTTAATAGAAAGACTATTAACGCTCATTTGAGGTTTACGAATGTTAAGTTTTTCTATGTCTTCTGTGATTACAATTTCGTCAAGACTTTCCGCAGACTCAACAAGTTTAAAGTTTATTGTTTTATCACTTGTCAAATCTATGGTCTCTGTAATTGTTTTAAAACCTAAATAGCTTATTTGTATGTCGTAAGTACCTTCTTCTAATGTTAACGAATAAAAACCATATTCGTTAGTCATGGTTCCGTTTTTTAGTTCTGGCACTATAACATTAACACCTATAAGCGTTTCTGTTGTTTTGCTATCCGACACTATGCCGCTTAAGGTATATTTATTTTGTGCTGAAGTAATTGCAGTAAAAGAGAGGAATAAAAAAAGACTTCCTAATAGGAACTTTCTCATTAGCTTAATTTTCTATAAAAATAAAAAAGCCTCATTTTAGATGAGGCTTTTTTAACGTAAGTTTAATTGAGAATACTATTAAATATATTGCTTGGGCGCATAGCATTATGCGTCAATACTTCATTAGGATAATAATACCCATCGATATCCACAGATACGCCTTGAATTGTATTAAGCTCGTTAACAATATCTACTTCCTTAGCTTGAAGATTTTTGAAAATCTGAGAAAACTCTTGCTTTAAATCGTTACTAGCATTTTGATTTGCAAGTGCTTCTGCCCAGTATAATGCTAGGTAGAAATGACTTCCGCGATTGTCAAGCTCGTTTACTTTTCTAGAAGGTCCCTTTTTATTCTGAAGTAGTTTCTCTGTTGCTTCATCTAAAGTTTCTCCAAGTATTCTTGCATTTTCGTTTCCTGTAAAATCTGCATAATGATCTAAAGAAACCGCAAGTGCTAAAAATTCACCCAACGAATCCCATCTTAGATGATTTTCTTCAACAAATTGCTGAACATGCTTTGGTGCAGAACCACCAGCTCCAGTTTCAAATAAACCACCACCATTCATTAACGGGACAATAGATAGCATCTTTGCACTTGTTCCTAGCTCTAAAATAGGGAATAGGTCCGTTAGATAGTCTCGCAATACATTTCCTGTAACGGATATTGTATCCTTGCCAGCTTTAACACGTTCTAAAGTGAACTTGGTGGCTTCAATAGGTGCTAAAATCCTTATATCTAAACCTTCTGTATCATGATTAGGAAGGTATAAGTTTACTTTTTTAATAAGTTCTGCATCATGCGCTCTATTATTGTCTAACCAAAATACAGCGGGTGTTTGGGAAGCTCTAGCACGTGTCACGGCAAGCTTAACCCAATCTTTAATAGGTGCATCCTTGGTTTGGCACATTCTCCAGATATCACCTGCTTCAACCTCATGAGAAATTAGAACACCTCCAGAAGCATCAATGACTTCTACTTTTCCTTTTGATGTTATCTCAAAAGTTTTATCATGCGAACCGTATTCTTCAGCTTTTTGCGCCATAAGACCAACGTTAGGAACAGTCCCCATTGTTGTTGGGTCAAATGCACCATGTTCCTTGCAAAAATCTATGGTTGCAGTATAAATACCCGCGTAGCTACTATCTGGTATTACAGCTTTGGTGTCTTGCTGATTGCCTTTAGCGTTCCACATTTGTCCAGAAGTACGAATCATAGCTGGCATAGATGCGTCAATGATAACGTCACTAGGTACATGCAAGTTTGTGATTCCTTTATCAGAATTAACCATGGCTAAATCTGGCCCGTTTAAAAGAGCAGATTCAATGTCTGCTTCAATTTCTTTACGCTTTGTTTCTGGCAACTCTTCCAGTTTTTCAATTAAATTTCCAAAACCATTATTAACGTCAACGCCTATTTCTTCAAATATATCGCCATGTTTTTCAAATAGTGGCTTAAAAAATGCTTTTACCGCATGACCAAAGATAATTGGGTCAGAAACTTTCATCATGGTAGCCTTCATGTGTAACGAAAATAGAACACCCTTCTTTTTGGCATCTTTAACTTGTTCTTCTAAAAAGCGGATTAGTGCTTTTTTACTCATTAAGGTTGCATCGATAATTTCGCCTTTAAGTAATGCTAAATTGTCTTTTAAAATGGTTCTGTTTCCATCTGAAGAAGTGTGGACAATTTTTACACTTGTAGCATCATTTAGTGTAACTGATTTTTCGTTGTGAGCAAAATCACCGC
This sequence comes from Winogradskyella wandonensis, assembly GCF_004346845.1. Taxonomy (GTDB): domain Bacteria; phylum Bacteroidota; class Bacteroidia; order Flavobacteriales; family Flavobacteriaceae; genus Winogradskyella; species Winogradskyella wandonensis. Next base: position 81,686 of record NZ_SMGI01000006.1, on the reverse strand, counting down.
TAGACATAGTAGCAACATGGGTTTTAGAATTAGATGACCATGCTCCCATACGATGCGGGTTTTTTTTGGCATAATTCTTTACGGCTTTGGGTGCGCGTCTATCGGAATTTCCTTCTCTAAGCACAGGATTTACAGCAGAACCTTTAATTTTGTCATAGCGCGCTTTTATGGATTTTTCTTCGTCTGTTTTAGGTTCGTCTGGGTAGTCAGGAAGTGCATAACCTTTAGCTTGTAGCTCTTCTATTGCATTAGTAAGCTGCGGAATTGACGCACTAATATTGGGTAACTTTATAACGTTTGCTTCTGGCTGTTTTACTAATTCTCCTAATTCTGCTAAGGCATCTGGTACTTTTTGCTCATCTGTCAAATAATCTGGAAAAGCAGATAAAATACGTCCTGCGAGCGAAATATCTTTGGTTTCTATATTAATGTTTGATGATTTTGTAAATGCCTGAACTATAGGTAAAAAAGACCTTGTTGCAAGAGCAGGAGCTTCATCCGTTAGCGTATAGAAAATAGTGGAAAATTTAGTCATATCTTTTTTTATGCTTTATAGTGAGTCATGGGCTTATAAAAGCCGTGCAAATATACAAAAATAGAGTCTTTGAATGAAGACTGATTTCTAATGAATTAAAAAATTAAGCCTTAGTAAATATTTGATTCAAATTTACTAGTACTGAAAGATTTTCTTTTGGTGCTTAGGTCTTTCAGAAGACTTTTAGATGGATTGATGTCAATAATATCGGCAGAATAAAAACTTGAGGTTTCTAAGTTTAATTTATAAAAAACAAAAAGCCATATCATTCAGTAAACTGATGTGATATGGCTTTCTTAGATACCTACTTCACGTAACCTATTTAGTTTTCACTAACTCAGCTGATGGGTAAACCCTCATCCTTTTCGGTTCAAGTGTTTCAGTGTCTGTGAAATGCTTCGTAACTTTCAAAATGTATTGACTTGAAACTAGACATTTCATGAGAGATTTTTTAGTTCGCTTTATCATTAACCCTTATTTATCATAATGGTAATGTTTATACGACCTGTTTTTACTTTTCGCAACCACCTAAGTAGAGCTACTTTTCAAAACCAATCCTTAATATAAGCCAACCGAAGTTAAACTTACATTAACTAAGTTGTATTATAATTCTGCATACACAGATTATTCTGCAACTGAAAAAATCTCACTAAACAAAGAACTGGTCTTTGAAACAATTTAACACAAATTCAAAATTAAATTCAAAACCAAACAATGTTTGTTGTTAATTGTTTAGCTAAAGTAAGATTTAGTTTTAGATTTCCAAGTTTTTTAACAAAGTAGATATGCACAACTTATAAACCGCACTTATTAACAAAAGTTAATAACCAAAAAAGCCTTGAAAAATCAAGGCTTTTAATATTGTTCGTAAAAGAATTAATCGTTTATTTTCTAACCTCTTTAATTCTCGCTTTTTTACCAGTAAGACCTCTAAAGTAGAAGATACGAGCTCTACGTACTTTACCTCTTTTATTTACTTCGATTTTTTGTAAAGCTGGTAAGTTTACTGGGAAGATACGTTCTACACCAATTGTACCAGACATTTTACGGATTGTAAACGTTTCAGAAGTACCACTTCCTTTACGCTGTAGTACAACGCCTCTAAAAAACTGTGTACGCGTTTTGGTTCCCTCTTTAATTTCGTAGTAAACAGTAATTGTGTCACCTGCACTAAACTCAGGTAAATCTTTTCTTGTTACAAATTCGTCTTGTACGTATTTTACTAAAGACTCCATGCTATATGATTTATAATTGTTTTTTTAAATCAACATTCACGATTCTCGCCAGAGGTTAATCCAAAATTGGGTGCAAAGATAATTAAAAAGTATAAAGTATAAAGTGAAAAGTGATAAATTTTAAGTCGCAGTAAGCAGTAAGCAGTAAGCAGTAAGCAGTAAGCAGTAAGCAGTAAGCAGTAAGCAGTAAGCAGTTTGTTTAATTGTGTGATTTTATATTTTTCAATCGTCAATCGTCAATCGTCATTAAGCAGGTCTGGTCGCCTTTCTTTAGTGCGTTTGTAGGCTTGTTCTTCTCGCCATTTTTCGATTTCGCCAAAATTACCACTAAACAAGACTTCTGGAACTTTCATACCATCGTATTCTCTTGGCCTGGTATATATTGGCGGCGCCAATAAATTATCCTGAAAGCTATCTGTTAAGGCAGATGTTTCGTTACCCAAAACTCCAGGAATTAACCTAATTACAGCATCACAGAGCACGGCAGCTCCAAGCTCTCCACCAGAAAGTACATAATCGCCAATAGAAATTTCACGCGTAATAAACTTATCTCTAACGCGTTGGTCTACACCTTTGTAATGGCCACAAAGAATTATAATATTTTCTTTTAAGGACACTTGGTTGGCAATACTTTGATTAAGACGCTCACCATCTGGTGTCATATAAATAATATCGTCGTAATTACGTTGGGCTTTTAAACCTGTGATGCATTTGTCTATGGGTTCTATCATCATTACCATGCCGGCGCCACCACCAAACTGGTAGTCGTCCACAGATTTGTAATTGTCTGTTGTGTAATCTCTAAGATTATGAAAATGCACTTCGACTAAGCCCGCTTCTATAGCACGTTTTAATATCGATGCTTCAAAAGGACTTTTTAATAGTTCTGGTAAAACGGTAATAATGTCTATACGCATTTTGCAAAGATGCGATTAATCTTGGAATTTGAAAACGGGTTATTCAGATTGTTTCTTATTCTTTTTTCAGATTAATATTTGGGATTTTTACAATCTCAACAGTTGCTGATGCTAACTTAACTTTATTGTTGGTCTTTTGAATTTCTTTTTCAATAAGTTGGTTTAGTAGGTGTTTTGTGTATCTTCTTTTTTTGTAGTCAACAATATATCGAAGATTGAATTGTATCCAATTGTCTGTCATGCTTATCGCTAAGGTTGGTTCAACTTGAGCATTTTCAATGTAGTATTTATTTACAACTCGATTCCATTCTGAAATAGAATTAGACACATATTCGGATAGGGTTTCAGATGCAACTTTAATTACAATTGATTTAGCCAATTCTAAATCAGAGCCATATCTAATTGGAATATTAAATTCATCCCAGACAAAAGGAAAATCTTTTGAATAATTATAAACGGGACCTTTAAAAACAAAGGCATTACTTAGCTTCACGATTCTTCCGCTATAATTATCACTAGAAACCCATTCGCCAATTTCCATCATAGTTGTATAAATACTGTCAATATCAATGACATCGCCTTTTATATTATTAATTTCAATACGATCACCAGGTTTGTAAACACCAACAAAAAATATATAAAAAGAACCAGCAACGCTTAAAATTAACTCTTGTAATGTTATTGTTATGCCAGCTGTCAGTAGGCCAATAGCTAATGCAAAGTCCTTTATACTACCCGTAAAAAATGAAATTGTTACTATAATAAGTAGTACATAGCCAAAAAATTCTACAGCTTTCTGAGATTTATATCTAATTCTTGTGTCAGGAAGTTTTTTTCTTAAAAATCGTCGAAGAAAGGCAATTGCCAACAGTATAAAAACAGCCCAAATTATATATCTAATAATATTTGAAGAAATAGGATGATTATTTATCCATTGACTTATGTTTTCAAATATTTCCATGATTTTCAAATTGCAAACAACTTTGGGATATGATTAGGTAATAATTTGTTTTATCTGTCTTTAAACGAAGTTAGTTCAAAAAACTTGTAATATCAAGCAATTAGGTAGTAACTGTCCAAAAGAAATGTAAATCCGTATCTGGTTTAAAACCTAAGCGTTTGTAGAGTTCTTGCGCGGGATTGTCAAAAGCAGTTTGTATAGCTATCCCTTTTTGATTTTCCGAAATGGCTAGTTGTTTAGTTTCATAAATCAGGGCTTCGCCAATGCCTTTTCCTCTGCAATCATTTATCACAAACAAATCATTGAGTAAATACATAGGTTGCATGGATACAGAAGAAAATAAATGATAGAGTTGTGTAAATCCTACAGGCTTATCATCTATATAAGCAATGTAAATAATTGAATCTTTCTGAGTTAAGCGTTCAGTTAAAAAATGAAACGCACCTGTAATATCTGCTTTTTGTTTATAAAATTGGCGATACCCATCAAATAAAGGAGCAAGGTCATTGAGATGCTCTAGGGTAGCTTTTAGTATAGTCATAAAAAATCCGTAATTGATGCGATATCAAATTATCGATGTTGAGATACCGAAACAAGTTAAGCATGACATAAGATTATGTATTACTTTTTGTCTCTATTCTTATTTATCTCGTCTTGAAGTTGTCGTCTTACCTTTTGCTCACGCTCTAAAGCTACTCTACGGTGTTCTTCGAACTCAATTTCCACTTCTTCGAGTTTTCGTTTGGCTTCTTTAGTTGCCGAATTACTGCCTTTAAAGCGTACAATAAAAAGTAAAGTCAAAGCCAAAAGTCCCGCAATGATACTCCATAATAGAATATTGTAACCGCCTTTACTCATTTGTATACCAAACAACGACATACTGTCTTTTTCCGCATTGGTATTGGTTAATTCTACTTGGGTATTAGAAAGATTGGCTTTTAAAGCTGCTATTTCTCCAGATTGCTTTTCTATCATTGCTTTTGTATCTGCAATGACTTTATTTTTTTGTTTTAAGGTATCTGCAACACTAGCTTTAAGTTCTGTTAGCCAATGGTATTGTACATTTTTATATACTTTTCCGTTGCCGCGATAGGTATAAGATTTTGATATCACGTATTCAAATTGGTCATCTACGGAGCCTTCGTTACGTTTTAGTTGGGTGTCTTCAGTCTGTGCTACTTGGGCATTTGTAAATTGGAAAAAGATAAAAGAAAATAGGAGTAGCGTTTTGGTTAAGTATTTCATTTTAATTACGGTTAGGTTTAAGACTTCCACAAGATAGGAATTTTAACAGTATTACCTATTTGTAAAATAAATAGCCCTACTGATTTGTAAGGCTATTTATATACGTAGTTAAACGTTACTTTGGATGTCTTATTTTTAATAATATGTATATCGTCTTACTTTAGATATGTATTTTGCAAGGCGAATAACCTGATGGCTATAACCATATTCATTATCGTACCAGATGTATAAAATAGCATTTTTACCATCTTCTCTTACGATTGTCGCTTTACTATCATAGATTGAAGGTGCTGAGCTGCCAACGATATCGCTCGATACCAGTTCGTCACTCATTTCGTATTTAATCTGCTCAACCAAATCACCTTCAAGTGCATATTTTTTCATTATAGCGTTCATAGCTTTAACAGAAGTTTCACGCTCAAGTTCTAAATTTAGAATTGCTAAAGAACCATTTGGCACAGGAACTCTAATGGCGTTTGAGGTTAGTTTTCCTTCTAAGGCAGGAAGTGCTTTACTTACAGCTTTTCCTGCTCCTGTTTCTGTAATAACCATATTTAATCCAGCAGCACGACCTCTTCTATACTTGTTATGAAAATTATCTACTAAGTTTTGGTCATTAGTATATGCATGGATGGTCTCTAAGTGACCAGATTTTACACCATAAGAATCTTCTACGGCTTTTAATATCGGCGTGATGGCATTTGTTGTACAAGATGCCGCTGAGAATATTTTAATATCATCAGGGTTATTTTCTAAATGGTTAACGCCATGAACAATATTAGGAATCCCTTTGCCAGGTGCGGTTAATAAAACTTTATCGACACCTTTGGCTTTTAAATGTCTGCTCAAAGCTTCTTTATCTCTAAAGGCGCCTGTATTATCTATTACCAATGCGTTGTTGATTCCGTATTTTGTGTAGTCGATATCTTCTGGTGCATTTGCAGAAATGATTTTTACAGTTGTACCATTTATAATTAACGCTTCGTTTTTTATATCTGTAGTTACAGTTCCGGAAAAATCGCCATGAACAGAGTCATTTTTTAAAAGTGACGCTCTTTTTTCTAAAACGGTAGCATCAATTTTGCCACGTGTAACGATTGCCCTGAGACGCATTTGGCTTCCTTTACCTGTTTTGGTCATTAACTCCCTAGCGACTAAACGACCAATACGGCCAAAACCATAAAGTATAACATCCTTTGGTTCTATACCATTACTTTTTTCCGCTCCTTTAAGCTTTTCGGCAACAAAACTTAGTGCATTACTAAATTTATCGTCTTCTAAATGGTATTCATAAGTTAGTTTGCCAATATCTAATTTTGCAGGTGGTAAATCTAGCTGATAGATAGCTTTGGCGATTTCTACAGAATCGAAAATTGAAATTGGTTTTTGAACAAACTCACCAGCGTATTCGTGTAGATTAATAATATCGCTTACGTTTCTATCGATTAGAGAGTTTCTGAAGAGTACAAGCTCGATAGATTTGTCGTACCATAAATCGTTTAAAATTTTAATAAATTCTACAGTAGCACGGCGTCTATCCGCTTGAAACGCTAATTCATTTTCGTAAGTGTCGTTAAAAGGCATTGTGTTGTGTGTTTTGTTTTGTTTCGTCTGAAAGCTTTTGATTTTTTATTATGGCTTTCAAAATTTTCGGCAAAAATACTATATTTCAAACGTTTTCGTAGCCTATTTTTATAAAAATAAAAACCCTTCAAAATTTGTAATCTTGAAGGGCTGTTTTTACCGATATTGTGATAAATTTTATCTGAAAATAATTTCTTTTCGTCTCAGATTTCCATCTAAATATTCCAACTTATTAAGGTATTTGGTAAAATCTTCACCGTATTCTTTTTTCAGCTTGTTTATATCATCTACATTTTTAATCTCTATGTCGTTAATTGCTGTTATTACGTAGTTTCTTCTGAGACCTACCTTGTTGTATAGCCATGCATTTTTGTTTTCTAAGATTAAAGCACCACCTTCGGAAAGTTGTGGATACTCATTTTTTATCTTTTCGGGGATATCTCTAAACTGCATATCCATAAATTCTACGTAAATATCTTCTTTTTTAGTTAGGGCTACAGGAATGGTTTTAATAGCTCCATTTCTTAATATCTCGACATTTATTACATCAGAAGGACTTTTTGTTTTTAAGTAGCCACTTAAGTCAGAGTATTTATTGATTTCTACGTTATCTAGTCGTCTAATGATATCGCCTTCAACTATACCTGCAATATCAGCCCCAGATTTTTTCTCAATACCACTTACATAAAAACCTTCTGTCACGTCCACGTCTAGCTCTTTAGCGGCTTCGCCATTTAGTGCTAAACCGGTAACACCTAATATACCATCTTGCACATCACCAAACTCCATAATGTCTTCAACTATTTTTCGTGCTATATTACTTGGTACAGCGAACGAATAGCCAATATAGGAACCGGTTTGTGATTGTATAGCGGTATTTATGCCAACTAATTCGCCATTAACATTAACCAAAGCACCCCCAGAATTTCCTGGGTTTACGACGGCGTCTGTTTGTATAAATGATTGATTACCAGATAAATCTCTTGATTTTGCACTTATAATACCCGCTGTTACCGTAGATGTTAGGTTAAACGGATTACCAACAGCCAAAACCCACTCGCCAATTTGCGTAGCATCAGAGTCTCCAAAAGGGACGTGAGGAAGATTTTCTTCAGTGTCTATTTTTAGTAATGCAATATCGTTTTCTGCATCTGTTCCTACCAATTCTGCTAAAAAGGTTCGGTTATCATTTAGTGTAACAGAAATCTCTGCAGCACCTTTAATAACATGATTGTTTGTAACAATATGTCCGTCTGGCGAAATAATAACACCAGAGCCAGCTCCAGCCAATTGCTTTCTTTCTATAGTTCTACCACTAAAAATATCTCCCCATGTTTGAGGACCTCTATTTATCTGCGTGTTTTTTACGTGTACAACAGCATCTATGGTTTTATTTGCAGCTGTTATTAAATCGGGTTTATCGGTATTAGTCAATAAAGCGTTACTCGTAGATGTTGGTACATATACAGGTAGTTGCGATGTATTATCTTCTATTACAACGTTATTGTTTTCTTTCTCAACAAATAGTTTATAGCCTCCTAACGTAAGTAAGCCACCTAATGCGGAAACGCATACTAATGTTAAAATCTTCTTCATTTTTTCAGTTTTAAGTTTACTATTTAACGTTTAAAATTATTTAATTATTGATTTTTAAATTCAACTTTAACGACGATTTAACACCACAGTTTACGGTGTTTTATTGTTATATTTGTCCAGCATTATGAAAGGACATTTTTACAAATATCAAGGCACTGGCAATGATTTTGTTGTTATAGACAATAGGTCGTTATTTTTTGATAAAACTAACAACAAAAATATTGCCAAATTATGTGACCGACGTTTTGGCATAGGAGCAGATGGACTTATACTTTTAGAGAATCATCCAACGCTAGATTTTAAGATGGTTTATTTCAACGCGGATGGTAGGGAGAGTAGCATGTGCGGCAATGGTGGACGCTGTATTGTTGCATTTGCTAAATTTCTTGACGTAATTGAAAATAAAACGACATTTGAGGCTATCGATGGTTTACATAATGCTGAAATTGATGCCAATATTGTAAAATTACAAATGACGGATGTTTCTGTAATTCAGACTTTTAAAAATCATCAATTTTTAGATACGGGGTCTCCGCACCATGTTCAACTTGTAGAAAACATAGATGATTTAGATGTTAAGGTAAATGGCGCACAGATTAGATATGGCGAACCATACAACGAAACTGGTAGCAATGTAAATTTTGTTCATCAAATATCGTCAGACAAATTTAGAGTAAGAACTTACGAGCGTGGCGTAGAAGACGAAACTTTGTCTTGCGGAACAGGTGTTACAGCCGTAGCTTTAGCCATGCACAATAGCGGTAAAACTGCTTCTAACAAAGTAGTGCTGCAAACACAAGGCGGAGAATTGTCCATCACTTTCAAAGAAAATAATGGACGTTACAGTGACATTTGGTTGATTGGACCTGCAACTCAAGTTTTTAAAGGCGAAATAGAATGGTAACTTTAAAAAGTAAACATATTTATTTACGCGCATTAGAGCCAGAGGACTTAGAGTTTGTTTATAAAGTAGAAAATGACGAAAGCATTTGGCATTTAAGTCATACCCAGACGCCATACTCGAGATTTTTAGTTAAGCAATATCTCGAAAATGCGCACCAAGATATTTACGAGGCAAAACAATTACGATTAGTTATTTCGAGTTATGATAATGAAACTCTTGGTTTAATAGATGTGTTTGACTTCGATTTTAAAAATAAGCGTGCAGGTATTGGTATTGTTATTACAGATGAAGCAAGTAGAGGTAAAGGATTTGGGAGTGAGGCTTTATCTTTATTAATCAACTACTGTTTTAGCAAATTACAATTGCATCAATTGTTTTGCAATATTTCTGAAAACAACAAAGCTAGTCTAACGCTTTTTGAGAATAAAGGATTTAAAAGAGTAGGTCTTAAAAAAGAGTGGAATTTTACAAACAATGGTGTCGAAAACGAATACCTTTTACAACTTATAAATAAATAGCATGTATATTAAAAAAATACTTTGGGCTATAGCATTAATAGGATTAGTGATTTTTGCATTTTTTGCATATTACATCTATGGTGCTATGTTTAGTCCAAATACTAAGTTTAATGAGTCTGAAGTATATATCTACATATCCGAAAACGATTCGTATCGAGATGTACGGCAACAGCTTGAGCCTTTATTAGAGGATATCAATGGATTTGATGCTTTAGCCAAGCAGAAGAAATACACTTCTAATGTAAAAGCGGGTAAATACCGTATAAGAAAGGGAATGAATAATAACGAAATAATTAATTCTATAAGAAGTGGAAATATTCCTGTAAAACTCTCTTTTAACAATCAAAGTTCACTCGAAGCACTCGCTGGAAGAGTAGCAGAGCAAATTGAAGCTGATAGCCTAAGTTTGTTAAAAGCCATGAAGGATGATAATTTTCTTAAATCTGCCGATTTAGACCAAAAAACAGCACTAGGTATGTATTTGCCAAATAGCTATCAGGTATTTTGGAATACATCTGCGGAAAGTTTTGTAAAACGCATGAAAACGGAATACGATAAATTTTGGAATTCCGAACGATTGGAAAAAGCAAAGGCTTTAAATTTTTCTAGAGATGAGGTTATGGCATTGGCATCTATAGTTTACGAAGAGTCAAAGCAAAAATCCGAACAACCGCGTGTGGCAGGCGTATACATTAATAGACTTAAAATTGGTATGCCGCTTCAAGCAGACCCTACAATTAAGTTTGCAGCGTACCAGTTGCCTAAATATAAAAATACGATTATAAGACGTGTGCTTAATGTACATAAAGAAATAGATTCGCCATATAATACTTACAAGTACGCCGGATTGCCTCCTGGATTAATAACAATGCCAGATTTATCGGCTATTGATGCGGTATTAAATTACGAAAACCACAATTATCTATACTTCGCTGCGGACCCTAAAAAGCCTGGTTATCATAGATTTGCTAAAACATTGAGTCAGCATAACAATAATGCCAGAGACTATCATAACTATCTAGATCAACAAGGTATTAGGAAGTAGTTTGAAGCAGATTCTCACCATTATTAGTTGTATTGTTATCGGTTGTTTTTCTTTTTCACAATCGAAGTTGAATAAGTTTTTTAAGCCGAGTGATTCTCTCAATAAGCCAAGACGAAATGCTGTTATTGTTTCCCAAGCCGCTCTTGGTGGTTTAACGCTCGTGGCTTTAGACCAATTATGGTATGCCGACTTTGAGCGTTCAAAATTTCGTACTACCAATGACAACAGTCAATGGCTTCAGATGGACAAAGTAGGGCACGTCTATGCAGGCTACCAATTAAGTAGAATTGGAGCTGAAACACTTAACTGGGCTGACGTCTCTAAAAAAAACCAATTAATTTATGGTTCAACCTTAGGATTAGGTTTTTTAACTGCTGTTGAGGTGTTTGATGGATTTTCTAAAGAATGGGGATTTTCTTGGGGTGATATGTTAGCTAATGCTGGTGGTACGGGACTTTATGTTGGTCAAGAACTACTGTGGCAAGAACAACGAATTGCGCTTAAGTACTCATTTAGTAGAACAGAATTTGCACCACAAAACCCTGATAAGTTAGGCGCTGGACTCACTGAAGAATTTTTAAAAGATTATAACGGACAAACCTATTGGTTAAGTTTTAATCTCAATTCTTTTTTTAGGTCCGAGTTTATACCAAAATGGCTTAATCTTGCAGTAGGTTATGGGGCAAATGGGATGTTGTCCGGAAAAGACGACATTGTACAATTTCCAAATCAAGACAGATACCGACAGTTTTATCTAAGTTTGGATATCGATTTAACCCGAATACGAACAAATTCTAACCTTCTAAAATCTTTATTTAGCGTTTTTAACACGATTAAAGTACCAATGCCAACGTTGGAGTTTAACGGAAAAAATGGCGTAAAAGCCCATTATATTTACTTTTAATCGAGTTTAACGTATTGATTTTCAGTGTTAATTACTTTTTCGTATCTTTGCAGCCGAATTTTTATAGAGCTTAATTTTTGATTTAGCTTTACGTAAAATTTAGGTTATGAAGAATAAAATAGTATCCAATGTTATAGTGCCTTTCGCAGTTTGTTTTTTAATTGCGCTAGCACTATATCCATCAACTATTCTCAATCCAGAGGAATATTCTACGGATGGTCTTGAGCTCAGTTTCGATGCGCCTAAGAATATTGCAATGGCAGATAAAAAAGCTAAAACGTCGAATCAGAAAGTATTTACACCGTATTTAGGTAAATCTTTTGAAGCTTTTAAAGAAGCATTAGCCTTTAAAGAGTCACAAGGTGATTATTTTGTGGTAAATACATTTGGGTATCTTGGTAAATACCAGTTTGGCAGAGAGACGCTTAAAATGATTGGAATTTATAATCCATCTCACTTTCTTAAAACGCCAGAGCTTCAAGAAAAAGCCTTTATTGCCAACGCAAAACGTAACAAATGGATTTTAAGAAAAGATATAGAGCGTTTCGTTGGAAAAACCATAGCAGGTGTTGAGATTACTGAATCTGGTATTTTAGCAGCAGCCCACTTGGCAGGAGCTGGTAGCGTAAAAAAGTTTTTAAGAAGCTACGGTAAAATGAATTTTGCTGATGGTTATGGTTCTACAGTGCGTTACTACATGAAGCGTTTTGCAGGATATGATACGTCAATTATAAAACCAGAGAAGCGAGCTAAAGCTACAATCTAGTCCTTCTGAATTACAAAAATTGTTGGCCGTTTATGCAGGTCTTCTTTAGAGTTTTTCCAATCTTTAGCAGGTTTTGTCTTAATAAATTCGGTTGGTAGCGTTAAATCACAGGCTACACAAATTCTGGTGTTTGGATTAAGAACGGATACCAAATCAGCTAGCATTTGGTTATTTCTATAAGGCGTTTCAATAAATAGCTGGGTTTGATTAAGCTCTGCTGAACGCCTTTCTAATGTCTTTATTTCTTTTTTTCTTTCGTTTTTATCAATAGGTAAATAGCCGTTAAAAGCAAAACTTTGCCCATTCATTCCAGAACTCATTAAGGCTAACAAAATAGACGATGGACCAACCAAGGGCACAACTGTAATATTTTTGTCATGAGCAATACTTACAATATCAGAGCCTGGATCTGCAATTGCTGGACATCCCGCTTCCGATATTATTCCCATAGACAACCCATTTTCGCAAGGGTCTAGAAAAGAATTTAGTTCGCTTTGTTGTGTATACTTATTTAGTACTTTTAGTCGTAAACTTGGTTGCGGTTTATTTGGTACGACACGTTTTATAAAGCGTCTTGCGGTTTTTTCGTTCTCGACAATGTAATCATCGAGCTGTTCAATTATTTTTTTGATTGAAAGTGGTAACACCTCAAGTGGTGGATTGTCGCCTAAGCGTGTAGGTATAAGGTAAAGTTTGCCTTTTTCGTTCATACTTCAAATATAATTAAATGAATGATTTAATTTAGAAGTCTCGAGGCAATGACCTCGCAAGCCTTATCTAGCAAATCGTAAACAGTTTTAAAACCTTGGTCTCCGCCATAATATGGGTCTGGAACTTCTAAATCAGAATTTGGTGAAAGTTCATTTAAAATTAATTTCACTTTTCTTTTGTCATCTTCTGATTTCGCTAGGTTTAAAATATTACGATAGTTAGATTGGTCCATAGCGTAGATGACATCAAATTTATCAAAATCTGAGGAAGAAAATTGTCTAGCACGTTGTGTACTAATATCTATGCCTTTAGACTTTGCTATTGCTATTGAGCGCTGGTCAGGTTTTTCTCCTATATGATAGCTCGCTGTACCAGCGGAATCCACATAAAAACTGTCTTTTGGTAATTTCGATTCCAAAATCCCATGAGCCAACGGAGAGCGGCAAATATTACCCAGGCAAACCATTAAAATCTTAGTTTTAGTTGGTTTGTGAGACATTGAAATAGGTAAATTAAAGTGTTAACTTTTTGGATAAGTCCTCCACATATTTTCTAAACTGTTTATCTGTAGAAGACAGGTTGTCCACAGTTTTACATGCATGCAGGACTGTAGCGTGGTCACGCTGTCCAATCTGGGAACCAATACTTGCCAAAGACGCTTTGGTGTATTTCTTTGCAAAAAACATGGCCAATTGTCTAGCTTGAACTATATGACGCTTTCTTGTTTTAGACTGAAGTGTGCTAACATCCATCTGGAAATAATCGGAAACCACCTTCTGTATGTAGTCTATCGATACTTCACGCTTTGTGTTTTTAACGAATTTTTCAACGATATCTTTCGCTAGGTTGAGTGTAATTTCTTTTTTATTGAAAGACGACTGTGCTATAAGAGAGATTATGGCGCCTTCTAATTCTCTAACGTTAGATTTTATGTGCTTGGCTACGTATTCGATGATTTCATCTGGCATATCTACGCCATCACGATACAACTTATTTTCTAAAATCGATACTCTTGTTTCAAAATCTGGGCTTTGCAATTCCGCAGATAATCCCCATTTAAAACGAGATAATAATCGTTGCTCTATGTCTTGCATATCAACAGGTGCTTTATCACTTGTTAGGATAACCTGTTTTCCGTTTTGATGCAAATGATTAAATATATGGAAGAATACATCTTGAGTTCCAGATTTACCGGAAAAGAATTGTGCGTCATCGATAATTAGCACATCAATTATTTGGTAAAAATGAATGAAATCATTTCTGTTATTCTTCTTTACGGAGTCAATATATTGTTGTGTAAACTTCTCGGCCGAAATATATAAAACTGTTTTTTCGGGATATTTATCCTTAATATCGACACCAATAGCGTGAGCTAAATGTGTCTTACCCAAACCAACACCTCCAAAAATTAATAATGGGTTAAATGAAGTGCCGCCAGGTTTGTTAGCAACAGCAATCGCAGCATTACGCGCTAGACGATTAGAATCGCCTTCTAAGAAATTTTCGAATGTGTAATTGGGATTAAGTTGAGACTCAATTTTTACATTTCTAATTCCAGGAATAACAAAAGGATTCTTTAACTCGGGATTTTTATTATTAAAAGCAACATCAACTTCTTGCGATTTTACTGCTGTTCTGTTAGAACTAGGAATACGCTCTGTAAATGGTTGCCTATTGCCATAGGTGTTTTCCATTTTAATTACATAAACCAGCTTGGCGTCTTCTCCTAATTCTTTTGTTAAAGCAACTTTTAAAATTTTTACATAATGTTCTTCTAACCATTCGTAGAAGAATTTACTAGGAACTTGAATACTTAAAGCGTTATTAGATAATTTAACAGCTACTATAGGTTCAAACCAGGTTTTAAAGGCTTGGGGTTGAATATTATCTTTTATAAAAGCGAGACAATTGCCCCAGACCGATTGAGCCGTTACATCCATACTTTAATTAAGTTTTTGTCAATTAGTTAGTTGAAGCGCAAAAAAAAGAGAAGTTGAAATTCTCTAACGTGGTTTCTTTTGCACTAGACAAATATGTGAACAAAAAAGTTAAAAAAAAAATGAAATTGACTAGAATTTTCAGAAATTTTTTCTCATGTTTCGAACAACGTTTAAAGGTACATTATTTCCGTTAAACAAAATCAAAAAAATGTATAAAAACGAAACAAAAATAAGAGTACGCTACGGCGAGACAGACCAAATGGGCGTTGTATATCATGCAAATTATGCGTCCTATTTTGAAGTGGGTCGGACCGAATGGTTAAGACAGTACGGAATCACCTACAAATCGATGGAAGATAGCGGAATAATGTTACCTGTTATCTCACTGGAAATTAAATATAAAAATTCAGCGCGTTACGACGATTTATTAACAGTAGTAACTTCAATAAAAAAATTACCTAAAGCGCGTATAGAATTTGATTACGAGTTAATTAATGAAAACGGCGATTTACTTGCAACAGGGCATACAGCATTGGTGTTTATAGATATGAAGCGCAACAGACCTACGCGATGTCCTGACTATTTGATGAAAAAACTGACGGAAAATACCTTATAATTTTTTGATATTTATATCATGAAAACTTTGAACAAGGTTAAATAGTTTTTCTGAGTTTCCTTTTCTAACAGAAATTTTTAATTCACAATTTAGTTCAAGTTTCTGAGAATTTATGTCAGCTTCATTTTCGTTGAGAATTTTCATAATTCGGCTTAGGTGTTTGTAATCGCATGTAATTATAAAAGACACATCGATAGTTTTTTCGATAATCTCAGAGGCTTCTATTGCCAATTTTGCTGCAGTACGATAGGCATTAATTAATCCGCCAACGCCCAATTTTACACCGCCAAAATATCTAACAACAACAATTAGGACATTAGTTAAGTCGAAAGATTGAATTTGGCCATAAATAGGCATACCTGCCGTATTACTAGGTTCGCCATCGTCATTTACTCTGTATTTAATTTGTTCTGTCCCTAACTGGTAAGCATAACACCAATGTCTGGCAGAGTAGTGTTGTTTTTTTAAGTCTTCTAGATACTTTTTAATCGTATTCTCCGAAGTGACTGGAAAGGCAATACCGTAAAATTTACTGTTTTTGTCTTTAAAAAGAACTTCGCTTGAAGCTTTGCTTATAGTTTTATAGGTGTCTTTTCTTTCCATTAAATAAGTGTTACCAAAATTATTGAAATTAAGGCTAACACTATACCTAGCCAATTTTGTCTTGAAATGTATTCTCTAAAAACTAATAACCCTACTAAAGTAGAACTAGCAACTATAGCAACATTATTTACGGTAAACAATACAGAACTTTCTAGTCCATCTATTCGTAATGCTTTTAACAAAAAATAAATCGAGCCATAATTAACGACACCAAGAATAAAACCTAAAGGGATGCTTCTACGACTAAATTGCCTTTTAAGTTTTATTGCGCGGTAAGCTAATATCGCACAACCAATAATAAATGCAAATGCAAAAATTACAGCAGAAAATAAAGGTATCTTATCATCTGGAGCAAAGTAATTTATGGAGGTGTCAATTGTTCCTGAGCCTAAAAACAAGATAATAGGTAAGAGTAAGGTTCCTGACTTAGCTATAGTGTTGTCTCTTTCTTTTACAGATGTTAAATACACAGCTACTAGTGCAATACTTATGCCTATGACTTTTATAATTCCAATACCTTCATTAAAAACCAATATCCCAAATAATACAGGGATAATAACACTCATTTTACTAGCAACAGAAGCTACGGAAAGTCCATTTTTCTGGGCAGTTAAGGCCATGACATTAAAAATGGCAATAAATAAAAATCCAAGACAGATTGCAGCAATAAACCAACGAGTACCTGTTATTTCTCTAATGGTTATAGGGTTAGAATTATGAATAAATCCACAAACCGATGCGGTAATGTAATTAACTACAATAGCTTGAAGCGTATCTACTTTGTAAGTTCTAAACAGTTTGAAAAGAACAAAAATTCCGGTTGAAGCTAAGATGCTTAACGCTAAATAAATCAAAACAAATTGCTTTTGGAGTTAAATAAGTCGACAACGTCTTCTTTAGTTTCATCAATATTCCAGATATGAAATCCTAAATGCTTCGCTTTATCTGTATTTTCTTTTGTGTCATCTATAAACAAACATTCTTTTGCAATGAGATTATTTTCGTCTAACACAAACTGAAATATGTCTGTGTTTGGTTTTCGTAATCCTATTTCGTGCGATAAATAAAATTTAGCAAAACAAGATTTAAAATCTTCATAGAAAGGGATTGTTTGCTTTACATAGTCGATATGCATTTCGTTTGTATTGCTCAAAAGAATTAATTGGTAGTTGCCTTCTTTAGCCAGTTTTTGAGCAAATTGAAGTCTATGTTTTGGAAAGTCTCTGATGATATAATTCCAAGCATATCTAATCTCTTTCTCGCTTAATTCTGGAAATTTTGAAGTGTAGAAGTTTATAAACTCCAACGTGGATATTCTCCCAACTTCATACATTATATTGGTTTCTAGCATGTCATCTTCAAAAGTTTCCAAGTCAAATAACCTTAGGGCATTGTCCATTGCGCCTTGTTTGTTAAGGTTAATAAAGACATCGCCAAAATCAAAAATTAAAGTTTTAATCATTTGTGTAAACTTTTAAAACATCATCTTTTATCATTTCTTCTTTACTAAGTTTTCCTTTCAAAATTGGTGCTTTTATACCTTCCATAAACTCAGTATTACCAATAAAAACACGAGCTTCGTCCCATAAATCATCATTTATAAATGATTGAAGTGTTTTTGCTCCGCCTTCTACAATAAGAGAATTGATATTTTTTTCAAATAACTTCTTGCAAATACTATTAATATCTGCGTCAATCATCTTTAACGTTTCAGCTTTATGGTCAAAAACAGAAAAGTTACTATTAAGTTTCAAATCTTTATCTAATACCACGCGTATCGGATGTTCTCCTGTCCAATCTCTAACCGTTAGACTAGGATTATCTTGCAAAACGGTATTTGTTCCTACTAAAATGGCTTGTTCTTCGGAACGCCATTTATGGACTAATTGTCTAGAATAGGCATTTGTAATCCAAACAGGTCTTTGTTTGTTCTTAGTTTTTGGTGCTAAAAAACCATCTTTGGATTCTGCCCATTTCAAAATTATGTATGGGCGCTTTTTATTATGAAATGTAAAAAATCGTTGATGATGTCTTTTACATTCTTCCTCTAAAACGCCAACTTTAACATCACACCCTGAATTTCTAAGTTTGGCGACACCTTTGCCAGCAACCTCTGGATTATCGTCAATACAACCGATAATAACCTTTGGGATGTTATATTTTATTATAAGGTCACTGCATGGTGGTGTTTTTCCGTAATGACTGCATGGTTCTAAAGTAACATATAGCGTGCTTTTTGGTAAAAGCAATTTGTCTTTCACAGAATTTATGGCATTAACTTCGGCATGTGGTCCGCCATAGGCACTTGTGTAGCCCTCACCAATTATAGTGTTGTTATAAACGATTACTGCGCCAACCATTGGGTTGGGTCTAGTGGTTCCTAAACCATTTTTGGCAATTTGCAGACAGCGTTTTATATAGTTTTCTGATGTATTCAAAATGACCTGCGAATTCGATTATAAACCTATCGAATTTCCTTAAATTTGAAACACAAAAATAAGACTTTAAAGTGAGTGAAGATAATATTGCAATACGTCCTATAGAGCAAGCAGACAATCCTAAAATAGCAAAGGCGATTCGCAGTGTTTTAATTGAATATGGTGTTCCAAAAGTTGGCACAGCCTATGAAGATAAAGCGCTTGATTGCATGGCAGAAACATACAATAAGCCTAAGAAGGCTTATTTTGTTGTAGCCAAAGGAGATGAGATTATCGGTGGCGCTGGGATTTCACCTTTAGATAATTACTATGGTAACGTCTGCGAACTTCAGAAAATGTATTTTATGCCCGAGGCTCGCGGAAAAGGTTATGGTAGTAAAATGATGGCTAAATGTTTGGATTTTGCTAAAACTGCTGGTTTTGATAAATGCTATTTAGAAACGATGCCTTACATGGACGACGCCAGGAAATTATACCGAAAAGTAGGGTTTAAATCTATAGATAAACCTATGGGAGATACAGGTCACTATTCCTGCACGGTTTGGATGCTTAAAGATTTGTAGTATTGAAAGCACTAGATGTAAAACACATATTTATTAAAGAACTTGGTGATATCTACCAGAAGGATGAAGCAGAGAGCTTATTTTTTTTGTGTTTGGAGCATTTCTGTGACATTCCTAGAATTCAGTTGTCTTTAGAGCGAGAATTTACAGTTACTAAAGCAGAAACGGAATCCTTGTTTAAAACGCTAGACGTTTTAAAAACAGAGAGGCCGATACAATATATATTGGGCGAAACCGAGTTTTTTGGTCTAAAATTTAGAGTTACTGAAGCCGTTTTAATTCCTCGTCAAGAGACAGAAGAATTGGTTGATTTAATCATAAAAAGCGCAAAAACTACCTCAATTAAAATTTTAGATATAGGAACTGGCTCTGGGTGTATTGCTGTGTCTTTGGCTAAATATCTACCAAATGCAAAAGTTTATGCTTTAGATGTTAGTCATGAAGCTTTGGAAATAGCTAAGTCTAATGCAAAATTAAATAATGTAGATATTCATTTTGTTGAAGGTAATATTTTAGACGAAAGCTCATGGGATTTAAATTTCGGAGAATTAAGCTTCGATATTATAGTATCTAATCCGCCATATGTTCGCTATTTAGAAAAAGAAGAAATCAAACCCAATGTGTTAAATAACGAGCCACATATAGCTTTATTTGTTTCGGACGATAATCCGCTGTTGTTTTATAACGCGATAACGCACTTTTCTAAACGATTTCTAAAAGAACATGGAACGCTTTATTTTGAAATCAATCAGTATCTTGGAAAACAAACTAAACAACTCCTAGTAGAGAGTGGTTTTTCAGAAATAGAATTAAAAAAAGACATAAACGGAAATGATAGAATGTTATCATGTGTAAAAAAAATAGTTGTCTAAAACGTATAAATTCATGGAAAATATAGCAGTGTTTTGCGGAAGTAGTTTAGGAAATGATGAGGCCATTGTAGCGCAATCCAAAAAGCTTGGTCAATTTTTTGTAAATCACGATATAACTTTGGTTTATGGTGGTTCTAAAATAGGTATTATGGGTACTGTAGCTAAAGAAGTTATCGATGGCGGCGGAAAAACTATTGGCGTTATTCCTCATTTTCTAGAAACAAAAGAGATTGTAAATACTGATTTAACAGAGCTTATCGTAACGCAGAACATGCACGACCGTAAAGTGATAATGTATGAGAAGAGCGACGGATTTATTATTATACCTGGCGGTTTTGGCACTATGGACGAGTTTTTTGAAATAACCACTTGGGGACAACTTGGTCTTCACGGGAAGCCTATTGGTATTTTAAACAGTAATGGCTATTACGATGCTTTAATAGCACAATGTAAGGTTATGGTCCAAAAAGGATTTTTAAAACAAGAAAATTTAGACGCCGTTGTAATAGATGCAACAATAGAAGGATTGTTAGAAAAGATGCAAAGTTTTGTGCCACTCCCAAAGCCAAAATGGTTGAATTTAGATAGAATTTAATTATGACAATAAAAACAAAAATAGAAGCACTACGCGAGGAGCTTAGACAACATAATTATAATTATTACATACTGGATAATCCAACAATCTCAGATTATGAGTTCGATATAAAGTTAAAGGAACTTCAAGCGTTAGAAGCAGAATATCCAGATTTTTACGACGAAAACTCGCCCACTTTACGCGTAGGTGGCACAATTACAAAAAACTTTAATACAGTTGTCCACGATTTTAGGATGTATTCTTTAGATAACTCATACTCTAAAGAAGACCTCTTAGATTGGGAAAAACGTATAAAAAAACTTGTGGACGGAACGATTCAGTACACTTGCGAGCTTAAGTACGACGGTGCTTCTATGAATTTAACCTACGAAAACGGAAAACTTCTAAGAGCAGTGACCAGAGGCGATGGCGTGCAAGGCGATGACGTTACGGCCAACGTAAAAACAATAAAAACTGTACCACTTCAATTAAGGGGTGACTACCCGCAACGTTTTGACATCAGAGGTGAAATTATTTTACCCATTGAAGGATTTCTGAAAATGAACGAAGAGCGTATTGCCAATGATGAAGAGCCGTATCGTAATCCAAGAAATACAGCTTCAGGAAGTTTGAAATTACAAGATAGTTCCGAGGTTGCAAAGCGTCCATTAGAATGTTTATTATATAGTATTAAAGGGAATAACCTAAATATTTCTTCGCAGTTTGAAGGCCTAGAAAAAGCAAGAGAATGGGGATTTAAAGTACCTAAAGAAGCCCGGTTGGTTAATACTATAGACGAGGTTTTACAGTATGTTGATTATTGGGAAGTAAACCGCCATAATTTGCCCTACGAAATCGACGGAATAGTTATAAAAGTAAACAGTCTTAATCAGCAAGACGAACTTGGATTTACAGCCAAAGCTCCGCGCTGGGCCATGGCCTATAAGTTTAAGGCAGAACAAGTAGCTACAATACTCGAAGAAATCACCTACCAAGTTGGGCGTACAGGAGCAATAACACCTGTAGCCAATTTACAACCTGTTCAATTAGCAGGAACTATTGTAAAGAGAGCTTCATTGCATAATGCGGACCAAATTGAAAAACTACACATTAGAGAAGGCGATACTGTTTTTGTTGAAAAAGGCGGTGAAATTATACCAAAAATTACTGCAGTAGATATTACAAAACGAAACGAAAATTCTACTCCAACCAGCTACATAGAAAACTGTCCAGAGTGCAACACCACACTCGTGCGTCCAGATGGCGAAGCAAAACACTATTGTCCAAATTATTCGGGATGTCCGCCTCAAGTTATAGGACGTATACAGCATTACATATCTAGAAAAGCTATGGACATTGAAGGTTTAGGTGGCGAGACAGTGGCAATGTTGGTTAATAATGGATTGATAAATGATTACTCAGATTTATACGAATTAACTGTTGAAGATGTTTTACCATTAGAGCGAATGGCTCAAAAAAGCGCAGAGAATTTGGTTGAGGGCATCGAGAAATCCAAACAAATCCCTTTTGAGCGCGTCTTGTTTGCTTTAGGTATTAGATATGTCGGAGAAACTGTTGCTAAAAAACTTGCTAAACATTTTAAGTCGATTGATAATCTTATGATGGCAACTTTATTAGATTTGGTTAGTGTTGACGAGATAGGAGAGCGTATTGCAGAAAGTGTGGTTGAATTTTTCTCAACAGAGAAAAACCTAAAGATTATAGAAAGATTGAAATCCTTTGGTGTTCAGTTAGAAATTTCTGCAGAGAAACTAGCTTCTCAAACCGATAAACTTAAAGGTATGTCGTTTGTGGTTTCAGGAGTTTTTGAAACTGTTTCACGTAATGAGCTAAAAAAGCTTATCGAAGACAATGGCGGGAAAGTCTCGTCATCAATTTCATCAAAGACAAGTTATGTTGTTGCAGGTGATAATATGGGACCTAGTAAACGTACAAAGGCAGAAAGTCTTAATATCCCAATTATTACAGAGCACGATTTTCTTTCTATGATTTAGTCTAAAAGACTTTGTAAGTCATAATTTTCTTAATAAACGCTACTTTTTGTCGATAAAATGCAATTTTATTCGTTTAATTACATTTTTTATTGTATGTTTGGCGCCGCTATTAAGAATAAAAAGAGATGATTATCAATAGATTATTAAAAATAGGCTTAGCTATTTTTAGTATTTTATATATAGGTTTAGAGATTGCGAAATACGGTATTTACGCTGATAATATTAGCGTTATTTTGCTCGTAGCCTTGACCATATTATACGCAAGGCAAAAAGAAAATCGAAAAGGATATACACCTTTTTTCCTTTATTTTCTGATATTTTATACGCTTGCTAAACTGACGGATGTAGTTTCTAATTATTATTTTTATTTCAACGAAAATGAAATAGACTACGGATATTTTATTAGTAACTATCTTTGCATACTTGCCTATTTTTTCCTGATTCTTAGGTGTATTTCAACGTTTAACTTAAAAGATATTATTAAAAACTTTCCAGTAACAATAATTATTCTTTTAGTATTGAGCGTGTTTTGTGTTACGCTTATCACCGAAACTGCAGAAACTCAATTATCTAATGCAGAGTATGTTACGGAATTCTCTTATAATGTCGTAGTCATGACATTGCTATCTATTGCCTTGATTAACTATATGGACAAAGATGATAATAAGTCAATGCTTTTCTTTATTGGTACCATGTTTATTTTCTTTTCAGAAATGCTCCAATTAGCTTATTATTATATAGCTGATATGACCTATTTAGCGGCAATATATTCTGTTTTTTTAGTCTTAGCGTTTGTGTTTTTTTACAAACAATCCAAACTAAAGCATCAAAAATTTGCTAATTACGATTATTTAAACGAGAATCTAAAGGCCTAATACTAACTAAACCACGATTGTAGTGCCTTTTGCTTTCAGTTCTTGTCCAGTTTCTAAGTAAAAGTCTATTTGTCCTAGGTAGAGTCCGTAGCACCCAACTTGATTGACTAAAACATTTTTACCAACACTATTTTTTTCTATTGTTGGTTTGGGTAAGAACGTATGTGTGTGGCCTCCAATTATTAAATCAATATCTTTTGTTTGTCTAGCAATAACCAAATCAGACACTTTATCTGGATTGTTTTTGTAGAAATAGCCAAGATGCGACAAACAAATAACAATGTCACAGTGTTCATTATCTTTTAGGATTCTAGACATGTCTTGAGCAATTTCTATTGGGTCATTGTAAACGGTCTCTTTGTAGTGTTTTTTTCCTACTAATCCTTCTAATTCAATACCCAATCCAAACACACCTATCTTAACACCGTCTTTAATAAAAGTTTTAAATGGTTTAACATGTGTATCTAAAACAGTATTTTTAAAATCGTAATTAGCAGACACAAAATCAAAATCTGCGTGCGGTAACTGGGCGTACAAACCGTCAATACCATTATCGAAATCGTGGTTACCAATGGTTGCTAAATCGTACTTAAGCATACTCATTAACTTAAACTCTAACTCTCCGCCATAGTAATTAAAGTAAGGTGTGCCTTGAAAGATATCTCCCGCATCTAGTAATAGTGTATTGGGGTTTTCTTGCCTAATTGATTCTACTAGAGATGCGCGCCTTGCTACACCACCTTTATTTGCATTTCTTCCGTCATTTGGACCAAACGGGTCAATATGGCTATGGACATCATTTGTATGCAAAATGGTTATTTTCTTTGTGGTTTTTGGACTAAAAGAAGATAGACTTAAGCCACCTAAACCAATTAAAGCACCTGCTGCAGTTGTATGTTGTATAAAAGTTCTACGTTTCATTATTTGTCTTTTAGTTGAATAAATCTATCGTCTATTGTAGGTCGAAGCGTGTCGATTTTTTTAAAATAATCAATCAACAAGTTTCTAATTTTATAATCTAGGTCATATAAACTGTCTTTGGATTTTAAGAAACTCATTCGGTCACCACCATTATACAGGTAGTCGCTTGTAGCGACGTAGTAGGTTTTATTGTAATCAATTTCAGAACCTTTTATTAGCGCTCTATTAATACTGCCGTCTGCATTTAAAATTACTTGAAGCCCAGCTATGGGATGTGCGCGTTTTCGACTTGCTAGATAGGTTAAAAGTTCTTTTATCTGTTCTCCTTTTAGTGTCGTAACTACGACCGTATTATCAAAAGGCATTACTTCGTAAGCCGTCCTACTGGTTATATTACCTTTAGAGATTATAGATCTAATTCCTCCATGATTTAATAATACTAGGTCTATGTCTTTTCCTGTTCTAGACTTAAAAACAGGGTTAGTCATTTCGTAAAGGGCATCTGCCATAAAATTACCAATAGCTGTATTTAATTCACCATCAGTCTTAGAATAGGTGTCAACTGCAAAAGCCAAAGTACTATCTAAGTCTTTGTTAACCTTATCTCTGTAGGGTTTAATAAACGCATCTACAGTGTTATCGGCTTTAATGCTGTCGTTTATTTCTAATCGTTTGCCTTCGATTTTAGAAATTGAATAATCTTGTTTGCATGATGAAAAAATCAAGACTATAAGACATAAAAAAAAGATTTTGGTTTTCATCTAATAACTTATCATTGGATTACACAAAAAGTGAAAGCACTTTTGTTAAATTTGCACAAAGTCTAAATATAGATGATTTTAAAAGCATTTAAAGAAAAATCAAATCAAAAATTTATCGATAAAACCTTATCCATGCGTGTTGATAGACCTTCCTCTGAGAAGGTAGAATCTATAGGTGTGCTTTTAAATCATTCAGAATATTGCGATTACGACAAAATAAATTCATTTTTAGACGAGTTAGAAATACCACAAACAAAGCGAAATTTTTTTACCTTTTCTGAAGAAACCAAAGGCGAACATACCCAATGGGATAATATCTTTACACCTAAAGATTTTGGTTGGAGAGGTAAGCTAAAAAATGTAGAGTTGCAGAATTTTACAGAAACAAATTTTGATGTTTTAATTTGCTATTTTTTAGCAGATAACAACGAATTGAAGCAAATTGCAGCCATGTCAAAGGCCAATTTAAAAGTTGGAATTTCCGATTTGGATGAGCGACTTTACGATTTGATGATAGACGTCGATACAAAGAATTTCGATGTATTTAAAAAAGAATTAAAAAAATATTTAAACGTATTAAATAAACTATAATGAGTAAGTTTATCGGAACAGGCGTTGCGTTAATTACACCTTTTAAATCTGATTTATCAATCGATTTCGAGGCATTAACACAATTAGTAGAGTATAATATTGCTAACGGAGTAGAATATTTAGTCATTAGCGGTACAACAGGAGAAAGTGTAACTATTACAGCCAATGAAAAGAAAGATATTATTGGGCATATCGTAAAAGTTAATAATGGAAGATTACCACTTGTGTTAGGTATTGGCGGCAATAACACGCAAACCGTAATCGAAGAAATTAAATCAACAGACTTATCCAATATCGACGCTATATTGTCTGTCTCACCATATTATAGTAAACCGACACAAGAAGGTTTATATCAGCATTTTAAGGCAATTGCAGAAGTTTCTCCAGTGGATATCATACTGTACAATGTGCCAGGAAGAACATCTAAAAATATGCTGCCGGAGACAACGTTGCGCTTAGCTAGAGATTTTAATAATATTATTGCCGTTAAAGAAGCTGCTGGAGACATGTCGCAGTACTTAGAGTTATTAAAAGGAAAACCAGATGGGTTTCATATTATTTCTGGAGATGACGATTTGGCATTAAGTGTTGCTTTAGCTGGCGGAGCAGGAGTAATTTCTGTGATAGGTCAAGCGCTTCCTAAAGAGTTTTCGGGCATGATTAGAAATGGAGTAGCAGGTAACGCTAAGGTTGCCTTCGAAACACATTTTAATCTTATGAAAATCACACAACTTATATTTTCTGAGAATAATCCGGCGGGCATTAAAGCAGTTTTAAACGGTTTAGATATAAGCAAACCGCATGTAAGATTACCATTGGTTGAAGCTTCTTCAGAATTAAAAGCCAAAATCTTAAGAGAACTAGAGCGTTTAGGTAAACGTTAAACTATTTATAAAGTAAATAATGTATTTCTAGAAGCATCTATTTTAGCTTAAAATATTTGTTTTTAAAATCCGTTATTAATGCGTACTTTTGCACACTGTTTTAGATTTATGAAAAAAATAGTTTACATCTTACTTTCAGTTTTGCTCTTAAGCTCTTGCAGTGACTTTCAAAAGGTTATGAAGTCCGAAGATATTGCTTTAAAGTACAAAACAGGGGAAGAACTTTTTGAAGCTGGTAAATATAAAAAGGCCAACAGATTATTTGAGCAAATTGTGCCTAAGTATCGAGGTAAACCTCAAGCTGAAAAGCTTATGTTTATGCACTCTATGTGCTTCTATAAATTAGAGCAATATTACTTATCTGGCTATAGATTCGAGCAGTTTGTGAGTTCGTATCCTAAAAGTGAAAAAGCAGAAGAAGCTGCTTTCTTGGCGGCAAAAAGCTACTACGAAGAGTCGCCAATCTATTCTAAAGATAAAGAAGAAACAGTTAAGGCTATCGAGAAGGTTCAGCTTTTTGTAAATAGTTATCCAAACTCTAAATATCTTGCAGAAGCTAATGAGTTAGTTAAAGAGCTAGATTTTAAGTTAGAAAAGAAAGCCTTTGAAATTGCCAAGCAATACAATCATATTTACGATTATAAAGCCTCTATTAAATCATTTAATAATTTCTTACTAGATTTTCCAGGAACATCATTAAGAGAAGATGCTTTGTATTACAAATTTAATTCTGAATATAATTTAGCTATTCTTAGTATAGAAGCGTTAAAACAAGAACGCATAAAATTGGCTTTAGCGGATTATAATGCTTTGGTTAAGGCCTTTCCTGAAACAAAGTATTTAGAAGAGGCTAAAAAACTAAAGGAAGAATTAGAAAAAGAAAAAATTAACGAAAGTAAAAGTTAATCATTACACATATGGATTTAAAAAAAACAGATGCACCAACGACTACAGTTACTTATAACAGAAATGAAATAGATGCGCCAACGAATAATATTTACGAGGCGATTTCTGTTATTTCTAAACGTGCAGAGCAGATTAACACAGATATCAGAAGAGAGTTAGTAGATAAGCTCGAAGAGTTTGCTACTTACAATGATAGTCTTGATGAGATTTTTGAAAACAAAGAGCAAATCGAAGTTTCAAAATTTTACGAAAAATTACCCAAGCCACATGCATTAGCAGTAAAAGAGTGGTTAGAGGATAGAATTTATCACAGAAATACTGAGGAAGACACTCAGGAATAATTCTATAATGTCTATTCTAAAAGACAAAAACATTTTACTAGGTGTCACCGCAGGAATTGCGGCCTACAAAACAGCACATTTAGTAAGACAATTTATAAAAGCAGGTGCCAACATAAAAGTTGTGATGACACCTGCTTCTAAGGATTTTGTAACACCGCTTACACTTTCAACCCTTTCTAAAAACCCCGTTTACTCTTCATTTACAAACGAGGAGGATGATAATGCCGTCTGGAATAATCATGTAGAATT
Organism: Winogradskyella wandonensis; assembly: GCF_004346845.1. GTDB lineage: Bacteria > Bacteroidota > Bacteroidia > Flavobacteriales > Flavobacteriaceae > Winogradskyella > Winogradskyella wandonensis. The sequence continues at coordinate 53,616 of NZ_SMGI01000006.1, read as the reverse complement.
GGGATTATGGGCAGACCTTTTTGTTATTGCGCCTGCAACTGCAAACACCTTATCTAAGATGGCTAGTGGTACTTGCGACAACTTACTTTTAGCAACTTATTTATCGGCAAAATGCCCTGTTTATTTTGCACCAGCCATGGATTTAGATATGTATAAGCATGCATCTTCTAAGACGTCTTTTAGTAAATTACAATCCTATGGAAATATTATGATACCTGCTACAAGCGGAGAGTTAGCAAGTGGGTTGGTAGGAGAAGGTAGGATGGCAGAACCAGAAGATATTGTAGCTTTTATAGAGGCTGATATTTTAAACAAGTTACCTTTAAAAGGAAAAAAAGTGTTGCTCACAGCAGGTCCAACTTACGAAGCTATTGACCCAGTTCGGTTTATTGGAAATCACTCTAGCGGTAAAATGGGACTCGAAATAGCAAAAGCGGCAGCCAGTCTAGGTGCAGAGGTTATTTTAGTTACTGGGCCAACCAAGGAAAGTGTTTCTCATTCTTTAATAGATATTAAATCGGTTGTTAGTGCACAGCAGATGTTTAATGAGGTTCAAAAGCACTATAAATCATCAGACATAGCCATATTATCAGCAGCTGTTTCAGATTATAGACCAAAGACTGTTGCAGATAACAAAATAAAAAAGGTAGATACGTCGTTTACTATTGAGTTAGAAAAAACTAAGGACATACTTAAATCTCTTGGCGAAACAAAGGCGCATCAGTTTCTTGTCGGTTTTGCGTTAGAAACAAACAACGAGTTAGAGCATGCCAAAGAGAAACTGAAAAAAAAGAATTTAGATATTATAGTCCTAAATTCTTTAAGAGATAAAGGAGCAGGTTTTGGTGTGTCGACAAATAAAGTTACATTTATTACCAAATCTAATCAAGTTATAGAAAACGAGCTTAAATCTAAAATAGAAGTGGCAAAAGACTTGATGCAACTAATATTAAAGCAAATACATGCGTAACTATTTTTTAATAATTTTTTGTTTTGTTTCTTCATTAGGAATTGCACAAGAACTTAACTGTACTGTATCTGTAATAGCGCAGCAAACAGGAAATGATAATAATGTAGTTTTTCAAACTTTAGAGCGTCAACTCACAGAATTTATTAATAACACACAATGGACGGAAAAGAAATTTAAAGTCCAAGAGCGTATTGATTGTAGTATGGTCATTAACGTACAAAATTACAGTAACGACGCTTTTTCGGCTACTTTACAAGTGCAGTCATCTAGACCAGTATTTGGGTCGACCTACAGTACACCAGTTTACACGTTTAACGATAAAGAATTTCAATTTAGATATTTAGAATTTCAGAATTTAGTCTTTAATCCTAATCAATTCGAATCTAATTTAATATCAGTCTTAGCATTTCATATTTACATGATTTTAGGAATGGATGCAGATACATTTGCTCCAAATGGTGGTGATGATTATTTTAGACAGGCCCAGACAATTGTTAACTACTCTGGGCAAGGTAATTTTTCGGGCTGGAAATTAGAAGATGGTTTACAGTCTAGATTTGCTTTAATCGATAATTTGTTGTCTCCGACTTACAAGGAGTTTAGAAGTGTAATGTACACTTACCATAGAGACGGATTGGACTTTATGTATAAAAACGTTGCAGAAGGCAAGAAAAAAGTATCATCATCGTTGATGGAATTACAAAAAATGCATGCGCGACGGCCAAATTCTTTTTTAATGCGTGTATTTTTCGATTCTAAAGCTAACGAAGTTTCAAAGATTTTCAGTGGTGGACCGCAAGTAAGTATTACAAGTCTTATTAATACACTAAATAAAATTGCACCTATACATGCGTCAAAATGGAACAAGATTAAATTCTAATTTTTTTCGTTTTGAATTTTCGTTTTATTAATCGCAAAGTGTAGCTTTGTAAAGATTAAAACGCTATAACTTGTTAACCTCTCTAAGTATATCCAACTTTGCTTTAATTGATGCATTAGACATCAATTTTAATAATGGTTTCTCTATTATTACAGGAGAAACAGGAGCTGGTAAGTCTATTCTTTTAGGAGGTTTGTCTCTTGTATTGGGAAAACGTGCAGATTTAAGCCAAATTAAAGATAATTCAAAAAAATGCGTTATAGAAGCCGTTTTCGATATAGCAAACTACGACTTAAAATCTGTTTTTGTTGAAAACGATTTAGATTACGACCCACAAACAATTATTCGAAGAGAGATTCTGCCTTCAGGAAAATCTCGTGCTTTTGTAAACGATACGCCTGTTACACTAGATAGTTTAAATGCGTTAAGCGCTCATCTTTTAGATATACATTCTCAGCATCAAACATTACAGTTGGTAGATGACGATTTTCAGTTTAAGGTTATCGATGCCTTGGCTCGAAACAAAGAGGTATTAAAAGACTATAAGTTAGAACTAAAGAACTACAGAACGCTTATTCAAGAACTAAGTCAACTAGAGGCAAATCTTATTGAAGCCAAAAAGGAATACGATTATAATGCTTTTTTACTGAATGAATTAAACGATGCCCAACTTAAAGACGGTGAGCTAGAAGAGTTGGAAGCATCCTACGAACAACTTAATAATGTAGAGGTTATTAACGAAGTTATTGGCTATTCAAAGTCGCTATTAGAAGATGAAGATGTAGGAGCAATAGAAAGGCTTAACGAGATAAAGCGCCAGTTTTCTAATATTAGCAATTTTAGTAAACAATACGCTTCTATAAAAGAACGGATAGAGAGTGTCGCTATTGAATTGGATGATGTACTTTTAGAATTAGATAATTTGGAAGGTCAGTTATCAGCAGACCCAGAAGAATTAGATAAGGTTAATGGTAAACTATTAGTAATTAATAATCTACTACAAAAGCATTCTGTTGCAGAGGTGTCTGAGCTTATAAAGATTAAAGAAGAGCTCACAGAAAAGGTGAGCGCTTCAGAAAATCTAGATGCCGATATTTCCTCGATAAAATCTAAAATTGAAACCTCAAAGGCATATTTAGATAAGCTAGCCACGGAAGTTAGTGTAAAAAGAGAAACGGCCATTCCAAAATTAATTTCAAGTTTAGAAGGTATCCTAAAACAATTAGGTATGCCCAATGCTAGGTTTAATATTCAACTAGATAAAGTCGAAGATTTTAAATATAACGGAAAAAATAATCTCCATTTTTTATTTACAGCGAATAAAGGCGGTCAATTTTTAGAGCTAAAAAAATCCGCTTCAGGAGGAGAGCTTTCCCGAATTATGTTAGCCATAAAATCCATTCTGGCTAATTATGTAAAGTTACCAACCATTATGTTCGATGAAATAGATACAGGCGTGTCTGGAGAAATTTCGGATAAAATGGGTGATATTATGAAGCAAATGAGCAAACATATGCAGGTCTTTTCTATTACACACTTACCTCAGATAGCTTCTAAAGGAGATTGGCATTACAAAGTGTTTAAAACTGATGTTGATGATGTTACTCAGACCAATATGAAACTCTTAACGCAAGACGACCGAATTGTAGAATTAGCACAAATGCTCGGTGGAGCAAACATTACAGAGTCTGCTATTGCACATGCAAAACAGTTACTGAATTAATAGTATATTTGAATTTTAAAACCGATAAAACCAACATAATCAATTATGTCATATAACTTATTAAAGGGAAAAAAAGGAATTATTTTTGGAGCACTAGACCCTAACTCTATTGCTTGGAAAACAGCAGAACGTGTCCATGAAGAAGGTGGAGAATTTGTACTTACAAATGCGCCTATTGCCATGCGTATGGGACAAATTAATGAATTGGCAGAAAAAACGGGTTCGCAAATAATTCCGGCAGATGCAACATCTGAGGAAGACTTACAGAACCTAGTCGAAAAATCTATGGAGATTCTTGGCGGTAAAATAGACTTTGTTTTACATTCTATTGGTATGTCTGTAAACGTTCGTAAAGGAAGAGCTTACACAAATCAAAAGTACGATTGGACCCAGAAAGGAACAGATGTCTCTGCGATGTCTTTCCATAAAGTAATGCAGACTTTATATAAAGCAGATGCTATGAACGAATGGGGAAGTATTGTTGCATTAACCTATATGGCAGCACAACGTGTTTTCCCAGATTATAACGACATGGCCGACAATAAAGCATATTTAGAAAGTATTGCACGTAGTTTTGGCTATTTCTTTGGACGTGATAAAAAAGTTAGAGTAAATACAATTTCTCAATCGCCAACCCCAACAACTGCTGGACAAGGTGTAAAGGGATTTGATGGATTTATCGCCTATGCCGAAAAAATGTCACCATTAGGTAATGCTACGGCTTTAGATTGTGCTAATTACACGGTAACTTTATTTAGTGACTTGACTAAGCGTGTGACACTTCAAAATTTATTTAACGATGGTGGGTTCAGTAACATGGGCGTAAGTGATGCTGTTATGGAAGCTTTTGTAGATAAGCCCTAAAGTATACCGTTTATTTAGAACTAAAAGCTATCTCTTGGATAGCTTTTTCTGCATACAATAGTTACATTTGCCTATATGGAGCAGCCAATAAACTATTCTTTTATTATCCCAGTTTATAACAGGCCAAAAGAGATAGAAGAACTATTAGAGAGTTTTCTACATCTCGATTGGAATTCTGATTACGAAATAGTTATAGTCGAAGATGGGTCAATAAATCATTCAAAAGATGTCGTAAATAAGTATGCGGATAGATTAAATATTTCATATTTTTTTAAGCCAAATTCTGGCCCAGGTGATTCTCGAAATTATGGTATGCAGAGAGCAAAGGGCAACTATTTTATCATATTAGATTCCGATGTTTTACTACCTAGACAGTATCTTAAAGAAGTAAACACTTATCTAAGTGAAAATTTCACCCATTGTTTTGGTGGTCCAGATGCAGCCGATAGGTCATTTAGCGACTTACAAAAAGCAATTAATTTTTCTATGACTTCTTATTTAACTACTGGCGGAATTAGGGGCGGCGATGGTGCCAAAAAAGACTTTGAACCTCGAAGTTTTAATATGGGATTGTCTAAAGAAACTTTCGAGATTAGTGGTGGTTTTGGTAAGATTCATCCTGGGGAAGACCCAGATTTAGTATTGAGATTAAGAGATAAAGGCTATAAAACAGGATTGATTAGTAAAGCCTACGTTTATCATAAGCGTAGAATATCTTGGTATAAATTTTATAAACAGGTTAATAAATTTGGTCAAGTTAGACCTATATTAAACAAATGGCATCCAAGCTCACGTAAAATGGCATACTGGTTGCCTTCTTTATTTACAATAGGTTTAATAATTTCTATTGTGTTGTCTTTCTTTGCGATATTTTATTTTATATACATCTATTTAATTTACATTAGCTTAATTTTGGTCAGTTCTTTTATTGAAACTAAAAATGTAAAAGTTGCATTTTTAACAATACCAGCAGTATTAATACAATTTTTAGGCTACGGCTTAGGTTTTATAAAATCTACAATAAGGTTACTTTTATCAAAAAAACAACCAAATGAAATCTTCCCGTATTTATTCTTTAAGTGAAAAAGAACTTTATTACATATAGTCTTAAGAAGTTAAAAAATAGAAATTTAAAGCGATTTAGTTTATTTCTATTTATAGCTTTCTTTTTTTTGATACTAACAAAGCTATCTCAGACGTATAATCAAGAAATAACATTACGTGTAGAATTAAGTAATTTAGACGATGAGGTGGTAATTCTCGACGATACAACACGGGCTAAAGTTGTTATAAATGCCAAAGGCTTTAACTTACTTCCATATTTCTTTAATGCGTCCAAAAGTTTAAAAATAGATGCACAAAAAGACGCCCAAAAAACAGCTAAGAATTTTATTTATATCCTTAGAAATAACAGGTATCAAATAAAAAAAATCTTCGGTAACTCCATAGAAATTTCAGAAGTAAAGCCAGACACCATTTTTTATAATTACGATTTGTTGGCTTCTAAAAAAGTACCAGTAAAGTTTATTTCAGAAATCGATTATGCCTTAGGTTATGATGTCATCGATAAGGTTAAATTAGAATTTGATAGTGTAAAAATAGTAGGCTCTAAAAAACAGATAGATACGATTCAGTTTTTAAACACAGAAGTATTAGAGTTAAAAGGCGTTAATAGTGATATTTCTGAAATTGTAAAACTTAAAAATGATGTTGAGGCTCTGGATATTATTCCAAATCAGCTAGAAGTTAAAGGTAATGTAAGACGTTTTACAGAAGGCCAATTCTCTATTCCTGTAGAGCTTATTAATAAACCAGCAGAAAAAACTATTAATTATTTTCCAAAGGATGTAGATTTAATCTTCTATGTCGATATCGAAAGTTTTAAAAATGTAAAAAAAGAGGATTTTAAAGTAGTTTGCGACTTTAATCGTTTTAATTACCAAGAACAGCGTAGTTTAGAGCTTCAAATAACCAAAAAACCTGCTCTTGTAAAAAGCGCAAGGCTACTTCAAAACAAAATTGAATTTATCATTTCTGAATGAATATCCAAGAGAGCAATACAATGATTGTTGGTATAACAGGTGGAATAGGAAGTGGTAAAACTACTGTTGCAAACTATTTCGAAAAACTTGGCGTACCTGTTTATTATGCAGATAAAGAAGCAAAAGCCTTAATGAATCGTTCTAAGGTTATAAAGCGTAAATTAATTGCTTTATTTGGTGAAAGTGCTTATAAAGATGGTAAGCTAAACCGTTCGTTTTTAAGAAATCAAATATTTAAAAACAAGGGATTACTTTCAAAGATGAATGTAATAGTTCATCCCAAAGTTGCTAGTCATTTTTCACGTTGGTTAGCAAAACAAAATACGCCTTACATTTTAAAAGAGGTGGCAATTATATTTGAAAATAATCTTGAAAATCAATACGATTATATCATTACAGTTGTAGCTAACAAACAAGAACGTATAAAACGAGTAATGAAGCGCGATAGTGTTTCTAAGGCATCGGTTTTAGAAATTATCGAGAACCAACTTTCCGACGACGAAAAGATAAAAAAATCTCACTTTGTAATTCGTAATGACCATTTAGCTATGGTCGAACTTCAGGTAAAAGAAATTCATAATCGTCTTATTAATAGGCTATAATGTCTCAAATTTTAACATTTGTGTTAAGGTAAGGTTAAACACAATTTGCCCTAAATGTTAAAATGTTAAATTTGATGCGATGAACAAAAAGCTTTTCGTGTTATTAGTAGTTCTGATGAGCCTTTCGCTCATTGGTATTATTTTCGTTCAATCGTATTTTATAAATAGAAGTTTAGAGAATGAGCGTCAGCAGTTTTCGTTAAGCGTAAAACGGGCCTTAAGTTTTGTTTCTAAACAAATAGAAGATTACGAGTATCGTAACTACAGAGATAAAATTCAATCGTATCTCTATAATAACAAGGAACCAGACTCATCGGCTGTGCAGCGGTTGGTTGTAGCCTTTGAGGACGATGATAATGACCAAACGATTATACATCGTAACATTATCTTAGAAGAGCGTTTTAAAATACCATCGTTGTTCTTTGAAATAGATGCAGACAGTACAGATTTTAGTAAATATACAAATGAAAGAATTACTGAAGTTTACAAAAAATCGTCGCTAGACAAAGGTTCTTTTGAGCGTGTATCGCAGATTAGAGAAATCGATGATATGGAAGACGAAGCAAAGAGTTTTCTTTATAGAGAGACTTTTAAAGATTTCATTAGTTCAGTTGATTATCCATTATATAAAAGAATTAGTCCTGAGTTAATCAAAGTTTTTATAGAAAAAAACTTAAAAAACGAAGGTATAGAGATAGATTTTGAGTATGCTATATACGATAATGATTTATCTACTAAAATTAGAACAGAGAATTTTGAAAAATCATTAAACACGTACGGAGTTCCTGTGTTTTTAGACAATAATAACGAAAGTTCTTATGATTTATTAGTAGATTTTCCAGGACGTAATAAGTTTCTTATATCTACTATATTATGGATGATTATACTTTCTATAATATTTACAAGTGTTATTATCATCGCATATTCTAGCGCTATTTATCAGTTGATTAAGCAGAGACAAATATCACAGATTAAAACGGATTTTATAAATAACATGACGCATGAGTTTAAAACCCCAATTGCCACAATAAATTTGGCGTTAGACTCTATTAGAAACCCTAAGATAATCGATGATAAGGAAAAAGTTCTTCGTTATTTAGGAATGATAAAAGACGAGAATAAGCGTATGCATGCGCAAGTAGAAAATGTACTAAGAATATCCAAGCTAGAAAAAAATGAGCTTAACATTAGTAAGGAACGCTTAAAGCTTCACGACCTAATAGAAGATGCTGTTACTCACGTTCAGTTAATTATTGAGGATAGAAAAGGATATATTAAGTTGCATCTAAATGCGGATAAATCATCCGTTTTGGCAAACGAAACACATTTTACAAATGTTATTGTTAATATTTTAGACAATGCCATTAAGTATTCTGATGGTGCGCCAAAAATCGATGTTTACACAGAAAACGTAGCAAACAATATTTTGCTCAAAATTTCTGATAAGGGCAATGGCATGTCCAAACAAGTTCAGAAACGTGTTTTCGAAAAATTTTATAGAGAACACACAGGAAATGTGCATAACGTAAAAGGTCATGGCTTAGGTCTGGCTTATGTAAAACAAATAGTAGACGACCATCAAGGTTATATTTCAGTAGAAAGTGAAAAAGGAAAGGGTAGCACCTTTACAGTAAGGCTCCCATTAATATCATAAAATTATGGAAGAACAAAACAAGAAAATACTTTTAGTAGAGGATGATCCAAATTTTGGAACCGTTCTTAAGGATTACTTAATAATGAACGATTTTGATGTTGTTCATGCAAAGAATGGTATGGAAGGATTCGAAAAGTTTAAAAAAGACGATTACGACCTTTGCATCTTGGACGTAATGATGCCTTACAAAGATGGATTTACCTTGGCAAAAGAAATACGTGAGAAAAACACAGATGTACCAATCGTTTTCTTAACGGCAAAAGCAATGAAAGAAGATGTGCTAAAAGGCTATAAAGTCGGTGCTGACGATTATCTAAACAAACCTTTTGATAGTGAAGTACTATTAATGAAAATAAAAGCAATTATGCAGCGTAAAGCTACAGATAGTGTGGCGGATAGTAAACAATTTGAGTTCGAAATTGGAAGATTTCACTTAAATTCTAAATTACGTTTCTTATCGTTCGATGGTGGAGAGCCAGAAAAGCTTTCGCCTAAAGAAAACGAATTATTGAGGTTACTAGCGCTTCATGAAAATGATTTAATGCCACGTGAATTAGCATTGACAAAAATTTGGAGAGACGATAACTACTTTACGTCACGTAGTATGGATGTGTATATTGCCAAACTACGTAAGTATTTAAAACCAGACCCAAATGTTGAAATTCTCAATATTCATGGAGAAGGATTTAGATTGGTAATTAACAAATAGAATTGCAATTTCATAAATATTAAAAAGCCAGCTAATTAGTTGGCTTTTTTTCTTCAATATGGTTTATGATTTTTTCTATGTTTTCTTTATAGTCAAACCAAGCAATCGATTTATCTTTCCTATACCATGTTAATTGGCGTTTGGCAAAACGTCTTGTGTTTTTTTTAATTTCCGAAATTGCAAAATCTAGTGACCATATACCATCAAAATAGTTAAAGAGTTCTTTATAGCCAACGGTATTAAGAGCGTTGAGATGCTTAAATGGAATCAAGGATTCCGCTTCCTTAACTAATCCATTTTCAACCATAATATCTACACGCTTATTTATGCGCTCATAGATACGCTCTCTATCTGCAATAACGCCTATTTGTACGGTCTTAAAAGGGCGTTTAGTCTTTTTCTTGTTCAAGAAACTAGAGTAGGGTTTACCAGTGCCTATGCATATTTCTAAAGCTCTAATTAACCGTTGAGGATTATCAACAGCTATTGTGTTATAAGCTTTTTTATCTAGTTGTTTTAACTGAATTTGGAGTTGTTTTATACCTTCGGACTTTAATGTGATGTTAAGCTCTTCTCTAATATGCTCTGAAACATCCGGAAATTCATCTAAGCCATGAATTACCGCATTGCTATACAATCCTGAGCCACCGACCATAATAACCTCATCATGAATTTTAAATAGATGATTTAGTTTTTTAATAGCATCTTTTTCAAATTGCCCTACGTTATACGGTTCTTTAATTGAAATATGTTGAATAAAGTGATGCTTTACCGCATTTAATTCTTCTGGATTAGGTATTGCCGTACCTATATTCATTTCTTTAAAAAATTGTCGTGAATCTGAAGAAATGATTTCGGTATTAAAATGATTTGCTAGTTTAATACTTAATGCGGTTTTTCCAATACCTGTAGGTCCGACAATGGATATTAGCGTTTTAGTCATGATGAAGCACTTCTCCGCATTTATAACAAAATTCGGCACCATCGATGTGTTTTTCAGCCAGACAAGACGAGCAGCTTTGCGTATTTAACGGAACGATTTTTAGCTCAGATTCATTTTTATCCGAATCACTTTTAGATGTATTATCTTTTTTATTCGATGCTTTGGCATACTCCGCAGATACAATGCCTGTTGGCACTGCAATTATACCATAACCTAAGACCATAATTATAGTAGTTATAAATTGTCCGAGCGGTGTTTGTGGGGCAATATCACCAAAACCAACTGTTGTTAAAGTAACGATACACCAATACACACTTTTTGGGATATTTGTAAAGCCATTAGCTTCACCTTCAACTAAATACATAATAGTCCCAAAAACTACGGAAGATACCATAACGGCGAATAAAAAGACTAAAATCTTAATACGACTAGCGATAATAGAATCTTTCAGCTGGTTTGAGGCACCTAGATATCTCGCTAGCTTTAGTATTCTAAAAACTCTTAGTAGGCGAAGTGCTCTAAGGGTAATTAGTGCCTGTGCGCCTCCAGCAAAAAAGAAAGCTAAATACATCGGAATTGTAGATAAAAAATCTATAATTCCAAAAAAACTAAAAACGTATTTTAAAGGCTTCTTTACACTAATTAGCCTTAGGATATATTCTACACTAAAGAGAATAGTTATAATCCATTCGCCAATATAAAGTACGTTGTGATATTGTACATCAATAGAGTTAACACTCTCTAGCATAACTAAAATTATGCTCAGGATAATTAGTATAAGTAAGAAAACATCAAACAATTTTCCAGAAGGCGTATCTGCTTCATAAATAATTTCGTGAAGCTTAGTGCGCCAATTGTGTTTGTGAGTTTCTTCCATGTTTTAAAAGTACAAAAGTTATTTTTTCTCTAATACAATAACTGTATTGTTTTGTATTTCTACAACTTTACTCATGAACTCTTTTAACACGTTATAATATTCAGGGCTATAAATTGTTTTGTTAAATTTAAGTTTAAAAAAAACAGTTATTTTATTATTTTGTTCAGTACTTGAAAAAAGAATGGAGCCAGTTCTATTTGGTAGCGAAAATCTTTTATTTTTAGGTAATTCGAGTACTTCTAATTTATCTCCTATATCAATTTCTATAGAATAAAAGTACATTTGTTTGTAGCCAAAGTCAATCGGATATGTTCGCTGCGAGAGCTTAAAAGGGTTTTCTGAAAAAAACTGAATAAAAAAAGGATTGAAATATAGTTTATTATCAATAAAATCCTCCTCTAATTTTATGTCCATTGTTTCAATAAACTCAAAGTCATTCTTGTTTTTATTTATTTTTTTATGATTACTTATAGTAACACGTTCATTTGAGTTTTTTAGTTTGTTTAAATATTCTAAAGGATTATTGTCATACTCTTTTCTTATTGAGTGAGATAAATATCCGGTTTTTTTATTTTCAATATTGCCAACGATATTAAAATTATCCTCTAACTTTAGTTTAGCTTTAACTTGGTTTAATGATAGTCTATTTATGCTTATGTCCTGCCACCTAGTATTTTTAGTTTCAATGTTGTATAATCTTCCGTAATGATTTAGTGCTCTAAATGGAAGCTCTCCAAACGAAAGATAGGGGTCGGTTGCATCAAGAAAAAAACTTTTACCATCAATTAGTATAACTAATATCATATAATTAAATTCATCAATTATAGGGTAAATTTTAGTTGGAAAGCCATAGCTCCGCGTAGCCGTTAGTATTGGATTAACGTCAAAATCATTATGAGATAAAACATTTTGTAGCAAAAGATTTAATTCGAAGGCATTACCAATTTTATTCTTTAACAATCTTTTTACCGAGGCATTATACCTTCCTGAGCTTTCGTCCCACTTATAATTATCTATAATGTATTGATAAATTGCTTTAGCTCGCTTAAGGTCATCGGATATCCCTAAAATTTTCTGGGGAACTATATTTTTGGTGTAATTTTGTTTTCCTACGAGTTGTCCAAAATTTTCATCGGTTTGAAGTTCAAAATCAGCATCTTTCCACGTTTTAGATATTTTATCTACGTATCCATCAAAACGTCTAAAAACACTTAAATTGTATTCAATCTTAGACAAATAATTATTTTTCGAGGTTGTAAAACCTTCTTCAATGTAAGCAGGAACATTTTTCATAACGTATTTTGCTTCAGCACAATTAGCAAAACTGCCATTACCGATACTTAGACAATGTTTTTTTACACCAGATTCTTTAAAATCTAGTTTTTGATTTCCAATAAGTCTAATATTATATTCCCAATTTCCAGGAATACTTGTGTTATACTCGCTGTACAACTTTGGAATATTTTCTTGAAAGTACCATGCTTTAAAATTATTCATAAATGGAGATTCAATTGTGTAAGAGTAAGTAATGATTGATCCCACTTTTGCATTGGGAATAAGAAATTTAACGATGTCTATTCTAGGATTATATTCTTCTTGAAAAATTGATTCCTTAGTTAATTTTGTTTCATTTAACTTATTCTCGATTAATTCAAAGGAACTTCCCTTTAAATCTTTAATTTTCTCTTTATCTCTAGAATTTTTCCTTAATATAATTTCTACCGTTGCATTTTTGAGACCTTCTTTAGACAAAATTTTTACTTTTCTCTTAATTTTTGTTGTCAGTTTGTAAGTATTTGTACTGAAGTAACTATATCCGTATTCATATACTACTAATCCGTTAGCAGTGGAATCTTTATCATATACGTTTGTTAGTAAATCTGATTTGGTTACGTTCATTCCAATCTCAAAATCCTGGGCATATAAACCAAATGAAAATAAAATAAAGAATATTAAAAAGAAGTTTCTCATAACTAAAATGAAATTATTTTTAATCGCTTTTTATGACGTCTTACGTAGCTTTGGATGATGTGTTTGTTATCTCTATTATCGGTCATAGGTGTAATTAAAGATAGAAGTACGTCTTTATTGTTTATTTGATGATTTAAATCAAAAAAACCTAGACCTTTAAAAACACCATTTTCAATAACCACCACACTTTTCTCATCAACATATCGGCCTCTATCAATAATTAGCATATTTTTATTCTCGTAGCTGTATAAATCTACAAAACCATTAACCCGACTATTGTAATCTTCAGAGGATTCTTCCAAGATACAAGCGCCTCCACATTCTGAGATACCATAATTAAAACAGCTAGATTTGGTCCTTTCTAAACCTGTTAGCTTTTGGCAAAGCTCAAACGTTTCTACAGCATAGTTGATAAAGCTTATAGCACTTTGTCTATTTGTAAATGTTGTAATAGGGCGTTCTTTTTTATATGCCGAGTCTATTTTTAGATTTACATAGCCGTTTTTGTCTATAAACTGGTAAAGCGCATACGAGAAATTATTGCGCTTTAGTGCTCGATTAAGTATAGGTTTATTCTTTTTTATTTCTTCACTTTCTTTAAGCAGCGCAACGAGTTCGCTACCTGTACGCTCAAAAGTAACAGAGTTTACATTTGCTTGAATTTTTTTTGACTTTGAATTTGTCCCAGTAAAATGTTGTGTAATTCGTTTTTTAATGTTGTTACTCTTGCCGATATATATTATGTCCCCAGCTTCATTATGGATATAATAAACACCAGTTTCTGTAGGTAATTCTTCAATTATCGTCCTAAGATTCGAAGCAATTTTTGGTCTATGTTCAATTTTTATAGACGACTTAATAATCTCTTTTTTTAAATCCTTATTAAGTAGCATCTTAAAAAGTTTAACCGTTGCTTTTGCATCACCGTCCGCTCTGTGCCTATCGCTAATAGCAATTCCAAGATTTCTGGTAAGTTTACCTAAACTGTAAGAAGGCATGTCGGGGATAAGTTGTTTGGATAATTCAACGGTACATAGTGTCTTTCGTTTAAAAGGAAAACCTAGTCGTTTAAATTCGGTTTTAAGTATGCGATAATCAAAAGAAGAATTGTGTGCGACAATGACACAATCTTCGGTTATTTCTACGATACGCTTGGCAACTTCGTAGAACTTTGGAGCATTTCGGAGCATTTTGTTATTAATCCCAGTTAGATTAACAACAAAAGGTTGTATTTCTCTTTCGGGGTTTATTAAGCTTATAAACTGGTCTACGATTTCATGACCATCAAACTTATAAATGGCTATTTCTGTAATGCCTTCTTCATTAAATTTTCCACCTGTGGTTTCTATGTCTAATACTGCGTAGATATTATTAATCTTAGGTTTATTTATTTGGAAGAAATATAGGAGTATTTAAACTAAAAATCAAAAAAATGAATCAGTCGTAATTTCTAGCGCCAAAAATACTGCTACCAATACGCACCATATTACTGCCGCAGTCAATTGCTAATTGGTAATCGCCACTCATACCCATAGATAAAGTTTTCAGTTTGCAGTTTTCAGTTTGCAGTGGTTTTAAATCATCAAAAACAGATTTTAAAAACTGAAATTCTTTTTTTACTTGCCTTGTATCGTCTGTAAATGTTGCCATACCCATAAGACCAATAATCTTTATATTTTCTAATTCTGAAAACTTCTGTGAGTTAATGATAGTTTTAGTATCTTGGACTGATAATCCAAATTTAGAATCCTCTTCTGCAATTTTAATCTGAAGTAGGCAGCTAATCACTCTATCATGCTTTTTTGCGTACTTGTTTATTTCTTTAAGCAATTTTAAACTATCTACGCCGTGAATTAAATCTACAAACTCTGCCATATACTTTACTTTATTGGTTTGTACATGGCCAATCATATGCCATTTTATATCTTTTGGCATGGATTCCCATTTCTCAGTCATCTCTTGGATTTTATTTTCTCCGAAAATGCGCTGACCGGCATTGTAAGCTTCCATTAAATCGCTAATGGGCTTTGTTTTAGAAACAGCAACGAGTGTTACGTGATTAGGAATTTCTTTTTTAAGAGTAGTTAAATTTTCTGTTATTGACATATCAGTTTTTCTAGGCCTACAAAGATAAGAAACTGATGCTTTACAATTGCTTAACTACCCGACCAACCTCTAGTAATTTCGTCCTTTGGGAAGTTTACACGAGTTCTCCATATTTGCCCATAAAAGCCTGTTCCTTTTGCTCCAAGTAAAGCCCAGACACCATCACCATAAGTTACTGAAATTACAGATTTTTGCGCATCCCAAAGTTCTTTTATTTCTGTAGATGGAAACTCTATTCTTGTACGCCAACTTTGGCCATAATATCCAGAACCTTTAGAAAAAACGATAACCCATTTGCCTTTAGAATAGTTTAATAGTGTCACTAATTTGTTTTTATCCCAGTTTTTTTTGATTTCGTCCTTAGGAAAATCGTTACGAGTCATCCAAGTTTGTTCTTTTAAACCAGTGCCTTTAGACATTACTAAAACCCATTTGTCTTTACAATATTCTAAATGTGTTATGGTTTTTCCCTCGTCCCATCCTTTTCGAATCTCATCTTTAGGAAACTCTATCCTCGTTTTCCAACTTTGGCTGTAATAGCCTGTGTTTTCTGACATTACCAAGACCCAAAGGCCGTTTCCGTATGTTAGGGTTGTTATCGTTTTATTGTCTTCCCAGCCTTTTTTTATTTCATCTTTAGGAAACTCTATCCTAGTTCTCCAAATTTGGTTATTATACTTGCTACTTCTGCTCATCACTAATGCCCAAACGCCATTACCGTAAGAAAGTGACGTTATATACTTGCGATTTCTGTAGCCTTCTTCTATTTCTTTTTCAGGGAAATAAGCCGTGAATGACATACTATTGTCATCAGAAGATTTTAATGTATAATCAAGTTGATTATCCGATTTGGTCGCAAAAGAGCTATAATGACTAGATAACGTGATTAGTAAAAAAAGTAGTAATGCTTTAGAGAAGTCCATCTTTATTAATTTTTACTAAAACTAATAAACTCTTTTTAAAATTAAAAACCACTGAAAGTTTCAAAACTCATAAATAGTAACACCACTTCTTAGTTTTGGCTCTATATAGGTACTTTTTGGCGGCATAGTTAGTCCTTCATCTGCAATGGCTTTCATCTGCTGTATTGTAGCAGGAACCATACCAAAACCTACTTTAAACGCATTGCTGTCCACAAGACTTTTAAGATTAACGATATCTTTTTTTCCACTGAGATAATCAATACGAGTATCGTTACGTAAATCGTTAATTCCTAAAATAGGACTTAATATGGTATCGTATAAGAGTTGTGCATCTAAATCATCTAATGATGTGTTAAATTCATAATTATTTTTTCGTAAATACAACGAATAAAATTCACCATCTAAGTACATGCTAAAATGATGTGCTTTTGAGGGTTTGTAAGGCATTATTCCTCTATTCTCTATGCGATAAATAGTATCTAATTGGATTAAAAATTCTTCCTTAGATAAGCCGTTTAAATCTTTAACAACTCGGTAAAACTCATGAAGCTTTAATTCGGATTCAGGGATTAAAAAACTCATAAAGTAATTATAAGTCTCTTCTCCATTATGGCTTTTATTCTCCGTTTTCAATTCGTTACATAATAAAGCTGAAGATGCTGAACGGTGGTGTCCGTCTGCAATATAAAGCGTGTCCATATTTTCAAATGCATCTGAAATAATCTTTACATCGTTAATATTATTTATTTCCCAGAGGTAATGTGTATCTCTATAAGTAGTAGTAAATTCAAATTCCGAACGTTGCTTTTGAATTTCTGTAATTATAGAAGTGATTTTATCATTATCTGGGTAGGTGAGTAGTACAGGTTCCGCATTAAACCCTACTGTTTTTAGATAATCTTTAAATACAATTTCGCGACTTTCAATCGTGTCTTCGTGTTTTTTTATAACATCATTTTTATAATCTTCAACACTAGCAGCAGCGATGATACCATTAAATACTTGATGATCTCTATCTACAATTCTATAGATATAAAACGAAGGCAATTCATCTTTAACAAAAACACCATCTTCCTTAAATTCTAAATAGCGGTTTTTTACCAATTGGTAACGTTCCTTACCAGATATCTCTTTATCGTATTTATAACCAGGATTAACAATATGCAAAAACGAATACGGATTATAATCTAATCTCGCCTCTCGCTCTGCTTGAGTATAACTCTGATAGGAACGAGAAGCCACAATACTAACTTTATCTCGTGTGGGTTTTACAGCTCGAAATGGAAGGATTTTTGCCATGTTTTTGAATTACTTCAAAAATTGCTTCGCTACTTTTTCAGCCTTTCTGCTTTCAGAATAATCGTAGAAACCTTCTCCAGATTTCACACCTAATTTTCCGGCCATAACCATATTGACTAATAGTGGACAAGGTGCGTATTTAGGATTTTTAAAACCATCGTACATTACATTCAATATAGAAAGACATACGTCAAGACCAATAAAATCTGCTAATTGCAGTGGTCCCATGGGATGCGCCATTCCTAATTTCATTACAGTATCTATTTCTGTTACACCCGCAACGCCGTTGTATAAAGTTTCAATAGCTTCATTAAGCATTGGCATTAAAATACGATTAGCTACAAAACCAGGATAGTCGTTTACTTCAGTTGGTATTTTACCTAAAGTTTTGGACAATTCCATAATGGTATTAGTAACCTCGTCGCTAGTATTGTATCCACGGATGATTTCTACCAATTTCATAATTGGAACAGGGTTCATAAAGTGCATACCAATTACCATTTCTGGTCGTGATGTCGCAGCACCAATCTGAGTAATAGATATAGAAGATGTATTTGTTGCCAGAATTGTATCATCTGGACAAGCTTCATCTAATTCTCGGAAAATCTTAAGTTTTAAATCTAAGTTTTCTGTAGCAGCTTCAACCACCAAGCTAGCATATTCAACACCTTCAGTAATATTTGTAAAAGTGGTTATGTTCCCTAGTGTTTCTGCCTTATCTGCTTCAGTGATTTTTTCTTTAGCTACCATGCGGTCTAAATTTTTTGCAATGGTATCCATGCCTCTTTTAAGAGAAGCTTCACTAATATCTATTAATTGTACTTTAAAACCGGATTGTGCAAAAGTATGGGCAATTCCGTTACCCATTGTTCCTGCTCCGATGACTGCTACGTTTTTCATGTTAATTGTTTTGGTGACTGAGGCTCTCGAAGTCACATCAAATTAATAATAAGGTCACTTCGAGAGCCTCAGTGACCGGTTTATTAGAAATTAAAACTGATTGATAATCATATTTGCCACACGTAAAGCTTCTGTACCATCATGAAGTGTAACAATTGGCTTAGTGTTATTATTAATAGCATCTGCAAATGTTTCTAACTCGTCTAAAATGGCGTTGTTGTTAGATATTTCGGGATTATCAAAATAGATTTGCTTCTTAATGCCTTCCGCATTCTGAAGAATCATATCAAAATCTCCAGGGTTTTCGGGTGCATCTTTCATTTTTACGACTTCGCATTTCTTTTCTAGAAAATCTACTGAAATGTAGGCATCTTTTTGAAAGAAGCGCGTCTTCCTCATATTTTTTAAAGAAATACGACTTGCTGTAAGATTGGCAACACAACCATTTTTAAATTCGATACGAGCGTTAGCAATATCTGGTGTTTCACTTATTACTGATACGCCGCTAGCAGAGATATGCTTTACTGGCGAATCTACAACGCTTAAAATAATGTCGATATCATGAATCATTAAATCCAAAACAACAGGTACATCGGTTCCGCGAGGATTAAACTCTGCTAATCGATGTGTTTCTATAAACATAGGATTTTTAATTTGCTCTTTTACAGCAATAAACGCTGGGTTAAAGCGCTCTACATGACCAACTTGTCCTTTAACCCCATGTTCAGCCACTAATGTTCGGATAGTTTCGGCTTCTTCAACCGTATTTGTAATCGGTTTTTCTATAAAAATGTGTTTTCCTTTGGAGATGGCTTTTTTAGCACAATCGTAATGCGAAAGTGTTGGTGTAACGATATCTACAACATCAACAGCATCGATAAGTGCATCAATAGAATCGAAATAGTTATAGCCAAATTGGTCAACGATTTTTTTAGCGTTTTCAGGGTCAGCATCGTAAAAACCAACTAAATCATATTTTTGAGATTGATTAAGTAATCTTAGATGAATTTTCCCTAGGTGACCAGCACCAAGAACACCAGCTTTTAGCATGTTTTTCAGTTTTTAACAAAAATAATCGTTTTGATTGAAAAATTTTTAAAATGAAGTCATAAAAAGTTTGAATTATGAAATATGTGTTTTTCAAATTCTTTCCAGTACTTTTTGGGATAATTCTTATTGGATTTTCTATGTACGAGCACTATTTTAGCACAAACTAAACTACCATTCTTGAAAGATACATTTAAGCATAAGGGCATGCGTCAGCAATTGGTTGAGGTCTTAAAATCAAAAGGCATAAAAGACCAAAATGTTTTAGCCGCTATTGGTAAAATTCCTAGGCATTTGTTTATGGATTCTGGATTTATAGACCATGCGTATCAAGACAAAGCATTTCCTATAGCTGCAGACCAAACTATCTCTCAACCTTATACTGTGGCATTTCAGACAGAGTTATTAGAGGTTAAACGTGGTGACAAAGTTTTAGAAATAGGAACGGGTAGTGGTTACCAAACTGCTGTACTTCTAGAGCTAGGTGCAAAAGTGTATAGTATAGAGCGTCAGCAAGAATTATTTAAAAAAACATCCAAGTTTTTACCTAAAATAGGATACCGAGCTAAAAAATTAATTTTTGGAGATGGCTATAAAGGTTTACCAGAAGAGGCGCCATTTAATAGCATAATAGTAACAGCAGGTGCACCTTTTGTCCCTAAGCCTTTATTATCTCAATTAGCCATAGGTGGACGTTTGGTTATACCAGTAGGCGAGGATGTACAAATTATGACACTTTTTATTCGAAAAGGACCTAAAGAATTTGAAAAGCATGAGCTTGGCGAGTTTCGCTTTGTGCCACTTTTAGAGGATAAGAATTAGCCTATTCTACTATAATGACATTATTAAAAACTTCGTCTAGCATTTCTTGTTGAGAAATACTCAGTTGATTTGCATACATGGTTAATGAATTAGTTTCTAGAGGATTTTCAAGGGCTTCACTTATGTTGTATAGATGAATTCTAATAGAATTTGACTCTGAGTTTATAGACTTTACAATTTGCCTGTAATGACCACTGATTTCATCTTCATTAACTATATATTGATTTAAACTTGGATTATTTACAGGTCCTGTATACCATCCATAATCGAAAAATATAGATATACCTGAACCATTTATATTTCCAACATAAGAATCAATCCCTTGTTGTTCTTCTAACTTAAATTTAGATGGAAAATTGAAAATATAATTTCCAATTTGAATTGAAGTCGAATCACTTGTTTCGTTCTCATTATTACAACTATACATTTGTCCTAGAAAACAAAATAGAACTATAAATTTCAAACACTTCATTGTCTTAATTTAAAGCTTTTTCCAAAGCATCCTTTCCGCCAACAACAGGAAGCGTAATCGATGTTTTATCTAATTTAATGCTTAATTCTGTTCCAGGTTTTGGATGCAGTGTAAATTCAGGGTCGCTACTAAAAATCATTAATGCTATTTGTTGTCCTTTTCTAATGATTTGGTCATCTGGTTGCAAATCGAAGTTTACCGTGTAGAATTTGCTAGGCTTTAAAGCTTCTTCATTAGTTAATGATTTGTAATTTTTTGGGTCAGCCCAGCTTCTTGTGATTAAGTCATTGGTAATTTTACCATTTTCTAAAGGCAAAGACAATAAATACACAGAGAGATTAGCAGCCGATTTATTGCTAGAAAGCGTTACACTCACTTTTGGTACTCCAGAAATATGCAAGTCATCTTTTAACGGCGATGTGACGTAGAGTAAGCGGTTTTTAGAGGTTTCAGCTTTTGCTAAATCTTTCCAATTAAAACTAACGTCATCCACTAAGACTTCGGTTCCTTTGTTTCCTTTAGACGTTGTTAAGCCGCCTACTTTATTTCCTCCTGAAGTTAAATTTAACGTCACATCCTCAGCTTCAGGATTTGGATAATCTTTATAGGCCGTAGGTTCATCCCTTTTATCATCTTCTCTTACGATATAGGCTTTGTTTTCTTCATTTTCTATACCATTATCAATACCGTGTAAGTATTTTGTAAACCATTTATTCATCGTAGAAACAGGTGGTGGTCCACCATGACCGTTTTGATGGTAATAAATCGCCGTTGGTAATCCCATTTCTTTAGCCTTCATGTAGATACGATAGCTGTGTTCTGGCATAACATTCCAATCGTTAAATCCATGAGACATTAGCATGGCTGCTTTCATGTTTTTCATTTTTGGTAAATAATCACGATTGTACCAAAAATCATTCATGTCACCAGTTTGTCGGTCCATACCATTTATCATTTCCGTATCTCGAACGGTTTTGTTGTTGTAGGCGCGTTTGTCTTCATCTCCACTATGCACAAAATCATAAAGTACATCGATATCTTCACCTAGATATCCGCCTGGCGAACGCACCAAACCATTAGAACGGTAATAATGATAGTATGATGTATTTGGTGCAATTGGAATTATCACTTCTAAACCGTCTACACCAGTAGTTGCAGCAGCTAGAGGCAAAGTACCGTTGTATGAAGTTCCTGTCATTCCAACTTTACCAGTTGACCAATAGGCTTTTATTTCTTCGGTTCCGTTACGTTCTGTATAGCCTTTTCTCTTTCCAGTTAGCCATTGAATAACTGCCTTTGGAGCTAATTCTTCATTAAGTCCGCCAATAGTTGGTGCGCCATCAGATAATCCTGTTCCTGGGGATGATGAATGCACGACGATATAACCTCTTGGCACCCATTTTCTGATATGTGAGTTTGAAATAATTGGGCGTTTTCCACGACGCTTTACTTCTGGATGAAAGCGTTCTTCTCCGATTTCTCCAAGTTCGTGTTTTACATTCCACATAGTTCCTGGAGCATCTGCAGCAACTCCGGCAAAATATGGGCTTGTTACATAGATAACAGGAAGTTGTAAACCTTCGGTTTCGGTTTGGTTTGGTCGTGTTACCGACACATGCATACGGTCTAACTCGCCATCACCATCGGTGTCAAATTCGGTTTCTACCCATAAATCATGGCGTAACCAATCTTTAGGATTACTAAAGGCTTTTACAATTTGAGCTTCACCGTCTTTAAAAATTGGTGTTGCTTTTTCTTGAGAGGTTGTTGTTAATGAGAAAACTAAAGCAAATAGAATAGCCGCTTTAGTAAATGTAAATAACTTCATAGTCGAGAATAAAAATCAATTTTGCTAAAATTAAGAACTTAATCCATCAACCGCCAAATTATTCAATTTTATTAACATTAATTAGAAAGATATTTTTCGGGAATTGGAAAAGACTCCGATTCTTGCATCCAGTAAATGTTTACAATCCACCAACGTTTGCCGTCGTTTAGTAATTGAATACTGTTAATGCCTCGCATAAATGGTGTAGTGTCTGTCTTATTTCTAAACGATTCGTAAGTACTGAATACTTGGGTAATATGACCAAAACTATTTGTTTTACGGCTTATCTCAACTTCATGAAAACCATTTTCTAAAAGCCATTTTCCAGAGGTTTTTATATAGTCATCAGGTGTCATGTAGCGCGCAATAGTTTCGCCATCTTTATTTTTGCCTGTAGGAATTAATTTTGCGTTTGGGTGAAATAAATGCTTGAACAACTCCCAATTGCGTTCAACACCTTTATCTCCAGAAATAACTTTATATAAGGTCTCGATTGTATTATCTAGCGTGGCTACGTTTTTTAAGTAGTCAGGAGTTTCTGTTTCTTGAGAATAACAATTCAGAAGAAAAATGAGGAATAGAAATGATATTTTTTTCATTTTATATGATTTTTAGTTGGACACGAATGGTTCTAATAAACACGAATAATAATTGAGTTTAAATTAGTGAAAATTTGTGCTATTCGTGTCGAGATTGAGCGTCATATTTTAGAAAAATTTGAGTCCAAACACAAAGGCATCACCTTGATAGCCGTTTTGGTAAGACCTAATATAATCAAATCGTAGGAAACGCCATTTTCCCCAACCAATATTATCAAGTCCTATTGAAAATTCTTGATATGGTTTGTTATCTGGAGTTGCTAGG
Source organism: Winogradskyella wandonensis (assembly GCF_004346845.1). Taxonomy (GTDB): domain Bacteria; phylum Bacteroidota; class Bacteroidia; order Flavobacteriales; family Flavobacteriaceae; genus Winogradskyella; species Winogradskyella wandonensis. Next base: position 30,120 of record NZ_SMGI01000006.1, on the reverse strand, counting down.
TTATGCGCACCAACAACAAGGTTAAAGTTCAATTTATTCAATAGCGGAATTTTACCTAGGATAAAGCCATTAAAATCGTGTTCTGCATGCATTTCTAAGTAGCTGTCGTTTGTACTTAAGTCATAATATCCAAGATTATTAAAGACATTGGTGTAGCTTCCACGACGGCTAAAGTTTATTTGATTTCCATTAAAATGTTGAAAATCCATAAAGGCAATATCATCAGCATTAAAGAACTTTCCGGTTCTAATATTATACCCAAAACGACCTTTGTTGCCAATATTAAAAGACTGATATAAGCGCGCTTTAATTTGGTCAAAGTTGTAGTCATTGTTTGTAGCACCAAATCCTTTTTCGTAACCTAAAACAAGTGTTGGATATTTGTTATTAGAAATATTGAATTTACTATCTGGATAACTCAAGTAATTCTGACCAAAATTGATTCTTGCTGAAAGATTAAACTTAAAGATATTATGATTTTCAAAAGGTGCAATACCAAATGCTGTTTCATTTAACGGATTATTGCTTGTGTATGGTTTATTACTATCTGGATAAAAAGTTTGGTCTGTAGTATTAAAAAGGGCATTTCGTCTTTCGTAGCTTAAATTTGAATTGATTCTAAAACCGTTGAATAACTCCTCAGAATAACCAGCTTGTATGAATTGACGTTCGTATAACTTCATATAATTTTCGTTGAACCCAAGTGAAGCAACGGTGTTTTCCGCATTAGAAATGGGGTTTGAAGGATTAAATTGGTTCACTGTAACTCCACCAGCTAGACTTACAAATGCACGGCTAACATTATTAAATTTGTAAGTTAAAACACCCGTAGCTCTTAATCTGTCGTCCGAAAAACCATAATTGAAATTTGCCGTTGCAGAGAAGTAGCGTCTGAATTCATCATAACTTTTTCTGTAAAAAACATTGGCATTTGCATTCCAACCTTGAACTGTATTAAAAGAGGACTCCGTAATTGGGATGTCAAAACCAAAGCTATAATCTTTATGAGAGTTTTGGTAAGTATACCCCAATAGGTTACCAAGCTTAAATTTATTCCGAACTCTATCTACAGAGTCTAGGTATGGTTTCGATTCTTTTACAAGCTGTATACTATCCTTTTTTATGTAATCTTTAGTTTCTTCGCTGGTGAGTGGTACTGGTCTAATTTTATTCCAGAATAAGGAATCCTTTTTATTGGCTTCACTTTCAAAAGCCACCAATTCACGCCCAAAATCTTTCTTGGTGAGAGGTAAATTAAATTCGTAATTACTATAAACGGCTGTAAAACGACCATCACCTTTAATACCAAACAAGCCATAACTAAAGTCAATACTTTGAGAAATTAAAGCCCAAATATCATCAGCTTCAGAATACGAAAAATTTTGTTTTAGTGTAATGATATCTGCAACAGGAATGCGAGCTTGCTCACCTGTGATATCTAACTCGACTGCGTAAAGCGTCCATTGGTCTTCGACTATATATAAGTAACCCGAAAAAATGGGGTCGTTCTCTCGCTTAGGCGTTACTTTTATTTTATTAATAAGATTACCGCGGTCATCATAGAAAACACCATCTAGATTGTAACGGTAGTATCCAAAGGCATTATTGGCAATAGGTGAAATAATTTCGTTACCCAAAGAAATAGTGTTGTTGTATAAGTTGAAATCTACATCTTGCGCATTATTGAAGCTAAAGCCATTATTATCGCCACTAACTTTAGACGCGGTTATCTTTTCTTTAAGACGGTCTGGTCTTAAATATTGAATCTTTGAAATAGTTTCGGATAAGTAAAGAATACCGCTACGTGTAGAGTCTAAACCTTCAATTTCTACCTCTTGTCCAAAAAATTTCTCAGGCGCATCTTTTATTCGCATTAAACCACGAGAATAGAAATCTGCTTTAAAGCTTTCTATCTTTTCAAGATTTTCTTTTCGTTTTGCAATGACTTGACGCATAATGATATTTGCTGGATTTTCTTCAGCATTAATAACCACTTCATCTAGAGATACGTTTTCTTCTTCTAGAGTGATATCTAAATTAAAAGGCAGTTCTGTAACGTTTACAGTTTTTTTAACGGTTTTATAACCCAAATACTGAAACACCAGATTGTAGCTTTTTTTCTCAGTAACATTTAGCTCGTAATAACCAGCGTCGTTGGTGGTCGTCCCTTTGTAGGTGTTTTCTATAAATACATTTACAAACGGAAGTGCTTGGTTTTTGCTATCAGTTATGTTCCCTTTGATTTGCGGGAAGGCTATGAATGAAATAAAAAAGAATAGAATTGAAAGTAGAGATTTTTGCATATTTTTTAATTGATGGTTTGTTAGTATAGACGCACATTTTGTAAAAAAGGTTGTCTAGGATAAATCAAACATAGCTGAATTGTCTACGAAGTAACGTTAGAAATTTCCTAAAGTTATCGGAAATTTTTCCTAATGCGGTCTAGATTACGCTTGTTATCACGGTCTTTTATAGTTTCGCGCTTATCGTAGAGTTTCTTACCTTTTGCTAGAGCGATTATAAGTTTTGCCAGACCTTTTTCATTTATAAACAAGCGTAACGGAATAATGGCATTTCCTTTAATATTTACTTCTTTCTCTAGCTTTTTTAGTTCGCGTTTATTGAGTAGAAGTTTACGTTCTGCCTTCGGTTTATGGTTGTAGTAGTTTCCAAAAGCATACTCTTCAATAGTCATATTAACTACGAAGAGTTCACCCTGCTGATTAAATTCACAAAAACTCTCAGCAATAGAAGCTTTACTGGCGCGGATAGACTTTATTTCCGTTCCTGTTAAAACAATTCCAGCAGTATATTTATCCAATATCTCGTACTGGAATTTAGCCTTTTTGTTGAGTATGTTAATCTTCTGTTGCATAAAGGACAAATTTAGTTTTAAAAGTTATAAGTGAAAAGTTATAATTAAAAAGTTTATTGCATTTAATTATGTAATCATATCCCTAATTTTACGACTACAAAATTCAAATTTTGAAAATGAAATATTTACAGATTTTATTAATACTTCTATTGTTTTATAACTGTAAGAATGAAAACTCCAAAGCTGAAGCGGAGTCTTTGACGGCTAATGAAATAATTGACAAATCAATTGAAGTTGCTGGGGGAGAGAAGTTTGATTCTTCGACGATCAAGTTTGTATTTAGAGACCACAGGTATACTGCTATACGCACTGAAGGAAAGTTTCGTTACACACGTTTTAAAGTTGATGATAACAAAGATTCTATTTTAGATATTTTAAAGAACGAAGGTTTTAGGCGATACATTAATATGCAACAAGTGAAAGTTGCTGATTCTATGATTGCGAAATATACAGCTTCAGTAAACTCCGTACATTACTTCTCTGTTTTACCTCATGGCTTAAATGACCAAGCCGTGAATAAAAAATTAATAGGCGAGGAGCAAATAAAAGGAGTAGACTATTATAGAATTGAAGTGACTTTTGACAAAGAAGGCGGTGGCGAAGATTACGAAGATGTCTTTATCTATTGGATAAATAAAGCGACTTTTAAACCAGATTATTTAGCTTACTCATACAACGAAGATGACGGAAAAGGCATGCGTTTTCGTGAAGCCTTTAATGAGCGTTACGTTAATGGCTTACGCTTTGCGGATTACAATAATTATAAGAGTGATAATCCCGAAATAAAGCTTCAAGATTTAGCAAAAGCTTTTGATAGCAATAAGTTAAAACTACTTTCCAAAATTGAATTAGAAAATGTTGAGGTCGATTTAATCGACTTGTAAAAGCATTGATGAAACATCAGTGTTCGTCATAGTTACTATGTAAAGACCGCCATTGTTATTATCGTCCATCATATCGTATTTTTTATCGCCCAGTAATCCATTTGCAAACATGGGTGTAGTATTGCTATGACCAACAATTAATACGGTTTTTCCTTTGGTATCTTTCATGAATTGTTTCATATCCATATTACGTGGGTCATAAAATTGTAATTCTAAACCAAGAGACTTTGCAGTTGGTAATGCGGTTTCTTTAGTACGATTATAGTCTGTAGAATACACAGCATCAAACTTTACATCTTTGAGCACAGTTGCCCAATTTTCGGCACGTTTTAAACCTTTTTCTGTTAGATGAGGATTTCGGTTAGTCTTATCAGAACGGTCTTTTTCTGCATGACGGATAAGGTAATAGGTGGTTGTAGTATCTTCTTTGTATTCTTTTAGATACGGACCTTCCCAAATCACTTGTTCTATCATCCATTTTCCGTCATCTTTAGAAAGTAAAACATAATCAATGCCCCAAGTACCAGTCACTCTAGCTGCAGCAATATGATTGGCAATTTCTAAAACTTTAACACCTCGCATTTCTGTTTCAGTGCGTAATTTGCCTTGGTCTTTCAGAGATTGTGCCAGAGCTAATGCCTTTTTGTAAGGGAGCGCTTGATAATAGTTGTAGTCTCCTGTTTCCTTGTCTTTTAAATAACCAAACTTATGGAGTCTTGGTTTTAGGGCAGCTTTTAATTTTAAGGTGTCTCCCTGGTAAAATCCATCTATATAATTATTTAAGGTAACTTCTATCTGAGCTTTATCAGATAAGTCTTGACTAAAGCTTATAAATGTGAATAGTAATACTAGGGAAGTAAAGATTGATTTCATGGTTATATCGAATGAAAGATTCTTTCAAATATAGTTTAGAAATTTTATGTGGAATTAAAAGCTTTGTTAAAAACGAGACTTAAGCGAGTTCTAAAGCAATTTCAATCATTTGCTTAAAGGTCGTTTCACGCTCTTTACTTGTTGTGCGTTCTCCAGATACCAAAGAATCAGAAATGGTAAGAATCGCTAGCGCTTTTGCATTGTGCTTGGCCGCAACAGTGTAAAGTCCTGCGGCTTCCATTTCTACACAAAGAACACCGAATTTCGACCATTTTTTGTAAGATTCCATATTATCTTCATAAAACTCATCAGACGATAAAACATTACCAGCTTTGATTGGGATATTTTTATGCTTTGCAGCGTTGACAGCTTTTATAAATAACTCAAAATCTGCGGTAGGAGCGTAGTCGGCACCACCAAAGCGTAATTCGTTAACACCAGATGTAGAAGATGCAGCCATTGCTAAAACAACATCTCTGAGTTTTACATCTTTCTGATAAGAACCAGCGCTGCCAACTCGAATTAGGTTTTTCACACCAAATTCGGTTATCAATTCATTGGCATAAATAGAAATACTTGGCACGCCCATTCCGGTTCCCATTGCAGAAACGCGTTTGCCATTATATATACCTGTGTAGCCATACATGCCCCTAATTTCGTTGAAGCAAATGGGGTTTTCAAAAAACGTCTCAGCTATCCATTTAGCTCTTAAAGGGTCTCCTGGTAGTAAAATAGTTTCTGCAATATCACCCTTTTTGGCACCGATGTGTACACTCATACGATAAAGTTAAACAAAGAATTGAAATACTTAGTAAGTAGAAGACGAAACTTGGTCATTAATCATTGCAACACCAGCAGAAGCGCCAATACGGTCTACGCCAGCTTCGATATATTTAAGAGCTGTTTCTCGGTCTCTGATTCCGCCAGATGCTTTTATTTGTGCCTTACCTTTTAATGTCTTTTTTATAATTTTTACAGCCGTAAGTGTCGCGCCACTTTTAGAGAAACCTGTAGATGTTTTTACAAAATCTACTTTAGCATCTACACAAATTTCCGTAGCTCTCACAATTTCGTTTTTAGAAAGTTCACTGATTTCTAGAATAACCTTCAGTGGTGTTTTGCCAATGGCTTTTTTTACTTCTGTGATGTCTTTTAAAACTGCGACGTAGTTCCTGCTCTTCATAAAGCCAATATTCATAACCATATCAATCTCTGTGGCACCATCTTTAATAGCTTGCCTAGCTTCAAAAACTTTAGAAGCTGTAGATGATGCTCCAAGAGGGAACCCAACTACTGTACAAATATTTACAGGCGTTTCTTTTAGTGCTTGCTTGGCGATAGGCACATAGCAACTGTTAACACAGACCGAATAAAAATTGTAAGTAATTGCCTCTGTGCATAGTTTTATAATTTCTCTTTCAGTAGCGGAAGCTTTTAATAAAGTGTGGTCTATATATGAGTTCAATTCCATAGCAATCTTAAATTATTAAACGAATAATCAAGGGAAAAATCGTAAGAAAAATTACCTACTTAAAGTAAATGGATGGAATTAATTAGCTCGACAAAATTAGCCATTTATCCGATAAAATGAAATTTTTTAAGTGATTTAACAGTGCATTTCATCGAATATTTCTAATATTTTCATCTATAAGGGTCGAATTCAGCTTTTTATTCTACTGCCTCAACTGTATAACCTGCTTTCCGTAATAAATTAATTACGCCGTTTTTTCCTGCTAAATGCCCTGCGCCAACACCAAAAAATGTTGGTTTCTCTTTAGCATACTTACCAATTTTTGGAATCCAATTTTTATTTCGGTTATCCAATAATTTATCTTGATATTTTGAGACGGAACCATAGGTCTCATCATTCATCATATCAATCATGGCTGAAATATTTTCCTCTTTATAAATTTTCATCATTTTGGCGAACATACTTTTATCATAAGCTAAATCGTCTTTTGCAGAACGTATCAAGTCTTTAGCTTGCTCTTCATAAGGAATTTCGTCAAACATGCTAATTTGAAAATCGATAGTCTCTAAACCTTTAATCTCTTCATCTTGTTGTTTAGCAACTTTAATGAGTTCTTCTTCAAAGGACATCATTGGGCAATCGATTAACTTTGGGTATAATGCTGCGGATAGAAAAAATGGCTTCATAGTCTGCATCATGGTAACTGAAATGCCCATATGCTTCTTAAGCATATTGTCTATAGCTTCATAGTCTTCCTCTGAAACGATATCTTTTAAGGTTAACCCATCTTTCATGTAGAGATGTTGCATCATTTCGGCTTGCATATTAGGTTCGTCCATGTCTAATTCTAAGACCAATTGTTCGGTCTCGTCTAGTGCCTTTTTTACATTAGCGTCTAGGGTGGCATCACAAGTTATATGAATTGTTCCGAAAAGGTAAGATGGAGTTTCAAGTCCATTTCCAGAGATTTTCCATAAAGTAGAATTTTCTAGTTGTTGTGCATTTGAAGTGAAAATAGATAAAAACGTAAGTAATAGCGTTGAGCAAAAAGCATTAAAAAATTTCATAGCGTATTGTGATTTTTATTTTGATGATATGTAACAATAAGATTCAACTTGTTACAATTTTTGTAGAGCATTCTAAAATAAAAAGGCAACGCTAATTTGTTTGGACGTCTCAAACGTATGTTGCGTTGCCTTAAATTGTCTGCCGCTAAGCAGACCAACCAATCATTATAAAGACTGTTTAGCGGCTATTTTGTTACAATTAATTAATCTGATGTTAAGTTTTGTTTATCTCAACAATTAATGAAGTAATGTGATGATTAAAATCTTTATGTAAAATAATTAGTTCATTGTTTGTTGAGTTTTCTAATGCAAATTTAATACTATCATAGAGATTATTAAATTCATAACTGTTAGTAATCAGTTTATGAATTTTTCTATTTTGTTCTTGAATGTATATTGTATTAAGTTTTAATTCTGTTTTTAAGAAATACTCTAGTTGTTGATTCTTTATTGAAAAGTCTTTAAATTTCTTTTTTATCTCATTTGGAGTCAACTTTTCATCTTTAATTTGTTGAATAAATTTATCATAATCACATTTAATACCAGAAATTTGATTTATAAAATAGTCTTTTAAAGATCGCGAATTACTCTCTCTGTTTTGAAAGTATGCCACTACTAAAACTGCAATTACAACGTTTACAATTATGCTTGCAAATGCTATTTTATCAGATGTACTGCTTATTCCTTGGAAACATAATATTAGAATCGTAATTGTTATAATAACTCCTAAAAACATATATAGATAATCTTTAGCTTTCATTATCTTTCTGGTTTTCTAGGTTGGTTTTCATCTTTTTTTCGTTTCCAATCTTTTAAAGTTTCTTTAAAAATCACGTCAATCCAATCAGGCTCTTCAAATGACTTAATTTCAAGATGAGTTTTTATTTCTTCAAATGGAAAATCATATACTAAATTTCCAAAACTTTCGTCTAGAAATGATGATGCGTAGCCTGCGGTACCATCTAAATCAACAGAAAGTATTTTTTCTTGATTTAAAGCTTTTTCAAAAGCGGGTTTAATCACTTCATAATAAAAATCTTCACCGGAATCATTATTACCTTGATGCTTATATCTCACACCAGGATATTCCGTAAAATCGATAACTCTAATTAATATTTTTTCCATTCATATAAGTTTTTAAATCTAATTCCCAATAATAAAATGTACCGCTAAATTCTTTATTCAATCTACTTGCTTTTCCAGTATTAAAGTTGACAATACTCTCATTTGCTATAACGATTAAATTTTTGATTTTATTCTCGGCTTGAGCCTTTTTAATTACTGGAAGTCCTTTATTTCTGTTGTATTGTTTTTTAAATCGTGAATTATATTTTTTATCAAAAACTCCTTCTAATATTTTTTCATCAGTATGCCAGTTCATTTTCTTAAAAGCATTTATATTAAATCTTTTTTTCAATGTTCTTATTATACCAAATCCATTATCAGTAAAAGTGAATATGAGTTTATTTTTTATCTTGTCATGATTTATACCCATAATCCAGTGTTTTTTATCCTTGTAAGCATGTTCTACTGAATTTCCATTCATTTCCTGTATAATTCCATAAACAGGAGGATAATGATTTTCTTTACCTGTCAAAGCTTTTATTCCAAGTTTAATACATTGTCCCACCTTTTTGCTCTCAGATTTTTCTTTTGCGAGCATTAAGAGTAAATTTTCTTTATTAGAGACTCGCATAGATTTTTTAATCGATTTTGAGACCTCACCCATATGCTCTAAATAACCGGAATCAATAAAAGCATCTTTCGTATTCTGTTTTTTAGGAAGATTACCTTTAACATTTATGTCATAAAGAGCCAATTCTTTAACGGAGGACAATAATAAACTAATAGTTCCTATGTCTATGCTTATTACATCTTTTAAATCAATGAAAATACTTTTTACTTCATGTGCAACGTTACGATAACTTTTTAGTTCACTTATAAATTCAATTACATTATTCGTGTGTTCAAGTAATTCTAAATTATTCTTCGGTGATATAGTAATATCTTTTCTTGACTTTTTTATAAAGTCTAAATTTCTCTCATAAGCCTTCGTTAGTGAATTTTCTTGCTTTCTTTTGTGAAATTTACCTTGCCTTTTTCGCCTTTTGGTGGCTCTGTCTTGAGTTTTTTTACTTTTCCGGACTAAGAATTTTTTTCTTTTACTTTTTAGTTTTTTCATCTAAAAAATTTAATTCTATGTAATTTATCAAAAAATGAAATCAATCAAACAAAATAGGAGAAAAGAATTAAATTTCTTCAATAACCAAATCACCTTGATTTCGGAAAACTAATTGACCATCAAATTCATCTAAAAGAATAATACTGTTAGTACTTACCTTACCAGCTAGGATTTCTTTACTCAATAGATTTAAGACTTCTTTCTGAATCACTCGTTTTACAGGTCTAGCACCGTATTCTGGATTGTACCCTTTATTGGCTAGATAGGTCTTTGCTTCTTGCGTTGCATCGAAAGTAATACCTTGTTGGGCAATCATTTTGGTTACCGATTTTAATTGTAAGTCCACGATATCAATAATATTTTCTTTTGATAATGGTGTGAACATTATGGTATCATCAATACGGTTTAAAAACTCAGGTCTAACTGTTTGTTTTAGTAAGCCTAATACATCCACTTTTGCGGCTTCCATCGCTGATGGAATATCCTCTGTAGCATTAAAACGCTCTTGAATAATATGACTTCCCATGTTTGAGGTCATAATAATAATCGTGTTTTTAAAATCTGCAACACGTCCTTTGTTATCCGTTAAACGGCCTTCGTCTAGAACTTGCAACAAAATATTAAAAGTATCTGGATGTGCCTTTTCAATCTCATCTAATAAAACTACAGAATAAGGCTTTCTACGAACAGCTTCAGTTAATTGCCCACCTTCATCGTAACCCACATAGCCTGGAGGCGCTCCAACGAGTCGACTTACTGCATGGCGCTCTTGATATTCGCTCATGTCTATTCGTGTCATAGCATTTTCGTCATCAAATAGATACTCTGCCAACGCTTTTGCTAATTCTGTTTTACCAACACCAGTTGTTCCTAAAAAGAGGAATGTGCCAATTGGTTTTTGCGGATTTTGCAATCCAGCACGAGAACGTCTTACGGCATCGCTTACCGCTTCAATCGCTTCTTCTTGACCGACAACACGTTTATGCAATTGGTCTTCTAATTTCAACAGTTTTTCGCGCTCGCTTTGTATCATTTTGGTCACTGGAATACCGGTCCATTTTGCTACAACATCTGCAATATCCTCGTAAGTGACTTCCTCTTTAATCAAAGCTGTTTCTTGCTGTGCGGCGAGTTGCTTCTGAAATTCTTCAAGTTTCTCTGTGGCTTCTTTAATTTTTCCGTAACGGATTTCAGCAACTTTACCATAATCGCCATCACGCTCAGCACGCTCAGCTTCAAGCTTATAATTCTCAATATCTTGTTTTATATTCTGAACATTCTCAACAACCTCTTTTTCGTTTTTCCATTTGGCATTCAGCTCGTTGCGTTCTTCTTTAAGGTTGGCTAACTCAGCTTTAAGAGACTTCAGTTTGCTTTCATCCTTTTCACGCTTAATCGCTTCATGCTCAATCTCTAATTGCATGATTTTACGATCCAGAACATCGAGTTCTTCTGGTTTAGAGTTAATTTCCATGCGTAATTTAGAGGCTGCTTCGTCCATTAAGTCAATGGCTTTATCAGGTAAAAATCTATTAGTAATGTATCTGTTGGATAACTCTACGGCTCCAATAATTGCTTCGTCTTTAATACGCACTTTGTGATGTGTTTCGTACTTTTCTTTGATACCTCTTAGAATAGAAATTGCGCTCTCGGTATCTGGCTCATTGACCTGTACTTTCTGAAAACGACGCTCCAGGGCTTTATCTTGCTCGAAATATTTTTGGTATTCGTCTAATGTGGTCGCACCAATGGCACGTAATTCTCCACGAGCCAAGGCAGGTTTTAGAATGTTTGCTGCATCCATAGCACCTTGACCGCCACCTGCACCAACGAGCGTATGGATTTCGTCAATAAATAGAACAATGTCACCATCACTAGTCGTCACTTCTTTAATGACTGCTTTTAGGCGTTCCTCAAACTCACCTTTATATTTTGCGCCAGCAATTAAGGCGCCCATATCTAAGGCAAATATTTGCTTATCCTTTAAATTTTCTGGAACATCACCATCAATAATTCGGTGTGCTAAACCTTCGGCGATGGCGGTTTTACCCGTGCCAGGCTCACCAACCAAAATTGGATTATTTTTTGTACGTCTCGATAAAATTTGAAGAATACGACGTATTTCCTCATCACGTCCAATTACTGGGTCTAACTTTCCGTCTTGAGCTAATTGGTTGAGGTTCTTCGCGTACTTATTTAAAGAATTGTAAGTCTCTTCCTGACTTTGGGAGGTGACGCGGTCGCCTTTACGTAATTCTTCGATAGCTGAATTTAACACCTTTTCAGAAACACCTTGGTCTTTAAGAACCTGAGCTATTTTACTTTTAGATTTAAAAATAGCCAAGACTAAATGCTCTACAGACACAAAATCATCATTCATTTTTTTAGCGATGATTGATGCTTCGTTGACTGTTTTTCCTGCTTCTCTAGAAAGCATGATATCTGTTCCGCTAACTTTAGGGTAGCTTTCTAAGTCTTTATCAAGAATTTGTTCTAATAACCCAACATTAACGTTGAGTTTTTTTAGTAAAAAGGGCAATACATTTTCATCGACATTGAGAATGCCTTTAAAAATGTGCTCATTTTCTATCTGCTGATGACCATAACTCTGCGCAATTTGTTGCGCTTGTTGTATAGCCTCTTGAGATTTAATGGTATAATTATTAAAGTTCATAGTTATATTTTTTATGTCAATTGTTGTTGACGTTTTTCTTTTTCTGTTAGGTATATTTCAATTATCTTACCAACTCAATAAAAACGACAAAATGTCTTAAAACCCTTGATTCACAATGACTTTTTGTCTGTTTGTAAGTCAAGATTTATTTTTCGACTTAATTGAAAAAGGAAAACATATATGGGACTATTTAATAAACTATTTAATTCATCATCAGAACCAAAAGACGAAAAAGTGTTGCCTTGGCAAGCCTTAACTACGGTTAGTCAATTAGATGAAATAGAAAAGCGCTCCATGGGTAAAACCCAATTGATTTTTAAGCACTCTACACGTTGTGGAATCAGTAGAATGGTAATGAATCAGTTTGCAGCGATGTACGATGTGGACTTAAACGCTGATTTGTACTATTTGGATTTACTAAATTACCGAGAAGTCTCTAACGAAACGGGTTATAAATTTCAAGTCTTGCACCAGTCACCACAATTGTTAGTTATTAGAAATGGTGTTACTGTTGCTCATGCCTCTCATGGTGCGATTAATGATTTGGATTTGGGAAAGTTTGTATAGCGTATTGATTTTTAGCTTGTAAAAAACAAAAAGATATGTTTGATGCATTTGGAAATAAAGTTCGGATAAAAAGTACTCCAGAAACAGAAAATAAAGGACTTGCAGGGAAGGAAGGTGAAGTTTTTGGACAAACAACTCCTTCAATGATGGACGTTGAAGTTATTGGAAGTCTAACAGAAGATATTGCAATAAATGTACATTTTGAAGATTTAAACGAGTCATTTTGGTTTGCTGAAGACTTGATAGAAAATTTAGATAATGGTCAAGGTACAGAAATTACAATTGATGGAGTTGGTAAAAAATGGACTAAAGGAGAAAATGGTGAATGGATTGAAGAAAATGTTAAACAAGACAGCAAATGGTGGCAGTTTTGGAAATAGAAAACTAGATTATGATAATGTATGTGAAATCATATTGCATAGATAGTTGCTAAACTTCATACACAAAACTCTTAAGCGTAACTCCAAAACCTCTACCTAAAATCAATAGTACAACTCTTAGAATTTCCAAACCATTTTACACGATTTTTAGAGGCTGTTTTATAGATGTAATCGCGTATTAATCTTGGAATAAAACCTAAAAGAGCGGCGACGCGTTTCCACTTTGGAATTTTAGAAATAATCTTTAGAAAACCGTCTGAGTGTGTTTTTACACCAGAAGCATCTATCAAAATCACGGTATCTAAACGTTTTGTAGGGAATCCGTGTTGGTGTAATAATTGCTGTCCATAAGCCGACTGAAAAGCTACAAACTGAAACAAATCCTCTGGCGCAAATTTGAGTAGCCAACCCACAACGCCGTTGCAGAGATTGCATTCGCCATCAAAAATAATTAGGTCTTTTTGTGTTTGATTAGTCATAACGATTTGATTTTGATTTATGTAGACGTAGCTATGTTGAGTAACTTTCAATTTAGGTTGTTTTTTAAAGCTTTTTTATGATAATTGTTAGGGCAAAAGCAGACTTAAAATCGTATATTTAAGTATAGAAGTTTAACCCAAAACACAAAATGGATATGACTGTAAATTTTGAATATGTAAATGTGGATGTTAGTGAAACACTTTCACAATTCACAAGAGAACGATTAGATAAATTGAGTAATAAATATGAGTTTTTAATATCTGCACAAGTCTATTTTAAACAAGATGAGAAAGACCATGAAGCTGGTAAAATTTGTAATATTGAATTGAGTTTACCTGGACCACGAATTTTTGCAAAATCAAACGAGCGTGAGTATGAGTTGGCAGTCACTGAAACTATAAACGACCTAAAACGCCAACTTGATAAACGAAAAGAAACTTATAAAGTTTATTAGATATTTATAAAAGCCTGAGTAACTACTCGGGCTTTTTTATCTATGATGGTAAGGCTCGTTTCGTAATATGGTAAAGCCACGATACAACTGCTCTATAAAAAACAAACGTACCATTTGATGCGAGAAGGTCATTTTAGAGAGTCCTAATTTGCCATTAGCACGTTGATAAACCGCATCAGAAAAACCGTACGGACCACCAATAACAAATACAAGTTGTTTAATGCCTGAGTTAAGGTGCTTTTGCAGATAGTTGCTAAAGCCCACAGAATCCATTTGCTTCCCATTTTCATCAAGAAGAATTACAACATCAGAAGTTTGTGTTTTTCCTAAAATAAGTTCACCTTCTTTGTCTTTCTGCTGTGCTTCAGATAGGTGTTTCGCCTTTTTAATATCCGGAATAATTTCCAATTGAAATTTTATATAAAACCCCAAACGTTTCTGGTAGTCTTCAATTAAAGTTTGAAGTTGTTTATTGTCGGTTTTGCCTATGGCGATGAGTTTTATTTGCATGCTCAAATTTACGAATTACAATTTACGATTTATGATTTCTTAGAACTAGGTAATGGATAAATCGTAAATCTAAAAATCGCATATCGTAAATCAATTTGCTATTTTTACGATAAATATTCCTACTAATGATTTCAAAAGAACAATTCAATAAAGAAATAGAGCTCATAATTGCTAATGCTATTCGTGAAGATGTTGGAGATGGAGACCACAGTTCGCTTGCATGTATTCCTGCTTCAGCTCAAGGAAAAGCAAAGCTTTTGGTAAAAGATGAAGGTATTATAGCTGGTGTTGAATTTGCAAAACAAGTGTTTGCTTATGTAGATGCAGACATGAAAGTGGAGACCTTAATTGAAGATGGTTCTAAAGTGAAATACGGGGATATCGCTTTTTACGTCGAAGGTGCTTCCCAATCCATTTTAAAGGCCGAACGACTGGTGCTAAATGCTATGCAGCGTATGAGTGCTATTGCCACTAAAACAAATACGTTTGTAGAGTTATTAGAAGGTACAGGAACTAAAATTTTAGACACGCGCAAAACCACACCAGGTATTAGAGCACTTGAGAAGTGGGCCGTAAAAATTGGCGGCGGAGAGAACCATAGATTCGCACTTTACGATATGATAATGCTAAAGGATAATCATATCGATTTTTCTGGCGGTGTAAGTAAGGCAATAACTAAAACAAAACAGTATTTAAAGGATACAAACAGAGATTTAAAAATCATTGTTGAAGCTCGTAATCTAGAAGAAATTAAAGAAATTTTAGATTGTGGCGGCGTGTATAGAATTCTTATCGATAATTTTAATTACGAAGACACACGCAAAGCTGTAAAATTAATAGGCGATAAATGCTTAACAGAATCCTCGGGTGGCATTAACGAAAATACGATTAGACAGTATGCCGAGTGTGGCGTAAATTATATATCATCGGGCGCTTTAACACATTCGGTGTATAATATGGATTTAAGTCTTAAAGCGGTATAGGTACAATTTTTAAAATGCAAAGACCAAATCGTTAATTGTCAATTGTAAATCGTAAATCACTTTTATGTCAAATTCTATAGAAGAACGACTAAAAAAAATACCAATAGTTTGCTCATTGGTAAACTTTAGTCAGCGAATAAAGCTTCCAGGACTAGAGGGATTATCGCTATACGATTTATTAGAACTGTATACTTTAGGCATTGTAAGAGGTACGTTAACTACACGCGCCAGCGCAATTGCTTTTAGTTTCTTTACAGCAATTTTCCCTTTTTTATTATTCGTAATTATACTTATTCCAATAATTCCTATAGAAGGATTTCAGGAACAATTTTTGGAGTTTTTGCAGTCTTTCTTGCCGCCTCAGACTTCAGGATTTTTTATGGACACCATTTTCGAAAATTTAGAAGGAAATAATAAGCAAGCTGGCTTATTGTCCTCAGTATTTTTATTGTCAATATTTTTAATGGCAAATGGTGTAAACGCTGTGTTTTCTGGTTTCGAAAACTCCTATCACGAGCAACTGACGCGAAATGTTTTTCAGCAGTATTTATACGCTGTAGGCGTTGCTTTAATTCTAGCGATGTTAGTACTCTTAACTGTGGCTGTGTTTATTTATACACAAGTTTATATAATAACCCCAATAAACGAAGCTATTAATGCCGAAGATGCCGCTAGCAAACAATTAATAACTGCAGCAAAATATGTCTTTTTTGTGATTATGATTTATATCGGGACAGCGACACTTTATTATTTTGGAACCAAAGAAGGACGACAGACTCGATTTTTTTCCATCGGAGCTGTTCTTACAACATTACTCATTATCCTAACCTCGTTTTTATTTGGGATATACATCGATAATTTTTCAAAATATAATGAATTGTACGGGTCAATAGGAGCATTATTAATTCTACTGCTTTACCTTTGGCTAAATGCCAATATTTTACTTTTGGGTTACGAGCTAAATGCTACATTACGAGGTTTACATAAACTAAATTCAAAATAATGAAACAAGCTTTACTATTATTTTTTGGACTTACAATGTTTAATTTGTCTGCCCAAGGTATTTTGGGTAAATGGAAAACCATTGATGATGAAACTGGTGAAGAGAAGTCTATCGTAAACATTTATGAAGTTGATGGTAAGGTGTATGGAAATATTATTGAGATTTTGAATCCTAAGAAGAAAAATTCACGTTGTACAAAATGTGAAGGTAATAACAAGGATAAGCCTATTGTGGGCATGCAAATTATAGATGGTTTAACGAAGAATGACGATGTGTATGAAGGTGGTACAATATTAAATCCTAGTAACGGAAAAGTTTACAAATGCCGATTGAAGTTGGAAGATGACTCCAACAAGCTACAAGTTAGAGGTTATGTGGCTTTTTTCTATAAAACCCAATACTGGAAACGTGTTAACTAATGACAGATTTTGTCGATGTTATATTGCCAATTCCGCTTCAAAAAGCATTTACCTATTACATAACAGAGGCAGAAGCATCTTTTCTAAAACCAGGAATGCGTGTTGCTGTACCGTTTGGTAAAAGCAAAATATATACAGCTCTAGTTTATAAAACTCATAAAACGCCTCCAACAGTTTACGAGGCTAAGACCATACATCAAATTCTTGATAAAGAGCCATTAGTTACAAACAAACAAATACAGCATTGGCAATGGATTGCTAGCTATTATATGTGTAGTTTGGGCGAGGTCATGCGAGCAGCAATGCCAAATGCATTTATTCTAGAAAGTGAAACTATTATTTCTAGAAATGAAAATCAGCAGGTTTTAGATTCTGATTTAAAGGATGACGAGTTTTTAATTTACGAAGCCTTGCATCACCAATCGTCCCTTAAAGTTGCAGATATTGTCTCGATTTTAGACAAAAAACGGGTTTTACCTATTCTTAATGGACTAGTTGAAAAAGGTGTTATTAAGCTTCAAGAAGAAATCTACGAAAAATATACACCAAAGTTAGTTAGATATGTTAGACTGCATGTAAATCATAAGTCTGAAGAAAAGCTTCAAGAATTGCTAGAAATTCTGAATAGAGCAAAAAAACAGCGCGAGGTCGTTTTAACGCTCTTTCAAATGGAAGCAACATCCAAAAAGCCTGTGAAGCTATCAGAATTAGTAGCGCAGAGTGGTGCATCTGTCGCTGTAGTAAAGACGCTAATTGATAAAAATATCTTGGAGGATTATCATATCCAAACAGATAGAGTTTTGTTTGAAGGTGATTTAACCTCAACGTCTAAGCAATTAAACACGTTTCAAACTAAGGCCATAGACGAGATAACTCTTCAGTTTAAGGAAAAATCTGTGGTACTGCTTCATGGCGTCACGTCTTCGGGTAAAACAGAGATTTATATAAAACTCATTGAGCAACAGCTAGCTATCGGAAAACAAGTCTTATACCTTTTGCCAGAAATTGCTTTAACCACCCAATTAGTATCGCGTTTGCAAGATTATTTTGGAGAACAGGTAACGGTTTTTCATTCGAGGTATTCTGGAAACGAAAGAGTAGAAGCTTGGAATAATATTTTAGAAAATTCGAGTAAAGCACAGATTGTTATTGGTGCACGGTCTGCTTTGCTATTGCCTTTTAAGACTCTAGGTCTAATCATTGTTGACGAAGAACATGAGCAGTCTTATAAACAGTTTGACCCTGCACCGCGCTATCATGCTAGAGATGCGGCGATTGTTTTGGCAAATATATTTAACGCTAAAACACTTTTAGGAACAGCAACACCATCATTAGAGAGTTACTATAATGCGTCTGAAGGCAAATATGGACTTGTAGAACTTAATCAACGCTATAATAATGTACTGATGCCAGAAATTGAATTGGTGGATTTAGCAGATAAATACAAGCGAAAACGAATGAAAGGTCATTTTAGTGACCGATTAATTGAAGAAATGACTGAAGCCTTAGCAGAAGGCTTTCAAGTGATTTTATTTCAAAATCGAAGAGGCTTTTCACCAATTGTAGAATGTACTACTTGTGGGCACTCACCGCAATGTCCTAATTGTGATGTGAGTTTAACCTACCATCAATACCGTGACCAATTGCGTTGCCATTATTGCGGTTATAATTCTGCGATGCTAAAAAGTTGTCAGGCATGTGGTAACGTTGCTTTAGATACTAAGGGCTTTGGTACAGAACAGATAGAGGAAGAGGTGAAAACCTTGTTTCCTGATAATTCTGTGGCACGCATGGATTTAGATACAACTCGAGGTAAATATGGTTTCGAAAAATTGATTACGCGCTTCGAGCAAAAAGAGATAGATATTCTTGTAGGTACCCAAATGTTAACCAAAGGATTAGATTTTAGATTTGTAAAATTGGTAGGAATACTTAATGCGGATAATCTTCTAAATTTTCCGGACTTTAGGGCTCACGAACGTAGTTATCAATTAATGGCTCAGGTTTCTGGTAGAGCTGGCCGAACAGATTTAAGAGGTAAAGTACTTATTCAAACCTATAATCCGCATCATAATATTTTGCAGCAAGTTTCTACCAATTCTTATTACGAGATGTATAAAGAGCAGCTGAATGATCGCTACAACTATAAATACCCGCCAGTTTTTAGATTAATAAAAATTACACTAAAACATAAAGATTATAACCGTGTAAATATAGCTGCCGATTGGTATGCAAAATCCCTAAGGCAATTATTTAAGTCTAACGTCTTGGGACCAGAGTTTCCACCAGTATCTAGAATTCGAAATTTATACCATAAAAATATTTTAATTAAAATTCCGCCAAAGCAATCACTAGCCAAAACAAAAGAAGCCATTTTAAAAATAGACAATAGTTTTATGTCTGTAAAGGACTTTAGGTCTGTCCGTGTAATTATTAATGTTGATAACTATTAATGAGACTTCAAATTTTCAAGACGCAGTTGAAGAAAATTTGACAAGTCGAATTAATGCCGCAGCATTGCGGTATCTCGTATAAAATGCATAGTTGAACTTCAAATTTTCAAGACGCAGTTGAAGAAAATTTGATAAGTTGAATTAATGCCGCAGAATTGTGGTATCTCTTGTAAAATGTATAGTTAAGCTTCAAATCTTAAAAGATGTACTTGAAGAAAATTTGACATGTTTTAACAGGTCTTAATTATATAAAAAATCCCAATCGGTTAGATTGGGATTTTAATATAGTATATGTTTGACTTTACATATTATTTAAAGCATCTACAAGCTGTGTTTTCTTGTTTCGGCTTAATGGAATTTCGTAAGCACCAACTTCAACATTTTTGCTATTAAAGCGGTCTATCTTATCAAGATTTACGATATAAGATTTATGTATTCTTAAGAATTTACCTTCGGGTAATTCTTTTTCAAAAGCTTTCATTGTAGATAGTACAACAAGGCTAGTTTCTTCGGTAACTACTTTTACATAATCGCCGAGAGCTTCAATCCATTTAATATCTTTAATATAAACTTTACGTTTTTTAAGATTGCTCTTTACAAAAATATGTTCGCCTTCAGTTTCGTTAAAGTCTAGTTTAAGTTTGTGTTGCTCAATTGCTTTTTCCACTGCTTGATTAAAGCGTTCTTTTGTAATTGGCTTTTGTAAGTAGTCTGTAGCGTCGTAATTAAAGGCCTTAAATGCATACTCTGTTTTTCCAGTAACAAAAATAATTTGGGGTTTATTATTAAGTACATCAAGTAATTCGAAGCCATTAAGAACGGGCATTTCAATATCAAGAAAGATTAAATCAACTTTCTTTGTATTTAAGCCATTTTTTGTTTCTAGGGCACTGCTGTATTCGGCAACTAGATTTAGGGACTCGTGATTTTCTATGAGTTTTACAATAGATAATCTCTGGATTGCAGAGTCGTCAACTACTACACAGTTTAAAGTCATAACATTCAATTTTTAGGTTAAGCTTCGACAATAGTACAAAAAATTCGGACAAATACCAAAAATCATCGTTAAACTGCAAAAAATATTCAGATTTTTAAAATCAATTAGAGATTAAAAAATAAGCTCTAAATCCTTGGTACACTTTTAAATAATATGTATTTTTGCACCCGTTTTAACAATAAACAAACAATTTATTATGAATCATTATGAAACTGTTTTCATCTTAAATCCCGTTTTATCTGAAGACCAGATAAAGGAAACAGTAAAGAAATACGAAGATTTTCTTGTTTCTAAAGGAGCTAAGATGATAGCCAAAGAAGATTGGGGCCTAAAGAAGTTAGCGTATCCAATCCAAAACAAAAAGAGTGGATTTTATCACTTATTTGAGTACACTGTTGCTGGCGAGGTTATAGAGCCTTTAGAGTTAGAGTTTAGACGTGATGAGCGTTTTATGCGTTACTTAACTGTAAAGTTAGACAAGCACGCTGTGGCTTGGGCTGAGAGAAGAAGAGAAAGAAACAAACAAAAAGCGTAATTATGGCATCTATCGAACAACAAGCAAAAGGAAAAAAAGATGGAGAGATTAGATATCTTACTCCGTTAAATATAGAGACGTCTAAAACCAAGAAGTATTGCCGTTTCAAAAAATCTGGAATTAAGTACGTAGATTACAAAGATCCAGACTTTTTATTAAAGTTTGTAAACGAGCAAGGAAAATTATTACCTAGACGTTTAACAGGGACTTCTTTAAAATATCAAAGAAAAGTATCTGTAGCAGTAAAAAGAGCAAGACACTTGGCTTTAATGCCATACGTAGCTGATTTATTAAAATAAATTTATCATAACAATGGAACTTATATTAAAACAAGACGTTGAGAATTTAGGATTTAAAGACGATATTGTAACAGTTAAGAACGGTTATGGTAGAAACTTTTTAATTCCTCAAGGGCAAGCAATTTTAGCGACAGCTTCTGCAAAGAAAGTATTGGCTGAAAATTTAAAGCAAAAAGCTTACAAGGAAAAGAGTATTATTGCTGAGGCAGAAAAAACTGCGGAAGCTTTAAAACAATTGCAAATCGCTATCCCTGCAAAGGCAGGTACAGGAGCAACTGCTGGAGACAAACTATTTGGTTCTATTACCAATATGGATTTAGCCGCTGCACTTAAAGATCAAGGACACGATATAGATAAGAAATTTATTTCTATCAATGGTGGAAACATCAAGCGTTTAGGTCAGTACGAAGCTGCAATTAGATTACACAGATCTGTAACCGTAGATTTTACTTTCGACGTAGTCGCAGAAGCTTAATCTCAACTATAAAAATTTTAAAAACCGTTTAGTTTAAGCTAGACGGTTTTTTTATTAGCGAGAACTCATTTTGAAAAGACTTTCGTCGAATTCAAAATGCTTAGTTGAGCTAATTCCGCTGGAGAGCGGAATCTTTCAAATTGAAGTTTTTTATTAGCTTTAATATTTCTATCAAAAAATAATTTCAACAGATAAGTATGCGCTTTTTATACATTTTATCTTTTACTCTTCTTTTTTTAGGTTGTAAGAATGAAAAGAAAGAAACTCTAAAAAAAGATTCTGTTTTATTAGAAACGTTTCGTTACTCAAACAATAAAGCACCAAAAATTAGTGTGCATCGCGGTGGAAAATCAATAAAGAACTATCCTGAAAATTGCTTAGAGACCATACAATATGTTAATGAGCGTTTAGAGGCCATTTACGAAATTGATGTTGCCAAAACTAAAGATGGTCAACTCGTTTTAATGCACGATAATTCTATAGACAGAACGACAACTGGTTCTGGTTTAGTAAAAAATAAAACGTATAACGAGTTAAAAGCATATAATCTTGTAGATGATTTTGGGAACGAAACCACTTATAAAATACCACTCTTTAAAGACGTTTTAGAATGGTGTAAAGCAAATAACGTTGTATTAAGCGTAGACATTAAACGTAGCGTTCCTCAAAAAGAGGTTATTAGGGCAATAAAAGATGCTAATGCAGAAGACGTGTGCATCATTATCACCTACAATATGGCTCAGGCAAAAACAGCTTATGCTACAGCACCAGATATGCTACTGTCTGTTTCCGCAAGAAATCATCAAGAATTAGAGGTTTTATTAGCTTCAGAAATTTCTACCAAAAATATGATTGCCTTTACTGGCACACGCTTATCGGATAAATCGTTGTTTACTAAATTACACGATAATAATATACTAGCAATGTTAGGCACTTTAGGGAATTTAGATAAGCGTGCCGAAGCACGAGGTGATACGCTATACAATCAATGGATGGCATTAGGTATAGATATGATTGCTACGGATAGACCGTTTGCTGTGGCAAAGGCTTTAAAAAATGAAAAGAAGTAAAGTTGAGATTCTGAAACAACACTTCGATACTTCGACTATGCGCAGCACAGGAAAGTTCAGTGTAACAGTTCAGAATAACAAATAGTGATATGAAATACGCAAGACTTACAAAAGAACAGTTTGAAGAATTACATCAAGAATTTATAAACTTCTTAGCTACGCAATCGATTACGGCTGAAGAATGGGAAGATATTAAAAAGAACAAGCCTGAAGCCGCAGAGCAAGAGCTCGATGTCTTTAGTGATTTGGTATGGTATGGTGTATTAAATAAAGTTGAATATTTAGAGCATATCTCTCCGCAGCAGCTTCATTTGTTTAAGTGTAAAGAAAAAGACATGCATCTAATTGCCTTAAAGATTAATAATGAAGCAATCGATTTAACTACTAAAGATGGTTTTGCATGGCTTCGTGATAATTTGCTGTCGGATAGTATCGAATTTTATAATGCAAAAAAGGATTACTCAGATGATAAACTTATGGATATTTTCACCTTGATTCAGCAAGGCGCAAATATTACCAAGGGCGAATTGTTTCAGTATTTCGAAAAACTAATAGGGCAGAAGTAATTGGCTACTCATAGCGCAACGACTCTATCGGGTCTAGTTTAGCAGCTTTTGTCGCAGGATAAACACCAGAGACAACTGCAACTATAAATGCTATGGTTACACCCCAAAACATGGCAAACCATGGCGTAGAAAAATTAAGTTCAAAAACGGTGGCAAGTAACCAACCAATTAAAATCCCTAATACGATTCCTAATAAAGCACCTAATTGACCGATAACAACAGTTTCTATAAAAAACTGAACGGCTATAGTTTTGCTCTTAGCTCCTAAAGCTTTTCTAACTCCAATTTCTCGTGTACGCTCACTAACAGATACTAACATTATGTTCATTAGAGCTATGGTGGAGCCAAAAATGGTTATGATACTTATAATCCAAGCAGCAACATAGAGATAGCTAGAGATATTACTTATTCTATTTATTAAATCTTCGCTACGTTCTAAGCCAAAATCATTTTCTTCAACAGGGTTAAGGCCTCTTACATTTCGAAATGTTAAAACGGCATCATCTTGTGCGCCTTCAAGCATATCTTTTTTGTCAACTTTAATGCTAAGGTTGTAGTTAATAAAAGGATTAGTAAAAATTGAACGGGCTTTTTGGATGGGTAGGATAACCCTTAAATCTTGGTTATTTCCAAAAGTGGCACCTTTTTCTTTGAGATGCCCAATAACTTTAAACTTTGAACCTCTAACACTAATGGTTTTTCCAACAGGGTTAACATCTTTAAACAAGGCTTTCACCAAATCACTACCAATCACGCAAACGGCATTATTATTTGTAATATCAAAAACATTAAAACCACGACCACCTTCAACTTCTAAACCAGAATTCTCTAAAAAATGCTCGTTAGCACCTAAGACTGTAACTTCAGGATCTGTTTTATCAGAATCTGTTTTTATTTCAGCGGCTCTTGTACCTATAAAAGAGACTGAGGTCTTTGTAAACGGAAAATCATAATTATCCTGAAAATCTTTTACATTTCTATACGTAATAACAGGGTTTACTTTCTGACGTTCTCTACTACTTTGGCGTTGGGTATTAAACTCGTAGCGTTGAATATTAAATGTATTTGCACCCATCGAGGAAAAGTCACTAGAAATGGTGTTTTCCAAAGCAGATACACCACTTAAAATTCCAACAAGTGCCATAATACCAATGCCAATAATCACAACAGTAAGTATCGTTCTAAGAAGTTGCCCTTTTATAGAACCTAGGGCTATTTTTATATTTTCTTTAAAAAGAGAAACTTTCATTTTTTAGCTTAAGAGTTTGCGTCGGTTTGCTATAAGACTACCAAACGCCAATAAAGTTACTACAAATTTGAAATTACTTGGCTTTGCCTCTAAAAATTATAATATTTTTGTGACAAATTGAGATTAACGAAACGACCTTCTGCCTTTGCAGAAAATAGATATGGCACAAAAACCAAGCATACCAAAAGGAACTAGAGATTTTAATTCTGAAACTGTAGCAAAACGTAACTATATTTTTGATACGATTAAGTCTCAGTTTCAAGTTTATGGATTTCAACCCATAGAAACCCCAAGTTTCGAAAATTCTGAAACCTTGATGGGCAAGTATGGCGATGAAGGTGACCGTTTGATTTTTAAAATATTGAATTCGGGTGATTATCTATCTAAAGTCGACAATCGTTTTTACTTGGATAAAGATTCCAATAAATTAACTCCACATATCTCAGAAAAAGCCCTTCGTTACGACTTAACTGTACCTTTTGCACGTTATGTAGTACAACACCAAAATGAGATTGAGTTTCCGTTTAAGCGTTATCAAATTCAGCCAGTATGGCGTGCAGACCGTCCGCAAAAAGGACGATTCAGGGAATTTTATCAGTGTGATGCAGATGTTATTGGCAGTACGTCTTTATTTCAAGAGGTTGAATTTATTCAACTTTACGATGCAGTTTTTTCGGCTTTAAATTTAAAAGGCACAACGATTAAAATCAATAATCGTAAAATTTTATCTGGTATTGCTGAGGTTATCGGTGCTCAAGATAAACTCATAGATTTTACGGTGGCTCTCGATAAACTCGATAAAATAGGCGAGGAGAAGGTCAAGGAAGAAATGTTTGGCAAAGGAATTTCTCAAGAAGGCATAGACAAGCTTCAACCTTTATTTACACTTTCGGGTGATTTTGGTTCTCAAATCGAAAGTTTAAAATCTATTTTAAGCATTTCGGAAGTTGGAATAAAAGGAATAGAAGAATTAGAGTTTATAAACAAAGCCATTTCTTCACTAGAATTAAAAACTGCAAAACTTCAACTAGATGTTACACTTGCTCGCGGATTAAATTATTACACAGGCGCTATTTTTGAAGTCTCTGCACCAGAAGGTGTAAACATAGGCTCGATTGGTGGCGGTGGTCGATACGATGATTTAACGGGGATTTTTGGTTTAAAAAATATGAGTGGCGTTGGTATTAGCTTTGGCTTAGACCGTATTTACTTAGTGTTAGAAGAACTCAATTTATTCCCAGAATCTGTAAAAGAAAATACGAAAGTATTATTCATCAATTTTGGAGAAGAAGAAGCAATGTCTTCTCTGAAAGCTGTCACTGCATTAAGAAACGAAGGTATTAAAGCAGAATTGTATCCAGATTGGATAACTTCTGGGAAGCAGATGAAAAAGCAAATGAATTACGCTAATAAACGCGAAATACCGTTTGTGGTTTTGGTAGGTGAAGAGGAATTAAAATCTAATAGTTTTACATTAAAGAATATGGCTTCTGGAGAACAAGAAGCAGTTAGTCTTAACGAGTTAATTTCTAAATTAAAATAAAAAAGACTGCCACAAATTGACAGTCTCTTAAATATTCTATTGACTAAATGAATTAGTTTTTCACACCTGGTAGATTATTAGGACGCTTAGTTTGCCAATTAAATTTATCGGCTTTCTTTGCTACTGGCGCTACTTCATCAAGCGTATTTGCATCATAAACAATTCCGTTTTTTACAACATGCGTTAACGTATTTGTGTTACGTAAATTGTCTAATGGATTTTTATCCATAATCAAGATATCAGCAATTTTACCTGTTTCAATACTACCTAAATCTTTATCTAAGCCTAAAGCTTCAGTTCCTTTAATAGTCGCTATTTTTAAAGCATCCATGTTACTCATTCCTCCGCTAGCCACTGCCCAGAGTTCCCAATGAAAGCCTAAACCTTGTAATTGGCCATGACTTCCTACGCCACCAATACCATCAGCTTCAATAAGGTCTTTCATAAATTCGGCATGCTTCTGAAACACATGTTCTTCATCCATAAACCATCCTGGACGTCTTCTAGATTTTTGAGCTAATTCTTCATAAGGCGTAAAATATTGTAGTTTTTTGTCACCATAAGGATTTTCTCTTGAGTAGAAATAATTTTCAGCCCAAGGACCACCGTAAGACACCAGTAATGTTGGCGTAACTGCCATTTGAGATTCTGCTACAGTTTTAATGACATCATCATAGATTGGATAAATAGGGAAGGAGTGCTCGTGCCCAGGATAACCATCTATGAGATTTACCATGTTTTGCTTAAAGTCTAAACCACCTTCTGTTGTAGGCATTAATTCTAACTCTTTACATGCTTTAATCACCCATTGACGTTGTTGACGATTACCAACCAAATACATCTTTATGGTCTTGGTATTGTAGTACTCGCTGTATTGTTTTAACACATCTTTTGCGTGGTCGTAGCTTTCGATGTTATAAGCCCAAAAACCGACTCCTGGACCTGTACTGTAAACTCTTGGTCCATGCATCATGCCAGCATCGACCATATCAGAATACGTTAATACATCTGTAGTTGCTGTTTGTGGGTCTCTCGTTGTTGTTACACCGTAAGCGAGATTTGCAGAATATATCCAAATCTGATTTTTATGTACGCCCCAATTTGGCCACATGTGCGCGTGAGTATCAACAAAACCAGGTGTTATTGTTTTTCCGCTAACATCAATTACTTTTGTATCGCTAGGTACTACAAAACTTCCTGAAGCGCCAACATTTACAATTCGGTTATTTTCAATTAAAACATCTCCATTTTCGATTACTTCATTACCATTCATGGTAATAATACGTCCACCTTTAAGAAGTGTTTTTCCATTTGGAATAGAGCGAGCATATTTTACAACAACTTTATATTCATCGGCTTTAAACTCTGCCTTTTCCTTTTTCTTTTCTTCTTCCTTTTTCTCAGTTTTAGTTGAATCTTTTGATTTTTCGACTTCTTTTAGTTCTTTTTCTTTCTTTTTTGCCAGTTTTAGGCTGTCTGCAAAAGCTTTTCCTTTTTCTAAATCATAAATGAAGTGACTAGCACCTAAAGACCAATGCACTTTTTTACTGTTTGAAGACCAAGCTGGAAATTCGCCTCCCATAATTGTCAGTTTGTTTGCTGGGAAAGCAGCACCTTCAGCTTTAGCTAAAGAAATAGAAGGTGTTGTTCCAATTTTTGGAATGATAACCGTGTAGACATCGTTATTAATCTTGGTTAACGCGTGGGTGCCATCTGGCGAAATTTTAATTACAGCTGGTCTTGATGCTGTATTATTTTCACGCCATCCTTCTTCGTGGGTTGGCATTGCGGCATGTACATCGTGCTCAATTCCGAATACATCTGAAGAACCATAAGTTTTAATTCCTGTTAACTTAAGATGTTCTTTTTCATCTGTGCCATCCCATCTTATAGAAATTAGACCTTTACCACCATGATTAAGATATACTCTGTCATTAATTTTTGTGAAATGTGGTGTATTTCTTCCCTTTGTCTTGTCAATAATATTGATGCTTCCACCATCGGCAGATATCCAAGCTAATTCATCTGAAGCTCCAGCAGCAAAAGGACCGATAGCATCGTTGTAAGACTGTGCAGACCCTTTTATAAAGGCTATTTTGTTAGATTGATATGACCAAGCCGGCATTGTGTAAATCCCAGTTTGTTGAGTTAGTTGTGTTAATTTTCCACCAGTCGCATTGACTTTGTAAAGATGTCCACCACCATTTTTCCAAGTCGTGAATGCTATTTGCTTGCCATCTGGTGACCAAGTTGGCTGTGCTTCTGTAAAATTATGCTTTGTTAATCGTTTTGGTGTTCCATCAGGAAGACTCATGACATATAAACGGTTTAATGCTGTAAATGCAATTTTAGAACCATCAGGTGAAGGAACGGCATCACGAATTTGAGTTACAATACCTTCCGAGCTATCATCAATGGGATATTTAAAAGAGACTCTTGGTCCCATATCTAAATCCAAATCAACCTTAAATGGAATTTCTTTTGCTTTATTATTCTGAATAGAAATTGAATATATTTTTCCGCCATAAGAAGCAATTAAATTTTTACTATCTGGTGTAAATGACATTGCTGGAAGCACGCCTAACGGCGCAATAGATTCTTGTTCATCCCTTTGAACAGGATATGCTAACCAACGTTCATCACCAGTTTTTAAATTCCTAAGTACTAATCCTGTATGCTCTTCAAAACGGCTACCATAAACCATATAATTACCATCATTAGAAAATGTTGGGGTAAAAGCTGAGCCATATCTTGATGTAATAGTTTCGGTATCACCATCTTCACGGTCGTAACTTACAATTTGATATTGTGGTAATTGTGCATTATAATCCCATGCACCACGACGAGACGAAAAATAAATATGATTGCCATCCGCACTAAAGGCTGGGTCAATAAGTTTTTGCGTTTTATTTTTTGAAAGGAGTTCGGCGCCAGAACCACCATCTTTATGCAAAATGAATGGTTTAATATTTCGCCTTCCTCGCGTACCAACAATATAATCGCCATCAGGACTCCAAACGGCAGCTACATGGTATTTGTTTTTGTCTTTGGTGAGTTGTTTTTGCTCTTTGGTTTCTAAATCCATAGTCCAGACGTTGTCCGAACCGCTCTTATCTGAAATGAAGACAATAGATTTTCCGTCAGGGCTATATCTTGGATGAACATCGTATGGCATTCCTTCTGTAATGCGAGTGGCTGTTCCTCCAGAAATTGGTATGGTATATAAATCGCCCATCATGTCAAAAATGATGGTTTTTCCATCAGGGTGAACATCTACCGATATCCATGTGCCATTATTTGTGGAGAACGATATTTTACGTTCTGGCTCAAGTGGTAATTCTTTTGTGGCTTTTTTAGTGGAATCAGCTTCTTTTTTATCAGCTTTTTGCGCATTTATTTGAAGTCCTATTGTAAGAACGATTATGGTTAGGACTTTGGTTAAGACGTTGGCTTTCATTTTATAGAATGGATTAGTTATAAATTTAAAGCTCTAAAATAATCATTTATTGATTGCAAAATCAATCAAAATTAGGTGTGCCATAAAAACAAAAGAGGTTGTCTAGTAAAGACAACCTCTTTGAGAGGGTTAAGTAAACCGCAGAACTTTAATTAATCAAAACTTTTTTAGATACCGAACCGCTTACAGTATTTAATTTAATGATATAAGTCCCAGGATTTAAATTCCCAACATTGTATTGTGATAGGTTATCCGATTTAATATCCTCAATACTTAGGACATGCTGTCCTAGGATATTAAATAATTGTATGTCATTGACTTGTAATCCATGAGGATTGATAAGCACGAGTTTGTCTATGTTATTTGCATATCTCACGTCTAGTTTATCTTCATTGAGATTAACATCATCTGTGCTTAGACTTGCATTTGGGTTATGAAATACAATTTCAAAACGATTATCGTAATATCCCGCATTAAGGAAAAACTCGAAGTGTCCTTTTTTGAAGTCGTGATAGTAATCTAATTCTATATCATGCAAGAAAATGTCTTGTTCTAAAGATATATTTACGAGCTCGTCGATTTTGATACTATTATCGCCATCCTCAGAGGTGTAAATAATTAAAGGATAACTCGTGTTTTCTTCCATACTATTAG
>NZ_SMGI01000005.1 GCF_004346845.1 Winogradskyella wandonensis | reverse complement strand
TATCTCTAAAATAGTTAAAGAGCTCATTTATAACAGTGTCATAGTATTTAATATAGAAAGTGTTATTTTTCTTACCCTGTTTTATACCATAGAATCCTTTGATATAGTCTTTAACTTCAGATGAATTATTGAAATGGATAACAACATAGTCCGTATTGTTGTGCTTTACAGGTTCTAATTTTATGGTTGTTCTATTTTTCATATCATTTTTGTCAAAAATATCAATTGAAAAACTGATAGTAGTACTATATTCGATTATTTTACGTATAATATACTGTTAATAATAGAATTTATGCGATTAGTAAAAAATTGTCTTTACTGTAATAAGGAGTTAATTGGTAGAATAGATAAAAAGTATTGTGACCCTCAATGCAAAAGTTCTCACCAATACCAAAGAGAAAAACAAAAGCCAAAGCGCTTCTATAATAAAGTAGATAACCAATTACGCTTAAACCGAAAGTTATTGAAAGAATATAATAGAGCAGGGAAGGCGACAGTGCGAAGTGGTATTCTAATAAAAGAAGGCTTTAATCCAAAATTTTTCACGCACTATTGGAAAAATCAAAAAGGAGATGTTTACTTTTTTGTTTATGAATACGGTTTTTTAAAACGAAAAGAGAACGGAATTGAAAAATATGTACTTATACAGTGGCAGGATTATATGAATTAGTAAATACTAAGAAGTAACCTGAAACCTCATAATAAAACTTTAATGACCCACATTAATGCATAATTCACAGAAATTTTTACCGACAAGGCATTCACATAGTACCGAAAAACATTGTATTATTTCGTTTTAATAATAACACTTTAATTATTGCAGCACTTAAATTCTTTTTTATAGCCTTTACAATTCTTTAAAATATGTTTAACAGTTACTCAATATTAAAAGTCAGAGACTAATTAAGTGATTAACAACATTTTTTTTTCGCTGCTATTGTAGTTATGTTTTACTCATTGGAGAAACAATAAATAATAATACTCCCAGTATTATTATAATTATTGTTGGCATCGTACAACACTACATAATTAAATTTTATCAGCAGCAATGGTTTTTATTGTTGTTGCTTTAGAGGTATTTGAAATCTCAGTTAGGATTTCGTTTGTAATAATCAAATATTATAATAATTCTTATAACTACATAATACTATTTGATTAAATTTTTATCAGGAGCAATGGTTTTTTGTCCTTACTGTTTTAAACAGGATACCTTTTTAGGAAACTATGTATGAACCAAAATATTATAATAATTATTGTTTTAATATTAGTATTAGATTTAATCAAAAAATCAGCAACGAATTTTTTGTTTATTGGTATTTCAAATTTTTGAGAGGTTTTCGTTGGTAATAATCGAATATTATAATAATTCTTATAACTGTATAACACTATTTAATTCAAGTTTTATCAGCAGCAATGGTTTTTTTGTCTTTGCTGTTTTGAAAATATTTTTTTTAGGGAAACTGCAAATGAACCTAAATATTATAATAATTATTGTTTTGATAACAACATTAGAGTTAATCAAAAAATCAGGAACACTATTTTTTGTTGCTGTTTTGTTGGTATTTACAGTTTTTAAGAGGCTATAAATGGCAATTACCAGAGTATTATTATAATTGTCCTTATCACTGTATGGTAATATTCAAATTAATTTTATCAGCAACAACAATGATGTTTTTCAATGTTCGTTGTTTTTTTTGTTTTTGTTTTGTTTTTTTTGCTTTTTTTTTGTTGCTCTTTTTTTGTTGTTGTTATCAATAGTTTAGTTTAAATGAATATGCTCATTCCATTCTATAATAATAATAATAATAATAATAATAATAATAATAATTCTATTGTTTGATATTAAAAACTGTTTTCAACAGATACTTATCAGCATCAGCTTCCGTCAACAACACTCTATTATTATTATTATAATTATTTGTGTTGCTACCTAGTTTTTTAACTTTCGAGTTATAGGCTTTCAATCTATTATTTATTGTTTCTTTACTTTCTTCCTCGTTAATAAATCTTATCAATTTAGGAAATTGCCTTATCAATTCTAATTGATGGTCTCTAAGAGCGTTTTTCTGAGTTTTGAGAGTTGATTGCATAACCTTCGAATAACCTTTCACTTGATGCTTCGCATTGTCCGATAACCACTGGCTAGACCACAACCAAGATTTTAGTTCATTATTATAATTTGTTAATAGGTAGTCAAAAGACTTGCTATCTAGTTTTGACTTTAATTCCAGCAATTGAAATATATTAGACTTTAGCAATTTTTGTTTTTCTAAAATGGCATAATCATCAATTCCCTCTTTATAGTTTGAAACCCTATTGTCTTTATCTAAAAAGAAGAGTTGTTTTATAAATCCAATGTCTTCAAGTTGTTGTTTAATATCGTCGGATTCATCTTCTACTAGCTTATCTGGTAAAAAGAAAAGAACGGGCAACCGAATACTATCAATCAATGCTTGCATATCTTTATTTAAACTCATAGTAACTCTGAATAATCTTGTGGTAATTCCGCATCAATATCTCTTAGGTATTTTTCTAAAGCAGACATTGTCGCGTGACCTGTAATAAGCATGAGTTTACTTTTTGCGGCGTAAGGTGAACTGTCTTTAGCTAAAGCTCTATATAACTTGGTTATAAACGTATGTCTAAAACTGTATAGTCCATAGTTATCATTAAATCCAAATTCGTCTTTGATTACCTTTTTAAAACGGTTGGTAAAATAACCTCTTCTATTTACTTCTGTGGTGTCCCATTGTTTGCCAAAGCCATTAGGTGTAAATAAAAGCGCATTAGGGTCTAGTTTTGATAAGTCTGGAAGTTCAGATAGTAATATCTCTGGAATAATCTTGGTTTTAAATGCTTTATTCTTTGCTTGAAACTGGACTATATTTTGTTCTAGATTTAAGTCTTTTACTTTAAGCCTACACACTTCTATTGGGCGTAAAAGATTATAAGAAATAAACTTTATGAACAACAACAATACTTTATCGTTTTTTTCAAGATAATTAAATATCATTTCTTGCTCTTTGGCCGAATAGGTTTTATTCTTTTGAGGTGTAGCTTGTAGTGGCTTTATCCGTTTAATGAAGTTTACAGAAATCAGTTCGTTATCTTCTAAACTCTGAAAAATACTTCCTAAACAGGTGCGGTAATTATTTCTATTTCTTGCTGATGTACTTTGCAAAACTGAGTTTAAGAAAGCAATAACATGTTTCTTTTCTAACTGATTAATGGTATTAATATCAGGGTAATTTGTATCTAAGTATTCAATCAGTTTATTACATCTGCTTTTATAGTCTGAAAGGGTAGATGCACCGACCACATTCTTTTTAATACTCAAAGCAAAATCAAAAGCTTCTGAAATTGTTTTTTCTTTTTTAAGATGCTCTAGTGTATTGTCAATATTAGATAAACTAGATGATGTTTTATTAGCAACAAAATTGTTTCTCTTTTTTGTTGCTTGTTGATTAGCCTTTCTTTTTTCGTAAAGTTCTTGGTTATCGGCATAAGGGTTAAAACCTTCATGAAGTAGCTTAGAGAGACGTTTTTTATAGATATTTAAAATATAGTAACGTTCTGATTTGGTTTTATAACGATTTGTCTTTCCATAGATGTTTTTACAGCGTTCCTTTTTTCCAGTCTTTGGATTAACAAAAGTGAAATAAACATACCAACGTTTGGTTAAATCACCTTTGGCATCGTAAATCTTAGGTTCTGAAAATAGACTTTTGTGTTCGGGTTTGTGTTCCAAATCGTGTTCATTTTGGACTTCTAAGGTAATTAAATCATAAATAGTTTGCATAAAAAAACGGTTTAGAGTGAACTAAACCGTTGACGTTTCTACGAAACTTGCTTTGTAGCGAGACCGAGATTTGAACTCGGGACCTCCGGGTTATGAATCCGACGCTCTAACCAACTGAGCTATCTCGCCAAATTTGGCTGCAAATATATAAACAAAATCTACTCAAGCAAACATATTGTTTCTAAAAAAAATATTTTCTGCATTAAGTTTTAAACTACGCTAATATTATATATATTGAGCACATAATAAATTGTTTTATGGACGATAAGATTAAATACGAATTAGAGTTTCCAATACACGCTTCACCTTCGTTATTGTTTCAATATATTTCTACGCCATCAGGTTTATCGGAGTGGTATGCAGATAATGTAAATAGTAGAGGCGAATTATTTACCTTTATTTGGGATGGAAGTGAAGAACAGGCGAAACTCCTAGTTAAAAAAAGTGGAGAACGTGTTAAATTTAGATGGTTAGAGGACGAAGAGGAAGGAAGTTCTTGCTATTTTGAAATTAGAATTCAAGTCGATGAAATTACTAAAGACGTTTCGCTTATGGTCACCGATTTTGCCGAAGAAGACGAAATAGACGAATCTAAGATGCTATGGGAAAACATGATAGGAAGTCTAAAACAAGTTTTAGGTTCTGCATAGTAAAATAAACATACAACACTTATCTTTGTCCCGATTTTAATCGGGATTTTTTATGATAAACACTAATGGCAAGTTAGTTTTAGAAACAGACGGAAAAATTAGCCTAGAAAACAGAGGCTATAAATACGGTGATGCACTTTTCGAAACCATACGCGTTGTCAATGGACAGATTCTTTTTTTAGAAGACCATTATTTTAGATTAATGTCTTCTATGCGTATTCTACGCATGGATATCCCAATGAATTATACCATGGAGTTTTTTGAAGAAGAAATTCTTAAAACCGTAGAAGCAAATCCAAGTCTGAATAAATCTGCAAGAGTACGGTTGAATGTCGATAGAGGTGAAGGAGGAAAGTATCTACCAAATCACAGTGCAATACCGTCGTTTTATATAATTGTAGAGCCACTGCAGAATCTTTTTTATCAAGTACATCCGTTCGAAGATTATCGTGTGGATTTGTATAAAGATTTTTATGTTGCTCCTAATTTACTCTCTGGGCTTAAATCTAATAATAAAGCAATTCAAGTAATTGGTAGTATCTATGCGAAAGAAAACGACCTTTCTAATTGTCTAGTTTTAAATACAGACAAATCAATAATAGAAGCCTTAAATGGAAACTTGTTTTTGGTAAAAGGTGACGCCATAAAAACACCACCTTTAGAAGATGGCTGCTTAAAAGGTGTTATGCGAAAGCAGATTTTAAGCTTGTTGCAGAATAATCCTAACTATACTATTGAAGAATCTTCGATTTCTCCATTTGAATTACAAAAAGCAGACGAGCTATTTATTACCAACACAATAGTAGGTATACAATCTATAGGAAGTTACAGGAAAAAGAGTTATGGTAACACTGCAGCTAAAGATTTATTGCAGATGCTTAACGTAAGACTAAGACTGTCTTAATTGTAACTTGGATTCTCCGGCGCGTTAGACCAAATAGAATATTCGCCACCCATTTCGAGCATTTTTTCTTTCCAAAATTCGGTACAGCATTTTGAAATTATTCCATTACTGTAGGTGTTTTTGGTAACTACCCAGGCGTGAGAGTCTAACTCATCACTTAATTGCTTTTCTGCCCAGCCCGAATACCCTAGAAAGAATTTAATATCCTCGCAGTTTAGTTTTTTAGAATTGATTAAGTCTAAAACCGTTTTAAAATCGCCACCCCAAAAAATACCTTCAGAAATTTCGATACTATCTGGTATTAAGTTAGGCGATTTGTGTATAAAGTAAAGGTTGTCTTGTTCTACTGGACCACCGTTATAGATAGGAAAATCAGAATCTGTGCCTTCTACTAAATCGCTTAGATTGTATTCTAATTTCTTATTGAGAATGAATCCAACAGAGCCTAGGTCGTTATGGTCTGCTAAAAGCACAACAGCTCTATTAAAGGAAAGGTCTCCTATAATAGATGGTTCTGCGATTAAAAGGCTTCCTTTTTCTGGCTTTTTCACGGTTGATGTAGGAAATTACTAATGAAATATACTAATAATTGTCCTAAAATCAATCATTTAATGTTAAATTTTAAGTAAATAAAAAAGCCTGCTAAAAAGCAGGCTTTAGTATTGTAAACAAAATAAGCTTAGTTTACAGCATCGCTTAAGTCAGAACCTGCCTTAAACTTCACTACATTTTTAGCTTTGATTTTTATTGTTTTTCCAGTTTGTGGGTTTCTTCCGTCTCTCGCAGCTCTTCTAGAAACTGACCAAGAACCAAATCCTACTAAAGATACGCGGTTACCTTTTTGTAAAGCACCTTCGATATCAATTAATAAACCGTCTAATGC
Organism: Winogradskyella wandonensis; assembly: GCF_004346845.1. Lineage (GTDB taxonomy): Bacteria > Bacteroidota > Bacteroidia > Flavobacteriales > Flavobacteriaceae > Winogradskyella > Winogradskyella wandonensis. The sequence goes on along the minus strand of NZ_SMGI01000005.1, from coordinate 140,568 downwards.
TTTCTTAGCTGCAGCTTTTGTAATACCTGCATTTTCAGCCATGCTGTTGATTAAATCTGTTTTGTTCATAAAATGTTAAATTTAAATTATTAAATGTTTTGCTTTCAACATAAATGTTAAAATCAGTAACAAATTTATACGTATTAACGTGTCATGCAAGTAAAACCCTAGTAAATACGCGGTTTTGTTAATAACTTGATGCATTTGTTAATAAAGGTGTGCATTTTATCGATGTTTTCTCAAAGCCTAGTGATAATAAGGGTTTAGAGCAGTTTTGCATTTTCTTCAAATTTATAGCCATTCAATAATGCTTTTGCACTCATTTTTTTCTTGTTAGGAAGTTGTAATTCTTTAATATTAATGAATCCATTTTTACATGCCACTTTAATTTCATTTTCCTCAATTTTAAGTGTGCCGTTTTTGTAATTATGTAATTCTTCTAGTTTTGAAACGTCGTAGATTTTAATGGGAAGATTTTCGCTCTCACCATTATTTAAATAACACCAAGCTGTAGGAAAGGGATTTAAGCCTCGTATCTTATTATATATGGTATCAAGATTTTGGCTCCAATCTATTTTACAATTATCTCTGTTAAGTTTGTAGGCTGTTTTTAACTCTTCTGTTTGCGGCTGTAAAATGGTTTTTACATTATCATTTTCTATTAGCTCTATTGTTTTTATAACCAAGTGACTCCCAAGATGCATTAGTTTATCATGCAGTTGTCCCACTGTTTCGTCTTTTGCAATAGATATTTCCTCTTTAAGAATAATTGCACCGGTATCAATTTTTTCGTCAATAAAAAAGGTAGTGACTCCAGTTTTTTCTTCACCATTAATAATAGCCCAATGAATTGGCGCAGCACCACGATAATTTGGTAAAAGTGATGCATGGAGATTAAATGTGCCATACTCTGGCATTTGCCAAACGATTTTTGGTAACATTCTAAAAGCAACAACGATTTGCAGATTGGCATTTAGAGCTTTTAAGTCTTCAATAAAGTCTTCTGATTTTAAATTTGTAGGCTGCAATACTTTTAAATTGTGTTTTACCGCAAATTCCTTAACTGCGGAGGATTGTAGTTTTCTACCACGACCAGCAGGTCTGTCTGGGGCAGTAATAACACCCACAACCTTATAATTATGTTCTAGAATAGTTTTTAAGGTTTCCACCGCAAAATCTGGTGTGCCCATAAAGACTATTCGTATATCGCGCTTTTTTGTCATTTTAGTAAATATGTATTTCTATCAGTAATCTTAATGGTCTCTTGCTCCAAAAGTAGAGCTATACTTTTTAGTAATTCAGTTTGCTCACATTGCAAAGCACTTAAAAGTTCTCTGGATGAGTGCTCTTTAGTTTTTAGCAATTCTATAATTTCTTTTTGAATTTCAGAATCTGTTTTTTTTGAATTATTTGAGCTATCAGCTAAGCATACTGAACACTTTCCACAATTCTCGGCAGAAGATTCATCAAAATAGGTTAGCAGCTGAATTTGTTTACACAGCGAATCGTTTTTGGTGTAATTAATTACCGAAGCAATTTGCTGACGTTTTAAGTTATTTTGCTGCTCGATAATAGGAATAATAGGATTAATTGTTTTTTCGTCTTCTCGAGGTTTAATAAATGTAATTTCCGAATCTGTATTAGCTATTTTTAAGTCTATTATACCATGAATTTCTAAATCTTTAAGAATTTCTAATAACTGATTTGTAGTTGTCTCCGCTTTAGAAGCTACCAAATCTACATTTATTTTAGTAGGATAATCTAAGATACCGCCATAAGTTCTAAGTAGTGCTTTTATAGGCTTGTTTTGATGTTTATTTTGCTCTAGATAATGAAATATGGCAGCATTAGTTACTTTAAATTGTACGGTTGTTTTAAAATTAAATTGCTGATTGAGCGAAATAATGCTATTACTATCCAACACTCTTAAGGCGTTATAGGTTAAGCCTGCTTTTAGCTGATAAATATTGCAAAAGGTCTTAAAATTAAGTTGATGAATTGTATGTTGACCTTCACCATAAGAAATCTGAAAATAGTTGCACAGTTTTTTATAGACATATTTTACCGCATCAACTGATGGTAACGCACTTAGAAATTGAGATTTTAACTTCTCTTCGTCGATATTTTTTTTTAGAATTACCGCTAAAGCGTCTTGTCCATTACGGCCAGCTCTACCGGCTTCTTGATAATAACTTTCTAAACTTTCTGGTAAATTATAATGGATGATACTTTTTACATCGGCTTTATCAATTCCCATACCAAAGGCAGTAGTAGCTACCATAATTGGTTTTTGATTTCTTGTCCACTCGTTTAAACGTGTTGTTTTTTCGGTAGTTGTAAGCCCTCCATGATAGTAAGTAGCTTCAAACCCTTTAGAACTAAGATAGTTGCTCACACTTAAGGCAGCTTTTCTGCTTCTTACATACACAATCGAAGCTCCAGGATTTTGACATAATGTCTGTTCTAGATAATAATTTTTATCTTCAGTATTTATAACACGGTAACTAATATTAGTTCTTTTAAATGAAGCTCTAAAGACTTTGGCATCTATAAAATCTAAAGAATTAATAATGTCGTCAACAACTTTAGATTTTGCAGTTGCAGTGAGCGCTATACAATTTACAGTAGGTTGTAATTCTCTTAGTGTCGATATCGTTTTATAGGCTGGTCTAAAATCGTTACCCCATTGGCTTATGCAATGGGCTTCGTCCACAGCAATAAGATTTACGTTCATTTGCTGTATACGTTCTTGTACCAGACTTTGCTGTAGACGTTCTGGAGAAAGGTAAAGAAATTTATAGTTTCCGTAGATGCAATTATCTAGTTGAGTATCTAAATCGGTATAAGATAGGCCAGAAGAAATAGCTATAGCTTTAATGCCTTTTTGCTTTAATGTATTTACTTGGTCTTGCATTAAGGCAACAAGTGGAGATATTACAATACAGATGCCAGGTTTTATTAAAGCAGGGATTTGAAAGCAAATGGATTTTCCGCCTCCAGTAGGCAAAAGCGCAAATGTGTCGTTATTTTCCAGTACAGACGTGATTATTTCTTCCTGTAAAGGACGAAAAGAGCTATGTTGCCAATAACGTTCTAATACTTCAATTGGATGCATATTACAAATCTAAAGTCTGTAATATAAAGTTAACCCTTTCTTCCACAGTCCCAAACGGAACTTCGTTTAATTCATAACCAAAATTACTATAGGTTTCTTGCAAGTGTTGGTATATGCTAATAGACTGTTCAAAATTTTCGTAGCGTTCGCTATCGGGTTTAAAAATAGCTTCCCAAGGTGGTAATATAAAAACCGCATCGTAAGAATGCGTCTTGCAAGCTTCGATAAAATGATTGGGATAATCGTCTCCTATAAAATCCATATAAGCCAGGACATCGGGGAGACCTCTGTCTAAAAAAACAACCTTAGTTGTTTCCTTGGATGCTTTATAATATTGTTCCCTTCTGCCTTCTAGTAGTTTTTGGCTAAATAACAAGGGTTCAGTTAAAAACAATTGTTCAATGCCATCTTGCCTTGCTTGTAGCGTTACTTGCCTAGAAATCTCTTCATAGCAGATGTAGTTTTTATCTAATAAACAATTGATGATGGACGTTTTTCCTGTACCTGGGCCACCAGTTATGGCAATTTTTTTCGGATTCAAATTAAAAAACAGTTTGGCACAAAATTCGTAATTAAAAATTAAATAAAAACTATAAAGTTAAACGTATCTTTGCATCTTAAATTATTGCTATGAATTCATCAAAAAAATCAGAAGCGTTCTATAAAAAATTAAAAGTACAATTACAGGATACTGCAATGTGGCCGTCGGAGTACTTGTATAAGTTTATTGTACCAACCAATGGCGAAGAGATTAAAAAACTAGGAAATCTTTTTAATAACCTTGGTGCAGTAATTACAACTAAAGAATCTAAAAATGGCACTTATACAAGCGTCTCTGTAAATGTTAAGATGAAAAGCCCTGACGCTGTAATTATAAAGTACAAGGAAGTTGCTGCAAAAATAGAGAATGTAATTTCTTTATAATTTTGGCGTAGCTATCTAAATTTTTGTACTTTGCGACAGAACCAGTAACTACAGGTTCATAACATATTTACTACACATTTTTACAATTTTGATAGACGATTTAGAGTACAACACGGAGCGTGAGCATTTAATTATTCCAGAATACGGACGCCATCTTCAAAAGATGATTAATCACGCAAAATCTCGAGAGACCAAAGAAGAGCGAAACAAGCTGGCTAAGGCTATTATCTCTGTAATGGGTAATTTACAACCACATTTAAGAGACGTTCCGGATTTTCAACACAAATTATGGGATCAGCTTTTTATAATGGCGGATTTCGATATCGATGTCGATTCGCCTTATGATAAGCCAGAACGCGAAGTTATACAAGCACGTCCTGAGCCATTAAAATACCCACAGAATCACCCTAAATATCGTTTTTACGGCAATAATATTAAAACGATGATAGATGTTGCAATTACATGGGACGAAGGCGAAATGAAAGAGGCTTTGGTCTATACTATTGCTAACCATATGAAAAAGTGTTTTCTTAATTGGAATAAAGACACTGTAGAGGATTCTGTAATTTACGACCATCTTTACGAACTATCCAATGGTAAACTTAATCTAAAAGAAAGTTCAGAGGATTTAACAGACTCGGGGAGTTTATTGCGCGTTAAATCCAAATACGGAAACAAAAGCAGTAAAAAAACCAATAACAAAAAGAAATATTCCAATAATAGAAAACGTTACTAAAAACGTATGGGAACATTTAAAATAGAAGGTGGTCACCAACTTAAAGGTAGTATAACACCACAAGGTGCAAAAAACGAAGCATTACAAATTCTTTGTGCCGTATTACTCACTCCAGAAAAAATTACAATTAGTAACATTCCAGATATTGTAGATGTTAACAAACTAATTAAACTCTTAGAGAACCTTGGTGTAGAAATCGAAAAATTAGATTCGAATACCTATTCATTTAAAGCAGAAAACATTAAGCTAGATTATTTAGAGTCTGAAGCTTTTAAAGTTGAAGGTAGAGGCCTAAGAGGTTCTATAATGATTGTTGGTCCGTTACTAGCTCGTTTTGGTAAAGGTTATATTCCAAAACCAGGAGGCGATAAAATTGGTCGTCGTCGTTTAGATACCCATTTTGAAGGCTTTATAAAACTAGGCGCTAAATTTCGTTATAATAGAGAAGACTACTTCTACGGTGTCGAGGCACATGAGCTTCACGGAACATATATGTTATTAGATGAAGCTTCTGTAACAGGAACGGCAAATATTGTAATGGCCGCGGTTTTAGCAAAAGGCACAACAACAATCTACAACGCAGCTTGCGAACCGTATTTACAGCAATTATGTAAAATGCTGAATAGAATGGGCGCTAAAATATCAGGCGTTGGTTCCAACCTACTAACAATTGAAGGTGTTGAAAGTTTAGGTGGTACAAACCATAGAATGTTACCAGATATGATTGAAATCGGTAGCTGGATTGGTCTTGCGGCAATGACCAAGAGCGAACTTACAATCAAAGACGTGAGTTGGGACGATTTGGGTGTGATTCCAAGTGTGTTTCGTAAAATAGGAATTACCGTAGAGCGTCAAGGCGATGACATTCATATTCCTGCGCATACGGATGGTTACGAGATTCAAAGCTACATAGACGGTTCTATTTTAACCATAGCGGATGCACCTTGGCCAGGTTTTACCCCAGACTTATTAAGTATCGTTCTTACAGTTTTAATACAGGCTAGAGGAAGTGCTGTCGTACATCAAAAAATGTTCGAAAGTCGTTTGTTCTTCGTGGATAAGCTGATAGATATGGGTGCAAAGATTATTTTGTGTGATCCTCATAGAGCAACGGTTATAGGTCATGATTTTAAATCGCAATTAAAAGCAACTACGATGACGTCTCCAGATATTAGAGCAGGAGTTTCTTTGTTGATAGCAGCATTATCTGCTAAAGGCACGTCTATAATTCATAATATTGAGCAAATAGACCGTGGTTACGAAAATATAGATACCCGACTTCGAGCTATAGGTGCTAAAATTGAGCGTTTAGAAGGCAACTAAAAAAGTAAAAAGCTCTGAAAATCAGAGCTTTTTGAATTGTTTTTTGAAATGGTTATTCCGTCTTTAGACTTTACAGTCTGATTTTGTAACGCTCAATAATCTGTTATATTGTATTCAACTGCAATAATTTAACAAATTTTTAAAAATTTATATTTTAAGACTTTCCTAAAACTAACTTACAGCAGCTTTGTAAACCTCTAGGCAACGCTCGCGTGCTTCTTTATGGTCAACCATTTTTTCTGGGTAGCTATCGGTGTCAATATCCTCAACCCAAGTTTTAATATACTCTCTGTTTTTATCAAATTTATCTATTTGTGTAGTAGGATTAAAAATTCTAAAATAAGGAGCGGCATCCACACCAGAACCCGCAACCCATTGCCAGTTGCCAACATTACTTGCCATTTCGTAATCGTGGAGTTTTTCTGCAAAATAAGCTTCGCCCCAACGCCAATCTATCAACAAATGTTTACACAGAAAGCTGCCCACGAGCATACGTACGCGGTTGTGCATAAAACCAGTTTTATTTAATTGTCGCATCCCAGCATCCACAAGTGGGTATCCTGTCTTGCCTTCGCACCATTTTTTAAAGTCATCTTCATTATTTCGCCATTCTATGCGGTCATATTTAGATTTAAAGGCTTTATCCTTAGTTTCTGGATAATGCCATAAGATTTGCATAAAAAATTCGCGCCAAATTAATTCTTTCATGAAGGTGTTGTTCTCCTCATTCATGGCTTTTTTCATCATTTTTCTTACGCTTACTGTACCAAAGCGAAGATGAGGTCCCAAGCGAGATGTATTATCTTTCGCCGGGAAATTACGTGTGGCTTCATACTCTTGTATAAGTGTAGGCGTTACTTCGTATGGAGCAATGTCTTGCGACGATTTTACAAATCCCGTATCGGATAATGACAAATTTGGTAATCTGGAGTTTTTTACCAAATTATCTAAATGCTGACTAGTATAATGAATTTTTAAATCATAATCTTTAAAGTTTTCTAACCATGTTTTGGAATATGGTGTGTAAACAACGTATGGGTCGCCATCTTGTTTTACAACTTCACTTTTCTCGAAAATAACTTGGTCTTTAAATGTTAAAAATTGGATACCTTTTGAGTCTAGAAATTCTTGAATCTTACTATCGCGTTGTCTTGCATAAGGCTCGTAATCTCTATTGGTAAAGACTTTATCAATCTCATAATCTTCCGTAAGCTGCTTGTATATTTCCAAAGGTGTCCCGTAAAACATAGCAATACTGCTGTCGTATTCCTGTTGAAGTGTTTGCCTCATGTCTTGCAGTGTTTGGTGTATAAACGTTACCCTCGCATCGTCTTCATGAAGTTTATCTAGTATTTCTTTATCGAAAATAAAAATAGGAAGAACAGGATTTTCGTCTTTTAAAGCTTCTAAAAAGCCAACATTATCGTCTAGTCTTAAATCGCGTCTAAACCAAAATATATTTAAAGGTTGTTTCATATTACTAAATGTCTTTATTGGTAACTACCGAAAATTTTTTCCATCTGGGTTTTTCGATATTCGAAGATAGATTCGAGTTTTGGTTTTACTAAAATAGGATGCATGAGCTGACCTATAATTCCCAATGGCACTTTATAATCTATAATATCTTCCATTTCTACGCCACCCTTAATTTCGTGTACAAAATGTTTGTGATGCCAAAAACTATAAGGCCCATATAATTGGTCATCTACAAAATAGGATTTGTGTTTGTATTGTGTAATCTCACTCACCCATTTGGTCTTAATTCCTGCAACAGGCGTAACGCTATATTGCAAAACTTGTCCTGCATACATTGGTCTGTCTGCACCAGATATAATTTTCATCTGCATCTCTGGTGGTGTAAGTTTAGAAAGGTTTGCAGGATTACATAAAAAATCCCAAGCTTCATCAAGAGAAATTGGTAATTTTTGTGTTTTATGCAGTGTATATATTTTCATTTAAATAGGTTTCGTTTAATTATATAAAACAACATAACCATTGAGTGATGTTGCAACGCAAAGCCATATAATATAAGGGAGAAGAAGATATTTTGCGTACTTAAGCCTATCATTTCTAAAGGTTATAAAGAAATAAATGATAAGAAGTGTTAAAAGTGAAATAATTAGCAGGCCAAGTCCGGCTAGGTGTTGGTTAAAGAAAAACCAATTCCAACTTACATTAAGTAAAACTTCTATACTAAATAAAATCCACAAAAATTTTGAAGCTCTGTTGTGAAATAACTCTGCAAGATACCAAGAGAAACAAAGCATTATAAAGGTCCATGCAGCTCCAAAAACCCAACCTGGTGGAGTCCATGGTGCTTTGTTTAAGTTGTTGTACCAATCTCCAGTAGAACCACCATCCATTAACCAGCTACCTAGAGCAAGACCTCCAAAGTTAATGACTAAGAAGATTGTAACGTATTGGAGTTTTTTCAAAATTAAGATTTTAAAGCCTCAATTTCCTTTAGTACCTTTTCTGCTTCAGCATATTTCTTATCACTCTCGGCTCTGTTTGTTGTTGATAGGCGATGCCAGTCTGCCATTAGTTTTTCGTATTTCTTCTGAAGCTTATCTAATTCTGATGTTTTTTTAAAAAGTCCAAACATGGTATTACTATTTTAAATATGAGGTAATTCTAGAATTCGTTGGCTTTGTAATAGAGTAGAAGTAGTCTAGAAATTCGCCTTCTTCGTCGATTAAATACTTCTGAAAATTCCATTTTACCGTAGTATTCTGTTTTCCATTAATAGCTTTTTTTGTTAGCCATCTGTAAAGCGGATGTTGATTTTCTCCTTTTACATCGATTTTCTCGGTTATTAAAAACGAAACACCATAATTAACTTGGCAAAATTCTTGAATATCACTGTTACTCCCAGGTTCTTGCTTTCCAAACTGATTACATGGAACACCAATAACCACAACTTTATCAGAATAAGTGTCATGTAGTTCTTGCAACTCACGATACTGTGGTGTAAAACCGCATTTAGAGGCTACATTTACAAAGAGGATTTTTTTGCCCTTGAACTCGGATAAATCAATCTTATTACCTTGTAAAGAATTGATAGCAATATCATATAAAGATTCTGTTGCATTTTGCTTAATATTTTTGTCTGATGCTGTTAGTGTACCAACGAAAGCTTTTATCGGATTCATAAGTTATATCTTAAAACTAGTTATACCACAATCCATCTTAAAGACTTGTCCGGATAAGGAAGCGGCTTTATCTGATAGTAAAAATGTAGCCATATCCGCTACCTCTTGAGGTTGCAAATATTTTTTTAACGGGTGACGGTCTTTCATATTTTCTATCATACGCTCATTTCGCAATAATTTAGATGCTAAATCGGTGTCTGTAACAGTAGGTGCAATTGCATTAACTCTAACCGTTGGTGCTAATTCTGCCCCAAGAGATTTTGTTAATCCTTCTACCGCTGATTTAGATGCCGCTACAGAAGCATGAAATGGCATACCTAAATCTGAAGCTACGGTGCTAAAAAAAACAACTGCAGGATTAGTCCCGTTTTTTAAAGCAGGTAAATAAGCATGCATAGCTTTAACTGCTCCAATGACATTAATCTCGAAATCTTCTTTAAAATCCTCTACGCTAAGTCTGTTAATTGGTTTTAGGTTGATACTTCCTGGACAATAAACAAGGCCATCAACTTCATTAATCTCAGGTAAGTCTTCATTAATAACATCGCACGTATGGTGTGTAAGATTATTGTGCTCTTTTTCTGGAGCTGACCTACTTATATTAATTACCTCGTGCTGTTCTAAAAGATTATTTATTATGGCTTTACCAATACCTTTACTACCACCTATTACTATATATTTACCCATGATTATGCTGCTGTTAAAGGTCGTCCTTTAAGTCGCTTCTCTATTTTTTGTTTGATTACTGTTAGACGCTTCATTAAATCCATTAATTTTGCATCTTTCTTTTTTTTGTATACTTCATTTACAGCAAGAATTATTTCTTTAGCTTCTCTCGCTGCTAAAATTCTGTCACTTGTGGTCTTGAAAGAAAACTTTCTATTTTCGAATTCAATTGCTCTTTTAATTGCATCCATAGTTTAACTGTTTATATAATTTTGAAGTTCATTAATTTTTTCTGAGGTATTAAAAATACCGCCGTAATAGGTTGTTACTGTTGCAGAAGTATTGTCTTTAACGCCTCTGGACGAAACACATAAGTGCTTTGCGTCGATAATAACAGCTACATCTTCTGTGCCCAATACCGTCTTAAGTTCGTTAGCTATTTGCTGAGTTAATCGTTCTTGAACTTGTGGGCGCTTTGCGTAATATTGCACAATTCGGTTAAGCTTAGATAAACCAATCACTTTTCCAGAGGATACATAAGCCACGTGTGCTTTACCTATAATTGGAACAAAGTGATGTTCGCAATTAGAATAGAAGGTAATATCTTTTTCCACTAGCATTTGGTTGTACTGATACTTATTATCGAACAATGCCACTTTAGGTTTATTTTTTGGGTCTAAGCCCGAAAATATTTCTTCGATATACATTTTTGCAACTCGGTCTGGTGTACCTTTTAACGAGTCGTCTGTTAAATCAAGGCCTAAAACGTCCATGATTTCTGAAAATAAAATGGAGATGCGCTCTTTCTTTTCTTCGTTAGACATATCAAAAGCGTTAGGCTTCATTGGTGTGTCTAGACTTGTAAATAAATGGTCGTCCCCGATGTCTTCAATTGTAAAGCCATTTAAAGCATGACCATTTGTTTTGGTAAGTGTTTCTGTTTTCATAGAATCTTTTTAATGTGCTGTCTTTAAGTACTCCAAGCTTAAATCAAAGCACGGTTTATCGTTTTGATATAGAGTTGTTCGAAATTGTTCGCTGACGAGAGCATTTAAATCTGCCCTCGTCAAAATTTCGTTTTTTTTGATGTTTTGTTGCTCTTCCTTGTACGCGTGCTCTCCACATTCTAAAGCTGCTAGGCTTCATCTCACGTCGCATTAGGTCTATTACTTCTTGTTCTTTTAAACCAAACTGAAAGTTTATGGCATCGAAAGTTGTTCGGTCTTCCCAAGCCATTTCAATTATTCGGTCTATATCACGAGTTGTTAATTCCATTTATTGAGGCATGCTGTATGCCATATCGTATTTTACTTTTTCGTCTAAAAGCTTATCAAAAAACTTCTTATTTTCTTTAAACGTTTTATTATCTCTAAAATGAACAAAACGTCCCTGAGCATGAATACTACTGCCATTTGTTTTGTAAATAACCAATTGATAATAGGGAATAATCCAAGTAAAGTTTTTTAAGCCCTGATTAATCATTATTAAAATACCCTTTGGTCGTAATTCAATATTACCATAATTGATATCCGAAACAACATTCATCATTAATTTCATGTTTGGGCTTACCTCGTCAATTATCATACGCTTGCTGCCCACACCATTCATCTTCAACTTCTGTACCAAAGAAAACTCTGAACCAACTAAGTCAGCTATAAGTTGTTTGTGTTCGGAATTAAAGTGTGTAGTATTTAATATCATAACTACTCAAAATTACAAATGTTTAACCTTTTATAATAATAGTTAAACAAAAATTAACAGAGAATTATGATTGTCCAAATCTGTGCTGTTGTCTGGACTAATCTGTTCTTAACATGCGATTTCTGTCGCTAATTGTATGTCGTTTTAATATTCTAAAACTTTCGCGAATAACATCTGGGTCTTTTTTCATATTCCAAAGAATATCACTCGCTTTTTTACGATTTTCTTTAATATCTACAATGGGTTTAGGATAGTCTTTACCCAATTCAAAATTATAAAAAGCGGACTCCATAGGTGTCATAAGGTAAGGCTCGTGAATAAAAGGTGTATCTAAATGTGCTAATTCTGGCACCCATTTTTTAATAAAAGTAGCATCTGGGTCGTGTTTAAGACTGTTAGTTGTAGGATTGTAGATTCTTAGATTATTTATACCTGTTTCGCCTGCTTGCATCTGCAATTGAGGAAAATGAATACCAGGTTCGAAGTCTAAGAATTGTTGTGACAAATGCGCTGAAGCATCTTGCCATGGTTGCCAAAGAATATGTGTAAAAAACGAAGCTAACATAGCTCGCATTCTAAAATTAACGTATCCCGTCTCTATAAGACAGCGCATACTTGCATCTACCAAGGGGAAGCCAGTTTGTCCTTCTCGCCAAGCTCTTTGGTACTTTTCTGAAACACTTTTTTTAAGCTTTTGGTAACCTTTATTCACACTCGCATGCTCCATAGTGTGCTCCATTTCAAACTTTTGAATAAAGTGTGCTTGCCAGCGTAAACGTGATAAAAATGCCCCAATGTGTCGCCTGTCTGTACTTTGCTGTTTTACCTCTTGACCTTTCTGAAAAATTTGCCGTATCGACACATTTCCCCAAGAAATATAAGGCGATAATCGGCTACAACTTGTTCTTGAATATTCTGGTTTAGATATATTGAACATATAGTCTTTATGTCGGCTTTCAAAAAAAGAATCGGCATATTTCCATGCTGTTGTGCTGCCTCCTTTTTGGAACTGGGTTTCCTTTGGTGTTTCTAAATTGGTAGGATTTAAAATAGTTTCTAAGGCTTTTAAATCTTCAAGATTAAGAAAATCAGTTGGTTGCGCATTAAACTTAAAAAGAGGTTCAGCCATGTAAGCTTCCCAATTTTCAAACCAATTATCTCTATTAACCAGGCCTCGTTCTACACCATTGTTTTTAGTTTCTATCCAATTAATAAGATTATTTCGGCAATAGCGTTTAAATTCTTTATCTCTGTTAAAGGTTGCCAAAATTCCTGTTTCAACATGAGAAAATATCGTCTCTATTTTATAAACCGATTGGATTTGATTTAAAATACTAAAGACATCGCCAGTAACGCTTAAAATACTCGTGTTCAGAGTTTCTAATCTAGAATTGATATCTCTAATCGATTCTTTTATAAAGTTGAAATGCCGCTCACTATAATGTGGGTCGTTAAGGATAAAATTCTCAAAAGAATAGAGCAGTAACACACGATTTTTTGTTTCGAGTGCTCTGAAAAGCGCCTCATTATCTTCTAACCTTAAATCGCGTTTAAACCAAACAACATCTATATGTTCTTTAATTTTAGGCATTATCTAGAGTTTCAAAGAATTTTTCTGCTGCATCAAAGTGGCCTTCTAAGGTCTTTTTATTCATTCGGTCTAAATTGCCCAAAAGCATTCCCAATCTAGGATTTCCAGAAAAGAAATCACGGTGTTTATCCATAAACGTCCAAAACAAGCCGTCCCAAGTGGTTTCCCAATCGGCTTTACCATAATTACTCATTTTTTTAATGTAATTACTACTGCTGATGTATGGTTTTGTGGACATTAAACCACCATCTGCATAAAGACTCATACCGTAAACATTTGGCACCATAACCCAATCGTAAGCATCGATAAATAGTTCCATAAACCATTGGTAGACCTCGTCTGGGTCAAATTCGCACAATACCATAAAATTGCCTAGAATCATAAGACGTTCTATATGGTGTGCGTAAGCGGTTTTATTCACTTTTTTAATCACATCGTCAACGGGCTGTATTCCTGTTGTACCATCATAAAAAGATGAAGGGATTTTCCGTTTAAAATCCCAAAAGTTTTTGGTACGTTCTTCTGTACCTTTTGCTTCGTAAACACCTCTTATAAATTCTCTCCAACCAAGTATCTGTCGTACAAAACCTTCTGTAGAATTTATAGGAACATCATTTTCTTCGGCATAATCTAATGCTTTATCTATAACGTCTATAGGATTTAAAAGGCCAACATTAATAAGAGGCGAAAGCAAGCTATGATTTAAGAAATGTTCTTCTTTTACAATCGCATCTTCGTAAGCTCCAAACTCGTGAAAACGCTGCTCAAAAAATTGTTGTAACCAAGCTTCAGCAGATTCAAAATTTATGGGGTAAACGATATAGTCGTTAAGTTCACCATAATTTTTATCGAAGTTGTCTTTTACATATTCTTCAGCTTCTTTATGGAATTTAGTTTTGTCAGGAAATTGAATACTAGGTGGTGTTTTATCTTTTGGATATTTCTTCCGGTTTTCGCCATCAAAAGTCCATTTATCACCTTTTGGCTCATCACCATTCATTAAAATATTTCTGTCTTTGCGTTCATTTTTGTAGAACGAGGTTTGAAAGAATTTCTTTTTCGATGGTTTAAAAAATGAGCTTAATAAATCGTCTTTTTTATTGATGAACAACGGATTGTTATACCAAACGATGTCTATATCGCCACTACTTTCGTTAATGTGTTTTTCTAACCAATTGTCGGTTGGGTCGATGATATGTACAGTCTCAAAGCCTTCATCCTTTAAATGCGGAAGTAATTCTCTGATATCACTCAGTTTTTCTGTGGCACTGATGTAATTAACTTCAATGTCCTTGGACTCCAAGTAATTGGCATACGCTTTCATAGTTGCGCGATGAAACGCAATTTTCTGTTTGTGAAATTTATATTGATTAAAAAACAGATACTCTTCTACCAAATAGACAGCATCAATCTGGTCTAAAACTTCTGATGTTTTAAAGAGTTGATGTGGAAATATGATTTGAATTTGTTTCTTGCTCATAAATTAAAATAAAGACGTTTGTAACCAACGCTTTCTAAATTTACCATTGGTGTCATAGCGTTCGGCCTGTAAATCGACATTAAATTTTCGGTCTCTCGGGTCGTTGCCAACGCCAGCTACATACATCCAATTGCCGTAATTACTGTGAACGTCGTAGTCGAGTAGGAGTGACTCAAAATAGGCAGCGCCAATGCGCCAATCGAGTTCTAATTCTTTCGCAAAATAAGATGCCACGTTTTGGCGTCCACGATTACTCATCCAACCAGTTTCTTTAAGTTCTATCATGTTGGCATTTACAAAATCTGAATGGGTTTCTCCGTTAATCCAAGCGTTTATCTTGTTCTGGTTTCTGGACCATGCATAATCTTTCTTTAAGATGCCTTCGAGCTTAAAGATTTGGTTGCCATGTTTTAGCGATACATACTTAAAGTAATCGCGCCAGATTAACTCAAAAATTAACCAATAGGTCGATTGATTTTTGAAATGCTCCGCTTCAAACTTTTTAATTTGCCAATAAATTGTTCGGGCAGAAATACTTCCATTAGCCAGCCATGGCGAAAACTTAGAGCTGTAGTCTACACCAACTAGGCCATTACGCGTTTTTTTGTAAAACCCTAATTTTTTAGTTTCGAAAAAATAATTTTCTAGTCTTTTAAAAGCTTCGGATTCGCCACCTTTAAAAGGAAAAGCCGAATGTGGATGCGTTTCAAAATCCTCGAAACCTAAGTCGGAAAGTGTTGGGATTTGAGTTGTGTTTTCAATACGATTTGAATCTGGTTTCTTTTCTATGTGTACTTCTGCTCTGATATCTACATACTTCTCAAGTTTTTTTCTGAAAACCGTAAATACCTGAGGTGTTTTATCAATCTCGAAATTGATATCCGCTGGATGATATAAAAACTGATTGTATACTGAATGAAATATTATATTCTTATTGATGGCAGAGATACGCGAAGCCACAGTATTTTCAGCAGTTTTTTCTTCTTCGGTCCATTCATTTTGAAAATAAACAGCATCTATTTCGTATGTGTCACAAAGCTGTGGTAGCGCAGCTTCAGGTTTATCGAAATAAACGAGCAAATCGATATTTTTTTTAGCTAAATTTTCTTTTAAATCGTTTAGCGTTTCTAGAAGAAATTTAGCTCTAAATTTTTCTGTTTTTTTAAATCCAAATTTATCCTGTTCAAAATGTCTAGGGTCTAAACAATAGACTGCAATAACACTATCACTTTCGTTGCAGGCTTTTGCGAGAACAGCGTTATCGTTAACGCGTAAATCGTTTCTAAACCAAACTAAACTGTTTTTTGTTTTCTGCATCTTTCACTACAATATTTTACATTATCCCAATCCTTTGCCCATTTTTTTCGCCACGTAAACGGGCGTTCACAAATTGGGCATACTTTTGTTGGTAGATTTTCTTTTTTTACGCCTCTAGGCATTTTATTTCTTAGTTACCAATGCGTTAATCATTCCGTTAAATACAAAGGCATGAAATGGTAAAACGGCATACCAATACAATCGACCCCAAACACCTTTTGGTCTAAAGACAGCACGCTGAAATAGTTTGTCTTTTACGATTTTAAACTCTAACCACGCTTCACCAGGTAGTTTCATTTCAGCAAATAATAGAAGGCGTTTCTCTTTTTTATCGGCAAAAAGTACACGCCAAAAATCGAGTGGGTCACCAGGTTCTAAATACGTGTCATGTGTGCGTCCGCGTCTAAGACCAACACCACCAAAAAGTTTGTCTATATAACCTCTAATTTTCCATAATCTGTTAAAGCTATACCAGCCGTTACGTCCACCGATACTCCAGATTTGGTTTATGGTAAATTCTTCGTCTTCAATAACGCGGCTTCTTACATCTTTAAAACAGCCGTATTGTGGCAATTCGATATGCTTAGAAAGCTGGTCTTTAAAAACGCCGCTACTTACGGCATCTTTCCAACTAGAAATCACAGAATTTTGTTCAATTTTTTGAAAAGCCAACTCAACCGCTGTTTTGTAGGTCATTGGCTGAATATCGATATGCTCATTGATGTCACTTTCCTTACCAATAACTTCTACTTTCATACTATCCACAAGTGCCGAGGCCAATTGAAATGACGTTGATGTCACAAAATAAAGCCAATACGAAGATAACTTAGGTGTTAAAACCGGAAGTGTAACAATGTATCGTTTTAACTCTCTTACTTCTGCAAATTGCAGGAGCATTTGTTTGTAAGTCAATATTTCCGGACCAAAAATATCATAGGAATTGTTGTAAAGTTCTTTTTTGCCTAAGGCCCCAGACAAATACGTTAATACATCTCGGATGCCAATGGGTTGTGTTTTTGTGTTTAGCCATTTAGGTGTAATCATAAAGGGTAATTTCTCTACGATGTCTCTAATAATTTCGAAAGATGCACTTCCACTTCCTACAATTATTCCAGCTCTGAACGTCGTCAAGGCATAATTATCAGATTTTAAAGTTTGTTCAACTTGAAGACGCGATTTTAAATGCTTTGATAACGAGTCATCATTTACAATACCACTTAGATAAATAACTTGCTTGCACTGAGTCTTGTTAACGAGCTCTTTAAAGTTTTGAGCACATTTTTTTTCAAGTTCCTCGAAGTCATTACTAGAATTAGACATCGAGTGTATTAAATAATAAGCAACCTCGATATCATCTGGGATTTCTGCAAGTTCTGGCTCTAAAAAATCAACTTTTATAAATGTGCATTGTGGATGGTCTTCGATTTCATCTGGGATACGCTCCATGTCTCTTACACAGCAAACTAGTTCATGGTCGTCTTCTAGCAACTGTAGCGCAAGGCGCTTTGCTATGTAACCTGTAGTACCGGTAAGTAGAATTTTCATGATAGTGTGCGCTTTTAAGCATTTTAATCTCTATGTGCAAATCCAGCTTTTGGACGTTGGTATTCTAAACGTGTTTTTAAATCAGGTACGGCATAACCATCCAAACCATTAATAGTTGCTACTTTCCCTTTTGACAAATTAATAAAACCATCTTTCTCTATCAATTCATCTGGCACATATAGCTTTTCGATTTTACCAACAACCAAAATGGTATTGTTGGCTTTGATGTGATATTCTTCAACAAAACTCATGGCAATTTGTATTGGGCACCCTGCCACAAATGGTGCATGAAAATGGTCTTTATATTCTTCTTGCAATTCAGTGACGTCAAACTCAGAAATAGATTTATCATATTTGGCAGAGGTATGATGCGCATCTGCTATAATTTGCTCGTGGATATGGTTTACGGTGTAATATCCTGTGTTTTTTAAATTTTCATACGTATGTCTAATTACAGTTGTAGGCCGCATAAAAACACCTAATAATCCTGGATTAGACCCCATGTGGGTTAACGAGCTAAAAACAGCGAGATTGGAATTGCCAGCAGCATCTTTGGTACCAATAAGATTTGCAGATTTGTAACCAGAACAACTGTTAATTAAGTTGATACGGTACAAATGATGCATTTTGTTTATGTCTTCTAAACTGAATTCTGCCATTTAAAGATTGATAAAGTTGTTGATTTTTACATTTTCAGCTTTTAAATCGAACATGAGATTATACAATCCAAAAAATGTACGATTAATATAAATAAAGTGTTTAGAGCCTCGATTACCATTCATGTTTCTAAGCTCTGTACTCTTTGAATAGCGTTGTCCCATTTCTGCAACTTGATTGAAGAAATTTGGGTCTGAAAAATCAAAAGTTTCATTATGAAATGGTTGTGTAAATAAGCTCAGCAAGTCATGAAACATGGCGCTAAAAAATTCTATTTCTTCTTTTGAGTCATCTTCACGTAAAATTTCTAATTCGTATAATTTTTTAGTGAAAAATGTCTCGTCCTCTAAACTTTCTTTTTTGGCTAATTCAAAATAAGGCACGTAAAACGATTCTGGAATTTCCTTCATACAACCAAAATCTAAAGCGATTAATTTTCCTTCTTCAGAAATTAGGAAATTACCAGGGTGCGGGTCTGCATGAACTTTTCTAAGCTTATGGATTTGATACATATAAAAGTCCCACAGCGCTTGACCTAACTTGTTTGAGACCTCTTGATTTGTATTGTGTGCAACAAATTCAGATAGGTGCTCACCTTTCATGTAATCCATCGTAATGATGCGCTCGGATGATAAGTCTTCATAATAATTAGGAAACTCGAGATTTGGAATGTGCTTACAAGCCTCTACAACCGCTTTACTTTGTTCAATTTCTAGTAAATAGTTGGTTTCTTCGGTAAGCTTATTTTCTACTTCCTTGAAATATTTATCAGAATCTTTACCTTTTATATTAAACATTTTAATAGCAATTGGTTTTACCAGTGCCAAATCTGATGCAATACTTTCTGCAACCCCAGGGTATTGAATTTTCACAGCAAATTTTTTCCCATCCTTTTCTGCAAGGTGGACCTGCCCTATACTGGCAGCATTTACTGAGGTTGCGTTGAAAGTATCGAACAAATCTTCGGGATGCTTCCCAAAATATTTTTTGAACGTTTTTAGCACCAATGGAGGTGATAATGGGGGAACCGAAAATTGTGATAATGAGAACTTTTCGACATACGCCTTTGGCAAAATACTTTTTTCCATGCTAAGCATTTGCGCTACTTTAAGCGCACTTCCTTTAAGCTTTTTAAGGCTATCGTAAATGTCTTCTGCGTTATTTTGATTGAGACGTTCTTTGGCATCTTCTTTAGAATTTACCATTTTGTCTCCGTAATATTTTAGATAATTAACACCAACTTTTGCACCCGTAGAAACTAGTTTAGTTGCTCGAGAAATTTTACTAATGGGTATGCTGTCTATGGTTTTCATTTATGCTGAAGGTATCAGTATTAGTTGTTATGCATTCTTTCTTTGAACAAGAATTTGCCAAAGTCAATAATGCTTTTAAGTGGTGTTGTATCTATTAAATCGAAACTTGCTTTTACAGATTTCTCTATAAAAATGTCGGTCTTTTCAAAAGACGGTGAGGTGTCATCTAACCAGAATTTCATAGTTACTAATAATTGAAACCATGCTGATTCCTTTAAACCTCTATTTTGAAGTTTTTCGAATTGTTCTTGCTTTAAATCTATAGTATTTATACCAAGACGTTCTATGTAGTTATTAAAACTTTTCTTTAAGTGCGAAAGTACTTTTAAAGATTTCATACCTTCTTTTTGGTTTCCTAAAGCATGAACCACATAACTTCTGTTTGCTGTTAAGTTTTCAAAAAAGGTGTAGTAAAAACTAAGTAGTTTGTTACGCGCATCAAAAGACTGATAGTCTTCGCTTTTTTCTAAAGCAGTGAGTGTATTATCGAAAAATACTTTAAAAATAGATTGTTCTAAAGCTTCAAACGACCCAAAATGCTCATAGAATTTAGACTCTTCAAAATTATTGTCTTTAGCAAATGCATAGACAGATTTTGGTTTATGGTCGTGCATGAGCACGTAATCCATGTAAAATGTGATTAGGTCTGTTTGTGAGATTGATTTTTTCTTTGCCATTGTATTGATTTTACAATGTAAAGATACTATTTGTTTAACTATTTTAATGTACAGTTAAACAAAATTTAACTTATAGAATTAGATTCTATGATACATCTCCTAAATAAAACCTTTTTCGCAGCCAAAACGATACACGAACTAATAAGATTAGTGCAGGTACTTCGACCAATGGACCAATGACTCCAGCAAAGGCCTGACCAGAGTTTAGCCCAAAAACAGCAATAGCTACGGCAATAGCCAACTCAAAATTATTTCCTGCTGCGGTAAAAGCTACTGATGCCGTTTTATCATATTCCGCTCCCATAGCTTTTGTAACAAAAAAGCCAACTATAAACATTAACGCAAAATAGATGAGCAAAGGAATGGCAATAATTAGAACATCAAAAGGAATTTGAACAATTAATTCACCTTTTAATGAAAACATGATTACAATGGTGAATAATAGCGCTATTAAAGTTAAGGGAGAAATTGTTGGAATAAATTTGGTCCTATACCAATCTTCACCTTTTAGTTCAACTAATATGAGTCTACTCAATATTCCTAATGCAAACGGAATGCCTAAATAAATTGCAACACTTTCTGCAATCGTTACTATGGAAATATCTACAATTGCACCTTGAAAGCCAAAATATGGAGGTAGTATAGTAATAAAAATCCATGCATAAAAACTGTAAGCAAATACTTGAAAAACACTATTTAAAGCAACTAATCCAGCACCATATTCGGTATTTCCTTCGGCTAGATCATTCCAAACCAACACCATGGCTATACAGCGTGCCAATCCAATTAAAATAAGTCCTACCATGTATTCCGGGTAGTCTCTCAAAAATGTTATGGCCAAAACAAACATTAATACAGGACCAATCACCCAATTAAGAATAAGAGAAATCGAAAGAATCTTTGTATTTCTAAAAACCTTTGGCAACAACGCATAATTGACCTTAGCCAAAGGAGGATACATCATTAAAATTAAACCAATGGCAATAGGAATATTAGTTGTACCGCTGTTGAATGTATTTAAGATTTCTGGAAAAGAGGGTATAAAATAGCCAATTGCAACGCCTACTAGCATCGCTGCAAAAATCCAAAGTGTTAGATTTTTATCAAGAAAACTTAATTTTTTTTGTGCCATTTTAGGATTTGATTTTTGAGAACACATATTTCATTTCTGTAGCAATTTGAAGACTACGCTCTTCGTATTTTTCAAGTTGAAGCGGTGTATTATCATACGCTTTTGGGTCGTCATACCTCACAGGAATACGTTGTTCTGCACCAGCAATAAAAGGACAATTCTCGTCGGCATGCGAGCAAGTCATTACTGCAGCAAAGCTGTTTTTGGGATTAAAATCAGCATCAAAGGTTTTTGAAAAACACACGATAGGATGGCGGTCTTCAGCGTATTTTACAGCATAAACCGGATTTTTTTCGTTTGATATTTTATTAATTTGAAACCCTTGTTTTACAAGTGTATCTCCAACAACGGGAAACATCGCTGTGGCTTCCGTTCCTCCAGAATAACAAAACACTTCAGTTATATTGAATTTGTAAGCCATGGTTTGTGCCCAAATCTGTGATAAGTGACTTCGTCGCGAATTGTGTGTACAAATAAAATTAAGGTTTACTGGAAGATTTTTATCCTTTTTTGATTGAATGAATTCTACTAGCTCATTAAGTATACCTTTTCTTTCTTCTGATATTGTAGATGGCTCTAGAGTTTCAATCAGATGATTTAATTTTTCGTTCATATCCATTTATTCGATTTTAACAACAACCAGAATCTGGTGTACAACAAGATGTTGCTTGATTTTGTAATTCTGAAAGTTTTAGTTTAGGTTTTAGGGTTGGTATTCCACAATTATCTTTTGCTAAGCAATCGGTTTGCTTAGAGGTCAATAAAAAGCTTTTGCCATCAAAGCCTAATCCGTATTTTCCGATGGTGTCCGATTGATACTCGACTTCGATATCTACGTCTCTTAACTTTAATTTTTCTTCAGAAAGCGTTATAATATTTAGTAGTTTTTCTGGGTGCAAACGATGGTCGTAATCGTTAGCTTCCCAAAGTTGAAAGTTAATCACACTTTCTTGACGCAGTGTTCCACCACAGTCTATAAAAGTTTTTGAAATTTTCCCTACTTCTGTGACATGAAAATGACTAGGCACTAACTCGCCATTTGGGAGTTTGAATTCAATCGTTTCAAGCGTTTCGAGGTGTTTTTTTATTTCTGAAAGTGTCATTTTAACAGCAATTAGTATTCGTTATGTCTTGATTCAAAAACTGATTTATGATAGATTTCATTTCAGTCCATTGTTCTTTATCTATGCAATAGCACACGCTAGTGCCTTCGATGTTACCTTTGATTAATCCAATAGTTTTTAATTCCTTGAGATGTTGAGAAATAGTGGATTGCGCCAAACCGATTTCATCAACTAAATCACCACATATACAAGTGTCTGTGTTAAAAATATGTTGTAAAATGGCGACTCTTGCCGGATGCGCAAATGCTTTTGCTAAAAGCGAAATCTTGTTTTGTTGGTCTGTAAATATTTCAGATCTGACAAGTCCCATATGGCTACTTTATTTGTTTATTGCAATATTACGATTAAGTATTTTTCTAAACAAGATTTATCTTTAAAAAAGGACAGAATTGGTAATTATTATAGGTACCTATTTTAAGTCTTTCTTAACATTAGTAGGAGTATTGAAGTCGTAATTTTACGGTGAAAAATTAAACACTAACACCATATTAAAATGAAAAAAATCGTATTATTTGCATTTGCCCTAGCACTAATGTTTAGTGTCAATGCACAGATTGAAACACCACAGCCAAGTCCAAGTGCAAAATTGGAACAAAAGGTGGGGTTAACTGATATTACTATAGAATATTCAAGACCTGGAGTAAAAGGAAGAACAATATTTGGAGAGTTAGAGCCATGGGGCTCTATTTGGCGTACAGGTGCTAATAAGAATACTACCATAACATTTAGTGACGATGTTACTTTCGCTGGACAAGATGTTAAAGCAGGAACGTATGCCATCTTTACAAAGCTTAATTCTGCAAAGCAATGGGATGTTATGTTATATAGCGATACTGAAAACTGGGGAGCACCACAAAAATGGGACGATAGCAAGGTCGTAGCAACAGCAAAGGTTGATGTTGAGGAAATTCCTTTTAATGTAGAAACATTTGCTATTGATATTAACAACATTACTGACAATGGAGGAACGCTTGAGTTAATTTGGGAGAAATCTTATGCAGGTATACCTTTTACAGTACCAACAGATAAAACGGTTAGCGCTGCAATTGATAGAGTAATGAATGGCCCATCTGCAAATGATTTATATGCTTCGGCTGTGTACTACATGAACGCAGGAAAAGACATAAATAAAGCCAAAGAATGGATGGACAAAGCTTTAAGTATGATTGAAAAGCCACGTTTCTGGCATTTAAGACAAAAATCATTGATTTATGCTGCAGCTGGCGATAAAGCTGGAGCTATAAAAGCTGCAAAAGCTTCACTTGCTGATGCTGAGGCATCTGGTAATGCTGGATACGTAAAAATGAATAAAGACTCATTAAAAGAATGGGGCGCAATGTAATTTACAGTGCTATTAAAACAAAAAAGCGACTGCACTTCGAGAATCTCAGTGACCAGTCGCTTTTTTGTTTTGATTTTTTAGTCTTTATTTCTTAATAATTGAAGCATATTGGCAATAAGAATAACCAATACGCAACCAAATAAATTGAGCCATAAGTAAGGCATCCAATCGTACCACCAACCAATAATTATGATTACCTGAGTAATAAGAGCTCCGGTAAAAACGGCATTCCCTTTTATATGTTTAAAGAAAAAGGCCAATAAGAATATGCCTAGCACATTTCCATAGAAAATAGAACCAATAATATTTACTAGCTGAATAAGATTCTCTGCCAAATTAGCAAAGCAGGCAATAATTATTGCTACGATGCCCCAAGCCAATGTAAATAATTTAGTGACTTTAACCATGTGTGCTTCGTCTTTTTCGCCTTTAACGTTTCTGCCGTATAAATCTATTGATGTAATTGTAGCCAATGCATTTATCTCAGAAGCAGTCGAAGACATGGCGGCAGACAGAATTACCGCAAGTAACAGGCCAATGAGTCCAACGGGTAAATGGTTAAGTATAAATCGGATAAACATGTAATCCCTATCATTTGTTTGGGTGTCTTTTGCTGAAGACTTATACAAAGTATCTAATTCTTCGGATTTTGCTATGTAATCTTCACTTTTAGGGTTTGCAGAGAGTTTATCAACCTCCGACTTCAAATTGTTGTATGCTATTGTATAATCAGAGTCAATAGCTTTTTTTATTAAGAATTTAGACTCTAATCGATATGCTTTTTCTATGCTATCTAACCTATAAGCTTGTGTTTTTAAACTCTCATTATTCTCTTTAGCCATTAAAAGGCTTAGTGCTTTTTTCTCATTAAAAAGGATATTTTGTTTTTTCTGAAGCGTTCTGTATTCGTCGCCATATTCTGAAGCTAACACAGTCTCGGTTGATGCGTCAATAAAATTTAATGGCGCTGGGTTAAATTGATAAAATACAAATACCATAACTCCAACGAGTAGTATAAAAAATTGCATTGGAACTTTTAGAAGACCATTAAAGATAAGTCCCATTTGCATTTGTTTCATGCTTTTCCCAGACAAGTAGCGTTGTACTTGACTTTGGTCAGTTCCGAAGTAAGAGAGTGCTAAAAATGTTCCGCCTATAAGTCCAGACCAAACGGTATATCTATTTTCTAAATCGAACGAAAAGTCCAAAACTTCCATACGACCACTTGAACCAGCAATCTCCAAAGCATCCGTAAAGGATACCTCGTCAGGAATTAAATTTAAAGTGATAAATAATGCAGCTAACATTCCAGCAAAAATCACAAACATTTGTTGCTTTTGTGTTACAGTTACTGCCTTTGTACCACCAGAAACTGTGTATATAATTACTAGAAAACCAATGATAACGTTAAGATAAATAATGTTTATTCCTAATACAATTGAAAGAATAATAGCCGGAGCAAAAATGGTAATTCCTGCTGCTAATCCGCGCTGAATTAAAAATAAAATAGCAGTAAGACTACGGGTTTTTAAATCGAAACGATTTTCTAAGAATTCGTAAGCTGTATACACTTTTAAGCGATGATATAATGGTATAAAAACAGCACAAATAATAACCATGGCTATTGGTAAGCCAAAATAGAATTGTACAAAGCCCATACCATCAGAAAACGCCTGTCCTGTTGTAGACAAAAAGGTAATGGCGCTAGCTTGAGTGGCCATAACGGACAAACCTATTGTCCACCAACGTGTTGTGTTTCCGCCTTTTATGTAATCTTGTGCGCTTTTATTATGTCTTGTAACCCAAGTACCATAACCCACGATGGTTAAAAGTGTTGCTGAAAGTACCGTCCAATCTATCCAACTTAATACCATGCTAAAATGCTTGAGTTATAAAATAAAATAGAATGATATAAATTAAGTTTGCCACTAGAACTAAAGTGTATGACTTTAACCATGGCTGTTTTTCGTGTGTTTGTTTATCCATGATTTAGTCGTTTAATTTTTTGTTTGGGATATCTTCTTTTCCAGCTGAAAGCATATTGGCAAATAGGCGATAGGCTCCTGAAACACCAGCAGGGAATTCTCTAAAGAAACTTAAACCTGTATAAATATAGTTGCCTTTACCATATTTAGCTATTAAAAGACCACCGTCTTTGGCCGATTCGCCTTTATCATTTGCAGATAATATAGGTGTAAACTCTTTTGCCCATTTGTTGGGGAAATATAAGCCGCGCTCTTGTACCCAACCTTCAAAATCTTTTTCTGTGATTTTATTTGGAAAGTTTAGAAGCGGATGATTAGGCTCAAGAATTCTAACTTCGGCATTTTCATCTGTCACTCTATCTCGAGATAGATGTAATTCGTAAGGTGCTAAATCGTCGACTTTGAGACGTCTGCTTGTATTGTATTGCACAACTAGATTTCCGCCTTCTTTTACATAATCCAGCAGGTATTTTTGCTTAAACTTTAAGTCATCCAAAATATTGTAAGCTCTAATACCAACAACTATAGCATCAAAATCTTTTAAATTGTCAGAATTAATTTGTTCTGGCTGTATGATGGTTACGTTATAGCCAATTTGTCTAAGACTCTCTGGAACAACGTCACCTGCGCCTTCTATGTAACCAATGTTATTGCCTTTTTTCTGAATATTTAAACGCACTAACTTACTCTCACTAGGTAAATAAACGGTCTGGTAGGGAATGTGGCTGTAGTCTATCTCTACGAGCTCTCTTGTGTAGAATTCGCCATCTATATTAACCATCGGAGAAATTAAGCCTTCGCTCTGATTTTTAGGTGGGATTACTGTGAACACCAAAGTTTGCTCATCACCTTTATTTTTAATCGTTACTTTCTGTTTTTCTGGATAGACGTTCCAATCGTTAGGATACGCAAGCTGAACATAACCATCTATATTATTTCTACCTGCTTTAACACTTACTTCGATATCTCGCTGTTTGTCATTCTCGAAAATAAATACCTTATCCTTTAGGCTTGCAGAAACTGGAGGTACAATCTCAAACGGACGATACAATTCGCCTTTATCAGGTTCTGAATAACGGTAAACGACAGGTTTTGTAAATGGAATTATAACGCCTTCGATATTTAAATTAAATGTCATATTTATAGCTCTAGGCGTTTCTGGTTTACCAATTAGGGCTTGGTCGTTAACCTTGTACATGCCTAAGCTCCCTTTCTCGTTTAACCAGTAGGCGTTGGTGTAGTTTATAGTACTAGGGATGGTTATGCCTTCTTCTATATTAATGCGTTGGTTTGGTAAAAGCTGAATATTTTTTGAAATGGTATTATCTATAGAAGTCATCTTGTAAGAGTCTAATTCTATATTAATAGCACTGCGGTTTAAGGCTTCAATTTGAAGTTTTACTGCTTCATTTTTAGTAGCCGAAGGACTATTTGCAGAAACTTCTAAATATAGTCCGGCACATGCCTGAATAATGGTTTTTAGTTCTTCAGTTTTTATTTGTTTCCAGTGTTCATTTTTTATAGTTTGAAGCAGTTGATAAGCTCTAAGCAAATCAGGAATATGCACTGATGGATTTGCAAAATTGAAATTGTTTTCTACCGTCTTTAGAAGTTCACCAATAGCCTTACCGCCTTCAATTCTATTCCAAGAGATGTCTATGCCTTCAAACGGATTGTTTGTACTATTTAAAGACTCACCTTTTAGCAATTCAATGTATTCTTGTTGCGTTCCACGTGTGGATAAACGCCCAAAGCCTTGACACAAATGCTGGCTACTCGCAATGGAAGCTACCTCGTTATTAGATAAACCTTTTAATGGGTAATAAACACCTATATCAAAGCTGGCCATATTGCTTTTGTCCGCTTCTTCAAATTTTTCTTGACTACCGTAAAACCACCAGGACGTATTAAAGAATATGCGCTGAGGTTGCCATGTATCTACATATTTTAGTTGAGCAGGATATTTTGTAGCATCACCAACCAAATCGAACGCTTCTAAACTAAGCATTGCAGAACTTGTGTGATGGCCGTGTGTACGACCTGGCGTTCTATGGTCAAAACGATTGATGATAATGTCTGGTTTAAACTGTCTTATATTCCATACAACATCGGCTAGAACCTCGTCTTTATTCCAAATACTTAATGTTTCATCAGGGTGTTTAGAATACCCAAAATCATTAGCTCGTGTAAAGCGTTGCTCACCACCATCAACACGTCTAGCGGCAAGTAATTCTTGGGTACGCATAATACCTAATAATTCTCGTAGTTCTGGTCCTATTAAATTTTGTCCACCATCGCCTCGCGTTAAGGATAAGTAAGCAGTGCGGGCTTTTACATGATTGGACATATACGATATGAGCCTCGTATTTTCGTCATCAGGATGTGCTGCCACGTAAAGCACCGAAGCTAAAACGTTTAGCTTCTGAATTGCTTCGTAAATTTCTGATGAATTTAGTTTTTTTGGTTGTTGCGCATTTACAGAGAATGTAAAAACGAAAAGTAATAGAATACCTTGTTTTATGCGATGCATAGTTTTTCAGTTAGTTGCTTCTCAAAGGTAAAAAAGTTACTATGCTGTATGTGGGATTTTAGATTTATTTAACGGTTAGAGTCTTTATGCGCTAAATCATGAATATCTCTTTCGGTAAAGGCTCTAAATGAAAATTTATACCCTTCGTATCCTGCAATAGCGTAAAAAACTAAGTCCATAGGGCTTGCAGTTTCACTCATTATAGCAAACGTCATTGAGTAGTCGAACGATAATAATGTTTCTAAGTATCCTAACTCGTATTGATTAGCTATGAATCCGAGAATGCTTAAAAAGTTTCCTAGGACACAGCTTAATAATGCTATAATGGCTCCAGAAATTCCAAAAACTTGGTCTATACCTTTACCGATAAAACGCATTGTTAATCCAACAGCAGCACCAATAGCAATAGCTACTATACCTATTTGTAACTCTGTCATTACGGTTATCGCTGCCCATCCTAATGCTGCAATGACTCCGACTAAAATACTGGCAAATATGCCCGCCTTTAAGTTTTGTTCTGCTCTAAATTTTTCTAAATGTTCGTTAGAAATCTTACCTAACACCTCGGTATGCTCCAAAGTGTCTTCATTATTTATACTTGCTACGGCATCATTATCAATAGTATAATCTTTGCATTCATCTTCGAAATCGGCTATGCTATTAGTTAGTTTACATACTATGCCCACTTTCATATCCATTTCTCGATTAGTACAGGTTTTACAGAATTTAAGATGCTCTTGTCTTGTCATGATTAAAAATTTAAAGATCACAAGTAAGTAAATTATGACAATAAATAAAAAAAGAATTAAGATTTTATAACCACTTTTTTCTTCTGAAGTAATAAAGCATACCAACAAAAAGAACTATCATTATGCCCCAAAGAATAAAATAACTATACCTATAGTCAAGCTCTGGGATGTATTCGAAATTCATTCCATAAATACCAGCGATAAAGGTCAAAGGAATAAAGATAGTGGCGATAATGGTCAGTACTTTCATGACTTCATTCATCTTATTACTAATTGTTGTCATGTACATGTCCATTAAACTCCAAATCATTTCGCGATAAATATCTATATTTTCTGACACTTGAATTAAATGGTCGTAAACATCTCTGTAATAGGTAATTGTGCGTTTGTTTATTAGCGAATTTTCAGACTTTTCAATACGACTTATAATCTCTCTAAGCGGAAAAATAGCACGTCTAACTTTTAGGATTTCGCGTTTTAGTTGCTGAATTTCAATATTAATATCTTCTCTTGTATTTCCAGAAAAAAGTTCTGTTTCTAAATCTTCAATTTTATTACCTAGGGTTTCGATAACGCTAAAATAATTATCGACAACAGCATCTATTAATGCATACATAAGATAATCGGATTTTAATCCTCTTATGCGGCCTTTGTTCTCACGAAGTCGTTCTCTAATCGTATCGAAAACATCGCCTTCTGCTTCTTGAAAGGTTAATACATAGTTTTTGCCTAAAATAAAGCTTACCTGTTCTACAACGATTTGTTCTTTTTCGTCATAGTACAGCATTTTTAAAACTACGAAGATGTAATCTTCGTATTCGTCTATCTTAGGACGCTGGCTTGTATGCGTAATATCTTCTAAGACAAGAGGATGAAGATTGTATTGATTGCCGATATTAGAGATTTCTTGCGTATAATTTAGTCCATTGATGTTTATCCAAGTAACGGATGATGTTTCTTTATAGGCAGATGCATCTTCTATGTTAAGAAGTACGGTTTCTTCAATACTTTCCTTTGTATAGTCAAAAGAATGAATGTGAAGTTTTTTATTTGTTTTTTTTCCAGTATATATAACAGAGCCTGGTACCTGCCCAACGTGTTTTTTGTAATTTTCTGTACGTTTTTTACCCATAATGCTTCAATTTACAAAATACTACTATCATCTAAGGCATCCTTTTGGATAAGCGTTACAGGTTTTTGTAATATTAGGTTGTTTGGGTAAGTGACTAAATCGCCATTATCTTCTCTTAGAATAAGTTGAAACGCGCGAATATCTTCAATAATAGCTACAACGGGGAAATCTTTATCGTGAATTTTAATTTTGTCTCCTACCTTGTAGGGAAATGAAAAAAACATAATTACGCCAGATGTAATATTGCTTAAAATCGACCAAATTGCAAATAGCGCAATGCCAATTACAGCAAAAACGGAAGAAAATAAAAGAGAAATATCCCCAAAATTTGCACCTAGCACAAAGGCTTCAATGAGCGCACCTAAGAGAAAAATTGTAACAGTGACATAGCGGCCAATGAGATTTGCCCTTGCTTCAGTAGTACCACTTGTTTTTCCAATCTTTTTTACTGCAATTACTATAAACGCTCTAATGATTAAGAGGATGATAAGCAGAATAATGGTATATATAATTTCTGTCTTATATATATTAAAAAAATTGAGCATAACTAACGTTAATCTGTTTAACACAAATATAGTTTAGTTTTTACTCAATTATTCTAACCCAAGTGTATTTCTTAAATTTTCGTCTGAATTTGAATTTTTACTCCAGTAGGCAGATTTAATGGTTTTTATTTTATTAGCCTTTGTCGTTAAAAGTTTGGCATTTGGCCCATAACCATCTGGATATGTTTCTTCCCAGCTAATAATATCAAATGGAAAATTAGGATTGAAGTTAATTTTTAGCGTTCTGTTTATTTCAGGATAGTGGATTTTATACGAATCGTCATTTAAAGTCGCTTCTGCGTTTAAGGCTTTAAATTTTAAGTGTTTTAATCTTAAAAATTCTAACGATGGTAAAATTTTTAGTTCTCCCGTTGGGAGTGATTTAGGATTAACTCGTAATTGTGTCCAAATTTCATTTTCTGTAATTGACTTTTCTAAATTTAAATTTTGGTCTGCTTCGGTCTCGAAGTAGGAGTGAGCTTTAATTTCAAAATTATCTCTATTATTTAATTGCGCGTAAACATGTCCGCACCATTCTTGGATAGATGCCGTTACTTTTAGAGCATGTTGGTTATTTGCCACAGGATAAAACGTACTCTGCATTATTGAGTAAGGATATATTCCTGTATTAAAGTTTTTAGTTGCATTAAGCTTTAGAACAGAGGTATTGTCTTTACTGTAGTTATCTGCCTTTACTTGCTCTTCTGGTAAAAAATCTTCGGTCACATATACCAAAACAGCCGTACCGTCTCGCATTTCGCCATAACGCGCTTGCTCGAGTTTGTAAGACGATATTTCAGCCTCTCCGGCATACCAATAGTCATTAAATTCTTTGCTAAGTGGTTCCGCAGATTTAAGTATCTCGGTTTTAATTGTATTATCGGTAACTGCTAATTGCTTGTCTATAGGTTTTTGCTCTTCTTTGCATGAAAATGCAATGACAAGTAAGGATAATAAGCTCGTAAAAACGGTCATGCTTTTTATCGGATTATTCATTTTTCTAGTTTTGACATAAAGATACGATGTTATTTATCGTTAGCCATGCGTATTAACGTTTCGTAAACTAAATGTGTGGGTAAACCAACGACGTTGTTGTAAGAGCCTTTTATGGCTGTTATACCTACTGCACCAATCCATTCTTGTATGCCATAAGCGCCAGCTTTATCAAAGGGTTTAAAGTTGTTGATGTAGTACCAAATTTCCTCATCAGACAACCGTTTAAACGTAACCCATGTTGTTGTATTGACTACAATTTGTTGCGTTAAAGTCGTGAAACAAGCAGACGATATTACACTGTGTGTGGCATTGCTCAAAGATTTTATCATTTTGTAAGCCTCGTTTTCATCTTTCGGCTTGCCAAGCGCCTTATTATTATGCCAAACAATCGTGTCGCTTGTTACCAATATGTCATTCTGTTTTAATTCTGGAAGAAAAGGTTCTGCTTTAAGTTTAGAAAGGTAATCTGTTATGTCTTCTCTTTGAAGATGCTCTGGATATATCTCTTCAACAGGCTTTAGTCTTACTTCAAATTCTAAGTCTAGTGCTTTGAAAAACTCATGCCGTCTTGGAGAACCCGAGGCCAAAATAATTCGTTGCGATTTAAGATGTTCTTTCAGCATTAGTTTAATAATATAAATTGAAATAAGAGAAGCGATAAAACACCAAATAACATTACCAGTTTTAGAATGCTGCTTACGTGCTTGTAATCGGTTTTATGTTCTGCATTATATATTTTAATACTGCTATATATCATAGGGGCAATAATAAATACTAAAACATAAATTAACGCCAGCGTTTGCTGATATAGGTTTTTAGTGAGATAAATGATAATTAGTACAAGCGGAATTAATGATAAGCCGAACACCAATTTTGTAGCACATTGTCTACCAAACACAATTGGAATACTGTTTACGCCGATTTTATAATCACCATCGATATCTTCGATATCTTTAATAAGTTCTCTTAAAAAATTAAGCATAAACGCAAAAAGTGCATAATCTTTAATTAGGTCTAGAAAAAAGTATTGCGAAGATGCATTTGTTATGCTTACTACTGGAATTAAATCGAACACACCAACAATTAAAAGACTAAAACTAACGAGTGCTGCAATTATTACATTTCCTATTACTATTATTTTTTTTAAGTAGGTCGCATATAAGTAAAGTACGCTAGATACTAATATAAATAACACAAAAAAGCTAGGTTTATCTATAGCATTAGATAAAAAGAATCCTGCAATTACGCCAATGAAATTTAATGCAATAAAGAGGTAAGTCGCAAATTTTTCGCTGATGTGCTTGCCTATAATAACATGGTTAGGTTTATTAACTTTATCTGCCTCTACGTCTTCAATATCATTAATAATATAACCGCCAGCAGCAATACTTACGGTGGCAATAACTAAAAGGGCAAATCCTAAATTAGTCAAAGCAGTGTCGAAACCGTATTCTAGTTTTAAAGGCTCAAGTAAGGCGTATTTTATCAGGGTTTGCGCTAAAATGAGTAATAGTAAATTTTTCCAACGAATAAGTTTTAGAAATGGTATCATAAAAGATTAACGCGACATTATTTGTTCGATAAGGTGATAAACAGAATAGGCCAGACCACTAAATAATATTACTGTAACAATAGCTGTACGTTGGTTCGCGATTCGTTCTTGTTTTCTAATTTTATCCTTAATTTTTTGTTTGTCACTTTTGCTTAAATCTTTATGAAGAAAGTCCATTTTGTAATGCAAATGTGCCTCAAGGTCTAGTTTCTCTTTATAAGAAGAAAAGGGTTTCTTAGAATTTTGGTTAAAAGTCGCTTGACTGTTTCCAAAACCTATATAGCCAAATCCTGTGCTATGTCTTCTTCCTCTAGCCATTATTAATCGTGTTTTGCATTAAAGTTTCCAAACCATTGGCCTTGAACTTTTAAAACTTGTTCAATAACATCTCTAGCCGCGCCTTTGCCACCATTTTTATGAGAGATATATTTAGAAATATTTTTTATTTCTGGCACAGCATCTTGTGGACAACAAGGCAGCACAGCTAATTTCATTACAGGATAATCTGGGATGTCATCTCCCATATAAAGGGTTTGCGAATACTTAATATTCTTTTTATTAAAGTAATCTTCTAGTTGTTCTATTTTGTTTTGTGCGCCAAGGTAAATATCTGTAATACCTAAGCCCTCTAATCGTTTTCTAACACCTTCATTAGAGCCTCCAGAAATTATACAAACGTTATAACCTCTATCCACCGCAGTTTTTAAAGCGTATCCGTCTTTTATATTCATGGTTCTAAGCATTTCGCCATCTGTTGTTACAGTTACCGTTCCATCGGTAAGTACACCATCAACATCGAAAATAAACGTGGTAATATCGTTAAGGTACTCTTTGTAGCTTTTATCGCTCATACTTAGGATTTATTTTTAATTCTAAAATGGTTTTTGGTCACTGAGCTTTTCGAAGTGCCGTGTGTTTTCTGAATGGATTTGGTTAATAATTCATAGATATCACGATGCTCTTCCTTTTCAATTAATTTTAAATGTCTTTTTAATGTTTTCTTATCGTTGCGCTTTGCGGGTCCAGTTTGCGCTTTAAAAGGCGACATGTCTTGTACCTTTTTAGCTGTTTCCAAGATAAGAGGTTTTAGTATATCGAAGTTAATACTTTTTGCATCACTAATTTCGTGAGCAATTCTGTATAGCTGATTGGTAAAATTATTTACAAAAACCGCAGAAAGATGAAGTGTTTGTCTTTGTTCAGTCGATATTTTATAATGTTTACTACCAATAGCTTCTGCCAAATCTTTTAGCAATTGTAGGTTAGATTTGTCTTCTGTCTCTATGCAAATAGGAACATTTACAAAATCCATGGTGGCATCTTTAGAAAAACTTTGAAGCGGATAAAAAACGCCGCGTTTTTGCCTTTTGTCTAAGTCATGTAAACCAACACTACCTGATGTGTGTACTACAAACCGATTATCAAAAGGAAAAGATTTAGAAACATTTACAATAGCATCATCAGAAACAGCTAGGATATACACGTCAGCTTCTTTTAACTCAGAAATATCGTCGATAACTTCTGTGTCATTTTGAAATGATTTAACAGCTTCAAACGTACGATTGTACCATTGTTTTACAACTACTGTCTCGGCATTAAAAAATGCGTTATATAAATGCGAAGCGACATTACCAGCGCCAATTAACACAACTGAAATCATATTGCTAAAATACTAAGAATTATAGCATGACAAAACTTGAAACTTATTCTAATTGGATATTAAAAGAATTTATTTTGTACTATTAAAAAAACAAGAAAATGAAGTTACTAAAAGAGTTTAAAGAATTTGCAGTAAAAGGGAATATGATGGATATGGCCATAGGTATTATCATTGGTGCTGCATTTAATAAAGTTATCGATGTTTTAGCAAAACAAGTGTTGTTGCCACCGTTATCACTATTATCGGAAGATGTAAATTTAGAAAATCAGAAATTTATTCTTAGAGAAGCCGCTACGAATGTAGACGAGGTTGCAATTGCCTACGGCAAACTTGCAGAGGTCTTTTTAGATTTTTTAATTATCGGCTTTACTGTTTTTGTGGTTATAAAAGCAATGAATCGATTAAAACGGAAAGCACAAGACTCTAACGATACGTCCGTAAGCACGCCCAAGGACATTGAATTATTAAGTCAATTAACAGAATTAATGGAGGAGCAGAACAAAATTTTAAAGACTTTGAATGCTTCAAAATAATTGAAAGAAATTTAACATCGTTTTGGATAGTTTTAGACTATATAAAACAAGTGAAAAACTGTATCTTTGCACGAGCTTAAAATAAGCCAAACGCTATGCAAAAGAAAATCGCTAATTTCCTATTTTCAACAAGACTTACAGGTGTTTTATTTATTGTTTTTGCTGTTGCTATGGCAGTAGGAACCATTTTAGACCGTAATATGGAAACCTCTCCAACACCTTACACTAGGCAGCTTATCTATAATGCTTGGTGGTTCGAGGCAATCATGGTCTTTTTTCTTATTAACTTTATTGGAAATATTGGCAGATACCGATTATGGCGAAAAGAAAAATGGGCAACTTTAATCTTACATCTGTCATGGATACTTATTATTCTTGGTGCAGCCGTAACACGCTATATTGGCTACGAGGGTGCAATGCCAATTCGTGAAGGTGAAACCGCAAGCCAAATGCTTTCGCTTAAAACTTACATCAAGGGACGCATCGTGGGAGACTATCAGGTTAATGGGCAATTTCAGCAAAGAAATATAGAAGAAGAAGTTGATTTTTCGCCAAGATTAGATAACGATTTTAATAAAACGTATGATTATGGCGATACAGAAGTTACCATTGCATTAAAGGAGTTTATAGTTGGTGCCGAAAAAGATATTATTCCAGATGAAAATGGCGAGGCCTATCTTAAAATCGTTGAAGCGGGTAACGGAAAACCTCATAATCATTTCTTGAAAGAAGGTGAGATTGAAAACATTCATAATATTCTCTTTACACTTAATAGATTTCAAGAAGGAGCTATAAACATTACAAATACTAACGAAGGACTGTTTATACAATCACCTTACGATGGCGAGTATTTAACCATGGCAACTATGACCCAAGGCAAATTGGTTAAGGATAGTCTGCAACCTTTGGCCTTACGTTCTCGCTATGTTATAGAAAATATGCAAATCGTATTCCCTAAACCTGTGGTGAAAGGAAAGTTTGGCGTTGTAAAAAAATCTAAAATTCTCAAGAACGATGAAGATGGTGTGGTTTTAGATATTACTGCCAATGGAGAAACAAAAGAAATTGGTTTATTAGGCGGACAAGGGTCTTATAATGGTTTTGAAAACATAAATGTTGGTGGTTTAGATATCGAACTACTTTATGGTTCCAAAATTATAGATTTGCCATTTTCAATAAAACTAAACGATTTTATAGCAGAAAAATATCCAGGTACCCAGAATGTTCCTAAATCCTTTGAAAGTAAAGTCACTGTTTTTGATGAAGATAAAGGCGATTTTGATTACAGAATCTACATGAATCATGTTCTAGATTATGGTGGTTACCGTTTTTTTCAATCAGGTTATGACCCAGATGAAAAAGGAACTATCTTATCCGTAAATCATGATATGTGGGGAACCTACATTACTTATGCCGGATATCTGTTACTTTATTTTGGGTTATTAGCCATTATGTTTGCCAAGCATACCCGTTTTGATGATTTACGAAAGCAACTCGAAAAGTTAAAAAAGAAAAAGGCTAAACTCCTAACAGTTCTATTTTTAAGCTTTGGTCTGTTTAGCTTTTCGCAAGAGCATTCGGCTGATGATGGTCACGACCATGGAGCTGCTATTGAACGACCTCAGAAAGCGCTGCTTGATTCTATTTTAAGAGCTAATATAACACCACAAGAACATGCAGATAAGTTTGCAAAAATGGTGATACAAGATGTTAGCGGTCGTATGATGCCTATGCACACCTTTGCGTCTGAGGTTTTAAGAAAGCTCAGTAAAAAAGATACTTATGAAGACTTTAGCGCAACTCAGATTTTCTTATCAATACAGGAAAGTCCGCAGCTTTGGTATAATATGCCTGTAATTTATCTTACACCAAGAAAGGCAGATACGGTTAGAAGTATTATAGGTGTTGGGGCATCAGAAAAATATGTGAGTTTATTGGATTTTATTAATCCAAACGGAACAAATAAACTAGACCCTTATCTAGAGGAAGCCTTTAGCGCTGCCATACCAAACGGTTCGCAAAAAGAAATAAAGATGGCTTATGAGCGTCTTAGCTTACTATCAGGCATTATTGAGGGACGTTCTCTTAAAATATTTCCTGTTCCTAACGACGAAAATAATACTTGGATTTCGCCTTTCGAGTATAAATCTGGGCGTTTTAATAAAGAGATAAAAGAAACAGATTCGCTTTACGGTAATTTTATTAGAAACGGATTTAGTTATTATTTAATGACGTTGAACGCTGCAAAGCAGAAAAACGATTTTACCAATGCCAACAGACTTTTAGAGGATTTTAAATCCACACAGAAAAAATACGGCAGTGAAGTTATGCTTTCTGACGCTAAAGTAGAAACAGAAATCGCTTATAATAAATATGATATTTTCAAACGGCTTTTTAGCTGGTACGTGTACGCTAGCACCTTACTTTTTATCTTGCTAATATGGCAAATATTGAAGCATAGGAGTAAGGCTCTAGAAATTGCAGTTAAAATCTTAGTTGGTATCATTATATTTTTATTTGTTCTTCATATAGGAGGATTAATAGCACGTTGGTATTTATCAGGACATGCACCTTGGAGTGACGCTTATGAATCTATGATTTATGTGTCTTGGGCAACGATGTTGTTTGGATTATTATTTGGTAGAAAAAGTAGATTAACGATAGCTGCGTCTGCTTTTGTTGTATCCGTAATTTTAATGGTAGCCCATTGGAATTGGATGGACCCAGCTATTGGTAATCTTCAACCTGTATTACAAGGTTATTGGCTGATGATTCATGTATCTGTAATCGTAGCAAGTTATGGTCCTTTTGCTATAGGAATGATTTTAGGTCTTGTGGCTTTATTCTTAATGATAATGACTAATAATGAGAACAAAGAGCGAATTAAAATCAATATCAAAGAAATTACTATTATAAATGAATTGGCTCTAACGGTAGGTTTGGTTATGCTTACTATAGGAAACTTCCTTGGCGGCATGTGGGCAAACGAAAGTTGGGGACGTTATTGGGGTTGGGACCCAAAAGAAACCTGGGCATTAATTAGTATTATGCTTTATGCTTTTGTAATACACATGCGCTTAATTCCAGGTTTACGAAGTAAATGGCTATATAATGTACTTTCAGTTTTAACTTTCGGAAGTATTTTAATGACATATTTTGGTGTTAACTTTTACCTTTCGGGACTCCATGCTTATGCAAGTGGAGACCAAATTATTAGTTTTCAGTTTATAGCAATCACCCTATTTATTATTGCGGTTATTTCATTTTTTGCTTATCGTAAATATAAAGCTCATTATTAATAGCATAAATTTTATAGCAGATTGTATACAATCAAATTCTATTTTGTGTAACTTGTTACCGTTAAACCAACCTTTTAGATGAATTACTTCAAAAAATTAGGGACTGCCAACTTTCTTATGTTAGCGTTATGTGCAGTCATAATTATTGTCGCAGAGTACTTATTTTTAACTGGTGATAGATTACACGGTATTTTTGTAGGTCTCTGGGCTCCGACTTTACTTGGTGTAATGATTTACCTTAAAATCATTAATAATGGAGGCAGATGATATCGTATTTTGGTTTTCCATTATTGTTTCTGCATTAGTGGCGCTTTGGGCTATTATAATTATAAGAGCTTATAACAACATTGGTAAAGATTAGTTAAATGCTTTAATTTGACTAATAGCAAGTCTTAATTTTACATAAAATTACAGTTATGAGATTAACACTTCGCTTAGCAGCTATTTACAATATTTTATGGGGAGCTTGGGTCGTTTTATTCCCTAATCATTTTTTTAATTTGGTAGGCATGCAACCGCTAAATCATCCTATGGTTTGGCAAGGTATGGGTATGGTTATTGGTGTTTATGGCTTAGGTTATTGGTGGGCATCTTATAACCCTATGACGCATTGGCCAATTGTAGCTGTTGGTTTTTTAGGTAAAATTTTTGGTCCTTTAGGTTTTATTTTTAATTACTTAAAAGGAGATGTCCCTTTTGAATTTATATACACACTAATTACAAACGATTTTATCTGGTGGATACCTTTCTTTTTAATTCTGAAGAAAGTCCATACAGATTATAAATGGAAATTATCGTGATTATAGTTCTTCGTGTTTTACTAATTACTTTTTATGCTTTTGCTGGAATTTATCATTTTATAAATCCTGAATTCTACTATCCATTAATTCCAGATTATTTACCATTTCCTGAGCTTATAAATTACCTCAGTGGTTTTGTTGAGATTATTTTAGCTATTGGTGTTGCCATCCAAAAGACAAGGTTGTTAGCCGTAAAAGGTATTATTTTAATGCTCATCGCTTTTATACCTTCTCACATCTATTTTATAACCGAAGGCGGTTGTATGTCTGAGTCGCTATGCGTACCGCTTTGGGTAGCTTGGGTGAGGTTAGTTCTAATTCATCCTTTGCTCATTCTATGGGCTTGGTCAGTAAGAAAAACAAATAAGGTATGAGTTTAGAGTTAGTCCGATTATTAGTTGATGCTGGTTTCCTGGTACTTATTTGGGCAGTACAATTGGTAATCTATCCAAGTTTTGCATACTATTCTCAATCTAATTTATTGTTATGGCATCGCATTTATACAAAGCGAGTTACCATAATCGTGTTACCATTAATGTTTAGTCAACTCATTTTGGGAATAATACATTTATACCAAGTTCAAAATTGGTACAGTATTTTAAGCTTAGGTATAATTGTCACACTTTGGCTTTTAACATTTCTCGTTTTTGTGCCGCTACATCAAAGTATAGACAACAATAAACCTGTGAATAACGTTTGTAAAAAGCTGGTAAATTACAATTGGTATAGAACATGTCTTTGGACCATACTATTTCTAACCAGTATGTTATATTTTCTTTCTATTTAAAAAATAATGTGCATATTTGTGACATTATGATTGCATAAGCCCACTTCGGAAAAGAAAAATTATCGCTAAGACTTCAGCGGTTTAAAGTATTCTATACTCTAGAATGCTAAGTTTATTATACAGTTCAATATTATGCAATCCAATAAAATTTCAATAAAACAATTTTTTAAAAATTTAAAAATCGCTGTCTCCGGGAAGGAGCAAGATTTTACAACAGGTAGTATCCGTCGTGCAGTTTTTATGCTATCAATACCTATGATTTTAGAAATGTTGATGGAATCTATCTTCGCCATTGTAGATATTTTCTATGTTTCAAAAGTTAGTGTTAATGCAGTGGCTACAATTGGTTTAACGGAGTCTGTAATTACACTGGTTTATGCTGTGGCTATTGGACTGAGTATGGCAGCCACAGCCATAGTTGCACGAAGAATTGGTGAAAAAGACAAAGAAGGCGCCTCACAAGCCGCGGTGCAAGTCATATTCTTGGGTGTTGTTGTAGCCGCTTTTATTAGCGTCATAGGTATTATATATCCTAAAGAGATTCTGAGTCTAATGGGTGGCGAAGCCGACCTTATTGAAGAAGGTTATGGCTACACGCAGATACTCATGGGCGGAAACGTAACCATTATGTTACTTTTTCTAATTAATGCCATATTTAGAGGTGCAGGTGATGCCTCGGTAGCCATGTGGGCTTTAATAGTTTCAAATGGTCTTAATATTATTTTGGACCCATTATTTATTTTTGGATTTGGCCCAATTCCAGCATACGGTGTTAAAGGCGCTGCAATAGCCACAACCATAGGAAGAGGTACAGCAGTTGTTTTTCAGCTTTTTGTATTGTTTTATGGTTGGAGTCGTATTAAGGTTGGACTAAAAGATTTGGTCATAAGAGTTGCCGTGATGTTTAATCTTATAAAAGTTTCACTCGGAGGTATTGGGCAGTTTTTAATAGGAACGTCGTCTTGGGTGTTTTTAATGCGTATTATGAGTGAGTTTGGGAGTGAAGTTTTAGCAGGTTATACTATAGCTATTCGTGTTATGATGTTTACGTTAATGCCTGCTTGGGGTATGAGTAATGCAGCAGCGACCTTAGTTGGTCAGAATTTAGGTGCTCAAAAACCTGAACGTGCAGAACAATCCGTTTGGAAAACTGGAAAGTATAGTGCTATTTTTATGGGTATAGTTTCCATTGTTTACTTATTATTTGCACCTCAGATTATACAACTATTCTCTCAAGAATCAGAAGTTGTAAAGAATGGTGCGTTATGTCTAAGAATTATTGCTGCTGGTTATGTCTTTTATGGATACGGTATGGTGGTAATTAATGCTTTTAATGGTGCAGGAGATACTAAGACGCCAACATGGATTAACTTTATATGCTTTTGGCTATTTCAATTACCCTTTGCGTACTTAATGGCACTAACTTTTAACCTTGGTCCTTTGGGTGTGTTTATGGCTATAACATTAGCTGAGGTTTTAATCGTGATTATAGGCATAGTTTGGTTTAAAAAAGGGTATTGGAAATCTATTAAAGTTTAAAGAAGCTTTATCTAGTTTTCATTATTTTTATGCGAGTTAATAATTAAGCTATGTCAAAAGATAAATTAGGTGTAAATACCATTTGCACCCATGTTGGTGAAGTTAAGGACGAACAGTTTAAAGGCGCTGTATCTCCAATGTATTTAAGTTCGTCTTACGAATTTCTGGATGTCGATGTCAAGCGCTATCCACGGTATTTTAATACGCCAAACCAAGAGTATTTATCTAAAAAGATAGCAGCATTAGAAGGTGCAGAATCGGCCATGATTTTTGGTTCTGGTATGGCGGCCATAAGTCACATGTTTTTGGCTTTTCTTCAAAAAGGTGATCATTTGGTGGTGCAGAATACGTTATATGGCGGAACGGTTAATTTTATAAAGGAAGAGTTTCCAAAGTATGGTATAGAATATACATTTACTAATGGTTTTAAAGCAAGAGATTTTGAAGCAGCTATTCAAGAAAATACAAA
Source organism: Winogradskyella wandonensis (assembly GCF_004346845.1). Taxonomy (GTDB): domain Bacteria; phylum Bacteroidota; class Bacteroidia; order Flavobacteriales; family Flavobacteriaceae; genus Winogradskyella; species Winogradskyella wandonensis. The sequence continues at coordinate 98,197 of NZ_SMGI01000005.1, read as the reverse complement.
ACTAATTCATATTGAAACGCCTTCTAATCCATTGTTAACTATAACAGATATAAGAGACATTACGCAACTAGCTAAGACTAAAGGGATTTTAACTTCTATTGACAATACGTTTGCATCTCCTGTAAATCAAAAACCAATAGACTTTGGAGTTGACATGGTAATGCATTCTGCAACAAAATACTTCGGAGGACATAGTGATATTTGTGCTGGTGCTGTAGCCAGTTCCAAAGCGAATATGGAGCGCATTTGGAATGTCTCCAAAAATTTAGGCGGAAGCCTTAGTGATATGACGGTTTGGATGCTAGAGCGCAGCATGAAAACTTTGGGCTTGCGTGTAAAAGCGCAAACCAAAAATGCGATGAAATTGGCAAAATGGTTACATAAACATCCCAAAATCTCCAAAGTTTATTACCCAGGTTTAAAATCGCATCCAGAACATAAATTGGCCAAAGCACAAATGCAAGGTTATGGTGCTATGTTGTCTTTTGAATTAAGTGAAGATTTAGACTCATACAAGTTTCAGAAGGCTTTAAAGCTCATTAAATCATCAATGAGTTTAGCAGGTGTGGAGAGTACAATGATATCACCGCACTTAACTTCGCATGCCTTATTAACTGAAGAAGAACGAAAGGCAGTTGGAATTAGTGACCAATTGATACGCTTCTCTGTTGGAATAGAAAATGCTAAAGACTTAAAAGCAGATATTAATCAAGCTATAGAACAGCTGTTAAATGCTTAGGCTTTCTATGGTCAGTTTTTATACTTACACCAACTTGTATTCTATTTAGGTTATTTTTTCTAATATGTTGTTTTAGATAGCCTATTTGAAGTTGAGAGTGTTTCAATATTTTTATATCTAAACCAGCATAAAATCTGTTTTCATGAAATACTTGGTCTTGAAAATTGATAAAAGGTTCTTCAGTTATTTTTACAGAAAAAGTGCTATTCAAAACATATTTCAAGCCAATGCGATATCTTAATCTATTCTGAATTTCGTTTCTATCTTTAAAATCTAAAAGACGTTGTTCTAATTGTGCTCGGTGTGTAAGCAAAAATTTTCCGAATGTTTTTTGTACCGAGTAATTCTCGAATATTCGGTTTTCATGAACATTGGGCTCGTTATCAAATTCAAAAACGGTATCAATATCCAAGTACGCGTATCCCAAACCTACGGATTGATTGTTCTTAAAATGGTAACTACCTCGCAGAGAGAAAAAAGCAAGATTGTAGTTGGAAGAAGGCTCATAGAAGCGCAATTCCCCGTAAGGACTTAAACTAAATCTTTCGCTAAGTCTGTGATTGCTGCCGTAGGTGTACCAAGAACCTAAATAATCTTCTGAAGGATTTTGGGCTATTAAAAAAGTTGAGAATAAGAAAAGGCTTAAGGATAGGGTAACTTTCATAAATAAATAAAATGAAAAGAGAGCCCAGAAATGGGCTCTCCAAATCATGGAATTATTAAACGTGGTCGGTTAAGTGATGATGCTCATCAATTAGTGGACCGCCTTCGATAATTTGTTCTGACGCCTCACTTGCAAATTTTTCAAAATTTAAGTGGAAAGAGTGTGCTAACTGAATAGCCTTACTAATATAAGCGCCTTTTTGTAACCAAGTATTCATTGGGTCTAACATTTCTGTTGGAACATTAGGACAATACTTTGGCATAAATAATCCAAAGATTGGATGTTGTTCAAATTCAACATTATCTAGTTCGCCTTCTAAAATAGCTGTAATCATAGCTCTTGTGTACTTAAGTTTTATACGAGAGCCAACGCCGTAAGGACCGCCACTCCAGCCTGTATTTAATAACCACACATTAACGCCAGCTTCTTGCATTTTTTTGCTTAGCATCTCTGCATATTTGGTTGGATGCAATGGCATAAAAGGCTCACCAAAACATGCTGAGAAAGAAGGTACAGGCTCTGTGATTCCTGCCTCTGTACCTGCGACTTTAGCTGTATAACCAGAAATAAAATGGTAGGCGGCTTGGCCAGGAGTTAATTTTGAAACTGGAGGCAATACACCAAAAGCATCACAAGTTAAAAAGAAGATGTTTTTAGGATTGTCTGCGTAAGATGGCTGCTGAATATTATCAATATGATAAATAGGGTAGCTAACGCGTGTATTTTGAGTGATACTACTGTCAAAATAATCAACTTCATTGTTGTCTTTAAAAACAACATTTTCTAGAATAGCACCAGGTTTAATAGCTCTGTAGATGTCTGGTTCTTTCTCTTCAGTAAGGTCAATAACTTTTGCGTAACATCCACCTTCAAAATTAAAAATGCGGTTTTCTGCGGTCCAACCATGCTCGTCATCTCCGATTAGTTTACGGTCTGGGTCTGCAGAAAGTGTTGTTTTTCCTGTTCCAGAAAGTCCAAAGAAAATGGCAGTATCGCCATCCTCGCCAACATTAGCAGAACAGTGCATTGGTAAGACATTTTTATCTACAGGAAGAATCATGTTTAATGCAGAGAAAATACCTTTTTTCATTTCACCTGTATATGCAGAGCCTCCAACTAATGCTATCTTTTTAGTAAAGTTTAAGATAGAAAAGTTACCTTGTCTAAGACCGTATTTTGATGGTTCTTCGCATACATATCCTGGAGCGCAAAGGACTAACCATTCTTCTTCAAAATTTTCTAATTCTTCCGCAGTAGGTCTTAAAAACATGTTGTAAATAAACATATTAGACCATGGGTATTCTGTTATAGTTCTTACATTCATTTTGTAAGCTGGGTCAGCACATACGTAGCCGTCTCTTACATAGATTTCTTTTCCGCTTAGGTAATTTTCGATTTCAGATTGTAAATAATCGAAGTTTTCAGGAGAAATACCTTTATTTGTTTTTCCCCACCAAACGCGGTCTGTCGTATAATCGTCTTTTACTAGAAAACGGTCCTGTGGTGAGCGTCCAGTAAATTTTCCTGTATTTATAGCCAATGTCCCATTAGCAGTTTCTCTTCCCATTCCTTTTGCAATAGTAATGGCTTGTAGCTCTTCGGGTGAAAGATTCCAATGGGCATTGGTGTCTTTCAGTCCATACTTGGTAAGGTCTCTTGTTTTCATAATCGGTTGTTTTAATAATGTTTCCATGAGTAAATTATTTTTATTGTCTTTATTTAAAATGGCCAAATCAATGGCACTAGTAATAGCGTTGTTATTAGAAATAGTAGAAGCAAAGGCGCACCTACTTTTAAATAGTCTTGGAATTTGTATCCGCCAGCTGTCATTACCATAGCATTTGTTGTAGTGCCTACAGGTGTTAAAAATGCTGTAGATGCACTTATGGCAACAGCAATCATAAATGGTGCTGCAGATAGATTTAGGGTTTTAGCAGCTATTAAAACAATTGGTGCCATAAGTACTGCGGTTGCCGAGTTATTAATCACTTGGCTAAACGTTGTAGTCAGTAGAAAAACTCCTGCGAGTAATGCCACTGGATGAAAGCTACCGAGTGTTTTAACCAGACCACTTGCAATTAATTGGGCTGTACCTGTTTTTTGTAATGCGATACCCATAGGTATCATAGCGGCAATCATCACCACGCTTATCCAACTTATACCTTTATAAGCTTTGGCAATTGGCACGCTACCAGAGATTAATACTATTCCGGCAGAAATTAATGCGGCAACTGCACCAGGAACAATTTTAAATACTAATAAGGTAATCATAAGCACCAACGCGAATAACGCGATGTATGATTTTATAGACAGTTGCGTTACTGTTTTTGCTATACCTTCTGGGCTACCACAAATCACTAAATTTTCGTGATGTTCTTTTAACTGTTCTATGTCACTCCAGATACCTCTAACAAGATAAGCATCACCTGCTTTTACAGTTATTTCACGCTCTGTAAAAGGTTTATTATTTCTAGAAGCTGCCATTAGTTGTACACCAAAACGTTGAAAGAAATTCCCTAGTTTAATCTTTCGGCCAACTAAAACAGATTTTGGAGTTACCAATATCTCGGCCATACCAACTTCTTGGTTGATAAGATTTGTTTTTAATTCTTCTTCAATAGGTTCAAGTGGTAGTAGGCCAAGTCTAAATTTTATCATTAGCGCATTAATAGCCTCAGTATCGCCTTTTACAGTAATAATATCATGATAGAGAAACTCTGTAGAATTGGTCGGAAACTCAATAAATGCCTCATTACCTTTTAAGAAATTTGGATGTCTTCTTTTAATCCTGATGATAGCAACACGATGCTCTTTTTCGAAATCCCAATCTCCGATTTTTGTATTTAGTAGAGGCGACACAGAACGAACTCTTAGCCTGTAATAGTTGTCATCGACTTTGTAGGCTTCTATCCACTTGTGTAGTGTTGAGCTAATATCAACGGGTTTATTGTTTGTTTTGTTGCTTGGTAATAGTTTATACCCAATATATCTAAAATAGAGTAGCGCTATAATAAGTAACGGAAGACCAATTAATCCAAACTCAAAGAAAGAAAAACCCTCTAGCCCGCTATCTATCATCGTGTTATTTACAATAATATTTGGTGGTGTACCTGTTAAGGTTAAAAGACCACCAGTATTAGAACCAAAAGCAATTGGCATTAGTAATTTTGATGGTAATGTGCCAATACTCCAAGCAGAAGAAATAGTCACTGGCATTAGTGTAGCCACAGTACCTGTATTACTTACGATACCAGACAGAACGCCAGCACCCAAACTAGTTATAACCAGCAGACGCGTAATACTTTTTCCTGCTAGTTGCATAAATTTTTCTCCAGCTAAAGCTGTCCAACCGGTTTGAGACAAGCCTTCTCCAATAATAAAAAGAGCGGCAATCATAATTACTGTAGGATTACTAAAACCGCTCAACGTCTCATTTAAGTCTAGAATCCCGAATAGGAAAAGACTTAGCATAGACAAGAGTGCAATAATATCTGGTGTAAATTTTCCCCATATGAAAAGTAGGATTGTAATAGATAAAATTATTAGCATTAAGCTCATAGGAGGAAACCTTTTAATTATGGTATAAAATTACAGGCTATAGCACCTAATTATTATGACGAATGTCATGATAGGATTGAATTACGAAGTTTTCAATTTTATGTAGAATTGGATAGATAAAATCATCATTTTGTTAAGCGAAACCGTTTGCGTAATAAAAAGAAACCTGTTATCTCTATTCTTTTTAATACTTTTGACAATGAACTTTGGTTAAATCGATAAAAAAACCATAGTTTTTTATAAAAATTAATCGATTTCTTATTGAAAATATAATTAATGAAACTAGACATATTAGCTTTTGGCGCACATCCTGATGATGTGGAATTAGGTTGTGGGGCTGTTCTTGCCAAAGAAGTTGAAAACGGTAAGAGCGTTGGAATTATAGATTTAACTCGAGGCGAATTAGGTACGCGAGGCACAGAACAAACCAGAGATGAGGAAGCGACGAATTCCGCTAAAATACTAGGAATTGCCGTTAGAGAAAATTTAGGATTTGCAGATGGTTTTTTTGTTAATGATGAAAAGCACCAGATAGAAATCATAAAAATGATTCGTAAGTATCGACCAGAAATTGTGCTTTGCAACGCAATTGAAGACAGGCACATAGATCACGGAAAAGGTAGTAAACTTGTTAGTGATGCTTGTTTTTTAAGTGGGTTAGTTAAGATTGAAACTGAGCTAGATGCCGTTATTCAAGACAATTGGAGGCCAAAGGTAGTTTATCATTATATCCAGTGGAAAGACATTAAGCCAGATTTTGTAGTGGATGTCTCTGGTTTTATGGATAAAAAAATGGAAGCCGTTTTGGCTTATAAAACGCAATTTTACAATCCAAAGAGCAGCGAACCAGAAACACCAATATCCAGTAAAAATTTTACAGATAGTATAGCGTATAGAGCTAGAAACTTAGGAAGACTTATAGGTGTAGAATATGCAGAAGGATTTACAACAGAGCGTTATGCGGCTGTAGATAGTTTATTTGATTTAAAATAATTTTCATTTTTCTATAAAATCTTCAAGCCTTTTTCTATTAAGGTTTTTTAATTTTTTTTCAAGTAAGTACGCTTTATCCTTATTTGGTTTCTTAATGACTAAAGTTTCAACCCATGGCTTTCCAGATTTTGTATATCCTGAGTTAGATTTTGAATTATGCTCGTATAACCTTCTTTTAGAGTTATTAGTTATGCCTTTGTAATAGGTGTCTTTCGACTCTGAATAAATAATATAAACGTAATAATCCATTATTTATCATAAAAAAAAGAAAACCTACCCGTCAGGGTAGGTTAGTAATTATTGGTACTGACGCTTCGGTCAGCACCAAGACATTGACTATGTCAATCGTCTTGGGGTGGAAGATGGGACTCGAACCCACGACATCTGGTACCACAAACCAGCGCTCTAACCAACTGAGCTACAACCACCATTTTTGATTAGGAGTGCAAATGTAATTTAATTCTATTTTTTTGCAAAAGGTTTTTTAAAGTAATTTTAAAATAAATAAGCCTTCCAAGATATATTAGAAGGCTTATTTATTGATTTTAAGAATTTTAATTCATTCTTAGTTTTCTTCAGCCTTATCCACAACCACTCGATTTTCTCTGTTAGCTAATTCCCATGCCGTATAGAATACTAATCGCGATCGGTTTTCTAATAAATCGTATTCAATTTTATCTGGTGTATCACTAGGTCTATGATAATCGTCGTGAGTACCGTTAAAATAGAAGATTACAGGAACATTATTTTTAGCAAAGTTATAATGGTCTGAGCGGTAGTAATAGCGGTTGGGATCGTTTTCGTCGTTATACGTATAATCTAGTTCTATATTCGTATACTTTTTATTAACCTCTTCTGACAGGTTGTGTAATTCTGTACTTAATTTATCGCTACCAATGAGATAAACATAGTTTCTGTCGCCTTCTTTACGTTTTGGGTCCGTACGTCCTATCATATCTATATTTAAATCTGCCACTGTATTTTCTAGTGGAAATATAGGGTCGATATCCGTATAATATCTAGAACCTAAAAGTCCTTTTTCTTCTCCAGTAACATGTAAAAATAATATTGAGCGTTTTGGTTGGTAACCATCTTTAACGGCTTGTTGGAACGCTTCGGCAATTTCTAAAATAGCTATAGTACCAGAACCGTCATCATCAGCTCCATTATAAACCTCACCGTTTTTAATACCCTCGTGATCTAAATGCGCAGAGAGCACAACAATTTCATCCGGTTTTTCGGAACCTTTGATAAAAGCAACCACATTTTCCGACATAACCTCTTCGGCAACTCTTTCAGACTTTAATACTAAATCTGTATTTATTGATTTTGAGGTGTTATCATTTTCAATAGTAGGTAGTAACGCTTTCGCCAGTTCGTCATTAATCATAATAAAAGCAAAATCTTCTGAACCTGTTTTAAGTGATAATCTACCCGAAAACCCGCTTTCTGCCTGTCTTTGGTAAAATGGTGCATATCTAGAAAATAAATCATTGTCTAAGTAAAGTAGCGCTTTTGCACCATTATCACTAGCAGCGTTTCTTTTACTCGATAAAGATTGGCGGCCGTTTGTCCACTTAGTATCTTCTGGTTTACCAGAAGTTACATAATTACCGTTAGTGTCTTTTGGTTCTCCTGCTTTTGCTAGAACGATTTTTCCTTTTACGTCGATATCCTTGTAATCCGAATAGTTTTCTGAATCAATACCATATCCAACATAAACAATTTCTGAAGCATTTACATCTAGACTTTTTGAAAGTACAAGAACAATATGATTTTTAAACGCGTCGAAATTTTTACCATTTACACTTAGTTCTGCTTTTGAAACGCTCTGTTTTTCTAGAGGAACTTCTTGAAAGTAATCGTCACCAGAATATGGAGACGCGATGCCCATAGATAAATATTGGTTTTTCAGATATTCTACAGCCATTTTCTGACCTTTTTCGCCTGTATTTCTACCTTCGAACTCATCTGAAGCATAAGTATATAACATGTCTTTTAACTCGTCTTGAGTAATGGTTTGTGCATAATCTACAGGATTAGCTTCTTTTTTCGGTGTGATAGAGCTGCTATTTTTTCCACTACCACAGGAAACAAGCGTTGCAGCAATACTTAAGGCAAATATTGTTTTTTTCATTTCAAAGTTTAATTATATGTCTTGTATTAAAAATATGTGCTTAAAATTAATGCATTAAACGATAAACCTAATTCTCTATAAACTGTTTAACACATTTTAACATTAAAGAATTTCTTTAGATGGCGCATTATCAGAGTTTGCGATATACCATGCTGTTGCAAAGATAAGTTGTGTTCTTTTCTTTAAAACATTAAAATTAATTTTATCTATGGTATCACTAGCTTTATGATAATCGCTATGTTCTCCATTAAAAAAGAAAATAACAGGAATGTTCTTTAAAGCAAAATTATAATGGTCAGAGCGATTGTAATATCTGTTAGAATCGTTTCGGTCATTGTATTTATAATCTAATTCAAGCTTGGCAAACTCGTCATTAGCCTTTCTTACAATATAATCGAGTTCGGTACTTATTCTATCAGAGCCTATTAAATAGACGTAATCAGGGTTATTTAGATGCTTTTCGTCTACGCGTCCAATCATGTCCATATTAAGATTTGCTACGGTAAATTCTAAAGGAAACGCTGGATTTTCCGTGTAGAAACGAGAACCAATTAGTCCATGTTCTTCGGCTGTGACGTGCAGAAAAACAATACTTCTTCTTGGTCTAACGCCGTTTTTCTCTGCTAATTTAAAAGCTTCTGCTATTTCTAGAATTGCAGATGTCCCAGAACCATTATCGTCGGCACCATTAAAAATTTCTCCATATTCTATGCCTAAATGATCTGAATGTGCAGAAATGATAATGTACTCTTCTGGAAATTCTGAGCCTTCTATAAAGGCAATAACATTTTGCGAATCTTTAAGATTTTCAGGTAAAAAGACAGCAGGAATTCTTTGGTAATAATCTTGATATGCTACTGGCGCTTCGAGCTCTAAATTTTGATAGTGAGACCTTATATAATCGCAGATTTGATTGTGGCCATCTTCGCCTGTCATTCTTCCGCCGTATTTGTCAGAAGCTATTTCAACTAGATGACGCTCTAAGTCATTTTCTGTGATGGTATTTAAATAAGTTTCTACACTAGATTTATCGTTAAATTCGATAGATGCTTTTAAGTCACTGACTCTCTCGCTATGCCTTTTATTAGAACATGTACCTACTAAAAGAAGGAGAGATGCTACTAGTATTCTCATTTTCTAAAGATTAGGCTTCAAAAATAAGAGAAAAATAAAACTTTTGTAAGAAAATTAGATGTCTATTTCGATATCCTCTAATTCTTTTATGGCTTCCTCTTCAGAAGATTCATCACGTTTTTCTAATTCTTCGGTATTACCAACTTCAGCTTTTTGAAATATACTTTTGTATATAGTGAAAGATAGAGCGATGATACTTAGCAAGAATATATATTGAATAGCTTTGGTCTTTATTTGCTTTTTACGTGACAAGAAAACTAAGCCTAAACCACACAAAAATGCTATAATTACGGGGAATAAGGCTAATTTATAAAGCGGCGTTATAGAAAGAATAACCGCTAGTATTGAAGAAATAAAACCGAATATGACAAATACGTTTTTCATGATATTAGTTTTTAAGCCCAGTTGCCGATTTAATTTTTAATTCACCGTTACCGACAGGAATTTTAAACTTGGCAAAAACAGGTACTTTATTAGCATCTGCAGTAAGCCAAATTATATTAGAATTATTTCCTTTAAGTACATCAGAGTCTCGAAGGCTAATTGCAATTTTATAGCATTCTTTTCTACCAATAGCTGTTGAAATGGTTTCTTTTCCTAAATATTTAAACACAACAGTAGATTCCTGGTTATCAAACAGCACTTTAAAGCTAGATGCATCACCAACATTAGCTTTGTGTATATCTAAGTTGCGTAGTGTGTATAGCGTTGCTACTAAATCTTTTGTATTGCTACCGATACTAATTTGTTTTTTTTCTTCCCAAATAGTGCCGTCGCTTCTTCTTTTTTTCTTGATGCTTTCTACACTCTTTGCTTTTCTACGATATTTATATTGCATAAATTTATAATAGCCACCTTCGTTTATATCTCTCTTATATAGGTAAGGTGTTAAACTTTTTGGGCTAACATAACTCTCGTACAAATCTCTTACTTTAAAAAAACTATCAAAATTACTGTAAGTTGCAGCTGTACATTTAAGTCGCATAAGCGTACTGGAAGATGTACTTATCTTACTTGTCTCCATTTTAACCTCAGCGATATCAGTTAATAGTCCAGACATGTTGTAAGATGCGGTAAACACCAGTTTTTCTCCAAATGCAATGGTATTGTTCTGGGAGTATCCAAAAAAAGAAATTAAGGATATTACAAAAAGAAGTAAATGCTTCATGTAAAAAGATTTTGATTATAACGCTTTAATAAGCATTTATTGTGCCGAAAATACAATGCTTTGAGAAAAGCTACGAATTTTTTAAAAAAGAAATTAATTAGATAAAAAAATTAGAAAAAAACCTTTGGCTAACGCAAAAAGGATTTTATATTTGCACCCGCATTCAAGGGAATACCTTGATGAGGCACTCAAGGAGAAATGGCAGAGTGGTCGAATGCGGCAGTCTTGAAAACTGTTGAGGGTCACACCTCCGGGGGTTCGAATCCCTCTTTCTCCGCAAAAAAAACCGTAACAAATGTTACGGTTTTTTCTTTTTTATTAGAAATCTAAATTACCCTTTTCCCTTAAGCTACCATAAATTTTAGCTGTTTTAGGGATTTCATTTATAAATATCGATTAAACAAATGTGACAACCCAAATTTTGAAAATTAGATTGGCACATTTGTGCAAAAGGATGAATTTTAAATAATACAACACAACATACTATTCATCAGCCTTTTTATTAAATATATAGTTCACACCAACCATAATCATAGATGTCTTCATATCATAAGAGACAGATGTGCCAGGAATAGCACCAAGCGGATTTGTAGGAGAAACTTGCATAGGGTCTAATATTTGTCCCTCAGTAGCGTCTCCACTAAACCCATAATGGAATGTGCTATCTAACGAAAGTCTATCAGAAAGTTGATAACTTAAACCAAGTTGGAAGGCGTTTTTAATAACTGCTGTAGCGGGAATATTGAAAAAAGCTACATCACTATTAATGGGGTTAGAACTGTATGTATAACCCATACGCAATGGTAACTTATTAAAGCCTTTGTATTGTAGACCAGCAGAGATAATGGAAATATTCTCCCAACCAAAGCCAGCTACAGAACCCGTTTGTGTCCACCCTGTTTCTGAAAACCCATCAGTGTTTTCATAATCCACTAAACGATAATCTAAAGCAAAGTCAAACTTATCAGTAGAATATCCGAGCCCAAAGGATAATATTGAAGGGTAATCCATATTAAAGGAGTTAGTACCTGTAGAATTATCTAAGTAGGTGTTGTCAAATTCAAAATCGCTAAATGTTTGTGTTGTCTTATAAGATGCACCTGCCTTAAATCCTTTTCCAGAGTCATAAAATAGTCCAAACTGTGCACCATAACCTGTGGCATTAGCCTTGTTTGTGCTTGGATAACCTGCCATAGTCGGATTAGCCGTAGGATTTGGCATTAACTCAAGATTTGCATAGTTAAATGTAGGTTGTATACCAAAAGAAAGTTTGTCTGAAATCTCGTATGCCCACGTAAAACCTATTTGTAAGAGTATGTATTCAGATTCTATATGCCCAAAACCTCTTAAGGCTTGTGGCCAAGTCACAGGGTTTGAGTTGTTTGGATTCCAGTTAGTGTTTGGCATTCCATTTTGGTCAAAAGGTAAGTTGGTTTCTTGAGGAAAAGTAACCCCAAATCCACTAATGCCAAAAGCAGAAGCACCAAAAGTATGCTTACTATTTTCTTTACCCCAAACCATAGCCAAAGCAGGTAGAGCAGAAACACCTCTATCATCTTTTGTAGTACCAAAAACAGGAGGTGAGGCTGGTGAACCTGGCCCCATATCTCCAGCCTGAAATAATAAACCTTCAGGTAAACTGGCACTTAACTCTGGGGACGAGAAGAAAAATCCAATATCAAAGCGTATAATCTTATCGTCAAAAGTTGATATCGATGCTGGATTCCAATGCAAAGCACCAGAAATATCTAGAGGTTGTGCAGTAGCTGCTCCACCCATAGACATATTCACATTCCCTACACCTTGCATAATATGACCCGCTTGTGAAAATAGAGCCGTTGAGAATAACAAGGCAAAAAATTTAAGAAGAGTTGTTTTCATGATGAGAGTTTTTATGGCATTCAGCAAAAAAATCATGCTGAATGACTGTTTATTTTTTTTTCTAAAAAATCGATGTCTGAGCTATGTGATATTCACAAAATTACGGGCAGAATAATGAGGGATACATGACAATTATCATAGATGAAAATTGCTGCGTTTATGAGTCTTTAAAACCGTCGTAAAATACTGTTTTTTATATAGTTACGATATGTAACATTTGCTACATAAGAACATGACAGATGTCATGCGAGTTTCTGCTGTATCACAGTAACTTTATTCATAGTTAAAATCATATGCTTAGTCATATTTAAAGAATATTAGCAATGAAAAATTTAATCATATTAGGAGCAGGTACAGCTGGTACAATGATGGCTAATCATTTAGTAAAAAAGCTTCCAAAGAAAGACTGGAAAATTACCATCATAGACCAATACAAAACGCATTATTATCAGCCAGGATTTTTGTTTTTGCCTTTTGATATTTACACTGAGAAGCAAGTAAAAAAAGAAGGTAAAAAGTTTATCCCTAGCGGTGTTAATTATGTGCAGAAGCAGATAGAGCTTATCAATCCAGACGCTAATACTATAGAACTAGAAGGTGATGAAATACTGCCCTATGATATACTCGTAGTAGCTACTGGCTCTAAGACTGCCCCAGAAGAGATTGATGGAATGTCTGGGCCGGATTGGTACAAAACCATTTTTGATTTTTATACTTATGAAGGCGCTAAAGCTCTACGAGATAAACTGCGTGATTGGAAAGGCGGAAAACTTGTTGTGCATATTACAGAAATGCCAATAAAATGCCCTGTTGCGCCTCTAGAATTTGCATTTTTAGCGGATTCCTATTTTAGAAAAAAAGGGATGCGTGACAAAGTAGATATAACCTATATTACGCCACTAAGTGGTGCATTTACTAAGCCAAAAGCTACTAAAGCATTACACCATTTATTAGAAGAAAAAGGCATTAAAGAAGTGGTTGACTTTAATATAGAGCGTGTGGATTATAAGAACAACAAAATCGTTGACTATGCAGATGTTGAAGTTGAGTATGATTTGCTTGTTACAGTACCTACAAATATGGGTGATGAACTTATAGAGCGCTCTGGTTTAGGTGATGAGCTAAATTTTATCCCTACACATAAGACCACGTTACAGTCTAAGAATCATGAAAATATTTTTGTCATCGGAGATGCTACCAACTTACCAACATCAAAAGCAGGCTCTGTAGCGCATTTTGAAGCTGAAATACTTGAAGAAAACATCCTTAGATATATTGAAGGAAAGCCTTTAAAAGAAGAATTTGATGGTCATGCCAACTGTTTTGTAGAAACAGGAAATAATAAAGCCTTACTCATAGACTTTAATTACGACCATGAGCCAGTAGAAGGAAAGTTTCCATTTCAAGGTATCGGTCCGATGAGTTTACTAAAGGAAAACCGTATGAATCATTGGGGTAAGTTGGCTTTTCGATGGATTTATTGGAATATGCTTTTAAAAGGCATCCCTATACCATTTGTACCCTCCAAGATGTCTCTGAAAGGAAAGAATTTTGAATAGTAAGTTTAAAATAAATATAGAATCAAAAATTTAGAAATCATGAAAAAGTTAATTGCAAATAGAGAAATAGACGTAAATGAAGAAGGCTATTTAATAGACTTTAAGCAATGGGACCGAGAAGTTTGTGAATGTATAGCGGGCGAATGTAATGTTGTTATGACGGAAAAGCATTGGGAAGTTATAGAGTATCTCCAAGATAAGCATCGCAAAGAAGAACCTTTATCTATAAGAGGTATAAAGCGTAGTGGTGTTATAAACATTAAAGAGTTTTATAATCTATTTCCAGGAGGACCTTTAAAAAAATCTACTTTAATAGCAGGTATTCCAAAACCTAAAAGTTGTATCTAAAACTTAAATTAATAAATCATGAGCACTAAAGTTAAAAAAATGCTTTTTATACTGTCTAAAGCTACAATTGAGAATGCTTACGCGGCTTTTGTCATGGCTAATGGCGCACGTATGGAAGGTATAGAGTCAGAGATATTTTTCACCTTTTTTGGATTAGAAGCCATACAGAAGAAAAAACTAGAACACCTTCATGTTGCAACAGTTGGTAACCCTGCAATGCACATACCTACAATGTTGGGTGGTTTACCTGGGGTAGAGGCATTAGCTACCAAAATGATGAAAAAAGAAATGGAAAAACTAGACATGCCACCAATAGGAGAATTCTTGGAGATACTTTCAGATTCTGGATGTAAGCTTTGGGCATGTAAGCTAGCTGTAGAAATGTTTCATCTAGAAGAGGAGGATTTTATTGACGACTTAGATGGTATTTTAACCATTGGAGACTTCTATAATAGAGCAGATCAAGAAGGTACTCAGATATTGTTTATCTAGTTGCTTGTTAAATGATTATAATCATTTCTGGAGCAAGTATATTCCTATAAATTTGATGAAAATGGTCACAAATAATGCTAAGTATCCAAAGCTTAAGACAGCAAATAGATTCCTTTTTTATAGAAATTGGAGAGCTATCTTATTTTGCAGGACGCTACTTTAAGGAGTCGGTAAAGCCACCATTTGAGTTTAAAGAGCTGTTACGTCAATGCTATAGCATGGGTAACCGCTCTTTATTGTTAGTAATAATTACAGGTTTTATCATTGGACTTGTCTTAACTCTGCAAACAAGACCTACTTTAATGGAATTTGGGGCAGTATCTTGGATGCCATCTATGGTTGGCATTTCGATTGTGCGTGAAATTGGCCCCATGATAACAGCATTAGTTTGTGCAGGTAGAATAGGCTCTGGTATCGGAGCTGAACTTGGTTCTATGCGAGTTACGGAGCAAATCGATGCCATGGAAGTTTCAGGTACCAACCCATTTAAATATTTAGTGGTTACAAGAATAGTAGCAACTACAATAATGTTACCGCTTTTGGTAATTATCGGAGATGCAGTGGCGTTATATGGCTCATTTTTAGTAGAAATTTTAAAAGGAAACGTTTCTTTCACTTTATACTTTAATCAAGTTTTTAATTCATTAGAGTTTGGAGATATAATACCAGCCACTATAAAGTCTTTTTTCTTTGGTTTTGCCATTGGTTTAGTTGGTTGTTTTAAAGGTTACTACTGTAAAAAAGGTACGGCAGGAGTAGGTAAAGCAGCTAATTCTGCAGTAGTTTTTACGTCCTTATTACTCTTTGTTATTGATTTTATTGCTGTGTTTGTAACCGATATTTTTTATGATTTATGAGTGAAGGTGAACACATATCAAAGCATACTAATACTATGAATCAAAAAGACATAGTTCTTCAAATTAAAGATTTACACAAGAGTTTTGGAGATAATCGTGTGCTTAACGGTTTTAATATGACTTTGCACAAAGGTGAAAACTTAGTGATCATGGGGAAATCAGGGTCAGGGAAATCTGTAATGATTAAGTGTCTAGTAGGTTTAATGGAAGCAGATAAAGGTTCTATTTCTGTAATGGGTAAAGATATTACAACTTTGAATCAAGAAACGCTTGATATCCTTAGAGCAGATATTGGCTTTTTATTTCAAGGAAGTGCTCTGTATGATTCTATGACGGTGAGAGAAAATTTAGAATTTCCTTTGCGACGTCACTCAGAAAAATTTGATGGTAATGTAGATACAAATTCTTTGGTTATTAAGGCTTTAGAAAATGTTGGACTAGCTGAAGCTATAGATTTAATGCCTTCTGAATTATCTGGCGGTATGAAACGACGCGTAGCTTTGGCTAGAACCTTGATTCTACAGCCCAAAATAATTTTATACGATGAGCCTACGAGTGGATTAGACCCAATTACGGCTAAGGAAATAATAATATTAATGCAGGAAATTCAGAAAAAATATGGAACGTCTTCACTAATTATTACGCATGATGTTGATTGTGCAAGAGTGATTTCTGACCGTATGATTTTATTAATAGATGGAATTAATTATGCGGAAGGCGCTTATGCACAACTGTCTATTTCTAAAGACCCTAAGATTAAAGCATTTTTTAAACATTAGAGAGATGAAACAATCAAAATCCCAAAAAATACGGCTAGGCTTATTTGTAATCATTAGTACTATCTTATTTGTAACCGGAATATATCTTATTGGCCAACGACAAGATATGTTTAAGAAAACATTTACGATAAGCTCTTATTTTCAGAATGTGATAGGGCTACAAAAAGGAAATAATGTACGTTATTCAGGTATTGATATTGGTACGGTAAAAAACATATCAATGATTAATGATTCAACTATAAAGGTTGATATGACTATAGAGGAGAAAATAATTTCTCATATTAAAAAAGACGCTATTGCTACTATTGGCTCTGATGGTTTGGTAGGTAATATGATAGTAAATATTGTACCTGGCAAAGGTACAGAAGCATCTGTTGAAAATGGAGATATTATTGAATCGTACAGCAAAATTGGAGCAGATGATATTTTAACTACGTTGGGTTCAAGTTCAGAAAACATTGCGATTTTGGCTTCAGACCTTCTTAAAATTACTAATGCTATAATAGAGGGAAAAGGAACAATAGGTATGCTTATAAACGATACATTAGTAGCTAAAAATTTAAGCCAATCTATTTATAATCTTAAGGTAACATCTTTTAAAGCAACTGAATCGGTTAATGAGCTTAATGCAATTCTTACAGATATTAAAACAAATGAGAATACACTTTTGGGTCAAATGATTAATGATACGATATCTGGAAGAAAACTAAAAAATATTGTGTCCAATCTTGAAGCCTCAAGTATAGAAATAGAAAGTTTACTTAAGAATTCTAATGATTTAATTAATAATATTAACTCTAATGAAGGCGCTGTAAACTATATACTTAATGATACATCGTTGGTTAATAGCTTAAAATCTACTATTAAGAACATTAATGAAGGAACAGATAAGTTTAATCAGAATATGGAAGCTTTAAAACATAATTTTTTAACTCGAGCTTATTTTAGAAAACTAGAGCGACTTGAGAAAAAGAAGCAATTAGATTAATAATAAAAGCCGAGTAGATTATTAAATCTACTCGGCTTAATAAACTCACCAAACTAGGTTAAGTAGTCATAGTTTCTCTATTTCTACTTTCTATTATCTTTTCGATTACTTCTGGCATTTTTTCAAATGCAGCTGCTAATCCGTGCGCCTTACCTGCTTCAATAAATGATATCTCATCTCCTTTAGTAGCTAAAAAGCCAATTGGTTCTATACCCATACCAGCTCCAGCACCTAAGCCTTCACCTTTCTTTCCTTTTGTTTCGGAACCTTCGGCACCACCTGAACCAAATCCCATACCTACTTTAATAACAGGTACAATTTTAAATTCGCCTAATTGAAATTCTTTACCAACAACAGTTTCAGTGTTGGCTTCTGTTTTCATAAAATCTGTGATTTTTGTTAGTAATTCTTCTAAATGTAGTTCCATAATTTTATTATTTAAAGATTAATAAATGATTTTATAATCCGTACAGGCCTGTTTTGTATAATAAGCTGCACGTTGTTTTCTCCGACAAAGTTTACATTGCAATTTGTTGCTTTGTAAAAGTTTAAAAAACTAAAGACAGGATAAAGCTTCGCGTTTGCTGCGTAATCCCCAGTATCTAAATTCATATAGAATTTTTTAATGTTAAAGGACTTTATAACTCGTAATACTCTTTTTAAGTTTTTAGAGTTAATAAATCTCTCATTTTTTGGTTTTAAGACTTTAGTCTTTTTTGATTTTTTAATGGCCATCTTCTTTAGAGGATACATATAAAATTTGAAGAATAATATTCTCATTTTTATCTTTAAAACTTCAATATTATCTTCAATCACACTAGCTTTAGCTAAACCTTTTAATTCTAAATAATACGTGTTGTTAATCGTGTCTATTACCACAATTATTGGTACTAATAGCAGATACAAAAGGATTGATAGTAATAGCAGTATGATAACTAGCCATATCATGGTTTCAGTTTTGCTCAAAGGAAGAGAATATGCAAACGTAGAACAATGATATTCATCAATTTAAGTTAGATTATTTTTAAATTTTATGTAAGATTATGTTTTTAAGGATGTGTCTAAAGCCTTGCTGTAGGCTCCAAAGTTAGAGGATTAAAAATGAGAGAACTCAAAACTTAATTAAAAGCAGAAGGTGTCGCGGGATTGATTTATCAAAAAGTTAAGCGATTGTTTAGTAATCATTTTCTATTTTAACTATGCTTTCTTTCTCTTCCTGTTATTTCTTCAACATTAATTTTAAAAACTATTGGCGGACCTTCTTTATATATTTTACTCGAAAATTCGCTAAGATATTTCAGATCTTTGCCTTCTTTTTTGCTAATAACTTCTTTAACACCTTCTGAGAATTTATGAAGGTTTATTTTTGCTGTACTACCTTCAAACTCTTTATAAGAACCTTGTACCAAAATGGATTTCCAATTGTTTACCGATTCTATTTCGGAGACTTCCATAGCTACTTGATTATTAATGCGCAAAGCTCTTATTTTATGTCCTTTTCCAGAATATCCAATGATTATATTATTTAAAACATCGTAATAATAAGTAATAGGAAGTACATAAGGCTTGTCTTTAAATAAATAAGATAAGTGTCCTATATAGTTATAGGATAGTAGATGTTTACTTTCAATATCTTTTAAAGCTCTAATCACGGTATATATGGTTTTGAACTAAAAATATTTTAATTTATGTAGAATAAGAATGACCTTAATCAGTTTTAATAGTCTAACTTTCTGGAAATACTATACCTTATTGAGTTTATAAAGCCTTTATAGACCATGTTTTATCCCCATTCTTTTGTGCGACAAGGGTTTCAGAAATAAACTTAGATTTAATTTCTGGAGGGATTTTTATATAATCTTTGGATAGTGTGATATGGGTTGGTTTATCTGATAGAAAATGAACTATTTTTCCGTTTGGATTTATTGCTGATTCCGTGTAGCTATAATCAATCATTTTCTTGTCTAACACATCGTTTTTGCCAATATTGTTTTTATGTAGCTCTAGTATAATTGCCAGTCCATTTTCAAAATTTGTAGCATTTAAGTATTGAGGTTTTACGATTGTATTTCCGTCTTTGTCTATGTAACCAAAATACGATATACCGTCCTTTACTTCTTTAATTAAACAGCGTCCAGAATTAAATACGGGATAGTTATTCTTTTCAAAAGTCGTTAACACTAAATCATCTCTATAGTCAACCACTATTTTGCCTTCGACATTAATAAAGGCCCATTGATTATTTTTTTGTATTGCAGCGACACCATCATTATATGGCGAAATAAAACTTATGTCGTTTAGCTTTTGAGCATTAATTTTTGTAGAACTTAATAATAAAGTAGCTAATAGTAACACTAGTCTTTTCATGATACAACGTTTTAAAATTTATAGCATAAATGTAGTATCTACTTAGAGTTTTCAAAATGATATTGGTCAATATAAAATGTAGCTTAGCTATGTTTTTTAATTATGGCAATAAGGTTTTCTTTTTGTAATACGCCAGATTGTCTCCAGACTTGTTTTCCGTTATTAAAGAGAATTAAAGTTGGTACGCCTCTTACTTGAAACTTATTTGCCAAAGGCTGATTCTTATCCACATCAATTTTTATAATTTTTACAGATTCTCCCATCTCGTCTTTCACAGTTTTTAATATGGGAGCAAGAGCTTTGCAAGGACCACACCAATCGGCGTAAAAGTCTAATAGTACAGGTGTGTTTGATTTTATTATAGAATTAAAGTTACTCTTCATGTTCTAATATTTTTTAAATTCAAGACTAAGTTTTGCTAACATAATAAGTTCGGATTTATTTATACCAGCAAAGGAATAAGCAATTTTATTAGCTGTTTTTAAGATAAGTCTTTTTAATTCTTCGGAAAAAAGAGATGGGTTGTGTTTTAAGTATTCTACAAAATCACTATAACAGTCGTTTGGATTGGCGTTTGATGCTTTTAACTCGTTAAACGCATCTTTCATGTATTTATAGTCTTCCGCGCCAAGGTGCTTCCATTTCTTTTTTGTAAAACTAATAAAACGGTCGTATTCTTCATTACTCAGCTTACCATCTGCATTGGCAATAGCATAGAATAAGCATCCTAGTTTTTGTGATAATTCTTTAGTCATTTTCTGAATAAAAATATGGCTTTGCTAATTTATTTTAATAGCACTAATTAAAGAATGATATTCGTCAGAGTCATAGAATATTAGGCCCAAATTTCGTATCTTTAAAGGAATACGCTTAACATGTAGCATCATGATAGGGCAAGACCAAGAAATATTCAATATTCTTCTAGAGACAGTTTCAGAAGCCGTAGTTATTGTTGATGAAAATCAGAATATAATGGAAATTAATGGCGTAGCGGAAACGGTATTTGGTTACAATAAATTAGATATTAAGAATAAACATTTAGATATTCTTATTCCTCAAAATTATCATGGTAAACATGCCGAATATGTAAAAGAATTTATCGAAGTTAATACACAGCGTCGAATGGCTAAGACCACGGATGTGTACGGTCTAACAAAATCAGGAGATATTATCCCTATAGAGGTAGAACTTAATCCTTTTAAAATCTATGACAAAACTTACGTCATGGCATTAATAAGGGATGTTTCTGAACAAAAAAAGAGCGAATACGATTTTATGCTACGTAGTAAAGCTCTAGAATCTGCAAGCAACGGTATTTTAATTACCGATGCGCAGAAACCGGATAATCCAATAATTTACTGCAATAATGCCTTTATTGAGCTAACTGGCTATTCTAGAGAAGAGGTTATAGGTAAAAACTGTAGGTTTTTGCAAGGAGAAGACCGAAAGCAAGAAGAGCTCGATAAACTTAGAAAAGCAATTAAACTTGGAGAGAGTTGTTTGGTAACTCTTCGTAATTACAGAAAAGATGGTACTTTGTTTTGGAACGATTTATACATAACACCAATTACAAACAGACGTGGTGTTATTACCAACTTTATTGGCATACAAAATGATGTAACCAAGCGTATTAGAGCCGAGGAAGAGCGTAGTCACTTAGCTACAATTTTTAATGAGTCTTTAAACGAAATTTATGTTTTTGATGCTTACAGTTTAAAGTTTATATCTGTAAATCGAGGCGCCATAGAAAATATAGGCTATTCTTTAGAAGAGCTAGAAACAATGTCACCTTTAGATTTAAAAATAACTATCGAAGAAAAAGACTTTAAGACAAATTACATTCAGCCACTACTTAATAAAGAAAAAGAAAAGATAGAATTTGAAACAGAACACAAAAGAAAAGATGGTACAACCTATCCTGTAAACGTCCATCTGCAGTTATCTTATCTTAACGAAAAACCTGTATTTACCTCTATAATTGCCGATATTACAGAGCAGAAAGACTATTTAAACAGGTTAGAAAATAAGGTAAAAGAGAGAACAGAACAATTACAAATTGCTCTGAGTAAAGAAAAAGAACTTAATGAGCTTAAAACAAAATTTTTATCCTTGGTTTCTCATGAGTTTAAAACGCCTTTAAGTGGTATATCTACGTCCGTAATGCTTCTAGAGAAGTATAATCAAGAAAAAGAACAGGATAAAAGAAACAAACACTTGGGAATTATAAAAGATAAGGTACATTATCTCAATAATATTCTTAACGACTTTTTATCTTTAGAACGTTTAGAAGCTGGGGCAGTAAACTATAAGTTTAGTCATTTTAATCTTAGTAAAGTAATTAATGAGGTGGTTTACAATGCAAATATGCTATTAAAAGAAGGTCAACGCATAAATTACCCTGATAATATCGATGATATAGCCATGTATCAAGACGAAAGAATTTTAGAGTTAGTACTAACCAATATTGTCTTAAATGCAGTAAAGTATTCAAACGAAAACTCTGAAATAGATATAAAAATAACGCTAGAAAATGGCTTTACGCAAATAGCAGTAAAGGACCAGGGCATTGGTATTCCCGAGAAAGATTTAGAAAACATATTTACAAGATACTTTAGAGCCGAAAATGTACTTCATATGCAAGGAACAGGGATTGGTCTTAACATTGCTAAAACGCATACAGAAAATTTAGGCGGCAATATATCTATAACGAGTAAAGAAAATAAAGGCACAACAGTGATATTACAAATACCAACTTCTCATGCAGACTAAAGTTTTACTTATAGAAGATGATATTGTGTTAAGAGATAATACTGCGGAATTATTAGAGCTTTTAAACTATCAGGTTATTACCGCCTCTAATGGTAAGAAAGGTTTAATAATTGCAGCAGCTGAAACTCCAGATATAATTATTTGTGATATTATGATGCCAAAAATGGACGGATATAAGGTATTGGAACAACTCTCTGCAAACTCTAAAACAAGTCATATACCCTTTATTTTCCTTTCTGCTAAAACAGAACATCAAGACATTCGAAAAGGTATGAATATGGGTGCGGACGACTACATAACAAAACCCTTTACAGAAGATGAACTAGTGAGTGCCATAAAAAGCAGATTGGCAAAAGTGGCGATACTTAAAGAGCAAAGAAAACTCGAAAAAAAAGTGGTAGAAAATGAAGAACTTCGGTCTTTAAACGATTTAAAAAACTACTTTGATAATAACGGTTTGGAGTTAAGTTTTGATAAAAATGAAATTATCTATAACGAAGGTGACCACTCTAACCAAATTTATCTAATCTCTAAAGGCGCTGTAAAATGTCATAAGCTAGATGAGCATGGTAAAGAGTTAACAACTGCATTATATAAAGAAGATGACTTATTTGGTTATACCTCTTTTACACATACCATAGCGCATAAAGAAACTGCAACCGCAATAGAAAAAACGCAACTTATGGGAGTTTCCATTAATCAGCTTTCGGAAATACTCAACAATAACCATAAAGTTGCTGTAGCGCTTATCGACTTACTAACAGATGATTTGTCTAATGTTAAAGATCAGCTTTTAGAAATGGCATATAGCTCTGTAAATAAAAAAACCGCCAATACTATTATTCAGTTTGCAGAAAAAATTAATCGACATACAAATGATCCTATAAAAATTTCTAGAAACGATTTGGCTAGTGTGGCTGGTGTTGCAACGGAAACTTTTATTAGAACGCTTACCAACTTTAAAAGCAGCGGACTTATTAAATCAGAAGGCCGAAATATTGTTGTGCTAGATTTAGAAGGATTAAAGCAAATTACATAAATGGATACCTTGAAAATGACACAGGTCATTTTAAACCTTTTTTAAAGCCTATAAATTTGGTTTTCAAAGTGGTGAGTTATGACAAGTGTATTATTACCAACAGATTTTTCAGATAATTCATGGAATGCTATTAAATATGCTTTGGAGTTTTTAAAAGATAAAAAATGCGTTTTTTATATTTTACATATCAACACACTAAGTTTTACAACCTTAAACGACCCATCTTTTATTGCTTCCGAAAGTGATATTAATGACATTTACATCAAACCGTCCAAAGTAAAGCTTCGTTCTATCTTAAAGCGTATTTCACAATTTTCAAATACCAATTTACATAAGTTTTACACCGTAGTAGATTATGGTTTTTTCATAGATTCTATAAGGAAACAGGTTGTTGAGAAAAATATTGATTTGATTGTAATGGGCACTAAAGGCGCCTCGGGCTTAAAACAAATTATAATTGGTAGTAATGCGGGAGACGTCGTGGTAAAAGTAAAATGCCCTACACTTGTTGTACCAGAAGATTGTACCTATAAACATATTGAAGAAATTGCTTTTCCGACGGATTTTTCTTCATTCAATAGTTTTAACACTCTAAAACCACTACTAAGTATTATTGAGGCTTTTAATGCCAAACTCAGCTTTTTACATGTAACTAAGTCTAAGCCTAAGTTAAACTACGAGCAGCAAAAAAATAAAGATATTTTAGAGGATTTCTTTACTGATTTTAATACCAAATGTTATTATTTAACAAATACGCATTTAGAGGAGGCTATTCAATGTTTTATAGAGAGTAGAGGAGTTGATATGATTGCTATGGTTGCAAAAAATCTAAATTATTTTCAACAGATTTTATTTCACACAAGAGTAGAAAAAATAACGTATCACACAGAGATACCATTCTTGGTACTTCACGAAAAAACATAACTGCCATGGACGTTTCACTAACTTTTGCAAAATTTTGGGGCTGGTATCTCATTATTTTCTTTTTGATATTAAGTTTAAATCCAAAGCGAATAAAACAAATATTCGATGATCTTAAAGACGAAAAATTTTTAATATTAAGTTCTTTTATTGCTATAATCGTAGGGCTTATTAGCATAATATTTCACAATATCTGGGAGCTCAATTATAAGATAGTTCTTACCCTTATTGGTTGGTTTTCTCTTTTTATTGGTCTGGCTTTATTTATTTTTCCAAAGTCTACTGTTAATTGGCTTCAAATAACAAATGTAAAGTTTGTCCAAGTTATTTATACCCTTCTATTTTTAGTGGGACTGTTTTTATTAAATAGGGCTTATCAATTAATCCCATATTAATTAAAACTGATTTTAATCAGTTTTTAAATACTATCGTATTATTACATTTACTACAAGTATTTAGGTTTGGGGGAAGCCTTAATATTATTAATAATTGATAAGCTAGAAAGCTAGATTTTTTATAAAAATCTAGCTTTCTGTTTTTTCAGTTAAAGGTCTTGCAACCAAGGAACTACATCTTTTTTTTATTTCATTAAAACACACTGCTGTAAGTCAGAAATCAGTCTGATATATATCATTGTTTAAGCTCTTATTAGTGCATAAATTTATAGATATTAAACACCTATGGCTATGAAAAACGTACTAATACCAACAGATTTTTCAGAGAACTCAATGAATGCAATACGCTATGCATTACAACTTTTTAAGTACGAAAAAACAGAGTTTTATTTTCTGAATGCTTACGAAGATGAAGTTTACAGTAATCACGAATTGTTAGAAGAAGAGCCATTTGATGAGGTAATTGAAATGGCCAAAAACAGGTCTAAGCTTAAGTTGGATATGCTGCTGAAAGAGGTGCAGAAATTAGCGCCGCATCCTAGATTTAAATACCACTTAGTCTCTGCTTATAATTCTATAGTAGATGAGGTAGATAAATTAGTTATTGGTAAAAATATAGATATCATAGTAATGGGTACCAAAGGCGAAACCTATTCTAAGACATACGTGTTTGGTAGTAATACGCTTCAAGTTTTAAAGTATGTGTCTTGCCCAGTTTTAGCCATCCCACATTCTTACGAATATAAACAGCCTCACAACGTTCTTTTCGCATCAAATTACTTAATTCCTTATAGCAGACGCGAAATAAAGCTATTAAACACGCTGCTATCTCCATTTAGGTCAGTCATAGATTTGTTATACATATCAAAAAGTAAATACCTGTCCAAAAGACAAAGAGATAATAAATCGTTCTTAGAAGAAGGCTTAGCTAATCTAGAATTAAATTTTAAACATATAGAAAGTAAAAATGTCTCTAAATCTATTGCTAATTATGCTAAAGACCACGAGACAGACTTGCTGGTCATGGTTAATACAAGACATTCTTTTTTAGAGGATATGCTCTTTAGGTCTAAGGTAGATGATTTTTGTTTACACACCAAAATTCCGTTTTTGGCATTGCAGAATATTAGACGCAACATATAATATCTAGAGTCATGAAAAAGATACTATTACCTACCGATTTTTCCGATAATTCTTGGAATGCGATAGTTTATGCATTACAATTATTTAAACAAGAGGATTGTAAATTCTATTTTTTAAACACCTATACACCAGTGGTTTATCAAATAGAATATGTGCCTATGGGCGCTGCACAATATGGCTTAGTGGATGCTATTAAAGATACCGCAGAGGCTAAAATGACTAAGTTATTAGATAAGATTAAAAAAGACTTTAAAAACCCAAAGCATACGTTTGAGACAATTACGGTTTTTAGTACGCTTATTACCGAGATAAAACATATCGCAGAGATAAAGGGTATTGATTATATAGTTATGGGAACAAAGGGCGCTACAGGCGCTAAAGAAGTCCTTTTTGGGTCTAATACAGTACAAGTTTTTAAGAATGTAAAATGTCCAGTTATTGCCGTTCCTGATGGTTTTGAGTTTGAGCGTCCGTTAGAAATATTATTTCCTTCAGATTACGAGGTAGCGTTTAAAGACAAGCATCTAAAGTCTATTTTAGATATAGTTAAACTTTACAACAGCAGGCTTAATATTATGCACGTATCGTACGGATACGACCTTTCTGATAAACAGGTTAAGAATAAGGGTCTTTTAGAAAAATACTTTAATAATCAAGCACCTTTATTTCATGATATTAGAAATGAAAACGTGACAGATGCTATTGATAAATTTCAAATAAAGCACAAAATTAACCTATTGGTTATGCTTAATAATAAACATTCGTTTTTCGAAAACTTGTTTTTTAAGTCCACATTAAGTCAAATAGGTTTTCATCTTCATATTCCACTTTTAGTAATTCCATCTCAATAGTTAAATCTTAAGTCATGAAACGCCGAATCCTTTTACCCACCGATTTCTCAGATAATTCTTGGAGTGCCATAGTTTATGCACTTAAACTCTTTAAGGATGAAGAATGTATCTTTTACCTTTTAAACTCAGTTGCTTTAAAAGCATCTACAATTTCTAATTTTTCAAATAGTCTTTTAAAGGTTATGAAAGAAAACGCAATGAAAGAATTAGATGCTCTAAAAAAGCAAATAGAAACCGCTGATGCCAATGCAAACCATGAGTTTTATAACGTGCTTAGCACACAAGACTTATACGATGCCATTAAGTTTGAAATAAAACAGAACAATATTGATTTAATTGTAATGGGAACAAAAGGAGCCACTGGTGCCAAAGAAATTTTCTTAGGTAGTAATACCATTAAAGTTATAAAGAAAATTAAAAACTGCCCCGTTCTTATAGTTCCGGACGAATACGATTATATTGTACCAAGACAAATTACCTTCCCGACTGATTTTAAAAGACCTTTTAAAGATAATGAGTTAGACACTTTAAAATTAGTAGCAGAATTGTATGATTCTAAAATAAGAATACTTCATATTAATGAAGAAGAAGAACTTAGCATCGAACAAAAACGCAATCATGACGTACTAAAAGAGCGACTTAGAAATCTTAAACTAAGCTTTCATTGGATGCCCGATTACGATAGTAAAGAAGCCGAAATAAATGAGTTTATAGCTGACTTGAGTATTGACCTACTGGTTATGGTTTACTACAAAAGAAGTTTAATAGAAAGAATTATGAATGAGCCAGTTGTGAAAAGAATTGGTTTACAGCCAGTTATACCTTTTTTAGTTATACCAGCATAATTTTTTAAATAGAATGGAAAAAAATAAGATAGATATCATTAAATCTAGTGGAGAAAAGGTTAAATTCTCTATAAATAAATTACGCTCGTCTTTAGAGCGAATTGGCGCAAATAGAGAGACCATTAACGCTATCATTGATACGGTAAGAGACGAGTTGTATCAAGGAATATCTACAAAAGAAATTTATAACAGAGCCTATGCCATGCTTAAAAAAAAGAAAAGCTATATGGCATCTAAGTATCGGCTTAAAAAAGCCATATACGAGTTAGGTCCTACGGGTTTCCCGTTCGAAAGATTTATAAAAGAATTATTACAGCATTCTGGCTACGATGCCTATGTTGGTGAAATACTTCAAGGAAAATGTGTGTCTCACGAAATTGATGTTGTTGCGCATAAAGGAAATAAAACAACAATTATCGAATGTAAATTTCACGGAGAAGAAGGATTAAATTGTAATGTTAAAGTTCCGTTGTACATTAATTCAAGGTTTCAAGATGTAAAAGAACATTGGAATAGTGTAAGTGATAACGGGACAACGCTTACCGCTGGATGGGTAGTAACCAATACACGTTTTACCGAAGATGCAGTAAAATACGGTCGCTGTTGTGGTTTGTACTTGCTAAGCTGGGATTACCCAAATGGAGAAAGTTTACGAGAACGTATAGACAGTTTGGGACTTTACCCAATAACCGTATCTACATTACTAACAGAACGAGAGAAACAGTTTTTATTAAGTAGAAGTATTGTTTTGTGTAAGCAGCTTATCGGAGATGTTTTTTATTTAGATCATCTAGGGATATCGGAAGAACGAAAAGAAAAAATCTTTAACGAGATAGAGCTGCTCTGTGATTACTCAATACAAAAGCAATGAAACCAATAGTAAAAGTTAATTTTTTGGGTGGTGCAGGTACTGTAACTGGTTCTAAATTTTTGATAGAAACTTCAGAATGCAATATTCTTGTAGATTGCGGAATGTTCCAAGGTCTAAAAGAGTTAAGAACTTTAAATTGGGTTGATTTACCTGTAGATGTGCCTTCCATCGATGTAGTACTATTAACTCATGGTCACTTAGACCACGTAGGCTACTTACCAAGATTAATAAAGCAAGGTTTTAAAGGAAAAGTATACGGTACTGCGCCAACACTTGCAATAGCTCAAATTATATTATTGGATAGTGCCAAAATTCATGAAGAAGAAGCCAAGAAGGCGAATAAAGAAAAGTACACCAAACATAATCCAGCTTTACCTTTCTATACAATTGAAGAAGCTGAAAAAACAATCACATTTTTTGAAGTGATTCAAGAAGATAAATGGGTTCTTCTGTCAGACAATATATCTACAAGGTTTCAGTATAATGGGCATATTATTGGGGCAACGTTTATAGAAATAAATATTAATGGAAAACGCTTTGTGTTTTCTGGAGATATTGGCAGAACTAATGATTATCTATTGGATGACCCAAAAAAACCAGAATGGGCAGATTATCTGTTTGTAGAAAGTACTTATGGCGATAAAAAGCATCCAGAACAAGATGTAGAAGCCATACTTATAGACCTTATTACAAAAACCATTTATAACAAGGGCAATCTTATTATACCAAGTTTTGCTGTAGAGCGTCTTCAAACATTAATGTACATATTGTGGAAATTATACAAAGCGCACAAAATCCCTAATATTCCTATTTTTATAGATAGTCCTATGGGAAATAATGTTTTGGATGTTTTCAAAAGATTCCCAAAATGGCACCGATTATCGACTTCTGATTATTACGCCATGTGTAATCACGTAAATATTATTAGCTCGTATAGAGAAACTTGGAAAACTATAGACGATAAAAGGCCTAAAGTAGTCATCGCTGGCAGTGGCATGGTTACCGGAGGCAGAGTTCTAACATATTTACAGCAATTAATAGACGAGCCAACTACCACAGTACTCTTGGTAGGTTATCAGGCCGAAGGTACACGAGGACGTCAACTTTTAGATGGCGTTCACGAACTTAAGTTTTTTGGTAAATATTATCCAGTTAATGCAGAAATACATCATATCGAAAGTTTATCTGCTCATGCAGATCAAGAAGAACTTCTCGAATGGTTAAGTACAATTAAAAATGTACCAGAAAAGGTGTACTTGATTCATGGCGAAGCCTCATCGCTTAACGCTTTTAGAGTTAAGCTAGAAACAAAATATAATTGGCTTGTGAAAGTTCCTAAGATTACGGATGTAGAGCAGCTTATTATTTAGTGTAAACTGATTAAAATCATTTCGTAAGGTGATAGTTATAAGTAAATTACAGATGTTACAAGAAGTTTAACATCAAAAATTTTACGATTATGTCACTAATTAAATTTAACAATCGAAACAGATTAATCCCATGGAATAACAATCAGTTAAAAGATTTTTTTAGCTCAGATGATTTTTTGTTTAGCGATGACTTTTTTGATGACGATTCTTTAATGCCTGCAATGAATGTTAAAGAATTAGACAAAGAATTCGAAGTAGAATTTGCGGCACCTGGCTTTAAGAAATCCGATTTCGAAGTTACTTTAGAAAATCATGTCCTTAACGTCTCTGCTAAAAAAGAGACCGAGAAAGAAGAAGGAAATAAGGACTACATGCGCAAAGAATTTAGCTACAATGCATTTAAAAGAACACTAAGATTACCAGAAACTGTTAACGATAAGGCTGATATTAAGGCCGTATACAATGATGGTATTCTTAGACTTAATCTTCAGAAAAAAGAATCGACTAAGGAAACACCGAAAAAAGTAATTGAAGTTATCTAAATCAAAAAATCAAATTCAGCAGGGTGTTCAAAGTGTTTCACGCCCTGCTTTTTCAAAATAGGTTTAATCATGAAAACAATACACACATATGCAAAACATACCGAATGGTTGAGTGCAGAGGAAATGCATAATTCTTCAAAATTATGGTTATCTGAGTTATCATTTTATAAAGAAGAACAAATCTTTTTCGAAGATTTGATTAAATCGAATACACTACAATTAATAGATAAAAATCATTTTGAAGATAGTAAATCCATAATAGACAGACTCTCAGTTATTGTTAAGCAAACACAAACGCTAATCAACGCGGTAAAATCTCACGAAAAGGAGCTCTCAATTATGGTAGATGGAATAAATCAGTTAGAAGAAGAAGCTGAGTATAAAAAAGAACATAGAAATTTAATAGAACTCATAAGTGAGTTTAAAAAGCGTTACCAATCAATTAAGAAGGAGCTTTTTAATTTAATCAAGACGGTGATTAAAGAGAGCAAGCAAAAACGATTTTTAAAATAAAAGATATGAAACGAGTTGCATTTTTATTAACCATACTCTTTGTTGTAAGCTGTTCGGACATACAATTGGTAGATTATTGGAAAAGCCCTGACGCTGATACTTATAGTCCCATAAAGGTCTTAGTAGTGGGCTTAACAGCCGATGAGAAAGCGCGATTGGAGTTTGAAAACCAAATGAAAACTGAACTAGAATTAAGAGGTGTTGAGGTACAAACCAGTGCAGATATTAAGGAATTGTCGTTAGATACTGGGCAAATCACCGAAGAACAACTAGATAAGTTAGAGGATAAGCTACTCGATGACTATTTCGATACTATTATTCTTAGTAAAGTTATTGGCGTAGAAGATAAAATTGTTTACCGAAACGACTATAAAAATTATGACCAAACCTATAGACGTTTTAAAGACGATTACTTAAGATATCAGGATATTTATTATAATCCAGAATACTATAACGAGTATACGGTATATCATGCAGAAACTGCTATGTATTGTATTTGTCCAAGCAAAGACAGAGAGCTCTTATGGAAAGGTTATATTGATATTACGGACCCAAACCAAAAAGAAATAACAAAGACGATTAAACGATACGTAAATGTCGTTATTCTATCCTTGGAAGAAATGAACTTTATTTCACCTAAATCAGAGTTAATAGAAGATAATCCAAATAACATTCAGCAATAGAATTGTAGTTTAAAAGTACTTCAACTTTAAATACGTTTTAGCGAAAGATACATTTTCAATAGTTCCTTGCCTTTTCGGAGCGTATAGATAATAGAATTCAAAGTAACATTCCTTATTTTTGCAAAAAAAGAAAGCTATGAATGTTATTAAGCAGCTAAAATGGCGCTATGCGACTAAGAAATTCGATACTAAAGTCGTATTATCAGATTCTAAATTAAATACACTTAAAGAGGCATTTAATCTTACTGCCTTATCCTACGGTTTACAAACGTTAAAACTTATAATAATAAGCGATAGAGAAAAAAGGGAAGCTTTAGTATCCCACGCTTACGGTCAGCGACAAGTGGCTGATGCGTCTCACTTATTAATTTTATGTATTCAGAATGAAATAGATACGAAAGATGTAGATAACCATTTTGATAATATAGTTGAAATAAGAAACACACCAAGAGCTATTTTAGAGCCTTTTAAAAATCAACTTAATGCTACAATCGAAGCAATGCCCAAAGACAAAAAAGAAGATTGGGCTATTAGACAGGCTTATATTGCATTAGGTAATCTTATGACCGTTTGTGCGATCGAAGAGATTGATAGTTGCCCTATGGAAGGTTTTGTTCCAGACGCTTTTGATAAAGCACTTCAGCTAAGCGAAAAAGGATTAAAATCAGTATTGTTACTACCTGTAGGGAAACGCGCTAAAGATGATATGTTTGCAGATTTTAAGAAGGTTAGAAAGCCCATAAACGAAACAATTATAGAATTGTAATAATACAACGCCTTAAGCGTTCAAAGTACTATATTTGTTATATAAACGTCATCTTATGAAATATTATAGTCTTTCAGTTATTTTTTGTTGCGTTACGCTTTTGGGTTTCTCGCAAAAAATTAAATGGGAAAACAATTATGCCAAAGCTCTTGAGCTTACAAGGAACACCGATAAAATGTTATTGATTTATTTTGTAAATGGCGTAGATAAAGAAGCTGAGCGTAAGATTAATCAAGACATCTTTAAATCAGATGAGCTAAAATCTTTAGCTAACGATTTTATAATCTATAAGATAGATACGAACACTAATTCTCGAGATTCTAGATACAATGAGCGATTAATTTCATCTTATAATTATAATCGCGTTTTCCCTGCTATAAAAGTAGCTGTAGTGCCCTCTTACAACGCGCCAGAACTATTTACAAAGTTCGATGACGCAGGCATAAAACTCTTTTTTAAAACCCTAAAAAATTTAAAATAGCACATGCCAGGATTTGAGTTATTTGGTGACGCTGAGCGTCAAAGCGTTAGTGATGTATTGGATAATGGTGTTTTAATGCGCTACGGATTTGATGGTATGCGCAAAGGTCATTGGAAAGCAAAAGCGCTCGAAAGCGAACTTCAAAATACATTTAAGTCCAAACACGTACAATTAGTATCAAGTGGAACGGCTGCGGTTTCTGTAGCTCTAGCTTCTGCGGGTGTAGGAGCAGGAGACGAGGTTATTATGCCAACCTTTACGTTTGTAGCAAGCTTCGAGGCTATTATGATGCTAGGTGCAATTCCAGTGTTGGTAGATATAGATAGTACATTAACTCTAGACCCAAAAGCAGTAGAAGCAGCTATTACGCCTAGAACAAAAGCAGTTATGGTGGTGCAAATGTGTGGGAGTATGGGAGATATGGATGCACTTAAATCGATTTGCGAAAAACATAATTTAGTTTTTGTGGAAGATGCGTGTCAGGCAATTGGAGGTACGTACAAAGGTAAACCTCTGGGAAGTATCGCAGATGTTGGTTGTTTTTCGTTCGATTTTGTGAAAACGATTACCTGTGGCGAAGGTGGCGCAGTGGTTACTAACAACAAAGATTATTATTTAAATGCCGACCATTATAGCGACCATGGACATGACCATGTAGGGAATGATAGAGGCGCCGAAACACATCCTTTTTTAGGTTACAATTTTAGAATTTCTGAACTGCACGCGGCAGTTGGTTTAGCTCAGGTAAAACGTCTGCCAGATTTTTTAGCGATACAGAAACGAAATTTTGATATTATTAGAGAAGAGTTAAGTCAAATTTCAGAAGTAGAATTTAGAACAGTTCCAGAAGGTGGCGAAGAAAGTTGCGCATTTTTAAATTTCTTTTTACCAAACTTAGAAATCGCTCGTAAGGTATCTAAAGCCTTCAAAGAAAACGGCATTGATGCTTGTTTTCATTATTACGATAACAATTGGCATTACATTAGAAAATGGGACCATTTAAAGAACTTAAAATCTTTATTCCCAATTTCTGAGGAGGTTAGGAAAGGTCTTCAATATTTAGAAACAAAAACTTTCGAGCAATCAGATAATTACATAGCTAGAAATCTATCTTGTCTTATAAAATTATCTTGGACCGAAGATGAAGTAAAAGAAAGAGCCAAAAAAATGGCAAAACTTATTAAAGAAAATCTTTAATAGTTAACGTACTCGACGATTTCTAGTCCATAACCAATCATACCAACGCGTTTGGTTTGAGCACTATTAGATATTAGTTTAATTTTACTGATGTTTAAGTCGTGTAAAATTTGTGCACCAATACCAAAATCTTTAGAGTCCATTGCTATACTTGGAGCTTTCACGATTTCGCCAGTCTTTTGTGTATCTTTTAAGATAGCTAACCTATTAAGAAGATTGGTAGACTGGTTTTGCTGGTTTATAAAAACAATAGCACCTTTACCAGATTGGTTAATAACATTAAACATGTCATCTAGCTTTTGGTCGGCATTGTTCGTTAGCGTACCCAAAATATCGTTATTAACTAATGTCGAATTAATTCTAGTCAATACCTCGTCTCCGCTGTTCCAGCTTCCTTTTGTTAATGCAATATGAATTTGGTTATTTGTCGTTTGCTCGTATGCACGTAATCTATACCGTCCAAAGCGTGTTTCGATATCGAAATCTTCTTTTTTCTCAATTAGCGAATCATGTTCCATACGATAGGCAACAAGGTCTTCGATAGAAACAATTTTTAAGTCAAACTTTTTAGCAACATCTACAAGCTGCGGCAAACGCGCCATTGTACCGTCTTCATTCATAATTTCAACGATACATCCAGCAGGCTCAAAACCAGCAAGACGCGCAAAATCTATCGCAGCTTCTGTATGACCTGTGCGTCTTAATACACCGCCTTCTTTTGCAACTAACGGAAAAATATGGCCAGGACGTGCTAAATCGAATGCCTTTGTATCTTTTGAGACAAGAGCTTTTACAGTTTTAGAACGGTCACTTGCAGAAATCCCTGTAGTAACACCATGTCCTCTTAAATCTACGGACACGGTAAACGCAGTTTCCATAGGGTCAGTGTTGTTGCGAACCATCATATTAAGGTCTAATTCTTTGCAACGTTGTTCTGTTAAAGGCGTGCAGATAAGACCTCTTCCGTGAGTAGCCATAAAATTAATCATCTCTGGCGTCACAGTTTCTGCGGCAGCAAGAAAGTCACCTTCATTTTCCCTATTTTCATCATCTACTACGATAATCACTTTACCTTGGCGAATATCTTCAATGGCTTCTTCTATTGTATTTAAAACGATTGTATGGCTCACAGTTTCTGCAATCATGATTAGATTTTTTGATACTGCAAAGATAAACTTATTTTATTTGGTTAAGACAACTTAGGTGGAAGTCTTCTTTTACTCTAGATTTTAAAAAGATATATTTAATAGGGTAGAACGGAAGACTTAAAAGAATAAGTAGTGGGTTGATTCGCTTTTCGGCCTGACCTATAGATTTGTAAAAACGCGAGTAGTAAACAGAGGAAACAATGACATAAAGAAAGTAAATGCCAAAGGAAATAAAGCTAAGGGTTTTTACAATTTCAGAGAGTTCTGGGAGCTTATTATTTTTAAATACAAAATGAAGAACAAGAAAAATAGCACCCAAGCTAAACGTTACTAAGTTTGTATTAGAATAGTCTAAATAGTCTTTTAGTTCTGACTTTGCTTTTTTAATATTAGCGGGTACCGTAAGACCTTTTTCTTCTAATTGATTTAAAGTTACGTTTCGGTCTGTTAAATGCTGAAGTGCAATTTGCTTTGGCTTTTTATCCAAATCATAGTCGTTATGATTTTTTACAACAGCAACAAGGTCATCTATACTGTGCTTGTTATAATAGCTATAGGATTGCACTGATTTAATATCGTTTATTTCCGAACTAGACTTAACTGAAAACAATTTCTTTAGCGGAACTGTAATAATATCTAAATTAATTAAGCCTTTGTCGTTTGTAGCACGATGTGTGAGATATATACTTAGCGGAAGCATAATTAATGTGGACAGCCAGGTGGCAATGGCTGGATTGATAGCATCTGATTTGGCATTGTTCTTTAAAAATATACCAATAAAATGGTAGGTAAGGAACAATAAAATTGCAATAACCATTGGTAATCCAATACCACCCTTACGGATTAATGCGCCAAGTGGTGCTCCCACAAAAAATAAGATAACACAAGCAAAGCCTAAAGCGTATTTTTCGTGTAAGGCAATAATGTGCTTATTGCGCTCTGAGGTTCTGGCTGAGAAAGTTTTTTCGTTGGTTTGTATAATCTGGGATGTGCTACTAGCCGTATTAAAAGCTAATCCAAGGATTTGGATTTTAGTTTTTGTATTAAAAATATTAAGAATATCCTCGTTTAATAAACTGTCGTTTTTCTGCGGAATTGTGGTCTTTAGGCTGGCAAAGGTGCTTCGATTGTATAAGCTAGTAGAGAGCGACTGGTAATCCTTTTTTCGTTCTGTAAACAAAGAGTCTATTGTATAGCTTAGTTCGTTTACAGGTAACATATTATATCTGTCGTCTGTGCTTTTTTCATCTAAATCGTCTTTCCCTAAATTCCCTAAATCGATATTTATGGTATAGGACTTAAATTGACTTTGTGCATGCGGTTTGCGTTTGTTAAACTTTCGCATATCCCTAGAGACCATTTCATCGTAGAAATTACCATTGGTTAACTCTAACTTTAAAATATTAGAATCTTCAGCACTTTTTAATTCGCCTTTTTCTGCAATAATTGTCGTGTAGTTACCGCGTTTAAATGATTTTTTTTGATGAATTATAACCTTGTCTAAATATTGTCCACGGTCGCCACTCTTGTTTTCTACTCGTATATTAATATTACCAATTTCATTAAACTGTCCTTCTGCGATGGCTAGCGCTGGCTTTACCTTTGCAATATTTCGTCTTAAATTATAGAAATTATATTCTCCCCAAGGAATTACATTATTAGCAAAGAAAAAACAAGCAATTCCTAAACCTACAATAAACAAAGACAAACTTCGCATAGCGCGCTGAAGCGAAATTCCTGTAGATTTCATGGCAGCAAACTCATAGTTTTCGGCAAAATTTCCAAAAACCATAATAGATGCTAGCAATACTGTTAAAGGAACAACTAAAGGAATAAGTTTTGGTGAATAGTAAAAAATAAACTTCAAAGTGGTAACAACGTCTAAGTCTTTACCAGCAAGCTCTGTTATGTATAGCCACAGGCCTTGTAAAACAAAAATGAACATAAATATGATAAATATGCTCACAAATGTTCGTAAGAAGGTTTTTAGTATATACCTGTCTAGAATTTTCAATCGTTAATCTATTTCGTTGATATAATAATCAGAATATTTGCTTTTATCGAAAGTGAAAAGACTTTCTGGAATAGCTTGGTTTGTTTTAAAAGAATTAACAGTCAGTGTCGTCTTAACGCCACCTTTACCTACTTCTATTAAATTATAAATATGTTTTGTCGTAGCATCAATACCTAAAAGCACGTGTCTAATCTCAGAATTACTATCGATAGGTGTTAGTTTTACATACTGTATTTTTCGTCCTCGAACATTTTGTAAAATATCCATTTTGTAGGTGTATCCATCTTCGTAAAAGGATAACATTTTACTTGGGGTAATAGTACCTTCATCTTCTGTGTTTTCTGAAGAAATAGTAACTTCTTCGTCTTCGGGACTTATATTGTATAACTTTTTTCCATCGAAAATTCTGGTAACGCCTAGCACGTTTAATACATATTTATCACCTTCTATAGTTACGTCGCCTTTTGTTTCCTGGGAAATATTCTCGCTAACATTATTAAGTTCGTACTTAAAATTCACACTGATGTTTTCGTACGATTTTACCTTTTTACTGACTTCGTTAAGCAAAGCTTCGGCTTTATCTTGGGCCATTAAGTTCCCGGTAATAATTAATGCTAAAAGTAGTCCTATTTTTTTCATCTTATAAGTTGTATTAACCTGTTAATCTTGAGTTTCGTTAGCTAATAATTGTTCTAAAGCGAGCAAATCTGGTACCAAAACTTGTCTTGCTTTACTGCCTTCGAAACCGCCAACAATTCCTGCGGCTTCCAGCTGGTCAATTAAACGACCTGCTCTGTTATAGCCAAGTTTTAACTTTCGCTGAAGCAAAGACGCCGACCCTTGTTGAGCCGTGACTATAATTTCAGCAGCTTCTTTAAACAATTTATCTCTATCTGCTATGTCTATATCAAGATTTGTGCCACCTTCCTCACCAACGAATTCTGGAAGTAAATATGCATCGGGATACGCTTTTTGTCCACCAATAAACTCCGTAATGCGTTCCACTTCTGGTGTGTCTACAAAAGCACACTGAATACGGATTAAATCATTGCCTTGCGTGTATAACATATCACCACGACCAATAAGTTGGTCGGCACCTGCGCCATCTAAAATGGTACGAGAATCTATTTTAGACGTTACTCTAAAAGCAATACGCGCCGGAAAATTGGCTTTTATAATACCTGTAATAACATTTACAGAAGGACGTTGCGTAGCAATAATTAAATGGATACCAATAGCACGTGCGAGTTGTGCCAAACGGGCAATTGGTGTTTCTACTTCTTTCCCTGCCGTCATTATTAAGTCGGCAAACTCATCGACAACCAATACGATGTATGGTAAGAACTGATGGCCGTCGTTAGGATTAAGTTTACGTTCTTTAAATTTCTTATTATACTCCGCAATGTTTCTACAAAAGGCATTTTTTAGCAATTCGTAGCGATTGTCCATTTCAATACAGAGCGAATTTAAGGTGTTAATGACCTTTGTGTTATCTGTGATAATGGCATCTTCGCTATCTGGTAGTTTTGCTAAATAATGACGCTCTATTTTATTAAAAAGCGTTAGTTCTACCTTTTTTGGGTCAACTAAAACAAACTTTACCTCGGCAGGATGTTTTTTGTAGAGCAACGACGTTAATACGGCATTTAATCCTACGGATTTACCTTGTCCTGTAGCACCAGCCATAAGCAAATGCGGCATTTTTGCCAAATCAACAACCATGGTTTCGTTGCTAATGGTTTTACCTAGCGCAATAGGTAATTGCATCTTAGACGATTGAAATTTCTTTGAAGCTATTGCCGAATGCATCGATACGATAGTGGCCTTTTTGTTTGGAACTTCAATACCAATAGTTCCTTTTCCTGGAATTGGCGCAATAATACGAATACCAAGGGCAGAAAGCGATAAGGCAATATCGTCTTCTAGATTCTTAATTTTTGAAATACGTATACCTGCTTCTGGTACGATTTCATATAGCGTTACTGTTGGACCGATAGTCGCGGAAATACTCGTAATACCAATTTTATAGTTATTTAGTGTCTCTACAATACGGTCTTTGTTTTCCTCGAGTTCGTCTTGGTCTATGGAGATGCCTTCGTTATCGTATTTTTTCAATAAGTCTAAAGGCGGAAATTGAAAGTTGCTTAATTCTAGTGTTGGGTCGAACTGACCAAAGTCTTCCACCAATTTATCTGCCAGGTTATCAGTTTCAGATTTTTCTTCTTCTGTAACCTCGACTTTCATTTCTACCTCTGCTTCAGGTTTGTTAACTACAACTTCTACTTTTCTCGGAGCTTCGGTTTTTGTATCGGTTGTGTCGGTTGGTTTAGAATGTTTAGCTATTGTAGGCTCTAAATTCTCTAACGGAATTTCGTAAACGGATTTAATGGCTTCAGCTTCTTCGGATAAGCTATTGTCTATTGGGACAATGTCTTCAGAAGTATTAGTGTTCTCAACAGTTTTAAAATCGTCCTTAATATTAGATTTAGCTCTTTTAAACAGATTCACAAAGGTATCACCTGTCATTTTAAAGCGGATTGCCAAATACACGATTAAGCCAAAAGCGAGTAGGAGCGCTGTACCAATTTTTCCAATATAATCTTGAAAAAAATGATTCATTTCATAACCAATAACACCACCTAGGATATCGTATTTATGCGTAAAGAAGCCTAAAAGAATAGATAGCCATATAACAATTAGTGTTCCCCAAATCCAATGTTTACGGAGTTTTGCAAGGTTAAGATTTAGCGAAACGTAAACGCCAGATAAAAACAACAATCCCGAAAATATAAACGATGGTAAACCAAACCCTTTGGTAATAAACCACTCACTAAGCTTTGCGCCAAGTTGACTTGCCCAATTTTTGGCTTCTATTTGTCTTGATGGGAATTCTGATAACAGACTTTGGTCTTCTTTTCCTGTAAATAAAAATGAAACGAACGAAATAAACAGTAAAACACCTAAAATAATGAAT
Source organism: Winogradskyella wandonensis (assembly GCF_004346845.1). Taxonomy (GTDB): domain Bacteria; phylum Bacteroidota; class Bacteroidia; order Flavobacteriales; family Flavobacteriaceae; genus Winogradskyella; species Winogradskyella wandonensis. The sequence goes on along the minus strand of NZ_SMGI01000005.1, from coordinate 58,011 downwards.
AAGCTACCAAGTATCAGCTTTTGCTGACTCGACAGTTTAAAGGAAGGGCGTTTAAGCTTAGGTTTTGCTGGTGCTTTTTTCTTGGTCGTACGTTTTGCCATCTATTATAAACAAAGCCTGAAATACATTCAGACTTAAGCGTATTGAATTACGATTTAGTTATTAAATCAAAAATACAAATTAGTAACGTTTATCCTAACAGTTTTGGTATTATTGCTAAGAGGTTATTAACAGAATTAAGCGAAGATTTTTGGAATATAAATAATCCCAGCAACGACTATAGCTATGATTGAAGCAATAAATACGGCGCCAGCACCTATATCTTTTATTAATCCGATTTTTGGATGATGTTCTGGGTGAATAAAATCTGCCATATATTCTATGGCTGTATTAACACCTTCCACGCTCATTACCATAGCAATCATTGCCAGTTGTATAAGCCACTCTGTTGTAGAAATATTATAAAAAATGCCAGCTATTGTTACTATTGTAGCAATAATTAGCTGAAGTTTAATGCTATTTTCGGTTTTTACTAAAACCATCAATCCCTTAAAAGCGTAACCTACACTTTTAAGGCGATTGACTCCAAAAGATTCTTTATTTCTATTGGGCATATTAATTTAATGCATTTAATGCGGCTTCATAATTTGGCTCTTCACCAACTTCAGAAACTTGCTCGGTATGTAGTATGGTACCATCGGTATCAATAACAACGACTGCTCTAGATAATAAGGTCTCGAAAGCTGAATCTTTAAACGTAACACCATAGGTATTACCAAAATCTCCTGTTTTGTAATCTGAAAGACTAATAACATTGTCTAGACCTTCTGCGCCACAAAAACGAGCCATTGCAAATGGTAAGTCCTTAGAAATACATAACACTTTTGTGTTATCTAAGCTGCTTGCTTTTTCGTTAAATGTTCTAATAGATTGCGCACATACGCCCGTATCTACACTTGGAAAAATATTTAAAACTAATTTAGAATCCGAAAAATCAGATAACGATTTGTCTTCTAAATCTGTATTGGTTAGTGTAAAGTTTGGTGCTTTAGTTCCTGTTTCAGGTAAGTTTCCTACAGTTGAGGCCGGATTTCCGCCTAAAGTTATATTTGCCATGTTTAGTGTTTTTGTTAAATGTTAAAATTAACAAATATCCACGCCGCAAATGTGAAGAAAATGATAATATTTAGTCGTTAAGTCGTTAGGTCGTTTAGTTGTTGGTTTGTGTTTATGAATAATCTAGATTTAACTAATCACTAATTAAAACGTACCAACAATACCTACTTGGTTTGGCGCAAATTTAAGATTCCAGCTAATTGTTTTTTGTTTTTGTGGATAATCGTACGCTTTTTCTTCAAATAAAAATTTGTCTATACCATCTACAACAATAATGCTTAATACGGTGCTAAAAGCAATATCCGTAAACCAATGCGCATCATCTATAAGCCTAGAAATGGGCGGTATGGCACCAATGGTATATATACCAGCTTTTACCCAAGTATTTTCAAATTGCTTGGCAATAGCATGTGCCATAGTTACAGATAGTACAGTATGTCCCGACGGAAATGACCTAAAGCTAGATTCGTTTGCAAAAGACGAAAATTCTAGATGCCCAGCTTCTCGGCTTGGTCGCGCTCTACCGATAGCGTTCTTTGTAAAGGTTTGAATCAATCCTGAAGTAATCGAGGATGAAATAATTAAGACGCTTGTCTTTCGTATTTTTTCGTTTTTAGTAAATAAGCCAAAACCATACAAACCCGCGTTTGCCATAAAATAGTTTTGAGGACTACCAAAATACCATCCAAAATCTCTGACTACTCTAGGAAAATCACCGGCTTGTCGCTGAATAAATTCTTGTAAAGGCTCATCAGCAAAGGTCATAGCTGCGGTACCACCAATAAGTATTCCTAATTTTGTAAAGTCCTTACCGTTCCATCTAAGTGGTTGTGTAAAGGCATGTCCAACACTTTTTAAGGTTTGTTTGGTATCGTACTTAGCAAGTTGCCAGATGGTTTCGTTATCGGTGCTATCAATTGTTGTATTTAATAGCTGTCCATAAGATATCTTAGAAACTAGTAGTAAAACGATAACACTAAAAAGCAGTTGTTTTCTCATAGGTCTAACGCAATTCTGCACCGAGTTTACTTTCAAAATTAGATTGCAATTTAGACATTATTTTGTCTATTTGCTTATCGTTTAAGGTCTTATGCTCATCTTGAAGCGTAAAGCTCACGGCATAACTCTTTTTGCCAGAAGGTAGGTTTTTTCCTTCGTAAACATCGAATAAATTCACATTTTTAAGCAGCTGCTTTTCGGTTTGCTGTGCTACAGTATAAATATCTTCAAACGTCACGTTTTTATCAATTAATAAGGCAAAATCACGTCTTACTTCTGGAAATTTAGGTATTGACTTAAATTTAATAGCATTATGCTGTACTAGTTCTAAAACGTTATCCCAATTAAAATCGGCATATAAAACGGGTTGTGAAATCCCAAAATGCTTCAAAATTGATTTTTTAACCAATCCAAAACTCACTATTTTTTTCTTTCCTACTGATAGAGACACACCTTCGCTGAGTACATCGGTTTTAATCGGACCAGATTTTAAACGATTAAGCCCCAAACGTTGTAAAATAGCTTCAACAGTTCCTTTTAAATAAAAGAAGTCACTAGCAGTAACGCTTGTATTCCAACGTTCTTCAGATTTATTACCCGTTACAAATAAAGACAAATGCTTGTATTCCTCTCTATTGTCTGAATAGTGATGATAGGTTTTACCAAATTCAAACAGCTTTAAATCACTGCGTTTTCTGTTGATATTGTAGGCTACGGCCTCTAAACCAGAAAACAATAACGACTGGCGCATAACGCCCAAATCCGTACTTAAGGGATTAAGCATTTGTACATTATTATCTGTATGTAGTTGGTCGCTTAATTCTGTATATTTTGCTGTGGTTAACGAGTTGGTCATAATCTCGTAAAACCCTTGGGATGCCAATTGGTTTCCTATGATATTTTGAAGCTTGTAATCTTCAAAACGAGTAGAATTAGAAATCGAAGCATTTAGCTTTTCAGTCGTTCCTACGTTGTTGTAACCGTACACACGCAAAATTTCTTCGATAATATCAGCTTCTCGCTGAACATCGTTCCTGTAAGCTGGCACAGTTAATCCCAATCCGGTTTCGGTAACGTTGTTTACCTTTATTTCTAAAGAGGTTAAAATACTTTTTATGGTCTCTCTAGGAATTTCTTCACCGATTAACTTCTTAGCATTGTCGAAACTTAAACGCACTTGAAAATCTTCGATTTTATTTGGATAGGTATCCGAAATATCACTCGAAATTTCACCACCAGCAATTTCAGTAATTAACAGTGCCGCACGTTTAAGCGCATATTCTGTAATGTTTGGGTCAATACCACGCTCGAAACGGAAAGAGGCATCGGTGTTAAGGCCATGACGCTTTGCCGTTTTACGAATGCTAACAGGATTAAAATAAGCACTTTCTAAAAAGATGCTTGTTGTCCCTTCGGTAACGCCTGAGTTTACACCTCCAAAAACCCCAGCAATACACAGCGGTTTTTCGGCATCACAAATCATTAAATCGTCCTCGTGGAGCTCACGTTCCACCTCGTCTAACGTCGTAAATTTTGTACCAGTTGCGCAGGTTTTAACTTCAATTTTATTACCAGAAATTTTATTAGCGTCGAAGGCGTGTAACGGCTGGCCTAACTCGTGTAAGACATAATTGGTAATATCTACAACATTGTTAATCGGCGATAAACCTATGGATTTTAAGCGATGCTGAATCCAATCTGGAGATGGCTCTACTTTAATACCAGAAATCGTAACACCGCAATAGCGTGGCGCTTTTTCTTTATCCTTAACATCAACATCTATCTTTAAAGAACGCGCATCTACGTGAAACGAACTCACAGAAGGCGTAATTAACTCTAACTGCACATCCTTTTGTAACAAGCCTGCTTTTAAATCGCGTGCCACGCCATAATGGCTCATAGCATCGGCGCGGTTAGGTGTAAGACCAATTTCAAAAATAGCGTCATTTTCAATTTTAAAAACCTCTGAAGCAGGTGTTCCTACTTTTAAATCGGCATCTAAAATCATAATACCATCGTGAGATTCGCCTAATCCAAGCTCATCTTCGGCACATATCATGCCGTGACTTTCTTCACCACGAATTTTACCTTTTTTTATCTTCCAAGCTTCACCTTCAGCAGTGTAGAGTGTAGTTCCTATAGTAGCAACTGGTACTTTTTGTCCAGCAGCAACATTTGGCGCGCCACAGACAATTTGTACAGGTTCTGCTTCACCAATATTCACGGTAGTGACTTTTAATCGGTCTGCATTTGGGTGTTGCTTACAAGTTAATACCTCACCAATAACAATACCGTTAAGACCACCTTTTACAGACTCGTAAGTGTCTATACCTTCTATCTCTAATCCTAAATCTGTAAGTAATTCGCCTGTTTTTTCGGCGTCCCAATCGGTCTTAATAAACTGTTTTAACCAGTTGTATGAAATCTTCATAGTTTCAAAATATTCAAGCCACAAAGATAGAAATACTTGGGGCTTTATAAAATACAAGTGGACTAACTTTAAACATTTATTTCGGCTATTTAATTCTGTTGTTATTTCATTTGGCTGATAATTTAGTAACTTAAGACCTTAATTAAATTAGTAGATATATGAAAACACTCGCAAAACTCCTTATGTTAGTTATACTATTCTCAAGTTTTTCGTGCAGAGACACCAAAAAAGAAGAGGCAGAAACCAAAGCAAAATTAGAGGTCATTGATGACGTAGAACAAAAGTTAGATAGTGTGTCTAACGACATAGAAAATAAGGCAGAAGCCCTGGAAGATGCCGTTAAAGAATTAGATAGTATATAATTAAAAACAATAGATATGAAAACAGTAATTAGATATATCGTATGCCTCATATTAGTCGTAGGTGTTAGCCAATTAGGTACAGCACAGGGCAAATCCGATAAGGCTAAAGGCAAAGCAAAGAAAGAATTAAAAGAAGTCAAAGAAACGTCTGAAGAGGTCGAGCAAAAAGGCAAGGAAAAAGCCAAAGAGGCGAAAGACAAGGCAAAATCTATGAAAGATAAAGCCAACAATCAGAAAGATAAAGCCGAAAAAGAAAAAGAGGAAAAAGAAGAGAAGGTAAAAGAGGTAAAGGAGAAAATAAAAAAAGAGAAAAAAGTCAAGGAAGAAAAGGTGACTAATGGCAAAGGCAATGCCTATGGAAAGAATAAGCAAGGCCTTACAGGAAAAGAGTTTGGCCAAGCTAGGGCAGAAGAGGCGCGTGCTAAATTACAGCAAGAAAGCGAAGAGATTGAAGAGCGCGAGCGTACTGCAAGACGAAGCCGAACAAAGATTGAAGAGGCTAAAAAACGCTTAAAACAAGCCAAAGACGAAGGCACAGTGTCTGAAGAGGAGTCTAAAGCCAAAGAAGAAAAAATTTCGAAAGCTGAAGAAAAGCTAAACGAATTAGAAAAAGCCATACAACGTGGTAAAGACCGAATAAAACAAGCTAAAGAGCGACTAGAAAAAGTAACAAAAGAACCAAAGTCCGAATAATTACGGATGTGCATAAAACTTAAAAAGGTGTTATTTATTTAGCACCTTTTTTTTGTAAGTTATTTGTCGTTAATTCGAACTTTATTACAAAACAATTGCAATGCGATATTTACCAATGCTACTTTTAGCGCTACTACTAAGTGCTTGTAACGATAAAAACACACCACAAACCCTTAAAAACGGAAGCTATAGAGCGGTTTTAGAAGTACAAGACAAGCAAGAGTTACCGTTTATTTTTAGAGTAACGTCTCCAACATCACTTAAGATTTTTAATGCTAAAGAAGTGATTGAAGTCGATGAGGTAGAGTATCGTAACGACTCTATTTTTATCACCGCACCGGTGTTTGAAGGCTATTTTGCTGCCACCTTTGATGGCGACAATCTTAGAGGACAATTCATTCAAGAAAGTTTAGACAGAATTGTACCGTTTACCGCAACCTATAACAATGATGTGCGTTTTGCCAAACATCCAAAAAGCCCAACATCGACTTCTGTAGATGGCGTTTGGGAAGCCGTATTTAGTCCAGGTGTAGACGGCGACGAGTATATTGCCAAAGGTATTTTTGAGCAGGTCGACCATTTTGTGTATGGTACGTTTAGAACCACAACCGGCGATTACCGTTATCTTGAAGGGATTATGGATAATAACATCCTAAAACTCTCCACCTTTGATGGCGCACATGCCTTTTTATTTACCGCAAAAGTAACCGACTCTACTATGGAAGGCCAGTTTTACTCAGGTAATCATTGGAAAGAGCCGTTTGTAGCCAAGCGCAACCCCGATTACGAATTGCCTAGTGCCGATAATCTCACCTTTTTAAAAGAGGGTTACGATAGTATAGATTTTACATTTCCAAATGCTGAAGGTGAGATGGTAAGCCTAAAAGACCAGCGTTTTAAAGATAAAGTGGTTGTCGTACAAATTATGGGAACATGGTGCCCAAACTGTTTGGACGAAAGTAAGTACTATGCCGACTTTTATACCAAAAACAAAGACAAAGACCTAGAAATTATTGCGTTGGCGTTTGAGTCTGCCAAAACCAAAGAAAAAGCCTTTAGCCGTATTGAACGCTTAACCTCTAAAATTGGGATAGAATACCCAGTTTTATTGGCGCAGTATGGCAGCTATGATAAAGAGAAAGCCGCTGAAAAACTACCGATGCTTAACCATGTTTTGTCGTATCCAACCTCTATTTTTATAGACAAAACAGGAAATGTACGTAAAATACACACCGGCTTTAATGGCCCAGCCACTGGCGAAAAATATACCGAGTTTAAAACTGAGTTTGAAAGCTTTATTGCGGAGTTGTTGGCGGAGTAGGCGAGAACTAGCAATTAATTTTAGTTTTAATAGCTTCTTACTTTTTTAGTTCTTTTAATTCATCGGGTATTTTAAGTTCAGCTTTAAAACTTTTAATATTACTATGATTCAAATATTTATCTTTAATTAAATACAATACTATAGCCATAAAAACAAAAGAAAGAATAGAAAGTATATTTCCAATAATAAAGTCAGATTGCCAGTTCTTAAACCTTTTTATTGCACCATCGATATTCCAATTTGATTGATATAAGAGATATATTCCAATGCATAGGAAAAGTAAAAGACTAAAAGACAACAATACCCAACTTTTTCTACGCCATTTTTTAACCTCATTATCAATCCAAGCCTCTCTTTTTATTCGTCTAGTCTCGTTTTTTTCGTCAAATAATTGATTTTTTAACTTATCTGCCTCAGAAGTTTTTTCTGCTATTATCGAATCAATTGACTTACTTTTTTCATCATACTCTTTCTTGCTTTTCTCAAGGCTGTCAGTTCTTAATGATAAGTTATTAAAAACCTTTTCTAAGTTTTTAATTCTTGATTCTTCAATTTCCTTTTGTTTTCTTGCCTCGTCCTCTAATCGCTTTATGAACTCTTCTTTATTTTGTTCGGCAAGCAAGTTTAAGGATTCAATATCCTTTAGTTGTTTATTTGTAATTCTCGTTGCTACACGAACAATATCTTCATCGCTGATTTTTTCTTCTGCATACTTATGAATATTGTCATCTAGTTCTCTAAGAATCTTTGCTTTCGGAAGATTTTGACTCAGGGTAAGAGCAATTGTAGAAGTAAGTCCAATTTCAGCTAAGTCTTCTCCATCAATCGAATTTGTTATTTGAGGATTACTTAACCAAAGAATGTTTAGCAGGTCGTCCGCCTTTATAGTTTCAGGCTGAAAACCTTCTCTTAAATGGAAGTTTTCGCCTTCTAAAGTCGCAGTATTATTAACGAACCAAGCATTAACTTTATCGAAATCCTTTATTCTCTTATTATTTCGTTCTTTCCTTATGAAAAGCACAGCCATAGCATCGTGAAGTGCTGCAATTTTTGTTGACCTATATTCTAATAGATTTTTGTAATCATCTGTAAACTTTGCTTCATTCTTCAATTTTTCAGTATAAGGAATTGTAGAAATACCAAATTCTTTAAGTGAATCTTCAACATTATCTGCAATTCTTTCTAGGTCAGCTTTTGATAGATTGCGTCTTTCACAAGCATTGTAAACGTCTTCAGTATTTACCTTTTTCTGTAGAAATGATTTATCAAAATACTCCGCTTTTTTCTCAAGTAGGTTGGTTGTTTCGTTAATGGTATCTATTAGCACAATAACTTTAAACCCTTGTTGTTTTGCTATTTTTATCAAAGTTCTACAAGTGTGAGTTGATTCGGGTGTATTTAAGTCTAGTAAGCCAACAATAAAATTAGTATCTAGTAATAATTTTACTTCACGTTTGGCTTCGTCAGGCGTGTATTCTATGTAGCCAGAAATAATGGAACCTAAATATATGTTCTTAATTTTCTCGTAGACTTGAGGAATTCGCTTGAAGAAATCTATAAACTGTGCTTCCGCTGTAAAATCTTCTCCATTATTATCTTGACTGTGAGAGATATATTTGGAAAGATTAAACTTGTTCTTCTCAATGAATTTGAATATAGATTCACTATTATTTATCTCTAAATCAGAATTTTTACAAAATTGCTCAAATAGTTTTTCTAATTCTTCTATGTCTTGTTCCTGTTCTTTTAATATTTCATCGAATTCATCAAAAGTGTATTCATTAACGCTAAAGGAAAGGTCTTTATGAAGAACGAAACGAGTTGTATCTTCATCATTTACTTCGGCACAAATCGCATCAAGTATTTTTTTTAATGCTGGAACAGGAAAGTCAAGTCCATAAAGTTCATCCGTTACATTTTTAATTTCGAGTATACTTTTGCCTTTATGAATCCCCTTAGAGCTCATATATGACAAAGCTCTTTTTACTAACGGAATAAAAATATCAATTGGCCCTTTTGCTAAAGTTCCTGTATTTCTAATATGGGCTAAAAGACTATATGTTGTTGCTCTTTCCTTATTCATTGCTATTTAGTTAGTTCAGATTTTCAATTATGACCAATATCAAAACAATATTCCTTGGTAATATTCTACTTAGTGTGATACTGAAATCTGCCTTTTGTAACTCGAAAGTTAAGTCTTAAAACCAAACGTGTCAATCCGTAAAACTACGTAATTTTAAAAGGCTATAATGGCAGGTAAGTAACGAGTAGCGATTGCACCACAAACAGCGCCACAAAAGGGATAAAGAGGTAACCCACCACATCGCGAGCTTGTATTTTTATATTTTTGCCCATCACAGGAAAAACGATTAAAAGGAAAAACGGCTGTAATAAATTGCTTAAACTTTCGCCATAAGCTACCGACATAGATGCGCGTGCCGTCATGGCAGTAATTTCGGTTTGTGAGAGGTTAGCACCTAACTCTTGTACCATGTTAATAATACTTGGGCCAATCACCGCAAACTCACCACCAGCAGACGGTATGGCAAAATTTATCACACCACCAGTGAGGTAAGAGATAAAGGCATACGATTTTGGTGTGGCAATGGTTACCAAGGCATCACTAATTAAAGCGCCCAAACCAGATGCCATCATAATGCCCATAATCCCTGCATAAAACGGATATTGGAATAAGATACCAGAGATATTGCTACTGGCACGTTTCATGGCTATACTGTAGCGCATGGGTGTGATGTGCAATAGCATCCCAGCGATTAAAAAGATAAAAATCATGATATTAAAATTAAGGTCAAACCCATTTTTAATAAAATGATAAACAATATAAGTCACGCCCAATAACGCCACACTGAGTTGTAGCCAACCCGCATTGTTCAACGCATCAGACACGGCTTTAAATGGGAGTTTGTACGACAAGGCTTCGTCTTTTACTGATGTATCATCTGTTTCGGTAGTGTCAGTTAAGTCTTTTAGTTCTTTACCTTTAGCAGACTTTGGGATTAACAAATACATGAGTAATGGCGACACAATAACAAAGAGCACAATCATGGCAATGTTTAATGTGGAGCCTAAGCTGTAACTTGTAGAAATGGTCTGGTCTAGAATGCCGCTTTCAATTAAAAAGTTGTTGTCTGTATTTAATAACAAGGCAATAGAACTCGATAAGCCGCAAACCCAACCATTAAACGAAAAGTACACACAAGCCACTAAAAACGGGTAATGGATGCCTTTGATTCGCAAGGCTAACTCACGTCCTAAAATAGCGGTAATCACTACCATACCAAAGCTTATAAGCGATAATAAGGCGCCTAAAGCAATAACGGTTAGGTACACTTGTGTTGGCGTTTTAATCACCAAAGCTAATTTGTCAATGCCTTGTTTTACCGGGCTTGACTGCGCAATGCAATACGCGGTGATGATAATTAATACAATTTGCATCCCAAAGGCGAGGAGTTTCCAAAAACCGTCGTACCAGCCTTCTAAAACGGTAATTGGTTTAGCGTCAGTGAGTGTGAGTGCTAAAATACCTGTGATTAGCGTGAGCAATAAGGCAAACACATAAGCGCTTGGCATGTATTTGGTAAAACCGTCCGTAAATTTTTGGCCTAGTTTGGTGAGCATGTATTAAACGTTTACCCGTGAATAGTTTCGGATTTACCGTAGCTTTTTATGATTTCGCCTTCAAACTCTACGAGTTCTTTCCAGCGTTTTTCTACATCGATACCTTTTCCGTATTTTCTAGCAAAAGTGATAAACACAGTGTAATGTCCGGCTTCGCTGACCATTAAATCGTAATAGAATTTAGACAGTTCTGGGTCGCTAATACGTTGGGATAACAGTTTAAAGCGTTCGCAGCTTCGTGCTTCAATCATTGCAGAAAATAACAAGCGGTCTACCATACTTTGTAGTTTGTTTCCGCCACGATTCATAAACCGGAATAACTGATTAACATAATGGTCTTTTCGCTTTGGGCCTAAAGTGTAACCGCGTTTTTTAATAATCTCGTGTACCATCTGAAAATGCTCTAGTTCTTCTTTAGCCAATTCTAAAAGTTTAGTGACTAAATCTTCATACTCGCTATTGTGTGTAATGATGGTAATGGCGTTTGTAGCGGCCTTTTGCTCGCACCAAGCATGGTCTACAAGGATTTCTTCGATATTCGATTCAACAATGTTTACCCATCGAGGGTCGGTTTCTAATTTTAGGTGCAGCATGGACATAAACGTGATTTAAGATTTCAAAGATAATTAGTTTTTTCTCGTAAGGCTTAAATTGTAAATTCAAAACGTCTAGCTAATATAATTCCAGATATTCTTGTATTTGCCCATTTCTCTGTAGGTGTTAAGAATTTGTCTATGCTCTGGTAAACCCAATGATGGGTCTACGTTTAATATTTTTTTAGCATGGTATCTAGCTTCTTGTAAGATGTCTTTATCCTTTACCACATCTGCAATTCTTAGATTAAGAACACCACTTTGTTGCGTCCCCATAATATCACCAGGACCACGTAGTCTTAAATCTACTTCGGCAATTTCAAAGCCATCGTTAGAGCGTACCATCGTTTCTAGTCGCGTTTTACTGTCATTACTCAATTTGTGGCTTGTCATCAAAATACAATAACTCTGTTCGGCTCCTCGACCTACACGTCCGCGAAGTTGGTGTAATTGAGATAAACCAAAACGCTCGGCACTTTCTATAATCATTACAGAAGCATTTGGGACGTTAACCCCAACCTCAATGACCGTAGTGGCTACCATAATCTGAGTTTCACCTTTTGCAAAACGTTGCATTTCGTAATCTTTGTCGGCAGGTTTCATTTTGCCGTGAACAATAGAAATCTGATAGTCGGGTAAAGGAAACTCTCTAGAAATACTCTCGTAACCGTCCATTAAATCCTTATAATCCATTTTTTCGCTTTCTTGAATCAATGGATAAACGATGTAGATTTGCCGGCCTTTTGCGATTTCGTCTCTTATAAAGCGGAATACTTTAAGTCTATTGTTGTCATATCGATGGACCGTTTTTACCGGTTTACGACCAGCGGGTAATTCATCTATGACGGAAATATCCAAATCGCCATAAACAGACATCGCCAACGTCCTTGGAATTGGTGTTGCTGTCATCACTAAAATGTGGGGTGGAATTGCCCCCTTATTTTCCCCCAAAGTGGGAATTTTACTCAGTGCTGTGGAGATTTTGTCTAATACTGAATTGATATTTCCGATAACCTCTTCATTTGTAAAGCGAATGACTTTAAACCCTAAATCTTTGAGTATTGCAGCACGAATTTCATCCACTTCTTGTTGCTGAATACTGTTGTGGTAACCGCCATCAACTTCGATAACTAAGTTTTTTTCTAAACAAACAAAATCAACTATAAATTCATCAATAATGTGTTGACGTCTAAATTTAGAATCTAACTTCTTTCCTCTTAAACATTCCCATAAAATACGCTCTGCTTCAGTACTATTTTTTTTGTTTTCCTGTTGTAATTCTTTCATCAACTTATATGTTGATGGTCGCGCCGTCATATATTTTTTGAGCACGTTTTTAGCTTCCTCCCTTTGGGAGGATTGAGGTGGGCTTTTAGGTCCTTTCTTCCATAATTTACTTCGTTGAGCCACTCCAAAACGATGCTGCTCATCGATAATAGCAAGGCCCAAATTTTTGAATTTTACCTTGTCTTCAAGTAGGGCGTGAGTACCAACTAAGATTTGTAAATTACCATTTTCGAGATTTTCGTGGATTTCTCTTCGTTTTGAAGTTTTAGTTGAACCAGTTAATAATTCTATACTGATATTCAATGGTTTGCATAATTCTAATAATCCATTGTAGTGTTGGACTGACAAAATTTCAGTTGGCGCCATTAAGCAGCATTGAAAACCGTTGTCAAGCCCCATGAGCATTGACATAAATGCAACTATAGTCTTTCCGGAACCTACATCACCTTGTAAAAGCCGATTCATCTGTGCGTTACTTCCTAAATCATGACGAATTTCTTTTAAAACACGTTTCTGTGCATTGGTTAAATCGAAAGGTAAATGCTCGTTAAAAAAGGTGTTGAAATACGTTCCGACTTTATCGAATTTTAAGCCTTTAATTTTTGATTTATGAATCAGGTTTTTCAGAATTAATTGCAATTGGATATAAAATAATTCTTCAAATTTCAACCTGAATTTTGCTCTAGCTAAAAGCTCGGGTGTTTTAGGAAAATGAATGTTAAAAAGAGCCTCAGATTTAGAGAGTAATTTTAAATCTTTTAGAATATAATCTGGAAGCGTTTCTACAAATCGGCCTTTAGTTTCTAAAAACAATTGCTGCATTATTTTTGAAACCACTTTATTCGTCACGCCTTTGTTGGATAGTTTTTCTGTTGACGGATAAATAGCCTGCATGGATGAGCGTAGATTTTTTTCGTGCTCCGATAGCAGTTCTGTTTCTGGATGCGGCATACTGTATCTGCCATTAAACCAGTTAGTACGACCAAAAATAACATAAGGTTTGCCAATTTTTAAGCTCTCTCGTATCCACTTTTGTCCGCGAAACCAAACCAGTTCCATCATGCCGCTATCGTCTTTAAAGTCGGCCACAAGGCGTTTGCCACGTTTTTGGGCAACTTCTCTAAATCCCGTAATAACCCCAATAACTTGGACTTCGGCATTGTTGCGTTGTAATTCGTTGATTTTGTAATAGCGTGTGCGGTCTATATAGCGGTTAGGAAAAAGATTGAGTAAATCCTGATAGGTTTTTATTCCAAGCTCCGAGCGTAGCAAATCTGCACGATTTGGGCCAACGCCTTTAAGATAGTCGATAGGAGTTTGGAGGTTTACACTCATAAAGCGAATTTATTGAAATACTTTGAAATTTCAATTTGAATTATCTGTCATTTCGAGCGTAGTCGAGAAATCTCATACTTCATTTAGTTTTAAAATAATTGATTTTGGTCTTATCCTTGTGTAGTTTTACAGCATGAAGAAATTTTTAGTCATATTTGGTCTTTTGTGTTCGGTATTTTTATATGCGCAGCAAACGGATTATGTGGATTTTAAAAAGTTAGATGCTTTTATCACAATTATTCCAGATTCGTCTAAAGTGAAAGGAAGTTTAACTTACCATTTTGAAATTTTAAAAGATACCGACTCCATTTTCATAGACGCCAAACATATGACATTCAGCGATTACAAGCTCATAGAAACAGGCGTTCATACGGATGTTGAGATTATAGACGTAGAGTATGTAAATGATGATAGTCATTTGATTGTACGTAATAATTTTAAAGCTAATAGCTCTTATGAGCTAAAGTTCAAGTATTCAGCAAAACCTAAAAAGGCACTTTATTTCTTAAAGCGAAACGAAAAGTGGAATATTTGGACGCAAGGCCAAGGAAAATATACAAGCAACTGGTTACCTAGCTTTGATGATGTGAATGAGAAAGTGGAGTTTGATTTATCATTTTCTTTTAAACGAGGTTATAAAATTTTTTCTAATGGTAAAAAGGTAGAAGAAATGACAATATTTGACCCTGAGTTTTATATCAAAAAGTTTGATATGCAAAAGCCAATGTCCAGCTATCTCGTTGCTTTAGCTATTGGTAAATACGACGTAAAAAAAGAAACATCAAAAAGCGGAATTCCTCTAGAACTATACTATTATCCTGAAGATTCCTTAAAAGTCGAGCCGACCTATCGTTATACCAAACAAATGTTCGATTTTTTAGAAGACGAAATCGGGTTTACCTATCCTTGGCAAAATTACAAGCAAGTGCCTGTTCATGATTTTCTGTATGCAGGAATGGAAAATACGAGCTTAACCATATTCTCAGATGCCTTTGTGGTGGATTCTACAGGATTTAATGATAAAAACTATGTCAACGTTAATGCTCACGAGTTGGCGCATCAGTGGTTTGGTGATTTGGTCACGGCGACTTCTGGCGAGCATCATTGGTTGCAAGAAGGTTTTGCAACGTACTACGCACTTTTGGCAGAGCGCGAAGTGTTTGGTCAAGATTATTTCGATTTTAAACTTTACAATTCAGCACAAGATTTAGCACGACAAGACTTGGCGGGTAGTGGTACGTCGCTTCTCAATCCTAAATCGAGTAGTTTAACCTTTTATCAGCGTGGCGCCTGGGTCTTGTATGCGTTGCGAGAAAAAGTTGGTGATGCTATCTTCAAAAAAGCAGTCGTTAATTATTTGAATAAACATCAATTCGCAAATGTACAAACGTCTGATTTTATTTCTGAAGTTGAAGCGCTTTATGGTCAGTCTTTAGATGACTTTGTTTCAGAATGGATAAAAGCTGAAGCATTTCCATTTGAAGATGCGATAACCTTGCTAAAGACTAATTCAACTTTTATTCAAGAATATATCATGGTGGATTGCGAAGCAAATTCGTCTAAATGCGAAGATTATTTAAAGTATTATGTGTCAGACGAGGCTAAGGTTAAGGTGATTTCACAGCGGCCAGATTTAGTGTCTAAGGAAACTTTTAAAGAGAGCTTAAAGGTGCGCCAGGCCATTGCGCTATATCTAACTAATATTCCTGCTGAATTAAAAGCGGATTACGAATCGTTGCTAACGGATGATTCTTATGTAACCATCGAGAATGCGCTGTATAATTTGTGGGTCAATTTCCCGACGTCACGTTCTCAATATTTATCCAGAACAAAGACTGTTCAAGGCTTTCACGATAAAAACGTGCGTCTGTTGTGGTTGGTGTTGCATTTAAATACACCAGAATATCAATCGGATAAAAAACAAGAAGTTTTAAACGAACTAAAAAGCTACACCAATCCAGAGTATAATTTTGAGCTTAGAATGAATGCTTTTAGGTATTTAGATTTAATAAAATCTTGTGATACGGAATGTAAGTCTAATTTAGAGCAAGCAAAGTCGCATCACAACTGGAGAATGGTTAAGTTTGCCAAAGAACTTTTAGAAACACTTAATCAAAAACCATAATGCGGGCATTAGTTATATCAGGAGGCGGAAGTAAAGGAGCGTTTGCTGGTGGTGTGGCGCAGTATCTTATGGAGCGCGAAAATCGTGAATACGATATGTTTTTAGGAACATCTACAGGTAGCTTACTGGTACCGCATTTGGCTTGTGGTGAAATAGGAAAGCTGTACGATATTTTTACCAACGTACAGCAACACGATATTTTTAGTGTTAGTCCTTTTGTTCAGCGTAAAAAGGGTGACCGAGAATATGTTTCTATAGATTTTGTAAATTCCTTATGGCAATTTATAAAGCGGAAGCGTACATTCGGAGAGAGCAAAGCATTAAAACGAAACATACAAAAGAATTTTACCTACGACGAGTATCAAAAGATTAGAAAGGAAAAGCACGATGTTGTAGTTACGGTTGCAAACTTATCTATGAATCGAGTAGAGTACAAGTCCATACAAGAATGTACGTATGAGGAGTTTTGTAGCTGGATATGGATTTCTTGCAATTACGTACCATTTATGTCTTTGGCGGTTGTCAACGGTCATGAATATGCTGATGGTGGCTTAGGAAGCGTCATTCCTATTCGCGAGGCTATTTTGCGAGGCGCCACTGAAGTAGACGCCATTGTTCTAGAATCAGAAAATATGGACAGGCAGAAGGTCTTAGGTAAAAATCCATTCTCCTTAATGCTCAATTTGTTTGGGCATTTATTAGACCAAAACGAAAGAAACGATATTCTTATAGGTAAACTTGCCGCCAAAAATCGAGGTGCAAAACTAAATCTGTATTACACACCGACGACACTAACCGAAAATTCTTTAATTTTTAGCAAACGATTAATGGAGAAGTGGTGGCAGCAAGGCTATGACTACGCGGCAATTAAGCATTCTAGCAAATAATCTTTAGATTTAAAATTCTAAACTTTAGAATCTGAGCTTTGGTTTACCAAAGTTCGCTTACTTCATTTTTTATAAAAGCTAAGGCAGTTGCGCTTGGTGCTTGTTTGTCCATAAGATTGTTTAAAATCACTTCACGTAGCTTATTGGCAGAGTCTGTTTTTTCCTGCATACTACTTTTTCGGATGAGTTGAATGGTAGTGTTTTTTGCGGTATTTATAACATTCCAGCATCTGTCGCTAATGTAAATCTGCTGTGTTAAATTGTGTTCATACTCTTGCTCAATAGTTGCTATAAGTAAAGCTTCATAACTTTCTTTATTTGAGGAATTTGGAGAAACTCTAATTAACAATTTTGAAGGTGATATTCGTTCCATAAAAAGTGCCATGCGCTCATAGGCTTGAAGTCGTAATGGCAACGATTCTTTTTGTAATTCTTTTTGCAGTACGAAACGTCTCCTTCTATTTTCGTTTTCTATATGGTTTTTAAAAAAATTGTAGGCAATTCCTGCGACGATTAATGCAGGTAGAAGGCTTAAAAATATAAGTAGGATGTTATCTGAGGTCATAAATTTTTGTTTTAAACAAACATAATGGGTTTCAATTAATTCTGCAATTCAGTTTTGGTTTTTGTTTTTCCGCCTAAATACATACACGCTTTTAGGTCTTGCATGCTTTTAAAATCTACAGGAGTTTTATTATAACCAAAGGTAGAGTTGAATTCTTTAGTTAGATTATGGTCATCGACATTCATTTCAATATCCGCCATATTAAACTGGCAAGGATGCTCGTAACCTGCGGCATGAGTAATTTCTATCAATTCTTTTCTAAACGTTTTGAAATATTGTGCCAAACGCTCGGATTTTAAAGGAATATTTATACCGTTTTGTAACCACTTGTTTTGTGTAGCAATCCCAGCAGGACAACGATTGGTATGACATACTTGAGCCTGAATACAGCCAATACTCATCATGGCTTCACGGGCTACATTAATACAATCGACACCCATGGCAAATGCCATAGCCGCTTTTGCAGGAAAACCGAGTTTACCACTACCAATCCAAACGACTCTGTTTTCAATACCATACTTTTGGAAGAGCTTATAAATATCGCTAAATCCATAAACCCAAGGTAAGGAGACATGGTCTGCAAAACTTGGTGGAGCAGCACCTGTGCCACCTTCGCCACCATCTACAGCAATAAAATCTGGGCCGCGATTTTCGGATTTCATAATTTTAGCTAATTCTTCCCATTGTTCTAATTTTCCAATAGCCGCCTTGATGCCAACTGGTAATCCAGTCGCTTCCGCAATGGCTTCAATAAAATCAACCATTTCAGGGACATTAGAAAAAGCTTTATGATTTGGAGGAGATAAGACATCTTTTCCTACTTCGACACCACGTATTTCGGCAATTTCTTTAGAAATCTTTTTACCAGGTAAAACACCGCCTTTCCCTGGCTTTGCACCTTGCGATAGTTTAACTTCTATGGCACGAATAAAGGGATTGTCTTCAACCAGTTTAATCATTTTTTCCATGGAGAATCCACCATCTTCCGCACGAACCCCAAAATATCCTGTACCAAAATGAAACACCACATCGCCACCATGACTATGGTAAGGCGACAAGCCACCTTCACCTGTGTTGTGGTAAGCATCTGCTATTTTTACGCCTTTATTGAGTGATTCTACAGCTTTGGCCGATAAGGAACCAAAACTCATTGCAGAAACGTTAATAATTGACGCCGGACGATAAGGCTTTTTACGTTTATTGTATTCGCCCATGACTTTTGCGCAAGGCAAAAAGCATTTATCGATGGCATTAGGATGATTATCCTCAATTTTATAAGGCATCATCGCATTATTAATAAATATATGTTGATGCGCGTAGATGTCTCTATCTGTACCAAAACCTTCGTAGTTGTTTTCTTTTTTTGCTGAAGCATAAATCCAACCACGCTCAATGCGATTAAATGGTAATTCTTCTCTATTGTTGGCCACAAAATACTGACGCATTTCTGGACCAATACTCTCTAACCAATAGCGCAAATGACCAACCACAGGAAAGTTATGGCTAATAGTATGTTTACTTTGAAAGAAAATATCTCTAATGGCTACAATAGCTAAAATAATTAGTATCCAAAGCCACCATGGGATTTGCCCAAGAAACTGAAGAATAGTATTCATATAAATTAATTATTCAAGTAATCTAAAGTGATTTGTGTAAATGCTTTAACACCAAGCAATAATCCGCTTTCATCGATTTTAAAGTCAGGTGTGTGATGTGGAAAAGCTTGTGTATTTCCTGGTGTCATACCACCTAAAAAGAAGTACACACCTGGCACTTTTTCTTGAAAATAAGAGAAATCTTCACCACCAGTCGTTGCTTTCATCAATTGCACATTTTCTGCACCAGCTACTTTTTGAATGGAAGGTAAAATTTGTTCTGTTAAAGCCGCATCGTTATAAGTGATTGACGTGTTATTCTGAAAGGTAATCGTAGCCTCGCCACCGTAAGCTTTGGCAATAGTCTCCACCATTTCTTTCATACGACGCTCAATCATAGCACGCATTTTTGGGTCGAGTGTTCTTACGGTACCAATCATTTCTGCAGATTCTGGAATAATATTAAAACGTGTTCCTGACGTAATTTTTCCAACCGTAATTACAGCAGCTTCATCCGTTAAACGTGCTTCACGACTGATAATCGTTTGCAAACCATCGATAATTTTTGCTGAAATTAAAATAGGGTCAACACCAGACCATGGCTGCGAACCGTGTGTTTGTTTTCCTTTTACGTTGATAACAAAGCGCTCTACAGATGCCATAATTCCGCCTGTTTTGTATTTAATAACACCAACTGGCGTTTGAGAGTTAATATGCAATCCAAAGATAGCATCGACTTTAGGATTATCTAAAACACCTTCTTTAATCATCAATTTTGCACCGCCTTCTTCGCCTGGTGGTGGACCTTCTTCTGCTGGTTGAAAGATGAATTTTATAGTGCCGTTAATCTTGTCTTTGTGTTTGCTGAATACTTCGGCAGTTGCCATTAAAATTGCGGTGTGTGTATCATGACCACAGGCATGCATAACACCAGTTTCGGTATTTAAAAATGTAGTTTTAACTTCAGATTTAAAGGGTAAATCGTTGCGCTCTGTTACTGGCAAAGCATCAATATCTGCACGTAAAGCCACGACTTTTCCTGGGTTGTCTCCTTTTAAAATACCAACAACGCCTGTTTTAGCGACATTGACTTCAACGTCTAAACCAAGAGATTTAAGATGCTTTGCAATTTTCTCCGCCGTTTTAAACTCACGGTTAGAGAGTTCTGGATTTTGATGAAAATCGCGACGCCACTCAATGAGTTTATCTTCGATGTCAATAATGTCTTGTTCTATTGAGTTTTGTGCAAAACTGATAGTTAGTCCTAAGCAAAAAATATAAGTTAGTAATTTCATAAGAAAAGGTTTGAAGTCTGAATGTTTTAAAATTTAATAAATTGATAACCGTTATTTTGATATTGTAATAGTGCTGTCATAGCAGATAGCGCAAACTTAACGTCTGGATTTGCTTCTAGGCGTGAGACATTTCTAAAATTTGCCGTTTGTCCGCATAAAATAATATCTACCCCAGCATCATTAAGTTGTTTTATGAGTTGGGTGTTTGGATTTTTAGTGCCGTATTTTTTAAAATACTCGTCATCTGTTAGTATATCCTTCCACGCACCACCATGAATGGTGAGCGCAACTTTAAGCTGACTTATATCCATACCAGCATCGGCGTGCATGTTTAAAAAGCGTGCTGCAGTCACAATGTAACTATTAATTTTTGACGTGTCTTCGGGGCTTTTTGAGACATCAAAAATAACTTTAAGCGTCGCGTTGGTGTCTGTAGCTACTTCTGGATTTTCAACATTGAAGGTTTCTCCAAAGTCTTTAATAATTTTTCCTTCGACGCGATTATTCTGGGCCATTAACAGGAAAGTACTGCTTATTATAAGGTAGAGGAGTAGTGTTTTCTTTTTCATTTTAAAAATTTGTACTAAGATATTTAAAAAAAGAAAACCATCCTTAACGATTTAAAAGATGGTTTTTTATTAAATAATCTGCTCTACCTGCGACGCCTTTAAGGATTTATGTCATGTCTCCCCCGAAACAATTGTCCTAGATTTGGGGTCGCAAGTAGAGCAGATATTTTATTGTTTTATAAATTTTAAGCTTTGGTCTTTTAGTTTTATAAAATAGATGCCGCTGCTTAGTTGGGTTACATCGATACTGTTTTCGTTCTGGTTTATTGACTTTTCAAAAAGTTTTTGTCCATTGATATTATATACTTCCACAGTTTCAGTTTGTTTTAAACCATTGATGTATACTAGGTTTGTAGCTGGGTTAGGGTAAATGCTATATTCTAAAAGGTTAAAATTATTATCAGCTAAGGTTGCTCCTTGTGATTCATAAGCTCCAACATCTATTAATAAACCAACTATTCTTGTTCTTCCAAAAATATCAGTTAGTGCTGTTTCCGGTAGGATTATTCCTGTATTCTCAATAGCACTTCCTATAGCAGGGAATAACCCATCATCCTCAGTACCTAAAATATCATCCGGGCCGTCAATGTCAGTACTGTTTACAAAAGGATCTGTAGTTAAAAGTGTACCTGTTCCTGAAACATTGTTAGTTACAAAATTATTAGTAGAGCTACCGTTAGCAGATAAGAGGTCATTATTAGCACTATTTGCATAAAACACACAGTTATTTATTGTCGAAGTGTTATTTATTGAAACTAAATTTGTAGGTTGGGTTATAGAATTACCTACAAACGTTAAATTATTTAGTTTGGCAGCGCCATTTCCTAATTGATTTATGGTTATAATGTTTAATCCACTCGTATTACCATAAAATAAAGAATTTGAAATTAAAGGCGCAGTAGATAAATTAAAGTAGATACATCCGTCTACAGCTGAGTTATTAGCTCTAAAGATGCAATTTTCCACTTTTATTGAGGAATTCACTGCCTGTATGGCTCCACCATTGCTAAACTTTACTGTTTCTCCCTCAATCACGGCGCCACCATCAAGACCTGAGTTATCTGGACAAGGGTCTTCCTCGCAAGGGTCAGTGAGGTCGCCAGTTGGAAATAGTCTATCAGAATTTCCATCTTCTATAATAAAACCATTTACGATGGTGTTGGCTCCATCATTAACAGAAGTTATAATGTTTAATATATTGTCTGTATTGTCATTTATAATACCAATATCACCACTTAAAATAGTTGAGTTCAAAATTAAATCACGCTCAGAAATGGAGCTCTCATTTCCCGAAAATCCACCGTACATAGCCACATTATTTACCAAATGAAAACTAAAATTACGATTATCAAAAAAGTTTGTTGCAATTACAGGGACACTGTTTCTTGGTATTTTGCTTGGTGTGTAAGTGCCTTTTGCTACCCATATTTCTTCTATCAAACTACAAGTTGCAGCTCGGTCTATTGCTGATTGTAGATCAGTAAATGCATTTTCCCAACTCTCACCAGTATTACTTCCTGTTGCAGTTTGGTTTACATATAATCTGTTTGGGTTATCTGTAATAACTGTAACAATAGCGGTATTAGAATTAGTATTACCTGAGGTATCTGTTACAGTTAGAGTTACTGTATTTTCACCTAAATTAGTTTCGTCAAAAGTTGTCATATCCAAATCAATGTTAAGGATTTGACAATTGTCTGTTGACCCATTATTTATGGCGTCGACTGTTATTGTAGCCATAGGATTGTTACAATTTATAGTTACTGTAACATCTTGTGTTATAACGTTTGGTCCTATATTATCTACTACTTTAACTTGTAGTGGAGTTATGGATGAATTATTGTTGCTATCAGTTACGTTAAGGATTACAGGAATAACTCCTGGTTCACCATTAACTGTAGCTGTATTGAGAGTATTCCAGTCTGTATTTGAATCTAAGTTAAAAAAGTTTGCATTGTTGTTATTTGGAGAACTATCTAGCAATGTGTTGTTTCCTGGACCTTGTTCGATACGGAAGTAACCTACTAAATTTGCTTCATCAGCACTTAATATCTGACTGCGTTGGTCTGCAATTTCTTGAGCAGTAAGTGCTCTGTCCCAAATACGAAGCTCGTCTATAGTTCCAGTAAATGTGGCGTTACCCCAGTCAACTCCACCTAAAATGGTATTATTAGTTGTATTTAAAGAAGTTCCTGTTATATCAGTTACCGTGTTTTGTAGTACGCCATTAATATAGATAGCTAGTGTGCCGTTGGTTTGGTCATATACTCCAGCAATATGTGTCCATTGATTTAGGGTTACAGGGCCGCCATTTACACTAAAATTACCTGCTGTTGTAGTAACTTCAGCAAAATAATTACCACCAAAAATGAAGATGCTATATTCATCAAAGAATGAGTTTCCAGACCATTTATCTATAACTACATCCCCACCAGGATTAGAACCTGTTGGATATATCCAACCTTCTAAAGTCCAAGAATTTGGTAAGTTCAACTCTGGACTGTAAGGAATTTCAGCATATTGCAAGGTACCATCTAACTCTAGTGCACTTCTTGAGAAGTCCTCAAACTCCAAATCGTCACAGGTAAACGTATCTGGATTAATAGTCACTGTATCAAAAACACAACCGCCTAAAAAATTAGTATAAACATCTGCCTCAGTGATTACAGCTTCTCCATTTGCATCAAGTTCTGCTGTAATGTTTTGTGCTATTGTGGTTTGTGGACACGGACAAGCTGTACTAAAATTGTTTGCTGCATCTCTATTATTCCAATTGGAATTAGAATAGGCAACATCATCTACTTGAATACAAGATAGGTTTGGGGTAAAAATACTTGAAAATTCTATTATGTTTGCGTTAGTGCCGTTTTGCACGTTTAATTCTGTAAGATTATTATTATCAGAAACAGCTAGCCGTGTAAGATTGGTGTGAAGACTTAAATCTAACCCAGATATTGCTGTTCCGTTAACTCTAAGAATTGATAGATTGGTGTTTGAAAGATTAAGGTTCGATAAGTTTGATGCTCCTGACGCAGTCAGACTTGAAAGGTTTGTGTTAGAACTTACATCAAGATTCGAAAGGTTTGTATTAGAACTTACATCAAGCGATGAAAGGTTATTGCTAACTATGGTCAAAGATGTTGATGTTAAATTCTGAATTATTAAACTTAATATCAACGTGTTACTTGCGTCAAGCGTTGAAATATTTGTATTGCTCACATCAAGCGTTGAAAGATTTGAGTTAGAACTCAGATCAAGCGTTGAAATACTTGTATTGCTTACATCAAGAGTCGAAAGGTTTGTATAGGAACTAACATTAAGCGATGAGAGGTTTGTACTACTCGCATCAAGCGTTGACAGATTTGGTGTAATCAAAACCATATTTGATACATTCGTATTACTCACATTTATAGTTTGGTAGCTATTTGATGGTGTGTTAATACTCAAAAATTCTAAATTAGAATTACTGCTCAAATCTAAATTAACAATGCTTGTGTTTCTGGCAAATAAATTTTCTAAAGCACTAAAATCTTCAATACCAGTTAGGTCTGCAATTGGTATATCGTTAATATTTAAAGTAGCTACAGTGTTAATGTTTTCTGTTAAGACTTCCCCGTCTATAACGTCATCGTATCCTAAATCAATTAAGCGTTGCTCAAAAGCATTATCAGGGATATAAGTAATATTACAATTTACACTAAAACTATTTGCGGTATCAACATTATTCCAAGTAGAAGTAGAATATGCGACATTATCAACTTGAATACAAAGGAGATTGGGTGTAGAGGTACTTGAGAAATCAGAATTGCCTAAGTTTATGTTATTACCGTTTTGTATATTCAACTCAGTTAAACTACTACTATTATCTACTTTAACGGTCAAAAGATTTGGATTAAAGCTTAAGTCTAAGACTGAAATTGCAGTATTCTCTGCTGATAATTCATTAAGGTTTGGGATAGAACTTACATTAAGAGATGAAATACTTGTATTACTTACATCAAGCGATGAAAGGTTTGTATTATTACTAAGATTAAGCGATGAGAGGTTTGTATTACTTACATCAAGTGAAGAAAGGTCATAATTATTATTTAATTGAATTGTTGAAATGCCTGTATTACTTACATTAAGTGAGGTAAGTAATACATTATTATATACATCGAGCACTGAAATGTTTGTATTACTTACATTAAGTGATGTAAGTAATACATTATTACCTACATCAAGCACTGAAATGTTTGTATTGCTTACATCAATTGATGAAAGAAAAATACAATTATTTATACTAATAAGAGTTGGAATATTTGTGTTGCTAACATCAAGAAAGGAAAGAAGTTCATTAAAAGTTAAATTGAGAGCAGAAATGTTTGTATTGCTCAAGTTAAGGGAAGTAAGATTAGTGCTGTTAGACACTACAATTGACGAAAGATTGGCGTTATAACTTGCGTCGAGAAAGTTAAGGCTAGGTAAACCCCTTACTTCTATAAAATGTAAGTTTGAATTACTTACATTTAGGCTCAATAAATTTGGTAATGATAAACCCAAATTATATAAATTTGTATTACTGACGTCAATACTTTCGTAACTTGTAGATGTTGAATTTATTCCAAGACCTAGTAAATGAGAATTACTACTCAAATCTAAGTTTACAATATTAGTGTTACTAGCATATAGAAATTCTAAAGCATTAAAATCCTCAATGCCAGTTAGATCTACAATAGGTATACCGTTTATATCTAAAGTTGTTACTGTATTTATATTTGATGTTATTACTTGCCCATCAATAACATCATCGTAACCTAAATCTATAAGGCGTTGCTCAAATGCACTATCTGGTATGGCTGTGGTTTGCGCTTGTATTGCAATGTTTGTTAGTAATGCTAGCGTAAAAAGTAATTTTGTTTTCATGTCTCTTGTAATTAATAGCTAATGTATTTTATTTTAGTGAGTTAAGATATTATCCACTGTAAATAAATTAATTACAAGTTACGTCATGTCTATTCGCTAAACAATACGTATGTATGTCAAAAATTACGTAGGGGTACGTAGTGATTTAAATGGAAGAAAGAATGGATTTATTAGAAATCACCCAGTTGTTAAGCGCGTCTTGGTCGGAGCTTAAATTGAGCTTTTGAATGATATTTGTGCGGTGTTTTTGTATGGTTCTCACAGATATTAAAAGGCTTTCGGCCATTTCTTTAGACGATTTTCCGTTGGCTATCATACGTACAATAGTGCGCTCTGATGGGGATAGTAATTTTAATTTTTCAATCTCTGGCGAGATTTCGTTTTCAAAAACAGAATTAAAGGTGGAGCTAAAATAGGTTTCGTTTTTTGCTATCTGTTCTATGCAATTTTGTATTTCGCTAAAGGGTTCGTCTTTTAATAAATATCCCGAAATATTCAATGATTTGGCTTTATATATATAGCGATTTTCTTTGTGAGAGGTTAAGACTATAAATTTGGTTTTAATCCCTTCTTCTAAACATTTATTAATCACTTCAAACCCTGTTAACAGTGGCATTTCGATATCTAAAATGGCAATATCTGGTCGTTCAGACACTATTTTTTCTAGAGCTTCCGCACCGTTGTTAGCTGTTAACACACCTTGGTAATTAGAGCTTATGAGCTCGTCTTTTAAACCTTTTAGAAGCATTGGATGGTCATCGGCTACAAGAATTTTAATGTCTTTGTTCATGTTTTAAATTGGGATTTTTGCGGTAGTTGTTGTGCCTTGATTGTACTTACTTTCTATAGTTAATTCGCCATTAAGAAAACGGATGCGCTCTTCTAGCGTTTTTAAGCCCAGACTATTTTTTATTTTGGCACTGCTTACATCAAATCCTTTTCCGTTATCTTTTATTTCAACTAAAATTAAGCTTTTTTGTTTTTCTATGGTAATGGCAAATGCTTTGGCTTTAGAATGCTTTAATATGTTATTGATGCATTCTTGAATAAACCTATACAAATGCAGGGATTGGTCATCGGTTAAAAGCGCATCAACATTTTCAATATTTGTAGAGATAAATATAGCATTAGTTTCGTCGATATCTAAGGCTAATTGCTCAACACTTTCTGTAAACCCTAATTGTTTGAGCAAAGGCGGAAAAAGTCCTCTGGAAATGTGCCTTACTTCTTCGAGTGTATTATTTGTTAGCTCTGATATCTCTGTTTGTTCTGTGCTCTGCGCTTTACGTTTTATGAGTGTAAGTTGCTGGCTTACACTATCATGAAGTTCTCGCGCTATACGTTTACGCTCGTCTTCCTGCGATTGTATTAAGTCTAAGGCAAACTGGTCTTGCAGCTTTTTCCTAAGCTGAAACTGTCTTAAAAAGTAGAGTAGAACCGCAATTACTGCAAGCGATAACGTAACAATAAACCACCATGTTTTATAAAAGAACTCTTTACTTTTTATTTTTATGAGCAATGGTTCACCTACTTGATTTCCTGAAAAATCAGAAGCTATGATTTCTAAGTTATAATTACCAGCGGCAAGATTAGGAAAAGCAATAGCGTTTTGTTGCTTTAGGTTAACCCAATCTTTATCATTTAGCCGGTACTTAAAACTGTAGCTATTATCTCTTGCGTATATGTTTTTTAAGGCAAAACTTAAACTTAAAGCCCTGTTTTCGACAGGAAGTTCAATGGTTTTGCTTTTTTCAAATATGTTTTGGTCGTAATTATCTTTAAAGGTCTCGGAGTTTTCGTCGTACCAATTTGCTTTTAATAAAATCAGGTTAGCGTTTTCGTCTAGCGGTTTTAAATCATTTGGATTAAACACATTGAGACCGTCTATAGAGCCTACAAAATATTGCTCACCTATCTTCAAAGCACTATATCTATTTGCTTCATTATTACTGAATCCATCCTTATCAGAATAACGTTTTGTTGATTTGTCTTTTAGGTTAAAATCTACGTAACCATTAAACGTGTTTATCCATAGCCCTGTTTGTTGAGGAATGATGGTTGCTATACCAGCATTAAATTCGTCTTTGTATATTTTAGAGAAGGTTTTATTTTTTTCGTCGTAGTTGAGAATATGACCACTTCTAGACCCTAATAAAAAGCCATAATCTTTAAGATAGTCCGTCATTAAGAAAAAGGAATCTTCAAATTGTGATGCATCATAAAACTGATGTGTATTATTCTCGAAATCGTAAACTAAAGCCCCTTTGTCTGTCGCGCAAAGTATATTTTTTTGATCTTTTATGGCAATATCAAAAATGTATAAAGAATCTGTACTTACTAATGGGATATGTGCTTTTGTTTTCTTATTAAAGCTCATGAGATTGTACCCATTTGTACCATACAAAAGGAGGCTATCGTTAAGTTGTTCTAAAGCTATTACAGGATAGTGTCTATACTTTTTAAGTGTGTAATCTGTTTGGCCTAGTTCTATAATATTACTAACAGAAGATGTCCAAATAGTATTATCTTCTATAAAGATATTTCTACTAGAATTTAATGAACTATTATTACCATCTAATCTTGTGATTATTGGGGTAGTTGAATCTGTTTTTCTATTAAGATTAAACCAGCCTTTAGCTTCTGTACTTACAATTACATTAGTGCTATCTAGTTGTTTTATTGCCCTTATGCTATGGTCTCTAAGATAAGTTTTAACATTTTGCTTTGGAAATTTGAAATAGTGAAGCTTACCATCGGTAGCCAACCAAATATCCTGGCTTAAATCTTTGGATACAACCTTAATTCCATCACATTTTCTTAATGGGATTTTATATTTAGTCTTTATCGTATTTCCTTCTAGTTGACTTAATTTTAGCTCTCTGTCTTCAAAAGAAATGATAAGATGATTGTTGTTTTCATCATTATAAGTATTTAAGTGCAAATTATCTAAATAGGGTTTATTATCTACAGGTTTAATTGTACTTGTAGCTACATCAATTTCTTGTAAAACGCTATTATTGTTTTTGAAGATGTAATTAGTATTGTTTGAAATAAACATCTCGTCAATCCATTTTCTTGGTTTTGACGATTCGACCTTTAAAAGATTGCCATTCCAATCAAAATATTTAATTGCGAAGTTATCATCACTTATGATGCAGTAGTCTTCGAAGCCTATAAATTGAGTTGCCTCCTCTACTAAAAATTTATTTTCTTCTGAAGTAAAGCTAAATAGAGGCGTGAGTGTATTATCTCTTTCGAGAATATTGAGCGTAATTATTCGCCCTTCTTGGCTAAGTATATAATTATTATTGTTGTATTTAAAAATATGTGACAAGCCAAAGGATTGTTGTTTTCCATGGATTGAAATATGTTTAAATTCAGTTGTGCTAGGATTAAGTTCAAAAAGCCCATAACTATTCGCATATTTTACAACAACATAAAAGTTACCATTATCTCGCTTAAATAATTGTGAAACTCCCAAAACATCTTCTGTAATGTCATTTGGTAAAGGAATGTTATCAAAAGAATAGCCATTAAAGCGTTGGAGTGGTGGTTTGGATTTTTCTGCTATAATTAGCCTATTGTCTAGATTATTACCTCCAATCCATAAAAAACCATAATCATCAAACGCCAGAGTTTGTACAAAGTCTATTTCAAAACCTTCATTATTGTCGTAAATCTTTTGATAGAGTTCTGTGGTTTGTCCAAAACCAATTGAAAATAGAATAAGAAAAAAACAATTATAGATTGTTTTCATTTAAGGGTCTAAACGATTTTGTTATCTTTTTAAAGTTATAAAAATAGTCTTTTTAAGGTAAATCAATTGTTTATAATTATTCATAAAAACAACCAATAAAAACAGGAGCTTTGCTTAAATTCACACTTTTAAAATTGCTACACTTTTGGAAAAGTATTTAAGTCAACTTAACGATGCTCAGCTAGCGCCAACACTACAGAAAGATGGTCCCATGATTGTTATTGCAGGTGCAGGTTCAGGGAAAACTCGCGTGCTTACATTTAGGATTGCGTATCTCATGAGTCAAGGCGTGGACCCTTTTAATATCTTGGCGTTGACATTTACCAATAAAGCTGCGCGCGAGATGAAAGGGCGTATCGCTGAGATAGTAGGACAAAGTGAAGCAAAGAATCTGTGGATGGGTACATTTCATTCCGTTTTTGCCAAAATCCTGAGGATTGAAGCCGATAGGTTGGGTTACCCAAGCAATTTTACAATTTATGATACGCAAGATTCCGATAGATTGATTGCTTCCATTATAAAGGAAATGGGCTTAGATAAGGATATTTATAAGTACAAACAGGTGCGTTCTCGCATTTCATCTTACAAGAATAGCTTAATAACTGTAAAAGCTTACTACAACAATCCTGAACTCATGGAGTCTGATGCTGCGGCAAGACGTCCTAAAATGGGGGAAATATATAAGGAATATGTAGAACGCTGTTTTAAAGCGGGCGCAATGGATTTTGATGATTTATTATTGAAAACCAACGAACTTTTAACGCGCTTCCCTGATGTATTAGCTAAATACCAAGATAGATTTAGATACATCTTGGTAGATGAGTATCAAGATACCAATCATTCGCAATACTTAATTGTGAGAGCTTTATCAGATAGATTTCAGAATATATGTGTGGTAGGAGATGACGCCCAAAGTATTTATGCGTTCCGTGGTGCTAATATCAATAACATACTAAACTTCCAAAGAGACTACGATAATGTAAAAGTCTTTAGACTTGAGCAAAATTACCGCTCCACAAAAAATATTGTAAATGCAGCCAATTCGGTTATAGATAAAAACCAAACCAAGCTTGATAAGGTGGTTTGGACCGCAAATGATGAAGGACCTAAAATAAAAGTGCACCGTTCTATGACGGATGGAGATGAAGGACGTTTTGTAGCTAGCACCATTTTTGAAGAAAAGATGCAGAATCAGCTACATAACAAAGATTTTGCAGTTCTTTACCGCACCAATGCCCAATCTCGTGCTATTGAAGATGCCTTACGTAAACGCGATATTCCATACCGAATTTATGGTGGTTTGTCTTTCTATCAACGTAAAGAGATTAAAGACGTATTGTCGTATCTGCGTGTGATTATTAATCCTGCGGATGAAGAAGCTCTAAAACGAATTATTAATTTCCCTGCACGAGGTATAGGGCAAACCACTATAGATAGATTAATTGTAGCAGCTAGTGCTTATGATAAGCCGATTTTTGATATTCTCAAAGATATTGATAATCTTGAAGTAAATGTCAATGCAGGAACACGCACCAAATTGAAAAACTTCGTGACTATGATTGAAAGCTTTCAGGTTATGAATCAAAATGCAAATGCTTTTGAGTTAGCCGAGCATGTGGTAAAGGTTTCTGGATTAATTAAAGAATTCAATAAAGATGGCACTCCAGAAGGTGTGGCTAAAATGGAAAATATTGAAGAATTACTGAATGGCATGGGTGATTTTGTTGAAGGGCAAAAGGAAATAGCCGATAGTACAGCATCACTTGCAGAATTCCTAGAAGATGTAGCATTGGCTACTGACTTAGATGCTGATAAAGGCAATCCAGACCATGTGGCTTTGATGACCATCCACTTAGCAAAAGGGTTAGAGTTTCCGCACGTATTTATCGTGGGGATGGAGGAAGATTTATTTCCTAGTGCTATGAGTATGAATACACGAAGTGAGCTCGAAGAAGAACGCCGTTTATTCTATGTTGCATTAACTCGAGCTGAGCAGCAAGCCTATTTAACTTATACCGTTTCTCGTTACCGTTGGGGAAAACTTATAGATGCCGAGCCGAGTCGTTTTATAGAAGAGATTGACGAACAGTATTTAGATAATATTACCCCAATCCAAGAACAGCGTTTTAATCCTATGTTAGACGCATCTATATTTGGTGATATTGAACCGAATAAAATACGTTTTGCAAAGCCTAAGTCACCAAAATTCAAGAAAAAGGAAGAACGAAAAACTCCTGAAAACTTTCAGATAAGTTCACCTAAAAAGATGAAACCAGTTAATAAAGCTAATGGCGGTACTAATTTATTTGATAGTAAACTTACCGTAGGCAATATTGTAAATCATCAACGTTTTGGTAGAGGAGAAGTCCTAAAAATTGAAGGTGCAGGTGGCGATTTAAAAGCCGAAATTAAATTTTCTAATGGTGCAGTAAAGAAGTTATTACTGCGTTTTGCTAAGCTCGAAGTAATTTCTTAAAAATTATACGCAACCAAATGTGATAATTTGTATCTATGGTTAAAAACCAACCTTGAAATTACTTCAATTTTCAATTAGCATTTTTTTACTTCTTTTACTGCATTCCTGCGCGGAAACTCAAGTAGACAATAATGTGCGTGTTTTAATTTTAGGACGCGTCGTAGATGGCGATAGTAACCCTATAGAAAATGCTACAATACACGTTTACACAGAAGCCGATGGACTTGGTGCTTCAAGAGTCCTTTTGGCTGAAGGAATAAGTGGCACATTTGGTGATTTTAAAATCACATCACTCTTTGGTTCGAATAGCCGATTTTATATTGAAGTAACTAACGGATTTGAATATGCGAATTATACTTACACTACTAATACATCTGAATATAGACCAGAGGATTTAACATTTAATCTTCAAAACGTAGTATTAAATAAGTTAAGTCGCTTTACCTATAACATTACTAGAGAAAGTGTGGCTGGTACAACTTTAGATTTTAGGTTTAGATACACAGATCCTTTTTGTCGTGAGTTTTTTATCGATGGAGAATTAGATGCAGCACAAAGCTACTGTTTTGAAGAGCGATTGACGGGAAGAATTTTATCCGATGACCTACCAGACGCAATAAATAGGGAGTTTGCTACTGCTTTCAATTCTACAATCATTTTTACCTACAAAATTAATGACGGCATTGAACAAGAAGAAGTTATTAATGTAAATTTAGAGGATTATGACTTTTCGTTCAGTTATTAAGCTGGTTATTGCACTATTGGTTTTTCAATTTACATTTTCTCAGAATAACGATTCAATAAGAAAAACCAATAACACACCGATTAAAAGGAGTTTTTTTTACGATGATGCGCGTCAGAAATCGTATTCTATCGAGTATAGTTTTCAGTATCCTATATCTCATGGTAATAATTTTATAGGTGAAGCATACGACGGTAAAAACGGATATAGTTTAAGATTAAAGTTATTTGTATATAAGCAGCTATTTCTTGGATACAATCAATCGGGTAGCAACTTTGATGTCTCTAATACGGCTCTCGTAGGAAATTATTCTTCTACCAGAACTTACGAGCGTTTTTTCTATGTTGGATACGAGCTTTTACCATTTTCTAGAGTGCGTTTAGGATTATATACCTCCTTTGCTGAAAAAATTACTTTCATAAATTCTGTAAATACTACGTCGGATAATAAAGATACTGGTGACATGTGGGTTTATGGTGTATATTTGGATTACGAGATTATTAAAAATCTAAGCTTTTTTATAGACTATTCTTTCAGAGAAGTTAATACTAATATTATGGCGCCAGCTGAGTTACAATCGTTTTTTAGCGGCGGTAATTATAATACTATTAACTTTGGTATTCGATATGCAGTCGGTAACGAATCTGTTCTTAAAGCAATGAGGATAGTAAAATAATTATTAGTTTTACTCTATGGCAGAATTCATAAAAATATACCCAGAGAATCCTAATCCAAAAGCTATTCAGAAAGTAGTTGATGTATTAAAAAGTGGCGGTTTGGTTATATATCCTACAGACACAGTTTACGGACTAGGCTGTGATATGACTAATATGAAAGCTTTGGAACGTCTTGCCAAAATTAAAAATGTAAAGTTAGAGAAAGCTAATTTCTCTTTCATCTGTGAGGATTTAAGTAATCTTAGCGATTACATTAAGCAAATAGACACATCAACTTTCAAAATTTTAAAGCGTGCATTGCCTGGCCCATATACATTTATTTTACCAGGTTCTAAAAATTTACCTAACCCTTTTAAAAAGCGTAAAACTGTGGGTATTCGTGTTCCTGATAATTCTATCATTCAAGCTTTGCTTAATGCTTTAGGAAATCCAATTGTGTCTACATCTATACGAGACGATGATGATGTTTTAGAATATACCACAGACCCAGAATTAATTCATGAAAAATGGGATAATCTTGTAGATGTTGTTATTGACGGAGGTTATGGCGATAACGAAGCCTCAACGGTTATCGATTTATCAGAAGATGAACCTCTTATCGTTAGAGAAGGAAAAGGGAGCTTAGAGATTTTTTAGGCACGTTTTAGTAGCCTTGAAACTCTGCTGGTTATAGAGTAAAATAGCGCTAGAGAAATCAATCCACATACTAAAAATCCTATAAATAGCGGTGTCACAGAATCCGTTACAAACTTTCCTATATAATCGGCAATGGGTACTGCCATGACTGTAGAAATAAAACCATTTAAAGCAGAACCGATACCTGCGATATGTCCCATAGGTTCCATGGCCAATGCTCGTAGATTTCCAAAGATAAACCCAATGGTTAAAAACTGAAGAGCAAAAAAGCCAATAAGCACTTCAATACTCGGATTTCCACCAGAAGAAAACATAATAACAAATACCAAGGCAATAATTACAAAGCTTAACATAGCGGTATGAACGATTCGTCGCATACCAAACCTAACCACAAGTTGACTATTTAAAAACGTAGATAATCCAACCGATACAGCGATACTTGCAAAGATTAAAGGAAACTCCTCTGCCATATTATATTGCTGCTCAAAAATACGTTGAGAGGTACTTAGGTAAACCATAAAAGAACCAGTAATTAATCCTGATAAAATGGTATAAATCACAGCAGGTTTTATTTTAAAGAATGCAATGGTACCTGTCTTAAAAATAGCTAGACGATATTTAATTCTATGCTTATCCTTTAAGGTTTCGGGTTGTCTGAGCCAAAACCAGAGCATCACTAAAACACCAAAACCAAGATTGAACATAAAAATAGATTTCCAATGGTATTGTTGCATTAAAAACTGGCCAAGTGAAGGTGCAATAATAGGCACCAAAATAAAAATCATAACTACAAAAGATAAAATCTTTGCCATGTAGTCGCCACTGTAAGAATCTCTAACCATGGCTATACACATAGTACGAGGCGATGCCAACCCAATTCCTTGAAGAATACGTCCAAATAGCATCATTTCAAAACTCTTTGTCGTTACACAAATAACCGAAGCAATAATAAATACAATAAAGCCGATGTAAACAATTGGTTTGCGGCCAAAGCTATCAGACAGAGGACCAAATAATAGTTGACCAAAGCCTAAACCAAGAAATATAAACGTTATGACTTTGGGATTATCTGAAGTATCACCAACATTTAAAAAACTACCAATCTCAGGAAGCGCAGGTAGCACAGCATCTATGGATAATGCTACTATAGACATCAATGCGGCCATTAAAACAACAAATTCTACTTGTGACCGACTTTGATTTTTCATAAAGTAAAAGTAAGCTAATTATTAGCTATTTTTAGAGTACAGAATTTGTTTTCTGAATATTAAAATAACAACTCTTAATATCTTGAACATGCTTCAATCTTTAATAAAATTATTCAATCGTGATTTAGATGCTGTAAAGCACGAATTATTGGCTTACACAGATGAAAGTACAATCTGGAAAATTGATAAAAACATTAGTAATTGTGCAGGTAATTTAGCATTACATCTGGTAGGAAACCTAAATCATTTTATTGGAGCTACACTAGGAAATACAGGATATATAAGGCAGCGTGATTTAGAATTTTCTCAGAAAAACGTCCCAGTTGAAGAGATTGTTGAACAATTGAAAGATACTAAAATTATGATTGAAAGCGCTTTATCTAATTTAGATGAAGCTGACTTGCAAAAAGAGTATCGACGCAATCCATTTGAAGATTATATGACTACTGAATATTTTTTATTACATCTGCAGTCTCATCTAGCGTATCATTTAGGGCAAATCAATTATCATAGACGATTACTGGATTAAAAAAGCCCCAAAACGATTAGAATTGAGGCTTATTAAGGAAATTTAATTAGAATTCTTACAAAGGAATATTACCGTGCTTTCTATTCGGTCTATTCACTTCTTTATTTTCTAGCATACTAAACGCCTTGATTAGTTTTCGACGCGTATGCTTTGGTAGAATCACTTCATCTACAAAACCACGTTCAGCAGCACTGTAAGGATTAGCAAATAGCTCTGCATATTCTGCTTCTTTTTCTTTCCATTTTTCTTCAGGATTATCTGAAGCTGAAATTTCACGTTTAAAGATAATTTCAGCTGCACCTTTTGCACCCATCACAGCAATCTCTGCATTTGGCCAAGCAAAATTCATATCAGCGCCGATGTGTTTTGAGTTCATAACATCATAGGCGCCACCATAAGCCTTACGTGTAATTACTGTTACTCTTGGTACTGTCGCTTCACTGAAGGCATATAATAATTTTGCGCCGTGAACTATTATACCGTTCCATTCTTGATCCGTTCCTGGTAAAAAGCCAGGGACATCTTCCAATACTAAAAGCGGAATATTAAAAGCATCACAAAAACGCACAAAACGTGCGGCTTTCTTAGAACTATTTACATCTAATACACCTGCAAGAAACATCGGTTGATTGGCAACTATACCAATAGATTTACCACCTAGACGCGCGAAACCAACAATAATATTTTCCGCATGGTCTTTATGAATTTCATAAAACGAATCTTCATCAATAATGCCCTCAATTACTTGATGCATATCGTAAGGTTTGTTTGGGTTTTCAGGGACAATATCAGATAAACTCTCACGGACTTCGTCTTTCAATTCAAAATCTATATCTGCTGGAAACTCTGTGTTATTTTGTGGTAAATAACTTAATAGCTTTTTAACGTCTTCTAAACATTCAACATCGTTTGCTGAGGTTTTATGTGCTACTCCAGATTTAGTAGAGTGTACACTTGCACCACCTAGTTCTTCACTAGTAACTTCTTCATTGGTTACCGTTTTTACAACATTTGGTCCAGTAACAAACATATAACTCGTGTCTTGTACCATGATTGTAAAGTCTGTCATTGCTGGCGAATAAACCGCGCCACCAGCACAAGGCCCCATAATCGCTGATATTTGTGGAATAACGCCAGAAGCCTGAACGTTTCTGTAAAAAATATCCGCATAACCACCTAAGGAGCGCACACCTTCTTGAATACGTGCACCACCAGAATCATTCAAACCAATAATTGGTGCGCCAACATTAACCGCCATGTCCATAATTTTACAAATTTTCTCAGCATGAGTTTCAGACAGTGAGCCTCCGAAAACCGTAAAATCTTGAGCAAATACATAGACTAGTCTGCCATTTACTGTTCCGTAGCCTGTTATAACACCATCACCGTAGAATTTTTGGCTT
Organism: Winogradskyella wandonensis; assembly: GCF_004346845.1. Lineage (GTDB taxonomy): Bacteria > Bacteroidota > Bacteroidia > Flavobacteriales > Flavobacteriaceae > Winogradskyella > Winogradskyella wandonensis. Next base: position 20,866 of record NZ_SMGI01000005.1, on the reverse strand, counting down.
TCCATACCAAAATCTTTGGTTCTGTGCGTCACTAAAGCACCTATCTCTTCAAATGAGCCTTCGTCTAACAGGTAGAGTACACGTTCTCTTGCGGTTAATTTTTTCTTTTGGTGTTGTTTATCAATTCTAGCTTGACCACCACCTAATCTAGATAGTTCTAGCTTTTCATTTAAGGTTTTTATTTTTGAGTTCATAAGTATCTTAATTAGGTAGTCTTAATAGTTTTTGTTCTTCTAAATACGTTTTTAAAGCTATTTGTGCAGCTATTTCAGCTTCTGCTTTATGTTGTTCTTCTAACAGGCTAGGCAAGTAGTAATTTTTTACAAAGTGTGTGTCAAAATTTCCACTTCTAAAAGCCTCGTGTTCGCAAACAAATCGACCAAATGGCAATGTTGTTTCTACACCTTCTACTTTATAATTATCGATGGCTCTTATCATTAGCTCTATAGCTTCTGCTCGAGTTTTGCCATAAGTAATTAATTTAGAGAGCATCGGGTCGTAGTAAATAGGAATATCCATACCTTCTTCAAAACCATTATCCACACGAATGTTTTCGCCTACTGGTAATTGGTAAACTTCTAGATTACCGACACTTGGTAAAAAGTCGTTCATTGGGTCTTCTGCATAAACACGAAGTTCCAGAGCATGTCCGTTAATTTTTAAATCCTCTTGTTTTATATCTAGTGCTTCTCCGCGAGCGACTTTGATTTGTAGTTCTACTAAATCTACACCCGAAATCCACTCAGAAACTGGATGCTCTACTTGGAGACGCGTATTCATTTCTAAGAAATAGAAATTATGGTCGGCATCTAGCAAGAACTCAACAGTTCCCGCACCTAAATAGTCACATGCACGAGCAACATTAATTGCGGCTTGTCCCATTTGTTCACGTAATTCTGGGGTTAATACAGCAGATGGTGCTTCCTCTACCACTTTTTGATGACGACGTTGTATAGAACATTCGCGCTCAAAAAAGTGAAGGAAATTACCATGACTATCTGCCATCACCTGAATTTCGATATGGCGAGGTGATTTTACATATTTTTCAATAAATACAGAACCATCTCCAAAGGCAGAAGTGGCTTCGCTAATGGCGCGTTTCATCTGCTCTTCGAGGTCTTTTTCTTTTTCGACGATACGCATCCCTTTTCCACCACCACCAGCGGCAGCTTTAATTAAGATTGGGAAACCAATAGACTTTGCAATATCAATAGCTTCTTTTGGGTCTGTGACCGCATGGTCTACACCAGGAACCATTGGAATATCATAATCTTTCACAGCATCTTTGGCCGCTAATTTATCGCCCATCATCTCAATGGCTTTAGATTTTGGACCAATAAAAATCACATCATTTGCTTCACATAGTTCTGCAAACTTTGAATTTTCACTTAAAAATCCATAACCTGGATGTATAGCATCTACCTGTAACGATTTTGCTACTTCAATAATTTTATCGCCCAGTAAGTAAGATTGATTAGACGGCGCTGGACCAATGCAAACAGCCTCGTCAGCATATTTTACATGAGGTGAGTTTCTGTCAACTTCAGAAAAGACAGCAACCGTTTTTATTCCCATTTTTTTTGCAGTTCGCATCACGCGAATAGCAATTTCGCCACGATTGGCAACTAATATTTTTTTCATCTTATTCGAATTCGATTAATAACGCATTTTTATCCACAGTTTCGCCTTTGGCAACCGAAATAGATTTTATAATGCCATTTCTAGGAGAGTTAATAACGTTCTCCATTTTCATGGCTTCTAAAATAAGTAGGGCATCATTCTCGGTAACTTCGTCGCCTTCTGCCACATTAATATCTAGTATTAATCCAGGCATTGGTGCTTTAATGTTATTGACTTGTTTTGCTTTACCGATTTCGAATCCTAATTCTGAAATGAGTTGGTCTAAATCGTCTTGAATTTCTACTGCGTATAAGTTGTTATTAACTTCTACCGAGTACGATTTAGCGTTAAAGTTAGAATCTAAAATAGCGGCTTTTACAGAAGCGTTATTTTGAAGAATATGGAATTGGTTTTTGGAGGTTTCAACCAGATCTAGTTTTTCGATGTCTTCCATAGAGACATTAAAACTATGACCGTTGTTGACTTTGAGTTTATACATAAAATATGATTTTATATTTCAACAAAACTAATGAACGACCTCGTATAAAAATATGAAGAAAATCATAATATTTGGTTTATTTATCAGTGTTAAAATGAGAGTTATTTTGATGTCTTAGCATTGCTTTTTTTGATAATATAAGTCCGATTATTAGAGAAATAAACGCGCCTATTGAAATGCCAGGAATAAAATTTATAAATAGGAAGAAGTCGTAGGCACCATGAAATAACGTAGCTAAGAAAAGACCGGCCATGTTTAGTTGAAACCTGTTTTTAGAGAATTTAGCTTTGCCCATAAAATACCCCATTAAAATACCAAAAGTCGCATGCGCGGGTACTGCTGTAAACGCCCTTAAAATAGCGACTTCTGTGCCACCTCCTAACACGTATAAAATATTCTCGGTACAGGCAAAGCCCATCGATACCATTACGGCATACATGATGCCATCGTAAGGTTCGTTAAATTCTTTTTTGGGTTGCGCAAAATATTTTACAATGACATACTTGCTAAATTCTTCTGATAGTGCTACCACAAAGAATGCTTGAATAAACTGTTGAACAATACTAAACTTATCCGTAACAGGTATAAATCGCCCTGTAAAAAGATAAAGCGTTAAAACAATAAGAACACTGACTATAGCACCAAGAAAAAAGCTTTTAAGTAATAAGCCTATAGGCTCTTTTTCGTGTTTGTCGTGCAGATAGATATAGGTGCTAATAGCTAATATTGGTGCGACGGCAAGTAGAAGTAATTGCATTAAATGTGTTGTTTTTTAATATGTTCTAAAACGAATTTATAATAAGCACTATTTGAAGCTATAAAATGCGAATTGGTTTCACTATGTTTTAATAAGTCTTCAAACTCGTTAAAAGTAACCAATTTAAGTGCTTCGACTTCGTCTTGTTGTGGTGTTAATTGATTTAGGTCTACTTTGAGTTGAGCGATGTAGACTTGATGAAATTCAAAATCTTTTATTTCGCCATTATTATAGATAGACTTATGTAAATGTGTTCCAATCTTTATCAAGTCTGTTTCTTGAAGTTCAAGTCCGATTTCCTCGCTAGTTTCACGTACTGCCGCTTCAGTAAAGGTTTCGCCAGCATCGATATGTCCGGCAACAGAAACATCCCAAAGCAATGGATAAATAGCTTTTTTATGTGAGCGTTGTTGTAGTAATATCTCACCTGATTTGGTGCATAACCATAAATGAACGGTGTTATGATACCATCCGTTTTTATGTATTTCAGATTTTAGTGCGGTCTTTCCAGTTGGATTCCCTTCTGCATCGACTATGTCTAATAGCTCATCCATAATTAGACTTTGATTGTGGATTTTATAACGTTTACCAATTTTTCAAAATGGGCTTCGGTATTAAAAATATGGCAGGATACACGCATATATTCGCCCCGAAAAGACAAATGAATGTTATTAGCTTTCAATACCGCTTTCAAATCGTCTACATTAACAAACTCAGAAATTTTTACACCAAACAAATGCTTAGCCCTAAAATCAGGATGAGTACTTGTAAATCCTAATTCACTAAGCTCTTTTAAGGCTTTTTCTGAAATCTTATGACAATACTCTTGTAATTCCGAAGGTTTGATTTTTAGAATTTCTTTAAGCGCGGCGGTTTGCATTTTCACATAAATAAAACTCCCACTTTCGCCCATAGCATATCTATTGGCTTTGGGCTTGTATTGCGATTGATAGGCTGTTAGGCCAGCTAAATTTTCACTTCCCAAACGGTTTGCCCAGTTTTGCTCAATGGGTTTACCATTATCAAAGTAAGAGCCATAATACCCATAAGCACAACCATACGGACCAAATAGCCATTTGTAGCCAGCACAAATTAGTGCATCGGGTTGAATGTCTTTTACAGAGAATGGAAGCGCTCCAATAGATTGGCTTCCATCTATGACAAAGAGCGCGTTATTCTGTTTTGTTCTTGCTCTGATGGCTTTTAAATCAAAGATATAGCCATTTGCCCAATGGATATGTCCAATGGCGACTAAAGCCGTTTTGGGATTAATTTGATTGAGTAGAGCCGAATTCCAATCTTCTATGTTTTCGGGTTGCGGAATCGTTATAATTTTAGCATTGTAGTGTCTGGCTAAATCTTCCCAGATGTAGTAATTACTAGGAAACTGCTCTTCAATAATTATAATCTCATCACCGTCTTTTAACTCAATATTGTTTGCCACATTGGCCATGCCGTAAGACACAGAAGGCAAAGTCACAACACGGTTGTAATCGTCTTCATCAATAACTTGCGCAAATAGCTTACGCAATTCTACTACAGGCTCAAATAAATCTGAGGCTTGCCGTAACTCAGGATTGCTTTTTTGTTTGATGCTCTCTAGACCAGCAGCTTCAACAGATTTAAAAGCAGGAGAGAAGCTCGCCGTGTTCAGATACGTAACGTCTTCTGAGATGTTGAAAAGCTGTTTTTGTTGGGTTAGTGGCATTTGGGTTTAATAACTAAATATTTATTGAGAAGAATTTTTTACTGATTTTTTAATTCAGTTAATAGTTCTTTTTCAGTTTTAGATATAAAATCTTTGTCAATAACTGTAATGCGTAAGTCATATTGATGATATAGTTTTGTTATTCCTAAAAACGAGTCTTTGTCTTTCTCGAATGGTTCAAGAATTTGTTCTTCGATTATTAATTCAATTTCTTGAGTTCCAGTTTTAAATCCATTAATTCCAAAAAATGGCTTCAAAGTTCCATTGCTAAAAGTATCTGTTTTGACTTTTAAGTCTTCATATTGATTACTTACAATTACCGATAATAAATAGTCGCAATTCGGCTTTTTATTCCGCTTATATCTTGATATTCTTCCAATATGCTTTCCTAAAGAAATGGTGTCAGGTATCTTGAATTCAAATAAATCAGTTTGATTCGTTAGAGCAGAATTTTCAAGTTTATTACCATTCGCTTCATTTTCTTTTTTTCCGCACGAAAAGAAGAAAAATAATAACATAAAGAGACTGAAAAATTTTTTCATTAATGAACTATTTAAATGCTCACAGCCGTAATTGCGGTTATACATTGTTGTAAACAGTTATTTTTAACATCCGCAATACATTTCAATTTCAGTATTGTTTTCAGTTTCCTTAATTTCAAAGTAGCATCCAGCACCATCGTCAGTCGGTCCAAATTTGGTTTTCTCCGAATTCCATCCGTGTTCTATGTCCATTGGCGAACTTTTAAAAATCAGCTCAACCCATTGAATAATACTTTTTTTGTCCGTTTTAGGTAAAGTCAGTTTAGTTGTTATTCCGCCTGCTTCTTTACACTGTTCTTCCGAGTAAACAATTCCGTGTTCAAATTTTTGTGTAAATGCACAAATACTGTAATCAGGATAATCATATTTTTTAACATCTAATTTTTCAGATTCTGCTTTGTAATTCCGGTTTAGATACAAGAATGTCACGTCTTGCGAATAATTCGTTTTTTTCAATTCCGCGTTCAGTTCCGCAACAATTGGTTTTTTCAGCTCAAAATTCTGTCCGATACCAAAAAGTGGAATAATTAGAAATAATATTAATACGATTCTCGATTTCATAATTGTTTACAACGGTTTTGGCTATGGTTTCGTTACGGAATGGTATGCGAGTATCATTCCGCCGTAACCATAAATTTAACAAAAAGGCTCGAAATTCCGATTAGGAATTTCAGCCGTAATGAACTATAGCCGTTGTTGCCCACAGTATTTTATTCCGATTTTACATTCAGACAGTTTTGATTATAATAATCCAAAACTTTCCATAGTTCATCATTTTTAAATTCTTTGTTTTCTACTTTTTCAATTAAAGAAGGACAATTATTAAAATACTTTTTCATTGATTTTTTGAAACTTTTTGCAAATGGTAAACCTTTTGTGTACAAATGTTCAACTTGGTCACTTTCACCAAAACCAACATAATAGCTGTATCTAGGAAAGTTGATTTCCGTGTAGCTATTTCGAGGTCGCTGACTTATATTTATCTTTTGTCCGTTATCTAACTCGATTGTTTGCGGGTTGTCAATTCCATTTATTTGTATTGGTTCATTCACGAATGAGTTTGTTAATACACTACCATTATACGTTCGCACATATAGGCTTAAACTGTCAATAGAAACTATTTCCAATATTTCTGGGAACTTGTCTTTGTCTATATATTTATATCTAAACTGTCTATAATAATCGTTTTCTAGTATATCTATTCCGATAATTTCTTTTGACTTATAACTTCTCCATTTTAATGTATCATTCTTAAATTTCACTGAAACAATTGATGAAATTCCACTAATTTCACCAAAGCCATCCACTTTACTACTGTCTTTTAATATTAAAGTGGCTTTTCCTCTTTGAGCAAAAGTTATACTACTAAATGAAATTAGAAATAGAGCGAAAATTAGTCTTGTCATAAGTTTTTTCATATTGTGGGCAACTAGGGTATAAGCATACTTTTTAAAAATTAAATATTCAATTACCTAATTAAAATAACTAAACGTTTCGCCATCTTCAATCTTTAAAAGCGTCTCGTAAATTAAGCGAATCACGTTTTCTACATCGTCTTTATGTACCATCTCAACCGTGGTATGCATATAACGTAATGGTAACGAAATTAAGGCAGAAGCCACGCCACCATTACTATACGCAAATGCATCGGTATCTGTGCCTGTAGCTCTGGACAAGGCCGCACGCTGAAAAGGTATGTTCTTTTCTTCGGCTGTATCCGTTATTAAATCTCTTAACTTTTGCTGTACCGCAGGCGCATAAGCCACTACAGGGCCAGCACCAATCTCCGCTAAACCTTGTTTTTTAGGGTCTATCATTGGTGTGGTTGTGTCGTGTGTTACGTCTGTTACAATAGCTACGTTTGGTTTAATGGTTTGGGTAATCATTTCGGCACCACGAAGTCCAATTTCTTCTTGCACAGAGTTGGTAACGTATAAGCCAAAAGGCAGTTTCTTTTTATTTTCTTTAAGTAAACGTGCCACTTCGGCTATCATAAAACCACCCATACGGTTGTCTAAAGCGCGACATACAAACTTATCTTTGTTTAGAATGTGGAATTCATCTGGATAGGTTATCACACAACCCACGTGAACGCCCATTTTTTCGACTTCTTTTTTGTCTTTGGCTCCTATATCAATGCAAATATTATCTGGTTTAGGTGGCTCTTCCTTAGATTTGTTTCTTGTATGTATGGCTGGCCATCCAAAAACACCTTTTACAATGCCTTTTTTTGTATGAATATTAACAATCTTACTTGGTGCAATTTGGTGGTCACTACCGCCATTTCTAATAACGTAAAGCAAGCCATTATCAGAAATATAGTTGACATACCACGAAATCTCGTCTGCATGTCCTTCGATAACCACTTTGAACTTTGCTTTTGGATTAATAACACCAACTGCAGTACCATAGGTATCGGTTATAAATTCATCGACATAAGGTTTTAGATAATCCATCCAGATGTTCTGTCCTTCCCATTCGTATCCTGTAGGTGATGCGTTATTTAAGTATTTTTCTAAAAAGTCCATTGACTTTTTGTTGAGTATTTTCTGTTTTGCCATGCTTATAAATTTTTTCTAAAAATAACAATATTAAAGGTAAAATTAAGGTTATAGCATTGATAAATTCTTAATTTTGAAATGTGCTAAAATGTGGTTTTGGAACAGTTTTAGCAATGACAAACTTGTATGAAACAATTACTCACATTATTTGCTTTTTTTCCTGCGTTTTTATTTTCGCAAATAGAGCCAGTGCCACAGGATACGCTTGTAGAGAAATACATCCGTGTCGAAGGCGATTCGCTATTTAAAAAAGCCATTGACCTTGACGAAGTTATTGTTTTACCCAGACTTAGCTTAAAAACCAAAGATGAGCGTATTCGTTATTATATTTTAAAACGAAAAACACTTAAAGTTTATCCTTATGCTAAAATGGCTGCTGAGCGGTTGGTGGAGCTAAACAAAGAGTTAGAAAAATTCAGTAAGCGCAGAAAGAAGAAGAAACATGCGAAAAAAGTTCAAAAGTTTATAGAGAAAGAATTCTCCGCAGAACTTAAGAAGCTCACTAAAACGGAAGGACAAATTTTAGTAAAATTAATTCACCGGCAAACAGGAAAAACAGCCTTTCAGTTAGTAAAAGAACTACGCAACGGTTGGCGTGCGTTTTGGTATAATAATACTGCAAGTTTGTTTGACATTAAACTAAAACGTGAATTTGCTCCGCTAGATGTTGAGGAGGATTTTTTAATAGAGGATATCTTGCTTAGGGCTTTCCAAAATGGGCAATTAGAACGGCAAGAACCAGCCTTTGACATCGATTATTACGATTTGACTGATAAATGGCTTAATCCTGAAAAATCTAAAAAGTAGTTATGAGTGTTCAATCTAAGCGAGAAGAACTACTTAATGCTTGGTCTCATGGATTAGGGGCTGCTTTGGGTATAGTTGGTTTAATTCTTTTAATTTTAAATGTCGATAAATCTAAGCCTTGGTATTTGTTTAGCGTCATAGTTTATGGATTATCTATCATCATTTTATTTTTAGCCTCAACACTTTATCATGCTGTAACAAATGGTAAACTGAAGAAAAAATTTAGGATTGTAGACCACATTAGCATATACCTTTTAATTGCGGGAACATACACACCTGTTTTATTAATTCTATTGCCTAATAGTTTGGGTTGGCCGCTATTTTATGCCGTATGGGGAATCGCCTCTTTTGGTGTTATTCTGAAGCTCTTTTTTACAGGACGATTTGAAATATTTTCTACGCTGTTGTACTTAGTCATGGGTTGGTTAATTGTTTTTGACTTTACGACCTTATCTAACCTTATGCATTCCAACGGCATCCTTTGGTTATTTGCGGGTGGCTTATTTTATACTGTAGGTATCGTGTTTTATGCCATAAACAAAATACCTTTTAATCATGTGATTTGGCATTTCTTTGTTTTGGCAGGTGCCATTTGTCATTTTATGATGATTTACGAGTACGTAATTTAAACATGCTGGTCTATAAGAATGGTATTGCCATCAGGGTCAAATAATGTAATGCTTTCAGGACCTTTGGTATTAGCGTCTGCTTCTTTGATGAGTTTTATACCAGAAGCCTTTAAATGCTGTTGTATAGCTCTTACATCGTCAAAATTATCTTGTGTTTCAGCATCTTGATTCCAACCAGGATTAAAGGTGAGAATGTTCTGCTCAAACATGCCTTGAAATAGACCTACAATGGCGTCACCATTTTTCATGATGAGATAATTCCTTTCCATATCGCCTGCAAATACGGTAAACCCTAAAGTTTCATAAAATTCTTTTGAAGTTTTAATGTCTTTAACACTTAGACTGATTGAAAATGCCCCGACTTTCATAATTGATTTAGTTTAGAAATTGATATTTTAAAGATAGTGAAAACTAGTAAGTAGTCTCTTTAAGGCTTAATAATATCTCTGTATTCTTCAAAAAATGCTTCAAACAAGGTCATTTTTTCAAAAAAGAATTCCATAACATCCCGCCATGTATTCTTGTTATGAATAGATACTTTTTGTTCCAAAGGAATATAGATTCTAGAAATTTCTTTACCATTATCTAGGTAAAACTCTTCTTCGTAAATAGCATCAGGAAGATATTCAGAATGCAGAATGCCTTTAAGGGCTTCAAGTTTTTCCCAGCAATTAATTCGGTTTTCTAAATCGTCTTCAAGATCTAGTGAAACAAAAGCTTTTTTAGTATCAAAGTAAAATTTAAAAGACAAGCCCTTAATCTTGGTGTTGTAAAGCAACCACTTTCTAGGAAAAGATTTTCCGAAACTTATCCAAAACTCTTCTCGTAATTTTCGGCTTTCTTCTTTGCTAAACATTTATATAAAATAGGCTATGAGAATTCCTAAGCAAATAACCACTAGTTTAGATAAATTAAACTTGTGACCTTCGCCACTTTCAAACAAAATGGTTGTAGAAATATGAAGAAAAATACCAATAACTATGGCATTAATAACATCTATATATTGGGCAGTAAATGATACGTTATTAGAAATAAAAGTGCCTAAAGGCGTCATTGCAGCAAAGACAACTAAAAATCCTACAATTTGTGCTTTAGTAAATCGAGATTGTAATAAAAATGCAGTTATAAGTACCGCAATAGGTATTTTATGTATAAAAACGCCATAAACCATATCGTTATGCTGATGGATTGGAAAACCTTCTAAAAAACTGTGAATACATAAACTAATAAATAAGAGCCAAGGAAACTGAGTGTCAGTTTTGTTGATATGTACGTGTCCATGCTCTGCACCTTTAGAGAAAAACTCTAATATAATCTGAAGCAGAATACCACACATAATAAAAAGTCCTGTACGCTTTGCATCTAAATGTTCGTAAACCTCTGGAAGCAAATCAAAAAGTGTTAATGCTAATAAAAAAGCACCGCTAAAAGAAAGTAGGAGCTTTGTGCCAATGGTCTTTTTGTTTTTGGTTAAAAAGGCAATACCAACACCAATGATTATGGCATAAACAGGAAATAGAAATTTATTCATGTTGGCAATTTACTTAAAAATCATAATCAAACGCTCAGAAGTTTTTTGGTGATATTTGTGGAGTTTATAATCTCCAAAAACATCCAATAGGTGCACACCAGCTTTTTCAAAAAGTACTTCAAAATCTTTCAAAGTAAAGGCTTTTACGCGTTCTTGAAACTGATAATCTTCGCCATCTGCAGTAAAAGAGATGTCTTTAACAATGTAACCATCTTCTAATTTTCGTTGTTGTAAAAAGGTTATGCCATCAATAGTTTTAGTATCTTCAGCCACAAGGTTGTCTATGACGTACTCAGAATTCATAAAATCGATGACTCCGAAGCCTGTATCGTTTAACTCGGCCTTTATAGATTCTATGGTTTGTAAATTACATTCATCTTTTTCAAAATACCCAAAACTCGTAAATAGATTAAACACGGCATCAAATGTTTCAGGATAGGGTTTGGTCATATCGTGTACATCAAACTTTAAGCTATCATTTTCAAATTGCCTGGCATAAGCAATACTTTGCTCAGATAAATCTACACCTGTAACATTGTAACCTAGCTTATTTAGGTAAATAGAATGGCGTCCTTTACCACAAGCTAAATCTAAGATTTTTCCATGTTCTGGAAGATTAAGATAACCCGTTAGGTTATCCATAAAGGTTTGAGCCTCTTTATAATCTCTATCCTTATATAATATATGGTAGTATGGTGTATCGAACCAAGAAGCGTACCATTTTTCTGTTGTTTTTGTCATAGTAAATGTGGTCTCTCGACTTCGCAAAAATACTGTATTTTTGCAACCTATCGAACCGTTTTAAAGGTTTTGATATTTGACGAGATATATGGACGAAAATTTTAAAATGGTTGCCAAAACCTTATTTGGTTTTGAAGATATTTTAGCTAAAGAGCTTCTTCAATTAGGAGCAATGGATATCGAGAAAGGCGTTAGAGTTGTGTCTTTTGTTGGTGACAAGGGCTTTATGTATAAGGCTAATTTAGGCATTAGAACTGCAATAAAAATCCTAAAGCCTATTAAATCTTTTCGTATTACGCGAGAACAGGATTTGTATAATGGCGTTAAAAGCATAAAATGGGAAGATTACCTTAAGCCAGAAGGCTCGTTGGCAGTAGATGCCACTGTACACCACAGTATTTTTACACACTCGCAATACACAGCTTTAAAAACCAAAGATGCTATTGTAGACCGTTTTAGAGAAAACAGCGGTACACGTCCTAATATAGATTTACGATTCCCAGATTTAAAAATTAATGTGCATATCGACCGTCAGCGCTGTACAATTTCGCTAGACACATCTGGAGAATCTTTGCATCGTCGTGGCTATAAAACGGCGACTAATATTGCGCCTATAAATGAGGTTTTAGCTGCGGGTTTAATAATGATGAGTGGATGGGATGGCCAAACCGATTTTATGGATCCCATGTGTGGAAGTGGTACTATTTTGGCTGAAGCAGCCATGATTGCATGTAATATTCCGCCTAACTTAATGCGAAAAGAATTTGCTTTTGAACGCTGGCAAGATTGGGATGTGGATTTATTTGAAAAGATTGAAGAATCGCTTTTAAAGAAAACAAGAGATTTTCATCATAAAATATTTGGTTACGATAAATCACCTTCTGCAGTTAGAAAAGCTAAAGAGAATATTAAAAATGCGCATTTAGATGAGTTTATACACATACAGCATGAAGATTTTTTCAAGACACAAAAAGCAGGGACTAGTAAATTACATATGGTGTTTAATCCGCCATATGGCGAACGTTTAGAGAACCTAAATGTAGAAGAGTTTTATGGTAACATCGGTACAACTTTAAAACATGGTTATCCCAATACAGATGCTTGGTTAGTCACGTCTAATCTCGAAGCATTAAAATACGTTGGACTAAGACCATCACGAAAAATCAAGGTTTTTAATGCCAAATTAGAATCTCGTTTAGTTAAATACGAAATGTATGAGGGTAGCCGAAAAGCTAAGAAAAATCTATAATTTATTTTTAAAGGACTTACATTCTATTTTTAGAAATAAAATATTAATAGGGCTTCATATCTATCCTTTCTTGTTGTTGGTTATTTTAGGCTATTTTTTTATTAATGATAAGACGATTTACATAAAGGAATTAATTAATTTTTTGTTGCTTAATTGTATATCTATAGCACTAATTTTAAGCTTTAAAAATTTAAAATTTAGGTTGTTAGTTACCTGGTTATCAATACCAATTCTTTATTTTTTGATACTGGTTAAGCTCAGTTTTTATTATAATTACAGAGAACGGTTATCAGCCTCAGCATTCTACACAATCTTTGAAACCTATGATTCTGAAGTAGTTACTTTTTTAGGGACATATTTTACTGCAGAAATACTTGTACTAGCATTTATTCTTTTTCTGCCTTTATTTATTCTTGTTGGTTTAAAACAATTTGGTCTTAGTGTTAAATCAGAACTTCGTAAAAATGTTTCAATGGCTATGCGCGTTGTTTTTAGTGTAGGACTAGTATTTAGTGTCTATTTAATAATTACGAGGCTTCAAAATGTAAACACATTTGTTATTTCATATAATTCTTATCGGGATTATAACAGTTACCTGGATTTAAGTAAGGATAATTTAAGTAATAAAACCACGGACTTATTAACTAATGTTAATCAAGTGCATGAGCCGCAGACGCATATTGTAGTTATTGGAGAATCTACTACTAAGCACCATATGCAATTGTACGGTTATCCTAGACAAACAAATCCATTGTTGTCTCAAATAAAAAATGAACTTTCAATTTTTAATAATGTAATTAGCCCGCATGTTCATACAATTTTATCGTTGGATAAAATACTTACGTTATCCGATTATAATAATGCCGAAAGGAATCCCAATGCCTCTATTGTACAACTTGCAAATATGGCTGGGTATCGTACCTACTGGGTTTCTAATCAAAGAAAAATAGGAATTTATGAAACGCTACCTTCCGTCATAGCGAATGCTGCTGACGAATCCTATTTTTTAAATAATGAAAATTCTGATGCGCAGATTTATGATGGAAAATTACTTCCTGTTGTTAATAACATATTACAGGATAATAATGAGAAGCGTATTATTTTTGTTCACCTCATAGGAACACATGGCAATTACATAAAGCGATATCCTGAGCGTTTTAATTATTTTAAAAACGAAGATTATCCATCAGAAGACAAATCTTCTAAAGCAAAAAAAACGATTAATGCCTACGACAATGCCATTAGATACAATGACTTTATTATTGCCAGTCTCATTAAATCATTAAAAAAGCAAACGTCGAAGAGTAGTCTCGTTTATTTTTCTGACCATGGCGATGATGTTTATGTAACGACCAATAAAAATCTTGGACATAATGAATATTTATGGACAAAACCAATGTACGAGGTGCCCTTTATCTATTGGCAATCTGAAAAGAATAAAGTTCAAAATAAAAATTACACATCTAGACCTTATATATTAGATGAGTTTATTCATAGTTTTGCTGATATTACTAATATTAGATTTTCAGAATTTGAACCAAAAAAGAGTGTATTTAACGCCAGTTTTATGCCCAAAAGGCGCCTTATAAAATATCAAATAGACTACGATGCAAACTAAAAAGAAAAAGAAATACTTAGTCGTAATTGTTCTCGTTGGTTTGGCCGTTGTGACTTATCATTTTTTTAGCCCTTATAAAATTCAGTTTTTAGGACACTATAACAAAGTATGGGCACATAGAGTTAATAGTCTTGAAAAACTAGATGCGGCACTTAATTATTTTGAAGGTGTTGAACTCGATTTGGTGTATTTACCCGACCAAAATAGTTTTGACGTTAATCATCCACCTGCCGAATCTATAGGCTTGAGTTTTGAAACTTATTTAAAAGGTCTTAACGGAAAAAGACCTTATCTGTGGTTAGATATTAAAAATTTAAAAGAAAAAAATAGCAACGACGTCTTTATTAAGTTGTCAAACCTTTTATCTCGTTTTAACTATCCAAAATCAAAAGTTTTGGTGGAGTCTTATTATCCTCATGCACTATCCAAGTTTATAGAAAATGGATACACATCCAGCTACTACGTAGATACTCAACTCAAGAACATGGCAGCAAATGAGCGATTGAATGAATTAGAAACAATAAAAAATATTCTAGAAACGTATCCAACGCTTGGATTGTCTTCTAATTATGTAGATTACCCTGTTCTCTCTGAGAATTTCCCATTGTCTAAGAAATATTTTTGGGCTATTAAATCCGATTTAAATCCAGATTTTTTTATGATCAGAAAGATGTTGAAAGATACAACCGTTGTAGCTGTCCTTGCGCGGTTTAGATTTATAGGAGAAAATCGTTAGTTTAAAATAAATAGTTTGTTATAGATGATTTCGCACAATTCGATTCTTATTTTTTACTTCGTCTCTTTTAATTCAATTAACATATCGTCCAAAAAAACTCGCTAAAAATGCTATTTTTACGGCTAGTGACATTCGCTGAATCTTAAATGGTTTTATGAGTCTCACATAAAAAATACCTTATAACATTTCGAATTAATAAAATGAAAATATTCTCCAAAGAACAAATATATAAAGGCGATAAAGTCACCGAAGAACAACAAAGCCTGCCGCCATCAGAGTTGATGGAACGTGCAGGACTTCAAATTTTTAACTGGATGCATCTACGGATGCAAGGGGCACAGGTTCCAATCCATGTGTTTTGTGGCATAGGAAACAATGGAGGTGATGGTTTGGTTTTGGCAAGGCACTTAATTACACACGGCTATAATGTAGAAGTTTATGTCGTTAATTGTGGTAATAGCCGTTCTAAAGATTTTTTAACAAGTTACGATAAGGTAAAAGACGTCTCAAAAAAATGGCCTCAATTATTAAAATGTGAAACCGATTTCCCTGACATCCATAGAGATGATATTATTGTAGATGCTATTTTTGGCATCGGTCTAAATCGTGAAATAGAATCATGGATAAAAGCCTTGTTTAATCATTTTAAGGCATCTTCAGCATTTACGCTATCAGTAGATATTCCTTCGGGATGGTTTACTGATAAGCCAATTGAAGATAACGAAGGTGTAGTCAGGGCAAATTATACCTTAAGCTTTCAATCGCCTAAATTAATTTTCTTTTTACCCGAAACCGCGGACTGTACTATTCAATGGGAAGTGATTGACATTGGTATCGACAGAGACTATTTAATGACTACAGAAACAGAGTACGAATTGATTTCGAAGAACGAAGTACTCCCGATGTATAAGCCGAGAGATAAATATGCACATAAGGGCGATTTCGGCCATGGACTAATAGTTGGCGGAAGTTACGGAAAGATAGGAGCAGTGCATCTTGCGACACGTTCTGTTTTGTCCTCTGGTGCCGGATTAACAACAGCATTTATCCCTAAATGTGGCTACGTACCATTGCAGACAAGCTTACCAGAGGCTATGGTAATTACGGATGCTGATACTAATAAAATAACAGCGATAGATTTTGATATAAAGCCTGATGCGATTGGTATAGGTATTGGTATGGGTAAATTCCCTGATACTGTTTCTGCACTAAAAGCATTTTTAAAAAACAATAAAGCGCCATTAGTAATAGATGCCGATGCGCTAAATATTATTTCTGAAAACAACGACTTACTCAAATTAATTCCAGAAAACTCAATTCTAACACCACATCCAAAGGAATTAGAACGATTAATAGGTGAGTGGTCCAACGATTTTGATAAGCTAAAAAAAGCATCTGATTTTTCTACTAAGTACAAAGTTTTAGTTATAATTAAAGGAGCAAATACAATTATAGTTTACGGACAAAAGAAGTTTATTAGTGTTACTGGAAATCCTGGTATGGCAACTGCGGGTTCCGGAGATGTGTTAACGGGAATAATTACGGGATTGTTATGTCAGAAATACAACCCACTAGAATCGGCTTTATTTGGTGTTTATTTACACGGAAAAGCTGGCGATTTGGCACTAGAAGAATATGGTTATCAAAGCTTGTTAGCTAGCCATATTGTAGATTACATTGGGGAAGCGTATATCGATTTATTTAAACAACCCGAGCAACCCCAGCAAGAAGAAGTTGAAGCGGAAAATAGTTAACACATATGTCTAAATATTACACAATATCGTCTTCGAATCTTCTTTTAAGAGATATCCATGATATTATCTTCAATAAGAAAAAAATCAAACTATCGGATGAAGCTATAGAGCGTATAAAAAAGTCTAAAGCATATTTAGACGCAAAACTTACCGAAAGCGACAAACCATTTTATGGGATAAACACAGGTTTTGGTTCGTTGTATAATGTTAAAATTTCGAAGCGAGATTTAACTAAACTACAAGAAAACTTAGTAATGTCTCATGCCTGCGGAACAGGTGAAAAAGTACCAGAAGACATTGTTAAAATCATGCTTTTGCTTAAGATTAAATCGTTAAGTTTTGGACACTCAGGTGTTCAGCTAAAAACAGTAAAGCGATTAATCGATTTTTTTAATAACGATATTTTTCCATTTGTATACACACAAGGTTCTTTAGGAGCATCAGGAGATTTGGCACCTCTAGCACACCTGTCTTTACCCATTATAGGAAAAGGAAAAGTGACGTATAAAAACCGATTAATCAATACATCTACCGTTTTAAAAAAATTTAACTGGAAACCTATTAAACTCGAAGCTAAAGAAGGATTAGCCCTGCTTAACGGTACGCAATTTATGACGGCTTACGGCATATATTGTTTATTATTGTCTCATAAGGCATCCTATTTGGCGGATATTATAGCGAGTATTTCGTTAGATGCTTACGATGGGCGAATAGAGCCGTTCAATGATTTGGTTCATATCATAAGACCTCATGCAGGTCAACTAAAAGTAGCAAGACGCTTTACCAAATTTTTAGAAGGAAGTGAATTAATTAGTAGAGAAAAAGAGCACGTCCAAGACCCTTATTCGTTTAGATGTATCCCGCAAGTGCATGGTGCAACAAAGGATACAATCGATTTTGTTGAGAAAACAATTATTACAGAAATAAATTCAGTAACGGATAATCCCAATATTTTTCCAGATGAAGACGAAATAATTTCCGCAGGAAACTTTCATGGTCAACCCTTGGCTTTAGCGTTCGATTATTTAAAAATCGCCATGGCAGAAATTGGAAATATTTCAGAACGCCGTGTTTTTCAGTTGGTATCAGGGCTTAGAGGACTTCCTGCTTTTTTGGTTGATAATCCAGGTCTAAATTCAGGTTTTATGATACCGCAATATACGGCTGCGAGTATCGTGAGTGCCAATAAACAATTGGCAACGCCCGCAAGTATAGATAGCATAGTTTCTAGTAATGGACAAGAAGACCATGTAAGTATGGGAGCAAATGCAGCAACACAAGCTTATAGTTTAATTAGAAATGTGGAGCGGATTATTGCTATTGAATTATTTAATGCATCACAAGCTATAGAATTTAGACGACCATTAAAGTCGTCCGATTTTATAGAGTCGTTCTTAAAAGCATATCGAAAAGAAGTTAAGTTTATTAAGAAAGACGAAATTCTTCATGATGATATTGAAAAAACCATTCAATTTTTAAAGCAGTACACAATTACAGAGTTCGAATTGTTTTTAAATGACTATGGAATTAAAGTCAATTTATTAAATTGATAATAAGTCAGATTGTTTAAAATCGATGTATTTTCTTAAAACAAAAAACACTTTATCGAAATAATTGTTAATTATAGCTAAAAAAAGTGCATTTTGTCGAAGTAAAATCAATTTGTGTTAATTTTATTTAACAAATTCTTCCCCCTGTAGATAAACTTACTTCATTTACTCCGAGTTAGTTTTTTATAAATTTGCCCATTTCTGCGGTATACTTTCTGACTAGTGTTGTGTTGATTAATTAATTCAACCAATATCATGGAAAATTTTATTTTGAGTAAGTCTATTTCTAGACTCAGGTTATCTTTTTTGCTTTTACTTTTATTGTGTTCTCTTTCTTTGGTCAAGGCTCAAATTATTGTTGAAACTGGGGCTTACCGAGCAAATTTTGGTGTCGATGCAGATGTACAGACAGAATCTACATTTACAATCTTCGAAAATGGTATTCTTCAACCATTGAACGGATTTCCGGGCTCTGACGATTGGTTTGATAATATTGACCCTTTCGGGAATGGTAGAGGCGTAATTGATGTTTCGCTTCCTTTACCAGATTTGTCTAACAATAACAACACCTTCACTAGAGGGATGTCAGAAGATTTCTTTTATCTAGACCCAGTCTCTAATACAAGGTGGTTAGATGCCGTTTATATAAGGGATCCGAATTGGGCTGGTAACAATAAAGACTTTTCAATTTTTAAAGGTCAGTCTAACAAAAATGCAGATAACCCATTAACATGGAATACTATAACAGGATCTAATCCTCAAAAAAATGATTTAATAGATGCCTTAGGGCATTTAAGGCGTGAAGGTCCAGGATTTAATGATTCACTTTGGGCGTTTATAGGTGCTTCAACACGATCAGAAGATGGTTCGGCTTACTTAGATTTTGAGTTGTTTCGAAGCGAAATAATGTATGACTCTAATACAAATGAATTATCGAATACGGGTGACCCAACAAAAGGAGGTCATACCGAATGGGTTTTCGATAGCGTAAATGGTAGAGTTGTAACATTGGGAGATGTTATAATCTCTCTCAACTTCGAGAATGGCGGTGTAGTTATCGATGGTCATCTTTATATATGGATAAAACCAAGTGAATTACCTGGTGGTAGTATTCAGGCTTACAATAATCTAATATTAGGATTTAATGACCCTGCTAATTACAAATTTAAATTTGTCATTGGAGGAAATGGACAACCAGTTTTCGAATCTGGAGACGATACTAATGGATATGGTTATGCCGAGATTGAATTGTATGATGATAATGCCTTACCCGTAACTTTTGCCAATATCAATGGTCCAAATGCTAATGGTAATGGAGATGTACCAGCAGGTCCAATAGGCACTATTATTGGTTCTCAAGGAAATGTTACAGATACGCATTTTGCAAATACTTTTGTTGAATTTGGAATTAATTTTTCGGCATTTGGTTTTGATCAGTCGCTTTCTCAAGGAGAGTGTGAGGCTTTATTTGGTGGAGTTATAATCAAAACAAGATCATCACCTTCTTTCACCTCAGAACTTAAAGACTTTGCAGGACCTTTCCCATTTGGAAATATAGAAGAATCGTCCGTTGATATTGTAGCAGGCGAATTTGATTGTGTAACAGACACAGTCACTTTAACAGCCCAAACCAATGTCACAGAAGGGCTCGTCTACGAATGGTATATTTGCGAACAAGTAGGAGAAGATACCGATGGAAATTTAATATGTAATGGTGATTTAATTCCTCTTTTAGATTCTGAAGGTAATCAATTTACATCGCAGTCAATAACTGTAGACACATCTGGAAACTATGCAGTTGTAGTTATTGCTCCGGGTTTTGGAGGTCCGGGTACGGGTTGCTCATCTCAAGACATCATTTTTGTTGAAATTGAAAATATAGATCCTCCAACAGTAAATTGCCCAGAAAATCTAGAACTAGACTCTTGTCAAACGCAAGCACAAATTGATGCCGCTTATTCCGATTGGATAGCTCAATTTTCATTTTCTGGTGGAAAAAATCCTGTTGGTGTCTACACTATCGATGGTGTTGAAATAGATATAAGCACCTATACACCTAATCAATTTGCTTGTGAAGGTGGAAGTGTTACAATAAATCTTGTTGTTACTGACGATTGCGAAGAAACAGTTTCTTGCGAAAGTTCGTTTAGTGTAGCAAAAGATGAAGAATCACCAACCTGGAGCACAGCAGACAATGCTTTAGATGTGACTTTAGAATGTGATGATGCGACAGGCTTAGCCGAAGCACAGGCGTTATTCCCAGTAGCTATGGACAACTGCGATATGGATGTAAGTGATATTGAGAAAGTCTCTGGCGATTATATTCCAAGTTCAGAATGTCCACAGAGTGGTAGTTACACGAACACCTGGACAGTAACAGACGACTGCGGTAATGTCTCAGCCGTTTACACGCAAGTGATAACCATCGTAGATACGACAGCACCAACCTGGAGCACAGCAGACAATGCCTTAGATGTGACTTTAGAATGTGATGATGCGACAGGCTTAGCCGAAGCACAAGCGTTATTCCCAGTAGCTATGGACAACTGTGATATGGATGTTAG
>NZ_SMGI01000004.1 GCF_004346845.1 Winogradskyella wandonensis | reverse complement strand
AATTAAAATTTGCCTTATGTTAACTCATTGACCTAAACTTCCGTTTAATAAACTGATTAATGATTAAGCCCGCGTTAGGGATTGTAGTGGATAGCACACAGTAAGTCTACCAAATCCTTTTGGTAGACTCGCGAGGACTTGGAACGGAAAGCCTGACCCGCTGAAAGCGAGGTAACGCCAAAATTATAAAAAGAAATTCCAAACCAAACCGAAACGAACTGTAAAGTCTCTGTAAGGATAGTTGGGTGCAGAAAAATAATCTCTACCAGTAAATGATGAGTTAAAGTGTTCTGCTTTTAAATAAATTCTGGTTTGTCTAACTTTTGCGTTAATAAAAAAGTCTAGTCTTGGAAAACCTCCAATCTTTATTTCATTTTGAGTATAAAATTCTGCTAATAAAGGGTCGTAACCGTTTGCATTATACTCTGAAAAATAATTAAAAATTACACCCGTTTGAAACTTAAGTGCTTTTTTAAAAACTTCATCAGTGTAGTAAAATGTATTTCTGGTTATTAACGAAGGAACGTTCAGTACATCAGTATCGCTTGTCACATTCTGATACATTATGGTATTATCCAAGGCGAATTTTCCTAAACGAATTTCTTTTTGAACTTTTACTCTAAGATATTGAATTGAACTATTGTACTGTATTGGTTTTATAATCTTAACACCGTCTTGCTGAGATTCAAGATTAAAAAACGTATAATTATCTATATTAGAAATATCGACATGAGCATTAAGATATTTTTCTGACTGGATGCCGAAAGATAATTGTTGAGATTTTACAGTATCGAAATTGTTTTGATTATCCCAGTTATAATTTGCGTATCCGCTCTGATATAAGAGATGATTATAGTTTGGTAAGCTATTATTTATATTTAATTTTCCGAAAAAACTAAGATTCTTAGAAAACTCGTAAGAAAAATTAGCGTCCAAAAAATTGCCTTTTATTCTATCTGACAGGTTGGCTCCTACACTTCCAGAAACATTAAATTTTCCTATTTGGTTTTTATATGAACCGTTAAAACCAAAAAAATCTTCTTTAATTCTATTAGTAATTAATTGATTATTTAAAGACACTAGGCTGTTGTAGCCGTAATTGATATTTGTATAGTTAATTTTAAAAGCTATTTTTCCTAATACCGTATTCTGAAAGGTTAGCCCCAGATCTGAATAAAAATCTTCAAGGGTTACTCTATCTTCTATTGTATTAGTAAAAGAATCTCCAAAAAAACTATTTACTGCCGCGGACTGGTTGTATTCGTAAAACTTATCTTCGAAGGATACGGTATTTACCAACGATAGCTTGTAATCTTTTATACTATCTTTTTTTGAAAGGATATCGTAAGACTGCTCGAGATGAAATCGCTTTCCTTCTAGATTATTTTCTGCATTTTCGAAATTAGGATCAAACACCGAACGGTCTTGGATTTCTTCCTCGTCATTAATAAAGCGCTGAATATCCTCGTCTGTCAGACCACCATTTTCTTGATTTAACAAGTCTTGCATGACGATATGTCCTCGCATTTTATAGCGTCCATTCCTCGTTTGATAATTTGTAGTGAATCTAAAATTACCGGTACTTGTTAACGCATTTTGATAATTCCCTAAAGACCTTAATCCCTTGTATGCAATTGAAAAATTAAATTGCCTCGAGGTGTTTACAGTAAAAAAAGCATCTAACGTCTGACCTTGAGAAAAAACAGTTTTGAAATATAAATCGGTTAACGGTGTAGGAACATGATAGTATTTAATATCATCGACATCCATATAATTAAAATGTCGTGCTTGTGCAGCAAATTTTGGAACTATATTATCTGATGCATTGTCAAAACTAAGGGTGTTGTATGTTTGCCCTGTGTTTGCAAACTGCATAAGATTAAAGTTATCCTTTCGTAGATAATTATACCTATACTCTTTTTTAATTGTTAAGGTAGTATCTACAAATGTAGTGTCGTTGTTTCTTGAGATAATTTTGTAGTCGAATATTAAAGCCTCTCCTGATAAAGAACTAGATATATTCGATTTACTCTTATTTACAGTAGTGGTGTCTGTAACTATTACGGGCTTTTTCTTTTGTTCTTGCTTTGTCTTTACCTGAGAATGAACACCAATCACAGAAAGCATAGCGACTAACAATAAAAAATATCTTATCATTTATTCAGGAATAAAACGTAAAGGTAGTTAAATAGTAATAAAAAAAAGCGACTCAAATGAGTCGTTCTATGGACGCATTCTAAAATATTCCGTAACAAATAAAACACTAAAAAATAATAAGACTTATTATTTTTAGCCTTATTGTTTTATAATTTTCTTCACAATTGTAGATTTATCAGTAGAAATCTTTAGAAAATAAATTCCTGACATAAAATCTAACAAATCTAGTTTAATGGATTTTGAATTTACCTCTTTAGAATAAACCTCTTGTCCAAAACTATTATATAGAATTACAGTATTTATAATACTGTACGAAGATATGTTTGTTGTATCAATAGCCGGATTTGGATAAATATGCAGAAATTCTCTAGACAACCCGTTCGCACTAAGAGTCGAAGATGACCCTTCAACTATGTTTAGAGTTTGGTTAGCAGCTATATTATAAAAAATATCGACCGTACCACTAAGCCAAGTTATCTTTAATTCATCCACAATGGAGGCATCTCCTAAACCAAAGTATTCTATAAAAGAATTTTGCGAAATGTAACCTTCTCCATTTAAAATATATCGGTATTGCCTATCTCCAGAAATTGTAACTTCTATTAACGAACCTACTCCGTCCTTATTAGCAGCAGTTCCTTCTAAATCTATAGCTAAATAATTGTTATCATTAAGGGTTTTATTAATCCAAATATTAGGAATACTTGCTGAATCATTAATAACGGCAATATCAACCTTTCCGTCACTGTTTACATCTCCAACAGCGCATCCATAGCTATTATAATTATTTTGTAAAAAAGCAATGCTAGAAGGTAAATGGAATTGATTAAGGTTTGAATTCTCAAAAAAACCATATGAATCAATTGATGGGGGTGTTACATATAAGCAGCTTACATATAAATCTAAATCAGAATCATTGTCAGCATCCAAAAAATTAGCTCCCCAACACCATCCAAACAAATCTACGGAACTTTCAGCGGAGACATCTTCAAAATGATTGCCATCAACATTTTTCAATAATATATTTCCTGGTATCCTATTAGAATCAGCATAAATTATATCTGTGTTGGTTATATATATATCTAGAAAACCATCAGAATTATAATCATCTATTGTAACAGACATAGCATCTGCTGTTATACCAGCTCCGGTGAGTGCACTGACGTCCGTAAATGTACTATCACCATTATTCTTGTAGAGCCTATTTGAAAAACTTTTGTCGTTAATTAAATAAATATCTTGAAAACCATCTTTATTATAATCAAAAAAAGAAGCCCCAAATGTCAGACGAGATTCTGAAGATATTCCTGCAAGTGAACTAACGTTAGTAAATGTGCCATCACAGTTATTTTTGAACAAGAAATTAGGAAATAAAGTGTTGGTCGTTCTATTTGAAAAAAATAAATCTAAACATCCATCATTCTGTATATCTCCCCAAGAAACACTATAAGTAAAAACGTTATCGGTAAATAATCCAGACGATAGAGTTACGTCAACAAAATTTCCACTTGAATTTCTATTAAATAATCTATTTCCGTGACTATCACTGACTACAAATAAATCTTTGTCACCATCGTTGTCATAATCAACCCAAGATATTGAGCGTGTAGGGTATGTTATCGGAGGTAATATAAGATCTTGTTTCACAAAGAAACCTCCAAAATTCTTATAAAATTTCAACTCTTGATTTCCTCTTGAAGGTATTGTTAAATCATCAAGACCATCATTATCATAGTCAACAAAACTAATACCTAATCCATTACCGTCAGAGGGTGTTGTAATATCCAACCCACGTAAAGAAGCCTCATCTTCAAATAAAATCTGACCAAAAGATGATGATGCCGTCACAAAAAGTAAAATCTGGATGAGTCTCATTCTAATCATCTGTAGCTAAAAAGGAATTGTAATTTAAAGAAAAATAATGTGTATGTATAAATAAAAGAGCTACCTAAAACTGGCAGCTCTTTTTTAATTTGAATTGATGTAAAGATTACTGATTAACACAGAAATCATAAGCCTCTGCAAAACCATCGTATGGGTCAGCAGGACCAGAAGCTGGTCTGAACCCAGGAGAAGGAACAGTACTAACGTCTAAACCTGGTATACCATTAAGAGTTCCGTTATCTTCTGCTGCAATTAAAGCTTCACATTGTAAAACAAATCCAGCACCATTATCTCCCCAGAAATCAAACATTCTAAAAGTATAACAACCATCTTCTAATGTAAATGTTTCCTGTTCTGTAGAGCCTCCTGAAACATCAGAATAAGTACCACCGCTCGCTACGGTATTACCGTCTCCATCTAAAATATCCCAAAAAGTTTCTGATCCAAATGTATCATTATTAACAGTCAATAAGAAATCATTACATGGAACATTGTCATCAACAATAGTAATTTTCTTACTAATTGCGTTAATACCCTCTCCACCAATACCAATAGGTAAACCTGATGAAGATGCTAAAGTGAAAATTATCTCAGCATCACCATCCATATCATCGTTATCAATAGGAGTTAAAGAAATACTGCCTGAGGTGTCTCCTGCAGGAATAGTAAAAGAAGTCGCAGATAAATCGTAGCGACTTGGTGCAGCTGATCCACTTATATCAAAATTGACTACTACATCACTAGATTGTGGAGCCCCGAGAATTGCAGCAACAGTTACTGTCTGTCCGCTATTCTCAACAACAGAAACATTGTTTGAGTTCGCTAACTGAACAAATGTTGAATTGCCATATATAATCGTCTCTTCCTCACAACCAAGTGTCATGAGAATAAACGAAAAAGCAAAAAGTTTAAATATGTTTTTCATAATAATAAATTTTTTATTTTAATAGCCAGGAGCCTGAGTCAAGTTAGTATTCGCATTGATTTCAGCTTGAGGAATAGGAAATATCCACTTCTCAGAGTCCACTGGTAATGTACAAGGGAAAGAGCCTAAATCAACACAATCAGCATCAATTCTCTCAATACCAACATTTAGTACATCTCTAACTCTTTTGATATCATTATATCTGTGTCCTTCATATGCAAGTTCCAATCTACGCTCTGCTATGATATCCTCTATTGCATTAGCAACACTCGAATACGTTAATGGAGCTACAGTAGTACCAAATCTAGCACTTCTAATGGCGGCAACATCATTTGCAGCTGGACCAAATTGAGATAGTCTTGCGTTAGCCTCGGCACGTATTAAATACGCCTCAGACACGCGCATACCCTTAAAATCGTTAATGTATTGAGTATCTGCATTTGGCGGGTATTTACCAATTAAAATTTCAGGATTAGCCCCAGCCGCTCCTAGTAAACTAGCAGGATCTACATTAACAGCCTGTCTCACATCTGAAGGATCTAATAAACCAAACAATTCATTTGACATTTCTACAAAACCTCCACCTGTTCCAGTAAAAATCCAAGTACCAGCAATATTATAACTAAAGCCTTGTACATTGTCATATCTCCAGATTACCTCAGTTGTGTCGGCATCTTCATTAAACATATTAAAATACTGAGATTGGTCTGCTAACGGATAACTTGCTATTATTGAAGATGCTAATGAAACAGCAGTCGGGTAATCCCCAGTTTCTAATGCTATTCTAGCTCTAACAAAATCTACAAAATCAGGAGTTGCAAAACTAATATCCGTAGCACCAGCTAAACGTGTTTTAGCTTCTGTTAAATCATCTTGTATGCCAGTAAGCACTTCTCCTACTGTATTTCTAGCTGGAGTAGCAGTAGTAGATACGAAATCAATGTATGGAACTCCTTCAGCAGAAGGATTAGTTACATCAAAGCCAAAATATAATAATAAATCCCAGTGTGCAAGCGCTCTAAAAGCGTATGCCTGCCCAAGTATGTTATTATAATCTGCTTGCTCGGAAGCGTCAGGTGTAATACGTTCCGCCGCCGCAAATAATCGGTTAGCATCGTTAATCATGCCATAACGATTGTTCCATAACCCAGCGCCTCCTGTTTGAGAATCTAAAATTTGGTTTAAATTATTTAATTGTTGTCCTCCATTGTTAACTCCAAGTTTACAGTTGTCTGTAAACACAGAATTATGATTTACAAGCGCTGACGGACTATAATTTCCAATCACCGCTGAAAGACCTCTTTGTAAATCTTCAACAGTTTGAAAAGCTGTTTCCTCAACTAACGAATCAATCGGAAAGCGTTCTAATTGATCGCTACACCCCATTAATGTAATAGAGAATAAAAAAGCTATTAATAAATTATTTTTCATATTATTTTTTTTTTAAAAAGTTAAATCAAAACCTACAGTAAAGGTTCTTGCAACAGGATAATCGAAGAATCCCGTAGAACCATTACCTTCTGGATCGAACCCTCTCCATTTTGACCATGTAATTAGGTTAGTTCCTTGTAAGTATAATCTAGCGGCTGTAAATATATTTGACTTCGCTAATGTCTCAGAATCAAAGTTGTAAGCTAAGGTTACATTTCTTAATCTTAGGAATGAAGCATCTTCTAGATATCTATCACCATCAACAGCCCTTAATCCTCCATTACTTAAGGCCGGAATATCTGTAATTTGGCCCGGAGTAGTCCATGCATTTAACATTGAAACAGATTGATTTGCAAATCCAGCTAAACCAACGTCTTCTACAATCGCAAGAGAACTGTTCTGTCTCCATCTATCCGCTGCAAAAGAGAATAAAGAATTAAGTGTAAAGTTTTTGTAAGAGATATCAGCACCAAAACCACCAGTATATGTAGGGTCAAAATTTTTGTCTAAATATACAGCATTGTTGTTAGAGAAAACATCTGTTAAATTACCATCAGCATCTAAATAAAGTGGATCACCGTTTGCTGGGTTTACACCTGCCCAACGTGGTAAAAACCATGTAAATATTGGTCGTCCTTCTTGAACACGAAGCGTATTACCAGTAAAGCCAGTATCACTAGAAACAAGCTCCACTTCATTTTTGTTATAGTTTCCATTGGCATTCAATCTAATTGACCAATTATTAGTATCAGACTTTCTTAGTAAGTCGTAAGATATTTGTAAATCAACACCTGTATTACTCATCTCAGCTACGTTTGTTGTTACACTGCCAAAACCTGTCCCAGCAGTAGATAACAAGCGCCCATCGAATAAATCGTTAGTGTAGTCACGGTAAAAATCTAATTCACCAGTTAATCTATTATTAAAGAAACCAAAACTTAAACCGATGTTAGCTGAAGTCTTTTCTTCCCACTTAATGTTTGAATCTCTTAAATTAGTTACAGAATAAGAAACCGAGTTTTGATAACCTACACCAGCTCCAACAGTTTGTAATCCTTCGTAGATAGAACCAACACCTTGATTACCTACCGTACCATAACTTGCTCTTAACTTTAAAGTATTAACCCAGTCCACACCTTCCATAAAAGGCTCATTGTCAATATTCCAACGACCTGCAACAGACCAGAAAGTACCGTAACGGTTAGTAACAAAACGAGAAGTTCCATCGCGTCTTATTGTACCCTCAAAACCGTACTTACCATCCCAATCTAAAGAAATACTACCAAATATAGAAGCTAAAGCAATTTCTGATTCTGTAGAAAATACATTCGGAATATAAGGATTCCCTCCGTTCTCAACCACTGTACCTGGTGTAAATCCAGCACCCGAACCTGGTAAAGCAGGATTTAAACCAAACGCTGTAAAACCAGCATTTTGGAAATTCGTATAGTTATACTCACCAAAAACAGCAGCGTTTAAATTGAGCTTGTCACTAAAAAAGTCGTTCACGTAACGCAAGGAAGCGTTCATATTAAAACTTGCTCTTCTAAAGAAGCTTTCAGATTGACTTCCCTTATTTGCAGAACCTGCAGTTGGAGTAATTAAACCTCTAATACTTCCAGGGGAAACAATGTTTAATGACTCCACGTTGGTATAATCAATACCAAAAGTAGCAGAAGCCGTTAAATTCTTTACAAAATTATAATCTCCCGATAAAGTACCAATTCCTCTAAATTCTCTTTCAACATCAGGATTTAATCTTACTGTGTTTAGAGCAATAAATGGCGTGTTAACAAATCCATTAGCTCCACCAGGACTTAAGTTACCAGCACCATCAAAAGCACCAGAAGCTTGTGTACCAAAAATATTCAAAGAACCGTCTGCATTGAATGGGTCTAAATAAGGAAGTCCAATGTAAGGTACAATGAAGGCATTATCTAACTGACCACCGGTATTGCCACCTCTTGCTGCATCAACAATAAAGCTACTTTTAGAGTAGTTAACTGTTAATCCTGTTGAATAACTAAATTTATTATCAGAGGTATTACCACTAAAGTTAGTTCTAGCAGAAAAACGCTGCAGCTTACTACCTAAAGTTGTTCCTTCTTGCTCGAAATAATTTAACGAAGTATAAGAAGTGTTTAATTCACCACCTTGTGTTACAACAAATTCATGTGACTGATTAATACCATCTCTAAAGAAGATATCTGACCAATCTGTATTTGGCTGTGCTGCGATTTCTGCATCTGTGAAGTTACTACCAAAACCTGATCCAAGAATATCTCTTCTCCAAGTAAGTAATTGACGCGTGTCCATTACATCAAAATTAGCATTAGGATTTCTTGATAATCCATATAGAGTTCTATACTGAACTTTTAATCCTGAACCCTTTTTACCTCTTTTTGTTGTAATTAAAATAACACCCCCAGCACCTCTGTTTCCGTAAATTGCAGTTGCAGCCGCATCCTTAAGTACAGACATACTTTCAATGTCATTCTGGTTTAAACTTCGGAAGTTATCCTGGTCTACAGGAATTCCATCAATTACGAATAAAGGCTCTATATCACCGTTTATCGAAGCACGCCCCCTAATGATAATAGTAGCACTTTGTCCTGGCTGCCCAGACCCTGTGTTAACACTTACACCAGCTGCATTACCCTGTAATACTTGGTCAATAGAGTTAATAGGTACTTGTTCAATAGATTCACTACTAACGGTAGATAAAGCTGAAGCTACTTTAGCACTATTCTTAGCACCACTGTAACCCGTTATAACAACCTCTTCTAGTGAAGCCACATCATCCGCCATTACTAAATTAATGACATTAGAAGCTCCAACCGTTTTTTCGGTAGTTTTCATACTAACGAATGAGAAGACAAGTACATCTCCTGCTTTTGCCTTGATAGAATACTTACCATCAAAGTCTGTTTGCGTACCTCTTGCGGTACCTTTAACAATTACATTTACGCCTGGCAACGGTAATCCGTCCGAGGCTGCTGTAACCGTACCCGTAATGTCTTTCTCTTGTCCAAAAGAAAGTTGCATTACAAACGCCATAAAAAGCGTTAATAACCATGTTAACTTTAATTTCATAAAACAATTATTTGAGTTAGTCTTCCGCAAACATCATAATAAAATATTAAAAATCCAAGGGAAAGACACAAAAAAATGTTAAAGAAAGATGCTTAAAACTTAATAATACAGCAATATCGAAATTATTCTTTTGCATAATCGAAATATACCCTACAGAAATATTGCTATTTTAATAATTGAATGTAATTTTCAAATCCCTATTTTATGGCATTAATAAAAACATTCTCGAACCAAAATTTTGAATGCGGAACCGACGAAGCCGGACGAGGCTGCCTAGCTGGTCCCGTTACCGCAGCCGCTGTTATTTTAAACCCTGATTTCTCTAATTTGCTTCTTAATGACTCTAAGCAATTATCAGAATCTAAAAGACTTTTACTAAAACCAATTATTGAATGCGAAGCTATTGCATTTGCAGTAAGTCATATACATGAAGAGGAAATAGACACTGTAAACATATTAAACGCTTCGATAAAGGCCATGCATGCGTCTATTTCTAAACTTACAGTACAGCCCTCATTTATTATTGTGGATGGCAATAAGTTTAAACCTTATAGTAACATACCTCATCAAACTATAATTAAAGGTGATAGTAAGTATCTTAGTATAGCAGCGGCTTCTATTTTGGCAAAAACGTATCGTGACTTATATATGGAAAAAATACATGAAGAATTTCCAATGTATAATTGGAAAAAAAATAAAGGTTACCCATCAAAAGAGCATCGAGCTGCAATAAAAAAGTATGGTGTCACAAAATACCATCGTAAATCCTTTAGATTACTCCCTGAACAATACACGTTAGATTTATAAGTCTTTTATATTTGTGGAAACATAACGGTAATGAGAAAACACTTTGTTTACATTCTATTAATTGTTAATTTATTTTCATGCTCTAAGCGTTACACAAAAAAAAGTGATGCATTAGATTTTATTCCACAACAACACCATACTATAATTAAGATTAATAATCTTGAAAGTTTTAAAGAACTTCAGAATCTTAACTTACCGTTTAAAGAACTTAAAATAGACTCCCTAATCAATCATACGGGATTTATAAATATAGAACAGCCTTTATATCTTAGTTTTGCCAACCAAAGTGCTGCCTTAATTTCCAAATATCATAAAGACCTTATACGAAAAGATTCATTATTAAAAACAGAATCGACACAGGACAAAACTATTTTTAAATCCATATTTAAAAATGATACGATTTACCATCGCGTGGTTGATAGCATATTTTTCGCCTCAAAAGATGTAAGGCTTGTAAAAACAATAAATGATAATGAGAACCTAGAAGTTAAAGCGTTATTTTCGACATCTTCAGAAAATAGCACAGCTTCAATTCTTTTTAAAAATTCAATTAACAATGAACTTCTTTTTGAAAAAAATCGCAACGCTGATTCAATTTCAAAGTATGACATTTTAGATATCACCAGCGAAATAGATGCAATAGCATTCAACGGAGTAACTGTAAGCCAAGATAGCAGCTACTTTTTTAGCGCATTTAAAAACACAAAACCTCAGACATTTAATCTCGCCAAAATTATTCCGGAAAACGCAGAAAGTTTTAAGCGTGTTGCTTTTGATGATTTCGATACATTTTATAAAAATCTTAAAACTAGGAATCTTGCTAAAAAGGATTCCACAAAAACAGGGTTGTTATCCCTAAGTAACGAGATTGCATTTATTGAGACTAGTATAGGAACCGCTATTGCAATTAACTTTTTAGACATAGATATACTAAAAAGTGGACTAATCGACATCTCTATTCAAGAGACACATAAAAAGGCTGAAATTTTTAAGTTGTCTAAGCCAGTACTTTTTGAAGAAGATTTCTCTCCTTTTTTTGAATTTCATAAAACAAATTACGGGTTTGTCTTAGAGAATTTTTTAGTCTTATCGGATAACTTAGAAATACTTAAACATATTATCGATTCTAAGGTTAACAACAAAACACTTTCAGAATCTGAAAAATGGCTAAGTGTCACAGAAAAGATAGCTTCAAATTCATCTTTGCTAATCTATAAGAACGAAAAAGGGTTAGAAAAATATCTAAATCGAAATTCTGCAGGATTTAATTGTAATGTTATTCAATATATTGCTGAAAACGATTTTGCACATATAAATGGCGTATATGCTAAAAGCAAAAAACGAGCACAAAAAAACTCAGTTACCGAAAGCTTCAGCATAGAATTACCTGCTGAACTAATTGCACCAGCACAAACTGTAAAAAATCATGTAACTGGTGGTTCGGATATTCTAGTACAAGATGTAAATAATTTTCTTTATCAGATTTCTAAAAGCGGAAGAGTACAATGGAAAAAACAACTAGACGGACCCGTTCTTGGAAAAATAGAGCAAATTGATATTTACAACAACGGAAAATTACAATTGGCTTTTGCTACAGCAAATCAACTACATGTTATAGATAGAAATGGTAGAGTAGTTAGTCCATTTCCTTTAAAATTTTCTGAGCCTATTACGCAACCGCTATCTGTATTTGATTACGACAAACAAAAAAACTATCGGCTTTTAATTACACAAGACAAAAATCTTTTGATGTACGACGTAAAGGGTAAGCATGTTAACGGTTTTAAATACAAAAGCGCTTCTAAATCTATATCTAGCCAACCCAAGCATTTTAGAATAGGCACGAAAGATTATATTGTTTTTTCACAAGGAAAAAAACTAGAAATTCTTAACAGACAAGGACAAAAGCGCGTTAAAGTTAAAGGCGATTTAGACTTTTCTAATAATTCTATTTACAATTACAGGAATAGATTTGTTACCACTACCAAAGCAGGATTAATCGCAGAAGTTAATACAAACGGAACTATAAAGTTTAACAAACACGGTCTAAACAGCGACTCCAACTTTACAGCAACTAGTAAAACGTTAGTATCATTAACGGACAACTTATTAAAGGTAAACAATAAAACCGTCGAATTGGATTTTGGGAATTATACAGCTCCAAAGATTTTTTATCTAAATAACAAAATTTATATCACTACAACAGATTTACAATCCAGTAAAGTCTATGTCTTTGATAGCCAAGCTAGATTGTTACCTAATTTTCCGGTTTACGGAACTTCAGCTTCGTCTCTTGTAAAATTACATAGAAACAAAGATGTGTTTGTTATCACGCAGAGCGACACGGACGTTGTAAGTATTTATAAAATCAATTAGTTGACTACTGAGTTTTGGTGGCTAATTTTGTACTATTGCAATTCGTAAATTTAATACGTATTGCACTGATGATTAAACGACAAAAAGCTTCAATAAAAGATTTAATAATTCATAAAGTTGGTAATAAATTTAATGGTACTAAAAATGCATTTTCCGATGCTACCGTTCATTTCGATGAGGCCACCTACCAACTCATTTTACCCTATCTTTTAAAACCTTTTGTAAGCGTAGCTGAAACGTATCGATTTAATCACCATTCTAACGTTGACCTTAACGAGATTAACACCTACAGCGAGCAACTATTTTCTGGCGAAGGTAATTTTGTCGATGTATCAAAACATATTGTAACCCATCTTTTCGAACAAAGCAATTCTGCCCAAATAAAAACTGGCGATGTGTTTGTTTGTCATTTCGAAAACATACAATACCAAGACTATTTTACCGATGCTATTGGTATTTTTAAAATCGAAAATAAAACTGAATTTTTTCAGACCTATTTAGAGCAAAATAACTACGATATTTTGGTGCAGAAAGGTATCCAAGCCAAAAAAGTTGACAAAGGCTGCTTGATTTTAAATACCTCCGATATGGAAGGCAAAATTGTTCTAAGTGTAGATAACAATAATTACGATACGCAATATTGGATTAAAAGCTTTCTGAATATTAAATACCCAGACGATAGTAACCAACATACCAAAAACTACATTGAGCTATGTAGAGAGTTTTCTAAAGAGGTTTTACAGCCGCATTTTGGCGGCCAAGAACAGAGCAATTTCTTAGCAAAAACAGTAGATTTTTTTAAAGAAAATGAAATTATAAATGTTGAAACATTTAAAGAAGAAATCTTTGAAACTGAAGACCAAATTCAGCAATTTGAAGATTACAAAAAAACCTACGAGACTGAAAATAGCGTTTTAATTAGAAATCAATTTGATGTATCTGAAGTAGCGCTAAAAAAACAAAAGCAGAAGATTAAAACAGAAATTAAACTCGATACTAATATTCAAATAAAACTTGATGTAGATGCTCCTGACGCATCAGCTGAGTACTTAGAACGTGGTTATGACGAGACTAAGAAAATGCACTTTTACAAAGTATTTTTTAATGAAGAAGGTTAAACAAATTTAGCCTCAAAAAGGGATGTAAAATGCTTTAGAATTTTAGATTTAACTTCTGTTTCCTCAACCTTTTCAATTCCCAACTCTACATGAAGCGACGTCACGGCCTTACCTCTTATGCCGCAAGGAATAATATTATCAAAATAACCCAAATCCGCATTAACGTTTAGGGCAAAACCGTGCATGGTTACCCAACGACTTGCTCTTACGCCCATAGCACAAATTTTGCGTGCAAAAGGCGTGCCCACATCAAGCCAAACACCTGTTTCACCTGGACTACGAATACAATCCAATCCATATTCTGCTAACGTGAGGATAATACATTCTTCCAGAAAGCGAAGATACTTATGTATATCTGTAAAAAAATTATCTAAGTCTAAAATAGGATATCCGACAATTTGTCCGGGACCATGGTAAGTAATATCACCACCACGATTAATTTTATAGAACGTTGCACCTTTTTCTCTTAACTGTTCTTCAGAAAGCAAAAGATTAGACAGGTCACCACTCTTACCCAAAGTATAGACATGCGGATGCTCTACAAAAAGAAAATGATTATCTGTTTCTAAACCAGCATCTTCTCTTCTATTTTTTATTTTGGTATCTAAAATAGCTTTAAAAAGTTGCTCCTGATAATCCCAAGTTTCTTTGAAATCTTTAGAGCCTAAATCTTCAAATTTTATGGTTTTATTCATAAAAAGTAACGTCTACATCAAGTAATTCAGGATTTTTTATATAATCCATCCAACTAGCAGCATAAGTAACTGTTTTTCCGTCATCAGAAATCTTTGCGCCTTCAACACTTACAGATTTAATTTTTTTTGGGAACACTAACTTTATGGTGTACTTGGACGCTTCAAAATACTTTAAAAACTCTTTGCTCATCTCATCGGCCTCGTCGTTAAATAGGCTATTTAGCTCTTCGATTTCTTCCTCAGATTTTTCGCCCACAGTAGTTTTTCTACTAAAACCGTTCGCAGTCATGTTATAATCTACCTTATCGTTTCCGCCTTCTAGAGCCCCTAAAGGCGACTGATTTTTCATCATGTCTACTTGGTCGGCTTGCTGATTTATACTCTGCGCTTTTTTAATTTTTTCTTGAATTCCCTTTAAGTCTTCTATAGACTTAAACTTCATCCCAATACCCATATTCATTTCGCCAGAGTCTTCATCCATCTTCATGGTCATGTACATATCCTTAATGGCTTCGAAAGTTGCTTGTTTATCTTCTGGTAAAGCAGCAATACTATCTTTGTAAATCTCCATCATGTCCGCAAAAACCATAGTTGTATCCATAACTTTTCCTTTTTCCTTCTTCTCGGTATCACCGCCCATTGCCTTCATTTGAGCCATCATTTCTCCCATATCAAAAGAGGAGATAAATTCACCGGAACCATCTTCGTTAAACACAATAGTTTCGGTAACATTACAGCTTGTTAGAAAGCTCAAAAAAGTAAGAATTACAATAAGTTTTTTCATTATATATCAATTATTTTCAATACAAAGATAGCCTTAAATAAGAAAAGCCCAACATTAAATTCTGTTGGGCTTTCAATTTAATTATCTAGAAAAATTACGCTTCTACATCATAGAAAAATTGCTCTCTCCAGATTTTGCCATCTTTCACTTGGTAAACGGCAAGTTCATTCATCTGAGACCGATAGCCGCTTGGTTTGTGTGTGGTATCCATCCAAAATCTTACGGTAAAATGATTGTCGGCCACCAGAGGTTCTGATACTTTTGTACCATGTACCTCAAAATTTTCTTCCCACCATTGACCCTTTTTCTGTATGCCTTCAAAACCATGAACTTCTTTCATTGGCTCTTGCATTTCTACACTAGTAATATTTGGGCTGTATAATTCTTCGTAAGCCTTTGCTTCTTGGCCATTCCGACAATAGCTTACCAATTTGTCGGCGATTTCTTGAGTAGTCATAAATTATTGATTTAATTAAAATTTAGATATGTAATTTAATCATTTTCTTATTTAATTTTCAGGATTATTAAGAATTACTAATGCCGCAATAACACCTGGTACCCAGCCGCAAAGCCACAGTAAAAAAACGATTAATATAGACCCACAACCTTTACCTATGACGGATAAAGGTGGAAAAATAATTGCGAGAAGGACTCTCCAGAAACTCATAATTTTGTTTTTTGATTTGATGTAATGGTATGACGCAAATTCTACAATATTGTTACAAAATGATAAGCGATGTGTTTCTAAAAAAATGATTAGATTCGTTTTATGAGAATTCGTCTTGTCATTCTTTTACTGTTTGTTTATTTCGTTTGTGAAGCACAGTATTCTTTCTCTGGATATATAGATGCCGAAGAATGGCAAAGTACAGTCTATTTATCCTTGGTAGAAGATTATAGAAAAATAGATGGTGTATATTCTGAGCAAATTATTGCCAAGACTATTGCCAATGCTGATGGCTATTTTAAATTTACTGGGAATATGCTAGACGAAGCAAACCGCATCTACAGAATCCATGTAGATAAATGTTCCGAAAATCTTCAAGATTCTAATCATTTCAACGGACATTGCAGCGATAGCAAAGCGCTGATTTTTATTGCAAATAACAACGACAATTTAGAACTTCCTTTTTCTTTTGATAACGAGGTCTTTTGCAATATCATTTCTACTAATCCAAAGGCCAATGCTTTTGTAAAAATTGATTCTTTAAAACAAGATATGAAGTTTGCCTATGGTGAATTTAGAAGTGAAACCAACCGAAAATTAAACAACAGAAAATGGTTTAAAACGCTTCAAAACTTTGGAAAATCTCTAAATGAACCACTAGCTGAGCTCTATATTTATGCTTATTTATCTGATAGAACAAGTGATTTGCATAATTATTATGTCGAAGATTTATCGAAAAACAACTACTATGATGATTTAAAGACAAAGCTTCTACTTGCCTATCCAGAGTCTACTTACACTAAACAATACACTAACGAATTGGCTTCGGACAAGTTTATGATTTCCACTTCTGATAAAACCAACTCTAGCATGTATTGGCAGTATCTGCTTTACGGTATTTTAGGTTTGTCTTTAGTAGGAAATATTTATTTTATTTTACAGAAACGCAACGCCAAAAAACAATCTAAGCAACGCTTAAAGGATAAATTATCCAAACAAGAGCGTGTTGTTTTAGACTTATTGCTTCAAGATAAAACCAACAAAGATATTGCCGAAACACTTTTTCTAAGCGTTAGCACAGTAAAAACGCACACTAACAACATTTACAAAAAGCTTAATGTACAATCTCGAGAAGATGCTAAAAGTCTATTTTTTAGTTAGTTAAAAAATTACAACCTGGTACTAGTACCGATTTCCAACCTTCAATTTTACAGAACAGTCTTTCATTTTTTGATTTTTGAGACCTAATCACTCAAAATCTAAATTATGAAACAACTATGTACAATCGCATTTTTAATGCTCTGCCTTTATTCTTGTAAATCACAAAAACTAAATGCCGAATTTAAACCTGAAGGTAAATCGCCTTACCTACTCGGTAAAATAGATAAATCGGGATTTGAGAACGAAACCTACAGCAAGTGGTTTAATACCAATTACGAAAACTATAATCCAAACGCAGAAATTATTGAAGCGCTCAAACAAAATCTAAACGACTATGAAATTACACTTTTTATGGGCACATGGTGTGGTGACAGTAAACGCGAAGTACCCAAATTTTTCAAGATTTTAGAAGCCGCAGATTACCCAATGAAACAGCTAACTTCAGTTGCTTTGAGCCGCGAAAAAGAAACTTATAAAGAAAGTCCACAGCATGAAGAAGCTGGACTTAACATTGTGCGCGTACCTACTTTTATCTTCTTTAAAAACGGTAAAGAAGTCAATAGAATAATAGAGCGACCAATTGAAACTTTAGAAAAAGATATTTTGAACATCATCACTACAAACGAT
Organism: Winogradskyella wandonensis; assembly: GCF_004346845.1. GTDB lineage: Bacteria > Bacteroidota > Bacteroidia > Flavobacteriales > Flavobacteriaceae > Winogradskyella > Winogradskyella wandonensis. Next base: position 290,785 of record NZ_SMGI01000004.1, on the reverse strand, counting down.
TATAAACCAAATTATTTTGGTGTTAAACGAAAACCAAAAACCACCAAGAAATAGTAGACTCTAAATTGATTCTAAAAGTTAATCGCTAATTTTTGTAAATAGTGTAATTTTGCATTTTTAAATTAAGAGGAATGCAACTTTCAGAACAGGAAATAGTAAGACGCGAGAAACTTGACAAACTAAGAGCTTTAGGAATAAATCCCTATCCAGCAGATTTATATCCAGTTAATCATACTTCAAAACAAATAAAATCTAATTTTGAAGAAGGCAAACAGGTTATTATAGCTGGTCGTCTAATGTCTCGCCGTATTCAAGGAAAAGCCTCTTTTGCCGAATTACAAGATGCTGAAGGTCGTATACAAGTGTATTTTAATCGTGATGAAATCTGTACTGGCGAGGACAAAACACTATACAACGATGTTTATAAAAAGCTTTTAGATATTGGCGATTTTATTGGTATCGAAGGCGAATTATTTACCACACAAGTTGGTGAAAAAACAGTTTTGGTAAAAAACTTTAAACTATTAAGCAAAGCCTTAAAACCATTACCACTACCAAAGCAAGATGCTGAAGGGAACACCTATGATAAATTCAACGACCCAGAGATGCGCTACCGTCAGCGTTATGCTGATTTAGCAGTAAATCCTCATGTAAAAGAGGTTTTTGTAAAGCGAACAAAACTGTTTAACGCCATGCGAAACTTCTTTAATGACGCTGGTTATTTTGAAGTTGAAACGCCAATCTTGCAACCAATTCCAGGTGGTGCAGCAGCGCGCCCATTTATTACGCATCACAATAGCCTGGACATTCCGTTGTACATGCGTATTGCTAATGAGCTGTATTTAAAACGATTAATTGTTGGTGGATTTGATGGCGTTTATGAGTTTTCTAAAAATTTCCGTAACGAAGGCATGGATCGCACACATAATCCAGAATTTACGGCTATGGAAATCTATGTTGCTTACAAAGATTACAATTGGATGATGGATTTCTGCGAAAAACTATTAGAACATTGCGCCATCGCTGTAAACGGAACAACCGAAGCTACTTTCGGTGAACATAAAGTCGATTTTAAAGCACCGTATAAGCGCATAACAATGCGCGATTCTATATTAGAATTTACAGGTTTTGACATCAATAATAAATCCGAAGACGAGATTCGTCAAGCATGCAAAGATATGGGTATCGAAGTGGATGCAACCATGGGTAAAGGGAAGCTCATTGATGAAATTTTTGGTGAAAAATGCGAAGGCAATTACATACAACCAACGTTTATCACAGATTACCCAAAAGAGATGAGCCCACTTTGTAAAGAACACCGTGAAAACCCTGAATTAACAGAACGTTTTGAGCTCATGGTTTGTGGTAAAGAAATAGCAAACGCATACTCAGAACTAAATGACCCAATTGACCAACGCGAGCGTTTTGAACACCAACTAGAATTAGCTAAAAAAGGTGACGACGAAGCAACAGGAACTATTGATTACGATTTCTTAAGAGCTTTAGAATACGGGATGCCACCAACATCTGGTATGGGTATTGGTATGGACCGATTAATTATGTTCTTAACCAACAACCAAAGTATCCAAGAAGTGTTATTTTTTCCTCAGATGAAACCAGAGAAAAAAGCTGTAGAAATGAATGATAACGAAAAAGCAATTTTCGAGATTTTAAAATCTAAAAACCGAATGGATTTAAACGATTTAAAGTCTAAATCAGGACTTAGCAATAAAGCTTGGGATAAAGGGATTAAAGGTCTAGCTAAACTTGGCATCTCTAAGGTTGAAAAAACTGAAGAAGGATTGTTTGTAGTTTTAATATAAAAAAATACTAATCCAAAAGTTTAAGAAAAACACCTCTAATTAGAGGTGTTTTTTTATCTGTAAACTAAAAAAACGCGTTAAATAAATACTAAATAACGCTTTTACGCTTAGAGAAACCACTATCAATATGTATTTTCATGCGAAATTTTAAAATCCAACTTATTGTGAAACACTTAAAAATTAAACTTCTATTTGTTGCTTGTGCATTAATGGTGTTCTCTTGTGACACCGCAAAAAAGGCAAGTAAATCAAAAAAAGGTAATGCAACAGCAATGGCTAAACCGCCATCAAAACCTAAAAAAGGGGCCATTCAGCCTTACAGTAAAGTTATAACTAAAGATGCCAAAACTGACGAAGGCCTTTTCGATGTACATAAAATCGACGATAAATTCTTTTACGAAATACCAGACTCTCTTTTCGAAAGAGAGATGCTAATGGTAACGCGTATTGCTAAAACTGCTAATGGTATTGGCTTTGGTGGCGGAAAACAGAACACCCAGGTTTTACGTTGGCAAAAGAAAGACAAAAAAGTCTTGCTAAGAGTGGTTTCCCATCAAGTTGTCGCAGCGGACTCACTTCCTGTCCACGAAGCTGTAGTTAATTCTAACTTTGAGCCAATTTTATACACATTCCCAATTAAAGCCTTCAGTAAAGATTCTACAAAGACGGTTATCGATGTAACACCGATGTTCGAGAAAGATGTGAAAGCCTTAGGATTTCCACAGAGCAGACGTCAAGCTTACAGAATTACACGTTTAGATTCAGAAAAATCTTTTATTGAATCTTTAAAAAGTTACCCTGAAAATATTGAAGCAAGACATGTTAAGACCTATGCTGCCGGAAGACCACCGTCGAATTCAAGCACAGGAACGATTTCTTTAGAAATCAATAACTCCATGATTTTACTACCAAAAGTACCTATGAAACGTCGCATGTTCGATCAGCGCGTTGGATGGTTTGCTAGAGGTCAGACGGATTATGGTTTAGACGCTCAAGAAAGTAAAACAGTACGTTATTTAGACCGCTGGAGACTTGAGGTTAAAGATGAAGATATTGAAAAGTTTAAGCGTGGTGAATTAGTAGAACCAAAAAAACCAATCGTTTATTACATAGACCGTGCTACACCTAAACAATGGCGAAAATACATCAAGCAAGGTATCGAAGATTGGCAAGTGGCTTTTGAAGCTGCAGGTTTTAAAAATGCAATTATAGCTAAAGACCCAGCAACTGTAGAAGAAGACCCAGAATGGTCGCCAGAAGATGTGCGTTACTCTGTGGTGCGTTATTTAGCGTCTCCAATTCCTAATGCAAATGGTCCTCACGTTAGTGATCCGCGTTCTGGAGAAATATTAGAAAGCGATATTAACTGGTATCATAACGTAATGACATTATTACGTAATTGGTTCTTTGTTCAAACTGCCGCAATAAATCCAGACGCTCGTGGTGTAGCCTTTAAAGATGAAGTTATGGGACGTTTAATTCGTTTTGTATCTGCTCACGAAGTTGGACACACATTAGGATTACCTCACAACATGGGAAGTAGCGTTGCTTATAAGGTTGAAGATTTAAGAGACCCAGAATTTACAAAAAAATATGGTACAGCGCCATCAATTATGGATTATGCACGTTTTAACTACGTTGCTCAGCCAGGTGATGAAGGTGTTGCCTTAATGCCAAATATTGGACCTTACGATAAGTATGCAATCATGTGGGGTTATAAGCCAATTTTAGATGCAGAAACTGCAGAAGACGAAAAGAAAACATTAGATAGCTGGATTTTAGAAAAAGCTGGTGACCCAATGTACCGTTTCGGAAGACAACAATTTGGTGTTATTGACCCAAGTTCACAAACTGAGGATTTAGGAGATGATGCCGTTTTAGCAAGTGAATATGGTATTAAAAACCTTAAGCGCATAGTACCAAACCTAATCGAATGGACTGCAGAAGACGGAAAAAACTATGATGATTTAGAAACCATGTACGGCCAAGTTTTAGGCCAGTTTAACCGTTATATGGGACACGTTGCGTCTAACATTGGTGGCGTTTACGAATATTATAAAACGTACGACCAAGATGGGGCTGTATATACACATGTTGCCACAGACCATCAGAAAAAAGCAATGCAATTTTTACAAGACCAATTATTTACAACGCCAGATTGGATGTTAGATAACAATATCTTTAATAAAATTGAAAGTGCTGGACATATAGAGCGTGTAAGAGGTATCCAAACACGTACGCTAAATAATATGATGGATTTTGGAAGAATGCAACGTCTTTTAGAAAACGAATCTATAAATGGTGATAGTGCTTATGGACTATACGACATGATGAAAGATTTGCGTCGCGGTCTATTCAGCGAGTTACGTACTGGTAAGAAAATAGATATTTATAGACGTAATCTTCAACGTGCATATATTGAGCGTATGGAATATATTATGAAGAATGAACAACCAGCTGTTCCTGCTCAATTTAGACGTTTCTTTGGAGGCACTTCGGTAGATGTGAGCCAATCGGATATTAGAGCTGTTGTAAGAGCAGAGTTAAAATCGCTTCGTTCTCAGTTAAGAAACGCTCGTGGCGCAGACTCTATGAGTAGAATACACATTGCAGACGCCCTAGAACGCGTAAATGATATCTTAGACCCAAAATAAGCTAAGAATAATATGTTTTTTAAAAAGCTCCAAACTTAGTTTGGGGCTTTTTATTTTAAAACTCTATTAATAGCCTTGTGATACTCTTCAAACTCAACGAGATTATTATGATTTCCTCCTTTGACAGTAATATAGTCTAGATTTCTAATATCTAATTTACGAAGCTTGATTGAAGAATCATATGGCACAACAGCATCATCTGTCCCATGAATAATTGTTATTGGGCAATCTGCTTTTGGTAAAAACTGATATGTTGGAAACTTGTACTTCAATAAATGTTTAACGGGAAAAATGGGAAACCTACTTTTGGCTACATCTTCAATACTATAATATGGTGTTTCAAGGATTAATTGCTTCGGGTTATTTTCCACAGCTAAATAAGATGCTATTCCCGTGCCTAAAGAGCGTCCGTAGAGTGTTATTTCATCTTCAGTATAGTGGTTCAAGAGATAATTATAACAAAACTGAGCATCTTTGTAGAATGCAGCTTCACTTAATTCACCTATACTCTTACCGTAAGTTCTATAATCCATAACTAAAATATCATAGCTCTTCTCAACAAAGTATTCTGTAATTTTTCCCCAACGACTTAAATCGCCTGCATTACCATGAAAATATAAGATAACACCCTTGGGGTTTTCTGTTTTAAAGTTTAGTGCATTTATTAAGGCGTTTTCTTCAGTTTTAAAAAACAATTCTTCAAAAGGATGACCAAACTGAAACTCATAATTTTGGTCTAGTTTAGTGGGGAAGAACATTAACTTTTCTTGAAAAAAATATAGAGCTGCTCCAATCATGAGATACACTGCCGTAAGAACGTATATAGTTCTTTTAAGCCTTCTTTTTAGTCTTTTTTGCACTGTGGATAACGTTAATACTTGTGGTTTCTAAATCAATTGTTTTTGGCTCACTATTTAAGATATCATCAAGCATGTTGTGATAGGATTCAAAATTATTTAGGTTTTTATGTCCACCACCTATAACAGTGTGTAGTTTAGTTAACTTGGCATTTATCTGAGACAATTTTACACTCGACTTATATGGTATTAACTTATCATGTGTGCCATGAATAATGTGTATAGGACATTGGACGTATTTTAACCATTTATAAGTAGGCAAAGGATACTTAAGCAAAATAGATAAGGGCATAAATGGCATATAACGTCCCGTGACCTTGGTTAAACTGTAGTAAGGCGCATCAAGAATAAGCATTTTGGGGTTGTTCATAGACGCAAGTTTAGTCGCAAAGCCAGAGCCTAGAGAGCGCCCATAAAGTATTATTCTGTCTTCAGTGGTTTTCTCCTTTACTTTATTATAAACCACTTGTAAATCGCGTTTTATAGCTTTTTGAGAGCGTTTTCCCGTACTTTTTCCAAATCCTCGATAATCTACCATCAACACATTATACCCATGCCTCGTAAAATCTACAGCAAACTTTCCCCAACCTTTTATACTCTTTGAGTTTCCTTTAAGATAGATAACTACACCTTTACTTTCGCCTTTTGGAAAAAACCGAAGACCATTAATTACAGCACCATCTCTTGTCTCTAAATTATATTCTTTGGTTTCTTGATTCTCGTAATCGAACTGAAAGTCTTTTGGAAGCTTTTCAGGCTTAAACAACACATAATCCTGGATGTAATATAACGCAATACTTATGGCGATATAAATTCCTAAAATTAATAAGATAGTTGAAACCCAGTACTGCATCTAATCTAAAGCGGTTGAAACACTAATATACTAAATATCAATCTAAACTGAGTAACTAGAATCTTCCATAATATACAATTATGAACTAAAACCGTTAATTGTTAAATCTTGTGTTAAAAAAAGTGTTACTTTTAAACGCTTTGAAATTTTTAAAGTCCAAAAAGAGAATTTAAAACTTGAGAAGATAGGTTCTATCTAAATCTCAATCAATTAAAAAACAATAAAATCTAAAACCATGAAAAAATTATTAATTCTAGCGTTAAGTCTTTGCACATTTTTAGGCTTTGCACAACAGAACAATCCAGAAAAGAAAAAAGCGCTAATGGAGCGCCTAACTAAAACAAGGACACCACAAGAACGTGCCGAAATTCAAGCTAAGCAGTTAACCTTAAAACTTGATTTAAGCGAACAACAGCAAACACAAGTGCTAGACGTACTAACATCTCACTATGCTCAAGTAGAAGGTAAAATGGATGCAAATAAAAAGAATAGAAAAGAAATGAGTGATGAAGACCGTCACAAAATGCAAACTGAACGGCTAGATGCACAAATTGCGCTTAAAGCTAAAATGAAAGACATTTTAAATGATGAGCAATATGCCAAATATTCTCAGATGATGGAGCGCCAAATGAAAAGACGTGGAGGCCCAGGAATGAAAGGAAAAAGAAATTAATTAATAGTTATAGTAACAAAAAAGAGCGCAAATTGCGCTCTTTTTTAATTTATAAACTTTTTGCAAACGTTTCGACAGCCGAAATAGTTTCATCTAAGTCTTTATACGATAATGCATCTGTGATAAACCAGGTTTCAAATGCACTAGGTGCAATATAAATTCCTTGATTAAGCATACTATGAAAAAAAGCTTTAAAGGTATCGTTATTTCCATTTGCAGCTGTTTCAAAATCATAAACAGGGTCTTTATGGAAATAAACAGAAATCATACTACCAACTCTATTAATCGTATGTTCAATATTGTAGCTAGAAAGTACTTTTGCCATACCTTTATGCAGATAAGCTGTTTTTTCTTCTAGTCGTTTAAACAATCCCTCATCAGAATTAATAGCTTTTAACATGGCCAATCCAGCGGCCATAGCTAGAGGATTTCCACTGAGTGTTCCTGCTTGATAAACTGGTCCATTAGGGGCGAGATAGTCCATAATTTCGTTTCTAGCCGCAAAAGCACCTACAGGCAATCCGCCACCAATAACTTTCCCAAAACAAACAATATCTGCATTGACATTATATAATTCTTGTGCAGCACCTTTAGCTAAACGAAAGCCAGTCATAACCTCATCAAAAATGAGCAAAATCCCATTCGTATCACACAAGTTTCGTAGTCCTTCTAAGAATCCTTCTTGTGGCGGAATACATCCCATATTTCCAGCGACTGGTTCAATGATTATAGCTGCGATTTCATCAGGATTGGCTGCGATAAGTTCTTCTACATTTAAAAGATTATTGTAACCTGCAAGTAAAGTATCTTTAGCAGTACCTTGTGTAACGCCAGGACTATTTGGTGTTCCAAAAGTAGCGCCACCACTTCCGGCCGCAATTAAAAACGCATCACTATGCCCATGATAACAACCAGAAAACTTAATAATCTTGTCTCTTTTTGTAAATCCACGAGCCAAACGAATGGCACTCATACATGCTTCTGTACCAGAATTTACAAAACGAATTTTATCAATATTAGGCACCATGGAAACAGCTAATTGTGCAATTTCAGTTTCTAAGGCGGTGGGCATCCCAAAAGACGTCCCGGATTCAGCTTTGGCTTTAACAGCTTCTACCACAGGCTCAAAAGCATGCCCCAATAACATAGGACCCCAAGAATTTATATAATCTATATATCTATTTCCATCTTCATCATACACGTATGCTCCTTTGGCCGATTTTGCAAAAATAGGAGTACCTCCAACACCTTTAAATGCTCGCACAGGCGAATTAACACCGCCAGGAATTACGTTTTGCGCTTCTTTAAAAAGCGCACTACTTCTTTGATATAACATAAGTTAAACTTAGTTTATTTTTAAAATTTGTCCTATCGACAAATTGTTTGATTTTAAATTATTCTTTCTCTTTATTTCTTCAACGGGGATACCGTATTTTCTACTCAATGAATACAATGTATCTCCTTTCACTATTGTATGCATAACCTCTTTAGCTACCTTAATTGGCTCACCAAAATCTTGAGATTTATCTAAAACTTGAGCGTCATATTTATACAACTCATAACGTTCAATAAGACTTATTAATTTTTCTGGATATTTCCTATCTGTAGCATAGCCTGCAGCTCGCAAACCTCTAGCCCAACCTTTATAGTCATCAGGTTTTAGATTGAATAAGCCTGCATAGCGCTTTCTTCCGACTAAAAAATCTGAATGGTCTTTATAAGAAGTAGAAGCTTCTTTATATTTTCTAAAACATTCTTGAGAGCGGTCATCATCGTGATAGATTTTTTCGCCTTTCCATCCATGACATTTTATTCCAAAATGGTTATTTGCTTCTTTTGCTAAACGCCCATTTCCTGAGCCAGACTCTAAAATTCCTTGCGCAAGTGTTATACTAGCTGGAATTTTTGAAGTACGCATTTCTGACATAGCAATAGCAGAATAGGTATCAATATAAACATCGACTGAAGTTCGTTTTCTTGATGACTTAGTCACAGGAGCAGTTGGTTTTTCCTCAACAGGCTTATCCTTAATAATAACCTCTTCTGTTTTAGTTTTAGATTTTTCCTTTTTAGTAACTACACCTTTTTTAGAGCCGCACGAAACCACTAAAAGTGAAAGAATTATAATGAATAATCTTAATTTCATTTATATGTTAATTAAAGGCATAGACTTAGATTTTAATCGCTGGTTCATACCAGCTATGCCTTGAAGCCCTCCAGTATGGATTGCTAATATTTTTGCATTTTCTTCAAACTGCCCTTTAGAAATCATGTCTAAAAGTCCAAATAGCATTTTACCGGTATAAACAGGGTCTAATAACACCTTGAATTCTGATTTAAAATCATTAATGAACGTTATTAATTGCTCATTTATTTTTGCATAACCTCCAAAGTGATAATTAGTAATTAAATCCCAATTATTTTGCTTTGCAAATTTACGAATTTCATCCTGTAAAAAATCACCTTTCAGGGCAGGAAAACCTAATATTTTTTGATGATTTTTTGAAGCATTAATTAATCCTGAAATGGTTCCGCCAGTACCAACACAAGTACAGATATAGTCAAAATGAGAGGTTTCTTCATTCAAAATTTCCTCACAACCTTTTACAGCCAAATCATTTGTTCCGCCTTCGGGTACCAAATAAAACGCTCCAAATTCATTCCTTAATTCCTCCTGAAAAGATTCTGAATTCTTATCTCTATAAGATTCACGTGATACAAAATAAAACTGCATACCTTGTTCTTGAGCAAATTTTAAAGTTGGATTAGATACTATTTGAGATTGTAATTCCTCTCCTCTAATTACACCAACAGACTCAAATCCATTACTATTTGCAGCATAAGCAGTCGCAGCAATATGATTTGAAAAAGCACCACCGAAAGTCAAAATCGTATCTTGATTTTGTTTTTTCGCTTCAAGTAAATTATACTTTAGTTTTCTAAATTTATTCCCCGAAACAAAAGGATGCAACAAATCTTCGCGCTTAATAAAAAGCTGAATATTTTTATCGTTTTTAATATGAATTTGCTCTATTGGAGATTGCATTTCGGTTTCAAAAATAGTTTATAAAATTCCAAAATGGTCGCTTTTTTAAAAACTTAGAATCTTGCTCATTAATATAAGCTTCTCTTTCAAAAGAAATAGACCTGTAGGCTTGTTGCCAATCCTTAAGTTTTGCATATCTAATTATAAATTCAATAAAATATAACAGATAAAAAGGAATAATTAGAAGCTCAAGCTGCTGTCTTAAATGAATTTTTTCGTGATTGACTAAGATTTTATTAAACAACAATTCTTTTCGCTTTAAAACTATAAACGGAAACAGAGTTAAGCCAAAATAGCCCTTTGGAACGATGTATTTTGAAACTATAATCACAAGTATCTACATTCAAAAATCAATCCAAAATAAGTTATCTTTGCTAATGACGCGGAATAATTAATAAAATCATTCTGCCACCCAGAACTTTGAACAATGAACAGAACAAATTCCCTTTCCTTTGGAAAGGGTTAGGGAAAGGCCATGAAAAAATACGTCCCAATCGAAGATGGTGATTACTATTTAACGCCAGAAGGCTATCGCTGTTTTACAGAACAATACCATCTAAAACGCGGTTATTGTTGCGAAAGCGGCTGTAGACATTGCCCGTACGGATTTAATAAAGACAAACAAAAAACAAAATAATGCAAGCTACGCAAACGTCATTTGCCGAACAGATTTTAGAAGGAATTCCCTCTGAATTACCTCAGCCAAAACCTTATGACCCTTCTATAAATCATGCGCCAATCCGTAAGGATATTTTATCGAAGGAAGAGAAAAAATTAGCACTTCAGAATGCATTACGATACTTCGACAAAAAACATCATAAAGTTTTAATTGAAGAATTTAAAACCGAGCTCGAAACTTATGGTCGTATTTACATGTACCGTTTTCGTCCAGACTACAAAATGTATGCGCGACCAATTGATGATTATCCTGCAAAATCAAAGCAGGCTGCAGCAATAATGCTAATGATTCAGAATAATTTGGACTATGCAGTAGCGCAACATCCACACGAGTTGATTACCTATGGTGGAAACGGTGGTGTCTTTTCTAACTGGGCGCAATATAGGCTAACCATGAAGTACTTAGCCGAAATGACGGATGAGCAAACACTGGTTATGTATTCTGGGCACCCTATGGGATTATTCCCTAGTCATAAAGAAGCGCCTCGCGTTGTGGTGACCAATGGGATGATGATTCCTAATTACTCGCAACCTGATGATTGGGAAAAATTTAATGCGCTTGGCGTTACGCAATACGGTCAAATGACTGCAGGTAGCTATATGTATATTGGTCCACAAGGCATTGTCCACGGTACCACAATTACAGTTTTAAATGGCTTTAGAAAAATAAGAAAATCACCTAAAGGCAATCTTTTTGTCACTTCTGGTTTAGGCGGGATGTCTGGTGCACAACCCAAAGCAGGAAATATTGCAGGTTGCATTACCGTTTGTGCCGAAGTGAACCCAAAAATAACACAGGTGCGTTTAAATCAAGGTTGGATAGATGAAAAAATCACGGATTTAGATGAGCTAGTATATCGAGTAACTAAAGCAAAAGCTGATAAAGAAACTATTTCTATCGCTTATTTAGGTAATGTGGTTGACGTTTGGGAGAAATTTGATGAAGAAAATATCCATATAGACTTAGGGAGTGACCAAACATCACTTCATAATCCATGGGCTGGAGGTTATTATCCCGTTGATTTATCTTTCGAAGAGGCTAATATTATGATGGCCGAAAAGCCTGAATTATTTAAGGAAAAAGTTCAGGAAAGCTTAAGAAGACATGCTGAAGCCATTAATAAACATACAGCAAAAGGCACCTATTTCTTTGATTATGGCAACGCCTTTTTATTAGAAGCATCACGTGCTGGTGCTGACATTATGAACAAAAATCCAACGCTAGGTCGGGAATTTAGATACCCTAGCTATGTCCAAGATATCATGGGACCAATGTGTTTCGATTATGGATTTGGACCTTTTCGTTGGGTTTGTGCTTCCATAAAACCTGAAGACTTACAAAAAACCGATGAAATTGCTTGCAAAGTACTTGAAGAATTAATGAGACACGCTCCAGTAGAAATCCAACAACAAATGTCGGATAATATTCAGTGGATTAAAGGTGCTCAAGAGAACAAATTAGTTGTAGGCTCACAGGCAAGAATACTGTACGCAGATGCTGAAGGCCGAATGAAAATTGCAGAAGCCTTCAATAATGCTATTGAAAAAGGAGAAATTGGCTATGTAATTCTAGGGCGAGACCATCATGACGTTTCTGGAACAGATTCACCATATAGAGAAACTAGCAATATTTATGACGGCTCAAGATTCACAGCAGATATGGCTATACACAATGTCATTGGCGATAGTTTTAGAGGTGCAACTTGGGTAAGTATACATAATGGCGGCGGTGTTGGCTGGGGAGAAGTGATAAATGGAGGTTTTGGTATGGTTCTTGATGGTACTAAAGAAGCATCTAAACGTCTGAAACAGATGTTATTTTGGGATGTAAACAATGGTATATCAAGACGAAGTTGGGCTAGAAATGAAGGCGCTATTTTTGCTATAAAACGCGCCATGGAAAGTGAACCTAACTTGAGAGTGACTATACCGAATATGGTTGATGATAAATTATTAAACGGACTCGAACTCAAATAAATTAAGCTATGAAAACAATTTTAAAACTTTTACCGTTGGCATTCATTGCCATTGTATTGACTTCATGTAGCTCTGTACGTGTCGCTTCAGACTACGATAAAGAAACAGAATTCAGTAATTACAAAACCTTTGCCTTCTTTAAACCTGGTATTGATAAAGCAGAGATTAGTGATATTGATAAACGCAGAATCCTTAGAGCTATAGAATCAGAATTAATGGCTAAAGGGATGACAAAATCCGAAAATCCAGATATGCTTGTTAGTATATTTACAAAATCAAACCAACGTGTAGATATCTACAACAATGCTTGGGGTGTTGGTGCCTGGGGCTGGGGTGGATTCGGACGTTGGGGCTGGGGACCTGGATGGGGTGCTTGGGGACCTGGTTTTGGCTGGGGCGGAAATAATGTTTCTACCAGAACAGAAGGTATACTTTTTGTAGATTTTATTGATGCTAATAAAAAGCAACTCATCTGGCAAGGTTCCGGAACTGGTTACTTAGTTACAAGAAATGTTGAAAAGAAAGAAGCCCGAATAAATGAATTTGTCTCTGAAATGATGACAAAATATCCACCAGAGAAAGATACTAAATAGAAGAATTTCAAATTTACATAAAGAAGAGTATTCATTTCTGAATGCTCTTTTTTTTTTACCCAAACTTAAAAAATGTGATGTTTTATAAAAGTGTATCTTTGCCCACTTTTAAGGCAAAGCATTATGATTTTAGGTCAAACCACTCGAAAAAATTTTACACAAAATCCAAAGAATGATATTCTTTCAGGATTAACCGTTGCGTTAGCACTGGTACCTGAAGCTGTAGCATTTGCATTCGTTGCTGGTGTAGATCCATTAGTTGGTCTTTACGGCGCATTTATGATGGGTATTGTTACTGCTCTTTTTGGTGGACGTCCAGGAATGATATCTGGAGCAACTGGAGCCATGGCTGTTGTTATGGTTCACCTAATAAGTAAAGGAAACGAAATAGGTATAGCTTTAGACACGCCTATTGATAATCTAGGATTACAGTGGCTATTTATAACACTATTATTTGTTGGTGGTATTCAGATATTAGCTGGTGTTTTTAAACTCGGAAAGTTTGTGAGATTAATTCCTCATCCCGTAATGATGGGCTTTGTTAATGGTTTAGCAATCGTAATTTTCTTATCGCAATTAGGACTTTTTAAAGAAACTGTTAATGGCGAAAAAGTATTTATGACTGGTGCTGCGCTTTGGACAATGCTTGGCTTAATAGCCTTAACAATGGCTATTATGTACGGTTTACCAAAATTAACTAAAAAGATTCCTGCAGCCTTAACAGCAATAATTATTGTTGCAGCAATAACAATTCTAGGGAAATTAGATGTGAGCACCGTTGGCTCTTTTATTAGAGATGGCGGAGGCGAAGGCTTACAAGGTAGTTTACCAACATTTCAAGACCAAATATTTGGATTATTCTCTACCCTTCAAGGTCATTGGGATTTAATTCTTTCTACCGCTTTTATTTTAGCTGCTGTAGGTTTAATAGAGTCGTTAATGACGCTTAATCTTGTTGATGAAATAACAGAAACTCGTGGAAATGGAAACCGAGAGTGTATTGCTCAAGGAAGTGCCAATATTTTAAATGGACTGTTCGGCGGAATGGGCGGTTGTGCTATGATTGGACAATCTATAATCAATGTAGATTCTGGAGGTCGTGGAAGACTCTCTGGTGCGGTAGCAGCTATTGCTTTGCTCTGCTTTGTATTGTTTGGCGCACCTCTAATAGAACAAATCCCAATTGCTGCACTAGTCGGTGTTATGTTTATGGTTGTTATAGGAACATTTGCCTGGTCTAGTTTCAGAATTATTAGAAAGATTCCGTTATCCGATGCAATAGTTTTAATTGCTGTTTCTGCGATTACGGTTTGGAAAGATTTAGCTGTGGCTGTAATTGCGGGTGTTATTATTTCGGCATTAGTATTTGCTTGGAAAAATGCAACTATGATTCGCGCTCGAAAACGCATTCAAGCAGATGGTACAAAGACTTATGAAATTTGGGGGCCTTTGTTCTTTGGCTCTATCCAGAATTTCAATTCAAAATTTGATGTGAAAAATGACCCAGATAACGTTGAAATCGATTTTGTTGAGTCTCGCGTAAGTGATCACTCTGCTATGGAGGCCATTTTTAATTTAGTCAATAAATATGAAGCTGCCGGCAAAAATATAAAGCTGAAACATTTAAGTACAGACTGTAAAAACTTGATGTACAAAGCAAGTCCTAAATTCAAAGAAGTTATTGTTGAAGATATTGACGACCCGAGGTACCATTTAGCTGCTGACCCTGAAAAATTTACCAAACCACTTTCAGAATACAACATATAAAACATTTTTTTACTGGTTATTAACTTAAGCCTTAGCCTTTTACACTAATTTATATGTTTTTTCTAAATTAACAGTAAAAATAACTGATTATCAATTAATTAGACTACCTTGCTGCTTTAATTTAATATATTTTAATATGAGTACTGGTACAGTAAAATTTTTTAATGACTCTAAAGGTTTTGGATTCATAACAGAAGAAGGACAAGAGAAAGAGCATTTTGTACACGTTTCTGGTTTAGTCGATGAGATTAGAGAAGGAGATAATGTAGAATTCGATTTAGCCGAAGGAAAAAAAGGGTTAAACGCAGTTAATGTAAAAGTTATATAATTATATACCTTACAATCTTTTTAAAGACAGAGCCTATCGTAATTACGATAGGCTTTCTTATTTACATCTGTACATTTTTATCTTCAGGAAACTGAGTCGGAATATCATCCGGATGTTCGTCTAACATCTCTCGTAAATTAATCTCTATACTTCTAGAAATTGTAGAAATAGGAACATCGTTTGGATTGCCTTCAAAAGGGTTTTCGCCAACTCTTGCCATCCGCTCCATAGTATGAAACGCCCAAGATACCACAGCGCAAAACGGAACTGCTACCCAGATAAAATATTTACCAACTAAATAAAAGCTATCAACCATGGATTCTCCTATCTCTGCAAATTCTGGAATTAATCCAAATGGCAATAAAATAGCGAATACTCTCGTGAGGTAGAGCGATAAACTTGCATACTGTCGTGGATAAGGAAAATTCTTTATTCGTTCTGATTTACCTTGATGTGTGAACAAACTTTCTAAAACATTTTCCAACTCTAAGAAAGCAAATTCCCAAATTAAGCCAGCTTCCTTTAATCTACGTATATGTGCAGATTGAAGATAAAGTAAAGCTGTTTGTTTATTAGATTTACTCATTACGTAATGCCGTTCTTCATCCGATAAATAACATTTAAGATTATCGTCTAACGAAGAGACTTCTTCTGGAATATGAATCATATTCCGCCATTCCCTATTGGTTCTAGACGTATGCTGTGTTTCCCAAGATTTTCTAGTTCGCATAGCATATCTTAAAGCAGTCATCCATGCAATGTGCCTGTATATTAAAATCTTTTTTTCTTTTTTAAGTTCTTCTTTGGATACTGGATTTTCTCTATGGTCATTAGTTACCATATCTTGCACCTTCATGCCCCAAGTTCTCGATGTATTTACTATAGCTCCCCAAATCATTCGGGCTTCCCAAATACGACCATATGCTGAATTGTTTTGAAAACCCACCAAAAATGCAACCGCAGTACCAATTAAAGCTACTGGAGTCCATGGAACATTTAAAAAAGTAAATCCAAATACCTTGTAAAGAACAGTGATGATTCCTGCATAGAGCAGATAGATTAAGGTTTCTCCTCTAGTCCATAAGACCATGTCTTTGACCGAGTATCTTTTTTTGGTAAGCATTTAATTGCGTTTAGTTGAACCTAAGATACAGAAAATCTTACACCAAACTAATTCGATTAATAATCAAGAAGCTCTTCAATTTTAGCTTTCACTTTTTCAGTTGACGGAATCATGGTTTGCTCTAGAGTTGAATTTAAAGGAATTGCAGGCATGTTTTCACTTCCGATAGTCATAACGGGCGCATCTAAATATTTAAAACATTCTTCCTGAATTTTTCCTGCTAACGCTCTTGCAAAACTGTTGTTTGAAGGCTCTTCAGTCACGACCAAACACTTGCCAGTTTTCTTTACAGATTTCATCACAGTTTCTTCATCCAAAGGATAGAGCGTTCGTAAATCAATGACTTCAATTTGGTCTTGCATTCCTAATTCATTTGAAGCATTCATAGCCCAATGCACACCCATACCGTAGGTAACTATAGTCAGCGTCTCAACCGATTCTTGTTTCCAAATTTCTTGGAGCACCCAAGCCTTTCCGAAAGGCAAAACATAATCTTCGCTTGGCTCAACCGAAGTTGCACCTTGGGTTCCTGGAACTTTAGACCAATACAAACCTTTGTGTTCTAAAATTACAACTGGGTTTGGGTCGTGATAAGCGGCTTTCATCAACCCTTTTAAATCAGCCCCATTACTCGGATAAGCAATTTTAATTCCACGAATGTTAGTTATCACACTTTCTACAGAAGATGAATGATAAGGACCGCCACTACCATAAGCGCCGATAGGAACGCGAAGTATCATACTTACCGGCCATTTTCCATTAGACAGATAACAACTGCGACTTACTTCTGTAAATAATTGATTTAACCCAGGCCAGATATAGTCTGCAAATTGCACCTCAACAATTGGTTTTAAGCCAACTGCTGACATACCTACCGTAGAACCTACGATAAAGGCTTCTTGTATTGGCGTATTAAAGACTCTGTCGTCTCCGAACTTCTGGGCTAGTGTCGCAGCTTCTCTAAATACGCCGCCAAGTCTTCCGCCAACATCTTGCCCGTATAACAAACACTCTTTGTGTTCTCTCATGAGCTCTTCAACTGCAAACAAGGCACAGTCAACCATCACCACTTTATCTGCGCCTTCGGGAGAACGTGTTCCTTTTTCTTCAGTGATTGGAGTTGGCACAAAATCGTTAGTAAATAAATCTTCTGGTTTTGGGTCTTCAGCCTTCAATGCTTTTTGAAAATCTGAAGCTACTTTCTTTTTTGCTTCATCTTCAATCTCATCGACTTCCTTTTCTGTAAAACCATTGTCCAAAAGTTGTTGTCTTAATACCGGATAAGGGTCACGAGATTGCGCTTCGTCTAAATCATCTCGGTACCATTCCATACGTACACCTGATGTGTGGTGATTTAATAACGGAACTTTAGCATGGACTAAAAACGGACGGCGCTCTTTTCGGATAGTCGCGATGACTTTTTCAATAGCTTCATAGCTTTCAATAAAGTTAGCGCCGTCTATACTGACAGCTTCTAAACCATGAAATCCCGCTGCATATTCCGCTGCGTTTTGCGCTCTCGTTTCGGCTTCATTTGCAGAAATATCCCAACCATTATCTTGCACCAAATACAAAATTGGCATTTGCTTTAATGCTGCCATTTGAAACGCTTCGGCTATTTCACCTTCGGTAACTGAGGCATCTCCTAATGAGCATACTGAAATTGGATTCTCAATAGATGAATCATTCAGACCTTGTAATTCTTTATACTGCATTCCCATAGCAACACCTGTTGCCGGAATCGCTTGCATTCCTGTTGCTGAAGATTGATGCGGAATTTTTGGTTTATCATCATCTTTTAAACTTGGATGGGAATAGTAGGTTCTACCACCAGAAAACGGGTCATCTTTCTTAGCTAAAAGTTGCAACATTAAATCGTAAGGCTCTAACCCAAATGACAATAACATCGCATCATCTCTATAATATGGAAATGCATAATCTTGAGGCAATAATTGCATACCTAAAGCCACTTGAATAGCTTCATGACCTCTAGAAGTCGCATGTACGTATTTTGAAACTTGCTTGAAATTCTCTTCATACAACTCTGCCATAGCCTTAGCGGTACAGAGTTTAGAAAATCCTTTTTTAAGTATATCTTTTTTCATCTAAGCGAATTGCTTTCTTGTTTTTACCATCCAACCAAATCTATCTTCGAGTTGTCCTGTTTTAATTGCATTTAATGTATCGTTGACTTCCAGTCCTACAGGACTTTTGTCTGAAACGTGAATTGTTTCGCCTTTTAGTCCAATCTCTTGAATGTAGGCAATACCAACAGCAGTTCCTGTCCCAAAAGCTTCTTCGAGCGTTCCGTTTTTGGAAGCTTTAATAATTTCGTCGATAGTAATTTTTCGTTCTGTAACTGAATAATTCATCGCACGAAGCATATCTATAACACTAGCTCTTGTAATACCATGTAGCACTGAACCGTCTAATTCTGGTGTAATAAATTCACCATTGATTTTAAAGAAAATATTCATAGTCCCAACTTCCTGAATATATTTATGCTCCACCGCGTCTAACCACAAGACTTGGTCATATCCTTTGGCTTTTGCCAGTTCCGTGGGTCTAATTGCTGCGGCATAATTTCCAGCTGCCTTTGCTTCTCCTGTTCCGCCATGAGCTGCCCTTATGTATTGCTTCTCCGCCCAAAGTTTAATGCGTTTACTAAAAAATGGACCTGCAGGTGAAGCCATAATAATAAATTTATAGTGCGTGGCTGCACGCATACCAATAAAAGGCTCATCGGCATACATAAAAGGTCTTAAGTATAACGCACTGCCTTGCTGTGGCGGAATCCAATTATGCTCTAAACTCACTAACTCTTTTAATCCCTGAACAAATAAATCTTCAGGTACGTGAGGCATGCCCATACGGTCAGCACTCTTGTTTAACCGAGCTGCATTTTTAGCAGGTCTAAATAACATTGGCTCGCCATCAGTGTCTTTATAGGCTTTCATACCTTCAAAAATAGCTTGTCCATAATGCAATGCCATTGCCGCAGGATGCGTTGGAATAGGCTTTAGAGGTTCAATTCTTGGGTTAGTCCATTCGCCATTTTCATAGTCACAGATAAACATGTGGTCTGTGAAAGTGGTTCCTAAAGGGATGTTGTTGAAATCTAAGTTTTCAACTTGCGATTTTTCAACTTTTGTAATTGATATGTTGTAGCTCATAATTGTGTAATTTTACGAGATTCTGAAACAACACTTCGACTGCGCTCAGTGTGACCGTTCAGAATGACAAATTTTTATATTTTTCTATTCGTATCAAACTGCTCGAAATAATCTGCCACACGACGCACAAAGCTTCCGCCTAAAAAACCGTCAACGACGCGATGGTCGAACGATAGTGAAAGATACATCATGCTTCTAATCGCGATTTCATCACCACTTTCCGACTCAATGACTTCAGGACGTTTTTTTATGATGCCGAGCGCGAGTATGGCTACTTCTGGCTGATTAATAATAGGTGTGCCCATGACACTGCCAAAAGTTCCTACGTTGGAAATTGTAAACGTACTTCCCTTAATATCATCTCCACCAAGTTTATTATCTCTTGCCTTTGCAGCCAATTCATTAACGTTAGAAGCTAAAACCTTTAAATCTTTTGTATCCGCATTTTTCACCACAGGAACGATAAGATTTCCACTAGGTAATGCTGTTGCCATACCAATATTTATATCCTCTTTTACAATGATATTGTTACCATCAACGGAGGCATTAATATTTGGAAAGTCTTTTATTGCTTTTGCAACTGCTTCGACAAATAATGGTGTAAAGGTTAAACGCTCACCGTACTTTTCTTGAAAGGCTTTTTTATTAGCATTACGCCAATTCACCATATTGGTCATGTCCGCCTCAACATAAGCCGTTACGTGTGGTGACGTATGCTTGGAATATACCATGTGGTCAGCAATCATCTGACGCATGCGGTCCATCTCAATGATTTTACCTTTGCCTTTGTCGAAAGATAACTGTGGAATTCTATACGCCGTTGGGTCTTGTTGAACAGGTTGCGCAAATTTGTACGGTCTTCCATCTTCGATATATTGAAACAAATCACTTTTGCGTAATCGTCCCTCATTTCCTGTAGCAGGAATTCGCGCTAGTTCTTCAAAACTGATATGATGTTCTTTGGCTATGGAAATGATTAGTGATGAAAAAAAGGAAGCCCTATCTGTCTTCCCCAAAGGGGAAGAAACACTCGGTACTGAATATTGTGGAGCAGATTGGTTTTTATTTTTATTCCTTAATTTTTCTTTTTGTGGTACTTCGACTGCGCTCAGTGTGAAATTTTCTTTCGATTTAAGGTTTGAGTTCGAATTCAATTTCTTCTCTTCAGAAACTTCTAAAATTGCTATAACCTCGCCAACTGGAACAACATCCTTTGCCTTAAACAACGTTTTTACTAATGTTCCTGAAGCTGGAGCTGGGACTTCGTTATCAACTTTATCGGTTGCAACCTCTAAGATAATATCGCCTTCTTCAAAAGAATCACCTTCAGAAATTAACCAGTTGATTATAGTTCCTTCAGTGATGCTTTCACCCATTTTGGGCATTTTTAAATCAAACTTTTCCAATAGAAAACATTTATATTTTTAAAGTATTAAATATAAATACAAACACCCTTTTAAGATGTTAAAAACTTTTTAATTATAATTAAACAGAATTATATTCTTAAAATAGATATTAAATAAGAATTTAATACTTTTACAATAGTAAAAACAATAAAATATTCTATTTTTTTTCTGATGGCGCACACTTTAGACCATATCGACACACAAATATTAGCAATGCTTCAAAACAATAGTAACCGCACTACAAAAAGCATTGCAGACGAACTTGGAATGACCACATCTCCTATTTTTGAACGCATTAAAAAACTTGAAAAAGAAGGCTACATTAAAAAATATGTCGCCGTTTTAGACAATAAAAAAATAGGGCTAAAGCTTACTGTTTTCATCGGAATTACGCTCCAAGGACATACAAGAAGCTATCTCGAAAAATTTGTAAAAGAGATTAATAACTTTCCTGAAATTGTAGAGTGTCATCGCGTTAGCGGAAACTTTGATTATTTGCTAAAATTAGTAGTTGAAGACATTGAAGCCTACGAAACCTTTATCATTTCAAAACTGACACTTCTTCCCTATTTAGGAAATGTTCAGAGTTTAATTACTCTATCTACAGGGAAAGAAACCAATGAGATTGATTTGAGTAGAGTCTAAAATTTGTTAAGGCTGATTTATTTTTTGAAAGTTTCGCGTAATGTTTTGTAGGCTTCTTCCTGAGTCGGTAAATCTTTAGGCACTTCTCGAAGTGGCTCAACTTCTTTTAAAGACTCATGACAATCCGTTGGTAATTGCTGATAAAGTTCCGTTCCTTTTGTTTTCCAAGCTATCATTTCATCAGAAACTTGCTTAATTACTTTTGCAGGATTTCCGACGACCAAACTTCGTTTAGGAATTATAGTTTCGGCCTTTACAAATGCCATGGCTCCAACAATAGATTCATCGCCTATTTTGGCATCATCCATAATCACAGCATTCATACCAATTAAACAATTCCTCCCCAAATTCGCACCATGTATAATGGCACCATGGCCAACATGAGCACTTTCTTTTAGGGTAATTGACTTACCAGGAAACATATGCACGGTACAGTTTTCTTGTACATTGACACCATCTTCTAAAATAATTTGCCCCCAATCACCACGAATAGCAGCTCCTGGGCCTATATAACAGTTTTTACCAATGATAACGTTTCCTGTAACTGCAGCCAAAGGATGTACAAAACTGGATTCATGAACGACTGGTATGAAGCCTTTAAAACTATAAATCATATAATTTTTGATGTTTGAATTACTATTTAAGAATTGCTCAACATTGCAAAATCGCCAATCTAAAACCGTGATTCGTAAATCATTTAAATTCTTTTAATTTCTCTTTTGTAAAATCCGATAAGACTAATCGACCACTAGTTGCTGCACGTTCTGCCAATAGTTCATCCCAATCATCTGTGCCCTTCCAGAATACTTTTTTCATTTCTAGCATGGCCTCCGTGTTATAAGTGCATAAATGTTCAGCTGTTTTCTTAACCGCTTCATCTAGTGCTTCTGTACTTTCAAAAACATGTGTAAATAAACCTTTCTGCTTTGCCCATTCTGCGGGATAAAATGAATTGGCATCAATTGCAATTTGTGACATTGCGCTTAATCCTATCTTACGCTCAATAGCTGGGCCAACGACAAAAGGTCCAATACCAATATTGAGTTCACTCAACTTTATAGCGGCAAATTTAGTAGCCATACAGTAATCCGTTGAGGCCGCAAGACCCACACCTCCGCCAACGGTTTTACCTTGAATACGTCCAATAATAAATTTGGGACATTTACGCATGGCATTGATGACATTGGCAAAACCTGAAAAGAATACTTTTCCTGTCGCCGCATCATTAATGTTAATCAACTCATTAAAGCTTGCTCCAGCACAAAAGGTACGGTCACCTCCGCTTTTAAGAACGATTACTTTAATGGCATCGTTTTTCCCAGCTTCTGTAATTGTATTTGCTAATTCAGTTAAAACATCTCCAGGAAGTGAGTTGTGCGCAGGATGAAAAAATTCGATATATCCTACTTCGTTTTCTATGGTTTGTTTTACGTATGGTTGTTGCTCTGCCATAATTATATTAATCCAAATTGTTCAAAATGATGATTTAAATGCTTACGCTCTAATAAATACCACTCGTATCTATTTAATTCTCCAAATACCATGTTACGTAACGTGGCATCTGGATTTTCTTTGAAGTATTCTAAATATTTCTCACGTTGTGACTTAAACTTTCCGATTGCCGTTGCTAAATTTTCATGTTTTAAATCATCAAGCGTGTTGTTTTCCAGTAATGGAAATTGACTGTTTTTTGGGAATTTATCATAATTCCAAAGACTGTTTTTCACCTTTTCTAAAATCTTTTCTGGTGTTGAAATTTCAAAATCTTGAATTTCGCCAGCCGCAATTTTATAGGTGTATTCCAAATGCTCAATCATGTGTTGCGGTGTCATGATTCCCCATTTTGGCTTTGTATCCTCAGAAAGTTTTGATAAACATTCATCTATCTTTTCATCTGTCATCTCCACGAAAGTTTCTTGCTTTTTCTCAACCATAGTTAATATGGTTGCTACTGCAACTAGCGGACTATCCTTATCTGTTTTTTGACTTTTTGGTCGATTTTCAAAATTAGCATCAAACACCTCAACGTGCCATTTTACGATACCACTCGGATGTTCGTCTGTAGCTACATCTCTATCTACTTTTTCTTTACACGTTAAGCGTACATTAATGGTGTCGTTATGATATAATGGTCGTAAAAAACGGATACTATCTAAACCGTAATTAGCCGCAACTGGCCCTTTGTTTGGATATACAAATAAGCCCGCCGCTGCAGATATAATGAAATAACCGTGAGCAGTTCTTTTCTCGAAAATACTTCCATCTAAAGACGTAATGTCGGTATGTGCGTAGAAATGGTCCCACGTTAGATTGGCGAAATTCATGATATCCGTATCCGTAATTGTACGGTTATGGGTTTTAAGTGACATACCTGGATGAATGTCTTCCCAGTGGTATTTGAATGGATGCTGTTCGGCTTCGGTATATTTTGCATTTTGCTGATAAATACCCGTAATCTCCGTAATTGTTGTTGGCGAACCTTGAATAGCTGTACGTTGCAAATAATGTTTAATACCACGCATACCACCCATTTCTTCGCCACCACCAGCACGTCCTGGACCTCCATGTACCAAATATGGTAATGGTGAACCATGACCTGTACTTTCTTTAGCGCTTTCTCTGTTCAATACTAAAATACGTCCGTGATGGGATGCTGCATTTACCACGTAATCTTTAGCTATTTTATCGTCGTTAGTCGCAATTGAAGATACTAATGAGCCTTTACCCATTTGCGCTAGGGTAATCGCTTCATCTAAATTTTTATAAGGCATTATGGTACTTACTGGTCCAAAGGCTTCACGTTCGTGGATGATAGTATTTTGAAATGGATGGTCTGCTCGTAATAAGATTGGACTTATAAAAGCGCCTTTTTTAGCATCTGCTCCAAGAGTTTTAATTTTATCTAAATCGCCATAAACAATTTGAGCTTCTTTAGCTAAATCATTTACTGAATCTTTGACAGCCTGAACTTGCTGTTTACTAACAAGTGAGCCCATTCGGACTTCTTTGAGTCTTGGGTCGCCAATAGTGACCTTGTCTAGTGCTTTTCCTAACGCAATTTGAACATCTTCAACTAAATTTTCTGGAACAATAATTCTTCGGATTGCTGTACATTTTTGACCAGCCTTCACTGTCATTTCTTTTCGGACTTCTTTGATAAATAAATCAAATTCTGGCGTTCCTGGTACTGCATCTTCCCCTAAAATAGAAGCGTTTAATGAATCCGCTTCCATGGTGAATGGCACAGATTCTTGAATCAATCGTGGATGTGCCTTTAGCAATCGGCCTGTTTGCGCCGAACCTGTAAAGGTCACTACATCTTGAGATTCTACGGTATCCAAAATAGTCTTAACTGTTCCATTGATTATCTGTAGTGCACCTTCAGGTAAAATACCAGAATCAATAATTGTTCTAGCTACCGCTTCCGCTAAATATGACGATGAAGGTGCTGGTAGAACTACAGCAGGAACTCCTGCCATCCAGTTGACGGCACACTTTTCTAACATTCCCCATACCGGGAAGTTAAAGGCATTGATATGAACTGCAACACCTCTTTTTGGTACCATGATGTGATGCGCAATAAAACGTCCACCACGAGATAAATCGATAGCATCTCCTTCTACATGGTAAGGTTGATTAGGAAATAATTTTCTTAACGAAGCATTGGCGAATAAGTTTCCAAAGCCACCTTCAATATCTATCCAACTATCAACTTTTGTCGCACCAGTTCGGTAGCTCAATTCGTAAAACGTATCTTTTCGTTTGGTGAGATATAATGCTAATTTCTTGAGCATGTTTCCTCTTTCTTGAAAGGTCATTTTACGAAGAACTTCGCCTCCTTTTGTTCTTCCGTAGTTAAGAATTTCTGGAATATCTAAACCTTCAATTGCCACACTTGTAAATGCTTCACCAGTAACTGCATCTAAGATTGGAGTACCTTCTTCTTTACCTATTGTCCATTGTCCTTGAACGTAGTGTTGTATTTTTTCCATAATTAAACGCGTTCTATAATTGCTGCATAACCTTGTCCAACTCCAATGCACATCGTTACTAATGCATATCTTTTATTTTGCTCCTGTAATTCTAAAGCTGCTGAATAAGCAATACGTGCTCCTGTTACTCCTAAGGGATGACCAATTGCTATAGAACCTCCATTTGGATTTAATCTTGGGTCATCATCTGCCAATCCCCAAGCACGAGTGCATGCTAAGACTTGTGCTGCGAACGCTTCGTTAAGTTCAATGACATCCATGTCATCCATGGTCAATCCTGCTTTTTCTAATGCTTTATTAGATGCTTGTACTGGACCAATCCCCATGATTCTTGGTTCTGCTCCAACTACAGCAGAACTTACAATTCTCGCTAATGGTTTCAGGTTATATTTTTTTACGGCATCTTCTGAAGCGATAATGGTTGCCGCAGCTCCATCGTTTAATCCTGAGGAATTTCCTGCCGTTACGCTTCCGCCTTCTTTTTTGAATGCTGGACGAAGTTTTCCTAATACTTCAAGTGAGGTATTTGGTTTTACAAATTCGTCTTTCGAAAACTGAATTGGGTCTTTTTTACGTTGCTGAATTTCTACCGTTACAATCTCCTTTGCTAAACGTCCATTTTCTTGTGCTTTGGATGCTTTCATCTGGCTCCAATAGGCAAACTTGTCTTGGTCTTCTCTTGAAATATTATACTTCTCCACTAAGTTTTCAGCAGTATTTCCCATACCATCGGTTCCATACATCTCATGCATTTTCGGATTGATAAAACGCCATCCAAAAGTAGAATCATATAGTTTAGAATCTCCTCCATATGCTGAACTTGGTTTTGCCATGACATATGGTCCACGTGTCATATTCTCAACACCACCTGAAATAAAAATATCACCATCTCCTGCTTTTATAGCGCGATTGGCATGAATGATTGCTGATAATCCTGAACTACATAGACGGTTTACAGTTTCTCCTGGCACCGTAAATGGCAATCCTGCCAATAATGATGACATACGTGCTACGTTACGATTATCTTCACCGGCTTGATTGGCGCAACCCATAATCACATCGTCATAGGCATCTTTTGGGATGTTTGGATTTCGCTTCACAACTTCTGCAATCACCAATGCTCCCAAATCGTCTGTGCGAACTGCAGATAAGGTGCCTTTATAATTACCTATTGGAGTTCTTATGCCGTCTATGATATATGCTTCTTTCATTTCTTGTTTTATTCTTCCCAATTTTTTTGAGTTCTATACACCACACCTTTAAAAAGTGCCACTAATTCTTTACCTCTCTTGACTTCAATGATATTGAAGCCGAGTTTATTATTTACTTTTTCAATTACAGATTCCGCCACCAACTCATCACCTTCATTTAATGCTTCGATATGGTTAATACTAGTTTCAATGGAAACTGCATATTTACCATGTGTATTTGCGGCAAAACCAAACGCTGTATCTGCTAACGCATAGCTTATTCCTCCATGAGCTTTATTCATACTGTTAAGCATATCCTTTCTAATGGTCATTCCAAGTTTACAACGCCCAATTTCACATTCTAAAATCTCAATACCCAACCATTGACTAAAGGCATCTTGTGATAGCATTTTATATGGAATTTCTTCGCCTTTCAATTAAAAGAATGTTTTATGTTCTCTATTCATTTTACGCAATAACGGACTGCAACGGTATCTATCTTCATGATATTCGTTATATAATGCGTCTAATTCTGAAACGCACCAATCGATTCCTTTTTCGTCTGCCCAAGCTAATAAGCCTTTAGGGTAATTCACGCCCTTGGTCATAGCATTATCAATATCTTGAGCTGAGGCAATATTTAAAAATAGTGCATCTGCAGCTTCGTTGATAAGCATGACTAAAACACGGTTGAAAATTTTTTCTGCTAGTACTTCATCTTCTATTGGGCTGGGTTTCGTTGCGTTTTCTGAATAATCATAATAACCCTTCCCAGATTTTCGTCCTAGATAACCTGCTTCTGCGAAACGCTTTTGTGTAAACGCAGGCTTGTATCTTGAATCGAAATAAAATGCTGTAAAAACAGTTTCAGTAACTGTGTAATTGACATCGTTACCAATAAAATCCATTAACTCAAAAGGTCCCATTCTAAATCCACCAATAGTTTTTAAACTCCAATCGATGGTTGTAAAATCCGCAATTCCCTCTTCATAGATTCGTAAAGCCTCTCCATAAAATGGTCTTGCTACTCTGTTAACGATAAAACCAGGTGTATCTTTAGCAACAGCAACGGTTTTTTTCCAATCGGAAATGATTTGTACAGATTTATCAAGAACCTCTTTCGATGTTTGAATTGCTGGAATTACCTCAACCAGTTTCATTAAGGGTGCCGGGTTAAAAAAATGAATACCAATGCAACGCTCTGGTTTTAGTAATGATGCAGCAATTGATGCTATAGATAAACTAGAAGTATTTGATGCTATAATACAATCGTCAGCAACATAGCTTTCCAACTCTGAAAAGACTTTCTTTTTTATGTCGAGATTTTCGATAATCGCTTCAATTGTTAAGTTTGAATCTGATAAATCTTTCAGAGTATCTACATAACTAATATTAGATTGAATCCTAGCCTTTTCGCCTGCATCAATTCGACCTTTTTCAATCAAACGATTTAATATTTTTTCTAATGCTACTTTCGCTTTATCTAAAGCAGCTTGATTGGTATCGTATAATTTCACTTGACAACCAGCAGTAGCAGCAACTTGCGCAATACCACTTCCCATGGTTCCAGAACCTATAATTCCTACGTTCATAGTTTTTTATTAAAATGGTAGATTTTTGACATCTACATTTCCGCCAGACAAGATAATGCCTATTTTTTTGTTTTTGAATTCTTGCTTGTTTTTTAGAAGCGCCGCAAATGGAACGGCGCATGATGGTTCAATTATAATCTTCATTCGTTCCCAAATGAGCTGCATTGCATTAATGATTTCATCTTCTTCTACTCGAATAATCTTGTCTACGTATTTTTGAATAATCGGAAAATTACGGTCTCCTAAATGCGTACGCAAACCATCGGCAACCGTATGGAAACTATTATTGGTTTCTATTTTACCAGAAAATAAAGAACGATACGCATCATCTGCTTCCATTGGTTCGCCTCCAATCACTTTACAATTATCAGAAAAATAATGCGCCGCTAATGCAGTACCTGCGATGAGTCCGCCACCACCAACTGGTGTGAGAATCATGTCCAAATTTGGATACTCATCTAATAGTTCCATCGCAGCTGTGCTATTGCCATAAATCACCTCATCTTGGTTAGATGGGTGTAAAAAGGAAGCTCCTTTTTCTTCTTTAATCCTATTTGCTGTAGTTTCTCTCGCTTGAGGTGTAGATTCGCATTCTATAATTTCACCTTGATATGTTTTTACACCATCTTTTTTAACTTGTGGTGCGTTTTCTGGCATTACAATATAAGCCTTAACATTTAATTTTTGAGCTGCTAAAGAAACCGCTTGAGCAAAATTTCCTGAAGAATGTGTAACTACGCCTCGTTGTCTTTCTTCTTTAGATAGAGACAAAATCGCATTGGCTGCACCACGCATTTTAAAGGCTCCCATTTTTTGAAAGTTTTCACATTTAAACACAATATCGGCTCCAACCATTTCATTAATCAAGCTAGAACTTAAAACAGGTGTTTTGTGAATAAATGGCTTTATTCTATTGTGAACTTCTATGAGGGTTTCTTTGTTCAATTAATTCCCTTTAAAATTAGGCTTGCGTTTTTCTATAAATGCAGATACGCCTTCTGCATAATCTTCACTTCCTGCTGCTTCAATTTGATTTTTAGATTCTAAAGCCAGCTGCTCCGTGAGATTATTGGTAAGTGATTTATTGAATGTCTTTTTTATAAGTCCGAGAGCGACAGTTGGTAAATTTGCCATTTTAGCAGCAATACTATCTATAGTATTTGAGAATTCTTCCGAAGGTACATATTTATAAATCATACCTATACGTTCGGCTTCTTCTGCTGATACTTTATCGCCTAGCATAGCCAAAGCCGAAGCCTTTTGAAAGCCAATTAATCTTGGTAAAAAGAAGGTTCCTGCACTGTCAGGGATTAGTCCAATTAAGCTAAATGCTTGTATAAAACTGGCTTTTTCATCTGCAATGACTACATCACAAGCCAGTGCAATATTTGCTCCTGCTCCTGCAGCAACACCATTAACTGCTGCGATTATTGGTTTTTCAATATTACGGATTCGAGAAATTATTGGGTTATAATGTTCTTCAAGTATTTTTTTGAAACCAGGATTAAGTTTTGGATTTGTAACTTCTTTTAAATCTTGACCAGCACAGAATGCCTTTCCATTCCCTGTTAAAACAATAGCTCTAACGTCTTCGTTAGTTTCGCAATCGTCGAGAATTCCTTGAAGACTTAGAGCCATTTCACGATTAAAGCTATTAAACACTTCTGGTCGATTTAATGTTATGGTTGCTATTTTATTTTCAACCTTAAGAAGGATTGAGCTCATATTTGTTTTTCTTTAAAACACCCTTAAAGTACCCTCAAGAGGACAATCTAAGGATTTAGAATAAGTTACTTCAAACATTTAAAATAATCAAAAGGCTCTTGGCAATCATCACATTGAAATTGTGCTTTACACGCTGTTGAACCAAATTGACTTACTAGTTTCGTATTAGTGGACTTACACTGCGGACATTTTACAATACGCTTTCCATTCAATAGTACATCTTTATCAGCTTCAGCATCTAAAGGTGCGGCGATTCCGTAATTTTCTAAGGCTTTGCGTCCTCTTGGTGTAATCCAATCGGTTGTCCAAGCTGGGTGTAAAATCAAATCAACTTCTGCATTATAGCCAGCTTCTTTCAATGCTTTTTTGATATCATCTCCAATCACGTCCATTGCTGGGCAGCCGCTATAGGTTGGGGTGATTTCAACTTTAACGACATTATCAATGATAACAGCAGAACGCACAACACCCATATCCATTATGGAAAGAACCGGAATTTCTGGGTCTGACACTTTTTCCAAGATTGGTAAAAGAATAGTATCGATATTTTGTTCTGTTGTTGTCATATTATTGAGACTCTTCGACAAGCTCAGAGTGACATTTTGATTCATTTTATCATTTAATTTTGAAATGAAATTCCGAAACAACACTTCGACTGCACTCAGTGTGACAGTTCAGAATGACAAATCAAAGATTTATTACCATTCCATATTTGGATAAGCACGTTGCATGTATTGTAAATCAGCAAGTAAATAGCCCATATGCTCTGTATGAATTCCTTGTTTACCTCCTTTTTGAAAGTACTTTAAATCAGGAACTTTTAAAGTTGCCTCTTCTAAAAGCTCACTTACATTTTTATAATATGCTTCTTTAAGCTTAGTTACGTCTACACCAATTCCTTCTGCTACCATTGCTTTATCTGCTTCAGTTTGATGGAATAATTCGTCAGTGTATGTCCATAGGTCGTCAATTGCATTTTGCATTTTTTCTTTACTTTCCGAAGTACCATCTCCTAAACGTTTAACCCAGTCTGAAGAAAAACGTTCGTGGTAACTTACCTCTTTCACACATTTATTTGCAATTGCTGACAAGGTTAAGTCTGTACTTTTTTGAAGTTCTTTTAAAAATGCTAAATG
Source organism: Winogradskyella wandonensis (assembly GCF_004346845.1). Classification (GTDB taxonomy): domain Bacteria; phylum Bacteroidota; class Bacteroidia; order Flavobacteriales; family Flavobacteriaceae; genus Winogradskyella; species Winogradskyella wandonensis. Next base: position 259,554 of record NZ_SMGI01000004.1, on the reverse strand, counting down.
ATACACATCAAATAAAAATTGACGTCCAACTGTATATGCAAAGTCTGTATTTGGGTGCTCTACCAATAATACATTCTTGTATTCGCGTTCCTTACGAAGCATTGCGATATCATCTTCTGTTCTTCCATCACCTGCTATTTTGCCTGCATACTGAAAATAACTACGTACCTGCCCAAATAAATCTAATGAGATATTAGTACAAGCGATGTCTGTCTCTAAACTTGGTCCATGCCCACATAACTCGCCCATTCTTTGTCCAAGAATTAAGCTGTTGTCTGCAATACCTAATATGTAATTGTATAAGTTTTCGTTTTTCATCACATGTGTTTTACTTCATCTGGTAAATCATAAAATGTTGGATGACGATATACCTTATCCTGAGCAGGTTCAAATAACTCTCCGTTGTTCTCTGGATTTGAGGCAGTGATGTGTTTGGATTCTACAACCCAGATACTCACACCTTCATTACGTCTAGTATATACATCACGTGCGTTTTCTAGCGCCATTTCAGAGTCTGCAGCGTGTAAACTACCACAATGCCTGTGTTCTAATCCATTTTTACTTCTAACGAAGATTTCCCAAAGGGGCCAATTTTTAGTTGACATAATATTTAGTTTTAAACCGCTTGTTTCTCTTTCCTTGCTTGTTTTTTCTCTGCATGAGCCATAGCGGCATCTCTAACCCATTCACCACGTTCCCAGGCACCTACTCTAGCTTTCATTCGTTCTTTGTTCATTGGACCGTGACCTTTGACTACTTGCCAAAATTCATCCCAATTAATTTCACCAAAATCATAACTTTGACGCTCCTCGTTCCATTTTAAATCTGGGTCCGGAATTGTTAAACCTAAAATATCTGCTTGCGGCACAGTCTGGTCTATAAATTGTTGGCGCAACTCATCATTAGTTTTGCGCTTCAATTTCCACTTCATAGACTGCTCCGTATGTACAGATTTATCATCTGTAGGTCCAAGCATCATTAAACTTGGCCACCACCAGCGATTTAAAGCATCCTGCGCCATTTCTTTTTGTTCTGGTGTACCGTTCGCTAATTTTAGCATGATTTCGAAACCTTGTCTTTGGTGAAAACTTTCTTCTTTACACACGCGAATCATAGCTCTTGCATATGGTCCGTAAGACGTATTACATAATGGCACTTGATTGATGATGGCTGCGCCATCAACCAACCAACCTATAGCACCCATATCTGCCCAAGTTAATGTTGGATAATTAAATATACTTGAATACTTTGCCTTACCGGTGTGCAACTGCTCATACATTTCTTCACGAGAAATTCCTAAAGTTTCTGTTGCTGAATACAAGTACAATCCATGACCAGCTTCGTCTTGAACCTTAGCTAACAATGCTACTTTTCGTCTTAAAGATGGTGCTCTTGTTATCCAGTTACCTTCTGGCAGCATTCCTACAATTTCAGAATGCGCGTGCTGAGACATTTGCCTAATATGCGTCTGACGATACTTTTCTGGCATCCAATCTTTTGGTTCAATTTTTTCGTCACGAGCAATCTTTTCATCAAATTGACGCTCTAAACTTCTAATTTGTTCTTCACTCATAGTTTTAGCTTTTAGCTGTTGGCTTTAGGCCACAAGCGAGTTAATTTTTCTTTTTCAATTTTATTTTCTAGACATCAAAATCTACAACTACTTTATCGGTTGTTGGTACCGCTTGACAGCTAAGCACCAGATTTTGACTGACTTCTTTTTCATCTAAGGCATAGTTGATTTTCATTTCAACAGCGCCCTCTTTCACTTCGCATTTACAGGTACTACAAACACCACCTTTACAAGCAAATGGCAAATCGGCACCAGCATTTAATGCCGCATCCAGAATATTATCAAACTCTTTAGTCATGGTGAATAAAAATTCTTTTCCACCGTCTACAATTACCACTTCGGTACCTTCTACATTTTGTTTTGAAAGTCGCTCGGCGCGTTTAATATCTTCTTCGGAAAGTCCCTTAACGAACAATTCAAAATGTATCAAATCTTTTGATAAACCTGAGTTAATGAGATAGTCACTAACAAAATTAATCATGCTTTCGGGACCACATAAAAACACATCATCCGTATCAGGGACATCAATAAAAGTTTTGGTAAGAATTTGCATTTTTTCTTCATCAAAACGTCCATTAAACAATTCGATATCTCTGCGCTCCTTGGTAAGAAAATAATAAATCTCTAGCCTACCAAAATAAGTGTTCCGTAATTGCTCCAACTCCTCTTTAAAGATAATAGATTTTGCGGTCTTATTCACATAGAACAGTTTGCAAGTAGAGTTGGGCTCTGCACGTAAATGGGCTTTCAACATAGAAAGTACAGGCGTTATACCACTACCAGCGGCAAAAAAAAGGTAATTCTTTGCCTTTTTAGGCTGAATATCTACACCAAAGACACCACTTGGAGGCATTAGCTCTAGAGTATCTCCAGATTTTAATTTCTCATTAACAAAAGTCGAAAACTTACCGCCTGGAATTTGTTTTACAGCGACTTGCCAAATATTATCTGACGGACAAGAACAAAGAGAGTACGAACGACGTACATCCTCTCCATTTATATCAGCTTTTAGAGTTAAATGCTGCCCTTGTTTAAAAGCGAACGTGCTATACAACGTGTCTGGAATATCAAAAGTTATGACCGATGTATCATCCGTTTCCTTGTAAATATCTTTAATTCTTATGATGTAAAAATCCATAATACCAACTCTAACTAACAATTGTTAGTTTATAAAACAAAGATAATAAATTAAATTCTTAACTAGATGTTAATTCCTTTAATGAGAATTTGAGCTAAAGATGCAGATAATTCTTTAGGATTTACATTGCCTTTTTTTGGAATCCATAAATACAATGTACGCAACGTGGATAGCATTGAAAACATAAGCACATCGGGATTTACAGTCCTTATTTCCTTTGAAGCTATGCCTGTCTCAATAATGTGTCGAAAATTACTTTCGTAATCTTGTCGAAGCTTTAAGTAATACTCTAGTTTACTCTCTAAATGCATCCAGTCAGAATTTAAAGCAGATAGGCCATCCGTATTTTCAATCGCAATCTTTACATGGAGTTGTATAATCTGTTCTAATTTTTCTAAGCTACTGCAATCTGAGGCAATAATGCTTTGCATACCAGTTGTAAAATCTTCGGCAATGGCAATAACAATCTCTTGTAAAATAGCCTGTTTTGAGTCTATATGATTATACAAACTCGCTGCCTTTATACCCATTTCTTTGGCTAAATCCCGCATAGTCACGGCACTAAACCCCTTCTTTTTAAAAAGTTTAGCAGCTACACGGACGATTTCTTGTTTTCGAGTTTCTTTAAGCATTAACTAAAAACTAAAAAAATGTTATTTAATAAAGTATCGTTATTAATCACAGTTAATAATTAATAATTTTACCCAACACAAATATAAGCATGACGAGCCATATTGAATCTAATCCACTAATCGATAGATTACCACCACATTTAAAGCAATTTATCAAACCTCAAAATTACGAGGATTACACACCTATAAACCAAGCTGTTTGGCGTTTTGTGATGCGCAAAAACATTAACTACCTAAGCAAAGTAGCGCATCACAGTTACTTAAAAGGTATTGAAATGACTGGCATTTCTATTGATGAAATTCCGAGTATGTATGGCATGAATCGTATTCTTAAAGAGATTGGATGGGCAGCTGTGGCTGTTGATGGGTTTATACCACCGAATGCTTTTATGGAATTTCAAGCATACAAAGTTTTGGTGATTGCTAGTGATATAAGACAGCTCGAAAATATAGAGTACACACCTGCACCAGACATCATACACGAAGCTGCAGGACATGCTCCGATTATAGCCAATCCAGACTATGCAGAATACCTAAGGCGTTTCGGTGAAATAGGCGCAAAAGCCATTTTATCCTCACATGATAATGCCATGTATGAAGCCGTACGAAAATTATCTATTCTAAAAGAAGCTAAAGGCTCTAAGCAGGAAGATATTGATAAGGCAGAAACGGAAGTCAACCAACTTCAAAATAAAAAAGTACCATTATCTGAAATGGCACAAATACGCAACTTACACTGGTGGACTGTAGAATATGGCTTAATTGGCACGCTAGACAACCCAAAATTATACGGCGCTGGTTTGTTATCCTCTATTGGCGAAAGCAAATGGTGCCTATCTGATAAGGTTGAAAAACTACCGTATTCTATAAAAGCTGCAGAAACCGAATTTGATATTACCAAGCCACAACCTCAGCTTTTTGTAACGCCAGATTTTGCCTATTTAATGGAAGTTTTGGACGAGTTTAGTAATACTATGGCGCTCAGAAAAGGCGGTTGGCGCGGATTGAATAAATTAATAGATTCTAAAAAAATTGGCACAATTGAGTTGAATACAGGTTTACAAATTTCTGGTGTGTTTACACGAATGATTAGAGATGAAGACAACAACGTTGTGTTCTTTAAAACCGAAGGACCAACAGCATTGGCAAATCGTGAAAAAGAATTGATTGGCCACGGTACAGAAACGCATCCTAACGGATTTAGTTCGCCAATAGGCAAATTAAAGGGGATTAATTTGGCCATTGAAGATATGGGACCTCGTGATTTAAAAGCCTACAACTTTTATGATAACAAACGTATTGCATTTGAATACGAAAGTGGTATCACTGTGGAAGGTTTAAATATTACAGGCATTAGAAATCTACAAGGAAAATTGATATTAATACAGTTTGAAGATTGCACCGTAAAATATAATGACGAGGTGTTATTTTCACCAAAAGACGGCACTTTTGATTTAGCTGTTGGCTCCTCTATTGTTTCGGCTTATGCTGGAAGCGCAGATTACCGCTCTTTTGAAAATTTATATCATGTTTCTGAAAATAAAACCTTGAAATCTGAAACGAATCATCAAAAACTTCATCTTGAAAATTTGTACCAAAACGTTAGAGATTTACGAAATAACACATCAGTTGAAACTTCGGAATTAAAAGCTATTTTCAATACATTAAAACATGAGCATAATAACGACTGGCTCCTCGTTTTAGAACTATTTGAATTGGCTGAAAAGTTTAACTTATCTGAATTAAAAATAGAACTTTTAAACTATCTTCAAAATCAAAAATCTAAATTACCAAAGGTGGCGCATCTTATCGATGACGGTTTAGAAATTATAAAAAACAACTCAAAATAATATGGGCTTATTCAGTTTTTTGTTCGGTAAAAAAAATAACAACATTCAAACCTATTTAGACCAAAACGCTGTGATTTTGGATGTACGCACCCAAAACGAATATGATGCCAATCATATAGATAATGCTATTCACATTCCGGTTTCTGAATTAAAGAGAAGGATTGAAGAAATTAAAACATTAAATAAACCTGTTATTGCGCATTGTGCAAGTGGAATTCGTTCGGCGCAGGCCGTTCAAATTTTAAAAGCAAATGGTATTGAAGCTATGAATGGCGGTGGTATTTCTGCCATGCGTAAAGCATTAGAGTAATAACTTTTCGAAATCGTCTTGTGCGTTCAGTTGTTCGCCCTTATACTCTAATTTCCATCCCAAAGAATTTGCAAGAATATAAAATTTAGAAAGTTCACTGAGCAGTCTATTTTGTGCATTGGTAACCAAGGACGACCCTTCTATTTTTTTCATTAAATCGGCGTTAATCGTTTTTTTAATGTCATTGTAGTCTTCTGCTTCAAAAGGATTTAAAAAATCTGCCTGAATGTCGTAATACTGTAAATCTGGATTTATCGAGATTTCGTAATCTGGAATTGAAAGAATCTGAAGTGTTTTAGTAGCTTCATCTAACTTATATTTCAACTGCTTTAAATCGTAGGAGACATTTACTTTAGCATTAACGACCACTAATGCTTTTTTCTCTGCAGTGAGAAATTCTCCAAAAATTTCTTTTGAATTTTCATAATTAAATACCTCTGAGAAATTGCCTTCTGTTACTACGAGTTTACTCACATTTTTTAGTTGCTCTTGAATAACGTCCGAAGTATTATTAACAACAACTCTAGGCTGATACGTGCATTGCTTATAAACCAGTAAAACGGTTATGGCAAGAATGATGCCGAAAAGAAATTTTTTCATATACTAAGATAACAAAAAAGCATCAGAAACATTCGGCAATATTTTTCTTATTTGCATGAGTAATATAACGGACTATTTATTCTTTTTTAACTCTAACTTTTCTGCAAAATAGTCACAAAAGTCTTTCATTGTAGCGGTCATTTTTTCATCTTGTGTTGCACGCATAAAGGTATCGCTCATAGTTACTAAAGTCTGGTGAAAAAACAATTTCATCTCGTCAACAGGCATATCTTTTGTCCATAAATCAATACGCAGTGTTTCTTGAGCATTACTATCCCAAACTGATAACATTACCGCTTTAGCTTCTTCCTCTTTAACGCCACCATCTTGTGCCGACCAACTAAGCTTTTCTGGCACTCGGTTTTCATCAAGTTCTACATTTAGCTCTATTTTAGATTTCATTGTTTTACCCATTATCGCTTTGGTTTATATTTAGATTTATTAAAAATTTCGTCACTCTCTGTTGTCATTATGGTCATTACATCGGCATTAGTTCTTTCCGCATAAGCTCTTACAATTAGCCAACCAATATACTGCCCTAACCGTGGCGGAGACTCGTTATCTAATTCTAGATAAAATTTAGAAAATGGTGCTGGCACGGTAAAGCGACTTAATAACTTATTATCCGTACTGAAAAGTAGTTCTTTCTCTACAAAATAGCTCCAAATCTGAGCTTCGTTCTCTTTTGCCCATTTTAAATCTTCAGTAGAATATCCGATTTTATCTTCATCTGAATACTCTGGTATCATTACATCTTTAAAGTAAAGCAACTTTCCGTAATATATTATCTCATCTAAAAACGTCTTTCTCTGGTTTTGGTACACAAAACGTTTTGCGTAGGATTCTGCGACGTCTGGAATTATTTGAGAAGGCTTCATGTTCTCAGCAAAATATCTAGGAATATTTTGATAAAATTCGTGATTATCACCAAGATAATTAATAAGATTAATAATTAGCAAATCCGCTTCAAGCACTAACTTATTCCTGTAATCCACGTAGTCTGCTGCTGTGATAACTTGTGGAATTTTAAAAGCCTTATCGTAGTATTTTATATGCTGAAAAAGGTGCCTAATGTCTTCCTCGTACCCGCTGAAATCATTGAACTTCTCTTGAGCTTCTTCAAATATTTGCTTCTGTAAAGGACTATTAAAACGCTCTATCCAACTAGAATCTATTTCTTTTGGAAATAAAAACGGAAAATCTTTTTGTATTGAAGGTATGTTAGAAAGTTTGGCATTTGCCAATAACACATCAAAACGCTCGACTTGCAAATTAACATCAATCTTAGATATCTCTTTCTCTGCTTTTTGTGCATCATCACAAGAGACTAAGAAGATTGCAACCATAAATAATAAATGAATATATTTCATTTTCATTCTTAAGGATATTTCGGTTATTTTTGTTTACAAAGGTACACTTCTTACCCTAAAATAAACGGTATATGCAAACAGAAAAAGTAATAGATTATATAGTAAATTGGCTTAAAGATTACGCTATAAACGCAAAAGTTAATGGTTTTGTTGTCGGAATTTCTGGCGGAATCGACTCTGCAGTGACTTCGACACTTTGTGCAAAGACAGGACTAGATGTTTTGTGTATAGAAATGCCTATCCATCAAGCTCCAAGTCATGTTACGAGGGCACAAGAACATATTGCTCAGCTAAAGCAAAGGTTCTCTAATGTCAGTGATGCGCGTGTTGACTTAACTCCAGTCTTTGAAGAATTTAAAACAGAAGTAAGCCTTGAAGGAAAGCAGGCAACGGTAGATATGGCCTTGGCTAATACTAGAGCAAGATTAAGAATGACCACACTTTACTACCATGCAGGTCTTTTAGGCCTACTTGTTGCAGGAACAGGCAATAAAGTAGAAGATTTTGGTGTTGGTTTTTATACTAAATATGGTGATGGCGGTGTAGATTTAAGCCCTATTGCCGACTTGCTTAAATCTGAAGTTTATGCCTTGGGTGAAATGCTTAAAGTTCCAGAGTCAATTATGAAAGCTGCTCCTAGTGACGGTCTATTTGGTGATGCTAGAAGTGACGAAGACCAAATTGGCGCATCCTATCCAGAATTAGAATGGGCCATGAAAATGAATGACCAGGGTAAAACCTCTGAAGATTTTACAGGACGCAAAAAAGAGGTTTTCGATATCTTTTTAAGATACAATAGATCAAACAAACATAAGATGATACCTATCCCAATTTGCGTTATTCCTAAAGAAATAATGTAATTTTTATCATATTTTTATTTTTTTGCAATTTTACTTAAATATTTATTGTTTTAGCTTCTCGATTTTGTATTTTTGTTTAATAAGCTAATTAATTCAATAATCCTTACTGGGTTATCCTAATTTTAATTTTACAAAATTAAGTGGTTATGATAAAAATTCTATTGGTCGATAGTCATCCTGTAGTGCGCGAAGGTTTACGGGCTATTATTAATAAAACCCCAGATTATCAAATAATAGCGGGCTTAGGTAGTGGCATCGAAATATTCGAGTTTGTTCGCACAAATCATGTCGACTTAATTATTTCTGAAATTGACTTACCCGAACTTAACGGAATTACCGCCTTGCGTGCTATTAAAAAGGAGCACAAGTCTATAAAAATTATAATGTTTAGCCATCAACCAGAAGAAATTTATGCAATTAGTACGTTAAAAGCAGGAGCTTCTGGTTATTTATCTAAAAATGCAAATCCAGATGATATACTTAAAGCCATACAAAAGGTAGTTAGTGGCGAGGTTTATTTAAGCGAAAAAATGGATAAGCATTACAGATATACCAATACATCAAAAAGCAGAACTCGCCTATTTAAGCGTTTATCTACAAGAGAAGTAGAGGTCTTAAAATTATTATCTATCGGTAAGAAAAATAAGCATATCGCAGACGAATTGGACATTAACGAAAAAACAGTAAGTACTTATAAGGCTCGACTATTTAAAAAATTAAATGTAGACAACGTTATCGATTTAGTACACCAAGCTAAGCATCATGACCTAGCTTAATGATTAACTACTCTTCCTAACTTTCTGGCTAACAAAACTTTTAGTTTATTATATTCTTGACTATTCTCTAAAATTTCTTTGTAGTCATAGTCTTCTTTTAAAGTTTCGTCCGATAAATCCTTTAATTTTTGTTCTATTAGCAAACCTCTAAGATGCAATATGGTCTGACTTACTAGCTGAGCAATAGTATGCTCTTTCTCTTTTGGAATGATATTGTTTCGCGCCCAATCATCGAGACTGTATTTTTCGTTATCCATTATTATACTTGTTACCAATGGCGCCATTTCTGGGTTGAGATTATTAATAAAATCCGTAGCAGAAAAATTTTCATTTTGACTTAATTGGTCAACAATTGAATAGTATAAGGTTTTAAATCGTTCGTCAGAAAACTGCATTTCATCCTCTTGTAAATCCAAATACACTTTTTCGAAAACTCGTGCTTCTTGTACTACAGGTTCCAAAACTAAATCTCCCGTAACCTCATCTTCTTTAAGCACTAAGTCTTCAAACTTTTCGGTTTTATTACCGTAGAGTAATAAGATTTCAATGATTTTTTTCTCCAACTCATACTGAATATCTACCTTTTTTAATGGCTTAGGCTCAGCTTTTATAACATTAAATGCTTTCTGTTCCTGGCCAAACTTTTTATTAGCATCGCTATTCGCCTTTTTATTTATTTGAGCAAGTGTACTAAACAATACAGATTCGCTTATATCCATAATACGAGCGCACTCTTGTATGTAAACCTCTTTTTTTATCTGGTCTGGAATTTTAGCAATACTATTTACAATATCTCTTATAGTTTCTGCCTTTTTTATAGGGTCGTTTTTACTGTCTTCAAAAAGTAATGATGCTTTAAACTGAATAAAATCTTTAGAATTTTCCTTTAGGTAATCCGTTACGTCTTGTAAGGTGTTGTTTTTAGAAAAGCTGTCCGGATCTTCTCCATCCGGAAACGTACATACCCGAACGTTCATGCCTTGCTCGAGTATTAAATCTATTCCACGTATAGAAGCGCGCATTCCTGCTGCATCGCCGTCGAAAAGTACAGTAATATTATTTGTTAGTCTTTTTATAAGACGTATTTGCTCTGATGTTAGCGCGGTACCCGAGGATGAAACAACATTTGTTATTCCTCTTTGATAAAACTGGATAACATCTGTATAACCTTCGACCAGATAACAATTGTCTTCCTTGGCTATAGATTGTTTAGCAAAATACAAGCCATAAAGTACCTTACTTTTATGGTAAATTTCGCTTTCTGGAGAGTTTAGATACTTGGCAGCTTTTTTGTCATTTCCTAAGATTCGACCTCCGAAACCTAAAACACGCCCACTCATACTATGTATGGGGAACATCACGCGGCCTTTAAATCTATCGAAATGTTTTTCTGGTTTAACAATGGTTAAACCAGTACCTTCTAAAAACTCAATTTTATAACCATTTTTTAAGGCTTCATCTGTAAAGGCTTGCCACTCGTCCAAAGCGTAGCCCAATTGAAATTTCTTGATAGTTTCCTCTGTAAAACCACGTTCTTTAAAATAGCTTAAGCCAATAGCTCTTCCTTTATCTGTTTTATGTAAAATTTTCTGAAAATAGTCGTTTGCATACTCACTAACTAGATATAGACTTTCTCTTGTATCTGCTTTTTCCTTTTCTTCGTTAGTACGCTCGGTCTCTTCAATTTCAATGTTATACTTTTTTGCCAAATATTTTATGGCTTCAGGATAAGTAAAATGCTCGTGCTCCATTAAAAAGGTAACTGCATTACCGCCTTTGCCTGTAGAAAAATCTTTCCAAATTTGTTTTACGGGAGACACCATGAAGCTTGGCGTTCTTTCCTCACTAAAAGGACTTAGGCCTTTAAAATTACTTCCCGATTTTTTTAATTGCACAAAATCGCCTATAACCTCCTCTACACGGGCTGTTTCAAAAACTTGAGCTATGGTATTTTGCGAAATCACGATTAAAATTATTAGAAGGGTAAATTTAATAAACTCTATTAATGATTGGTAGGTTACTTCACTTTTATTTATTGCGTCAGCCAAAAACTTACCATACTACTCTTTAATTATTTGTTGTAATTTTATGAAAATGCGTATTGCACTCGGCTAGAATAATCAACTCCTAATTTATTAAACTACAATGAAGAGATTTATAACTATATGCTTGATTTTAATAATTATATCATGTTCTAAAAAACCATATTCGAAAGAACTAGCGGCAATGGATTCTAATATCTCTATCGAAAATACCTCCATTGTTATTCTGGGCACAGCACAAGATGCCGGTTCTCCACAAATAGGCTGTAAAAAAAGGTGTTGTTCTAAGCTATTCAAAAACCCTGAAGCTATTCGAAAAGTTGTTTCACTTGGACTCATTGATACTGAATATCATAAAACCTATTTATTTGAAGCCACTCCTGATATAACCTCGCAAATGAAAATGATTACAACCTACGAAACACAAAATGAAAACGAATTGGTTGATGGCATCTTTCTAACTCATGCCCACATAGGACATTACACAGGACTTATGTATTTAGGAAAAGAAGCAATAGATGCTACAAAAACACCTGTTTATACCATGCCGCAAATGAAGCGTTTTTTAACAGATAACGGACCATGGAGTCAGCTTGTTACGAGAGAAAACATTACACTAATTGAAATTGAAAATGAAAAACCTGTAAAGCTCTCCAAAACTATTGAAGTAACCCCAATACTTGTGCCGCATAGAGATGAGTTTTCTGAAACTGTTGGTTACAGAATAAAAGGGCCGAATAAAACAGCTTTGTTTATTCCAGACATCGACAAATGGGATAAATGGAACAAAAATATAATTGATGAAATTAAAAAAGTAGATTATGCTTTCGTTGATGCAACGTTTTTTAGCGGAAAGGAAATTAATAATAGGGATATCAGCGAAATCCCTCATCCTTTTGTAATTGAGAGTTTGGATTTATTTGATAATCTTCCTCGTACCGAAAAAGAGAAGGTTATATTTATTCACTTTAATCATACCAATCCATTATTAAATCCGCTGAGTGAAGCGAGTAAATTAGTTAATGAAAAAGGTTATAAAATCGCAAAAATCAACGATATTTTTGAACTATAACACTAACTAAAAATTCTAAATCATGAGTACAACACCAGAACACGATGCCCGCGTGGCAAAACTAATTTTTGGTTCTGTCTATCCGCATTATATAACCAAAATAGTGAAAAAAGGTAGGACAAAAGAAGAATTACACCAAGTATTAACCTGGTTAACTGGTTATGATGAGAACCAACTAGAAAACCTTATTGAAAAAAAAGCAACAATGGAAGCGTTTTTCGCTAATGCAAACATCAATCCCAATGCACATTTAATAAAAGGCGTAATCTGTGGCTACAGAATAGAAGACATTGAAACACCAGTCACTAAATATGCTAGATATATGGATAAATTAGTTGATGAATTAGCAAAAGGAAGAAAAATGGATAAAATTTTAAGACAGGCTTAAAGCATTTTAAGCGTGTTTACTTCTTGTATTGTTAGATGTTTCCAATGCCCTCTTGGAATATCTTTTTTTGTTAAATGACCTATAGCAACACAGTCTATTTTAACCAAATCGTATTTTAATTCGTCAAAAATAGTACGTAGAATGGTATTCCCAGTGTTTTTGATTTTTATACCTATTTTATTTTTAGGTTCACCTTCGATATAACTTATTTCTTCTACGGTAATTAGTTTTCCTTGTACTTTAAAGCCTTCTTGTATTTTCTTTAAGTCTTCAAATTTTAAATTTTTATCAAGTTCAACTTGAAATAGGCGTGCCACTCCGTTCTTAGAATTTGTAAATTTCTGAATAATCTCATCGTCATTGGTAAACAATAATAATCCTAAGGAGTTCCGTCCTAAACGGCCAATAGGCTTAATTCTTGCAGAAGTTGCATTAGCAACCAAATCCATTACTGTTCTTCCCTTTCCTTCTGCTGTTGTTGTAGCAAATCCTTTAGGCTTATTTAAGAGTACATATGTTTTTGGCTCTGGATTGATACGGCGACCATCGAAACGGACTTCGTCTGTTGGTTTTACCTTATAACCCATTTCTGTAACCACAGAGCCATTTACAGTTACCAAACCAATAGAAATATTTTCGTCTGCCTCACGACGAGAGCACATCCCAGAATTGGCTATATATTTATTAAGACGAATTTCATCTGAATTAGACGCTTTTTTAGGAGTAGTTTTTTTCTTAGGCGCAGAATGTCTTTTAGAAAAAGGTCTCTGTCCTCCATCGGATTTTTGCTTTCCGTCTCTCTTTCCTTGCCCTTTTTTACCTTGCTGTTTTGACATACTTAAATTTTTTGCAAAGGTAATACAATAGTTAACACTAACTACTTAATTTCTACAGTAGTTTGGCGTTCTGTGTTTACAGTTAATTTAGTCACATCGGGTCTAGAGTAATGACCAACTACGTCAAAGTTTTGACGTTCTTCTAGCACACGATTAAAATCAATGGTTTGGTAAATTAAACCCTCTTTGTGAAGCACAGGTTCTACAATCCACTCGCCATCCGGACCAGCAATACAACTTCCTCCGTTTGCTAAGGTTTCGGGTGCATTTTTTACAATATCCTCGAAATATGGAGTCTGTTTTGGAAAGTCAGTTTTAGACATTAAACTTGATACAGAAACCACGTAAGACCGCGACTCCCTTGCTATAAATCGTGTAATATCTTTTGTATTATGGTCACTTCCTGGCCAAACTGCAATGTGAAGATTTTCGCCTTGACCATACAACGCTGTTCTTGGCAGTGGCATCCAATTTTCCCAACAATTTAGCCCACCAACTGTAAACGCTTTTAATGGATGAACCTTTAAACCGTTTCCATCGCCTGGCGCCCAAGTTAAGCGTTCATCATATGTTGGTTGTAACTTTCTGTGTACCGATTCTATACTACCTTTTGGATTTATGTAAACTAATGATGCATAAATACTATGTCCACCGCGATTTTCAGGACGTTCCATAATGCCCAAATAAATCGCAATATTATGTTCTTTTGCCAATTTACAAACCGAATCTAATTCGCCTTTCTCAATACAAATAGAATTGCTTACATAATGTGCATGCAACTTTTTATTGACGTCTGTGTTCCATTCGGCACCACCTGTTAAGGCCAACCAAAATGGATAACCCGGTAATAATGCTTCTCCAAAAACAATAAGTTCGGCATTTTCTTTTGCAGCATCAATAATAGAATTTTCAATTTTTTGAAGTGTTGCTGATTTATTTAACCAAACTGGTGCTATTTGCGCCATCGCGATTTTTAGAGTCGTATTCATTTTTAGAGTCGGTTTAAAACAAGATTTATATTTATGAGTACAATGGAAAAAACACCTGCCACAATTATAAACTTCAAAATATTATGAAGCCATAAGTAATGTGTTTTGTTGTTGGATTTCCAAAGTAGTAGTAGGAAAACAAATAGTAAAATTACACTCGCGTAGAAGAAATAATACATCTGTCCTATTTCAAAATAAAAGACAAGTATCATTGCTGTAACACAGGTAATTATTAAAGCACCCGTCAATAAATATTTTGAAATTTTTTCGCCATATACCACAGGAACTGTTCTATAATTAAGCGCCAAGTCTCCCTTAATATTTTCTAAATCCTTAGTTAGTTCTCGCATTGATATTAAAAGGAACAAGAACAAGGCATGTATAAATACCACTAAGTCGAAATTTTTGTAATAAATAAAAATCACAAAAAATGGTGTCACCGTTAAGATGGCAGACACTAAATTCCCAGTAATGGGCATTTTTTTTAGTTTGTGCGAATAAAACCAAATGGCAAAAATATAAAGTGCAAAAAATAGTACGGCTCTAAACGAGACATAACTTGCAAATATTACCGCCAAAAAATTTAAAGTAAAGTAAATCGATAACTTGGTGTTTTGACTGACCAATCTATCTAACATACTTTTATTTGGTCGATTGATTAAATCCTTCTCAGAGTCATAAAAATTATTGATAATATAGCCTGAAGCGATTGTTGCAGACGATGCTAGCACTAGCATAAGTAAGTTTATATCGAATAATACATTTTTAGGAAGTAAGTCTGGAGCAAAAATATAAATCGACGCTAAATATTGCGCTAAAATTACGACTAGGATATTGTAACCACGAACAATAGAAAAAAGACTAAAAACCTTTAAAAAAATATGTTTTTGTTGTCTCGATAGCATTGGTTGAAAAAATGATGAGATGCTGAGTCAAGTTCAGCATGACAAATTAGAAGTTATATACAACCTCTAATTTTTGACCTTTAAGTGCTTCTTTGGCTTTATCTATATCTTCTGTAAATCCAAGAATATAGCCACCGCCACCTGAACCACATAGTTTTAAATAATAGTCGTTCGTTTCAATACCTTTCTTCCATAAGTCATGGAATTGTTGAGGTATCATGGGCTTAAAATTATTTAATACGACTTTAGAAAGTTGTTTTGTATTTTTAAATAAAGATTTAATATCGCCTTTAAGGAAATCATCGACACAAGCATCTGTATGCTTTATAAATTGTTCCTTAAGCATACTTCTAAAACCTTCGTTCTTCATGTTTTCCATAAAGATACTTACCATCGGAGCTGTTTCGCCTACGATACCACTATCTAGAAGAAATACAGCGCCTTTTCCATCACTTTTCTGAGAAGGAATCCCTGTTGCCTCAATATTATCTTTTGAATTAATTAAAATAGGTAAACTTAAGTAACTATTTAATGGGTCTAAACCTGAAGACTTTCCATGGAAAAACGACTCCATTGCTGAGAAAATCGACTTTAACTTTAATAGTTTTTCCCGCGTTAAATTTTCTAAAACCGTAATTTTATCTGTCGCATATTTATCGTAAATCGCAGCAACTAAAGCGCCACTGCTACCTACACCATACCCTTGAGGAATTGACGAATCAAAATACATACCAGCGTCAACATCTGCCTGAAGTTTTTCTATATCGTAGATTACTAAATCGGCATCTAGGTTCTTTAAATATTCCGTAAACTTCTTTAAACTTTCGTTTGACTTCTTCGCACTTTCAGACGTATTGCCATCTAATTTAAGAGCGCCGTTGTAAAAGTTATAGGGAATTGATAAACCTTTAGAATCTTTAATAATTCCGTATTCTCCGAATAATAAAATCTTGGAATAAAATAGGGGACCTTTCATAGCTATCTTAGGATTGGAAAACTTAAACTAATTTTTTAGCACCTTTACCAACCGTATCACAAATATAGTGACCATTTTGGCAATACGCAACCAACTGGGTCTTAATGAATTCATAAACTTTCTCTCGCTCACCCTCAGGGAATAAGACATGCACGTTGGCTCCTGCATCTAAAGTAAAACAAATATTAGCGTCTGTTTTTGCTCTAAACTCCCATATTTTGTTGATGATTTGTAGTGTATTTGGCTTCATTAAAATGAAATACGGCATGCTCGTCATCATCATGGCATGTAAGGTCAATGCCTCACTCTCAACAATTTCGATAAATCGTTTTTGATTGCCTGAAATGAGCACATCTTTTAATTCGGCCAGATTTTCATGAGCCTGTTGAAAACGTTTTTCAGCAAACGGATGACCAAACATCAATTTATGACCAACAGTACTACTTACCTGCTTTTCGCCTTTATCTACAAGTAGTATGGCGTCTTGATAATTTTTAAAATTGGGATGAATATCTTCTGCTAATCTAACTCCGAACAAATCCGAACTTTCAGTGGATGCGTTTTTTCCCCAAACCACAAGCTCTCCCTCGATACTACGACATGCGCTTCCTGAACCTAATCGCGCTAAAAATGAGGATTTTTGGTTGAAATATGAAGACCTTTCGACTGCGCTCAAGGTGACATTTTCTTTCACCTCTTGCTCAATACTCATTAAACACAAAGCTAAAGCACTCATTCCAGAAGCAGAAGACGCAATGCCTGAACTATGCGGAAAGGTATTGGATGTTTCAATCGTGAAATGATAATCTCTTAAAAATGGAACATATGCTTCAATACGCTCAAAAAACGTTTGAATTTTTGGTTTAAAAGCTTCATTTTTTTTGCCTTCAAAAATGACATCAAAACTAAAGTCGTTTCCCGCCTTTTTTCGGTAAATCAGCTCTGTAATGGTTTTGCAATTACTTAATGTAAAACTAATTGAAGGGTTTTCTGGAATTTGGTTTTCGCGCTTTCCCCAATATTTCACCAAGGCGATATTACTTGGCGATTCCCATTTTACTTTTCCGCTTTCAACGTTGGTTTTATAATCTTTAAGAATAAAATCTTGCTCTGTCATGCGTTTAAATTCTGATGCAAAAATAGGTAAATTCTAGAGCTTAGTTTCTGCTTCTTCTGCCATTGCTAATAATTTTAGCATGGTTTTATGATTTCTGGCTGTAGCATTTATTTTCAGCTTTCGTTCAAAGAAGTTGGAGTTGAATTTTGTACGTCCGTAACCATTGGCGCTAAAGAAGTAAATACAACTTTCAGTGATGTGAACTTTCTCACCACAGTATTCTAAGTTTAAAACTTCGTCAAATCCTTCAGCATTTGGAGCAGCATCTAAAATCATAAAATAGCTTTTCTCTTTTTCTTCATTCTGAAAAGGGCAAGCATTAAAAATGGCTTTTAATTCATCATTAGTTTTTACCAAAACGGTGACTTCAAAACCAAAATGATTTAAGATGGTTTCTTCAATTTGAAGCTTTATTTCTTCAGAATTTAAGGTAGATTGCAAAACCACATTTCCGCTTTGAATGTAAGTCTGCACATTGGCATAACCAGAATTTGCGAGTAATTCTCGTAACTCAGACATTGGTACTTTTCTATGACCACCAACATTGATACCTCTGAGTAAAACAACAAAAATACTCATGTCAATTTTGTTTATTTCTAAGTTCTTGTCTTCGCATTGGCATACTATCGACGAGGTTAAAAATCACATTGGACTCTACAATTTCAGTTGAAGAAAATTTCTTTCCACCATCTAAACCAAATAAACTAATGCTGAAGTTTTCAGATGTTTCTTCACGATTAAACATTTTTTGTTTTGATTTTGAATCATAGTAAGTACATTTTTTACCAATGCATCTATAAATGACCAATTTCCTATCTTTTAATTTTTGTAATTGATTCTCGAACAGTTGAAATTGAGCATCAATAGTACCGCGGGCAACTTCATTACCAGAAATAACAATAACACGCTCTTTCCAAAGATGCGCCTTAGTGTCTTAAGCAAAAAGACAACTCGAAAAAAGGAGCGTTAATACAATATATTTCATAGTCAGCTATTAATTGATTGAGAAACAATATAAGCACTTGTCCACGCATTTTGAAAATTAAATCCACCAGTAACAGCATCTACATTAATAACTTCCCCAGCAAAGAACAGATTAGGAATACGTCTACTCTCAAAGGTTTTAAAGTTAATTTCTTTTAAATCTACGCCGCCAGCTGTGACAAATTCTTCTTTAAATGTACTTTTACCAGTGACTTGAAAAATAGCATTGGTCAACTGCTCAGCCAAAGCTTCTAACTGTGTTTTATTTAAATCTGCCCAACGTGAATCTTCCTTAATTTTTGCTGCTAAAACCAATTTCTTCCAAAGGCGTTTTGGCAAATCGAATTGCGGTGCATTATAAACCAATTTCTTCGCCAAATCTAGCTTTAATGTCTTCAAACTATCAATACAATCATCAGTGTCTTGCTGCATAAAATTGATACTAATTTTAAAATTATAATTCAGCTTTGCTAATTCTACAGCACCAAAAGCTGATAGTTTTAAAATTGAAGGCGCACTCATCCCAACATGTGTTACCAAAAGTGGACCATCAGATTCTAAATGGGTGCCAAGAACCTTAATCGCTACATGTTTTACAACTACACCGGGAATATCTTTTATACGCTCGTCTTTAATGTCAAATGTAAATAAAGACGGTACAGGCGGAACAATGGTGTGTCCTAAGTCTTCTAAAAGATTCCAGATTTTAGGATTGCTTCCGGTGGCAATGATTAATTTTTTGCATCTAAAATTCCCTTGGCTCGTTTCTAATTTGAAGTTTGATTCAAAACCTCTCGACGCCGCTCGAGGTGACAGCTCAATATTTTTCAAACTATAATTGTACAAAACCTCAACTCCATGCCTTTTAGCTTCAGACAGGAAACAATCTATTATGGTCTGAGACGAATTGGATACAGGAAACATACGCCCATCGTCTTCAATCTTTAGTTCTACACCACGCTCCTCGAACCAAGAGATAGTATCACCTGTCATAAACGTATGAAACGGTCCGAGCAATTCTTTTTCCCCACGAGGATAGTTCGTCACTAATTCAGAAGGTATAAACTCGGCATGTGTTACATTACAACGACCACCGCCAGATACCTTTACCTTTTGCAATCCAGTTTTTCCACGTTCTAAAATAGCCACTGAACGTTCTGGATTGGTTTTAGCAATATTTATTGCTGCAAAAAAGCCTGCTGCGCCGCCACCGACGATAATTATGTCTAAATCTGTCTTAAAATTGGGCAAAAAAGTTATAGTATTAATTTTAGCACTGTAAATTTAACCTTTTGAAAATTTAAACTATTAATGCGACGTTTTTTTTTAATTGCCATACTTTTAATATTTAGCTGCGATACAGGTGACCTAAAAGTAATTATGGATATACCTATGGCACTCTATGAAGTTTCGGGCATTGAAATTGATAAAAAAACTGGTCTAATTTGGATGGTCAACGATAGTGGCAATAAACCTATCTTATACGGATTGGATTTAGATGGCTCTATTAAACGTGAAATAAAAATAAAAGCAAAAAATCGCGATTGGGAGGATTTAACTACAGATGCAGAAGGAACGGTCTACATAGGTAATTTTGGGAATAACGACAATGACAGCGAAAATCTTTCAATACTAAAAATTCATGCAGATTCCATAGCAAGTAATAAGTCAGAAATTACCCCAGAAGTTATCAGGTTTAATTATCCTGAACAGGAAAAATTTCCACCAAAAAAGAAAGACCGTCATTTTGATTGTGAGGCGTTTTTCTTCTTTGAAAACAATCTTTATCTATTTACCAAAAGTCGCTCGCCTAAAGAAGAAGGAAAAACAAATTTATATCTACTCCCTTCTAAATCAGGCACCTACAAAGCTAAATTATTAGACACCTTTAATACTTGTGATAAGTCGGAATGTTGGGTAACCTCGGCAGACATCAATGAAAATGGAGATAAATTGGCGCTCTTAACTGAAAACTCAGTATTTGTTTTTTCAGAATTGAACAAAAAGGATTTTTTTAAGTCTAAGTTTAAGCGTTATGAATTTGACTATAATTCACAAAAAGAAAGTGTGCTTTTTAAAAACGACAGTACGCTTTATATTGCCGATGAATATTTAGGCACTCAAGGCGGTAATTTGTATGAGTTTAAAATCAACTAAAACCCAAAACCTAGCCTAAACGCTAAACGTAAACCATCATCACTACTAAAGGCTGATAAATTTCCTGTAATCATGCTGTAAGCACTAAAAAACAAGCCACCTCCGACTGATGTATTCCAAGTATCTTGATTAAAAATTATTGGGTCGCCAGAACTAATTCTGCTATCGTCTACCCAGACTCGACCATAATCAAAGCCACCGTAAAAACCGATATTAAATGGTAAAAAATTAGAAGATTTCCGTCTTAAATTAAAGCGTACATCCGTACTCTGAACAAACGAGCGTTTACCAGCAAAACGTTCTCTTCTATATCCTCGAAGTCCTTCGGTATCACCGAGTGTTGCTGCTTGAAAAAATTCAAAATTATTTCCAAAATTTAGCTGACTTCTCAGTTTAGTCGCCAAAACCACTGTGCCTCTATTGGTTAGCTTATAGTCGAACCCAAGCTCCGGGATTAAATAGCTAAAGCCTTTGGATGTACTAAGATTATTCTTAAAGCCTGCCTCAATTGACAGTAACATTCCTAAGGTGGGGAAGTTAGCATCATCTTTAACATCATATACAAATTTCGCATGGGCGCCATAAAAATCTTGTTTATCGAACACTGCATCAGTAGGAGCTGTTATTGTTTCGAGAAAACGCCCAGATGTGCGTTCTACCTCATTAGACTCGTAACTTGCGCCAATCTCAAACTCAGAGCCATATTGAGATTTCCAAACTAAAGACGGTGCAATTGATAGTGTTCTAATCTTTACACGATTAAAATCCATATCAATAGCATCATTATCTGGCTCTAGATTTGGCGTACTGTTACCAAAACCAAAAAAGTTTCTTGCGAAATTTGGACTTGTAAATTTAGCTTCAATTCTTAAGTTCGACGACTTAACAATATTGGCGAATTCGCCAGTATATCTAAAATCAAAACCGTTAGTTGCTAAGAAATATCCTGCTGAGAAGGTATGCTGAGACGAAAACGGATTACGCTCAAAAGCGTAGTTTGTAAAGGTACTTGTAAAACCAAAGCTAAGACCATCGTCGGGATTAAAACCAAGAGATGGCAATGACTGTAACGTATTATTTTTTAATTTTTTATAGTTATAAACATTGGTCTCATAGTCGTCCGTTATTTTCTTGAGTCCTTTATTAGTTACTATCGTATTCTTTTTGGATTTATAATCGTAAAATTTGATTTTCTTTCCGTTTTGAATATCATAGACATCGTTATTTTGCCCACCGATAAGTCTAATTTTTATAAGGCGGTCGCCATCGCCATGGACATGAAACACGTCATCGTCGTCTAAGGCATAAACCCATATTTCCTTAGTTTCATCCTTACTATATGTACGCTCGTGAAAGATGTCTGCCTTCTTATCATCTTTAATTCTGTACGCTGTTATTTTGGTTTTTCCTTCTGGCAGTCTTTCAATATCAAACCAATCATCCTTGTTTGTTCCTTTGATTACCGCATATCTATTAATAACATCGTAATACCTGTCTGAAATATTTTGAAGATTTTTTCGTCTCGCTTTTAATAATCTTTTAATTTCTTCGGCATCGTTATCTCTTACTTCTGGAGGAAAATTTAAAAATGCTTTTTCGATGACCTCATCTGTAATATTATCTTGAATGTATTTTACTTGGGCATCCCAGACTGATTTATCTGATTGCTGAATTAATTCCATATCCAGCGGATAGGGCTCCACATTGATACGTCTTACATTTTTAAGTTCTTCGTCGTATTCTCGAAGCAATCCAGCAGTCGGAATGAGATTAACGGCAGCAGTAAGCAAAAATCCATCACTCATTTTAGAAAATGCTTGGTCTCTGTCTCTTGGTAATGGTCGATACACTTTTTTTCCGTTCTCTTTAAATTCTATCCAACGCCATTGGTCTTGATGCCTATCCCAATCGCCAATGAGCATGTCGAATAACCGTGCCTTTATGTACGAGGCTTCGTCTATAACAATATCTTCGTCTTTATGACGCTTTTTTATCATATCTCTAGTATCCTCTAGCTCGTTTTGGAAACCAAAACTGGCTTTGTCGTCGTGCCCTTCAGAGGTATGTTCTTCAATCATATACAACTCATCACCAAAATCGTTATTAAATCCAGCCAAAGCCTTTTGCTTAGGCACATAATACAACACCGGATTTGTATGGTATACGCCTATGGCATCTGCTAAATCTCCCACAACAAATGGCGCATAAGGGTGAGCTCCGGTAAATACATCTAACAATAACGATTCGGCAAAACCGCCATCTAGCTTATCGTCTATGTATTTATCCTTAAAAACAATGGCTTGCAGGTATTGAGATGCTTGTTTTTTTAAAGCCCTCATTACGTATTGTCGACCTTGTTTATCTTCTAAACGTAACGATTTAGATTGATTTCCTCCACCTTTTCTTACAGGAATAACACCACCAAAAAGCGTATCTAAGTTAACAGTAGGCGCTTTAACTTTTGTTCCAAATTGTTTTCTATATCTGTCGCCCCATAAAAACTTATGAAATCCAGATTTTTCTACTTCTTCATCTGTATAAATCGACGCTGTTTTTTGTTGAGGAAACGTATCGGGATATTGGCTTAAGTCAATATCTCTATTGGGTTTTAGCACTTGTGTTTGAAACACAACATCTTCATTTTCTGCTTCGTAAAAACGCACAAATGACGAGCCGTCTTTAAACACATCTAATCTAGCATAGCCATTGGCACCATAAGCAAATTGTCCATTGCCAATTAGACGTGTTGCACTTTTTTTTGAGCCAGAACCACTAATTATCTGTGGTAGATTATTATTAACGATATACTGAAGATTATGCTCGTGACCAGATACAAAAATAGCTTTATCGTTTTGTCGTGCTAGACTAACCACTCGTTTTTTAAGCTCATTGTACATCTTGTTTTGCAAGTCTACATTGATAATACCTCCTGTTTTTTTTGCTAAGTTTTTAAGAGTACCAATAACAGGGACAGGTTTTAAGTTGCTTTTTAGCGAATATTGCCCGCCATGAGAACCGTTATTAAACATTGGATGGTGCAAAGCGATTATCGTTGTTTTCCCTCTAGCTTTCTTTATTTCGCTTCCTAATTCTTCTAAAAAATCTGCACGTGTTTTAATTTCGCAATCATCATTTATGGTCGGATGATTATCCCAATTGGTAATATACCAATGCGAATCTATTATAATCAACACAATATCGTCTGAAATCTCTATATCTTCGATTGGGCATCCATCTTCTGGCAAAAAGGTGTTTTTGCCAAGCTCATCCTCAACAAATTTCTCTTGTTTTTTTAAGCCTTTCACTTTGCTATACCAATCGTGATTACCAGGAATAAAAATTGGTCGTCCTTTAAAATCTTTTGCGATATCTGTTTGAACCTTAATTCGATGTTCTGATAATTCCTCTTTCTTTTTATTTTTAGAATTAAACCCTACTGGATAAATGTTGTCGCCTAAGAAAATTGCTGTACTATTTTCATCTGCCTTGCTTAATGCCTTACCAAAATCTACGATAGCTTTATCGGTTTCTCCAAGTTCTGAATTTCCGGCATCGCCTAATAAATAAAACGTATGTAAAATTTCCTTGTTAACAGGAAAAGACATTTCTTTCGATGCTTCCTTTTGAAGGTTAAAGGTTGCACAACTGCTAAGCAATATTAATATTAGAATTGATAAGAATGAGGTGTTATATTGCTTCATTAATTCTTTTTTTTCATCCCGAAGATACTACATTTTTAAATTCATTTTTCCCAAAGGCTGTCTGTAAATAAATGTTTACAATCCATAAAATTGTGATTAACTTTAAAATTTGAAGCCATCGCTAAGTCTTCAATCTCAGGGACATCATACTTTTTTGAAAGCTCCGTCCAAATTAATTCTCCGTATCCAAGGTCTATAATGGCATCTAGCTTTTTTATATGTACCTTTTGATTTCTTAGGCTTACAATATAGCTTTTTACTTCACCTGTATCCGGGTTGTAATGACAGTAGAAATCGAAATCGTCTATTTTAAAATCGGCATCCAGCTCACGGTTTATTCGTAATAAAAGATTAAGGTTAAATCGCTTTGTAACGCCATGTTTATCGAAATATGCATTGTGAATTGAAATTGGATTTTTCTTTAAATCCATACCCAATAGAAGCTTATCGCCATCTTTCATATTCTCGTTAAAAAGCCCTAAAAGTTCTACAGCTCTTTCTTGTTTATAATTACCAATATTAGACCCTAAAAAGAGTAACAAACTGGGATAATCACTTTCTTTATTCACCTTTAAAATTTCAAAATAATCACCAACTTTAGGTCTGATATTTATATTGGGTAAACGCTCTTTTAAGCGAGCAGTTAGAATATCCATAGCTTCTTGAGATATATCTATTGGCACATACTTAAAATCGATGTTGTTATTTAAGAGATATTCTAGTAGCTTAAATGTTTTAAGACCATCTCCAGCACCAAGTTCTATAATATTAAATGGTTGGGAGAAATTAAGTGCATCTATAATTTGTTTGGATTGCATAGAGAGAATCTCGAACTCGGCATCGGTGAGATAATACTCAGGCATATTCATTATTTCTTGGAATATGCGACTTCCGTTATCGTCATAAAAATATTTAGAAGACAAGTACTTTTTTTCTGCTGTTAGTCCAGCAAGTACGTCTTTTGCAAATGTATTTGTCATTTTATTTGGCTAATCTTATACCAGAGAATTGCCATCTGGTTTCTGGTGTAAAAAAGTTTCGGTATGTTGGTCTTGAGTGGTGTTTTGGAGTGGCTATCGATGCGCCTCGCATAACCATAGTATTTATCATAAACTTACCATTATATTCGCCCAAGGCACCTTCGGCTTTCTGGTAGTTTGGATAAGGCAAATACGCACTATTTGTCCACTCCCAGAGCTGACCGTAGTTTAGATTTCTCGAAGCAATTTCCCACTCGAATTCTGTTGGTAACCGCATACCTTTCCATTCTGCAAATGCCCAAGCCTCGTAAAAACTTACGTGGCTAACAGGCAAGTTTAAATCTAATATTCGTAGTCCTTTTAAGGTGTATTGCTTCCATGTGTCTTTAACCTTATGCCAATATAAGGGTGCTTGAATTTTGTTGTTTTGCACCCAATCCCAACCATCGGCATGCCAAAGATTAAAATTGTTATAGCCTCCAGCCTCGATAAATTCTAAATAATCACCATTGGTAACTAAGTTTTTTGAAATCTTACATTCTTGAAGATAAACCTTATGAAGACCTAATTCGTTATCAAAGCAGAACGTATCTTCTTTATGTCCAATGTCGTAAACACCTTCTTTGATGTCCACAAATCCGTTCTCTTTTTCAGGCTTTAAACAACTATCTGTTTCTAGGGTTGGAAAAGCAGGCTGATTGCCAAATATGTATTTAATATCATACATCAAAAGCTCCTGATGCTGTTGCTCGTGTTGTAAACCAATTTCAACGCTATCTAAAATCTCCTGGGCAACGTCGTTGGAAAGAAACTCAGATAAATGCGCATTGACGTATGTTCTATATTTTAGAACCTCATCTATTGTAGGTCGCGTCATGTTACCTCTGTTAACTCGTAAAATGCGGTCGCCTAGACTATTATAGTAACTATTAAAATAGAAGGCAAAATCATCACTAAACAGTGTGTAACCTTCTTTGTAAATAGAAAGTACAAATTGCTCAAAAAACCAAGTGGTATGACCCAAATGCCATTTTGGTGGTGATACAAATGCCACAGGTTGCACTGAGAAATCATCTTTTTCTAATGAAACACATATCGACTCTGTATGCTTTCTAATTTCTAAAAATCTCTTTTTTATGTTGGGTTGTTTTGTTAGTACGTGCACTGGTTATTCGTCTAGTATTGTAGTGTCGAAAATTACTTCGTTTTCTATAGTCTTGTGGACTGGACAACGGGATGCAATTTCTTTTAATCTTTCTTTTTGCTGGTCTTCTAAGTTACCAACAAATTTTAATTTCTTAGTTATGTGGTCTAAATATTTTGGTTTTTCTAACTCGATGTTTAAGTCCTGGCTGTGTTTTCTAGAATGTGATATATAGACAAATACTTCTTGTAAATCCCATTTTTTTCTTTCGGCATACATCTTTAAGGTCATGACTGTACACGCTGCTAAAGCTGCATTAAGATATTCGTATGGTGATGGCCCAAAATCGGCACCACCTATACTTGCAGGTTCATCAGCAATCATTGTATGGTTTTTGGTTTGAATAGACGTCGTAAAGTTATCTTCTATAATATTTAGATGCCCTACAAGTTGTTCGCCTTGGGTATCTAGCATTTTATTTTCGGCTTTAGGGAAATAGCGTTTTGCCCATGTTCCAATTACTTCGCCCGCATACTTACTATCTTTTTCTTCGGTGAGTAAATGATTTGCATCATCCAAAGACACAAAACTCTTTGGATGCATTGCACTATCATATATTTTTTTTGCATTCTCTATAGCTACAATTTTATCTAGTGGTGAGTGCATTACAAGAATAGGCTTTCGTAATGATTTTACAACTTTTGGTAAATCTGTATCGTCAAAAGCTTTGACAAAATCTTTATTAATTTTGAAGGGTCTGCCTCCGATATTTATTTCTACCTCGCCTTTTTCTTTTACAGCCTCTAAACCATGAGAAAAATGATGCTTTACATGAGATACATCTGCAGGTGCACCAATAGTTGCAACCGCTTTTACAGCTTCAATCTGGGAAGCCGCTACCAAAACGGCCGCACCTCCGAGGGAATGACCTACAAGTAAACTTGGGGCTATAAAATTATGTGAAATGTAATTATGCACATCTACTAAATCTTCTACATTAGCCGAAAAATGACTATCAGCAAACTCACCTTCACTTCGACCCAAGCCCGTAAAATCAAATCTTACTACCGCAAAACCATCTTGGGTTAATGCACGACTAATATGTCTTACGGCATTTAGGTTACTATTACATGTGAAGCAGTGTGCAAAAATGGCAAAGTAATTTGGTTTCTGATTAGCTGGCAATTCTAACTGTGCATTAAGCAACAATCCCTTTCTATTTTTTATTTTAAGTCTTTGATTTTTCATGTTGGTGCAAGTTATTTCTCAATTGTAACACCTCGCCAAAATGCTACCCTATTTTTAATACCTTTTGCCAGCTCTGAAACTTCTGGATAGTACCATGCCGCATCTTTATTTTCGCTTCCTTCTACATTTAAAGTGTAGTAAGACGCCGTACCTTTCCAAGGACAAATTGTATGTGTATTGCTTGGCTTAAAATATTCTGACTTTATACTTTCGTGCGGAAAATAATGGTTGCCTTCTATGACAACAGTATCCTCGCTTTCGGCTATTATTGTGTTATTCCAAATTGCTTTCATTTCACTCTAAAATTAATGATACTTACTTGGTCGATTTACTCCTCAAAACCTTTCAAAATAGCACCAAATCTAAAGTTATGATAATACCACATTTTTTGCTCACAAATAATTCTTAAATTCGTGTATAATTTATTTTTATGGAGACACTTATTAAAGATGCTGAAAGCTTTGTTACACACTATTTAAACGACCATCTTGACCCTAATTTTGTCTATCATAATTTAGCACATACGCAACGTGTAGTTAGTAAAGTTGAAGAACTTATAGAAGACAGTAAGCTTTCTGAAAATGAAAAATTACAGCTAAGAATTGCGGCTTGGTTTCACGATGTTGGCTTTACGAAACAGATAAAAAATCATGAAAAAGAGAGCGTAAAAATTGCTACAAAATTTTTAGTATCGAAAGATGTTTCACAAGAAAATATTGATGGAGTAGCTGCTATTATTATGGCTACGGAAATGAGTTATGAGCCTAAAAATGAACTAGAAGGCTTAATTAGAGATGCTGACTCCGCCCATATATCAAGTAAGAATTATGCAAACTATGCATCCTTGTTGCGAAAAGAGTGGGAGCTTACTTCGAACAAAAAATTTTCGAAATCTGAATGGTTAGAAGAAAACATTAAATTTTTAAGTAATCATACGTTTTATACAGCTATTGCTACAAGCAAATGGGAAAGCCGAAAAGGTAAAAATTTGGCTAAGCTTATTCAGAGTCAAAACAAGATTAAGTCTAGAACAGAAAAGCTAAAACAGAAAAAAGCAGAGCTTAAGTTTAAGCAAGAAAAACTAGAATTACCAGACAGAGGTATTGAAACGATGTTTAGAGTGGCGCTTAGAAATCATATTACTTTAAGTGATATTGCAGATACCAAAGCCAATATTTTACTCTCTGTGAATGCTATTATTATATCTGTAGCAATTTCTAACTTGCTGCCTAAATTAGATAATCCATCGAATACCTATCTAATTTACCCAACACTTATCTTTATGATATCTACAGTTGCTTCTATAATCCTTTCGGTTATGGCGACGCGGCCAAATGTAACCAAAGGAAAGTTTACTAAAGAAGATGTTGCTGACAGAAAGGTTAATCTCTTATTCTTTGGAAATTTTCATCAAATGAAACTCGATGAATTCGAATGGGCTATGCAAGAAATGATGAAAGACAAAGAATACCTCTACGGTTCACTGACTAAAGATTTATATTTCCTAGGGCTTGTTCTTAACCGAAAATACAATCTTTTACGAACGACTTACACTGTATTTATTGTGGGTTTAGTAATCAGTGTTATTGCTTTTGCTGTGTCATTTTCGATTGCAGAAGTCGCTTAGATTAAGCGTTAATTTCCTTCATTAAATCGTCGTATGTATAATATGACTTATCGTTATCACTCTTGTGATACAGGACACTAACACGTATGGCTTTTAAACCTGTGACAGCTTGTAAATCTTCTAACTCTACAATTTCAACATCAGTATCTAAATAATTTTTGGACTGTAAGAATCTTATATATCTTAGATACTCACGTTCATCATCTTTTTGCGAATAAACGATGGTTATCTTTCCTTTTTGAGTAACGCGCTCGTTAGTGCCTTTTATAAAAGCTTTGTCCACACGTTTCTTTACAATTTCGTATCGGGCATTATAAGTACCATCTACATCAAATTGCTTTTCGTCCATTCTAAAGCTTATAGACAATGGTTGACTAAATACTAATATCATAGAGGCCACATCTAGATGTATTGGAAACTTAGAACGTGTTTGCATCTGATAATAGGTGTTCTCCATTTCACACATAATCTGGAGTTGCCACAACCTTAGATTATAAAGGTAAATAGGATTAAAACTATTTTCTTTAGTAATAGACTCTCCAATGTACATATTATGCTCTACACCATCTGTCTTGTAACGCTCAAAATAATGTGGATACATTTTTTGTGCTTCAATTTGTTTTTGGTCTAGAAGCGATGCCATTTCTCTATTAATCATAGAAATAGCATCATCGTAATTCTTCCTGTAGTGATAGATTGTATTTGTTTGCTTATCGATAGACTTATAATAATCGTCCACAAGCTCACTCAGGCTATCTTTTGTTTGAAGGTGCTTAAGAATTGGTTTTATGTCTTCTTTTATAAATCGCGATATACGTTGTTCGCTATCTACTTGGAAATTTGTATTTAAGTCGTCTAAAAATCGTCCAATCTGATAAATATACTGCTCGTACACCGGTAAATTATCTAAATCTGAGGCTGTTTGAATTAACGCTTTGATTTTATTAAGCTGAAGTGTTAAATCTTTTTGAGTAGCAGAATTCCTAGCTTGTGATGACCCTTTGATATCTATTTGTCCATAAAGCGGATAGACATCGTTAAATGCTATTTGACTAAAATTAGGCTCTATTCCATTTAGTTGATCTTTAATGAAATTTCTAGCCTCTTTTACAAAACGCCAGTGAACACTAGAATGTATAGAGGTACATTCTTTCTGAATTATAGCCTCAATTAAATTTTCTTCCTCTTTCTTGCTTCGTTCTACAGCCGATACTATAAACGGCATTACATCTATTAACTTGTTAGCGTTAATACTGTTAAGAACTTTGGGTTTTTCTGAAACAATTTCTAAAATACCCATAAGACCTTCGTCATTGGCTATCGGCGCAAAAATGGCGCTTTTAATCCCTTGCTTTTGAAGCACTTTTATATGCGGAGCACAGGATTGGCCTTTGGCATATGCTTTTTCTACATCAGAAATAGAGAAGTATTTATTTTCTTTTAATAATCTACTGTAAGAC
The DNA here is from genome assembly GCF_004346845.1 of Winogradskyella wandonensis. Taxonomy (GTDB): domain Bacteria; phylum Bacteroidota; class Bacteroidia; order Flavobacteriales; family Flavobacteriaceae; genus Winogradskyella; species Winogradskyella wandonensis. Next base: position 228,819 of record NZ_SMGI01000004.1, on the reverse strand, counting down.
CATTTACATAACGCATCGGTACATTGTTTTGCTTCTAAATCGTTGAGTAAATAGCTGGTCATTCCTGCGCCATAAACTCGCTCGAACGTATCCTCGTCTTTATTGTAAATAGAGAAACCTACTTTAATATTTTTTAAACCGAGTAATGATCTAAAGACTTCATGAAATTCTTCCATAAAACCTTCGTTTTTTCGCTTATCTTCTCCAATAAGTGAAGATTTTATGTTCGAAATGGATTGGTCGTCCGTAACATCGAACATATTAGATATTATAAAACCCTTAAATTCGTAACTATTTGGAGGGAATTTAGATTTCCATAATTCGATATTTTCAAAATTATCTAGGAGTTCTTCAAAATCGTCTTGAGTAATCTTTGGTGCCTCTGGCTTAGGAACTATATTTATAAAATCGCCATTGTACAATATCTTATAATAGCGCATAACTCCTTTTTCATCAGGGATTTCGTAAAGAAACGGTCGCTTAAAATTGATGTTATATCCGTAGCAAAAATTAAGAATTATAGTACAGGCAATAATGTAAGTCTGGTCTTCGGGCATGTTTTTGATTTTTAAATCAAAATCTTTACCTGCCGTTGCTAAAATAGACTTAAAACGCTCTGACGCGTTAAAAATAATATCCTGAAAAGGGACAGTTGCCGTTTTTATTTCATTGTGCGTAAGAAGTGGACTAAAAGCGTCTTGTAAAATTCCTTCAATCTCAGTTTCATAGGTTTTGAAATAAGTAATATCGCTAAAACCATCTCTTAATACTGGGTTTTTCTCTGCAATTTTAAGTACGCGCTTTGCGTTGGCAGCAATAAAATCATTATCTGCATTGATAAGCGTTTTGTACTGATCAAGTAGCTTCTCGAAGCTAATTTTAATCACAAAAGGCGATTCTATATGTTCGTTTATATCCAAAACCGTAAATAATTTCTAAGCGCAAAGTTACGAATAATTAAAATAGTCGTTTATACTAAGACTATCTTAGTTTCAATTTGTTACGAGATTTAGATAATTATTTTTTAATTAAAGAGATTGCAAAACCGCCACCTTCTGCGAGATGAATTTTTAAAGTTGAAGTTGAGTCGATTTTTAGTTTTTCAATTTTGATATCTAATGGGTTTTTATCCCAGTGTGCATTAGCCCCATCTTTATAAATACGAACGTCGTAATCTTCGTTTTTATCTAAAAAACTAAAATCTATATCAATATCCCTAGCATTTTCGTCTGTAATGCCACCAACAAACCAATTACCAGTGTTTTTTTCTTTTCGAGCTATCGTCACATAATCGCCAACAACACCATTTAAAACCTTGGTGTCGCTCCAATCTACACCAACATCTTTTATAAATTGAAGTGGCTCTGGATTTGCTTCGTAATGCTCAACCAAATCTGCAGCCATTTGTATTGGACTATAAATCACAACATACAACGCTAATTGCTGAGCTAGAGTTGTATTAACTTGATTTTGAGTCTTATACTCGTTGAATTTAATATTGAAAATACCAGGTGTAAAATCTATTGGCCCAGCTAACATCCTAGTGAATGCAACAATTGGCAAATGCTCTGGCGGATTACCACCATCTTCTGCCCAAGCATTAAACTCTTGACCTCGCAAACCTTCTCTAGAAATTATATTCGGGTAGGTTCTGCGAAGTCCTGTAGCTTTTATAGGCTCATGCGCGTTTACGGCAACTTCATATTTTGCTGCTTTAATTGCCGCATTATTATATTGGTTGACCATGTATTGTCCGTGATGGTATTCGCCTTTTGGTAGAATCTTACCAACATAACCCGATTTAACAGCGTGCATTCCGTATTTCTGCATAAGCGCATATGCCGTATCTTGTTGTTTTTCGTAGGTTTCAGTTGCCGCAGAAGTTTCGTGATGCATTATAATCTCAACGCCTTTTTCCTTAGCATATCTGGTAACCTCATCCAAATCATAGTCTGGATAAGGTGTTACAAAATCGAAAACACCTTCGCGGTCATCAAAACCAATCCAACGTTCCCAACCTGTATTCCAACCTTCGACTAAAACACCACCAATATTATTCTTGGCAGAAAAATCTATAAAACGCTTTACATTTTCTGTTGTTGCGCCATGGCGTCCATGTGCTTTTCCTGTATCTGTCCATTGGCCATCAACCATTTCCATGCCGTAATCCCAAGACGATTTACCAAGATGCATTTCCCACCAAACACCTGTATATTTCATAGGTTTAAACCAAGAAACATCACCTAACTTATTTGGCTCATTAAGGTTAACAATGAGTTTAGACGCTATTAGATTTGGTGCATTATCTGTAATTTGAATAGTACGCCAAGGTGTATTGAAGGGCAATTGTCGTTTTACTTTGTAATCTGTATTTTCAGAGCCAACTAGGTGGCTTTTTAAACTTAAATTCTCTGTGTCAACTTTTAGAGTCATACCAGAGTAATCCACCAAAGCTGCCTCATGAAAGCTTAAATGCACACCATCTTTGCCTACCAGTGTTACAGGCGTATTTACGGCATTTTCTGGGATATATGTTTGAGCTAAATTGACATGCTCTGCGTATTGAGGCGCATCAATTTCTGATAATTTTGTTGTACTGTATAAGTGCTCGTAAATATCCCAATCGCCAGGAATCCAAAATGTTGTGTAGTCTTCTGTAAGATTGAATTGAGTTTCTTCCTCTTTAATTAAAACTTCATCCCAACCGTCTTGTTCTGGAAACTCGTATCTAAAGCCAATACCGTCATCGTAAACTTTAAAGGTTAATCCGATTTTTCGGTTTGGTGCTACAGTTTCTTCAAGTTGAATCGTAAGATATCTGTAATTATTCTCAACTTTTCCTTGTTCGCCCCATGGCATTTCCCATGTTTCATTGAAGCTATTCACCTTAGCGCTAATGACTTTTAGATTACCTTTTAATGGTTCTGCATCTACAAATTCAAATCCTAAATAAGACGTATCTACAACTTTTTTATTATTGAATTGTACTTGATAAAATGGTTGCCCTAGTTTATCTAATTCAAGCTGAACAGCTATTTTACCATTTGGTGATTCAACTTTTAATTTTGCTGAATTATCATTTCTCAAATTACAGGAGAAACACAATAAAGCAATTAATGCTATGGAAAAGGCTTGTAGTTTCATCGTTATTTCTCTTCTAATAATACGATATCGAATGGGGAATCTACAGTAACAGCGCCGTTTTCAACTTTCATCTCTTTACCCGAATAAAAATCTTTCAAATTAGTACCGTCTTCAAATATCGAAGACACTTTAATTGATTTGTTACCTTTAGAAAGGTTAATTCCTGCTATAATTTTATCATCATGTCTTACACGAGAGAAAATCAATCCGTTATCATCAGATATTAATTGATGCTTCCCTGCACCAACCGCTGGGTGTGTTGCTGTAAACTGCCCTAACTTTTGCCAATGGGTTAAAATCTTTTGAGTTTCAGGATTATTTGTTGCTTTATCCCAATCCATTAACGAGCGTAAATTGGCATCTCCTGTGGCGCCATCAACAACAAGCTCTCTGGCAATTTCATCACCATAGTACACTTGTGACGCGCCTGGCGTTAAGAAAAGTAAGGTTGCTGTTTCGTATGGTTTTTCGCGAGTTTTATCAAATGGTTGTCCGTCGTCATGAGATGACATGTAATTGAGTACACTGTACCCTTTTAATTCATTTTGAAGGATATCATCATACTTTTTAAATACGTCATTTGCAGGCATTTGTTTGGCGTTCCATTTAAATTCAAAATTTATTTGACTCGAAAACTTATCGTCGTAAAAGTTCACTTTTTTATCTCCAAAATCGAATAGTTTTCCGCCACTAATCCCGTAGTTATAAATTTCGCCTACCAAATAAAAGTTTGTATCATCTAAAACCTTATCAGGATTATTAGTCTTGTATTGTGCAAATGCATAATCACACTCGGTTTTGAATTCTTGCCACACATAAGGCTCCGTATGTTTTACAGTATCACAACGGTAACCATCAATTCCAAAATCGGTAATGTAATCCGTTAACCATTTCATGATGTAAAAACGCGGCGCACGTGGATGACCTGTGCGCTCAAAAAAGGCATCAAGTTCTTTTACCTCTTGCTCATAGCGCCCTTCGGCTTTCCATTTAGCTACAAGTTGTGGTGGTAATTCTACATTTTCGTTACTATCAGTTCTTATGTCTGGAAGATTTTTAACGAGCGTACACGATGTGGTATTTTCGTAATTTGTGTATTGGCATTGCGGCTCTGTACGCACCCAATCGCTTGGCCAAACAGGGTCTTTTTCGGTGACTGGTCCAGTGTGATTAATTACAGCATCTAATACAACGCGGATACCTTTGCTATGCGCAGCATCCACCAATGCTTTTAAATCTTCTCGCGTTCCTAAATTAGCATCGATAGCCGTCCAGTCTTTTGTCCAATACCCATGAAAGCCATAACTTTTTCCGGTACCTTCATCTGTGCTGCCGTGAATTTGCTCTACAATCGGTGTCATCCAAATGGCATTAATACCCAAGTCTGTAAAATAGCCTTCGTTAATTTTTTGAGTAACACCTTTTAAGTCGCCACCTTTATATCCGCGTAAAACCGCGGCATCATCTTGTCTTCCGTACATTAAATCGTTAGACGTATCAGCGTTATTAAAACGGTCGGTTAACAGAAAATAGATGTTAGCTGCTTCCCAAGGAAACACATTTTCACTTACTGTTTCTGTCTCAGATTTTGCTGTTGAAGTTTCAGATTTATTTGCTTCTGTTTTTGAATTATTGCAACTAAATGCTGTAATGGCAACTATAACCAGGATTAATTTTTTCATCTGTTTACTGTTTAATTTTTAATACAAACGATTCTAAAGGCTTAATATCTATGCGTACTGAAGCCTTTCCGTTTTCGACTTTTAATTTTGAAGCATAATTACCGTACAATTGGTCTTCTACTTCATACAAACCATCAGTTAATTTTAATTTTGAAATTAAATCTTCTGGTAATTGCAAGTCAAAACCATAGGTGTTTTCATCATTAAAATTTGAGACAATAATCAGTTTTTCTTCATCGGACCAACGCACAAAACTCAACACCTTGTCATTATACCACTCAGTATTCTGCCGGTTATACAAATGAATATCGTAATACTCGCCCATTAGCGCTGAGCTATTAATCGTAAAGTTGAGTAGCCTTTTGTAGAAATCTCGTAACTCTAACTCCTCTTTTGTAGATTGTCCGCCGTCAAAATTTTTATCATTTACCCAACGCACTAGACTTGGAACGCTTCCATAATCGAAAATTGAAGTTCGGGTTGGGTCGCCAAAACCTAAATCTTCTGCGCCTGGCTCTCCAAATTCTTGACCAAAATAAACCATCGTAGGCGCTGTTGTTGCTGTTGCAGAAACCACCATAGCAGGCTTTCCTTTTTCAGCATTGCCGGCAAAATCTGGGCTCGCAATACGTTGCTCGTCATGGTTTTCTAAAAAATGAAGCATGTGATGCTCAATATCTGATAAGTCCTCGAAAATTGGTGGAATATTATCTGTCTTTCCATGCCCTTGCATAACGTGTTTCAAAGTGTCATACAATTGAACTTTATCGTACAAATAGTCCATCTTTCCTTTTTTGATATAATCACGATATAAACTTGGATTGTAAACTTCTGCCAATAAAAAGGCATTGGGATTTTTCATTTTAATAGCTGAGTTCATATAACTCCAAAACTCAACGGGCACCATTTCTGCCATATCAAATCGGAAACCATCAACACCTTTAGCGGTCCAATACAACGCAATATCTTTGAATTTTATCCAAGAATGCGGCACATTTTTATTACTCCAAAATTCAAAATGTATTCTGTAGCCTTCATTATCATAACCTTCTGGCAATTCATCAAAATCCTTTTTTCCATCTGGCGAAACACCGTAATTAACCTTCACCGTTTCGTACCAATCGTACATATCTGGCTGTGATGCCCTAGAACCATTACCTGTCCATTTTGCAGGCACTTCTTCAAACTTACCATCTGCCATTGGATGATTTTCACCTCCTAAAGGTTGATACCCATTTTTCCACTCGGGTACTTTAAATGCTTCACCAGGATTGTAATAAAAGTTGTTGTTAACATGATACGCAACGGATGTATCATCTTCAGCTCCGAAATCTGTTGAAGCATCTGGATTTGTAATACTTTTATAGTTTCGTGCAACATGATTAGGAACAATATCTATGATAACCTTAAGTCCCGCTTTGTGTGTTCTTTCAATTAAGGCTTCAAACTCTTGCAAGCGGTTGTTAACATCTACTGCCAAATCTGGATTAACATTGTAATAATCTTTAACGGCATAAGGTGAACCTGCTCGACCTTTTACAATATCTGGGTCGTCGTTAGAAATGCCATATTTAGTGTAATCGGTAATGACATCATGATGCGGCACGCCTGTATACCAAATATGAGTGACGCCTAAATCCTTAATCTCTTTTAATGCCTTTTCGGTAAAATCGTTAAACTTCCCAACGCCATTTTCCTCAATAGTTCCCCATGGCTTGTTTGTAGTGTTTGTATTTCCAAAAAGTCTTGTAAAAACTTGATAAACGACTTCTTTTTTCTTCATATTTGTTTTGATATCTTCAACATTAGTTTTTGTCTGAGATGCCTCTTCAGTTTCATTTTTACAGCTGTAAAAACCTATTAAAACTATAGTAGCTATAATAACTTTTAGTTTTTTCATTCTTGAATTATTTATTCAACTTTATTCTAATTTCTTTTTCTTTCGACGTATCCCAAACAACATCTAATGTTAAGGTTTTGTATTCTGAATTATATTTACCTTCAAGCTTTTTGCCATCAATTTTAATTCGCTTTGGTTGTTTCTGAATATTGTGAACTGTTAGCGAAATCTGTTTTGCTTCTGAATTATAATTGTCTCCTATCTCAGCTTCAAATTCGATGTTTAGCCAAGCCCCTTTTTGCTCAGCTTCAAATTCTAAAAGTTCATACATTCCTTTCTCAATTGCATTTGCTGTTTTTCCATCATCGAAATAAAACTCACGTTCTGATTCTTTTACAGATGCGTCATGATAATACTGAAGTTGAAACGTATTAACATCATAGTCTTCCGTAGATTGCATGGTCTTAGCTAATGGTATAAAAGAACCAGCACGCACATAAGTTGGGATATATGCAGGATGTAACTCTATGGCTTTGGTTTGTCCGCCTTCAATAATTTCATCAGTTTCTATATTAAACCAATTAGCAGTTTTTGGAAAATAAACCTCTTGCGTTTTTAGTCCTGCTTCCAAAACAGGAGACACCAAAATATCTTGTCCCCATAAATAGGTTTTGGAGTATGTGTATAACTCTATATTCTCTGGCTCTTCGAAGAACAGCGGCCGCATTAACGGTGTCCCTTCAATATGATTTAAAGCCATTAAATGATAATTGTAAGGCAATAATCTATAGCGGATTTCTATGGCAAAAGAGGCTAAACGCCTTACTTTTTCGCTTCTGTAAATTGGCTCACTAGGCACATCTTCTTGTGCATGAGGTCTAAAAATTGGTTGAAAAACGCCGTATTGTAACCAACGCGCATATAGCTCGTCGTCTAAGTTTGCTCCTGCAAAACCACCTAAATCGCTGTGCATATAAGCTAGACCTTGTAGTCCCATTTGTAAGGCAATTTCGGGTTGACTTTGCAATCCACCCCAAGTACGATTAACATCGCCAGACCAAGGCACAATGCCGTAGCGTTGTGAACCCGAATATCCCGCACGCATTAAAATGAATGGCCGCTGGTTAGGGAAATCTCTTTTATAACCTTCATAGACCAATCTAGCCCAATCGTGACCATAAATATTATGAACTTCTGCAGCCGAACCCGTATGATGTTGTACCCAGTTTGGATGTGCTTCTGGTTCGCCTAAATCACCCCAAACACCTGAAACACCTTTATCAGCCAAACCTTTATAAATATCCCAAAACCAAGCCTCGCCCTCTGGTTTGTAAATATCGATGATGCCTGTATTGCCAAAGTAAAAATCGTAACGCGCAGGATTACCAATGGAGTCTTTTGCTAAAATATCTTTCTGTACAGCTTCGTCCCATTTTTTGGATGTGGTTAATACAAAAGGCTCTGTAATAGGAATGGTTTTTACGCCTTTAGTTTTAAGTCGCGCTACCATGCCTTCAAAATCTGGGAAGGAATCTCTAAATACTTCCAAATTACCCATTGTGCCTTTTATGTCCTTACCAAACCAATACAAATCTAAGATTATAGCATCTACAGGAATTTTCTCTTCTTTAAACTTGGCTATAGTTGCTTCGACCTCTTTTTGGGAATGATAACCAAATCGGCTTGAAAAATTCCCTAAAGCCCAACGTGGAAGCATGGGCTGCTTACCTGTTAAGTTGGTGTAGTTTTCGATGATGTCGTACCAAGAATTTCCAGCTATGATTTGATAAGTTTTACGTCCAGAAACCGTTTCGTAAGTTAGTGTATTATCCTTTTTGCTGTCTAAATCTAGATAGCCAATTGGTGCGTTATCGAAATGAATCATGTATTGATTAGATGATGCTACAATAGGCATGGTGAAATTCATCAATTTAGATTCGGTTTCGTAGCCGTAATGTGCTCTGTTGAAAAGTGGTAAACGATGTCCTCGACGATTCATACCTAAAGCTCGAGCGCCGCCACCGTACAACACTTCGTCTGGCGTAAGATTAAATTCTATTTTTTCCGTTTCATCGGCGATGATGTTGCCTTTGACCATTTCCATGGGTTGGTGAGCGCTTTTGTAATAACCTCTTTTTTCGGAGATGATTGGTTTACCTTGATAAGAATAGGAAACCTGAAATGGTTCGGTTGTTACATTTACTGAGAGCGATTTACTCGAATATGAAATGACGTTACCAACATACTTGTATTTTGCATCAATATTTTGCGGCTTTAAAACCACAGCATGAGAGTTTAGATTCTGATTTTCTCCACTCGGTATAAATGTCGTTTCAATAATAGTTTGAGAATAGAATCGAAACTGGTATTCGCCATCATTTGTTACCACAGAAAATACATCGTTTTCTTCGTTATGTGATTGGTAAACTCGGTTTGGGTTTTGGGCACTTACAAAGTGGAATAGTAAAAGCGCTAAAAGTGTATATATTGATTTCTTCATAAGAACGATGAGATGCTGAATTAAATTCAGCATGACAAAAAAATTAAATTACTTCCCTAATAGGAATACTAATGGTTGGTTTAAACGTTGATTCCAAGACTGCTCTGAGTGGTTTGTACCTTCAAAAAACAAATTTTTAGAATCGTTATCTGTGTACCCTTTTTCCTTTAAAATCTCATCTACATTTGGCGCATACTTCGGATAATATTGGTCTAAGGTTTTGTTACCATAATCGAAATACAACTTATGCGTTCCTGCTTCTGGTAGATTTTTTTTCATATAATCAAAAATGGCTACAGGATGCGGATTATTTGGTGATGGCATTGCGCCTGGCCAATGCGTTGACAAACACCCAGCACCGCCAAAAACATCTGGATATTCTGATATTGCATACATAGACATTAAGCCGCCCATACTAGAGCCTGCAACAAATGTGTTTTCTTTATCGCTCAGTACAGAAAACTGATTATCTATTACTGGCTTTAGTTCATCAACGAGAAAACTTAAATACTCATCGCCCTTAAAATTGACATTAAAGTTACTTTCCTTTGCTATAGTTATTAATGAATCTCTAACCTTAGTTGGCATAAAATTCATAGCTTTTTCTGGGTATAAATCTTGCCAACGTATTTGCGGAATGTTGTGAACACCTACTACAATAAAATCTTTAACTTCGCCACTATTCATCAATTTTGTTGCCCATTCGTCTACCATCCATTCTTGCTTGTTCCAAGTGGTGGTGGCATCAAATAAATTTTGCCCATCGTGCATATAAAGCACGGCATATTTTTTATCCGCAGTATAGTTTTCTGGCAACCAAACGTCAACTGGCCTTGGCTTTATATTTTCTGAAGGAAATGCTTCAACACGAAGTAAAGTACCGCCAGCTAAAACTGCGTTTTCGAGTTTTTTAAATTCTAAGCTTTCTTGTGCATTAACACTTATCGCAAAAAATAGAAACGTAAAAATGTAGATGATGTATTTCATATTTTGTTCTAAATTATGTGATGCTGAAACAACACTTCGACTGCGCTCAGTGTGACAGTTTAGCATGACGCTTTAATTTTTAATTCATTTTAGTGGTTAAAAGCGTTACGCCTTTTTGCTTTAGCTCCAAAACATCTCCCCAAAGTTGAGACTCTCCTGTTATTACATTTGTAAGCGTTTTTCCTTTTAATCCCATTTCAGATTGGTAATTAAGGTCTATCGTAATTGGCTTTTCGTTTTTATTTAGGATTAAAACAACGGTCTCATCGCCTAGAGTTCTATACAAAAAGTATGTTCCTACAAAAGGTGCAAAATGAACGGTTTTACCATCATGAATGGCTTTACTATTTTTTCTAAAATTGAATAATTTGGTAATAAACGCTTGCATATCCTTTTGGTCCTCCGTTAAACCTTCGCCAGTAAATGCATTTACCGTATCGCCTTGCCAACCACCAGGAAAATCAGTACGAATTAAACCGTGGTCTCCCGGAATTTCAAAATCATCCATTAAGATTTCTGTTCCGTAGTACATTTGAATGATACGCGGCATAACAGCATACGTTGCCATAGCCATTTTTGTATTGGTTACGTCGCCATCCATTTGTGTAAAAATGCGACTCATATCATGATTGCCTTCAAAAATCATAATGTCTTTTGGATTGGCATAATGAAAGTCATTAGCTAGGCCTTCGTAGATTTTAACCAAACCTTTATCCCAAGATTCTTCTTCTTTAATGGCATCAACCACTTTTTGCTGCATAGCAAAATCCATAGTAGATTTGAGGTTAGAATCGTAACCATCGTTATTTTTTGCGCCTTCTTGCCAATAGCCAATAAGTAACGGATTATAGCTCCATTCTTCACCAACAATAGAAAAATTAGGATATTCTGTCATAATCGCGCCAGCCCAATCACTCATAAACTGTTTGTCTGGGTAAGGATACGTGTCTTGACGGATGCCTCCTAACTGAGCGGTCTCAATCCACCAAATACTATTTTGAATAATGTATCTTGCCATAAACGGATTACGCTGATTCAAGTCTGGCATGGTTGCCACAAACCAACCTTGGTTATTTCCTTTTCTATCCGCTTCGGAGGCATAAATATCTTGATTAGTTGTACGCCTGTGGTTGGAATATGTTGTGAAGGAATTTCCCCAGTTTTCTCTATTTTCTTCAAAATTTTGTTGAAGATTTAGCCAGTCTTTAAAAGGTAAATCTTTCATCCACCAATGGTACAAGCCGCAATGGTTTGCCACTTGGTCCATAATGAGTTTCATGCCATTTTCTTGTAGTTTTTTAGATAATAGCTGATACTCTTCATTGGTTCCAAAACGCGGATCTATTTGGTATAAATCTGTGATGGCATACCCATGATAAGACCCTTCTTGCATATCATTAGTTAATAGTGGCTGAGGCCAAACAGCTGTAAAACCAAGATTTTTAATGTAATCTATATGCTGAATAACTCCTGAAATATCGCCGCCATGTCTAGCATAACTATTTGTTCTATCAACGGTACGCTCTAAAAGTTCTGGCTGTCCTTCGATACCTGAAGGTGAATCGTTAGCCACATTGCCATTTGCAAAACGGTCTGGTGTAATTAGGTAAATAGCATCACTGCTATTAAAACCTACATAATCCTCAGATGGCCTTAATCGTTCTTTTAACTCGTATGTTGCTAATAAGGTTTCAGCATTTTCGTTTTCAAATTTTATATTGAATTTCCCCGAATTTGCTTTTGAAATATCTAAATCAATAAACAAATAGTTATTGCTATTATCGCCTTTCGAAACTTTTTCTACGGTTACACCTTCGTAAGAAATACTTGGTGAAAAATCAGCAATATTATCGTGATGAATCATTAACTGTAGACTATCACTTTTAAAACCAACCCACCAATGTGGCGGCTCTACACGTTCTATATCGTTTTGGTCTACAACTTCAGTTTGGTTTTCAATAGTTTCTTCGGTCTTGTTTTTCTTACATGACACACATACTAACAGCGACAAAAACATTATGATTAGAAAGTGAGAATTAGATGATTTCATATGAAGTTGTATTAAAAAAGCCTCACAAGAATTTCTTGTAAGGCTTATAATTATTTACACTGTAACTAAGCTATTAGCTGTAATTGTAATTGGTTTTCCGTTTACCAATATATTAAGGTCATGGTCACCTTCTAACTCAAAGTGGGTATGTCCTTTACAAGCATTAACTCTAAGTATTTGGTTTCTAAAATTCACTTTAAAGGAATACGCTTCCCATTGCTCAGGAATTTTAGGCTCAAAAGACAAGGTATCATTTATAATACGCATACCACCAAAACCTTCAACAATACTCATCCAAGTTCCTGCCATAGACGTAATGTGCAATCCTTCTTCTACTTCGTGATTGTAATCGTCTAAATCTAAGCGAGACGTTCTTAAATAAAACTCATATGCTTGGTCCATACGCCCAAGTTTAGCTGCTTGAATACTATGTACACAAGGTGATAACGAACTTTCGTGAAGTGTAAATGGTTCGTAAAAATCAAAATGACGCTCTAATTCTTCATCTGTAAAATGGTTTTCGAAGAAATAAAATCCTTGAAGTGTATCCGCTTGCTTTATATATGGTGAACGTAGAATTCTATCCCATGACCATTTTTGATTAATTGGTCTTTCTGATTTTGGTAAATCTGCTACAGTTATTAATTCTTTATCTAAAAATCCATCTTGCTGTAAGTAGATATTTCGTTCTTCATCATAAGGAAAATACATATTGCCAGCAACGGCTTTCCATTTTGACAATTCGTCTTCAGACAAATTAACTTTTGCCATGATTCGGTTATAATCTGAAGCGCATTCAGACTTCACCTTTTCAATATTTTCTATCGCATAATCAATACACCATTTTGCGATATAGTTAGTGTACCAATTGTTATTAATATTATTCTCGTATTCATTTGGTCCTGTAACACCAAGAATAACATACTTATTCTTTGCGGTAGAAAAATTAGCACGTTGCTGCCAAAAACGAGCAATTCCTATAAGCACCTCAAGACCTTTTTCAGGAATATAACTATAATCACCTGTATATCTGTGATAATTAAAAATAGCAAATGCAATGGCGCCGTTTCGGTGTATTTCTTCAAACGTAATTTCCCACTCGTTGTGGCATTCTTCACCATTCATAGTTACCATTGGATATAGCGCTGCTCCGTTAGTGAAACCTAGCTTTTCGGCATTTTCTATAGCTCTATCTAAGTGTTTGTAACGGTATTCTAACAAACTTTTGGCAACACTCTGATCTTTGGTTGCCATATAAAACGGAATACAATAGGCTTCTGTATCCCAATAGGTGCTTCCGCCATATTTTTCGCCAGTAAATCCTTTAGGTCCGATGTTTAATCGCGCATCTTTTCCTAGATAAGTCTGATTTAATTGAAAGATATTAAAACGAATACCTTGCTGTGCTGCAACATCGCCATCGATAGTAATATCGGACATATTCCAGATTTCTGCCCAAGCCTGTTTTTGATTATCTAAAAGCGTGTTGAACCCTAATTCTGAAACATGATTAAGCGTCTTTTTTGCAACGTCTACTAATTGGTTTCTATCGTGATTTCTATCTGAATTGTATCCACCATATTTTGTAATGGTAAAGGTTTGATTTGCCGAAACATTTTGACTGTAAGCGAAAGAAATCATGTCTTTGTAGGCATCTACTTCTGGAGCAGTATTGATAGTCTTACCATTTAAGGCTAATTCGGCTTGCATATAGGTACAGACGTAGAAATCTGTCTTCATGGTACGAGACACGATAAACGCTTGATTGTCTTCAAAATCTACACTTAGCACATCCCAAAACTTATCGTCCCAGTTAGAATCTTCATTGGTGATGCCATTATCTAGGTATGGTGCATATTCTATCTTTACATCTGCATTTAAGGGTGTAACGTTGTATTCTATTGCACCAATTTCGTCGATATCTAAACTTAGGAATCGTCTTGTTTCGACTTTAACTGTAATATCGTTCTGAAGTGTCGCCGTAAAGCTTCGAGATAACCAACCTTCTTTCATGTTGAGCTCCCTTCTAAAATTTTCTACGGATTTACAGGTTGCTAAATCTAAACGCTTGTCGTTAATGTGTACATTAATTCCAATCCAATTAGGAGCGTTGAGTACTTTTGCAAAATATTCTGGATATCCGTTTTTCCACCAACCTACACGTGTTTTATCTGGATAATAAACACCTGCAACGTAACTTCCTTGAAAGGTTTCACCTGAGTAATATTCCTCGAAGTTAGCACGCTGACCCATCGCTCCGTTCCCTAAACTCATTAGGCTTTCCGATGATTTTACTCGGCTTGCATCCCATCCTTCTTCGATGATAGACCAAGGATTCGCTTTTATATAATTATTATTCATTGTCTTAATTGTAATATCAGTGATGAACTGATTTAATTGATTTTTTTAGTCACTTTATCAGAAACAATAGCCTCTATAAACTCTTCAGACATTTCTGTAAAATCTTTAAATACATAATCTGCTTCGTGCAGAACGTCTTTTTCTCCAATACCAATAGATATCATATCGGCCTTATTTGCAGCTTGAATACCAGCAACTGAATCTTCGAAAACCACACAATCCTCTGGTCTCATATTCAATAGTTTTGCTCCTATGAGAAAAACTTCTGGGTCTGGTTTGGCTTTAGATACGTCATTACCATCTACAATAGCATTAAATTTATCTAGGAGATTAACTTTCTCTAAAATTGGTCTAGCATTTTTACTAGCAGAACCCAATGCAACACCCTGATTTTTTTCAGATAAGAATTCTAATACACGATTGACATCTGGAAGAATTTCTGAAGCGTCCATCTTATTGATGTATCCCAGATACTCTTCGTTCTTTTTTGCCATTAGTCTTGTAAACTCTTCTTCGCTTAGGGTTTTTCCGCCCCATTCTAATATTTTTTCGAGAGAGCGAACACGGCTTACGCCTTTAAGTTGTTCGTTTTCTTCATGAGTAAAATCTATACCTAGTCCATTAGCAAGTTTTCGCCATGCGAGGAAATGGTATTTAGCTGTGTCTACAATAACACCGTCTAGGTCAAATATGAATCCTTTTTTATTCATTTTTAAGCTTCTGTTGGCTGATATGATATCGCCGATTTGTTAGTAATTAAGAAATTACATAAGCCAGCAATAATTAAACTAATTCCTGCGACAGTCATGGCATTAATAGCTTCTTCACCTAATAGACCGGAAACAAAATTTACGCCGCCAAGAGCTGCGATAATTTGTGGAATTACAATAAACATATTGAATAATCCCATAAACATTCCCATTTTTTTCTCATCTACCGAACTTGATAACATGGCGTAAGGCATAGATAGAATACTTCCCCAAGAAATTCCTATTAAAATAAAACAGTATTTCAGTTGTTCTGGCGAAACGTATTTCATCATTAAAAAGCCAACACCACCAATGGCGAGTGCAATCATGTGTGTATACTTTCTATTCAATCTTCTTTTCGAAGTGTAAACCACTAAAATCAATGCGAATGCCATTGAAGATAATCCGTAAACACCCATTGCAGAACCTACTAAATTTGATGATTTTTGGAATGCAGTATTCTGGATATTAAAAGCCTCTTTATCCTCTGAAATTTCCATATTAAAATCTGATTGTACTGGCGCAGGTGTTTTAAAGATATGCTCTGTCAACGATGGATTTGCCAAACTCCACATTGTGAAAAAGGCGAACCAACTAAAAAATTGAATCACTCCAAGTTTTTTCATTGTGGTTGGCATATTGCCAATATTATTTATAATGTCTGAGACGAAACTGCTTTTCTGCTTGCGTTCTCTTTCAAAGGCTTCCATATCTTCTGGAGGATATTCCGAAGTTGTAAAGACTGTGTAAAGAATACTGATTAAAAAGACAAAAGCACCAATAGCAAAAGCAACTTTTACAGAATTTGGCACAACACCTAAATCTGCAGAATCACTAACACCGAGTTGCGAAACCAACCAAGGTAAGTTACTCGCTACCCAAGTACCGATGCCAATAATTAGAGTTTGCACTACAAAACCATAAGTACGCTGCGCTTCGTTCAACTTATCAGCTACTAAAGCCCTAAACGGCTCCATTGAAATATTAATGGAAGCATCAAGAATCCAAAGAAAACCTGCGGCCATCCAAAGTGCTGGAGAATACGGCACGAAAAATAATGCTAATGAACTAAGAATTGCACCAATTAAAAAATAAGGCCGTCTTCGTCCCCATTTTCTGTGCCAAGTACGGTCGCTTAAATAACCTATAATTGGCTGTACAATTAAACCCGTTAAAGGTGCCGCAATCCATAGTAATGGGATATCTTCCTTACTAGCATCAAGGGTTTGAAATATTCGAGACATAAAGCCGCCTTGAAGGGCAAAGCCAAATTGAATTCCTAAGAAACCGAAACTCATGTTCCAAATTTCCCAGAAACCTAGCATACGCTTTTTCATTAATAGCATGTTTAAATTAATACTATTCTGATAAGCTTATCTTATCAAAACTTTTCGTTTGAGAAGTGAAAATATTAGTTTTGATATGGTTACAAAGGTAGTAAAGAATATGAAACAGCCAAATAAGTTAACATTACTTCGTCGATTCACGCTCAATAAGTTCTGAGGCTATAATCTGTGTTTGGTAGTTTTCATAATCATCATCATTTTCTAATCGGTCAATTAACAACGTAGCCGCTTTTTCACCCATTAATTGTGCATGCTGACTTACTGTAGAAAGACTTGGGGTAGAATGCTTAGATAAAACACCATCTGTAAAACCAACTACCTGTATATCGTTAGGAACATTAAAACCTAACCTGCTTGCTACTCGCATTGCAGTAAGTGCATATAATTCGTTAACAGCAAAAATACCATCAATAGTTTTGTTAGCCTTAAACAGCTGTTGAATCTCTTTTTCTAACGCATCAAGATTAACTTCGTAGTCTATATTGTCGTCTAATTTTAGAATTAACTCTGATTTTAATTCTAAATTATGATTTTTAAGAGATTCTATATACCCTTGTGTTCTTAATCTTCCAACGCTTACATAATCTTTAGTTGTTATTAACGCTACGTTGTTGCAACCGTTATTTACAAGCTTATCAACGGCGTTTTTCGCGCCTTCAAAATCATCAACAATTACCTTATCGCACTGAATTTCATTCACCACTCTATCAAACATAACAATAGGCATTCCTTGATTGATTGTTTCATTAAAATGATGGTAATCTTGTTGACGTAATGTTTCTTTAGAGAGTGAGATTATAAAGCCGTCTATACTTCCGTTAGCCAACATTTCCATATTAATAACCTCTTTAGCAAAAGACTCATTAGATAAACCTACAATTACGTTATAGCCACGTTGATTTGCCACAAGTTCTACACCTCGGATAACTTTAGAAAAGAAATGATGCACAATTTCGGGTATAATTATACCTATAGTATTTGTTTTGCGGTTTTTAAGACTTAAAGCAATGTTATTTGGTCTGTAGTTGTAGAGCTTGGCAAAAGCTTGGACCTTTTGCTTGGTATCCTCGCTAATTTCAACACTATTACGTAATGCTTTAGAAACAGTAGATATAGAAACATCTAATTCTTTAGCTATTTGTTTAAGCGTAATTTTTCTTTTCATTAAGTTAACTTTTAGATTTCAAATTTACGAAATCAGCCTTTCTATTTCCATTTTATAAATGTAGACCTGATAATTTAACATATTCGCTATTGTGAAATTCTTATTTTTTTCTGAAATTATGCATCAAGTTTCTTTTATCAAAAAGTTTTTAACACGAAAACGTTTTCGTGATGCTTGTCATGTTTTTTAACACAATCGACGCTCTAAATTTACATAAATTTAACCCGAGAAGTGAAAATATGGTTAAATAAACTAAAGCAATTAACTTAAAAATAATTTATGAAAACATTTTTAAATGCCATTTTGTTTTGTGTTCTTTTGGTACCTGCAACTCTGTTTGCACAATCCACTGTATCAGGAACTGTAACAGATGGTTCTAACTCAATGCCATTACCTGGAGTAAATGTCATTATTAAAGGAACTACCACTGGAACGTCGACAGATTTCGATGGTAAGTATAGCCTAAGTGTAAATAACGGCGATACTTTAGTATTTTCTTTCGTTGGTTTCGTTAATCAAGAAATAGTTTACAATGGACAATCTAAAATTGACGTGGTGTTACAAGAGGACGCTGCACAACTAGATGAAATTGTATTAATAGGTTATGGTTCTACTACCAAGCAAGATGCTACTGGAGCCGTAGACAAAGTTTCTGACGAAGACTTTAACCGTGGAGCAATTGTGGCTCCAGAACAATTATTAGCTGGTAAATCTGCAGGTGTTAGGATTACAAATAACGGTGGTGCCGCAGGTGAAGGTTCTCAAATTCAAATCCGTGGTATATCGTCTTTATCGGCTAATCAATCTCCACTAATTGTCGTCGATGGATTACCTTTAGACCAAAGAGGTGTTCAAGGTGTAAGAAACGCATTGAATGCTATTAACCCAGCAGATATTGAAGATTTTGTGGTTCTTAAAGACGCATCTGCTACAGCTATTTATGGATCTAGAGCCTCTAACGGTGTAATTTTAATTACAACCAAAAAGGGTAAGACAAATTCTCCATTAGAAATCGAGTATGATTTAAAAGCTTCTGTACAAGAGGTCACCAACACAGTAGACGTTTTAAGTGCTGATCAGTACAGAAACTTAGCTAACATCTCACCCGCTTTTGATACTTCTTTGACAGGCAATGCTAATACCGACTGGCAAGATGAAATTTATCAAAGAGCTACAGGAGCAATACACAATGTTACTGCCTCTAAGGGTTACGAAAACTTTAATTTTAGAGTTAATCTTAACCACGTATCTCAACAAGGTACACTTAGAACGGATTTATACGAAAGAAATGCTTTAAATACTGCATTTGTACAGCGCCTATTAGATAATGATTTAAAATTAACATTAACTGCAAAAGGTATTATTGATGAGTATTCTTATGCAGATACAGGTGCCATCGGGGCTGCTGTAGCCTTTGATCCAACGCAACCGATTTTTGATCAAAATGGTAATTTCACGGAATTAGGAGACAACTTGGCTCCTAGAAATCCTCTATCTCTATTAGAAGATAATCAAAATAATAACCGCTCGAAGCGTTTAATATCAAACTTCAACATCGATTATAAATTTTGGTTTTTAAAAGATTTACGTTTTAACTTAAATGCTGGTATTGATTACGCAGAGAATGACGGAAAACAATTTAATATAGCTAATCCTAATAATCCTAACGCTTTTGCTTTTCAAAATTTCTATTCTGGATTAAACAGAAATACGTCACTTGACTTTTATTTTAACTATAAGAAAGATGTTGAGTCGATAAATACTGTGGTAGACCTTACAGCTGGACATGCTTATCAAGAGTTTTACATTAGTTCTAATCAAACCTTAACTGGTGCTGGTGGTGCTTTAATTACTAATCCAGAAATAATTAATAGAAACGGCTTAGAATCTTATTTTGCAAGAGCTAGTTTTGATCACGATGATAAATACTTATTATCTTTAAGTTACAGAGCGGATATTTCTTCTCGCTTCTCTCCGGATAATCGTACAGGTTATTTCCCTGGAGCATCATTTGGTTGGAAAATCAGCAACGAAGACTTTATGAAAGACTCATTTATTTCTAACTTAAAACTTAGAGGTGGTTGGGGTGTAACCGGTAACCAAGAAGTAGGTAATAACTACGCATACTTGGGTGTTTATACGCCTGCTATTAATGACCAAGTAAGCTTCTTCAACAACGGGCAGTTTATTCCTACATTACGTCCAAATGGATTCGATGAAAATTTAAAATGGGAAGAAACTACAAACTACAACCTCGCTTTAGATTTTGGATTATTCAATGACCGATTAACAGGTTCAGTAGATGCTTATTATAATGAAACAAAGGACTTATTATCTTTTGTACCAGTACCTGCTGGCTCAAACCTTACCGACCAAATTCTTACAAATGTTGGTGAATTAACAAGTAGAGGTATAGAATTAAATTTGAATGGTAAAATTATTCAATCAGACAATTTAAATTGGGATACTAACTTCAATATAACATTCCAAGACGTAGAGGTTGAAAATCTAAGTTTAACTGATAATCCAGATTTTTCTATACCAACTGGAGGTATTTCTGGTGGTACAGGAAATACTATTCAAATTTTAAGACCAGGTTTTGATCCATCTACATTTTTTGTTTTCAGGCAAGTATACGACACCGATGGAAACCCTATAGAAGGTGCTTATGTTGATGTTAATGGAGATAACCAAATCACTACTGCAGACAGACAAGCTTATAAAAAAGCGACTCCAGATGCGTTTATTGGTTTCACCAATAATTTTAGTTATAAGGCTTTTGATTTAAGCTTTACTTTTAGAGGAAGTTTTGGAAACTATGTATATAATAACGTAGCTTCTAGTAATGGCGCTCTTGCGACTGCCATAAATGCACCAGGAGCCTTTCAACCAAATGTTAATGCAAGCTATTTATACACAGGGTTTGCGAATCAGCAATTATTCTCTGATTACTACGTAAGACGTGCTGATTTTGTTAGGTTAGACAACCTTTCTTTGGGATACCAATTACCATTCGAAAATCTTAAAGTTAGAGCATCTCTTACGGGAACAAACCTTTTTGTGATTACAGATTATGATGGATTAGACCCGGAAATTGCTAACGGTATCGATAACAACTTTTATCCAAGAGCAAGAAGTGTTGTGTTTGGATTAAACCTTACATTCTAAAAAAAATGAAGACTAATTATAAATTGAAAATGCTATGTTAAGATTAAAATCAATTAAGACAATCTTTATGTCTTTGACCATTATTGCCTTTATGCAATCGTGTGAAAGTCGTTTAGATTTAGTCCCAGAAGACAACCGTCTTACTGCGGAAGCTGCATTTGCCACAGAAGAAGGCTACGAACAAGCTTTTGCTAAATTATATGCAGGTTTGGCTGTGACTGGGCAGAATACTACAGGGCAACCAGATATTGTCTCTGATGACGAAGGTGCCTCTGGATACATCAGATCCATATGGAAATGTCAAGAATTACCAACAGATGAAGCTATTATTGGTTGGAATGATGGTGGTATTAGAGCTTTAAACACCCAAACTTGGACAGCTGGTAATGACTTTACTAGAGCAGCTTATAATAGAACTATATTCCAAGTAACTTTGGTCAATGAGTTCTTAAGACAGACTACTCCTGAAAAATTAGACGCACGTGGTGAAACAGATGAATTTAAAGCTGTTGTAAACGGATATAGAGTGGAGGCTCGTTTCTTAAGAGCACTTGCCTACTATCATGCTATGGATTTATTTGGTAATGTTCCTTTTGTTACAGAGGACGACCCTGTTGGAAGTTTCTTACCTCCACAAATTATGCGTTCAGATTTATTCGATTTTATTGAATCTGAATTGTTAGCTATCGAATCTGAAATCCCAGCACCACGATCTAACGCATACGGAAGAGCAGACAGAGCAGCAGTTTGGATGCTTTTAGCTAAGCTATACATGAATGCCGAAGTATATACTGGAACCGCTAGATATAGTGATGTTATTACCTATGCAAATCAAATTATAGGTTCTGGATATACCATTCCTCAAATCCCATATCAATATTCTTTCTTGGCAGATAACGACCGAAACGGAGCCGAAGAAGAAGTTATTTTTACTGTGCCATTTGACGGCTTAAATATTCAGTCCTATGCAGGAACTACTTTCTTGGTTCATGCACCTGTTGGTGGAACAATGTCTCCTTCTGAATTTGGTATCAATGGAGGCTGGGGTGGTCTAAGAACTACGCCAACTTTTGTAGAACAATTTCCAGGTGAAGAAAACTCAGCCGATCAGCGAGCTTTATTTTTCACTAGTGGACAATCCAAAGAAATTGAAGACATAGGCTCATTTACTAATGGATACGCTGTAACAAAATGGAAAAACGTCGATGTAAATGGTAACCAAGGTAACGATCCATCAGGCGAGCACGCAGATATAGATTTCCCTATGTTTAGACTAGCAGACGTGTATTTAATGTATGCTGAAGCCCATCTAAGAGGTGGCGGCGGTGATATGTCTACTGCTTTAGGCTTTGTAAACGAAATAAGAGAACGCGCATATGGCGACTCAAGTGGCAATATATCAGCTTCTGATTTGACTTTAGATTTTATTCTAGACGAGCGTTCGAGAGAATTATATTGGGAAGGACATAGAAGAACCGACTTAATAAGATACGGTCGCTTCTCTACTCAAGGAACATGGGCATGGAAAGGTGGAGTTCCACAAGGTACTACAACTAGTGCATTTAGAGATTTAATGCCACTGCCAGCAAATGATTTAGGTGTTAATACCAACTTACAACAAAATCCAGGATACTAATTAACAAAACACGATTATAAAATGAAAAAATTATCAATTATAGGCCTTTTCATCTTTGCCTTATTAAATTTTAACGGCTGTAAGTCTGAAGATGACGTAGTTTTTATAGCCAATAACAATGATGAATTAGTTTTTACAAATTCATTTTTATCTGAATATTTAATTTCTTTTGCAACATCATCTAACATAGCTGAACGTTTCACATGGCAATCAGCAGATGTTGGTGTTCCAACAAATGTTGTTTATACATTGCAAAAGTCAATTACAGGTGACTTTACTGACGCAGAAAACGTTGGAACTTCTTCTGGTAACGAGATTGCACTAACAGTAGGTGATTTTGTTGCTTACGCAGTTGAAGCTGGTTCTGATGATGACCCAAACACAGATGCTCCAAATTCTGTGGATGTTTACTTTAGATTACAATCTACTGTGGGCAGTGGAGAAGCTAATTTTTCTCCTACTCAAACTATAACCATAACTTGGTTAGAAAATACAGGAGCTGATGCTGCGGTATGCGATTTAGATCAACTATGGTTAGTAGGTGCTGGAGTAACTTTTGCAAACTGGTCATGGGAAACACCTCAGCAAGCAAAATGTTCTGGTAACGGCGTATACTCAGGAAATATTGCTTTTACAAGTGATAATGACGCGAACTTTAGATTTTTTACAGCTAATGCAGATTGGGGTTCTGGACAAAACTATCCATTCTTTGCTGATGCAGGGTATACAATAGACTCTAGATTTGAAAATGCTATGGATGGCGACCAGAATTTCTTGTTTACAGGAGATTCAGGATTGTACTATTTAGTTATCGACACAGTAAACAAAACTATAACTTTAGATGCTCCTACTGCAACTGGAGAATGTGATTTAGACATCCTTTATGGTGTTGGATTTGGATTAACCGACGCAGATTGGTCTTGGGAAACTCCTGTGCAATTAGTTTGCGAAGGTAACGGTATTTACCAAGGATGGGTTAATTACCGTAACGAAGGTGATGCTAACTTTAGATTCTTTACAGCCAATGCAGATTGGGGGTCTGGATTAAACTATCCTCACTATGCTGATGCAGGATATACAATTGATCCTAAATTAACTAATGCAATGGATGGCGATAATAACTTCATGTTTATTGGAGAAACTGGCCAATATTTTACAATTATTGACACTGTAAATAAAACAATTACTCTAGAGTAATTTTAGTTTATTAAAATATAATTATGCTAAATAATTAGAATCTGAAAAGGCTATGATATCATAGCCTTTTCTTTTAAAAAAATGAAAATGAAAAAAACTTTACTATTACTAATTGGTATAATTTATACATCTGCAACAGTAAAGGCACAAACCTTTACTTGGTCTCCTGAATTTTTTGAAGAAACGGATAACAACGTTACTTTAACTGTTTCTGGATTTAATCCAATAACGGAATGGGGTGTGTCTGATATTTATTTATGGGCTTGGCATATCACCGATAATGGTACTCAAATAAACAACCCTACAGCTACAGGTACGGATTTTAGTAACTCTCCTGAAACTGCAAAATTTACAAACAATAACGACGGTACATATTCTTTTAATTTTGGTATACCAACCGATTTTTTTAACAATACCGGTATAGCAACAATAGGTTTCCTTATAAAATCTCAAGATGGAAGTAATCAAAGTGGCGATAATTTTAAAGACTTAGGACTCGGGAAAATTGTTTTTATAAATCCGACGCAAAATACCGTTATTCTTAATTCTGGTGACGATTTATTTATAGAAACAGAAATAGAATTTGAAGGAAACACCCAATTTGGAGCGACATATTCTATTTCTTATTCTGGTACAGCAAGTAACACCCCTTTAAGTGGAACTTGTGGTTTTCCTAGATGCTCCAATACAATTACTAATATAACATCTAGCGGTACTGTTACTTTTACAGGCAATCCGCCTTCTAACAACAATATCGATATAGAAGGTACCATAGAAGTAATAGTAAGTCCAACAGTTGTAGAAGAAGCATTGCCAGCAGGTTTAGTTGACGGAATTAATTATGACTCCACTGATGCAACTAAGGCGACATTAGTGCTTACAGCACCTAATAAAGATTTTGTTGAAGTCGCTGGAAGCTTTAACAATTACCAACCTCAAGCATCCGATGTTATGAAACGGGATCCTGTTACTGGTAAATATTGGTTAGAAATTACAGGACTTACTTCAGGACAAATTGAAACTTATCAATATTGGGTATACGACACCACACCTATTAGTGGCTCTCCAGTATTAGTCAAAGTAGCAGATCCTTATTCAACGCTTGTATTATCTCCATTTGACGACCCATTTATTCCTGCGTCGTCTTATCCTAATTTACCAGCTTATCCTACTGGGCAAGAACGCGAAGTAACCGTATTACAAACGGGACAAACACCTTATAATTGGGTTGTTACAAACTTTAACAAACCAAAAGAAGAAGACCTTATTGTTTACGAACTTTTAGTTAGAGATTTCGATGCTAACAGAAATTACCAAGACATAATAGACAGGATAGATTATTTCAAAAATCTTGGTGTGAATGCTATCGAATTAATGCCAGTTATGGAGTTTGAAGGCAACGAAAGTTGGGGCTACAATACAGCCTTCCATATGGCATTAGATAAGTTTTATGGCACACCAGAAAAATTTAAGGAATTAGTTGATGTTTGTCATCAAAATGGAATTGCCGTTATCTTAGATATTGCTTTTAATCATGCTTTTGGTCGTAATCCTCTCGTCCGTATGTGGATGGATGATCCAGACGGCGACGGTTGGGGTGGCCCATCAACAGAAAACCCTTACTTTAACGTTTTTCCTACGCATTCTTTTAATGTTGGTAGTGATTTTGATCATAGTAATACATTAACTAGAGATTACGTTAAGCAAGTTACTGCCTACTGGATAGAAGAATACAAAATAGATGGATACCGTTGGGATTTAACAAAAGGCTTTACACAAAACTGCGGAAATGGCACTTTTGATGGTGATTTTGGTTGTACGCAAAACTACCAGCAAGACCGAATAGACGTTTTAAAAGAATATATCGACCATCTGTGGGCAATTGACCCAGACCACTATTCAATTTTTGAGCATTTAGGTTCTGATAATGAAGAAAAAGAATGGGCAAATTACCGTCTTGATGAAGGTAAAGGTGTTATGATGTGGGGTAAAATGACTGGACCTTACAACGAGCTTACTATGGGACAGGATTTAAATAAGGATATAAGACGCATGGGACATAAAGACAGAGCTGGTTTTAATGGTCCAAGAGTTATCGGATACCCAGAAAGTCATGACGAAGAACGTTTAATGTATAACAACATTATCAACGGTAAAAATTTTGGTGGTTATAATGTCACTGACCTTAATACAGCACTTTCTAGAATGTCCGCATTAGGAGCAGTTTCTGTAATGGTGCCTGGCCCTAAAATGATTTGGCATTTTGGAGAGTTAGGTATGGAAAACTCAATATTTACTTGCACAAATGGAACAGTAAATACAGAAGGTGATGCCGCTCCTGGTGATTGTAAATTAGATACAAAGCCACAACCACAATGGACAAATAATTGGCTTTCTGATGCGTTGCGCTCTCAAATCTATAGTGATTGGGCACGCCTACATGCTCTTAAAACTACAGAAGACGTTTTTGAAGGCGATTATACTATTTTCTCGAATTCTACAGATTTTACACCTTCAATTCGTGTATTTGATAATAGTATTGCAAACACAGAACTTAATGATGTTTTTATCATCGCTAATTTCGATGTTGTATCTCAAAATATAGATCCAGTATTTACAGCTGGAGTTACGACTTGGTATGATTTAATGGACGAAACTGGAACAACAACTGTTCCTGGTTCTACGACTTCTATAACTGTACCTGCTGGACAATTTAGAATCTTTGGTAACCAATCGGTAGCTGCATTAAGCACTAATGATGTATCATTTAATACTTTTAATATTTATCCTAATCCGGCGAATACATCATTTCAAATAAACTCAAATATATCTGATGTAGAAATCTATGATTTATCAGGCAAGTTAATAAAATGGTATAAAGGTTATTTTAATAGCTCAGATTCGTTCGACATTTCTAGTTTAAAAACTGGCGTTTATATTTTAAGGGCGAAAAATGAAAGTAATCAAATAAGCACTTCAAAACTAATTAAACTTTAATGTCAAGTTCATATAGTAGAAAAAGGCTTCTCAAATGAGAAGCTTTTTTGTTTGTGCGCGTAGGGAGACTCCCTTCGACTGCGCTCAGGGTAAACTTCTCGTCTGATATGATTACAAATCTTCTAAAAAAAAAAAGAGCCAACTCTATAAGTCAGCTCTTTTTTATTGTGCGGGCGGGGAGACTCGAACTCCCACACCTCGCGGCACTAGATCCTAAGTCTAGCGTGTCTACCAATTCCACCACGCCCGCAATAAGACCGATTATGTTTAAAATCGGGATGCAAATATAAACAATGTTTTCAATAATCAAATAGCTTTAAAACAATAAATAGTCCTTTAGCTTTTCTTATTTTTGTTAGACACACAAATTATAAATTATGTCTGGTATTCAATCTTATATTTCTTCAAATAAACAACGCTTTATAGACGAGCTCATCGAGCTTTTAAAAATCCCGTCTATTAGTGCAGATTCTGCATACGAAAAGCAAACGATTCAAACTGCAGAAGTTATCAAGACCAGCCTAGAAAAAGCAGGTTGCGAGCATGTAGAAATTTGTAAAACTGATGGCTACCCAATTGTATATGGCGAAAAAATTATAAACCCTAAACTGCCAACAGTATTGGTTTACGGCCATTACGATGTGCAACCACCAGACCCATTAGATTTATGGCATTCACCTCCTTTTGAGCCTGTAATTAAAAATACAGATTTACATCCTGAAGGCGCCATTTTTGCTCGAGGTGCTTGCGATGATAAAGGCCAAATGTACATGCACGTGAAAGCCTTAGAATATATGACGTCTCATGGTGAATTGCCATGTAACGTTAAGTTTATGATTGAAGGAGAAGAAGAAGTCGGCAGTGTTAATCTATCGCATTTTGTAAAAGCAAATCGTGAAAAATTAAAGAACGATGTCATTCTCATTTCCGATACGGGAATGATTGCCAAGGACGTTCCATCTATTACAACTGGACTTCGTGGTTTAAGCTATGTAGAAGTTGAAGTTACTGGGCCAAACCGCGATTTACATTCTGGTTTGTATGGTGGCGCTGTGGCAAATCCGATTAATGTTTTAACGAAGATGATTGCCTCACTCCATGACGAAAATAATCATATTACCATTCCGGGATTTTATGATAAAGTAGAAAATCTTTCGGACGCTGAACGTGCCGAAATGGCAAAAGCGCCATTCTCTTTAGAAGACTACAAAAAAGCCTTGGACATCGATGCTGTTTATGGTGAAGAAGGCTATACTACGAATGAGCGTAACTCTATTAGACCAACTTTAGATGTTAACGGAATTTGGGGCGGCTACACTGGTGAAGGTGCAAAAACAGTCATCACTAGTAAAGCCTATGCAAAAATCTCAATGCGCTTGGTACCCAACCAAGATTGGGAAGAGATTACGGAACTATTCAAAACACACTTTGAAAGTATTGCTCCTGCAGGAGTTAGTGTAAAAGTAACTCCACATCACGGCGGTCAAGGTTATGTGACACCAATAGATAGTATCGGTTATAAAGCAGCTGCGAAAGCTTACGAGCAAACATTCGGAAAAACACCCATACCGCAACGTAGCGGAGGAAGCATACCAATTGTATCTCTATTTGAGCAAGAATTAAAAAGCAAAACTATACTAATGGGATTTGGTTTAGATAGTGATGCAATCCATTCGCCAAATGAGCATTTTGGTATTTGGAATTACTTAAAAGGTATCGAAACCATTCCTTACTTTTATAAATACTTTACAGAGTTAAAACAATAAATGCTGCTAAGTCAATCGTATAGAGAAGTTTGGTCACTGAGAAGTAAACTAGTTTTCAGGTTTATCTTCTCATACTTTCTACTCTATATTTTATTGATGTTTACCAGTAGTTTGTTTGAAACACCTTTTAAATGGATTGGTAAGTCGCTGCTTGGGTTTTCTTATAACTTTGATGTAAGTGGTTATGGCAGTGGAGATAACACCTATGCTTATATAACACTATTTGTTAATTTTGTTCTAGCAGTAATTATAACTTTTTTATGGTCAGTACTAAAACCTAACAGAAAGGAATACAATAAAGCCTTTTATTGGTTCTTAGTTGTGCTTAGAGTTTTTATAATACTAGCTATGCTATTATATGGATTTGTAAAAGTCTTTCAAATCCAGTTTCAACCGCCATCATTTGTAAAATTACTTCAGCCCTTAGGTGAGTTTTCGCCAATGGGACTAGCCTGGACGTATATGGGATATTCTAAAGGTTTTGGAATGTTTGCAGGTGTTATGGAAATACTCGGCGGAGTTTTACTAATCTGGAGACGCACATCAACACTCGGAGCTTTTATTGTCATTGGTGTGATGACTCAGGTAGCTATGATGAACTTGATGTTCGATATACCTGTTAAACTATTTTCTATTCATTTAATATTGATGGCAAGCATCATTTTTATGACAGATATTAAACGGTTTCTAGCCGTTTTTATAAAAAATAAAAGTACCGAAGCTTATGATTTTTACCATCCTGAAACTTCGAAAAGTTATCATAAAACTATTTCTATTATAAAGAAAATAACACTTCCTATTCTTCTTATTGCCGGGTGTGCATTAGGTTATTTAGGGCAGCTAAATATTAGTGACCAAAATCATAGACCTGCACTCTATGGGATTTGGGAAACTAAAACCTTTATAAAAAATAATGACACGATTCCGCCATTGACTACAGATTCTCATCGTTGGCGCTATCTATTAATTGAACGGAAAGGCAAAGCTGTTGTAAAGACTATGACCGATAAGCTGGTAAGACACACTTTTGAAACAGATACCACTGAAAATAAAATTTCTATTTACAGTCAATACAGCATCAAAGACAGTCTTAATTTTGAGTTTGATTTGCCCAAACCTAATCTTCTTAAATTATGGGGTAAAATTGAAAGTGATAGTATTTTTGTAACCTTAAAGAAAAAGGATTTAAACGAATTCCATTTACATTCGCGTGGATTTAATTGGATAAACGAACGCCCTTACAACAAATAGTATCCTACTTATTGCTTCACAAACTTATAAGTACTATCTCCTAGGCTAGATTTGATGTTTACAAAATAAACGCCGCTAGAAAAACTAGAGACATCTAATTTTGACCTATCGGAGTTCAAATTCATCTTTTTAACCAATTTCCCTTCAATATTATAGAACTCCAGTTCTAGTGTTTCAGATAAATTAGATTCTATATATAATTCTGAAACGACTGGATTAGGAAAAACTCTGAATGTATTTCGGTTAAATTCATCATTAGAAAGCACTCGTACAATATCAGCTTTTGTTGCCGTGTACGCCGCAACAAGTTTTACCATTTCATAAAAGTATGGTATATCTAATGTAGACAATCGATCTGATGACATATGGTAAAAAGGTGTTTGGTCATTAGTTTCCCAAGATTCACCAACTAGAACCGCGCCATAACCTTCATCCCAAAACGGTTTATGGTCACTGGCGGGCGTTCCTGGGTTAACGACAATGGGATTCAAGTTTGGCGCATACGTTGGTTGGAGTGCTAACAAATCGTCTTTGATTTGTACAGAAGTACCAATATTACGTAAATCGATATCAAAATTATTATCATTTGCTGTTTGGTTTTGATAACCCATCATATCCATGTTTACAACAGCAACAATATTATCGCCATTTGCACTGGCTTGTTCGGCATAAAAATTAGAACCGCGGAGTCCATTTTCCTCTTGATCCCAAAGTGCATAAACAATAGTATTCTCGGTTTCGTATTGAGATAAAATTCTTGCGATTTCTAATACTGCTGATGTTCCAGTGGCGTTATCATCTGCACAAAACGCTGCAACAGAATCGTAATGCGCACAAATGAGATAGATGTTATTTGGTGTTACTGTACCTATTTGAGTGGCTATAATATTTCTTCCAATTCCTGCACCGGCATTAAAACTTTGGTCGTTTATATTTATGTTGCTTAAAGCCTCAAAATGGTCTTTTATATACTCTGCAGCCAAATCGTTATTGCTTTGTATTCTTGTAGTTATAGTAGCCAATGTGCCATTTATTAAAGAAGACGTTTCTCCGGATAATTCGGCAACTTTTCGCTCTAAACTATCTTGTCTTATGGCATTAACAACATCTTGAACGAATTGTGCATTGGCAAATAAAGCCGAAAAAATTACGGCAAATAAAGTGATGTAAAATCGTTTCATAACAAATGATTTGGGTTCATTCTTTTCAAATATAAGAATTCAAATATGAAAAAATATTAACTCTACACTTGTAGAATTGAATTTTATTTCTACATTTGTAGAAGTTAATCTGAAAATATAGAACATGCAACTCTCAAAAACTGAAGAACAACTTATGCAATACCTCTGGAAGTTAAACAAAGCCTTTATGAAAGATTTGTTGGACAGTTATCCAGAACCAAAACCTGCAACGACTACTGTAGCCACACTTTTAAAACGTATGATTGACAAAGGTTTTGTTGACTATAACACCTTTGGGAAGTCGCGCGAATACTATCCTTTGGTTAAAAAAGAAGATTATTTCTCTAGGCATGTAAATGGGTTAATAAAGAACTTTTTTAATGACAGCGCCTCGCAATTTGCATCGTTTTTTACCACTAAAACAGACTTATCGAAGTCTGAATTAGAGGATTTAAAAAAGTTGATAGATAACGAAATTAAAAAGAAATAGCCATGGGAATCTATCTTATAAAATCAACAGCCATTCTAGCTATATTCTGGATGCTCTATGTTTTGTTTTTAGAAAAAGAAAACATGCATCGTTTTAAGCGGTTTTATTTACTAACCTCGATAGTTGCTGCATTTTGTATTCCTCTTTTAAGTATTACGCAATATGTTTATGTAGAGTCTATTAATGGTTTAAACTTTAGCAATGCCGCTATACCTTTCTCTATAAATGAGTCGTTAAAAGTTGTTGAAACACCATTTTTGACGCTAGAACACATTCTTTGGTCAGTCTATATTCTAGGTGTAGCTATATTCAGTTTAAGGTTTATTAAAAACCTGTTCAGCATTGTAAAAACCATAAACACTAACGAAAAACAAAAGCAATCGTCTATCACCTTCGTATTGCTAAAAAGTTTGATAAATCCGCATACGTTTTTCAATTTTATTTTTCTGAATAAATTGAAATTCCAGAAAAACGAAGTCCCAAAAGAAGTTCTTCTTCACGAAGAAGTGCATGCCAAACAAAAGCATAGTTTAGACATTTTGTTTATAGAGTTAATGCAGATTGTATTTTGGTTTCAGCCTTTTATTTGGCTCTATAAAAAACGTATAAAACTCAATCACGAATTTTTAGCAGACCAAGCCGTTATAGATAAAGGCTTTGAACCTGCTAATTATCAAAACACCTTATTATCCTATTCATCACATCAAGACTACAGCCTTGCAAATGCTATAGATTATTCATCCATCAAAAAACGATTTACAGTTATGAAAACACAAACATCACAAAAAAGAAAGTGGCTACTTGGCCTATTAATTCTACCCGTTTTAGGGGTTTTATTTTACGGCTTTAGCGAACGTACAATTGTTGAAGTTCCTTTACAAAATGAAATTTCAGAAAAAAATGCTTCAGTCCTTGAAAAGGAACATACAGCGCGAAGTATTAGCATAAAGGTTTTAGGCAATAACAACTATGAAGTAGATGGAATGAAGACCAAAAAAGCATCTTTGGCCTCTACAGTTAATAAATTACATCAAGATATATCAACTGAGGTACGCAATAAAATTATCAATATTCATTTGATGTTTGAAGGCGAAGAATCAAATGAAGAAGTGTGGTTTATATACAACGCTTTAAAAGATTACGGATTTCATCGTTTAGTAACTAAAAATCAAGAGGTTATTAAGAGTAAAGGAAATACACCTTTCTTGGATAATAAAAAATCCGAAAAACAACAAAAACTACCTACAGCTAAAGAAATAGCAGCTTACAATGCTTGGGCAAAAAAGATAAATGCTAAAAGCACGACATTTGCTACAGGTGAGAAACTACTTCCTCCGGTAGACGAGCAAAACTTAATAAAATATGCAGGCATTTATAATAGTATGTCTGCAGAACAAAAACAAAAGGCAGAGGAAATGCCATTTCCAGGATTTGAATACGTTAAAGGCACTGAAACTTCAATCACAAATCCTGTTTCTATATTGGTCAATGGTAAAAATTGTGATCCTTGCGAATTAACTAAGGATGATCTTGTTAATATGAAATTAACCTCAAACACTGGAAGTGAAGTAACCAGTTTTGCTATAAAATTTAAAGGCTATCCGACACAAGTTAACCAAGGCAACACATTGAATAAAAAAACCAAGGCGATTGTTTCTCAATACACTGAAAATTCACCTGCTCAAATTTTAAATATAAAGTTAAATGGAAGTAAAGAGACTTTTAGCAAATTAATTCTTTTCAAGCAACAAAACCCACCAACCGCAAAAGAAGTTACGGCTTATAACGCTTGGGCAAAAAAGATAAATACTAAAAATAAGGCGGCTGAATCAACCGGTGAATATGCAATTGTAAAGCATAAAGAAGTCCTAAAATACAAAGCTATTTACGATAGAATGACAAAGGCACAAAAAAGTAAGGCAGAAGCCTGGCCTAACTTTCCGCCTCCACCTCCGCCACCTCCTGCTCCGAAGGCCTTAAAAAATCAAAAAAGTGAAAGCAATATTCCACCACCACCTCCGCCAATAGAAGCCAAATCCTATAAAAAAGGAGATAGAAAATCGTTACAGCAAATAATTAATGAGACTCCAAAAGATGTTAAATCTGGTTATGAGGTTTTAGATAATGGAGAATCACACTTTTATAGAATTTACAAAGGCTATAAAATCTATTATAACAAAGATGGTTACATAACAGATGACAAAGGAAACGTTTTGCCACCACCACCTCCGCCACCTGCTCCAAAAAAAGCGGACAAAAGTAAAGGTGGGCCAAATGCAGATGAAATAGTTTCAGATTATAATGACTGTCTAGTAATCCCAAAATCATTTATTACAAAAAACAGAAATACCCTTAACATTAATTGTATAGAAAACCATTCAGAAAACAAATTTCAGGTTTTTAACAGATGGGGAAATCTTATTTACTCCAAAGAAAACTACAACAATAATTGGGATGGGACAGTAGAAAAATCTTTTGCACAAGATGGTAGTGACAAACCAATCTCTGGTACTTATTACTATGTATTTTCTTCGCCTAACTTAAAAAAAGAAAAAGCTGGTTTTTTAATAATTAATGCAGAAAATATAAACACTAAAAACTAAATCTATTTTTCACCATAACAAAACCTCGACATCACTCGAGGTTTTTTTATGCCTTCAAACTGTAACAAAACTAAACTTTTAGCGTTCTAATAGACAATCAATCAAAAAACAATTCAGATGCTAAAACAATTTTTTATTATCTGCTCAGGTGCAGACACCGATATACTTAAAGACTGTTCCATAGGCGAACAAAACAAATATGCAGGAATAGGCGCTACTGTTTTTTTTACGGCACTTATGGCTACTATAGCAGCGAGTTACGCGCTTTACACTGTTTTTGATACACTCTATTCAGCCATATTTTTTGGGATTATTTGGGGTTTGCTCATTTTTAATCTAGACCGTTATATCGTTTCTACCATTAAAAAACGAGATAATGTTATAGATGAAATACTTCAAGCAACACCTCGTATCTTGTTAGCTGTGATTATTGCCGTTGTTATATCTAAGCCTTTAGAATTAAAGATTTTCGAAAAAGAAATCAATCAGGTACTTCTGGAGCAAAAAAACGATTTAACCTTAGCCAATCAAAATCAGATTGCGCAACAGTTTATCCCTAAAATTACTGAATTACAAAATACTATTACTGGACTTCAAACTGAAATTGATACTAAAGAGGCGGAAGTTAATATGCTTTACGATACTTACATTTCTGAAGCTGAAGGCACAGCAGGCACGCAACTCTTGGGAAAAGGGCCCGTTTATAAAGAAAAGCGTGAAAAACATGATGCTGCACTTGCTGAATTACAACAACTAAAAACAGATAACAAAGCTAAAATAGAAGCTCTACAGACTGAGATTGCTGACCTACAAACTACACAAAGAACTAACGTTGCAGATTCGCAACCCATTATTGATAATTTTGATGGTTTAATGGCGCGTGTTAATGCGCTAGGTAAATTGCCATGGCTACCATCGTTTTTTATATTTCTGCTATTTCTAGCTATAGAAACATCACCAATTTTTGCTAAACTATTATCTCCTAAAGGCGAATTTGATTACCGCCTTCAAGACCAAGAAACTACAATTAAAACTTGGACCATGCAGAAGGTTAATGAGCGTAAACTGTTACTTAAAACAGACAATGACATTAACAATAAGGTTTATAACGACATTGCCGATGAAGAAGAGGTTATTAATTATAAGCACAAAAAAGCGCGCGAGTTGATGCAGCTACAAGCTGATGCATTTTTTAAAAATCAGAAAGAAGCGCTTTAAAATTTAGTTACTACTTTTAGGTTGAATAAAACTCAACCTTATGAAAAAGTATATTATTGCCCTAGGATTAGCACTTATAACTTACGCTTGTATTAGTGTTAGAGCAGATGTTGGCGACGTTACTGTTATCGAAGAAACAGATTACAATACAGCAAAAGCTGCTATTTTAAAAGTTATGGATGACCAACAAAATGCGTGGAACAAAGGCGACCTCGAAGGTTTTATGCAAGGGTATTGGAAAAGCGATTCACTTAAATTCTATGGCAGCAATGGACTTACCAAAGGTTGGCAAAACACGTTAGATAATTACAAACGTGGTTACCTTACAAAGGCGGAAACTGGAACGCTTAACTTTGTAATTAATGACGTCTCTAAAATTGACGGTAATAATTACTGGGTTATGGGTGAGTACCACTTAAAACGAGAGGTTGGTGATGCAGATGGTGTATTTATCATCATTTTTAAAATGATTAATGGCGAATGGAAGATTGTGGCGGATATGAGTTGTTAGAAGCCCAAAGCCCCATCTAACTTCCCCTAAGGGGAAGAATTCTCATCTTAAAAAAAACTATCGACATAATTTTGATATTAATTAGAATCAAAAGGCTAACGCTTATTACAGTTCTAGCAAGTAGGTCTAATTTCTAGCATTATAGTTTCTTTACGTACTTAGTGATTATCACAATGTGCTGTCCATCGACTTTACCTTCAATATATTCTGAATTTTCTCTGTCGAGCCTTATGTTTCTAACAGCTGTACCTTGTTTAGCAACCATACTAGAGCCTTTCACCTTTAAGTCTTTTACCAAAACCACAGAGTCGCCAGTATCTAAAACAACGCCATTGACATCACGATGAATAATCTGGTTTTCGTCAGCCTCTCCATCTCCAGCGGCTTTAGCCAATTCTAGTGTTTCATCTTCTAAATACATCATAGCCAACATATCTTCTGCCCAAGGTTGATTTACACGATTTAGCATACGCCAAGCCATAATCTTTACAGCATCGTACTCGCTCCACATACTATCGTTAAGACAGCGCCAATGGTTTGGGTCTATCTTTTCAGAATCTTCCATTTGCGCTATGCAATTATTACAGGCATAAATTACTTTTTCCTTTGCATTGGGAATATCGTAAACCGATAGATCTTCTGTTGCACTACACAACTCGCATTGATTATTGCTACGCTGTTTTAAGTCTTTTGCTGAAGTCATATAACTACTAAAAGCTTCAAAGATAATTTTAATATAATAATAAGGCGGAAATCTTAAAATTTTCTATCCGGATGAAACGCATCAATTGGCATTGAATATTTCTCTTTCATAATTATCTCAGTAACTAATTTTCCTGTGGCTGGTCCTAAACTCCAACCCATCATAGCATGGCCAGTAGCTATAGTTAAATTTTCGCATTTTGAAGATTTACCAATATATGGCAAACCGTCTGGTGAACATGGTCTTAAACCGCATTTGGCATTATCAATAGCGTCTGGACTAATAGTAATATTTGGGTAATAGGCCTTGGCTGCTTTTGCAATGGCTTTAACACGTACAGGATTTATATTATGATTTATGCCAGCAATTTCCATAGTCCCTGCGAAGCGCGTAAAACCATCCATAGGTGTTACGGCAACTTTAGCCTCACAAAGAATTGAAGGTATTGTAATTCCAGTATCTTTTTCAACATTTATTGAATAGCCTTTTCCTGCTTGAAGCGGAATTTTAATACCCAGTTTTTTAGATAGATTTTGGCTCCAGCTTCCTGCAGCCATCACAACCTCATCAGTTTCTAGCTCTTGCTTATTTGTAATAATTTTGCTTATTGAATTCGCAGTTGTCTTTATATCAACTAAGGTTTCATTTTCAAAAAACGTGACACCAACTGATTTTAAATAACTCAACATATCCCGCATAAAATTATTAGGTGTCATATGCGCATCAGAATGAAAATAAACGGCGCCTTTGATATCTAAATCTACATCTGGCTCTAGTTTTTTGACTTCTGAAACTGAAAGATTTTCAACTTTGAGACCTTCTTTTATGCCACGTTGCCCAACTTGCCATTCTTCTTCTCCGGCCTTTTCGGACTTATAGCACATTAACAATCCTTTATGGTCATAATGAAAATTAAAATCTCCCGAATCTTTTAAATCTTCATAAAGCCTTCGGCTTAATAAATTTAGGTCTTTAATTACTGGTATTGCTTTTTCAACTTTTGCTTTTGTTGAAGAGGATTTGAACGCCCATGCCCATTTTAAAAAATCGACATCAAGCCGAGGTTTTACATAAAAAGGACTTGCCGAATTAAACATCCATTTTAAGCCTTTTGTAATAATTCCTGGTTGTGCTAATGGAATAAAATGACTTGGTGTAATGTATCCGGCATTAACGTACGATGCTCCTGACGAAAAATCTGATTTATCGATTACCGTGACATTACAGCCTTCTTTTTGAAGATAATATGCAGAACATAATCCTATGATTCCACCACCAATAATAATTACTTGTTTAGACATATTTATATCACTTGAAAACCATGAGCATATGGGTCATCCTCATCATCAATAGTAATAGTATTATGCCCATAAATTTTTGCCCAACCTTGAATACTTGGTATTATTGCTTTTTTATCGCCTAGACTAGTAACCTCTTCAACACGTCCGATAAATTTACTTCCTATAAAACTTTCGTGGATAAAGGGTTCTCCAACCTTTAATTGACCTTTGGCGAAAAGTTGTGCTAAACGCGCAGATGTCCCTGTTCCGCAAGGACTTCTGTCTATGGCTTTATCGCCATAAAATACGGCATTTCTTCCATTAGAGCTTTTGTCTAAAGGTGTGCCTGTCCATAATAGATGTGAAACATCTCTAATGGTTTCATTTTCTGGATGAATAAAATAGTTAGGATACTTCTCGTTAATAAGTGGTCTGAGTTTTTGAGAAAAACCAATAATTTCGCTTGCTGTATAATCCTGAATACCTGAAAAATTTTCCTGCGGGTCTATTATCGCATAAAAATTACCACCGTAAGCCACGTCGAATTTAAGCGCACCCAAACTTGGGCAATCTACAGATAATCCTTCTGCTGCCAAATAACTTTTTACGTTCGTTAATTTTACCCAATCTACTTTTTCACCGGTTTGTTGGTATTCGATTTCTACCAGACCTGCTGGTGCTTCCATTCTTATCTTTCCTGGCGTTTTTGGCTTAATTAAACCTTCTTCAATTGAGATAGTAATAGTACCAATAGTTCCATGACCACACATTGGCAAACAACCCGAAGTTTCTATAAATAGAATGGCAAAATCATTTTCTGGATTGTGCGGTGGATATAAAATACTGCCACTCATCATGTCATGACCACGAGGCTCGAACATCAAGCCTTTACGAATCCAATCGTATTCTTCTAAAAAATGTTGACGCTTCTCACTCATTGTATCACCAACAAGCTCTGGACCTCCACTTTTAACAACTCTAACCGGATTTCCGCAGGTATGCGCATCTATACAAACAAAAGTATTTTTAGCCATTTACTCAATCTCTGCTTTAGTTTGACTATTATTTACCAATCTAGAAATACCTAAAGGATTTTCATTTTTTAATTCGTCTGGAAGTAATTCATTTGGCCAATCTTGGTAGCTAAACGGTCTTACCCATCGTTTTATAGAATGAATACCTACAGCTGTAAAACGACTGTCTGTTGAAGATGGATATGGCCCACCATGTACCATTGACGGACAAACCTCAACTCCAGTTGGAACGCCGTTATAAATGATACGTCCAACCCTATTTTGTAACGCAGAAATAACTCCTGAATATTCTGAAGCTTCGTCCGAATCTGCTATTAACGTACCTGTGAGTTGTCCTTCTAAATTAGAAATCACGGCTTCTAATTGGTCAACGTCATCACACTGTACAACCATAGAAAATGGCCCAAAAACTTCTTGATGCAATACTGGATTCTTTAAAAATGTTCCGCCATCTACTGTTACGACTGCCTGACTAGCATAATTAGGTTTTGTATCTGAATTAAGATTAGCCGTAATTGCTGTATCGGTCTGAGACATTACTTTTTCTTTTTTAGTTTGATAAGCCTCATGAATATTAGGATGCAGCATACAGGTTGGTTCTTTTTCTAATATAGCATTGGATAAACTTGACACAAAATCAGAAAGCGACTGACTTTTAATTCCAAGAATGAGACCTGGATTCGTACAAAACTGTCCAGTTCCCAAAGTGATAGAATTAGCATAAGTTTCTGCAAGTGCTTCATTTCGGTTATTAAGTGCTTCGGGCAGCATTACTACAGGGTTTATACTTCCCATTTCTGCAAAAACGGGTATAGGTTCTTCACGCTGAGCTGCTAAATCATATAAAGCTCGACCTCCTTTTATACTTCCTGTAAAACCAACTGCCTTTACCTGCGGATGTTTTACAAGTTGTGCCCCAACGTCAATACCACTGCTATTAATATTAGAAAACACCCCGTTTGGCATACCAGTGGCCTCAGCTGCTTTAATAATAGCACTTGCTACCAACTCTCCTGTTCCTGCATGCATTGGGTGCGATTTTACGATTACTGGACAGCCAGACGCCAGTGCTGCGGCTGTATCGCCACCAGCAGTTGAATAGGCTAATGGGAAATTACTTGCTCCAAAGACCACGACTGGTCCTAGAGGCACTAGTAGTTTTCGGAGGTCTGGTTTTGGCATTGGTTCTCTATTAGGCTGAGCTGTATCGATGGATGCTTCTACCCAAGAGCCTTCTTCTACCAAATCGGCAAAACTTCTTAGTTGACCGACAGTTCTTCCTCTTTCGCCTTTTGCTCTTCCTTCTGGGAGACCTGTTTCAGAACAATACGTCTTAATTAAAGTATCATCTAATGCTAAAATTTCATCAGCAATAGCTCTTAAAAACTTTGCTTTTTGCTGTCCTAAATAAGTCTTATACACTGCAAAAGCTTCTG
Organism: Winogradskyella wandonensis; assembly: GCF_004346845.1. Classification (GTDB taxonomy): domain Bacteria; phylum Bacteroidota; class Bacteroidia; order Flavobacteriales; family Flavobacteriaceae; genus Winogradskyella; species Winogradskyella wandonensis. The sequence goes on along the minus strand of NZ_SMGI01000004.1, from coordinate 188,524 downwards.
TAGCTAATTGGGTTGCTTCATTAATTTCACTTATCGTTGCCTCGGTATAAATAGGTTCATTTTCAATATTTAATTCTGGATTAAACGTTTTATACGTTTTACTTCCTTTTGCTGATAGCTTTGAGCCTATATAGTTTTTTCCTGTAATCATATTTACTAATTTTTAATATTTGGATATTTGAAAACATCAAGATATTAAGTCCAGAACTTCAAGCCTTTCTTTTGCCAGAATATATCTAGCTCGGACATCATCAATTTGCTTTTGAGTTAATTTCTTACCAAAGGTACGCAGTCCTCCAGCAATATCGTTATGATGTATTCCCATAGCAAGCTTAAGATATTCCATCAGCAGTGGCTGAGCATCTAGATAAGATAAGGAATTTAAAGCCTGAGAAATTTTGTTTGCTTTATCCCATTCGCCGTTTGAAATATGTTCTTGCATCGTAACACTTGCTTTTGGGAAAATAACACCTACACCTGTAATTCCCCCACAAGCTCCAGCAAGTCCTGCATGCACAGTAACTGTATCTACTCCGGCCAAAATTTTTAAATCTTTGTTTTCTAACATCAACGTTTCAATAATTGAAACATCGATGGTCGATATTTTAAGCGCAGTTACCTTAGGAAGAACAGAAAGCCTTAAAAGGAGGTCTGTTGATAGCGGGTGATAACCTGCGGCATCAGGATTGTTATAAGGCATAATTGTTACACCAACATCATTTGCAGTTGCTTCAGAAAGTGCATAATACTCATACATTTCTTTATCAGAAGGAATCGCCTTCGTTTTTGGTGGCATGACCATAACGGTATCAACGCCAACTTCTGCAAGTCCTTCTACGATTTTGGCAAGTTCTTCTTTAGTTTCTGCTGCAGCACCGCTGATTAAAGGAACATTATATTCTTTAGAAACCTCAGAAAGTGCTTCCAGTAAAGACAGACGCTGTTTTGTGCTCAAGTAACTATTCTCTCCTAACGTACCTGAACCAACAAGTCCGCTCATTCTGCTACCACCATTTCCTTGAGTTTTTAAAACATCTGCTGCCTGTTTCTGTGTTGTACCAAAGTCAATCTCAAGAGCACCAGATTTTGACTCTTTTAGCCATGTAAATACTGCAGGCATTACGCCATCCCATTTAGAACTCATACTATTTGTTTTTTGAGTAGTGAAACTAAGCAATTTCTTAATTGCATTTACTTATCTTAAAAATAAGTACAGTTATGTCGAAAGACATAAGACAGCTACTGTATTCGTGTTCTATCCTTCTTTGGTAATTTCTGAACTATCAGGTCGTAAGAGTGGTCAATCAACGATGCAATTAGTTTTGTAGGCACATCATTATTTACGTAAACGGAATTCCATTGTTGCTTATGCATATGATAACCTGGCCGAACGCCGTCATATTCCGAACGAAGTTCTTGCGCATAATCTGGGTCGCACTTAAGGTTTATAAACGCATTGCCCTCTTCCCATTTTTTTAATGACGCTAAGGCAAACATTTTGTTGCAGACTTTAAACACTAGCGTATCTTCATCAAACGGAAAATGCTCAGTGACTTCCTTTTTATTCATACAATAATTTCGGAATTGCTCGATATTCATTCTAAAAGCTTTTTGTCTTCAGTTTCAATCTTTAATGCTGAATAATCCAGCTTCCAACCAATAGTTTCTACAATAGACTCTATAAGTTGAATGGCTTCTAGAGCTTCACCTCTAGCTACATTAAACAAACCACTCTCTGGTATTTTTTCTTGTATATGGGCTTTAGCTTGCACATGTAAGTCTGTTAAATCTGAAGCTTCAAATTTGTTAAACATACCGTCTTTTTTGTCATAATAATTAATGTTGGTTTCGATAGACAATACCTCTGGTTGAGGAAAGTGGGTAAGCACTACGCGTTTTGAGTTCGCATCAGCATTCATTTTAAGTTTACTTAAATCAAACCCAACATGCGCTTTAGCATTGATGACAACGAGGGCTTTTTTCTTACTAGAAATTAACTTCAAAAACTTCTCTTTTACGTCTTCGTAGTGGTAAATTTCTGCAAAATCGCCTTCGACCGTAATAAACTTACAAACGCGCTTTATCTTATCTAAAAGAATGATAGACTGTTCGTTTGTTTTCTTTTTACTTCGCCATTGTTTTATCAGTGTCACTATGCCTAGAGTGACTAAAATACTTATGATTATGATGAAAAATGTTTCCAAGATTTTTATTAAAATTGAGACCTCTCGACTACGCTCGAGGTGACAGGTTTATATTTGAAGTTAATTTACTCAATTATTTTGTACAAAACTGGACGACTTGGGGACGCATCATTTTCAAACGGAGCAATTTGAAGATTAAGCATATAAGTCCCGTCTTCTATTTTGTTTGGCACATAGATAAATTCTGTAATTGTTGCATCTAATCGGAGTTCGCCTGCTGTATTCCAAAAAGCATTGTGCCCTTTAAGTTCACCACCATCTCTTTCTCTATCTATACTTGGTAAATCTATAAGCAAATGCTTAATTCCTTTTTTTACTAATAACTTAATAGCATCTTCTGTAAAATAGACCCAATTTGTATTAGAATATTGCATGGTCTTTTTGTCTTTTATATTTGGCAATGTCCTAACAATTAAGGCGTCTAGTTTCTTATTACCAATAGCAAATTGTAATTGTTTTGCCGAAATAATGTGGTCTTTCATTAGTTTTTCTGGTGCTACACTAATGACTTCAGCTAGAAAAAAAGACGATTTAAACACTTTGGTAATCGGATACGGTTTTTCTGTAATATGCCCAACCGTTTCGGTATGTGTGCCGTGAGCATGCGGATTAAACGTAATTGTATTAAAATTAACTGAAGCGCCTTCAGCAACGCTAATTGTTTCATTATCAAAAACTTCTGCTTCAATCTTTGGAGGACCGATATACCAAGCGTTGACGTTTTTTACGCCGTGACGTATGGGGATAGAAATATCTAAGGGTTTGGATAAATCTATATTTAATTTTCTAGAATTGTATTGTATTGTTGCTATCAAGATTAATTGAGTTTAAATAATTCAGAAGAAATTCCATCACTTAAAAACATACCTTTTTTCGTGGTTTTTAAATGATTATTTTCAATATACAACAATTGTTGCTGAATAAAAATTTCAGCATTTTTCAAAAGATAGTCTTTGTAGCTTTCACCAAATTCAGTTTCAACTTTCTCGATAGAGACACCAAACATGGTTCTAAGACCCGTCATTACATACTCGTTATAACGGTCTGTTTTGGTTAAATTTTCAATCTCAATTGGCAAAACACCTTCTTCGATTGACTTAATGTATTTGCTATTATTTCTAATATTCCAACCGCGTTGTTTACCATTAAACGAATGTGCCGAAGGACCTATGCCTATGTACGGTTTACCTTGCCAATAGGCTGTATTGTTTTTACTAAAATAGCCTTCCTTGCCAAAATTTGACAACTCGTAATGCACAAAGCCTTCTGTCTCTAATTTATCTTTTAAAATATTGAATTGCTCATTAGCCAACTCATCGTCAACATCGTCAACAACGCCTTTTTTTATAAAGGATGCTAATGCCGTTTTAGGCTCTACCGTAAGTGCATAACTACTAATATGTGGAATACCAAAACTTAATGCTGTTTCTATATTTTGAAGCCATTTTTCGTTAGTTGAATTTTGAATGCCATAAATTAAATCCACTGAAATGTTATCGAAGTAGCGTGTCGCCAAGGACAAACACGCTTTTGCCTCTTCGGCGTTATGGGCGCGATTCATAAGTTTTAAATCGTCTTCAAAAAACGATTGAATGCCGATGGAAAGACGGTTAATAGGACTTTCTGAAAGCTCAATAATTTTGTCTTCAGATAAATCATCTGGATTAGCTTCTAAAGTAATCTCTGGGTTTTCGGAAATATTGTAATTATTATATACACTCTCAATCAAAAATCTTAACTCATCAATCGTCAATACAGATGGTGTACCACCTCCAAAATAGATAGTTTCGACGACCACATTTTTAAATTCATCTTTACGTAATTCAATTTCTTTGGCCAGAGCTTTAACCATATCATCACGCTTCTTAAGAGATGTGGAAAAATGAAAATCGCAATAATGACAAGCTTGCTTACAAAATGGGATATGGATGTAGATGCCAATAGCCTCTCCTAACCTCTCCGAAGGAGAGGAATGCTTACTCTTGCTTTGCTTACTCATCCGTGAACTGCTCTGCTTACTCATGTATTAATTACTTTCTCACTCTTGCGTGCTGACTCAATTCCAAAAATTATTGAAGATTAAAGCTTTTTCTTTTTGCGTAAATCTACAATTGGGTTATTCTTTTTTAAGCCTCCTTTGGAGGTTTGGAGGCTATTCTGCTTTACAAAACTCGCCCAACCCGTATAACTTTTTCCTATTTGTACACGACCTTGATTATAAAAATGGCAAACCGCCGCTGCTAAACCATCTGTAGAATCGAGATTTTTTGGTAACTCTTTTAAGTCTAGTAAACTCTGTAGCATTTTTGCAACTTGCTCCTTTGTTGCATTACCGTTACCAGTAATGGCCATCTTTATTTTTTTAGGGGAATACTCAGTAATTGGCACCTCACGAGACAAGCCTGCAGCCATCGCTACACCTTGAGCACGACCAAGTTTTAGCATACTTTGCACATTCTTTCCAAAGAAGGGTGCTTCAATTGCAATTTCATCTGGGTGATGCGTATCAATCAGTTCTACCGTTCGCTCGAAAATGAGTTTTAGCTTTAGATAATGGTCGTCGTATTTTTTGAGCTGCAATTCATTTAATTGCATAAACTCCATCTTCTTTCCCACAACTTTTATGAGTCCAAAACCCATTATGGTCGTTCCTGGGTCAATCCCTAAAATTATTTTTTCTGTCGCCATAAATTATTCGCAATAATAACAGCCACTTAAAGCAATTGACACGCCTAAAGACACATTAAAAACACTTCCGTTAAACGCTCCTAATCCATTAATTTCTGGATTGTAATCGTCTAAACTTGTAAAGCCGTAGATGTAAGATATATCGGTAAACAAATTTACTTTTCTGTTAATTGAATAATGCACCTCAAACCCTAAATTAAAATTAAGATAAGACTGCTTATTTTCATCTAAAGTACCCAATGGTGTTGCTATGGAAAAACCAGGACCAGCATGCGCCACTAATTGCATAGGTTGTGGCAAAAAAAGTAGAGATTCAGATGGATTGTATACTAGCTGAGCGTTTATTCTATTATAATTTACCTTAAACTCTTGCGAAGTATCTTCGCCTTTAAATCTATTAAACCCGTAATCTAATTTAACCCCAAATTGCCTGTTAAACATGCGCTGAATACCTAAGTTTACCGTTGGTAAATTTAAAGTCTGTGCTGGGAAACCATCTACAAATCCACCTTTGGATGGCGAATTAAGTCCCAAAGAAATTTGAGCAGACCAGGTGCTAATTTCTTTTCTTTGCGCAAACACATTGAAAGAACTTAATAAAAAGAGTAGAGCTAAGCTGTATTTTGCAAACTTAAAACGCATAGTGTAATAATTTGGTTTAATTTGTATTGTGCTAGGAAGCCTTCCATACAAAACTAAGCAATTCTTTATTGCAATAATTAAACTAAGTATAATAGTTGGTGCATCTTATTATATCTATAACAGACTGCTAAACAATGAGAATTTAAATTTTACTGAATTTACCTCGCTTTTAACCAAAAACAACGTTTTTTCAGCCAAAAACATCTTTTTTCTACTCATTTTGAGTGTTTTTAATTGGTTTTTTGAAATCTTAAAATGGAAAAATTTGGTAAAAACAATCAAAAAAATCTCATTTTTTGAAGCCTTAGAACAAAGTCTTGGTGGTTTAACTGCATCATTAATTACACCAAACCGCATCGGCGATTATGGTGCAAAAGCTATTTACTTTGCAAAGCAATACAGGAAGCGGGTAATACTGCTTAACCTAATTGGGAATGTTAACCAAATGGCAGTAACAACTATAATTGGGATTATAGGCCTTATACTCTTTTATAAAAATTACGATTTAGAAATAAATTTCTATAAAGTTTCAAGACTACTAGTAATACTAATTGTCTTAGCCGTTTTCACAGCGTTTGGCCTAAAGCAATCTCGGTTTAGGATTAAAGGTTTTTCCATAGAACAAATCATCAATTTTGTAAAACAGCTTCCTCAAAGAACCCATATAAAAACGTTTATCTTATCGCTGGTGCGTTATGCTATATTCTCGTTTCAGTTTTATTTTTTGTTGCAGATTTTTGGAACTAGCCTTGACTACAAAACGGCTATGATTGCTATTAGCAGCATGTATTTTTTAAGTTCAATTGTACCATCGCTTGCTGTATTTGATGTCTTAATTAAAACGAGTGCCGCAGTATTTCTGTTTAGTCATTTAGGAATTGATGAGTTAACCATACTTTCAGTTTCAACATTAATGTGGTTACTCAATTTTGTGCTTCCAAGTATTTTTGGAAGTTACTTTGTACTAAATTTTAGACTCCCAAAAGTTCAAGATTAATGCTATTAATTATTTGTTTCATCATTGTTTTAATATACCTCATAGTAATAGGGTGGCTGAATTATGGGTTTAATAAGGTTGAAGATTTTAAACTGCAAGATTTAGAGCCTAAAACTAAATTTTCGGTAGTGATTCCGTTTAGAAATGAAGCTGAAAACTTGCCGTATTTATTGAATTCAATTAAAGCATTGAATTATCCTAATTCGCATTTTGAAGTCATCCTGGTAGATGATGAATCTAGTGATGATTGGGAATCTGTTCTCGATACATTCCGACGAAAACGTCGAAACACTCGAACTGATTATATTAGAGTTATTTCAAATATCAGAACTTCAAACTCCCCAAAAAAAGATGCTATTTCTTCGGCAATACAAATAGCGCAATTTGATTGGATTGTTACTACCGATGCCGATTGTATGTTACCAAAATATTGGTTAGATACTTTAGATGAGTTTATCCAAACCAAAAATACTATTGCAATTGCTGGTCCAGTGAAATTTACTGGGCTCTCTTCTTTTTTTAATCGGTTTCAAATCATAGACACGCTGAGTTTACAAGGTGCAACTATTGGTGGCTTTGGGATTAAAAAGCCTTTTATGTGCAATGGTGCCAATTTTGCCTACAAAAAATCAGCTTTTTTTGCTGTTAACGGTTTTAAAGGGAATGATTCGTCTTCGAGTGGAGATGATGTATTTTTACTTCAAAAATTAGTAAAAGCATATAAAGAACAGGTTCATTTTTTAAAATCTGAAAAAGCAATTGTTTCTACTAAAGTTACCGACAGCTTATCGCGTTATATTCAGCAAAGATTACGATGGGCGTCTAAATCTAGTCGATATACGTTGTGGTTTCCAAAGCTTTTAGGATTAATTGTATTACTGACTAACTTAATTATTGTTACTTTAATTCCTTTATACCTAACAGGATTTTTAACCTTAAAAACTGCCACGCTATTATTCCTTGTAAAATTTGGTATAGATTTGCTTATTATTTTTAAAACAGCACGTTTTTACAAACAAGAACCTGTATTATTATCTTATGTTTTTGTGAGTTTACTGCATCCGTTTATGACCATATATATTGCTTTGCGCTTTCCGTTTTCTAGATACAAATGGAAAGGACGCTCTTTTAAAAACTAGAGATTTACAGATATTTTTGGTAGCTTTAACAAAAGTCCCAAACCGAAAACAACTAAACCATGAAAAAAATAGGTCTTATCTGCTTTATTTTTGCTTCTATCTCCATAGGATTTGCGCAAAATACTTACACTGTAAATGGTGAAACTCTTGAACTAAAAACCGAGGTTGAAGGCGAACTTGATTTACTATGGACAGTAACTTATGGCAAATACCGTTATTTTGTTAGAACCTCTGAAGGCACCATTACTGAACTTAAAAGCACAAGAGATAGTAATGGTAAATACAAAAAAGAATATCTCGACGTTTTAAAAAATCTAACTTCTGATAGCAATGTATCTCCGGACCGCGTAAGTTTAACAACAGGCAGTCTAAAGCGTTTTATAGACAACTACAATAAGCGTAAAGATTCTGATTACAAAATTAGAAATACCGATAGTAAAGTTAATTTTAGGCTTGCTTTTTTTGGTGGTACTACCAATCATCCACTTGTCGAAAATATTGATAATACCTCATCATTTCAATTAGCTACAGAATTAGAATTATTTGGTGACACCGACAACCCTAGACATTCTGGCTTGTTACAAGCGAGACAAACACTAGGTGCTAAAGACGATTACAGAAGTACTGAATTTTCTCTTGGTTACAGGTTTAGAATTTTAAGAAAAGAACGCTTTAATCTGTATGTACAGAATAGATTTGCTTCGGTTAATTTCTTTTCTATTGAAAGACCCGTTTTTACTGACGAAACTTCCTCTATAATAGAGTTTCAAACACGTAATGAATCAGAATTTGACGTGCCATTTATCTTTGGGATTGGAGCTGATATAAAAATTTCTGCTAACAGCTATTTAACCATACTTTACGACCGCTTTTTTGCCTTAGGATTAGACAATAGCGACGATTTTCCTATGGATATAATGGTGGGTTATAAATTCAATTTATAATATATGAGTCTACGCACTTCTAGAACGTCCAACCCTATTTTTAACAATTACTTTTGGGATGATGGAAGAAATTCATCAAAAAAAATGACCGTTTTTGGAATTTTCGTTAAATCTTTTTTTGGCATTTTAGTCATTGCTGCCATTACTGGTTACATCTGGAAATTAAGTACCCAAGGTTGGGACACTGGTTGGTTTACTCTAGGCGGTATGCTTGGCGCGGCCATCATTAGTATTATCATTTCTTTTAAGACCCAATGGGCTGGTTTTTTAGTTCCGCTTTATATCATAGCCAAAGGGTTTTTTCTTGGTGGTTTTTCGGCCTATGCACATAAGCATTTTCCAGAATTACCGTATCAGGCTATAGGCGTAACTATAATTACATTTTTTGTAATGCTTTTGCTCTACCAAACACGAATTATAGTTGTAACTAAACAAGTGAGAAGTGTTATTATTACAGCCACGGTAAGCATTATGGTTGTTTACATCGTTTCATGGATTCTTGGTTTTTTTGGCATTAGAACTTTTATCTGGGGTACATCTTGGTGGGCTATTGGCTTTAATATTTTTGCAGCTATAGTTGCTTCATTTGCCCTGCTGTTAGATTTTGATTACATAGAGCGTTATAAAAATAAGGCACCTAAACAAAAAGAGTGGTTAGCTACTTGGGGATTATTAGCTACACTAATATGGCTCTATGTTGAAGCCTTGCGACTGCTTCAAAAGTTTGCTATAAAGTTTCGGTAAATTCAACTATTTAATTGAGACAACTACAGGAAGAACAAACTCTGTAGTTACGTTCTGACTTCTTTTTACGGCAGGGAATATTTTTGGAAGTGACCTTATACTTCCTCTTAACAACGTATCAATCTCAGGGATGATGTCTTGAGTTTCCTGCTTTGTTTTAATGTTAAGAATAGAGATTTTACCAAAATTATCAATCTTGAGTTTTATGGCTATGGTATCTTCTACATCTTGAGAGACTACAATACTTTGTTTGGAAAGATAGTTGTTTACGTGGGTTAAAATAGTACTTTCGAAACACTGCTTGCGTGCCTGTTTTCCCGTAACAGAATCGCAGACCGAGAAACTTGGGTACTCATCTACCGATTTCCAATCTATAGTCTCTAATTCTTGCGTAACAATATCTTCTGTCTTGACTTTTTTATTTTCAAAATAGTTACAAGAAATTAGAAGAATAAAAACACAAACAACTAATCGTTTCATTTATAAAATTGTGAAACCGAAAAGTACAATAAATCCTTAAAAGATGCTAAAACTCTGAGACGCACTAGTCTTTTTTCATAAACCCCTCTTCCTTGAGTTCTTTTAGTCTAATTTGTGCAAAGCGCGTATAGACTTCGTTTGCAGAATTTCGTTCGATAAAATCTTCATATAGTTTTATAACGGCGTTCCTGTCTGCGTAATATTCGTCCTTTGTTCGGATAATAGCGAACTTTGCAAAAATATCCTTCGAATCTTCTTTTACAGCTTTTTGAAAAGCTGAAATAGCTTTCTCGTATTGCTTCTGAAAATTATATAGTCTTCCTAGTTTAACGTATTCGTCATTTAGTGGTTTGTCTTGCAGTTTTAATGATTTACTTATGTATTCCTCCGCCTTTTCATAGTCTTTCAACTCCTCATAATAAGTTCCTATAACATACATTGATGTCGCATCGTACGGATTGTAGTCTAGCACTTTTTTTCGATGAAAAATGGCTTTCTCGTAATCATAGTTTTTTGCATAACAAATACTTAGTTTTTCATGAATAAATTCTGAAGATTCCCCTAAATCTAATAACTTATTGAACCAGATAATGGCCTCTTTTATGTAATCTTGATGATAGTAATTTTGCGCTTTTAGACTTATTAATTCTACATTCTCAGCATAACTCTCCAAACCCTTATCGATATACTTATGGGAGGTTTGATGCTTGCGTTTTATGAGATAATATTTAGCAATTTTGAAAATGGCTTTCTGATGTGTTGGGTCTAATTGATAAGCCGAGAGATAGCGATTTAAAAAGGTGGAATCCTTTAACTTTTCTAACACTACACCTTTCTGATAGTGATAGTTAGGATTTTTATAATCGACATAGATAAGCTCTTCAAACAAGTCTGAAGCTTCGGCATACTTTTTTGAGCGAGATAATAACTTGGCATATTCAAACTTTATTAATGCGTCTTTAGGATTGGCTTCGACACCTTTTTTATAATTGTCTAATGCTTTTCCATTATTCCCTATAGCTAGATATGCTTTGGCTATTTTATCGTAAACTTCATCTTGATTTGTGTGCTTCTCGTAAGCTTTTATGGCTTTAGAATAATTACCGTTGGCGTACAAACTATCTCCAAGCTGTAATGCCGAAGACTGAGCTTCGGCATTGAATTGTATAAATATAATTAGAATTGTGAGTCTTTTGAGCATTTAGTTTTTCGTGGTTTTTGGTGCAACTTGAAACATTATTGGCAAAGAGTATAATACATCTACTTTTTGGCCTTCTTGTTCTCCAGGAATAAATGCTGGTAAAGCATTAACCACTCGAACTGCCTCTTCTTCTAATCGTGGATGTACTGCTCTTGCATAAGCAGAATGCACTTTCCCATCCGTGCCTATTTTAAAACCAACAAAAATACGCTGCCAATCTTCTAACCCTAGTTCTGATGCTATACCCATATTAAAATTTCTGTTGACAAACTTTGCAACGGATTGGCTGGTGCACTTCTTTTTTTCCTCTGCTTTTTCAAGGTTTTGGCATTCGATAGATACAGGTGCTTTGTCTATAACAGAGTATGCAACACCACTGCCTACGACATCGTCATAGTCTAAAACTTTTTTTTCTGGATTTGGGTTTAGTGCCGGATTAATAGGAGTATTATTTACCTGGAAAAGTATAGGCAAACTGTACGGTACAACCACAGGCTTTCCTTTTTGTGTTCCGGGAATAAATTGCGGTAGCATGGCAATAACACGTTTAGCTTCTTCTTCTAATCTTGGATGCGGTGCTCTTGCTGCAATAGAACTGACATCACCTTCTTTATTTATTTTAAAGAATACCGAAATGCGCTGTCTACCTACCAAACCTAATTTAGTTGCTAAATCTGTATTAAAATTTTTATTTACAAAAGAAGCTATCTTTTGCGAGGTACATTTTTTTCGGTCTGTAGAAGGTAAGTCCTTGCACTCTTCAAAAGTTGGTATATTTTCTACAACTGCATAAGGTACTTCAACAGTTTCAGTAGCATCGGTAACTATAGGTTTATTAACTACATTATCTACAGAAACGACTTCATCATTCTCTTTATGAAATGTCATTCGTTGCGATTGATTACCGTCGGAAATTAATAGTTCGTCCCAGTAGCTGTCTTTATTTATTAACTCTATCTTTTCTGCCATTCTATCTTTTTCAGACTCATCAAGGTTCTTTACATCTTTTACATAAAGTCTTAATGTGCTTTCGTCACTAAAAGTCTCCCACTTACGCCCATAATCTTCTGTTTTGGTTCTTTCCACATATTCAGCATAAGTTTTATAATCACCCTTAAGCTGCTTTAATGCTTCTTTATCACTTTTTGTAGCTGTTTTTTCTAGAATTTTTTTCTCAATTTTATCAATAAGCATAACTCTATTCAAAGCACTTAGTCTAGCATATTCATCTAAAGACATTCTAAATTTACTAATGTCAAAATTTATCAGATCCATAACTTTTGAAATACCATCTGATTTCTCAATAGCTTTCATTTGCTTGTAATACTTATCTATTAATTCTTTCTCTGAAATCTCTTGTACTTCAATAACTTCTGTAATCGTTTTACTTTCCGGTTCCTGTGCTTTTACCTCAGCAGAGGTATAAATAAGCATCCCAAATACTATTGGAATAAGCAAAGTGTATTTGACTAATGCTATTTGTTTTGATTTTGATTTTTGTAACATAGCTATTCGTTTTTTGATTAATGATGATTTAAAAAAAGTATTGGTAAAGGAAAGACTTTGTGTTTCAAAAACTTGATTAAGCAAATCTTGATAATAGGATTTCTTACCGCCTTGTTTTACGGCAATGTCATCTGCTATATATTCGTGTAACACCTTTATTCTATTTTGATACATATAAACCAAAGGATTGAACCAAAGTAGAATTCGCATAACCTCGAAGACTAATAAATCGATACTATGCAGTTGTTTAACATGTACTAACTCATGTTTTAATATTGTAGGCTGCTCGTCTTCAGAAATTTTCTCGCCTAAAAAAATGGTGTTGAAAAATGAAAATGCAGCGGAACTTTTAAGCAGTTTTACAATAAGTACATTACCTCGCCATCGTTTTGGATTATTGAATTTTAACCAATACAACTTCATAAATTTGAAGACAAAAAGTAATGTTGCTAAAATCGCTCCTGCATAAAAGACCATTTGCCAGATAGGCATGCTTGGCTCGTCCAAAACAATACCTGTTTGTAGGGCTATGTGAGTATCTAACTCTGTTGGTGGGTTAATATTGCCAATAATAACTTCTGGCAATACCACTACAAACTCGTCTGGAACAACTGCTTTAATAGTTTCTAACTTTATAAAAGGAAGCACAAATGAAAGTATTGCTGTACCCAACAAATAAACTCTGTTGTAATTAAAAAACGTTTCGCGTTTTAAAAACAAATCGTAAACCAATAGAAATACAACCTGAAACGCTATGATTTGTAATATATAATGTAGCATGACTAGTCTGGTTTATTAATTTCCTTTAATAAAGCTTCAATATCGTTAACATCGACATCGTTCTTTTTTACAAAAAACGATACCATACTTTTAAAAGAGCCTTGAAAATAATTATCTACCAACTTATTTATAGACTGGTTGCTATAAACCTCTTTATCTACGATTGGGAAGTAAACATGTCCTTTTCCCTGTTTTTCATAATCTACAAACCCTTTAGATTCTAAAATTCTAACAATTGTAGACACTGTATTATATGCCGGTTTTGGCTCTGGTAGCTTATCTATAATAGATTTTACATTGGCTTTTTTTAATTGCCATAATGTCTGCATAATCTCCTCTTCTGCCTTTGTAAGTTGCTTCATTAGAACTAAATGTTTGATTAGAATATGTTGTAAATATAACTAAAATTTTAGTTTAAACTAATTTTTTAGTTAAAAAAGAAAGTAAAAGGTATTAAAAAACCTAGCAGTTAATCATCGGTCGATTTACTACTAGGTTTTAAAGCTATTAATTCAACAATTGCTTAAGAGGGATTAATTAATTCTTGTTGACTGGTGTAAATGTAGTAAAGCGTATTAATATTTTGTTACGGAAAAACCGTAAACATGATGCGGAAAAACCGTAGTTTTCAATAATAACAGACCTTTCGGGTAGTTTTTAAGACTAAAAAAACAGCAACTATTTTAGATAAATCCTTTCTGCTTTGCTTCCTCAAGCAATGTTTCGTCTTTTCCGTCTTCAACAGAAAATAAAAGTTTAAGTTGCTTTTTTCGTTTTTCTATAGCGCTCATAGACAATGGTATGTGGTCTAGTAAGCTTTTGGTTTTAATACCTTGCGATAGTAAGTACAATATTTTTCTGTTGATATCATCTACATAAATGTCACTTGTAAAGGTCTGCTTTACAAAATTATGTACCGTACTACTATAATATGGTGGTGATTTAAGAATATGCTGAAAAGCGTCTGCCAACTCCATCGAGGTTAAATCACTTTTAATTAAAAAACCATCAGGATTAATTTCTCGAATAATATTATGAATTCTAAAAGACTCATTAAACATCGTTAAAATTATAATCTTTGTATCTGGTAAAACCCTCTTTGCCAGTTTGGCTAAGTCTTCTCCTGAGGTGTATTTTCCATCTTGGGATGGTGGCAAACTAATATCGAAAAAACAGATATCATAATGTTCTTCTTTTGAAGCTCTATTAATCATAATTTCTGCCATATCACAATTATTGGCAGTATCTATAGTTAATTCTTGGTCGTCCTTTTTTGTAGCCATTAAAACGTTCATATAACCCTCTATTATAATAGGGTGATCGTCGACCATAAGAATTTTAAGTTTCTGCATTGTTTGTAGGTTAATTATACTTTATAGGGGATTTTAACTTTTACTGATGTGCCTTCTCCTGGTTTAGAACGAAACGAAATTTTTCCATCAATCTCTGTAACTCGCGATGTCATATTTTTTAGTCCTATTCCTCTTTTCGATTTAGTGGTGTCGAAGCCTTTACCATCATCTACAATGTAAATATTAATCTCATCATTATTTCTTAAAATATCAATTTTAACATGTTTTGCCTCTGCATGTTTATAGATATTCTGCATGGACTCTTGTAATATTCTATAAATATTAATTTTTGTTTTGTTTGGTACAAACTCCCAACTAAAATCGTCTGTGTAATTAAAGTTATAAGTGAAACCGTAGGCTTTGGTCTGATTTTCGATTAATTCTGAAACGATATCCATAAACCCAGAACCAGAAACAAAGTCGGCATTCATCTCGTGAGAAATTTTACGAATATCGTCTTCTATAGTTTTAAGCTGACTAATGTAGTTTGCACGATTCATGATGGCCTCTTTTCCTTCTGAAAAATTTAAACTATCTAGGCTTAATCGCGCTCCAAACAGTCGGCCAAGAACGCCATCATGCAATTCTTTAGATACCCTAATCTTTTCTTGCGCTCGCGCTTCTTCTACCTTATCTTGCTGGCCTAGCATTAAATTATAAATCTCTTCATTAGCCTTCTGCTGCTCTTGTATAAGACGTAATTCTTTATTTTTTGCCCTTTGCGATAAAATTATATATATCAAAACACCCGCTACGAATAACCCTAAAAGCGATATAAAAAGGATAAGATTTTCTCTAGATATTTGCTTATTTTCTGCCTCTATCTGATCTGTGTCAAATTTAACTCTGGCGAACTTATTTTTAACTAACCGCTCTTCTTTTTGAAGACTATCTTGAAGTTTAATATGTTGTCTAAGAAAGTCTTTCCCTTTACCATCGTCATATAAATACGAAAGCTCTATTAGGGCATCCATTTTATATTCGTTATTAGAAACCTCGTTCGATATTTCTAAAGTTTCATTACCAAATTTTATTGCTAAATCAAGGTAAGAATGTTTTTTGTACAAACGAGTGAACTCGAGTGCTGTTGCCATTCTCCCGTAATTATCTTCGATTTTTACAAATAAATTATACGCTTCTTTTAATCGATTTTCTATGTCTTTGAAATCATACTTATTAGATTCAAACTTTGTTTTAGCTATATTTAGTAAAACTGCAGGATAAAAGTCGGGTTCGTCTTTTTCATATTTGACTTTTAAATCTACTAAGCCATTGAAAAGCTCGAGAGCTTTAGAATACTCTCCAAATTCTCTGTAGGCGTTTGCTTTGTTGTTAATTGAATATATCTCATAACCAAAGCCATCTTCCATTTTTTTTGAAAAAGAGATGGATTTATCATAATACTCAATTGCCTTCTGCTTATTTAGAGTATTTTTTGCGATGATAGCTAAAAGGTTGTATAAACTCCAATTAAGGTACAGAGAGTCTTCATTTTCAGGTAATTGATTTAGGATTCTTATTGCACTTATCACATCCTCTTCTGCTCCGGTATACGCCTTTTCTTCTTGCTGAATATCTGCTAGAGCTGTTAGGGTCTCCGCTTTTTCTATAGAAATATCATTGAACGAAAAATAATCTAATTTCTTAGTGTAATAATAATATGAACTGTCTATTTGCTCTGTATAGAGATAATAAGAACCAAGATTTTTGGTAGATGCTTGTAAAGCGGAAGTATCCTTCAGTTTTTGAGCTAATTTAAAATTCTCCTGATTTAATCTTACATAAGAGTCGAATAACTGATTATCAAAATAATTAGTAGATAATGTCCTCTGAACATAAAGTTTTACAGAATCTACTCCTAATTCATCAGAATATTTTTTTGCTTTAATAGCAAAATCAAGGCGCAGTTTTGAATCTAGCTCAGAGTCTTTCGAAAGCCAATAATATTTATTAATCGAGTCTTGCAATTTTCTGTCTTGACTCAAACCAATATTACCAATGAAGAATAAAATATAAACAGAAAGTATCTGAGACTTTATCAAATCGTACGGAGTTTACCCAAAAATATGCAAAAAAGAATTTAATTACATATAATAAAACCCGAAAAGTCCTTTACCAAAATCTGGCAAGGACTTATATATCTTTATTCAATACCTGAAACTGTGTGGGGATGAATTAAGTACTATATACTTTCGACTATCAAATCTTAAATATTATAGTTAATCTTTAAGAAACTGTTTGAAGTTTTCTCTTTTTCTTATCTATGACAAGTTTTTTTGGAGTATACTCCTTGTAAGTATTAGTTTCGTCTTGTATAGCATTATCCTTAGACACAACTGATACGGTTAACACAACTACAGCTACTAATAATAACGTAATTTTTAAAGCTTTCATAAGATTCTTATTTAGTTAATTTCGTTTAAAATTTATAACTGTACTAAACAAGAAAAGCCTTTACGTACAAGTAAAAGCGTCAATGGATTAATTAAAGTCTATGATAAGTTTATTTAGGGCTTTATCAAAGAGGTTATCAAAGAACGTAAAAAATCATTCTAATTAGTACATTTATCGATTAAATGTATATTTTAAACGATAAAATGCACTATTTACTCTCTTAAAACTTCTCTAAAACAAAAAAGCATTCCGATTTTCTATGCAGAAAAAAGGAAAGCTTCTCATTGGTAATTTCCTAAATGTCTTAGGAATCTTACAACTACTCTAGTCCCGAAGCCTCGGGGCTAGAACAACACAACACTTTTATTGCCAAAAAAAGCTCTAATCTCTTAGAGCTTGGGCAATTTGCGGTCTGGACGGGACTCGAACCCGCGACCCCCTGCGTGACAGGCAGATATTCTAACCAACTGAACTACCAGACCGTTGCTTAATTGCGAGGGCAAATATACACTGCATTTTTAATTCCGCAAATAAAAAAAGAAAAAATATTACTTTACTCAGGCAAATTTTTGTCGCTCAATCATATATGTGGTTAAAATACTATCAAAGCCTTTGTTTATATCTGCTTCAACATACTTTATTCGGTATTGTCCACATCTTAATTTTAGATTTTTGAAATAGTCTTTTACTGCAATTTCGTAATTTTCTTTGACAGTATCTGGATATAAATCTATGGTTTCTCCAGTTTCTACATCGACAAATCGTTTGGGTCTATTATCAAAATTAAGCGTTAATTCCTTTTCTCTATCGAAAACATGAAACACAACGACTTCGTGCTTATTATGTTTTAAATGCCGTAACGCTTCAAATATCTTTTCATCTTCTTCTGATGTTTGAAACATATCGGTAAATACAAATATCAATGACCGTCGATGAATTTTCTCTGCAATTTGATGCAAATACTTATAAGTTTCTGTTGTTTTTGTTTCTTTTTTATGAACTACAGCTTCACTTAGCTTACTTAGTAACATCTGATGATGGCGCTCGCTCCCTTTTTCTGGTGCATAGAAGTCATAATCATCACTGTAAAGACTCAAACCCACAGCATCGCGCTGCTTTTTTAAAATATTCATTACGCATGCCGCTGCTAAGGCTGAAAAGGCTATTTTGTTCAAATTATCTATTGTAGAACCGCCAGATTCTGGATAATGCATCGATGCACTATTATCTACAATAAGATGACAACGGAGATTGGTTTCCTCGTCGTAACGTTTGGTGTACAATCTGTCTGTTTTTGCATAGAGCTTCCAATCGATATGCTTAGTACTTTCACCCTGATTATAAATTTTATGTTCTGCAAATTCAGCAGAAAAGCCATGAAAGGGACTTTTATGCATCCCTGCAATAAAACCTTCAACGACTTGTTTGGCTAACAACTCAAGGTTTTTAAAACCGCCTGCTTTATCTAATTCTTTTCTTAAATCCATTTTCCCATCCTAACCTTCCCAAAGGGAAGTAATTAGCTTCTTACGTTCAATATTACGCAAAAGCGACATCTTCCCAGAGGGAAGATTTTTTTTCAAATTATTAATAAGTTACAAACTAAAAAAGGTTTGCCATACCGACAAACCTTTTATCATTTCTTTTAGAGTGATAGTCTATAAAAGTGCATCTAAAGCTTCTGCATAAGCATTCTTAGGTGCTACGCCAACTTGTCTGCCTACTACTTCCCCGTTCTGAAATACCAAAACCGTAGGAATGTTTCTTACACCATATTTAGCTGCAAACTCTTGGTTAGCGTCTACATCTACCTTACCTACAACAGCCTTTCCTTCGTACTCATTACTAATCTCGTCTATAATGGGACCAACCATACGACAAGGACCACACCATGCTGCCCAAAAATCTACCATCACAGGTTTGTCGCTATTTAATACTTGCTCTTCAAAAGTTGCATCTGTTATTTCTAATGCCATAATATTTAGTTTAATTGTATTCTACTTTAATTTAATATACAAAATTAGTCAAAAATTCTGCCAAACCTTACACTCGGCGCATTTGATTTGACTATTGATACATAGACTTACATTATTGTATTTGTAGTTCAATTTTCAGTCGTGTAATATCAAGGGGCGAACTCCTGTCTTCCCACACCTCCTTAATATCAATTTAATTTGTAGTTGATATCACGTTCTGATAACCCATTAAGTAACTCTTGAGAAATCTTTACTTTTTGCTTTCGACTAGGCATTGTAAGCTTAATTTTATCGGAATTATCGTAGATAATAAAATTTAAGCTATTGTTTCCCTCATGAGCCCTGAACATATCTTGTAAATCTTTAATGGTATTTTCTTCTATCTCCTTTATGTCGAGCTGAACCGATAATTTCTTAGCATAGGTATCCATGACATCGTGTAATAACTGAAAGTTGTTAAACTGAATACGCGGTTCTCCTCTCTTTCCAGTCTCACGATTTACCCAACCTTCTTTTACAAATGCTTGCACATGAACAAATGAATTTTGAACTAAAAAATGACGAAATTTAAGATAATCCTCTCCAAAAATTCTAAAATCGAAACTATCAGAATAATCTTCAATCGTAAACATTGCCCAACCTTTACCTTGTTTGCTTATGCGGTGTTGCACTTCGGTGACTACGCCGCCGAATTTAATATTCTGATTTATTAGTTTTTCTAAATCATTAAAATCGGCAATAACACCGTTGCAAAAGTTTTTCATTTCAATTTTAAAATCGTCTAACGGATGCCCAGAGATATAAATCCCCACCACTTCTTTTTCGCGCGACAGCTTCTCCATTGTTCCCCAATCTTCGCATGGTGGTACTTGCGGCTCTGCTATCTCCACACCACTAGCTTCACCAAATAAACTAACCTGTGCAGAGTTTTCGTTTTCTTGGTATTTAGCACCATATTTCATGGCTTTTTCTAAAAATGTGATTCCGTCACCATCGTGAGCAAAATATTGTGCGCGGTGTGTGTCCTCGAAACAATCAAAACCACCAGCATTAGCAAGTCCTTCAAAAGATTTTTTGTTAGCAGCCCGTAAATCTATTCGTTTTGCTAAATCGAAAATTGACTTATAATTTCCATCTTTTTTTCGGTTTTCAACAATCGTTTTTACGGCACCGTGACCAACACCTTTTATGGCGCCCATCCCAAAACGAACAGCATTGTCTTTATTTACAGAAAACTTATAATAACTCTCATTAACACTTGGTCCAAGTACTGGCAAACGCATACGCTTACACTCTTCCATAAAGAAGGTAACGGACTTAATATCATTCATGTTATTACTCAAAACCGCTGCCATATATTCTGCAGGATAATGTGCTTTTAGATACGCCGTTTGGTAAGCAATCCAAGCATAACATGTTGAGTGCGATTTGTTAAAAGCGTAACTGGCAAAAGCTTCCCAATCTTTCCAGATTTTTTCGAGCTTTTTTTCGTCCATACCTTTTGCAGCCGCTTGGGAGATAAACTTTGGCTTCATTTTATCCAAAACCGCCTTCTGCTTTTTACCCATGGCCTTTCTTAGAACATCCGCTTCACCTTTTGTAAAATCAGCTAACTTTTGAGAGAGCAACATCACTTGCTCTTGATAGACTGTTATACCATAAGTTTCCTTGAGATACTCCTCTAATTCTGGTAAATCGTAAACAATTTCTTCTTCGCCATGCTTACGGCGAATAAAACTCGGGATATATTCCATCGGACCAGGACGATACAAGGCGTTCATAGCGATTAAATCATCAAAAACTGTAGGCTTTAGATGCTTCATGTGCTTTTGCATTCCAGGCGATTCGTACTGAAATATCCCTACCGTCTCACCACGTTGAAACAATGCGTAGGTTTCTTCATCATCTAAAGGAAAATTTTCTGGGTCGAGCGTAATGCCATGTCTCGCCTTGACAATTTTAACGGTATCTTTAATTAGGGTCAACGTTTTTAACCCCAAGAAATCCATTTTTAGCAAACCGGCACTTTCTACTACAGAGTTATCGAATTGCGTAACGTATAAATCGGAATCTTTGGCTGTGGCGACCGGAACGTAATTGGTAATATCTCCAGGCGTTATAATAACACCGCAGGCATGAATTCCCGTATTTCTTACGGAGCCTTCTAAAACTCTTGCTTGATTAACGGTTTCGGCCTGTAAATCTTCGCCATCAGAAATATTAAGTAACTGATTAACCTTATCCAGTTCCTCTGCACGAAATTTAGATGCCAGTTCCTTTTCACTCTTACCAAATATTTTTCCCAATTTAGACATATTAGGAATTAGCTTGGCTATATGGTCGGCTTCATTTAAAGGTAAATCTAATACACGCGCTGTATCTCTAATCGAGGATTTTGCAGCCATTGTTCCGTAAGTGATAATTTGAGCCACTTGATTAGCACCGTATTTATCAATAACGTATTGCATGACGCGGCCACGACCTTCATCATCAAAATCGATATCAATATCTGGCATACTTACACGATCTGGGTTTAAGAAACGCTCAAAAAGCAAGTCGTACTTAATCGGGTCTATATTGGTTATCCAAAGGCAATAGGCAACCACAGAACCTGCCGCAGAACCTCGCCCTGGACCAACAGAAACATCCATGTTTCTGGCTTCGCGAATAAAATCTTCTACAATTAAAAAATAACCTGGATAGCCTGTTTTTTCGATGACGCCCAACTCAAAATCGAGACGTTCTTTTATGTCTTCTGTTAATTCACCATAACGCTTTTTAGCACCTTCGTAAGTGAGATGTCGTAGATAGGCGTTTTCACCACGTTTTCCGCCATCGGCTTTATCTTCTTCGTGTTTAAATTCGTCTGGAATATCAAAAGCAGGTAGTAGTACGTCTCTAGCTAACTCGTAAGGCTCAACTTTATCTATGACCTCTTCGATGTTTACAATAGCTTCTGGAATATCGCGGAATAATGCTTTCATTTCTTCCGACGACTTAAAATAATACTCTTGATTTGGTAAACCATAACGATAACCGCGACCTCGACCAATTGGCGTGGCTTGCTTTTCGCCATCTTTTACACACAATAGGATATCGTGAGCATTAGCATTTTCTTGTTCTACATAATAGGTATTGTTGGTGGCAACTAACTTTACTTGATGCTTTTTTGAAAATTGAATAAGTACCTGATTAACGCGATTTTCATCTTCTTGATTATGTCGCATTATTTCGATGTAAAGATCTTCTTTAAACGTATTTTTCCACCAAATTAAGGCATCTTCAGCTTGGTTTTCGCCTACATTTAAAATCTTACTCGGCACCTCTCCGTAAAGATTTCCTGTTAAGCAGATTAAATCTTCTTTGTATTGCTCAATGAGTTGCTTATCAATTCTTGGTACATAATAGAAACCATCTGTAAATGCGGCGGAAGATAGTTTCGCAAGATTATGATATCCATTTTTATTTTTTGCTAATAGAACAATTTGATAACCATTGTCCTTGCGCGTTTTGTCTTTATGGTTTTCGCAAACAAAAAACTCGCAACCAATTATAGGTTTTAGTTTACGGCCTTTCTTTTCTTCTCCATTTTCTTTCGTTTGCGCATGTTGGGCTTCTACACTTTTGTTATGCGCTGAAACTGCGCTTACAAAATGAAAAGCTCCCATCATATTTCCATGATCAGTCAGTGCTACAGCAGGCATATTTTCTTTAGCAGCGGCATCCACTAAGTCTTTAATGCTTATGGTAGATTGTAATATAGAAAATTGAGAGTGATTGTGTAAATGAGCAAATTCTGCATCACTTAACTTAGAGACAGCTTCTCTATTTGTTTCAGACGGAATAGATTCTACCTGTTCCTTTTGTAATCGAGTATTAATCTTAGCACTTTCGCGCTTTAAATTAACATGATTTAAGCCTATACCCTCAATTTTTGAAGGATTGTGCTGTCCAAATTCTTCAAAATAACTAGCATCGACATCAAGTTGCTCTTTTGTGTATTCTCGTCGCCTTAACAGCTCTAAAAAACAACGTGTTGTTGCTTCGACATCGGCAGTTGCATTATGCGCTTCTGCAAAGGGTTGATTAAAGAGGTACTCGTGTAACTCGGTTAATGTGGGTAATTTAAACTTGCCACCTCGACCGCCTGGAATTTGACATAGCGTAGCGGTATGTTCTGTACAAGTATCTAAAACTGGTAAGTCTTGTAAGGGATTTGCCACATCTGCTCGGACAAATTCAGCGCCCATAATGTTAATATCGAAACCTACATTTTGTCCAACGATGAACTTTGTTTTGGACATGGCGATATTAAACTTCTGTAAAACCTCAGTAAGAGAAATACCTTGCTCTTCGGCTAACTCTGTAGATATACCGTGAATTTTTTCCGCGTCATACGGAATATTGAAACCGTCAGGCTTAATTAAATAGTCTTGATGCTCTATACAATTTCCCATGGCATCATGTAATTGCCATGCAATTTGTATGGCTCTTGGCCAGTTATCTGTATCGGTAATCGGTGCATCCCAACGTTTGGGCAAACCTGTAGTTTCGGTATCGAATATTAAGTACATAAGCCTATCCCTAAAGAGGCTGTCTGAAAAGTAATTTTGTCAGTCATTTCGAGCGTAGTCGAGAAAATTAAAATATTGAATTTCAATGCATTTCGACTACGCTCAATGTGACAGATTTAAATATTCTATACTTTTCAGACAGCCTTGTTCCTTATCATTAAAAATTAGTCCATAAAAATACAGAGAATTGTTACTTTTTTAAAGTGAAGTTATTAGGACTTTTAAACAAAAAAAAGCTACGTTTTCACGTAGCTTTCTGCTTAACCCAATTAAGTATTATGACAATACTTCTTCATATAGTTTCACACTTTTTATTGCAGATTCTATAGCATTTCTCTGCTCTCGCAATAAGTTTACCAATCTTGTTGGGAAATTTGTATCTGTAATTAAGTCGTTATATTCGTCTAAACTTGCTTTCTCACCTCTAATGGCTTCTTCTAAGATGGTTTCTTCGTTATTTGAAGAAAATGTTGTTTTTAAAGACATCCAGTTTCTATGCATAGTTCCTTTAAAACTTCCTGAGTCCTCTGGTAATTCGCCATAGGTTAAAATTTCGGTTCGTAATTGACGTGCGAAGCGACTTCTCTCTTCTGCTCTGTTACTGAAAAAGTTTTTTAGATTTACATTATCCACTTCTTTCATGGCTTTAATATAACCTCTTTCAGCATCGTAATTTTTTATTAATAATTCATTTAATTTTTCAGAAATAATTTTCTCGTACTTCATACTATCTTTTATCATTTTTTAAAAATTTCAATAATTTCTTTTGGGATGCTTATTGTATCACATCATAGATAATATAAGGAAAATAAGACGTCATGTCAAGTGACTTAACAAGTTTTAGCAGCCTTTAACTAATGTTAACAAAAAAGCCCCGAACATCGGAGCTTAAAAATATTGTTTGTCGTAATAACTAATCGGGAAGTTCCTGTAAACCTCCTAATAACGACACCTTAAAAAATACACCATTTATAAAGTTAACAGACCTAAGTCCATCTTCTGAAAATGCCGTAAATCTAAATGTGCCTGTTACTCGTTTTGGCTCAGCATTATCAATATCATCAACAACGATTACACCTTCTGGCGGGTAAATGGTTATTTCTGGGTCTGGTAAATTCTTTGTTGAGTAAATAATTCCTTCTGCATCTCTAAAAATAGCTTTCGATACACTTTCTGGAGTCAACTCAAAAGTACCACGAGTATCGTTTTCTGTAATTATCTGCAAAACTTCGGTTCCTCTGCGACCTTCAAAAATAAAACCTCCAAAGTCTATATCCCCAGCAAAAGATGTGGCGCGCCACGAATCCCCTTCAAAATTAGCCTGCATTGCAGGATTGTTAAATTCCACTTCATCGGCACATCCACCTAAAATAAGAACTAGTAGTAGTAAAAGTATATTTTTATTCATTCTATTACTTTATAATGTATTAACTGTAACACTTAATAGCTTTCAAAAGTATATTATTTTTTCGAGAAATCTTTACTTGACATAAAGCCTTAGAAATTAAAAAAATATACTATCTTTGCGCCCTCATTAATAACAGAGGTCGAGAACCTCAACTAATTAATTATTATGCCTGTAAAAATTAGATTACAAAGACACGGTAAAAAAGGAAAACCTTTTTATTGGATTGTTGCGGCTGATGCTCGCGCAAAAAGAGATGGTAAGTACCTAGAGAAATTAGGAATTTACAATCCAAACACTAACCCTGCAACTATCGAATTAAATGTTGATGGTGCCGTACAGTGGTTAGATAATGGTGCACAACCTACAGATACGGCTAGAGCTATTTTATCTTACAAAGGTGCATTATTAAAAAAGCATTTAGCTGGTGGTGTTAAGAAAGGTGCTTTAACTGAAGAGCAAGCTGAAGCTAAGTTTAACGCTTGGTTAGAAGAAAAAGCTGCTAAAGTACAAGCCAAAGCTGACGGACTATCTAAAGCGGAAGCAGATGCTAGAGCTAAGGCGTTAGAAGCTGAAAAAGCGGTTAACGAAGCTCGTGTAGCTGCTGCACAACCTGAAGTTGAAGAAACTCCTGAAACTCCAGAAAACGTTGATGCGTCTGATGAAGTTGAAGCTGTTGCATCAAACGAAGAAGAATAAAAAATTAATTTTTATACTTTTAAACCCAGACCGCTTGTGTCTGGGTTTTTTATTTCAAATCATGAAAAAAGACGATTGTTTTTACCTAGGGAAAATAGTAAAGAAGTATAGCTTTAAAGGTGAACTTTTAGCTAAACTAGATACAGATGAACCTGATTTATACGATAATTTAGATGCTATTTTTATAGACCTAAGAGGGAATCTCGTCCCATTTTTCATTGAAGCATCTCAGCTCCATAAATCTGATTTGTTACGCCTAAAGTTTGAAGACGTAGATACTGAAGCCGATGCTGACGCACTTTTAAAATCTGATTTATATCTACCACTTGAACTACTTCCAAAACTAGAAGGTAATAAATTTTACTTTCATGAAGTCATAAACTTTACGATACATGACGAAAACTACGGTGAAGTTGGCAGAATCGTAGGTGTTAACGATACGACTGCTCAGGCTCTGTTTGAAGTCGATAGAAACGGTGTCGAAATCCTAATACCTATGAATGACGAATTTATTGTGAAAGTAGATAGACCAAACAAAACGGTAATTGTTAATACACCAGAAGGTTTGATAGATTTATATCTTTCGGAATAATGAGCTCTTACTCTTTTAAATTCAAACAATTCACAGTAGAACAAGACCGTTGCGCCATGAAAATTGGGACAGATGCCGTCTTACTTGGCGCATGGACTTCTGTAGAACACAACCCATTTGCTGTACTAGACATTGGCGCGGGTACTGGTATATTATCGCTAATGTTAGCACAACGCACAAACGCTCAACTTATTGAAGCTATTGAAATTGATGATGATGCTTACGAGCAATGTGCCGATAATTTTGAAAACTCGCCATGGAGCGACCGCCTTTTTTGTTATCACGCCTCGCTTTTGGAATATACAGAGGAAGTCGATGATAAATACGACTCCATCGTTTGTAATCCACCATTCTATTCGCCCACTCTGCCTGCAGCATCTCTCCTAAAAGGAGAGAATTTAGACACTAAATCATCACGCCAAAAAGCAAGATTTCAAGATGCCATGCCTTTTGAGCATTTGGTTTATGCTGTTTCAAAACTATTGTCAGAAAATGGTTTGTTCTCAGTTGTTATTCCCTTTAATGAAGAAAAACGTTTTATTGAACTCGCATCAAAATTCAATTTATTCCCTTCCCGAATACTTCATGTAAAAGGCGATTCGCACTCTAATATAAAACGAAGTCTGATTGAGTTTTCATTTCAAAAAAGAGAGCTATCCATTTCAGAATTAATTATTGAAAATGGAAGACACAACTACACTGAAGATTACATTAATCTTACCAAAGATTTCTACTTGAAAATGTAATAGTTTGGTTGTTCACTGAAAACGTTTTCGTTACTTTTGTTTCATTAAAAATGAGATACCGATGAAACCTGATTTATTCGAAGCTCCAGATTATTATAATATTGACGATTTACTTTCAGAAGAACACAAATTAGTACGTGACGCAGCTCGTGATTGGGTAAAACGTGACGTTTCACCTATAATAGAAGACGCTGCGCAAAAAGCAGAATTCCCTAAATCTATCATTGGCGGATTAGCAGAAATTGGTGCTTTTGGCCCTTACATTCCAGAAGAATATGGCGGTGCAGGTTTAGACCAAATATCGTACGGTTTAATCATGCAAGAGATAGAGCGTGGCGATTCTGGCGTAAGAAGTACAGCATCGGTACAATCATCCTTGGTCATGTATCCTATTTGGAAATACGGTACTGAAGAACAACGCCAAAAATATTTACCAAAACTAGCCAGTGGCGAATGGATGGGAAGTTTTGGGTTAACGGAGCCAGACCATGGAAGTAATCCTGGTGGCATGACCACAAACTTTAAAGATATGGGAGACCATTATCTACTTAATGGTGCTAAACTTTGGATTAGTAATTCGCCATTTTGTAATGTTGCGGTGGTTTGGGCAAAAAATGAAGAAGGACGCATTCATGGACTCATTGTAGAGCGTGGTATGGAAGGTTTCTCCACACCAGAAACGCATAACAAATGGTCCTTAAGAGCATCAGCTACTGGAGAGTTGATTTTTCAAGATGTAAAAGTTCCAAAAGAAAATTTATTACCTAACAAATCTGGTTTAGGAGCACCACTTGGTTGCTTAGATTCTGCACGTTATGGTATTGCTTGGGGTGCCATTGGTGCCGCTATGGATTGTTATGACACAGCGTTGAGATATTCTAAAGAACGCATACAGTTTGGTAAGCCAATCGGCGCATTTCAGCTTCAACAGAAGAAATTGGCTGAGATGATTACAGAAATTACCAAAGCACAATTATTAGCTTTCCGTTTGGGTCAATTGAAAAACGAAGACAGAGCAACATCAGCTCAGATTTCTATGGCGAAACGCAATAACGTAGATATGGCTATTAAAATAGCTCGTGAGGCTCGACAAATGTTAGGCGGTATGGGTATTACAGGAGAATATCCTATTATGCGCCACATGATGAATTTAGAAAGCGTGATTACTTACGAAGGCACACATGACATTCATTTATTAATTACTGGTCTAGACATTACTGGGTTTAATGCTTTTAAATAAGTCGCTAAGTGACGTTTAGCAAACAATCTTAACTTATAATACAAATGCTTCCTTAATCACGGGAAGCATTTTTTATTTACATTTACTCTATGTTTTCTGCAAAAAAGAGATTAGATAACGCTTACAAAAATGCTACTCGGATTCCGTTTGACGATTCGAGTAAATTTATTCTGTTTAGCGATTGTCATCGTGGTGATAATAGTTTTGCTGACGATTTTGCCAATAATAGAAACATTTACTTTCATGCGTTAAAGCATTATTATAATGAAGGTTTTAATTATGCTGAATTAGGCGATGGTGACGAGCTTTGGGAAAATCTATCCTTTAGTTCTTTGCTCTATGCACACAAGAATGTGTACATGCTTATGAAGCAGTTTCATGATGAGGGCAGACTACATATGATTTGGGGCAATCACGATATGGTTTATCGCGATGCTAATTATGTAAAAAAATACCTCAACACCTATTTCGACCCAAAAACAGGAGAAGACAAAGATTTATTCTGTGATATTAAGTATCATGAAGGTATCGTCTTAGAACATTCTGAAACTAAGCAAGAATTATTTCTATGTCACGGCCATCAGGCTGATTGGTGGAATTATTTGTTTTGGAAAGTAAGCCGTTTTATGGTACGTATTCTATGGAAACCTTTAAACGTTATGGGTATTGCTGATCCTACTAGTCCAGCGAAAAATTACAAAGAACTCATTAAAGTAGAACGTAGAACCAAAAAGTGGATTACAGAAAATGACAACCTAATTACCATAGCTGGACATACGCACAGACCGCGCTTCCCTGAGCCTGGTGACATTGCCTTTTTTAATGACGGGAGTTGCGTACACCCAAGAAGTATAACTGGCCTTGAGATTGAAAATGGTGAAATTTCCTTGATAAAATGGCAAATTGCTACAGCCGATGATGGCACTCTAAAAATTGTAAGAATACTATTAGAAGGCCCAACGAAATTAATTGATTACAGAACTTAATAATTAACTCTCTGGAGCCAACTCCACTTCTAAACCTTCAAGCTCTGGCGTAATATGGATTTGGCAACCCAAACGACTATTATCTTTTACATAGAATGCTTCAGAAAGCATGGCTTCTTCATCGTCTTGCATTTCTGGGAGTTCATGATTTGATTTTACATAACACTGACAAGATGCACACATCGCCATACCACCACATACACCAATAGTGCCTTCTGGAGCTAACTCATATGAACGCACAACTTCCATTAGGTTCATAGCCATATCCGTTGGTGCTTCAATTTGATGGGTTACACCATCACGGTCGATAATTGTTATGTTTACATCATTATTTTCCATTAATCAATGGTTTTTACAACAGCCTTTGGAGCTTCTTTTCGAGTACCATCAAAACCATCTACACCGCTCACTGTGGTATATTTTAGAACATAGCGCTTTCCTGGATTTATGATTTTATAAGCTGCCTGACACATTAATGTAGCCTCATGAAAACCACAAAGAATCAACTTTAATTTTCCGGGGTAGATGTTTCCATCTCCAATGGCAAAAATTCCAGGAATATTAGTTTGGTAATCTAATGCATTATTTACTTTGATGGCATTTTTTTCAATCTCTAATCCCCAATTAGCTATTGGACCTAGCTTTGGAGACAAACCAAATAATGGAATAAAATGGTCAGCTTTAAGATTAAAAGGCGCTTCATCTTTTTTGGTAATCTCAACACTTTCAACTTTTCCGCCACCAAGAATAGCAGTAATCTCAGCAGGTGTAATCAAATTTATTTTACCTGCATTTTTTAATTCTTGTACTTTATCTACAGAGTCTAAATGACCTCTAAATTCATTACGACGGTGAACGAGAGTAACACTTTTTGCTACATCGGCCAAAAAGATACTCCAATCTAACGCAGAATCACCTCCTCCAGCAATAACGACGTCTTTTCCACGGTATAGCTCTGGCTCTTTAATCATGTACTCTACACCTTTGTCTTCGTAATCTGCAATATTATCTAACAATGGCTTACGAGGCTCAAAACTTCCCAAACCACTGGCAATGGCAACGACTGGCGCTTTGTGCTGGGTTCCTTTATTAGTCGTTACAATAAAGCTCCCATCTTCTTGCTTATCGATAGTTTCGGCACGCTCTCCTAAAGTAAATCCTGGCTCAAACTGCTTACACTGCTCCATGAGCTTGTCCGTTAAATCTCCAGCAAGAATTTCGGGATAAGCAGGAATATCGTAAATAGGTTTCTTTGGATATATCTCAGAACATTGTCCGCCTGGTTGCGGTAATGCGTCAATTAAATGACATTTTAATTTTAATAAACCCGCTTCAAAAACGGCAAAAAGCCCAGTTGGGCCAGCACCGATAATAATTATATCTGTTGTAATCATTTTATTCCTGCGAAGGCAGGAATCTTGATGTTCCAACCTTCTCTGTTATTTATTTTTGAAAGACCTACAGGGTTTCAGAAACCTTGCAGGTCAATATTAAGCTTTGATTGACAAAACTAAGTTAATGCTTCATAATAGAAAGTGACAAAAGTCACTTTACTATTCCACATTAATCACTTTTTCTATTTGAGGCGCATACTTTTTAATTGTCATTTCTACACCAGACTTTAGTGTCATTTGATTGACACTACATGAAATACAAGCGCCTTGAAGTTGTACTTTTACTAATTTATCGTCTTCAATTGATAGTAAAGAAATATCACCTCCATCACTCTGAAGGAACGGACGAATTTCGTCTAGCGCCTTCTCAACATTTAACTTTAATTCTTCTGAACTCATTTATTTCTTTTTTACAGCAGAACATCCTGCCATTGTTGTAATCTTTATTGCTTCTGTTTCTGGTAAATTCTCGTTTCTAAAAACAACTTGCTCTACCACATTTTTGGTAATCGCTTCAAAAGCTTCCTCTATTGGAGTTGCTGTTTGCAACGCTGCCGGACGACCAACATCACCAGCTTCTCTAATACTTTGTACAATTGGCACTTCTCCTAAAAACGGTACTTCTAAATCTTCAGCTAAATGCTTTGCGCCTTCTTGTCCAAAAATATAATACTTATTCGTTGGCAACTCTTCAGGAGTAAAATACGCCATGTTTTCAACTATTCCTAAAACTGGAACATTGATACTGTCTTGCTGAAACATAGCCACGCCTTTTTTAGCATCTGCCAATGCCACATTTTGTGGTGTACTTACAACAACTGCACCAGTAATTGGTAAGGCTTGCATAATACTTAAGTGAATGTCACCAGTTCCTGGTGGTAAATCCAATAATAGAAAATCTAAGTCACCCCAAGCTGCATCAAAAATCATTTGATTTAAAGCTTTACTTGCCATTGGTCCGCGCCAGATTACGGCTTGGTCTGGCTTTGTAAAGAAACCTATTGATAGGACTTTTACGCCATAATTTTCTACAGGTTTCATTTTTGATTTTCCATCTACATTTACTGAAAGTGGGCGATCATTAGCAACATCGAACATAATGGGAATAGAAGGTCCGTAGATATCTGCATCTAGGACACCAACTTTAAATCCCATTTTAGCTAAAGTCACTGCTAAGTTTGCAGTTACCGTTGACTTACCTACACCACCTTTACCAGAAGCAACAGCAACAATGTTTGTAATACCAGGAATTGGGTTTCCTTTTATTTCGTTTTTTGGTTGTGGTGTAGTAGGTGCTTCTACTTTTATATTAACCTTAATCTTTGCTTTTTCGTAAACCTCGCGGTGAATCGTTTGTAAGATTTCGACTTCGGTCTTTTTACGAGCTTGTAGGCTAGGGTTTTTAATTGTTATGTCTACAATAACTTCGTCTGCAAATGTGACTACATTTGTTACTGCTCCACTATCTACCATATTCTGTCCTTCACCAGGAACCGTAATGGTTTTTAGCGCATTGAGTATATCTTGTTTGTTTAATTTCATACTTTAAAATCTGTCAAAAGGTTTCGACTGCGCTCAACCTGACATATCTTTATTTAGATTATTTCTAAATGCAAAGATACTGCTAAAAGTTTATATTTTTCGTTAAGAAAATTGAAAAGAACAATGAGTGAATACAGTTTGTAAATATGCTAACCTATCTCTTTTGAAGGGTCCCAAAAAATGGCTTCGAAATTCTGGATTTGATTATCGACTACTTTAATACCTTCATTTTCTAAAAGTTGTTGCATAAGGTTTGTGCCTTCGAAATGATGTTTTCCTGTGAGCAAGCCTTTTCTATTTACTACACGATGTGCCGGGACATCTTTACCAAAAGAGCCATTCATAGCGTAACCTACGATGCGTGCACTTCTTGTAGCGCCTAAGTATTTTGCAATAGCGCCATAGCTTGTTGCCCGGCCATACGGAATCAGCTTTGCAACTTCGTAAACACGCTCGAAAAAACTTTTAGTTTCGGGTTTCATCTTAAATTTCTCTAAGAATATTTATAAAGGTAATTAAGGCCACTAAACCTGTTACACTACCAATAATGTAATTCATGTTCTTCTGAGAGGTAAATGCTTTGTCTTTTATTTTATCAAAAAAGAAAATATAGACATAGAGCATCACAAAAGTCCCCATTGCTGCTCCCGTAACGTAGGTAATAATGCTAACACGTTCAAAATCCATGACACCAAAAGATGCCAAAGTAATTGTCATGTATGCCTGATATGGAATTGGAAACACATTTAGCGCCGACATAAACATACCGTAGAAAAAACGACTTTTTTTACTTCGGATGTCATCTTCTTCTACCACCTTGCTCTGTTCTTTTTGTTTAGAAGCTAAAACCAGAAAGTAAATAGTAATTAAAACAAAAATAACAAAAGCTACCCTTTGAAGAATTTCTACTACATCTGGTCGATTGCTAAGATATCTTGAAAAAATTGCAGCTATATACGTTTGGATAAAAACGACTAAACAGACACCTGTAGAAAACATTACACCTCTTCCTGCACCTTCTTTAAGACTAATTTTTGCTGCCGTCATATTTAGCAAACCTGGCGGAATTACGCCAATCAAGGCCACAAAAAGCCCAAGAAAAAAGACGATTGTAATACTCAAGATTTAGTTAATTAGAAATCTAATATACGTAATTGCTTTGTCTTTCTCTAAATATTGATTTTCGTAAAACGTCTGTATCTCAGTAACTTCCTCTGGACTACCTTCAAGCTTGTAAACATTATGATTAGCATATAACACTTCGTGACCAGCTCCATGAAGCAGACCTAAGGTGTAACCGTGCATAAACTCGCTGTCGGTTTTTAGGTGCATTATTCCATTTGGTTTTAGGACCTTTTTGTAGCGTTCTAAAAACTTTACATTGGTCATTCTATGCTTGGTACGCTTGTATTTTATTTGTGGGTCTGGAAAGGTAATCCATATCTCTGAAACTTCATTTTCTGCAAAAACATATTCAATTAATTCTATCTGGGTTCTAACAAATTTTGCATTAGATATTTCGTTCTCTAAAGCTGTTTTTGCTCCTCTCCAAAAGCGTGCGCCTTTTATATCTATACCGATAAAATTTTTATTTGGGTAGCGCTTTGCTAAACCAACGGTGTACTCGCCTTTACCACAACCTAATTCTAAAACAATTGGATTATCGTTTTTAAAAACAGTTGAATTCCACTTCCCTTTAAGTTTAAAATTGCCATCAATCAATTCGTCTCTTTTAGGCTGAAATACATTTGCAAATGTTTCGTTTTCTTTAAAGCGTTTTAGTTTGTTTTTACTTCCCACAATTATTTAATATTTCGGCAAAATTAAGGAAACATTTTAGCTTTATCTTTGTTGAATACACTTTCTTTAAATTGAAACGAGTTCATGACCATAAACGAATTTTAATTGCCCCATTATACTGGGGTCTGGGTCATGCAACGCGATGTATTCCGATAATTAATGCTTTAATCACACATGGATTTGAGCCCGTAATCGCCTCAGACGGTGGTGCTTTAGAATTATTGAGAAAGGAGTTTCCTAAACTGAAATCATTTGAATTACCATCGTATAATATTTCGTATCCCAAAAAGGGTAATAGTTTTAAGTGGAAAGTACTGACGTCTTCTCCTCATATTTTAAAAACTATAAAACGCGAAAATGCTATTATTAAAACCCTTGTTGAAACTGAACATATTGACGGAATTATTTCGGACAATAGATTTGGCGTGCGGCATCCATCTGTCCCTTCTATTTATATTACTCATCAGCTTAAAGTTTTAAGTGGTAAAACAACTTGGCTTAGTAGCAAGTGGCATCAAGATATTATTAAAAAATTTGATGAGTGTTGGGTTCCAGATTTTGGGGGTGACGCTAATCTAAGTGGAATTCTCGGTCATATCAAAAAACCAACCTTTAGCATAAAATATATTGGCGCTTTAAGTCGATTTAAAAAAGAAAAAAGACCTGAAACTATTGATATTTTAGCAGTATTATCTGGCCCAGAACCTCAGCGTACTCAATTTGAAGAAAAGCTAATAAACCTATTTAAAAAAGGTAACAAACAGATAACCCTAGTTCGTGGCATTGTTGAAGACCAACAAAAAATTACCAAAATAGGCGAAATAGTTTTGTATAACTTTATGACGACTGATGAACTACAAAACACCATTAACTCTAGTAAACTCTTAGTATCTCGTTCTGGATATACTACTATTATGGATTTAGCCAAACTCCAAAAAAAGGTTGTTTTTATTCCTACACCTGGACAGTATGAACAATTGTACTTGGCAAAAATGTTGTCTGATAAAAAAATAGCCCCAGCGTTTAGTCAAGATAGTTTTTCGCTCTCAGATTTAAAATGGGAAGCTAATTACTCTGGTTTTTCAAACATAGAGCAGCATACAGATTTTAAACGTTTATTTAGCCTTTTCTAGTGTAAACGAAAACTCGCTACCTACACCAGGCTCACTCTCTACATAAATTCTTTCGTTATGAGCTTCGATAATATGTTTTACTATAGAAAGTCCAAGACCAGAACCACCTTCTTTACGCGAGCCACTTTTATCGACACGGTAAAAACGCTCAAATAATCGACTTAAGTGTTCCTTTGCAATGCCTTCGCCATTATCGGTTACCCGGACAATTACCTTATTTTTAATTAAATTCTGAATACTTACCTCGGTAGTACCTTGCTGCAAGCCGTATTTAATAGAATTTACTATAAGATTGCTAAGTATCTGTTGTATGCGCTCTCTATCGGCAAAGACCAAAATCGGATTGCTATAATCCGTATCGAAAGTTAGGGTGATTTTTTTCTTAGCAGCTTTCATCTCGAACAAATCGAAAACATTTTGCACCAATTCTACAATATCAAAAATCTCGTAGTTAAGACTTAAATCACCAACTTCTAACTTGGTAATCATATCTAAATCCTTTAAAATATAGGTAAGTCGCTCAACACCTTTGCTTGCGCGTAACAAGTATTTTTCTCTGATATTCTTATCATTCATTGCACCATCAAGTAGTGTTTCTATATAGCCCTGAACTGTAAATAAAGGTGTTTTAAGCTCATGAGACACGTTACCCAAAAACTCTTTACGATACTCTTCTCTAACCTTTAATGTTTCGATTTCTATTTTTTTATCTCTGGCATATTTATCAATTTCTTCTGTAAGGGTTTTCATGTCCGTAGTTATGGGTTGCTGTCTTAAATCTGTCGATTCTAATAAGGTAAGGTCATCATAGATTTTTTTCACTCTTCTGTAGATAAAGTTTTCTACACGGTATTGAATTACAACAAAACAAACGGCATAACAGGCAAAAGGGAATATTAAAAACTCCCAGTCTAACTCATGAAATACATAAAGAAACAACGCCATAAAAACGGAGGCTACTATGGTAACATAAGCCGCAGTTTTTATAGCAAATCGGTAGGATTTTTTTAAATTCTTTTGCATTAGTCTACAAATTTGTAACCAACGCCTTTAACGGTTTTAAACGATTTATCGCCAATTTTTTCACGTAGCTTTCTTATATGCACGTCTATTGTTCTACCACCAACTACCACCTCGTTACCCCAAACTTTGTCTAGTATTTCTTCGCGCTTAAATACTTTTCCAGGTTTTGTAGTTAATAGCGATAATAACTCAAATTCTTTTCTTGGTAAAATAATTTCTTTGCCTTTGTGACTAATTTTATATTCCTCTCTATTGATAATTAAATCCCCTACTTTGGTCACAGAATCAGAAGGTGTTTCGTCCTCTCTAAGTCGTCTAAGAAGTGCTTTAACCTTACTTACCAAAACTTTTGGTTTTATTGGTTTTGTTATGTAATCATCGGCTCCAGCATCGAATCCCGCAACCTGAGAGTAATCCTCGCCCCTTGCTGTTAAAAACGTGATTATGGTATTGCTTAATTCTGGTATTTCTCTTAGTTTTTCACAAGCCTCTATACCATCCATTTCGGGCATCATAACATCTAAGATAATGAGGTGTGGTTTATGCTTTTTGGCTTTTTCGATGGCTTCTTTGCCATTATGTGCCGTTTTTACCTGGTAGCCTTCTGATGACAAATTGTAACCCACAATCTCTAGAATATCGGCTTCGTCGTCTACTAATAAAATTTTAATATCTCTTTTTTTCAAAATGACGTAGAATTATAACTCTTGGTAAATATAATTATAACTGCTTAAAAAAAATTAATGATTACCAATTGGTAACAATTCCCTAACATTTATCGAAGATTATTACACTTTATCGAATCTAAAAAAGACACACTTTAAATAATTGTAAAATAAGGCGTTAAATGCTCGTTACCATTAACTTAAAGCAAATATTCTTTTTATATTTGACATTCTTATAACTATAATTAATCAATTATGAAAAAACTTTACTTTTTACTTTTTACTTTATTAATCTCTATTGCTTCTTTTGGGCAGACGACGGTTTTTATAAATGAAATTCACTATGACAACTCTGGTAGTGATGTAAATGAAGGTGTTGAAATTGCTGGTCCTGCAGGTACAGATTTAACAAACTACACTATCACTTTGTATAATGGTAATGGAGGTGCTTCATATAACTCTGTTGCGTTATCAGGTCTAATTCCTAACGAAGGAAGTTCTGGGTATGGTGCAGTTTGGTTTCCTATCTCTGGAATCCAAAATGGTGGGCCAGACGGTATAGCATTGGATAATGGTGGTGCATTGATACAATTTTTAAGTTACGAGGGATCTTTTACTGGTGTTGGTGGAGTTGCTGATGGTGTTCTATCAACAGATATTGGAGTTTCTGAACCAGGTTCTCCGATTGGAGAATCTTTACAGCTAACTGGTACTGGTGACACCTATGAAGAATTTTCATGGTCAGCTCCTTCTACTGCTTCTCCAGATTTAATTAATCCTGGTCAAACTTTTTCTTCTACAAATATTCCTACGATATCCATTTTTGACCCATCTTCTGGAACAGTTTTTAATCCGGGCACGACTAACGTAGATGTAACATGGACAACGACAAACTTAACAGGCAATGAGTTTGTAAATGTTATTGTAAACATGGGAGCACCTAATAGTGTAGCACCTACAGCTACGCCATTCTCAGTAGCTACCATGGATGGTACAAGTTATGATGTCACTGTAGAATTAAGAGACGCTGGTAATGCCCTTCTTGATTCTGATACGACAAGCTTCAGTGTTGGTGTTTTAACTACTGTTGCGGATTTAGCTGCCGTGAGAGCAGATTATAATGCAAACGGGCCAGGTGCCTTTTACAGCGTTCAAAGTACGCCTACTGTTACTTACACTAGAACGTCCAGAAACCAAAAATACATCCAAGATGCATCAGCGGCTATATTAATTGACGATGCTCCAGGTATTATCACCACAACTTTTAGTATTGGTTCTACCATGAGTGGATTAGTAGGGCAAGTATCAGAATTTAATGGCATAATGCAATTTAATCCTACTCAAGATGCAGCAGTAGCAGGCAGTAATACTATTACTCCAGAGGTTGTAACCCTTGCGCAAATTATAGCAAATCAAGAAGATTATGAATCAGAATTAGTAAGAATAAATGATGTGACATTTGCGGCTGCTGATGGTACAGCAACATTTGCTGCTTCAACAAGTTATGATATTGCTGACCCTTCAGCTAGACTTTTAGCCGCTTCTACTTTTAGAACTAATTTTAGCGAAGCTGATTACATTGGTCAAGTAATTCCGCAGGGTGCGATTTCAATTAATACTTTTGTTGGAGAATTTAATGGTACACCGCAGGTGACATCAAGAGCATTGTCAGATATTGCTTTATCTACTGATAACTTTGATAGAAATGAGTTCTCAATCTTCCCTAACCCAACAAATACTGGTGAGGTTAACATTTCTTCTGTAAATGCCTCTCCAATAGCAGTTGCTGTATTTGATGTTTTAGGCAAGCAAGTTAAGTCTGAAACAATTTCTAATAATAGATTAAACGTTTCTAACTTAAAGTCAGGAATCTATTTATTAAGAATCACTCAAGATGGTGCAACAAGCACTAAGAAATTAGTGATTAGATAAGCATAAAGATTTTTTAAGTCTAAAAAGCGCTACCCATTGGTAGCGCTTTTTGTTTTGCTTAATTTTACAACATGATAGAAACGGACAGAATTTTCAATATAACTTCTGAAAAAGAATTTAAGGATTTAGCCTTAGAGGTCTTTAGATTTCAGTTTGAACATAATTCGGTCTATCGTTCATTTTGCGATTTGTTATTTATACATCCGTCCGACATAAAAGCCATTGAAGATATCCCGTTTTTACCCATTCAGTTTTTTAAATCACATGAGGTTTTAAGCTCAAGAAATCCTATCGAAAAAACCTTTACAAGTTCTGGTACAATAGGCAGTACAACAAGTAATCATTATGTTACCGACTTAAATATTTATGAAAAGAGTTTTGGAAAAGGTTTTGCTCATTTCTACGGCGACATAGAAGATTATGTTGTGTTGGCTTTGTTGCCTTCTTATTTAGAACGTGACGGGTCTTCTTTAATATATATGGCAGAAGATTTAATTAAAAACTCTAAACAGCCTGAAAGTGGTTTCTATTTAAATAATTTAGATGAATTAGCTAAAACGCTTCTTCAACTTGAAGAACGAAAACAAAAGGTTTTGCTTATTGGGGTTTCATTTGCTTTATTAGATTTGGCTGAAAACTTTGACTTCAATCTAAAACACACCATAGTTATGGAAACTGGAGGCATGAAGGGTCGAAGAAAAGAAATGATTCGCACAGAGTTACATGCTATCTTAAAAAGAGGTTTTGGAGTTAATCATATTCATAGCGAGTACGGCATGACCGAATTATTAAGCCAAGGGTACTCAAAAGGAAATGGGATTTTTGAATGTCCGCCTTGGATGAAAGTTTTAACGCGCGATACTGAAGATGCACTCACCATTCAATCTAAAGGAAAATCTGGCGGATTAAATATAATAGATTTGGCTAATATCAATTCCTGCTCATTTATTGCTACACAAGACTTAGGTAAAGTTTATAAAAATAACACCTTCGAAGTTATTGGGCGTTTTGATAACTCGGATATTCGTGGTTGTAATCTTATGGTTTTGTAAGACTCGTTTATTTTTCTCGACATAGTATCTATAAACTAAAGACACTATGAGACTCACACTTTTAATTTTCTTAATTAGTATTACCTGCATAAACGCGCAATCTATAGATTACAATCTAAAAAAAGGCTATGTGGCAGAAGGTTATGATGTGGTTGAATATTTTAACAATAAAGCCATTGAAGGTGATAAAAATTTTACAACTACGTACGACAATGTAAAGTATAAGTTTGCTTCACAAGAAAATTTAGATGCATTTTTAAAAGCTCCTGAAAACTATATTCCACAATATGGTGGCTATTGCGCTTATGCCGTAGCTGTAGATTCTAAAAAGTAGGTGTTGACCCAGAAACCTTTGAAATTAGAGACGGTAAGCTGTATTTGTTCTACAATTCATGGGGAATAAACACTTTAAGAAAATGGCAAAAAAATAATGTGAAAGGTTTACAGAAAAAAGCCGACCAAAATTGGGAGGCTATTAAAAATTAATTTTTGAAAAAGAAAAATTAATAATAGTTGAAAGTTGATTGATTGGTTGAAAATGCTCGGAGGCTTCTCCGAGCATTTTTGTTTTACACTACCTTGATGATGTAGGTATTTCGCTTCCCTTTGTTAAGGATTACATACTTACTATTAATCAAATCTTCGGAAGAAATGGTGTAATCTTCGTTTACTTTCTCTTTGTTTACAGAGACGGAGTTTTCTTTAAGTGCGCGACGTGCTTCGCCATTAGAGCTTAAAAAATCTGTTTTGGCAGCGAGAGCAGCAATCATATCTAAACCGGCATCGAAATCTGCCTTAGAAATTTCGGCTTGAGGCACACCTTCAAACACATCTAAAAACGTTTTTTCGTCTATAGTTGCTATATCTGTCTTAAAGGTTTTACTAAATAAAACATTAGACGCTTTTTCGGCATTTTTAAAATCTTCTTCAGAATGCACCATTGTTGTAATCTCTTGTGCCAATCGCTTTTGAAGTCCTCTAAGATGTGGTGCTTCTTTGTGTGCTTCAACAATAGAAGTGATTTCTTCTTGTTCTAAGAATGTGAAGATTTTAATATACTTTTCTGCATCTTCATCACTAGAATTTAACCAATATTGGTAGAATTTATACGGTGATGTGCGCTTAGCATCTAACCATACATTTCCGCCTTCGGACTTACCAAATTTAGAACCATCACTTTTAGTAATTAACGGGCAGGTAATGGCAAATCCTTTACCATTGCCAATACGACGAATTAATTCAGTGCCTGTGGTAATATTTCCCCATTGATCACTCCCGCCCATCTGTATGGTACAATTATCTGCTCTATATAGATGTAAAAAATCATAGCCTTGTACCAATTGGTAGGTAAACTCGGTAAAACTCATACCATCACTAGACGATTCTCCAGAGATTCTATTCTTCACAGAATCTTTTGCCATCATGTAGTTTACGGTAATGTGCTTACCTACATCACGGATAAATTCTAGGAATGAGAATTCCTTCATCCAGTCATAATTATTCACCAATTTTGCAGCGTTAGGAGCATCACTTTCAAAATCTAAAAAATGAGCTAGCTGTGCTTTTATGGCTTCTTGGTTATGACGAAGCGTCGCTTCGTCTAATAAATTACGTTCGCTAGATTTTCCTGATGGGTCACCAATCATACCTGTTGCACCGCCAACTAAAGCCACTGGCTGATGTCCGCAGCGTTGGTAATGTGCCAATAACATTATGGGCACCAAATTACCTATGTGCAAAGAATCTGCTGTTGGGTCAAAACCTACATAAGCACTTCGCATGGCTTCACTTAAATGCTCTTCTACACCAGGCATACTGTCGTGTAACATGCCTCTCCATTTTAACTCTTCAACAAAATTCTTTTCCATTGGTTATTAATATCAGAAATTAGTTTGGCAAAGATATGTTTCCGCTTTAAAACACAAAAGACAAATGTAAAAAACACTACCTTCGTTATTATGATTCTAGTTACTGGCGGAACTGGCTTGGTTGGTTCTCATTTACTTTACAAACTCATTTCTAAAGGCG
Source organism: Winogradskyella wandonensis (assembly GCF_004346845.1). GTDB lineage: Bacteria > Bacteroidota > Bacteroidia > Flavobacteriales > Flavobacteriaceae > Winogradskyella > Winogradskyella wandonensis. The sequence continues at coordinate 146,666 of NZ_SMGI01000004.1, read as the reverse complement.
AAAAGGTTAAAGCTATTTATCGTCGTGCCCATAAACTAGAAAAAGTAAAGCATGTGTTTTCTTATTATTCTGAAAATTGGGAAGCCCTATTTAATAAAATTGAGTGGATTGAAGCAGATATTACCGACATTCCTAAACTACAAGAAGCCTTTACAGGGATAACACAAGTTTACCATTGTGCCGCCTTTATCACTTTTGAGCCTGACAAGTACAAAACCCTCCGGAAAATAAATATTGAAGGTACAGCCAACATAGTTAATCTATGCCTGACCAATGCTGTAAAAAAATTATGTTATGTAAGTTCTATCGCCGCTATAGGAAATACTCATAATCCGGATACTTTAATTACAGAAACGACACCCTGGAATCCCGAAGCGGACAATAGTGTGTATGCCATTACCAAATATGGTGCTGAGCTTGAAGTTTGGCGTGGTTCTCAAGAGGGTTTAGATGCCGTAATTGTTAATCCAGGCATTATTCTTGGACCTGGTTTTTGGCGAAGTGGTGGCAGTGGAAGTCTGTTTAACCAAATTTACAAAGGAATGCATTTCTACACGCATGGTGGCTCTGGTTATATCGATGTTTTGGATGTTATAAACATAATGATTCTGCTTATGGAAAGCGCCATAAAAAATGAAGGTTACATTTTAATTGCTGAAAATCTATTATTTAAAGATTTTAATGAGAAAGCAGCTAAAGCTCTTGGGGTTTCTAAAAAGCAAAAGCTGGTTAAACCTTGGCAACTTTCAATTTTATGGCGATTAGATTGGTTGAAGCATAAGTTATTTGGAAAACGAAGACAATTATCAAAGCAACTAGCAAGCACACTAACTTCTGTAACGAAACACGATAATTCCAAAGTTAAAACTGCTCTGGATTACAATTTTATAACCATTGAAACCTCTATAAAAAACGTTTCTAATTTGTACTTGAAAGATTTAAGAGACTAATCAATAGGCTTTACCCTAGATGGTGGGTCGATTAACTTCTGCTTTGTTTTCTCTGCTTGGCGTAATTTAACAAGAGAGTCTTTTTTCCGTTTTTTTTCTTCTTGTTCTGCCTTATCGATTGCAGTATACTTTTCTTTTTCGGCTGTTATCCGCGATTTAATAGTTTCTATCATAGATTTATAACTCTCTACATCGTGAGCATAATAGTCATTACTCTGAGCGAATTGTAAACTATCTATATTGTGTTTTTTTAAAATATACTGTTCTGGATTTAAGCCTTCCTTTTCAAACTTTACCCTACTTACACCTTTTGCCGAGCTAACGATAAACATATCGTAAAGAACATCTGTCATTTTATCTTTAGCTATAAGGTTGTCTGGTTTCTCTGGCTTAAGCCTGGGCTCACAACTTAACAGCGATAGTATTGCTAGTATTATAAAAAATAGGTGTCTCATTATTATCTATCAAAAGTCAAACGCTGTCCTGCTTTAACATCCAATACCTTAAAATTATTGTAAGCTAACTGACCATTTACAAATGTATGCGTAATTCTACTTTTAAAGGTATTACCCTCGAAAGGAGACCATCCGCATTTGTATAAAATATTAGCTTTATTAACGGTCCAAGGACTATTTAAATCGGCTATGACAATATCTGCATAATACCCTTCTTTAATGTAACCACGTTTCTCTACATCAAAAAGTATTGCCGGATTATGTGCCGCCTTTTGCACTATCTGCTCTAATGATATTTTACCTTTGTGGTAGGCTTCTAATAACGCTACAAAAGCATGCTGCACCAAAGGTCCACCAGAAGGCGCACTTGTATATGGATTGTTTTTTTCTTCGTTAGTATGTGGCGCGTGGTCTGTTGCGATAACATCAATACGCCCGTCTAATAATGCCTTCCAAAGTCCATCTCTGTCTTTCGAGGTTTTAACGGCAGGATTCCATTTAATACGGCTTCCTTTAGTTTTGTAATCCTCATCCGTAAACCATAAGTGATGTATACAAACCTCTGCTGTAATTTTTTTGTCCTTTAGCGGAATCTTATTCGTAAATAATTCGGTCTCCTTAGCGGTTGATAAATGAAACACATGGAGTCTTGCTCCTGTTTTTTTAGCTAATTCTATCGCCTTAGAAGACGATAAATAACACGCTTCTTCGCTACGAATTATTGGATGTAATTCCATTGGAATATCATTACCATATTGTTCTTTATACTTAGCTAAATTTTCTCTAATCGTGGCTTCATCTTCGCAATGTACAGAAATAACCATATCTGTACTAGAAAATATCTTTTCCAAAACCTCTGGATCATCCACCAACATATTTCCTGTAGAAGACCCTAAAAACAATTTTAGTCCCGCAACAGATTTTGGGTCAACTTTTAAGATTTCATCAAGGTTATCGTTAGTACCTCCAAACATAAAAGAGTAGTTTGCATAAGACGATTTTGCAGCTATTGCAAATTTTTCATCTAACTTCTCGACAGTAGTCGTTTGCGGATTGGTATTTGGCATTTCTATAAAAGAGGTAATACCACCAGCGATTGCTGCTCTTGATTCTGTTTCTATAGTTGCTTTATGTGTAAGACCTGGTTCTCTAAAGTGTACTTGATCATCAATCATTCCAGGAAAAACATAATTACCTTCGACATCTATCACTTTAACATCTGCAGATTTTACACTTATTGAAGAATCTATCTGTTTAATAAAATGCCCTTCAATTAAAATATCTCCATCTGTAATTGCACCTTCATTTACAATTTTAGCATTTTTAATAAGCGTCTGTACACTCATAAATTATTTATTAAATAAACTGTTCCACTTTAAACTTATAACCCCGAAAATAGCTTCAGAAATTATGCCGCTAGACATTTTAGATTTTCCTTTAATTCGGTCTGTAAAGATAATCGGAATCTCAGTAATCTTGAAACCTTTTTTAAAGGCTTTAAATTTCATTTCTATCTGAAACGCATAGCCTATAAACTTTATTTCGTCAAGATTTATAGTTTCTAAAACCTTGCGCTTATAACATACAAAACCAGCTGTTGGGTCGTGTACGCGCATACCAGTGATTAACTTTACATACAACGAGGCACCGTACGATAACAAAATACGCGTTAATGGCCAATTAACGACGTTTACACCTTTAATATATCTAGAGCCAACAGCAATATCTGTTGTTGGTGTATTAGTGGCATCGTATAGTCTGAGTAAATCATTAGGATTATGCGAAAAATCGGCATCCATCTCGAATATGAATTGATAACCTTTTTCCAAACTCCATTTAAAACCTGCAATGTACGCAGTGCCTAATCCGTTTTTTTCTTTTCGGGATAATAAATGCAATCGATTTTTAAAATCCGATTGCAAATCTAGGACCAATGAAGCCGTGCCGTCAGGCGAATTGTCATCGACTACAAGAATATGCACGTCTTCTGAAAGGGCAAATACCGCCTTTACTATAGATTGTATATTCTCTTTTTCGTTGTAAGTTGGAATGATGACAATGGCATCACGCATAGGTCAATTATTTTGACAAATGTAAGGTTTTGGATTAAAATTTAGGCCACAACAGACATTAAGCTAATAAGAGCGAGTTTCAACTTTTCTTTATACTTTAGCGATATGCTTAGAGAATACATTTCGCAAGACATCTTTATTGGATTTATAGTTCTAAGTTTTATACTTATCGCATCTGTTAAACAATTGTTTACTTTAAGATTTATAGATTTTGTTGCCGTAATTTGGAATGATAGATATCTAAAACTTTACCAAAAAGACCGTAAAAAATTAGATATTTTTAATGTATTACTCTTTTTAAATTTTGTTATTGCTTTAGGAATTTTTGTTTTCGAGTTGCTGCCTTTCTTGGGCAATCTAACTATCGATAGTGTTTCTGTATTACCGATTCTCTTTTTAGCTATTGCCTTAATTTCAATTATAAAACTTGGCTTGGAACGCTTGGTGGGCTATTTTTTTGATATTCACGATATTATAAAAACCTATATTTTTCAGAAAATAACTTACAAAAACATATTAGGCCTAATTTTAGTGCCAGTGAATATTCTATTATTATTCAGTAGCTTAGACAAAAAAGTTGTCATTTTCACAGGAATAATACTGTTTTTTTTAGTTAATCTCAGTGGTTTTATAAGATTCTTAAAAGTCTATCAAAAAGCTATCTTTACTAACTTTTTCTATTTTTTGTTGTATCTTTGCGCTCTCGAAATTGGACCTTATGTTATTTTGTATAAGGTATTTAAAGATAATTTCGTTTAAAAAGCGTTTAGTATATGAAAGTGAAAACGATATTAGTTTCGCAACCAGAGCCTAAAATTGAGAATTCCCCTTATTTCGATTTACAAGAGCGCCAAAAGGTAAAAGTAGACTTTAGACCTTTTATACACGTAGAAGGTGTAAAGGCTAAAGATATTAGACAACAAAAGATTGATCTTACAAAGTTTACCGCAATTATCCTTACCAGTAGAAATTCTGTTGACCATTTTTTTAGAGTCGCTGAAGAGATGCGTTTTAAGGTTCCAGATACAATGAAGTACTTTTGCCAGTCCGAAGCTGTTGCCTATTATCTTCAGAAATATGTGGTTTACAGAAAGCGTAAAATTTACGTAGGTAAGCGTAATTTTGAAGACCTTTCTCCTTTAATAAAAAAATACAAAGACGAAACGTTTTTACTACCAACTACAGATAAAGTAAAACCAATTATACCCGAAACTTTAGATAAGTTAGGTGTTAACTGGACACAAGCTACTTTTTACAAAACTGTTATTAGTGATTTGTCTGATTTAGCAAATGTTTATTACGATATACTGGTTTTCTTTAGTCCATCAGGTATTGAATCCTTGTTTCATAATTTCCCAGACTTTAAACAGAATGATACACGTATCGCCGTATTTGGAAATACAACTATAAAAGCTGTGGAAGAAAAAGGACTGCGCGTAGATATTGCGGCTCCAACTCCAGAGACACCTTCAATGACAATGGCACTTAAAAAATACATTGACGAAGTCAACAAAGGAAAATAAGATTCTTCTATAATATGTAAAAAGCGATTCTAAATTTAGAATCGCTTTTTTATTACTTGACATTTTGACTTCTAATAACCATAACGTTGTGGACCGCCACGTCTTATTTCTTCAGACGCATAAGATTCAAATTGCTTAAAATTCTGTCTAAACGAATTTGCTAATTTAAATGCCATATCGTAATAGGCTTTATCGTCGTTCCAAGTTGCTCTTGGACTTAATAAACCAGAAGGTACTCCTGGACACTCTCTAGGTTGTGCCACCCCAAATACAGAATGGATGTGGTAATCATCATAATTATATAAGCCTAAATCACCGTTTAAAACAGCTGTAATCATAGCGCGTGTATATTTTAACTTCATACGTGAGCCAACACCATACGGGCCACCGCTCCAACCTGTATTAATAAGCCAAACATTGACACCGGCTTCTTTCATTTTTTTACTTAACATCTCTGCATATTTCGTTGGATGTAATGGCATAAAAGGTGCGCCAAAACAAGCCGAAAAAGACGGTTGTGGCTCTTTAACACCTGCTTCTGTTCCTGCAACCTTTGCTGTATAACCCGATATAAAATGATAGGCTGCTTGTGCTGGTGTTAACTTTGATATCGGAGGCAATACACCAAAAGCATCTGCCGTTAAAAAGAAAATATTTTTTGGATTTGAAGCGTAAGACGGTTCTTTAATATTATCGATGTGATATATTGGATAGCTTACACGTGTATTTTGCGTAATACTACTATCCATATAATCTACTTCACCATTTTCTTTAAATACTACATTTTCTAATATAGCACCAGGCTTAATAGCTCTATAAATATCTGGCTCCTTTTCTTCAGATAAGTCAATAACCTTAGCATAACAGCCACCTTCAAAATTAAAGATGGTATTCTCCGAAGTCCAGCCATGCTCATCGTCACCGATTAGTTTACGGTTTGGGTCTGTGGATAGTGTTGTTTTTCCTGTACCTGATAGACCAAAGAAAATTGCTGTTTCTCCATCGTCTCCAACATTTGCAGAACAGTGCATTGGTAATACATTCTTCTCTGTAGGTAATATAAAATTCAAGGCAGTAAATATGCCCTTTTTCATTTCACCAGTATATGCAGAACCAGCAACAAGCGCTATTTTTTTTGTGAAATTAAGTATTGAAAAATTACCTTGGCGCAAACCATGATTTTCTGGGTCTGGACACACATAACCTGGCGCACATAATACCAACCATTCTTCCTTAAAATTTTGTAATTCTTCCTCGGAAGGTCTTAAAAACATATTGTAAATAAACATATTAGACCATGGATATTCTGTAACGGTCCTAACATTCATTTTATATTTAGGGTCAGCACAAACATAGCCATCTCTAACAAAAAGTTCTTTATCACTTAGATAGTTTTCTATTTGCTCTTGTAAAAAATCAAAATTATCACTGGATATCGGTTTGTTAGATGGTCCCCACCATATTTTATCTTCTGTATAATTGTCCTTAACAAGAAATCTATCTTCTGGGGAACGCCCAGTAAATTTTCCCGTATTAATGGCTAAAGTACCATTGTTGGTTTCTTTACCCATTCCTTTTTCTAGAGTGATTTCTTGTAATTTTTTTGGTGCTAACTGATAATGAATTTTAGCATTTTTAATACCATACTTTTCTAACGAAATCGTTTTCGTAGATTGGTCTGAATTTACCATGTTTTTAATGTTGTGTTATTCGGCAAAAATAAAACTTTATTTTAGAATTAAGAGTTAGGATGATGTTAATCCGACTTAGTTTTTAAAATATCCATTAACATAACGACCCATGCTAAAATTAGAAGCAAACCGCCGATTGGTGTAATAAAGGCAATTGTTTTAAAATTAAAACTTGTTAGGCTATTTGTCGCTAAGCCATATATAGAAAATGAAAAAAAGAGTATCCCAATAAGAACTAATACTAACACACGAAATTTTGTTTTTTCCCTAATAATTGATGTCCCGCCTAAAAGCAAAAGTAGAAAGGCATGATACATCTGATAGCGAACGCCTGTTTCAAAAGATTTTATCGCTGTATCGTCTACTAACTTTTCTAAGCCATGTGCTGCAAAAGCACCTAAGATTATTCCTAAAATCCCTAGAATAGCACCAGAAACAAGTAATTTTTTGTTCATAATTAAAGTTAATTTTCAATGTTAATTAGTCCTACAATTTATTACATTCGTGATTAACAAAATTAGTCATATAAAGCCACTATGCGAAAGATTTTAATTATCGGAGCTGGAAAATCGTCCTCTTACCTTATAAAATATTTGTTAGACAAGTCACAATCCGAAAACCTTCATATTACCATTGGAGATGTTAATGTTGAAAATGCAAAAAAACTTGTTGATGCATCCGAAAATGTTTCAATTATTCCTTTAGACGTTTTCGATACGGATTCTAGACAAAATGCTATTAAAAATACAGACATCGTCGTGTCTATGCTTCCTGCTCGTTTTCATATAGAAGCGGCAAAAGACTGTATTACCTTTAAAAAACACATGGTTACGGCGTCTTATGTAAGTGAAGAAATGAAAACTTTGGATGATGATGCAAAAGCCAATAATTTAGTGTTTATGAACGAAATCGGTGTTGACCCTGGAATAGATCACATGAGTGCTATGCAAGTGATTGACCGAATTAGAGATAATGGTGGAAAAATGATTTTGTTTGAATCCTTTACTGGTGGCCTAGTGGCTCCCGAGAGTGATAACAACCTGTGGAACTACAAGTTTACATGGAATCCCAGAAACGTTGTAACGGCAGGTCAAGGTGGCGCCGCAAAATTTTTGCAGGAGAATCAATTTAAATACATTCCGTACCATCGTCTTTTTCGTAGAACAGAATTTTTAGATATTGATAACTATGGCCGTTTTGAAGCTTACGCTAATCGCGATTCCTTAAAATATCAGCACGTATATGGGCTAGACCATGTTAAAACTTTATATCGCGGCACTATGCGACGCGTTGGATTTAGTCGTGCGTGGAATGTGTTTGTACAACTAGGCATGACAGACGATAGTTACACCATAGACGATAGTGAAAATATGAGTTATCGCGATTTTGTTAACGCATTTTTACCTTATAGTCCTACTGATTCTGTGGAATTAAAATTTAGACATGCGCTTAAAATTGACCAAGATGATATTGTTTGGGATAAGTTCTTAGAATTAGACCTATTTAGCAACACCAAAATGGTGGAACTGAAAAAAGCCACTCCAGCTCAAATTCTACAAAAGATATTAATGGACAGCTGGACACTAAACAATGAAGATAAAGACATGATTGTAATGTACCATAAGTTTGGTTATGAGCTTGATGGAAAGAAACATCAAATCGATGCAACAATGGTCGTTGTTGGCGAAGACCAAACTTATACGGCAATGGCAAAAACCGTTGGCTTGCCAGTGGCTATGGCAACATTAGATATTTTAAACGGCAAGATAAAAACCCCAGGTGTACAAATACCGATTACCAAAGAAATATACAATCCTATTCTTGAAGAGTTAAAAGACTACGGTATCGCCTTTTCAGAAAAGAAGGTGGAATACTATGGATACAATCCTCTAAATCTTTAAGTAGAGATTACATATTCTAATTCTTTTAGTACTTTTAACTTTCAGTATTAAACTTAAAACAATATGAAGGTTAACGAAAAAGGCATTTTTATCGATGGTATTGATAAAAAGATACTTCGTGCGCTTATGGAAGATGCACGCACACCTATACTAGAGATTGCGCGAAACGTAGGTATTTCTGGTGCAGCGATTCATCAACGTCTTCGTAAACTTGAAAAATCAGGGCTTTTAGCAGGTTCAAAATTTATTGTAAATCCAAAAGTTTTGGGGTATACTACAATGGCTTTTGTTGGTATTTACTTAGATAAGGCTGTGAGTAATCCTGAAGCCGTAAAGCAACTAAAACGCATTCCTGAGGTTATAGAATGTCATTACACCACAGGGCATTGGAGTATATTCATTAAAATCCTTGCCAAAGACAACGAACATTTAATGTACGTTTTAAACACTCAAATACAGAGCATAAGTGGCGTTTCTAGAACTGAAACTTTTATTTCGTTACAACAACAGATTGATAGACAGATAAAGATTTAATTCATCTTACCTTTCCCTTTTCGACTTTCAAAATGCTCTTGAAACCACTCGGGTTGTTCAATGTCATTGTCGTAAATATAATCTGCGATTTGCTCGATAGTTTCTTCAGAATAATCGGCTTTTGGCATAACGCCAAAACGTCTCACGGCTCCAAACATTTTAGCGTCTTGCTTATTAGGATTTTTAACCCAAGCTTTCGTTGCTTCAATAAATTCTTGCTTTGATGTCTCAGAATTTATATAATGCTTTTTTACAGCAATCATCGGAGGCGCTAATCTAGAATCATGACTTGCAGATGGACTATGGCAAACGTTACAATTCTTTTCCATAAGAACTTTTCCAGGATGTTCTGCTTTTTTAGCATAGCTTACATCAGATAAATTATTAGAATTATTGCAACTTAATACTCCTAAAAGAAAGACTAAGGAAATGAGAAAATTTTTCATGACTGATTTGGATTGAAATTAAGATTAAATATCCGAAATCGTCAGCTAATGCAATGTGACATTTATCACATTAGAAAGTTATTTCAATAAAAATAAGCACAAAAAAAAGCTCTGATTTCTCAGAGCTTTTTTAATTCTATATCTTTTGTTTTTTAATCTCTTGACATTAAAATTTGTAAAACATACCAGAACAATAACATTACGGAAGCAAAGATGCCTAATGCAGCGCCTACGTACTGTTCACCTGTATAGTCGTATTTTACTTTAGAGGTTTGGTATAAAATTGCTGCACCTGCAAAAACAACCATAGCCACAGAAAACCACAGTCCTAAATCGAAACCAAAGAGACTTCCAGCAACGATAAGACCTATTGCGATAAAACTAGCAATGACTAATCCCGTTTTTAAGAATGAAAAGTTTTTCTGGGTCATAAATACAACAGCTGTTAATCCTCCAAAAAGACATAATGTAATAATTGATGCTTGAGTTAACATCGCTGAGCCTGTACTGGAAATAGCCGCGAAATAAATAAGTGGCAGAAAAATAATAGCTTCTAAGACCACATATAAGCCTAAACCTAAATATTGGTTTTGTTTTGATGGGTCGTGCGCTAATTTATCTGCCATGGTGCTACCTACCCAGAACAAGCCTAAGACGATTAGCCAAGAAAAACTGTTTGCAAACATTAAGTTGATAATAGAAACAACTGTTTCTTCAAACATGGTAATAAATACATACTCTAAGAATGCGAAAGCTAAAATTGCCCATGCCACATGCATATAGGTTTTACGATAAAATGTCGCTTTCTCTGTATCTTCTAATTGACCGACCAAAAGCGGGCCTTGAATTTGGTTTTCCATTTGTTAAATTAATTGATTAGTTATTAATGTTATAAATTTAGAAGTTTAAATGATACTGACAAAAAAAGCTCTGATTTCTCAGAGCTTTTTTCATTTACCTAAGTAACAATTAATCTCTTCCTCCAAATACCTGAAGCGCCCAATAGAGTAAGGAGGCTAACGCACCAATTGCCGCAACCAGATATGTGCGTGCTGCCCATTTTAGTGCATCTTCTGCACCTTCGTACTCTTGTTGAGTTACCATATTCTTAGTTTTTAACCAAGCTAATGCACGGTTACTTGCATCGTACTCTACTGGTAATGTAATGAAGCTAAACAACGTTGCAGCTCCCATAAAAACTAAGCCTGCAACCGCTACCCAATAACCGAGACCTACGCCTGCCGCAGCTCCTAACACTAAACCGCCAATCACTAACCATTGAGACATGCCTGAAGTAACACTTACTACCGGCACTAATGCAGAACGCATTTCTAAAGCGCTGTAGGCTTGTGCATGCTGAACAGCATGACCAACTTCGTGTGCTGCAACTGCCGCCGCTGCTGCATTACGCTGATTATACACAGCTTCGCTAAGATTAACTGTCTTATTTTTTGGGTTGTAATGGTCGGTCAATTGACCACGTACCGATATGACTTCAACATCGTAAATACCATTATCTGCCAACATTTTTTCTGCAATTTCTCGACCTGACATTCCATTTTGAAGCTGACGTTTTGAATAATACGCAAATTTTTGCTTTAGCTTACTGCTAACTAACCAACTAACTAAAGCTATGGCACCGATTAAAATATAATATCCTAACATAATTTTTCTTTTTTTTCTTTTTAAAATTACAATATTGTAAGCAAAAAGTACGCCAAATCTGTGTTAAGAAATTTTGTCAGTATACGTGTATCACATAGCTTCTATTGACCAATTGAAAGCCTCAGCGATTTCTTCATAAACAATTTTACCATCTACTATGTTCAAGCCTTTTTCTAAGGTTTTATCTGTCTTACAAGCATCCTCCCAACCCAGATTTGCAAGTTTCAAAACATATGGTAATGTAACGTTAGTTAATGCCAATGTAGATGTGTAAGGTACGGCACCTGGCATATTAGCAACACAATAATGCACCACATCATCAATGATGTAGGTTGGGTCTTCGTGAGTAGTTGCCTTAGTTGTTTCAAAACATCCACCTTGGTCTACAGCAACATCGACAATTACAGTTCCAGGACGCATTTCCTTCAACATATCCTTTGTAATCAATTTTGGTGCTTTAGCACCTTTAATCAATACGCCACCAATAATTAAATCGTGGTCTTTAATTCGCTTCCTAATATTGTATTCGCTAGAAAATTCTGTAACCACATGGTTTGGCATAACATCATTTACATAGCGTAATTGCTTCATGTTTATGTCCATAATGGTCACGTGCGCACCCAAACCTGCCGCCATTTTAGCTGCTTGTATACCAACAGTTCCTGCTCCTAAAACCAAAACTTTCCCTGGCGGAACTCCTGGAACACCTCCAAGTAACACACCTCTCCCTTTAATTGGTTTTTCTAAATATTTTGCACCTTGCTGAATTGCCATTCGCCCAGCAACTTCAGACATTGGGGTTAACAATGGCAATGACCCATACTTGTCTTCCACAGTTTCGTATGCTATACAAACTGCTTTACTTTTTAACATGGCTTTGGTTAATATTTCGCTTGATGCAAAATGAAAATAGGTAAACACCACATGATGCGATTGTATTAAAGAATACTCCTTCTCTATAGGTTCTTTTACCTTTACAATCATCTCGCTGGAAGCATAGACCTCTTCAATAGTATCTAGAATAATTGCACCGACGTCTTTGTAGTCTTGGTCGAAAAAACCACTACCAAATCCAGCGTCTTTTTGTACAAATACGGTATGATTTTTACGTGTTAACTCGAAAACGCCCGCAGGTGTCATACCCACGCGGTTTTCATTGTTTTTAATTTCTTTTGGAACTCCAATTTTCATTCTCTAAGTTGTGTTGAAATTAGTAATTGGACTTGAATTTAAATTTAAATTCTGAAACGAATAGCTCTAAAAATGAGATATTTAAAATAATTACGAATATGATAATTTGAAGCTCAAATACTATTAAATCAATAAAAAGTGCTGAAAATTAATCTATGGCTTTACTCAACTTAACTACTTTTTCATTTTCGAAAGTCACTAGTAAATACTGTGGTTCAGATTCGAAAAAACTCGGCGGCTTCCCTAAACGATAAATCAAAAAATTATCTTCTGAATTAGAATCTGCATCAGGCTCACCCAAAAGCAAAATAACCTCTTGTTTCGTCTTATCCATGAGGAATTTATTCTCAAGAATATCATCGAGCATCTTATAACGCTCGGTTGTATCGGAAAGCCAGATTTCTTGATTAAAACGTTCTTCGAAAAACCAAATTAAAGATGTACTTATAACAAAAGCTAAAAAGAAGGTGAATCCAATTTGGTCTTTTCTTTTTAGCCTTAGTTTCATAAGCTTATCCTACGATATTTACAATCTTACCAGGAACTACTATTACTTTTTTAGGCGTTCGCCCTTGTAATTGTTCTTGCGTTTTCTCGTTAGCTAAAACTGTTTTCTCAATCTCTTCTTTAGACATATCTAACGGTAATTCTAATGTAAAACGCATTTTACCATTAAACGAAATAGGATAGTTTTTAGCGCTTTCAACCAAATGCTTTTCTTCAAACTTTGGGAAAAGTGCTGTTGAAATCGATTCTGCATTACCCAATTTAGACCATAATTCTTCTGCGATATGAGGCGCGTAAGGCGAAATTAAAATCAATAATGGTTCTAGTATCTCTTTACTCGTACATTTCTGAGCTGTTAACTCGTTAACGGCAATCATAAAGGTTGACACTGACGTATTGAAAGAGAAATTCTCGATGTCTTCTTCAACCTTTTTTATGGTTTTGTGTAATGTCTTTAAAGCAGCCCCATCCGACTTCCCCAAAGGGGAAGAGTCCACGTAAAAACTGCCGTTTTCGCCTTGATGGTATAACTTCCAAAGTTTCTTTAAGAAATTATGCACACCTGTGATTCCCGCAGTATTCCAAGGCTTATATTGTTCTAATGGTCCAAGGAACATTTCGTAAAGTCTTAAACTGTCTGCGCCGTAATCTTCGCAAATACTGTCTGGATTGACGACGTTGTATTTGGATTTTGACATTTTTTCGACGTCTCGTTCAACTACAACTATTTCATCTGTAAATTTTGCATGCTTGAACTCAGGTCTCCAATTTCTAAATCTATAAACATCTAACTCATCTGAAGAATTAACAAAATTAACATCTACATGAATTTTACTAAAAGTAGGTGATTCAGTTCCTGTTAAATCAGTTATTCTTTTTAGAGCCTCTTTATGCTTTTCGGAATTATGAAAATCATTTACTGTTTCTTTTGATAAAAAGATATCTTGTCTTTCATTAACTCTATATAAAAAAGCACTCGTCCCCAAAATCATGCCTTGATTAATCAGCTTTTTAAATGGCTCATCAACACCAACAAAACCTCTGTCTTTGAGGAATTTTACCCAAAAACGTGAGTATAACAAATGGCCAGTTGCGTGCTCACTTCCACCGATGTATAAATCTACATTCTCCCAATACTTAAGAGCATCTTCGCTGGCAAAAGCTTCGCCTCGATTTTCGGCCTCTTCCATATAACGGAAAAAGTACCACGAACTTCCTGCCCAACCTGGCATAGTGTTTAACTCTAATGGAAAAATGGTTGTATTATCAATCTTCTCATTTGAAACTACCGAATTGCTTTCGGTGCACCAAGCCCAAACATCGGCACGACCTAAAGGTGGCTCGCCTTCTTCGGTTGGTAAATATTTTTCGACTTCTGGTAAGGTTAATGGTAAATGTTTGGCATCAATCATTTGCGGCATGCCATTGACGTAATACACAGGAAATGGTTCGCCCCAATAACGTTGTCTTGAGAAAACTGCATCACGCAAACGGTAGTTGGTTTTACCTTCGCCTTGACCGATTTGCTCTAATTCGTATATCGCACGTTTGCTTGCTTTTTTGTAGTTCATCCCGTTTAGGAAATCGCTATTGGCAATTTTTACATTGTCTTTGGAAGCAAAAGCTTCTTCGGAAATATCAACACCTTCAAAAATATTTGGAATTGGAATTCCGAAATGTTTTGCAAAATCATAATCGCGTTGGTCGCCACAAGGTACTGCCATAACTGCACCTGTTCCGTAACTTGCCAACACGTAATCGCCAATCCAGATTGGAATTGGTTCTTTTGTAAACGGATGTTCCGCATAAGCTCCGGTAAACACACCAGAAATGGTTTTTACGTCTGCCATACGCTCACGTTCGCTACGTTTTGCTGTCGCTTCAACATAAGCTTCAACCTCAGCTTTTTGTTCTGGTGTTGTGATTTGCGAAACGAGTTCGTGTTCTGGTGCTAACGTCATAAAAGAAACTCCAAAAATAGTGTCTGGACGTGTGGTGAAGACTTCGATTTGAGATTTAGCTGCGCTGAACACACGTTTCTCGACTCCGCTCGAAATGACAGTATCGTTTGGAACGATATTGAATTTTACTGAAGCACCAACCGATTTTCCAATCCAGTTACGTTGGCTTTCTTTCAAGGAATCTGTCCAATCAATCGTATCTAATCCTTGCAATAAACGTTCTGCATAAGCAGATATTCGCATACTCCATTGGGTCATTTTTTTACGCACCACTGGATGTCCACCACGCTCTGATACGCCGTTGACGATTTCGTCATTAGCTAAAACAGTTCCTAAAGCAGGGCACCAGTTTACTTCAGTCTCCGCCAAATAGGTAAGTCTGTATTTTAACAGAATTTCTTGTTGCTCTTCGGATGAATAGCCTTTCCAATCTTCAGCTGTAAAGGCTTCAATATTATCATCGCAAGCCGCATTAATGTTTGCGTTTCCTTCAGACTTAAAAATAGCAATCAAAGTTTCAATCGATTCAGCTTTATTGGTTTCGTTATTAAACCAAGATTCGAACAACTGAATGAAAATCCACTGCGTCCATTTGTAATAGTTAGGGTCACTTGTACGAACTTCGCGACTCCAATCAAAAGAAAAACCAATTTGGTCTAACTGACGACGGTACGTTTTTATGTTTTCTTCCGTAGTAATTCTCGGATGTTGACCAGTCTGAATTGCATACTGTTCCGCAGGCAAACCAAAACTATCGTAACCTTGCGGATGCAATACGTTAAACCCTTTATGACGCTTGTAACGCGCATAAATATCACTGGCAATATAACCTAACGGATGCCCAACATGTAAACCTGCACCACTTGGATAAGGGAACATATCTAGCACATAATATTTTGGCTTATGGCTAGTGTTAGACGCTTTAAATGTTTCATTTTTGGCCCAGTACTCTTGCCACTTCTTTTCAATTTGATTAAAATCGTATCGCATTGCAGTATTTTCCTTGAAATAAGCCGCAAATTTAGGGCTATTACAACACAATTAAAAACTAAACGTTGTAATACTCGGCATAACAGATTTCTTTTTTATTTTTACCTTAATTAATTCTCCATTTATGGCCACATCTTTTGATAAGTATCAAAAACGAAAACTCATCTCTTCTTACATCTCTGTAGTGATTAGTATTGCTTTGGTATTGTTTCTTTTGGGATGTCTTGGGTTGTTGGTGATTAACTCGAAAAAAGTGGCGGACCACTTTAAAGAACAGGTGGTAATGACCATTTATTTGAATGATACTGCTAAAGATGTTGAAGTAAAACAACTCGAAAAAAGCTTAATCATGGCCGACTATTCTAAAAAAGCAGTTTACGTCTCTAAAGAAGAAGCTGCCGAATTAATGAAAGCAGATACAGGCGAAGATTTTATGGATTTTGTAGGATATAACCCATTGAAGAATTCGATTGATGTCTATTTAAAAGCCGACTTTGTTACCACCGAAAAGCTTAGCGAAATTTCTGAATCGCTCTCTGATAAGAATTTCATTGAAGAAATTCGCTACGATAATGACCTTGTGGAATTGATGAATGACAACGTAAAGAAAATCTCGCTTTGGGTATTAATTATTAGCGGGCTATTTACCTTAATTGCTGTTTTATTAATTAATAGTTCTATACGATTAGCGGTATATTCTAAACGCTTCATTATAAAAACCATGCAAATGGTTGGAGCAACTAAACGTTTTATCCGCCGACCTTTTGTTTGGCAAAGTGTAAAACTGGGAATTATCGGCGCTGTGATTGCATTAATAGGCATGGCGGTTGTGCTTTATTATCTTGATATTACATTTATAGAACTACGCCTACTCGAAAACACCGTTCTTATTGCTGCACTTTTTGTTGGTATATTTCTACTCGGTATTCTTATTACTTGGCTAAGTACCTTTATTGCGACGCAACGTTTCTTGAATTTGAAGACAGACCAGCTTTATTATTAAAAATGAAAGTCCATTTTAAAATACTAATTATCTTTTTTCTCTTTCAAACGAGTTATTTATTTGCTTGTAGTTGTAGCGTAATGAACGACGTAAAAACAGAGTTTAAAAATTCTGATATTGTATTAGTAGGAAAAGTAATATCTAAACAAGAAATCGATTCCGAAAAAGGCAAAATAAATAAATTTCAAGTCAAAGTTTACAGGTTTTACAAAGGACTAAATGAAAAGAAAACCGTTGCTGTTTACTCTCCAAAAGGCGCATCCTCATGTGGTGTGAATTTTGAGATTGGAAAAGTGTACATATTATATGGATTTGAAGATGGTGTCTTTGAAAGATATAAAACAGGTAAATTCGCTAAATCTGAAACGTACTGGACAAGTAGATGTCATAGAAATCGAAAGTACTCAAAACAAGAAATCAGTTTAATTAAAAAAATAGCAACTAACTGATTATTATAGTTCCTATTATTTATCCCGTAAGAGAGTAAAACACTATACTATTCTCTCTTCAAACTTTAACAGCATTTTACCATTTCTATTACAATAACGGAATAGAACTTGAGTTATAATTACAACTAAACCCTAACATAAGCTAATGACATAACTATACGCCAACCAAAGAGAAGTTTAACTTAAAAATCTTTGATTATGAATCGTATTGTATTTGTAGGTTTATGCCTTGTAGGGATTATGGTTTTTGTGTTTGCAAATGCAGACCAAGATTTGAAAGAACAGCCTAAAACTAAGATAGCTAAAGAACACTATCAAGGTGAGTTTAACTAGGTTTTAAAGTCATAACTACAGTAAATGCTCAACATTGACTAAAAATTTCAATGTTGAGCATTTATTTTTTTGAAGGCCTTAACAATACTATCACAAATAATATGTTTACTTTGCAACACCTATAACAAGCATCATGGGCGAACAAAAACGAAAGCAAACATCTAAATCCAATTTTATTTTCGGTAAGAAAAACTACAAATGGCTATTTATCGGTTTAGCCTTTATTGCTGTTGGTTTTATCTTAATGGCCGGTGGCGGTAGTGATGACCCTAACGTTTTTGACGAATCTATTTTTCACTGGAGACGTATCCGTTTAGCACCAACTTTAGTGCTTATTGGTTTTGGTATTCAGGTGTACGCTATTCTTTTAAATCCGGATAAAGATTCTAAATCTTAACCCAATCTTTCTTATTACTTTTTGGAATTTGCACTTTGAACCTAGATATTTGCCAACATGGAAGTTATCGATGCTATTGTATTAGGAATTATTCAAGGTTTAACCGAGTTTTTACCTGTTTCTTCTAGTGGACATTTAGAAATTGGAAAAGCTATTTTAGGTGATAATTCTATCCCGAAAGAGAGTTTATTATTTACTGTTGTACTTCATTTTGCAACTGCATTAAGTACCATTGTAGTTTTTAGAAAAGATATCATATCGCTACTGAAAGGTATCTTTAAATTTCAATGGAATGAAGATTTACAGTTCGCTGTAAAAATTGCCATATCTATGATACCAGCAGTTATCGTAGGCTTATTTTTTGAAGAACAACTTGAAGCCTCGTTCGGCGGAAATATTCTACTCGTCGGTTGTATGCTTATCATAACGGCGCTACTTCTCTTTATGGCAGATAAAGCAAAAGACACACAGAAAAAAGTAAGTTTTAGTAATGCTTTTGTCATTGGTATTTCTCAAGCGATTGCGATGTTACCAGGAATTTCACGTTCTGGCGCAACGATTTCCACTTCGGTATTATTAGGAAACGATAAAACCAAAGCTGCTCGCTTTTCGTTTTTAATGGTCGTGCCATTAATATTCGGAAAAATTGCAAAAGACATTTTGGGTGGAGAGCTTACTTACGACTCAGCCAACTTTACACCATTGGCCATTGGTTTTGTTGCTGCATTTGTCGCTGGTCTTTTTGCTTGCACTTGGATGATTGCTTTAGTAAAGAAAAGTAAACTCTCTTACTTTGCTATTTACTGTGTTATTGTTGGGTTAATTGCCATTGGGTTTTCTTTATTTTATAACTAGTATGAAATCAGCCGAAAACTTTAAAAACGGACAGGTTTTACTTATAGATAAACCTCTAACCTGGACCTCTTTTCAGGCTGTAAATAAACTGCGTTGGGCGATTAGAAAAGCCTACAACATTAAAAAAATAAAGGTTGGTCATGCAGGAACTTTAGATCCTTTAGCCACTGGTTTGTTAGTGATTTGTACGGGTAAAATGACAAAGCAAATCAACACCTTTCAAGGCCAAGAAAAAGAATATACAGGTACTTTTGTATTAGGAAGCACAACACCTTCGTACGACCTTGAAACAGAAATCAACGCCACTTTTCCTACAGAACATATTACCGAAGCTTTAATCCATAAAACCACAGAACAGTTCACTGGTGTTATCGAACAATTTCCGCCTGTATTTTCAGCTATAAAAAAAGACGGAAAACGTTTATATGAATTTGCTCGTGCTGGAGAAGATGTAGAAATTAAGTCGCGCCAAGTTGAAATTTCAGAATTTGAAATTACTGCCATTCGCGGATTAGAGTTAGATTTTAGAGTCGTTTGCAGTAAAGGCACTTACATACGTTCTTTGGCACATGATTTTGGGAAAGCACTCAACTCAGGCGCACACCTTTCCGTTTTACGACGTACACGTATCGGAAATTTTAAAGTTGAAGATGGGCTAACACCCGAAGAATTTATTGCTACGATTCCTTTAGAACAAAAGGATTAACGTCTTTTTCAAACTTATAAACGTATATCATTTAGGTACAATTTTTGCTCTAAACAACTAAATGCAAAACATAGAAAAATATAAGGCTGGACTCATCACTTTCCTCTTAACAGGAATTGTGGTGTTTTCGTTGTTTAGTTTTCAAATTAAAAAACAAACACAATTAGTTGCCGAAACCATATATGAGGTTGAGGCAAAAACTGAAGAAGAACTTCAGCAGGAACTCGAGCAAATCGAAGATTTAAAATCACCTACAACTAACAAAGCTTTTAATGAGGATGAAGAGTTTAAAAAACTCATGAAGAATTTTAAAACCGTTAGTTCAGATGATTTTGAAAAAACGACAAAAGCGTTAGAAGAAAGCAACTCTGAAAAAGAAATTGAAACTAAAACCAATTCTAGATTTGAAGCAAATAAAGCCTACGCTCTAAAACAAAAAGAGACAGAATCTTACAAGAAACTTCAAGATTTACTCGATAAAAAACAGAACGGAATTGCCGAACATGCCTCTGGTGGTAGTACACTAACCTATTCTCTAAAAGACCGTAGGCTCCTTAATTATAACACGCCGAGATACCTTTGTGAGCGTTCTGGGAAGATTGTTGTAAACATTAATGTTAATAATCAAGGACAAGTTACTGAGGCTTATATTAATGGCGCCTCAAACAGTGGTAACGAATGTCTTACTGAGCATGCCATAGAATATGCAAAATCGGTACGATTTAACAACTCAAACCGTACCAATCAATTGGGTTCCATTACTTTTTATTTTAAAGGGAAATAATATTCTTCAAATAACAATTTCAATATCGAGCGTCAGTTGAGATAAAGTTAAAGTTATTTTATAAAACCGTTCTCGACTGTCGCTCGAACTTGAATTTTCAATTATAATAACCCCACCAAATCTTCTATAGTTGACTGGCCTTTGTCTTTGTTATACCAACGCTGTAAGTCTTCTTTAAATTCTGGAGTTAAACTGCCATGTTTAGCTTTGTAATCATTAACCATATTAGTAGCAACAGAAGGTCTTGGACCAAAGGTGTTTTCCACTTCTCCAGTTTCGTTATTAATCATAATTAGTTTTGGGATTGCTTTTCCACCATTAGTTAAAAAGGCATTCATCAGCTCCTCATTGTCATCTCGTAAAACTATCTTATAGTCAATGTTATCGCTCAATTCAGCAACCTTGTTAATTACAGGCATGATGTGCGCTGCATCGCCACACCAACTCTCTGTAATAACTAACCATGTTACGTTACCATTGAAATTTTGAGTCTTTGCTTTAGCGTCGTCAGAAACTTTTACAGTCTTGTCCCAACGCTTCATGCGTCGGTCATTAAGCATCGTATAATTAACTAATGCTTCTGTTTTTTCAGCGCCTGTTGTAGAGTTATTTGCAGTTAATTCTTCAACCAAATCTCTGTAGGCTTTGTAAGACATGCTCTTTTGTAAGCTGGCTGAAATTATATCTTTAATCATTTTATCTTCTAATATTTCCATAGTACAAAATTAATGTTCTATTGCCTAAAATTGTGCAACAGTTGTTACATTAGTAGTGCAATACCTAAAAACTTACAATGTGAAAATTCTAGAAGTTACCAAAGGCATTATCATCATTTTATTTTTTGTACTATTAGCTGGTGCTTACCTGAAACTTTTTGATAATAGGCAGATTACTAAAAATTTAACGCTTTTTGACTTAAGACACGTATTGGTTGGTATTTATATCCTCATTAAACTGATAGAATACGGAATTAAAAAGAGAAATAACTAATGAAAAAACACAGGTGCGGCTGGTGTGTTGGAGACTCACTTTATGAAGCTTATCATGATTTAGAATGGGGCGTCCCAGTATATGATGATGACCAATTATTTGAGTTTCTGATTCTTGAAACTTTTCAAGCTGGATTAAGTTGGATAACTATTCTTCGAAAGCGCGAAAACTTTAGGAAAGCTTTTGATTTTTTCGATTATAAAAAAATCGCCAACTACGATGACGATAAAATCGCAGATTTGCTTAGTGATTCTGGAATAATTAGAAATAAACTCAAAGTAAATGCCACTATTAGTAATGCTAAAGCCTTTATGAAAGTGCAAGACGAATTTGGCTCGTTCTCTAAATACATCTGGGGATTTGTTGATGGGAAACCGATTAAAAATAAGTTCAAAAATTATAAAGATGCCCCTGCAAATACACCTCTGAGCGATAAAATAAGTAAGGACTTAAAAAAACGAGGTTTTAAGTTTGTAGGTTCTACCGTAATTTATGCACACATGCAAGCTACAGGCATGGTTAATGACCACGAGATATCTTGTTTTAGATATAATGAAGTATAAACTATAAGAACCTTAAAAATTCTTTTCGAGAAATATAGGCTCCACCGAGACTCTCTAAATGATTAGTGTGAAGCTGACAATCAATTAATTTGTAGTTAGAATTTTGTACAAAATGGATAAAACCATATTTACTTGCGTTGCTCACTTTTGTAAACATAGATTCTCCACAAAATACGCCGTTACCTACATCAACGCCGTAAAGTCCACCAACCAAGACTTTATCTTGCCAAACCTCAACTGAAATAGCATAACCCAATTCGTGAAGTTTTATATAGGCCTCTATCATGTGGTCTGTTATCCAAGTTCCGTATTGTCCTTTTCTGTAAGCCTCTGAACAGTTTGAGATGACGGCCTTAAAATCTTTATTTAAAGTAACTTTAAACTTCTTTTGTCTTAGAAGTTGCCTCATGCTTTTTGAAACTTTTAAATCCTTCGGAAAAATTACAAATCTTGGGTCAGGCGACCACCAAAGTATAGGTTCTTCGTCCTCAAACCAGGGAAAAATACCATTCTCATAGGCATGCAGAAGTCGTTCTGAAGATAAATCACCACCAATAGCTAGCAAACCATCAGATGATGCTTCAGAAACATTTGGAAATTCAATTTTTTGAGTTAAAAAGTACATATTTTGTTTAACTACAACGTTGTAGTAAGTCTTATCAGTGTTAAATCAGCACTTTATCTTTGGAAAATTAGCTTTTTTTATCATCTTTGATATAACCTTTATGTCACGAATTTTGTTCATCATTGCTTTTTTTTGAGTTTGTTTCTAAAGGTTAACCTAAAACCACAATATTAAGTCCTGATTTTTTAATCGGGACTTTTTTATTTATAACACTAAAAAAACCTGCTCCAGGAAGAGAACAGGTTTGATTTATATATTTTGTAAATACAGATTAAAACGGTAAATCGTCGTGGTCTTCTGTATCTATATCCGTAGCAGGCTCAAAAGCTGCTGCAGGTGGTACTGGTGGTACATCACCAGACATTGCCTCTGGTTGTAATGCTTCGATTCTCCATCCTTGGATGGTATTAAAGTATTTTACTTCGCCTTGTGGGCTCGTCCACTCGCGTCCTCTTAGGTTAATGTTTACTTTTACTTGCTGACCAACTTGGTAATTGTTAAGTAAATCGGTCTTATCTTGAACAAATTGAATAGAAATATGCTGTGGATATTGCTCTTCCGTCGTTACCACAACATCTCTTTTTCTAAAGCCATTACTTCCTACGGTTTCAGTTTCTCCAATCAACTTAATTCTGCCTTGTACTTCCATGTTTATTATGTATTGATTTTATTTAGTTTTTCCTTAGCCATTAATAGTAATAACGCTGTCTCAGCCTCTTTATTTTCAATCAGTGATTTTGCTCTTTTATGGATTATATCAATTGCAAAATCAGCTTGAGAAACGTTAGAAAATTCTTCCGAAGTCTGTAAAAATTCTTCAATTTCTGAATCACTCGGAAAGGCGGCTAAATTACCCAAAATTCCTAAATCATTACCCGTTAAAATAGAACTTTTTCTAACGGATTCTGGTAACTTATCAACACCGATGCCTAATGTAGTTAAAGGTTTAGGTATTTCAAAAAATCCATCTTTAGCTCTACTGTAATAACTTCCGCCGGCACGTGCAACTAAATCTAATTGTTCTTGATCTATTCTTCCTTCTTTATCGATGACACTTTCTAAAATATGGAGTTTTAAAACCTCACATATCACTAAGTTCCCTGCACCACCTTCTGTTCCTAGATTAATAATTTTATTGACTTTACACTCCAATTGTATTGGCGATTCTGCTACTCTAAAAGGTTTAACCAAATCCGATTGTAGCATCGTAAGCCCTGCTTTGTCAAACTCATTAACACCAACGGGATATTCGGTACTACTTAATGACATTTGCTGCACAATAGCGTAATTTACCGTATTGATTACCACTTCTTTTACAGCTTCAACATTTTCTAATGTATGCTTTGTGGTATTGTCTCTTACTCTTCGTGCTGGTGAAAAAATAAGAATCGGTGGATTAGCACTAAACACATTAAAAAAACTAAATGGCGATAGATTTGGATTACCATCAGCGTCTATTGTACTAGCAAAAGCTATTGGTCTTGGTGCCACAGCACTAAGTAAATAGCCATGCAATTTTGCGGTGGATAAGTCTTTTGGTTCGAAAGAAATCATTGTAGAATAATTTTCTTCAAAGATAACTATATTCTAAGCTTATAAAATGAATTCTGCAAACCATAAAAACAATAAAATCTATAGAATTGCATTATATTTAGAACCATTAACTAACTTATACATGCGTATTTTTAGAAACCGAAATGTTCTCCGTTGGATTATCATTCTTTCTTCTTTCATTATTGTCTCCTTAATCCTTTGGAACACTTACGTATTTTTCCAGCATTTTAAAGAAGAAGAACGTTCTAAAATGCAAAACTGGACGGCAGCTTACACCGATTATATTACAACATTGACAAAATCTGGTGAGGATATTAAAATTAATGAAGTGGTTGATTACATTGTGCTAAATACTAACATCACAGCTCCTATGATTTTAGTAAATGCCGATAGTACGATTAATAATCATAGAAATATTTTTTCTAAGCCAAGACTTTCTGAAGACAATGAACTAGCAAAAAAATTTAATGACAGTATCGACGATGCGTACGTAACCAAAAATAAGAAATGGCTAATTTCAAAATTTGAAAAAGAAAATCGCCCTTTGGTAATGGAGGATATTAATCAAACACTTTATTATGGTAATTCGCCTCTATTAAACAAATTAAAATACTACCCACTTGCATTATTACTTATTATATTTCTTTTTGCGGCTGTGGTCTATTTCTTTTACAAAAGTTCTAAAAATGCCGAACAAAATAAACTATGGACAGGCATGGCCAAAGAGACAGCACACCAGATAGGGACGCCCTTGTCTTCTTTAGTTGGGTGGACAGAAATCTTAAAAACCGAAAATGTAAAAGCAGATTATATTGCAGAAATAGAGAAAGATATAGACCGGTTACAAACCATTACCGAACGTTTTAGTAAAATAGGCTCTGTCCCAGAACTAAAAACAGCTGATGTGGTTTACGAAACCGAAAACTCTTTCGATTATTTAAAAGCACGTAGTTCCAAGTTGATAACTTTTAATCTAGAAAGTCCTAGAAAAGAAATTAAAGTAAAATTAAACGCACAACTCTTCAGTTGGACTATTGAAAACCTAGTGAAAAATGCTATCGATGCCATGAAAGGCAAAGGCCAACTTAATCTAAGCATAAGTGAAACTGACAAGGAGGTATTTATTTCTATTTCAGACACCGGAAAAGGTATTCCTAAGGGACAATGGCAAACCGTCTTTCAACCAGGTTATACCACAAAAAAAAGAGGATGGGGACTTGGATTGTCCTTGGCAAAACGCATTATAGAAGACTACCACAATGGCAAAATAAAAGTTGAAAAATCTGAAATAGGTAAAGGCACAACCTTTCAAATTGCCTTAAAGAAATTAACTTAAATCGGGATTATGGCTACTACTAATTATTTTACTTTAAAAGAATATCAATTGAATAATAATTGTCCCGAATGCTATAGCAACGATGGCCTACAACTTACCTTTAAACAAAAAATTACAGAGAATATTTTTATAAAAGCCATTACTAAGAAAACCACTCATGAAATGCATTGCAACAACTGTAACACGCAAATTTATCCGGTGCGTTGGGACTCAGATATTGAGCGTGTTGTTGCATATCACGAACGTGCAATTATACCCAAGAAACCATCTATAAAACTTAAGCCTGCGGCCTACATCTTTATAATAATAGATTTGCTGATACTTGTAACTATTATTTTATTTATGAGCGGAATAATTACAATTTAATCTAAGTTGCTGGCAATAGTATTCGCTAAATCTAAGAACTGGTCTTCAGTTAATTTTTGCTTTGTCATAAATCGTGCATCCTCCATAGTGTGTAAGGGAATTAGATGTACATGCACATGCGGAACTTCTAGTCCAATGACCGACATTCCAATTCTCTCGCAAGGCACTGATTTTTCAATCGCTTTTGCAACACGACGAGAAAAAGCCATCAAGCCCATGTATGTTGCTTCATCTAAATCAAAAATTTTATTGACTTCTTTTTTAGGAATACATAAGGTATGACCTTTACTGTTTGGATTAATATCTAAAAAAGCAAAGAAGTCTTCGGTCTCTGCAACTTTGTAAGAAGGAATCTCTCCGTTAACGATTTTTGTAAATATTGAAGCCATACTGGTTATATGTTATAATTTTTAAAATTAATGAAAAGATTTCGACTGCACCCAATCTCATCTTTTTTTAAAATACAAAAGATTCCCACTCAAGCTATAAGCAGGAATCTTTAAATATTAATTGATAACTCGTATTATCTAGAAATCTCTAAAATTTCAAATTTCATAATGCCACTAGGTACTTGTATTTCGGCAACATCACCAACAGATTTTCCTAATAAGCCTTTACCAATTGGCGAATTAACCGATATCTTACCAGAAGCTAAATCTGCTTCGCTTTCGGCAACCAATGTATAGGTCATTTCCATGCCATTGGTCTGATTTTTAATTTTTACTTTAGATAATGCCAAAACTTTTGAGGTGTCCAACTGAGACTCGTCTATAACCCTTGCATTAGCTAGGGTCTCTTCCATCTTAGAAATTTTCATCTCTAGCATACCTTGCGCTTCTTTAGCTGCATCGTATTCTGCATTTTCACTTAAATCGCCTTTGTCTCTTGCTTCTGCAATAGCCTGTGACGCTTTAGGGCGCTCTATATCTTTTAAATAATTAAGTTCTTCTCTTAATTTTTTTAATCCTTCTGCTGTGTAATAAGATACTTTACTCATCGTTTCTTCGTTTTTGTATATACAAAAGACGCTGAAACAAGTTCAGCGTAAATGAAAAATCCCGCTTTCACGAGATAAGAGTACAAATATATAAAATATTTATCTGATGTCTTAATTTGTGTAAATTGCAATCAAGAAAAATTTAAATTTTGTTATGAAAAAATATTTGGTTTTAGGTCTAATAGTCTTAGCCCTCGGCTGCAGTAATAACGACAACTTAAACAATTGTAATTTTTTACTCAATGTTGGTGTAAATGCTACTATTAACCTAAACCTACCGCAATTTAGCCAGTTAATAAATACAGGTAATTCTGCTAGATTAGATGGCCAAGGAAATGGCGGTATAATTATTACCCGTGTAAACAGTACCACATTGCGTGCTTGGGATGCTGCAGACCCTAATCATCCTTTTAGTAGTTGCTCTATACTAACTATTAACGGTGTTAATGCAATTTGCGGTTGCGAAGATGGTAATGAGTACAATCTAATCACAGGACAGGTCATTGGCCAAAACGACCAACCCTGTACACTTAAAGAATACAGGGTTGAGTTTGTTGGTAACAACCAATATGTTATATCTAACTAGAAGTTTAAGGTTACGCCTAATAAAAAATTTGTAGTTGCCTGTGGATAAAATCCTGTAAACGTCCCAGATGAAATACCTGTTGGACTACTTGGGTCTTCGAAATCAAAAGTCCCAAAGTAACCGTTAGATACGTACTTTTCATTAAAAATATTATTCACCAAACCTGTAAATACAACAGATTCGAAAACAGATTTTGGTTTTAAGGTATAAACCACATTAAAATCGTTAACAAAGAAACTATCTAATTTAGACTCCTCGGCTTCAATATTACTCATAAACTGTTCTCCAACGTATTTGCTAAGTAAAGACATCTGAAGATTCTCTATCGGCTGATATACAATTGCATTTGCAGCAATTAAATCAGGAGAAAAGGCAATATCTGTAGTTCCTAAATTCTCTAAAACACCATTAAAAGATAAGAAGGTTTCTCTGTTTTTGTTTGTACTTAGTGTAGCATTTGGTTGCAAAGTTAATTTTGAAGTCACTGGAATAACAGCTTCTAACTCCAGACCCAACCTGTAGCTTTCGCCACTATTTTCACGAATCGGCGCACCAACATCGTTAAGTTGCCCGGTTAGAACCAATTGCTCGTTGTAAAGCATTAGGTAACCATTAGCGTTAAACGTAAAATTTCCAGCTTTATGCCTCCAACCTAACTCAAAGTCGTTAAGCTGCTCGGGCTCTATATTTGGATTATTTTCGAAATCATCGCGGCTAGGTTCCCTATTTGCTCTTGCGTAAGAGAAATATAAATCGTTAGTCTCGTTAAGCTCGTAAGTTATACCAGCTTTAGGATTAAAAAATGTATAATTCTCATCGACATTAAATAAAGTTAAATTAGAATTGATACCTGAGGTCTCATAATTAACATTACGAACTTGTAGGTCTCCATACAATTTAACGCGGTCGTTTAATCTGTAATTGGCTTTTAAAAATCCTGAAAAATCGTTCTTCTTTCCGTTTCCATCGTAATATCGGTCTCTAATTTCACTTTGACTTGCATATTCTGCCCAAATCACTTCTCCAAAATGGTCACCATCGTAATGGCTAAACGAAGCCCCAAAAATCATATCTAAATTATTATTCTTGTAGTTAGCACTAGCATTAACTACATAAAAATCATTATCTAACCAACGACGACGTACTAAATCTGTAGTATTAATAAGGTTATTGTTTACATCGATAAGTGGAATGAAGCCATACGTTTCAAAATCGTCATCTTCTCTAAATTGCTCAAAAAATCCTCGCCCATAAGTGTAATTTAGACCTACAGTAGTGGACCACTGATTATTATAACGCTGATTCCAGTGTAATTGATAATGATCTTGTTTATAATCGTCTACTTCTCTATCGTAAAATTGCGTTTCTCCGTTATCATCGGTGTAAATACCGGCAGGATTAAATGTTCTGTCTGTAGCTAAAGTTTGAGCATCAATACCAAACCAAGACTGATATGTTACCTCACTACCACCAAACATTATAGCCTTAATTAGCGTATTATCGTCAACATAAGACCCTTGCAGAAAATAAGACTTAAGGTCGGTAGAAGCACGGTCTATGTAACCATCTGATGAGATGTTAGATAAGCGACCTGCAATTTCGAAACTACGCGTTGGGTCACTTTCCAAGGCCATCTTTCCTGTACTGTATTTTACAGTATGTTTTCTAGTATTAAAACTCCCGAAAGAATTAGAAATTTCGCCCATTGGCTCCTCTGAAACAACGTCTGTTAGGATATTGATACTCGCTCCAAAAGCACCTGAACCATTTGTTGATGTCCCAACACCGCGCTGCAATTGTAAATTTTCTACAGAAGAAGAAAAATCACCCAAATTGACCCAGAATGTTCCCAAGGATTCAGCATCGTTATACGGAATACCATTAATGGTAACATTTGTAGATTGCGAGCTCACACCACGAACTCTAATACCGGTATAACCAATACCCGCACCTGCATCACTAGTAGTTACTACCGAAGGCAAAAAGTTTAATAACACCGGAATGTCTTGCCCTAGATTACGTTTGGCAATCTCCTTTTTGTCTACGTTACTGTGTGTAATTGGTGATTTTGCATTTACACGAACAGCTTTTACTAAAACCTCATCTAATTTTTCGGTCTTGGTTGAATCTTTTGCTTTTTCTTGCCCAAAGGCAGAAAATAAGCTCAATAATAAAGCGATTGTTGTGATTTTTTGTTGTACACCTCTCAACGAAGCTTGTGCTGAACATTGTCGAAGTACTCGAGATGACAGTTTAGAGAATAGAATAGTTTTCATACGACTATAGCGTTTTATAATCGAATAAAAAGAGGTAATTATTCTTTGTTAATAACTAAATTTTGAACGTTTAACTCGTGGTCTTAAACTAAAAATTGATTTCATTTTGAATGGTGTGATAGAAAATCTTCTATCAAAATATTCAGAAGTGAAACCAACATTGATAATCTAATTGCACTCGCTAAAAATGTCTACTAGACATTTTTTTAACGCTCGCTTCCTTCGCAGCATTACCTGCGCAGGTTCAATGGGTATGATCTCAGCCTAAATCAGTTCGCAGTTGCAGTATTCAGTCGGCAGATAAACTGTTGACTGTTACTGATAACTGTTCACTTAAAAAAGCACCCCTTTTTTGAGAACGATGCAAAGATACTATCGATTAACGATTTTATAATTATGATTGTTAGATTTTTTTTAATCAATTTTTGGAGGCTTTCTATTGGCCTTTTTTTCTGAAGTTTTTCGCTTGTTTTGCAACCGTTTCTGCTTTATAGCTCGGGGAACTTTTGTTGGTAAACGGTCTTTTTCTTCTTTAAGTCCTTCTTCAATTAGCTCAAAAAAACGATGAGTCACTATTGTCTTATTTTTAAGTTGACTTCTGGTTTCGCCACAACTAAGTATTAAGACACCTTCTTTAGTTAATCTGTTTTTTAAATACGTTTTGAGCTTTTCCTTTTGTTCATCGTTGAAAATTAAAGTTGCTTTTAAATCAAAATACAACTCTACTTTTGTAGCAACTTTGTTTACATTCTGTCCACCACTGCCAGAGCTTCTTACGGCTTTGTAATTCAATTCTTTTGTTAGCTCTAATAAATCCACGTTAACTGAGTTGGTGAGATGGTTTTAATAAATCATTGACCGTTTTCACAGGATTAAAAGTCGATACAGGCACTTCGACAAAAATTGAATTCCAGTAGGCCATACTTCCGTTCCAAAGCCCAGGTAGTTCAAGAGCTTTAACGGACTTACCTACCTTTGTCTTCATTGTTATAAATGCAGCATTATGGTTTACAAACTGCTCTAAATCAAACGTTTTACCTTCATAATCTTTTATTGAGCACACTATATCTACAGGGTTAAAATGAGTAGCATTATCTAAAATGCGTTTCTGACGTTTGTCTTTTTTATTGATTTGTGCCGATTCTACAATTTGTAATGATACTTTCCCAGATTCGTCTTTAACCCAAAATGGTCCACCGCCTGGTTCACCCTCGTTTTTTACCATACCGCAAACCCGAATTGGTCTATTTAAGGCTTCAATAAGATATTCAACTTTATATTTATGTGAGTACTTCTCAAATTCTTCAGAAATATGATAATTAAGCTTATTTGTGATAAAATTGCCTATTTCGTCTAAATCAGCATCACCCAATTTTTTAGTTTTAAGCAACTTAATATAACTAAAGATGGTCTGCCTAACTTCGATAAGCATTCCCGCAAGAACCTTTTTATACTTCGCAACTTCTGCCTTGTAATGCTTTACTACGACGTTATCTATATTACTAATAAAAATTACATCGGCATCAATTGCATTTAGATTTCTTAATAATGCACCGTGTCCTGACGGCCTAAAGTAAAGACTACCATCATCGTTTCTAAATGGTTCGTTTTTTGTGTTTAAAGCTATGGTGTCTGTAGATTGATGCTGATAAGAAAACGCTATTTCGTATGGAAATCCTGTAATGGATTCCACCCGTTCTTCAATACGCTTAAATTCTTCTGTAAATTTATTTTTATGAACTTCGGAAATTGTAAAATGTACCCAAAGAGGCGTCTTTCTTGACCCGTAAAATGCCATTTCGAATAAATGCTCCTCGAATGCCGTAGAGATATCGTTATTATATTTATGAAATGGAAATAAACCTTTTGGGTAAGCACCGAAATTAAGCTGATCTTCCTCTAACATGGCCTTGACAAACTCGTATGCTTTTTCATTTGGATTTAAACTATCGTAATCAATCCTATTTTCTTTTAACTGTTCTAAAACTTTATGATAAAAAGGAAATTTTTCTAATGCGATTAGAAATAAGGTCAAATCCTTTAATTGATTTTTATTTATAAATGCATTTAGTGATTGCACTTTGGGATTGTAGTCCTTTAAGAAATCGAACAAGAATTTAAACATTCTTGTAGCTGCTCCTGATGCTGGTACAAATTTTACAATAGATAATTTATCCTTGTTCTCGTCAAATAATTTTACATAATTATCGACTTCTAGATACGTCGGAGCTATAATTCCATTATTAATTACAGCTGCTGCTTTTAGGTTTGTAAAATTAACTCCTGACTTAAATTGCTCTATCTGTCGATAGATGATTTCAATGCTTAAATTATGAGCTTCAATTTGTTCTATATCTTTTTCTGAAAATTTCAACCTTTATTTTTTTAATAACTCATTGATATAACTTACCGCTTTTTCGAGTCGCTCTAGTTTTCCGCCTTTTAATAAAACGTACGGTTTTTTATATTGTTTCAAAGCAGTTTCAAAAGCCTTGAACATACGCTCTCGCTCGTTAGGTTTATCCCTTAAATCGTCGGCTTCCCAAGGTGTATCGATATAAGTTAAAAAGTACAAGTCGTACGTATTTTCTTGGGCAAACTTATCTAATATTGGGTCACAAGTACCTTGGTAATAGGCTTCGCTGTACACCTTAGTTTCTAACAAATCTGTGTCGCAAATTAATACGCTATCTGTTTTCTTTGCAAGTTCATTCTCAAGCTTCATTTGTCCAATTGCAATTGGCAATAAGTCCTTTTGCTCGCAGGTCTTACGCTCGTTATTCCATTTATTTTGAAGATAGTCTCTAGCGTATTCTGGCACCCAAACACTATTATAATACCTGGCCAACTGACGAGAAAGTGTCGTTTTCCCAGTAGATTCTGGCCCAAATACAACCACTTTTATGCAGTCTGTAGGTTGTTGTCTAAGTTTTTCTTCCATGCGAGATAGCCTTGAATAGCTAGAATTGTAAAAATTAAATATTGCAAAGATAACATACCTAAACCTCTATAAGCATATAACGGAATTGTAATTAAGTCACCAATAATCCAAAGTGTCCAATTCTCCAATTTCTTATTCGCCATATACCACATGGCGGTAAAAAATACGCCCGAAGTAAAGATGTCTATATAATTTGGAATTTCAATATTATATTCAAAGCCTTTATAAACCAAAAATGTAACTAGCATGGTTAAAAGGAACAGTCCAAATCCGATAAGTTTTTCCCGAGAATTAGTTCTTGAAACTGGTACAACGTATTGATTTCCTTTTTTACGAGACCAGTTCCACCAACCGTAAATACTCATTACAGAATAGTAGAAATTCATCATCATGTCTCCAAAATACTCGTTGATGTAGAGTAAATATACTGTAATTACCGTACAGATTATCCCTGTTGGATAGACCAAAATATTTTCCTTTTTAGCAAACCACACACTAGCAATACCAAATACAAAAGCTACTGCCTCCAATACGACTTGAAATGTTGGTGTAGTTTGATAAGCTTCAAAAAAAAAGTTTACTATGTCACTCATATTGTACTGATTGGTTTTTCCCTTTTGGGGAAATGTTCTCTTGGCGAACAATGGGGCTAAAAATCTGGTTCATAATTACTTCTATCGGTTTTTACCAATTTTAGTTGTAAAACGGCGATATCCACATCAGAAAATGCTTTTTCAATTTCGGTTTGAAGAAAAGGCATCACCTTATTATAATCGCCATAAACTTGTGTACTTAGAGGATTTTCTAAAATCGTAAATTCTGAATTCCGAAGCGCTTTTATAAACGCAATTATGTGCGGTTCGTAATCGTCTTTTAATGGTGTGAATGTAAGTTCTACTGATATTTTCATAAGCCCATCTTAATCTTCCCAAAGGGAAGAAACTGTTTTGTGTTTACTCTTTCCTTATTTGATTAAAGAAATTTTCATCTTCCTCAAAAGCCGTTCCAATAACTACCAAATCTGCGCCAGAATTGAATGCCAAATCTAAGGCTTCTTTTGTTCTAATGCCGCCACCAACAATTAGTGGGATTTCTAATCGTTTTTTAACTTCAGAAATGATTTTAAAATCTACTGGTTCTGTTGCGCCACTTCCTGCTTCGAGATAGATTAATTTATGCCCTAAATATTCGCCCGCTTTAGCGGTATTTATTATGTTTTCAATGTCTTGCTTTGGTATCGGTTTTGTTTGGCTTACGCGTTCAACAGAAGTTTCTCTTCCGTTTTCTATAAGAATGTATCCTGTTGGGATGACTTCTAATCCAGACCTAAATAACTTCGGTACAGCTTCAACATGTTTACTTATTAAATAGTCTGGATTTCGACCTGATATTAAAGACAAAAACAAAATTCCATCGGCTTTATCTGTGATTTGAGTAACATCTCCCGGAAATAAAATTATTGGTAGTTTAGTATGCTTCTTTAGCTCAACAACAACGTTTTCAGTTTCATTTTCTTCAACAATACTTCCTCCAACAAAAATATGAGTCGCTATGGATTGATTAATTTTTTGAGCGAATTTACCCAAATTTTCAACCTTTACTTTATCTGGGTCAATTAAAACAGCTAATTGTTTCTTTTTCTGTTTCGCAGCTGACTTTATGTTGTGATAAATCGCACTCATCAGCCTATGACATATGCACAAGTAAAACCTTTGAACTCCAAAAAGTTAGCGTTATATCTGTATTTTCTACTGTTATAATCTATCCAACACACCGTTTCATCATCTTCAAACGTAAACGGAATGACTAAAAAATGCTCTCTAAATAACATGCCTGGCGTGGCAAAGAGCTTGTATAAAGATTCTTTAATTGCCCAAATTACAGTCAGCTTTCGTACATAATCTTCAGCTTCAGGCTTTAGGTAATTAAACTCATAACCCACAAACTTCTTAGCGATAATAGCAATCTTTTCACGTTGTTTTTCAATATCAATTCCAACTTCAGTATCACTTACAATCACTCCCGAAAATGTAAAGCTATGTGTAATGGATATATGCTTCCCGTCTTTAAGATGTGGTTTTCCATTGTTATCATAAAACAAATCTTGGTCGGTGTATCCAAATTCGCGTAACAAATGGCGTACACTTAAAAAACCACGTTGGTGCAACTCACTTTTCATACCTAAAACGCGCTCTAAACTTTCGGGTTTTAAGTCTAGCGGTTGCATTAAATCGTCGTAAGATTCTTCAATCTTCCAAATTTTAACAGTAGTTTGTGTATTAACGCTAATAGATTTGTACAGCGGCATTTAAGAATGTTAATGTTATGTATTATCTTTGCAGCGCTTAAAACGCGTTTGGTAATTGCAAAGCTAAATTAAACATTTTAGTTTCTAAATTCTAAAAGCGTTCAATTATAAAAAAGATAAAAAATGAGTACAAAAACTATTGCTTACGTTCCAAACAAAGTAAAAGACATGTCTTTAGCGGCTTGGGGAAGAAAAGAAATTGAATTAGCCGAAGCAGAAATGCCAGGTTTAATGAGTCTGCGCGAAGAATACAAAAATGAACAACCGCTAAAAGGTGCACGTATTGCTGGATGTTTGCATATGACCATCCAAACTGCAGTTTTAATAGAAACATTACAAGCTCTTGGAGCAGAAGTGACTTGGAGTAGCTGTAATATTTTCTCTACACAAGACCAAGCTGCTGCTGCTATTGCTGCTGCTGGAACTGCTGTGTATGCTTGGAAAGATATGACCGAAGAAGAGTTTGATTGGTGCATTGAGCAGACGTTATTCTTTGGCGAAGACCGTAAGCCATTAAATATGATTTTAGATGATGGTGGTGATTTAACAAATATGGTGTTGGATAAATACCCGCACTTAGCAGAAGGCATCAAAGGTCTTTCTGAAGAAACAACAACCGGTGTTCACCGTTTATACGAGCGTGTAAAAAACGGAACATTGCCAATGCCAGCGATTAACGTAAACGACTCGGTAACAAAGTCTAAATTCGATAATAAATACGGTTGTAAAGAATCTGCAGTAGATGCCATTCGTCGTGCAACGGACGTTATGCTAGCTGGTAAGCGTGTAACGGTCTGTGGTTATGGTGATGTTGGCAAAGGTACAGCCGCTTCTTTTAAAGGTGCTGGTTCTATCGTTACAGTTACAGAAATCGACCCAATCTGCGCGCTACAAGCTGCAATGGACGGTTTTGAGGTAAAGCGTTTAGAAACTGTTGTCGGAAATTCTGACATTGTTATCACTACAACAGGAAATAAAGACATCGTACGTGCGGAGCACTTTAAAGCAATGAAAGACAAGACTAT
This sequence comes from Winogradskyella wandonensis, assembly GCF_004346845.1. Lineage (GTDB taxonomy): Bacteria > Bacteroidota > Bacteroidia > Flavobacteriales > Flavobacteriaceae > Winogradskyella > Winogradskyella wandonensis. Next base: position 110,686 of record NZ_SMGI01000004.1, on the reverse strand, counting down.
CGTATGTAACATCGGTCACTTTGATAACGAGATACAAATGGCTTGGTTAAACGAAAACTATGGTAACACTAAAAACACCATTAAGCCTCAAGTAGATAAATATACTATTGATGGAAAAGACATCATCGTTCTAGCAGAAGGCCGCCTAGTAAACCTTGGTTGCGCAACTGGTCACCCAAGTTTTGTAATGAGCAACTCATTTACAAACCAAACTTTAGCACAAATAGAGCTATGGAACAACAGTGAAAATTATGAAAACCAAGTGTACATGTTACCAAAGCATTTAGACGAAAAAGTAGCAAAATTACACTTAGAAAAGATTGGTGTGGAGCTAACAGAGCTTAAATCTGACCAAGCTGAATATATTGGTGTAACTGTTGAAGGTCCATACAAGCCAGAACATTACCGTTACTAAAACTATCGATTTGTCATGCTGTCCTGAAACGTCGGGAGATTCAGCATCTCATGATACAAAATCCTAAGCAGCAATGTTTGGGATTTTTTTATTTACCTTTCCTAAAATATATCTAATGACATCGCAAAATAAACTTTCCGACTATATAAAAACCTTAGAGTCTTATATTCCGCAACACGAATTTACGAATCCAAAAGTCTCAAAAGCGACCATCGGGTGGCAAATAGACCATAGTCTAAAAGTGATAAATAATGTGTGCTTAGCCATGCAATCCTCTGACCCAAACACCTACCAAAAAAATATAACACTCGTTGGAAAATTTTTACTCACCCTTGGAAAATTCCCACGCGGAAAAGCCAAAGCTCCAAAACACGTTAGACCACCAGAAGTTATAGAAAAAGCAGCATTGATTACCCAAGTTACAGATGCCAAAAAAAATATTGAAACTATCAGCGTATTACCTGCAAACGCTTACTTTAAACATCCAATGTTTGGACATATCAATAAAAAGCATGTCACTAGATTTCTAGAAATCCATACCAAGCATCATCTAAAGATTATTGATGACATATTGAGAGAGTAAAACAACATATTTTCGTGTTGTAATATCTTGTGATTATCTTTACTAAATGCAACACAATTCCAAACTCCCCAACGTCGGCACGACCATTTTTACAGTAATGAGCGCATTGGCAAATCAGCATAATGCCATTAATTTATCTCAAGGTTTCCCAAATTACCCGAGTAATCAGAAACTTATTGACTTGGTAAACGATGCTATGAATAATGGCTACAACCAATACGCACCAATGTCTGGGAATTTAGATTTGCGCCTCGCCATTGCCAATAAATACCAAAGGTTGTACAACAGCACCTATCATCCTGAAAAAGAAATCACAGTAACTTCTGGAGCGACCCAAGCCATTTATTGTATTGTCTCCGCTTTTGTAAGACCAAATGATGAAGTTATTGTTTTTAAACCTGCTTACGATTGCTACAAACCTGCGGTTGAAGTTAATGGTGGAAAAGTAATTCCTATCCAATTGTCTGCTCCAGATTACAAACCAGATTGGAATGAGGTCGCCTCAAAACTATCGTCTAAAACAAAGATGATTTTGATTAATTCACCTCACAATCCAAGCGGAACAATTTGGTCTAAGGAAGATATGCTTCGACTTCAAAAACTAACCGAAGGCACAGATATTATCGTATTAAGTGACGAGGTTTACGAACATATTGTTTTTGACGGCGAGCAGCATCAAAGTGCTTGTTTATTTCAAGATTTGAAACAGCGTAGTTTCATAACCGCTTCTTTCGGGAAAACGTTTCATAACACAGGTTGGAAGATTGGCTACACTTGTGCCCCAGCGGAACTGATGCAAGAATTTAGAAAAGTGCATCAATTTAATGTGTTTTCGGTGCATCATCCATCGCAAAAAGGCATTGCCGATTATATGCAAGACGCAAACACATATTTGGGTCTAAATCAATTTTTTCAGCAAAAACGAGATTTGTTTCTAAGTTTGATAAAAGATTCAAAATTCAAGTTTACACCTTCAAAAGGCACCTATTTTCAAGTGTTGGATTATTCAGATATTACTGATGAGAATGATGTAGATTTTGCCAAGCGATTAACAACAGAATTCGGTATTGCTTCTATTCCGCTATCGGTTTTCAATCTCAATCAAAAAGATGATAAAGTTCTACGATTTTGCTTTGCTAAAACTGACGAAACCCTTTTAAAAGCTTCAGAAATCCTTAACAAAATTTAGAAAACGTTTAACGCTGCTTTTTTGCAATTTGGTAATCTTGAGGTTATATTATAGAAAAACCATATTATGACAATTAGAAATTTTAAACAACTAGCAAGCTTATTCATTATTTTATCAATTTTGTTGTCCTGTGGCAGTACACAAAAAGTAATTATGGACTCTGGAAAAGTATATTCGGTAAAAAATAATGACTTTTTTATAGGTGAAAAAAACGTTACCGAAGAGTTAACATCTCAACAAAAAAGTGATATTAAAAGCGTTTTACAAGACCGTTTACAAGCTGAGGAACAGCGTGCAGAGGAACTTGAAAATTTGAATAACCAAATTAAAAGTCTAAAAGACCAAATAAAGACTTTAGAAGACAAAGTCGAAACCATCCAAGATAAAGAACGAAATCTTGAAAAAGCTAGAGAAGCTTATATTGATGCTAAAATGGCTTTGATAACTAAAGAACGTGAATTTGAAAAACTGAAGAAAAACGGGAATCTTTCAGACAAAGACAAAATTGATTACGAAAAAGACATCTTGAAATTAAGAGAAAAGGTGGTTGAAACAAAAAAACAATTAGAAGCTATACGTTAATTAAATGCTTTGGTTAAAGTTTGCATAAACTCACCAACTTTTGAAGGTTCTAACCAGCGTGTCACTACGACAACGTTGGTTTTTTTGTCTATAATTATAAAGTTTCCGCCAAAACCTGCAGCGTAATAAATATCTTCTGAAACGTTTTCCCAGTGACGTGGTCCTTTTTTGTTTAGCCACCACATGTAACCGTAATTTACGTTAGGTTTTGATGGTGTAATGGCACGTTTAATCCAATCTTCACTAATAATTTGCTCATTTTTCCATTTGCCGTTATTCAAAAACAATAAGCCAAAACGTGCCATATCTTCTGCCGAAATAAATAATCCAGCACCAGAATGTCCGCCGCCAGTAACGGATTTCATTTTTAGTCCATCGATGGTTGTCCATGCATTGTCATAACCAAACCAACGCCATGTGGTTGATGCACCGATTTTGTCCATAACCTCATCTTTTAACACTTGTGGTAAAGGTTTTCGCCAAACTTGTAATGCAGAATATGCCAGCACATTTACACGTACATCATTATACTCCATAACTGTACCTGGTTCGTTATATTTTCTGTTTTTCCAATCATCTAAATTTCCTTCTCTCGGTGGTCTATCTGCCCAATCTTTTCCGCCCCAGATTTCGCCAGACCAATCGCTATTCTGTTGTAATAAATGCTGCCAAGTAATTTTTGAATTATGTTCACCTGCAAATGTGCCATCCCAAACATAGTCTTTTACAAAATCAGTTTCGTCTTTAATTAAACCTTCATCTACAGCCAAGCCAGTTACCGTAGAGAGAAAACTTTTAGTTACGCTAAAGGTCATATCTACACGTTTGGTATCTCCCCATTTTGCAATAAGATAACCGTCTTTTAATATCATTCCTGCTGGTCCACCACGTTTTTTTGTAGGCCCCAAAATCTCATGAAATGGCTCACGAGCGAAACCCTTTAAAATGGCAATGCGCAAATCTCTAGAGCCAGAATATTCGTTAGCTTCTGCAAATTCTACTGCATCATTCAACCATTCGGAATCAACCTTTACATCTGCTGGCGATTTTGTTTCCCAAGTTGCATTTCGTTCTGGGAAATATTGTATTTGAGCCGTAAGGTGAGAGAATGACGTAAGTAGAACGAATATAAAACAAGTACGTGTTAGAAACATATTACAATTGGCGTTAATTAATTTTATAAGCATCGTAAATTTACTAATTTTAAATCATGGAAGGTCATAATGAACGTTTGACGAAAAAGAGCAATTATAACTAACGAAGTAAATCCTATAAAACAGATTTTTCAAGAATTAAATTAGATGAAAACTGAACTTAAAGTTGCACTCATACAAACAGATTTGGCATGGGAAAATCCTAAGGCAAATCGTGAAAATTTCACATCTAAAATTGCTTCTATTTCAGAAACTGTAGACCTTATCGTTTTACCCGAAATGTTTACTTCTGGTTTTACGATGAATGCTTCAGAAGTTGCCGAAACTATGGATGGAGAAACCATCGCCTGGCTTAAAGAACTTTCCAAGAAAAAAGAGGCTGCTATTGTGGGAAGTTTAGTGATTATAGAAAAAAACAATTATTACAATCGTTTGGTTTTTATTCATCCAAACGGAACAATTGATAGCTACGATAAACGCCACACGTTTACACTTGCTGGTGAACATAAAGTTTATACCGCAGGAACTTCAAAAACGATTATTGATTATAAAGGTTTTAGAATTTGTCCGTTAATTTGCTACGATTTACGTTTCCCTGTTTGGGCTAGAAATACAGAAGATTACGACGTGTTACTCTACGTTGCTAATTGGCCTAAACCACGCATTAGCGCATGGGATGCTTTATTAAAAGCAAGAGCTATCGAAAATATGAGTTATTGTATTGGTGTAAACAGAATAGGTAAAGATGATAGCGGACATGATTACCCAGGTCATTCAGCGTGTTATGATGTTTTAGGAGAAACATTAAGCGATTTTAACTCTGATGAAAATGGCATTAACGTTGTGACCTTAGATAAGTCTCATATTGAAGCGTATCGCAACAAACTCAACTTCTTGAACGATAGAGACAACTTTATTCTTCAAGGAGTGTAAATGTAACCACAAAGTCAAAATTTGCACGGACATTAGTGTCTTCTGGATTTGGATAATAGCTAATGCGTTCTGGTTGAATTTTCTTTAGGTAATTCCCTGTATCGAATCTTCGGTTTTTATTTTCATCAAAAACGACTCGCAATTGGTATTGTTTGGCTTCGATATTATTAAAGTCAACAGCGGGATATTCATCCGTATATCTTTCGTGAAGCACTTTTCCTCTATCGTCCGTAAGCTGTACAATTACGGGCAATTTTGCATTAACTAAATTTACACGTATGCTGCCATAATCGGATTCCTTTCGTGTGCTAAAACTAAAGTTAAGGGTATCATTTACCTCGCCATAAAAATCGGTTATTGCGGATGGTAACAACTCCATTTTATAATTTTCTGACTCATTTAAATCTATTTTAAACTTGTAGCGATTATACAACCTATCGAACTCAACATCGTACGCTACTCTGATAGAATCTTTATTAATTAGCTGAATCTTAGTGGTGTCGATTTTTTCGAAAGGTGTGGTAGCCTCTAACGTAAACTTTTCATTAAAACTAATCGTTCCTGCTTTCAATGGAGATACGATTAATGAGTCTCTATCGCCTCCTCTAAACTTGTACTTAAATGTCTCTGTAAACAATTCGCTCTTGACTAAAAATGAAGCCGAATCTACTTCCACTTTTGGCTTGTACCAATAATACAGTGTGTCTTTTTCTTTATCTCTAGTAATTCTGTATTCTAAGTTTTTTATAGAATCCGATTCGACAGTAATATCAATATCCTTAAGATATCCTTCAAAAGGAAATAAGATGCGTTGTTCTGCAACTTGGCTCGGTTTTAAAACCTTGAAATCTGGCACTTCCTTAAATAACGTAATATTGTATAACGAGTCTGTAGGAACAGAAATTTCACCTTCATAAAATCCAATTTTATCTGTTTTTGGCTCGAATGTAAAATTAGAATTTTCGTCTTTTAGAGCCACCAATTTATAAGTCCCTTCCTTGATGTTATCGATACTAAAGGTTGTAAGACTGTCTAACGTATTAGTTACGTATTTTGGCTTTTGCTTATACACAATAGAATCTGTGTAGCTAGAATCTATTTCGTATAGCATAACAGAAACAAAAGGGTCGGCGCTTCTACTTTCAGCATCAAAAACGGCACCTTTTACAGAAAGCGAGTCGATTGTATCTCCTGTAGAAAACACATAACGATAGTAAGGATATGGATTTTCTTCATTATTATCTACAATACTATTCCCAAAATTAAATGCATATGTTGTATTGGCTTCTAAAGTATCCTTTATTTTAATTTTTATGTAAGTACTCGCATTACCCATTGGCGTAATTGCAGGTTGGGTTTTCATCGGTGGCGAGATGATTAACTGTTTTTGTAAATCTTTAATCTTTACATACTCGTTAAAATAAATACGAATTTCTTCTGCTTTAAAATTTGTTGAATAATTTGGTGGAGACTCTTTAGTAATTTCTGGAGGTGTTTCGTCTTTAGGTCCGCCATCAGGTCTTCCTCTACTCGCACAACCAACTATAAAAAAAATAAGCCCTGCGATAGCAAAATAAATCTTAAATGATTTTGAAAACATATACCTCGAAAAAATTTTAGCAAATTAACGACTTAATTCTATTAATAACGAAACATCAATATTCAAATTATCTTTACATAGCAAAAAGCGCTAAAACAAAAATACTATTCCGTAACTGCCATAGCTGCTAAACTTACTCTAACACCCGGAATTGTATTAAGCAACTCTATGCAAGCTTCTACAGTAGCGCCAGTGGTAATAATATCATCGACTAATAAAATGTGCTTGTTGTCTAAACCTTTAAAATCTCCTGTAGCAAATTGCTTTTCGGCATCATCTAAACGTGTTAATCTATCTTTTAAAGCCTGCGTTTTGCTCTTTTCTATCTTTAACAAGGCGCTCTCGCGATACTCAGCATTTAGTATTTCTGCAATAGCAACCCCAAATTTGGTAACTTGATTATAACCACGCTCTCTTAGTTTGTTTTTATGGATAGGAACTGGCACAACAACATCGATAATTTTGTAATTCTCTAAATCTTTTAATTCGGACCCAAGCCATTTTCCTAAGAATTCTCCAATATGTTCATGTCCTCTATATTTTAGATTATGAAGCAGTTCTTGTACCAATCCCTTTTTTGAAAAATGGAGTAATGCCGTTGCATTTTCAAGCTGAACACGACCATATAGAATCTTTTTTATGGCATCATCCGCTTGGTAATGAAAATTTGTAATTGGCAAATCGTGGCGACAGTCTACACAAATCACCTTTTCGTTATCAGAAAGTGGCGTTTTGCAGGCTTCGCATATTTGCGGAAAGAAAAGATTTAGTAAGTTTTGAAACACTATTACTAATTAATAAGTCTTACACTTTTCAACTTAAATGTAATACTTAATTTTTAAGTGACTATAAATAACAAAAAAGCGACGTTAATTCTGGCGGTTTTTTATTTTTGCAGAATGGCAAATAACGAAGATCAATTTAAAAAGGTTTTATCTCACGCAAAGGAGTACGGGTATGTATTTCAAAGTAGTGAAATTTACGATGGTTTAAGTGCTGTTTACGACTATGCGCAAAACGGTGTAGAACTCAAAAAAAACATACGCGACTATTGGTGGAAAGCCATGGTGCAACTAAATGATAATATTGTAGGTATTGATGCTGCAATCTTTATGCATCCTACAACTTGGAAAGCCTCCGGACACGTCGATGCGTTTAACGACCCATTGATTGACAACAAAGATTCTAAAAAACGCTACCGTGCCGATGTTTTAATCGAGGATTACTGTGCTAAGATTGAAGCTAAGATTGACAAAGAAGTTAAGAAAGCTGAGAAACGCTTTGGCGATGCTTTTAATAAAGAGGAATTTGTATCCACTAACGGCCGCGTTTTAGGCTATCAAGAAAAAATAAATACCATTTTATCTCGAATGGCAAAATCTTTAGAAAATGAAGATTTAGCCGATGTAAAAGCACTTATTGAAGAGCTTGAAATCGCAGACCCACTTTCTGGAAGTAAAAACTGGACAGATGTAAAGCAGTTTAACCTTATGTTTGGTACCAAATTAGGTGCCTCTGCAGATTCTGCTATGGACTTGTACCTAAGACCAGAGACTGCACAGGGTATATTTGTTAACTTCTTAAATGTGCAAAAAACGGGGCGCATGAAGATTCCGTTTGGTATTGCACAAACTGGTAAAGCGTTTAGAAATGAAATTGTTGCACGCCAATTTATCTTTAGAATGCGTGAGTTTGAGCAAATGGAAATGCAGTTTTTCATCAAACCGGGTACGCAAACAGAATGGTTTAAGCATTGGAAAGAAGCACGCCTTAAATGGCATCTGTCTTTAGGCTTAGGTGAAGACAACTACCGTTTCCATGACCACGAAAAATTAGCGCACTATGCAGATGCGGCTACGGATATAGAATTTAAATTCCCATTTGGATTTAAAGAATTAGAAGGTATCCACTCGCGTACCGATTTTGATTTAAAACAACACGAGGAATATTCAGGTAAAAAACTACAGTACTTTGACCATGAAGAAAACGAGAGTTACACACCTTATGTTTTAGAAACTTCTATTGGTCTAGACCGTATGTTTTTAGCTGTATTTTCTAACTCGCTTATCGAGGAGGAATTAGAAGATGGTTCTAGCCGTACCGTTTTAAAACTTCCAGCAGTTCTAGCGCCTGTAAAGGCAGCTATTTTACCATTGGTAAAAAAGGACGAAGGTTTGGTAAAACTTTCTAAACAAATCATCGAAGATTTAAAATGGGACTATAATGTGGTTTATGACGAGAAAGATGCTGTAGGTCGTCGTTACCGCAGACAAGACGCCAACGGAACACCATTTTGTATTACCGTAGATGGTGAAAGTTTAGAAAACAACACTGTAACTATACGCCACAGAGACACAATGGAACAGCAACGTGTTAAGATTGAAGACCTAAAATCCATCATAAAAAAAGAAGTCGATGTTAAAGAGTGGTTGATGAAAATGTAATAAAGCTATTTGTCATTCAGAGCGAAGTCCAAGAATGCAAAAAACAAAAAACGCCCAAACTTTTCAGTTTGGGCGTTTTTATAGTAAATATTATATCTAGAATCGATACCCTATCCCAATACTAATCTTACCAACGACATCGTCTATAAAGTCGTCTGCATTAATAATATTTCTTCCTACACCTAAACTTAATTCACCAATAAATCCACCATTAGTAACCCATTTGCCACCAACACCAATTCCTAATGCAAAGGCTAATTTACTTTCTTCGTTTATAACAACATCATTTCCGATAAAAATATCTGTCTGCTCATAAGCAGATAACATTCCAAAACCTTCGAGGAAAAATCCGGCTGCATATTTTTTACCAAAGTAAAAGCGATAATATGGTGAAACGTAATAGTTAATATCAGAATCTAATTCTTTATCAAAAGGCACCGCAAATGTCAATCCAATACCCGATTCTTCATTAAGCGTACGCTCGTAGGTAAGGTCTAAAACGCCGACCACAGCATAAAGTGCATTGAGTTTTAATTCATTAAAATTATCAGAAGTCGAGGTTGCCGATGCGTCGTCTTGTGCATTTACATTAAGCAATACACCTACCATACAAATAGTTAAAAGAAGTTTTTTCATTTTTTAATTGATTGAAATTAGTGGATTCTTACATCAAGAATCACACCACAAAGATGTAAAGTTTTAGAAAAGGTTGCTTTAAAACATTTATTTTTTTTGGAAACTAAGCTTGCCTGCCTTGAGCGTGGTCGAAAGGTCGAAGTTAAAAATACGCCTTTAACTGTACTGTTCCTGTATGTATAGTGTTAGAACTTTCGGTTTTTCGCCCAAAATAATTGAGGTTTAAGTCCAAAAATTTTGTCAATTTCTTTTGTGCAATGAGACTCCATGTAAAATTTTGTCCGGGTTGTAACCCTTCTAAAATCTGAAATGCCACTGGTGTGTTGGCATTGCCGACATAATCATTCTGAAAGTAATTAAACTCACCCGTCAAGGCTATTTTTTGTGCATTGTTATACGTAAATGAGAAGCCATAATTGTTCTGACTCAGTTCTTCAAAATTACCAATGGTATTTTTTTTGTTTGTAAATTGGTAAAACACATCAAACTGCGCATTTTCATTAAAAATATAGGACAATTTTGGTTGAAATTGTGTTTCGTCAATATTAAAATTTCGATTGGTAAAACTTTCATTTTCGCTTCTTGTTTTACTTAGACTTCCCTCAGTATTAATTAACCAACTTTTTGCAAACTTGTGGTTAAAATTTAGTTGATGACTTCGCAAGCGGCTTTGCTGTGCACCAATGGATAATAAGGTCTGGCTTTTGTTGGTTAAAAAAGTGTAAGAGGTTGTGTAACGCTGTTTTCCGCGATTAAAGAATAAGACATTTCTAAGATTAAAGTTTAAGCCTAGGCGATTGGGGTCGCTATCATTACCATCGCTCAGGGCTTCAAACGGATTTAGATTAAAATCGCTTCCGCTTCTACGTAATTTGTTATCTACTAAAAACGACGTCTGATTATAAAAATGTGACCAAAATTTCTTCGTTTTCTGTTCTGACGAATTCCATGATTGCGGATTAAATGTTACCGTCTGGCTAAAGCGATTTTGATGTGTTTGCACAAACACCTGATTAGGTAATAATACCCTGATATAGTTACCTTGGTCTGCAAACTGTGCAACCTCAAACTCGCCTAATTCTTGGATACCATTTTCGTTATAATCTATCCATGTAAAATTGCCCTGACCAGCTTCGACCTCAACAAAGGTAAAGTCTTGTTGCGGCAAAGTACCCGAATTTGTCTCGTAGCTCGTGTTTAGCAAAACCACATTTTTAAACAAACGCTGATTGTAATTTAATCGACTGTTTAAAGATTGCTCATCTTGGGTTGAGACATCCGTGGCCTTTAAATTTCTGTAATTAACAAACAATTGAAGATTGGTTGTTTTACTCTGAATTAATCGTGACTTTAAATAATAGGTGTTTGATGTATTTACACGTTGCAAGTCATTATTCCGCAAACTGTCATTTACACGATTGATGTAACCTAATTCTACAAATACCTTTGTACTATCACCGATACCTGCAAAGGCTTCGTACGATGTGAATTTTTGACTTAATGACGTAAGTAAATCTGTTGCAATTTCAGTTTGTTGATTATCTTCTAAAGCTACTTTTCCACCTGCCCATTTGTTCCCTTTACCGTAAACCACACGATTAAAAGAACGTAAAAATTTAGATTTATTTATTGTGGAATTACTTGTCAGCGCACTAGATTTTGAGAAAATTGAAAAATTTCCCAATCGCAAATCAGCGTTAAGGTTATGACGATTTCCATTAAAGGTCTCCGAATAATTTAGATGTTCAAAATTATAGGCCATGCGTCCCTTTTTATAATGAAACACTTGCAATCCAGAATTAAACAATAACTGATTTCCCAAGCTTAAGTTGCCTTGATTGGTCTGCGGCGTGTCTAAATTCCAATCTCTAGAAAACTCTGGTCGGTACAAACGTTGCACTGTCCTAAAATTGTCTTGTAAATAATCCACATCCGCCAAGGCAGAAATATTCCAAGTGCTATCTCTTTTTATAATGTTTTGTTGCAATTTTAATTTGCCGGCAAAGCCATCGTTATTACCATCATCTATACCAGAAAATAGATTTAAGTCGTTTTTACTTCCTGCTAATTCAAAAAATAAATTGGTCGTCTCCGTTGGCGTATAAGTACCATTAAGCGTAGCTATTTGCAAACGCTCTGGTGCAATTAGCTGAATGATAGGTTCAAAATTTCCTTGAGGAATTCCTGCTATTGGCGGTACATACTCGTAAATATTTGCCACCGTACTATCGTTACTCAACACATAGTTCCCTTGATTATCACCAACCAATGTAAACCGAACGCCAAATAATTGGTCATTTGGGTCATTAGAGAACACAAAGATTTCTTCGGTGCCAAATAGCTCTTTTCTGTATAGAATTCGGTTTTCCGAAAATTCTTCTTCAACCGCAGATGGCGCTGTCATTAAACTTCTATCGTCACCTGCATTTGCCAAAATTCCAACTTGCTCCGTAGATAAATTCTGCTGTAATGGCTGATTTTTAGCGTCACTTTCGGAATATAACGAAAGATTGAGTTTTAGCTTTTCACTTTCATAATTGCTTCCGCCATAAACAGTAAATCGCGAATAATTTCTATCGCTAAACTGATAATCAACCGTAATTCGCATTTCAGAAGTTATGGGAAATGTAGAGTTGAAAATGATTTCACCAGCATTATAATCTATGATATAATCTTTATTTTCACCACGTTCTAGCGGCAAGCCATTAACATAAACCGTTTCACTTCCTGAGACCACAAGCACAAACAATTCGCCATTTTGGCCACGTAATTTATACGGACCTTGATTGCCTTCCTGGGCCGTAAATTGGCTAGTTGTAAACTGCCCACGCACTAATGCTCCAGAAGCAAAAACTGTTGTCTTTTCACTCAAGTTAGCGTTTACAAAAAGACCTTGTACTCGCTTGCTAAATCCGTTAAAATAGCTGGTGATATTCATCAGGTCAATATCACCAGCTCTTATGCGCCAATCTTTGCTAAATAGTTCTATAAAAATTTGGTCAAACTCATCTAAGCGTTGCGAAAATCCGCTTTCTTGCAACGGAATATTAGCATCTTGTATAGACGCTCTTAGTGATACGTTTTCACTTAACTTTCCAGAAATCTGAAGGTCTAATTCACTGTTGAGAACCGAGTTTTGATTGTTGCCAATGGTAACACCACGAGAAATACTTCCAGAAGTCGTAAGCCCATCAAAAGGGATAAAATTAGAATTGCGTTTTGTATTTTGAAGTTGATATAACTTCTGACGCGCCTCTGTATTTTCTACGATAATACTTTTATCGAGCTGTTTATATGTTTTTGTAATAAAGTCTGGATAGCGCAAATACTCCACAATAACCGTATCTAACGTTTGAAAATTCTTTAACCGTAAAACAGATTTTGAAAAATCTATGGTATACAAATTAGAATCTATGATGCGTCCAGATTTAGTTTTCACTTTAAAAAAAGAAGAGTTAATGCTTACAGAATCGATTTTTATAGAGTCTTTTACCGCAATCCTTTTAGTTATATAATTACTCTTTCGCTCTTGCGAAAACACAGAGAGTGTAATAAAGAAAACTAAAAGAGTAATTAATTGTCGCATACAGAAACCTAACGCCTTTATTTAAGACATATTTCACAATAAAAACGCCTTGTAAAAGTACGGTATTATTTATTTTTGGCTAAATGGGAATTATGTCTCCTCGAGCGCAGTCGAGAGGTTTTTAATATTATTTCAATTTAATAGTTCTCGACTGCGCTCGAACAGACAGTATTTATGTTTAACACTTAAAATGAAACTTCCGCTTTTGCGCAAGATAAATATGAAAATAGCATCATACAATGTCAATGGCATACGTGCCGCTTTGAAAAAAGGATTTATAGATTGGTTAGTAGCCACAAACCCAGACGTGATTTGTTTGCAAGAAACTAAAGCCCAAGAAGACCAACTCGATTTGCAAGAATTTGAAGACGCTGGCTACAAATACAATTACTGGTTTAGCGCACAAAAAAAGGGCTATAGTGGCGTAGCTATTTTAAGCAAAACCGAACCTAATCATGTCGAGTTTGGTACTGGTATTGACCATATGGATTTTGAAGGTCGTAACATCCGTGCCGACTTTGATAACGTATCTGTTATGAGTTTGTATTTGCCGTCGGGTACAAACGATGCACGTTTGGACTACAAGTTTCAATACATGGATGAGTTTCAGGATTATGTAAACGAATTGCGAAAAGACATCCCGAATTTGGTCATTTGCGGCGATTATAATATTTGTCATGAAGAAATCGATATCCACAACCCCAAAATGAAAGGTGTTTCAGGGTTTTTACCAGAAGAACGCGAGTGGTTGGGCAACTTTATAGATAGCGGACTTATAGATAGTTTTAGATATCTAAATCCTGAATTGCAAAAATTTTCGTGGTGGAGTTATCGTGCCAATGCGAGGGCTAACAATAAGGGTTGGCGTTTGGATTATGCGTTAGCTACAGAACCTTTACAAGAAAATCTAAAACGCAGCGTTATACTTACCGAAGCAGTACATAGCGACCATTGTCCAATATTGCTCGAATTAGAATTTTAAAAATTTTCACAATCAAACCCAAATACAACCATTTTATGATTAAAAAAATCTCAATTTTAGCCTTAAGTTTAGGTCTATTTTCATCGTGTGTGTCTAAAAAAATTTACACAGATTTAGAAGACAAATATGCCGATTTAAAAAAAGAACATCGTCAACTTTCTGAAGAAAATCAATCACTTTCTGATGCCAAAACAAAGCTTGAGAATGATTTAGAAAAATTGCAAAAGGCATACGAAGGTGCTATTACTGAACGTGACCAATTAACCACAGAATTAGCAGCAACAAAAACCAATCTCGAAAACTTAAAAGCGTCTTACAACGCTTTAGAAGAGCAAAGCTCTGCATCCATCGCTGCAAACTCTAAAAAGAATCGCGAACTATTAGCGCAATTAGAAGCAAAAGAGCAAGCCTTAGCAGCAGAAAACGACCGTTTACAAAAATTGCAAAGCGAATTAGAAAATCGTTCTAAGCGTGTGGCAGAACTTGAGAACGTTATAGCTAGCAAAGACGCTGCAATGACCAAATTAAAAGAAGCTATCTCTAAAGCCCTAACCAATTTTGAAGGCAAAGGATTAACCGTTGAACAACGTGACGGAAAAGTCTACGTATCGATGGAAAATAAATTGTTATTTGAATCAGGAAGTTGGTTCGTCGGTGCCCAAGGAAAACAAGCTGTAAAACAACTTGGCGAAGTGTTAGCCGACAATCCAGAGATTGCTATTTTAATTGAAGGTCATACAGACAACGTACCGTACAAAGGCAATGCGCAATTAAGTGGCAACTGGGATTTATCTACCAAACGTGCTACAGCAATTGTAAATATTCTACGCGAAAACGCTTCCATTAACCCAGAAAATTTAACCGCTGCCGGACGCGGCGAATATGCTCCGATAGCTACAAATGAAACTGCTGAGGGTCGCGCAAAAAATCGAAGAATCGAGGTAATCCTGACGCCAAAATTAGATGAGATATCGAAGTTGTTGAATGAGATATAAACAAACCATTTTGTCCTTCTGAACTTGATTCAGAATCTTTTCTTCCGAAGATTAACATACATTTAGACCTTTCTAGTTTTACCAACCTGAAAGGTCTTCTTATTTTTGTTAAATATTAATGTCGGGTTGAGCGCAGTCGAAACCTAAATGAGAGAGTTATTAATGAGACCCTGAAACAAGATCAGGGTGACAAATTAAAATTTGCCATGAAATACACCAACCTACCACATACGGACATAAAAGTTAGTAAAATATGCCTTGGCACAATGACTTGGGGAAACCAAAACACCCAAGACGAAGGTTTCGCACAAATGGATTTAGCCTTAGATAAAGGCGTTAATTTTTTTGATGTGGCAGAGCTCTATCCTGTGCCTGCTACAGCCGAAACTTATGCCGAAACCGAGCGTATTATTGGTAACTGGTTTGCAAAAACAGGCAATAGAGACAAGGTAGTTTTAGCAACAAAAATAGCTGGTCCTGGCGACTACACAGCACATATTAGAACGACTGGTTTTAGTAAAAAAGCATTAAATGAAGCCGTTGAAGGCAGTTTAAAACGACTAAAAACAGATTACATTGACTTGTACCAGTTGCATTGGCCAGAACGCGAAACGAACACTTTTGGGCAACGCGATTATAAGCATAATCCTAATGACAAATGGGAAGATAATTTTAATGAAATTCTACACAATCTAGATAAAATTGTAAAGTCGGGAAAAGTAAGACAAATAGGAATTTCGAATGAAAAGGCTTGGGGAACAATGCGCTATTTGCAAGAATCTAAGCAGCATAATTTACCAAGACCAATTACGATACAAAATGCATATTCATTATTATGTAGACCGTTTGAAGGCGATTTAGCAGAAATTGCACATCGCGAAAATATTGGTCTATTGGCATACTCGCCTATGGCATTTGGCGTACTTTCCGGCAAATACATTAAAGGAAATGCGGCAGATAATGCACGTTTAAAATTATTTCCACGTTTTGCAAGATACAGTAGCGAGCAAGCTACCGAAGCGACAAAACGCTATTTAAAAATTGCCGAGGACAACAATATGTCTTTAGCGCAAATGTCTCTCGCTTTTGTTAACGAGCGTCCGTTTTTAACAAGTAATATTATAGGCGCAACCAATTTAGAGCAACTAGAAGAAAACATTGACAGCATTAATATCTCATTAAATGACGATGTTATGAAAGCTATTAATAAAGTGCATGCTTCAATTCCTAATCCTGCGCCTTAAATCAAAAATTTCGGAATTCATAAAACACAACAATAAATGTTGGGTTTTTTGTTTTGATAAAGACCACATAACTATTTAACAATCAATTTTATATAAACGAAAAATTATTTAAAATTAATTTAATTTTTATTACATTGAAGGTCTAATTCATCCAACCAATGAAACACTTTTACTCCTATCTATTATTCCTTTTTACCATATCTAGCTTTGCCCAACCTACAAACGAGACGTGTGCAACTTCTGAAAATATTTTGGTAGAACTTACATCCAATTCTTACACTTTTGATATCAATTCTGCAGCATTAATTAACGAAGAAGGATGTCCTGGTTCTACCACAGATTATGCCGACGTGTGGTTTGACTTTTCAATGCCAGTTGATGGAAATGTTTACATAGAAGGCAGCATAAATTGGAATAACTTTGCCTTATACGATAGTTGCGGTGGCTCTTTAATTCAATGCGGATTTGGTAATCAGTTTTATAACAACCTCTCGGCTTCAACGAATTATAAATTAAGAGTGTTTAGACCAAGTTCAACGGCCTCAAATACAGGATTTCAGAGTTTTAGTATTGTTGCCTTTGAACAAACAACTAATGATACCTGTACCAATGCCGAAAACATTACTGTAACAACTACACAATCTACCGTGAACTTTGATATTGGCGGCTCTGATATTAATAATGAAGAAGGTTGTTCAGGAACAACAAACGATTATGTAGATATTTGGTACGACTTTACTATGCCTTTTAACGGAAATCTTTTCGTTGATGCATCCATTAATTGGAATAATATTGCACTCTACGATGCTTGTAGCGGCACCGAAATAAACTGCGGAAACACCAATTTATTTACGCAAAACTTAGTCACTGGCACAAGCTATAAACTTCGAATTTTTAGAACTGTGGCTAATGCCGATAATAGCTTTAACAGCTTTTCCATTAGGGCTTTCGAAGAGGCTACAAACGATGATTGCGTAAATGCAGAAAATTTAACGGTGACTACAAGTGCAACGACCGTAAATTTCAATATCGGTGGTGCAGATATAAATAATCAAGAAGGCTGTTCTGGTACAACGAACGATTATGTAGATATTTGGTACGATTTTACGATGCCCTTCAATGGAAATCTTTTCGTTGATGCTTCTATCAATTGGAATAATATTGCACTTTACGATACTTGTAACGGCACCGAAATAGACTGCGGAAACACCAATTTATTTGCGCAAAACTTAGTAGCTAGTACTAACTATAAACTTCGAATTTTTAGAACTGTGGCTAATGCCGACAACAGCTTTAACAGCTTTACCATCAGGGCTTTTGAAGAAGCTGCTAATGATAATTGCGTAAATGCAGAGAATTTAACGGTAAGTACAAGCACATCTACTGTAGATTTTAACATTGGTGGCGCTGATATTAATAATGAAGAAGGTTGCACCGGTATCACCAACGATTATGTAGATATCTGGTACGACTTTACAATGCCTGTAAATGGTAATTTACAGATAAGTGGCGCTATTAATTGGAATAATTTTGCATTGTACGATTCCTGCAGCGGTACAGAAATTAATTGTGGTAACACCAATTTGCTTACCGAAAATTTAACGGCTAACACCACGTATAAGCTCCGTGTTTTTAGGACGGTCGCCAATGCTGACAACAGTTTTACTAGTTTTACTATACAAGCTTTTGAAATTATAAATAACGATGATTGTGCCTCTGCCGAAACTATAAATGTATCGTCCACAGAAACCACCGTGTTTTTTGGCATCGGTGGCGCTAACTTAAACAATGAGATAGGTTGCGATGGAACAACTGCCGAAGATTATGCCGACGTTTGGTATGAATTTACAATGCCAGAAGATGGTGATGTGGCTGTAAATGGCAATATTGCTTGGAACAACTTTGCACTGTATGACGCTTGTAATGGCAATCAACTAGACTGTTTTTCGGCGTCAGGAACTTTTACTGGCCTTTCAAATGGCACAACATATAAATTAAGATTATTTAGAACAGCCGCAACTGCACCAAACGATAGTTTTAAAAGCTTCAGCATCGTTATAAACAACACATTGAATACTCAAGATTTTGGAACAGAATCTATAAGTGTATATCCTAATCCGGCATCTAGCACAGTTTTTATAAATACAAACGAAACCATAAATAAGCTTCAATTATTCAATTTGCAAGGTCAAAAAATAATAGAAGTCGATAATAGAGATAATATGGATGTATCTTTTTTAAAATCTGGAATGTACATCCTAAATATATTTGTTCAAGACTCACGTATTTCAAAACGTGTAATCATCAACTAACATATTATAAATTTCCTTTTAAGTTTTGTAGTTTTATAGACTTCAAAATTTAAAAAAATGTCCGACCAAAAACGTCTCTTCTTAGTAGATGCCTACGCACTCATTTTTCGTGGCTACTACGCTTTTATAAAAAACCCAAGAATTAACTCTAAAGGCGAAGATACCTCAGCCATAATGGGCTTTATGAATTCGCTTTTAGACGTTATTAAACGTGAACGTCCAGACCATTTGGCCGTTTGTTTTGACAAAGGCGGAAGTGCTGACCGTGTAGAAATGTATGAAGAATATAAAGCCAACCGAGACGAAACGCCTGAAGGCATCCGCACCGCAATTCCGCATATTTGTAATATTCTCGAAGCCATGCATATTCCAATTATGGTTAAAGAAGGTTACGAAGCAGACGATGTTATAGGAACTTTATCACGCCAAGCCGAAAAAGAAGGTTACAAGGTCTTTATGGTCACGCCAGATAAGGATTTTGCACAACTGGTTACAGATAACATTTTTATGTATCGCCCTGTTTTTGGTGGTGGTTACGAAACTTGGGGCATACCCGAAGTACAGAAAAAATTTGAAGTCGAAAGCCCTTTGCAGGTTATTGACTTCTTAGGTATGATGGGAGATTCTTCAGATAATATTCCTGGATTACCTGGAGTTGGAGAAAAAACAGCAAAAAAATTCATCCAACAATTTGGAAGTATGGAAGGTCTGCTAGCCAACACAGACCAGCTAAAAGGTAAAATGAAAGAAAAAGTTGAGGCTAATGGTGAGCTAGGATTGTTGTCAAAAAAACTAGCAACCATAATGCTCGATGTTCCTGTAACATTTAATGCCAAAGATTTTGAACTCGACCATCCAGATATTGAAAAAGTTAAAGAAATCTTTCAGGAATTAGAATTTAGACGACTCACGGATAATTTTCTTAAGACATTCTCAGAAGACGCTTCTGTTTCTACGAATAGTAATGCTGTCACTTCGAGCGCAGTCGAGAAGTCTTCAAGTTCATCTTCTTCTTCTTCAAGTTCTACGAATGCCGGCGCAGGACAATTTTCATTATTTGGCACTTCGAGTGACCTCAGCGACCAAAATGAGCAAGGAGGCACGTCTTATCAGCGTAAAACAGCAGAAACCACGTCACATTTTTATCAAAGTGTTGCGCCTGGAATGGCAACCAAACTCTTTGTAAAAAACTTATTAAATCAAACTTCGGTTTGTTTCGATACAGAGACCACCAGCCTTAATCCATTGACCGCAGAACTGGTTGGTATTGCATTTTCTTGGGAAGCAGGAAAAGGATTCTATATGCCATTTCCAGAAAATAAAGCCGAGGCTCAATCTCTTATAGAAGACTTACGTCCGTTTTTTGAAAACGAAAACATCGAAAAAATTGGTCAGAACTTAAAATACGATATCAAAGTTTTAGCCAAATATAATATTGAAGTAAAAGGCAAATTATTCGATACCATGTTAGCGCATTATTTGATTAATCCTGATATGCGTCACAATATGGATGTATTGGCAGAAACGTATCTTAACTACACCCCAATTTCTATTACAGAACTTATTGGAAAAAAAGGAAAAAATCAGCTTTCCATGCGCGATGTGCCGTTAGAAAAGCAAACCGAATATGCTGTAGAAGATGCGGATATTACACTGCAACTGAAAGAGCATTTTGAAAAAGAGCTAGGTGAAGCTAACTCCCAAAAGTTATTCGATGATATCGAAGTGCCACTGCTGCGTGTTTTGGCGGATATGGAATTGGAAGGCATCAACCTAGATAAAGACTTTCTGAATTCTCTTTCTGAAGATTTAAATAACGACATTGCTTCATTAGAAAAACGCATTTTTGAAGCTGCTGGAGAAGAATTTAATATTGGCTCGCCAAAGCAATTGGGCGTTATTCTTTTTGAAAAATTAAAGTTAGTCGATAAGCCAAAAAAGACCAAAACTGGTCAGTATTCTACCGCAGAAGATGTGTTGAGTTATTTGGCAAAAGACCATCAAATTATTCAAGATATATTAGACTATCGCGGGCTTACTAAATTAAAAAGTACTTATGTTGATGCTTTACCTACTCAAGTGGAAGAAAGTACAGGTCGCGTACATACCGATTATATGCAAACCGTTGCTGCAACGGGGCGTTTGAGTAGTAACAATCCTAATCTTCAGAATATCCCAATCCGAACTGAGCGCGGTCGTCAAGTCCGTAAAGCCTTTGTACCACGAAACGAAAATTACACACTTTTAGCCGCAGATTATTCTCAAATAGAATTACGAATTATTGCGGCCTTAAGTGAAGAAGAAACCATGATTGAGGCCTTTAAAAATGGTGAAGATATACATGCCTCAACAGCTTCAAAGGTATTTAATGTGCCAATTTCCGAGGTCACTCGAGAGCAACGAAGTAACGCTAAAACCGTTAATTTTGGAATTATCTATGGCGTTTCAGCATTTGGATTAAGTAACCAAACCAATCTCACCCGTTCTGAATCGAAGGAATTAATTGACACGTATTACGCCACATACCCAAAGCTTAGAAACTACATACAAGATCAGGTAGATTTTGCAAGAGATAATGGTTATGTACAAACAGTTTTAGGACGCCGTCGTTATTTAAAAGACATCAATTCACGTAACGCTGTGGTGCGTGGTGCAGCAGAACGTAATGCTGTAAACGCGCCAATACAGGGAAGCGCTGCCGATATTATTAAAATTGCGATGATAAACATTCATCAAAAATTAAAGGAAGGCAATTACAAATCGAAGATGCTACTTCAAGTGCATGATGAATTGGTTTTTGATATCTACAAACCCGAATTAGAAGCTATGAAATCCCTCATTAAAACTGAAATGGAAAACGCCTATAAGCTTTCTGTTCCGCTTGATGTCGATTTAGATATTGGTGATAATTGGTTGGAGGCGCATTAAAAGGTCGTTTTTTTAAAGTAGCTTTGCATCCAATTTTATGAGCATCATTTCAAAAGACATATCCAAAGCTGTAGCCATCTTAAATGCTGAAGAATTAGTAGCTATACCAACCGAAACGGTTTATGGTTTGGCAGGTAATATTTTTAGCAAAAAGGCTATCAATTCTATTTTTGCTACTAAACAAAGGCCATTATTTAATCCGCTGATTGTTCATATTCCGTCTGTAGAATATCTCGATAAAATCGTTGAGTACATTCCAAAAAAAGCCCAATTATTAGCTGATGCCTTTTGGCCAGGACCAATTACTCTAGTTCTAAAGAAAAAAGCTGTAATCCCTGATTTAATTACCGCCGGGAAAGATACCGTTGCGGTACGTATACCAAATCATCCAACGACATTAGAGCTATTAAAATCTTTAGATTTCCCGCTTGCTGCACCTAGTGCAAATCCTTTTAATCGCATAAGCCCAACGACAGCTCAACATGTTGAAGATTATTTTAAAGACCAAATACAAATGGTTTTAGACGGCGGCGCTTGTAAAAGTGGTATTGAGTCTACAATTATTGGTTTCGAAGACGAAGAACCTATTATTTATAGACTAGGCTCTACACCAATTGAAGCTATAGAAAACGTTGTTGGTAAAGTTGAGATAAAGAATAATAGGGAAAGTGCACCAAAAGCTCCTGGAATGTTAGCGCGTCATTATGCACCAAAGACAAAGACGGTGTTAACAGACAATATTTTAGAGACACTTTATTATTATAAAAACAAACGTGTTGGCTTAATAACTTTTAAATCTGAAATAGAAAACACTAATATAGACGTACAAATTGCGCTTTCTAAAGCTGGTGACTTGACAGAATCGGCTTCAAATCTTTATGACGTTTTACATCAATTAGACGGCATGCAATTAGATGTGATTATAGCAGAAAAATTTCCAGATTTTGGCCTAGGAAAATCTATAAATGACCGTTTAGAACGCGCTACCAAATAAACCTATACAATTCTAATTTTAAAAGCGTTGATTTTCAGCATAAAAAAAGATTAGTTAAGGTTTGGCAATCCAATAAGTTATCGTAAATTTGCAAACTCTTTTTCGGAAGAGGAATGTTTAATCAATTGTACCAAAGTGGTGCAAATAAATCAAATTAGCGTGGATACATTAAGCTACAAAACAGTTTCTGCTAACAAAGCTACTGCTAACAAGGAGTGGGTTTTAGTTGATGCTGAAGGACAAACTTTAGGTCGTTTAGCTTCTAAAGTAGCAATACTTTTAAGAGGTAAGCACAAGCCTAACTTTACGCCACACGTTGATTGCGGTGATAACGTTATCGTTGTAAACGCGGAAAAAATCAACTTAACTGGGAACAAGTGGACAGATAAATCTTATATCCGTCACACAGGTTATCCAGGTGGTCAAAGAAGCCTGACAGCTACTGAAATGTTTGAGAAAGACCCAACACGTCTAGTAGAAAAGTCAGTAAAAGGAATGTTACCTAAGAATAAATTAGGTGCTGTTCTTTTTAGAAATTTAACTGTTGTCGCTGGTGCTGAGCACGCTCACGAAGCTCAGAAGCCAAAGACAATTAATTTAAAAGAATTTAACTAATGGAAGTAATTCACAAAATCGGCCGTAGAAAGACGGCTGTTGCCCGTGTGTACGTTGCCAAAGGAAAAGGTAACATCACGGTGAACAAAAAAGACATGGCGGAATACTTTACTACTGCACCATTGCAGTATAAAGTAAACCAACCTTTAGCCATGACTAACAATGATGGCAACTTTGATATTACTGTTAACGTATATGGAGGTGGTATCACCGGCCAGGCGGAAGCTATACGTTTAGCGTTATCTCGTGCAATGTGCGAACTTGATGCTGAAAACAGAGCAATATTAAAGCCAGAAGGTCTATTAACAAGAGATCCAAGAATGGTAGAGCGTAAGAAATTCGGTCAGAAGAAAGCGCGTAAGAAATTCCAGTTCTCGAAACGTTAATATCCAAACAACACTTAATTCAGAATCTGTTTATTCAGGTTCTGAATTATTTTATTTTATTGAAATCGCTGAATATTTCAGCAAAATTAAAAACCAGTTATTGTTGCCGATGACGCGTTATCACAGTCACGGTTTAGTTTAGCATCTAAATGCTAGAGGTCTTTTAGAACAAAGCCACTTTAGCATTGCTAATTCAACAGAACGTAAACTATTACAAAATGGAAAAAGTAGAAGTAAAAGAATTACTTGAAGCAGGTGTACACTTCGGTCACCTAACGCGTAAGTGGAATCCAAACATGGCCCCTTACATTTACATGGAGCGTAATGGCATCCATATCATCAACCTTTACAAAACTGCAGCTAAGATTGAAGAAACTGCAGAAGCGCTTAAGAAAATTGCAGCTTCTGGAAAGAAAATCTTATTTGTTGCTACTAAAAAACAAGCTAAGGACATCGTTGCTGAAAAAGCAGGTGCTGTAAACCAACCTTACATTACAGAAAGATGGCCAGGTGGAATGTTAACTAACTTTGTTACTATCCGTAAAGCCGTTAAGAAAATGGCATCTATCGATAGAATGAAAAAAGATGGAACATTTAATTCTCTTTCTAAAAAAGAGCGTTTACAAGTAGATCGTCAGCGTGCAAAATTAGAGAAGAACTTAGGTTCTATTTCTGATATGACACGTTTACCAGGTGCGTTATTTGTTGTAGATATCGTAAGAGAGCATATCGCAATTAAAGAAGCTCAGAAATTAAACATTCCAATCTTTGCAATGGTAGATACCAACTCTGATCCACGTCAGGTAGATTATGTTATCCCTTCAAATGATGATGCATCTAAGTCTATAGATAAAGTTTTATCAATAGTAACTTCTGCAATAGCGGATGGCTTAAATGAAAGAAAGTCTGAAAAGGCGGAAAAAGATGCTCCGAAAGCTGATGCTTCGACAGGCTCAGCAGCCGCTAAAAAGGCAGCTCCAGTTGCAGATCAAGAAGAAGAATAAATAAAAGAATTATACAATATTTAAGAGTCGTTTAATTCTTTTCTCTTGCCCTAAGCACCGTCGAAGGGAAACTGAAAATAATTAAGCGACTTTTTCAAATTTTAAACATACTATGGAAAACACAGTAAAAATTACAGCAGCAGAAGTAAACAAGCTTAGACAAGCTACTGGTGCAGGTATGATGGATTGTAAAAAAGCACTAGTAGAAGCTGGTGGTGATTTCGATAAAGCAATCGAAGTTTTGCGTAAAAAAGGTCAAAAAGTTGCTGCAAAAAGAGCTGACAGAGAATCTTCTGAAGGTGCTGCCGTAGCAAAAATTAATGCAGATAATACTAAAGGGATTGCTTTAGTATTAGGTTGTGAGACTGATTTCGTAGGAAAAAACGAAAACTTCTTAAAATTAGCTAGCGAATTAGGTGACATTGCCTTAAACTACGATAATAAAGAGGATTTTTTAGCTGCTGATTTCGGTGGAATGACTGTTGCAGAAAAATTAGTTGAACAAACAGGTGTAATTGGTGAAAAATTAGACATCAATGCATTTGAAGTTTTAGAAGCTGCTTATGTTGGTTCTTACGTTCATATTAATAAAATCGCTGCTATAGTAGGATTTTCTGCCGTTGTAGATAATATTGAAACTTTAGCAAAAGATGTTGCTATGCAAGTGGCTTCAATGGGCGCAACTACATTGTCTTACAAAGATTTTGACCCAGCTTATGTTGCTTCTGAAACCGAAGCACGTATTGCTGCTATCGAAAAAGATAACATCGAATTAGGTCGTTTAGGTAAGACATTAAAAAATGTACCTAAGTATATTTCTATGTCTCAGCTAACTGAAGACGTTTTAGCAGAAGCAGAAGAAGCTGCAAAAGCAGAGTTAAAAGCTGAAGGTAAGCCAGAACAAATCTGGGATAGAATTTTACCAGGTAAAATGGAACGTTTTATATCAGATAACACAACTTTAGATAAAGAACAGTGTTTATTAGACCAGAATTTTATTAAAGACGAGAAGAAAACTGTTGCTCAATACGTTGCTACTTACGGCGAGGTAGAGGTTACAGGTTTTAAGCGTGCTTCTGTAGGATAATTTATTCCTATTTTAAATATTTAAAAAGCCTTCGAATTTTCGAAGGCTTTTTTTTATTCATTAAACTCAACTTCTGTATAAATATTTTGCTTTTAATCCTACTAATAATTGTTTAGCTTTGCTAAACTTTCAAAATAGCAAATGAAATTCAAAAGAGTATTACTAAAACTTTCTGGTGAAGCCTTAATGGGAAATCGTCAGTATGGTATTGACCCAGAACGACTTTCTGAATATGCAAAAGATATCAAGGATATCATAGACAAAGGTGTTCAGGTAGCTATTGTTATTGGTGGTGGAAATATATTTAGGGGTGTTGCTGGTGCAAGTAACGGTATGGATCGCGTTCAAGGCGACCATATGGGCATGTTAGCAACAGTGATCAACGGACTGGCATTGCAAAGTGCTCTTGAAGATGCAGGTATACCAACACGCCTACAATCAGCCATTAAAATTAACGAAGTGGCAGAACCTTTTATTAGACGAAAAGCGCTACGCCATCTAGAAAAAGGCCGTGTAGTCATCTTTGGTGGTGGAACAGGAAACCCTTATTTCACAACTGACTCGGCTGCTGTTTTACGCGCCATCGAAATAGAGGCAGACGTCATTTTAAAAGGTACGCGTGTCGATGGTATTTATAACGCAGATCCAGAAAAAGATACAACAGCTACTAAGTTTGACCACATTACTTTTGACGATGTTCTTCGCAAAGGATTAAAAGTAATGGACACTACAGCGTTTACGTTGAGTCAAGAGAATAAATTACCTATCATCGTCTTTGATATGAATAAAAAAGGTAATTTACTTAAAGTTGTTTCAGGCGAAAATATTGGTACCGAAGTTAACTTATAAAGCTTTGGCTTAGATTTTGATAAACGTCAAATAAATTTTTAAAAACTATGGACGAAGACATTCAATTTATTATAGATACAGCAAAGGAGGCCATGGATGCTGCTATCAAACACTTAGAGAAACAATTCGTAAACATTAGAGCTGGCAAGGCTAGTCCTGCCATGTTAGGGAGTGTTATGGTCGATTATTATGGATCACAGACACCATTAAATCAGGTGGCTAATGTTAACACCCCAGATGGACGTACAATAACGGTACAACCCTGGGAGAAATCTATGCTTCAAGAAATTGAACGCGGTATTATGTTAGCAAATCTAGGCTTTAATCCTATGAATAATGGAGAAACAATTATCATTAATGTCCCTCCATTAACTGAAGAGCGTCGTAAAGACTTAGCTAAACAGGCAAAAGCAGAAGCAGAAGATGCCAAAGTAGGTATCCGTAATGCTCGTAAAGATGCCAATAACGACATCAAAAAAACAGATGTATCTGAAGATTTACAAAAAAATGCTGAAATCGATGTACAAGAACTAACTGATAAATACGTTAGTAAGGTAGATCAAATACTTGGTGTGAAGGAAAAAGAGATTATGACAGTTTAGCAATTTTTAATAGCGCATTCCCTCTTTTTTAATCCATTAACTACAAACTTTAAAAATGCTAAAGCACGTTTTTGCCATAATTTTATTAGGCGCTTCTTCAATAGCTTTAGCTCAGATAGATTCAGAAAAGCAGGTTAAAGAAAAATCAAAAGACTCTTTGAAAAAAAGAGTCTTTTTAGAAAATATAGGTCTGGGATACTTTCCGACTAAGTATTTTAACTTTGATTTACGCTATCTTGTAAAGTATAATCAGTTTGAAGGCTTTAGAACAGGATTGGGAGGTGTTACTAACGAAGAATTCTCAGATAAGTTTAGAATAAACGGATATCTTGTTTATGGTTTTAGAGACGAACGTTATAAATATAGTATAGGTGGAGGCGTAAGACTCAACGAAAAAACAGACACTTGGTTAAATGTGTCATATACTGACGATTTACAAGAAACAGGTAGTTCTAAATTTTCTACAGATAAACGCTTCTTCTCTTTTTTTGAACCACGCCTACTTAATATTGATTTATTTCATAGACACATAACAAAGTCGTTAGCATTACAACATAAAATATCCAATCATTTATTATCAGAAACTCAGTTTGCAATTAGCCGCGTTAATCCAACTTATGATTATACGTTTATAAGCGGTGGCGAAGCATTTAATTCGTTTAGGTTTAGTACAGCGAGTTTAAGTCTACAATGGAGTCCATTTAGTAAGTTCGAATTTCTTAACAATAAAATTGAAGAAACAGTAAATGGATACCCAAAATTTACGGCTCAATTTACTCAAGGTTTTGGCGATGTCTTTAAAAGTGATTTTAATTTTGCCAAAATTGATTTTAGAACAATTCACCAAATAGATTACGACGACGAATCTGTGACTAGATTAACATTAGTTGCAGGATTAGCCTCTGGCGAGACACCTTTAACTCAGCTTTATCACGCTTACCCTAATAATATTAGAAAAGAAACCATTCTTCAGCGTTTCTCTGTGGCAGGACTAAATAGTTTTGAGACTATGTTCTTTAATGAATTTTTTAGTGACCGATTTGCAACATTTCAGTTTAAACACTTTTTAAAACCATTTAATATATCGCAGCGTTTTAGACCTCAGTTGGTATTAATCTCCAGATATGCCATTGGAAATATGAAAAGCATTAATCAGCATCAAGGTATTACATTTGGCACTCTAGATAAACTCTATTCCGAGTCTGGCTTCGAAATAAATAAACTAATCTTTGGATTTGGACTAAGTTTCGCATATCGCTATGGCGCTTATCATCTTCCGTCATTGGGTGATAATTTCGCTTTTAAGTTTACGTTTAATCTGTCGTTGTAAACAATATCAATCTTTACCTTCTTTTACTGTGTATTCAAGAGTTTTGTAGCCTATTTTACCATCTTTAGTTATAGATTCGATAATTACAATAAAGTCTCCTATCTCATCTGAATGACTGTAACTTATGTTTAAAGGTTTTCCTTTCTCATTAGTAACTTTTGGATTCCAATAAATAGTAGACCTAAAATCGGGAATATTGAAACTATTAGGGTCACTATTATCATGTGCTGGTGTATAGAACTCTCTTTCTATTGCAAAAACAGGAATTGTATTAATATCTAGGCCTTTCGAATCATTAATAGCACCGAATAGACCAGTTCCTCTTTTTGTATAAATTGAAATTATACCCCCAAAACTAGGAAATGGGGGTGACGCATTTGGATAAACTCTTAAATATAGATTGGTATAATTTTTAGCTGTTTCTAATACTTCATAACTCTCAACTTCCTCTACTGATATATTTTGAAGAATTGGATAATAAATTGGTCTAACTGGAATACCATCCACCATTATACAAGTCACCTCTCCTATTACCTGAGGAACTAATATACCGTCGTCTGTTGTAACTACATTAACTTTATCTGGAAAGAAATCAAGAAGAACACTGAATAAACCATACGAATAACTCGCTTTTTTTTCTTGAATCGTCTTTCCGTCTATTACAATCTCTGGTTTTCCATAAAGCTCAAAAACTTCTTTACGTTTAGGAGTCATTCTATATCCATCTATTACAACTTCATCTAATTTTGTTACTCCAAATGTTCTTTCAAAATATCTATCAGTTACTTTCTTCTGTTCTCTGTTTTGAATAATAATGCTATCATTAGTAATTTCATTCCTTGAAAAATCAAATTCTATTGGTAATTTTTCCTTTTTATTTATGGAAAAAAAGTAGTCTTTACGCTTTTTGTTTTTACCATTTGCACTCTGAATAGCAATATCTACTGGTTTACCAAACATATCTTCTAATTGAAAAGTGAAACTTGTTGGCGGTATTACTGATTTTGTATATATGGTTTTTTCGTCATTAAAGGTTACAAGCATGACATCTATCTCTTTATCTTTAAACTTTTTATTTCTCACATTTACTATACCAGAGACATTTAACCCTTTTTCTAACTTATTAATTAATTTACCTTTAAGCTTAACATATTTATAATTACGCCAGCCCTGTGTGAGCATTAAATCATCAACATTTAAATTTCCTTCTTCACTAAAATATAGGTTTGGAGATTCTATATTTCCTCTTAAATCAGAGTTCAGCAAAAAAAATGACAATATATTTTCTTTATACAATAAATCTTTAAGTCTTGATTTTTCTAATACTAGAATAGAGCTGCTAGCCTCTATAAGACTATCATTTTGTGATTTATTGAGTATATTTAAACTTATCATGTCTCTTTTTTCATAAACTTGCTTGTCTAAGAATCCGTCAATTATTAATCTTGATGCTTTTAGTTCGTTAAAATATAATCTTTCAGAAATAGGAACTTTATTTTTTCCAAAGACTTTAAAAGAGATTATGCCTTCAGGAAAAGTACTTTTAGGTATTGAAAAAATATAACTACCATTGATTAATCTGGAACTTGAATTAAAATAAGTAACTCCTCTTAATGAAGCCATGAGATT
The DNA here is from genome assembly GCF_004346845.1 of Winogradskyella wandonensis. Classification (GTDB taxonomy): domain Bacteria; phylum Bacteroidota; class Bacteroidia; order Flavobacteriales; family Flavobacteriaceae; genus Winogradskyella; species Winogradskyella wandonensis. The sequence goes on along the minus strand of NZ_SMGI01000004.1, from coordinate 80,607 downwards.
AATTTCTTCATCCTTCATATAATTAGAAAATACTCCAACAGTAATAACATTTCTTATTTCTGATACTTTTAAAACATATCCGAATTTTGAAATATTGGGAAGCGCAAACGTTTCCCCTGTTTTTAATCTTGCCGTGTAGACTTCATGCTCATCCAAGTTGGCTAAAGTAAAATGTCCCATTCCAAGAAGGTTGCTCTTGAAATTTGTTATAACTTCTCCCTTTTGATTTTCTACACTACCTTCTACATAAATACCCTTTCCATTTGAATTTACAGCTTTAAAACCAATTTTACTTGTCAATCCTGAAACAAGCTTACCTCCTTCTGGAAAAAATCTTAGATTAATATAATCGGTATTAGTAGTAAACTGAGTTTGAAAAGTTTTACCTGACCTTGTTAAGATTTTTATACTTGCAAGTTTTGAAGATTTAGAAACTTTTAAATCTAAAATATACTTATCGTTAGATGCTGGATTAATATAAAGCGTATCTCGCTCGTTGTCCACATCTATAAATACTTTCAATGATTTTTTATGTGTTGAATCTATAATCTGAGGGTAGATATCCAATTTATAATGATTATCAAGTGAAGTAGAATCTATACGCCTAATATTACTTATTACTTTTTGCTTAGAGTTAAGTTCATTTTCTGAAAATATTTGAATATATTTTTTTGTTTGAAAATCGTCTTCAAAATTCTTATTCCATTGAGTATAAGCTCTTATCTGATATGCTCCTTCTTCATAACTTCTATCCAAATCAAAATGACCACTACCTATACCATCTGTTGTTTTTATCAGTTTTGATTCTATTATCTCTTTGTCCGAATTGATTAAATCAACATATAAAACACCGCTCGTCATCTCCAAATTATGCAAACTGGCATTTGCTATTATCGCTTTAAACCAAATCGTCTTATCCGTAGTATAAATCTCACTATCTAATTGTAAATAAATTTTTTCCGCATAAGAATTATGACTATTTATTTTTGAATTCTGAGAAAATAAAATTGTACTGAAGAATAAATCTACTACACTTAATAAAAATAAAAAACAAAAATTTGACCTCATAACATTCATTAAATCAAAGTTAATAATGGACTAAAAGTCATGATATTAAGAGTCTGTTAAAATCTAAGGTGTAACAGTCTACGAATTCAAAATTATAAAGACTAGCATTTAATTAAATATTTGTTATTAGGCTTTAATTTTGACAAAGATTCCTAAGGTTTTTTCTACCTTTGCGCCTTATAAATTAAAGCATGTTTAAACTGTTAACAACAGGATTTTGGGAAACTGTTGCGCGATTGATTTTGCGTAATAAAATTGCTATTCTCATTACTGTGATTCTGTATACTATTTTTTTTAGTATGCAGTGGAAACACATGCGTTTTACTTACACAGAAGCAAATCTCTTACCAGATGAGCATGAGGTAAATCTTAGGTACAATGATTTTCTAGAAATTTTTGGAGAAGAGGGCAACCTCATTGTTCTTGGTGTTAAAGATTCTACGCTTTTTACCGTCGATAAACTAAATGCCTGGAATCAACTTTCTGAAGATTTTAAAGCCTATGACGAAGTAGAAACTGTTGTTTCTATTAAAGACTTGCAAAAGCTAGTAAAAAACACCAAAGAAGAAAGGTTTGATTTAGAACCTTTTATAAAAGATTCTATAACATCTATTGCCCAAATAGATAAGCTACAAGATGAGCTTTTTAAAAAGTATCCGTTCTACGACAACTTTTTATTTAATAAAGAAACCAAGACCGTTCGTACTGCGATATATCTAAAAAAAGAAATCGTTAATACACCTCTAAGAAAAGAGTTTGTTATAAAAACGCTGAAAGATAAAATTAAAGATTTTGAAACAAGAAATACTCTAAACGTCAGAGTATCTGGGATGCCTTATATAAGAACACTGAACTCGCAGAATATAGTCGATGAGATTAGCCTATTTATTGGTGCTGCCTTAGGTATTACATCACTGATTTTCTTTTTATTCTTTAGGTCCTTTAGAGCCACCTTTATTTCGTTAATCGTGGTTTGTATTGGTGTAATGTGGACGTTTGGGATTTTAGGCCTTTTAAAGTACGAGATAACCGTACTCACGGCATTAATTCCGCCTTTAATTATTGTTATTGGTATTCCTAATTGTATTTTTTTAATTAATAAGTATCAGCACGAAGTACGATTACACGGCAATAAGGTAAAGTCATTACAACGTGTAATCACCAAAGTGGGTAACGCTACATTAATGACCAACGTAACCACAGCTTCGGGTTTTGCGACTTTTATTTTAACCGAGAGTCAACTTTTAAAAGAGTTCGGTATAGTTGCATCGCTAAGTATTTTGGCCATATTTATATTATGCTTGCTCATCATCCCAATTCTCTACACGTTTTTACCTTATCCAAAGCCTAGGCATTTAGAGCATCTAAACAAAAAATGGATTAACGGATTTGTAGATTGGATGGAACGCATGGTAAAGCATAAAAAAATTACCATTTATGTTACGGCATTAGTACTACTGATTGTAAGTCTTCTAGGTATTAACAAAATCATTATTTCTGGTAGTCTTATTGAAGATATGCCCAAGAAAACTGAATTTTTTAGCGACATCCGTTTTTTCGAATCCGAGTTTAATGGTATAATGCCATTAGAGATAATGATTGACACCAAACGTAAAAAGGGTGTTATGAAGCTTGCCACCATTAAACGAATGAACGAACTCGAAGAATTAATTGAGGAAATTCCAGAACTTTCAAGACCAATTTCGGTAGTTAGCTTAGTAAAATATGCCAAGCAGGCATATACTAATGGAAATCCGAAGTATTATCAACTTCCTACGAGTCAAGAAAATTTATTTATAAGTTCTTATGTAAAGAAGTCTTCTTCGGATGTAGATTTACTTAAAAACTTCGTCGATAGTACAGGACAATACGCCCGTATAACTACGTTTATGAAGGATATAGGCACCGATAAAATGGAGCGTATCGAGGAAGACCTTCAGAATAAAATAAATAAAGTTTTCCCAAAAGAACGTTACAATGTTACCATGACCGGGAAAGCGCTAGTTTTTCAAAAAGGAACAAAATACTTAGTCCGGAATTTAGTTATTTCTTTAACGCTAGCTATTATACTTATCTCGGTGTTTATGGCATATATGTTTAGATCGGTTAGAATGATTGTCGTTAGCTTAGTGCCAAATTTACTACCGCTATTAGTAACCGCCGGTATGATGGGTTATTTGGGTGTCCCTATAAAGCCTTCTACAATATTGGTGTTTAGTATAGCCTTCGGTATTTCTGTAGATGATACCATTCACTTTTTAGCAAAATACAGGCAAGAATTACAAGCCAATCACTGGAAAATACGCAAATCTGTTTATGCAGCGCTAAGAGAAACTGGTGTTAGTATGTTTTACACGTCGATTGTATTATTTTTCGGATTTTCAGTATTTACTATTTCAAGTTTCGGCGGTACTGTTGCTCTTGGTGGTTTAGTTTCGGCAACTTTGTTATTTGCCATGCTATCTAATTTATTATTATTGCCATCTCTACTCTTATCTTTGGAAAGAAGTATAGCCAATAAAGAAGTACTTAAAGAACCTGCAATAAATATTATTCCAGATGATGACGAAGAAGAAGAAGACGTAGTCTCGGAAAACAAAAATTAAGATTTAAAACAAATTAAAAATGAATACTAAATCTGTTTCAGAATTATTAGCACAAGACATTACATTACAAGACGTAAGCGTAAAAGGATGGGTACGTACATTTAGAGCTAATCGTTTTATAGCGCTTAACGACGGCTCAACTATAAATAATATTCAGTGTGTTGTTGATTTTGAAAATTTTGACGAAGCCTTACTTAAACGAATCACAACAGGAGCTGCATTGCATGTTACTGGAGAATTGGTAGAGAGTCAAGGAAAAGGACAAAAGGTTGAAATAATTGTAGCTTCAATAGAAATTCTTGGTGATTCAGACCCAGAGAGCTATCCTATTCAACCTAAAAAACACTCTTTTGAGTTTTTAAGAGAAAACGCTCACTTACGCACCCGAACAAACACATTTAGTGCTGTTATGCGATTACGTTCAGCCTTATCCTTTGCCATCCACAAATATTTTACAGAAAACGGCTTTTATAATATGCACACACCGATTATTACGGGAAGTGATGCAGAAGGCGCAGGAGAAATGTTTCGTGTAAGTACGTTGGAGCCAAAGAATCCACCGTTAACGGATGAAGGTACGGTAGATTATAAACAAGATTTTTTTGGTAAAGAAACTAACTTAACCGTTTCTGGACAATTAGAAGCAGAGACTTATGCCATGTCGCTAGGTAAAGTTTATACCTTTGGACCTACCTTTAGAGCGGAAAACTCTAATACATCTCGTCATTTAGCGGAATTTTGGATGATTGAACCAGAAGTAGCTTTTATGGATTTGGCAGGCAATATGGATTTAGCCGAAGACTTTTTAAAATCTGTTATCGATTACGTATTAGAACACAATAAGGAAGATTTGCAATTCTTAGATGAGCGCTTGTTTAACGAAGAAAAAACGAAGCCGCAGGCAGAACGTAGCGAAATGCGTTTAATAGAAAAACTAAAGTTTGTTACCGATAATAACTTTAAACGCGTTAGTTATACAGAAGCAATAGATATTCTCAGAAATTCTAAACCAAATAAGAAAAAGAAATTTAAGTATTTAATTGAAGAATGGGGTGCAGATTTACAATCGGAACACGAGCGTTTTTTAGTTGAAAAGCACTTTAAATGTCCTGTAATTTTGTTCGACTATCCCGCAAATATCAAAGCATTTTACATGCGTCTAAATGAAGATGGAAAAACAGTAAGAGCCATGGATATCCTTTTCCCTGGAATTGGAGAAATCGTAGGAGGTTCTCAACGAGAAGAACGTTTAGAGGTGCTAAAACAAAAAATGGCAGCCTTAGATATTCCAGAAGAAGAATTATGGTGGTATTTAGACTTACGTAAGTACGGTACAGCTGTACATTCTGGCTTTGGATTAGGTTTTGAACGTCTTGTTATGTTTGCAACAGGCATGAGTAACATTAGAGATGTGATTCCTTATCCGCGAACGCCTCAAAATGCAGAATTCTAAAAAAGATTAAAATTTTGAGAAAACAATCTAAGAACGGTATAGTTTTAGATTGTTTTTTTATTTTTAACTAAATCCTGTACCAACCCATGTTAAAGCAGTATCTACAATTTAAGTTATCACAAAAGCTATCACCTCAGCAAATACAACTCATGAAGTTGATTCAGCTGCCAACTCAAGCTTTTGAACAACGTCTTAAGCAAGAACTAGAAGAAAATCCTGCTTTAGATACTGGAAAAGAAAGTGAAGCAAAGGACAATGAATTTGACGAATTTGATAATACGCAAGACGATTATAACGATAACGAAACTATAGATGCTGGCGATATTAATGTAGACGAATATCTTAGTGATGATGAAATACCAGATTATCGTACTCACGCTAACAATTATAGTGCAGACGATGACGAAAAATCAGTACCATACGCATCAGGCACATCATTTACGCAACACTTAACCAATCAGTTAAACACCTTCAGACTTAGTGACCAAGAATATGAAATAGCCCAATTTTTAGTCGGTAGTGTAGATGAAAGTGGTTACATAAGAAGGTCCTTATCCGATATTACTGATGATTTAGCGTTCACTCAAAATGTATATACTACAGAGGACGAAGTAGAAAAAGTTTTAGGTATCGTACACCAACTCGATCCAGCTGGTGTTGGGGCTAGAAATCTACAAGAGTGTCTAAGTATTCAACTCCATAGAAAAGAGCAAGATCCTGATGTAGAATTAGCAACGAGTATTATTGATAACGCTTTCGAACAATTTACTAAAAAGCATTATAAAAAATTGCTTCAAAAATTTAGTATTACAGAGCAGCAATTAAAAGATGCTATTGAAGAGATTGAGAGTCTCAACCCAAAACCTGGCGGTTCTTATTCTGGTAATAATAGAATTGTGGAGCACATTGTACCAGACTTTGCTATAAAAATCGTAGATGGCGAGTTAGAGCTAACACTTAATGGTAGAAACGCTCCGGAGCTACATGTCTCTCGCTCTTATAACAATATGCTAAAAGGCTATAAAGAATCTAAAGAGAAATCTAAAGCCCAGAAAGACGCTGTACTTTTTATAAAACAAAAATTAGACGCTGCTAAATGGTTTATAGAGGCCGTAAAACAACGCCAGCAAACGCTTTTTGTTACGATGAGCGCGATAATGCACTATCAAAAAGAGTATTTTTTGACGGGTGATGAGCGTATGCTAAAACCGATGATTCTTAAAGATATTGCGGATGAGATAGATATGGATGTCTCCACAGTTTCTCGTGTAGCTAACAGTAAATACGTAGATACACCTTATGGCACAAAATTGATTAAAGAGTTTTTCTCCGAGTCTATGACCAATGACCAAGGCGAAGAAGTCTCTACAAGAGAGATTAAAAAAATCTTAGAAACTGTTATAGAAGAGGAAGACAAAAAGAAACCACTTACTGACGATAAATTGGCGAAAATCCTGAAAGAAAAAGGGTATCCTATTGCTAGAAGGACTGTTGCAAAATACAGAGAGCAACTAGATATTCCTGTAGCCCGACTTCGAAAAAAGATATAAATTACTTTTATGGATTTTGTGCTAAGAAGTATATCATATGTATTGCATCCTTTAATTATGCCACTATTAGGTGTTTTGTTTTATTTTTCTAAAACGCCTAGATTTATTCCGCAGCCAATACAATACGCTAAGATTTTCTCTACCATATTACTCACTATTATTTTACCGCTACTCGTTTACTATTTATTAAAAACACTTAATAAAGTTAATAGTATATATCTAAAGTCAACGAACGAGCGGAAGCTACCATTACTAATTAATTCAGTAATCATATGCTTGGTAATTTCTAGGGTATTTACATCTAACGAAATTGTCGAGCTCTATTTCTTTTTTGTAGGTATTCTAGCTTCGACAATAGCGTGTTTTGTATTAGTAATTTTTAAGATAAAAGCCAGTATACATATGCTAGCAGCAAGTGGCTTTTTTATGTTTGCTATAGCACTTGGTATACACTACCAAATAAATATTAATGGTACTATAGCACTAATGATGATACTCCTTGGTGCAATAGCTACATCTAGACTTCATTTAAAAGCACATACATATCCAGAGTTAATTATCGGTAGCTTAACAGGATTTATACCTCAGCTATTACTCTTAAAGTGGTGGCTATAAGATATAAAACATAATGCCCACCTTTAAGGCCTTAGCGTCAATAGAATTTCCATTTAGACTAGCATTACCATCGAATATTGGATTTAAAGCGCAATAAACCTGAAAATTCCAAGTACCATAACCAGCGCTAAGTGTAAGCCCGTACTGAAACTTATTAAAGATATCTAGATTTGACAACCGCTCATCGGTAGCGTCACTTTTTAGTTTGGTAGAATTGTAGACCAAATAACTGAATTTAAATCCTGGATAAATACGCCAAAACTTATAGTCTGTTGCATTCGATGTTCGCCAACGCAACTCAAACGGAACATCAATCAGATAGGTGGTAAACTTATTCTTAGTTACATTACCCAGCTCAAGGTCGTTTTGTAAAGCAAAGTCTACTACATTATTATTTTCTCTAATAACAAGATTTTGATTATACGAATTCGACGATATTCCAAGTCCAATCCCTAAGGCCCAATTTCGTTTTGGATTTATGGGCATATCTCTTATAAATCCAAAATGGAAGCCAGTAGAGAAGCCGTTTTGACTTACTCCTTTTGGATTATTAGAAAGTGCATTATATGTTATTGATGCATAAAATTGATCTTCTCTATACTTATTATCCACCTCTACAGCCAAACTGTCCTGCGCTAAACAAGCAATAGAAACTAAAAATAAGAATAGGCTAGTGTAAAACTTCATTATATAGAAAGATTTAAAAATTATGTGCTATTTACGTAAAGCTATTAAAATATGTTGACGCAATCCAATAAAAAAAGCGTTATGATAATAACCATAACGCCTTTTATTAAAAATTAAGATATATTATTCTTCTTTTTTCTGACCTGTAACGTACATTATCTTAAGGGCATTAGCTTCTCTAAGCTCTTGCTTAACGTCAGAAACAATACCTGCATTAGTGTTCTCGTCTACCTTAAGTGCAACAACAACTCTGTCTTTTAACTCTTCAGGAAGTGTTCCAATATACTCGTAAACTGCAGGCTGTATGGCATCTAAATCCACGAATGAGTCGTTAATCTGGATACGACCTTCAGTACCAAACTGCTTGTATTGGCTACTTGGCTTACCAGCATAGATAAACATAGTTCTGTCTTTCTTAAGCTTCTCTATTTCTGTTGCACTAGGAAGCTTGTTTTCTACCATTGTAGAGTTATCTCTCATTACAGTTGCAACCATAAAAAAGAATAATAACATAAATACAATGTCTGGTAAAGATGCCGTCGATATCGCCGGTAAATCACCACCTTTTTTCTTCTTAAACTTAGACATACTAATTAACTTTTATCTGGTTCTGCCTCAGAGAGCTTCATAGGATACATGTCCTTAATTCTCTGGATATCTGCGTTTAACTTTTCATCCTTGTTAAACTGATTCTTTTCTTTTTCCTCAAGCATCGACGCAAACGAACGATTAAAAATTCGCTGTGCTTCTCTTTCTCTTAAGAAATTATAGGCTGCTACTAATTCGTTTTGCACTTCTATGTATCTACCGTAGGTAGTTTCTCTATCGTGCTTCAACGTAATAATTGCTTTATCTGGATGATCAGAAGACTCTGGGTCTTTTTTCCCTCTGCAGTAATCACAAGATTCTCCTTCAGGATTAACGCCTCCTCCATTGTCTAAAAAGTCAATGGCAGCTTGTCTTAAATCTTTAATATCCATTTCTTCTTCCTCAACCAAAAGACGGTCGTCTCTATTCACCAAAATTGTAAACAAATTCTTTTGCTTTATAATTGGTGGTTCAGTCTGTGAGTCATCGATAGGCGGTAAACTTCTTAAGATACCTTTATCCTTTTCAATGGTTGTTGTAACTAAGAAAAAAATCAATAGTAAGAATGCAATGTCAGCCATTGAACCGGCATTAACCTCTGGTGCTGCTCTTTTTGCCATAATTTACTATTTACTTAATACTTTTTTTACTCCTGAAAAAATCATTGATATTGCTGCAACAACAATTAAGATATAGAACGCGATTAAACCACCTCCTACAAGTTTAGATTGTCCTGCAGTTGCCATTTCGTCACCTGATTTGTATAAACCTAGTTTAAATGATTCGTCTTCACCTGTTGCTAATACGAAATACGATACTAAAAGCACAGCTGCAAAAGCGCCTACTCCTATTAAGGTATTCTTTAATCCTGATGGATTAATGAGTATATTTCTAAAGATGAATATCACTACGGCTACCACTGCGGCCGCTAATATAGCATAAGCTACATAGGCCATAGGGTCTACTAAGCCAGCTTTCTCACCACTCTTGATTGCATCATCTCCAGCAGAAATAATTCTAACTAGGAATACAATTCCAAGAACGCCAACAATAGCGGCTACTATTTTTAATATTTTATGCATAATGTGTTCTTATTTTTTGTGTCTTACTAATAAATCCATCAATGTGATAGATGAGTCTTCCATATCGTTTACAATACTATCAATCTTAGCGATAATATAGTTGTAAAAAATCTGAAGGATAATAGCCACAATAAGACCAAATACTGTAGTTAAAAGTGCTACTTTAATACCACCTGCTACTAAAGAAGGCTGCATATCACCAGCTGCTTCAATTTTATCGAAAGCCTGAATCATACCTATTACCGTACCCATGAAACCAAGCATTGGTGCTAAAGCGATAAATAATGAAATCCATGAAACATTCTTTTCTAACTGTCCCATTTGTACACCACCATAAGCTACAACAGCTTTCTCAGCAGCGTCAATATCTTCATCAGCTCTATCTAGACCTTGGTAAAAAATAGAAGCTACAGGCCCTTTTGTATTTCTACAAACTTCTTTTGCTGCCTCGATGCCTCCTGATGCTAAAGCGTCTTCAACATTCTGAGTTAATTTTTTACTGTTAGTTGTAGAAAGATTTAAAAAGATAATTCTCTCGATAGCAATTGCTAGACCAAGAATTAAACATAATAAAACAATCCCCATAAATCCAGGACCACCTTCAATAAATCTCTTTTTTAATTCTTGATGAAACCCAGTGTCTTCAGCTGCTGCTGGTTCTTCTTGAGCTACATTTGTAACGGTTGCTGTTGCTGATGCTACTGCTGTTGTTGCATTTGCATTAACAGTTCCAATAACCATTAAACACGTAATGGCTAGGATAGAAAATAATCTTTTCATTGTCTTGAATCTTAATTTTATTAGTTAAAGGGTTAAAGATAAAAAAAATATGTAACAATATAAGAAATAACAGCAGAGAGGAAGGGATTCGAACCCTCGAAACGCTTTTGGCGTTTACACACTTTCCAGGCGTGCGCCTTCGACCACTCGGCCACCTCTCTGTAAATCTTAAAAATTACAGAACGCCAAATAACAAAAAAAACTTCAAACACTAAAATTTGAGGCGTTAATTTTATGTCATTTCACCGCGTAAAGCTGTTTCGAAAATCGATTGAAAATTTAAAGGACTAATATTTTGTCCGATGAGATACATTAACTTGGTAATTGCGGCTTCTGTTGTAATATCTTTTCCTGATATAACTCCTACTTTTTCTAGATGTGCGCTTGTTTCATATTGCCCCATCCTAACACTTCCACCAGCACATTGCGTTACGTTTACAATGTATATGCCTCTCTTAATTGCTTTATCTAATAATTCTATAAACCAGCGCTCTGTTGTTGCATTTCCGGCCCCATAAGTTTCAAGCACTAATCCTTTAATAAGTTTACTAGTTAGTACAGCCTCTAGAATTGGCTTTGAAATACCAGGAAATAATTTAAGTATCGCTACATTAGTATCTAGGCGTTTATTAACCTTTAAGTCTTGCCCAAGAATAGGCTTTAATAAGTAGTCTTTGTTTATATTAAGATGTACTCCAGATTCTGCTAGATTAGGAAAGTTAGGCGAGGTGAATGCTTGAAAATGCTCTGCATTTATTTTTGTTGTACGATTTCCTCTATACAATTTATACTCAAAATACAAACCTACTTCTTTAATAAGGGGATTACCATGCTTTTGAAGCGATGCTAATTGGATTGAAGTGATTAGATTTTCTTTTGCGTCTGTTCGTAAATCTCCTATTGGTAATTGAGACCCGGTAAATATTACTGGCTTTGCCAAATTTTCTAGCATAAAACTTAATGCAGATGCAGAATAACTCATCGTATCACTACCATGCAACACCACAAAACCATCAAAAGTCTTATAGTTATCCTTAATGATATCGGCAATATCACACCAATATTTGGTATTCATGTTAGAGGAATCTATTGGTGTGTCAAAAGAAACCGTTTCAATATTACAATCTAATAAGCGTAACTCTGGTATTCGCTTTAGAAGGTTATTAAAATCGAAAGCCTTTAGAGCACCTGTATCAGAGTCTTTAACCATACCAATGGTACCGCCTGTATATATTAAAAGAATGTTTGGTTTGCTCATATTTAAATACCAAAAATGGCTTTAGAATTTTCTGTTGTTATTTTGGCTATTTCTTCCTCAGAAATACCATATAATTCTGAAAGCTTTTCTACGACCTTAATTATATAAGAACTTTCGTTTCGTTTTCCTCTGTAAGGTTTAGGCGCTAAGTAAGGCGAGTCGGTTTCTAAAACTATGTGTTTTAAATCTATTTGATTGATAAACTGGTCTATCTTTCCATTTTTAAAGGTTACTACACCGCCGATGCCTAATTTCATATTATAGGATATGGCTTGTTTTGCCTGCTCTATAGTTCCTGTGAAGCAATGAAATATCCCGAATAAATCGTCACTCTTTTCTTCTTCTAAAACTTGAAAAATTTCATCAAAAGCTTCTCTACAATGTATTACAATCGGAAGCTTATATTTTTTTGCTAAGTTAATCTGATGTTTAAAAGCTTCTATCTGAATAGGTAAGGTACTTTTATCCCAATACAAATCTATTCCTATTTCTCCAACGGCATAAAAACTTCGTTTTTTGAATTGCGCTTCGACATGTGCTAATTCGTCCTTGTAGTTTTCCTTAACAGACGTAGGATGTAAACCCATCATTAAAAACACCTCGTCGGGGAAATCAGCTTCTAGCTTGTACATAGATTCTGTGTAGCTAGAATCGATTGCTGGGATAAAAAAGCGTTTTATATTGGCATCCTTTGCTCTGGCTATCATAATATGCCTGTCTTCGTCAAAGGATTCGCTATATAAATGTGTGTGCGTATCTGTAATAACCATGTAGCAAAAATAAGCATCTTTTAGTCTAACTTATTAATTAGCTTTTGCGCTTTTTTGTAGGCTTCTGCATCTTCAGGAATTTTTTTAAGTAAGCCAATACATGCTTGGTCATCATTTTGCTTTAGTTTACTTAAAGCTGCATACCATAAGGCGTCATATTTATAAGCTGATTGTCCTTTGGCAATTTCATTAAGACTTTCATCTGCCTCCTTAAATTTGTCTTGTTCTATTTGGCTAATGGCTTTGTAAAGTTTTACTTCAATATTTTCAGTGTCAGTTTTAAGAATTTGGGTAAAGTAGGTTTCAGCAGCTTCAAAATCCCTATTATTAAAAGCCTTTTGCGCTTTGGTAATTACATCTTTTGTATTTCCTCTGACGGTTAAACTAATTGCATCATGATTTGAATAATCATTGTAATCTGCATCTGAGAAGGTGTTAAAAATAAACAGTCCTAAAAATACAGCTACCGATGCTGCTATTGCTAATTGACTTATTCTAAATGTTCGTGACGTCTTTGTTGGTTGAGTCTGCTTCTTCTCCTTTTTAAAATAGTTTTGAGAAATCGATTTGAGGTTTTTTTCGAACTCTTTTGAAGCATGATTATCATCTAGACTATGCTCTAGAAATCCAGACAATTCTCTGTAAGTTTCAAAAGCCTCTTTAAAATCGTCGTCTGTGCTTAACTTTTCTTCAAAAGCTAAAAGATCTTCTTGAGATAAAGATTGAGACAAGTAGATATCGAACGCTATGTAATTTTCTTCTTTCATTATAACTTAAGCTGGTTAAATTTGGGCGATTTACGCACCATGTCGGTTAATTTACCAATGCATAAGGATTTTTTCTTTCTGGCATAAGCGTACGTTACGCCCAAACTTTCGGCAACTTCTTCCATAGATTTTATCTTAAAAGTTGCTTTAAGCAAATCCTTACAAGCATCACCTAATTGCTTAAACATCTCGGAAAATAAAGCTTGTTTTTCTCCAAAAAGGTCGGTTGCAAAGGCTAATTCTTGTGCATTGTCACTTATAGATACCGTGGACTCATTAATTGTTACCTCTTTATTGTAATTTTTTTTGAGATAGTTTAACCACTTACGTTTACAGAGTAGAAAAAAATAGGCGTCAAAAGGACAAGTAAGCTTTAGTTTTTTTTGACTTGCCTGATTATATATAGTAATAATTACATCTTGCACAATGTCCTGAGCCTCGTCTGTACTCCCGCTATTCTGCTCTATATAGTTAACCACTTTGGGCACATACTTGTCATAGATAGATTGTATAACAAACGAATTGTTTTGTAACAATCCGGTGATGTATTTCTGATCTTCATGAATTTTTTTTTCGCCCACTACCCCTTGTATTTTCTACTAATTTAAAAAAACTTTAAACAAATAGGGTAACAATTTTAAGCGTATGCTGATATAAGGTTGTAACAAGAAAATTAATTCATTAAAAATTAGAAATCATGAAACAATCAATTTTAATTATTAGTACAGTAGTATTATCAGTCTTAAATATTAATGCTACAACCTTAGAAACAACTTCTGCCACAGGGATTGTTGAAACAGAAATTACAGAAAGCCACATCACTAAAGTTTATGAGTGGTCTGTAAAAACAATGTCAGGTAAAAGCTCTGGAACATCATCTAACCTTGAAGACGCAAAAGAGATGATTGCACTTTTTAGCCGTAACGAAGCTGTCCTAGAAAAAAAGATTACAAGCTATTACATGTTAAAATCTGAAGCTAAGAATACAGATAACAGAATTTACTACTGGGAAGTTAAATCTACTAACGGTAATGCCAAAGGATTCTCTTCTTCTGAGAGTAAAGCAAGAGAAATAATAGACCTAGTATCTAAAGGAGAAATCATTAGCTATAAAATCATAACAAGCGGAAAAAGAAAATAAAAACAAAAAAACAGGGTAACAAAACAATTACCCTGTTGATATAAAAATGTAAAACATTAAAAACTAGAAATTATGAAGACTATTAAATCAATTTTCAAAACCTTAATAATCACAGCAATCACATTTACAAGTTGCGAATCATCAGACGACAGAGATAACGACTGCGATGGTGTAGTATGTAATCCGGCCTCAGCTGCAGAATTTCAAAATCTAAAGGAAAACGCTCGTGAAGCTTTAAAACAAGATTTTCAACTTACTGTTGAAGACGGCATTACAACACTAACAACAGCAAATGGTGTAAGTGTTAGTATTAACGGCGCTTGCTTAACTGTAAATGGTAGTCCTGCAACAGGCATAATAGATGTAGAGCTTATTGAAATTTTTGACAAAGCCAATATGCTAAAAACCAATAGAACAACTTTAGGTACATTACCAGGAGGCGATAAAGCAATGCTTTTAACAGGTGGTGAGTTCTTAATTGAAGCTTTTCAAAACGGAAACGAAGTTGTAACTAACTGTCCGTTAGAATTACAAATACCATCTAACCTTACTGGAGGTACTGACCCAGCAATGGAACTTTGGACAGGAAGAGTAGATGAAAATGACAATATCACTTGGGACGAAATGGAAGGTGGTCCACAAGGTATGGGTGGCGAAGTTTTCTCTGAAGGTGGTCAGTACTACGCGTTTTTTAATGACTTTGGATGGAGTAATGTAGACCGTTTCTATAACGACCCAAGACCAAAAACTACAATCTTGGTTGCTCCTCCTGCTGGATACGACAACACAAATAGCGCCGTGTATATTTCATATGACGGTGAGGATACAGGACTTGCTAATATGGATGTTTACGACCCGGTTGACGGATTATTTAGTGAGCATTACGGACAAATTCCAATAGGATTAGAATGTCACGTTATTTTTGCTGCGCCAAATGACACTGGTGGATGGGTGTATCATATTCAATCAGTGACAATTGCGGCTAATGACCAGATTATGTTTAATGCTGGCGACTTAATCTCGGCTACAGATGCTGAATTAACGAGCGCCATAAATGCCCTACCATAATTCTTAATCTGGAAGAGCGGTGACTTTGGTCACCGCTTTTTTTATATCTTTAAATGCAATCAATTCAATATAATCATGAAGACTAATGCTTTTGTCTTTGGCTTTCTTTTAAGCTTTCTAACGGTGTTTTCTCAACAGAACACCGCTACTGATTCTATAAAACCAAGAGTAGCTTCAATAAATTATAAAACTGCGGGAGATAGTTTATCTTTTACCGCAGATACACCGCCATTAGAGCAAATAGCTGGCGCTCCAAAAGCATTTTATACCTATTACTGGGAGTTTGGAGATGGCAACTACAGTAAAGAAAAAAATCCTAAGCATATCTACAAAGACAAAGGTGACTATGAAGTTAAGCTATGGGTTACAAATAATTACGATACCGGGAAACCACCTGTAACTAGACCAAAAAAGATTAATGTTTCTAAGGCTGATGACGATTTTAAAGCGCAAGCATCAATGACCGAAGACTTTACTCTACAACGCAATAGAGAACCAGTACCAGACCAAGACATGGTCTTAATAATGAGTTATAAAAATGAAAACGATTATCTATCAGACGGAAGACTTTATCTGTTTTATAATGAACAAAAATATGCCGCAGATAATTTTGAATTGATAGACACTCGGACCTATCATGGCGAAAAAGATTTTATTAATAATGACGTTGTTTACAATCATCCAAAAGACGATTTTGAAGGCACCTTATTAGCTTCAACAGAGAATACTTCTGTAACCTACTTCCAAAAGCAGCAAGATTCTACTAAAAAAACTGATTTACCAAAAACTCTAAAAGAATCCAATGACTACTACAAAAACTCTAAAGTATTAGAGTTTAAAAACATGGAGCCTAAAGAGGAGCGTAATGTTTTTTTTACTCTAAAAACCACTCCAGAAATGCTTAAAGACACTAGCGCTATTATTTCTGTTCGTGGCGTGTATGTACCAGATTCTAACTATAGTAATCATACTGTAAAAGAGATGGAAATGGAAATAGTGACGTCTCATGATCCTAACAAAATGTCGAGTAATGGTACATTTTTAAACTATAGATTAGTCCGTTTTAAAACTTTGAAATACAAAATTAAGTTTCAGAATAATGGCGAAGGTCCGGCACGAAAAATACGCCTAGAAACAGACATCCCAGAGATGCTAGATAAGCAAACCATTGAAGTCATTGACATGTACCCTAAGGTTAAAATTTGCCCTAAACAAGAGGTTCAGTATAGTTGTCTAGACACTACGTTTACAGACAAGCAAGCGATTTTCACTTTCAAGAATATTTACTTACCTGGCAGTGAGCAAAAAAATGTAAAAGAATACGACTCTACAAAAGGGTTTGTAAAGTATAAAATTAAATTCTCTAAAGACTTCCATAAAAAAAAGACTAAGAGTAGAACTGCCATAATTTTCGATAAAAACGAACCTATAATCACCAATTATTCTACAACACGGTTTTTACCTGGTATATCAATTGGTGCAAAGGCAGGGTACAATTATTTCCCAGATTTAAAAGACTCTAAGAGCTATTTTATCGGCGCCACAGTTTCTCCTTACAAATCCTACAGATGGTATTGGCAAGTAGAGCTTTTAAATAGCTTTCATAATTATGATTCTGAGACTACAGTTACTGAAGAGATTATAGGAGGCGCCCAAGGTTTTGAGCAGTTACAGCGTACAACGGCTTCGTCTAGTTTTCAGAATATCGATTGGGAAATTCCTATTTTGGTGAGATATAATATTAATAACTACATAGGCTTAGGCGCTGGTCTTAACACTATGATATCTCTAAGTGAAAAACAAGATGAATCTTTGTTTATAGAACGTTTTGAAGGTATAAATCCGCAAGCACCCATTGTAGAAACTTTAAATACATCTTCTGAGTTTTCAGATTCCTTTACTAATCTCAGGACTGGTTTTTTAGTGGAAATCACTGGCGGATTTGCTAGAATTGGCCCAAGTTTTGGTGCGCGTTATGTCTTAAACTTCAAGGATAATTTTAATTACCTTCAGTTATACGGTATTTGGAAGTTTTAGATGAAAACGTACGTCTTCTTTTTATTTGTTTTAAGCATATCGCTTTGCTTTTCTCAGACTTTAGAGGAGCGTATTTACGCATCTACAGAACAGTTTTATAGTGAGCCAAATCTCAAAAACTTACAAATTTTAAATACTGAAATTAAAATATATGAACCTCAATTGAAGACAGAAGATGAGTATTTTGCCTTCATCAATCTTATTGTAAATAAAGCCTTTTACTTAAGCGAGAATAATTATCTAAAACCAGCTATTTCAGCTTATGAAAAGGCAAACCAACTCTACAAAAAAAACAAAGTATATAGTTACGATATTGTTGAGTATTGTTTGATTCCACTTGGCATTCTATACCACAAAACCAATGCTTATATCAAAGCAGAAAACATTACCAAGCATTACATTTCCCTTGCAAAACAGCAAGGTAACAAGACGCAACAAATTTCTGGGAGCATCAATCTTGCCAGACTATATCAATCTTTAAACAAGCATAGAAGTGTTATATCTATCATTGACAAAACTCTAGAATTCGATAGTATTTCTAAATCACAGTTGCAACGTCTTCACTCTATAAAAAAAAGAAGTATTCTTTTGATGAAAGCTAACCAAGATACTCTTTTGTTAGATAATGATATTATTTTTTATACCGGAGATAATCTTGAATCTTTAGAGCAAAACTATCAACTTGCAAAAGAAAAAAAGGACTATGAAAAGGCTTATAGTTATTTCAACCAAATAAAAAACAAGCATCTAAAAAATAAATTAACGTCTAAAAGAGAACTTGCTAAACTTAGTTTTGAAGAGGCGCAACTACTATATCTTTTAAACGAACCCAATAAAGCTCTAAATGAATTAAAAAACACCCTTGCTTTTCTTATTCCTGGTTTTAAAGCTAACCAATCACTAAACCAAACAGACTTGTATCCAGAAAATACGTTTATAGATGTGTTTGATTTATTAGCTGCTATTGAGCAAAACCCTACTAAAAAACTATTGAATTATAATCTTAGTTTCTATGTCGCTTCTCTTTTAGACAAGGAAACAACCAACGAAGAAAGCTATTTTATAGAAGCGAGCGCTAACAAAACTAGAAGCGAAAAATGTATCGATATTTTACATCAGCTTTACGAAACAGAAAAATCTAATGCGTTTATAGAACAAGCTATAAACTTTGCCGAACGCAACAAAGTTTCCTATTTAAAAAATAACTCTATTAGAAAGGAGCTTCTAGAAAAATATAGTGATAATGACACTTTACTTGTAAAAGAACATCAACTCTTAAAAGAGCAAAAACTCTTAACAAATCGATTACTAAATTTTTCTTCAAACCAGAGTTACCTCAAAAAACAAGATAGTATTAGGTCTAGACTGATAGAGATAAGTACTACATTAAAGTCACTGAAAGAAACCATCGATAAAAAGTACGCTATTGGTACTACCGAAACCATTACACTTGAGTCCATAATGTCGAAATTGCAAAAAACTCAGACTGGAATAGTAGAATACTTCTATGGTAAAAAAGCCATTTACCAATTTGTATTTACAGAAAAAGATTATGCTTTTAATAAAATACCTATCGACACATCAACGACTCATAAAATAGTTGATTTTATTAGATATTTTAATGACGCTTCAAAAATAACTAATGATATAAAAGCCTTTACAGAAGATGCGTATTCTATGTATAACCTACTAAATCTTGAAGCGGTAAATACTATTGATAAAGTAGTGGTAATCCCCGACGGATTTATCAATTTTATCCCGTTTGAAACGTTATTAACTGAAAAAACAGCAACTACTGTATTTTCTAAAATGCCTTTTGTAATCAATATTCAGGCTTTGGCTTATAATTCTAGTTTACTATTTTATTTAAAGAACAAAACCGAAAGAAGACAAGAGGATTTACTTGGAGTTTTTCCTGTATTTAAGAGTACAAATCGGGAGTTAATACACACCATTGACGAGGCTAAAGCCATAGAAAAACATATGTCCGCAAGACTTTTGATGCATGAGTCGGCAACGAAAGACCGTTTTATGGAGCAGGCAAAAGATTATTCAATATTACATTTATCTACACATGCGTCTTCTGGTGATTTTTTTAAGCCCGCGACATTGTCGTTTTCAGATGGCGACTTATCTTTAAATGAACTTTACGCTCTAAATCTAAAGCCTAACTTGGTGGTGCTAAGTGCTTGCGAAACTGGTGTTGGAAAGCTCCTAAAAGGCGAAGGCGCTATGAGTTTAGCTAGGGGTTTTCAATATGCCGGAGCTGAAAATATATTGTTTTCTTTATGGCAGATTAACGATTTAAGCACTTCGAAAATAATATCTCAATTCTATGCTCATTATAGCGAAGGAAAATCTGCAATTTTTTCCAATAGACAATCCAAATTAGATTATCTAAATGATAAAAGTGTTAGCAACGCCAAAAAATCACCATATTATTGGGGTGCTTTTATCTTTTATGGAGACTTACAGGAATTGCATTTGGCTAAAGACGATTTTTATTTATTAAGTTTTGGCATCGTAGCAGTATTAATAATTTTATTTTTAGCCTTTAAACTCTACCGTAGCAATGCAAGACACACTTAGCGAATTTCTAATAGCAAAAGGCTATTTTAAAACTAAATTAAAACTTACAAAAACCAATCACTTTGAAATTAAAGCAAAAATCAATGGCATTGCAGGAACATTTATTTTAGATACTGGAGCCTCTAGCACATGTGTTGATTTTAATAGTGCTGAAAAATTTAAATTAAAGGTAAAAGATTCTGACATAAAAGCCATTGGCGCTGGCGCTTCTGACATGCTTACAAAAATTTCAAAATCTAATACAATTAAGATTGGTAGATGGCAAAAAGAGAAAGTGTCTATTGTAATTTTTGACCTAAACCACGTAAACGAAGGCCTCATACTTCATGATGCAAAAGCAGTTGATGGTATCATAGGCGCGGATATTTTAAAAAAGGGAAAAAGCATAATAGATTACGACAAAAAATTCCTCTATTTACAAAAGACTAAAAAATAGATTTTCTATAGATTTAAACTTATTTAATTGATTTTCAGTTTTTTAAGTGAAAAAATTTGAAAATAAAAAAAATTTGAAATTACGTAGTTTTACGTATATACATCTCAAATTTTATTTCGAAATTTACATATGCTAACAATCAGCATTTACAGAGTAATTATTTGAGTTTGAAAAATAACAACAGTAAAATATTTGTGTTACTACTTATTGTAAGTACTGTTGCTATTGTAACAGCAAACATCTCTGTAATCTTTTTTAGTTAATTAGTTTAGTTAGCTTTTAGATATAAAGGGTATCTAAAAATTTTAAAAGCGCAATTTGGGGGAATTGCGCTTTTTTTATTCTATCGTAAAAACAAAAAATCCTCAAAGTTTGAGGATTTTTTAATTACATATTGAAGTTTAAGTATTTACAGCTCCAAAGCTTTCTTTATATCATTGTCCATTAATAACTCTACAGGATTTTCTAAAGCCTCTTTTACAGCCACTAAAAACCCTACAGATTCTTTCCCGTCGATTATTCTATGGTCGTAAGACAATGCTACATACATAATTGGCCTTATTACAACCTCTCCATTTACCGCTACTGGACGTTCTACAATGTTGTGCATGCCTAAAATTCCACTTTGTGGTGGATTAATTATTGGCGTAGATAACATACTACCAAAAACACCTCCGTTAGAAATGGTGAAGGTTCCTCCCGTCATTTCATCAACTGTAATTTTACCATCTCTTGCTCTTAAAGCCAAACGCTTAACCTCTGACTCCACACCACGGAACGATAAATTTTCAGCATTTCTTATCACAGGCACCATTAATCCTTTTGGTCCAGAAACAGCAATACTTACATCAACAAAATCATAAGAAATCATCTCTTTACCATCAATCATAGAATTAACTGCAGGATATAATTTTAAAGCACGCACTACAGCTAAAGTAAAGAAACTCATAAACCCAAGACTTACGCCGTGCTTAGCTTTAAAGTCTTCTTTGTACTGCTTACGTAAATCGAATATAGGCGACATGTCCACTTCGTTAAACGTTGTTAACATCGCTGTTGTGTTTTTGGCTTCGACTAAACGCTCTGCTACTTTACGTCGTAGCATAGACATTTTGTTACGAGAAGTACCTCTGTTTCCTCCTGTTGGTGTTCCCATAGAAGGTACTGCATTTATAGCATCTTCTTTTGTAATTCGTCCGTCTTTCCCAGTACCTTTTATGTCAGAAGCACTAATGTTTTTCTCGGATAATATTTTTTTAGCTGCTGGGCTTGCTGTTCCTGTAGCATATGTTTTGGTCTCGTTCTCCGTTGGCTTGGCGGCTTCTTTTTTAGGCTCAACCGTTTTCTCCTCTTTATTCGTTTCGGTTGCCGAGCTAGTCGAAGCATCAGGCTTAGATGCACTTGTATCTATTAAACAAACAACAGCACCAACAACAACAGCGTCGCCCTCTTCGTATCTTTTTCCATCGGCATCTGCAAGGGTAATAATACCACTTGCTTCTGCTGGTAGCTCTAACGTTGCTTTATCGCTATCTACTTCTGCAATTGCTTGGTCTTTTTCTACATAGTCTCCGTCTTGCACTAACCATTCTGCAATTTCGACTTCTGTGATTGATTCGCCTGGTGAAGGCACTTTCATTTCTAAAATCATCGTTCTTTTAATTTATTAAGCTCTGATTTGAGTATTAGTGTGTTTCTTATTTTCTTTGGTTGTCTTTGCTTTTATCAAAAACAAAATCTATAACTTCTTGATGACGAATTTTCGAGCGAACAGAACTTCCAGCTGCTGGTGCTCCATAAGGTCTTCTACTTGCCGCTCGCCAGCTTTTAGCTTCGTCTAAATGCATAAGTATATGACCATATGCTCCCATATTACGAGGCTCTTCTTGCGCCCAAACAATATCATCAGCATTCTTATACTTCTTTAAAACTGCTTTTATATCTTCTATTGGTAATGGGAATAACTGTTCGATTCTTACTAATGCTACATCGTCCCTTTCAAGTTTTTCTTGCTCTTCTAATAAATCGTAATAGAATTTACCTGTTACAAACACAAGCGTTTTTATGTTATCTGCTTTCGCATTAGCATCGTCTATCAACATTTGAAAACTTCCTGTTGCAAACTCATCTACAGTAGAGATTACTTTTGGATGACGTAATAAACTTTTAGGCGTAAAAATTACTAATGGCTTTCTGTAATTAGCTTTCATTTGTCGGCGTAACAAATGAAACATATTAGCTGGTGTTGTACAATCTGCAACGAACATATTGTCTTTGGCACAAACTTGTAGGTATCGCTCCATACGACCAGAAGAGTGCTCTGCACCCTGACCTTCGTAGCCATGTGGCAATAACATAACCAATCCGTTCTGTGTTTTCCACTTATCTTCTCCAGAAGATATGTATTGGTCTATCATTATCTGGGCACCATTACTAAAATCCCCGAATTGCGCTTCCCAAATGGTTAGGGTATTAGGACTCGCCATGGCATACCCATAATCGAAACCAACGACACCATATTCGGACAGTAAAGAGTTGTAAATATTAAACTGACCTTGGTCTTCAGAAATATTTTTTAATAAAATAATTTCTTCTTCACTGTCTTCTACCTTAACCACAGCGTGTCTGTGAGAAAATGTACCACGCTCTACGTCTTGTCCTGAGATACGAACATTATAGCCTTCTGATAATAACGAACCGTAAGCTAGATGTTCTGCCATTGCCCAATCTAATCTATCTTCGTCGAACATCGTCTGACGAGACTCTACTAATCTTTGGATTTTTCTTATAAATTTTTTGTCTTCAGGTAGATTTGAAATTTTTTCTGTAATATCCTTCAAGACATCTTTTGAAACCGTAGTATCAACAGACTTCATCATCTCCTTTTCATCGACACGAACAAAATCTTTCCATTGTTCCTGCATAAAAGGGGAAATCTTTGTCTTTTCGATTTTGCGAGAGTCAACTAGTTTTTCTTCGAGTTGGTCTTTATAATCTTTTTCAATTTTCTTAACGTGATTTTCGTCAATTACGCCTTCGGCAATCAGCCTAGCGGCATAAATATCTCGTGGATTCTTATGTTTTGAAATTGCTTTGTATAGCAATGGCTGTGTAAACTTTGGTTCGTCTCCTTCGTTATGCCCATACTTTCTGTAACCTAATAAATCTATGAAGACATCACGTTTAAATTGCATTCTGAAATCTAATGCGAATAGCGTAGCGTGTACAACGGCTTCAGCATCGTCTGCGTTAATATGAAGTACAGGAGACAAGGTAACCTTCCCGACATCTGTACAATACGTACTCGAACGACCATCTAAATAATTAGTAGTAAATCCAATTTGATTATTAACTACAATATGAACGGTGCCGTTAGTTTTGTAGCCGTCTAACTGAGCCATCTGTACGACCTCGTAAACCAAGCCTTGACCTGCAATCGCAGCATCTCCATGAACCACAATTGGTAGTACTTGAGATGGGTCTTCTATCTCTTTTCTGTCTTGTTTTGCTCTAGAAATTCCTTCTACTACTGCACCTACAGTCTCTAAATGCGATGGGTTTGGTGCTATACTAAGATTAATTCTCTTACCTGTATCTGTTTCCCGGTCGCTTGTCCAGCCCAGATGGTATTTTACATCGCCATCGAATATTTTTTCTTCGTAATCTTTTCCGTCAAACTCACTAAATATATCTTTAGCCGATTTACCAAAAATATTGGTAAGTGTGCTTAATCTACCTCGGTGTGCCATACCCATAACAAACTCTTTAACACCATAGTTTGCTGCCTTTTCTATCATGGCATCTAATGCTGGTATTAAAGATTCGTTTCCTTCAAGAGAGAAACGTTTTTGCCCAACATATTTGGTATGTAAGAATGTTTCGAAAGAAACAGCTTCATTTAATTTTCTGAGAATGTTTTTCTTTTCGACTGCTGAAAATTGAGGATGATTATCGTTAATGTTCAGCTTTTTTTGTATCCAATCTATTTCTTCTGGTTGACGGATATACATGTATTCAATACCAATTGAATCGCAATAAATACGTTCTAAATGGTCTATAATATGTTGCAAAGTTGCCGAGCCTAATCCTATTATTTCTCCAGCAGAAAATTGTGTATGTAAGTCGTCCTGCGATAGCCCAAAATTCTCTATTTCTAATGTTGGGGCATATTTACGTCTAGCTCTTACAGGGTTTGTCTTTGTAAATAAATGACCTCTACTTCTGTAGCCATCGATAAGTTTTACAACCTGAAATTCTTTTTGTACATGCTCCGGTATTTGCGTTGAAACACCCTCTACAATCTCACCTTCTAAACCATAGGTTTCAGAGCCAAAATCGTAACCTTGAAAAAAGGCACGCCAGCTTGGTTCTACAGAATCTGGATTTTTAAGATATTGGTCGTATAAGTCAGCGAAATAAGCTGTATGAGCTGCGTTAAGAAAGGAATATTTATCCATTGTTTTTTTGAGACGTTTTCGTTTCAATAAAATTTAAGCAAAAGTACAACTTTTACCGTTTTCAGTCACACATTTAGTATATTTATAACCATTAGTTTAAAAAATGTTAGTATGAAATCATTTTTTCTATCAATAGTCTTGGTTTTTTCTTGTCTAATGTGTTTTGGTCAAGTAGAAGATACTTCTAATTTTTGGCAAAATGTTAGATTTGGTGGTGGTGTAGGTTTAAATTTTGGTAACGGGTTTTTTAGTGGCACATTAGCGCCTAGTGCCATCTACGATTTTAACCCCTATTTTTCTGCAGGCCTAGGCCTAACTGGTAGTTATAGTAGCCAAAAAGATGTTTTTAGTTCTACTATTTTAGGCGGAAGCATTATTGCTTTGACAAATCCATACCCAGAGGTACAGATTTCTGCAGAATTTGAGCAGGTTAATGTTAATACCGATTTTGACTCTCAATTCTCAGGACAAAATAGAGATAATTTTTGGGCCAATGCCTTATTTCTTGGCGTTGGTTATCGTGCCGGGAATGTTGTTTTCGGCGTAAGATATGACGTGCTCTATGACGAAGACGAGAGTATCTATGCAGACCCATGGCTGCCTTTTGTCAGGTTCTTTTTTTAAAAAAATAACCTAAAGTTTTTTTACTAAGTATTTAATTAAATCTGTTGTAGTTAAAATGCCAACAAGCTCTCCACTATTAACAACGGGCAATGCATGAAATTCATGTTTGCCAAGAACTCTAGCGGCTTCCTTAATCGTTTCGAACGGTGATATAATCACCACATTTTTGGCCATAACTTGCTCTATTGTAAACATGTTATACACTACTGTATCTACCTCATCCTCATATTCATCAACAGCATCAGCAAAGCTAATTCGTAATAGGTCAGTATAACTTAGCATACCAATAATCTTTTTCCCTTTTACAACAGGAATATGTCTGATTTTATGTTTTTTAAATAAAAATTCGGCAGTCTCTAAATCATCGTTATGATTTAAAGTAATAACATCTCTTGTCATTATCGTAAATATAGGTACACCTCTTTCCATGACTTTTGGTTTTTAAATAGTTTACTAAAGTTAGACTAATCTCTAATGATAAATTATGACAAACGTCAGTATACAGAATTAAAAGGTGGTACTGAGCTGATAGATATCATGTTTTCTTTCTAAGTATTAAAGTAACTTGATACGCAATTAAAGGAAAGATTATGGAAACGACAGTAATATCATTTAATGCAACTCTACTAAACGAAAAGACTAAATCTTGGCTAAGTGATTTGTTGTTTATTAAAGACGAACACAAATTTTTGTTAGATGCTACTAACGAAACCACATTAGAGATTACTAACGATGATACGCAAATAGAACGAGAAGAAATTATCGATGCTATAAATAGGTCCGAAAAACGTAATTGTATGCTAATTAATACTGTGGAAAACCATTTGGAAGCCCTAGATAATTGCATTTTAGATAGCACAGCACAAACCAAAAATGAATTTACGGCTAAGCATCTTCTTTTACAGGATAAGGTTAATAAATATATAGCAACCTTTAAGCGCTTAAAAAAGCAACTTTTTGAAATTATAAAGAAGGCAAAAAAGCACGAGAAATTAGAGTACCTACTTGATAGTAAATTATCTACACTTAACTAAACTTAGCTTTGTACCAGACTTTCTGCCATTCGCGTTGTAGAATAAGAAACGTAATTTGTTCAGAAAGTGTTGTAATATCTTCATTATCTAATGCTCTAACCTTTACTTCGGACACATCAACAATATAAAGTAGATTAAGATACTCTGTAAATTTGTTTTGAAGCAAATAAAATACGGTGTCTTGCAACAGAAATTTTAAGCTTGTTGGTAAAACCTCATCACTAAACTGCAAGTCCACATTGGCATAATGCAAATCTTTATTTAACTGAGTTATTAGTTTTTTATAGAGTTTTAGTCCATTTGCTTCTTCAACTAAAGCTTCGAAAGTCGTTGGTAGTTGCATTAAACGTTGCGTGTCATTAAACCTAGACCAAACTGCTTAAGGATTTGCTTTTTCTCTTCGTCTACGTTCATCATCTTCAATAGAGAAAACGCTTTTTCAGTATACTGCTCTACAGCCTCTTTAGTGGCTGCTTTTGCTCCTGTGCTTATAAAAATTTGTTTGACTTGTTCTACTTTTTCAGAAGAATCGTCAGGCTGCTTAGAAAACCATTCTAAAAGTTTTACTTTCTGTTCTTCCGAGGCAAACTCCAAAGCTTTTAGGTATAAGAAGGTTTTTTTATTTTCTATAATATCGCCGCCAACTTGTTTACCAAAAGTTTCTGGATTTCCAAAGGCATCTAAATAATCGTCTTGTAATTGAAAAGCAATCCCTAAATATCGCCCAAAGTCGTAAATCGCATTTTGATTTTCTTCGGAGGTTTCTGCAACAATAGCTCCCATTTTCATAGCGCCACCTACTAAAACGGCCGTTTTATACTCTATCATTTTTAAATACTCGTCAATGGTAACATCATTTCTAGTTTCAAAATCGACATCGTATTGCTGCCCTTCACAAACCTCAGTGGCCGTTTTGCTAAATAACTTTGCTAGTGCTTGGAAGGTTTCTGGCTTATAGTTTTCAAATAACTGATACGCCATTATTAACATAACATCACCAGAGAGAATTCCTGTATTAACATCCCACTTTTCGTGAACGGTTTGTTGCCCTCTTCGAATTGGCGCATCATCCATAATATCGTCATGGACGAGAGAAAAGTTATGAAAAACCTCGACACTTAGTGCGGCATCCAAAGCCTTGTGGTAATCTTCACCAAAACAATCACACGCCATTAAAGTTAAGACAGGACGTAATCGCTTTCCGCCAAGATTAAGTATGTAATTAACGGGGTCGTAAAGGTTTTTAGGCTCTCGGTCGACTATGTATGTTTCTAAATAGTCTACAAAGGCAGATTGGTAAGTCTTAATGTTATTCATAATACAAAAATACAGCTTTCGGCATATTTAAACTCAACATCACGAATGTTAAAAAATCATTAAAACTTTGGAAACTTTTTTTGTTCTTAAAGTTTCCTGGCTTATTTTTGCCGTCTAATTATGAGAGAAAAAATTATACATAAAGCATCAGAACTCTTCTTAACTCTTGGTTTTAAAAGTGTTACCATGGACGATATTGCCAATGAAATGGGCATTTCTAAAAAGACCATATACGTTCATTTTAATAATAAAACCAAACTTGTTGAGGCTGTAACTTTTACGTTGTTTGAAAATATCTGCGATGGTATCGATTGTATTTGTGATGCGTCATCCAATCCTATTAATGAGTTGTACGATATTAAAATGTTTGTTATGCAGCACTTAAAAAACGAACAAGCATCACCTCAATTTCAACTCAAAAAATATTACCCTCAAATTTACGAGAATCTAAAAGGCAAACAATTCGATAAAATGCACGACTCCGTCTCAGAAAGTTTGCAAAAAGGCATTGACTCTGGCATGTTTAGACCAAATATAGATGTAGAGTTTATCTCACGACTTTATTTTAACGGAATGACAGGAATAAAAGACGAATCGATTTTCCCAAAGAGTAAATTTAATATGGAATATCTTATGGAAAACTTTCTAGAATACCATCTCAGAGCTATTGTAACCGAAAAAGGGTTCGAAATTTTAAATCAATTTATCAACAAAACACAATCAAAACACTAATGAAACATATAATTATCTGTTTTCTAATCTTATCAAGTTTTCTTGGCTTTTCTCAGGATATTCCTAGTAGTTTTAGCTTACAAGAAGCCATTGATTATGCCTTAGAAAATAATAGAACTGCAAAAAATGCAGAGCGTGATATTACTGCGGCGAAGAAACAAAAATGGGAAACTACAGCAACTGGGCTCCCGCAATTAGACGCTTCTATAAACTACCAAAACTTCTTAAAACAACAGGTTTCGGTGGTGCCAGCAGAATTTTTTGGTGGGAATCCTGGAGAATTTGCTGAGGTTATTTTTGGAACTAAACAAAATGCCGTGGCTACCGCAACTTTAAATCAGTTGTTATTTGATGGCTCTTACTTGGTAGGCTTACAATCTGCCAAAGTATTCTTAGAAATTTCTGAAAACGCCAAAGTAAAAACAGATTTAGAAGTCCGAAAAGCTGTAATTAACGCTTATGGTAATGTGTTACTGGCAGAAGAAAGTATTGCTATATTAAAACGAAATATCGAAGTACTTAAAAAGAATTTATACGAAACCACTAAAATTTACGAAAACGGTCTCGGTGAAGAAGAAAGTGTAGAGCAACTACAAATTACACTTTCTAACGTAGAGAGTAATTTAAAAAATACTGAACGATTAAAAGATATAGCATACCAAATGCTAAACATTACTCTGGGTATTGAGTTTAATTCAACAATTCAACTAACCGATACTCTTGAAACGCTCACTGTGCAAAACATCTCTTTAGAAGCATTAGAAAACGATAGTAATGTTGAAGCTACTATTGACTATAAAATTGCAGCTAACGATAAGCGCTCTAAAGAATTACTTCTTAAGCTAGAAAAAAGCAAAGCATTACCAACACTTAGCGCATTTTTAAATGGAGGATACAATAGCTTTTCAGACGATTTTGTTTTCCTAGACAGCAATAACCGTTGGTTTGGATTCTCTGCTGTTGGTGTTAATCTTAATCTTCCCATCTTTAGTTCTGGTAAACGTAGTGCAGCAACTCAGCGCGCAAAAATTAATCTAGAAAAATCTACAGATTTACTTACAGAAACGGAACAGCGATTAAATCTTCAGATAGAAACAGCCAAAAGTAATTATAGGTTTGCCGTAGAAGATTATGCTAACAAAAAACAAAATCTGGCTTTAGCAGAACGGATAGAACAAAAAAATCAGACCAAATTCTTTGAAGGTGTTGGCTCTAGTTTTGAGCTAAGACAAGCACAAACACAATTATACTCAGCGCAACAAGAGTTTTTACAAACTATGCTGGACGTTATTAATTCTAAAGCAGAGCTAGAAACTATTACTAATCAAACCTCTAAATTTTAAATTCCTTTAAAATGAAAAACATAATTAAACTAATCATTTTGTCACTGTTATTTGCATCTTGTGGTGGTGATAAAAAACAAAGCATAGAAGATATTTTAGCAACAGGAGACGTTAAAACTATACAAACCAGAAAAGACAATTTAATTGCACAACAACAGGAATTAGCAAAAAAAATAAAACAACTGGATGACAGTTTAAAAGTACTTAATCCAGAACGCAACGTACCGTTAGTTACAACAATTACTGCTAAAACTGAAAAATTTAATCACTATCTCGAATTACAAGGAAGTGTAGAGACTAAACAAAATTTGGTGTTGACTCCAGAAATGGGTGGCATTCTTAAACAAGTTTTTGTAAAAGAAGGTGACAATGTTTCTAAAGGTCAGATTCTTGCCAGAATTGATGATGGTGGTTTAGCACAGCAAAAAGCACAATTACAAATTCAGTCAGATTTAGCTAAAACAACTTTCGAAAGACAAAAACGTCTTTGGGAACAAAAAATTGGTAGTGAAATTCAATATCTAAGTGCTAAGTCGAGTTATGAAGCCTTAGAAGAATCTGTAAACCAGATTAATCAACAATTAGCAAAAACTGCTGTAAGAGCACCGTTTTCTGGCGTTATCGATGATGTAATCACAGAACAAGGTAGTGTTGTTGCTCCTGGACAAACGCCTTTAATGCGACTTGTAAATCTTTCTGATATGTATATTACTACAGACATACCCGAATCTTACATCACGACAATTACAGAAGGAAAAAAGGTCGAAGTTACGTTTCCAATTTTAGGGAAAACCCTAGATACAGAAGTGAGACAAACAGGTAACTTTATTAACCCTGCAAACAGAACGTTTAAGGTAGAAATTGCTGTACCAAACAAAGACAAAAACATCAAACCGAATCTTACTGCACGTCTAAAAATAAATGATTACACAAGTGAAGACGCCATTTTAATTCCACAAGGAATTATTTCAGAGAATGCAAATGGTGAGCAATACATCTATGTTTTAGAAAAAAGGGATGATATATCTTCCGCTAAACAGGTAATTATCGAAACAGGAAAAACGCAGGGTGACGTTATTGAAGTTTTAAATGGTTTAAGTGCTGGAGATAAAATTATTGATGAAGGTGCTCGTAGTGTAAAAAATGGACAAGCAGTAAGAGAGGTAGAACCTAAAGTATAATAAAGCGTATCTCGTCCTTAATACTAAAAAAACAGTCTCATGACCAACAAAAAGAAAATAAAAAAAATAGTAGATAAAGAATTTGGATTGTCTACTTGGGCTATTAACAATAAAACCACCATGTATGTGGCTATTATTCTTATTCTCTTCTTAGGTGGAAAAGCTTATTTTGATATGCCGCGAGAGAATTTCCCAGAAATTCAAGAAACTAAAATTTATGTGAGCTCGCTTTTCCCTGGAAATACTGCCGAGGATATCGAGAAACTCATTACAGACCCACTAGAAGACAAACTAAAAAACGTAAGTAATGTCGTTGAAATAACATCGACATCACAAGAAGATTACTCTATGATTGTTGTTGAGTTTGATGATGATGTCGATGTAGAATCCGCCAAACAAAAAGTAAAAGACGAAATAGATACAGAAACTTCTAGTGAAGACTGGCCTACCTTTAATGGCGCCAAAGTAGAGCCTAATGTTTTTGAATTAAGTATGTCTGAGGAAATCCCAATTCTAAATATTAATATTTCAGGGAATTATCCTGTAGAACGGCTTAAAGAATTTGGGGAATACCTTGAAGATGAAATTGAAGATTTAGCAGAAATAAAAAAAGTAGACATCCGAGGCGCGCAAACCAAAGAGGTTGAAGTTGCTGTAGACATTTACAAAATGATGGCTTCTAAAGTAAACTTCAACGATGTTACAGGCGCCATTGCCAATGGCAATATGACGATGTCAGCAGGTAATTTTATCACAAGCGGACAGCGAAGAACAATTCGTATAATAGGCGAAATCGATGAGCCATCAGACTTAAAAAACTTTGTTGTAAAGTCCGAAAATAATAATCCTATTTACTTAAAAGATATTGCAACGATAAGTTTTAAACCAAAGGATAAAACGACTTACGCTCGTGAGTATAATCCTGAAACTGGTAAAGGCGAAGAAGTGGTAATGTTAGACGTTAAAAAACGTTCTGGAAAAAACATGGTCGCAGCCGCAGAGAAAATTTCAGAAATAGTTAAAAAAGCAAAATCAGATGTTTTTCCTCCAGATTTAAGGGTTACAACAACCAATGACCAATCTTCTAAAACTATAGGACAAGTAGATGATTTAGTAAATAATATCATCTTTGGTATTTTTCTCGTAGTTACCGTATTAATGTTCTTTTTAGGATTTAAAAATGCCTTGTTTGTAGGCTTCGCCATCCCAATGTCTATGTTTATGTCTCTTATGATTTTAAGTGCATTGGGCTACACGATGAATACCATGATTTTATTTGGATTAATCATGGGTCTCGGGATGCTTGTAGATAATGGTATTGTGGTTGTAGAAAATGTCTATCGCTTAATGGATGAAGAAGGCTTAACACGTGTTGAAGCCGCAAAAAAAGGGATTAGCGAAATTGCATTCCCAATCATTATTTCTACTGCGACAACAATCGCCGCCTTTATTCCTCTGGGTTTATGGCCAGGACTAATGGGACAGTTTATGATTTATTTTCCTATAACCTTATCCGTTGTTCTAGGGTCGTCTTTAGTCGTAGCAATTTTCTTCAACTCAGTGCTCGTATCTCAGTTTATGACTACGGAAGACAAAGAGATGCCCTTGAAGCAAATTATTCGTATCTCTGGAATTCTAGTAGGTTTTGGTGCGCTTATACTTATTTTTGGAGGCGCATACAGAGGTTTAGGTTCAGTAATGATTTTCACAGCCATATTACTCTGGTTTTATCGTTTAGTATTACGCGATGCAGCCAATTGGTTTCAGACTAAGGCATTAGTACGATTAGAGAATTTCTACGAAAAAACCCTTTCTACTTCGTTAAAAGGATGGAAACCTCAACTCATCGCTTTTGGAAGTCTAATCTTGCTATTCATAGCTTTCGGAGGATTTGGTGCTTCAGTAGCTACTCAACGTACAAAAATTGAATTTTTTCCAGATAACAAGCCAAACCAAATTATAGTTTATATCGAATACCCTGAAGGTACAGATATCGAAAAAACCAATAAAATCACTAAAGAAGTTGAAGCCAAAGTTTATAGCATTTTATATGCCGATGAATATATAAAAGATGGTGAAAATTTCTTGGTAGAAAGCTCGGTAGCACAAGTAGGTGAAGGTGCAGGAAATCCGCAAACCGATGGTGGTTCTGCCGCAGAAATGCCGCACAAAGGAAAAATCACGGCATCCATGCGCGAGTACAAATACCGTAATGGCAAGGATAGTGAAGTGCTTCGTCAAAAAGTACAAGAAGCATTAACCGATGTGTACCCAGGCGTTTTAATCTCTGTAGAAAAAGATGCAAATGGACCACCAGTAGGACCACCGATAAACATCGAAATCGAAGGCGATGATTACGACGAATTAATTTCTATTGCAGAACGCATGCGTCGTTTTATAAATTCAAAAAATATTGCGGCAATCGACGAGCTTAAAATAGACGTTAACAAAGATAAGCCTGCAATGCAAGTACTTGTTGACCGTGAAAAGGCAGGTGAATTAGGCGTTAGCACAGGACAAGTTGGGCAACAATTACGAAACTCTTTATTTGGAGCAAAAGCAGGTATTTACAAAGAAGATGGTGACGATTATGACATTTACGTACGCTTCAATGAAGATTTAAGATACAATACAAGTGCACTATTTAATCAGAAAATTATATTTAGAGACATGGCTTCTGGTCAAGTTCGTGAAATACCGGTTTCTGCAGTTGCAAATCAAAAGAACAATTCAGGATTTAGCGCCATAAAACACAGAGATACCAAACGTGTGGTTACGGTATATTCGGCCTTAGCGCCTGGCTATGTAGATGCACAAGCTGTGGTGACACGTATTCAAGATGAAATGAAAAGTTTCGATGATTTACCAGATAATATAAAAATTGATTACACAGGGCAAATTGAAGAACAAAACAAAGAACAGGCCTTTTTAATGGGTGCTTTTTTCTCAGGTTTATTTTTAATTTTCCTTATTCTCATATTCCAATTTAATTCAGTTTCAAAACCAGCGATTATCATGATTGCTATTTTCTTGAGTCTAATTGGCGTATTTGGCGGTATTGTGATTACAGGCGCATCTTTCGTAATCCTAATGACCATGATGGGTATTATATCCTTAGCGGGAATTGTGGTAAATAACGGTGTTGTTCTGCTTGACTACGCACAATTACTTATTGATAGAAAAAAGAACGAACTCGATTTAGATATTACTGAATATTTGCCAAAAGAAGAACTATTGAAACAAATCATTAAAGCTGGTAAAGCACGTTTAAGACCTGTATTATTAACCGCTATTACTACGATTTTGGGATTAATCCCACTAGCAATAGGTCTAAATATTAACTTCTTTAGCTTATTTAGCGATTTTGACCCAAATATATATTTTGGTGGAGATAACGTAATTTTCTGGGGTCCATTAGCTTGGACAGTTATTTATGGGTTATTTATAGCTACATTTTTAACGTTGATTGTTGTACCGGTATTATTTTATTTAGCAACACGACTGAAAATGCGATTAAATACTAAACCGAGCACAACTCAAGATGTTTTAGAGCGCGAAGGTGAAACGGTAGCTGCGTAGATTACAGATTTAAATAGTCTTTCAAAAGCCTCAATAATGTTGAGGCTTTTTTATTTGATAATCTTAGAAATGGCTTAAATTTGCACCTTCATTCATCATAGCTTTGGCGAAGATGAAAATATTTAAAATATGTACAGAAGTCATACTTGTGGCGAGTTAAGAGCCACGCATACAAATACAGAAGTCACCCTCAGCGGTTGGGTTCAAGGTGTTAGAGATAAAGGATTTATGGTTTACGTGGATTTGCGTGACCGTTATGGCATTACGCAGTTGTACTTTGACGAAGAGCAAACAGCGAAAGACATTTTAGAAAAGTCTCAAAAATTAGGTCGTGAGTTTGTTATTCAAGTTAAAGGAAAAGTACAAGAACGTGCGTCTAAAAATCCGAATATTCCAACAGGTGAAATCGAGGTTTTAGTTTCTGAATTAGTGATTCTGAATGGCTCTAAAACACCTCCTTTTACAATTGAGGATAAAACCGATGGTGGTGACGATTTACGTATGAAATACCGTTACCTCGATATTCGTCGTAATCCAGTAAAAGAGAGTTTAATCTTTAGACACAAAGTAGCGCAAGCTGTACGGAACTATTTATCTAATGAAGGTTTTATTGAAGTAGAAACGCCATACCTCATAAAATCGACACCAGAAGGAGCAAGAGATTTCGTAGTGCCTTCTCGTATGAATGAAGGTCAGTTTTATGCACTTCCACAATCGCCTCAAACCTTCAAACAATTGTTGATGGTTGGTGGCATGGATAAATATTTTCAGATTGTAAAATGTTTTAGAGACGAAGATTTACGTGCAGACAGACAGCCAGAATTTACACAGATAGATTGTGAAATGGCATTTGTTGAGCAAGAAGATATTTTAAATACGTTTGAAGGTTTAACACGTCACCTGCTGAAAGAAATTAACGGAGTCGAAGTCGATAAATTTCCAAGAATGCTTTATGATGATGCGATGCGTTTATACGGAAATGACAAACCAGACATTCGTTTTGGGATGGAGTTTGGTGAGTTAAACGCTGTAGCCCAACATAAAGATTTTAACGTATTTAATTCAGCAGAATTAGTAGTTGGTATTGCTGTTCCTGGTGGAAATACATACACAAGAAAGGAAATAGATAAACTGATTGATTGGGTAAAACGTCCACAAGTTGGCGCACTCGGTATGGTATATTGCCGTTGCAATGACGATGGTACTTACAAATCTTCAGTGGATAAATTTTACAACCAAGACGACTTAGCAAAATGGGCAGAAGTGACTGGCGCAAAAGCTGGTGATTTAATATGTGTGCTTTCTGGAGAAACCAATAAAGTCCGTGCACAATTAAGCGCATTACGAATGGAATTAGCTGAGCGTTTAGGCTTACGTAAACCAGACGAATTTGCACCACTTTGGGTTATGGATTTCCCACTTTTAGAATGGGACGAAGATACAGAGCGTTACCATGCCATGCACCATCCATTTACTTCACCAAAGCCAGGTCAACTTGAATTATTAGACGCAAAGCCAGGCGAAGTAAAAGCCAATGCTTATGATTTGGTTTTAAACGGAAACGAAATCGGTGGTGGTTCTATCAGAATTCATGATAAAGCCACACAAGCTATTATGCTCAAGCACCTCGGATTCTCCGAAGAAGAAGCGCGAGCGCAATTTGGCTTTTTAATGGATGCTTTTGAATATGGTGCGCCACCGCATGGTGGTATTGCTTTTGGACTAGATAGATTGGTTGCCATTTTGGGCGGACAGGAAACCATTAGAGATTTTATTGCGTTCCCAAAAAATAATTCAGGGCGAGACGTTATGATTGATGCACCTGCGCCGATTGACGATGAGCAACTCACAGAATTAAGTTTAAAACTTAACCTGAAATCATAAATTTACTCTTTTGTCATGCTGTTCCGAAGCTTCGGGAGTTTCAGAATCTCATAAAATAGAATATTTAAAATCCTGTTCATTGCAGGATTTTTTGTTAGATTTAAACTATGCCAACGAAGTCCACTTTTTTTAGACGCCTACTTATTTGGAGGTACAAACACATCTCCGAAAAAAACTTCGTGTTTTTACTAGCCTTAGTCATTGGATTACTTTCTGGTTTAGTCGCGGTGACTATAAAAAACATCACCTTTGCTATCGAGGCGGTTTTTGAAAAAGGCATAATCCTATCAGAAAATAGTATCTATTTTATACTGCCCGTAATTGGATTGTTTTTAGTCTATTTGTTTGTAAAATATGTGTCCAAAAAACCAAGTGAACATGCCATACCATCCATACTTTTTTCGTTGTCTAAACGAAACGGATTAATTAGTAGGCGTAAAATTTATTTACCACTAATTACAGCACCTTTAACGGTAGGTTTTGGAGGTTCGGTTGGGTTACTTGGTCCTGCAATAGCTTCAGCATCGGCAATTAGTTCTAGTTTAGGTCAGTTGCTCCATATAGACAGGAAAACAAGAAGTTTACTAATTGGCTGTGCTTCGGCTGGTGCAATAGCCTCCATCTTTAAATCTCCTATTGCCGCCATAATTTTTGCTATAGAAGTCTTTAGTCTAGACCTAACATTCGCATCACTTTTACCGCTTTTAATTGCTTCAGTATCATCAGTAATTACCTCCTACTTTTTCTTGGGCGATAGTGTACTTTTTGACTTTACAGTTTCAGAAAAATTTCAAATTAAAGACACCCTTTTTTATATCCTTTTAGGAATAGGAACAGGCATTGCCTCTATTTATTTTACAAAAATTTATTTTGGAGTGACTTCCATCTTTAATCGTTTTAAGTCTGCCAGACAAAAACTTATTGTTGGTGGTTTAGCTATTGGTGTGATGCTTTATTTTATTCCACCGCTTTACGGTGAAGGTTTTGGTTTTATAAACGATTTAATGTTAGGTAACGATAAGCAAGCGATTGGCGCTTCTCTTTTTGACAATTATTTAGACAATATATGGGTTGTGATTGGACTGCTTTTTGGCATTACCGTTTTTAAAGCTATTGCCATGACCACAACTTTTGCCGCTGGCGGAACTGGCGGAATTATTATCCCAACCTTAGTCATGGGAAGCTCTTTAGGAAACTTAGTCGCCAAAATAATTAATAATTGCGGCTTAGGCTTTTCGGTTTCCGAAGCAAACTTTACTCTTATTGGTATGGCAGGACTGATAGCTGGTGTATTACATGCGCCGTTGACAGCAATCTTTTTAATTGCTGAAATTACTGGTGGTTATCAGCTCTTTGTGCCTTTGATGATTACGGCTTCTATGTCTTTTATTATTAACAAAAATGCTTTAGACCATACCATCTACACAAAAGAATTATTAGAGAAAGGCGCGTTATTGACCCAAGACAAGGACAAAAGTGTATTGACGTTAATGAACTTAGATGCTGTTATAGAAAAGAACTTTATAGTTCTAAATCCTGAAATGACGCTTGGCGATATGCTTAAAAATGGTGTGGCTAAATCTAGTCGCAATTTATTTCCAGTAACGGATAATGAGAATAATTTTATGGGTATAATTCTACTAGACGATATTAGAACAGTCATGTTTGACCAATCGCTTTACGACTCTACAACTGTGGAAACTTTTATGCATCGCCCGCCTGAATTTATTATCTATGAAAAAGATTCGATGCAAGATGTAATGAAAAAATTTCAGGAATCCGGTGCGTGGAATCTTCCTGTAATTAAGGACGAAAAGTATTTTGGCTTTGTTTCAAAATCTAAATTACTAACGGCATACCGAAAGGAATTAATTAATTTTACATCCTAATATGAAATTCATTAAAATAATAACCTTTATCGCATTTATAGCCTCAATGACTAGTTTAGTGTGTGGCTTTACAATGGATGTGACGTATTCCCAAAAACTTATAGGCTTTGGTGTAATGGGTATTTTCTTTATAGTTTTTCCACTATTCTCTTACTATCGCTGGAAAGACAAAGACCCTAAAGATTACATGATTACAAAAGATAGTATTAAGAAAATGAGAGAAAATCAAAAACAAGGTAAATATTAAGAAATTGTAACTTTTTGAAATAAAACGCGTTATTTCGTCTATGTAATGTTTTAAACTGTACCTTTGCACTTTAATTTTTATTTTTATTTATAATGACTGGAACAGTTAAATTTTTTAATGATTCAAAAGGATTTGGATTCATTACCAACGAAGAAACAGGAAAAGACATCTTCGTACACGTATCAAACCTTAATGGATTAGAACTTCGCGAAGGCGATAACGTAGAGTACACAGAAGAAGAAGGACGCAAAGGAATGGTTGCTGCAAACGTAAGCATTCTTTAAGAATAAGATATACTTTATTAGTTTCAACGCTCAACCGATGGTTGGGCGTTTTTTTTGGTTATAATTTAGGAGTTTGATGAGATGCTGAAACTCCCAAAGCTTCGGGACAGCATGACAAATGATGATGTTTTGTCAATTTAGATTACGTTTCTCAATAAAGAAGCGTTTCATGAGTTCTGATGCTTCTTGCTCTAGAATACCACCTATTACTTTTGTCTTTGGGTGCAATTGTGTTCCCATAGTTTTAAAACCACGTTGCTCATCAGACGCTCCATAAACAATCTTAGAAATCTGGCTCCAATACAAAGCGCCAGCACACATCTGGCAAGGCTCTAGCGTGACGTATAACGTACAATTATTAAGATATTTACCACCTAAAAAATTGGCAGCAGCCGTAATAGCTTGCATTTCGGCATGTGCTGTCACATCATTAAGTAACTCTGTGAGATTATGAGAACGGGCAATAATTTTGTCATTAATAACAACAACGGCACCAACAGGAATTTCACCTTTTCCAAAAGCCGCTTCAGCTTCCTGAAGTGCTTTTTTCATAAAGTATGTATCGTCGAAAGGGTTTATCATGGTTATAAAAATACAGTTTCAAATTAGTAAAACAAATACGGCAAGAAAATTGATGCTCAATAAGAAATTCTTTGGATATGAAATATTTTAGCTTTTTGTTGATTTCTTTTATCTTCTTTAATTGTAATGAAAAAAAAATCAAAGAAGATTCGATAAACAAAACAACAATTGATACAATAGTAGTAATAAAAGACAGTATTGTTGATGTCATTCATTGCCTAGGACCTGAAAGAAAGCCTAATGACCCATATTATTTTATGGAAGTTGATTCGCCACCAAAGTTCAAAAGTACTCCTAAGAATATTTCAATTTCCGAAGAGCGGAAATTCTTTCAAGAAAAAATTAGAAACATAATACTTGATAATTTTGTAACTAGTCAAGGACATCTAGGCTTATCAGGAATTCAAAAAATCCTTACTCAATTTGAAATTGACAGTTTAGGAAATATAGTCAATATACAAATACGAGCACCTCATACAGCTTTTGAAAAAGAAACTAAAAGAGTCATAGAATTATTGCCAAAGTTTATTCCCGCAAAACACAATGGAAAAACAGTTTCTACATTATACAACTTACCTATAACTTTCAAAGTAGAAGACTGATAAAATGAGTATTTTTGCTTTGTGCAAAAACAACTCTTAGACCATATCAACTTCCCAGAAGATTTAAGACAATTATCTCAAGATAATTTATCTGCACTTGCCCAAGAGTTACGTGAATTTATTATTGATATTGTTGCGACTAAAGAAGGTCACTTGGGCGCTAGTTTAGGTGTTGTGGAGTTAACTATTGCACTGCATTATGTGTTTAACACACCTGAAGATTTACTCATTTGGGACGTTGGTCACCAAGCCTACGGACATAAAATCTTGACGGGGCGGAAAGAAATTTTCGATACAAATAGACAATTCGGTGGTATTAGTGGTTTTCCAAAACGTGACGAGAGTGAATACGATACCTTTGGTGTTGGTCACTCTTCCACATCAATATCTGCAGCGCTAGGTATGGCCATTGCTTCTAAAGTAACGGGCAACTTGCAAAAACAACATATCGCCGTCATTGGTGACGCTTCAATAGCTAGCGGTATGGCCTTTGAAGGCTTAAACCACGCTGGAGTAACGGACGCCAATTTACTTGTTATACTTAATGATAATGCTATTGGAATTGACCCAAGTGTTGGTGCTTTAAAACAGTATCTTACCAATGTTAAAAAGGGAACCGAAAAGCAAGACAATATTTTTGAAGCCTTAAATTTTGATTACTCCGGACCTATTGATGGCCATGATTTACCAAAACTAATCGCAGAATTAGAGCGTTTAAAATCGATGTCTGGTCCAAAATTTCTGCATGTGATTACCACAAAAGGAAAAGGCTTAAAACAAGCTGAGGAAAACCAGGTTAAATACCACGCTCCAGGAAAGTTTAATGCAAAAACTGGGGAATTGATTGCTACATCTGGCTTAAGCCAACCTCCAAAATTTCAGGACGTTTTTGGTGAAACTATAGTAGAATTAGCAAAAGAGAATGAAAAAATCGTTGGAATTACACCTGCTATGCCGACAGGAAGTTCTTTAAAATACATGATGGAAGCAATTCCAGACCGTGCTTTTGATGTTGGAATTGCGGAGCAACATGCTGTAACGCTTGCTGCCGGAATGGCCACACAAGGACTAATTCCGTTTTGCAACATTTATTCTACATTTTTACAACGCGCATACGATCAGGTCATTCAGGATGTTGCCTTACAAAAACTACCTGTTATTTTTTGTTTAGATCGCGCTGGTTTAGTTGGCGAAGATGGCGCTACACATCATGGGGTTTTTGATTTGGCGTATTTAAGGTGTATTCCAAACTTAGTGATTTTTGCACCCAGACATGCTATTGAACTTCGAAACATAATGTACACCGTACAACAAGGCATTAATTTTCCAATCGCCATTCGTTATCCTCGTGGTAGATGTACACTATTAGATTGGAAAAAGCCTTTTGAAACAATTGAAATTGGGAAAGGCGAATGTTTAAAAGAAGGAAAAGATATTGCGATTCTATCAGTTGGAACAACGTCAAATACGGTAACTAGTGTTTTAGAAAACAATATAGATTTTGAAGGTGTGGGCCATTACGATATGCGTTTTGTAAAACCCTTAGATGAAGATTTACTCCATACTTTATTTAAAAGATATAAGGTGATAATTAGCATAGAAGATGGAACTATTGTTGGTGGATTTGGAACTGCAATTCTAGAATTTGCTAATGCCAATGACTACAAATCTAAGATTGAAATAATGGGTGTGAGAGATACGTTTACAGAACACGGCACTATTAATCAACTAAAATCTGTAAACGGTATTGACGAGGCTAGTCTTAGAAAAAAACTTCAAAAATTAATTGTCCGCAGTTAAATCTAGTGTTGCTAGATTTTCAGACTTTTTCTGAGGTATTTCAGCCTTTACATCTGCCGAATCAGAGTCATTTTTAGTTACACCATGCGAAATGTCGTCTATAATTAATAGACAGGCTACTACTGCAAAAAACACTACAAAAGCACTAAGAACATTATTTTTCATAAGTCATGGTAGATTTGGGATTCTAACACTTCAAAAGAACATTTTATCTCGTTAAAAAACAAATTTAATCGACGAAATGCACAAATATTTTATAACTAATTGATTTACAGTACTAAATTAAATAGTGTTTCCTCTAATTTTATGATATAAAAGCATTGCGTTGGAGTCCGAGAGCTTGGATATGTACAAGCAGATTGCCATTAAATTATCGTATAATGATGTGTTTGAGAGTTTAACGGTTTCTGGAAGCATCTTTAAAACTAATGAGTCGTAGCTAGATAAAGTATTATTAAAAACATTACTAGCGGTATTTACAAATACAGATAATAGACCTTCTAACACTTTATAACCAGCAATTTCTTTATCAACGACCTCTGTAGATTGATATACGTTTTTTATACTAATATCTATGATGTCCTTTATCTGGGCTTTATAACGACTTACATCTAAAAGTCCGGTATCAAAATCACCTGAAAGTATTTTGTCTTCATTATTCATAAATATTGAAACGGCTTCGTTAATTAAAGTGCCAATAGCCAAAGCTCTTAAATAACTCACACGGTCTTCGGTTGTTTTTAGAGCCGCGTACTTGTCCGTATTAATTGTGTCTTTTACAAGTTTAATAAGATATTCTAATGCATAATCTTCTTCTATAAGACCAAGATTTATACCATCTTCA
The DNA here is from genome assembly GCF_004346845.1 of Winogradskyella wandonensis. Lineage (GTDB taxonomy): Bacteria > Bacteroidota > Bacteroidia > Flavobacteriales > Flavobacteriaceae > Winogradskyella > Winogradskyella wandonensis. Next base: position 37,713 of record NZ_SMGI01000004.1, on the reverse strand, counting down.
AAATCTATAATAGTATAACAAATATCATCAGCAGCTTCAACTAAATACGCTAATGGATGTCTAGCAAACGCTTTATTCTTTGCATCTCGTATTTTTAAACCCAACTCTTCTGCTACTTCTATAAACGTCTCTTCTTCACTTTGAAAAAAACCATATTTTTTATCTGCTATGTGCGACGTTGGCTTCTTTGGCAGTGAAGCTTTAGGATATTTCATAAAAGCACCCAATGTTGCATAACTAAGACGTAATCCTCCTTTACGACCTTCTCGGCTTTCGGTTAAGATTTTAAACCCATTGGCATTGCCTTCAAAATCACATAAATCTTGATATTGTTTCGGTGTTAATTCGCTTTTAAACTTAACACCCTTACCTTCAGAAAAATAGGCGCCTATGGCCTTTTCTCCTGAGTGTCCAAAAGGTGGATTCCCGATATCGTGTGCCAGTGCTGCTGCGGCGACAATAGCACCGAAATCATTAATTTGATATCCATGAATATTTTGCAAATGCGGATGCTTTTCTAGAATAAGCCTACCTACTTGTCTGCCTAGTGAACGCCCAACAACACTAACCTCTAAACTATGTGTTAAGCGTGTATGCACAAAATCGGTCTTAGACAAAGGAACAACTTGCGTTTTGTCTTGAAGACTTCTAAATTCTGATGAAAAAATAACGCGATCATAATCTACCTCAAAGCCTAGGCGTGTCTCGTCTTGTTCTTTTCGTAAGCGTTTATTAGTATCTCCAAATCGTTTTAAAGAAAGTAGTTGTTCCCAGTTCATGGTTGGATTAAATTAGGAAAGCAAGATAAATAAATTGAGAAAGACAGTATAGGCTTTTGCTTGAAAATAAAGCAACCTTTTTATGTTAACAAATCGTTTCGTAATTGCGCTTTCTGTTAATGATTGGGTAACTTTTGTATAACCTTTTAATTACCAAGGGATAATTTTTGATTAACCTGAAACTACAAAAGCTGTCCTTTCTTTGCAGCATCAAATTACAAAAAAACTGATGAAACATATTTTAGTCATTTTTACATTATTTTTTTCGGTAATTACCATTGCACAAACAGGTGCTATAGCAGGTAAATTAACTGACAAAGATTTTAATAACGAACCGTTACCTTTTGCAAATATTCTTATTAAAGGCACTACAACCGGTACAACTTCGGATATTGATGGTAAGTATATTATTGAAAATTTAAGTCCTGGCACATACACAGTAATTTTTAGTTTTGTTGGATACGAAACTATCGAAAGACAAGTTGAGGTTATCGCAGGACAAACAAAAACAGTTGATGTAATTATGGGTGCTAGTGCTGCCACTCTTGATCAAGTTGTTATTAAAACTACAGCTAAAAGAGAAACAGAGAGCGCCATCCTTTTAGAGCAAAAAAAGGCAACAACAATACAAACCAAAATTGGTGCTACCGAATTGTCTAAAAAAGGTGTAGGCGATGTAGCAACAGGATTAACTAAAGCCGCAGGTATTTCTAAAGAAAGTGATAAGCTTTATGTTAGAGGTTTAGGTGACCGTTACAATACTGCTTACCTAAATGGTTTACCTATTCCTTCCTTAAACCCAAAACTTAAGTTGTTGGACCTAGGCATTTTCCCTACTAAGATTGTTGAAAATCTAGGAATTTACAAAGCGTATTCTTCTAGCTTGTATGGAGATTTTGCTGGCGCTAGTGTAGATATAAACACCAAAGATAGACCGGGAAAAGAGCTATTAGAGATAGGGTTTGGTTCTGGCGTAAACACTACAGCAATATCTAATGATTTCTTTCTTTTAGGCGGTGGAAAATACGATTTCTTCGGGTTAGACGATGGCTCAAGAAGCCCAACGCCTCTATTAAATATCCCTGGTTACACATACAACAGTAACGATATAGAGCTGTATCCATTTAAAACAGGCTTTAACCCAGAACAACGCTTAGATGGTCCAAATGTAAACGCAAATATATTGGCAGGTCACAGTTTTGAAACAGGAGAATCAAGCAAATTAGATATTTTAGTTTTAGGGTCATTTAGCAACGGACATGAAGCTACGATTGATGGTTTTGAGACTGTTTACAACTCTCAAGGCGAATTAGACTTAGGCTCCTTCTTGTTTGACTATAACCGTTATAAATACACTACTAATTCTACTGTTTTAGGTAGTGCTTCATTTAAGTGGAATTCTAATAATACCATTACATCTACTACGCTTTTTGTTAACGACACCGAAGACGAACTAAGAGAATTTACGGGTGTATCTGGTGAAAATACAGAGCTAAATACATTTGTAAGACGTGGTACATTTCAGCAGAACAATTTATTTACTCAGCAGATTACTGGTGAACATAAATTTAATGAAGGCAAATACCAACTTAACTATGGTGCTGCTTATAATAAAGCATTGGGGTATATTCCAGACAGAAGACAACTATTCTTTTCGGAAAGACAAGATGGCTCTGTAGTTCTTGGTAACTTTAGAAACACAAACGATAGTGACAACCAGCGTTTTTATCAAGAATTAAACGAAGACGATTTTTCGACAAACGTGGCTTTTGATATTAACTTCTCAAAAGACGAAGACGACGTTTACAAGAACAAGTTAACCTTTGGTATCAATACAAGAACCAAGGACCGTGATTTTGAAGCACAGCAAATCAATTACATATTTGATGCAAACAACAGCGTTGTAGAATTTAACAATCCAGATGCATTTTTAAATGAAACAAATCTGCTAAACGATGTCTATAGTGTTTTAGAGGTAACACGTCCACAAAACTCATACACAGCAGACTTTAGCAATTTTGCAAGTTTCGCTTTGCTGAAATGGCAAGCTTCAGAAAAAACAGTCATAAATGCAGGTTTAAGAGTTGAAGATTTCGAACAGAATGTATTCTTTAAAGACCCCGTTACAATCGAAGACTCTGTTGGTACAATCGACGAAACTTTTATCTTGCCGAGCTTGGACGTAAAGTATGTTTTAAATGAAAAAACCAACCTACGTTTTGCAGCGAGTAAATCGGTTACACTTCCGCTTTTTACCGAAACTGCGCCTTTCTTAGATGAAGATGTTAACGAGTTTACCATTGGTAATCCTAACCTAACAAACTCGGACAACTATAACGTAGATATTAAGTACGAGTACTTTCCTAGAAATGGCGAAGTATTCTCTGTAGGTGCTTTTGGTAAATACCTAGATCAACCTATCGAGAAAATTAGAATAGCATCCGCTAATAACAATAACTCGTTTGTAAACTCTGATAATGCCAAAATTTTTGGTGGTGAGGTTGAGTATAGACAACAACTAAACAATATTTTTACCAACGAAGATGACGAAAGCTTATTAAGCAACTTCTCTTTTGGTCTTAATGCAACAGTAATGTATACTAAAGTTGTTATAGATCCTACCGTAACCGTATTAAATGCATCAATCGCTCCAACTAATTTAGAACGTAAATTACAAGGTGCGTCACCATACATTTTTAATACTGATATCAATTTTTCTAAAGAATTTGGTAACCATGATGTATCGGCCACTTTTGATTTTAATTACTTCGGTGATAGAATATATTCAGCTGGCGGAAATGGTGTGGGTGACATTTTCGAAAAAGGTTTTGCTACATTAAACTTCAACTTTAAAGATGTTATAAATAAGCATTGGGAGATTGGTTTTTCTGCAAAGAACATCCTAAATCCAACCATAGACAGATACCAAGATCAAGAAGATATTAATCAAGAACTCACTGTAAGTTCTTACCAAATAGGTGCAAACTTTAGTTTAGGTTTTACTTACAAATTTTAAAGAACAACACAATCAAAAATTAAAAACAATGAAAACAAAGAATTTAATTAAAAGTGTATTTATAGCTTTTGTTATAGTGTTTCAAGCATGTACAATTAACGAAGAAACTATTGGAGATGTCACTATTAATCCAGGCGGAGGCTCAAACGGCTCTGATTGCATTGAATTATCCGGAGAAATTACATCAGATATTACGTTAACATCTAATAATTGCTATCAGTTGGTAGGTGGTGTATCTGTAGTAGACGGTGTTACCATTACAATTGAAGCAGGAACAAGAATTGTTGCTGGACAGTCTACTGATGGTATTTTTTCTTACTTATTGATTAATCAAGGTGCTAAAATAATGGCAGAAGGTACTGCTTCTGAGCCTATTGTTTTTACATCTAACCAAAACACTCCTAATCCAGGTGACTGGGGCGGACTAATTATAGCTGGTAAAGCTCCAATAAACAGAGGCACAACAGCGACTGCAGAAGTAGCAAACATCTCTTATGGCGGAACAGATGCAACCGACAACTCAGGTATATTACGCTATGTCCGTTTAGAATATAGCGGTGGCCGTATTAATGCAGACTCGGAATATAATGGTTTGTCGTTATACGGCGTTGGTAGCGGTACAACTTTAGAGTACATCCAAACGTATTTAGGAAACGATGATGGTATTGAATTTTATGGTGGCACAGTAGATTTAAAATATGCTGTTTCTACAGGTGCACAAGACGATAGTTTTGATTGGACTGACGGCTGGGTTGGTAGAGGTCAATTCTGGGTTGTGCAACAAACATCTTTAGAAGGAGACAAAGGTATCGAAGCCGATAATTTATCTTCGACACCAGATGCCGTTCCGTTTTCTTACCCTACAATTTCTAATATTACTTTATTAGGAGCAGAAGATGGCGATGGCGAGAATAAAGGAATAGAGTTTAGAGCAGGTACAAAAGTGGCAGCTTACAACATGATTATTAAAGGATTTCCAGGAAAAGGGATTGAGGTTGACGATGATCAAACTCTAATTAATTTAAACAATGGCGAAGTTGAAGTTAGAAATTCTATTATAGATAATGTCAATTCTTTTGATTTAGATCACGGCGGAAATGCTACTGTAGATTTTGCTGATTTTTCTCTGTATTCAAACTATACTTTAGACGGGTCAGGCGCTCCATTTAATAATGCTGGTACAGCAATTCCTTCTGATTTTGAATTGGATGGTATTAGAGGAACGTACGAAGCTAATGCTATAGACCCATCTACTATTAACTCATGGTTTACTTCTGTTAACTACGTAGGTGCAGTTGATGCAGCAAACGATTGGACGTTAGGTTGGGTTAGATTTTAATCCTCTTTATTTCATAAAAACGAAGAAGGCATCCAAATTGGATGCCTTTTTCGTTTTATAGTTAGTTAATTATTATTTGTTAGATGCTATGGTGGTTTTATTGGTCCATTCACTCACTTTAGCAATTCTATTTTTCGAATAATCTACCTCTTTTAATTTGTCTCCACTCCAAAAAAACCACTTTCCAACTTTCTGACCGTTATCATATTTTGCAGAGGTTAACTTTTGTCCTTCCGAATTATAACTAAACCAATCACCTTGTAATTTACCCTCAAGAGTATAAAATCCTGTTTGGCTTATTTCTCCATTATCATGATAATAAACCACCTCTATTAATTCAGAGTCTTTATTTAGTTTTAAATCGCGCTTTTGTTGAGCGTAAAAGGCCGTTGTCATTGTGAAAGCAATAAGGAGCAATACTATCTTTTTCATGAAATATAATTTGTACTTGTATCAAATATATACAACAATTAACAATAAAGCAACTTTTGAGTAACATTAAGTTAACATTGCAATTGTAGTATACTGTTTTTCAAAACTTTAAACTATTTCCAAACCCTTATTTTTTTAATAATAAATTAATATTAGCATGACGTTTAGTTTAACAATAACTAAGTTCTTTGTCATATACAATACACATTTAGGTTTTCATATATGTATTAGTTTTTGTCGACTTCATTATATGATTTCCTACCAAACTGCCTTATAAAAGGCAGTTTTTTTTTACTTAAACTTAACTTTTAAGAAACATTGGTTTATTGAATATATAAGTTCTTTGCAGCGACAAAAACTAATACTTTCAAAATGAAACTGAAATTTAGCCTAATAGCTATTGCTATTTTTACATTGACCTTTGTTGACGCTCAAGAAATTAGCGATACAAAGTTCGGAAAAGGATTAATTAACTTCACCGCAAAGGACAGTTCTTTTAGTGTAAAATTCGCCCCTCGCTTCCAAGTACGTTCTATATCCTCTTGGGACCACGATGGTAATCAATATGTTAGCCCTGAGCACAACTTTATCGTTCGACGAGCACGATTAAAGTTCGATGGCTTTGCCTACAGTTCAAAATTAAAATATAAGATAGAGCTGGGTTTGTCTAATAGAGATATTTCCGGAGCAAATCAATTCAACAGAAATACACCTCGTTACATCTTAGATGCGGTAATTATGTGGAATTTTGCTGGAAATTGGGAACTTTGGGCAGGTCAAACTAAATTGCCTGGAAATGTGGAGCGTGTTGTATCCTCGGCAAATATGCAACTTGTAGATCGGTCTTTATTAAATAGTCGCTTCAATATTGACCGTGACCTAGGTATTCAATTACGTCATAAAACTAAACTCGGTAAAGATTTTTTAATGCGTGAAAAACTTTCCCTTTCTCAAGGTGAAGGCCGGAACGTGACTGAAGGAAACGAAGGTGGTTTGCAATATACTGCTCGTGTAGAGTTTTTACCGTTTGGTACTTTTAAATCAAAAGGCGATTATTCTCAATCAGACTTGAAACGAGAAGAAAAGCCTAAACTAATGGTTGGCCTTACATACAACTATAATCAAAATGCAGTAAGAGAAAGAGGGTTTGCAGGTGATTATATGCTACGTACAGATGGTACACTATACGAAACTGACCAAACCACTGTTTTTGCTGATGCAATGTTTAAGTACAACGGATTCTCATTCATGGGTGAATACGCTAAACGAACTGCCGATGATGAAATAGCTACTGAAGCAGATGGTGTTACTCCGACAGGAGATGTTGTGTTAACAGGTAATGCATTAAACTTACAAGCTGGTTATTTGTTTAAAAGTAATTATGAAATTGCTGGGCGTTATACGCAAACAAATTTCGAATCCATTACTAATCGTGCTCCTGAAAGGCAATATACCTTGGGTGTTAACAAATTTGTTGTTGGCCATAAATTAAAAGTACAATCTGATATCAGTTATACTACTGTCGATGGTAATGAAGATAATATTACCTTTAGACTAGGTTTTGATATTCATTTTTAAAATCTTAAAATATAACATTTAGGTAACCTACCGGCTGCAAAATCTAACGATATTTGCATGCTTTTTTAAACAAAAAATTATGGATAATATTTATTTATTTATGTTGATTGCAATCACAGTATTAGCTGTGTTCGATATTATCGTTGGTGTTAGTAACGATGCTATCAACTTTCTAAATTCAGCAATTGGTTCTAAAGCTATTTCTTTAAGAACAATAATGATTGTTGCGAGTTTAGGAATTTTTATCGGAGCTGTTTTCTCAAGTGGTATGATGGAGGTAGCTAGAAAAGGAATCTTTGTGCCCGCGCAGTTTGAGTTTGGTGAAATCATGCTCATCTTCATGGCCGTAATGATTACGGACATCTTGTTATTAGATTTTTTCAATACGTTGGGCTTACCAACTTCTACTACAGTTTCTATCGTATTTAACCTTTTAGGCGCAGCGGTAGTTATGTCATTGATTAAAATTAGCCATTCAGACACTCAATCTCTCGCAGATTTAGGAAGTTATATAAATACTAAAAAAGCCACTGAAATTATTGGTGGAATCTTACTGTCTGTGGTTATAGCATTTTCCGTCGGAGCATTTGTTCAATGGGTATCCAGGCTTATTTTTACCTTCAATCATGAAAAAAAGGTAAAGAATTTTGGAGCTATTTTTGGTGGTATTGCATTGGCATCTATTACCTACTTCATTTTCTTAAAAGGTTTAAAAGGGACACCTTATTATTCAGATTTAAAAGGCTTACTTGAAGGTAATGAAATCTTTATTATATTAGGAAGTTTTGTCTTTTGGACCATATTCTCGTATGTTTTTGAAATGCTAGCCAAAAAAACGGTTTTACTAGTTGTAATAGCGGTGGGAACCTTTGGATTAGCTTTAGCCTTTTCTGGTAATGATTTAGTAAACTTTATTGGTGTACCAATGGCAGCTTACCACTCTTACGAAGCTTGGGCAGCTGGAGGTATGGATGTAGCTATGTCAATGGCCGTGTTAGAGAAAAAAGTGCCTGCAGAACCTTATTTGTTATTTATTGCTGGAGCAATTATGGTATTAACCTTGTGGCTTTCTAAAAAGGCTAAAACGGTTGCTGAAACAGAAATAAGTTTATCTAGACAAGGTGAAACGCACGAGAAATTTGAACCAAATAGACTTTCTAGAGCAGTAGTAAAAGGAACTACTCAATTGTCAACATATTTCGGAGCCATAGTACCTCAGTCAGTTCGAGAAAAGATTGGTAAAAGCTTTGAAAAACCAAATTTCGTTTTGACGAAAGACCAAAGTATCGATGCTCCTGCATTCGATATGATTCGTGCCTCAGTTAATTTAATGGTTGCAGGTATATTAATTGCTATAGCTACTTCCATGAAGTTACCGCTATCAACAACCTACGTAACGTTTATGGTGGCTATGGGTACGTCTTTAGCCGACAGAGCTTGGGGAAGAGAAAGTGCAGTATATCGTGTAGCTGGTGTATTAAACGTCATTGGAGGATGGTTTGGAACCGCTATAGGTGCATTTATTGCTGCTGGTTTTGTGGTATTCTTAATTAATTGGAATCCAAGTGTCATGATACCAATTCTTCTATTACTAACCGCTATCTTATTATATAGAAACTATAAATCACATAAAGATAAATCTACTAGCAAAATTGATGAAGACAGTTTAACAACGGCAGAAATTAGTTCTGTACAGGGTGTTATTCACGAGAGTGCCAGAAATATTGCTAAGGTTGTGAAACGCACCAACAGAATATACTCTAATTCTATTGTTGGTTTAGCGAAACAAGAATTACCACTACTAAAGAAGAGTAAAGGACAAGTGGTTAAATTATCTAATGAAATTGATACATTACGTGATAATATATTCTATTTCATCAAAAATCTAGATGAATCTAGTGTCGAAGCCAGCAACTTTTATATTAACATTCTAGGGCACCTTCAAGATATGGCACAATCACTAGAGTATATTTCTAAAGTGAGTCATAAGCATATTAATAACAACCACAAAAAACTTAAGTTTAGCCAAATTAAAGAGTTAAAGGAAATAGATGATAAGCTTGAGGTTTTATTTGCCGACACAGAAAAGGCATTTAAATCTGAATCTTTTGAGGACATTGGAGCTATCATAAACGAGAAAAAAGAAGTTTATGACCTTGTTAAGGATAAGATAAAGCAACAAGTCAAGCGTACACGTACTGAAGAGTCTAGTCCTAAAAATACCACCTTATACTTCAGTGTTTTACTTGAGACAAAAGATTTAATTAATGCGACTATGAATCTTCTAGAGGAATACCACAGTGCCCATGACGCTTCTGTAGAGCCTGCTACCATAGAGATTGTAGACGGAACAAATGTTGATACGGACAAAAAGTTATAAAACGCAAAGTATAAATAACCTTAATTATTGTTAAAAGCCACCCTAATCGGTGGCTTTTTTACTTTGTAAAAGTCAATAAGAAAAACCCTAAAATAGCTCCAATAAGGATTGTCCAAATCGTGCTAACTTTTGTTTTAAACGTTAAAAGGACAGCGATTAAGGCAATAACTATACTTTGCCATTCTATCAACGTTTCTTTACCCATGACGATTAATACGGCTAACATCACAGCCACTGCTGCAACATTAACTGAGTCCAAAAAACCTCTAAGAATTTTAGAGTTTCTCATTTTTGGAATAAATGGATTTAATATTAACACAAATAAGAAAGATGGTAAAAAGATACCTGTCGTTGCCAGCAAAGCTCCACTAAAACCAGATAGTTGATATCCAATAAACGTAGATGTAGATAATACTGGCCCAGGTGTAAATTGTCCAATTGCTATAGCATCTATAAGTTCGGACCTGGTTAATAAACCTCTAGTGACTAATTCTGCATCTAAGTAAGCAAAGAGCACATAGCCACTGCCGTAGAGTATAGCTCCAACTTTAAGAAAAATAAAGAAAAGTTTTATAGCAGATACTTTTGTTGCTGTTGCTTGAATTCCGAATAAAAAAATGAAAGGAGTTACACTTTTAAAATCGCTTATTGATTTACTTTTTATATAAAAATATAACATCCCCAAAACTCCAGCTGTTAACAACCCTACAACTTCGTTTACCCCAAGTAAACTTGCTATTAAAACCAACAATCCCAAAATAATTAGCTCTGCACTCTTTATCGCTTTTTTACCTAATTTGAGAATTGCAGAGGCAATAATAGCTAAGACTGCAGGTTTAATTCCATAAATAAAAGGTTCTACTTCTGGTAATTGACCATACTTAACGTAGAGATAAGCTAAAAAAGCAGTGATAACAGTAGCAGGAAATATAAATGCTATGCCAGCTACAAAAAGACCTGCTTTACCTGCTCGTTCATAACCGCAGTGCATGGTCATTTCGGTAGAATTGGGGCCTGGTATTAAATTTGTGGCACCAATCAAATCTAAGAAGTAATCACGAGTCATCCATTTACGCTTTTCGATGATTTCGTCTTCCATCATTGCAATATGAGCTGCAGGACCTCCGAAGGCAAAACAACCCAGTTTAAAAAACACTCGTGCAACTTCAAGTAATTTAGCATTCATAAATCAAAAATTTCTGATTAAAAATTCTCATTGTTTAACAGGGTATCCTTTTTACTATAAAGTAAATCTGCGACATCAATAAGTTTATAGACAATGTCATTTACGTTATCGTAATCATTAAAAAGTGAGGATGCCATATCGGTGGTTATCCTGTCCTTTCTTATTAAATTATCGATTGCTATATCATTGGATTGCTTATTAGTTTTCAACGCCGCTTTCATTGCCATTAATTTTCTGTGATAGGCTAAGTTGTCCGTTTCTGTTCTAAACAAATGGATAACTCTGAGAACTTTTGCAGTGCGTTTTCTTAACTTATCGTACTCCTTTTTAATGTATTTATTTTCAGAATTTAGATACATAGACACATTTTTACTTAATTCTAAAACGGCCTTAAGAATTTCGACCATTTTTCTATTGGCAGCTTTAAGCTCGGTAATCTCTCTATTCTGAGCTTCTGTGAGTGTAAACTTATTTTGGGTAAGCGATGCATATCTAATTATTTCACCATAAATAGTTTTAACGCGTCTGGTGTATAAATCTCTTACGTTTGCATCAAATAATATATTCGATTTTTTAATGACGGTCTTCAACTTTTCTTCAGATTTTATATCTGTTCGGTGAATGTGAAGCGCATGAGATACTATTTCGAAAACGGAATTCTTAAAAAGACGTTGCGACTCTCTTGACAATGCCAAAATCGCTGTTTCAGGATATTTTAAGACTTCATGCTTTAAATATTTTGGCGCGTCCACCTGCTGTTCTGGTTCTATTTTCTCTGGTACAAAGCGCTCTACTATTTTGGCAATAGGCTTTACAAACCACACCAATAAAAAGGTATTTGCTACGTTAAAAATGGTATGAAAAAGAGAAATAGCAACTGGTATCGCTGCAGCGCTTAAGTATGGTGATTCTGACCCTAAAGACATAGCTACATCGGCTACAATTCTTAAAAATGGATAGAACAAGATTAGCATCCAAAGGACGCCAATTAGATTAAATATTAAATGTGCTCTTGCGGTTTGTTTGGCTTTGTAATTTCCAATTATCGCGGCTAGATTTGCAGTAATCGTAGTCCCAATATTTTCTCCCAAAACCATTGCCGCCGCTAACTCAAAAGGTATCCATCCTTGCGCAGTCATTATTAAAGTTAAAGCCATAGTGGCACTAGACGATTGTATTACAACCGTTAAAATTGTTCCTATAAGTAAAAAGAGGACAATAGACAAATAGCCTAAGTCTGTGTAGCTTGATAAAAACGCCAGAAGTTCAGGGTTATTTTTTATATCTGGCATGGCCTCTTTTAAGAATTGCAGGCCAATAAATAATAGCGCAAAACCAATAACAAAACTCCCAATATTCTTAAGCTTTTCCTTTTTTAAAAATGTAAAAGCAAAACCAAAACCCACAAGCGGCAGTGCAATGGTGCTCATACTTACCTTAAATCCTAAAATTGTAATTAGCCATGCCGTTATAGTGGTGCCTATATTCGCTCCCATAATAACACCAATAGATTCTACCAGAGTTAATAGTCCTGCGTTTGCAAAACTCACAACCATTAATGTCGTTGCTGAAGATGATTGTATAACCGATGTAATTAAAAACCCAGTACCAATTCCTAAGACACGATTTGAAGTCATTCGTGCCAGTATAGACCTCATTTTACTACCAGCTAATAGTAGTAATGCATCACTCATTACCTTCATACCAAAAAGAAACACACCTAGTGCTCCTATTAACTGTAGTATATCGGTAAATCCGTATTGCATATCTTAATGGTAATACACTTGAAGTTACTATATTTTTTTTAAATGTAATTACTATTTCATGCGCATCCTAGAGATAGAATCAAATATGTAACTTTAGAGTCAATAAAAAATTCTAATCATGAGAATACTTATACTATTTTTAATAATTGCCACGACTACAACTAAACTGATTTGCCAAAACTTAACGGGACAACAACTTCTTGACAAAGCCATTTCTTATCACGACCCAAACAGCAATTGGGAGACATTTTCTGGCAATTTTAAAGTGACCATGACAACGCCAAATCAAAGTCCTCGTGTAAGCGATATTACAATAAACCTGCCTGCTGAATTCTTTAGTGTTACTGCTACTAGAGATACTATTGTACAAACCTATTCTGTTGGCAAAGACGACTGCTTTTTGTTTTATAATGAAAAACAACTAAGCAAAGAGCAAGCTAAAGAAAGAAACATGACGTGTGAGCGAGCCAATATGTACAAAAACTATTATACCTATTTGTATGGTTTACCAATGAAGTTAAAAGATAACGGTACAAACATTGACCAAAAAGTTAAGCGCCAAACCTTTAAAGGTAAAGACTACTTAGTTTTAAAAGCCACTTATGATGACGAAGTAGGTTCTGATATTTGGTACTTCTATTTTAATCCAAAAACTTATGCTATGGAAGTCTACCAGTTCTATAAAACGGACGACAATGGCAAAGTAAAACCTGACTCTGGAGAATACATATTACTTACCGAAGAAGAAACCGTAAATGGCATTAAAATGCCTAAAGTACGCGCTTGGTATTACAATAAAGATGATAAGTATTTAGGAACCGATACTTTGGGGAATTAATTCTTCATATTTGTCATTCTGAACTTGATTTAAAATCAATATAAACCAAAAAAACCAACGCTTTCACGTTGGTTTTTATAACACTTGGCTTCGAGAGCCTCAGCCACCATTATTTTGACAGCTTATAAACACTTAAAATATTAAGACCCACACATTAAGCAATCATCACCTTCTGCTTCTTTAGCTTGAGCAATTAATGCTTTCATCTCCTCTGCCGTCATTGGTTCTGCTTCTGGAGTCTCGGTTTTTCCAGCAAATTTTGCCGCAGTTTTTGCGGCTTTTTGCTTTTGTTGTTCTATAACTGCAGCGTCAGCAACTTTTATAGATTCTGATGCTACATTTTGTGCAACAGGCTCTTTCTTCACTTCTCTTGTCACTGTAAATTTCTTAGCATCTACAGCAGCCTTTGTACGCAGGTAGTACATTCCTGTTTTTAGGCCGCTTTTCCATGCGTAGAAGTGCATAGATGTCAGCTTTGCCATGGTCGCTCCTTCCATAAATAAGTTTAAAGATTGCGATTGGTCAATGAAGTAACCACGCTGACGAGACATATCTATAATGTCTTTCATACTCATTTCGTAAACCGTCTTGTACAATTCCTTAATGTCTTCTGGTATACCATCTATATTTTGGATAGAACCATTAGCTCTCATGATTTCGTTCTTTAAGCCATCATTCCAAAGACCTAATTCTACAAGGTCTTCTAACAGGTGTTTGTTTACTACGATAAACTCACCAGATAATACACGACGTGTATAAATGTTAGAGGTGTATGGCTCAAAACACTCGTTATTTCCTAAGATTTGAGATGTAGACGCTGTTGGCATTGGTGCTACTAACAAAGAGTTACGTACACCGTGCTTTTTTACTTGCTTACGTAGTTTTTCCCAATCCCAACGACCGCTTAATTCTTCATCTTTAATATTCCATAAGTTATGCTGAAAAAGTCCTTGGCTAATTGGTGAACCTTCGTAAGTCTCGTATGGACCATCTGCTTTTGCCTCTTCCATAGATGCTGTAACAGCAGCGTAGTATAAGGTTTCAAAAATATCTTGGTTTAAGGCTTTTGCTTCGTCACTCGTAAAAGGCATACGCAATTTAATAAATGCATCTGCTAAGCCTTGTACGCCTAAACCTACTGGTCTGTGGCGGAAGTTAGAATTCTCAGCTTCCTTAACCGGATAGTAATTTCTATCGATAACACGGTTTAAGTTTTTTGTGACACGTTTTGTAATACGGAAAAGTTCTTTATGGTCAAACTCACCATTCTTAACAAACATTGGTAAGGCAATAGATGCTAGGTTACACACCGCAACCTCATCTGGAGACGTGTATTCCATAATCTCCGTACACAAGTTAGACGACTTAATTGTCCCTAAATTTTTCTGGTTAGATTTACGGTTAGCGGCATCTTTGTATAACATATAGGGTGTACCAGTTTCAATCTGTGATTCTAGGATTTTCTCCCAAAGTTCACGCGCTTTAATCGCTTTGCGACCTCTACCTTCTGCTTCGTATTTCGTGTAAAGCGCTTCAAATTCTTCAGAATGTACATCGGATAAACCTGGGCACTCGTTAGGACACATTAAGGTCCACTCTGCATTTTCTTGTACACGCTTCATAAATAGGTCTGGCATCCACATAGCGTAGAATAAATCACGAGCACGTAATTCTTCAGCACCATGATTTTTCTTTAAATCTAAGAAGCTCATGATATCTGCATGCCACGGTTCTATGTACATGGCAAAACTTCCTTTACGCTTTCCACCGCCTTGGTCTACGTAACGTGCTGTATCGTTAAATACTTTTAGCATTGGTACAATGCCGTTAGATGTACCGTTTGTTCCAGCAATGTAACTTCCTGTAGCTCTAATGTTATGGATAGATAGTCCTATTCCACCAGCAGATTGAGAAATCTTAGCGGTTTGCTTTAAAGTATCGTAAATACCATCAATACTGTCATCCTTCATTGTTAATAAGAAACAAGAAGACATCTGTGGTTTTGGTGTACCTGAATTAAATAATGTTGGTGTAGCGTGTGTAAAATATTTTTTAGACATTAACTCGTACGTCTCAATTGCGGCATCTAAGTCGTTTAGATGAATCCCAATTGAAACACGCATAAGCATATGCTGAGGGCGTTCAGCAATTTTTCCGTTTAATTTTAATAAGTAAGAACGCTCTAATGTTTTGAAACCAAAATAATCGTAACCAAAATCGCGGTTATAGATAATGGTAGAATCTAAACGGTCTTTATTTTCCATGATAACGTTATACACTTCATCCGATAATAAAGGTGCGTCTTTACCTGTGCGTGGATTTACGTATGTATACAAATCGTGCATAACCTCACTAAACGTTTTCTTGGTGTTTTTGTGAAGGTTAGAAACAGAAATTCGCGCTGCTAAACGTGCGTAATCTGGATGAGCTGTGGTCATGGTTGCTGCAATCTCAGCCGCCAAATTATCTAGCTCACTTGTAGTTACACCATCGTAAAGTCCTTCGATAACACGCATCGCTACCTTTAATGGATCCACAAGCTCGTTTAGTCCATAGCATAATTTACGAACTCTCGCCGTAATTTTGTCGAACATGATTTGTTCTTTTCTTCCGTCTCTTTTGATTACATACATACGTTACACGTTTTTAATTTTTCTGAAATCGCCCGTTCAGAAAAGGGGTTAGTTGGTTATTCTATTTTCATAATTAAATGATTAACAGTCATTTAATTATGATAGTTTAATATTTAATTTAAAATTAGGTAATACAAATCCTGTGAGGGATTACGAATTATCTAAAAAAGGTTGTTTCTTATTGAAAGACTCGATACTAAAAATCGAAATCCATATTGTACTTATCCTCTTCGACTTCTTTATTAAGTACTCCTGCTTTTTGGTAATCTCCAACGCGTTTTTCGAAAAAGTTAGTTTTCCCTTGAAGCGATATCATGTCCATAAAGTCGAATGGATTTGGTGTATTATATACTTTTTCGCAGCCTAAATCTGCAAGAAGACCGTCTGTTACAAACTCTAAGTACTGCGACATTAGATTAGCATTCATACCTATTAAACTCACAGGAAGCGACTCTGTAATAAACTCTCTTTCGATATCAAGGGCATCAACTAGGATTTCTTTAATACGTTCTTTTGGCACTTTATTAACCAAGTGGTGCTCGTGTAAGTGAACCGCAAAATCACAGTGCATACCTTCGTCTCTTGAAATTAGCTCGTTAGAGAATGTTAATCCAGGCATTAATCCACGCTTTTTTAACCAGAAAATAGAACAGAACGACCCAGAAAAGAAGATACCTTCTACCGCTGCAAAAGCGATTAAACGCTCTGCAAAGCTCGGCGACTCAATCCATTTTAATGCCCACTCTGCTTTTTTCTTAATGGCAGGGAAATTCTCGATAGCCTTAAAAAGTTTGTCCTTTTCAGTTTCGTCTTTAACGTAAGTATCGATTAATAACGAGTAAGTTTCGCTATGGATATTTTCCATCATAATTTGGAAACCATAGAAGAATTTTGCTTCTGTATATTGTACCTCGTTTACAAAATTCTCTGCTAAATTTTCATTCACAATACCGTCACTAGCAGCAAAAAATGCTAGAATGTGCTTTATAAAGTAACGCTCATCGTCGTTTAATTTATCTGACCAATCTGTGATATCTTGGTGTAAATCAATTTCTTCTGCTGTCCAAATACTTGCTTCGGATTTTTTATACCATTCCCATAAATCATGGTGTTGAATTGGAAATATTACAAATCTATCCTTATTCTCTTGTAAAATTGGCTCTACTGCTTGCGACATGGTTCTTTAATTTTTTGGATTGTGTTGAATTAATTTTTCGAGTGACTTGGGACTAACAAATATGATAAAATCATTTACTTATTTTTGAAAAAAACCTGAAACCTTTTCAACAAGTTTTTAACAACGAGAAAATTCTTTCAAAATTAAACACGATTAAAAAAATAACACTCAAACAGTTGATTATCAATTATTTAAATTTAAAGTGTTTATGTTGTTTTTGTAAGAAAAAGAATATTAAAAATTTGGTAGCAAGTGTAAAAATAAGCCTTTCGGGAGATTGAAAACACGATGTTGACATAAACAAAATTTTTGTTTAAAAATCGTCTTAGAATTCTTTAGTTTTTGAAAATATTTGTTGTAAGTGATTTTTAGATATGTGCTTATTTTCCAAATTTTTCGGCAGCAACTTTTTCTAACTCAGCATACCAATCTTCACCAAATTTTCTAATAAGGGCTTCTTTTACAAATTTGTAAATCGGTACTTGTAGTTCTTTACCAAACGTGCATGCATCATCACAAATTTCCCATTTGTCGTAATTTACCGCAGAAAATTCGGAATAGTCCTTTACTCTAATAGGGTATAAATGACAAGACACAGGTTTTTTCCAATCAATCTCACCTTGATTATATGCTTCTTCTATGCCGCAGAGTGCAGTTTTCTTTTCATCGAAAATAACATAGGCGCAGTCAGCGCCGTTAATTAGTGGTGTTTCAAAATCTCCGAAAGCAGTGGTTATAGATGTGCCTTGTGCTTCGATTGCCTCGATGCCTTCTTTGCGTAAAAATGGTTTTACTTTAGGGTAGATGGTATTAAGAATCTTAACTTCTTCTTTATCCAAAGGTGCTCCCGCATCACCATCGATACAGCAGGCGCCTTTGCATGCCGAAAGATTGCAGACAAAATCTTTTTCGATAATATCTTCTGAAACTATGGTTTTTCCTAGCTGAAACATTTGGCAAAAATAAATAAACTTTAACCTAAAACAGCGACTAAAGTCAATATAACGTATTAATGCGGCAATACTTTGTAAAGATAAAATTTACACTAATTTAATATTGCAATTCCTCATATTAATCGCACCTTTGCGGCGATTTTAAAAAAGACTAGAAATGGAACTTAATTTTAAGCAGATTTTCACAGCTTTTATGGTATTATTTGCCGTAATTGATATTATTGGAAATATTCCTATAATTATTGATTTAAGAAAAAAAGTTGGTCACATACAGAGTGAAAAGGCTTCGATAATTGCCGGAGTAATTATGATTGCTTTTTTGTTTTTAGGAAAAAGCATGCTGTCCTTAATAGGTATTGATGTTAACTCCTTTGCAGTTGCAGGTTCTTTCGTGTTATTCTTTATTGCTTTAGAGATGATTCTTGGTATTACACTTTATAAAGACAATGGAGACGATGCTATTACTGCGTCAGTGTTTCCGTTGGCATTTCCTTTAATTGCTGGCCCAGGAAGCTTAACCACTTTACTATCTCTAAGGGCAGAATTTAGGACAGAAAATATTATTGTAGCGGTTATTATTAACGTTATATTTATCTATATCGTTTTAAAAACCTCAGCAAAGATTGAACGCGCCATCGGAAAAAACGGCATTAACATTATAAGAAAAGTTTTTGGTGTAATTTTGTTAGCCATATCTGTAAAGTTATTTGCAGCAAACATTAAAGTCTTATTTATATAACCTATTTTCTAACGAAGGCCGTAATAAGCGATTGACAAGAAAAGTTAAAGGTCAATAGAAAAAAATAGGTTATTAAAAAATTTAACCAGATGAAAGTATTTACCATCATTGCTACAATAATTGCTATTGCATTAATTATTTTTAATGCAACTAAACTAAATTTCGATGCGCTTTTAAAAGGCGAAAGTGCAACAGCCGTCATGACAATTGTCGCTGCGCTTTGTGCTATTCTCTTACTTCAAATTTTTAGAGTCTCTAAAAAAATAGAAAAACTTGATAATGGCAAATCATGATTTATGACGCTTTAATTATAGGCGGTGGCGCCGCAGGATTGTCTTGTGCCCTAGTTTTAGGCTCTGCAAAACCAAAACCATTTGCTGCCGATAAGCGCGTAGGGATTATTACACATCAAAAAACCTCACATTTACAAACAGCACTTTTTAACAACGTCTTAGGTCTCATTCCAGGAACACTAGGTAAAGATATCCTTGAAAGTGGAAAACAACAGCTTAAAGATTTATATCCTCACGTTGTACAGATTGAAAAAGAAAAAGTAAAGTCGATAGCAAAATCTTCTGAAGGCTATGTTATAGAAACAAATAAAAATACCTATACAACAAGAATTGCAGTTATAGCGGTTGGTTATACCAATCTATTAACTATAAAAGGCTTGGAAAACTATATTGAACCGCATCCTAAAGCGAATATAGAAAAGGAACGTATTTGGTTAAAAAACACAGACCATCTTATAGAGGACGGCTTATTTGTTGCTGGAACTTTAGCTGGCGGAAGGAGCCAATTTGCCATTGCCTCTGGAAGTGGTGCTGCTGTTGCTACAGACATTTTAACCCTTTGGAATAACGGCACGCACACCAAAGTACATGATAAAATTTCTAATTAATTAGTTCCTTCTGAAGATTCCTGACTTAGAAGGATAACTTCTTCTATCATAATGTCTATTTCATTAATGATTTCTTCAAAAGCATTATCATCATAAAGCTGTCTTGCCAAGGTGGCTTTAATTAATCGTTTAATAACATCGTTAAATGCTACAAAGCTAATATTGGTGCGTTCTAGTCGGTTTACATAATCTTGAAATCGTACTACAATATCGTCACTAACCACAAAATTATCTATAAAATCGCGCTTAGACACACCATCGTAAATCGCACGATTTTTGTCTAACTCTTCAAAAACAAAATACCCAAAATGTCCAGAACGACGTAAGTAATTAATCGTTTCGTTTTCAAAAGAGCGGTCGATTGGCACAAAAACATCTGGAATAATTCCACCGCCTCCATAAACAACTTTACCTTTAGGTGTGATGAATTTTAAAGAATCAGCAATTTCGATATTATCGGAATCCATTAATTCACCATTACGAAGTCTTTTAAAATAATCGTTAAAGTAAGCTCTGTTTTTACCATTATTGTATGGCTTTTGTATAGAGCGTCCTGTTGGCGTGTAGTATCTCGATACTGTTAGTCTAACTGCACTTCCATCTCCAAGTGCCATTTCTCGTTGAACTAATCCTTTTCCGTAAGAACGTCTACCTACAATTACACCTTTATCGTTATCCTGAAGTGCGCCTGCGATAACCTCGCTTGCCGAAGCTGAACTCTCATTGACTAAGATATAAACTTCACCTTCTTCAAAATCGCCTCTACTTGTAGCATAAGCATTCTCTCGACGTCCTTTTTTATTCTTTGTAAAAAAGATAAGCTTATCGTCTTCTAAAAATTCATCGGCAATTTGTTCTGCAATACCCAGAAAACCGCCTGGATTATCTCTTAAATCTAATGCTAATTTAGTTGCGCCTTGATCTTGAAGTTTATCTAATGCTGCCTTAAACTCTTTGTAGCTAGACTCGGCAAATCGATTCATTTTTATGTAACCCAGATTATCGGTAAGCATGTAGTATGCCTCCACACTTTTTATTGGAATGCTATTTCGTTTTACCTCGATATCTAAATACGCTTTAGTCTGTGGGCGATACACTTTAAGCTTAACCTTGGTGCCTTTTTTTCCTTTTAACTTTTCTCCAATGATTTCGGTATTAAAATTCTCTCCGAAAATCGAATCACCGTCTGCCATAAGTATCCTGTCGCCTCCTTTAATTCCAGCGCGCTTACTAGGTCCACCTTCCGTAGGTCTTATAACTGCGAGAGTGTCTTTATAAGGATAATAATTAATTCCTATGCCTACAAAGTCACCTCTCATATTCTCCGTAACTCGTTCTAAATCTTCTTTTGGAATATAAGTCGAATGTGGATCTAGATTATCTAAAATACCGTTTACTGTAACATCTACAATACTATCTGTATTCACATCTTCGACATATTCATAATCGATATAATCGATAAGCCTATTGAGCTTATCCTTTTTGCTATTTGTTGTAAACAGGCGGTCTGATGTATCTGTAAAATTTAGCTTTCCACCAATAAGAACGCCCACTGCAATTGCAATTCCTGTAATTAACGGTATGTACTTTTTTGCATTAGACATCTACTTCTACATCTTTTATTAAATCGACTTGTACACCTGCTTTTTCGAGAAATTCTAACCCAGAATTATCTTTATAAGCTTGGGAATAAACAACCCTTACAAATCCTGCCTGATGAATAAGCTTACTGCATTCTTTACAAGGCGACAACGTAATGTATAACGTCGCTCCGTTACAGGATTGTGTAGAAGAGGCGACTTTTAAAATAGCGTTAGCTTCAGCATGTAAGACATACCATTTTGTATAGCCTTCGTCATCCTCACAATAATTTTCAAATCCTGTGGGTGTTCCGTTATAGCCGTCTGATATTATCATTCGGTCTTTTACAATTATGGCACCAACTTGTTTGCGCTTACAATGAGACAGTTTTCCCCATTCTTTAGCCATACGTAAATAGGCTTTATCGTATCTAAGTTGTTTGCTTTTTTGTGCCATCAATGCTGAATTCTTTGTAAATAACGAATATAATTGCTTCGTATTTTATAAACAATGTGGTGTCGTTAAAGTTTTACCAAACTTTAATTCTTAATTAGAAGATGCTGTTTTCTATGAGGATAGGTATCACTAAACCTATGACTATGGATGAAAGTACCATAACCCAATCCCGTTTAGAAAACCTAAACAATGTTTGAAGAAGAAACCCTAGGAACATTACCACAAAAACGATAATTACTTGCGCAAGCTCAATCCCAAGTGCAAATTCTAAAAGCGCTAAAGGCTTATTTTCTGCATCGCCGAACACCATCGTAAACTCTCTTGCAAATCCCAATCCATGAATTATCCCAAAGAACAAGGCTGTAAAAAATAAAACACTTAGACTTTTGCGCTTTTCATTTTCGCCACCTGTGTATACATTATAGATTGCTCCAATTATAATTGTTATTGGTATCAGAAACTCTACCAACTTACCACTCACAGAAACGATATTATATGCTGCTAGGACCAGAGAAAGTGTGTGACCCAGAGTAAAAAGAGATACTAGCACTAACACCCGTTTCCAATCTTTAAATACATACGGTACAGAAAGTACAATTAAAAACAAGACGTGGTCGTAACCATTAATATCTAAGACATGATTGAGACCATATTTAACATTGAAAAAAAAATCGCTCATGGGGGAAGAATATATTTTTAACTTTAATTATTGTTTTATAACTCTAATTGTCCTAACCTTAGAATTGGCATCAATAATCTTAACAAAATAACTACCAGACTCAAAAGATGACATGTCTAAATTCATATTTGTAGATGATATTGTTTTTTGAAAAACAGATTGCCCGAGTAAATTGTATATTTCGATAGACTCGATGAAAGAAAGGCTCTCTAAGTTTAAAATATCTTTTACAGGATTAGGATGGGCTTTAACTTGGGACGCTGTCTTTGTAGCTACATCTAAAACATTATCGTTTGTTATTGTTATTACTTGGTTCGATGCCACATCTTCTACTACAGTCACCGTATTATCTGGCCATTCGATTCGAATTTCGTCTATAATTGTATTATCAACAACCCCAAAAAATGCTTCAGCAGGTTCTTGACCATAAAAACTCGTTCCGGCGGTAATTAATCGCATTCCTGTTTTCCCATTATCATAACTAATTTTTACCACTGTTCCGATTGCAAAATGATTCGAGCCATTCATCCGTGGCTTTACAACCAAATAATTATTGGCATTAGTTGTAGAGGAATAGTTATTCTCATAAATGCGAATTAAGTTGTTGTTATTTCCATTTTGCTTCATTGATTGTAATAAATCTAAATCTCCATCTCGGTCCATATCAAAAGCCATCAGTGATGTTGCGTCCCAAGTATCATTAAAACCTGACGATGAGGAGATATCACTAAACGCCAATCCATCGACATTTAACCACAATTTTGATTGATCAGCGCTCCATCCTTGACCCCAACCGTTTGTGGCAGCCAAATCAACATACCCATCATTATTTGCATCGAAAAATGTAGTCCCCCAGTCCCATCCGCTACTCCCTACATTTAAGTTTGGACTGTTTGAAACCTCATCGAAACCTAGCGAGCCATTTTCTACCCAATTATTTTTTAAAAAAATGTTGTGTCTAAGAACTCCATTTTCTTCTCTTGATATATTGGTAGAATACAAATCGAAATCACCATCGTTATCATAATCGCCAACGGCCATACCCATTTCGTTAAAGGCACTATTTGCATTTATGGTGGCACTTATATCTTGAAACGTATTATTACCATTATTTAACCAAAACTCGTTCTCTGTAAAATCTACATTTATGTAAATATCTAAAAAACCGTCATGGTTAAAATCGTGAAACAAAGGCTGATATCTTGATTTTTCTGGTTGTAAAGGAAAACTAACATCTGTAATATCGGTAAATGTACCATCGGTATTGTTTAAAAACATTGACATCTTAGCGCCCTCAAACATTCGTCCCCAAGAAGTAATAATAATATCTAGCCAACCATCGTTGTTTACATCCCCAGCAGCAATACCACCAACTACTGGGTCATCTATATTTACGATGTTGTAGCGGTCTCCAAAATCTAATCCAGAATTTGTAATTTCTACAAAGTTTCCAGAACTCGTTTGCTGATATAAAAATAACTGTAGTCTATCTGTACAAGAGCTGTCTATACCTAAGCAATCGCCCAATAGAATTAAATCTAATAGTTCGTCGCCGTTATAATCGACCCATAATGAGGACCTACACCTAAAGGTAGATGTAATTCCAGAAGCAACTGCCACTTCTTGAAACACTCCATTCCCGTTGTTATTGTAAAGTAAGTTCGTTAATCCAAATTCTGTTCCTGCAAAAAAATCTAGGTCTCCATCATTATCATAATCTGCAATAGAAGCTCCGCTTCCAAACAAATCTGGCATAACGGCCACAAATTGCAATCCCGAGGTTGAAGTTACATCGGAGAATTGTTGAGCATTTACACATATATTAGTAAAAACAACAAAAATTAATATTAAAAATAATCTAATCATCATGGCTAATATAAATCAAAAAAGCCTGTTTTAGTAATACTAAACAGGCTTTTTTGTACAGAACATGGACTTATTCTCGAACCAATGTTATAAATTTCTAGAAATTCTAAGTAACTCATTCTTATAAGTAAAATGAATTCTAAGTTTTACTAATTAAAGAATAATTAGTTATTTTTAAGCTAAATTTTACAATTAGAGGCAAATTTTTGTCTTTATTGATGTTAAAAGTTCTTTGTAATAGCAAGATTTTAGAGAGGATTAGATTACTATCCATTTGGGATGGCGATGCCCAATAGAAATATCGAAGGCAACTACCGCTACGGCTATCAAGGGGAATACGCCGAAAAAGAAGAGGTTGGAAGTACAAATTCTTTTGAACTAAGACTCTGGGATAGTAGGATTGGTAGGTGGATGTCGACGGATCCGGCTGGGCAATTTTATAGCTCATATTTAGGAATGGGAAATAATCCAATAAATGGTGTTGACCCTGATGGTGCTATCTTTAGACCTATCGGTTCAAAAGCAAAGAAACTATGGAGCGAATATAAATCAATGATTATCAAAACCGATAAAGGTAAAGCTATCTACGACGCAATACAAAATGACAAATCATATGAAGTAAAGGTTGTTTACATTTCAGAATTAGCAAATAATGATGATAGTTGGGCGTATGATGAAAATAGTAAAACTATTTACATTAGTGATGGTTTGACAGCTAATCAAGTGGAAAATAAAAATAAAGAAGTTGGTAGCTGGAACCACCCAAATTGGATTTTAGCTGGACACGAATTAAAGCACGCATGGGATCATTATAAACTTGGGAATAAGTTTTTATCCATGACAAGAAGAAATCAAGAAAAATCTGCTGTAAAATTCCAAAACTATTTGTATTCAGTATTTAATGATGACGGTGATTTTAGAAAAGGATATGGCCCTTGGCAATTTTCATTTTTTCCATCAGATAAAGATTTTAACCCAAAATTAGAAAAAATAAGACTTAAATATGAAGGTATCAAACATACTATTAAATCAGGTTTAGATAATTTTCCAAGTAGAACATTTTTTCAAATACAAAGAGTCTTTGAAAAGAAAACATATGGCAATGATAACTGTGGGTGTAAAAAATAATAATTCAATAAAACGGTTATTTATAATAACCCTAATAATTTTCTATTTGTTAGAAATATTTTTTGGTTTTGACATAGAATTAAATCAAATCCATTTATTAGTATATGCATTTAATATTGCCCTTTTACTGGCATTATTTTTTAACTTAAAATACTATAGATTTCTTTTTCCATTAGAAACTATGATGTGGTTAATTAGCTTTTTTTTATTAAGAAAGTATATTGACTTTAATACAGATTTATTAGTTCAGTTTCATAACTATGATAAATCAGCTATAATTTTTGATACAGTTAATATCTTATTGAGAGGTGTTATTATATCATACATATTTTTTCCAATGAATAGAAAATTGCACTTGATTATATTATTATGCTGTGTAATTTTAGTCTTTATAAAAAAAGAGTTTTTAACATCAGGTGTTTTTTGAAATTTAACTTTGCTGTAGAAATGAAAATAAATGATAAAAAGCTACTGTGAAAAGTAGCTTTTTATGCATTAGATTTAAGTTTAACGTTTTTGATAAGGGTATCAAGGGTATAGAGAATATGCTTTTTATCTTCCTCGTTAAACTCAGAAATGCCTTTCTGGACACAATAAAAGTTATATCTTTATTATTGTAGATACGTTCTTTAACATAATTTATTAGCTATCCATTTGGAATGCCAATGCCTAACCGTAATATAGAAGGCAACTACCGCTATGGCTACCAAGGTGAATATGCAGAAAAAGAAGAGGTAGGTAGTACCAACTCTTTTGAACTGAGACTCTGGGATAGTAGGATTGGAAGGTGGATGAGCCCTGATCCTTATGGTGAGTTTTTTAGTCCCTACTTAGGGATGGGAAACAATCCGATAAGTTTGACCGACCCTGATGGGGGTCAAACCAATTGTAATTGTAAAGGTGGGTTTTTTAAAAGGCTTTTTAAAGGTATAGGAAGGTTCTTTAAGAATAATTTTGGAAGATATAGGCCTAAGAGAAGTCCTCGAATTAAATCGCCTACAAGAGGATCGGGTAAAAAGAGATTGGCAAAAAGAGAGCCCGTTGAAGGTATTACTCCTGTAATGACTAGAGCAATTTCGATGTTTAATGAAGTTGAAATTCAGGCTTCGATAAAAAGAAGTTTTGAGATATCAGGTAATGAAGACACTCCAACACCTATTACACTTGGAGGGATTACTAAACCGATTACACCTGGTATGCCTGCGACTTTCTCTGGAGCTAATTATTTTAATGGTGGCGCAAGTGCAGTTACTACAGATGGTCGTAGACGACCAGAACTAACTTCAAAATTAAACCCTCTTACATCATCTCAATTACGGGAATTAACCAATTTGGCAAATTTTTTGATTGTTAATCCTAATAGAAGGGTTAACTTCTGCTATCCTGACACTAGTAGAACAAATCCTCTATTAAAAAAGGAATTAGACATGTTGTTTGAAAGGTCGTTTGACATTATTACAACTATTTTAAAAAACAATGGCGTGAATAATCCCAATAAACGTATTTTACGTTCCACTAAATGTCAGGGATTTAGAATTACAATAATCTAAACAAATGAATAAAATCATCTTATTGTTGTTTTTAGTAGTTTCAATTAGTTCTCTTTCGCAAGAGACTAATTACATAGACAATGACACAGTTCTATCTTGGGACATGACTCGTAAGCTTAAATGGGTTGATTTCAAAGGAGTAAAAGACACAACCAACTACAGTAGGCATGGTGCTGTCACTAATTATTCTCTCTATTTGTTTCCTAAGAAAATTTACCCAAAAGATTATGAAAAAATAAATGTAATTCCACTAATGTATAAAAATACATCTTGGTCTGTTGACGAGTCAGTAGGTTTATTATTACATGAGCAATTGCATTTTGATATTGCGGAACTGTATGCTAGAAAAATTCGAAAATGTTTTGAAGAATTGAAAAAAGGTGGAGAGAACAATATTTATACCTACATAAAAATTGCCAATGAATTAGATTTTCAGTGTACTGAATATCAAAAGTTGTACGACTCTGAGACTAGGCATGGACAAATTGGCTTAAGACAGCTAGCATGGCAGAGAAAAATAGCCAGAGAATTGAATGAATTAATGAATTATAGTTATAAGGCCAAATTAAAAGACATTCAGAACTAAATCAGATATCCATTTGGAATGCCAATGCCTAATCGTAATATAGAAGGCAACTACCGCTACGGTTACCAAGGTGAATATGCAGAAAAAGAAGAGATTGGAAGTACAAATTCTTTTGAGCTAAGACTATGGGATAGTAGAATTGGTAGGTGGATGAGTCCTGATCCGTATAATGAGTTCTCTTCACCATATCTTGGGATGGGAAATAACCCCTTAAAATTTATCGACATTGACGGTGGGAAAATATATATTTATGCAACTATTTCGGGGAAATCAACAACTTTTGAATATAAAAATGGAACCTTATACTACGCTCAAAGTGGAAAAGAGTACAAAGGCACAGATTCCTTTTTAACAGAAGTGAAAACTGCTTTGCGAAAATTAGATTATGGATATAAATTTAAAAACTTAGTAATTGATTCAGGAGGAAATATTGGAACTAATAGTTTTATTAATTCTTTAGTAACTGCCAAAGATATTTATAGAATAAGATTGCACCCTAAGCAAGGGAATTCGACAAATGGATTAGAAGTACTAGTCGACCCAAAAACAAAAGTAAAGACTTATACACGAAAAGGTCTGAAGCTTTCTCCCTTCTTTATTACTTTGGGTCATGAGTTAGCCCATGCTTGGGATAATGCAAAAGGTATTTCTGATAAAAGTGTTTGGTACAAAGTCGATACTAATGGAGATGGTGTTAAAAACAGAAGTGTTAAGAAGAGTGAACAATTTGCATCCGCAATTGAGAATATGTTTAGAGGTGAGCACCAATTACCATTGAGAAAATACTACTCTGTTGACACCTCAGGAAGTCCTTTAAATCAATCCCTATTGCTGGATAAAACGCTTAATACTATTTTTACACTCAAGGGAGGTGTAAAAGACAAATGTAAATGTGGTAACTAAAAAGAATTATGAAAAAGATAGTATTCATTTTGATAATAAGTATCTCATTTTTGAAATGTGTACCAGCAAAGAAATTGCAAAAGGAAATTGATATGTCTTTTTCTAAAAAATATTCAATTAATAAAAATTCTTATTCATCAAAAGTGAGAAATAAAGTGATTGAAAAGTACTTTAATTATAACTATTCTGATGGACAGTATATATTAATTCAAGATGTAATTTTACCTGAAATATCAGGCAGTATTGGTTCGTTCATTGCTATTAAGAATATAGTTGAAAATCAAATAAATTATTTTAAAACTATTGAATCTGACTTTACATTAAACGAAAATTTACTTTCCAATGTGATAGAAGTAACTAATCTTGATGACAATCTAATTAAAAATTATTATAATTTAATTTTTAGAAAGATTGAAAATGGTGCTTACAAAGAGTTAATTAATTTGCATAAAGATGATAATCGGCAATTAAGTCATCCGGGAGATGTTTATGTAATAAAATTCAGTATAGATAAAGATAAAAAAATCGATATAAATAAAATATTATTATTTCAAGAGTTTGGGGTCTTGGAAGATGATTAATCTTAGCTAATTCAAAATTAATTGGTAGGTAATAGATATTAAAAATATTACTTTGTAAAACTTGGTAATATTCCTATCCATCGAACAATATGATTTTTTCAATAAATTACTTTTTTTTACATTTAAGCAAACCTTAAATGTGAAAAAACCTACACAACTACTTCCTTTATTTCAACGCTTTATAAGAGATACAGAGACTGGCAAACGTCTTAAAAAGAATGGAGAAAAGATAAAACCACAAAGCATACAAAACTACAAGTATGTATTAAACAATCTGCACAATTTTAGTATTGAGTCTGGTTTTGAGTTACGTATTTGTGATGCTTCAAAACTCACTAAACGTGAGTATACTAGTGAAAAGAATTACTGGAAAAAGTTTTATAAAAAATTTACAGAATACTTGTACAATAATGGTTGCCACGATAATTATGTAGGCACCAACATTAAAGTTATACGTACCTTTTTTAACTATTTAAAAAACGATAGAGATTTTTTCACAGGAGATTTTCAACGCCTATTTTATGTGCGCACAGAGGATATAGAAGTATTAGTACTCTCTCCTGAGCAACTCAAATTTTTAATCCACGACACAGAATTTGAAGAAAGTTTAAGTAAAGGCTTAAAGCGTATAAAAGATATTTTTGTTTTTGGTTGTACAACGGGTTTACGATTCTCAGATATCTTTTTATTAACCAACAAAAATTTTGAGCAACAGAACAATGAGTGGTATCTTAAAATTAAATCTCAAAAAACTAAGACATTTAGTTTTATTAAACTACCGAGTTATGCTGTTGTTATTTTTTTAAAACACAAATCTAGAAGTAACAAGCAACCCTTATTTCAACCGATATCGTTATTCAATTTTAATAAACACATTAAAAAGATTGGTGAGAAAGCAGGATTCGATACTCCAATAGAATTCACTAGAGAAATAAGAGGAAAGACCTTAAAAAAGCACAAGAATAAGCAGACTTTATTTTATCAAAAAATGAGTTCGCATATGATGCGACGTACCGCTATTACGACCTTACTTATTTTAGGCATGCCAGAGCATTTAGTTCGTAAAATAAGTGGGCATAGTCAATCTAGTAATTCCTTTAACCGCTATGTACATTATGCCCAAGCTTATATGGATAGGGAGATTGATAAGGTGCATAGTAAATTAGAAAACTACTAACCTAAAACACTACTCAACCTAAACATAGGTAGATACATAGCAATAAGAATAACGCCGACTAAAACGCCGACAATCATAATAATAAATGGTTCTAAAGCCGTAGAAAGTAGTTTAGATTTCTGTTGTACTTGCGTAGTGTATCGTGCATTAAGACGCTGAAAGATAAACTCGTTTTGGTTAGTCTCTTCTGCGACTTTGACTAAAGCGACCATTTTTGCATCAAATAACTTGTGTTTATCTAAACTTTGACTCAGTGATTTCCCTTTTAGGATGTCAGCTTCTACAACTTCGAGTGCATCTTGTAAAGGCATAAAGCCAATCATCTTTTTTACCAATTGAATGCTATTTACCAAAGGCACCTTTGAAGCTGTTAATAGAGATACTGCTTGCGTAAATTGGGATAAATAAATAGTTTTAAGAAAACTACCAATATAAGGCAGTTTTAAAGTCAATTTATCTGTAAGACGTCGATACCATAGTTTTTTCTTTAAAACGCTCTTAGAGGCTATAAAAATGATGATAATGACTAAAAATAGCCAACCGTAAGTTTTAAAGAACTCGGATGCCGCAATAATAAATTCTGTAATCTTTGGCAAATCTACACCTTGCTGTTTAAAAATATCTTGAAACATCGGTACGACATAACTCAGCATAAATGCAACCACTAATATAGCAGTTGAAAGTATAATAATTGGATACGTTAGCGCGCTTATGATGTTGCGACGTTGCTCATTCTTACGACTGTAAAATGCTCCTAACTGTTCAGTAACTTGTTGTAGAGTACCCGTTTCTTCACCAATTTTTATAGAGTAGTATTCGTATTCGGTAAACTCTTTTTTTGATTGTAAACTGTCTGATAAACTTGCGCCAGTGACTATATCGTTAGAAATAGCTTTAAGAATTACTTTTTGTTGACGCTTTTTTTGAGCATTCTCGATGAGTTCCAAAGCATCTTTAAGTGTAATCCCAGCTTTAAGTAATAAACCTAACTCTGTATAAAAGTCTTCCTTGGTTTTGTTAGAAAACGAAGAACCAAGAAACGTTATCTCCTTTTTTAGAAAGGACTCTTTATTAGAAATTTTAGTTTTCTTTAGAGTTGCTGTTTTAGTATTTTCTAGCTTAAATCCCATTATTAAAAATCGTTCATAAATTGAGAGGCATCATTCTGCTTAAACACAAAAATGGGTTGCACTTGAGTGTCTTTCGATGTCTGTAATTTTATAGCATCAACTAAACCACTGTCATTAATAGTTTCACCGTTGAAAAACAACGATTTCTGAAAAATACTAATATTAAACGTGTCCTTTTCTCTGATAATATTATCAGTACTAAATTTATAATATATGGAGTCGGTTTCAGTTTTAAATTTTAGTTCATCCAATTGTGAGTCTAATCGTATTTCAGAATAGCTGTGAAAATCTATTTGTAAAGCCATTTCTAAACGATTAATTTCTGAAGATTGCTCAAAGTTAGATTGGATGCTATACATCTGTTTTTGAATTAAACTCAATACAGAAAACGCTAAACCAACCACAATAACTGTGAGTATTAATACCACAAGTATTTCACTTAGGGTAAAGGCCTGTATTCTTTTACTTAGTTTCAAATATAGGTTGGGTAAGGGTTTGTTTGGTTTCTGTATTAAAAGCCTCAATCATCGGTTGAGTTATGGCTTCATCATCATTATCATCAAAAATTTCAATAGACCAAGGGTTAAAATCGGTTTGATACGGCAGACTTATTTTATCGTTGATGTATAGATATTTTAATTCTGAAATATATGTGTCTATAGCCCTTGTGTTACTTTTAATGATATTAGAAAATAAATTATTCAAAATCATACTGGCAAGCATAAATATAACTACAATCAAAACGGTAGCCACTAAAGTTTCCATTAGCGTGGAGCCTTTAACTTTGCGATGTAATTTTAAATGTTTTAATATAACCATTTCGCTACTGCTTTTTCTGAGTCATTAATTAGCATACCAACATACTTTTGTGGTAATGCATCAACTGAAATTTTAGCACCATATAAATGATTCTGATAAATAGAACCACCTTTATGGACAATAAAATTATGAGCAAAGACAGTACCTCTTACAGTTCCCAATAGTTCTATATTCTGGTTGCAATAGACTTCGCCATTAATGGTGACATCTTCTGAAATATAGATTTGACTATCGTAATTATTAGCCTTGGTTTGACCAAAGAAAATCATCTGTCCAGAAATAGTGGTATTATTTCCAATCTCAATAGGTATATTTTTTTTCTGAACGGAATTCTCTATATGAGATATTCTCGTTTCTTCAACTATCAAGCTTGAAGGATAAGAGAGATTCACATTTTTTCCTACCGCAATTGATTTGTTGGCTATGGCTTGAAATGCCCCTTTGACATTATCTACAATTGTAATTTTGGGAGCAATCAACAATACATCTTTCAACCTTGTAGAAGCGCTTACTACAATTTCAGTTTCTGATTGCACCACAATATTTCCAGTCAGCTCAACAAAATTTAAGTTCAGTTTTCCGCTTCGATAAATAACCTGCATTGGTTCTTTAAAAGAGTTGGTATAGGACTGTCCAGCTTCTATTTCAATAAAATTGCCAGTGTCTTTATAAGAGGAAACCGTTGTAATATAGTTCAACCATTCAGATGAAGGTTTAGGGAATGATTGTATCTTTTTAGATGCCCCATAAATTAGCTGACTCCCGCTGTAAGATTCTCCTGAGATATAACCTGGTTTTACACCTTGCGCAGGTAAATAATTTAGACCTTCTAATCTTGTTTGCCCAACCAAAACCAAAGGCGTTTTGGTTTCTTCCAGATATAACGACGGCCTGTTAATATCTAATTGACTAGCACCAATTAAAGCTACTTTTTTAAACTGATTGGTTTTGACTTTTGATTCTACAGTAATTTTTTCAAAAGCACCCCAAAAGGTCTTTTCTACGGAAAGGGATTTATAATCTTCATCATTTAGAGGGATTGGTGTAGAAGTATTGGAAACCAATCTGTTTTTAAGTGAATAATTAATACCCCTATCGCAGTTTTCAACTGTTTCTTTAACGAATGTGGTTTGTAATCTAAAACGTTTGTGGAGATATACCAATAGAATAAAGGCGGTTAGTAATAAACCAATAACGATGACGATATGCAGAGTTAACTGTAATGCCCCTGCTTTAACTCGCGAATTGAAACCACCAAGATTTTTTCTGAGCCATGACATATCAATCAACTAAAATGGTGGTATTGGTATTATTGAATCGAATAACCACTTGTTTGGAACTGCCAGAAACGAGTTTTACATCATTGACGGTTTCACCTTTCCGTATCAAATATTGTTTTCCGTTAATGGTTAAAATAAAGACCTGATCTTTTCCATTTTTAACAATTCCAGAAAAGTTAACCTTGGGTGTATTAATTGGCTTTGTAGGAGTGATTGCCTTTTTTTTAGGAGCTGAATTGTGTTCTACTTTCTTTTCCAGAGTTCCCAGAAATGGGTCACGCTCTATATCTGAAATAGTAAATGTTTCCGTTTTAGCAATTGGTTTGGGATTAAAATCTGCAATATTGGTTGCGCTTGGTATTTCTGGTAAATCAGGATTTATACCCTTAGATACTTCATACCCCAAATAACCCCAAGTAATTAGCATGAGAGGAAGTGAAATCCAAATTGGCACTTTCCTGAAAAGCTCTCTCATTGTACAGTGAAACTTTGGGTGGAAAATGCGGTTTGATACTCTGAATTTTCTGCTCTAATGCGCCACTGATATGCTCCTGCTTCTAAATCGATATTAAGATTTAATTGAGTTGTTAACGAATCTGTTATGATTTGTTGAGCTTCAGCAAAAGTAGGTGTCGCAATCTGTAATCTATAGTTTTCAGCATCCGCAACAGCGTTCCAATTGAACGTTATCGATGTTGCAGATATCGTTACACCATCTGTCGGAGCTAAAATAGTTACAATCTCATTGGAAATATCTGGAACTTCTATAATATCATCACAAGATACCGACAAAAAAAGCAAAATTAAGATTGATAGCTTCTTCATATTTTAAAATCTTAAATATTGGTTTAGAGACTTTTCTTTTTTAGGAGACCTATAAGTGCCTTTTGGACAGGACTCATCATTTTCGACAATATCGACAATTGACCATGCCGAATATCCTTCCTGTTTCCAGCAAAAATTTGAAGTTGAATATTTAAATACTACACCGTTAGAAAATGGTATTGTATCTATTAAAACTCCTTTTCTGTACAAATACAAAGCATATGATTTTACACCAAAGGATTTTACGAATACTTCATCTGCCTCCTGAATTCTATTCTGCTGTTCGTTAGTAAATACGATACTAATACTGCTAATTAAATGAGCGTCTGGTTTATTAAGTAAATAGTTATCTACACCAGTGTTTTCATTACTCATTATACTATTAATAACAGAAACTCTATCAGCGATACTCAACTCTAAATATCTAGGTTTCACTTTTAACGAATCTGTATAGTCTACCTTTACTGAATGATGCTGTTTTTCTTTTGATTTCAGAAAGAGGTTATAACTCGCTCTACTAAATTCCTGAGATTGGACATTCACTTTAATGTGTTCTTCATAGATTGGAATAGCCGTATGACTATAATCTTTTTCTAATAAAAAGTTTTTGTCTTCGCCAACTTCACCAAGCTGCAAACGTTCAGTAGTATTGTACGCCGATGGCATCAGGATTTTATTTGAGCAACTATTAAGAGAAATAGCTAGAAACAATATAAAGTAAAGTCTAAAAAAAAAATTCATGAATATCGAATAAAATCTAGTTTGAAAAAACAATATAGTTTAGATTAAAACTAAGAGCAAAATTTCTAATGTTTAAATCTCTAAATGACAATGGAGGTGTTTGTTCTATTTCAAATACATTAGTAAATCCATGATAAACATTTAGACCTACTCTAAAGTCGTTAATTTTGTATCCAAACTCTAAGTTAGCACCAATATCAATTGAACTGTCTAAATCTCCTAAGTCAAGACTCTCTCTGGAATCGTTTATTAGAATACCAATTTGAGGGCCAACCTCAACATATAGCTTATCAAAAAATCTAACATTTAGAGGGATAGTAAGGTAATCTAACTTATAGTCAATGTTACTAGCGTCTAGGCTTCTTGAAGAATCATAATTTTTGTCTCTATCTCCCATTTGAGAATATATAAGTTTAGGACTTAGTAGAATCTTGTCATTTATCGGGATTTCTGAAAACATCCCAAGTTTTAGACCCATAGAACTTGTGTTAAAAAAGCTACCATTCACGGCTTTAAATTCTTCATTAAGTCTTGATATATTTAACCCTGTTGTAACGCCATAATTTATTTGTGACAATGCTGATAAGGATGAGAAAACAGTAAGAAAAAGTAATACTTTTTTAATCATAATATGTTAGTTTTAATAGTTTAAAAGAAGGTTTTGCTGAAGAGTAGTTAAATCTAATTGGTACATTTTGTATTATAAAATTGAACGATTTCTATAATATCTTCACGTTTAAGTTCTTTAGATTCAATTTTTTCAACTAAGTCCGTACAATCACTAAAATAATTCATTGCCTCTTTTCTAAAACGTTTAGGTCCATTAGGTAATAATACAACAGGGACTTGGTTAGGATTCTTAGCTACAAAATATTGATTGTTAGCACCAAATCCTGTAAAACCTCCGTTTCCATTAACTCCTGTGCCTGTATTAACTGCACGAGAGTATAAAATTAACTTGTCGTTAATGATTAGTCTTACCATTCTTAGATGCTCTTTGTTCTCTTTAATATAAATTGGAATAAACTTTTGAGACTCTTTGTATGTAACTATCTTTCTGTTTTTTTTTGTTTTTACTTTAATGCTGAAAACAACACTATCAATTGATTTTACGCTTATCTCTTTTTTAGATTTATTGGCTTTAAAAGAAAAAAACTCTTCGCTTGGAGACCACTGGCGTAGTGGAAACGCTATTAAATCTACCTCTCCAGATAATGTGCTACCATCCTTAAGAAATACTTTAGCAGGTGTGTAGCTATACTGCGCAACTGCTAAATTGACAAATAGTAAAAATAGAATCGCGGAAATGATTTTAAAAAACCTCATAATGTAATCTTTTAAACGAGATTACAAAATAATAAAATCTGATATAACTACTGATATAAATTGCAACTTTATACCGAGGATTAATTAGGAATAAATCTTTTATTTAAATTTAAAATGGCTTTTTCTAATTTATTGGTCGAAATATCAAAAATCAGTTCTGTATGATTTGATAATTTAATTTTCTTCTGGTCTAAAAAAGTTTCATTATTTATTATTAAGTGTTCATGTTTATAAATAAAATCATCATATTTTATTTTGGTCTTTTCAGAAAAGAAAAAATAAATATCATATAAAGAATCTTTATAAAAAATAAAATCGAAAGTATGATTGATTCTTATGATTTTGAATTTCCTTGAATGACTACTTGTCGAAGTAATTAAATCCCTAAAATTATCCACAAACACAGAGAAGGACTTTTCTATTTTTCTTCCAAAAATTTTATTAGGATGATTTGTAAACTCAATGAATTCTTTTTCGTTCATATGTTAATCTAATTTTTTTAAAGCTTTAATCAAAAAATTTAATTCTCCTGATGCTGCTCTTTCAATTTCATTACCTTGTTTCAAAAGATCACGAGCCTTTTCGGTATAATCTATAAGTTTTTTTCTAAAAGCAGGGTTCTTTAAAGCCTCTTCTACGGCTTTAATAGGAGCTTGTAAATGTTTTTCCTTTATATTATTAAAAACACTTTTAATTACAATTGTTCCATTATTTCCTGGCTTTAATGCTAATTCAATATTTCCAATATGAACATGTGCTCCTTTTACTGCCCAGTCAGGTGCAACTTTTGAAATTTTCAGTGTTCTAAATACTTTAGAACCATATCTTAAAGGTCTAAGAAGGGGAAATGTTGTGAGTATATTTACTCCATCTCCAATATCTAATCTTCCATCAGACAAGCCTACAAAAGTACTTGATATACCACTTGGGTCAATATTCTCAGCAACCGTTCTGGTGATTCTTTCCGTTTCACTAACTAACGTTTTTACCGTTCTATTATCTCTCTCAAGCGTTCTTATTTGAGAAGCGGATTTGTTTGAAGGATTTATAGTGAAAAAGTTCTTAAATGCTGAAACGTAATCCCACCACGGTGGATCAGTACCATCACCTCCTTTACACCCACAATCTTGACCACCGTCTGGATCAACTCTACTTATTGGGTTATTACCCATACCAAGGTAGGGACTTGCATATTGCCCTGCAGGGTCAATAGTCATCCACCTCCCAATTCTACTATCCCACAGTCTTAGTTCAAACGAGTTGGTACTCCCAACTTCTTCTTTTTCGGCGTATTCGCCTTGATAGCCGTAGCGGTAGTTGCCTTCTATATTACGGTTAGGCATTGGCATTCCAAATGGATAGTAATCT
>NZ_SMGI01000003.1:208215-333994 GCF_004346845.1 Winogradskyella wandonensis | reverse complement strand
TGTCTCTAAAATAGCTAAAGAGCTCATTTATAACAGTGTCATAGTATTTAATATAGAAAGTGTTATTTTTCTTACCCTGTTTTATACCATAGAATGCTTTGATATAATCTTTAACTTCAGATGAATTATTGAAATCGATAACAACATAGTCGGTATTGTTGTGCGTTACAGGTTCTAATGTTATGGTTGTTCTATTTTTCATATCATTTTTGTCAAAAATATAAATTGAAAAAACGATAGTAGTACTATATTCGATTATTTTACGTATAATATACTGTTAATAATAGAATTTATGCGGTTAGTAAAAAATTGTCTTTACTGTAATAAGAAGTTAATAGGTAGAACAGATAAAAAGTATTGTGACCCTCAATGCAAAAGTTCTCACCAATACCAAAGAGAAAAACAAAAACCAAAGCGCTTCTATAATAAGGTAGATAATCAATTACGCTTAAACCGAAAGTTATTGAAAGAATATAATAGAGCAGGGAAGGCGACAGTGCGAAGTGGTATTCTAATAAAAGAAGGCTTTAATTCAAAATTTTTCACGCACTATTGGAAAAATCAAAAAGGAGATGTTTACTTTTTTGTTTATGAATACGGTTTTTTAAAACGAAAAGAGAGCGGAATTGAAAAATATGTACTTATACAATGGCAAGATTATATGAATTAAAAAAAGTTTTGTTTTGAAATATATTACTAATTTTAGACTAATATTGAATGTCTAACTTAGACTTCAAACTGCATATGGTTTTGCATATGAAAATGCATATGATTTTAAAATTAGTATAGCTTGAAACCCCTATAAATAGGGGAAAATAAATTTAGGAATTGAACTCATAACCCGAAGGTCACTGGTTCGAGTCCAGTTCCCGCTACAACAAGCCAAATACGAAAGTGTTTGGCTTTTTTAATTAAATAGCCTTGCCTCTGGGCGAATTGCCTTTTTTTAATACAACTTCCGAGTGCAAAAATTTAGCAGCATCAGCCGAAGCTTTTACTTTAATTCTTGTGCGGTGTAGCATGTCTCTTTCAAAAGATTCTAGTAATGCAGTTCTAATTCCTTTTTCTTTCCAATCAGTATTTATTCGACACGTTTTGGTAATACGCCGTGCTAAAGAGAGCGCGTCGAGTAGAGCCTGATTTGCACCTTGCCCTTTAAACGGACTCATAGGATGCGCTGCATCGCCAATAAGTGTTACGCTACCTCCTTCTTTAAAGTCCTCGATATTGAGAACGTCTCTATCGTAAACAGGATATCCCGAAATGTACTGCAAAGGTGTTGCTTTTATGATTTCAGGAATAGGATAATGCCATTGTGTTTTTCCGTAGGCTTCTTGTTTGAGTACAGATTTTTGTTGTCTACTTAGTATTTTAGCATCTTCTTCTGGCAAAGTAAAACTTAGTTGCCACATGATTGCAGAAGTAGAATAGGGCATCACATAAATACGCTCATTACCATTTGCTGTTTGAAATACAGTTTTTAAATCTAATAAAGGACTATTTATGTCATTTAGATGTTTTATAGGGCATATGCCTAGCATGACAAAACAGTCTAAGTAATTCAAAGGATAGTCGTCTTTAATAAAAAGTTGTTGCCTTACACCGCTTCTTATGCCATCTGCCCCAACAATTAAGTCTGCTGAGGATGTTATAATATCATTACCGACTTTAAAGTTGATAATTAATTTTTCATTTTCATCATTTTGATAGCTCAAAAATTCGTGTCCCCATTTAATAGCGTCATGCTTTTTCACTTGATTATGTAAGGAAAGACGTAACGATTGCCTTGCAATATGGATATTGGTATTTTTTCTTTTTTTCGGATTAGTATTGTTGTCTAACCATTTGCGCATACCCCATTCGCCAATGATTTCGCCTTCCGTCGTGTGTACGATATGTTTGGTAGATACAACACCTTCTTTTAAGGTTGTTATGCCAAATCCTTTAAGCGCTTTGCTAGCTTGTTGTAATGTTAAACCATATCCTTGTGAACGCGTATTAAAACTTCTGTCTTTCTCATATATCGTAAAAGGAATTCCACGATGAGAAAAGGCTGCAGCTAACGCAAAACCGCCAATACCGCCACCAATAATGGCTACATTTGGATAATTTGTATTTATTTCCGTGGGTGTTGAAGTGCTGATTAATCCAGAGCCATCACAGGCAATACATTTTTTAAGATTATCTTTTGGTTTCTCTGGTTTTACTTGTGTTTTCTTATTAGAATATATTTCGAGAGATTGACGGTATTTGCGCAGCGTTTTCTCGCTTGGGCGACGGTTTTTTTTACCTATCCCTTTACAAGAAGGACAGATTCTCCAGAATAATTGTTCGTTTTTTTGTATCAAAAAATAAGTGAATCTAGCTATTTATATGGCATGTAAAATCAAAGAACAAAGATAAAATTTTTGAAGTGGTTTAGTTGTACTTCCACATTTTTCGGATTTTGTTCTTTTCGCGATTCATTTTTGTGCCAACCAAAGTATCCCAAAGTAAAAGACCTGATATTTTTTCGACTTTAGACGTTTCGACCAAAAAGCTTTCAAGTGGCTCGCTGGTTATTTTATTAGGAATAATAAAAGACCACATATTTATGCTGCCCGTATTATTTTCTACCAAAACGGATTTAAAAAACGCATGCGGTATCGGTAGAGATACTTTTATGGATTCATCATTATCTCCAATCATTTTAACCTCTTGGTCAAAAAAGAAAAGTGGTCCTGTAATTACGTAAGTTTCAAATACTTTTTTACTACTATCTAGAACCCTAACAGCTTCTTCCAAACGTTTCCAAATGCCTCTATTAAACATGGGACGTTGCGGGGCCATATTAGATAGTAAAAACGTTTCACTATTTTGGATATCAACTTCAATCTGGTTGGCACTAGACACCAAATGTCCTCTATCGTAACCCGAATCTTCATAAACATCTAAATCTGCTCTAAAACGTTCTGGTATGCGATAATCTGGTCTAAAATTATTAAGCCGACTAACATCTGTTTTATCGGGGTCTATAATCTCTAAAGCCCATTTTGCTTGTCTAAAGTAGTACGAATAGCCTATAACATAAAAACGATTAAATAGTATCTGGTCGGCCGTAGGAAGGCCATATCGGGTTTCTCTTTTTAGGTTTGATAGATGATTCATAATGGGTTGGTAATGTTTTATATTTCAGAAAGATACGTTTTTGTATTTAAAATTTAATCAGTGTTTATCTCTGAAAAAATTAAAAAAATAGATTTTATTAAAAAAAGTTTGCGAATTCATTTTTTTTATACATTTGTCGTGCAAAATGAGTTCAGTAATTAAGAACGCATTGCCTTTACTACTATGAAATCTTTTTTCAGGTTCGGGCTTAGGAGGATAAAGAAGTCTACTCCAAAAGCAGTCTTAGGGATAGGAAACCGAATTATTAGGCTGACTTCTGAAATTAAAATAGCTTTCCAAGTATTAGAGGAAAATACCTTTAATCCATCTACTGTTTTTATTTTTCGTATTTGAAGTATTCGTACACATTTCTTTGTTGCTAAATCCAGCAGCGTTTAATAGTTCTAATATTTCAAATTTTTACAATGAAAACTAAATACTTTGATCTTATTGATCAAACTTTCGATTTTCCACAAGAAGAATTCACTTTAAATAACAACGAATTAAACTTCCACGGAATAGACTTAAAAGCACTTATAGAACAATATGGTGCACCGCTAAAATTTACCTACTTACCAAAAATCTCTGATAACATTAACAGAGCAAAAAGTTGGTTTGCAAATGCTATTGCTAAGCATAATTACAATGGTAATTATAACTATTGCTATTGTACAAAAAGCTCACATTTTAAGCATGTTTTAGATGAAGCGCTTAAAAACAATATACATATAGAAACCTCTTCGGCTTTCGATATTGATATTGTAGAAAATCTAAAAGCGCAAGGAAAAATAACAGATGATACCTTTGTAGTAAGTAACGGTTTTAAACGCGATAGATATATTAAGAATATTGCACGACTTATAAATAATGGTCACAAAAACTGCGTGGTTATCATAGATAATTACGAAGAAATTAATCTATTAGACCAAGAGATTAAAGATAACTACGATATAGGCATCAGAATAGCTTCTGAAGAAGAGCCTAAGTTTGAGTTTTACACATCACGTCTTGGTATCGGTTACAAAAACATTGTTCCATTTTATAATGCTGAGATAAAAGACAACCCAAAAGTGACTCTTAAAATGCTTCATTTTTTTATAAATACAGGCATTAGAGACACGGCCTATTATTGGAACGAACTCCTAAAATGTATGAAGGTGTATGTAAGCCTTAAAAAAGAATGCCCAACTCTAGATAGCCTAAATATTGGTGGCGGTTTTCCAATAAAAAACTCCTTAGCTTTTGAATACGATTATCAGTACATGGTCGATGAGATTATTAATCAAATCAAACAAACTTGTGACGAGGCTGGTGTAGATGTGCCAAACATTTTTACAGAATTCGGAAGTTTTACCGTTGGTGAAGCTGGTGGCGCAATCTACGAGGTGCTTTACCAAAAGAAACAAAACGACCGTGAGAAATGGAACATGATTAACTCATCTTTCATTACTACCATGCCAGATACTTGGGCAATTAACAAGCGTTTTGTAATGTTGCCAATTACAGGTTGGGACAAAGAATATGAGCGCGTTTTGTTAGGCGGTTTAACTTGCGACAGTGATGATTATTACAACAGCGAACAGCACATGAATGCGATTTATCTTCCAAAATATTCGCAAGAAAAACCATTGTATATCGGCTTTTTTAATACCGGTGCGTATCAAGAAACTATTGGTGGATTTGGTGGATTACAACACTGCTTAATTCCAACACCAAAACATATTTTGATAGACAGAAACGAAGCGGGTGAGCTAATAACTTCCGTTTTTGCAGAACAGCAAACCTCGGAGCAGTTACTATCCATTTTAGGATATGATTACGGAATTAATCAAGACCTAGAGTCAACAACAAATAAAGCTAATATTGCTTCAACAATAGTTCAATAATTACAACACAACATATTTAATTTTAAAAATGAATACTACAAAAAATTACGCTGGTATAGAAGATAACTATGCTGGTTTAGAAACATCAAAAATTGTATTAGTTCCTGTGCCATACGATGGTACAAGTACTTGGGGAAAAGGTGCGGATAAAGGTCCAGAGGCGTTTTTACAGGCTTCAGAAAATATGGAGCTTTACGATATCGAAACAGACTCCGAAGTTTACAAACAAGGCATACATTTAACCGAGCCTGTTCTAGAAAATACGTCTCCAGAAGCCATGGTCAATGCTGTTCATGAGCTTATAAAAAAATACATAAAGCGAAATAAGTTTGTAACAATGGTCGGCGGCGAGCATTCTATTTCTATTGGA
Organism: Winogradskyella wandonensis; assembly: GCF_004346845.1. Taxonomy (GTDB): domain Bacteria; phylum Bacteroidota; class Bacteroidia; order Flavobacteriales; family Flavobacteriaceae; genus Winogradskyella; species Winogradskyella wandonensis. The sequence continues at coordinate 328,591 of NZ_SMGI01000003.1, read as the reverse complement.
GCGATAAGAGCGTTTAACGAGTGTTTTAATGATTTATCAGTACTACAAATCGATGCACACGCAGATTTAAGAAAGTCGTACAACGGCTCTAAATACAACCATGCTTGTGCGTTGTACGAAGCTAACGAAACAACAAACCTTGTTCAAGTGGGAATCAGAAGTATGGATATTACTGAAAAAACGGTAATGAACGAGGATAATGTATTCTTTGCTGAGGACATGAATACAGATGAATATTGGATGGATAACGCTGTTGAAGCCTTGGGAGATAATGTTTACATTACTTTCGATTTAGATGCTTTAGACCCTTCGATTTGTCCAAGTACAGGTACACCAGAACCGGGTGGATTGTTATGGTACGAGACGTTAGAGTTTCTTAAAAAGGTGTTTGAAGAGAAGAACGTTGTAGGCTTTGATATTGTGGAATTATGCCCTAACGATATCGATAAATCTTCAGACTTTGTAGCTGCAAAATTGTATTACAAAATGCTAAGCTATAAATTTTTTGAGCAAGATGTAGACGATGAAAACGAAGATTTATACAATGCACAAAAAGATACGGTTATTAATAAATTAAAGTTCAGCGATAATGAATTCTAAAGGCGAAATATCTCAATTTATATCAAAATATTTCTTGCACTTTAATGCCGCAAGTTTAGTCGATGCGGCAAAAGGTTACGAAGCTCAATTAAATGGCGGTTCTAAAATGTTAGTCTCTTTGGCTGGTGCTATGAGTACTGCGGAATTGGGTAAGATTTTTGCTGAAGTCATTCGACAAAATAAAGTTCATATTATCTCATGCACAGGTGCAAATTTAGAAGAAGACATCATGAATTTAGTAGCGCACAGCCATTATGAGCGCGTACCAAATTATCGAGATTTAACACCCCAAGACGAATGGGATTTGCTGGAGCGTGGCCTAAATCGTGTGACGGATACCTGTATTCCCGAAGAAGAAGCATTTCGTAGAATCCAAAAACACATTGTAAAAATTTGGAAAGATGCCGAAGCTAAAGGCGAGCGTTATTTTCCGCATGAGTATATGTACAAGCTCTTATTATCGGGTGTTTTAGAAGAACATTACGAAATAGACATTAAAGACTCTTGGATGTATGCAGCAGCGAAGGCAAATCTCCCGATAGTAGTTCCTGGTTGGGAAGACAGCACAATGGGCAATATTTTTGCCAGTTATGTGATGAAGGGCGAATTAAAGGCAAGTACTGTGAAATCCGGAATTGAATATATGACGTATTTAGCAGACTGGTATACAGATAATTCAGAAAATGGAATTGGTTTCTTCCAAATTGGTGGTGGAATTGCGGGAGATTTCCCAATTTGTGTAGTACCAATGTTATACCAAGATATGGAACGTACAGATACACCGTTTTGGAGTTATTTCTGCCAAATTAGCGACTCTACAACAAGCTACGGGTCTTACAGTGGTGCAGTGCCAAACGAGAAAATTACTTGGGGAAAACTAGATATAGATACTCCAAAGTTTATAATAGAGAGTGATGCCACTATTGTAGCGCCTTTAATTTTTGCTTACCTATTAGGTTTATAATAAATGAAAGATACAATTCAACTAAAACGTGTTATTGTCGATTTTGCTAAGCTAAATGAAGACATTTTAGACCTGCTGGTAAATGCGTACCCAGATGGATACGACGACAGACATATTATTTCTTTTGTTAACGCTCAAGGCGAAACGGTAAAATGCGTTGAGGTTAGGACAGAAGATACGATTTATCTCGTTAAAATCAGTAAAAAGTTAGTGATTGCCATGGAAGAACACGATACTGAGGACGACGATTACGACTACGACGACGAGGATGAAGACTTTGAATACGAAGATTTTGATGAAAGTGATATTCTCGAGATTGCAGAATAGCGGTCAGTGTGCGCACATGCGACGGATATTAACTTTTAAAATTATTTAAAATGAAAGCATTATTTATTGCAATTTTTGTAGGCTTTAGTTTGCTACAAGAGCCAGAAGTGTTTACTCTAGAAGCAACATTTATAGAGTACGAAGACGAGACGTTTTATTTTGAAGACAAAGACGAAAAGCAATACGCATTCTCTAGTCAGAACGAAGTTTCAAAAAATCAGTTCGATTTAACGAAAGGTGATTTTGCTAACAAGAAATTTAAAATAAAATATGTTGTAGAAACCGAAATGGATGATGACGATGAAGAATACGAAGTCTTCAAAATTATAAGCTTAGAACTGCTTAAGTAGAAAAATAAATAATCAATTTATAGCGGTCTTCGGACCGCTTTTTTAATATGAATACAAAAGCAATAGCTTTATTAGAGGCAGAAAGCTTCGATATCAAAGGCATAAAAAGCAGAGTAACCGATAAACTTTTGTTTTTTGATAGGGACGAGTTGTTTTATCAGGTTAAAAAAGATAAGTACTATTATGTATTACAATACGGTGTAGTATGTTATTTTAATTTAGATAATGATGAGGTCAATAAGATTAAATCTCAGATTTTAAATACGGATAGTTCTTATAAATTACAAGAAACCGAAATTTTTGAAACTGTAGAAGTGGCAACAAATCAACCGAAATTTACTACGAGTTTCGATACCATTTCCATCACTGATGATGCCCCAGAAAAAATACGATTAATTATGCTTAATCTATCTCAATCCGTAATTCTTGATGCCTATGCAAAGACCACTGAAACACTTTTAGAAGACACAAGAAAGCATACGAGTTTCCTTGAGGCTAATGGAAAACTAGATATTTCTGGTAAAAAATTAAAACGCTATATCGGTAAGGTGTTAAACATTAAAAACAAAATTTCAGAAAACCTCTATATTTTCGACTCTCCTGAAGCCGCGTGGGAAGATGAAGTCTTAAACAATCTAAATAATTCTTTGAAAAAAGTATTCGATTTAAAAGAGCGTTACACAATTATCAATCAACAACTGAGCATCATCAAAGAGAATTTAGACCTCTTTAAAGACATTATGTTTCATAAAGAAAGTAGTAAACTAGAATGGATAATCATCATTCTAATTGTTATTGAAGTTATTGATTTATTTATACTTAAGTTTACAGATATATTGACTTAGTTATACTTCATGTAAATAATTTTAAAAGCTCTACAATAATATATAGAGCTTTTTTCATTTCAATATATTAAATCTTATTTTCGGACTTCTAAATATGACTGCAAAAAAGACAAAAATTAGAGTTGCCGAATTGTTTGCTGGCGTTGGTGGTTTTCGGTTAGGATTGGAAAAATTCAATCAGAAAGCTTCTGACCTAAAAGTTGAAGTTGTTTGGAGTAACCAATGGGAACCTTCTACAAAACGGCAACATGCTTTCGAGGTTTACGCGGCTAGATTTGGGAAGAAAAATCACTCTAATGAAGACATAGCCAAAGTACCAGTCTCTCAGATTCCTGAGCATGATTTACTGGTTGGTGGTTTTCCTTGCCAAGATTATTCTGTAGCCACAACGCTTAAAAACTCAAAAGGTCTTCAAGGCAAAAAAGGCGTTCTTTGGTGGGAGATTTATCGCATCTTAAATGAAAGTAAAATCAAACCGAAATACCTCTTCTTAGAAAACGTCGATAGACTATTAAAATCGCCATCCAAACAGCGAGGAAGAGACTTTGCTATTATGCTTAAAAGCTTATCAGATTTAGGGTATGCTGTAGAGTGGCGCGTTATTAATGCTGCCGATTATGGAATGCCACAGCGTAGACGTCGCATATTCATTTTAGCATATTTAAAAGGGACTGAACTATATGATAATTTGAAAGCGTTTGATGCTGAAGATTGGATTTTTAACGATGGTATTCTAGCCAAAAGCTTTCCTGTTACATTCGAAAAAGATGATTATAAATTTCAGCTTAAAGATGACGTAAAAACCATTTCAGATACCTTTAATTTAGGCGGAAAATTATCGCCTTTTAACAATAGTGGACGTTACATCAATGATGAAGTTTATACGGTAAAAACCAAAGCCGAATTTGATGGAAAGCGAACTACATTGAAAGACGTTTTAGTTTCTGATAATGACGTTTCAGAGGAATTTTACATTTCTGATGAAGAACTAGATAAGTGGAATTACCTAAAAGGCGCCAAAAAAGAAATCCGAGAAACAAAAGACGGTTTTAAATATAATTATGCCGAAGGTGCTATGATTTTTCCTGATGCTTTAGACAACGCCTCGCGAACTATTATTACTGGTGAAGGTGGAAAGTCTGCATCACGTTTTAAACATGTCATTAAGACAAAAAAAGGCTATCGCCGATTAACACCTATAGAGCTAGAACGCTTAAATATGTTTCCTGATAACCATACCCAACTAGAAGGTGTCACAGATACCAAACGTGCTTTTTTTATGGGGAATGCCTTGGTTGTTGGCGTTGTTGAAAGAATAGGTGTTACGCTATTTCATGCTATTTCAGAGGAAAAATCTGTTTAGCCACACCAACCTCAATCAAATGCTTTAATCGAAGCTGAAGATTTATAGGTTGTTCGGCAAGCTGAGGCGAGAAGTAGAGCAAGCCTTCAGTTTTTGGGTGTAATTCTTCAATCTCGTTTTTCAGTTTTTTGTTTTCAAAATCTCTTAAATCGGCATCATATTGAAGTAATCTATTCTTCGATAGCCCTTTTGATTCTAAGTAAATCAATAACTTTTTTCGGTTTACACTTGTAATGGTACAGTTTTTAAAACCTTTAGATAAGTCGGTTTCATTTTCAACATAAATTCCAGTAATTAAAAAATAGTGTGTGGTGAGTTTAGTTTCATCTAAAAGCCAACCTAATTTTTGCTCGCCATTTTTTAGATAAGACAATTCGAACGTAAATGTTGGTAGGTTTTTGTTTAGGTAATCGAGTTGCGCTTTTTCATCAATATAAATGCCATCCTTTTCTGGAAATAATAAATCTACACCGCGATGCTGAAGGCTGTAATCAGCATTTCTTTCAAAATTTAAATTCAGACTATTATAAACCGTGTCGAGGTATTCGCCAAGTAATTGTTCTTTATTTAAATCTCTTTTGAAGTGTGACATCACTGAAATTATACTTCCAAAATAATCATATTTTTGCAGTATGAATGACAACTTTACAAACGAATTCTTTGGTATTGGTATTCAAAACGGAAAAACTCCCGAAAATTTAGGCGTCCTTTGGCGTTCGGCTCAAAACTTAGGAGCGAGTTTTATATTTACCATAGGTAATCGCTACGCTAAACAAGCAAGTGACACGCATAATGCTGTAAAATCGATGCCGTATTTTCATTACGAAACGTTTGATGAGTTCTATAATAATCTCCCAAAGGGTGCTCGTATAGTTGGTGTAGAACTTACCGATGAAGCAGAAGATTTAGAGACCTTTAATCATCCGCGACGCTGTGTTTATTTGTTAGGTGCCGAAGACCATGGTTTGTCTAAACAAGCCATAGAAAAGAGTCATTTTTTAGTAAAGTTTAAGTCGCAACTAAGCCTTAATGTTTCCGTTGCAGGAAGTATTGTGATGTACGATAGAAGTTTGGCTAAGCCTAGGTCTTAAAAAAGTCCACTGATTTCACCCTTATCTGTAATATCAATACCTTCCGAGGCTGGAGTTTCTGGTAGACCTGGCATACGCATAATATCTCCTGTTATTGGTATTAAGAAGCCAGCGCCAGCAGCAATTTCAATTTCTCTAACAGTGATGATAAAGTCTTTTGGACGACCAAGTAGTTTAGGATTATCTGATAACGACTTCTGAGTCTTTGCAATACAGATTGGTAATTGTTCTAATCCCAATTCCTTTATTTGTCGCAGTTGTCGTTTTGCGGTAGAGTTGTAATCCACATGTTCAGCACCATATATTTTTTTTGCAACACGCTCTATTTTCTCTTCAATGGGCATTTCCCAATCATACATTGGCGTAAATTTAGTGGTGCAACTTTCTGCAACATCAATAACGTGCTTTGCTAATTTTAAAGCGCCTTCGCCACCTTTAGCCCAAACATTTGCTACTGCAATTCTAATATTTTTAATTTTAGAGAAATCCTTAATGAGTTGTATTTCTTCCTTGCTGTCTGTTTTAAACTTATTAATGGCTATTATTGGAGTGACATTAAACTGTTTGATGTTTTCTAAATGTTTTTCCAAATTAGGAAGCCCTAGGCGCAAAGCTTCGGTATTGGGTGTTTGTAAAGATTTTAAATCTGCACCACCATGATACTTTAAAGCTCTTATGGTCGTTGTAAGAACTACCGCTTTTGGCGAAATATTAGCGCTTTGACACTTAATATCAAAGAATTTTTCAGCTCCTAAATCAAATCCAAAGCCAGCTTCGGTAACAGTATATTCGGAATAGGACATTCCCATTAAAGTGCCAATAACAGAATTTGTGCCTTGTGCTATATTGGCAAACGGACCACCGTGGATTATGGCTGGATTTCCTTCGATGGTTTGTACAAGATTTGGTTTTAGGGCATGTTTTAATAACGTAGCCATAGCACCAGCAACTTTTAAATCTTTTGCAAAAATGGGTCGCTTAGAAAATGTATAACCTATAAAGATATTACCAAGCCGTTTTTTTAAATCTTTTAAATCTTTTGCGATACAAAGTATGGCCATAATCTCTGATGCGGCAGTAATATCGAATCCTGTTTCTCTGGGTATTCCGGATGTTGTTCCGCCAAGACCAACGATAATACGTCGCAGTGCACGGTCATTCATGTCAATAACACGCTTCCATGTAATAGTCCTTGGGTCTAAGCCTAGAGATTTTGTTTTGCTTTGAATATTATTGTCAATAACTGCCGATAAAAGATTATGCGCCTTTTCAATAGCCGAAAAATCCCCAGTAAAATGAAGGTTTATGTCTTCAAGTGGTAGTACTTGTGAATAGCCTCCGCCTGTAGCGCCGCCTTTAATACCAAAAACAGGACCTAAAGAGGGTTCTCTTAAAACAACGGTGGTTTTTTTATTGAGTTTATTTAGCGCTTCAGACAGTCCAATAGATATGGTGGTTTTGCCTTCCCCAGCAGGTGTTGGTGATATGGCTGATACTAATATGAGGTGACTTTTTTCGATTTTCTTATGGTCAATAAAAGACAAAGGAATTTTTGCTTTGTTTGTTCCATACATTTCAATTTTTTCAGGGTCAATCCCTAATTTTTCAGCGATTTGTGATATGGGTTTTAATGTAATGCGTTTAGCAATCTGAAGATCAGTCATAATTTAATGGAGATAGATGTCTTTCAAAATTAAATGTTCTGTGGCTAGAAAAGACTGATTTTTGTCATGACAGAAAATCTATTTCTTTTAAGTAAACTAATGCGTCGTAAAGATTGTAACTTTGCAAGAAATTATAATTTATGCATAAAGCAGGTTTCGTAAATATTATTGGTAATCCTAATGTGGGAAAATCGACCTTGATGAATGCGTTTATCGGGGAAAAACTTTCCATTATTACATCGAAAGCGCAAACGACACGCCACCGTATTTTAGGTATTGTTAATGGTGACGATTTTCAGGTGATTTTAAGTGACACGCCAGGAATTATAAAACCCGCTTATGAGTTGCAGTCTTCGATGATGGACTTTGTAAAATCGGCCTTTGAAGATGCAGATATATTAATTTATATGGTTGAGATTGGGGAAAAAGAATTGAAAGATGAGGCGTTTTTCAAAAAAATTACCAATTCTAAAATTCCGGTTTTACTGCTACTCAATAAAATTGATAATTCAAATCAAGAGCAACTCGAAGAACAAGCACAACTTTGGCAAGAGAAAGTGCCAAATGCAGAGTTTTATCCAATTTCTGCATTAAACGGATTTAATGTGCAGAATGTTTTTGATAGAATAGTTGAACTTTTACCAGAATCGCCAGCATTTTATCCAAAAGATCAATTGACCGATAAACCAGAACGCTTTTTTGTTAACGAAGCCATTAGAGAAAAAATCCTTTTGCATTACAAAAAAGAAATTCCTTATGCTGTTGAGGTCGATACAGAAGAATTTTTTGAAGAAGAAGAAATTATAAGAATTCGTTCTGTAATTATGGTAGAACGTGAAACTCAGAAAGGTATTATCATTGGACATAAAGGGTCAGCTTTAAAGCGTGTAGGCATGGAAGCACGAAAAGATTTAGAGCAATTCTTTGGTAAGCAAGTGCATTTAGAGCTGTATGTAAAGGTTAATAAAAATTGGCGCAGCAACCAGCAACAACTAAGACGTTTTGGTTATAATCAAAAATAGTATGTTTTAAACAGAGTGAATACCTTCGGAGCGTAACGTATCTCTCATGAAGGCATGTAGTTTGTACATATCTGGCTTCCCTTTGGCCTTTCCCATTCGGCCAATAAAATATAAAGCAAACCAAACAACGACCATAACTAGTGTTAAGAATAGTGGAATAGCGTAAGACTCACCTAGATTTATATTTGTATAGGCCCAAATACCAGAAGCAATAAACAATCCGGCAACTACAAAATGAAGAAACATAAACATAGTCCAAATTGTAGGGTTTGGGCCAAATAGCCCATAAATGGTAGCATGTGTTTTGTCTTTTTCATTTATTTCTAAGTGCAATTGTGGAGACCAATAGTGTTGGTCTTGTTTAGGAAAACGTATAAAGACATGGTCATCTAATCGGGTAACGACAAAGTCCGATTGCTTGGTTTTTTGATTTTCAAAACCAATCAAAAGTTTTTCATTAGTAGCTTCCACATCAAATTTAAAACGCGGACGTAAGACTATTTCATTAGATAAAGCCATCGTAGTTGTATAACAGCTTCTAAATTAAACATTTTCTTAAATATATAATGTTATCTTTGCACCCGCTTACGGGATACGTAACGCAGAGTAAATTAGTTCATTATGAGTAATATAGTAGCCATTGTTGGGCGTCCTAATGTAGGGAAATCAACATTCTTCAATAGATTAATACAACGCAGAGAAGCCATCGTAGATGCCGTCAGCGGTGTAACACGAGATAGACATTACGGAAAAAGTGATTGGAACGGTAAGGAGTTTTCTCTTATTGATACAGGAGGTTACGTTGTAGGTAGTGATGATATTTTTGAAGCCGAAATCGACAAACAAGTAGAATTGGCTATTGATGAAGCAGATGCCATCATTTTTATGGTCGATGTTGAGTCTGGTGTAACAGGAATGGATGAAGATGTGGCACAACTACTCCGTAAAGTTGAAAAACCAGTTTTTCTAGCAGTAAATAAAGTAGACAATAACAAACGTGCCGAAGATGCTGTAGAATTTTATTCTTTAGGATTAGGCGACTATTATACAATTGCTAGTATAAACGGAAGTGGTACAGGCGATTTATTAGATGCTTTAGTTGAAGCATTACCAGAAAAAGAAGAGGAAGAAGAAAAAGAAGAGTTACCGCGTTTTGCAGTGGTTGGTCGCCCTAATGCTGGAAAATCATCATTTATAAATGCGTTGATTGGTGAAGACCGATACATTGTTACAGACATAGCTGGTACAACGCGCGATTCTATTGATACTAAATACAACCGTTTTGGTTTTGAATTTAACTTGGTAGATACTGCGGGTATCCGCCGAAAGTCTAAAGTAAAAGAAGATTTAGAGTTTTATTCAGTAATGCGAAGCGTTAGAGCAATCGAGCATTCCGATGTATGTCTTTTAGTGTTAGATGCCACTCGTGGCTTCGATGGTCAAGTACAAAATATTTTTTGGTTGGCAGAGCGCAATCGAAAAGGGATTGTGATTTTGGTTAATAAGTGGGATTTAGTTGAGAAAGATACTAGAACAGCAAAAGAGTTTGAAACTTATATTCGCAAGCAAATAGAGCCATTTACCGACGTACCTATCGTTTTTATTTCGGTATTGAATAAGCAGCGAATTTACAAGGCTATAGAAACTGCTGTCGAGGTTTATAAAAACAGAACTAAGCGAATTAAGACAAGTGTTTTAAACGATACTTTATTGCCAATCATAGAGAATTATCCGCCTCCAGCTTACAAAGGCAAGTTTGTGAAGATTAAATATATCATGCAATTGCCAACGCCGCAACCGCAATTTGCATTTTTCTGTAATCTGCCACAATACGTAAAAGAGCCTTATAAAAGATATTTAGAAAATAAGCTAAGAGAAAAATTCGATTTTCATGGTGTACCTGTAAGTGTTTACATGCGTAAAAAGTAGTATTTTTACGAGGCTATGATAAAATTAAAATATCTACTCGGCTTTCTATTTATGTTTGTTTGCCTTATTCTTAAGGCACAGAATTCTCCGCCAGAGATAACTGCCATTGGCAATCAAGATTATTGCAATAATACACCTATTTCTATTGTTACGAGTGTTAGTATTACAGACTCTGATGTTGCTGATACAACTCTAGATGAAATATCAATACAGATTTCTGAAGGCTACGTGCAAAATGCAGATGTCCTAGCACTCACTGGTTCACATCCAAATATAACGTGGACGTTCAGAATTGATGAAGGACGTTTAGTTATGGCTGGCCCAGCAACTTTCGCGGAGTTCGAAGCTGCGATATTGGCTGTAGAGTTTTCTACGACACAAACCGTTTTTACTTCGGATAGGCGCTTTTCTATTAATTTGGGTAATGCCAATTATTTACCCTCAACCCAACATTATTATTTTTACGTGTCTAGTCCAGGAATAACATGGCAAAATGCCCGAGCTGCCGCCGCATCTCAAACCTATTTTGGACTGCAAGGGTATTTAGCTACGCTGACGACCGAAGAGGAATCTCAATTAGCAGGAGAACAAAGCGCTGGTACAGGCTGGATTGGAGCATCGGATGAAGCTGTAGAAGGACAATGGAGATGGGTGACTGGACCAGAAGCAGGGACGCAATTTTGGCAAGGTGGTGTTACAGGAACACCGGTAAATGGCGAGTTTTCTTTTTGGAATAACAACGAACCTAATAACCTTGGAGATGAAGATTATGCACACATTACTGCGCCTGGTATTGGTTTGCCTGGCTCTTGGAACGATTTAGAACCCACAGGAAATCCTGACCCTAGTAATCCGTATCATCCTCAAGGGTATCTTGTTGAGTTTGGTGGTTTGCCGGGAGACCCTGACATTAATCTATCAGCATCCACAACTTTAAGAATGCCAAGATTAGAGGCGATGAATAGTCAAGCCTGTGAGCTGGAGCAAATAACACTATCTGTAATTACCAATACCGATGACGTAATTTGGTATTCTGATGCAGGATTAACAAATACTGTTAACTCTGGTGAAACTTATACAACCGTACTTTCTAATACAACAACCTTTTTTGTTTCAGGTAGCTTCTCTGGTTGTTCCGAAGAATTGGTAGAGACTATAACTGTAACTATTAATCCTTTACCAGATGCTAATGATATTAATATTCAGCAATGTGATGATGCCTCTGCAGATGGTATTTCTGTTTTCGAGTTAAATGCTTTTAGCGGTCTTATTGCCAATGGAAGTACAACAAACGTTGTTGAGTATTTTGAAGACTCTGCACTAACAACACCCATAAATGCTTTAAGTTATATAAATCAAGTTAACAATCAAATCGTGTATGCGAGAGTATTAAATCAATCTACGGGATGTTTGTCTGTTGCCGAAGTTACCTTAAGTGTTGCCTTGCCTTCTAATGAAATTTATGAACTGGACGTTTGCGATGATGAGGAGGAAGACGGTTTAACTGACTTTGATTTAGCATTATTGAACGATGAAATATTAATGGGTTTACCACCAACAGCTCAAGTTACCTATTTCGAAAGCTTTGATGATGCTTTGCTTAATGATAATCCTTTAGCGATTAATTACACCAATACAACACCAGAAAATCAAACAATTTTTGTAAGAATAACCGATGGTATAGCGTGTTTAGGCATAAACGAAGTTAATTTAATTGTAAATCCTTTGCCAGAATTATTACCAGACGAAATAGTTACTTATTGTTTAGACACATTTCCATCTAAAATTATTCTCGATAGCGGTATAGTAAACGATATCCCAAACAATTTTTATTACAACTGGTCTAACGGAGAAACGACCATTCAAATTCAAGTTAACGAACCAGGTAGTTATTGGGTTGATGTAACGGAAGTAGATGGTTGTACAAATAGAAGAAACATCGAAGTCGTACCGTCTAGCATAGCAGAATTTGATAGTATAGATGTTATTGATGCTGTTGAAAATAACACCGTAACTGTAGAAGTTTCTGGCGAAGGAGATTACGAGTTTTCGCTAATTTCAGAGAATGGACCTTATCAAGATTCTAATATATTTGAAAACGTAAATTCGGGTATCCAAACCGTATTTGTAAGAGATAAAAATGGGTGCGGTGTAGTTTCAGAATCATTTCCAGTAATTGGTTTTCCAAAGTTTTTTACGCCTAACGGAGACGCCAATAACGACTTTTGGACTATAGATGGGTTTAACGAAGAGTTTTTAGCTAATTCAACTGTCCAAATATTTAATCGTCATGGCAAATTATTAACGGTTTTATCCGCCCAGAATCCTTTTTGGGATGGTCGATACAATGGAAGAGATATGCCTTCAGACGACTATTGGTTTTCCGTTTCCCTACAAGATGGACGGCGTTTTACAAAACATTTTGCTTTAAAGCGTTAAGTCAATCGCTAATGGTATTACCAACCACCAGAAGCACCGCCACCGCCAAAGCCACCGCCACCGAAGCCACCGCCAAATCCTCCAGAACTTCCGCCGAAACCACCGAAGCCACCAGAAGATGAACCGCGTTTGTAGCTGCCACGTCCCATATTACTAAGTATTATAGCTTCTAAAAGGCTATCACCACCTGAGCGATAATTGCCACCACCATTAGTTCCACCGCCTTTATTTTTAATATTGGCGAGAACAATGATAAAAATGACAAAAAATAAGAACAGAATAAAGAAAAACACAAAAGGAAATGCGCCACTAGACGATGCCTTTCTTGTGCCTTTGTATTCTCCTGTAAGTACTTCGAAGATAGCATCTACACCGCGGTTAAGTCCGCCAGCATAATCGTTACGCTTAAAGTAGGGAATAATGTCACGCTCTACAATACGTCTGCTCAGAGCGTCTGTCAGGAGATGCTCAACCCCATATCCTGTATTTATAGCTATTCTTCGGTCGTTTTTTGCAAGAAGAATAAGGACACCATTGTCTTTATCTTTTTGTCCAATACCCCATTTCTCACCCCATTGGGCACCTAAGTAATTAATATTTTCGCCTTGGGTAGATGGAATGGTAATAACTACAATTTGCGTTGAGGTGGTATCGGAATATTTAACGAGTTTTTCTTCAAGATTTGTCTTTTCTACAGGTGAGAGCAGATTTACATAATCATAAACACTAGTTTGAAACTTCGGCACATCTGGAATCTCGTATTGTGCTTCAGCAATTTTAAAACCGAATATTAAAACAAATACCGTGAATAAAAATTTCCAACTTCCAACTTCCAACTTCATAACTATATTCATCCTTTAGAAATGCTATTATCGAGTTCGTTAGTATTTCCATGATACCACGGGAAGTGGTCGGATAATTCTTTGCCTGCCATTTGTATCCCTTCTATTAAGCCTTGAGCGAATTTTCCACTTTTAAAATGGTTAGCAATAGTATCTCGGGTAGTGTTCCAGAAATCTTTTCCAACCACATCATTTATGCCTTTATCACCATAGATAACAAATGCTTTTTTATCTACAGCAACGTAGATTAAAACACCATTTTGCGCCTTGGTATTGTCCATTTTTAAGTAATGAAAAACCTCCATTGCGTGCTCGTAAACATTAGTATCGCAATTCTGCTCAATGTGCACCCGTATCTCGCCAGAGGTGTTTTTCTCTGCCTCACGAATGGCATTAATAACAGCTTCTTCTTCAGACGCTGTTAGGAAGTTTTCAAGATTGGACATTTCAATCGTCTATTTAAAATCAAACTCTATGTCAGGTGCGTTTTCGCTTCCTGCATCAGCTTTGTAGTAACCTTTCTCGTCAAACCCTAGTATATTTGCAACAAATTTAGTTGGCATAGTGCGTACATACTTATTATAGGGTTCTACAGCTTCGTTAAAACGATCTCTAGCTACATTAATTCTATTTTCGGTACCTTCAAGTTGACTTTGTAATTCAAGAAAATTTTGATTTGCCTTCAATTCAGGATAACGCTCTACTGTTACTAACAAACTTTTTAATGCACCTGCCAATCCGCTCTGTGCTTGATTAAATTTTGCCAATTGTTCTGGAGTAATATTACTCGGGTCTATTGTCACAGATGTTGCTTTTGCTCGAGCATTTATTACAGCTTCTAGCGTACTCTTTTCAAAGTCAGCAGCGCCTTGTACCGTTTTTACTAAATTCCCGATAAGGTCATTACGTCTTTGATAACTACTTTCTACATTAGCCCAAGATTTGGTAACTGTCTCTTCTAAACTAACAGCTTTGTTATTTACGTTCATTGCCCAAAGTGCGACAAGCAAAATAAGAACTATTGGTACTATCCATTTTTTCATATTGATTGGTTTTAAAGTTGTGATTTTATTTTAATAAGCTTGGCTTTTATGCCTTCTAATTTAGAGATGATTTCGAAATTACTTAGCGCTTCTTTTTTCTCTTCTTTAATATGAATTTTTGCGCCTTCTAGCGTAAATCCGCGTTCTTTTACTAAATGATAAATAAATTTAAGATTTTTAATATCATCTGGGGTAAATTTTCGGTTACCCTTTGCATTTTTTTTTGGCTTTAGTACGTCGAACTCTTTTTCCCAAAAACGAATTAGTGATGTGTTGACGTTGAACGCTTTTGCCACCTCGCCAATACCATAATACCGTTTTTCTGGTAAATCAATATGCATAGTCTAGTCTAAGGATTGGTTTTCTAAAGATGCTTTTTGTAATAACTCACTAAATTCTGAAGCAGATAGATTTCCGTAGTAGAAGTTAATTGGATTAATTCGCTCACCATCCTTAAATATCTCGTAATGTAAATGTGGTGCTTCAGAGCGTCCTGTACTACCTACAAAACCAATAAGGTCACCTCGCTTGACACGCTGATTAATACGAACGTTGTACTTGTATAAGTGCGCGTACAAGGATACATAGCCGTAGCCATGGTCTATGCGTATATGCTTTCCGTAACCAGATGAACTGTTGTCCGCACGTTTTACTATGCCGTCACCAGAAGCATAAACGGGCGTGCCTCGGGGTGCTGTAAAGTCCATACCGTAATGAAACTTACGGACCTTAGTAAAGGGGTCTGTTCTGTAACCGTAACCAGATGCCATACGGGTTAAGTCATCATTATTAACTGGTTGTATGGCTGGTATAGCTTCTAATAATTTCTCTTTGTCTTTGGCGAGTATGGCAATCTCATCAAGAGATTTAGACTGAACAACAATCGCTTTTTCAAGTATATCTAAACGCTTGTTACTTTCTTTAATTAATTTAGAATTGTCAAAGCCTTCGAACTTTTTATATCGATTAATACCTCCAAAACCTGCACGACGTTGCTCTTCTGGGATTGGGTTTGCCTCAAAATAATGTCTGTAGATAGCATTATCACGCTCTTCAATATTTTCCAGCACTGCAATAGCATCGTCCATGCGCTTGTTTAATAAATCGTATTGCAATTGCATGTTCTCTAATTCGCGACTTAATTCACGTTCTTTAGGCGATTCAAAAAAGTAGCTACCAGCAACAACCATAAAGAAACCAAATAGGGCAGAAGCCAATAAAAAGGCAGCGATATACTTTAAAGTTCTTCGTTTTTTCCGACGAATAACTCTATACGAAAGTGTTTCTGGATCGTAATAGTATTTTACTTTAGCCATATCTTAAAATGTTCTATTTTTGTGCCGAACTAGAACAATATACAAATATAAAAATACTTTCGTACTAAAGCTATTTGAAAGGTTATCGGCCTAAAGGGATAACGCTTCAAATTAGATTAAATTTTAGGCGATAAAAATATACAAGCATGACCTCTAAAGACATCCGAAATACCTTTTTAGATTTTTTCAAAAAGAAAGACCATCTTATTGTTCCTTCGGCGCCGATGGTGGTTAAAAATGACCCAACATTGATGTTTGTTAATTCTGGCATGGCACCTTTTAAAGAGTATTTTTTGGGGAATTCGGAACCAAAGAAAAATAGAATTGCAGATACCCAAAAATGTTTAAGAGTTTCGGGTAAGCACAACGATTTAGAAGAGGTTGGTTACGATACCTATCATCATACGCTTTTTGAAATGTTGGGTAACTGGAGTTTTGGTGATTATTTTAAGAAAGAAGCCATAGCTTGGGCTTGGGAATTATTGACAGAAGCTCATGGTATAGATAAAGACATGCTTTATGTTACTGTTTTTGAAGGTAGCGATGATACTGATAACCTAAAAATGGACACCGAAGCTTATGACATTTGGAAACAATACATTTCTGAAGACCGTATCTTAAAAGGAAACAAAAAAGACAATTTTTGGGAAATGGGCGACCAAGGTCCTTGTGGTCCTTGTAGTGAGATACATGTTGATATCCGTTCGGCTGAGGAAAAAGCAAAAGTAGATGGTAAAACTTTGGTAAATATGGACCATCCTCAGGTTGTAGAAATCTGGAACTTGGTATTTATGCAATACAACCGTAAAGCCAATGGCAGTTTAGAAGTATTACCAAATAAGCATATCGATACCGGTATGGGCTTTGAGCGTTTATGCATGGTGCTTCAAGGTGTACAATCTAACTACGATACAGATGTGTTCACACCAATTATTCGCGAGATTGAAACGATAACAAATTCATCATATGGAAAAGACGAAAAAGTAGATATTGCTATCCGAGTTATTTCAGACCATGTTAGAGCAGTCGCTTTTTCAATAGCGGACGGACAATTACCTAGTAATACAGGTGCTGGATATGTGATAAGACGAATTTTAAGGCGTGCTATTCGCTACGGATTCACATTTTTAAATCAGAAAGAACCTTTTATTTATAAGTTAACAGAGACATTGAGTAACCAAATGGGAGATGCTTTTCCAGAATTGAAGTCTCAAGAGCGTTTGATTGAAAACGTCATTAAGGAAGAGGAAAACTCGTTCTTAAGGACGTTAGACCAAGGCTTATTGCTATTAGATAAAGTTATAGATGATTCAAAAGATAAGACGATTGACGGCGCAAAGGCCTTTGAACTTTATGATACGTATGGTTTCCCATTAGATTTAACCCAATTAATTGCTCGCGAAAAGGGCTACAGTGTTAATGAGGAAGGTTTTAATACCGAAATGCAGAAACAAAAAGACCGCTCGCGCGCGGCCTCTGCATCAGAAACCTCTGATTGGGTCATCCTTAAAGAAGACGATACGGAAGAATTTATTGGTTACGATACATTAACAGCAGATGTAAAGCTCACGAGGTATAGAAAAGTGACCTCAAAGAAAGATGGCGAGCATTACCAATTGGTGTTTAATATGACGCCTTTTTATCCGGAAGGTGGCGGACAAGTAGGTGATAAAGGTTACATAGAAGTACCTAATGGCGATGTTGTTTACATTACCGATACCAAAAAGGAAAACAACGTAATTATCCATATAACCAAAAATTTACCATCAGATTTAGATGATACTTTTAAGGCTGTGGTTAGCGATGAGCATAGACGTTTATCGGCAAGTAATCATACGGCAACACACTTATTACATCAGGCTTTAAGAACTATTCTCGGTACGCATGTTGAGCAGAAAGGGTCATTGGTAAAACCAGCGTCTTTACGTTTCGATTTTTCTCATTTTTCTAAAGTAGATGCAGACCAATTGCAAGACATCGAAGATTTTGTGAATGCCAGAATTAGAGAAAATCTAGAATTAGAAGAGTATCGCAATATTCCAATGCAACAAGCATTAGATAAAGGTGCAATTGCGCTTTTCGGGGAAAAATATGGCGATAGTGTTCGTGCTATAAAATTTGGGCAATCCATGGAACTCTGTGGAGGTACGCATGTGCGAAATACCGGTGATATCTGGTATTTTAAGATTAAATCTGAAAGTGCTATTGCGGCAGGCATACGCCGTATAGAAGCGATTACAAATGTAGCTGTTGGCGATTATTTTGAAGCTGTAGAAAAGCAGTTTGAGTCTATTAAAAGTGTTTTGAAAAACTCAAACGAGCCAGTAAAAGCCGCACAATCACTTCAAGATGAAAATGCTAGTCTTAAGAAACAGATTGAAGCCTTATTAAAAGACAAAGCTAAAAACCTTAAAGGCGAACTCAAAAATGAAATCACCGAAGTTAATGGTATTCAGTTTTTAGCAAAGAAAGTGGATTTAGATGCTGCAGGTATAAAAGACTTGTGTTTCGATTTGGGAAGTAATATGGATAATTTATTTCTCTTGTTTGGTAGTGAAGCAAACGGGAAAGCCATCTTATCTTGTTACATCTCAAAAGAGCTAGTAGCAGCCAAAGATTTAAATGCAGGAAACATTGTTAGAGAATTAGGTAAGCACATCCAAGGTGGCGGTGGCGGTCAGCCATTTTTTGCTACCGCAGGAGGTAAAAATCCTGCAGGTATTGTTGCAGCTCTAGATGCAGCAAAATCTTATATCGAATAGATTTATAATGAATCTTCAAACCAAAATCCCATTACAACCACAGCGTTTTAATCAAATTGATTATAGCTCAAAAGTGTTGTTGTTGGGGTCTTGTTTTTCTGAAAATATTGGGGAGAAGTTTCAGTATTTCAAATTTCAATCCTTGCAGAATCCGTTTGGTATTTTGTTTCAGCCTTTGGCGATAGAAAAACTAATCACTAATACCATAAACCAAAAAGAATATACGGAGCAGGATATCTTTTTTAATAACGAGCAATGGCATTGTTTTGATGCTCATTCGCGATTAAGCAATCCTTCAAAAGAAGAATTATTAGCTCAGTTAAATGAGAATATGAGTCAGACTCATAACTTCTTAAAAGAAGCATCTCATATCATTATCACTTTAGGAACCTCATGGGTTTACAGACATATTGAAACTGACCAAATTGTTGCCAATTGCCATAAAGTCCCTCAAAAGAAATTCTTAAAAGAGTTGCTTTCAGTTGATACTATTACAGAAAGTTTAGAGGCCAGTATAAGTTTAGTAAAATCTATAAACCCAAATGCCAACTTTATTTTTACGGTATCTCCCGTACGGCATATTAAGGACGGTTTTGTAGAAAATACCTTGAGCAAATCGCATTTAATTACAGCAATACATCAACTGCTGTCACTTCGAGCGGAGTCGAGAAGTCTCAGCTACTTTCCATCTTACGAAATTGTAATGGACGAACTCCGCGATTACCGATTTTACAAAGACGATATGTTGCATCCAAATCAATTGGCAATAGATTACATCTGGGAAAAGTTTACTTCGGTTTGGGTACATCAGAATTCTAAAGCTATAATGGACGAAGTTGATGCCATCCAAAAAGGATTAGCACATAGGCCTTTTAATCCTAATTCTGACGCGCAAAAAAAGTTTCTCAAAAAGCTTCAATCTAAAATAAAAGAATTACAAAAAGCACATCCTCAAATTCAATTTTAAAATTTACGATATTTTACGTAGTTAAAAATTTAGGCTATTGTATAATTTTATACAATGCTAAAAAGTGTTTTTATACCAAACAAAGCAAACAGTTACGCTTGGGTCAATTTGCTGTTTATCATCTTTTTGGTAGCAATTGATAAAATTGAAGCGCACGCTGTATTATTTGGTTATTTTTTAGAGACTATAATTATTGGTGTGTTCAATATCTTCAAAATGTATTTATGTAGAAATACGTATATTGAAGACAATGAGAAAAACGATAGCATTTGGTTTTTAATCCCATTTTTCGTGGTTCACTATGGTGGCTTTGTAGCAATTCAATCTATATTTCTCTTTGCGATTTTTTCAATTTCAGGCAATGGTTTTATTAAAGAGCCTTTTAACTTAATAGATAATTTTAATGCACTACTTCAATTAGAAGGCATGTTGTTAATGCTATTAGTTTTAACTGTTAGTCAATTGCTTAAGTTTTATTTCGACTTTTTAAAAATTGAAAAATTCCATCAATTTACAGCAAACGAAGTGATGTTTAAACCTTATCTACGTATTTTCATTCAGCAATTTGTAGTTATAATTGGTAGTTTTTTTATGATGCTTTCAGGCGCGCCAATTTTTGCCGCCATTTTATTGATTCTACTTCGTTTTGTTGTCGATTTTCTTCTGGTTGCTATAAGAGAAAATTCTCATGTTTTAGATTATTTAGTTAACAAACTTCACGACGGTAAAGTAGATAAAAGTACACTTCGTCGACAATTACTGCTTTTTTCAGAATAGAATATTAAATCAATTATACGCAGTTTGTCGTATAGTCTTACGCATATTTCTTTTTCAAATTTGTGATATCAAAACTTTATATCATGAAACAGACAAAACACATTTTAATTGCCTTAGCTTTAGTCTTAGTAGCAACAAGTTTAAAGGCTCAAACATTGGGAGAATACAAAGTAAATTTCGATAACTTTGGTATCAAACCTAAAAAAAACGCTCCAAAAAAAGTGTACATTAATAGTTTTAACGTTATGGTTGAAGTCTATCGCGAAGATGTAGACTATAAAGCTAAGCGGGAGTTTAGAGGAAAAGGTAGAGCAGAAGCAAAAGCCTCTGCAGCATTAGGGTTAAAAGGTGTAGATACTAATTTGCTCCAACAAGAAACAGACAAGTTATATTCAGAATTTATAAACGAACTTAAAACTAATGGTTTTGAGATTTTAGATGCCGCTGTTGCAAAAAACACAGATTATCATAATAAATCTAAAGAATTTAATGGGCCAATAGTTAGGGAAAGTGCTAATCCAGGTATGTTAGAAATTGTACCGACAGATTTTAGAGGTTTTACATCAGAAAAAAATGCATCGGGTAAAAAAAGTAATAAAAACGGATTGTTTCCCGGCATGAAAGGACTCGGCAAATTGGCAAAAAACACCAATATGTTGTCAAAACAACTAGATGATGCGATTGTTATCGATGTTAATTTGGCCTTAACTTGGAGTAAAACAGGTGGCAGTTGGTTAAAAGGTTTGGCTGGTGCTAATGCTAAGATTGAAACAAATTTGGCTCTAGGCTCTAAAGATGTCTCTGCCCCAAAGAAAAAAGGTTTACGTTTTAAAGGCGCTGAAGAATATTTTACCATACCAAATGATTTTACAGTAGCCCAAGGTAGCGGAATGAAAAAAGTGACTTGGAAAGGTTATCTAAAGAAGCCAATCTATATTAACGGTGTTTTAGATAACGTTAAAGTTGAGTCCGAAAATAAAGGAGAGATTGCAAAAACTTACGACGTTGGTAATTTGTACAGAGTTACGGAATGGAATAGCACCATATCCTCAAATGCTAAATTTGTTGAGGTCAACGGCGAAAAATTTGCTGAAGCACTTTATTTATCTGGTAAAACTTTTATGGATGAGCAATTAGAGTACTTGTTTGAAAAATATAAGTAGTTCTAAAAAAGTAGTTTAGTTTGTTAGTTAAACTTGAGATTGGGCACATCTTTGGGGGAAGATGTGCTTCAATTTGTTTTAAAAAAAAGGATATGGTAAAGTCAATAGTTTCATTTATTTTTATGAGAATTCCTAACAATTTCAATATGAAAAAGATACTGCTTTTTTTAGCGTTGACTTTGCCGCTATTAGTGGTTTCACAGAATTTAGATAGTCTTTACCAAGAGGCTAAAAAGATAAAGAATGATTCTACAAAACTATTTAAATACAATGCCATCGCTTTTAAATCTATTTTTAGCAATCCAGATAATGCTATAAAAATTATAAAGGAAGGTAAGACTATAGCTCAAGAAAAAAACGAAAATTACGGTCTTACAATTCTTACAAATACTCAGGGAATTTATTTCGATGTTACTGGAAAATCTGATTCTGCAAAACTATACTTCAAGAAAGCATTAAAGCTGAGTCAAGATTTTGGTTTTGAAGATGTGGCTGCTCGCTGCGTTAATAATTTAGGAATGGCTAATTGGAATTCAGGTGACTTTCAAACAGCATTAAATTATTTTTTTGAATCGTTAAAGATGGATGATGCTAAAGGTAATAGAAAATCTTCTGCATCTTCCCTAAACAACATTGGCTTGATTTATCAAGAAATGGGTTTAAATGAAAAAGCTTTAGAATATCACAGTCGTGCGCTAAAAATTCGACAAGAATTTAATATGAAAAATGCACAAATCGCCTCTTATAATAATATAGGAATCAACCTAAAAGAAATTAATAGACTTGACGAAGCAGAAGAAGCCTACAAGAAAGGTGTTGCACTTGCAAAAGCAGAAACCAACCTACTTGAATATTATAGGTTGCTAGAAAATTTAGCAAATGTTTACAACCTTCAAGATAAAAGTGATTTAGCTTTAAAAACATATCTCGAAATTATAAATCGTCCAAAAACAGAAGGTTCTGATAAAACACTTTTTTCAGTTTATAATAATATTACAGATTTATATAACGGACGCAACGAGCCAAAAAAGGCTATGATTTATATAAAAAAAGCATTAGAATTATTAAAACAATACCCGAGTTTAGAAAATTCAGTATCAGATTTTTATTTAAACAGTGCCGAAACTAATTTTCGCTTACAAAATTATAATATTGCACGCTCTCAGAAAAAGCTTTATGTTCAATTAAAAGACTCTATATTTTCAAATGAAATGGCAAAATCTATGGCAGATTTTGAAGTTAAATACGAAACAGAAAAGAAAGAACGCCAAATCCTTGAGCAACGTGCAAAAATTGCTGAGAATGAAGTCGTTATACAAAAACGAAACTACCAGATTTATGGTGCATTAGCATTAGCTTTAATTTTGGGTATTTTGGGCTATTTGTTTTATAACCAGCAACGTCTTAAAAACCAGCAACTCGAAAAAGAAAACCAACTCCGAGACGCTTTGGTAAAAATTGAAACTCAAAATAAATTACAGGAACAACGCTTACGAATTTCAAGAGATTTGCATGATAATATTGGCGCGCAACTTACATTTATTATTTCATCAATAGATAATCTTAAGTACGGTTTTAATATTGATGACAAAAAATTGAACAGCAAATTAGAAACCATTAGTAGTTTTGCTTCAAGTACAATTCGTGAGCTACGTGACACCATTTGGGCAATGAATAAAGACAGAATTTCTTTTGAAGATTTACAAATTAGAATTTCAAATTTTATTGATAAAGCCAATCTTTCGGATGCTGATATTGCGTTTTCATTTACAGTTGATAATTCGGTTGATACTTCAAAATCATTTACATCTGTTGAAGGCATGAATATTTATCGCGTTATTCAAGAAGCCATAAATAATAGCCTAAAATACGCTAAAGCCTCTGAAATTAGAGTAGAATTTTTTGAAGAGAATTCAAATTTGAAACTTAAAATTTTAGATAACGGAAACGGTTTTGATGTCAAGAAGACCACAGATGGCAATGGACTAAGCAATATGAAAAAACGTGCTGAAGAAATTAATGCCAATCTAACTATAAAGTCAGCTCCTGCAAATGGTACTCAAATTTCTTTAATTTTAAATAAATAATTATGAAAACGCGATTGGCCATAGCAGATGATAACTCTTTTTTAATCTCAGCAGTTAAAGAAAAGCTCTCATTTTTTGATGATTTAGAGGTCCGATTTACGGGTCTAAATGGCCAAGAAATAATCGATAAGCTTAAAGATAACTCAAACATCGACCTTATTTTAATGGACATTGAAATGCCAAACATGAATGGTATTGAAGCAACACAAGTCATAAAGCAGAAGTATCCACAGATAAAAATAATAATGCTTACAGTTTTTGATAACGACGAAAATATATTTAATGCTATTAAAGCAGGAGCAGATGGCTATTTGCTAAAAGAAATTAATGCAGGCGATTTACATTCGGGAATTATTGAGACTCTAAATGGTGGCGCAGCTATGAATCCGTCAATTGCTTTAAAAACCTTAAAACTTTTACGAAACCCTAGTTCTATAGAAAACATTTCGGAACAAGAAGAAATTAAACTCACAAACCGCGAAATAGATGTTTTAGAACAATTGGGCAAAGGCTTGAGTTACACTAAAATCGCAGAGAATTTAATCTTGTCAACAGGTACAATACGTAAACATATAGAGAATATTTACCGCAAACTACAAGTGCATAATAAGTTGGAAGCGGTGCAAAAGGCAAGGCGAAACAACCTTATTTAACTCTTACACTTTCAGGAACAAGTAAAGTATAGTCGCCATTATTTCTTATAACGTCTCGTACTATAGATGAGGATATATAAGAGGTCTTAGCGGCTGTTAATAAAAAGACAGTTTCAATTTTTGATAACTTTCTGTTGGTGTGCGCTATGGCTTTTTCAAACTCAAAATCTGCTGGGTTTCTTAGCCCACGAAGAATAAATTTAGCATCGATTTCCTTACAATAATCTACAGTTAAACCTTCGTAAGTAGTGACTTTAACTTTTGGGTGATTCTCAAAAGCTTTTTCGATAAACGCTTTACGTTCTTCAAGAGAGAACATATATTTTTTTTCGGCATTGATACCTATAGAAACCACAACTTCATCAAATAGTTTTATACCTCGTTTAATGATGTCATAGTGGCCGTTTGTTATAGGATCAAAAGACCCAGGAAATAGTGCACGTTTCATAGTTGTTATCTAAAAAGCCAGAATCACTTTAAAATTACATAAAGATACTGTAAATTATTAGTCTCTATCAATTTTAAAAATGACTTCATCTGCGTATAACTTTTGTATTTCTTCTAATTTAAAACCTTCTGTATTCTCTATTTTATAATTTGAAGATTTATCAATATCCTTTATACCAGATTTTTTATCGACTTCATAGTCATTAAAAATCACGAAAATACTATCGGCCTCTATGGCAGTAACTTTTGCAGTAGAATAAAAACCAGAATTAGAACCAGAAGTATGATAGACATCACCAACCTGAGGAGATTTTATATAAATAGCTTCATTTTCTTTGTCTTTGGCATTGGCATAAAATATCCACGCAAAAAGGGCTACAAGTATAGCAGAACCTGCAAAGTGTTTTAAAGGTATACCTCTGTGTTTCTCGAGTTCAAACTTTTGTTGTATTTGACTGGGTAATTCCTTTAGCTTATATGTTCGTTTACAGTTGTCACATTCTAATACATTGGTTTTGCCTAAAGGAAATACAGGAATCCAGTACAGATAAGCATACTTGCCAAATACGCTATAAGTCATAGATGTTTGTTTGTTGCAGTTAGGACATGTTACATTACTAAGTCTACCGTCTTTTAATCTAGACGCATTTGTTCCGTAAAAAATCATGGAAATTATTGATTGGTTAGTTAATAGGATTTAAATATAAAAATTATTTTTTCATTGCTTCTTTTATAGCGTTATCAAATAATTCTTCTAAAGTAATTCCTGCTGCAGCTGCCTGTTGCGGCAAAATGCTTTCTTTGGTAAGACCAGGAACGGTATTCATTTCTAGCAAATAAGGCTCGCCATCTTTAAAAATAAATTCGCTTCGGCTGAAGCCTTTCATTTTCAGTAACTCGTATATTTTTTTGGCTTCTCTTCGGACTTTTTCTTCGTAATCTTTTGAAATTCGTGCTGGTGTTATTTCCTGAGATTTACCTTCATATTTGGCTTGGTAATCGAAAAAATCGTTTTCAGAAACGATTTCTGTAATTGGTAAAACTATGGTTTCACCTTTATACGAAATTACACCAACAGAGACTTCAACACCATCTAAAAACTGCTCAATAATAATCTCATCGTCTTCTTTAAAAGACAGTTCAATAGCAGTTTTTAAATCTTCTTTTTTATACACTTTAGAAATACCAAAGCTACTTCCGGCTTTATTAGCCTTTACAAAACATGGCAAACCTACTTTTGCAACAATAGCATCTTCATCAATGGTATCTCCAAGGTTGAGGTAATAGCTTTCAGCCGTCTTAATTCCAAAAGGTTTTAATGTAGCTAGCAAATCACGTTTATTAAACGTTAATGCGGCTTGGTACATACTACAACTTGTATGTCGAATACCTAACAATTCAAAATAACCTTGCATAAAACCATCTTCACCTGGTGAACCATGTATGGCGTTAAAAACACAATCAAAAGTGATTTTTTTATTGTCAATTGACACTGAAAAATCATCTTTATTTATTGGGGTTTCATTGCCGTTTTCGTCAACATAAACCCATTTGTTCTTAAAGATATGAATAGAATAGGGCACATATTTATTACGGTCTAGAGTTTCGTAAACCACAGCACCACTTTTTAGCGAAATCTCATATTCACTCGAGTAGCCACCCATTATAATTGCAATGTTTTTCAACATACTAACCTTTTGAAATTGTAGTTATGTAAATGTATTACTATTTTTATTTTATCGCTAAAAATCGATTTGTAATTTATTAGCGTATATAAAAAGTAAATTTCAATAATTCAAAACACCTGTATTTTCATTAGTTTTGTGAACAATTTTTTATCGTATGAGTATCATCAAATTTTTAACAAGTAAAGTATTTTTTAAGCAATTGGCTTTGGCTGTCGTTGCCATCGTTGTATTTTGCTTTTTACTTTTAAAATGGCTTGACGTCACCACTAATAATGGCGAATTCGTTACAGTGCCAGACTTAAAAGGGAAGTCCTTAGAAACTGTAAAAATAGAACTAGATGATAACGATTTAGTAATGCAAGTACAAGATTCGTCTAACTTTAATCCCAATTATCCAAAATTTTCTGTAATAGAGCAAGACCCAGTTGCAGGAGCAAAAGTTAAAGAGAATCGCAAAATATATTTAACCCTCAATCCTTCTGGATATAGAAAAGTAGGTGTTCCAGATATTCTAAGAAAAACCTACAGACAAGCCAAACCTACTTTAGAGGCGCTTGGATTCAAAGTTGGCGAAAAAACGTATATAGATAATATCGGTAAAGATGTCGTTTTAGGCATAAAGCATAAAGGAAAAAACATTTCTATCGGAGACAAGTTACCGTTAACATCAACGATAGACTTAGTTTTAGGTAATGGTAAACGCGCTTCTAATTAAGCCATGGATACCACACCAGAACTTCCGCCTAATGACGAACTTTACGAGCATTATAAGTTTGTTGTAGAAAAAGGGCAACAGCCACTTCGTATAGATAAATATTTAATGAATTTTGTTGAGAACGCTACGCGTAACAAGATTCAAGCTGCGGCAAAAGATGGAAGTATCTTTGTTAACGATACACCTGTAAAATCTAATTACAAGGTTAAGCCAAATGATGTTATACGGGTGAAGTTTGAACATCCACCACATGAGCAGTTGCTTGTAGGCGAAGATATCGACATTGACATTATTTATGAAGACGACGATTTATTAGTGGTCAATAAACCCGCAGGAATGGTGGTGCATCCAGGTCACGGAAATTACTCGGGCACGTTGATTAATGCCCTTATTTTTCATTTTGAAAACTTACCCAAAAACTCAAGTGACCGTCCGGGATTGGTGCATCGTATAGATAAAGATACAAGCGGATTATTAGTAGTTGCAAAGACCGAAAACGCTATGAATCATTTGTCTAATCAGTTTGCTGAAAAAACATCAGAACGCGAATACGTAGCGATTGTTTGGGGAAATGTAAAAGAAGACGAAGGCACAATAGAAGGCAACATTGGTCGACATCCAAAAAATAGATTGCAGAATACCGTTTTCGAAGGAGATGAGGCTGATAAGGGTAAGCCAGCCGTAACACATTATAAGGTCATTGAGCGTTTGGGATATGTCACTTTGGTTAGTTGTAAACTAGAAACAGGTCGTACGCACCAAATCCGTGTGCACATGAAACATATAGGGCATACACTTTTTAACGATGAGCGCTATGGCGGCGATTTGGTTTTAAAAGGGACCACATTTACCAAATACAAACAGTTTGTAGATAATGCGTTTAAAGTATTACCAAGGCAAGCCCTACATGCCAAAACTTTAGGTTTTGAGCATCCTACCACAGGAGAATTTATGCGTTTTTCTACCGATATCCCAGACGATATGCAGCAGTGTATCGAAAAATGGAGACACTACGCTAAGCACGCTAAAGATTAGTAAGTCTATAGAAAGGACTTATACACCTATCAAAAAATCTTCTAGCAAAGTTTTCAAATTAGCAGTAATAGATTGTAAATTTGATATTGAAAAATTTGCAATATGAAACTCGTATTATCACCAGCTAAGTCTTTAGATTTCGAAAGTAAACTACCAACACCAAAAACTACTGAAAGTTGTTTCTTGGCTGAGGCAGAGCGCATTAATAAATTACTTAAAAAGAAGTCGCCTAAAGCTTTATCTGAGCTGATGCATATTTCTGATAATTTGGGGCAGCTTAATTACGAGCGTAACCAAGAGTGGTCGTTACCATTCACGCCAGATAATGCTAGACCTGCCATTTATGCATTTAACGGTGATGTCTATCGTGGTTTGGATGCGTATTCCATAGATACTAAAAAGTCGGATAAAGTTGAAGATACGGTGAGAATCATTTCAGGATTGTACGGTATTCTAAAACCACTAGATTTAATTCAGCCTTACCGATTAGAAATGGGAACAAAATTTCCTGTGGGTAAAAACAAAAACCTTTATGAGTTTTGGCGTAAAAAAGTCACTCAAGCTTTAAATGACGAGTTAGAAGATGACGAGCTATTCTTAAACTTAGCGAGTAACGAATATTTTAAAGCCATTGACACAAAAGCTTTAAAAGTGCCAGTAATCCACGTTAATTTTAAAGAATTCAAAAACGGCAAATATAAAACCATAGCCATTTTCGCCAAGTTAGCTCGTGGTTTAATGACACGCTACATAATTGATACGGATGCTAAAACCATAGACGATATCAAAGGCTTTAACTATGATAATTATGGGTTTAGTGAAGAATTATCTTCAGATAAGGAATTGGTTTTTGTGAGATAGTTTCTATATTTATGTATCAATATTAATCGATGCATTACTACTTACTCATTGCCCTTCAGGTATTTTGCCTTTATCATATTTATAAAAATCACAAACCCTATTACTGGTTCTTTGTGATTTTCTTTATTCCTATAGCAGGTGCTATATTTTATATTATTACACAGGTTTTAACCAATAATGATGTGAACACTATTCAAAAAGAAATCACATCTATTGTTAATCCGACCAAGAAAATAAAAGATCTTGAAAAGAAAATTGAATTTGCAGATACTTATGCTAACCGTATGGATTTGGCAGATGCGTATTTCGAGATTAAAGCCTATCAGAATGCCATTTCAAATTACGAAATTACGCTAAAAGACAAATCTCAAAATGCCTTGTACGCACATCAGCAGTTGGTGTTATGCTATTTTCAAATGAATGATTTTAATAAAGTCATTTCTCATGCTAATGAAATTAAAGATAAACCTGAATTTAAAGGTTCAAAACAGCAATTCTGCTATGGGCTTGCTTTAAGAGAAAAAGGCGATTTAGAGTTAGCAGAAAGAGAACTGAAAGCCATCGACAGACCTTATTCTAACTACAACGAACGCTTGGAATTAGCTAAATTTTATCTCGAAAACGATAGACGAGAAGCTGGTAAAGAAATCTTAAAGGATATCAGTAATGAAGCACAACATATGACAAAGCCCAACCGAAAATTATTCCGTCAAACGATTACTGAGGTTGAGCAATTGCTAAAAACATTGTAACGTATCTTTAAAAGCAAAATTCTTAGCCTTTTGCAATAAACATCTTAACAGAAAACCAAAGATATTAACTTGGAGCTTAGGACAAGTTTTACATGTTTGATATCATAATATCGAGAGTTTTTTTTAAGTGTTCGTTTAATAGTTAGTATAAGAAGAATAGGCGATTTCAAAGTAAAAAAACTCTATTAGAAACAAAGTTTGGTATGAGCCAAAATCCTCTATTTTATTATTGTCTCGCTTATTTTTTATATACATTGTTAGTTTTAGCTCTTTTTGTATTCGTTATTTTATGAATTTTTCAAATGCTGTTCCATTGAATTTATATGCTCCATTTTTGTGAGTCCCAAGCCAAAGGTCACCTTTGTTATCTTTGTATATGCTGAATAAGGAAATCTGTTTGGAATTTTCTTTAACGGCATAATGTGTAATTTTCGCTCCATCATATTTCCAAACACCATCGAGATAGGTTACAAACCACAAATTATTATTGTTGCCTTTTACAGTTGATAGATATTCGTCTAAATTGCTGTCCTTTTTCCCGTCCAAACCACCTATGCTTTTGTGTCTTGTATAAAATGTATTACTTTTTAATGTTGTGCTGTCGTAAACACTGTAACGGTTTTCGGTATTGAACCAAAAGTCGCCATTTTTGTCTTCCGTTATTGAACGTACACCATTAGCTCCTTCGTTTCTAAATTCTGTTACATCTTCTTCAGTAATCCATTCAAACGATTTTCCATCATATCGGCAAACTCCGACTGGGTTTGTGCCAAACCAAATGTTTCCTTTTCTATCTTTATAAATGCTATAGATATCAAATGGAACCAATAAATTCGGTGGGTTTGGGAACTGCAATTCAAATAATGTAATGCCATCATAGCGATATACTTTTCCGGTATTTCCATAAGAATATTTAAACCACATATCCGTGGGTTCAAGTTTCCAATTTTCACTAGGAACTGCCTTTAAAGTTGCGAATGTTTTTCCGTTAAACTTTGATATTTTAGAAGTTGCGTTTGCACTAGAAAAATAAATGTTGCCAAATTTATCTTCTTTTATTTCGTCAATTCTGTTATTAAGTAAACCGTGTTTTGTTGTGTAATTAACTAATTCTTTTCCATCGAATTTATATACTCCTGTTTCCCAACTACCAAACCAATAATCGTTCTTACTGTCTTGAAAAATTACCATTACGCTATTACCAAGTTCAGACACAGTATTGCCCTTAACAATGTTTTCAGTTTTTACTTGTTTGTTTGAGGTCTGTCCATCACAAGATGTCAATAAAACCAATGTGTTAAAAAAAATAAATATGTTCAATTTTACTTTCATCTGTTTGATAATTTTTTGCTCGTCCTTGAGTTACAGCTATTGCTAAGATAAGACTTGTTAATAATGAACTATATCGATTATGACTTCGACGAGCTGCGCCTATTATAAATGAAAGTTAGAAGAAATATTTTATAAAGTCAAACAAATAGACAGTAAAGCAAAAATAAGCCCTACATTCGCCAAAAACTAAAAGGAGTGACCTAAATACATAGAGTTTGCTTCAAAATCTATATTTATGTCATTTCAATCTTTAGGTCTTTCCGCACCTATTCTCAAAGCAATTTCAAAAAAGGGTTACGAAACACCTTCACCCATACAAACCAAAGCCATTCCGCCAGTTTTAGAAGGCAAAGATGTGTTAGCATCCGCACAAACAGGAACTGGAAAAACCGCAGGTTTTACCTTGCCTTTGTTACATTTATTATCTCAAGCTGAAGCACCAAGACGTAGAAACGTTAGAGCTTTAATTTTAACGCCAACGCGGGAGTTAGCCGCTCAGATTTATGCGAATGTTAAAGATTATTCAGAATTTTTAGATATCCGTAGTGCTGTGATTTTTGGTGGTGTTAATCAAACGCCACAAGTATCAAATCTAAAACGCGGTGTTGATGTTTTGGTGGCTACACCTGGACGCTTATTAGACTTAGAAAATCAAGGTTTACTGTCTTTAAAACATGTCGAAATTTTTGTTCTAGACGAAGCCGACCGTATGTTAGATATGGGTTTTTTACGCGATATTGAGCGTGTGATGAAGATTATTCCTTCTAAACGCCAAAACTTAATGTTTTCGGCAACATTTTCTAAGGATATTAAAAAGTTGGCGTATTCAATATTAAATAATCCTGTACAGGTCGAAGCGACACCAGAAAACACAGCTGTTGAGGTTATTGAGCAGAAAGTATATCGTGTAGCAAAAACCAAAAAAACAGGATTAATCATTAAGCTAATTTCAGAAGGTGATTGGCAACAAGTCCTAGTATTTACTAGAACTAAACATGGTGCTAATCGTTTGACTAAAAAAATGGTGAGTTCAGGAATTACCGCAGCAGCTATTCACGGTAATAAAAGTCAAGGTGCACGCACCAAAGCTTTAGCTGGCTTTAAAAGCGGGAAAATTAGAGTATTAGTCGCAACCGATATCGCCGCTCGTGGTTTGGATATTCCTTTATTACCTCACGTAATTAATTTTGAATTGCCAAATATTTCTGAAGATTACGTACACCGTATTGGACGTACTGGTAGAGCAGGAGCAAGTGGTGAAGCCTTATCATTGGTAAGTGCGGATGAGACGTCTTATTTAAAAGGCATTGAGAAATTAATCGGACAAAAAATTCCAGTTGAAATTATTGAAGGTTTTGAACCCGACCCAAATGCATCGACTGAGCCTATAAAACCTGGTCAGAACAGACAAGGTCAATCTCGTAGAAATACTAAAACTAAAAGTGAAGGTGGCGGTTCTAGCTCAAAAAGACCAAGTCGTAATCGCAGTAGAAATCGAAGACGTAATGACGATAGTAGAAATTAATAGAAGTACATTTTAAAAATCAATCACTCTGACGGTTTCGAAGATTTCTGTTACACTGAGCTTGTCGAAGTGTGTTATAATTAGGTTTGGCGTCTTCGACAAGCTTAGACCGACAAATTGCTATAATTTATATTTTTAAATAGTAATGGAAACACAACCCAATAATCCACTTCACGGCATAAAACTGCAACAAATTGTTGAAGATTTAGTAGCGCATTATGGTTGGGAATATATGGGACATCAAATAAATATTCGTTGTTTTACACATGACCCATCGGTAAAAAGTAGTCTAAAATTTTTACGCCGGACGCCTTGGGCTAGAACAAAGGTGGAGAAGATGTATTTAAATATGTTGGAGAAACGTCGTTAGACCTTAGGTAATACTTTGTTTTTCTTTTTATCTAAATAATGCCTTAAAACGCCTCCTTTTACATTATTTACGTCGAACTCTACGATAAATGCATCGTCATCTATAGTTTTTACAATGCGATGCATTTTTTTAATATCTATACGATTAATAATCGAGTGAATGATATCAAAATCTTCATATTTCCCTGAGTTGCCAACACCACGAGTACCTTTATAAAGTGTCATGCCTACACCTAAATCTTTAATAATGGCGCTTTCGATTTCTTCATATTTTTTAGAAACTATAGTCACCCCAATAAAATCTTCAAAACCTTCAATGGTTAGGTCTGTAACTTTAGCTGTAACGATATATGTAAGTATAGAGTAAAGTGCAACTTCGACAGAAATTAAGTAAGCGGTAATACTAAATAATATAATGTTGAACAGCAAAATGACCTGTCCAATACTAAATCCAAACTTATCGTTGAGATAGACCCCTAATATCTCTGAACCATCTAAAACAGAACCGTTTCTTATGGCAATGCCAATACCAGCGCCTAAAAACAAGCCACCAAAAATTGAGATAAGCAATTTGTCTTCTGTAATAGTACCAAAGTTTTCAAAATGAATGAATAAAGCCAAACCAATTATGCTAATTATGGATTTTATGACAATACGTTTTGAAACTGTGTAATAGCCTAAAACTAAAAAAGGAATACTAAAAGCAATAAGTAAGACCGAAACATCAATATTTAGCTGTGAACTTACTAAAAGTGCAATGCCAGTAACACCACCATCTAAAAATCCGTTGGGTAACAGAAACGCTTTTAAACCAATACTTGCCAGAACAATGCCTAGAGCTATTTGTCCGTATTCTGAAATTAGATTTCTTGTTCTAGAGAATTTCAATATCTGCTGATTTAATGATGTAATTGTCGTAGTCCTTCGTAGACTATAATACTAACGGCATTGGCTAAGTTAAGACTTCTTATGTTATCGCTATACATTGGTATTTTAAAAAGCTGGTCTGCGTGTTTTTCTGTGATTTCTTTTGACAGTCCTACAGATTCTTTACCAAATACTAAAAATAGGTCATCCTCAAACTTAATATCCCAATGACTTTTAGTACCGTGACTACTTAAAAAAGCCATTTTTTTATCACTGTTTATTTTGAAAAACGCATCCACATTGTCGTAATAGATAACTTCGAGATGTTGCCAATAATCAAGTCCAGCCCGTTTTAGGCGTTTATCGTCTATTTCAAAACCAAAGGGTTTTACTAAATGCAAACGAGAACCAGTCGCTAAAGCTAAGCGGCCAATATTACCAGTATTATTTGGAATTTCGGGTTCTATGAGGACAATATTAAGCGCCATTGGTCTTAGTGATTTTAATAATTAACAATCGTAATAATAGAATAAATGGAAATCCGTGAAGCAGAACATCAAAATAATCCATAATAGCCATACCATTACCACCGCTACTCAGCCATCTTAGTTTCCCTACTATATGTGGTTCAGGTAAAAATGGTGCTAAACCTAAGGTTAAACAAAGGAGAATAATAACACGCCAATTGTTGAGTAGTTTCATGAAAAATAGTAAAATAAAAAAGCCTATTCAAATGTAAGAATAGGCTTTTCGTTTTTATGTGAAATAGTAGATTATTTTTTTACCTGCTGTTTTTTTATCGTGGCTTTGTCAATATCAAAATCGTTGGTATCTTGATTAATATTTGCCGTTGGATTTGTTGGATTTGTTTGCGTTTTACTTGTTTTAAATTTCTTTCTGTCTTTTATCATTCCCATAGTTTAATTGTTTTATTAAGTTCAATTTTAATATAAGAATAATAAGCTGTTTTCTCTGCCAAGGTTCTCTTAAAACTAATACAACAACTGTTAAAATCTATCTATTTTCCTAGTATTGGCGATGTAAAATGCTCTAAATTTTCAATGCCGTTCGCCGTCACGTATTTTATAAATGCACTTCCTATAATCGCACCCTTGGCGTGTTTTGTAGCTTGCGTAAAAGTGTCGTTATTAGAAATACCAAAACCTACGATTTGCGGATTTTTTAAATTCATGTTAGAAACTCGAGTAAAGTAGTCTTCTTGCTCATCGCCAAAGCCAGATTTCGCTCCCGTTGTACTTGCTGAACTCACCATGTAAATAAAACCATCCGAAACGGAGTCGATGTACCTAATACGTTCTTCTGAGGTCTGAGGAGTTATTAGAAATACATTGATAAGTCCATACTTATCAAATGTAGATTTATACTCATCATGATAAACATCAACTGGTAAATCAGGGATAATTAATCCATCGATGCCAATCTCCTGACATTTTTTACAAAATGCTTCTACACCATATTGAAGCATGGGATTAAAATAGCCCATGATAATTAGAGGAATAGACACCGTTTTACGTATATCTTTTAATTGCTGGAATAACAGTTCACTTGTCATGCCATTTTTTAATGCTCGTGTCGAACTATCTTGAATGGTTGGACCATCGGCCAATGGGTCACTAAATGGTAATCCTATCTCTATCATATCCACACCACTTTTCTCCAAATTTTGAATAGTGTTTACCGTATCATTAATATTTGGATAACCTGCCGTGAAATATATAGAAAGCAACTTTTTGTCTTCTTGTAATTTTTGATTTATTCTGTTCATATTTATTTCTCGCGAATGCGGGATTTTTTTTAATTAAACTTCAATTTATGAGATACTGAATCGAGTTCAGTATTCAAGCTAAAGCTTGAAATAATCAATATAATTCTGTAAATCTTTATCTCCGCGACCTGATAGATTTAGTACGATGATGTCTTCAGGCTTAAAGGTTTTATGTTCAAAAACGGCTAGTGCATGAGATGTTTCTATAGCAGGAATGATACCTTCTAATTGTGATAGTTCTAAACCTGCAGTCATTGCTTCATCATCTGTAATGGAAATGAATTCTGCGCGACCAGTTTTATACAAGTTAGCGTGCATTGGTCCAACGCCAGGATAATCTAAACCAGCTGAAATTGAATAAGGCTCTGTAATTTGTCCGTCGCCCGTCTGCATCAACAACGTTTTACTACCGTGAATAATACCTTCTTTTCCTAGAACAGAAGTTGCGGCACTTTCACCTGTGTCTATGCCTTTTCCTGCAGCTTCAACGGCGATGATGTTTACATCTGTATTATCTAGATAATGGTAGTACGTGCCAGCAGCATTGCTTCCGCCACCAACACATGCAATTAAATAATCAGGATTTTCGGTATCTTCTTTTTCTAATAGTTGGTTTTTTATTTCTTCAGAAACCACGGCTTGAAAACGTGCCACCATATCTGGATATGGATGCGGTCCTACAACACTCCCAACAATATAATGCGTGTTAACTGGATTATTAATCCAATCACGCATGGCTTCGTTTGTGGCGTCTTTTAGAGTTCGACTTCCTGATAATGCAGGCACAACTTTGGCGCCGAGCATTTTCATTCTTGCAACGTTTGGTGCTTGGCGTGCAATATCAACT
Source organism: Winogradskyella wandonensis (assembly GCF_004346845.1). Classification (GTDB taxonomy): domain Bacteria; phylum Bacteroidota; class Bacteroidia; order Flavobacteriales; family Flavobacteriaceae; genus Winogradskyella; species Winogradskyella wandonensis. The sequence goes on along the minus strand of NZ_SMGI01000003.1, from coordinate 292,163 downwards.
TCGCCCATATAAACCACACATTCAATACCCATTAATGCACAAACTGTCGCCGTGGCAACACCGTGCTGTCCTGCACCGGTTTCGGCTATAATTCTTGTTTTACCTAGGCGTTGTGCCAAAAGAATTTGACCTATAGTATTATTAACTTTATGCGCTCCGGTATGGTTGAGGTCTTCACGCTTTAAATAAATTTTGGTATTGTACTTTTCAGATAAGCGCTTCGCGAAATACAAAGGAGAAGGACGACCAACGTAATCTTTTAATAGTCGGTGAAACTCTTTTTGAAATGATTCTTCGGCAGTGATTTTTAAATAATTCTGACGTAATTCTTCAATATTTGGATATAGCATTTCAGGAATGTATGCACCTCCAAATTCGCCATAATAGCCTTTGTCGTTAATGTTGTAGCTCATATTTAAATTTTTCTAATTCATTAATGTTTTTTAATCCGGGCTCAAGTTCAAACTTGCTGTTGACGTCAACAGCATAGCAATATTTTGAAGCTGGACTTTTTTTGAACGCTTTTATTTTTTCGACTTCATTTAATCCAATTCCTCCACTTAAAAAGTAGGGTGTAGTTGAAGGGTAATTTTTTAACACATCCCAGTTAAAGGTATAGCCGTTTCCACCTGGTAGTTTTCCTTTGGTATCAAATAAAAAGTAATCGACTATACCTTCGTAAGGTTTTAAGATATCAAAATTGAAACTGTTTTTTATACTGAAAACTTTAATTAATTCAATCTTTTGATGAGATGCTGAATCGAGTTCAGCATGACAAAACGTTTTGAGTTTGGTGCAATATTCTGGAGATTCATTTCCGTGTAATTGTACAGCTTGTAAATTATGTTTCTCTACTAAATTGATAACCTTATCTAAGCTTTCGTTTACAAAAACCCCAACTTTTTTAATTGAATTTGGTAGTTGCGGAATTTTACCATCAAAAAATCGTGACGACTTATCGTAAAATATAAAGCCTAGGTAGTCTGGATGCAATGCTGCAACAGCTTTTATATTTTCTTGATATTTCATTCCACAAATCTTCAGTTTCATGATTCCAATTTTTGAATGAATTCCGTTGCGCTTGCTCCGGGATTTTCTGTTTTCATAAAATTCTCACCAATTAAAAACCCTTTGTAGCCATAAGGTTTTAATTCTTTTATAGCTTCAACCGAGCTGATGCCGCTTTCGGATACTTTTACAAAATCATCAGGTATGAGTTGGCTTAGTTGTTTTGAGGTTTCTAAACTGACCTCAAAGGTTTTTAGATTTCTGTTGTTTACACCCAACATGTCCAAAGATGGCATAATTGATTTATGTAATTCAGCTTCGTTATGAACTTCTAATAACACATCAAGATTTAGTTGTTTTGCAAATTCTGAAAATTGCTTTATTTCATCTCTAGTTAATATGGCTGCGATGAGTAGAATCACATCTGCGCCGTAGGCTTTTGCTTCTAAAATTTGATACTCATCTATGATGAATTCCTTTCTCAATAAAGGCAAATTAGAACTTGCTCTTGCAACGAGTAAATCGTCTAAGCTTCCACCAAAATATTTTCCGTCAGTTAAAACGGACATACCGCAAACGCCAGCATTTTCATAGCCAGAAGCTACATCTTGCACATTTAAGTTGTGGTTAATTACTGACTTTGATGGTGAACGTCTTTTGTGCTCTGCAATGATACCACTTTTGCTGTTTCTAAGTTTATTAGATAAAGAAATGGTTTCTCTCTCAAAAAGAACGGATTGTTCTAATTGTTTTGTTGGAATTATTGACTTACGTAAGTCAACTTCTATGCGTTTGTCTTTTACTATGTTATCTAAAATGTTCATAGGCCTATCCCTAACCCTTTCCGAAGGAAAGGGAACTACTCTTTATGTTTAAAATTATGTTTCACTTGCATCTCAAAGTCCTTCCCTTCGGGAAGGATTTAGGATGGGCTTTTATTTACTTATTTCTATCAATTTGTCTAAACTTTGCTTTGCTTTTCCACTTAATAAAGATTCTTTTGCCAGTTCAAAACCTTCTTTATGTGATATTTGTTTGCGTGTAGCTATTGCCAAACCTGCATTGGTACACACGACATTGTTTTGTGCTTCTGTTCCTTTTCCGGCGATGATATTAACGAATAAATTTGCTGCGTCTTCAATAGTTTCTCCACCAAAAATTTCAGATGGCGCAATGGTTTTTAAGCCTAAATCACTCGGAGAAAATAAGGTTTCAGAATTATTTGAAATTAGTTTTGCTTTTCCTGTTAGCGAGATTTCGTCATAACCATCTAAAGCGAAAATAATGTTATAATTGGTATTTGTTTTTTGATATAGAAAACTGTATAATCGCAGTATTTCCAAATTATAAACACCTAATAATTGATGCTTTGGGAACGATGGATTTACCATTGGTCCGAGCATATTAAAGAATGTTTTAACGCCTAATTCTTTTCTTATTGGAGCTACATTTTTCATTGCTGGATGAAATAGCGGTGCATGTAAAATGCAAATACCAGCTTGGTCTAAACAACGTTTTAGAAAATCTTCATTATTTGAAAATTTGACACCCAAATGCTCCATTACATTAGACGAACCTGAGGTTGAAGATACACCGTAATTACCATGTTTAGAAACCTTAATTCCTGCGCCGGCTGTCACAAATGACGATAAAGTCGAAATATTAAAAGTGTTTTTGCCATCGCCGCCAGTTCCTACAATATCTATAGCATTGTAATCGCTTAAGTTTATCGGAATGCAAAGTTCTAAAAGTGCATCTCTAAATCCTTGAAGTTCTTCAATCGTAATACTTCGCATCATATAAACCGATAGAAAACAAGCAATCTGACTTGGGTTGTACATATCGTTGGATATGTTAACGATGATTTGCTTAGCTTCTTTAGTTGAAAGCGTTTCGTGAGCTATAAGTCTGTTTAATATTTCTTTCATTTGTTTTTCTTGTTATGTTCATTTTGTCTTGATACAAAACGAACCAAAAAATCACAATCAAAATGAGGAAATTGCTGAAGCACCAATCGCTTTCAGAACTTCGTGCTTGATGCTGCGCCTCGCATCTTCGTTCTTTATTTCTGCATTTTGATGTTTTTCGACCATGTCGAAATTCAGGTCATTAAATTTTACTTATTCTTCGTTTAATTCTATCTTTTTTCATTCTTGCTAACTGCTAACTGCTAACTGCTAACTGCTAACTGCTAACTGCTAACTGCTAACTAATCAACCAATTCTTTAAAATTTGTTTCCCGCTAGGCGTTAAAACCGATTCTGGATGGTATTGTACACCTTTTACGTCGTACACTTTATGGCGTAATGACATGATTTGTCCATTCTCGTCAAATGATGTCGCTTCTAGACTATCTGGTAAATTGGTATTGACAACCCACGAGTGGTAACGACCAACTTCGAAAGTTTTGTCTAAACCTTTAAATAAAGTTTCGTCATCAACTGATAGCGTTACATTTGTGGCAACACCATGAAAAACAGTGTCTAAATTTTCTAATGTTCCGCCAAAAACTTCACCGATAGCTTGTTGACCAAGGCAAACGCCAAGTATACTTTTTGTAGGTGCATATTTTTGAATAATCGCCTTTAATAACCCAGCTTCATCTGGAATTCCAGGTCCAGGAGAAAGTACAATTTTATTAAAATTGTCCACTTCTTCTAAGGTTAATTTATCGTTTCGTTTTACTGTGACTTCACAGTCTAAATCTTCTAAATAATGAACCAGATTATAAGTGAAACTGTCGTAATTGTCTATGACTAAAACTTTTTTGTTTTTCATATTAAAATTTTATTAACCTTCATTTTGTCTTGATACAAAACGAAGCAAAAAATCACGGTCAAGCCGAGGAATTTTCAGTTCTGCAAACTGAAACCGAATCGAAAACTCCGCGTTATTCAAACTTTAAAAGCTTGAATTCCTGATTTCGGAGCTTTTCTCATCTATTCTGCGCCTTGACGCTCAATTCTTTCGAATTGATTTGGGACTTTCTTATCTGTTTTTTCTGTTCTTCTGTTTATTTTTTTGCTTTCTTAATTTCTAATTTCAAATGCTTCCAAAATCGTAAATCTAATATCGTTAATCTTAAATCCAATTATATTTCTTTTGCAAGTTCAATGGCCTTATTTAATGCGCCCAACTTGTTATATACTTCTTGTTTTTCGCTTTCAGGATTAGACCTAGATACTAATCCCGCACCAGCTTGCCAGTTAAGTTTATAATCTTTACTTAAAAATGTTCTAATCATTATGGCATGATTAAAATTACCTTCAAAATCCATAAAACCTATAGCGCCACCGTAATACCCACGACTAGTTTTTTCGTATTTATCTATCAATTGCATGGCTTTGTGCTTTGGAGCACCACTTAAGGTTCCTGCTGGAAAAGTATCTGCTACAACTTGCATGGTTGAGGTTTTATCGTGTTTTTGACCAGTAACTTTACTCACCAAATGAATGACATGAGAGAAGAATTGCACTTCTCTATAAGTTTCTACTTTTACATTATTTCCGTTTCGGCTTAAATCATTTCTAGCTAAGTCGACAAGCATCACATGTTCGGCATTTTCTTTCTCATCGTTTATTAATTCTTCTGCAAGTATAGCATCTTTGCTATCATCTCCAGTTCTTTTAAAAGTTCCAGCAATTGGATGAATTTCGGCTAAACCGTTGGTAACAATTAATTGTGCTTCTGGAGAACTTCCGAAAATTTTGAAGCTTCCATAATCGAAATAGAATAGGTAAGGCGAAGGGTTTATGCTACGCAATGCACGATATACGTTAAAATCGTCACCTGAAAATTCTTGAGTAAAACGACGTGATAATACCAACTGAAACACATCGCCACGAGCACAATGCTTTTTTGCTAAATCCACGTGTTCTAAAAACTCGTCATCTGTTAGATTCGATTCAATGTCGCTTTTAGTGTTAAAGTTAAATGACGCAAAATTTTGAACATTTATCAGTTTGTCTATCGCTTCAATATTATTTTCAGCACCATCAGGACAATGTGCGAAAATATAAGCTTCATTTTTAAAATGATTTATGGCAATGATATTCTGATACACTGCATAATATATATCAGGAATTTCAACTGAATTATCTTTTTTAGAAATCGTAATGTCTTCAAAATATTTTACTGCATCATAAGCCGTATATCCAAAAATACCGTTGTTTATAAACTTAAATTCTTCTTCAGAATTTGTATTGAAACGCTTTGTAAACTGTTGTAATTCTTCAACTACACTTACGGATTCATCAATTGTTGTTTCAGTAGAACTTCCATCAGGGAAATTCTGGTAAATAGCTTCCTTTTCAACCTTAAAATAAGCAATAGGATTACAACAGATATAAGAATAGTTTTTCTGGCTTTTATGATAATCGCCACTTTCTAATAAGATACTATTAGGAAACTTGTCACGGATTTTATAATAAACAGTTACAGGCGTTATGGTATCTGTTAGAATCTTTTTGTAATGTGTACGTAGATTATATGTTTTCATCAGTTTAAAAGAAAAAAGGCTTGTCGTGAATGACAAGCCTTTTAGTATTTTAGTTAACACAATGGACTATTTCACGAACGTTTCGTTAGTAAAATTCCACCACCATGTTTTATTTGTTTGCATTTTTAATTAATTTCTTGTCAAATATAGAAACGATATTTTTTATTTCAAACAAATTTTAAGAGATTATTAGAAAACTAATTTTACGTCAAGCTCAAAATCGTCATAGATGGCTTTGTCTTTTAAATCATTGAAGAAGCTAGGAGAACCATATCTAACATCGAATTTAGAACGGTCTACAATAACTTTTGCAGTTGCTGAGTTGCCGTCCACAACCATTGTAAAATTAATTGGGTTGGTGATGTTTTTAATAGTTAAGTCACCAGAAATTTCATAGTTTTTGTCATCTAGTTTAGAGGCATTAGTGATAGTAAATGTTGCTTTACCATGTTTTTCTACACCAAAAAAATCGTCTGATTTTAGGTGGCCTTCTAAATTAGCTTTTCCTTTTCCTTCTAAATCAGTTACTGTGATAGTTGTCATGTCTATAACAAAGTTTCCGCCAGAAAGTGTTTTTCCATCGAATTGTAATACACCACTTTCTAAGCTAATTGTACCTTCGTGTTGTCCAGTTACTTTTTTTCCTGTCCAAACGATAGAACTTTCTTCAACATTAACTTGTTTCTCTTTTAATAATGTAAACGAGAAAAATGAGATTGCTAATACAGCAACAAATAGGGTTTTTAAATTTTTCATTTTGTTTTAAATTTTAATTATTGATTTTTAATAAAAGGGTATTTAATTGTTTAAGTTCATCATTATTGAGTGATGAGGTTATTTTTTTTTCGGTCTCTATTATTTGGTCGTCAAGATTCTTTAAGGTCTTTAGACCCAAATCAGTGATCGCTATTTCAACTTTACGTCGATTTTCCTTACAAACATTACGTTTTACAAAGCTTTTTTTTATGAGTTTATCTACTAATCGTGTTGTGTTACTCATTTTATTAATCATACGCTCTTGGATATCCTGTAAGTTTAGAGGTTTTCCTTTCTGACCTCTTAAAATTCGTAACACATTAAATTGTTCTATAGATAAATCAAAGGGTTTCAAATCATTTAAAATAGATTCTTTAATAGCGTTGTTGACATAAAATATACTTATGACTGCAGCTTTAGAATCTGATATTTTTGAAGTGGAACTTAATATGTTTTCTAATTCTTTCATATACAACAATTGTATATACAAATGTAATGTGATTTTATATATGAAGATTTAATTTTATGTTAAAAATTAAAAATGTGCATTTACAGGGTAGTACCTTTAGATTATGAAGCGATTACTTATAGTACTTATATTTTTAACGGGTTGTAAAGATGCTCCAAAAGCTGTAGAGGTAACAGAGCAACTTTCTAAGGTTCACCATCAAGGAGAAGCCATTGTTTTAGATATTTATGACTACGATGGACTAGAGCCATTAATTAATAAAGATGATGGTAAAGTGCATGTTGTTAACTTTTGGGCAACTTGGTGTGCGCCTTGTGTTAAGGAGTTGCCTTATTTTGAAAAAATCAATTCAGATTATAAAAACAAAAACGTTGAGGTGTTACTTGTGAGTTTAGATTTTCCTAGACAATATGATACTAAACTAAAACCATTTTTAAAGAAAAAAAATATTCAATCTAAAGTGGTCTGTTTTGACGATGTAGACCAGAACCGATGGATACCAGCAATAGATAGTACATGGTCAGGTGCATTACCAGCAACCATTATTTACAAAGGAAATAAAAGACAGTTTTATGAAAAGTCCTTTACTTACGAAGAATTAGAAACAGAAGTACAACAATTTTTAAATTAATATAAAATGAAGACACTAAAATTATTGGCAGCCTTAGTCTGCTTTGTTAGCTTAACTGCTTTTACAATTACAACAGATAGTGGTTATGAAGTTGGAGATGTGGCTACAGACTTCTCCTTAGAGAATATAGATGGTAAAATGGTATCGCTTTCAGATTACAAATCTGCAAAGGGATTCATTGTTATTTTTACATGTAATACTTGCCCATATGCGGTAGCTTACGAAGATAGAATTGTAGCATTAGATAAAAAATATGCAGCTAAAGGATATCCTGTAATCGCAATTATGCCTAACGATACAGATGTAAAACCTGGTGATAATATGGAAGCAATGAAGGCGAGAGCTAAGGCAAAAGGGTTTACGTTTCCATATTTAATGGACAAAGGCCAAAAGATATATCCTCAATACGGCGCTACAAAAACACCACACGTTTATATTTTAGAAAAAACGACGGACGGCAATATTGTAAAATACATTGGAGCAATCGACGACAATTATCAAGATGCAACTGCAGTAAAAACTAAATATGTCGAAAATGCGGTAGATGCGTTATTGGCGGGAGAAGAAGTTGCTCAAAAAACAACTAGAGCTATAGGTTGCTCAATTAAAACTAAGAGCTAAAACAAGTAAAAAAGGTTAATTAACAAATCTGGAGTGTAACACTTCAGATTTTTTTACGTCTATATCATAAAGAAATGTTAATTTTGTTTAGCTAAAATTATATAAATGGCTGATTTGCAACAAGAAGATTGGACAAAACAACTATCTGCGGACAATAATTCGGTTGTTTTAGATGTTAGAACAAAAGAAGAAATCGACGAATTAGGGATTATTCCTAATGCAATACATATAGATATTTATAAAGGGCAAGGTTTTATATACGAGGTCGAGCAACTAGATAAATCAAAGAATTATTATGTGTATTGTAAAGCAGGAGGACGAAGTGCACAAGCATGCGCGATTATGAATCAGCTAGGTTTTAAAAACACCTATAATTTACTCGGAGGATTTACCGAATGGCAAGGCGACATCAATCAATTAAAATAAATCATTATGAAAAAAATAGCAATCGTGGCGTTGGTAGCTCTTTTTGCGCTTTTCAACATAAGTTGTGTAGACAAAGAAGCCGATTCTCAAGAGGTTAAGTTAGTAACCGCAGAAGAGATGAAAGAAATAATAGAACTCGAAGATGTTCAGTTAGTTGATGTAAGAACACCAAAGGAATTCGAAGAGATTCGCATCCAATCAGCGCAAAATATAGACTTTAGGTCTCCAACATTCGATGATGATATTCAAAAACTAGACAAGTCTAAACCTGTAGTCTTGTATTGCAAATCTGGACGTCGCAGTGCCAAGTGCGTTGAAAAACTTAAAGAAGCAGGTTTCGAAAAAATATACGAGCTCGATGGCGGTATTTCTAAATGGGAACACTCTGAAGTTCTCAAAATCGAGAAGAAATCTTAAATAACAAACCCCGAGCAAACGTTCGGGGTTTTTATTATACCAAATTATTAAGGTTTTTATAAATTAGTCGACTTTAAATTGATAAAAAAAACGCAATCCTTACATTTGCGAACTAATCGTTTTTTATGGCAGTACATCAGCGTTTACTATTTGTTATACTCACTTTAGTTTTTACGACATTTGGTTTTTCTCAAAACTTCAATCCAGCCAGTTGGGATAATATGGTTGAGAAAATTTCAGACTCTGAATATAAAATTATTATGACAGTCACTGTTGAAGACGGTTATAGTATTTATTCTCAATATAAAGTAGATAAGGAAGGTTTTGCACCAGAAACTTATTTTGAATTTAAAAACCAAGAAGGTAATTATACACTAATTGGAAAAACTACTGAACCTGATGCTAAAATAAAGTACGACCCTATATTTGAGGAGGACGTAAAGAAATTTCAGGGCAGTGTCTCATTCACACAAAAAATCAATCTAATAAATCCAGATTTTAAGCAAATTGAAATTACTGCAGAATATCAGACGTGTAATGACGAAAGATGCATCTTAGGAGATGAAACATTTAAATTAAATTTAGACGGAAGTGAAGTAATTAATGAGGTAGCAACCATTGATGAGCGAAGTAAAACCCTTTCTGAAAAACTAAAACTCGATATAACAGGTTGGGACAAGTACGAGAAACAAAATATAGAAGAGAAGAGTAATTTTTCAATCTTTATACTCGGTTTTTTAGGTGGATTAATTGCACTACTAACGCCATGTGTATTTCCTATGATTCCGCTGACGGTTTCATTTTTTACTAAGAGCTCTGGAGATTCTAAAAAAGGGGTTTTCAATTCTATTCTTTATGGATTCTTCATCTTTTTAATTTATGTACTATTAAGTATTCCATTTCATTTACTAGATTCACTCGACCCAGGAATTCTCAATAATATTTCTACAAATGTAACTCTGAATATTATATTCTTCATCATATTTATAGCTTTCGCTTTTTCATTCTTTGGTTATTATGAGTTAACATTACCTCAATCTTGGAGTGCAAAAATGGATAGCAAAGCCAATAAGATTGGTGGATTTATAGGCGTATTTTTTATGGCCTTAACCTTGGCTATCGTGTCATTTTCGTGCACTGGTCCAATCTTAGGCACATTATTAGGAAGCTCTTTAACGGCCGATGGCGGCGCAGTGCAATTATCTATGGGAATGGCAGGTTTTGGATTGGCTCTAGCTCTACCATTTACATTATTCGCTATGTTCCCAAAATGGTTAAATTCTTTACCAAAATCAGGTGGATGGTTAAATACAGTCAAAGTTGTTTTAGGATTTATAGAATTGGCCTTGGCACTCAAATTTTTATCTAATGCCGACTTGGTAGAACATTGGAGCTTATTAAAACGGGAAATATTTATCGGTCTTTGGATAATTATCGGGATTGGATTAATTCTTTATTTATTCGGAAAAATTAAATTTCCGCACGATGGTCCGTTGCAGAAATTAGGCAAAGGCAGAATTACAACTGGGATTTTAGTGGTGGCCTTCGTTATCTATTTAATTCCAGGTTTAACCAATACTAAATATGCCAATTTAAAGCTGCTAAGCGGTTTTCCGCCGCCAATGTTTTACAGCTTATACGAAAAGAATTCAGAATGTCCATTAGACTTAAACTGTAGTAAAGATTGGGAAGAAGGCTTGGCAAAAGCAAAAGCCGAAAACAAACCAATTTTATTAGATTTTACGGGTTGGGCTTGTGTTAACTGCCGTAAAATGGAAGAGCAGGTGTGGAGTACATCTGATGTGTACGATATGTTAAGCGACAACTATGTCATTATTTCGCTTTATGTCGATGATAAAAAAGAACTACCTCAAGATGAACAATTTGATTTTTTGCGTGCTAACGGAACCGTAAAACAAATTGAAACCATTGGCGATAAGTGGGCGACTTTACAAACTGTAAATTTTGAAAACAACTCACAACCCTACTACGTGCTTTTAAATCACGATTTAGAATTGCTAAATGTTACTAATACTTACGAACCTAACGCAGAAGCTTATTTTAAATGGCTTGAAACAGGTTTAAAGAATTTTGAAGCTGGTAGTAAAGTAAATACATTTCAATTTAAATAATACCCTGTCATTCTGAACTTGTTTCAGAATCTCAGCGTTTAAAATCTAAAAAAGCTAAACTTCAAAATAAACATCTTCAAAAGGCACTCTAAAACGCGGACCATAAATGCCTTTATCATCTCTAATTCCGCAACCAATAACCATATTAATTTCAGCACCACGAGGTAGGTCTAAAATTTGTTTTACTCTAAGCGTATCGCTGCCTTCCATAGGGCAAGTATCGTAGCCAATAGCTGCCATGCTAGTCATGAAATTTTGTGCGGCAAGTCCGGCACTTTTATGAGCAACAATACGCATATCACTTTGGCGTGTCTGTCTATAAATAGGTCTAAACAAACCAACAACCTGAAAAACTAAATATTTCATAAAACCCAAAATTCCTAAAAAGTCGGTATAAATGGTAGGAATGACTTTTTTGTAATAGCCCATAGCCATCTTTTTTCGTTTGGCATCACGTTCGCTAAGGTCTTTGTCTCCATAAACCTTGTTTAGAAAGTCTAGATTAGCTTTAGCACGTTTGCGCCATAAATCTTTCCTCGTTACAACTACCACAAGCTGTTTTGCTGTAGACGCCGCATTCTGATTAAAACAAGCTTCAGTCAATGCTTTCAGTTTGTCTTCTGAAGTCACGTGATAAAACTCCCAAAGCTGCAAGTTACTGCTCGTAGGTGCTAATGAGGCATTTACTAAGCATTGCTTTACTTTTTCGGTATCTATGGGTGTGTCTTTGTAAACTCGTGTAGAGCGTCGGTAAGCAATAGCTTCTGAAACTGTTTTTTCCATTTAATTAAATAGTATTTGGTATAATTTATCACCTAAATAGTAGCCACAGCCTAAGGTTAAAGGATATATAATAAAAAGCCAGACGTAATCTATGAGCCGTATTATAATTTCTTTATCACCAGATGCTGTTAGAAATTCAATAAAAGCATACCAAGTTTTTAAGCCTAGCTTCATAGCTAAAGCGTTCGCTAAAATAGCTATAATCAGAATTGAAATGCCAATAAGATAGAGTCGTACCATGCTAAAAGTTATGAACTGCAAGATAACATAGAACAGCCAACTTTGTGTCTTGCCCATTCTGGACGTTTGGCAAACCATTTTTCGTTTTCGGGTTGTTCAGAATACGGTTGTTTTAAAAGATTGAAAAGTTCGTCAATGCGTGTGTAATCGCCTTTATCAGCATCATCAATAGCTAATTGCGCCATATAATTTCTGAGCACATACTTTGGGTTTACGGTGTTCATCTTCATTTTTCTATCATAATCGGACATTGATTCTTTTTCTAATCTAAACTGATAGCGGTCAAACCAATCTTGCCATTGTTGTTTTATATCTCCATTAATTTCATCTGGTTTGTAAAAAGCGTCTTTAATCACTTCTAACCCAATTGTTGAATTATCTTTTTTGAAATTACTTAGATTTCTGAAGAAAATGGTCATATCCGTTTCAGATAATTGTAAAATATCTTCTAAATCTTGAATCAGCTTCAAGTCCTTGTCATCAACTTCAAACAAACCTAATTTCGATGTCATCATTTCGAATGATTTTTGCTCAAAACCAGTTTTGTAATTTTCGAGTATGGTCTCTAATGGTTTGGCGTCTTCAATTAATGGATATAAGGCGTTGGCGAACTGATACAAATTCCAAAGTCCAATATTGGGTTGATTGGCAAAACGGTAGCGTTTGTTTTGCGCATCGGTAGTATTAGGCGTCCAGCCAAAATCGAAACCTTCTAGCCAGCCATATGGTCCATAGTCGATGGTCAAGCCGAGAATAGACATATTATCGGTATTCATTACACCATGCACGAATCCTACACGTTGCCAATGGATTATCATATCTAAAGTGCGTTGCATGACTTCATTAAAAAATTGAATATAGGACTCTTTTGAAGGTGTTCCTAAATGACTGAAATGATGCTTTAAGGTATAATCGACAAGCGTTTTTAAAGTCTTATGGTCTCCACGCGCTGCAAAAATTTCATAATTTCCGAAGCGTAAAAATGAAGGAGAAATACGAGATACAATGGCACCTTTTTCGTAGGCTTGATTGCCATCATATAACATATCTCGTAATACGTTATCACCAGTTAAGGCTAATGATAAAGCACGTGTGGTTGGTACACCAAGATGATGCATCGCTTCACTACATAAATATTCTCTTATGGAAGAACGCAAAACCGCTAAGCCATCACCTTGACGAGAATATGGCGTTTCTCCAGCACCTTTTAGCTGAATCGTCCATTGTTTGTTTTGATGCTCGACATCAAACAAATTGATAGCTCGACCATCGCCCAATTGCCCAGCCCAATTCCCGAACTGATGTCCACCATAACACATGGCGTAAGGCGTAGTGTTTTCTAAAACTGTATTACCGGTCATGATATTTAAAAACGCTTCAGACTGCAAGTCAACATCAGAGAAACCTAATTGTTCTGCTATGTCTTTTGACACGTGAATCAGTTTAGGCTTGGACGTTTTTTTCGGTTTTACATAACTAAAACAGGCTTCTTTTACTTGCCGTCTAGAATTTTTTTGTATCGGGTCAGCAGGAAGTTCTGTAGTGAAGTTATGTTTTATGTTGAGGTTCATTTTGTTATAAGAAATTCAACTTCGAGCGGTAGTCGAGAAGTCAATAGGATTTTGTATTAATAAGATATCTCGACTGCCGCTCGATATTGAATCATTATTTTCGATTTAAACTTGGAGTTACTTCAACTTATCTGAATGTAATTTGCGAAGTTTCGCCAGTTTTGGGTCAATTACAAAATTACAATAGCCATAATTAGGGTTATTTTTATAAAAATCTTGATGCTCTTTTTCAGCTTCATAAAATGTATCTAATGGCGAAATTTCTGTAACAATAAGATTTTCATAATAAGGCGCAACCGCTTTGCAAACTGCTTCGGCAATTTCTTTTTGATTTTCATCATGATAAAAAATGACCGAACGGTATTGTGTTCCTCTATCAGCACCTTGTCTGTTTAAAGTTGTTGGGTCATGCGTAGTCATAAATATGACAAGGATATCTTCATACGAAATTACATTCGCATCAAAAGTAATTTGGATGACTTCGGCATGACCAGTTAATCCTGAGCATATCTCTCTATACGTTGGATGTCCCGGCACATTTCCTCCAGAATAACCCGAAACTACTTTTTCGACGCCTTTTACTTCTTGGAACACCGCTTCGGTGCACCAAAAACAGCCACCGCCAATTGTTGCTAGTTGTATATTTTTACTCATTGACCTCTGTTTTTTCTAAAATCATAGATTCTGAATTTATGCAATAGCGTAAACCACTTGGTTCTGGTCCGTCAGGAAATACGTGTCCCAAATGCGCATCGCAGGTGTTACACATAACTTCTACACGTACCATTCCGTAGGACGTGTCTTTTTCGTATTTAATGGCGTTCTCTTTAATAGGCTGTGTAAAGCTTGGCCAGCCAGTGCCAGAACTAAATTTTATGGTAGAGTCAAACAATGGCGTGTCGCAGCACACACAGTTGTATTTACCTTCATCGTAAGCGGTACAGAGCGCTCCGCTATGAGGTGCTTCTGTTCCTTTCTGTCTGGTGATTCTGTATTGCTCTGGTGTTAATTGTGATTTCCATTCAGATTCGGATTTCTCGACACGTTTATCTGGTTCTGGATTGCCGTTAACGGCAAAGTTGATGATGTCTTTCCAATTAAGCATAGTTTCTTTTTTATTGTAAAGATAATGACTCTATGTTGTTTTAGTTTGCTAACACTATCATAAAAATTAACAGAGACAAAAACCACAAAAGTATGACTATAGTATATGGCTGTGCGCTTTAAAACATTACTTCTTCCAAGTACCGCCGTATTTGTAATGCGGATTGTTGGGTTTAATATTTAGCAAACAATGTTCGCAAACAAAAACCCATTATTTGGGTTGTTTATATTGTACGCGAAATAGTGTTGAGAATTCGTTTTCGCAGATATGACAGTGTTTTTTGCGCATTAATAAACACGAATTTAAGTATAAGAAAGCTCGCCGTCGCATTTTAGTAAACTAAAATAATGCTATGGCGAGCGAAGGTGGAGTCGGAGAGAATCGAACTCTCGTCCAAACAAGTAACCAAAGGGCTTTCTACACGTTTAGTCTATTCTTATTTTTTCGATTGTAAGCTGGCTAAAGACAACCTACTTACAACTTAGCTTCTAAATCTCGAAAACATGTCGAAGCGCCATGCTATCTTAGTTAATTTTTACGATGCCTCTAAAAAGAACGCCACTAACCAAGGCTTTCTGGAGACATTTAGCCTTCCTACCTAGTAGGAATGAGCACGAATCTTACTATAATTCAGATTATGCAGCTAAAGCGTAGTTATTCTCGCCGTTTAAAATTTGGTCTAGCCTTTTACGTGTTTCAAAACCATTACACGACGTGCTTACCATTTAATTAATCTCGCTGTCAAAACCAGTCGACCCCTTAATGAGATAGTAAATTTTTAATTTGCGTAATCGAATTAATCCCGAACTTGTTTCGGGAACTCATCAATTCATAAATTTCTCTTCTTAAGAAGAGGACGGCGAAGTTACAAAAAAAGTTATGCAACCCCTTAAATCCACCAAATTATTAAGCAAAAATTATTCCAAAAATTAATCAAAATAAGCTTCGATTTCTTGCTTAATGTTTTCCCATTGGCGCTTATCTCCGTTTATAGCTTTTGCTAATTCTTTTATTTTAGAGATACCAAATCCTTTGGCTTCTTCAAACCCAATTTTTGGAGGCAAAGCTAGTTCCGCATTGGTCACTACAGCGTCTATGATAAAAGGTTTTGTTGCATTTTTTGCTTGTATAATTGCATTTTCAATATCCTTTGCATGCGTAACACGTACGCCATCTCCGCCACAAAGTTTCGCATAGTCTGCGAAATTAAAATTATTGACATCTAGCGCATCCATGTTTGGTGCTAGCCCTGCTTCTTCCATTTCAATTTTAACAAAACCTAATTGCGAATTATTAAACACAATAATTTTTATTGGTAAATTATACTTCACGGCTGTACTAAAATCTTGTAAAGACATATTAAAAGCGCCGTCGCCGATTAATCCCCAAACTTCACGATTAGGATACTGAAGTTGTGCACCAATTGCGGCGGGTAATCCAACAGCCATTGAACCATGATTGAATGACCCTATTATTCTTCTATCCGAATGAAAATTCATAAAATTAGATGCCCAAATGGCGGCTGTACCTGTATCGATTGTAAAGATTGCAGCATCTGAAGCGTGGTCACTTGCTAATCTTGCAAAAATGTGCGGATGTAGTGGTTCCATGTCTCTTGATGGGTCAGCTTTTTCGGTATTAGATGTTTTCCAAGATTTAAAACTGTCTACAAGTTCATCGACAAATTCAGAATTTAATTTTTCATTACAAAGCGGAATTAAAGCCTCTAGGGTTTCTTTAATATGGCCGTGTAGTCCATAATCTACTGCAGTTCTATTTCCAATATTTTCGGCTCGGACGTCAATCTGCACAGTTTTTGTTTTATCAGGTAAAAAATCCGTGTACGGAAAATCTGTACCTAACATGATTAATAAATCTGATTTCATTACACCTTTGTAACCAGCGGGATTTCCTATTAGTCCCGTTAGTCCAACAACATTTTCTGTACTATGGTCAAAAATATCGCTAGCACGCAGTGAATGTGTTATAGGTGCTTTTAGCTTTTTGGCAAAATCGAGAACAACAGTTTTAGCATTTCTACAACCTGCTCCAGCTAATATTCCAACGGTTTCTGCTTCGTTAATAGCTTTTGCCACTTGTAATAACGCGTTATGACTAGGAATCAGAGCACTAGATGACCTGAATGTTTTGTGAACAAAGTCTTGATTCTTGGCACTCATTTTGGCAATATCTGCTGGCAGCTCAATACGACAAACGCATTTTCTGTTAATTGCAATTCGAATGGCACGTGATATAACTCTAGGTGCTTCTTCAGGAGACCTAATGACAGCTTGGTGTTCACAGATATCATCAAATATCTTAGTTAGGTCAGCCTCTTGATGATAGTTGGTTCCTAAATGCTCTACAGGCACTTGTCCTGTAATCGCAATAACAGGTGAGCGTTCTTTTTTGGCATTATACAAACCGTTAACAAGATGCAGCGCACCAGGACCAACCGTACTAGCGCAAACGCCAAAGTTATCTCCTAGTTCGCCTTGAGCAAAGGCGGCATAGGAGGCATTACCTTCATGATTTACGCCAACCCACTGTATGTCATTTTGTTCGCCTATTGCAGTTACCAATGGATTTAAGGCATCGCCTGCAACACCAAAAATGTGTTTAACGCCTTCATTCTTTAATATGTCTAATAGTTGTTCTGATACATTCATGATTTATATTTTTTAAGTTGTAAGAAAACTAGGTACATAGTTTTCGATTAATTGTAATACGGCTTGTTCTGATGCAGAAAGGTGATTTTTTTCCTCAAAATTCTTGTAAGTGTCAAAATCTTCTTGAATTGTGCCTGTTAAAAACTTATTTATTAAGGCAGGATGCACATAATATTTTCTACAAATATTTCTTGTATTCCCTAGAGCTTCTGAAGTTTTATCGAGTGCTTTGAGAATTCTTTTTTTTCTTTTCTTTTTCTTCTTAGGAAGTCCTAAATCGTATAATGATTCAAAGAAAATAACAGTAGCCGCCCAAGTTCTAAAATCTTTTGCGGTATAAATATCTTCGGTGATATTATGGAGGTAATCATTAATCATTCCGCTTTCTAGCGTTTGCTTTTCATTATTTTCGTCATAATATTTAAAAAGCTCCCATCCCGGAATTTCTTCACATTGATTTACTAGTTTTATTAATTTATCATCATTCAATTCAATATTGTGTTCTTTTCCTTTTTTACCTATGAAATGAAACGTTATAGAATCTTCTTGATGGTCGATATGTTTTTTTCTTAATGTAGAAAGACCATATGTTTTATTTTTCTTGGCATATTGGTCATTTCCTATACGAATATGCGTTTCTTCCATAAGCCTAATCACAAGTGCAATTGTTTTTGTTAATGGCCATCCTTTTTGATTAATATCTTCGGCAATTTTTTTTCTAATTTTTGGAAGCTGCTTTCCAAATGATGCCATTTTAAAAAACTTGGTCTGATTTCTTATTTTCTTCCAAAGTTCATGGTAGATGTATTGTTTTCTTAGTTTTTCATCTCTACCGACGGCTTGTAAATGGCCTTGGGATGTTTTTGAAATCTTAACCTTTTTCCAAACGGGTGGTATGGCCAACCTTTTAATCCGATTTAATTCCTTTTTATCAGAAATAGGTTTATTGGCTGACAGATAAATAAATCCTTTTTTTTCTTCTTTCCGTTTTATGACCAAAGCGGAATCATCTACATAAACCAAATCAAATACATTAATAATCTCCTCGGGTTCTTTGATAAGACTGTAGACAAAGTCTGGATTTTGATATTTTTTAAGTTTTTTTCTGTTCAAGAAGTGAGTGATTAGTTGATGATTTTTAATGCAACTGCTGTTTATCTTAAATATTTATAAGAAAAAATTAATGCAATAATTAGTACAGCTAAGACAATGATGACAAATCTGGTGGTAAAGATTGTTTTTTTGTCTTTTTGAAAAATGTAGTCTCTTCTTTCCTCGTCTTCTTCTTTAATAAATTTCATGTTGTTTAATTTTATGGTTAAATACTTAAACAATTTATATTTATTTCGCACTAAACGAAATTTTTAGCGGTATTTAACAAAAGAATAATAGTCTTTGCTAAAAAGTGTTAATTAAAATTTTAAGATAGAATTGGCAGAAATATTAGGATGAGCGTGCTATATTTTAATGAGATAATAATGAAATAAAAACAACATGATTAAAGAAGGAACACAAGTAAAATGGAAATGGGGAAACGGAACGGCAACTGGTAAAGTAAAAGAAACTTATACCAATTCTGTTACAAAAACTATTCAAGGCAATGAAATTACGCGAAAAGGCGAGTCTGGGAATAAAGCACTTTTTATTGTTCAAGACGATGGTACTGAAGTTTTAAAAAGTGAAAGTGAAGTAGAGCGCGTTGATTCTTAAAAATATTTGTTCTACTGTTTTATAATCTTAATTTTGGCTGAAATTATTTTGTATGAAATTCGCCATAATCAAAGAACGTAAAAATCCGCCAGATCGTCGCGTCGTATTTTCACCAGAAAAACTTGCCGAGGCCCGTAATCGGTTCCCGGATGCGGAGTTCGTAGTAGAATCATCTGATATCAGAATATTTCCTGATACTGCTTATACCGATTTGGGTTTTAAAGTGACAGATGATGTCAGCGATGCCGATGTAATGATTGGTGTAAAAGAAGTGCCAATAGACCATTTAATTCCGAATAAAAAATATTTCTATTTCTCACATACCATAAAAAAGCAACCTTATAACCGAAAGCTGCTCCAAGCTATGTTGGATAACGGCATAGAAATGTACGACCATGAAACTATTGTAAAGCGAAGCGGAGCACGTTTAATTGGTTTTGGCCGCTATGCTGGCTTAGTTGGCGCATATAATGGTTTTAGAGCCTTAGGTTTGCGAGACGGATTATTCAATCTACCAAAAGTTGAAAGTCTTCCTGATTTAGACACTGTAAAAGCCGAACTCGATAAAATTACCATTCCGAATATAAAAATATTACTTACAGGAACAGGTAAAGTAGCCTATGGTGCAAAAGAGATTTTAGACCATTTGGGGATTAAGCAAATAAGTAACGCCTTATATCTTACTTCAGAATTTACAGAACCTGTTTATTGTATGGCAGATGTTATGGAATATGCCAAACGTAAAGACGGAAAAGTTGGAGATAAGAATGCGTTTTATAAGGACCCAAGTGGTTACGAGAGTAATTTTATGCCTTATGCAAAACAAACCGATTACTTTATAGCCGGTCATTTTTATGGTGATGGCGCTCCGTATTTATTCACTAGGGAAGATGCAAAACACCCTGATTTCAGAATCAATTTAGTGGCTGACGTAAGTTGCGATATTGATGGTCCTGTGGCAAGTACTATTCGCCCATCGACAATTGCAGACCCTTTTTATGGTTACAACCCACAAACTGAAGCAGAAGTTGCTTTTAACGCCAATGGCGCAATCACCGTTATGGCAGTAGATAATTTGCCATGTGAACTTCCAAAAGACGCTAGTGAAGGTTTTGGAGATGCATTTTTAGAGCATGTTATTCCTGCCTTTTTTAATGACGACAAAGATGGCATTTTACAGCGCGCTAAAATGACAACTTCGGACGGTAAATTGACTAAACGTTACAGTTACCTTCAAGATTATGCAGATGGTAAGGCGTAGCGTTTTTTAGCGCTGTAATTGATTATGAAAGTCAAGAATTAATCCAATGCTTTTTTGGTCTATTCTTTGGCAATGTACTGTAGCATTCTCAACGGCTGTATACAGTATATTAAAACCACCATTTTCAAAAATATTTCCTGTTTGTTTTTTGAATTCGCCACCTTCGATAATAGCCTCTTTTAATTCTTGGATAGTATCAATGTTTGGAAGGCTAACAAATTCCATAGTATCAAATTTATCGAGCTCGGCATTAAGACTTAAGGCCAAGTCGTTAACCCGATAGCCAAAACGTCTAACGTCGTTTTCAGTAACTTCTCTTGATTGTAAAGCATTGAGTTCATTTACAATTGTATTTTTTACGTTTACAGATGCTCTGTAAAAATCTGATAATAACTGGTGCTGTTTGTAAATTTTCTTTAATTCTGAAGCCTTATTTTTCTGTTTGGCTAACGCATAATGATAGTTGCAAAACTCAGTGTCCCACGCCTTAAAATTTTCATTTAGTATTTTTTCGCGCTCGGAGAGTAAGTTCATATAACCTTCTTGTAATGTTTTTTTAGTATAGCTTTTCTCTTTGAAGGCAAATGTTTTTTCCTTAGTTGTACCACTAGCAATCTGATTGGCTTTTTCCATCAATAACTCTATGTCTTTTACAGGTTGCATAAGTTTTGTTAGTTCCTCTTTTAAGGTCTTTAGTTTTGATGAATCAACATTTATCTCTTTGGAAGTGCTATCAATTTTATCTAAATCGGGTATGTTGAGGTAGCGATTTTCAAACGTATTTTGATACTCTTCTAGTAGCTTTTTGTCTTTATTTTCTGTAGTGATAAAATTTTCAAAATCTTCAACGGCACTAAAATTCTCAGGCGTTTTATTCAAATATTGATTATAGATTAATTGCGTCATTTCTTCCTGAAGCTTTTCAGCATTAGAAAATAAAACCCAAGGCGATGTTTCGTCATTCGGGCAATCTATGTAAGGCACTTTAGCATTGTCTTGGCGCATATCATTTGGTGGGTGACTGGCATACATATTTACCTTAGAATGTTCCGAGCTGGTAAAGAATTTTTTACCGCCACGTTCGTCTTTTGGCAGAGACGATAGGGCTTCAAATTGTTCATCTTTATCTTTTGAAATCGATAAATTGTTGTGTGTGTAGAGATTTTTAGTAAATATCTTTTTTGGAGCTGCCAGGTAAGCATGTTGTATTGTGCTATTCCATTTGGTAAAACCGCTATCTAGTTTCCAAAGTCCAGATATAATAGCGTCACTTCCAGATGTACTGATGGCTACTTTATCTGCATTAAACTCCATTTCTCGTGATAATGAGGAATACATAATATTTAAAAACTGATAGAATAGAGCAAGTACTTGACGAATAACCCATATAATTGGTGTTATTACCCAAGCAGCAAAAGATAGCCTTAAATCAGACGCACGCCATTGGTCTAATATATCATCCCATTTATCTCTTGCGAAAATCATATCATGGATAATTGTATTGGCTGAAATAATATAGCTTCCAATTTTCATACTTCGTTGCGAAAAATGACCAAATTCATGACTCATAACTGCTTTGAATTCTGACATATTAATACAGCTCACTAAACCTAAACCAATAGTTAATTCTTTTTTTACTGGAAGAAATAAACTTAGCCACATATTGCTGTAAGCTACATAGGCATTAACATCAGGGTCTGCATAGATGTTTTTTGGTTTTGGTGCGCCAGTTTCGTCACAAATTTTTAAAATGAAATCCCAGAGTTCGGGATAGTCCTCTTTTTTTAGTTTTATTCTATTCTCTGGCTTATGATTTTTAAGTTTAAAGATAAATTTTAGAGTGAAGAAGAAAAGCATTGCAGTACCTGCAACAGCACCAACTTTTCCTAGGATAGTTAACTTATTTATGCGTCCAATATCGTAGGTAAACGCCCAATAGACAAGATACCCTAGCGCAACAACTAGAGCGCCATATAAAACGAAGAAAAGTATGATAGCTAAAATAGCTAGAAACGCTCTGGTTTGGTAAGACGTAGTCAAGGCTGTTAAGTTTTTAGGAACATTTGTTGGACTCGCTGGATAATAATTTGTTGTCATTCTTTTTAAGCTAATATTGAGCTTAAAAATATAAATTATTAGAAAATGATAAAATCACATGAGTTATATTTTCTTACATATTATGCTAAGACGTCTTTTTTTGATAGTTTATTAAATATTTTCAACCCGACATACAAAAAAGCTCCAAATCCAAATGTAAATAACCAAACTTCAGAGTTATTAAAAGGATTTGTAATCATTTCTAAGATATCCGAAAATAAACGTTGTGGTTTACTTAGTATTTCCCAAGAGTTGTAGCGTAGATATCTTCCTAAATAAACTCCGAAGGCACAAAGAAATACAATTGCAGTCATGAAGTACTTTGTTTGTAGCTTTTTAAAGTGACTGTTTAGTAATAGTCTCATGTCATTTAGAGATAAAAAGAAAAGCAATAGGCCAGTACCAGCAAAGGATAATATCACTAAAATATCTAACCATAGCATATGCGAATTGCTTACTCGTAAATGCAGTAAATCTGTTATGATGTATGGTGCGTTGGGAAGAAATACTACCCAAACACAAAACCATAATATTAGTTTTAATCTACTTAGTTTTACCGAGCTTAAATACATAGTTATAGCATAAGGAACTATGGCTAGAACAATATTCCAAACTAGGAATAAGTAGAAAAATGACTTGTTTAGTTTAACACGAAGTATAAGTAAAAAGCTACTCATTATAATTGCTGGACATACTAGAGATATAGTTTCGAATTTTCTGAATAATAGCTGTTTCATGAGTTATCGTATTGCAATTGGGTTTCCTAAATATTTGGGTTTCTTGTCTGTGAGGACATCTAAAACGGCTTTTGCTCTTGCCAAGTATTCTCTTGATGGTTTGTTGAAAAATTGAGCTCTCTTATAGTGTTTGGCATTAAAACCGACAGCTTTTATATCATGTGCATTTGCCAGAAATATGGCACGTTGGCAATGGAAACGTTGTGAGATTATGGTAATACTATGTTGACCAAAAATCTCCTTTGCTCTTACGACAGAATCTAAGGTTCTAAAACCTGCATAGTCTAAGAAAATTTTATTTTCAGGAATTCCTCTCTTAACTAGGTCTTCTTTAAACATACTAGGTTCGTTGTAATTCTTTCTACTGTTATCGCCACTCACTAAAACGTATTCAATTTTATTGGCTTGAAATAGTTTAGCTGTTGCATCAACTCTGTATAAATAGTATAAGCTAATATTTCCGTTAGATGTGTATTTGTTTGCGCCTAAAACGAGTCCGACTTTATTTTTTGGAATATCTTTAATATTGTAAAACGTTTTATTTTCAGCTGTTTTTGCAACGATGTAATTAGGAATAGAAAGACATAGAAGTCCAAATAAAACTCCAAGACTAATTATATATTTTATCTTGAAGAAACGGCGAAAATTTATCTTTTCTCGAAGCTTAGGTTCAAAAATCAAAACAGTTACGATGCCTAAAGCGTAAGCTATCAAATCTGTAAACTGAAAAGTTGTACCAAAGACTAACTTTGCGAGGCTGTTATTATCTAAATTAAGTACCGCTAAGATTGAAGTGAGTTGAAGAAACTCAATTATAAAAGAAACAATAAGGACTAAGATAGCACTCCGCCAAACACCTAAATCACTGATTCCTCTTAATCCGCAATATAATAAGATAACAACGAGATAGTCCCCAAACGTGTGCCTTATAAATCCAGATTTAAGAAAGATAGCAATGCAAGCCTCGATTATAAATAGAGTAATTGCAAATGTGAGATAATGTAAGTTTAATTTCAGCTTCATAATAGTAGTTTATGTCCAGGAAATGTAATGACCATATAGAAATATAGAATTGATATAGGAATATTGCACAGCATAATGACTAAGGTTTTTAGGCCTTCAATTCTGTTAGTCTTATTAAGTAGTGTAGCGCCAAGAATTACCGCAAATAGTATAGTGTTGAGAATAAAGGCTATCACTATAAATAAAATAGCGACATGTATTTGTACAGTAGATTCTCCAAAATATAGATAAAAGGCTAAAAGCATTGTGCCTATAACAAAACTGAGTAAAGCAATTAGTCTTCCGGTAATATTGATGTTGTTTTTCATATCGCGTTTTAAATTAAACCTCGTTCATTTTGGTAATTCAAAAGCGGAACGAGGCTAACCACCAACTAATTAATCGTTGTGCCAATCTATTTTTCTTGATACAAACATTACTGTTGCTAGAATTAAGAAAAGGCCGACGCTTCCTACCAATAGGGCATAATTTTCAAGTTGAATTATTACGTATATAAACGCATATAAGGCCACTAAAGAAATGCCTATAAAACTTGAAAACTTAAAACTTTTTAAAATTGATTTTGAGTAAAAAGTGATTAATGCAACTACAGAAACTCCTGCAACTAAGTAGGCTTTTAAGAAATTACTATGCTCGGAAATGGAAACTAATAATGTGTAGAACATGGTTAAAGCCAATCCAATCATTAAATATTGAAAAGGATGAATATGAATCTTGCTCATGGTTTGGATGAGAAAGAAAATTAGAAATGTGAGCCCAATAACAAGAAAACCATATTTGGCAGAGCGTTCACTCTTTTGGTATTCATCAACCATAACCATAAACTTTGTGCCGAAAGCAAAACGATTAAGGTTTGGAATAGAATTTAAGTGTTGCTGAGAAAAAGCGCGATTGATTTGAAGCACTTTCCAATCGGCTTTAAAACCATCTTTTGTGATTTTTTTTGTCTCGTCATTAGGCAAGTAATTGCCAACAAAACTTGGGTCAGCCCAATTAGAGCTCATGGACATAGTTGTTGTTTTTCCTATGGGAATGATGTCTATTTGTTCACTTCCGTTAAAGGCCATACTAATACTAAAAGCATCGTCATTAGTATCACTAAGTTGTTTTGCATTTATAAATCCAGATTCTAAAACATCTAAATTTGATTGTTTATTTGAGTTATCTGAATTGAAATTAGTTTGAAAGCTGTATGAAGCGTCATTTAACTTCAATACCATTTCGCTCTTAATACCTTTAAGATTTGATGTTTTTATGATAACTGTAGCTTTTTCCCACAGGATATCCTCTTCTTTTATGTCTTTAGAACTTAAATCTGTAGGAATAAAATGACCTGAAAAATCCATTTTTGTTGTAAATACAGCAGATTCAAAGTTTCCTCGATTTAATGTTTTAGAGTTTACATTAACGTCTGCGTCAAGTTTTTCGGGAAATATATACGCGTGTTTAATAAAAGTTTTAGTTTCTGTGAGATAAGTCTTTGTGGTTTCGTTATAAGTTTTGGTCTCTGTATAAGTTTTATAGGGGATTTTGAGCATAGGGCCATAAACTAAAACGTTGTTTCCCCATTTTCCGTTTATTTCTCTTACGACATCAGACTGTCTGTAGGAACGTTCTCTAATTAAGCTGTTGATGTATGAAAGAGGTATCAGAAGTATAATGACTAAAAATCCAACCATAAGCATACGAGCGGTGATTGACGTTTTTAACCAATTAGTGAATTTGTTTTGTGTTGTTGGTTCTTGCGGAGGTGTGTTCGATTGTTCCATATGATTAAAAATTTAAATATTAAAAGTACTTTGTATTTCAAAGTAAATACGTAAAAAAATAGGTTTCGGTTTTTACTAAGTCTTTTTTATTAGTTTTTCCAGTGCATTAATATGTTTTTTAAATTCGGCTTTTCCTAGTTTTGTAGCAGAATAGCGCGTATTTGGCTTTTTGCCAATAAATTGTTTTTCTATTAAAATATATTCCGCTTTCTCGAGGGCTTTCGTATGACTTGCAAGGTTACCGTCTGTGGCGCCAAGCAAGTCTTTAAGTGTATTAAAATCGGCATACTCATTCACCATAAGCACTGACATTATACCCAGTCGAATGCGATGGTCAAATAGTTTGTTTATGTTAGTGATTATGCTCATTTTAGTTAGCAGTTAGCAGTTAGCAGTTAGCAGTTAGCAGTTGGCAGCTCAATTTTTTTATTTACGTTTTAAAATCAAAACACCAATTAAAGATAAAGTAAAGCATATCCCAAAAGTAATTGTATTATCAATAATTGACAGAACATTAAAATCTATGCACTCTAAGTAGGCTTGTCTTTTCGCTCTATAAAAAGCAGTGTAGTTTGATAAAATAAAAAATAGAACAGCAAAGCTAATCCATAATTTTTTTTTCAGTTTCATCTTCAATTTCGAATTCATCGTCTATCATATTTAAAATACATCCAAGTACCGTAAATAATGTGCATTATTCCAAAGCCTAAAACCCAAAGCCAAAATCCATAACCAGGATAATAACTTGCGATTAAACCTAAAATTAGTTGGACATGTCCAAGATACCTTATATCTCCTATGCTATATTTAGAAGCGCTAACTAAAGCCAACCCATAAAAGATAAGCATTAATCCGGCTGTTTGTCCATACCTTCCTTGGCTTAATATTATGAGGCAATAAATTCCGCCAACAACTAAAGGCACTAAAAAATTTATAAGCAACCGTTTTGAGGAACCATCCCAGATTTTTTCGTTGTTCTTTTTTGCCTTTCTTGTTGTTAAGATAATTCCTGTGACTATGCTGAAAAAGGCTACGGCTGCTAAAATGGCCATACATAACCAAAATACTTTGCCGTGAAAAATATACAATGTACCATTGCTGTAAGTTTCAACTAGCCAATATGCTGCTGCTGCTCCTATTAAGGCATAAATACCAGCTAATATTCCTGATAAACCGCTGAGTGAAATAAATCGGGATGATTTATTCATAAGATTTTTAATCTCACTAATGTCTTTTAGATAGTCTTCGTTGCTCATAATAAAAGTACTTTGAAATACAAAGTAAAATAAAAAGTATAGAACTAACAAATCTATTTCAGAAGATTTTAACTAATTTTAAGGTATCTAACTTTTAAAATCAAAAACATTATGGGATTACTTTTAACGATTGCATGTATTTCAGGTGGAATCTTACTAGGATTAGCAACATTAGATAAATGGGATGGAGAAGCTAATTTTTTTAATAAAATAGCAGGATATTTAGTGCCGTTTCAAACCGTAATTGGTGGTGCATTAATCTTCTTTGGTATATGGCATTTTTGGGGTAATTTGCTTTATACAGCTGTAGAGCTTGTTGGAGGATTATTGTTATTAACTCACGTTATTAAGGTGGAATCTATTAAAAAAATATCTGCCAAACTTATGCCATTTAAGGCTATAGTAGGAATTGCTTTAATAGTAATTGGAATTTTAAGACTGTTCTAAACCACTAATGAAACCTGCTGAAGACTATATACTAAATCAGGAAGAGCCTTTTAAATCTATATTGTTGCAACTTCAGTCTATTGTTGAAGCTGTTTTACCTGAGCCAGAATTATTATACAAGTGGAGGATTCCGTTTTATTACAACAACGATTTGCCTGTTTGTTATCTTAATCAATCAAAAAACTATGTAGATTTAGCATTTTGGCATGGCGATAAATTAACTAAGTATAGAAAACATTTTGTGACCGAAAACAGAAAGTCCGTAACCTCATTGCGTTACAAATTGGTTGAAGATATTAATGATGAGGTTATTCAATATATTTTAGAAGAACAACTACGCATTAATACCAATCCATTTAAGCTTACAAGAGTAGGTAAGGCTAAAAATTAGTGACTACTTTTCTAATCGCTGTTAAGTTAGTGAGCAAACCTTCTAAAATATCTAAATGAAGCATATTAGCACCATCACTTTTTGCATTAGCTGGGTCAAAATGCGTTTCTATAAATAAACCATCGACGTTATTTACAACGCCAGCGCGTGCAATCGTTTCTATCATATCTGGTCGTCCACCAGTAACACCAACACTTTGATTTGGCTGTTGTAAAGAATGTGTTACATCGAGAACAGTAGGCGCATACTCACGCATCGTTGGTATACCTCTAAAATCTACAATCATATCTTGGTAACCAAACATGGTACCGCGGTCAGTAATCCAAGCGTGTTCGTTTCCAGCATCTTTTACTTTTTGTACGGCATGCTTCATGGCTTCTGGACTCATAAATTGCCCCTTTTTTAAGTTGACAGTTTTTCCTGTTTCAGCTGCCGCTACAACTAAATCAGTTTGGCGAACTAAAAACGCAGGAATTTGAAGTACATCTACATACTCGGCAGCCATTGCGGCATCTGATGCTTCATGAATATCAGTTACCGTTGGCACATTAAATGTTTCGGAGACTTTACGAAGGATTTTTAGTGCTTTTTCGTTTCCGATTCCTGTAAAACTATCAATTCGGCTGCGGTTGGCTTTTTTAAAACTTCCTTTAAACACGTAAGGAATTTCTAATTTATCTGTAATAGAAATAACTTTTTCAGCTATTCGTAATGCCATGTCTTCGCCTTCGATTGCGCATGGGCCACAGAGTAAAAAGAAGTTATCTGAATTTACGTGTTTTATGTTTGGTATGTTTTGAAGTGCCATGATGAAACCTTTAAAATTACGATGCAAATATACCATAAGTTTCGAGTTTAAATAGCATAAGTTGATAGGCTCGCGTTAGCGATGGCAGCGGCATCCTTTTTGTCCACTTACATTTAGAAAGTTGATGCTTGCTTAAAAATCCTATACAGTTTTTAGTTGCTGAAAATGAATAAATTAAGCCCAAAAAGATACAGCGAAAAGCGCGGTCATCTGAAGCTTTAGCGGAAGATGGAACGCCCAAAAAAGATACTGAAATAAGTTAAACAGATATCCAATTATTAAGCGTATCTTTGCACGCTTAAAATCAGCACCTATTATGGCGACTATTAAAAATATTGCAATTATTGCGCACGTTGACCACGGTAAAACCACCTTGGTAGATAAAATTATGTATCACTGTCAGTTATTTCGTGAAAACGAGAATACAGGCGATTTAATTTTGGATAACAACGATTTGGAACGAGAAAGAGGAATTACAATTACTTCTAAAAACGTTTCGGTAATCTATAAAGACACTAAAATTAACATCATTGATACGCCTGGTCACGCTGATTTTGGTGGAGAAGTAGAGCGTGTTTTAAACATGGCTGATGGTGTACTTTTATTAGTTGATGCTTTTGAAGGGCCAATGCCACAAACTCGTTTTGTATTGCAAAAAGCGATTGATTTAGGGTTGAAACCTTGCGTAGTTATTAATAAAGTTGATAAGGAAAACTGTACACCAGATGAGGTGCATGAAAAGGTGTTTGACTTAATGTTTGAGCTTGGTGCAGAAGAATGGCAGTTAGATTTTCCAACCGTTTACGGTTCGGCAAAGAATAATTGGATGAGTGAGGATTGGCAGAAGCAAACTGAAAATATCGAGCCATTATTAGATATGGTGATTGAGCATATTCCTGAGCCAAAAATTGAAGAAGGCACAACACAGATGTTAATTACATCTTTAGATTTCTCTTCGTTTACGGGACGAATTGCTATTGGACGTTTAACACGTGGTAGCTTAAAAGTAAATCAGCAGATATCTTTGGTAAAGCGTGATGGCTCTATTGTAAAAAATAAGATTAAAGAATTACATACGTTTGAAGGTCTTGGTCGTAAGAAAGTAGACGAAGTAGTTGCTGGTGACATATGTGCTATTGTAGGTCTTGAAGGTTTTGAAATTGGTGATACTGTTGCCGATTTTGAAAATCCTGAAGGCTTAAAAACCATCGCTATTGATGAGCCGACGATGAGCATGTTGTTTACAATTAATGATAGTCCTTTCTTCGGAAAAGACGGAAAATTTGTAACCTCTCGACATATTAAAGACCGCTTAACTAAGGAACTTGAAAAGAACTTGGCATTACGGGTTGAAGAGACAGATAGTGCAGATAAGTTTATGGTTTTTGGTCGTGGTGTATTACACTTATCAGTTTTAATCGAGACGATGCGCCGTGAAGGCTACGAACTACAAATCGGTCAGCCACAAGTAATCATCAAGGAAATTGATGGTGTAAAATGTGAACCTTTCGAAGAAATGACTATTGATTTACCAGAACACGTTTCGGGTAAAGCTATTGAAATGGTAACGATGCGTAAAGGTGAAATGCTAAGTATGGAAGCTAAAGGCGACCGCATGGTTTGTGAATTTATTGTGCCTTCTCGTGGTATTATTGGTTTACGAAATCAATTATTAACAGCAACTGCTGGAGAAGCTATTATGGCACATCGTTTTAAAGAATATCAACCATTAAAAGGAGGAATTCCTGAAAGACAGAATGGGTCGTTAGTATCTATGGAAAATGGTCAAGCGATACCATATTCTATTGATAAATTACAAGAAAGAGGAAAGTTTTTTATAGATCCAGGTGAAGATATTTATGAAGGTCAAGTTATTGGGGAAAATTCTCGTGGTGATGATATGACAGTTAATGTAACGAAGACTAAAAAGTTGAGTAACGTACGTTCTTCTGGAGCAGATGATAAGGCTAAGATTGTACCTGCAATTAAGTTTAGTTTAGAAGAAGCTTTGGAGTATATTCAGAAAGATGAATATGTTGAGGTGACACCGAACCACTTAAGATTACGTAAGATTTTCTTGAAGGAAGTTGATCGTAAGCGTAACAAGATTCACTAGAATTTTAGAAATTCTAACATAAATATAAAAGAGAAATTTTAGCAATAGAATTTCTCTTTTTTCAGCTTAACTATTAATTGAAAATTACCGATTTCGCGGAAATAAGATGGAATTATTTGGAATTACTGGAACAGAATATATAGGGTATTTAGCATCATTTATGGTGTTAATGTCCTTTACGATGAAAAACGTAAAGAAACTACGTATGGTTAATATTTCAGGCTGTGTGTTGTTTATAATCTATGGATTTTTAATGCCTACATTACGTGTGGGTTTACCTATAATAATTGCCAATGCGGCAATTTTGGTAGTCAACGTTTACTATCTTTTAAAACCTTCAGAACAGTAACGTCTTAAATTTTATGGTGTTAAGTTGGTCATTTACTTTGAAAAAATTAGATTTGTTCAAAACTAAATTTCCCCAAACTCCAGTTGAAAAAATTCAATAGGTATATAAATTCCAACGTGCTATTTAATGTAGCTAACCTAAATTCTTTTACAGTTGGATTAAAAATTATTGCTGGTTTATTTACTTCAAAATTTATCGCCATTTTTATCGGTGCCGAAGGTCTTGCTCTTGTTGGGAATATTTCAAGTTTTTTAAAGGGAATTCAGTCTTTTTCAGCTCTAGGTTTTTATAAGGGTTTGGTGAAATACATCGCTGAATTTAAAGAAAAAGAGGAAGATTTAAGTAAAGTATTATCAACAGGGTTTTACATTGGTTTTATCAGCACCATGGCGGCGGCCCTTTCTTGTTATTACTTTGCAGATTATGTAAATACCTTCTTATTCGGCGACGCAGATTATACTTATGTTATAGAAATTTTGGCTTTTGTGCTTCCTCTTTATTCGCTAAACGCCTTTTGTTTTGCGATTATGAATGGATACTCCAAATACAAATTTTTACTCATAATAAATATCATTGGTCAAATCGGAGGTCTGCTTATAACACTTCTTCTTATTTGGCAAGACCGAATAGATGGTGCTCTAATAGCTATAGCTATAACGCCGGGACTTATCTTTTTAATAACACTAGTTGGCATTTTGTTTAGAACAAGTCTTGTGCCTTTTGTTAAGATTACAAAGGTCTCGTCCACGATGCTAAACAAACTTAGTCCGTATTCTGTAATGGCTCTAACGAGTGCGGTCGCGCTACCTGTGGTGATGATATTAATTCGTAATTATATTATTGATGAAATTGGAATTAAGGAAGCTGGTTATTGGGAGGCAATGAATCGTATTTCAGATTATTATATGATGTTTGTTAATTCTTTAATAGCGTTGTATTTAGTTCCTAAATTAAAAACTATAGATACTAAAACCGATTTTAGAAACGAAGTTTTAAGCTTTTATAAGAGTTTAATGCCGTACTTCGCTGGCATTTTAATTATTCTGTATTTTGCTCGAAGCCTTGCAATTCGTCTTATTTTTTCTGAAGAGTTTTTACCCACAGGAGAATTATTTTTGTGGCAGATTCTTGGAGACTTTATTAGAGTTTTAGCTATGGTAATAGCCTACCAGTTTTTGGCTAAGAAAATGTTTAGCCATTTTATAATCCTAGAAATATTCTTGTTTGTAACACTATACGTGTCTAGTATTTATTTGATTGATGTCTATGGATTAGAAGGTGCGGTTATGGGGCATTTTCTTACGCACTTATTACATTTTGGTATCGTTATTTTAATTTTTAGTAGTTCCCTTTTTAGAATTATTCCAGAGGATACTATATAAAATAGCATTCTAATACATATATTTCGGAAAAGTTTTAATTAAAACTGCATGTTTCTTAGGCTACTTTCCTACAATTCCATTATTATATTTTTCAAGCTCTTATCTTCGTTTGTAGTGTCTAAGGTTAGTGCTATTTTCTTAGGGCCAAGTGGCTATGCTTTGGTTGGTAATTTTAGAAATATCTTTCAAATTGTAATTGGGGTTACGGCAAATGGCTTTCAGAGTGGGACAATACGATACATAGCGGAAAACAAAAACAATACCTTACATTTTTCTAAAGTTGTTTCCTCGATAATTTTCTTTAGTCTTTCTTTATCGATAGTCGTTGGCGTACTGCTTTCAATATTTTCTAATAGTTTAAGTTATTACGTCTTTAAGTCAAATGACTATGCAGATGTATTTGTTTCACTTGCTGTGTTATTGCCTTTAATCTCTTTAAATTTCATTGTTTTATACATTATAAATGGGCTTCAAGAGCTAAAGAGTTATACTAAGTTGTCTGTATTGTATAGTGTTTTAAATGCTGCTATAACAGCAGTATTGATATATAACTATAATCTTAAAGGTGCGCTTGTAGCCATAGTTTTTACTTCTGCGGTAACTTTTATTGTAAGTTTACTTCTAAAGTCGGTACGATTAGTTATTGTTAATGTTTTAAGTCTTTTTAAAAATGTTTCTGTAGCGATTATAAAGTCAATGTCTACCTATATAATCATGGCAACTTACTCTACTATTTTACTTAGTTTCTCCTATCTTTTAATACGAAATTCTATTATTTCTGTAGAAGGTGAAGCTGTTGCTGGTTACTGGGAGGCTGTTAATAAGATATCTATGTTTTACATGATATTTTTCACTTCAATTTTCACACTGTATTTGTTGCCTAAACTTTCCATAAATACAACATTGAAGGGATACAAGTCTATCATGAATTATTATTTCAGTAGATTAATTCCGTTGTTAATTGCCATGTTCGTGGTTTTATATCTTAT
The DNA here is from genome assembly GCF_004346845.1 of Winogradskyella wandonensis. Taxonomy (GTDB): domain Bacteria; phylum Bacteroidota; class Bacteroidia; order Flavobacteriales; family Flavobacteriaceae; genus Winogradskyella; species Winogradskyella wandonensis. Next base: position 258,502 of record NZ_SMGI01000003.1, on the reverse strand, counting down.
TCGTTTTTTTGTTATCCGATTGTTTTTAACTGAGGAGTTTATAATTATAGAAAAGTACGTTATTCTTCAATTTATTGGGGATTTCTTTAAGATAATAGGGTTTTCATTAGCTTATCAGTTTCATGCAAAAAAAATGGTGGCTTATTATTTTTTAACGGATGCTATAATTTATCTTTCGTTTTATGCATTTAGTGTCTATTTCTTAAAATCGCTACATCTAGACGGTGTATTCTACGCTTATATCTTAAGTACATCCTTATATCTTATCGTGACTAGTTTAATTATATTTACAAAGAATAAAAACTATCTCTTAGCTGATGACTCTTCGCTTAATTAGACATTTGTTTCTTTTAGCAACACCGCTAATATTAAAATATCTGTTTTTTCTAGTCTTTGTGGATTGGGGCGTTTTCGACCACGAAGATTTAGTTGAGGATGCCATATTTTTTTGTAGTGTTTCGCTATTAATTCATATTCAGTTTTTTCAAAATAAGCTATTTAATAATCTTTTACTATTTGTCTATATTTTTTATGTTGTTTTAGAAACTACATCGTATTTGGCGGTGTCTTCGACATTTTCATCATCCTACATGTATCTACTTTTAGAGTCAAGTTCTTCTGAACTAAAAGAATTTGCGGGAGGCTATTTTAATTGGAAAATACTTCTGGTATTTCTAGCTAATAGCTTATTGTTTCTAAAATTGCGAAATGTGAATTTTAAGGTTGATTTTAAGTATTCTAATAGCATTGGTTTTAGTGGTGCTTTGGTTATTTTGTTGTTTTTAAAATTTACAGGATTTATAGAAAGTAATGCATATCATAATGCAGTACGTGGAGTTTACGGTTATGTAGATTTGCAGAATGGAATGCAGCTTTCATCAAATATTAAGGCTGCGGATTTACAAATCACGGCAGATAATGACGTGCTAGTTTTAGTTCTGGGCGAATCTACCAATAGAAGCCATATGCAAATCTATGGGTATAATAAACCAACAACACCATTGCTAAATACCATAAAAGACAGCTTATATATCTTTAACAATGTTATCTCTACTGATGTTTTTACACTTAAAGCTGTCCCCAAAATTTTAACCTCTTTAAGCGATATGTCCAGTGGAAATCTAACAGATATTGTTCAGGTATTTAATGCGGCAGATTATGACACTTACTGGCTATCTAATCAGCGACCGATAAGCTATCACGATAATGCCATTAGCAAAATAGCCTCAAAATCTAAGAGTTTTAAATTTTATAATCATTTAATAGATAGAGATACTAAAATTTTGGATGAGGAAATACTACCTGATTACGAAGAGCTATTGGATAAACCTGGAAAAAAACTAATTGTGTTACGATTAATTGGGACGCACTTTGATTATGATAATAGATATCCGGCTTCATTTAATCGATTTGACAATAACCCCAATATTTCAGAAAAAGAAAGACTTAGAAATCAATACGATAATGCTATTTTGTATAACGATTTTATAGTTCATGAGATTTTATCGAAACTAAAGGCCAAAAATCAAAAAAGTGCAATGGTTTATATATCAGATCACGGCGAAAATATTTATGACGAGGGCACCGACTTTTTTGGTAGAAACGAAGAAATATTAACAAAATCTATGTTTGAGATTCCTTTTGTATTATGGGTTTCGGATGAGTTTGAAAAACCTATTGACTTCGAATACAATAAAAACATGCCTTTTACATCACAATTCACTTACGATAGTTTAGGACATCTATTCGGGATTATGCACACCAGCATGACTAAAGAAAATAGTGTTTTTAGTAAATCATATACACCTAAAAAGCGAATGGTTGTTGGAAACAAAAATTTTGACACCTATTTTAATAGTACTGATTTAAATGACTAAAAAAGTAGGCTTACTTATAGATAGATTAGCTTCTGGCGGTGCTGAGAAGATGACAGCAAATTTATCTAAATCTCTTGTTGCTTTAGGATACAACGTTACAACTATAATCATGCAAAATCATATAGATTACGATTATGCTGGTAATCTTTACAATTTTGGTGAGATAAAGTCTAAACACTCTAAAATAAAAGCTTTTAGATTATTTAAAAATTATGTTCGTGCTCAAAGTTTTGATGTCATTTTAGACCATCGTGTACGTACAAAATGGTTAAAAGAATTTATTTTTTCAAGATTTGTTTTCAAAAATTCTAGGGTCATTTATTGTGTGCATCATTACGATTTGTCTTTATATTTTCCGTTAGTTACAATGCCATTTCTATCAAAATATACCCTAGTTAAGAATAGAGAAATTATCGTTGTTAGCAAATTGGCTAAATCTGAAATTAAAAAGCAGCTGGGGCTAGATAGTTTCGTTATCTATAATTACCCTATAATAAACGAATCAAAACCTATAAGTGTTGATTATGATTATGTCATCGCTGTTGGTCGATTAGAAAAGATAAAACAATTTGATGTATTAATAACCTGTTATAAGGCATCAAGACTACCAGAAAATGATATTAAGCTGCTTATCTTCGGCGAAGGTTCCGAACGTGATACTTTAAATCGACAAATAGAAGAACAACATCTCGGTGATTTGGTATTTTTAAAAGGATTCGATACCAATGTTGCTGGCTTTATAGAAAAGGCAAAGGCGTTAGTTTTGTCAAGCCATAGCGAAGGTTTTCCAATGGTTCTTATCGAGGCTATACAGTTAATAACACCAGTGATTTCTTTTGATTGTAAAAGTGGCCCCTCAGAAATTATAGAGCAAGGCATAAATGGACTGCTTGTTAAAAATCAAGATGAAAACGAATTAATCAACGCACTAAATAAACTTTTAGACACCGATTTTTACGATACACTAACACAAAATCTTAGAACTTACATTTCGCCCTTTACAGAGGAAAAAGCGCTACAGCAATGGATTAGTTTAATCGAGGTTTAGGACGCTTTAAAAATAAAATGAGGATTAAGTTTTAACCTGTCTTTTATTTTAAATAACCAGCGGACAACAGAATTGGGTAATCTTAAAATAAGGCGTTGATAGCCTGTAAGGTTTTTAAAATCAATAGCTTTTAAAAGCGCTTCTTCCAAATTTGTTTTACCGGAAAGCTTAAAAAAAACGAGCGTAGCAAAACGATTTAAATCCATATACCGGTTTAGATTTGGATTCTGTTTTTCTTCGTTTTTATAGCTATTTAAAAATTTTGGAATCGCTTTTTTTTCGTTAAAATTAGACATGTTATCATCCATTGTTCTGTTATAAATTGCGGTTACAGAACTGTTGTCTAACACAAACTTATAATTCAATGCAATTCTGATATACAAATCGATATCTTGCTCTGAATATATTTCAGGGTCAAAATTCCCAACTTTTTCAAAAACATATTTAGGAATACATGTAGAGCCAACCCAGGCGATACAATGCTCCAAGGAATGTTTAAAAAAATCGGGAACAACGTCTCTAAAGTTTTTTTCTAATCCATTAAAATTTGCACGATGATAAATACTCTCCGTTTTTTTTAGCGTGTATCCCGTACAATAAGCACCTTGATTTGGGTAGTCCTTAATTAAATCATATAGTGTTTGTAAGTGGTTAGGCTCCCAATAATCGTCGGCGTCAATCATGGCAATATAATTGGCTTTTGCATACGATATGGCATTATTTCTTGTGTGTGATAAACCTTGGTTTTCTTGATTAAAAATGGTTATACGATAATCATCTATTTTTTTGACTTCTGCAACGCTATTATCCGTGCTTCCATCATTAACTACAATAACCTCGAAATCTTCAAACGTTTGATTAATAACAGTTTCAAGAGTTTTTTTAATGTATTTTTCTTTGTTATAAAGCGGTATGACTACTGAAAAAAACGGAGGCATTTTCTATTGAATTTAGGGTAAAAATAATCTTTTATTTCAAGCTTGTTTTTAGACTTTACAATTAAAATCCCATAGATTTGTGATATGTCTAGTAAAAGCATACAAATTGTAGCCTTCAATAATCCTTATCCAGCTAATTTTGGTGGAGCTATAGATATGTTTTATAAGATTAAGGCTCTAACTCAGTTAGGTGTTAAAATAGATTTACATGTGTTTTATGATGATAGGGCTAACTTTGAAGAATTAGAAACGTTATGCGAAACTATTTATAGGTATAAACGACAAAAACATATAGCAAAACACTTTTCGTTTTTACCTTTCTCTGTAAAAACTAGGCAAAGTCAATTACTTGTAGATAGACTAAAAGCAAATGCAGCTCCAATTTTTATCGAATCGTTGCGCTGTTGTGGTATGTTGATAAATGCCAACTTTAAGCAGAACGTTGCTGTAAGAAATCATAATATTGAGCATAATTACAGTTGGGGCTTATCTAAGAGCGAAACCCATCCTCTTAGAAAATTAGCGCATTATATCGAAGGTAAAAAACAGAAAAAGTTTGAAGCTATATTAAACAAAGCCGATTTACTTTTTAATATTTCTTATAGTGAGCATGCTTATTTCTCTAAAACGTATAATCCTAAATCGGTTTTTTTGCCTGCTTTTCAAGGTTACAAGTCTATAACATCAAAACCTGGTCGTGGGGAATACGCGTTATACCACGGCGATTTAACTACTGCAGATAATTTAAAATCCGCACAGTTTTTAATAACAGTATTTAAGGATTTAGATTTTCCGCTTGTTATTGCTGGTTCAAACCTTCCTAAGAGTCTATTAGAGCTTATCCAAAAATATAATACTATTTCGTTTGTAAAAGTCACAGAACAAGAGGAGCTTACAAAACTCATAGAGAATGCTCACATTAATACCTTATATTCTTTTCAGGAGTCTGGAACTAAACTTAAGGTTTTTACAGCCTTATTTAATGGCAGACATTGTATTTTGAATAAAAATATGGTCGACGATGCTAAAATCTTATCTGTTTGCGAAGTTGCAGAAACAAAAAAAGCTTACCAAAACGCAGTAAGAGAACTAATTTCAAAACAATTTAGTCTTACAGAAGAACGAAAAGTAGCTTTGGCTAATTATAAAGACATAGAGAATGCCAAAATTATTGTAGAGAATTTACTCTAACTTTTACGTTGCACCACCTCAAACACCTTATTCTCATCGCACTTAAAGGTTTTACTTGGATACTTTAAAAGTAAGGCATAATCGTGTGTTGCCATCAAAATGGTATTTCCATTTTTGTTAATGTCTTGTAGCAACTCCATTACCTCAATGCTTGTTTGTGGGTCTAGATTTCCAGTAGGTTCATCTGCCAAAATTAGCTCTGGTTCGTTAAGTAAGGCTCTTGCGATAGCAATTCGTTGTTGTTCGCCACCCGAAAGCTCATGAGGAAACTTAAAGCCTTTTGTACCCATTCCCACTTTATTCAAAACAGAATCAATACGTTCTTTTATGTCGTCCTTGTCTTTCCAACCAGTAGCTTTTAAAACAAACTCTAAGTTGCCATTTACGGTTCTATCGGGTAGTAATTTAAAATCTTGGAACACAATTCCCAATTTTCGTCTTAAAAACGGAATATCCTTTTCTTTTAAGCCTTTAAGATTAAAGTCTACAATTTCACCTTCACCTTCTGTGAGTTCTAAATCGGCATAAAGTGTTTTCATAAAACTACTTTTTCCGCTGCCTGTTTTACCAATTAGATATACAAAATCGCCTTTTTGTAATTCTACATTTACATCTGTAAGTACTAAGTTGTTTCCCTGATAGATATTGGCATTTTTAAGCTGTAAAACAGTTTTAGACATAAGTTTTTTAAAAGTTGAAAACGTTAATGGGTATAAATGTATTGTAAAAAAATCAATTTTAGGTTTTTCAGTGTGGCATAATAATTGGCAGTACATTTTACTTAACGTAGAAAATCAATAGCGTATTAACAAATAGGAATTTGATAACTTAGTTCATAATTATCACGGTTTTTATACGTTAGTATTAACACATTCAATTAATTTTGGGTGTAAGTGTTTCATCAAAATACAAATCAAAAAACGACGCTAATGACGTTACTAAAAAATATAAGTCTTGGTCTTTTTCTGTGTGTTTCTTCACTACTTATTGCTCAAGAAACCGCTATTTATACAAGCCAGTTTAAGGACTATCAAAAAGCATTAACCTTATATAATAATAAGCAATACAAAGCAGCTCAATCTTTATTCGATGATATTAAATACAATACGGAAGACGACCTATTAAAGTCTGATTGTAGTTACTACATTGCCAATTGCGCAGTAAGACTCAATCAAAAAAATGCAGATGATTTAATCGAAGATTTTGTAGAAGACTACCCAACAAGTACTAAACGAAATACAGCTTTTTTGGACGTTGGTGATTTTTATTTTGAAAATTCAGATTATTCCCGCGCCAGAAAATGGTACGAAAAAGTAGACGAAAATAGTATTGCGCGCTCAGAGCAAGACAAGTATAATTTTAACTACGGTTATAGTCTTTATGCTACCAAAAATAGAACAGGTGCAGAGAAATATCTTAATCGCGTAAAAGAAAATGGTGAATACACCGAGCAAGCCAAATATTATTTAGGCTATATGGCTTACGAAGGCGATGATTATGATGCTGCGAACGACTATTTTGAAGCGGTTTCTGATAATGAAAAGTACAAAGAGAAGCTAAGCTACTATCAAGCAGATTTGAATTTTAAACTCGGAAAGTTTGATAAAGCCATAGAACTCGCAGAAGCACAGTTGCCAAAGAGCAATGAAGAAGAAAAGTCAGAATTATCTAAAATTATAGGAGAGAGTTATTTTAATCTTCAGAAATATGCTGAAGCAATTCCGTATCTAAAAAATTACAACGGTAAAAATGGACGCTGGAATAATACCGACTTCTATCAATTGGGGTATGCGTATTACAAGCAAGATGATTTTGAGAATGCAATTTCAGAGTTTAATAAAATTATAAACGGAAACAATTCCATAGCGCAAAACGCCTATTATCATTTAGGCGAAAGTTATATTAATCTCAATAAAAAAACAGAAGCATTAAATGCCTTTAGGAATGCGTCACAAATGCCGTTTGACGACAAGATTAAAGAAGATGCTTGGTTAAACTATGCCAAGTTGAGTTACGAAATAGGGAATCCTTACCAATCCGTACCGCAAGTGTTAGCAGGTTATCTGGAGGCATACCCTAAAACGCTTTATAAAGAAGAGATTGAAACCTTACTCATTGATTCTTACATCACGTCAAAAAATTATAAAGAAGCCTTAAACCTATTAGAAAACAGAAAGAGTTTCGAGAATAAAGTAGCTTATCAAAAAGTGGCTTTTTATCGTGGTATAGAGTTATACAATGAAGACCAATATTCTGAAGCTCTAAACATGTTCGAAAAGTCATTGTCAGAACCAAGAGATAATGTATTTGTGGCCAGAGCAACCTTCTGGAAGGCGGAAACGGACTATAACTTAACCAACTATAACGACGCTTTGATTGGGTTTAAACAATTCAAGCAACAAGATGGAATTTCAGAATTATCCGAGACCAAAAATCTAGACTATAATTTAGCATACACTTATTTTAAGCTGAAAGATTACAGTCAAGCCTCAAATTATTTCAAATTATTTATAGATAGAACAAAAGAGGATAAGCTTAGGGTTAACGATGCATATCTACGATTGGGTGATGGCTATTTTGTATCGAGTGATTACGCAAAGGCCATTTCAGCTTACGATAAAGCCATTGGTATCAATGAAATTGAAACTGACTATGCAGCTTTTCAAAAAGCCATGAGTCATGGTTACATGGGGAAAGCGTCTACAAAAATAAAAGAACTAAATACATTTATAATAGGATATCCAAAGTCAGGCTTACGAGACGATGCCATGTATGAGTTAGCAAACTCTTATGTAAAAGCTAATGATACGGATAAGGCTATGGAAATGTACGACCGTTTAAACTCAGAATACAAGCGAAGTGCTTTTGTTTCTAAGTCCTTACTGCGTCAAGGCTTAGTGTATTACAACTCTAATGAGAATGAGTTGGCGTTGAATAAATTCAAAAAAGTAGCTAATGATTATGCAGGTTCGCAAGAAGCGGTGCAAGCCGTATCTACTGCGCGATTGATTTATATAGATTTGGGTCGTGTAGATGAATATGCGCGTTGGGTAAAAACGTTGGATTATGTTGAAGTAACCGATGCAGAATTGGACAATACCACGTATTTAGCAGCAGAAAAACAATATTTAGATGGTAATACAGATGCAGCCATTACACAGTTCAATAAATATATTAATGCCTTTCCAAGCGGAATTCACGCTGTAAAATCTCACTTTTATTTAGCCCAATTATACTACAAGAAGGAATTATTCGATAATGCGAAACCACATTACAAAGCCGTTGTAGAAGCTGCTAAGAGTGAATACACAGAGCAAGCTACTGTAAAACTTAGTGAAATATACTTAAATGATTCAAATTGGTCTGAGGCGATATTGGTTTTAAAACAGCTAGAAGCTGAGGCAGATTATCCTCAGAATATTATTTACGCGCAGTCTAATCTAATGAATGCCTATTACCAAACTAAAGATTTTACAGAGGCAGAAAGTTATGCTGAAAAGGTATTGTCTAAATCTAACTTAGATAGTAAGGTTAAAAATGATGCTCAACTCATTATTGCACGTTCTGCTTGGGAAACTGGTAACGAATCTAAAGCAAAATCTGCCTATGCTGAGGTGCAAAAAACAGCTTCAGGGATTGTTGCAGCAGAGGCCTTGTATTATAATGCGTATTTCAAAAATAAAGATGGAAAGTATGCGGCTTCAAATACTGTTATTCAGAAATTAGCTAAAGATTACAGTAGTTATAAGCTCTACTCAGCCAAAGGCCTGGTTGTTATGGCAAAGAATTATTATGCTTTAGATGATGCATTTCAGGCGACCTATATTTTAGAAAGTGTGATTTCTAGCTTCCCAGAATACGAAGATGTTGTAGCAGAAGCAAAACAAGAACTCGATATAATAAAATCAGAAGAAGCAAAGACAAATTCATCAATCGAATCAGGTGATAATTAATTATGAAAGAGTCATTTCGAAATGAGAAACTTGTTTCGATTGAGAAATCTCATAATTAATTCAACTTAAAATCAAAATAATGAAAATTAAATTCAATATAACCCTAATACTAGCGCTAACTGTAACTTTTGTATTTGCACAAGAACGTACAAAAGATACTATTGATGACCAGACGGTAAATGTTATAAAGCCATATACGCCTACAATCTCTGATGCATTTAAAGTCAAGGATAAGCCATCAACGGAGGATGCTAACACAATTACTAAAAAGGAAGTGAAATACAATATTTTTTCAATTCCGGTGGCATCAACATTTACACCAGCAAAAGGCAAGGCTGCTAATGTAGACAAGGCAAAACCTATTAAGTTATACGATAATTATGCATCGCTCGGCTTTGGGACTTACACCACAATTTTAGGAGAAGTATACTTGAATCATGAGCTCAGCAGTGGAGAAAATGTTGGCGGATACTTAAGTCATCACTCATCTCAAGGTGGCATAGATGGTTTGTTGTTAGATGACGATTTTTCTAAAACAGGTATTAATGTCAACTATTCTCAAAAACTGAATGATTTTTCTTGGAAAATAGATTTAGGTGCAGATGTTATGGCATACAATTGGTACGGATTGCCTCAGCAGTTTTTTGGACAAACTGAAGCGAATACCATTGACCCAAAAATAAGATATAATAGTTTTTATGTTGGCGGAAAGCTAAATTTCGATAATGCTATTATCAAAAACGGAAGTGTACGCTTTAGACGTTTTGGTGACAATAGAGATTCTGGCGAAAACCGTTTTGTGGCTAAAGCTGCTTTCGATGTGCCAATTAGAGATGAGATTATTGAAACGGAGTTGCGAGTAGATTATTTAAGCGGAAGTTTTGATAGAAATTACAATACTATAGCAGAACTCAACTACGGAAATGTAAACTTTAGTTTATCACCAACGTATCAATTAAAAGAAGATAACTTAACGGTGGATTTAGGTATTCGATTAACCTATTTAAACGATACCGAGTTTAATGAGAACAAACTGTTTTTATACCCTAATATCGTAGCGTCGTACAGATTGGTAAACGATATTTTGATAGGTTACGCAGGTGTTACGGGAGATTTAATTCAGAATTCGTATTACGATTTTGTTAATCAAAGTCCGTTTGTGTCTCCAACATTATTGGTAACACCAACAGACCAGCAATATCATGGTTTTATTGGCTTAAAAGGAAAGCTTTCTAATAACGTGAGTTATAACATTAACGGAAACTACTTTGCTGAGGAAAACAAAGCATTGCTCAAAACTAACGATGCACAAAGCTTTGCTACTGAAGATTATCAATTTGGTAATTCTGTAGGCGTGGTTTATGATAACGTTAAAACCTTTTCTGTTGGAGGTGAGTTAAATATCGATGTTAATCGTAACTTTAAATTAGCCATTAAAGGCGAATATTTTAATTACAATACTAGCGCAGAAGCAGAAGCTTGGAATCTACCAAATGTCACAGGTTCTGTATTTTTAGACTATCAGATATCCAGACATTGGTTTATGGGTGGAAGTGTGTTCTTTACTGGAGAACGTAAAGAAGAATCCGCTTTAGTCGGAACTTTAGGTCCACCTCTGAGAACACCAGTAACTTTAGATAGCTTTTTTGATGCCAATGCGCATGTGGGCTATAAAATAACCGATTACCTTTCGGTTTATGGGAAAGTAAATAATATAGCAAATCAAGATTATCAGCGCTGGCAAAACTTCCCAGTTCAAGGGATTCAGTTTTTAGCTGGAGCTACCTATCAATTTGATTTTTGACGCGTAGCGTCACCCTGAACCGATGCACTAAACAAAGTCGAAGTGTTGTTTTAGGGTCTCAATAATGTTCTCGTTGTCACTCTGAGCGCAGTCGAAGAGTCTTTTACGTATATTTGGAAGACTTAAAATCAATTATTATGAAAAATACAATCTTTCTAATAGCTATCAGCCTATTCACATTTCATTTAAGCGCTCAAAACACAAATCCAAAATATGATGCAGAGTTAGCAAAGAAAGTAGGTGCCGATGACTACGGAATGAAGTCCTACATTTTTGTAATCCTCAAAACAGGGACAAACACATCTACTGATAAAACAGAAGTTGCTAAAGCCTTTAACGGCCATATGGCTAATATGGACAAAATGGTTGAAGATGGTAAGCTCATTGTCGCAGGTCCTATTGGTGACAATGACAAAAACTACCGTGGTATTTTTATCCTTAACGAGACAGACATGGAAAAGGCAAAAGCACTATTGGCGACCGACCCAGCAATTAAAGCTAAGTTTTTAGATTACGATTTGTTTCCTTGGTATGGTTCAGCAGCATTATCTGAGTATTTGAAGGCTTCAGATAAAGTCTGGAAAGTGGGAATGTAAACAAATAGTAGATATTTGGTTAGATATTTTAAAAGCGTTCTATATGCAGAACGCTTTTCTTATTTTTGACAAACAAAGATTGTCATGCTGAATCAATTTCGGCATCTATTAAATTTACTATGATGAAAAAACTAATCCTATTCTTAGCTATCGTATTAATTTTCTCTTGCGAAGACCAAAAACAGCAAGCCGATGTAATTGTCACAAACGCCAATGTATACACCGTTGACGATAACTTCAGTAAAGCGGAAGCATTTGCAATTAAGGATGGAAAGTTTTTGGCTGTTGGAACTTCTGAAGAGATAACTTCTAAATACCAATCAGAAAATACAGTTGATGCTAATGGACAAACCGTAACTCCGGGATTAATTGATGCGCATTGTCACTTTCTAAACTTGGGTATTGGTTTGCAACAAGTAGACCTAATGGGCACCAAGAGCTACGATGAGGTGGTGCAACGTGTGGTCGATTTTCAGAAAGAAAAAAACCTTGATTACATTATGGGTCGCGGTTGGGACCAAAACGATTGGGAAGACAAAAGTTTTCCAAATAAAGCGAAGTTAGACGAACTATTTCCAGATACGCCAATTGCCTTAACACGTGTCGATGGCCACGCCATTTTAGCAAATCAAGCTGCTCTAGATTTAGGAAACGTCACCGCTGAAAGTAAAATTGATGGAGGCGAAGTGGTTTTAGAAAACGGAAAAGTAACCGGTGTGCTTATAGATAACGCGGAATCCTTAGTGATGAATCACTGGCCAGTATCCACAAAAGAAGAAGCGATTCAGGCATTGATGGATGCGCAGGACGTGTGTTTCGATTTGGGTTTAACAACAGTAAATGATGCTGGTTTAAGCATTGAAGCGATTGAACTTATAGATAGTTTACAACAAACAGGCGACTTAAAAATGCGTGTTTATGCTATGGCGTCGGCAACACCTAAAAATTTAGATTATTACATCAATAAAGGCATTGTAAAAACTGATTATTTAAATGTCCGCTCGTTTAAATTTTATGCTGATGGTGCTTTGGGTTCTCGTGGAGCTATGATGCGTGACCCATATAACGATAAACCAGGACATTTTGGATTGTTGGTTAACGATATTAAAACTTTAAAAGAAACCGCACAACGCATTGCAAATTCCGAATACCAAATGAATACACATGCCATTGGCGATTCTGCAAACCATGCCGTTTTAGATACTTACAAAGCCGTATTAAAAGGAAAGCCAAATCGTCGTTGGAAAATAGAACACGCACAAGTGGTTTCTCAAGAAGATTTCCCAAAATTTAATGATATTATTCCGTCGGTTCAGCCAACACACGCAACGAGTGATATGTATTGGGCGGAAGATAGAATAGGAGAAAAACGCATGAAAGGTGCATATGCTTTTAAAGATTTACTAAAACAATATGGAAAAGTAGCCTTAGGTACAGACTTTCCTGTGGAGCGTGTCAACCCAATGCTAACGTTTTATGCTGCGGTGGCGAGACAAGATTTAGAGCAATATCCTGAAAGTGGTTTTCAAATGGAAAATGCGTTAAGTAGAGAAGAAGCTTTACGTGGAATGACCATTTGGGCAGCCTACTCAAATTTTGAAGAAAACGAAAAAGGGAGCATAGAAGTTGGGAAGTTCGCAGATTTTATTATTCTTGATAAAGATATCATGTCAGTTGAAACAAAGGCTATTCCTGAAACTAAAGTTGTTGGGACTTATGTAGCTGGAGAAAAACAGTAGATTAGTTTAGAGTATATAGTAATAAGTGTAAAGTGTTAGTGACTTACAACTAATTACTTTATACTTTTTATTTTTTTATCCTCACCAAATAATCAAAATGCTCACCATGCATAACTTTTTCGCAATTGAGACCAACAGTTAGGCAAGCTGTTTTTAGCATTTCAAAATCCAGATAAAGCCACTTCATAGGTGTCTCTTCTTCACCTTTATAGCTGAGGTAATAATCCAATTCGCCATAATAGCGACCACTTAAATTTAGCCACCTTCCGCCATCTTCGTCTTCGTACATGTATTTAATATCAGATGAGTCGATGAGTAGTTGCCCGTTTGGTTTTAAAAGCGATTTTAAATGTTTTAAATATGATGCTACTTGTTGCACTTCTTGAAAGATACCTGTACCATTCATTAAAAGTAATATCGTATCGAATTGTTCTTCAGAATAATCTAGAAGTGAGATACATTCTGTATCTAAAACACCACGTTGTTTAGCCACTTTAATAGCACCTTGGGAGATATCAATAGCTTTCACTTCAAATCCTTTTTCTTGTAAGTACAAAGCATGACTTCCCGAGCCACAACCAACATCGAGAACTTTTCCTTTAGTGAGCTGTAGTGCTTTTCGTTCCAACTTAGGCATTTCAGAATAATCTCTAAATAAATAGGGTAATGGCAATTCGTCTTTATCGGAAATGTTGGTCCAAGTGATAATATCTTCAGAATAATTTCCTAATTGATAATCTAATAATGCTTTTCCAAAGATATCTTTTTCCATAATTTTTTTGTCGTACTGAACTTGATTCAGCATCGCATTCTCATTATATTTACTTTATGCAAGACCAAATCAATAATCTTTCAAAACTAGCCAAAGATAAGCATAAGGAAAACAAGACGTTTTTCACCAAGCTTAAGAAAAAACCACCAAAGCAATTAGATTACATCATGCAGGAATTGCATGAAGCGGAGTTTAAAAAAACAGATTGCCTAGAGTGCGCTAACTGTTGTAAAACCACAGGACCTTTATTTACGGATAAAGACATTACGAGAATAGCCAAACATTTCAAAATGAAGCCGCATCAGTTTACGGAACAATTTTTGAGGCTAGACGAAGAAAATGATTATGTGTTGCAATCTGTTCCCTGCACATTTTTAGGAGCAGATAATTACTGTTCTATTTACGAAGTAAGACCAAAGGCTTGTAGAGAATTTCCGCATACCGATAGGAAAAAATTTCAGCAAATATCTAATCTTACTTTAAAGAACGTGGCTATTTGTCCTGCGGCATATAATATTGTAGAAGCTATGAAAACTAGAATAAAATTATAATTTAATGAAAAGAATAAGTGTCATTTTATGTGCGTTTTTAGTGTGGTATAATTCCTTTTCACAGGAGATTATTCCTTGGGTAGAATCCTTACCTATAGCTAAAATTCAGGCGCGCAGTGAGAACAAAATGATACTAATGGTTTGGGAAGGCGCAACCGAGTATCCGATGCCTGTATTAATTAAAGACGAAAGAGGTAAAGATATTCTTATTGATAATCTTTTTGAAACGCCTCAGCTTAATGAGTTGCTTTGGCAGTATTTTGTCCCTGTAGTTGTTGGAGATGAGTCGTATGCAGATTGGTTCTTAGATATAAAAGATAAACGAAGCCAAGCTTATATCGATAAGTTTAATGACGACTCATTAAAAGTCATAGATGTAAATGGTAATATTTTGGGGACATCTGGTGCCTACACAGAATTATTAGATTTAACTAAGTTTATTACCAAGTATGGTTTTGAAACATCTTACATTAAACAAGAGTTATTAAACTATCATCAAGAGAAGAACTTTTATTCAGCATTTTACTTAGCTTCAAAATATGTAGATTTTAGTCTTTTGGTTAACGAGAAGGTTCGTTCAGAGATTTTAGACCTTTCAGATATTTACTTTTCAGAAGCAAAGGACTTTATATCATCCGAAAACCGTTCTGATGACAAAGCTCAGCTTCAGCGGATTGATTTATTAAAACTAAAGCAGGAATTAATTAAAAATCGCCCTAGAAAAGTGCTTCGAAGACTCAAAAAAATAGACGATTTAGAGATTGAAAAAGTCAACGAGCCATTAGCAACGTTCTTGTATTATACCGCTTTTAGACTTTTAAATGATACAGAAAAATTTCAGCGACTAGAAAGTTCTATTTCTTTATTAAATTTGAAGCAAGCGCAACTTATTGTTAATATAAACCGTTAGTTTTGGAGACAATCTATAATTATTTTGAGACCATTCCATCATTACACAGAAGTTTACTTTTGGTCTCGGGTATTACTTTATTTTGGCTTTTAGAAGGCGCTGTACCATTATTTAGATTTAATTATAAGAAATGGAGACACGCTGTACCAAATTTCTTTTTTACACTAACAACAATTGTCATCAATTTTGGACTTGCATTTTTGTTATTATGGTCTGCAGATTGGGTAAAAGCAAATGATTTTGGTATTATTAATTGGTTACCTGAAATGCCATTGTGGTCTTATATTTTGCTAGGTGTATTGTTACTCGATTTCTTTGGGGCATATTTAGCACATTTCGTAGAACATAAAGTAAAACCTTTGTGGATGGTTCATTTAGTGCATCATACAGACCATAATGTAGATACGACCACCGCTAATAGACATCACCCAATAGAAAGTGTTATTCGTTTTACCTTTACTTTATTTGGCGTTTTCGTAGTTGGTACACCGATATCTATTGTAATGCTTTACCAAGCATTGTCGCTTGTGTTTAGTCAATTTACACATGCAAATATTAAGTTATCAAAGCGTATTGATAAAATGATAAGTTATGTGTTTATTTCGCCAGATATGCATAAAATTCATCATCATTACAGGTTGCCTTATACTGATTCTAATTATGGCAATATCTTTTCAGTTTGGGACCGTCTATTTGGTACATATATGTATATGGAAAGAGAAAAACTAGTTTATGGTGTGGATGTTTTTCCAGACGAGGTGAAAAATACAAGTATCACAGAATTGCTAAAACAACCATTTCAACCTTACGAGAAGCCGACATTATCTTCAGAGAAGTAAAATAAACATTATCAGTAAGTTGCAGTTTTATTGTTATTTCTCAATAAGGATTATCAATACAATCATTGAAAAAAAAGTTTTGACTATTCGACGAACGACATCCACAAATTCAATTTTACACGTATATTAGGCGACATCTTTTAAAAAACACTAAAGTATAAGTATGTACATTTTCCCCCGATGTATCATAATGTTGCTTTTCCTTGGATGCGTGAATTTTGCATTTGCGCAAAAAGGAAAGGCAACTATTTATAAGAATAAAAATTTTCAAGCAGCAGGTTTGTATCACGATTTCAATAGGACGAAAGATACTCTAGTCCTTAGGAGTGATAAGAAAATTAACTATTTGTATACCGCTAATCATTCAGCTAAAGACGATATTAATGTAAGGGTAGATAGTAACACATATAAATTACCGCTTAATAAGTTAAAAAAAGGCCGTAACGTTTTAGTAGCCATTCAGTCTCCGTTAAAGATTGTTTTTGTGGTTGAGGTAGAAAAGGAGTTTCCCAAGCCTGTAGATGAAACCTTAATTGCTGTAGATTAAATAGTTCTGACGCTTTCTTTTAAAAGCTTCTAAATCCTGTTTCCAAGACTGTCTTATGTCATCCTCTGATAATCCTGCTTCAATCTGTTCTTGTAATAAAGCAGTTCCTGCGTGTTTGCTAAAATTATCAGTATTAAAAAACTTAGTTTTATCTACAGAGTTAGTGTATGCGTCAATAACATATTTAAGCGTGAATCCTCTTTCAATTTGCGCATTTGATAAATCTACACCATAACATATTTTACCTTTATGCTTTGGGTGTTTAGAACCGAAATTAGGTTCTGGTTTATAGTTGAATTGATAATGATTGCTATCTAAAAAAGGCGCTCCGTAACGCTGAAACTGAAATTCCGTGCCGCGACCAGCATTAATATTAGTGCCTTCGAATAAACCAAGGCTTGGGTAAAGTAAAATAGACTGGTCATTAGGTAAATTCGGTGAAGGTCTAATGGGTAAACTATAGCTCATTTGTGTGTTGTAGTTTTTAACAGGAATCACAGTTAGATTGGCTTTAATTTTATTTTTCAACCAACCTTCACCGTTAATCATTTGCGCATATTCTCCTATAGTCATACCGTGTACTAATGGAACGGTGTGCATGCCTAAAAAGCTACTGTGTTCTTTTTCTAAAGTTGGGCCATCAATATATGAGCCATTAGGATTTGGGCGGTCTAAAACTAGAACAGGAATGTTCTGCTCAGCGCAGGCTTCCATAACATAGTGCAAGGTGGAAATGTATGTGTAAAATCGTACGCCAACATCTTGAATATCAAAAACTACAATATCTAAATCCCGTAACTGTTCTGCCGTAGGCTTTTTGTTTTTTCCATGAAGCGAAAAAATAGGCAACCCCGTTTTTTTATCTATTCCGTCTTCTACATGTTCGCCTGCATCAGCTTTTCCTCTAAAACCATGTTCTGGTGAGAATACTTTAGTGATATTAATATTTAAATTAATAAGTGAATCAACTAAATGTGAGTAAGGTTTTGTACGATAATTATTTTTATCTCTAGCAAAATGGAAGCGGTTATATTCATTAAAGTATGACTTCTTAAAAATCACTGAGGTTTGATTAGCCACAACACCAACACGCTTTCCTTCTAAGATTGGTAAGTAGAGTTCGGTTTGGTTGACGCCAACAATGATTTCAGTTTTTTCGCTTCCTGCTTCCCGCTTCTCACTTCCAGCTTCTATCTTCTTCCCATTTCCGCAACCAGCAACTATCAAAAAAATCCCAATAGTTATCTTAAATAAAACTGTATTTTTGAACATCTTAAAGCCCATAGTAGATTTTGAATTTCGAGTTGTTTATAGCCAAACGTATAATTGGTAGTAAAACGTATAAAAGTAGTGTTTCGGCACCAATAATTAAAATTGGAATTGCCGCTATTGCCATAGGTATTGTAGTGATGCTTATTGCCATAGCTACGGGATTAGGTTTACAACAAAAAATTAGAGACAAAGTGGTGTCCTTCAACGGGCACATAATTATTGATAATTACGACACTAATTCTTCCGACGAGTCCCAAGTACCTATAGCTTTAAATCAAGAGTTTTATCCAGAATTTAAATCGGTAGAAGGGATAACTCATATCCAATGTACTGCCAATAAATTTGCTGTAATACGCACAGAAACAGATTTTGAAGGTGTAGTTATAAAAGGCGTTGGTAAAGATTATAAGTGGAATTATTTTGAGGAATTTTTAGTCGATGGGCGTTTGCCAGATTTTACGCAAGCATTAAATAACGAAATTTTAATTTCTAAATATCAGGCGAATCGATTAGGATTTAAGATTAATGATACATTTCAAGCGTTATTCGGAGAGAATTTAGAACGTCCGCCGCGAATCGTTAAATTCAAAATTACAGGAATTTACAATTCAGGTTTTCAAGAGTTGGACGAAAAATTTTGTCTTGCAGACATTAGGCATATTCAGCGGATAAACAAATGGAATAAAGACCAAGTTGGTGCTTTCGAGGTATTTATCGCTGATTTTTCTAAAATTGAAGAAACGGGAGAGCTTGTTTACAGAGAAATCCCTTCGTTAATGAAATCCACAACGGTCACAAAAAAATACAGTTCCATTTTTGAATGGATAAAAATTTTTGATAATAATACCTACGGTATAATTGCCATCATGATTTTAGTGGCAGGCATAAATATGATAACGGCGCTTTTAGTCCTTATTTTAGAACGTACGCAAATGATAGGTATTTTAAAAGCTCTGGGTACAGCCGATTGGTCGGTGAGAAAGGTATTTTTGTACAATGCTTCATATCTTATAGGCTTAGGGCTTTTATGGGGAAATTTAATTGGCTTAGGGATTTTGTTTGCTCAAAAATATTTCAAACTTTTTCCGTTAAACCCAGAAACCTATTATGTTAGTGAAGCTCCTGTTTATATTAGTTTAGATTATATTTTAGTACTTAATCTTGGGACTTTTGTTATTTGTCTTTTAATGCTACTTATTCCCTCTGTTATTATCTCAAAGATTTCTCCAGTAAAAGCCATTCGGTTTGATTGATTAGAAATTCCCAATCCTAAATCCCCAATCGTAAATCCTCAATCGTAAATCCTCAATCGTAAATCGTAACACACATTTAATATCTCAATCTCCACTTTTGTTTTACCTTTGCACACGCAAAAGACGATTATGGACTACGCAGAAAATATATTAGGTACTATTGGTAATACACCAATGGTAAAGATGAATAAGTTAGTTGAGGATTTACCGTGCTTGGTGTTGGCAAAATACGAAACCTTCAATCCAGGAAATTCGGTAAAGGACAGGATGGCGCTTCAGATGGTAGAAGATGCTGAGGCAGACGGGCGATTAAAACCTGGTGGGACAATTATCGAAGGTACTTCTGGTAACACAGGAATGGGACTTGCACTTGCGGCTATCGTAAAAGGCTATAAATGTATTTTTGTCTTAAGCGATAAGCAATCTAAGGAGAAAATGGATATACTTAGAGCAGTAGGTGCAGAGGTCGTAGTTTGCCCAACAGATGTAGAGCCAACAGATCCTAGAAGTTACTATTCGGTTTCTAAACGCTTGGCAGAAGAAACACCTAATTCGTGGTACGTTAATCAGTACGATAATCCGAGTAACTGTAAGGCACATTTTCTATCTACAGGTCCAGAAATTTGGGAACAAACTGACGGTAAGGTCACCCATTTTGTGGTTGGTGTTGGTACTGGCGGAACAATATCTGGTGTTGGTAGTTATTTAAAAATGAAAAACCCTAATGTAAAAGTATGGGGAATTGATACTTATGGTTCTGTTTTTAAAAAATACCATGAGACTGGAATTTTTGATGAGAACGAAATTTATTCTTACATCACCGAAGGTATAGGTGAAGATATACTACCAGCCAATGTAAATTTTGATGTGATTGATGGGTTTACAAAGGTCACGGATAAAGATGCTGCGGTTTACACACAAAAATTAGCTAAAGAAGAAGGTATGTTTTTAGGGAACTCAGCTGGTGCTGCGATAAAGGGCGTGTTGCAGTTAAAAGAACACTTTAAGCCAGAAGATGTCGTCGTTGTATTATTTCATGATCATGGAAGCCGCTACGTTGGTAAAATGTTTAATGACGATTGGATGCGTGAGCGTGGATTTATTGAAGATGAAATTACATTAGCAGCAGACCTTATTAAAGAGCACTCAGACAAGCCATTAGTTACTGTAAAAACCGAAGAGCTAGTATCGCATGCCATAGAGCGTATGAAAAAATATAAGATTTCTCAAATTCCAGTAAAGGACATTACTGGATTTGTGGGTTCTGTGGACGAGACAGATTTGTTTAGGCGCTATGTTGAGGATAAGAATATCTCCGATTTACCAATTAAAGATGTTATGGGTGCACCTTTCCCAATTGTAAATAAAAACACAAAAATAGAGGACTTGTCTAAACTTATTAATAAAGATAATAATGCTGTTCTTGTAGAACTAGATAACGGAAAGCATCATATTATCACAAAGCACGATATTATAAGTGCGTTGTAAAACGTATAGTTTAAAATTAAATCCTGAGTATTGCTCAGGATTTTTTATTTTAGAGTATGCAAGAAGATTTTCTTCATTTTGTTTGGAAGTACAAAAGGTTTCAATCAGCAGATTTAAAAACGGTTGAAGGCTTGCCAGTGCACATAATACATTTAGGCCAGCACAATCATAACGCTGGTCCAGATTTTTTTAATGCGCAACTAATAATTGACAATCAAAAATGGGCAGGCAATGTAGAAATACATCTAAAGTCTTCGGACTGGTATGTGCATAATCACGAAAAAGATAGTGCTTACGATAACGTAATTTTACACGTCGTTTGGGAACATGATACGGATATTTATAGAAAAGACAACTCCGTTATTCCAACGTTGGAGCTTCAGCAATACATAAAAGCAGAACTTTTAAATAACTACAAAAACCTGTTAAGCTCTAAATCTTGGATTAATTGCGAGAAGGATTTTCATAATGTTGATGATTTTATATTGAACAATTGGATAGAACGATTGTACTTTGAGCGATTAGAACAAAAATCTAAATCTATTAATGCGCTTTTATCAGCTTCAAAAAACAATTGGGAAGCAGTTTTATTTAAAATGCTCTGCAAGAATTTTGGGTTAAAGGTTAACGGACAAGCCTTTTTGTCTTTAGCGAACTCAGTTGAGTTTTCAGTAGTGCGAAAAACAAAACACAGTTTTGAAGATTTAGAAGCACTATTTTTTGGACAGTGCAACTTATTAAACGATGATATTCAAGATGGTTATTTTCTTGATTTAAAAAAGAGGTATGTCTATCTTAAACAAAAATTTAATCTCGCTAATCAAGGAGTCTTACCCTTGCAGTTTTTTAGATTACGTCCACCAAATTTTCCGACCATTCGCCTTTCTCAATTAGCACAAGTCTATAATAAAGAAGACAATTTGTTTTCTAAACTAATGAATTTAGAGACGGTTGATGATTACTACGAGTTTTTTAATATCTGCACGTCTGCGTTTTGGGAGACGCATTATACATTTTCTAAAACATCAAAGAGAATAAAGAAGAACCTTAGCAAATCATTTATTGATTTACTTTTAATTAATACCATTTTACCACTTAAATTTAGCTATGCAAAATCATTAGGCAAGGACGAAGAAAAGAAGATATTAGACCTAATTACATCAATCGCTATAGAAAAGAATAGTGTCGTGGATAAGTTTCTAGATTTAAAAGCACTTAAAACAACAGCGATGACTTCCCAAGGCTTAATTCAGCTAAAAAATAATTATTGCAACAAAAATAAATGTTTACAATGTGCCATAGGAAACCAATTAATCGCTAATAGTTACTAACTTTGACATATGAATATATTTTATAGTTTATTACTTTATTTTCAGAAGCGAGGCTATTACGTTTGTCAGCGTATCGCAGATAGATTAGGGATTCGTGCAAAAATTGTTCGCACGACTTTTATGTATCTAACGTTCGTAACCTTAGGATTTGGTTTTGCAGTATATCTATTTTTAGCCTTTTGGATTCGTATAAAGGATATTTTATATACAAAAAGAAGCTCAGTTTTCGATTTATAAGCTATGGGAAATCCTTTATTAAGATTATTCAGGTCAAAGATATACACAGCATTAATTATGCTTGTAGGTATAATGCTTATTGGCGTTTTGGGATACCGATTTTTCTCGGGGTATTCTTGGATTGATGCCGCTTACATGACTGTGATTACCATTACTACAGTAGGTTTTGCAGAAGTAAATCCGCTAGATACCTCATCTAAAATATTTACAATATTTCTCATTCTATCTAGTGTTGTAATCGTGGGATACGCTATTTCTATCATAACAGAATATATACTGAGTAAAAATAATTTTGAAAATATAAAACAGCGAAAAATGCAGAAGAAAATAGATGCCTTGTCTAATCATATCATTATATGTGGTTACGGAAGAAATGGTAAGCAAGCTGCTAAAAAGTTATTAGCATATGACAAACCGTTTGTGATCATCGAGAAAGACAAAGAAATAATTGAACGATTTCAGGAAGAAGAAATTCCATTCATTTATGGGAATGCTAATGAGGATGAAACATTATTAGAAGCAGGTGTCAAGCGTGCTAAAACACTTATATCTGCATTACCAGAGGATGCAGACAACCTTTTTGTTGTATTATCTGCAAGACAACTTAATTCAGATTTAAAAATAATAAGCCGCGCTTCCCAAGAAACATCATACAACAAACTAAAGCTAGCAGGAGCAAATAATGTAATACTACCAGACCGTATAGGTGGTGATCATATGGCGTCTTTAGTTGTTATTCCAGATTTAATAGAATTTATAGATAATTTAGGGATTGTAGGTGAGCGCAATATTAACATAGAAGAAGTTAAAGTTGAACAATTATATGATGCGTCAAAAATTAAAACCATTAGAGAATTAGATTTAAGACGAAAAACAGGATGCACTGTTATTGGTTTTAAAGATGGAAAAGGGGATTATACTATTAATCCTGGTGCAGAAACTCGTTTAATTCCAGGGTCGAAGATTGTAGTACTAGGACGCCCAGAGCAGATACACAAACTAAATTCCGAATTTAATATTGGATAGTCTTTTAATTCCATTTTAACGTCTTTGGCTTTAAAAGTTCAATTTTTTTTAGCATCTTGTCGCCTACTTGAAAAAATACTAACTAATACTATACTCATGAAGAAATATCTTCTATCTATTTTTGCATTATTATTACCGTTACTGAACATAGCTCAAGACGTTGAGAAGGGTCTGGACCAAAGAATCGACGAGGCTTTTGGAGATGCCACTGGTTGGTTTGTAAACGCTATTTTCTATCAAATAGATTTTGGTGGAGGTGTTAAGGTTTTCTGGGTTTTATTCCCGTTAATAATAGGAGCAACATATTTTACATTTTATTTTAAGCTAATTAATATTAGAGGTTTTTTAACTTCTATTAATATAGTAAGAGGTAAGTATGATGATATTGATCATCACGAAACAATGATAGCAGCAGGTGATTCAACACCTGGTGGAGATTCAATAGAAACAATTGCTGTAGAAGGCCATGAAGGAGAAGTTTCACATTTTCAGGCTTTAACTGCGGCGCTTTCAGCCACTGTTGGTTTGGGTAACATAGCAGGTGTTGCCATAGCAGTTTCTATAGGTGGTGCAGGAGCTACGTTTTGGATGATTGTAGCAGGACTTTTAGGAATGGCGTCAAAATTTGTAGAATGCACCTTGGGTGTTAAATACAGAGATATAGAAGAGGACGGGACGGTTTACGGTGGTCCAATGTACTATTTAACAAAAGGTCTTAAATCTAAAGGATTAGAAAAGCTAGGAAAGGTTCTTGCTGTACTTTTTGCAATATTCGTAATTGGAGGCTCCTTTGGCGGTGGAAATATGTTTCAAGTAAATCAGGCATTTCAACTTGTAGAAAATATTACTGGTGGCGAACAGTCATTTTTAAATGGATACGGTTGGGCCTTTGGTTTAGTTATGGCAATTTTAGTAGGTATTGTTATTATTGGAGGTATAAAGTCAATTGCTAAGGTTACCGATAAAATTGTGCCATTTATGGTTGTGATTTATGTTGCTGCGTCTTTATTTGTGATTTTCGTAAACTACGATATGATTGGTGCAGCGTTCGCTCAAATATTCGAAGGTGCGTTTAGTCCAGAAGGTGTTGCAGGTGGTGCTGTTGGTGTACTTGTGCAAGGATTTAGGCGTGCTGCTTTTTCTAATGAAGCTGGTATAGGTTCTGCTTCTATAGCACACTCTGCAGTTAAGACAAAGTATGCTGCATCTGAGGGTATGGTAGCGTTATTAGAACCTTTTATCGATACGGTATTAGTATGTACAATGACAGCCTTAGTTTTAATTATCACCGGAAATGTTACAGCTGCCAATGCTTCTTTAAATGACGCTCAAGCTATTTTGTTGACGTCTGGAGCTTTCGAATCTGCGATTTCTTGGTTCCCATATGTGCTTACTGTTGCGGTGGTATTATTTGCATTTAGCTCAATGATTTCATGGTCTTATTATGGTTTCCAAGGATGGTCATATTTATTTGGACGCTCCAAAAAAATGGAATACACTTACAAAATTATCTTTTGTATTTTCGTGATAATAGGTGCTGCTGCAAGTTTGGGGTCTGTTATTGGTTTTTCTGATGCTATGATTTTTGCAATGATGGTACCAAACATGATTGGTCTAGTTATTCTTGCTCCAAAGGTTAGAGACGAACTGAAACGATATATGCAGGCGATAAAAGAGAACAAAGCTTAAATACATTTATTGATATATGAAATCCCACTTAAAGTTTTCTAAACAGAACCGAAGTGGGATTTTTTTGTTGGTTATTTTTATAATAATTGTACAAGCTTTCTTTTGGTTTTATAATTTTAATAATGACCTAACAGAATCAATCTCTGAAGAAGAATTAAATACTTACAGAATAGAGGTAGATTCTTTGCGTAAGGTTGCTTTAGAAAATCAAAAGCCTAAAATCTATCCTTTTAATCCAAATTATATAACAGACTTCAAAGGATACACGCTTGGGATGTCTAATGAAGAAATTGATAGGCTTCACAAATTTAGAGCTAAAAATCAATGGGTAAACTCTGCAAAAGAATTTCAAAAAGTTACTAAGGTTTCAGATTCCTTATTAAATACAATTTCACCTTATTTCAAATTTCCAGAATGGGTAATCAATCAAAAGTCTAAACCCTTTTCTTCTGGTTCTTTCAATAATTCTACTAAGCAAAAAACTTACAATCAGAAGATAGATTTAAATAGGACTACTGCGAGTCAACTCCAAAAAATTTATGGTGTGGGTGAAAAGCTTTCAGCAAATATTATTAAATACAGAGAAAGAAACGAAGGCTTTATTTCGGAAGAAGAGTTAACGGAAATATGGGGTCTTTCACCCGAAGTAATTGTCAAGATAAAAGAAAATTTCGTGGTTAAAACACCTCGAAAAATTAAAACCTTTAACCTTAATGTGGTGACGAGAGATGAATTAGTTACTATTCCATATATAGATTACGAAATAGCAAACAGTATTATTGAAGAAAGAACACTACGAGAAGGATTCTCTAGTATTGATGATTTAACAAAAGTTGAACATTTTCCTGTCAAAAAATTACAGATTATTAGATTATATTTGTTTCTGTAAAAAAATTGCTAAAAAAATGTCAAAATTATACTTTACCGAAGAGCACGATTTATTTCGAGAAAGCTTAAGAGATTTCCTGAAAAAAGAAGTTGTTCCCTACATCGAAAAATGGGAAGAAACAGGACAAATAGAACGCTTTATTTGGAAGAAGTTTGGAGACATGGGGTATTTTGGACTTGCCTATCCAGAAGCCTACGGTGGACTAGATTTAGATTTGTTCTACACAGTAATTTTGTTAGAAGAATTACAACGAATTAATTCTGGCGGTTTTTCTGCAGCTATTTGGGCCCACGCTTATTTGGCAATGACACATCTGAATAAAGAGGGAGACGATAGAATTAAGCAGGAGTATCTAGCGCCGAGTATCTCTGGGGATAAGATAGGATGCTTGTGTATAACAGAACCTTTTGGTGGAAGTGATGTGGCAGGAATGCGAACCACCGCAATAAAAAAAGGTGATACTTATGTAATCAACGGTTCTAAAACATTTATTACTAATGGTGTTTATAGTGATTATTTAGTAGTAGCTGCTAAGACCAATCCAGAACTAGGAAATAAGGGTATAAGCATTTTTGTGATGGATAGAGAAACGCCTGGTATCTCTGCAACTAAATTAGATAAGTTAGGCTGGAGAGCTTCTGATACAGGTGAAATTGCCTTTGATAATGTGGTTATTCCTGCCGAAAATTTAATGGGAGAAGAAAACCAAGGATTCCCTTATATCATGCAGCATTTTGCATTAGAACGATTAATTATGGGAATTAATGCGCATGCTAGAGCAGAATATGCCTTAGAATATGCTAAACAATATATGTCAGAGCGTACGGCTTTTGGTAAAACTATAGACAAATTTCAGGCTTTAAGACACACCTATGCAGATTGTGAAACTCAAATGGAAATCTGTAAACAATTTAACTACTATGTTGCAAAGCGATTAGATATGGGCGATTATGTGGTTAAGGAGGCGACGATGTCAAAGCTTCAATCTACAAAAATGGCCGACGATGTTATTTATCAATGTCTTCAATTTTTAGGAGGTTATGGATATATGGAAGAATATCCGCTAGCACGTATGTTTAGAGATAGTCGTCTTGGACCAATAGGTGGTGGTACGTCCGAAATCCTTCGAGAGATTATCGCTAAAATGGTTATCGATAATAAGGATTATAAGCCTGCGACATAAAATAATTTGATTAGTTTTGGAGTTTTACACACTGTGGAATAGTATTTGCCATTCCATTATCAAAACAAAATAATCGACTTATAATGTATTCAAATAAGCTTAAACTAAATTTAACTTTAGTCTTTTTCTTTGCTGCCTTTTTTGGATTTTCTCAAACAGAACTCAAAGGAAAATTAGTGGATAAAGATTTACTTTTTCCCGTTGAAAATGCAAGTATTTATGTTCAAAACACCACTATAGGTACTATTAGTAATACAGACGGAAAATTTGTTTTAAACGTCCCTAATAAGCACCTAAGCGATACCCTGATTGTTTCTTCAATAGGTTATAAAAGTTTTAAAGTTCCTGTTAATCAGTTCGATGGTTCTAATGATATACTTTTGGAAGAAGATGTAGCAACTTTAGACGAAATTGTTATAGTAGCAGACCCAAGACCAACAACAGGAAATGGTATTGTTCTCAAAGCCATAGAAAAACTTCCTGAAACATTACCAGATTCTGCGTATTTGCAACGTGGTTTTTTGCGCCATAAAGAACGAAATAAATTAGAGTTTAAATGGCTTATAGAAAGTGCAATTACGGTTTACGATTCTGGCTATGTTAGTAAAAGCACC
Organism: Winogradskyella wandonensis; assembly: GCF_004346845.1. Classification (GTDB taxonomy): domain Bacteria; phylum Bacteroidota; class Bacteroidia; order Flavobacteriales; family Flavobacteriaceae; genus Winogradskyella; species Winogradskyella wandonensis. Next base: position 230,755 of record NZ_SMGI01000003.1, on the reverse strand, counting down.
GAGCATCTAAAAGTCAATGTAGACGAGATGCGTAAAAGCTACGATTTACGAGATGTCGATAGTATCTTTTCTTATGTATCGTACCGAAATAGAAATAAAAGTAGAGATAGGTTAAGGGCAGAGGACATTAAAAGGTCAGATGTTGCAACGTCGCAATTGGTAAAAGCTATTAAATGGAATGATAATAGAGTCAATGGACTTCAGAATATTTTTCAAGGAAAGTTAAATATGTTTAGAAATGTCCAGGATAAAAAAGCTCTTTTTGGAGAGGATATTTTAAAAACACACCAGTTTAAATTAGATACAATATTAGTAGATAACGGCAGAAAGATTTACAAAATTAAGATAGACCAAAGCGTTCAAGATATTAATCTAGAAACCAAAGGAATTTATAACGACGGCTACAGAGCAGAAGGTTGGTTATATATTTATTATGATAACTATGCCATCAAAAAGGTAGAGTATGAGTTGGTAGCGAATTCAAAAATTCAAAAAGATAGAAGTAAGCGCCTATTTGGAACACAAACCAACCACAAGCTAATCATTAATTATAACGAGTACAATGATAAGATGTACCCTAATTACATCTATTACGAAACACCAAAGTTGGTTAATGTTGGACTTAAGACTAACAAAAGGGTGTCTCAAAAAGAAATAGATAGATACAACAGAGAGGAGCGGTATTACTCTACGGTTCAAGAAATTTTATTTTCTGAAATTATATTAGATAAAGAAATAATACAATCAGAGTTGATTAACAAGCCATGGAATATGGATATTTTTATTCCAAGACCTTACAATAAAGCATTCTGGAAAAATTATAACGTCTTGCTAGAAAGTGAAGAAGACGAACAACTCATAGAAGACCTTTCTCAGCGCGCATCATTATTTAAAGATTAAAAAACAACATCTCTATTTCCAAAAGAAGAAATTGTTTATATATTTGCGCCGCAAAAAAATTAAAAGAGAGGAGGTTAAGACCTATGTTAAAAATAGAAGTAAATTCTGGCGAAAATATAGATAGAGCTTTAAAGCGTTACAAAAACAAGTTTAATAGAACAGGTATAAAACGTGATTTACAGTCACGGAGACAATATACAAAACCTTCAGAGCTTAAAAGAACGCAATTGCAAAAGGCAGAATATATTCAAAGTTTAAAAGACGCAGAGCAGTTCTAAATAAGTCAAGAAAATAAATAAAAATCCCACTGATAATTCATTGGGATTTTTTTTAATCAAAGTTTTTAAGTGATAAAAAATCTTTACATTTAAGTCAACAGATTATTCTAAATGTCTCTAGCACGGTTTTCAGATTATTTATTGCTCGAAAAGAACTATTCGAAACACACTGTCACGGCCTACATAAAAGATATACAGCAATATCAAGCATATTTGAATGAAAAATATGCAGGAGAAGAAATCATAAATTCTAGTTATAATCTAATAAGGCAATGGATTGTGGCATTAGTCAATAACAAATTATCTAACCGAAGCATTAACAGAAAGATATCATCCCTTAATACATATTATAAATTTTTAATCAAAGTAGGTGATTTAAAGGTCAATCCATTAAAAACGCATAGAGCTTTAAAAACCGAAAAGAAAATTCAAGTCCCATTCTCAGAGAAAGAATTTGAATATGTAATCGAAAATTTAAATAAGGTTGATGATTTTGAAGGAGTAAGAGACAAATTAATCGTCGAACTATTTTATGCAACAGGGATAAGGCGTATAGAATTAATAAATATTAAGCTGATAGATATTGATGTAAGTAATCGTGCGTTAAAGGTTTTAGGGAAACGTAACAAAGAGCGCTTTATTCCTTTAATTGGTTCGGTATTAAAAACATTAGATGTTTACCTTCAGTTTAGAGAGGAGCTACCAATAACAGAAGATTCAAAATATCTTTTTCTTACTAAAAAAGGTCTTAAAGTCTACGAGACGCTTGTTTATAGAATAATAAATAAGTATTTTAGTAAAGCGTCTTCAAAAACAAAATGTAGCCCTCATGTTATAAGACACTCATTTGCTACACATCTGCTTAATGAAGGTGCGGATATAAATTCGGTAAAAGAATTATTAGGACATTCGAGCTTGGCTGCGACGCAAATTTATACGCATAGTAGTATTGCAGAATTAAAGAAAGTTCACGCTAAAGCTCATCCGAGAAATATCGATTAATTTTTAAAATCAGTTAGCTTATGGATGTAAACACCCAATCAATCAATTTTGTGGCCGATATTAAATTGAAAAATTTTATAGAGAAACGCTTAGAGAAATTAAATCTCTTTTACGACAAAATTATACAAACTGATGTCTATCTTAAGGTAGAAAATACCAGTGAAAAGGAGAATAAAGTATTTGAAGCTAAGTTAAAAGTACCAGGCGACACATTTGTAGTTAAGAAACAAGGAAAGTCTTTCGAAGAGGCTGCGGATTTGGCTGCTGCTTCGCTAGAACGTCAATTAAAGAAACGCAAAGAAAAGTTGCGCTCTCATTCCTAACAAAATTTTTTCAAAAATGTTTTGAAAAAAAAAATAAAGCATTACATTTGCAGTCCGTTAGAAATAGCGGGCTTTTTTTATGGGTAAAATTGCCTTTAAAAAAGCAAGAAAAGCCGATGTAGCTCAGCTGGCTAGAGCAGCTGATTTGTAATCAGCAGGTCGTGGGTTCGAGTCCCTCCATCGGCTCTTTGATTTGAAATTTTGAGTTTTTGTTGAAAAAGAATCTTTTTATTAAAAAATAAAAGTTTCTGGGACGAGAAGTTTATGCTGAGCATGGTCGAAGTAAGTCCCTCCATTGGCTCTTATTTTTCGAAAGAAAAAATTGTTCTTTAAAAGAATGAATAATCAATAAAAAGCTGTATTTTTGCAGCCTTAAAAATTGATGATTTGGGGAGATACTCAAGCGGCCAACGAGGACAGACTGTAACTCTGTTGTTTTTTAACTTCGCAGGTTCGAATCCTGCTCTCCCCACAATTTTTAAAAATATTGATAATTAATTAATAGGCTTAATTAATTAAAAGCGGGAGTAGCTCAGTTGGTAGAGCGTCAGCCTTCCAAGCTGAATGTCGCCGGTTCGAACCCGGTCTCCCGCTCAAGAAAAGTATTTCTGTTTTACAGAAATACTACCTTGTTTTATAAAGGGTAATAAAGAGAAATCTTTACGCCGGTGTAGCTCAGGGGTAGAGCGTTTCCTTGGTAAGGAAGAGGTCACGAGTTCAAATCTCGTCATTGGCTCTTTTTGTGTATATAAAATTGAACACTAATATAAATTAAGATTAAATAAATTAAACATGGCAAAGGCAACTTTCGATCGTTCAAAACCACACCTTAATATAGGTACTATTGGACACGTAGATCACGGTAAAACAACTTTAACTGCTGCTATTACTAAAGTATTAGCTGATGCAGGTTTATCTGAAGCAAAAGACTTCGATCAAATTGATAACGCTCCTGAAGAAAAAGAGAGAGGTATCACAATTAATACATCTCACGTAGAGTACGCAACTGCGAACCGTCACTACGCTCACGTTGACTGTCCAGGTCACGCCGATTACGTAAAGAACATGGTAACTGGTGCTGCTCAGATGGATGGTGCTATCTTGGTTGTTGCTGCAACAGATGGTCCAATGCCACAAACTCGTGAGCACATCCTTTTAGGACGTCAGGTAGGTATTCCTCGTATCGTTGTATTCATGAACAAAGTGGATATGGTAGATGACGAAGAGTTATTAGAATTAGTAGAAATGGAAATCAGAGATTTATTATCATTCTATGAGTACGATGGTGATAATGGTCCTGTAATTGCTGGTTCTGCTTTAGGTGCACTTAACGGTGAACAAAAGTGGGTTGATACAGTAATGGAGTTGATGGAAGCTGTAGATAACTGGATTGAAGAGCCTGTTCGTGATATGGATAAGCCTTTCTTAATGCCTATCGAAGACGTATTCTCTATTACAGGTCGTGGTACTGTTGCAACTGGTCGTATCGAAACTGGTGTGGCTAACACAGGTGACCCAGTAGAGATTATCGGTATGGGTGCTGAGAAGTTAACTTCTACTATTACAGGTATCGAAATGTTCCGTCAAATCTTAGATAGAGGTGAAGCTGGTGATAACGCTGGTATCTTATTAAGAGGTATTGAGAAAACTCAAATCTCTAGAGGTATGGTTATCGTTAAGCCTGGTTCTGTAACTCCGCACCAGAAGTTTAAAGCTGAGGTATATATTCTTAAGAAAGAAGAAGGTGGTCGTCACACACCATTCCATAATAACTACCGTCCACAGTTTTACGTACGTACAACTGACGTAACAGGAAATATTGCGCTTCCTGATGGTGTTGAAATGGTAATGCCTGGTGATAACTTAACAATTACTGTTGATTTAATTCAGCCAATTGCAATGAACGTAGGTTTACGTTTCGCTATCCGTGAAGGTGGACGTACTGTTGGAGCTGGTCAGGTAACTGAGATTTTAGACTAACACTAAGCTAAATAAACAATTAAGGTGTCCCGTTTTTTCGGGATACCTTGATTTATGTTTACGGGTTTAGCTCAGTTGGTAGAGCACTGGTCTCCAAAACCAGGTGTCGGGAGTTCGAGTCTCTCAACCCGTGCAATAATGAAAAAAAATAGCTAATAAGATTTATAGCTTATTCAGCTTGTACGGATTTAGTTTTCTGTACTTAAAAAAATATAACAAATGGCAGGATTAATAACATACGTTAAAGAATCGTTCGAAGAGCTTAAGAATAATGTAACATGGACACCTTGGTCAGAGGCGCAAAGGTTAACTGTTGTAGTAGCGGTTTTTTCCATTTTATTTTCGTTAGCTATTTGGGGAATTGACACAGTTTTTAGTAGAGTTATTAAGGCATATTTTGGCCTAATTAATTAATACAACACATCATCTATGTCTGAAAAAAGCGGAAATAAAAAATGGTATGTTGTTAGAGCCGTAAGTGGTCAAGAAAACAAAATTAAAACCTACATCGAAAACGAAATTTCGCGTTTAGGGTTAGGTGATTACGTGGATCAAGTTTTAGTACCTACTGAAAAAGTAATTCAAATTCGCAATGGTAAGAAGATAAATAAGGAACGTGTTTATTTTCCTGGCTACATAATGATACAAGCTAATCTTAGTGGAGAAGTACCTCACATAATTAAGTCAATAACAAATGTTATTGGGTTTTTAGGAGAAACTAAAGGAGGAGATCCTGTTCCATTAAGACAGTCAGAGGTTAATCGTATGTTAGGTAAAGTAGATGAGTTATCGCTCGAGGCGGATGCAAATGTTGCTATACCATTTACAATTGGTGAGACTGTAAAAGTTATCGATGGACCTTTCAATGGTTTTGATGGTACTATTGAAAAGATAAATGAAGAAAAGCGTAAGCTTGAAGTAATGGTAAAGATTTTTGGAAGAAAAACACCATTAGAGCTAAGCTATATGCAAGTAGAAAAAGTATAATAATTGTTACATTATATATCGCACGAGATTTAGGCTTCCAATTTAAATTTAGTGCACAATTTTAATTAAAATGGCAAAAGAACTAGACAAAGTAGTTAAATTACAAGTTCGGGGAGGTGCAGCGAATCCATCGCCACCGGTTGGACCCGCTTTAGGTGCCGCTGGAGTTAATATCATGGAGTTCTGTAAGCAGTTTAATGCAAGAACTCAAGATAAACCAGGTAAAGTTTTACCTGTGGTAATCTCTGTTTACAAAGACAAATCATTTGAATTTGTAATCAAGACTCCACCAGCAGCAGTACAATTATTAGAAGCGGCCAAAGTAAAGAAAGGATCTGGAGAACCAAACCGACGTAAAGTAGCAAAAGTAACTTGGGATCAAGTGAAAGCAATTGCAGAAGACAAAATGCAAGATTTAAATGCATTTGAGATTGAATCGGCTATGAAAATGGTAGCTGGTACAGCAAGATCGATGGGTATTACAGTTAAAGGAGGAGAAGCTCCGAACTAAAATTTTTGAAATGGCAAGATTAACAAAAAAGCAAAAAGAAGCTAGAGCTAAGGTTGATAAGAACAAGCTTTACTCTATAGAAGAAGCTTCAGCTTTACTTAAAGAAATCACATACACAAAGTTTGATGCTTCAGTAGATTTAGCCGTAAGATTAGGCGTAGATCCGCGTAAGGCAAATCAGATGGTACGAGGTGTAGTTTCATTACCACATGGTACAGGTAAAGATATGAAGGTTCTTGCGTTAGTAACTCCAGATAAAGAAGACGAAGCTAAAGCGGCGGGCGCAGATTATGTTGGATTAGACGAATACTTACAAAAAATAAAAGAAGGTTGGACAGACGTTGACGTTATCGTTACGATGCCAAGCATTATGGGTAAGTTAGGACCGTTAGGTAGAGTGTTAGGACCAAGAGGTCTAATGCCAAACCCTAAAACAGGAACAGTAACTATGGATGTAGCCAAAGCGGTTAGTGAAGTAAAGGCTGGTAAGATAGATTTTAAAGTTGATAAGACTGGTATCGTTCATGCTCCAATTGGTAAAGCATCTTTTAGTGCGGATAAATTGGTAGGTAATGCTAACGAGTTACTTACAACTTTAATTAAATTAAAACCAACTGCTGCAAAAGGTACTTACGTGAAGAGCATTTACATGTCAAGTACAATGAGTCCTAGTATAGCAATTGATACTAAAATAGGATAGTAGTTAAACTTAGAATATTATGACAAGAGAAGAAAAATCCCTAGTAATTGAAGAGTTAACTGCTCAATTAGCCGATAATACTAATATCTATTTAACAGATATATCTGGATTAAATGCAGTTGATACTTCAAACCTACGTCGTGCTTGTTTTAAAGCTAACGTAAGTCTTGCAGTAGTTAAGAATACATTATTAGAAAAAGCCATGGAGGCTTCAGATAAAGATTTTGGAGATTTACCATCGACTTTAAAAGGTAACACTTCGGTAATGTACTCTGAAACTGGTAATGGTCCTGCTAAAGTAATTAAAGCTTTTCGTAAAAAATCAAATAAGCCTTTGTTAAAAGGAGCGTTTATCGAAGAGTCTATTTACATAGGAGACGACCAATTAGATGCCTTAGTAGAAATCAAATCAAGAGAAGAATTACTTGGTGAGATTATTGGATTATTACAATCTCCTGCTAAGAACGTTATTTCAGCACTTAAATCAGGTGGTGGAACAATTGCAGGTATCTTAAAAACATTATCCGAAAAAGAAGGATAAAAACAAGTACGCACTTAAAAATTAAAATAAAAACACACTTATTAAAACGATAGAAAAATGGCAGATTTAAAAGATTTCGCAGAACAATTAGTTAATTTAACTGTAAAAGAGGTTAATGAATTAGCTGATATTTTAAAAGAAGAATATGGTATCGAGCCTGCTGCTGCTGCAGTAGCTGTTGCTGCTGGTGGCGCTGCTGCTGGTGGTGAAGCTGCAGAAGAAAAGTCAGAATTCGATGTAATCCTTAAAGCAGCTGGTGGTTCTAAACTAGCAGTAGTAAAATTAGTTAAGGAATTAACTGGTTTAGGATTAAAAGAAGCTAAAGGCTTAGTTGATGACGCTCCAAGCGCTATCAAAGAAGGCATCGCTAAAGATGAAGCAGAAGCTTTAAAAGCATCTTTAGAAGAAGCTGGTGCAGAGGTTGAGCTTAAGTAAGCCCAACTAATACCTACAATACAAGGTTTAGGTTTATCCCGCAAAAAGTTGCGGGATAATGCCTAGACCATTTTGTGTATATAAATAGTATGTACACTTTATTACATTATTTTTAATCAAAAACGCGTTCATCGATGTTAGCAAAACAAGCTGAAAGATTAAATTTCTCCTCGATTGTAAACCGAACTGAGTATCCGGATTTTCTTGATATTCAGATTAAATCCTTTCAGGATTTTTTCCAATTAGAGACAAAATCTGATCAAAGAGGTAACGAAGGGCTTTACAATACCTTCATGGAGAACTTTCCAATTACCGACACAAGAAACCAATTCGTATTAGAATTCTTGGATTATTTTATAGATCCTCCAAGATATTCAATCGAAGAATGTATAGAAAGAGGACTAACATACAGTGTGCCATTAAAAGCACGTTTAAAATTGTATTGTACAGACCCTGAACACGAGGACTTTGAGACTATTGTTCAAGATGTGTACTTAGGAACAATTCCTTACATGACCCCAAGTGGTACTTTCTGTATTAATGGAGCAGAGCGTGTTGTTGTGTCTCAATTACATAGATCACCTGGTGTATTCTTTAGTCAATCGTTTCATGCTAACGGAACAAAATTATATTCTGCAAGAGTTATACCTTTCAAAGGGTCTTGGATAGAATTTGCTACAGACATTAATAGTGTGATGTATGCTTACATCGACAGAAAGAAAAAGCTTCCTGTTACAACATTGTTTAGAGCTATTGGCTTCGAAAGAGATAAAGATATTTTAGAAATATTTGATCTTGCAGAAGAAGTTAAAGTTTCTAAATCTGGATTAAAGAAAGTTATTGGTCGTAAGCTTGCTGCGCGTGTTCTTAATACATGGCATGAGGATTTTGTTGACGAAGATACTGGAGAAGTAGTATCTATAGAGCGTAACGAAATTGTATTAGATCGTGATACAATTATAGATAAAGATAACATTGAAGAAATCCTTGAAGCTGGAGTGAAGACCATACTTCTTCACAAAGAAAGTGGACAACAAGGAGATTACGCAATCATTCATAATACACTACAAAAAGACCCAACAAATTCTGAAAAAGAAGCTGTTGAGCATATTTATCGTCAACTACGTAATGCTGAGCCGCCAGATGAGGAAACAGCGCGTGGTATAATTGATAAATTATTCTTCTCTGACCAACGTTACTCTTTAGGTGAAGTAGGTCGTTACAGAATGAATAAAAAGTTAGGATTAGATATCGGAATGGATAAGCAAGTACTTACCAAAGTAGATATCATTACCATAATAAAATATTTAATTGAGCTTATCAACTCTAAAGCAGAGATTGATGATATAGATCACTTATCTAACCGTCGTGTGCGTACAGTAGGAGAGCAGTTATCATCTCAGTTTGGTGTTGGTTTAGCACGTATGGCTCGTACTATCCGTGAGCGTATGAACGTTCGTGATAACGAGGTGTTTACGCCTATTGATTTAATTAATGCCAAGACTTTGTCTTCGGTAATTAATTCTTTCTTTGGTACAAACCAGTTGTCTCAGTTTATGGACCAAACAAATCCATTAGCAGAGATTACTCACAAACGTCGTTTATCAGCTCTTGGACCTGGAGGTTTATCAAGAGAGAGAGCAGGTTTCGAGGTTCGTGATGTTCACTATACACACTATGGGCGTTTATGTCCTATTGAAACACCAGAAGGACCGAATATTGGTTTAATTTCTTCTTTATCAGTTTATGCGAAGGTGAATTCTATGGGATTCATCGAAACCCCATACCGTAAAGTTGAAAATGGTGTCGTAGATATCAAAAATGCACCTACTTATTTAAGTGCAGAGGAAGAGGAAGACATGTTGATTGCTCAGGCAACAATCGAGGTTGATGACAAAGGAAAGGTAAGTCACGATAAAGTAATTGCTCGTCAAGAGGGTGATTTCCCAGTAGTGGAGCCGTCACAAATTAATTATACAGACGTTGCGCCTAACCAGATCGCATCGATTTCAGCATCATTAATTCCTTTCTTGGAGCATGACGATGCAAACCGTGCATTGATGGGATCTAACATGATGCGTCAAGCTGTCCCATTATTACGCCCAGAATCGCCAATAGTTGGTACTGGATTAGAGCGTCAAGTTGCTTCAGATTCTAGAGTATTAATCAATGCTGAAGGAGCAGGTGTAGTAGAGTATGTTGATGCAGAAAAAATAGTAATTAAATACGAGCGTACTAAAGAAGAAGCTATGGTAAGCTTTGATAGCGATACCAAAGAATATCCTTTAGTAAAATTCAGAAAAACGAATCAAGGTACATCAATTAACTTAAAGCCTATCGTGAAGAAAGGTGATAAGGTTACCAAAGGCCAAGTACTTTGTGAGGGATATGCAACCCAAAATGGAGAGCTTGCACTTGGTCGTAACATGAAAGTGGCGTTTATGCCATGGAAAGGTTACAACTTTGAGGATGCGATTGTAATTTCTGAGAAAGTTGTTCGTGACGATATATTTACGTCTATTCATATTGATGAATATTCTTTAGAGGTTAGAGATACCAAATTAGGAAATGAAGAATTAACTAATGACATCCCTAACGTTTCTGAAGAAGCTACTAAAGATTTAGACGAAAATGGTATGATTCGCGTCGGTGCTGAAATCAAGCCAGGCGATATCTTAATCGGAAAGATTACACCAAAAGGTGAGTCTGACCCAACTCCAGAAGAAAAACTTTTACGTGCAATCTTCGGTGATAAGGCTGGTGATGTAAAAGACGCCTCTTTAAAAGCCTCACCATCATTAAATGGTGTAGTCATCGACAAGAAGTTATTCGCAAGAGCGATTAAAGACAAGCGTAAAAGAGCGCAAGACAAAGAAGATATCGAAAAGTTAGAGGATGCTTACGATAAGCGTTTCGACGATTTAAAAAATATCTTAGTAGAGAAGTTATTTGCAATAGTTAATGGTAAAACCGCTCAAGGCATATATAATGATTTAGGAGAAGAGATTATTCCTAAAGGAAAGAAGTATACCTTAAAGATGTTAAACGCTGTTGACGATTACACACATTTAACTTCTGGTAAGTGGACAACAGACGATGCAACTAATGAGTTGGTTGCCGACTTAATTCACAACTATAAAATTAAAGAAAACGACCTTCAAGGATCTTTACGTCGTGAGAAGTTTACAATTTCCGTGGGTGACGAATTACCAGCAGGTATTATCAAATTAGCTAAGGTTTACATCGCTAAGAAACGTAAGCTTAAGGTAGGAGATAAGATGGCAGGACGTCACGGAAACAAAGGTATTGTAGCACGTATTGTTCGTCAAGAAGACATGCCATTCTTAGAAGATGGAACTCCAGTAGATATTGTACTAAACCCACTAGGTGTACCATCCCGTATGAACATTGGTCAGATTTACGAGACGGTGTTAGGTTGGGCAGGGCAAAAATTAGGTCGAAAGTATGCAACACCAATTTTTGATGGAGCTACATTAGATCAAATTAATGAGTTCACTGACGAAGCTGGTGTACCACGTTTTGGTCATACATATCTATACGATGGTGGAACTGGTGATCGTTTTGATCAGCCGGCTACTGTAGGTGTGATTTATATGATTAAGCTAGGGCATATGATTGACGATAAGATGCACGCACGTTCTATTGGTCCATACTCATTAATTACACAACAGCCATTAGGTGGTAAAGCACAATTTGGTGGACAGCGTTTTGGTGAGATGGAAGTTTGGGCACTTGAAGCCTATGGCGCATCAAGTACCTTACGTGAAATCTTAACCGTAAAATCAGATGATGTAATTGGTAGAGCAAAAACTTACGAAGCTATCGTTAAAGGTGAGCCAATGCCAGAACCAGGACTACCTGAATCTTTCAACGTATTAATGCATGAATTGAAAGGATTAGGATTAGATATTAGATTAGAAGAGTAAAAATAGTTAACAGTCACAGTATTCAGTTTACAGTTACTGAGTACTGCGACTGCGACTTAAGACTAAAGAAAAATGGCAAGAAAACAAGATAAGAATACAGTACAGAAGTTTAACAAAATTTCTATTGGTTTAGCATCACCTGAGTCTGTTTTAGCAGCATCGCGTGGAGAGGTATTAAAACCAGAAACTATAAATTATCGTACGCATAAACCAGAACGTGACGGTTTGTTTTGCGAGCGTATTTTTGGTCCTGTTAAGGATTTTGAATGTGCTTGTGGTAAATACAAAAGAATACGTTATAAGGGTATCGTCTGTGACCGTTGTGGAGTTGAAGTAACAGAAAAGAAAGTTCGTAGAGATCGCGTTGGTCACATTAACTTAGTTGTGCCAGTTGCACATATCTGGTATTTCCGTTCGTTACCAAATAAAATAGGATATTTATTAGGTTTACCTTCTAAGAAATTGGACATGATTATTTACTACGAACGTTACGTAGTAATTCAGCCAGGTATTGCTATGAATGCTGAAGGCGAACCATTACAAAAAATGGATTTCTTAACCGAAGAAGAATACTTAAATATTCTAGAGACACTTCCACAAGAAAACCAATACTTAGAAGATTCAGACCCTAACAAGTTTATCGCTAAAATGGGTGCAGAGTGTCTAATAGATATTCTTGCACGTATAGATTTGGACGAGCTATCATACGAATTACGTCACAAGGCAAATAACGAGACGTCTAAACAGCGCAAGACTGAGGCATTAAAGCGTCTTCAAGTTGTTGAAGCATTTAGAGATTCTAACTTAAATAGAGAGAATAAGCCAGAATGGATGATTATGAAGGCTATTCCTGTAATTCCACCAGAATTACGTCCGCTTGTTCCTTTAGATGGTGGTCGTTTTGCGACATCAGATTTAAATGACCTTTACCGTCGTGTTATTATTCGTAACAACCGTTTAAAACGTTTGGTAGAGATAAAGGCACCAGAAGTAATTTTACGTAACGAGAAGCGTATGCTTCAAGAGTCAGTAGATTCTTTATTCGATAATACACGTAAGTCTTCTGCAGTTAAAACAGACTCTAACAGACCATTAAAATCATTATCAGATTCGCTTAAAGGTAAGCAAGGTCGCTTCCGTCAAAACTTACTAGGTAAGCGTGTAGATTATTCAGCACGTTCGGTAATTGTTGTTGGACCAGAATTAAAGTTATTTGAGTGTGGTTTACCAAAAAACATGGCGGCTGAATTATATAAGCCTTTTATCATTCGTAAGTTAATCGAAAGAGGTATAGTAAAAACGGTAAAGTCTGCTAAAAAGATTATAGACAGAAAAGAGCCTGTTGTTTGGGATATCTTAGAAAATGTTCTTAAAGGACATCCAGTATTACTAAATCGTGCGCCTACGCTTCACAGATTAGGTATTCAGGCATTTCAGCCAAAACTTATCGAAGGTAAGGCTATTCAGTTACACCCATTAGTGTGTACTGCATTTAATGCCGATTTCGATGGTGATCAAATGGCGGTACATTTACCATTAGGTCCAGAGGCAATTTTAGAAGCGCAATTATTAATGTTAGCTTCTCATAATATCTTAAACCCAGCAAATGGTTCGCCAGTAACAGTACCTTCTCAAGATATGGTACTTGGTCTATATTATATGACTAAGCACAGAAAATCGACTAAAGAAGTACCAGTTAAAGGTGAAGGCTTGACATTTTATTCTCCAGAAGAAGTAACTATTGCTTATAACGAGAAGAAAGTTGATTTGAATGCTGGAATTAAAGTACGTACAAAAGACTTTAATGAAGATGGTGAGTTGACAACTCAAATTATTGAAACTACTGTAGGTAGAGTGCTATTTAATGAAAAAGTACCAGAAGCTGCAGGTTACATAAATGAAGTATTAACTAAGAAATCTTTAAGAGATATTATTCATGGTATCTTAAAAGTAACATCAGTTCCTGAAACTGCTGAATTCTTAGATGAGATTAAGACTTTAGGATATAAATTTGCTTTCCAAGGTGGATTGTCTTTTAGTTTAGGCGATATTATTATTCCTCAAGAAAAACACGGAATGATTGATGCTGCTAACAAACAGGTCGATGGTATTATGGGCAACTATAATATGGGACTTATTACCAATAACGAGCGTTATAACCAAGTTATTGATATCTGGACATCGACAAACGCAGAATTAACCGAGCTGTCTATGAAGCGTATTCGTGAAGATCAGCAAGGATTTAACTCCGTATTCATGATGCTAGATTCTGGTGCTCGTGGATCTAAGGAGCAGATTCGTCAGTTAACAGGTATGCGAGGATTAATGGCAAAGCCTAAAAAATCTAATGCAGGTGGTGGAGAAATTATCGAGAATCCAATTCTTTCTAACTTTAAGGAAGGTCTTTCAATTTTAGAATACTTTATCTCAACGCACGGTGCTCGTAAAGGTCTTGCAGATACCGCTCTTAAGACGGCAGATGCTGGTTACTTAACACGTCGTTTAGTAGATGTTTCACAAGATGTTATTGTTTACGAAGAAGATTGTGGAACACTTAGAGGTATCGAGGTGTCTGCTTTAAAGAAGAACGAAGAAGTTGTAGAGAAATTAGAAGCAAGAATCGTGGGCCGTACATCTGTAAACGATGTATATAACCCATTAACTGAAGAATTGTTAGTTGAGGCAGGTGCACACATTGACGATGCAACAGCTAAGAAAATTGGTGATTCTCCAGTTGAAACTATCGAAGTACGTTCGCCATTAACTTGTGAGGCTAAAAAAGGTATTTGTGTGAAGTGTTACGGCCGTAACCTTGCGACAGGTAAAATGGTTCAGCGAGGAGAAGCTGTTGGTGTTGTAGCTGCTCAGTCTATCGGTGAGCCTGGTACACAGTTAACATTGCGTACATTCCACGTAGGTGGTATTGCTGGTAACATTTCTGAAGAGAATAAGTTAGTTGCTAAGTTCGATGGTATTGCAGAGATTGAAGATCTTAAAACTGTTAAAACTAAAGATAATGAAGGTAATGAGGTAGATGTAGTTATTTCTCGTACCTCAGAATTAAAGTTAACAGACGCTAAAACAGGAATCGTACTTAGTACAAATAATATTCCTTACGGTTCATTTATTTATGTAAAACCAGGTGCTAAACTTAAGAATGGCGATGTTGTTTGTCAGTGGGATCCTTACAATGGTGTAATTATTTCAGAATTTGCTGGTAAAGTAAAGTATGAAAACATCGAGCAAGGTGTAACCTACCAAGTTGAAATTGATGAACAAACAGGTTTCCAAGAAAAAGTAATTTCGGAATCTAGAAACAAGAAGTTAATACCAACATTATTGATTGAAGATAAGAAAGGTGAAACTATCCGTTCTTACAACTTACCAGTTGGTGCTCACATTATGATTGATGACGGTGAGAAAATCGATATCGGTAAAATCTTAGTTAAGATTCCTCGTAAATCTGCCAAGGCCGGTGATATTACAGGTGGTTTACCACGTGTTACAGAGCTTTTCGAAGCACGTAACCCTTCTAATCCAGCTGTTGTAACAGAAATCGACGGAGTTGTTTCATTCGGTAAAATTAAGCGTGGTAATCGCGAGATTATCGTAGAGTCTAAGTTGGGTGAAGTTAAAAAATACCTAGTAAAACTATCTAATCAAATTCTTGTACAAGAAAACGATTATGTAAAAGCGGGTATACCTTTATCTGATGGCTCTGTAACACCAAACGATATCTTAAATATCAAAGGACCTTCTGCGGTACAGCAGTACCTAGTAAACGAAGTACAAGAAGTTTACCGATTACAAGGTGTAAAGATTAACGATAAGCATTTCGAAGTTGTTGTAAGACAAATGATGCGTAAAGTAAGAATTATAGATTCTGGCGACACGATTTTCTTAGAGAACCAGTTAGTCCATAAATCAGATTTTATCGAAGAAAACGATAAGATTTTTGGAATGAAGGTAGTAGAAGACGCTGGAGATTCGGAAACCTTTAAATCAGGGCAGATTGTTACGACGCGTCAGTTAAGAGATGAAAACTCATTGCTAAGAAGAGAAGACAAGCAGTTAGTAACAGCTCGTGATGCGAGCCCAGCTACAGCGACGCCTATCTTACAAGGTATTACTAGAGCATCATTACAGACAAAGTCGTTTATCTCAGCGGCATCTTTCCAAGAGACAACAAAAGTACTTAACGAGGCAGCGGTAAGCGCTAAAGTAGATACTTTAGAGGGTCTTAAAGAAAACGTAATCGTTGGTCATAGAATTCCTGCCGGTACAGGTGTTAGAGATTACGATAACATTATCGTAGGATCTAAATCGGAATTTGATGAAATGATGAAGCAGAAAGAAGAGATGAACTACAACTAGTAGTGACTCTTATCTCGAAGATAATGAGAGTATAATTTAAAGCCTTCTTACTGTTATAGTTTGAAGGCTTTTCCATTATTAAAACTTCAGTTCGAATGTTTTGTTATGTATAAAACAAAATGTATGGAGAACAAGGTTTTTCACGAGTGAGTCGGTATATTTACAAAAGAAATCAAACAATTAGATTTCCGTTTTCACGGAAACTTAAACCAATTAAAAATGGCAGATAATAAGAAGCAACCAAAACAGGGACAAATCAACATAGAATTAGACGAACAAGTAGCTCAAGGTACATACTCTAACTTGGCAATAATTAACCACTCCGTATCTGAGTTCGTTATAGATTTTGTAAATATTATGCCAGGTACGCCAAAGAGTAAAGTAAAATCGCGTATTATTTTAACGCCGCAACATGCTAAGCGTTTGGTAAAAGCACTAAGCGAAAATGTAAAGCGTTTTGAGAACGCTCATGGCACCATTAAAGATTACGAGCAACCTCAAGTCCCAATTAATTTTGGGCCAACAGGTCAAGCGTAAATTTTAGAATATTTACAAGATGTATAGTTAAAAAATATCCATTTTATAACATAATTTTTAAAATAGAAACATATCTGTTTTCTATAGTTATAATATTTAGCTATAAATTTAAACTATTAAAAAAGCATCCTAGAAGTCTTCTAGGATGCTTTTTTATTTTTTGTTCTTGTGATTTACCGTATTTAAATAAAAAATTGCTTAAATCGCTTAAAAATAAGTTTTTGCTAATTTTTAGGACTTTTAATCAAATTCAGAGGTGTAATGAAATTTAATATTAGGATATTTTTGCTCAGTCATTTGTAGGGTAAACATAGAATCTGCTAAAAATACCAATTGTCCACTTTTATCTTTGGCCAGAAAACGCTGTTTTACGCGCTTAAAATCTTTAAATTCTTCGCTTTTTGCATCTTCGGGGTCAACCCAACAAGCCTTATGGACATTAAGGTTTTCGTAAGTACATTTAGCACCATACTCATGTTCTAATCGGTACTGAATTACTTCATACTGCAGGGCACCAACGGTACCAATTACTTTTCGTCCATTAAGCTCTAGAGTAAATAATTGTGCAACACCTTCATCCATAAGTTGGTCTATACCCTTGTACAGTTGTTTTGACTTCATTGGATCAGCATTGTTGATATACCTAAAGTGTTCAGGAGAAAAGCTAGGAATTCCCTTATAATTAAGGATTTCACCTTCAGTTAGCGTATCTCCAATTTTAAAATTACCACTATCTTGTAGTCCAACAATATCTCCAGGATACGACACATCTATAATCTCTTTTTTCTCTGCAAAAAATGCATTAGGACTAGAAAATTTCATCTTTTTGCCATTGCGAACATGTAGATATGGGTTATTACGGTGAAATTCACCTGATACAATTTTAACAAAGGCTAGACGATTACGATGATTAGGATCCATATTTGCATGAATTTTAAATACAAATCCTGAAAAATCCTTTTCTTCTGGCTTAACCAGTCGTTCCTCACTTTGTTTCGGCCTTGGTTTTGGTGCAATTTCCACAAAACAATCAAGTAATTCTCGTACTCCAAAATTATTCAAGGCAGAGCCAAAAAATACAGGTTGTTGTATTCCTTTTAAGTAATCTTCCTTATTAAATTCTGGATAAATACCATTAACTAATTCAATATTATCACGTAAATCATTAGCATGCTTTTCTCCAATTAATTTTTCGAGTTCTGGCGAGTTTAAATCGTTAATTTCTACAGTGTCTTCAATGTCTTTTTTAGGGTCTCCAGTAAAAATATTTACGTTTTTTTCCCACAAATTATATATCCCTTTAAAGTCGTAACCCATACCTATAGGAAAACTTAACGGGCAAACCGTTAGACCAAGTTTTTGCTCAACTTCATCTAGTAAATCAAAAGCATCTTTACCTTCTCTGTCTAATTTATTTATAAAAACAAGCATCGGTATGTTACGCATACGGCAAACTTCTACCAATTTTTCTGTTTGTTCCTCAACACCTTTTGCTACATCAATAACAACAATAACACTATCGACCGCGGTTAAGGTTCTAAAGGTATCTTCAGCAAAATCTTTATGCCCAGGCGTATCTAGTATGTTTATTTTTATACCATTATATTCAAAAGCTAAAACAGACGTAGCAACAGAAATACCACGCTGGCGCTCTATCTCCATAAAGTCACTAGTAGCGCCTTTTTTTATTTTATTGCTTTTTACAGCACCAGCTTCTTGTATGGCTCCGCCAAATAAAAGTAATTTTTCTGTCAGCGTTGTTTTACCAGCGTCTGGATGGGAAATAATCCCAAATGTTCGGCGTCTTTGTATTTCTGATAAGAAACTCATTTAGTCTAAAATTTGCAGAGCACAAAAATATTGTTTTAACTGTAAACTGATACATTTTTTTAGTTTATCCTTTAAACAAAACTTCCTATGACGTAATATCATTAAAAGATAAGGCTTTATTGTAAGTAATTGTGTATTGTATTTAAACGACAATATGTGAGTTTTGTCGATTAAAAAAAGAATAGAATAATTCCTACAACAATATACAATTAATTTTTGCTAAATTTCTGATGTTAAAATATGTTAATTTGAAGTGACGTCCTTATGACATATTTTGTTTAACAAAAAGCTATTAATATTTAATCATTACACCAGCTTTAGCAGGATTGTATGGTTCTTTTTAGAATTTTATAATGATTTCTTTATCATTACACGCTTTCTCAAATACTGTATTCACTGACTTTTCCTTCGGTCAGAACAGTTTTGAATGTAAATTACTATGCCAACATCATTTTAAGAAAAATAACCAATAATAATTATGGGAAAAACTACCATTCCTTCCGTATTGAAAACAAATTTCAGTAATTTTATTACAGACTTACTTGGTTTTAAACAGTATTACCTAGCGACGCTATTAATTGTTTTAATGGCGTTTGTTAGTTTTGGACAGACAATAACAGCATCACAACTCGGTGCAGGAACGAGTTCACCTGCAGTTTTTAATTCCGCTGATGCCCCAGATGATAATGTTGAGGTGGTGTTAACCTCGGCCAATGGACAAGGAACGGATGCTTTAGGTGTTGGCTATCGCCTCGGTCATAACGGACCTGCTTCAGGAGTGGTAAATGGTGATGTTAATTACACAATCTCATTCGTAGACGCAACTTCTGGTTTTCCTGTAAGTGTTTCTGAAGTAATTTTAGATTTCGGATTTTTTAATAATAATGATGTCTCTTCTTTTGATAGAGGTTTAGAGGGTATAAATAATATTTCTGTTAATTCTGGAACAATAAGTTTAACATATGTAAATGAAGGTCCAGAAGGTGTAAATGATCAACATTTCACAAAATTAACCACATCCGTAGAGAGTCCAGCTTCTGGATCTTTTACTGCTGCGACTATTCCTGTAGGAACAATCTATGCGCCAAATGATAATTCTTTCAATGCAGATGCAGGCGGACAACTAACTATTTCTAGCACTTCGCCTTTTTCTCAAATAACATTTACTTACGATGATATTGCATAAGATACAACAAATGGCTCGACAGATCCATTCGGTATAGTACTAGAGGGACTTTCTTATACCGTATTTGTACCTGATTCTGATATGGATGGTGTTCCTGATGCAACAGATTTAGACAATGATAACGACGGTATTTTAGATAATCAAGAAGGATGTAATAATAATACAAATATTGCCGGTACAATTGGTGTTAGTGGAACTGGTTTTCCTGTTAATGATGGCGATGAGTTTCCTTTAAATGGAACTAATGTAAGATATAATATCACTTCCGTTTCAGGAACAGGACAGATTTATGGTTATACAGCAGGCTCAAATGGAAGTGCAATAAGGTTGCAAAGGACTGGTGGTGGTGGTAATTTCGAAGGTACTTTAATTACAACATTTACAAATCCAGTCGGAAAATTAAGTTTTAAAATCACTGATTTTGATGAAAATGAGAATTATGAAATAAATGTTTATGACGAAAATAATGTGCTTTATGATTTGACGGTCGAAGGTATCTCAAGTGTTGGTAGTCGAATTATTCAAACTGGAAATGAATTTCAAGAAAATTTATCAATTAATGGAAATGTTGATGGAAATAATCCGTCTAGTGATCCAGTAGGTTCGATTGTTTTCTTTTTTCCTGATAAAGTAAGCCGAATTGAAATAAGATACAGGCATATAGCAGCATCATCGATAAGGTACATTCAGCCAACTTTTTGTTCCATAGATACTGATGGTGACGGAATCTTCGATTACTTGGACTCAGACAGTGATAATGATGGATGTAACGATGTAGTAGAATCTGGTGGAAGTGATTCAGATAATGATGGTATCTTAGGAGAAGCGCCTTATAGTTATAATACAGATGGTCAGGTCACAGGAACCAATGCAACGGGTGGTTACAATGGCACTACAGGAAATGAAACATTAGCTACTCAGGTAACTATTGCACCTTCAGAGCCTGGTAATCAAACTGTGGTAGAAGGAGATACAGCTACGTTTACTGTCACAACATCAGCAGATAATGCAACGAGCTATTCATCAGGTACACCAATATATGGTACGCCAGGTAATGCAGACTCCGGTCTTAATTACCAATGGTATATAGGTAGCATAGCACCAGGAAATGCACTAAGTGACGATGCCGTTTATACTGGTACAGATACGCAGTCCTTAGATATTATAACCTCTGCTGCATTAGATGGTACAACCTATATTTTAGAAATAACTCACGATGCAAATGTTTGTATCAATGAGGTTAGATCTGGTATTTTAACAGTAACAGGACCGCCAGACCCTTGCACGGATGGGGCAATTCCTGGAACTGTAACAGCAAACGACCCAGATGCAGATGGTATAAATAATGTTTGCGATTTAGATGATGATAATGATGGCATCACAGACATCGATGAAGGACAAGTCTTTGCGTGTCCTGTCTTCGACGATACAGGAGTATTTCCTGAATATGATTTTATAGCCGCCAATGCAACTGTAAATAATAATGGAGCTTTAGGCGGAACAATGTTATTTGAGGATATTGGTTCTACACCAGATGGTACCTTAATAGATATGATTATAACTTCTGTTAATGCTACAGGATATTCATTTAATCCTCCCGGAAATGCTGATTGTTCTGGTGATAATGGTTTCGCCATAAATGATGCCGATCCAAATGATATCTTTTCTTTTGAATTTTTTGAAGCGAATACATCAAATCCAGTGACCATAAATTTTGGGTTGAACATGGATGACTTTGATTTGAACGAAGGTGTTATATTAGAACAATCTTTATTAATAGGATACGCTTTTCAGCAAGGCAGTCCATCAATAACTGATAATGGAAATGGAACTACAACGTTTGTAAGTAATAACAATTCTCAAGATTTATTTACTTGGTATTATGGTCAAGTCTCCAGCTTTAACTTAACATTTGCAGGATCTTTAAGTTCTAGAGATTATTGTTTTGCTACTGCACCACCAGTAGGTGGCTATCCTGCAACTACTTGTATGCAAATACAACCTAATCCTATCGACACTGACGGTGATGGTATTTTTGACTATTTTGATTTAGATTCAGACGGAGACGGCTGTTCAGATGCAAACGAAGCCTATAATGATGCTAATGCCGATGGAGGTGATGGTGGTGTTTTTAATCCAGGAAACACTAATGCAGAGCCATTAACAATAGCTAATGGCGGAATTAATGCAGATGGTACTGTGGCAGATGCAGCTGCAACTTACCCTGGTAATGCTCCTGCGGTTACCGATGATACGGATGCATTGGCTTGTGTAGTGCCAACGATTACAGCAAACAATGATGATTTTAGTGCATCACCAATAGATGCAACAGCAGGCGGAACAACAGCAACAGTTTTCACAAATGATGATGCAGATGGCACAACACCTGCAACGGACGCCTTAATAGATGATAGCACCATAACGATTTCTAACAATGGTGGTTTGACAGGTGTTTCAATTAACACCGATGGAACAATTGATATTCCAGCAGGTTCAACACCAGGTTCATATACAGTTGAGTATACGATTTGTTTAGAAGCAGACAGTAGTATTTGTGACACGGCAGAAGTATCAATAGTCGTTGCTGCTACACCAACGATTACAGCAAACAATGATGATTTTAGTGCATCACCAATAGATGCAACAGCAGGCGGAACAACAGCAACAGTTTTCACAAATGATGATGCAGATGGCACAACACCTGCAACGGACGCCTTAATAGATGATGGCACCATAACGATTTCTAATAATGGTGGTTTGACAGGTGTTTCAATTAACACCGATGGAACAATTGATATTCCACCAGGAACTCCAGCAGGTACATATAATGTAACCTATCAGATTTGCTTAAATGCTCCTAATCAAAGAATTTGTGATACCGCAGTAGCTACTATACTTATCGAGTTACCTATTCCACCAGTAGCTCAGGATGATGCTAGTTTAGCAAACACCCCAGGAGCTACTGTATCAGTAGATGTTATAGCAGATAATGGCAATGGCGTAGATGCG
>NZ_SMGI01000003.1:206126-208119 GCF_004346845.1 Winogradskyella wandonensis | reverse complement strand
ATTCCACCAGTAGCTCAGGATGATGCTAGTTTAGCAAACACCCCAGGAGCTACTGTATCAGTAGATGTTATAGCAGATAATGGCAATGGCGTAGATGCGGACCCAGATGGTAGTTTAGACGCCACGAGTGTAAGTTTAGTATTACCAGGCGGTGAGACTATGGTTGTTTTAGATGGTGATGGTGATGTTATAGGCTTTACGGTACCAGGCGAGGGTGTTTGGGAAGTCAATCCCGTAACAGGCGCAGTAAGTTTTGCACCAGAAGCAGGTTTTACGCAAGACCCAACACCGGTAAATTATACGATAGATGATAATGATGGAAATGTTTCAAATGAAGCAACCATCACAATAGATTATGTACCAGTAGCGGTAGATGATACCAGTACAGGCAATACGACAGGCAGTCCAGTAAGTGTAGCTGTAACAGGTAATGATACCGATGGCGATGTAGTAGACCCGACGACAATAGTTATTGACCCAACGGATGCAGACGGTGATGGAGACCCAAGTACATTAACAGTACCAGGCGAAGGGACATGGACGACGACTCCAGCTGGCGAGATAGTGTTCACGCCAGAGCCAACATTCACTAGCGACCCAACACCGATTACTTATACGGTAGCCGATGATGAGGGTAATGTATCAAATCCAGCAACGGTAACGGTAACGTTTACGCCACAACCACCGGTAGCGGTAGATGACACCAGTACCGGTAATATGACCAATATGCCAGTAACGGTTAATGTTATCGGGAATGATAATGACCCAGACGGGACATTAGACCCGACGACAATAGTTATCGACCCAACGGATGCAGACGGTGATGGTGACCCAAGTACATTAACAGTACCAGGCGAAGGGACATGGACGACGACTCCAGCCGGCGAGATAGTGTTCACACCAGAGCCAGGCTTTACAGGGAGTCCAACACCAATTACCTACACAATAGATGATAATGACGGCAACACATCTAATGAGGCAACAGTAACGGTAGTGTATGACGCCCAGCCACCAGTAGCTCAGGATGATGCTAGTTTAGCAAACACCCCAGGAGCTACTGTATCAGTAGATGTTATAGCAGATAATGGCAATGGCGTAGATGCGGACCCAGATGGTAGTTTAGACGCCACGAGTGTAAGTTTAGTATTACCAGGCGGTGAGACTATGGTTGTTTTAGATGGTGATGGTGATGTTATAGGCTTTACGGTACCAGGCGAGGGTGTTTGGGAAGTCAATCCCGTAACAGGCGCAGTAAGTTTTGCACCAGAAGCAGGTTTTACGCAAGACCCAACACCGGTAAATTATACGATAGATGATAATGATGGAAATGTTTCAAATGAAGCAACCATCACAATAGATTATGTACCAGTAGCGGTAGATGATACCAGTACAGGCAATACGACAGGCAGTCCAGTAAGTGTAGCTGTAACAGGTAATGATACCGATGGCGATGTAGTAGACCCGACGACAATAGTTATTGACCCAACGGATGCAGACGGTGATGGAGACCCAAGTACATTAACAGTACCAGGCGAAGGGACATGGACGACGACTCCAGCTGGCGAGATAGTGTTCACGCCAGAGCCAACATTCACTAGCGACCCAACACCGATTACTTATACGGTAGCCGATGATGAGGGTAATGTATCAAATCCAGCAACGGTAACGGTAACGTTTGATCCTTGTAATGGATTAGGTACAGCAGATTGTGATGGTGATGGTACTCCTAATAATATGGACCCTGATCCAAATAATCCTTGTGTAGATGATGGAATAACAGGAGACGAAGATACATCTAATCTTATATGGCAAGCTGAAGACTGTGATGGTGATGGCGAAGATAATGGTACAGAGACATCTAATGGTACGGACCCAGAAGACCCATGTGATGGAGGTAATTTAGCTAATGTAGACTTAATGGATACGACCAGCGATTGGTATGTAGCCGATTGTGATGGTGACGGTGTACCAAACGGTACAGAAGTAGACCCAC
>NZ_SMGI01000003.1:0-206028 GCF_004346845.1 Winogradskyella wandonensis | reverse complement strand
AATTTAGCTAATGTAGACTTAATGGATACGACCAGCGATTGGTATGTAGCCGATTGTGACGGTGACGGTGTACCAAACGGTACAGAAGTAGACCCACAAGGTGATGGCACTCCAGGTCCAGACGGCACTGACCCTAATGACCCATGTGATTTCAATGCATCAGATATAAGTTTAACACCAAGTGGAGATTATCTATTAGCTGATTGTGATGGTGATGGTGTGACTAATGGAGATGAGATAGCAGATGGTACAGACCCTAGCGACCCTTGTGATTTCAATGCAGGAAGTATAACAGGTCCACAGACAGGTGATTGGTTATTGGCAGATTGTGATGGTGATGGCGAAGATAATGGTACAGAGACATCTAATGGTACGGACCCAGAAGACCCATGTGATGGAGGTGATTTAGCTAATGTAGACTTAATGGATACGACCAGCGATTGGTATGTAGCCGATTGTGATGGTGACGGTGTACCAAACGGTACAGAAGTAGACCCACAAGGTGATGGCACTCCAGGTCCAGACGGCACTGACCTTAATGACCCATGTGATTTCAATGCATCAGATATAAGTTTAACACCAAGTGGAGATTATCTATTAGCTGATTGTGATGGCGATGGTGTGACTAATGGAGATGAGATAGCAGATGGTACAGACCCTAGCGACCCATGTGATTTCAATGCAGGAAGTATAACAGGTCCACAGACAGGTGATTGGTTATTGGCAGATTGTGATGGTGATGGCGAAGATAATGGCACAGAGACATCTAATGGTACGGACCCAGGAGACCCATGTGATGGAGGTGATTTAGCTAATGTAGACTTAATGGATACGACCAGCGATTGGTATGTAGCCGATTGTGACGGTGATGGTGTAATAAACGGTATTGAAGTTGATCCTGACATGACAGGTATTCCAGGTCCAAATAATACGAATCCTTATGATCCATGTGATTTTAATGAGGTTGATATTACTTTACCGCAATCAGGTGATTGGTTAGTGGCAGATTGTGATGGTGATGGTGTGACTAATGGTGATGAAATGAACTCTGGTACAGACCCACTTGACCCATGTGACTTTGTTAGTACAGACATCACTTTGCCAATAACCACTACGGTTTTTTGTAGGCCAGAATTAGAAGTAACTAAAACGTTTGTCACTACAGGAGAAAATGTTGGTGATACAGTTACCTTTACGATAGAAGTCGAGAATACTGGAAATGTAGTATTAAATGGTTTAGATATTGTTGACACATTTACAGACATAACAGGTAATCCACTAAGTTTAACAACAGGACCTCTATATGTTGACTCTACTCTAGGTAGTTCTCAAGGAAATTTAGTTCCTGGGGAGATAGCAATATATACAGCCACTTATGTAATAACTCCAGAAGCTGTAAATGCTGGCGGTATATCTAATACTGCTGAAGCTTTAGCAATAGCAACAAATAATGGAGTTATTGTTCAAGATATTAGTGATGATGGAGATGATTTTGATGGGAATGTTTCTGACGACCCAACTGTATTATCATTAGGATGTTTAACTATTTTTAATGAGTTTTCTCCAAATGGTGATGGAGTGAATGAAACATTTGTAATTAATTGTATAGATCAATTCCCAAATAATAAACTAGAAATATATAACAGATGGGGTAACATTGTTTACAGCATGAATGGTTATAACAATACATTCGATGGTCGATCAAATGGACGTTCGGTTGTTAATGCCTCAGACTTATTACCGGTAGGTACATATTATTATGTTCTTAACTTAGGAGATGGAAGTGAGCCGCGAGTTGGTTGGTTATATATTAATAGATAAAACAGTACTGAAAAAATGAAAAATATGATCAATAAATCATCATTAATTAGCTTAGTTGTAGTTTTAGCACTAGGATTAATGCCAATCGACAGTTACGGACAACAAGATCCTCAGTATACGCACTATATGTACAATACATTAAGTATTAATCCGGCTTATGCAGGACAAAGAGAAACATTGAGTATTGTAGGACTCCATCGTTCCCAATGGGTGGGAATCGATGGAGCACCGCAAACGCAATCTCTAGGTATTCATTCGCCCTTGCGTAACGAGCGTTTAGCACTGGGGTTAAATGTGGAAGTGATGCTCTTGGACCAGCTCGTGAGAATTTTGTCGATGCAAATTTCTCGTATACCTTTCCGATTAACGATAATGGTACAAGGCTATCTTTCGGTGTTAAAGCAGGTTGGCATAATTTAAGTACTGATTGGAGTTTAGGTCTTCCCCAGTTTGATGATCCATTGTTTGCGCCCGAGTCAAATTTAGATCAACATGCTTTAATTGTTGGAGCTGGTTTATACTTAAGTAATAGAAACTGGTACGTAGGCCTTTCAGCACCTAATTTTATTACAACAGATCATTATGACGACTTTCAAAACTCTGTTGCCACAGAACGTATGCATTTCTTTTTACATGGTGGTTATGTCTTTGATATGGGTGGCAATGTAAAACTGAAACCAGCATTTTTGGTTAAAGCGGTTTCTGGAGCACCATTAATTGCCGATATTTCTGCAAATGCATTATTTGATGATACTCTTACAGTAGGTCTAGCTTGGAGATGGGATGACTCTATTTCTGCATTAGCTGGATTTCAAGTCACAAAAGGAATGTATATCGGATACGGTTATGATTTAACAACATCGGACTTAAATAATTATAACAGTGGTACACACGAATTAATATTGAGATTCGAATTGCAGCAACTAGGCAAAATATTATCACCACGTTTCTTCTAAAACACAGACTATGAAAAAACTATTAAAATATATACTAGCTCTTGTTTTTATTCAAGGCTGTTTTATGGCAAATAGCCAAAAGTCCAAAGTTAAAAGCGTAAATGATGATTATAACGAATTCGCTTATGTAAAGACGAGTAATGTGCTATTACGAGTTGCCGAAAACGGTTACAGAAGTCCAGAGATGCTTCAACAGTTGGCAAATTCATTTTATTTTCAGAATAAGATGAAAGAAGCTGCGCGCTGGTATGGTGAGCTTTTTAAGCTAACTACAGATGTAGACTCGGAGTACTATTTTAGATATGCCCTGGCTTTAAAAGGTGTCCAGAATTACGAAGCTTCCGATGAGTGGATGGAGAAGTTTAACGAATTAAACCCATCGGACTCACGAGCAAAGTCTTTTATTGCAAGAAGAGATTATAGAAAACAAATCGCACAGAATTCTAAGTCTAATGTTGTAGTTGATAATTTGAACTTTAACTCGGAGTATTCAGATTTTGGTACAGCCGTTTACGATGGTAATTTGGTTTTTGCATCTGCAAGAGGCAATGACGAAAGAACTTACCAATGGAATGGTCAGCCTTATCTCGATCTATTTAAGGTTTATGGCTATAACGATGGAGAGTTTTCAAACGTTTCGGAATACAGTTCTAAGATAAACACAAAGTTTCATGAGTCAAGCGTAGCTTATATGCCAGATGGTAATACAATTTTCTTTACAAGGAATAACTATTACCGTAATCGCGCCAAAAAAGGTGATGATGGTGTTAATAAGTTAAAATTATTTAGAGTTTCTAAAGACGATAATGGTAACTGGGGAGAAATCAAATCTGTACACTTTAATAGTGATGAATACAGCGTAGCACACCCAACAATTAATAAAGAAGGTACTCGCCTTTATTTTGCGTCAGATATGGAAGGTACTGTTGGAGATTCTGATATTTGGGTTGTAGATATAAATGAAGATGGTTCTCTTGCAACCCCACGAAATTTAGGAAGCTCTATAAATACCGAAGGACCAGATTCGTTTCCATTTGTAAATAGTGAAGGTGATTTATATTATTCTACAAAAGGACTTCCAGGTCTTGGTGGTTACGATATATTTGTAGTACGCAGTGCAGACGAAAAAATTGCAGATAATGTAACCGATAATTACGTTGTTACCAATATAGGCAAACCATTTAATAGCAATGCTGACGATTTTGCGTTTTACGAAAATGTAGAAAACGAGAATGGTTTCTTTTCATCAAATAGAACTGGAGGTAAGGGAGACGATGATATTTATAGTTTTGGTTTAGGCGAATGCGACCAAGTAGTTACAGGAAGAGTTAAAGACAAACAGTCAGGAGCTTTGTTGCCTGGAGCTACGGTTGTACTTAAAGATGCAACAGGAAATGAATTAGAACGTGTTATTGTAGGCACTGATGCTGCCTTTAGATTTAATGTAGATTGTGATAAACAATATTTAGTAAGAGGTTCTAAGGAAAAGTATAGTATTGAGGAAGAGCGTTTCGATACCAACGACGCTAGTTTAGAATTAAACCTTGATATTGGATTATCACCAGAAGAAATAGCCATACAACCTTGTGATGATTTAGCAAAAGCACTTAATATTCCTTTAATCTATTTCGATTTGGATAAGTACGATATTAAATACGTGGCTGAGCTTCAATTACAAAAAGTATTAGCCGTTCTGGTAGAGTATCCTTCAATGACGTTAGATATTAGAAGTCATACCGATTGTAGAGCATCCGATGAGTATAACCAAAAGCTTTCAGAAAACAGAGCACAAGCCACACTAAAATATTTAGTAAAAAGTGGTATCGACCCTACGCGATTAACTGCCAAGGGTTACGGAGAATCACAATTAGTTAATGATTGTGGCTGTGACACTGTAGATACCTCAGAATGTACAGAGTTACAACACCAAAAGAATAGACGTAGTGAGTTTATTATCACGTCTTTTAAAGGAAAAAAATGTGGAGAATAAGTAATTAAAACTACTTGAATATAGATAGCCGCTTCAATTTGAAGCGGTTATTTTTTTATGATAACCTTATCATTTTTTTTAACATTTGATTGTAATTTTGCTCCATGAACGAAGAACAAGTCATTTTAGTCAACGAAAACGACGAACAAATTGGTTTAATGCCCAAAATGGAAGCTCATGAAAAGGCTGTTTTACATCGCGCTTTTTCTGTTTTTATCTTTAATAAAAATAATGAGTTAATGCTCCAGCAACGTGCCTTGCATAAATACCACTCACCAGGCCTTTGGACAAATACTTGTTGCAGTCACCAAAGAGATGGAGAAAGTAACTTAGAAGCAGGGAAAAGGCGTTTAAAAGAAGAAATGGGATTTGTAACAGATCTCGAAGAAACAACATCTTTTATCTACAAGGCGCCTTTTGATAATGGCCTAACAGAGCACGAGCTAGACCATATTATGGTTGGCTATTATGAGGATTCCCCTAAAATTAATCCAGATGAAGTTGCCGATTGGAAATGGATGCTTTTAGACGATGTAAAAGACGATATTTTTCAACATCCAGAAAGTTATACGGCTTGGTTTAAAATTATTTTCGAAAAGTTTTACGAACATATTAATATTAAGAAATGAGAGTAACCGTGAGCAGACGTGCACATTTTAATGCGGCACACAGATTATACAGAAAAGATTGGAGCTTCGAGAAGAATGACGCTGTGTTCGGAAAATGCAATAATCCTAATTTTCATGGCCATAATTACGAGCTTATTGCAAGCGTAACTGGAAATATCGACCCAGAAACAGGCTACGTCATAGATGTAAAAATTTTAAAAGACTTTATTAAATCTGAAGTCGAAGATGCCTTTGACCATAAAAACTTAAATCTAGAAGTGCCAGAATTTCAGGATTTAAACCCAACAGCAGAGAATATAGTTGTAGTAATTTATAATAAATTAAAGGCTAAGTTAGATTCTAAATTAGATTTAGAAGTGACACTTTACGAAACTCCTCGTAACTTTGTGACCTATTCTGGTGAGTAAATGCAAGAAGAATTATATCCATTAAAGTTCAAACCTATTTTAAAGGACAAAATTTGGGGTGGCGAAAAACTTTCAAAATATCTAAATAAACCGTCTAAATCTACCCAAGTGGGCGAAAGTTGGGAAATTAGTGATGTAGATGGTGATACCTCTATAGTTACTAACGGTCCATTAAAAGGTCAATCATTAAAAACGCTTTTAGAAAATTATCAGTCTCACTTAATGGGTGAGAAAAATTACCAGCGGTTTGGAAACAAATTTCCATTGCTAATTAAGTTTATCGATGCCAAGCAAGATTTAAGTATTCAGTTGCATCCTAATGATAGGTTAGCGGCGGAACGCCACGATTCTTTTGGGAAGACCGAAATGTGGTATGTCATGCAAGCCGATGAAGATTCAAATCTCATTGTAGGTTTTAATCAGAAAGTAACTCCTGAAAAATACCTTCAGCATCTAGAATATAAAACGCTTACCGAGATTTTAAATTTCGATAAGGTAAAGAAAGGTGACACCTATTTTATAGAGGTCGGGCGCGTACACGCTATAGGTGCAGGAGTGCTATTGGCTGAGATTCAACAAACTAGTGATATTACCTATCGGGTTTACGATTGGGATAGAGTAGATTCAGATGGTAATTCGCGCGAGTTGCACAACGATTTGGCCATAGACGCTATTGATTTTAATATGAAGAATGATTTTAGGGTAACTTATAATAAAACCCAAAATCAATCAAATGCAATGGTGAATTGCCAATACTTTACAACCAATTATATAAAACTTGATTCTGAACTTCAAAAGAAAAATAATTTCGATTCGTTTATCATTTACATTTGTGTAGAAGGGCAAATGGAAATCCATACCTCTAGCGGTAAAGAGATAATAAAAAAAGGTGAAACAATGCTTTTACCGGCATCGATTAAAACCTATACAATAAATGCCTCTAAAGCAGAACTTTTAGAGGTGTATGTTTAGCGTATCTTTTTCTAAAAAAAGATTACAAATTAAAGGGATTTATTACTTTTGTCCCATAAATTAAAAATCATGGCAAATAAAAGAGATTTAAAGAAAGACATCAACTACGTTTTAGGTGATATTATCGAAGCAGTTTATATTTGGGAACTGGCAAATGCAGAAAAGCCAACTAAGGAAAGTGATGCAATAATAGACGAAGCAATAGCAACGTTTGACGATTTAATTGTTAAGGTAAATGATAGAAGCGTCGAAAATAAAAAAGCGCACTTTAAAGCCATAAATCAAGAGCTTGAGACTAAAGGTAGAGCGCTAATTGAAAAAATAAATAAATTAAAATAAAATAGGTTTGCAGATTTAAAAATCTAATTTAAATTTACGCCTCTTTCGCCGATGTAGCTCAGCTGGCTAGAGCAGCTGATTTGTAATCAGCAGGTCGTGGGTTCGAGTCCCTCCATCGGCTCTTAAATTTTAAGACTCCAGTCGTAATTGATTGGAGTTTTTTTATGCAAGATTGCGAAGTCTTATTTAAGAGTTTTATATATAGTTGCTGAGAGGTTAAACATAAGTTAGCAAACTAATCATAGATAGAAAATTCTATCGGAATTTTCGTGAGTCGGCTGTGACCTAGCAATTAATTATACACGTTGTTATGTGCTGGCTTTTCTAAGTTCAGTTTATCAAAATATTCATTCATTTTATCCCAAACTGCGTAATATTCTAATTCTCTAGCTCTTTCGTCATTTCCCATATCACAGTTAATTACAATGTATCTTCCAGTCTTTTTTTCTTTGTCAAAATACATCCAAGTAGCAACTCCAGCGTCACCACCAGAATGACCAACAAAACCGAATGCGCTATATCCTATAAAAATTGCAGGATTATAGTCTCCATCATAAGGATGGTCTGCGTTACGCTCACCTTCTGCAAAATTGTTATCACTAAGTTGTTCTGTAAAAAGTTCTTTATAGCTTTCTTTTGAAAGTAATGTACCTTCTCCCGAATAGCCTTTTATCAATTCAACTAGATACTTCGCCATATCACTACTTGATGAAATTAACATTCCATCAGGATATGTTATTGCGGTGTAGAAGGGTAAAAGAGAGTTATCGTTTCTGTATAATCTTGAATGCTTTTTTATATCCACATCTTCTAATGACCAACCAGATGAATTCATACTCAATGGTTTTAAGATGTGTTCTTCAGTAAATGAATCAAATACCTGACCTGTTGCTTTTTCGATAACTAATGCACATAACGTAGCGCCTATATTAGAATATTCAAAGCGTTCCCCTGGTTTGAAGTTTATGTAATTGTCATCTTGATAATATGCACCATTTATTTCCAAATATCCTTTCAAGTATTTTTCCATTGGAACATCAAGTTCAGAAGGGTTTAATCTTTGAGCTGGATAATCTGTGCTTACTTTTGATAAGTCTTGATCTTTTGTAAGAATCCAAGCTCTTTCCATATACTGTTCATCAGTATCATTAATACTAGAAGTATGTGTAGCCAATTGTCTTACTGTAATTGTTTCATTAGGGTAATTTGGATTTACTACCTTAAAAGGCAAATAGTCCTGAATCGGATCATCTAAATTTAATTTCCCCATTTCTTTAGCTTTCATTAAGGATATACCAATTAACGTTTTAGAAACCGAAGCAATGTGCTGTATTGTATTTTCTGTATACTTCTCTTTTGTCTCAAGATTAGCTAATCCAAAGCCTTTTTCATAGAGCACTCCGTTTTGGTCGACCATTGCAACTGCAAATCCATTTATTCGTCCATTTTTTTGAATAGAATCCAATTCAGCGGTTAAAGAATCCATTACAATTTGGTTTTCACTTATAGGATTATCATTGTTTTTATTGCGTTGATTACACGATGAAAAAGAAATTACTATGACTATTATTAAAGCGAATTTTCTCATTTGTTCTTTTGGTTTCCTTTAAGGATTAAAAAAATGTATTGACGTTACAGTTTCTTTTTTTTAGCATGCACATAACGATAAGATATGGTTAGTTGGTAATGCTTCGACTTGCTCAGCAACAGAACTATATAGGATGTTAAACGAAGTTAGGTTTTTAAAAACGAAATATCAAGCCAAGAAAAGAAGCACTTACTTAATACTGTCTTGCGCTTTTTTAAAATCGTTTAAAGCTTTTCCTAAAGTTTTACCGTAGTACGATTGCTTCACTTTATCTGTAAGATTGTTGTAGATGCTATCTAGATATTTTACGCTTGCATTAGGTGCTTCGTAAAGTGCTAGGTAAGGTGCAACTTCGCTATCACCATGGTTCAATGCAAAATTTATTGTAGATGCGTATTTAAGCTTTAATAATCGGTTAGAACGTTTGGCTAAAGAATCTGAGGTAATGGTATCATTGCGCTTCGCGGCTTCAAAATTTGCTTTTATTAGGTCTAAGTTACTATCATTAAAGTCAGACATTAATTTTAGATATTCTTCTAAAAGCACTTGCTGCTCAGAGCCAGTTATTTTGGCATCACTTGTAAATCGTTTTAGCGTTGTTTTAATTTCAGTTATACCTTTATCGGCAAAAAATGGGATAAAATGTTCTTGCCCATCATTTTTATGTAGCTTAAGATACAGCAAAATAGGCTCGTCTATGTTAGTTTTAAGGGTGAAATCTGAGGTGCCTTTTATAACTACAGAATCTAAATCTACTATGGACGTTCCGTCCTCTTTTTGAAGATATACCACACCTTTTTTTAAACCTTTAACAGACCCATTTAAGGTAAAGTTTTTTTCTGTCTCAGAATTGCAAGACGATACAATTAATGAGATAAGAATGATATATAGTAGATTTTGAAACGCTTTCATTATAGGAAATTTTTTAGTGGACAAATATCTCATTTTTGTTTTAAAAAACAACTAAGCTCCGGATACAATTTGCATCAAAATAGTACAACCAATCGCAGCAATAGTACCAACTGCATATCCAAATACGGCTAACAGTACACCAACAGTTGCTAAAGATGGGTGAAACGCAGAAGCAACAATAGGAGCAGAGGCTGCACCACCAACATTAGCTTGGCTTCCTACTGCTAAGAAAAAGTAAGGTGCTTTAATCAATTTGGCTACGCCAATGAGTAATAGTGCATGGATGGTCATCCATACTAAACCTACAAGAATTAGTAAGCCGTTATCAAAAATTAGGGTTAAATCCATCTTCATACCAATAGTTGCGACTAATATGTAAATAAAGACACTGCCAAATTTACTAGCACCAGCACCCTCATAGTTTCTGGCTTTTGTAAAGGAAAGACCAATGGCAATTAAAGTAGCAATACTAATCATCCAAAAGAATTTAGAACCTAAAAACGTAAATATATTTCTGGTAGTAGGGTTTTCGATATTACTCACAACAGTATCAAAATAAGGTCCCAAATAATCCGATGCTAAATGTGCAAAGCTAACTGCACCAAAAGCAATAGCGGCAATAATCATAATATCTGTTAACGATGGATTTCGTTTTACACTTTCCGAGAATTTAGAGACTTTATCCTTTAAATCTTCAATTGCTTTTGTGTCGGCTTTTAACCATTTATTAAAGCGATTGCGTTTACCAATGCCTATTAAAATTAAAGCCATCCAAATATTGGCAACGACGATATCTACGAATACCATTCCGCCGTACAGCTTCTGATTATAACCATAAATCTCTAGCATTGCTGTTTGGTTGGCACCACCACCAATCCAACTACCAGCTAATGTAGAAAGTCCTCTCCAAACCGCATCTGGGCCAGTAACGCCTATTAAATCTGGGCTGATTTGTGCAATTAAAAGAAGCGCAATTGGGCCACCGATGACGATACCAACAGTACCAGCAAAAAACATCACTAAGGCTTTCCAGCCTAAATTAAAAACACCTTTGAGGTCTATACTTAACGTCATTAAAACTAACGCTGCTGGTAACAAATAGCGGCTAGCCATGTAGTATAAGTTTGTGCTATGGGATATTATTTTATTGTCTTCTGAAATTGTTTCCCATTCTGGAGCGATAAGTCCTGATGTAGTTAAAAAAGCGGGTATCATATAAGCAACAAAAAGTCCTGGAACTATTTTGTAGAATTTTGACCAAAATCCTTGCTCTTTGGATTCAGAAAAAAATACGATTCCAAGAGCCAACATTAAAAGTCCAAAAACTATTGTGTCTTTTGTGAATAATGGAGCTTTTACAATAGCAGTTGATTCTTTACTTATAACATTAATATTTACTTTCTCTTTATTATTATAAAAATCTACTTTTTGAACTTGAATAATATCTTTTTTTACAAAACTCTCATCTGTTTTTATTTCAATATTGAATAAAGTCTCAGTACTAATATTTATAGTCTCTTTTGATTTAAATTTAATAGAGCTACTATAATTATTGACTTCAACCGTAAAAGAATCTTCGTAGTTTTTTAAGTTAATATCTCTGAATTTAGCTATTGAATCAAGTGTAGATAATTCAATTTCAAACTCATTGAATGAGATGTTACTTATTAAAACGGGTATCTCAAATTTTTTAGAGCTGTTTTCATTGACACTTTCAATAGTCAATTCCTGTGAGGCGACTATATTAGAGAAAAATAAAAGTGAGATAAAAATTAAAGTATTCTTAAAGAGGCTTTTCATAAATAAAATATTTCAGCAAAATACAAAAATTGAAACACAAAAAAAGTGACTATTAAAGTCACTCTTTATCTTTTTGTTTGGGTTGTCTTTTATGTTCTTTAAGGTATTGCATGAGCATCCATTCTATTTGGCCATTGGTACTGCGAAATTCGTCCGTAGCCCATTTCTCAATAGCCTTTAGCATTTCTTCGTTAAGTCGTAATGCAAATGCTTTTTTCTTAGCCATTTTTACTGTTTTACAAAATTTGAAATTACCGTTACCAACTCTTCAGATAATGGAAAGTTAGGAGACGTGTAAGATGCTAGGTTATCACTGTCTTTTTCGATAATTTTAAGGACATGATTCATTTTATCGATTATTACAAGTTCTGAATCTGGCTTAGCAGCGTGCAATAAATTGGCATCATTTACTAAGACTTGTATATCCTTTTTACCATTTATTACAAGTGCAGGAATCGTTAGCGTTTTAATAACTTCTGCTGGATTGTACTTAATGTAATTCTTAAAAAAGGGAAGATTTTGTTTAGCAAAAATGGAGATAAGTAATGGGTCAACATTTTTTATCTCTCCCGTTTCTTTAAGCTCCTTAAAGTGTGCTTTAGTTTTTTCTCCTAATTGCGCACTTTGTGCGGTTATTTGGCGTGTTAATGCCAAATCTACAGGTTCTCCAAGTCCAGCTAATGATACAAACTTGTCTACGTTTTCGTTTACGGCTAGCATTGCCACTAACGAGCCTTGACTATGACCAATTAAGGTAATATACGAAAATCGCTCATCATTTTTAAAGGCATCGATAGCTGTAGTGACATCAGTAACTAAATCGTCAAACACAAAGCTTTTTAGTAAATATGGCATGTTCTCTTTAGTCACATTTCGTTTATCGTAACTATAAAAAGCAATACCATTTTTATTCAATTTATCTCTAAGCAGTTTAATATAATTAATATTTACGCCCATTGCTGGTTGGTTGCCATTTCTATCTGGATTTCCCGAGCCTTGAACAAATATAACTAGCGGCTGCGTTTTTAATTCTGAAGTATAGGTTAACGTTCCTGGTAACTGAATGCTATCATTCATTAAAAGCTTTTCTTCTGACGCAATTTGGTTTTGCCCTAATACAAAGAGCGAAAAGCAAAATGCAAAGCTTAGTAAAATTGTTTTCATGACATTTTATGTTTATAGTTTTCTAAGGTGCTTTCGGCTTGTGCTTTCTTTTGCGTACCTATTAAAATTTTCTTTCCACTAGTTAACTCTAGCTGTATACCTATATCGCCTTTTACATTAATGGCAATGCCTTTGGATTTTTTCCATAAAAATCCTCCTTTTAATCCCCAGCCACCGTATTCGCCAATAGGGTCATAGGTTCTAACATAACTTTTATTTATCTCGTTCCATTTAATTAAGCGGTATTTTAAATGAAATGGGAAAAATTGATAATGTATGCCTTCTTCGTCAATCCTTGTGTTAAGCTGAAATATAAAAATGATGCATGGTGTTATTATAATAACAGCCAAGGCAATAATTAATTCGGTCAGAGGCATCTTGTCTGTATCTTTGAGAATAACAGCTACAGGAACAACCATACTAACCAATATGAGTATTATTAGCCACGATTGCGTAAATCGTTGTTGTTCTTTAAAAATTTTCATTTTTATCTATTTTTATCTCTTTCTAATATGGCACTGGTCCAACCATGTCCCATTTCTTTAACTATCCATCCTTCGCGAGCATACTGATTAAGTATGTCTTCTAATGCTTGAAGGCGGTTTTTCCAACCTAATTTTAGGTGAACAACTTTATATTCTTTCATTATTTGGTGTATTTTTTCTAGTCTTCAGTATTTTTAAAAACTACCATAGCAATAACAGCACCTATTATTGTACCGATTAAAGAGCCGTAAATTAAACTCATAGCAATATTGCCTGTTACTGCACCTATCGTGGTTCCTATACTTAAGCCCATAGCACTGCCAATAGCAATGCTATATGTCTGGTTTTTGTTCATTATTAGTGATTTAGAGTTCCTGTGTTAACAACAGGAGAGGCATCTTTATCTCCACAAAGAACAACCATAAGGTTACTCACCATAGCTGCTTTGCGCTCTTCGTCTAAATCAACAACGTTCTTTTTATTAAGTTCTTCTATTGCCATTTCTACCATGCTCACCGCGCCTTCTACAATTTTATGTCTAGCGGCAACTATGGCTGTTGCTTGTTGGCGTTTAAGCATGGCATTTGCGATTTCTTGCGCGTAAGCTAAGTAACCAATACGTGCTTCTAATACTTCGATGCCAGCGATGGATAAACGCTCGTCGATTTCTTTTTCTAAGGCATTGCTTACCTCATTAACACTAGAACGTAGTGTAATATCTTCGTCATGTCCCTCATCGGCAAAGTTATCGTAAGGATACATACTAGCTAGTTTACGCACTGCAGCATCCGTTTGCACACGCACAAAGTTTTCGTAATTATCGACATCAAAAGCTGCTTTATAAGTGTTTTGCACACGCCATACGAGTATGGTGCTAATCATAACTGGATTACCAAGTTTATCGTTGACCTTTAAGCGTTCACTATCAAAGTTACTGGCGCGAAGCGATATTTTCTTTTTGGTATAAAATGGATTTACCCAGTAGTAACCGTTCTTTTTTACAGTACCGACATACTTTCCGAATAGTAAGAGTACACGAGAGCCATTAGGTTGTACCATTAAAAACCCAAAGGCAATGATTAATGCTGCAACAATACCAATAACTGGCCAAGGTGTTTGATAGATTGGTATAAGCGCTATGCTCCCAAAGAATAGGACTAAGAACACAAATAACATAAGGTAACCGTTAGCTGGGACAATGATTTTTTCTTCTTTCATGGTTTAATATTTTAATAGTTGATTTAATATGATATTAAAATGATATCATAAAGATATGATTTAAAATATTAGTAGCCAAATATTTTTAAATGTTACAAGAATAATATTTTTTATTAAAAATAAAGTTTGGCACGCCATTTGCTCTTATAAAAGTGTAATGATAAATGCGAAAGTCGGCTGGTTACCGACGATACTACAAACGCTTTCATTACGATTGGTTGGTTAGTTAGTAAAGAAGCCGTTTCAGATATGAAACGGCTTTTTTAATTGTTGTTTTTTGGAATTCCTTTTAATTCTTTATGAATTCGACGATGCTATCAATTAATTCTGGATTAATCGGTCTAAACGATTCGCCATAGGATTTAGAATTTTCTAATCTATCGCCCTCAATGGTAAATAACACATGATTCATGTTTTCAATAATTCGGAGTTTAGCATTAGGATTTGCTTTCGCTAGCAGTTTAGCTTCGTCTTCAGAAACTTGTAAATCTTTAGTACCATTTACGATTAGAATTGGTTTTTTTATTTCTGAAATTATTTCCGTCGGATTATATGCCATCCAAGATATCATAAACGGTTGGATGTCTAGATTAAACATAGACGCTAGCGCAATCGGGTAGTCATTTGCAATTTCACCAGCT
Source organism: Winogradskyella wandonensis (assembly GCF_004346845.1). Classification (GTDB taxonomy): domain Bacteria; phylum Bacteroidota; class Bacteroidia; order Flavobacteriales; family Flavobacteriaceae; genus Winogradskyella; species Winogradskyella wandonensis. The sequence continues at coordinate 191,106 of NZ_SMGI01000003.1, read as the reverse complement.
TGTAATTTAGTTACAACCCTTTTAGTGTCTTCTACATATTGTCTTGCCGTATTGTTAATCTGATCAATAATAACGTCTCCTATTTTTTGTCCCGCACCCGCTAGAGAAATAAAACCATCTGCCTCTTCTAATGCAAGCATACCTACTAAACTACCTTGGCTATGGCCAATGACATATATTTTAGAGTATTTATTTTCGGCCTTAAAGTAATTAATAACATCTTTAGCATCGGACACAAAATCCTCGAAACGCATAGACTTAACATCGACTTTTCCTGTTTTTATTTGTTTAACAATGCGCTTATCATATCTAAAGGATGAAATATCATTTTCAGAAAGTGCTATTGCAAGCTTTTTTAAATTGTTACTCTTTAAAAAGTTTTGGTTTCCGTTTCTATTTGTTGGACCAGAACCAGCTATTATGATAGCTAAATTGGTTTCTCGATTATTTTTTGGAGCTAAGAGTGTTCCGTCTATTAAATCAGTAACTGTGAGTTCTTTCTCTTCGAAGTCCGTTTGTTGCGCGAAGGATGTTGAAATTATCAAACAGAAAAATAGATGTAATATTTTTTTCATGATGTATTACGTAATGTCTAGCAAAGTTACGCTTTCTATAACAAGAATTATAAGTGACTTATTGTTATTTATCTTATTAGAGAACTTTGTTTAATAGTGTTTTTTATCGGTAAAAATGTGTTTTTTATCTATAAATGTTAAAATTTAATGTATTTCATCGATTAATAATGTTTTTAATCGTTCTATTTAAAATGTGCTCTTATATTTGTGGTGTACTAAATTAGTTTTTAGTTCAATGGATTAATTAATTAAATATTTGCATTATGTTGTTGGCTTTAGTAACCCTGAATCTACTAGCATAAAATTAAAGCAAATTAGAAAAGTCGAGATTGAGGGATCTCGACTTTTCATTTTTATAGACTTACCAGTTTTCTAAATGTAAGATTGATCCGTTCTCCAATTGCTTTTTTGGTTTTAGCTATTTGATGTAGCCAGTGGTGTTGCATAGCACCTTTCATAATCAATAAGCTACCATGCTTAAGTATTAGTTTATGGCGTTCTTCTTTGAATTTTCGATGTTTAAAATGAAATGGTCGTTCTTCTCCTATTGTTAAGGAGGCAATAACAGGATTTTTACCTAATTCCTTTTCGTTATCTGCATGCCAGCCATTACTATCATTACCATTTCTATACAAATTAAGTAATACAGTATTAAATTGATGTTCTGTTTTAGTTTCAATTTTTGTTTTTATGGCCTTAACCTCATGCGTAAATGGTTTTGGGTTCATGGTTATACTAGAATAGGCGTACGGTTGATTGTTTTCTCCGTAAAGTGTCGTTAACCTCGGTTGCTTATAGACTTTGCCAAATATTTTAATGTCGTCTTCTTGCCAGTCTGTTTCTTGTTTTAGTGTATCAAAGAGTTGGTCAGCTTCTTGCTTAGATAAAAAGTTTGGATAATAAATGAGTTCTGCATCTGGTAGGTTGAAAACCTGTTTTTCTTCAGAAAATAAATCCATAACTTTTTTTATCTAACTTAGCTTTGATGAAGTTTTACAAAAATACCATATTTCTTTTTCTGATTGCTATTGGTTTTTACTCTATGCAACAGCTACAAACCGTACCAGATGGTTTCATTAAAGTACAATCAATCATTCCAGATTTAGATGTAGAATTGAGATATTATACTAATAATAATTTTGTCGGTGATACAATAGATGGTTATAAATCTAATACGCTTTACCTTACTAAAGCAGCGGCCAAACAATTAAAGTTAGTACAAGACGAGCTACAAAGGCAAAATCTCTGTTTAAAGGTGTATGATGGCTATCGACCTCAAACAGCAGTTAATCATTTTGTGCGTTGGGCAAGGCAGATTAACGATACCACTAACAAGTCAAGGTTTTATCCCAATGTAAATAAGCGTCACCTATTTAAAGAGGGTTATATTGCCAGTAAATCCGGGCATAGTCGTGGTAGCACAATAGATTTAACTATCATCAGTGGAGAAACTGGTAAACCCTTGGACATGGGAAGTCCGTATGATTTTTTTGGAGAACCGTCTTGGGTAGATTACCAAAATATTACAGATGTGCAAAAACAAAATCGGCAACGTCTTCAAAGCGTAATGCTAAAACATGGATTTAGAAATTATCCTAAAGAATGGTGGCATTTTACACTTCGAGGTGAGCCATTTCCTGATACTTATTTTGATTTTGAGATTGTAGACTAAGCACTTTTCCTTAAATGATATAAGCCAAATAATGGACCTAGTGCTAGTATCGTAAAAAGATACTTTGTATTAAAATGTTCTAATAATGAATTAAATATTAGAAGGCTTACAATTGTAATAGCAAATCCTATACAATTAACTATGGTAAGTGCTGTTCCTTTAGCGTCGGCGGCAACATTCTGAGCTACGAGTGTAGAAAATAAAGGCGAATCTGCAATGACTGCCATTCCCCAAATCATTAAAAATATAATAAAGATAGTTTGAGAGTCGATAGATAAGAAAATAGGAGAGAACAAGCAGCAACAGCCAGATACCACTAAGGCCATTTTTGCAACGGATTTAGTGCTGTATTTAGAAGCCATATGTCCTCCAATAATACATCCAAGACTACCAATAGCAATGATTAAGAACGAAAAAAGAGGAATGTTAAAACTGACGCTTAAGTGTGTATCTTGATATACACTTAATAAAATCGGAGTAAAAGCCCAAAAGGTATAGAGCTCCCACATGTGTCCAAAGTAGCCAAATGCAGCAGATTTAAAAGCTCGGTTCCTAAAGACTTTAAATAGTTTTCTAGCATCGAAATAAAGTGCTTTTTTATAATAAGGTCCGTTTGAAACAAAAGCTAGTATTAAAGTACCGCCAATAATCGATAGTGTGGATGTAGAAAAAACAACAGTTGTCCAATTTAACTGAAGCAAATTAGTATTTAGTAAATGCGGAAAAGCAGTGCCTAATACTAATGCGCCTACCAAATAGCTTAGAGATTTTCCAAGTCCAGCTTTAAAAAAGTCAGACGCTATTTTCATTCCAACAGGATAGATACCTGCCAAGAAAAATCCAGTTGCAAACCGAATTAAAAGAAGAGAAGCTAAAGAATTATTCGGAAGAAGACATGATAGATTGATAAATCCAGCTATTACTGCTGAAAAGAAAAATACTTTTGAAGCCGAAAACCTATCGGTAATAGTTAAAATTGCGAATAAAAATGTGCCTAAAATAAAACCAAACTGTACAGCTGAGGTCAATTCTCCTAATGCGGATGCGTATAAATTAAAGTTCAATGATAAGTCGTCGATTATGGCGTTACCAGCAAACCAAAGTGACGTACAGCAGAACTGAGAAAAAATAATTACAGGAAGAATGTATTTTGGAGTTTTCAACAAGAACAATATTTAAATAGAAATCAATCTTTAAACACGTGTAAATCTATGCCAATCCCATAATTGTTAAGTCCACTTTTAAGAAGAGAAGACTGAAAACCGTTTCCTTTTTTAAACATCTGCCAATTATTTCCGTTTATAAAAACACGCTTTACAAAGGTTCTATTTTCTGATATTTGATTAGTAAACGGAAGTAATGGTCTAAAATTGGTAGGTATTTTCACTGTTCCTTGTGGCCCTTTTATTTCCTTGTATTTCTTATTTGGGAGCAATTTGCCGTTTTTGTTTGTATATCCAATGACTTGCAGAGAGATAAAAACACCTTCTTCTGGTATTAAAATGTTTTGTTCCTCTATGTCTAACTCGTGATAATCGCCATCTTGTTCTGTAGCTCTAAACACTATAGTTTCGGTATTTAGATTTCGGCCAGGTTTACCGTAAAGATTTTCATAAATATTTACTTTGAAAAGTGTAGAGAATTTCTTCTTTTCTTTATTAGCTTTCTTTCTGTTTTTCCATTCTTTAGATTCTAAAGCAATAGGAAATTTAACTTTAGCTATACGTTTGAGTCTGTCATCCTCATTTGGGAAATACACGGCAATCTCAGATTCTATCGTTGGTAGCCAACATTTATAGTAGTCGTCATCGAGGTAAGGTTTAAGACTTTCGGTTTTGTATTTTTTACCTTCAGTTTTATCAATTTTTACACCAATAACAACTTCATCTAGCTCATCGGCTTGCGGATATAAAAAAAGCTGAGGTTGTAATTGTTTTGTACTTATCGATAAATCTTTATAGCCTAAGGCAGAGATATATAAAGAATCAATATCTGGATAGAGTTTTTTTGTAAAAACAAAAATTCCTTCATCATCGGCAACGATGCCGTTACCATTTCCAAAAGATATTGAAGCGTAAGAAACTGGTAGTTTAGAGTCTCCATCTAAAATTGAAATTTGCGTGTGACTTTGGAGAATGCTTAAAAAGACTGTCGAAAAAAAGCAGAGATGTTTAATCATAGTTCTAATATACATTATTTCAAATAGAAAAGCCGTTACCAAAGTACTTGATAACGGCTTTTTAATTGGGCTGATTGATTGTTAATTGTCTAAATCTTTTTTGGTCTGTAAGTATCCAACATAAAGTCCTACACCAGCCATAAAGAAAATTACTGCTGCCATGGCGCCTTCTTCAAGATCGGTATAAGTATCAATTAGTGCAGCTAAAAAAGTACCTAAACCTATACCCATTAATAAAAATGCTAAATTAATAACTACGACTTTCCATGATGAGCCGCGTTTACCAATATTAAAAATACTAGCATCTGCACCTTTTTCTATAAGTGCTAAACGTTCTTTGTTTCTGGTTGAAAAGTACAAGTAAATAATTCCAAAGACGACTAGAAAAAAACTAATAGGGATTAATAATTCTGCCGCATCGTCTGAGCTGTTGATAAGTAAACTGGTTATCATAATGTTTGTTTTTTAATTGATTAATTTTAATCTGTTCATAGCTTATGACGACAAGTTTTAAAAAGAGGTTACAAGAATTTTATTTTTTTTAATTCTGTAACCTAATTCAGATTATAGTCGTCTTAAATAAAAATGACCACTAACGACAATCAACTTATAGCGCTAATCATAGATGGAGACCATAATGCTTATGGGCAATTGGTAGACCGTTATAAAGACTTGGTCTTTACTTTAGCGTTGCGTATGTTGAAGAATAGAGAAGAAGCAGAGGAAGTGGCGCAAGATGCCTTTGTTAAAGTATATAAATCTTTAGATAAGTTTAAGGGAGATTCTAAGTTCTCTACATGGATTTATAGGGTGACGTATAATACCTGTTTAGATACTATAAAAAAGAATAAAAAACACTTAAAAGATGTGTCTATAGATGAGTTTACAATAAATAAAATTGAAACGATTGACAATGCTTTAGAAGGTATGATTAAGACTGAAAAAACTAACTTGATTAAGCAATGTGTAAATATGTTGCCTAGTGAAGACAGTTATCTATTAACACTATTTTATTTTGAAGAGTTATCTTTAGATGAAATATCAGAGGTTATAGAGGTGTCAGCCAATACAATAAAAGTGAAACTATTTAGAGCTAGAAAAAAATTAGCAGTAATTTTAGAAAAGCATTTAAAACTAGAAAATACAAGAAGTTATGGAGCCTAATGATAAAGAACTAGAATTTTTTGTAGACCAATTAATGGCAAATGATGCATTAGAAAAGCCATCATCAGACTTTACAAACCAAGTTTTAGAGCAACTAAATGTAAAATCTGAAGCTACCGTTTACAAACCGTTAATTTCTAAATGGGTTTGGTATATTATTGGATTTGCTCTTGTTTCCCTTGTGATTTACGCATTTTTAGATAAAAGTGAATCAACCTCAAGATTATCAGAACTTCTCAACTTATCACAAATAAGTTTCAATCCATTAAAAGATTTTGACTTTAATGTCTCGCAGACATTAATTTATGCGGCAATCGCTTTTACTTTAATGATTGGGCTACAAATTCCAATATTAAAAACATATGTCGATAAACGATTACAGTTTTAGTCTGGATAATACCAAAACGGGATTTTGGCAATACTGTAATATAAGGTGTCCTTTTCTTTATTTAGTCCTTTTCTCTTAAACTCTAGAGTATGCTTGCCGTCTGATAAATTTTTTGTGGATAAAAATGTTTCAAAACCAAGAGTACCTTTTTTGGTATGACTAACTATAAAATCAGATTTTACAACAACGGAATCTATTTTGGTGTAATATATTTTGTTAAACGTGGTTAAATATTCACGTCTAAGGCTGTCTCTGTTTATTTTTCTATCACTAACATTAATATTAATAACGTCTGTGTCTAGTCCACGGATATCTTTTTCAGGCTTTAAGCCTTCGTTGAAATAAAAAATTCGATTTTCAATAGTTTCAGAATAAGGTACAAAAACTTTAATGTAATTCTCTTTTACAACTTTGGATTGAATAGTGATGTGGTCTATAAATCCTAATTTTTCATCTAATAAATCTTCATAATTTTCTCTATTCGAGATGTATTCGTTGGAGTTGTTTTCCGGACTAAAGTAATTTGAAAAATTATAGTGAAGTGAAAAGGAAATAGCAATACCAATAAATAGCGGAAATAGCAGTAGGCTAAAACGTCTTCCAAATTTGTTGTCTAAAAAGTTGTAAACAATAGGACGATATAAAAAGGATAGCGTAATAAAACTAAACACCCAATAAAACGGAAAGTAGATTTTTGCCAACCACTTCTTTTTCTTCAAAAAACCTTGTGTTACAAAATCAATAAACGTTAAAAACATGCCTATGACAATAAATATCATAAACGGAATTCCAAAACCTAGGGCAAGCCACTCGGGTAGCCAATCGCTACTTATAATACTATTACCAGTAAAACCAATGGTTATTATTATAAAAGTCATAGCCAAGACATAGAAAATTAAAAGAAAAGAAGCAGCAAAAATAATACTGCAATAATTCTCTAATGTGGCAATGTATTTATCAAAAGAGCCAACTCTTTTCTTAAGATACTTTGTAAACTTTTGCCCGTAATTTAGTTCTTCGTAATCTATATCGCCAGAAACGTAACGTAAGCCCAGAGCGCCAATCCATAAACCTCTTAATAATACATGGACCAATAAGCTAAACGTTAATATTATGCAAGAAATTTTAGTGACAGTAAAAACTGCCCTTTTGTAGTCTTGGCCCGTAGCTATGGATTCTTTTAGGTAAATATTTATAGGCTCATAAGCTGTAAATAGCCCAAAAATTGCAAAACCAGATATTAGAAGTTCTAACTGCCAACTTTCTTCTTGTAATTTTTCTAAAAGTTTCTTAAAAGCAGGATTATTGTAGTCTTTGCTCATGGGTTGTGGTTTATTAGCGATTAAAATTAATCATATTAAGATTAAATGTCTATTTTTTTAATTCATTTTGAAACTCTTATGATTTTTTCTCGTTTTTAGAAGTAGAGAACCTAACTAAACAAATGCAAAACAAAACCAATCAACTTATCAATGCTTGCAAACGCGGCAACCAAAAAGCACAGATGCAAGTGTATGATAGTTATTGTGAGGCTATGTATAATGTAGCGTGTAGATATTTAAATAATAAGGAAGATGCTAAAGACGCCATGCAAGAAGGCTTTTTGAAGGCGTTTTTTAATATTGAAAATTATACGGAGACATCAACATTTGGTGTTTGGTTAAAACGAATAATCATTAACCAATGTATTGATACCATTAGAAAAAATAAATTTGAAACGGAATCTTTAGAAACCGATAATCTTCAAATTGTAGATGATAGCAATTGGCAGTTTGAAACCTCAATAACTAAAACGCAAATTGTTGAAGCTATTACTCAATTGCCAGAAAAATACCGATTAGTCATTAGACTTTACTTGATTGATGGTTACGACCACGAAGAAATTTCAGAGATTTTGGATATCAACATAAAAACATCTAGAACACAGCTACGACGCGCCAAACAACAATTACAAGAACTACTTAAAACAAGATATAATGAAGCGAGATATTAGAGAATTATTTAAAAATGAGGTTGAAGACACCAAACACGAGTTACCAAGAAACCATCGCGAAGAATTTTTAGCCAAGTTAAATTCTGAAAAATCTAATGAGTCTAACAAATCTAATTATCTATTTCTGCGAATAGCAGCAGTGGTTGTAATTGCGCTAACCGTAGGCTTTTTTACTTTGCAAAAACCAGAAGCAGAAGAGAATCCGCTCGTAGCGCAAGTTGCCCAAGTAGAAAAAGAATATCTAGCAAATATTGAAACTGAATGGCAAAATTTTAAAGCTATTGCTACAGATTCGGTTTTGGTAAAACGCTACGAAAAACGTCTATTGGATTTGGATGAAGATTACAAAGAGATTTCAATAGCATTTAAAAATGATACTAACAATATAGCTGTTGTAGAAATGCTAATACAAAATCTACAAACACGTTTACAATTGCTTAAAGACATCCAAGAGCACATCAAGATATTAAATCAAAAACCACGAACATTATGAGAAATCTATTTACAATCTTACTGATATTCATCACGTCGGTAAGCTTATATAGTCAAGACTTTGACTACAGGAATATTCTTAAGAAATCCATTCCTGCAACAAAAGATATGAGCGTGGTTTTCAATTTTAAAAATACTACTGTAAGAATAGAGGAGTCTAATGATGGTAAACTACATTTAAATTATGCCTTGGAGTTTAAAGGGTATTCAAGAAAGCAGATAGCAGAGACTTTGGAAAAGATTAGTATTAAAACGGCGCAATCCAATAATCATATAACTCTTGAGGTTAATAGTAACAAAGCAATACAACTCATTAATTATTCAGTGGACAATGAGGATAAACTGCTTTTTAAACCAAGTAACACATCTATTAAAACCAAAACGGATAATGATAGTGTTGTTAGAATTTCTAAAGATTCTTTATTAAAAGTTATCCAAAGAAATAGAACACCAAATCCGGAGCAGTTTTTACAACAGTTTACCTTCTTTAAAGGAAATGATAGAAATAATATGTTTAATGAAGTAAGTAGTAAACGAGTTGATATCATGAAGAGTAAGTTTATTATTAAAATACCACCATTTATTAAATTGAATATTAATGCTGAAAATTCAAACATATACTTCGGGGGAGAAATACAAAACGAATTATCAATTAGCCAAACCAAAGGAAAATTGAATGTAGAAGAGTTAAGGAATTTATACAATAACATAAAGCTAAACAACGTGCTATCTTTTGATGCAGAACGCATTTTAGGAGGTACGTATAATCTGAAAAGTGTCTACAATTCTAATATAGCGTCTATTTCGCAAACAGAAATCAAATCCGAATTTTCAAAAATTGAAATCGGTGAAATTGGCAAACAAACAAAAATCACGGATTTTAATAGCGAATATTGGTTTTACAATTGGTCTAAAGATTTTGACCATTTCGGTTTGTTTTCTGAGTATTCCAAAATCCATTTATTCTATCCAAAGACAAATCATAGTATGAAAGTCATTGGAAATAACACTAAGAATATAATTGGTCAGAATTTTGTAGCAAACCTTCAGCCTACAAAAACAGGAGAAAAATATACCATGATGACCAAAGACCCACATCCAGGCGAAGCATTGTCTGGAGATATCTACTTCGATATTGTACATGGCATCATCTACACACACGAGGATTCAATCAAAAAAATTAATAAATAAATCATGAGAAAACTACAAGTATTGGCTGTTGCATTAATTTGCTTCAGCAGTTTAACAGCACAACAAAGTCAAGAAGAGTTAGTAGAGATTAAAGCGCCTTCAGGCTTAAAAATGACCACAGATTATTCATCCGATAATTATGAGTTAAGTGATATTCTCGATTTTGAAGGAATCGACTATATGAAAATAAATTTTGAAGGTGAAGAGTTAAAAGGAAAAGCTTATAAAATTACCGTTAAGGAGATCTGGAATGGTAAAGTAAAATCAGAATCTGTAGTTGTTGACAGTAAAAACTTAGGCGTTCCGCAATTTGCAACTTTAAAAAAGGGAGAGCTTAAGATGAGAATTTTGGCAAAGCACGTTGATAACAAACTGCAGATGAAATTTAAATTCCCTCGTTTTAGCACAAACAAAGAATTTAAAGCCACAAAATCTAAAGATTACAGCTTACGCAACATTGCGGATGAAAGTAATCTAGACATTCAGTATAACAAGCCGTTTTATTTACTGGCTTACATTTTACCATATGAACGCGAAGATGGGTCAAAATCATGGTGCGAGGTTGGTACAGCAGGTAAAGACTTAGAGAATTGGGGAAGTAAATTTGGGATAAAACATTATTTGTTATTCGAAATGACGTTTGAGTAGATAAAAATTGAAGATAGAGAATAGAAATGAGAGATTAGACATCAGAAAATCAATAGTCTGAATGTAATCTCTCATGTTAAAATCTAACAGCAAAGCGTTTTAAAAGCGAAGCAGTCTAACTTCTAACAGCGCTAGCGGTCTAAAAATTAATACCATCGCTTCTTCTTTTTTTTAGACCCTTCGCCTTTACGTCCTTTTTTGTACTTACTACCTTTCTTTTTGTGAACAATTGGTTTCGCCTTTGGGTCTAAGGGATAAGGATGATTTTCCTCAACAGGAATTTGAATATTTATTGACTCTTGTATTTTCTTTACATAACTCTTTTCATCTGCAGAACACAATGAATATGCAGTACCGACATTTCCAGCACGACCTGTACGTCCAATTCTGTGCACGTAAGTGTCGGGTACATTTGGCATGTCAAAATTAATAACAGAATCGAGTTCATTTATGTCAATCCCACGAGCGGCAACGTCAGTAGCTATCAGTATTTTTACATAGCCATTTTTGAATTTATTTAGTGCGGTTTGTCTATCGCTTTGGTTTTTATCACCATGAATACTGTCGACTTTATAACCGTTTTTTTGTAGAGTTTTTTCAAGCTTATCTACACCAAATTTAGTGCGTCGAAATATGAGGATATTGCCTTTTACTGTGTTTCGTAATAGATGTAAACACAATTCCATTTTATTGCGTTTTGGCACATAATACAACATCTGATTAATGGCAGTTGCTACCGATTTAGATGGCGTCACATCTACACGGATTGGCTCTTTTAATATAGAATTTGCCAATTGTTCTACCTTATACGGAATCGTAGCTGAGAATAATAATGTTTGTCTGTCTTCAGGGCACAAACGTTCAATCTTTTTTACATCGTCAATAAAGCCCATATCTAGCATTAAATCGGCTTCATCGAGAACTAAAGTTTCAATATAATCGAGATTTATATAATCTTGTTTGTGTAAGTCCAATAAACGTCCGGGTGTTGCAATTAAGATGTCAATACCTTTCTTCAAAACGTCAATTTGTGGTTCTATTGAAGTGCCACCAAATATAACTGTTGACCTTAAATTTGTATGTTTTGAGTAGGTTTTAAAGTTTTCATTTATCTGTACAGCTAATTCCCTAGTTGGACTTACTACTAGTGCACGGATTTTTTTGCCACGCTTTGGTGCGTCTTGCTTATCAAACAACAATTGTAAAATGGGTAAGGCAAAAGCTGCCGTTTTACCGGTTCCTGTTTGTGCAGAAGCTACCACGTCTTTCTTCTCAATGATATGCGGAATGCATCGTTGCTGAATTAATGTGGGTTCGGTATAACCCGATTCTACAACAGCACGTAATAATGGTTTATTTAATGGTAAGTCTTTGAATGACATCTATTCGTGTTTGCCACAAAGGTAGAATAAAATAAATGTCGTCGACTGTTCGAGTGATTTCCTTTTAGAAAATCGTATCGAGAACCTTACTTAATCTAAATACACATTAGATATTAAACGCTCAACTGTTGGATGGTCGTTTCCACCAGCAGGTTCAATGGTAATATTAAGAGACTCGGCATTATCTATATAGGTCATTGCCATTAACGACTTGTCTTTAGCGATAACACCCATATCAATCATTTCACCATCGACATCTGCCCACATTTGGTAGTCATGGTCTTTGTCTAATTCAGGAAGCTTTTGCGTGTTAATTATTACAGTTTTATTGGTATGATTAACATAGCTTACAATTTTGGCGTCGGGTAATTGTATATTTCCTCTTAAGATATATTGCTCTGTGTCTGGATTAGAAATTGCTGTATACCATTTGTTTGTTTCGTTGTAGCTTTTAGTAAGTCCTTCTAAATCTTTTTGCAAAGCTTCATTTTGATTACCAACAATGTCTAATTCTTCTTTTACTGTGTTTAATTCTGAATATAACCATAAAGACCCTAATAAAAGAAATGTAGCAAAACTTGCGGCTATACCTAACCAAAGTTTATAAGAGTTCGGCTTTTCTTCAACTGATTCACTAAAGTTGCTAACCTTAGTAAGAAGATTCACTTTAACCCCAGCAGGTGGAGCAATAGCATTTTCTAAGCCTATTTTTTCGAAATTTCTTTCGATACTATCAAGTTTGTTGGCAATGTCTTTATCAGACATACGGAGTTGCTCAATACTTTTTTCTTGTGTAGCATCGAGTTCCCCCAAAACATACTGTTCTAGTAAGCCTTCTTGTAATATGTTGTCTTTTGTCGTCTTCATCTTCATTGTTACATAATCAAAAATAATACCGATAAAAGTTCTCCGTAAATACTTTTTAATTGTCGCAATGCTTGCTGTATGTATGATTTAAATGTCCCCAAAGGAACATCCATATCTTTATGTGCTTCACGATGCGTTAATCCTTTAAAATATACTAATTCTATTGCTTTTTGGTGGTGCGTTTCTAATTTATTGATAGCGCCTTTTAGCTTCAAAAATTCATCATCAAATGTTACAGGTTCTTCTTCGATTTTATATACACTTAAATCTTCTTTTTGGATGAGAATATCACGTTTTCTAATAAAATTTAACACTTTGTTCTTCGCAATACGGTAAGCCCAGGTGTAAAACCGTCCTTTTTCTGCACTGTACTGATGGGATTTATCCCAAATGGTTATAAAGGTTTCCTGTAAAAGGTCTTGAGCAATGCCTTCATCTTTAATCATTTTAAGAATCACGCTGTAAAGTGCACCAGAATAATTATCGTAGAGTTTAGATAACGCACGCTCGTCTTTAGCTTGTAGTTGTTTAATAAGAAGTGCGTTGTCTTGCATTAATGTTAAAGATTTGCCAAATGTATCCATCTGCTCATCCAAGGCAAATAGTGTTGTGTAAATATAAATGAAAGCACATCAAAACGAAAAAAATGTGTTTAAAACATTTAACCAATAATCCTTAAAACAAAAAAATTATGAAAAAGTTAGTTTTTATTTTTAGTATGGTAACTGCATTAACATTAAGTACAGCAGCTACAGCACAAAAAACAATTGTCGATGTTGCCGTCGGTAACGAAGATTTCTCTACACTAGTCACTGCATTAAAAGCGGCAGATTTAGTATCAGCACTCCAAGGAGATGGCCCATTTACAGTATTTGCGCCGACAAATGCAGCATTTGGTAAAATAGACCAAGCTACCTTAGGTAACTTACTTAAACCAGAAAACAAAAAAGCTCTAGCAAATATCTTAACATACCACGTTGTACCATCTAAATTAATGGCAAGTGATGTGGTAGCTGCCTTAAAAAAGAATAACGGAAAAGTTGAGGTCAAAGGACTTAACGGACAAGTATTAACCGTGATGTCTAAAGACGGAAAAATCTGGTTAAAAGACCAAAACGGTAATTATAGTGAAATAGTGGCAACAGATGTAAAGGCAAGTAATGGTATAATTCACGTAATTGACACAGTAGTAATGCCTAAATAGTTAGATTAGGAAAAACTGCTATGAAGAAGAGAAACACCTGCTGAAAAGTAGGTGTTTTTTTATGAAATAAACCGAAGTGAAAAAAACCTGTGACATTTTGACATTTTTTGAATATTGGCAGTACTTTTGCCTTTCGTAAATCGAAGATTTAAAAATTAGTCTAAAACAATGGGCAAAAAAGATAAAAACCAAGAGATAGAAACACCAGAATTAGAAGTTAAAGATACAGAAACGCTTGAAGGTGAAGCACAAGTAGAAGCGTCTAAATCTGAAGAGGAAAAATTACAAGACGAACTCGCGGCAGAGAAAGATAAGTTTATGCGTTTGTTTGCAGAGTTCGAAAATTATAAAAAGCGTACAACAAAAGAACGTATTGAGCTATTTAAAACAGCTAGTCAAGATGTAATGATAGCTATGCTGCCTGTGCTAGATGATTTCGAGCGCGCATTAATGCATATTGAAGAAGACAAAGAAGCCGAAGAATTACGTAAAGGTGTATTGCTTATTTACAACAAATTAATAAATACATTAGAGCAAAAAGGTTTAGCCAAAATTGAAGTCAATAAAGGCGATGATTTTAATGCAGATGACCACGAAGCTGTTACACAAATTCCGGCACCTAGTGAAGATTTAAAAGGGAAAATTATCGATGTTGTAGAACGCGGTTATAAGTTAGGAGATAAAGTCATTCGCTTTCCAAAAGTGGTTATCGGACAATAATTAAGTGATGAAAGAAGATTTTTACGACATATTAGGTGTAAGCAAAAGTGCATCTGCAGCGGAGATAAAGAAGGCCTACAGAAAAATGGCTTTAAAATACCATCCAGATAAAAATCCGGATGATAAAGAAGCTGAAGAGAAATTCAAAAAAGCAGCAGAAGCTTACGAAGTTTTAGGTAACGAGGATAAACGTGCCAAATACGACCAGTTTGGTCACCAGGCTTTTGAAGGTGGAGGCTTTGGCGGTGGCGGTATGAATATGGACGACATATTCAGTCAATTTGGTGATATTTTCGGTGGAGCCTTTGGCGGTGGAGGCTTTAGTGGTTTTGGTGGCGGCGGACGTCGTGTAGTCAAAGGAAGTAATCTTCGTATTCGTGTAAAATTATCTCTTGAAGATATCGCAAATGGTGTAGAAAAGAAGATAAAAGTCAAGCGTAAAGTACAAGCAGACGGCGTGTCTTACAGAACCTGCAGTACCTGTAATGGGCAAGGTCAAGTGACACGAGTAACCAATACAATCTTAGGACGTATGCAAACTGCAACGACTTGTCCAACCTGTGGCGGAGCCGGTCAAAGTATCGACAAGAAGCCATCAGATGCAGACGCACAAGGTTTGGTTGTTAAAGAAGAAACAGTAAGTGTAAAGATTCCTGCTGGAGTTGTAGATGGTATGCAACTTAAAGTTACGGGCAAAGGTAATGCCGCTCCTGGAAATGGTATAGCAGGTGATTTATTAGTTGCTATTCAAGAAGAGGAGCACCCAACTTTGAAACGTGAGGGCGATAATCTCCATTACGATTTATATGTAAGTTTACCAGACGCTGTACTAGGAACGTCAACAGAGATTGATACAGTTACAGGAAAGGTTCGTATTAAAATTGAGCCAGGTGTGCAATCTGGTAAAATTTTACGTTTAAGAGGAAAAGGAATTCCAAGCGTAAATGGTTATGGTAAAGGCGATTTATTGGTGCATGTTAACGTTTGGACACCTAAAACGTTAAACAAAAAACAGAAAGAATTTTTCGAAAGTATGCGAGAGGATGAGCATTTTCAGCCAAAGCCAGAAAGTGGTGATAAATCGTTTTTTGAGAAAGTAAAAGATATGTTTTCTTAAAATTTACTCCAATATCATAAAAAAGAGTATATTTGAATTATCGCTAATGCTAATTAGCGGTAATTTTTCTTTTTCATAGCAATTTTTTCCCATCCTTATTTTGCGATAAGGGTGGGTTTTGTTTTTCTGATATAAGCTTAGTTCAAGCTTTATTTTAAGATTTTTATTTTTAGTTATCTCTAGACCATTATCTCTTTTTACAAGATATTTTTTCATTTTGTTTAACTTTTTAGTTTTACTAGATATTCGGCAATATCCTTAGTATTCCGTGTTACATTTAATATATTTACAGTTCTTAGGAAAACACAAAAATCATATATGAACAAATTGTTGGTAGCTGAATCTGTTTCAAAAAATTTTGGAAAATTCAGAGCTCTTAACAACGTTTCTATTGCTGTTCCGCAAGGCAGTATTTTTGGATTACTCGGGCCTAATGGTGCGGGTAAAACAACGTTGATTAGAATTATAAACCAGATTACGCTTCCAGACGAAGGTCGTGTTATTTTAGATGGACAAGCTTTAAAGCCAGAGCACATAAAAGACATCGGTTATTTACCAGAAGAACGTGGTTTATATAAATCCATGAAAGTTGGTGAGCAAGCCTTGTATCTGGCCCAACTTAAAGGTATGTCCAAATCAGAAGCTAAAACCCAGTTAAAATATTGGTTTGATAAGTTTGAAATCGGGTCGTGGTGGAATAAGAAAATTCAAGAATTAAGTAAAGGACAAGCGCAAAAAATTCAATTTATTGTAACTGTATTGCACCGCCCGAAGCTGCTAATTTTTGATGAGCCATTTTCAGGCTTTGACCCTATTAATGCAAATATTATAAAGGACGAAATTTTAAAGCTTAGAGCCGACGGTGCGACCGTAATTTTTTCTACGCATCGTATGGAATCTGTCGAGGAGCTGTGCGACCATATTGCTTTAATTCACAAATCAAATAAGATATTAGACGGTAACTTAATTGACATTAAGCGCCAATTTAAGTCGAATACGTTTGAAGTTGGATTACAATCACAAAATAGCGAGACAGTTATCGCAGAAATAAAGGAAAAGTTCGATGTGTTGCCCGCATCTTTTAAAAATGTGTATGATGATATAAAGCTGAACGTGAGAATAACACCAGAAACGTCTCCAAACGAATTGTTATCATTTTTAACCGCGAAAGCCGAAGTGCATCATTTTGTTGAAGTTATTCCTTCTGCAAATGACATTTTCATTCAAACTGTAAAAAATAACTAAGAATGAATCATTTACCTCTAATTATAAAACGAGAGTACCTCAATAAGGTTAGAAATAAATCCTTTATTGTAATGACGTTCGTTAGCCCACTAATTATGGTAGCACTAATAAGTGTAGTGGCATATTTGGCGCAATTAAATAATGATAAAAAACGTACCATTTCTATACTTGATGAGTCTGGATTATTGACAGAAGTTTTTACCAATACAGACAATACAACATACAACTATCTTAATGGTATATCTTTAGAAAAAGCTAAGACTTTTGTAAAGGAAGAAGAGCACTATGGTTTGTTGTATGTAGGTCGTGGCGATTTGGACGAGGTTGCTGCTTCGGTAAGTTTTTATTCTGAGGATTCGCCCTCTCTAACTATTATTTCTGGTTTAGAAGGAAAAATTGAGCAAAAGCTTAGAGAATTAAAACTTATTTCTAACGGCTTAGACCAACAAAAAATTGAGGATTCTAGAGCTAATATTAGCATTAATCAAGAAAGTTTTGATGGTCAGAAAAGCTCGAAGATTGATAATATCTTTAAGTTAGCTTTTGGTGGTATCGCAGGTTATTTGCTGTTTATGTTTATTATTATCTATGGAAATATGATAATGCGTAGTGTTATCGAAGAGAAGACAAGCCGTATTATCGAGGTAATTATTTCATCCGTAAAACCCATTCAGTTAATGATGGGTAAGATTGTAGGGACTTCTCTGGCTGGAGTTACCCAATTTGCTATTTGGATTATTCTTTTAGGAATTTTAACAACTATAGTAAGCCTTGTATTTGGCATAGACCTCATGGCGGCTCAAGGACAACAGCAAGAATTCATACAAACTGCGATGGAAAGTCCAAGAATAGAAAATGAGATTAATTTAGCTGTTCAATCATTTCAGAATTTGCCTTTAGCCAACTTAATTATAGCGTTTTTATTGTTCTTTATTGGTGGTTATCTGCTTTATAGTTCACTCTATGCAGCTGTTGGTGCGGCTGTAGATAACGAAACCGATACACAGCAGTTTATGTTACCTATTTTAATGCCACTTATTCTAGCGGTTTATGTTGGTGTGTTTACGGTAATAGACGACCCTCACGGTACGGTTTCTACTGTTTTTTCGTTTATTCCATTTACATCACCTGTTGTTATGTTAATGCGTATACCATTCGGCGTACCATTATGGCAGCAATTAATTAGTCTATTGTTACTGGTAGGGACATTTGTAGTTACAGTTTGGTTTGCAGCAAAAATATATCGCGTGGGAATTTTAATGTATGGTAAAAAACCAACGTATAAAGAGATTTTTAAATGGTTAAAATATTAGGGTCATGATATTTCAAGATTTAGGAAAAATAGAGGAAGCCATTACAGAAAGTTCTGTTTGGGAGAAAGTGCAATCCTTTTTAAACTTACATGTTGACTTAACTAAAGAGATTTCGATATCTGTTTTAGATTTACTTGTATTAACTACGGTAATTTTTATTACTACCATAGTGTTAAGGATAATATATCGCATTCTAACTCGTAAAATACCAGAGAACGATACAGGAAAATTTCAGGTGGTATTTGGCTATTTTAGGTGGTTAATTTATGTAATCATCCTTCTTGTCACTTTAGATTCTATTGGCATTAACCTTAATGCTGTATTCGCAGCTTCAGCAGCATTGCTTATTGGTGTTGGTTTGGCGCTTCAAACATTTTTTCAGGACATTATTTCTGGAGTTTTTATACTAATTGACCAATCAGTTCATGTTGGCGATATCATAGAACTTGACGGAAAAGTGGGGCGCGTTGAAGAAATTAAACTACGGACAACAAGAGCAGTGACCATAGACAACAAGGTTTTGGTAATTCCAAATCATTTGTATTTAACAAATACGCTGTACAATTGGACTCAAAACGGAACATTGACCCGCGAGAGTGTAGACGTAGGTGTCGCTTACGGCAGTGACGTAGAATTGGTTAAAAAGTTATTAATTGAGGCCGCTAGGAGTCATGAGTCTGTTTTAGGGTATCCAGAGCCTTTAGTTCTGTTTACTAACTTTGGCGATAGTTCGTTAAATTTTAGATTAATTTTTACTTTAGACGATAGTTTTATAGGAGCTATTCCGAAAAGTGAGATACGATTTACAATAAACCGATTGTTTACCGAGAATAATATTACCATACCCTTTCCTCAAAGAGATATACATATCAAACAAGGCAATTAATGAAGTTAGCACAAGTCATAATTATCAAGCTTTTTTTAGGGTTAGCCTGCTTTTTAATATGCCAAAGAATAAATGCCCAATTGACGGATTTAGCTCGCCTAGAGTACTCATTTATTCCCAGCAGTAAATCCGAAGACCAGTACACGCGTCTTAGAGCTTTATTAAATTATCCTATAAAGGTTGGAGACGAAAATTATCTTGTTGTAGGGGCAGAATATAATAGGATATTACTAAACCTTGAAGAAGATTATCCGTTTAACACACAGGAATTAAGTGCGCTAAATATTATTGATTTAAATCTAGGTTACACTTTTAAAACAGGAGAAAATACAAGACTAGGTTTTAAAATCAATCCACGTATTGCCTCTACACTAAATGGTACGGTGACTATGGATGATGTGTTTCTTAATGGAGGCGTATTTTACATTAAAGACAGAACTAAAGCAGATGATTTAAAAAAGCCATATAGATTGGTATTAGGATTAACTTATAATACCACAGCAGGGATACCTTTTCCTTTACCATTTGTAAATTACTTTAGGCAAATCAACAAAAATTGGTCGTTTAGTGCAGGAATCCCCAAATCTAATCTTAAGTATTATTTTAATAGTAGTAGTATCTTACAGCTGTTTACAACCTTAGATGGTTACTTTGCAAACCTGCAAAGTCCAATTGTAGTTGATGGCAAAGAGGCAACAAATATATCCTTGTCTGTAGCAGTAGGAGGACTTGGGTACGAATATTGCTTTACAGATAATTTGGTAGCCTACATGTACTCGGGTTTTACCTTTAGATTAAACAACATTCTTAGAAATAGTGATAGAGATAATATTTTTCAATTAAATCAAAGAAATGCTTTCTATCTTAGAACGGGAATAAAATTTAAAATATAATATGCAACATATATTAATTATAGAAGATGAAGCGGCTATTCGTCGTGTACTAGTAAAAATTTTATCTGAAGAAAGTGATACCTACGCTGTTGAAGAGGCCGAAGATGGATTGGCAGGTGTAGAAATGATTAAAAAGAAAGATTACGACTTAGTACTCTGCGATATAAAAATGCCTAAAATGGATGGTGTTGAGGTATTAGAGGCTGTGAAAAAGATAAAACCAGAAACGCCAGTGGTTATGATTTCTGGTCATGGCGATTTGGATACAGCTGTAAACACAATGCGTCTCGGTGCTTTTGATTATATCTCTAAACCACCAGATTTAAATCGTCTTTTAAATACCGTACGTATTGCATTAGATAGGAAAGAATTAGTTGTAGAGAACAAAAGACTAAAGAAGAAGGTATCTAAAAAATACGAGATGATTGGAGATAGTCCTGCCATTGGTCGTATTAAGGAGATGATAGATAAGGTAGCGCCAACTGATGCTCGAGTTTTAGTCACTGGACCTAACGGAACGGGTAAAGAACTTGTTGCGCATTGGTTACACCAGAAAAGTGAGCGTAGTAAAGGCCCAATGATTGAGGTTAATTGCGCGGCAATTCCTAGCGAGTTAATTGAAAGCGAATTATTTGGTCATGTAAAAGGTGCCTTTACCTCTGCGGCAAAAGACCGTGCAGGTAAATTTGAAGCTGCCAATGGCGGTACCATTTTTCTTGATGAAATTGGAGATATGAGCCTTTCTGCCCAAGCAAAAGTATTACGTGCACTTCAAGAAAGTCGTATTCAACGTGTAGGTAGCGATAAAGATATAAAAGTAGATGTCAGAGTTGTAGCAGCTACAAACAAAGATTTAAAAAAGGAAATAGAAGACGGTAAGTTTCGTGAGGATTTATACCATCGTCTAGCTGTAATACTTATAGAAGTTCCAGCCCTAAACGACAGACGAGAAGATATTCCGTTATTAATAAATCATTTTGCAAAAAAGATTTCTGAAGAACAAGGCTCAGCACCAAAGTCATTTTCTGATAAAGCCATAAAACTGCTTCAAAATTACGATTGGACTGGTAATATACGAGAGTTGCGTAACGTTGTAGAACGTTTAATTATTCTTGGTGAAAAAGAAGTTAGCGAAGCCGATGTTAAATCTTTTGCGTCTAAATAATTTATTGACATTCTTCAAGTAGCTTAATATAATTTCTAGCTAAACGGATTGATTTATTTAGATATAGAATTTTCAACGCATCTATGTTTTTTTCTGCAATATCAATCATTTCATTTGGCTCATTGATTTTTCCAGAGCAATTGCAAGATTTTAACAAAGAATTGTAACTACTAATACTAGCTAGAACTGTTGCCTTGTTGCGCTTAACAAACTCTAGTTTTTCGAGTTGGGCTTTCTTTTTATTTTGTTTAATAAGTTGTTGTTTTAGTTCTTGTTCTTTTTTCTCAAGAACTTCTTGTTGTTGTTTTAAAGCGTCCTGCTGTTCTTCTAATTTAGATAAGTCATTTGTATTAGAATCTTCTGAAACTTCGCTACCATTGTTTAGGCTACATAGGTTATAGGCATTAAAAATTTCTACACTAGTCTCTTCAACCTTAATTAGGTGTGCCTTTGCTGTCGCAAAATCTTCAGTCAATAAGGCAGATTCTAAATGTATTGTAATACTCTTGGATAAATCGTACGCAGCATCACAAGTTATAAAATCGGTATTAGCAACAAGTTGGTCAATAGCATTTTTAGAGCGATTTGCATAGTACTTTAAATTCCCTAGATTATAGGATTTATGTCCAGAAACTGCGTTTCGACTGCATTTTCCTAAAATAACATGTACATCTTGAGCCGTTGCATAAAAACATAAAAATAGCGGTAGGATAAGTAGGTAATACTTCTTCATAATTTGGGGTTTGGTTTGGGTAAAAACGAAAATACTAAATCTAAATAGCTAGACAACTTTTAAGAGAAATAATCGATATACGGTAGTTTCTAGACCTAATATTTGTTTTCCGATGTAGCGTCACCTTACAATTTTTTATAATTACATTATATTTAAGGTTTAGTTTCAAAACATTAGTAAATAATAAACCGTTTTTATGAAAAGCATTAGTACGGACGAATTTAGAATTTCAGCACCAATTAAAATCAATGAGCTTACTACTAAGTATAATTTAGAAGAGGAAGAGAAAGTCATTGAAAAGAAAATGAATAAGCTCAGTAAAAAGCTTGCTGATATTCAAAATACTATGTATGCGCATGGTAAATATTCGGTTTTAATGTGTATTCAAGGTATGGATACCGCTGGGAAGGATAGTTTAATAAGAGAAGTTTTTAAAGAATTTAATGTTAGGGGAATTGAAGCACACAGCTTTAAAAAACCAACCGATTTAGAGTTAAAACACGATTACTTATGGCGTCATTATTTGGCTCTACCAGCACGTGGAAAATTTGGAATTTTTAATCGAACACATTACGAAAATGTTCTTGTAACGCGCGTGCATCCCAATTACTTGTTGTACGAGAATATGCCAGATATCCAGTCAGTAGAAGATGTTACTTATGATTTTTGGCAACGTCGTTTTCAAGAAATAAATAATTTTGAAAAACACATTGCAGATAACGGAACTATTATTTTTAAGTTCTTTTTAAACTTATCAAAAGATGAGCAAAAAAACAGACTGTTACGTCGCTTAAACAAGCCAGATAAAAACTGGAAATTTGAAGCTGGAGATTTAAAAGAGCGCAAACTTTGGGACAAATATCAAGACTGTTACGAAGATGCGTTAAACAACACGTCCAAAGACCACGCACCATGGTTTAATATCCCAGCAGATGACAAGCCAACCGCGCGATATATTGTTGCAAAAATCTTGTACGATACACTAAGAGAATACAAAGATATCGTTGAGCCAGTAATGCCAAATGACGAAAAAGAAAATATAGAATTATATAAATCCCAATTAGAAAATGAATAGAATAGCAGCCTTTATTTTTACGTTTTTAAGCATTTCACTTTTTGCTCAAGACGATGCCGCAACATTAAAAAACATCTACAAACAATCCTTAACCAATGGGCAAAGCTACGATTGGTTAGATTATTTATCTAACGAAATCGGAGGTCGTTTGTCGGGCTCTGAGAATGCTCAAAAAGCAGTAGAATATACAAAAGCTGAACTAGAAAAATTAGGACTTGATAAAGTTTGGTTACAAGAAGTTATGGTCCCAAAATGGGTTCGTGGCGAAAAAGAAGAAGCATATATTATAGTTGGTAATAATGATTTGAAAATTAAAGAATCTGTTAATATTTGTGCTCTTGGTGGTTCAACAGCGACTTCTGATAAAGGTTTACAAGCCAAAGTTGTTGAGGTCAAAAGCTTTGAAGAGCTCGCTGAGCTTGGTGAAGAAAAAGTCAAAGGCAAAATTGTATTCTTCAATGGCGCAATGCAAGCAGATTTAATCAACACGTTCGAGGCTTACGGCGGTTGCTCAAAGCAACGTTATGCTGGTGCTTATGAAGCATCAAAATTAGGTGCTGTTGGTGTTATTGTTAGGTCATTAAATTTACGTCAAGACGATTTTCCGCACACAGGAAGTATGGGCTATTTAGACTTACCAGAAGATAAGCGCATTCCCTCTGCAGCAATAAGTACTAATGATGCCAATACGCTTTCGGAAATAATTGCAAGCGGAGCAAACCCAGAATTTTATTTCAAACAAAGCTGTCAACAATACGATGATGTTTTATCGTACAATGTTATTGGTGAAATCACAGGAAGTGAATTCCCTAACGAATTTATGGTCGTTGGTGGACATTTAGATTCTTGGGATTTGGGCGACGGCTCGCATGATGATGGTGCAGGTGTTGTACAATCTATGGAAGTTTTGCGACTACTAAAAGAAAGTGGAATAAAACCAAAGCGAAGCATCCGTGTTGTATTATTTATGAATGAAGAAAATGGTCTTCGTGGTGGTCGTAAATACGCTGAGATTGCCAAAGAAAAGGGTGAAAACCATATTTTTGCTTTAGAAAGTGATTCAGGCGGATTTACACCTAGAGGTTTTAGTTTTGATTGTAGTGATGCTAACTTGGCTCAAATAGAGCAATGGCGTAGTTTATTTAAGCCTTATCTTATTCATTTTTTCGAAAAAGGATACAGTGGTGCAGATATTGGTCCGCTCAAAAACGATAATATTGTTTTAGCGGGTTTAAGACCCGATTCTCAACGTTATTTCGATTATCATCATGCCTCTAATGATACATTCGATGCAGTTAATAAACGTGAATTAGAATTGGGTGCAGCCACAATGACCTCACTTGTATATTTGTTTGATAAATATGGTGTGAATCAAATTAAAAATGTACCTCAGATAAAAGATTAATTAGACTTTTTTTGAGCAATTTTTTGTTTTTGAAGTTCTTTTTGGCGTTTTTTAGCCAAAAGGTCTTCATTAAAATATACACCATCGCCATGCATGTCGGCTGGAGTTCTGTGAGTCATGTAATTTTCGTTTTTATCTTTTTTCATTTTTTCCTTTAATATAATATATTGAAGGCTTAATCTCCGTTAAAGAAAGTATAAATGGTCTTAAAGAAATATAAAATAATCTGTGTTGTATTGGTTTCAATGGTCGGAAATTCAGTTTTATCAGCGCAAAGCAAAAAAGAATTACCATACTACGAAGTACCAGAATATTCAAAAGAATTTACAGCAGGAACTATGGCGGCTCGGATGGTTGATGCTTTGGGCTTTCGGTTTTATTGGGCGTCTAAAGATTTAACCGAAAAAGATTTAGCTTACAAGCTTAATTCTGATGGCCGTTCAACAGCTGAAACATTTGACCATATTTACGATTTGTCTAAAATCATTGTCAATTCCACTTTAAAAAAGGCTAATTCTAGAGGAGAGAAAGAAGAAATGACTTATGAAAAAAAACGTGCAGCAACCTTAAAGAATTTAAAAATTGCGGCGGATATTCTTCGCGAAAGCAATGACATTTCTGAATATAAAATCATTTTTGGAGAACAAGAAATCCCATTTTGGAATCAAGTTAATGGACCAATAGCCGATGCCATTTGGCATTGTGGACAGCTAGCCGTTTACAGACGTGTTACTGGCAATCCTATAAATCCGAAGGTTAATCACTTTACTGGGAAAGTAATGCAGTAACTATTAAAAAATAATTTACATGAGTTTAAATAGTAAATTTATAAAATCAATTCTTATACTATTCTGTTTTGTAGCCCACTCTCAAAATGAAAGTAAAGAACTACTCTTCAAAGTTGTTGATAAGGAAGATAATTTTCCAATTGCTTATGCTACTATACAATTTAGAGTAAGCCCTAATGGGATTATTGCTGATGAAGAAGGCGATTTTAGAGTTCCTTATAAGTATAAAGTTATTAATGACAGCCTTATTATCACGTCTATTGGGTATAAGACCAAGATAGTTGACTTGGAATCTGTAAAGGATAATAAGATTAATTTGATTCTCATGGAATCTAAGACCGAAGAATTAGACGAAATTATTATAACAACCAAGAAAAAGGATACCGATTTTGGCCCAGGTGCAAATGCAATAGTTCAAAAAGCTATAGAAAGGATTTCAAGCAATTATCCTATAGAACCTTTCTCTTACATCAGTTATTATAGAGATTATCAGCTTATTGATAATGTTTATTATAATATGACTGAGGGTATTATAGAATCTTTTGATCAAGGCTTTCAGACAGATAAAGTAAAGTATTATAAGAATAAAGATGCTTTATATAGTTATAAAGTTAATAAGGACTTCCCCGTAGACTCATTGTTAGCAAATTCAATTTATAATGATACTAAAGAAATAAAGGATGCAAATATGCGGAGCACTCTTGATAATGAGTTAAGTATTTTAAATATACATGATGCTATAAGAAATTATAACAATGATAGTTTCTCTTTTGTAAATGTATTTAAAGAGAATTTTATTGAGAACCATGATTTAACAAGAAGAAGAATAACTTATTTAGATGATGAACCATTATATGAAATAAGGTTTGTTGCTAATGATATTGCTTCAGGAAAAACATATGATTCTAAAGGAACTATCTATATTTCTAAACAGGATTTTGCTATACATAAGTTCAACTATTCGCTTTTTAAAAAAGATGAGAATACTCCAGTTTTTGAAGTTGTTATAGAGTATAAAAAAAGGAACGAAAAAATGTATCTTAACTATATTACATTCAATAACAACTTTATTATAAAACAAAAAGATGCTTTTAGAATTATCAAGGCTGACTTCGATTCTGGTGATAAGTCGTTTTATCTTACTTTCAATAAGAAAATAGATGAAGCATCTATAAAACGAAAGAGCAATATAAAACTATACTATAAGCGTCAGAAAATGTTAATTAGTAATGTCGCTTTACACAGCGATAAAGTCATAAAAGTTGAACTCGCTAATTGGAATTCTAGCATCACAGATGATAGTAAAATTAATGAGTCTGATTTTAGTTATAAATTAAAAAACATTAAAGATAAAGCTGGTTTTAAGATTAATAAACTCACTAAAATTGAAGGGTATCAATTTAGAGAATTGTTTGTGCAACAAGTTAATATTGAAAAAGCTCTAGATGAAAATTTGATATATATACAAAAAGATAAACCTATTTATCGCACTAGAGTAAATAAAAGTATCATAGTTGAGGATTTCTGGCTCAATTCACCTCTTAAAACAACGAAGGACTAAATTTGTTGATGTATAAATTAAATTGTTATCTCTATTTGCTTATTCAAAATATCCTCAAATGTTTCTCTTTCTCTAATAAGATGCGCTTCGCCATTATGGATTAAAACTTCAGCAGGTCTGTAACGTGAGTTGTAGTTGCTTGCCATTGTAAAGCAATAAGCACCTGCATTTTTAAAGCATAAAATATCACCTTCATTTATTTCTGAAATTCTACGGTTATTAGCAAACGTATCCGTTTCGCAGATATAACCAACAACAGAATAGAAACGCTCGCGACCTTCAGGGTTAGAGATATTTACAATTTCATGCTGAGAACCGTAAAGCATTGGTCGTATAAGATGATTGAAACCAGAGTCGATTTGTGCAAAAACAGTAGAGGTTGTTTGTTTAACCACATTCACTTTTGCCAAAAAGACTCCAGCTTCACTCACTAGAAATTTACCTGGCTCAAAGGCCAAGGTCAACTCTTTTCCATAGCTAGAGCAAAATTCATTAAATCTTTTGGAGAGTTTTTCCCCCAATTCTTCAATATTGGTTTCTATATCTCCGGTTTTGTATGGTACTTTAAATCCTGAACCAAAGTCTATAAAGTCAAGATTTTTGAAGTTTTTTGCCGTTTCAAACAAAATTTCACTGGCGTAGAGAAATACATCAATGTCTAAAATATCACTACCAGTATGCATATGTATACCGTTGATATTCATTCCTGTATTTTCAACAATACGCAACAACAAAGGAATTTGATGGATTGAAATCCCAAACTTACTATCAATATGTCCAACAGAAATATTTGTATTTCCTCCAGCCATAACATGCGGATTAATACGAATACAAACAGGGACTTTTGGGTGTTTCGTACCAAATTGTTCTAAAATAGAAAGATTATCAATATTTATCTGAACACCCATTTCTGCCACTTCTTCAATTTCTTGCAATGACACGCCGTTTGGAGTAAATATGATGGATTCTGCGGCAAAACCTGCTTTTAAACCTAATTTTACCTCTTGTATGGATACCGTATCTAATCCAGAGCCTAAAGAATTAAATAATTTTAAAATTGAAATATTAGATAGTGCTTTTGCGGCATAATTTAGTTTTAAACTCTTAACACCTTTAAATGCATTTTTAAGTCTGTCATATTGTGTAATTATTTTTTCTGAATCGTATACGTAGATAGGACTACCAAATTTTTCTGCTATTTTCAAGAGCTGCGTATTCATTAATTTTTTATTCAAATGTATTTGTTTTAGGAATATTGAAAGCTTTTTTCAGAGATAAAAATCATATTTAAAACAAAATGTTAATTATATAACATTTGAATTACGCTCTCTTTTTTACTTTGTAAATATTAGCGTAAGTAATAGCTATTAATTATTTTTGCGCAACGAATAAATTTCTGATTACAAATGAATCTACACGAATATCAAGGTAAAGAATTATTAAGCAGTTTTGGTGTACGTATCCAACGTGGTATTGTAGCACAAAGTGCTTCTGAAGCTGTTGAAGCAGCTAAAAAATTAACTGAAGAAACTGGTACAGGTTGGCATGTTATAAAAGCACAAGTTCACGCTGGTGGACGTGGAAAAGGTGGAGGCGTTAAGCTTGCTAAAAATCTACAAGAAGTAGAAGAATTATCTGGACAAATTATTGGTATGGATTTGGTAACACCTCAAACGTCTGCTGAAGGTAAACGTGTACACCAAGTTTTAGTTGCTGAAGATGTTTACTATCCTGGAGATAATGAGCCAGAAGAATATTACATGTCAGTACTTTTAAATAGAGCAACAGGAAAAAATATGATTATGTATTCTACTGAAGGTGGAATGGATATCGAAACCGTTGCAGAAGAAACACCACATTTAATCTTTACAGAAGAGATTGACCCAGCTTTAGGTCTTTTAGGCTTTCAAGCGCGTCGTGTGGCATTTAACTTAGGCTTATCTGGTACAGCATTTAAAGAAATGACAAAGTTTGTTTCTGCTTTGTATACGGCTTATGTGAAGTCTGATGCTTCTTTATTTGAAATTAACCCTGTATTAAAGACAAGTGATGATAAAATCATGGCAGTAGATTCTAAAGTAACTTTAGATGGCAATGCCTTATTTAGACATAAAGATTTAGCAGCTTTGCGCGACAAACGTGAAGAAAACCCTATTGAGGTTGAAGCTGGTGAACTAGGTCTTAATTACGTAGATTTAGACGGTAACGTTGGTTGTATGGTTAACGGTGCTGGTTTAGCTATGGCTACCATGGACTTGATTAAACAAGCTGGTGGTGAACCTGCGAACTTCCTTGATGTTGGTGGTACCGCCGACGCAGCTAGAGTAGAAGCGGCTTTCAAAATTATCCTTAAAGACCCAGCTGTAAAAGCAATTTTAATTAATATTTTTGGTGGAATTGTACGTTGCGACCGTGTAGCGCAAGGTGTTATTGATGCTTACAAAAATATGGGTAATATTAATGTACCAATTATTGTACGTTTACAAGGTACAAATGCAGACATTGCCAAAGAGTTAATCGACAATTCTGGGTTGGATGTCTTAAGTGCAACAGAATTTCAAGAAGCAGCAGATAAGGTTCAAGCTGTATTGGCTTAATCTCTAATTTTAGATATAATTAAAAAGAGCAACTATTTAGTCGCTCTTTTTTTGTGGTTTATTTTCACCTTTTTTAGGCATTGGACCTCGAAGATGAATAATAAGTCCGTTTAAAAAGTTACGCAAAATCTGGTCGCCACATTCCATATATTTTGGGTGGTCTTCACGTCTAAAAAAGGCACCTAGCTCACTCTTGGTAATTCTAAAATCTACAAGCGCCATGATTTTTACAATATCATCATCTCTTAATTTGTGTGCTACTCTAAGTTTTTTAAATATGTCGTTATTGGTCATCTTATTTAACGGTTTAACCAGAGATAGGCATCTCCAAAATATTCACCCCAAAAGGCTTCATTGTGTCTACCACCTTTTACGATAGTATTTTTTATTTGATTCTCTTTAATTCCTTTTTCTTTTAGGATTGTTACCATGCGTTCTACATTAGATACCATATTTTGGCCCTCTTCTGCGCCAACAAGGAAGTAAAATTTCTTTAATGCAGATATGTCCGTAGTTTTTACAAAATCATAAATCTGTTCATTTATCCAAAACGAAGGAGAAAATACACCAGCTTTTCCAAAAGTATCAGGATATTTTATCACACCATAAAATGAAATTAAACCGCCTAAAGAAGCCCCAAACAGTGTTGTATGCTCAGCTGATTTAATAGTTCTGTAGGTAGAATCGATATGAGGTTTTAAGGTGTTTTTTATAAAATTAAGATAATTATCTCCCAATCCACCACCGTACTTTTCGTTAGTGTAAGGAGTAAGTTCATCAATGCGTTTTTCGTTACCATGCTCTATACCAACAACAATACTATTTTTAGTTCTTAGTTTATCCAAAAATTCATCAACTTTCCATTCTCCGGTATAAGACGTTGCATCGTCGAAAATATTCTGTGCATCGTGCATGTAAATTACAGGATAAGAAATTTTAGAGCTATTATAATTTTTAGGAATATAAACCCATATTGTCTTGCTAGCATCTAATTGAGGCGCTTCAATATCAAAAGATTTAACTTGTTCTGATGCTGTATTCTGAGGAAACGCTTGGAATGTTTTAAGCAGAAGAAATAAGAAGAATAAAACGGCGTATCTCATAGATATTTAGAAAGTTACAAATGATAAAGGTTTAAAAATACCGATTAAATACATGAAACTTTTCGACAAGATACAATTTATGACTGACAATAAAATCTTACATCTATTTAAATTTGTATAATTCAAAAACCCTCGGCATACCCATATATGATTAATCGCGTTGAAAAATTAAGTTTGTTATCAGAAATGATAGCTTTTGCTCAGAACGGAGAAAATATAAACTCTATAGAGCATAAATTTTTAAGAAGTATTGCTAGACAGTTAGAGATTTCTGATGACGATTTTTATTATCTTTTCAAGCATCCTGTAACCTATGTCAACTTAAAATCGCATAGTGAGCGTATTGTACAATTCCATAGGTTAATTTTATTAATGAATTTAGATCAAAATGCTTCAAATAAGCAGTTGATTAAAATTCATAATTTCGGACTTAGAATGGGTTTAAGCCAAGAAGCAATAAATCGTGTTCTGGATTTAATGGATAGCTTCCCTAATAAAATTGTACCTCCAGATTTCTTAATTGATATTTTTAAAGTACAATACAACTAAAGACATTATTTTACTTTTAGTTTTTCTAGTCGCTCCTGATAGGCTGTTATTTCATCTCTAAAACGAGCAGCCTCCATAAAATCTAGAGCTTTCGCGGCCTTCTCCATTTGTTTACGCGTGTTTCTTATTTTCTTTTCTAATTCACTTTTTGTTAAGTATTTAGATTCTGGCTCTGCTGCTAGTTTAGCATCTAATTCAGTTTTATAAGTACTTACCGAGTTTTTTGCTAAGGCACTATCCAAACTCTTATTTAATGCTTTGGGAGTGATATTATTTTCAGTATTGTAGGCGATTTGTTTTTCTCGACGGTAATTGGTTTCATCTATTGTTTTTTGCATACTCTGCGTAATAACGTCGGCATACATAATGGCCTTCCCGTTAAGGTTTCGAGCTGCTCTACCAACTGTTTGAGTAAGCGAGCGATTACTTCGAAGAAAACCTTCTTTATCAGCGTCTAAAATGGCTACAAGAGATACTTCAGGTAAATCTAAGCCTTCCCTAAGAAGGTTGACACCAACTAAAACATCGAAAATCCCTTTACGTAAATCTTGCATAATTTCTACACGCTCTAACGTATCAACGTCACTATGAATGTAACGACAACGAATTGAGATTCGGGTTAAATACTTTACCAATTCTTCCGCCATACGCTTGGTCAACGTTGTAACCAATGTGCGTTCATCTTTTTCTACCCGAGTTTGTATTTCTTCGATTAAATCATCAATCTGGTTCAAGCTTGGACGTACTTCTATTATTGGGTCCAATAGCCCAGTTGGTCTTATCACTTGCTCCACATAAACCCCATCAGTTTTTTGCATTTCGTAATCTGCTGGAGTTGCAGAAACGTAAATAACTTGATTTTGTAATGCTTCAAATTCTTCAAACTTTAGCGGTCTGTTATCCATTGCTGCTGGCAAACGAAAACCATACTCAACTAGATTTTCTTTTCGGCTTCTATCTCCGCCATACATAGCGTGTACTTGGGATATGGTCACGTGGCTTTCGTCAACGACCATTAAATAGTCCTCGGGAAAATAATCTAATAAGCAGAATGGACGTGTGCCTGGAGCTCTGCCGTCTAAATAACGTGAGTAATTTTCGATACCAGAGCAATAGCCTAATTCTCGTATCATTTCTAAATCAAACTCCGTACGCTCTTTTAGACGTTTGGCTTCAAGATGTTTGCCAATATCTTTAAAGTAGTCGTGTTGCTTTACTAAATCATCCTGGATTTCTCTTATAGCATTTTGAAGTACATCTGGAGACGTTACAAACATGTTTGCAGGATAAATATTCAATCTATCATAACGCTCAATTATTTGATTGTCATAAGGATTAAAAGCTTCGATTTCTTCAATCTCGTCTCCAAAAAAATGAATTCTGAAGGCATTGTCTGAGTATCCTGGAAAGACATCTACCGTATCACCTTTAATTCTAAAGTTTCCGTTTTTAAAATCAGCTTCGGTACGCGAATACAAACTTTGAACGAGCATGTGCAATAGCTTAGTCCTAGAAATCACTTGGTCGCGTTCTAAAGTGATAACGTTTTTCTGAAATTCAACAGGATTCCCAATACCATACAAACAAGAAACGGAAGCCACTACCAAAACATCTCGACGACCGGAAAGTAGGGAAGATGTGGTGCTGAGACGCATTTTTTCAATTTCTTCATTTATAGATAAATCTTTTTCGATATAAACCCCAGAAACGGGAATGTAAGCCTCAGGTTGGTAATAATCGTAATAAGACACAAAGTATTCTACCGCATTGTCTGGAAAGAACTGCTTAAACTCCGAGTATAATTGTGCTGCCAAGGTCTTGTTGTGCGCCAGAACCAAAGTTGGTCTTTGCACTTTTTCAATAACATTAGCAACCGTAAAGGTCTTACCAGAACCTGTTACGCCAAGAAGTGTTTGGTATCTCTCGTTATTGGTTATGCCATCTGCTAATTGTTTGATGGCTTGTGGTTGGTCACCAGTTGGCTTAAATTCGGATTTTATCTTAAAACGCATAGCGCAAAGTTACGATAAAGATGAGCAGGAATCAATTAGCGTTTTAAGGCAAAATGCCCTGTAAAAGTTCTACCATCTCCAAAGTTTGCAGTAAACCAATAGTCAGAATTTGGCATTAAAGTACCATTGTAATTACCATCCCAACCAGAGCTTCTAGAGTCTTGCCTCGTCATGAGTTTTCCAAAACGGTCATAAATTGTTACTTCTAGATCTGGATATAGCTGAAAATTAATACCATCTAACTGCCAAAAGTCGTTTTGTCCATCGCCATTTGGGGTGAAGAATTTAGGAAAACCAAGTACTGAAAAAATTTCCGAATCTATTCCACAACCATTCTTATCACGAACAAAAACTGTGTGAAATCCCGGTAGTATGTTGTTGAATACATTTTCATCTTGATAAGGACCATTTTCATTGTCAAGTGCATATTCATAATCACCAAGGCCAGAAGCGACAATTGTAATAGTATTTATAGTATCTGAGCCAATTACATCAACAGCATCTATCTGAGCAATTTCTGATGGTACTACTATAATATCTCTAGTGTTACTACAGCCGTTAGGGTCTGTAATAATCACAGTGTAAGTACCTATTTCATTAACATCTATAAAAGAAGTGGTCGTGGTTAAAGGTGTTCCGTTTAATTGCCACTCGTAATAATAGTTGTTAGGTAAATCGTTAAGGACTCCACCAAAAAGTCTTATGGTTTCAGGAAAGGTGTTTGTACAATAAATTACAGTTATATCTTCTGAAACTGCTGGTGTAAATTTTACTTGTAAGTCCACTTCCGAAATTGCATAACACACATCATTATTTTCAACTTTTACAAATATGGTTTGAAAATCTGGAACACTATTATCAAAGTTTATAGTTAATGAATTGTTTCCTGTAAACGCATCGTTTTCCGTTTCGAAAAAATTAATTGTAGCACCTGTTGGTATTTGACTATCAATAGCAGTAATGACTTCGTTAAGGTCAAATGTTGTTAATCCGTCAAGCTCTCCAAAATCACAAGCTTCAATGGTAGGAATATTAAGTGTATTATTCGAAATTTGAAGCTCTAATTCTGCAACATCAAAACATCCAAATGGATTTTCTACTCTGGCGTAGACAATTTGATTCGGTATGGTATTTTCAAAGCTTGTAGGTGTCTCAATAGGGTTAATATTATCGATAGCTTCCATTTCCGATAAAAAGAAATTGCTTACGGTTAAATCAGGATCGTTATTACGAATGTCTGCCGCCAACTCTAACAAATTATAAAAGGTAAGTCCGTCTTGGTTGGCATCGCATTCCACCTGAATTACGTCTGAGCCTTCGGGATTTGGGCTATATTCTATAGTTATTTCTCCATTGGCCACGCACGTACCATCTAAGTTAACTTCTAAGGTATAAATGCCGGGTTGAGTCACTTCGTAGGTGCCACAATTAGTACAACCTACTGGGTCAGATTGTACAAGTACACCGTCCCTATACCAATCGTAACCGTTATTTCCTGATATGGTACCATCTAACAAAAGTGTTTCTCCTTCGCACAAAGGATTATTAGTTGCCAATAATCTATTTTGTCCTAAATCTCTAGAGGCCTGAAAACTACCTGCTTCAAGAAATACAGCTGAGTCAAATCTAAAATTTTGTTCGTCGGCAATCACCAATTTTATAGTGTATTCTTGACCTGAAATTATATCTGCAGTTGCTGTTAAAACTGCAGTTTGTCCATTGAAATTTATCGGTGACATAGCACCATTAAATCCACCAAAAAAAGTTTCATTCTGTGATGGGCAACTTCCTGATATGCCAGGCGTCACTGTTGTAACTTTTACAGGTGTGTTAGTACCAGGTATCACTGCGATGTTTTGAAAAGGCTGGGAATTATCAGACGGTTTAATTAGAAAGCCAAATAAATCTGAAAAGATACACGTATTAGAATTATTTTCTTGATATTCTTCTGATGCGAAAAGATATCTAAAGCTTATTTGATTGGTAATTGCTGTAAAATTAAATTCTAAAATGGTTGCATTAAATGTGTTATTTTCATCCAAAATCTCCTCTAAATCATCATCGCCATTCCAATTTGGAGCGTCATCATCGCTTAACGAGTTGTTTGGTCCAGGAACATTACTTAATCGTCCGGTACTCATCACTATACCACTTTCAAAAGGGAAAGTAGTTCCAGTACCATCAAAAAAACCATAACTGAATTCAACGCCTCCAAAGTCTCCACTTTGCGCATTAGTTACAACCACATTGTCGATGCAATCACTGTCTATCAAGATATCTTCTATAAGTTCTTGTGGATTGTATAATTGACTATCAACTGTAATGTTTTGAGAATTACTAAGTAAAAAGAAGAAAAAGCTAATAGCAAGAAAGTAATACCGCATTTTTTACATTGAAAATTCTTTGCAAATATACGGATAGGCTATAGTTTGAAATTTTTGAAGACTGTTAAATTTTATAGCTAGCGTCTAAGTGCAAAATGTCCTGTTGCTGTAAATTCTATATCACCACCTCTAACCTCTGCAGACCACCAGTAATCCGATGCTGGCATAAGTTTCCCATTGTAGGTTCCGTCCCAACCCAAAGAATTATGATTTAGTTGCTTTAAGAGTTTTCCGTACCTATCAAAAATATAAACTACAGTTCCAGGAAGTGTTTCTACTCCTATAATATGCCATCTATCGAAAGCACCATCGTTATTTGGCGTCATAAACTTTGGTGCATCTATAACAAGTACTTCTCTAGTGACAGATGCGCAACCATTTTGGTCAATTATCGTTAGCGTATGATAACCAAGATTCACATTTTCGAAGAAACCAGAATCTTGTGGTTCACCATCATCTAGCTGATATAAATAATCTCCTATACCAGATACTGTAATGGTTATGTTATTTGGGTCGGAAAAATCTACAGTCTCGACAGTTTCGATATTTGCTGGTTCAGACTCAATAACATTAAATTCACTAGTCCACTCACAACCGTTGGCAGTGGTTACCCTAACACTGTAAGGGCCTATTTCCGTTATCTCTATTTCTGATGTTGTTTCGCCTGTAGACCATAAATATGCATCACCCTCAAAACCAGTATCTGCATTAACTCGCAATGGGAAATTTTCTGGACATATAGCTTGATTTTCTATGTCGACTAGTGGTAAAGGATAAATTACTACATTGAATTGAGTAATGC
This sequence comes from Winogradskyella wandonensis, assembly GCF_004346845.1. Classification (GTDB taxonomy): domain Bacteria; phylum Bacteroidota; class Bacteroidia; order Flavobacteriales; family Flavobacteriaceae; genus Winogradskyella; species Winogradskyella wandonensis. The sequence goes on along the minus strand of NZ_SMGI01000003.1, from coordinate 155,003 downwards.
TATAACATTGTGAATTTACGTTTGTAACTCTAGCAAATAGCGTTTGTCCGTCAAAAGTAGTGTACGGGCTTTCTAAAGCGTTGGCGTTTGCATTAGCATCAACCTCTGAAAGATGATAAGTCACATTTAAAAAAGTAGTGTCTTGAGATCCTAAAATTGAAGATGTCTGCGTTTCTAAATCAAATTCTAATCTTCCGTCGAAGTCGTCATCACAAGAAATCAAGTCGCTCGGTGTATTTGCAATTGGTAAGTCGTTTACGATAAGGGTAAAAGGATAGACAAAAAAACAGCCTGTAATCGTATCTTCAAGTCTAGCGTAAATAATATCGTTATTCGATTGATATTGATAATTTAATAGAAGAGGGTTGAGGTTACCTAAGGCATCTGATTCAGTTACATGATATGACAGATTTGTAGTGTTAGTATCATTTATAATAATTTCGCTTACTTCTTCTAAATCGAAAGAATTATCTTGATTATCGCAAATGGTTACCGAGTCAAATGCATTAAAATCTGGTGGTAAGTTGACATTTAATTCAATAGGTAAGACTAATGGACAATTAAAATCCGTGTTTGTAACCTTTACGAAAACTGTTTGTGGGTTTGAGGTGTTAGTAAAATTCTCTGGATTCTGAATTACGTTTGCATCATCATTCGCATCATCTTCTGTTGGGAAATAAGATACAACAACGTTGTCATCTCTTATATCTAAAATATTAATTTCTGCTTCTGTCAAGTCCCAAGAAATGCTTCCATCATAATCTACATCACAATCCGTAAAAGGCTCGATTTCTAAAACATTTGGAACTGGAATAACATTAATTATAAATGACGTGATAGATGTACAATTACTGCCGTTACTTATTTCTACATAAACTTCTTGCGGGTTTGTTGTGTTTGTAAAAGTTCCTCCAGTAATACCATTTGTCCCTGCTTGTATATCTTCTATGGTAGGATAATATATGATGTCTAAAGTTTCAGAAATAGTCTGAGTTATTTGAGCCGTTTTTTCATCCAAGTTTATTGTTGTAAACGTATCGTTAGAGCCGTCATCACAGTCAAAAATATCTGTAGGCTCATTAAAAGTAGGGTTAGTACCGACCGAAAGCGAGAAAGAATCTATACCATAACAATCTGTATCTGTGATATTCTGAACTCGCACATAAATTACCTGAGGATTTTCAGTATTCTGAAAATTACTATTCTTGTCAATCGGGTTATTACCAGTATTAGCATCAGACTCTGATAAAAAGTAGAGAACTTCTTTGCCTGTTTGTCCGTTTAGGATTTCATCGTCCTTAGAACTTAACAAAAATTCTCCGATATTATCGGTAGAATCTTCACAAAACTCGTAATTAGATATTACAGGGAATATTGGTAATGTATTTACAATAATTTCTAAAGGTTCTATAGAGAAGCATCCCGTATTTTCGTTTTCAATTCTTACGCTAAGACTACTTGTAGAAGCATTATAATTTGTTGGGTTTGGAATGGCATTACTACCATTTTCAGCATCTTCAACACTATTATAGAATGTAAACAATAGCCCAGAAGTGGATGTGGTAATCTCCGGTATTGTATTTTCTAAGTTAATTGTAGAAATACCATCATCGTTATCGTCACAAACTACAATAGAGTTTGGAGGCGATGTTAGAGGTGCTGGATTAACCAAAACCTCAAAGGTTGAAATATCTACACAGAAGGTTACGTTAGACATAATCCTAGCATAAACATTAAATGGATTTTGGGTGTTTGTGTATATCGTAGAAAGTTGATTATTCTGCGTTTCTGCATCAGATAAGGATTCAAAATACGTCACTGTATAATCATTTTCTTGACCTTGAGTAATGATACTGTTGTAAATAGATAAGTCGATTGTTGTTATTCCGTCTTGGTCCTCGTCGCAAACCAATTGTTGAGGTAAATCTGGAAACTCTGTTATAGCCAGAATATTAAGAATAATATCTTCTGCCTCGGTACATGTTGGGCTTGTTAACGTAATGTATAATGTTTGTGGTAAACTAGCTGGAACGTAGTCCACACTTGTATCTATTGGATTAACACCATTATCACGGTCATCCTCGGTCTCATAAAAAACGATATCTACATCTTGTATATCACCTAAAATAAAGCTTTCTACACCATTAAGATTAAAGGATTCGATACCATCATTATCTTCATCACAAATTTCATTTACAGAAAAATTAGGTCCTGATAAAAGTAGATTTGGATGAATCTCGAATGACGCTATTGAAGGGCAACCAGTAGTATTATCGACGACTCTTATGTATATAATTTGTTCTGTTTGTACTGTATTAGCAAAATTAGTTGGGTCTGGTATAGGGTTAGCTCCAGATAGTGCATCTTCTTGGGATAAATGGTAGGTAATTGTAACATTAGACAAACCATTTACAATATCTGCTTCTACTTCAGTTAAATCAAAATTTGCAAAGCCATCGTAGTCTTGGTCACAGGCATCAATAAAATAATCTTGAGCATTAGAAATTGCAGGTGGGTTAAGCACAGAAATATCTAAAGTTGTGGTTGTATTACACCCAGATGTTGGGTCTGTTACATTCACAAATACCATATCAAGCTGTGAGTCATTCACATAAGGTATAGGTATAGGATTAGAGCCAGAATCTGCCTCGGCTTGGGTATAATGATAGCTAACGACCAGGTTATTCTGACCATTGGTAATTAAATCATCATTTTCACTTAAATCAATAGTTGTAAATCCGTCGATGACTTGATCATCACATACCTCCATTAAAGGTGGTACTGAAATAACTGGTCTTGGTCCAACGACTAATTGAAATTGATTGATAGCCAAACAGCCTGTATCAATATCTTCAATCCTTACAAAAATTAGCTGAGGACTAACAACGTTAGTATAATTACCATTGATTGGGTTTATATTATTCTGAGCGTTTGAAATAGACGTATGATAGCTTACGACATAATTTCCTGGAACTACAGAATTTATGGCCTCAGCATCTTTTGTGTTCAAATCAAAAACTTCAACACCATCGTTGCTTGGGTCATCGCATAATTGATAATTAGTCATCGGAGAAGTACTTTGAGTATTACTAATATCAATTGTAATTTCATCGGTAATAGTACAAAAACCACTACCTAAAGGAATATTAATTTCTACGGAATAAGTTCCGCTTGATGTCACTTCATATTCAGGTAGATTCGCTTCTGAAATAGGATTATTATTTAAAAACCATTCGTAAGTGGCGTTACTATTGTTAATATTTGCATCAAGATATACGCTACTGGCACAAGTTGAAAAATCTTCACCAAGTTCTACCAAAGGGTCAAAACTATTGGCCTCTATAAATATTGCGGAGTCGTAGGTTTCGAAACTTTGGTCTGCAATGACTAATTTAACATGATAGGTTACATTAGGAATAATGTTAGCAGTTGCAGAAAGTACGGTAGTACGACCATTATAGTTCGTGTCGCCAATGTTATAACCTTCAAAAAACTGAGGATTTTCTTCTGCACAAAACCCTTCAATTTCATCATGAATCGTCATTGAATTGACTGGTGTTGAAGTACCTGGTATAGTAGCAATATTTATATAGGGGTTAGAAGTACCAGCTTCGCGAATTAAAAAGGCAAATGCATCTGTATATTGGCACGGAAAGTTAGCAAAGTATTCTTCCGAAGCAAAAATGTAATTAAATTGTAATACGTCTGAAACCGATATAAAATCGAACTCAATTGACGTCGCATTTTGGGTGTTTGTAATTCCTAAGGCGTTTTCTAAATCTACATCTGTACCCCAAGAATTATTTCCATCGCTTAAAATATCGTTATTAAATGTATTACCAGCAGAGGACGCGTCTCCAGAGGTTAATAGTATTCCACTCTCGAAAGGAAAATTTGAAGAAGCTCTATCAAAAGAGCCAAAGCTCCCTAGACCAACAACGCTACCATTAATAGTTGAAGATACATTAGAGATTTGAATGCATTGCGAAGCAAGTGTATTCTGAATAAGGTTTTCTATAGGTACAGCGTTATCTACCGTTATTTGCTGAGCAAATGCGAAGTTAATAAGCCATAGCCATACAAAATGGAATATTGATTTGAAACCTTTGGGCATTTAGCTAACTGTTTATTATATAACACATTCGAAGTCTGTTATACGCTCAAAAGTAATTAAAATTAGATGAAATGCAAAAAAAATCGTTATAATGTAATTTAATAGTTCACATAAACCCAGCCAACGATTGGCTCAAAATCTAAATCGTTAAGATTTAAAACGTAATAATATGTCCCTACAGGTATCAATTTTCCATGGTTAATACCTCTATTAGAAATGCCGTCCCAAGGCTTTTTATTGCTGCCTTCAAAGATAAGTGTGCCAAGACGGTTGTAGATTTTTAATTTGTGTTGCTCAAAAATATTGTACAAGCCTTGAATGTTAAACCAGTCGTTTATGGTGTCATTGTTAGGTGAAAACCCCTCAGGAATAACAGGAGGACAGTTTTCGATTTCTATATTAAACTGAAAAATCTCGTAGCATATATCTTTTTCTAAACGAATATAAATAGTTTGTGGATTTGTTTCATTTTCAAAATCTTCTGGAAAAGGAATATTGTTTATACCTTCTTTTAAATCTTCTAAACTTGTGTAGAATTCAAAACTATTGTTTTCAAATTGAATATTATTCTCGGTAGCTTCAAATAGGTTAAAAAAGGCTTTTTCAAATCCTAAATTACATTCAATTAGATTAGGGAGAATTACTATTTCAGGAATGATAAGAAGTGCTACATCTTCAAAATCTAAGTTGTTGTTTTCGTTAGTTTCAGTTATAATTCCATTTCCGCTACCATCGTCATCAACAATTATATTTAATACAAATTCATCTGGAATTGTCTCAGGAATCTCCAGTGTTATTACTGAAACTTCCGAACCGCCAATAGGAATATCGCTATTGGTTTGCGATTGCCCTATTAGAGTTGTGTTGGCATAAAAGGCTATAGGTGTGTTGTTTTCTAAAACACCAGTGCTGTTGGTGTTGTTTACTGTGTATTCTACCTCTATCGTTCTACTATCACATTCTAAATTAATGCTATCAATAACTACAGTAGCATCTGGTAATTGGCTATTTAGTACCGTAATTATATTATTAATCATTACAAAATCTTGACCCGATGTAAGACTTATGGTCGCAGACGTATCTCCAATAGCAATATTGTCTTGTATGTTGTAAACATCAATATCCATGTTGAATAAATCTGTAGCGCCAGTAAAGCTGATTGTGCCATTAAAAGCGTTATTGCTCGGGTTTAGAGGCGGATTACCAATAAGGTTTCCATTTATAGTCAATTGTTCATTCACTGCTAAAGCGCGGTCGCCTTCCCATGCAATAAAGCCAATTTTAGCATTATCGTTATCTAAAACATTAAGATTGTCTAGAGTGATTGTAAGCGATTCTGGAACACTCTGTAAACCGTCATAGACATTGAGTTGATTTAGTGGTAAAGCATCGTCTTCATAAATAACGGTTAGTGCCCAACCACCGAAATTTGTACCTGTAGGGCAGTAAGGTGCAATAACGTCTGTAATATCAAATTCTGAAAGTGTGTATAATGTATTTCCTTCTGCCGCAACAATACCAGTCACGTCTGCAAAAGCGGCGAAAAATACACGCGTATCATCTAAGCTATCACTAAATGTTCGTTCTGCTGTTACTACATTGTTATTGAGAGAAACCTCAAAATCTCCATTACCTGAGCCAGCCCAATACAAATAGGCAGCAATTATAGTTTGATTTGTGTCTAAGTCTAAATTGGCAGAAGAACTTGTGAGTATGTCACACACAGCCAAACTTCCATTTTCAGAGGTGTTTAATGTATTACCTATTGCAGTATAGTCATAGCGACCATTAAACTGTCGATATAGTGCAATATCTTGCGCATAGCCATTGTAACAGCTAAAAATAAATAAGAATAAGCCAAAGAGTTTTAGTTTCAAAAGACAAACTTTTACTAACTAAAAATACGTTTTATTTAGCGTTTTAAAGCAAAGTGACTCGAAAAGCGTCTACCATCTTGCAGAGTAACAGAAAACCAATAATCGCTGCTAGGCATCGGAGCGCCATTGTATGTGCCATCCCATCCAGAGCCTGTTGGATTAATTTTTGAAATCAGTTTTCCGTATTTATCAAAAATATAGATGATTGTATCTGGTTGAAATTGTGAAGAAATCCCTTTAACTTGCCAGAAGTCGTTTTGGTTATCGCCATTTGGTGTAAAGAATTTAGGGAAACCTACTACAGAAACCATATCTTCTGTAATACCACAACCATCTTTATCTCTTACATAAACGGTGTAAATACCTGGTCTTACGTTTTCAAAAACATTGCTGTCTTGGTATAGGCCGTTAGGGTCATCTAAAGAAAACTCAAACTCCTCAGGATTATTAACTAAAACGGTTATTGTATTATTTTCTGAAGCATCGGTGACTTCAATATCATTGATAGTCGCAACGTCAGAACCTCTAACAATAACAGTGCGTTCTTTGGAGCAACCCGCAACATTAGATACAGTTACAGTATATGTGCCTGGTTCATTAACTTCAATTTCTATTGTAGTCTCGTCGGTTGACCAATCGTAATAATAATTATTTGGTATATCGTTTATAACACCACCATTAATTACAATTGGCTCTGGAAAATTATTTAAGCAGTATAAGACTTCTTCCATTATTTCTATATTAGGCAGCGTTAATACTTCTAATTCTACCTCATTAATACCATAACAATTATTATTGTTTTCTACGCGAACAAAAATTGTTTGTCCACCTTGTATAGTATTTGTAAAGTTATTTGACAGTGGATTAACTTCTAATAAAGCATCGTCTAATGTTTCGTAATACACCAAGTCTAAGCCTGTTGGTAAACCATCTAAGACTTGAGCATCGGCTTCAGACAAATCGAACTCTACAAAACCATCTTCTACGTCATCTGTATCACAGACACCTAAGTACGCGTTGTTTGCAGAAGTAGCGCTAACTTCTAGTGTAATTTCGCTATAACTAAAGCATCCAGATGTAATGTCTGTAACCTTAGCAATAACTATTTGTGGATTACTAGTGTTATTAAAATTACTTGCATCTATGGTTGGTCCTCCAGCGTCTGCATCGGTTTGATTTAAAAAGTATTCAACACTAAAATCTGGGTTTCCTCCAGTAATATCTTCTTCTTTTTCAAGGATATTAAATAAGGTTCTTCCATCAGGCGTACCATCTTCGTCACACTGAAAAAGTCCGATGTCATTAACTTCTGGGGTTAGGTTTACTGTTATTAAAAAACTACCTATATCAAAACAGTCTGTATTGTTATTGTTTTCTATTCGTATAAAAACTTCGTCATTAAACGGTACGTTTTGGTAGCTATTTGGTAAAGGATTAGCGCCTGTTTGCGCTTCTGCATCTGTATCATGGTAAGTAACAGTAAAATCCGTTGGGTTTTGCGTGCCTAATACGGTTAATGTATAATCTGAAAATGTTAATGTAATGACCCCATCTGTTGTATCGCCTTCTAAATCACATTCATCAATATTGGTTACAATATTTACTCTAGGCTGGTCGTAAACCTCAATAAGAAAGCTAACGGTTAAGCCAGTATTCTCATCAGTCGTACTAAAACAATTTTCGTTGTTTACGTTTTCTACTCGAACAAAAATCTCTTGAGGATTTATAATGTTTTCATAAAACGTTGGGAGTTCGTTTACATCATCAATAGCATCTTGTTCACTGGCATAGTAATGTACTGTATATTGATTTGGGTCTTGACCTCCAAGAATATCAGCATCTTGTTGGGATAAATCGAAACGAAAAACACCATCGTTTAAATCATTATCACACTCGTCAATTTTTTGAGGTGTGTAGGCTTCAGGAAAAGGCGAATATTCTACTTGCGCAACACCCTCAAATATTTCACAATCACCAGTATTTAATTCAATCAAAACTTCGTATAAACCATTTTGAAAAACTTCGAATTCATAAGGGATAGGAGGTGTGGGTTGCACTGTACCATCAAAACTCCAAGTGTAAGTTGCTCCAGGGATATTATCTGCCGTAAGTGTATAAGACTCGCCTTCGCAGAGCGGTAAAAAGGTTGTTGTTATTTCCGGGTCGTTTATTATATCAATGGTTTCGGAGAAAAATGAGGCTATAAACGGCGGAAGGCCTTGTCTAGAATTATTTATTAGTTGAACTTGATTTTCTACGTAATTACATGCTACACCCAACTCGTTAGGGTTGTTTATAACAGATAAAAATGGCAGTCCTTGATTGTAAGTGGCGCTGGTGCTTCGATATATTTTTCCGTCTGGGCCTAGTTGTAATGCCGAACGATAGCCATTTCTTTGATTAATTGGAAAAAGACTAGCTTGAATATTTGCCGCTGTTAAATCAAATTGAACTAAAGACGAGAAATGATTAGAAGGAATCTCGTTCTGCGCTGGATTATTTTGATTAAAAAAATCATTAGAAGACGCAACATATAAAAACTGATTATTAGGCGAAAATTCTACACCGTAAGGGATATTAGCGCCGTTACTTGAATTTATGGTAAGTTGTTGCGGTGTTCCTGTGACAGTTCCAGTCGCTAAATCGAAATCGTAAATAAATAAACCACTTTGCGCATTTGCACAGGCTAATTTTGTACCGTCAGGAGAAAATTTAAGATAGCCTCTTTGGTCTGTTGCCGATATATTTGCAGGTGACGTAACCGCAGTTGTATTTACACCAGCTGCTGTAACCTCGAACGCATGAAACGTATTAAAAGAAAATGGGTTTGTAAGTGTTCCAAACTGATTTGCTAAAGTCACTACCCAAATGGCTTGGGTTTGGCAGTCTTTTAGCACTGCGGCTATTTTTTCTGAGCTATCTTGTAAAAGTGTGACGTTTTTTTGAGTAACCTCACCCAAGCCACCGTTTCTTGTAATATCAACTTCTGAATATTTAAAACCAAGGTCCGTCTGGTCAAATGAGTTTGTATCTACAGTAAAAATGTAATAAATGTCGTTATCTAGAGGCTTAGGAATAATAATACCTGACTGAGTACTCGATGGGCTACCATGCAATCCTGTTCCATTAAGCATAATGGCTCCATTTCTATCAAAAACAGTGATACCATCTGTATAAAAAAGTAAGTTTCCACTTCCATCAGAAATACTCGTACAACCCTCGTCCGTACTTAGCTGTCCTGTAACTGGAGTTATGCTTCCATCTGGATTAAAACTAATTCCGGCGTTATCACCAAAATACCAGTTTGAAGCCTCGTTTTGAGCCGATATTGAAACACTTACAATTGCAAAAGCAATTAAAAAAAGAATCTTTTTCATATTTGAGTAGCGCTAGCTACCAAATATATTACAAATCCCTCTTTTTTAATAATCTGTAAGATAAAAAGATAAAAAGTCCTGTCCAACCTAACACAATGGCAATCTCGCTAAAGTGTACAGCATAATCATAACCTAATTCAGCCTTGTCAGGGAATTTGGTCATAACTATACGTTGTATGGGTTGGTCAATTAATTTATACATAGACTCTAACGGCATGTAGTTTTTTACCTGAAATGCTTTGTCTGCACTATCAAAAATTTCGTAAGCTCCCCAAAAGACTAACCATTCAACAATGTATAAAACAAATAAAAATGCTAAGGCAAAAGCAGAACGTTTTAGCAGCATTCCAAAGAATAAACATAGACTAAAAAAGCCAACGAGTTTTACAAAATACGCCAATAAAAATTCTACTTCTCTAAATACAATAGAGGCTTCTGTATAGCTAGAATAGTACATGCCAATACAAAAAGTAGCAATGCCAATTAATAATGTAGCCGCGAGGGAAAAGAAGACTATGGTGTAAAATTTAGAGAGTATAAACTCTTTTTTACTTAGCCCATCTATTAAGTTTTGTTTCAAGGTTTTATTACTGTATTCATTGCCAATCATACTTACCACGACTATAGCAAAGAAAAACTTAAAATAAGATGCAAAAAATGTAGTAATATGCCAAATAATAGGAAAATTAAAGATGCCAAGTTCTCCAAGTTCTAAAGTAAAAAAGCCGAAAAAATTAATTTTTATAGAGGATAAAACTAAAACTGTAAAAGGCAGAATAAAGCTAATGAATATCAATATTTTGCTTGTTCTGTTAAGCCAAAGTTTTTGTAATTCGAGTTGTATGAGTCGTATCATGTTTTGATTGATTGTGTATGAATTCGAAATCGACGTCGAGGTCAAAGTCGAAAATTGAAATTTAGTTTAAGTTATCAGTAAGTTGAAGGAATTGTTCCTCTAAACTTTCTTTTCGTTTTACAAGATGCGAAAGCACTATTCCCTTATCGAACATGAGCTTGTTAAAGTCTGAAGCCGACATCGGTTCGTTTAAAAAGGCAGTTACTAAATCACCTTCGGTTTTTAGTTTTCCAAAGAGATGGTGTGCTTCTAATAATTCAATTAATTCATCTTGTTTATCGGTTTTTAATTCAAAAAAACCGTGACTACTAATCATTTCGTCCACACGGCCAGAGTATAATTTTTCGCCTTTTCTGAGTACAACCACATGAGAGCATACCTTTTCAACTTCGTCTAATAGGTGAGAGGCTAACAAAATGGTAGTGCCACTGGCAGCAATATCTTTAATAATCTGGCGTATCTGATGAATTCCTTGTGGGTCCAAACCATTTGTTGGCTCGTCTAGAATTAAAATCTCTGGGTCGTTAAGTAATGCAGAGGCAATAGCTAAACGTTGTTTCATACCCAAAGAGTAGGTTCTAAACTTACTGTTCTTTCTATCTAAAAGGCCAACGACTTCGAGTTTCTCGTCAATTTTATCTGTACTTACACCTTTAATTTTGCAGACCAATTTTAAGTTTTGTTCTGCCGTCATGTATGGGTAAAAGTTTGGTCGCTCAATTATAGCACCTACTTTTTTTAGAGCCTCATGGGTATTGATGTTCCCATCAAACCAATGAAAATCGCCATTGGTTTTGTTAACTACATTAAGCACAATGCCAAGGGTTGTAGATTTACCACTTCCGTTTGGTCCTAAAATGCCGTAAACATTACCTTTTTGAATGGTAAAACTTAAATCTTTAACTGCGGTGAGATAACCAAACTTTTTAGTGAGGTTATTAATGGTAAGGATATTCTCCAAAATTTGATTGGTTTAGATACTGAAATAACTTCAGTATAAATTGGTTTATGTGAGTAAGACGAGCAACTTATTCTTTTGTTACAGCTAGGTAAAAAAAACAGCTCTTTTTAGAGCTGCTTTTAATAGTTTCTATTATAGTTACTGGTTTAATTCCAGTTTTCGTCAAAATCTAAATCGCTGTAGTCATCTACATCGAGTCCGTCCTCAAATTCATTATAATCTTCTAAATCTTCAGACTCAAAATTCTTTATTGGAGCTTCGTCAGGGACTTGGCCTTGTACAAACATTAAGTTTGGATAATCTGTACTTTCTGCTTCTTCAACAATTTCGGCAAGTTCTACAAAAAACGTCCACATGTTTAGGAAATCGTATACATAAATCAACCGGGTAGAGGCTTCATGCACTAAATCGTTGATTTTTGTTGTGCTCATAACCTTTACTTTATTCGCGCCTTCGCTAACATCGAACATCGCTATTTCTTCGCCTTGATTCCATTCTTCATCACTTACATAAAATGATGCCATTTCCATACCATCAAAACCAAAAGATTGTGTAATGATGTTATGTAAATCTTCCATGGTATCCGACTCACGGATCTCTAAATCCCTGAAAATATCTTCTTCTGTATCGTTATCTAGGATAACTCTAAACCTGTAAATCATACTAAAATTTTTAGTGGCGTAAAGATACAATTTATGTAGAAGAAATAGTGCTTTTTAAATGCTTACTATTATGACTTTCTAAAATGATATAAAACTGAATTCCAATGAGTACAGCTGCAATAACTAAGTGTAAGGGTTGCGAAGAGAATGGGAAATTAAAATAGTACATTGCAATACCTGTAACAATCTCTAGCCCAATACAAACTATAACAAGTTTGAATTTATTGTAGCCTAATCTCAACTTTCGATTTCGCAAGAATAACCAAACATTTAAGACTAAAACTAAAATAGATAGTGAGCGGTGAATGTAAAATTCTAAAGGGGCTAGTTCTGCAATATCCCAATTGAAGTATCCTGCCAGCTTATTTTGCACATCAACAAATTGACGCACCTGCGTACCCAAAACAATCTGAACTAACGTTAGTATAGTAGCTGCAATAAGTACGTTTCTAAATTTAGAATCGAACTTTTGATCTTTGAAACTGGTTTTTGAGGCATAAATCAGATACAAAATGACGGCTACAATAACCAAAGCCATCACCATATGAATCGTAATCTTATATGGCGCCAGATTTGAATCTACTACGGTTTTACCGAGCCATGCCTGAAATGCCATAGCAAACACAGTAAAAATAGACAGTAGTAGAAACCGCTTTTTATCTTTCCATAACCAAATAGACATGATTGTAAAGATTAGAATAGGTAGTCCTGAAAGCGCACCAATTAATCGATTAATGTATTCTACCCATGTATGAAGCGGATTAAATATCGCATAATCATGTGCTGTATAAGGCTCCCAATTTTCTAAATTTCTTTCGTTTTCAGAGGTAAATGCTTTTTTTGCGACTTGTAATTCCTCATCAACAATAATAACAATGCCTTTTTTGTACTCGTGATAAGGTTTAAATTGTAATTCCGAAATATCTGTTGGCGGGATGTAGTACCCAAAGCATTTTGGCCAATCTGGGCAACCCATTCCAGAACCTGTCATACGCACAACGGCTCCGGCAATAATTACCAAATAAATAAGTACCAAAGCTACTTTTGCCGTTTTTCTGAATCTTTTTTTCATTTTAACCTAAATCTTTTTTAAAGCAGAGACTGTTTTCCATGTCTTTGTATTGTCCATACTTTTCAGTTTCGGTATAATTACATTTTCTGTAAAATTTTACAGCCTCAGCTTGGCGCTTGCCTGTTTCTAAAATACAAGACGTATAACCGAGAATCGCCGCCCAATCTTCTAAATCTTTAAGAATTTGTTTTCCTACACCCGCAGTTCTAGCCTCTGGCAATACATACATTCGTTTTATCTCAACAGAATTATCATTAAAAGGCTTAAATGCACCACAGCCTATAGGTGTAATATTGTCGTAAGCCACAACTACATTATTAAGTGCTTCAATAGAATTAAACTGATTGTAAAACTCATGCTCATCACCATCTGTAATTTTCAGATAGGCATCAAGCTGTTTGACCAGTTCAATAAAATCTGGATTCTTTGATGTGGTACGAATTAAATTCATTTTATTTTAATAATCATCAATCATCAATCATCAATCATCAATCATCAATCGTCAATCGTCAATCGTCAATCCTAACGCTTTCCCTTTTTCTAACATTAAGTTGAAAGCAGCTTCGTGTTCATTAGGTATATCGCCTTCTAAAATAGCTTCTTTTATAGCCTCTTTAATAATTCCAATTTCTTTTGAAGGCTTTAAATTAAAGGCTTTCATTATTTCTTCACCACTCACCGGTGGCTGAAAATTACGCACATGGTCGCGCTCTTCAACTTCAACTATTTTATCTCTAACAATCTTAAAGTTATTATGGTATTTTTTGAATTTCTTTGGATTTTTTGTAGTAATATCTGCTTCGCAGAGCGTCATTAAATCATCAACATAGTCCCCAGCATCAAAGACCAATCGACGTACAGCTGAATCTGTTACATCAGATGCTAAAACAATAGGACGTGAGCTCATCAATACCATTTTTTGAACAAACTTCATCTTGTCATTCAACGGCATTTTTAATCTTTTAAAAAGCTTATAGACCATTTTTGAGCCTACAAATTCATGCCCATGAAACGTCCAACCCACTTTTTTGCTGAAACGTTTTGTTGGTGCTTTGCCGATATCGTGGAGAAGTGCAGCCCACCGCAACCATAGATTGTCAGTAGTTTCACATATATTATCTACGACTTCTAGAGTGTGATAAAAGTTGTCTTTATGACGTTGCCCTTCTTTTTCATCAATACCTTTTAGAGCGGTAAGTTCTGGTAAAATATAATCGAGCAAGCCTGTTTTTTCAAGATGAATAAAGCCAAGCGACGGTTTATCACTTTCCAGAATCTTATTAAGTTCTGTAACTATACGCTCTTTAGTAATGATTTTTATGCGGTCTTTGTTTTTTGATATAGCTTTTAAAGACGCTTCCTCAATCTTAAAGTTCAGCTGTGTAGAAAATCTAATGGCGCGCATCATACGCAGTGGGTCGTCAGAATAGGTGATATCTGGATTTAGAGGAGTTCTGATAATTCCTTTTTCTAAATCTTCAACACCATTAAATGGGTCTAAAAGTTCTCCAAAATTTGAGTCATTTAAACCAAGCGCCAAAGCATTAATCGTAAAATCTCTACGATTTTGGTCATCTTCTAAAGTGCCGTTTTCTACAACGGGATTTCTACTATCTTCGGTATAACTTTCCTTGCGTGCACCTACAAATTCAATTTCAATATCGTCATGCTTAAGCATAGCGGTACCGTAAGTTTTAAAGATTTGAACTTTTGTTGCGTTTGGTAAGTTGCTAGCAACATGTTGCGCAAGTTCTATACCACTACCAATAGCAACAACATCTATATCTTTTGCATCGCCACGTTCTAGAAAATAATCTCTAACAAAACCACCAATAACATAAGCTTTAACACCTAAGGCATCAGCAGATTGCGAAATAATTTTAAAAATGGGATGTTGTAATGCGTTTTTGTAAGTCATTTCGATAAATTAAAGAGCACTTTAATTTTAGAATGCAAATTTACAATTTCAAAAATGAAGACCCTAATTTTAATGAAAGAAGAAGCATGAAGCAGAGCAAAAAAATAACATAATGTCTTTAAGGTCTTATAAAACAAGAATTAGTATTTTTACCCCTAATAATTCCTAATTTAATGCAATCCAGAGAAAAATTGCTTCATACGTTCTCGTCACTAAGCAGACGTCTTCCCAACAACAGATTTTTAAGGAAAATTTACAAAAGAATAAATTGGTTTTTTTTGAAAATCGGTACAAATCCTTTGGTTACGGCAAAAATGCAAGATGGAACTAATATCATAGTTAATCTAACAACTAGGACCGAAAGAGATGCCTTTTATACGGGTCTTTATGACGAAGATTTACTTTCTTCGTTCTTAGGGCTCGTAAAAGATGAGTCTATTATACTAGATGTCGGTGGAAATATTGGTTTTTATTCTGTAGCCAATGGAAAATATATCAGAGATAATAATCTTAATACAAAGCTAATATCTTTCGAGCCATTTGAAGGTAATTATAGACGTCACAAGAAGAACATTGAACTGAACCAACTAGAATCAATTTGCCAGCTAGAAAACTATGGACTTTCAGATGAGGACAAAACAAGTAAAATTACTCTGAGAGAAGATTTTAAAAAGGGCTCTAAGACTGGTAATGCTGCAATACCTACTGGTGGTAAACTCGACGAAGGATTTGAAGTGTCTGAAATTAAACTAAAAGTATTAGATGATATTTGGCCTAATTTTAAAAATGATTTTAACATCGACTTAATTAAAATTGATATCGAAGGTCACGAGGATTTTTTTCTTCGAGGTGCTCAGAAATGCATTAATGCTCACAGACCAACCATGCTAATGGAGGTTAATAAGCCGTTTTATACATCGCGGGGCGTTAATATAGAAACAATTTTTACAGATTTAATTCCGAAAGATTATTCTATGTATAAATTAGAAGATTCGAAATGGAATAAAATTTCATCCTTTGAGTCATGTAAGAAGATTGACAATGTATTTTTAGTTCCAAAAGAAAAATTAGAGATTCAGGCCTACAGCATTTTCAACTAGGTGATGAGAGAATAATAGAGATGAAGTCTTCATTAATTATAGCGACATACAATTGGCCAGAAGCATTAGAGCTTGTACTTAAAAGCGTGGTGAATCAAAAAACAAAACCAACTGAAGTTATAATTGCGGACGATGGCTCTTCTGAGGAAACCAAGAGTCTTATCGATATATTTAAATCAAAACTAAATATCCCAATTAAACATATTTGGCATGAAGATAAGGGGTTTAGAAAGGCAGAAATATTAAATAAAGCCATTGCATCTGCAACAGGCGAATACATAATTCAGGTAGATGGTGACTGTATTATGCATCCAGCTTTTGTAAAAGACCATTTAAGTTTTGCGAAGAAAGGCGTATATCTATTTGGAAGCAGAGTTAACATTCAAAAGCCTTATTTAGATGTGTTATTTAGTAAACAACAAACCTTTTTCAATATATTTTCTAGAGGTATAAAGAAACGAACGAGAAGTCTACATTTTCCTTTTTTGGCGCGTTTCTACAAAGCGCAAGAGAAGTTTTCTTCTAAATATAGAGGTTGTAATACATCGTTTTTTAAATCAGATTTTATCGAAGTTAATGGTTATGACGAAAATTTCGTTGGATGGGGAAGAGAAGACTCCGAACTTGCCTTGCGATTCCATAATAAAGGATTACTAGCAAGACGTTTAAGATATAAAGGGATTGTTTATCATATCTATCATCAAGAAAAATCAAAGGATAATCTTGAAAAAAATGATGTTATAGAACAAGAAACAATTAAAAGTAAACGAATTTTGAGTCCAAAAGGAGTCAATCAGTATTTGTAATTTCGTAGCATGAAAAAAGTCTTTGCTTCAGACGATTCTAAATTTAATAATCAACTTTCAGAATTTATTTCAAATTTTAATTCTGAAGGGCAGCTATTCAACAATGGTGAAAGGAACGTTATAAAGACCAAACAAATAGAGTCGACTTTAGTTAATGTTAAGTCATTTAGAGTACCCAACCTCATAAATAAAATTGTCTATCGATTTTTTAGAAAATCTAAGGCTCAGCGCTCTTTTGAGTTTGCGCAGTATCTGCAAAGCTGTAATGTTGGTACGCCAAAACCTTTAGGCTATTTTGAAAACAAAGGCTTATTAACATTTAAGGATAGTTATTACGCTAGCGAGCATCTTCAAGCAGACTTGACATATAGAGATTTAACCACAAACTTTAATTATCCTAATTACGAGGATATACTGCGTGCTTTTACGCGATTTTCCTATAGCTTACATGAAAAGGGTATTAACTTTCTAGACCATTCTCCTGGAAATACGCTTATTAAAAAAGACGAAAATCAGTATCATTTTTATTTAGTAGATTTAAACAGGATGAAATTTGGACACATGGATTTTAATACGCGAATGAAAAATCTGTCTAAACTAACAATCCATAAATCTATGATTGAAATTATGAGCAGTGAATATGCTCTTGTTTCTGGTGAAGATGAAGACAAAGTGTTTAAAACTATGTGGCAAGAGACCCAAGATTTTCAATACCGCTATCACCGAAAAAAGCGTCTTAAAAAGAAGCTCAAATTTTGGAAAAAATAAATCTAGACTTTACTCTTTTTCTGTAATTCGTACAACTTCGTGTATTTTAAAAATGTAATATTTGCCGTTTGTACACAGATTATAAAACCATTAAGTCCGTCTAAAAAACCAAGTCTAAGTACATACGCTTTAAAGAAGGCCCAGGTCGGATTAAAAACTATTTTAAAAATATTAGCAGTTTTACCTTCTTCAAAATAGGCTTGGGCTGCTAGAGTAGAAAATTGTTCGGTTTTTAGATTAAATTCTGAATACGATTGATATGTTTTATGTAGAATATCACCCTTTAATTTCCCAGCTTTCGTATTATCAATTAGGCTAATTTTATCGTGAGGATTTATACCAATCCATTTGGCTTTTCGTCTATCAAAAACGCGCAGTTTTTTGTTAGGATACCAATCTGAATATTTTATCCATTGCCCACAAAAATTATTAAAACGATTACAATAGTAACCATCGTGTACCCAATTACTTTTAAGCTCTTTTATAGATTTTTGAAGTTCCGGAGATAAACTTTCATCACCATCTAACGAGATAATGTAATCGTAAGAGGCAAGTTTTAAAGCTGCATTTTTTTGCTCTACATAGCCTAGAAATTTTTGTTCATAAAACTTAACACCAAATTCAGTACAGATTGCTTTTGTATTATCTGTAGAAAAGGAATCGAGCACAACTATTTCGTCTACAATACTGGTTAATGACTCAAGACATTGCCTAATATTGCGTTGCTCATTATACGTAATTATGACTCCAGATAGTTTTATCATCAAAAAATTCTATACTGTAAAAGTAGTATTTTTGTCCCATGTCTCAGCAATTAAAAGCTTCTGTAATTATCAGCACATATAATCAGCCAAATTGGTTAGAGTTGGTATTGTATAGTTACCATCTACAAACCATAAAAGAGTTTGAAATTATTATAGCCGATGATGGTTCTGATAATAAAACAAAAGCTGTTATAGATACTTTCTCCGAGAAAACACAAATAAGTGTTACACATCTATGGCAAGAAGATAATGGTTTTCAGAAAACAAAAATCCTTAATAAGGCTATAGTTGCTGCTAGTTCCGACTATTTGATATTTACTGATGGCGATTGCATTGCACGTAATGATTTTGTTGAAACACATCTTAAATTAAAAAGAACAAACTCGGCTTTATCTGGTGGATATTTTAAACTCACTAAAGCGATTTCGGATAAAATCACAAAGGATAGTATTAAGCAGCAAAAATGTTTTGATACGAATTGGCTTTTAGCAGAAGGTCAACCAAAATCATTCAAATTAAATAAGTTAACGACTTCTAAAAAAAAGGCGGCTTTTTTAAATTGGATTACACCTACCAAAGCAACCTTTGATGGGATGAATGTGTCGTGTTATAAAAAAGATATTTTAGCCGTTAATGGTTTTGACGAACGCATGCAATATGGTGGTGAGGATAGAGAAGTAGGAGAGCGTATGATGAATAACGGTATAAGATTTTTACAGATACGTTACAGTGCTATTTGTTTACATTTATTTCATGAGCGGCCTTATAAAAATGAGGAAGCAGAAAAGTTTAATAAAGAGATAAGAAAGATAACGAGAAGCACAAAGTCTACTTACACAAATTTCGGAATAAAAAAGCACTAGTTATTTTGATGCCTTACCAAATTTAGAGTTCATTTTTAAGCGTCTTAAGAAAGAGAGTTTTCGCTTTTTAGGTACGCCATGCTTTTTAATGTAAGTTTCTGTCGCTTCAACCATGCGCTGCGCGGAAAGACCATCTTCGTAAGGATGAAACTGCTGTTTTATTAACCTACGCTTCTCTGCAAAAACGTCTTCTTGAAGGTTAGATTTTACAAGGTGTTCGAGTTGCGAATAGTCGTCTGTATTTTCCCAATTAATCGTTTCGGAAATATTATTAAAAGTAATTACAGGTTTATCCAAGAGGATAAACTCGTAGATAACAGATGAGGTATCGCTAATTAAGAGGTCAGAAATCAAAAGAAACTTGATAATATTTTTTTCTTCTTGAAATAGAATATTTGAAACTTCCTTTGCAAGCGACTTATAGGCGTCTATCCATTCTTGTGCCATCAAAGGATGAAATTTTAATAATATCAAATAATCCTTGTTATCTGCTAATTGCTTTAATTCGTCTAATAGAAATGGAGCAGAAGTTAGCTTTGGCGAAAATGTTGGCGCATATAAAAGAATTTTTTCAGCCTCGTATTCTCTTAATAATAACAATTTATCATCATTGTATTTGTTTTTGTCTTTTCCGTAAATATCAAGTTTAGGCCAACCCGTTTCAATGACATCAAAATCTTTATGTATTTGACTTAGTTCCTTAAACCTATCCGTAAAATATGGGCCTTGAGTAAGATATAAATCGAAATAATGTCTAATTCTAAAGTGACCTTTTTTTTCTCCGGCCAATCCATGAAATATTTGCACTTTAAGACCTCTTAAATAATGAGGAATTTCATTACCAGGTACAAAAATAGCATCTGCTTTAAAAGCCTCTAAGTCTTTAATTTCCGAAGTATATGCATCTTCAGAGTAGGGAAAATCGTTTCTTATTTTATCAGCTACAAACCAGATAAACTGATAATCCTTATGGACCAAAACCTTTTTTATCGGGTTCAGTATCCCGAAGGCGTAATTATTTTGACAAAAAAGAATGGTTTTCATTTAAAGCATGTTATTTACATTCTCTAAATCTTCGACAAAATCAATCTCCATACAATTGTATTTAGAGATGTCAATAGCTTTGATTTGAAGTTGGTCTTTTTCTATGGCTAATTCTAAACCACGCTCAAAGTAATCGTTATCATCGCACTCTTCTAGACGTGTTATAAAAGTCTGAATATCATTAGAAGAAATAAAATTAATACCAACAGCTTCGCCCAGACCATTTTCAACGGTTTTAGATAGCTGGTTTATGTATCCGTTTTCTAAGGTGTATTTTACTTCCTCGTCCGCTACTTTGCTGGTATTTACAGCAACAAAAGATTGATTTTTTTCAATAGCAGGCATCAAGATATCCAATAGCTTTTCGTCAAAAACCACATCGCCATTAAACCACAAAACCGATTGGTCTTTTTGTTTTTTAAGAGCTTTTAAAAGACTTTTAGAGGTATTTGTTCTATCAAAAAATGGATTGTAAACATAGGTCAACTCTGGGAAACGTTCCATGATTAAGTCTTTTTTAAATCCTACAACTACATTTATATCGTCTATATCAAAACGCGATGCAATGTTTTCAGTTTGCATTTGCATAATACTTTTTCCGTTTTTTAGCGGTGTTAGTGGTTTTGGAAAGGGGTTACCTAATCTAGATCCTATTCCGGCTGCAAGTATTATAATTTTCATTTGATATAGTTTTTATTTAATGAGATTTATTGAATAGTTTTTAGAAATGCTAAAAGCTTTTCTCTAAAGTATTCGGGCTTAAATTTTTTATATAAATTTTCAACATCTTTTGAGCTATTAGCAGCCTCATGAATTTGGTCATTATAGTCTTCTAGATGTACAGCAACATGCTTTTTAGTCTCGGATGCTCCAAACCAGTTTTGTTTCTTTAAAACTGGGTTAAAGATAGTAAAGGTTGGGATATCCAAAGCTTTTGCCATATTTACGGCGCCACCTTCGTTACCAATTAATGCATCACAATTCGCTGTTATAGCTAAAAACTCTCGAAGGCTTTTTCCGTAGATATCAAAAAAGATGTGTTTTTGTGTTGCCTTGTTGCAAAAGTTAAAAATAGCTTTGGCTTCCTCTTCTTGTTTAGGGATATAATTGAATAATAGCTGAAGATTTAAAGTTGCCTCAGTAAGGTAGTCCAAACATTTAGCCATGTATTCTGCTGGGTAAGTTTTTTTTGGACTACTACCTAGAACGCTTATCATGTATGTTGGGTATTGCAAGTTTAAACCTTGTGCTTGCAAACTCTGCTTAGCCTCTTGCTTTTCTTTTTCAGTTAGATATATTTTTGGTAAAATCGGAGAAAACGAAATTCCTAAAGGTTCTAGCAATTTCATTCTATTTTCTAAAGCTAAACTAGAATTATATTCAGGTGTCTTTTTTCTTTCGACAATAGTATTATAAGCCAATGGCGTGTAATACTTACGATAACCAATTCTAATTTTAGATTTTGATAGGTAGGTTAGTAGTAGACTACTAATTTTTGCATAGACAT
This sequence comes from Winogradskyella wandonensis, assembly GCF_004346845.1. Classification (GTDB taxonomy): domain Bacteria; phylum Bacteroidota; class Bacteroidia; order Flavobacteriales; family Flavobacteriaceae; genus Winogradskyella; species Winogradskyella wandonensis. Next base: position 133,314 of record NZ_SMGI01000003.1, on the reverse strand, counting down.
CAATAACAATATCATACTTTTCGCTTTTAATTGTCTTTCCTAGTTTTATAAGATGTCTTATGGCCTTGTGCTTGGGCTCAAAAAATACTATTTTGTCTATAAACGGATTATTCTGAACTACAGGAAAAGTATGTGAGTTAATGAGGTAGTGTAATTCGCCGTCTGGATATTTTTGTTTAAGTGCTTCAATCAGAATACTAGACGTTAAAACGTCTCCAATCATTTTCTGTTGAATTACCAAAATCTTCATTTTGGCAAATTTCAACTAAAAAAAACAAATCCCAAAATCCATGCTTTAAAACTTCGGATTAAGGGATTTTATTTTGTCTTTTGAAGCGAGAAGATTCTAAACCGCAACATCATATTCTCTAAGAGCATCATTAAGCGATGTCTTTTTATCTGTACTTTCTTTGCGTTTTCCTATAATTAATGCACAAGGTACTTGGAACTCACCCGCAGGAAATTTTTTGGTATAACTTCCAGGTATAACAACAGAACGTGCAGGTACGCGACCTTTCATTTCAACGGGTTCATCACCAGTAACATCTATAATTTTAGTACTCATGGTTAAGACCACATTAGCACCAAGTACGGCTTCTTTTTCAACACGAACACCTTCTACAACGATACAACGGCTTCCGATAAAAGCACCATCTTCAATAATTACAGGAGCAGCTTGTAAAGGCTCTAAAACACCACCAATACCAACACCGCCAGAAAGATGTACATTTTTGCCAATCTGCGCACAGCTGCCAACTGTCGCCCACGTATCTACCATTGTACCTTCATCTACGTATGCACCAATGTTAACGTAGCTTGGCATCATAATTACACCGCTAGAAATATAAGCACCGTGGCGAGCCACGGCATTAGGAACAACTCTTATACCCTTTTTGGCGTAGTCTTTTTTTAATGGCATTTTATCGTGATATTCAAAAATACCAGCCTCAAGTGTTTCCATTTTTTGAATAGGAAAATAAAGGACTACAGCTTTCTTTACCCATTCGTTAACTTGCCAGTCATCTTTAACAGGCTCGGCAACACGAAGTGTGCCTTCATCTATAAGATTAATAACACTTCTTATAGCATCTATAGTCACCTGGTTCTTTAAGAGTGAACGGTCATTCCATGCGTTTTCTATAACCGATTGTAATTGTTGCATAATCTAAATTTTAGATGTCAAAGATAAGGGCATCAAAAAATTTTATAAAACTATTTTGAAAAATTTGTGAGTAAATGTTTGATGTGTGAAATAGTTAACGCTAAAAGCTTGAAGTTGGAAGAAGGAAGTAGTCATCTTTATGCTTCTAACTTCCAGCTTATATCTTCGCGCTTCCAATTTCAATGACTATCTTTGCGGCATATATGGGAAGACTTTTAGCAATAGATTACGGTACTAAACGCACTGGTATCGCTGTTACAGACGAATTACAGATTATCGCATCTGGTTTAACAACTGTCGATACATCTAGTTTGGTAGCATTTTTAAAGGATTATATATCCAAAGAAACTGTAGATAAAATAATTATTGGTTTGCCCAAGCAAATGGACAATGCGGCCTCAGAAAGCGAGGTGTACATTCAAAAATTCTTGATAAAATTAGAGAAAGAAATTCCTGAAATTCCAGTAGAACGTGTGGACGAACGCTTTACATCGAAGATGGCTTTTCAAACGATGATAGATAGCGGGCTTAGTAAAAAACAGCGACGTAATAAGGCTTTGGTGGATGAGATTAGTGCCACACTTATTTTGCAAAGTTACATGGCTGCGCAATAAAGATTATTAACTATTGCTTAAAACGTATCAATAATATATTAAGAATTGTATTTTTGCATCCGTAAAAAATTAAAAAGATGATTTTACCAATTGTAGCTTACGGTGACCCAGTCTTAAAGAAAAAAGCAGTGGAAATTGATGCGAGCTATCCAAATCTTAAAGAACTCATTGCCAATATGTACGAAACGATGTATGGCGCATACGGTGTTGGTTTGGCGGCGCCTCAAATTGGATTGGCTATTCGTATGTTTTTGGTAGATACATCGCCTTTTGCCGAAGATGAAAGTTTTTCTAAAGAAGAACAAGAAGAATTAAAAAATTTCAAAAAAACGTTTATCAATCCTGTCATTCTCGAAGAGGAAGGTGATGAGTGGGCATTTAACGAAGGCTGTTTAAGTATTCCGGATATACGAGAAGACGTATTTAGGCAACCTAAGATTAAGATTCAATACCAAGATGAAGATTTTAATACGTACACAGAAGAATATGACGGATTAATAGCCCGTGTTATTCAGCATGAGTATGACCATATTGAAGGAATTTTATTCACAGACAAACTATCATCGTTTAAAAAACGTTTGTTAAAAGGAAAGTTACAAAACATTTCTAAAGGAAAAATTAGAGCAGATTACAAAATGCGTTTCCCTGCAATGAGCAGAAAACGTTAAAAATATACACATGAGTTTAGATAAAATATTATCAATTTCTGGTAAGCCAGGATTATACCAAATCGTTACGCAAACACGTACGGGTGCTGTTGTAGAATCGTTAATAGACAAAAAACGTATCACTGTTGGTGCGCACAGTAATATTAGTATCCTTAGTGAAATTGCTATTTACACATTAACAGAAGAAGTGCCATTGCGTGAGGTCTTAAAAGCTATTAAGGTTAAATACAACGGCGAACAAACAGCTATAAGCCATAAAGCAAGTAAAGACGAACTTGAAGAGTTTTTCTTTGACATCTTACCAAATTACGATGAAGACCGTGTTTATGCTTCGGATATAAAAAAAGTGATTCAGTGGTATAATATTCTTCAAAAAAATGCGCTGTTAGAAAGTCTTGAAGAAGAAGAAACAGCCGATGTTTCCGAAGAAGAATAGGTATGCAGAGTACCAATCGCGATGCGTCGGGATTGAGTGAATCGCTTACACTGAGCTTGGTCGAAGTGTTGTATTAAAGATTTTTTGAATAAAAAACTAAGTTTTTATCATGTCCACCAGAGACGACCAATTAAAAGCCTTTAACCGTTTGTTAACCATTATGGACGAGTTGCGAGAGCAGTGTCCATGGGATAAGAAGCAAACAATGGAATCGTTACGTCATCTCACCATAGAAGAGGTTTACGAGCTCGGTGATGCTATTCTAGATAACGATTTAGACGAGGTTAAAAAAGAATTGGGTGATGTGCTTTTGCATATAGCATTCTACTCCAAAATTGCTAGTGAAACCAAAGATTTTGATATCGCTGATGTATGCCATAGTATTTGTGACAAATTAGTAGACCGACATCCTCATATCTACGGTGATGTTCAGGTTAAAGACGAGGAAGAGGTTAAGCGTAATTGGGAGCAACTGAAATTAAAAGAAGGTAAAAAAAGTGTTTTAGAAGGTGTCCCAAAAAGTTTACCAGCTATGGTAAAAGCCAACCGTATACAAGATAAGGTAGCTGGTGTTGGTTTCGATTGGGAAAAACCAGAACAAGTTTTTGAAAAAGTAGAAGAAGAGCTAGCCGAACTCAAGGCAGAAATTGCTTCAGGAAATAAAGACCGTATCGAGAGTGAATTTGGAGATGTGCTCTTCTCCATGGTTAATTATGCACGTTTCTTAAAAGTAAATCCAGAAAACGCTTTGGAGCGCACTAATAAGAAGTTTATTAAGCGCTTTCAGTACCTAGAAGCAAAGTCTAAAGCACTGAATAAGTCTTTAAAGGATATGACCTTATCCGAAATGGATGTCTTTTGGGAAGAAGCGAAGAAACTTTAATTTCTATTTGCCTAAAATTTAAGTTCGAGCGGTAGCTGAGAATACGTTAGAGCTATGACTAACGAGACTCGTCGACTCTCGTTCGAAATGATGTAAATTGTTAAAGTTTTATCGTTAAAAATCCAAATTAAAATTTAACTCGTAACTATATTGAAGCCTAGTAATAAGGGTTTCATTTTTGTAGAATCTTAATTATTGTTTAGCGGTTTTAATTAAGGTTAATTTAGTTTAGTTAGGGCAAAACCCATCCGTCAATGGCGGATGGGTTTTGAATGTTATAATACTATTCTTCCTCGTCTGTAGAGTACATCGCACGCACACGTTTTAGCTTACTTTTCCATGTGCTCAACTCTGTTTTGTGCTTAGCGATGTTTTTATGAACCTCTTGTACCAATGGATTATCATCGTTTACATTAGAGAAAAATTGAAGATTGTTTTCTAATTGATTAATTTGAGCTTTGACATCATCAATTTTTTTACGGATAAAATTTTGCTCATTGTCGAGTTGGCGTGTGCTTTCTCCACCTGAGATATTCTCTAATCGACCTTCGAAACGAATCATGTCTAACTTGGATTTTTCCATTTTAATATTGTCGAAGGCGTTATCCACAGCTTTATAGAACTTACCATCAATAAAGCGTTTGTTTTGTGGCACATGACCAGCAGATTTATAGGTTTTTACAATATCCTGAAGCTTAGATACATCGGCTTTTACATCATCAGAAAATTTAAAGTCCTTAATCTTATCAAGTAATTTTACTTTTTTGTCGAAAGCATCATAAAGTTCCTGATTTTCGGCTTTACGTTCTGCATGCATACGGTCGAAATAGTGATTGCAAGCATTTTTAAACTGTTTCCATATTTTATCAGAATCTTTTCTTGGTACATGACCAATAGCTTTCCATTCGTTCTGAATTTTCTTCATCAATGGTGTTACAGTCTTAAAATCGTCACTATCTTTATTATCTTCTGCTATTTTTATTAACTCTAATTTTTTCTGAAGGTTAGCATATTGGTCTTTCTTCAGGTTTTTGTAAAATTTGTTTTTACTACGATTAAATTCTCTTACAGCATCTTTAAATTTTTTCCAAGTTGCTTCGTTATTTTTTAATGGTACTTTTCCTGCATTGAAGAAGGCCTCGCGTAAAGTTTCCATTTCTTTAATACGCTTTTGTAAAAGGCCGTGCGATACGTTTTCTTTTGTATTAAGCGCCTTAATCTTATCAATAATTTCTTCTTTGCGTACTAAATTTTTCTCGTAGGCTTTGTCTAAATCGGCATAATAGGCTTGACGCTTATCATGTATAATTTTTGTAGCATTACTAAAACGCTCCCAAATCTCTTCACGATGTTCTTTAGCAACAGGGCCTAATTCTTCTTTCCAGAGTTTGTGTAGCACTTGTAATTCTCTAAAAGAATGATTTACATTCTCTTCGGCAGCTAATTCTTCAGCCCGCTCAATGATTTTTAATTTTTGGTCGTAATTGTGCTTAAAATCCATATCGCGTAAGTCGCGATTAAGGTGTAAAAAGTCGTAAAAGCGTTCTACATGATGGTGATAGGTATTCCAAGCGTTGTTATATTTATCTCTAGGAATAGGACCAGCATTTCGCCATTTTTCTTGGAGTTCTTTAAACTGTTTGTAGGTCTCGTTCATGTTCTCCTCGATACCCACAAGGCTTTTAATATCCTCGATGATGGCTAAGCGATTATCAAGATTTTGCTTTAGCGTTTCCTCGCGATTTTTATAATAAGCGTTGATGCTTTGTTTGTATTCTTTTACCGCAGAATTGAATCTCTTTTTTGTGTCGTTAGAAAAGTAAAAATCTATTGGATTACCGCCATCTTCTATAAATTGCTCTTTCTTTTCTTCTAAAAGTTGACTGAACTTGGCATTAAATTCAGACTTTATCTCGTTAACGTGAGAAGAAATGGTTTGTATTTTATTGTTTTTAAGAAGTTTTTCAAACTCAGAAACTAAGTCGTCCATGCTCATAGCATGGTAATCTTTATCTTCTAGTTTATGGCGTTCTGCATTGGTTTCGTCTTCGGCATCTTCTGCATTAGAGCTGTCTATTTCCTCGACATGTGCCTCATTAGGTTTAGAAGGTTCTTCTATTACAGGTTCTTGATTTTCTTCGACCTCTAAATTTGTTTCTTGTTTTGGTGTTGACGCTGCTTTTACAATTTCAACCTCGTTTTTTCCATCTGCATTTTGCAGGTTATCTATCTCAGACATTTTTTAATGTTTTTAAATGTGGATGCTAAAGATAATAAAAGGCTAGTAAATACAAAGGATTTAAGCTTTAAACAATGCTTGTTGTTAAGCCATTAAGAATTCCAGATAGCCCAAGATTTTTCAGCTTGTAATTCTAGCATTTTTAGCCCGTTAATGGTCTTAGCATTTTTATAGGCTCCAATGTTTAAAAATTTTGTTTCTTCTGGATTGTAGATTAAATCATACAGAATATGATTATGCGTAATACCGCCATACGGAATATCTGGGCATTCGTTTATATTAGGAAAAGTCCCGACAGGAGAACAATTTATTAGTACAAGGTGCTTTTGAATAATTGTATCAGTTAGGTCTGAATACGTGTAAGTAACACCTTCTTTTTTACTTCGGGAAACAAAATAATAGTCGATACCAAGTTTACTTAATACGTAAGCGATAGCTTTAGAAGCGCCTCCAGTACCGAATATCAGCGCTTTTTTATGGTGCTTTTTTAAATGAGGTTGTAGTGAGTTTTTAAAACCGTGGTAATCGGTATTGTAGCCAATGAGTTTTCCTTTTTTAGAAATCTTAATGGTGTTAACTGCGCCTATTTTTTTTGCACGTTTGTTTAATTTATCGAGATGTGGAATTACAGCTTCTTTATACGGAATTGTAACATTAAGACCCTTGAGATTATCCGAATTTGTTATTACAGAAGGGAATTGGGAAATGTTCTGTAAATCAAAATTTACATAGGTGTGAGGAAGGTTTTCAGCATGGAACTTCTTAGCAAAATAGCCACGTGAAAAGGAATAGTCGATATCTTTTCCTATCAATCCAAATTTATACTTTGATTCTTTTGGTGCGTTGTCCATACCATTCGAGTGCTAAAACTATTAAAATGCCAAGTAAAATATAAGCTATGGCAATGTAGGTCTCTGTATTTAATTCTGGGATAAATCGTTTGTAATTTTCTATTATTGGCGCTCCAGTAGAGTCGAGAATTTGCTGACCGTCTGGACTTGTTTTAAAAACTGTGGTTTTCCATGGCCAAACAACACCTAAAGACCCAATTATAAAACCAATAATGGTGGCAAGTGTTATGCTTTTATAGTGTTTTAAAATATAGTTTAGAATGTGAGAAAAAGTGACTAAGCCAGTGACAGAACCTAATGTAAATACCGTTAAAACTTTTAGCATTCGCATTCTGGCTTTATTGTAAATAAACTCAAAATTACCTGAGAATATATCGGCTATTGTATCATATAGCGCATTCACAGAATCGACTAACAACAAAACATAATTTCCTAATAAAATTAGAATAAAAGACCCTGAAAACCCTGGAAGTGTCATGCCAGAGACACTAATTATGCCGCAGAAAAACACGAAAAACAGGTTGTCGTTTTCTGTAGCTGGGTCTAAAAAACTAATACTAACTCCTACAATGGCACCGATAATTAAAGCGACTATAGTTTTAGAATTCCAGTCTTTAAAATCTTTATTTATGTAATAAATTGAGCCTAGAATCATACCAAAAAAAGTGCTCCATACGTAAAGTTCGTAATTAATAATCAGATAGTCTAGTAATTTAGATACACTAAAGTAACTGATAACTATTCCTAGAAATAAAAGAAACAAAAACTTTCCGTTTACATAATTATAAAAACTTTTGAAACGCCCGTTAAATAGTAGCTTAAAAGCTGTTTTATTAACGCGTTGTAAGGAGTGAATAAATTCTTCGTAGAAACCTGCAACAAATGCAACCACACCACCTGATACACCTGGGACTTTATTAGCCGCGCCCATGGCAAGGCCTTTAATTACTAAAAATACACGGTCTTTAAATGAGCGAGTACTTTCCATTTTATTCGGGTTTGGTTAGGATTTGCTTTTTTGTTCCTAATCGTTCTAGAATAAGAATGGTGAAAAAGCCGACGGCCATAAATACTATTGCGACCAATAATTTATTATCACCTTCAAAATGGTTAGGTAGAATGCTTTGTTCTAAAAGTGGTACTTCTATACCGTCAGAATTTAGTCTTGTAGTCATTGTTTTTTTCCATGGCCATATCTTATTTAATGAACCAATCATAAATCCTGTAAGTACCGCAAGAGTAATATTTTTTTTGTGTTTAAACATCCAATTTAAAACTTTGCTAAATACTTTTATTCCGACAACGGCTCCGATTGCCAGTAAAACAAAGTTTAAAAAGGCGTCTTTAAATAAATCCATATTGCCAGTAAACAAACCATCTCTTAAATTGTTAATTGTATCAATTGCTGTTTGGTATGCACCAAGAATTAATAAGATAAATGCGCCAGACACACCAGGCAAAATCATGGCAATAATAGCGATGAATCCGCAAAACAATAAATAGTAAGGACTATCTGGCGATGCGAAAGGTTCTGCCAATGTTATAAAGTAAGAAATTATAGAGGTTATAACAATTGCTACAACAACCAAAAATGACCATTTTTTTATTTGTTTAGCAACATATAAAACGCTAGCTAAAACTAATCCAAAAAAGAAAGACCAAAGTAAAATGGGTTCGTTTACTAAAAGCCATTTTATAGCTTTGGCAAGTGACAAAATACTTATGGCAACACCAGAAAATAATGCTAAAAGAAACGAGCCGTTTATAGACGTCCAGGCAGTTTTAAATCCTGAGTTTTTCCAAATTTTAAAGAAGCCCAGATTAAGATTATCTATACTTTCTATTAGCTCCTCGTAAATACCAGAAATAAAAGCAATAGTGCCACCAGAGACACCAGGTACCACATCTGCTGCGCCCATAGCAAGGCCTTTTAATGTAATAATGAAATAGCTAAAAAAGCTGCGTTGCATAATTTATTTTAAAAATGAAACGCTAAGGTATGGATTTTTAGGTTCAAGATTTTTTAGAACTCGAAATAACCTCTCTTACGGATTGCCTATTTATAATGTTTGGAAATAATTCTTCTAAAATAAAATCGTAATCACTATTTAAACGCAATGCATTTTTAAGGTGATAACGGCCTTTATCATTTTCCATTAATTTAAAATACAAACCACCAAGTCTATATTCAATTTCTTCTGATTCAGGGTAAAATTCTATAGCTTGAAGTAAATTATAAACAGCACCTTCGTATTCGCCAAGTTTAATAAGAATATCAGTTCTGTTAATCCAAGTTTCTAACTCATAATTCCCTAAATCTAGTGTACGTTTAAAACCATGTTCGGCCTCTTCTAAGAAATTAAGACGCAGATTAATTTGCGCGTAAAGCTTCCAATACAATACATTATCGTTGTCTATATTTACAGCTTTTCTAATGTAATGTAATGCTTTTTGATAATTCTGATGTTTTGTGTAAAACTTAGTAATTGCTATCCAGCCTTTGTCTAGTAGCGGGTCTTCTTCAACGGTGCGATTAAAAAACTGCACGGCTAAATCGTTTTCTCCTAATTTTTCATAGCAATAACCAATTCTAAGCAACGCGAAAGATGTCGGGTCTTCTAAGGCAAGGGTAATTTTATAATTTTCAATAGCCTCGTTATATTTTTTTTGTTTCTCTAAAACTTTTCCTTTTTCTAGATAGGCGCCAATAAATGTATCGTCGGAAATAATTGCAAAGTCAAAAGCAGCACTGGCTTTGTTATAGTCTTTTAATCCAAAATATTGTCTGCCTAATTCGTGCCAAGCGACCTCGCAATATGGATTACCATCTAGATAAGAATTTAAAAAATCAATGGCTTCTTGGTTTTTGTCGAGAAAGTCAAAGCAATAAATTACGTTATGCAAAGCAGAGTAATCTGTTTCATCTACTTCTAAACATTTTTTAAAATAGATGAGGGCATTTTCAAACTGGTCTAAAAACAAATATTCCATGCCGATAAGGCCATATAAGTCGCCATCATCTTGAGGTGAATTAGATAAATCTAAAGCCATAAGTAGTGCACTTATTGCTTTTTCATGCTCATCTTGTTTTGATAAAACATTTGCTTTTTGAATGAAGATTTCTTCGTTATTTGGTTCTAAATAATGAAGTTCTTCAAGTAGAATATTAGCGTCATCAAACTTATTTTCTAAAACTAGAATTTCAATTTTAAAGAGACGAAGATTTATAGAGGTAGGATGCTGTTGAAGCCCCAACTTAATCGCTTTTTTTGCAAGGCCTATCTTGCCATTTTCGAGATAGTGATTGATAATATTTTCAAATTCGTTTGAGTCAAAAAATAGTACGTCGTTAGTTTTCAGCATAGACTCAAACTTTGTGAGCGACATATTATTAAAATTTTCGTTTTGACTATACTCCATAGGCAGATGTAATATTCAACAAAATAAATTTAGTGTTCTAGTTTGAAGTTTGAGGTTTATGTACTCAATGTTTTTAACAAATTAATTAACATTTATTTTGTTGTAAGCGCAATAGTTATACCACAAGTTGTATTATTGAAATAAAAGGCAATTTAAATCTGGTCCAGGATTGAAGTGATAATGTTGCACCCTTTTATTATGTCGTCTTTAGAAATGGTAAGCGGAGGTGTTATCCGAATAGCTTTAGGCTCAAAAAGTAACCAAAATAGTATAAGTCCTTTGTCTTTAGCTTTTAATATTACTTCATTTGTAATATCTGCAGATTCGGTAAGCGCCGCGAGCATCAAACCTCGACCTCTTATTTCTTTAACTTTTGGATGTTGAAGATGCTGTCTTATTAGTTTTTCTTTTTCTAATGCTTGTGACATAAGGTCAGAGTCGGTAATCTCTTTAAGCGTTGCTAATGCTGCAGCTGCGATCACTGGGTGGCCGCCAAAAGTCGTAATGTGTCCTAATTTTGGATTATCTTTTAAACTATCCATCATTTCTTTAGAGGCTGTAAATGCACCGATTGGCATTCCGCCACCTAAACCTTTTCCCGTCACTAAAATATCTGGGACGCAATTATAATTCTGAAACCCGAAGAGTTTACCTGTACGTCCAAACCCAGGCTGAATTTCATCTAAGATAAGTAAGGCGCCAACAACATTACATTTTTGCTGCACCTTTTGTAAATAGTTATCATTTGGTTCTATAAAGCCAGCACCACCTTGTATGGTTTCTAAAATTACAGCAGCGGTTTTCTCGGTTATTTGATTTAAACACCATTCGCAATTAAATGCGATGTGCCTAGTGTCTGGTATCAGAGGTAAAAAAGGACGTTTACGCTCGTGATAATCCATTAAACTAAGCGAACCTAAAGTATTGCCGTGATAGGCATTTTTTGCTGAAATGATTTCGGAACGACCTGTATAACGGCGAGCAAGCTTTATACTACCTTCAATGGCTTCCGTACCAGAATTAACCAAATATGTGGTATTTAAAGATTCTGGTAAGTGCTTTGCTAAAAGTTTGGTGAGTTCTACAGCTGGCTCTTGGATATATTCGCCATAAACCATAACGTGTAAGTACTTATCAAGCTGGCTTTTAATGGCCGAAACGACTTTTGGATGCCGATGACCTAAAGGTGTTGCCGAAACTCCTGCAACAAAGTCTAAATGCGCGTTTCCTTTTGTGTCATAAATATAGCTTCCTTCAGCATGGCTTATTTCCATAGCTAAAGGATGCGGTGTTGTTTGCGCTTGATATGTAAAGAAATCCTCTTGCATATTAGTTACCTGATGCTTTCTTGGCCTCTTTTTTTTCTGTGGGTTTCTTTTCTGGGATATTTCTGGCAGCTTTATTTTCTTTGGTACTATCTTTTGGTTTTGCGGCTTCAACACGTTCTCTGATGCCTTCGTCAAAGAAATCTTCAGGCGGTATGTAATCATCTAGGCCTTTAATTCTTTTTAATTTTAAAGGTGGGTCATCCTTAAAAAGGTCTTCTATACTATTTGGTCGTTCGTCTCCGCGCCAATCAAAACCTCTTAGTCTATTTGCATTTTTAGGAAAAAGCGATTCTGGACTTAAATCGCCATCTACTTTATTTATTAGCCGAATCTCATCTACATTATTATCGCTAATTTTAATATTAATGCTTCCAGACTTGGATTTATTAATACCAATCAGTTCGCCCTCTTCATTTCTGGAGTAATAAATAACTTCAGCATTTTTAATAATATCAACGTTATAAAGTTCATTATCCTTAAAGAGACCAATAAGTTCTTTGCCTTTTGTTTGGTTAAAACCATCAGTGCTAATTGTGTCTTTACTAACCAAAAATGCATTATAAAAGACTTTTAAAGAGTCTAACTTTTCTGTTTTTACATCAGAAATTAGATGAATGGTATCACCCGACATTTGGTTGTCAATATTCCATAAAACAGGTTTACGTTTTGTAGCAAAAGGGTCTTTAGAGCTAAATCTAGAAAGATTTATCATCTCTGTTAATCCCGTTTTATGGTCTACGTGGATTGAGTCGGCCTTACCTGCTAAATCACTTTTATAAATTTTGGCATTATAATAAGCGCGTGTAATTCTATGTTCTTCTGGTCCAGTTAGCATTAAGGTGTCACTGTGCATGTAAATAGAGTCTTTTTCTTGTAAAGTAATAGCTAAGGCTCTTCCTGTAATAAACAATGAATCTTTTGCTTTCCAAACTTCGGCGTAGTTACCTTTTACAATACTGTTATTAATAGTGTCTGTGACCTTTATATTGTTTGTGGCAGATGCAAAATTAAGTTTACGATCAAAATACATACTATCGCCTTTAATTTCGCGGTCATCATAATCGATTTTTGCATTTCGCTCAAAATAGCCAAAGTCCTCTTGAGTGTCGTAAAACCCGCGTTCGCAATAGATGTTGTTATCTTCTCCTGTTATTGTCGAAGGCCCAAAGATATAGGCATGACCAGAATCATTAAAAAAATCGAGTCGTTTTGTTTTTAGCGTGTATTCTGGGTTTACAAGGACGACACTATCGATAAACTGATATTTTTTTGGCGTCATATAGTAGCGTCCTATTTTACTAGTGATTGTACCAGATGAATCTCTTACAACTTTGCCAGAGGTATCGTAATAAGCCTGTTGTTTTGTGCGGTCGAAATATAATTTGTTAGTGGTTAGCGTAGAAGAAGGCTCTTTTAAAACAACCTCACCACGAGCAAAAGCCAATTCTGTTTTACCGCTATACTCTACATATTTAGCTGTCATGGTAATGGTATCGCCTTGAACCATGCGTACATTGCTAAATGCTTCTATAAAATCTTGATTTTTATACCAGACTGCCTTATCGCAGTACAAATTAACACCGTTGTGGACAAAGTGTACCTGCTGCTGATTATCTCTTAGAAAGGTAAAAGCACCTTCTTCGGTGGTTTTGTCCTTATAACTTTTACCACTGTAGATAATTTCTAGCTTATCTTTTTTTTGTGAGAAGCCAAATGTTGTAAACAGACAACAGAAAAGTAATATGGTAAATTTGAATGTTTTCAAAACTTTGTATTTACTGACTAGTAACCGATTTACTTTTGCTTTAGTATCAGTTAACAGTTTTTTTAACAGCAATAAAGCAAAGTTCTTTTTTTACGTTCTATGAATCGTTTGCTTTCTATCTGGTCCTACAGAAACTACAGTAATTGGAATGTTCAATTCTTTTTCTAAAAATTCTACATAACCATTAAGCGCTTCTGGTAATTGTGAAGCTTCGGTCATACCTGTTAAATCAGCATCCCAACCTTTAATTTCAGTATAAATAGGTGTTACATTTTGGTCTTCGATATTATAAGGAAGGTGTGTAATAGTCTCACCTTTGTATTTATAGGCTGTACAAACTTTTAAGGTTTTGAAACCAGAAAGTACATCTCCTTTCATCATAATTAATTCTGTAACGCCATTAACTTGGCAAGCGTAACGTAATGCTACTAAATCTAACCATCCACAACGTCTTGGTCGACCCGTAGTTGCGCCAAACTCATGGCCAACACGTCCCATAGTTTCACCATCTTCATCAAATAATTCTGTAGGGAATGGACCGGAACCTACACGCGTGGTGTACGCTTTAAAAATACCATACACCTTACCAATTTGGTTTGGAGCCACACCTAAACCAGTACAAGCACCTGCTGCCGTTGTGTTAGATGAGGTGACATACGGATACGTACCAAAATCGATATCTAAAAGCGAACCTTGTGCACCTTCAGCTAGAATGGATTTTCCAGAGGCTTGTGCTTGATGGATATATTCTTCAGAATCAATAAACGTTAATGATTTAAGGGTTTCTACAGCAGCAAAAAATTCGGTTTCTAATTCTTTTAAATCATATTGAATATCAACGTTGTAAAAATCAATCATTGCTTGATGCTTATCTGCTAAAGCTCTGTATTTCTCTTTCCAATCAGCTAATTCAATGTCTCCAACACGGATACCGTTTCTCCCTGTTTTATCCATATAAGTAGGGCCAATGCCTTTTAGGGTAGAGCCAATTTTAGCTTTTCCTTTTGAAGCTTCACTAGCAGCGTCTAATAAGCGGTGAGTTGGCAAAATGATATGCGCTTTACGAGAGATTAAAAGCGACTTTTTATAATTGACATCTTGCTCATCTAGCTTATCTAATTCTTTCTTAAAAATAACAGGATCTATAACAACGCCATTACCAACTAAATTCACTGTGTTATCATGAAAAATACCTGATGGTATGGTATGTAACACGTGTTTTTTGCCATTAAAGACTAATGTGTGTCCTGCATTAGGACCACCTTGAAAGCGTGCAATAATATCGTATTTAGAGGTTAGTACATCGACAATTTTTCCTTTGCCTTCGTCACCCCATTGTAAACCTAGTAGTAAATCTACTGCCATTATATGTTAGTTTGTTTTGTTTTTGCGATTGCCATAGAAATAAAGTGAGTGGTTATTGATTTCTATATCAAAAACCTCTTCTATGGTTTTTTTTATGGATTGAATACGTGGGTCACAGAATTCTATAACCTCACCAGTATCTGTAAGTATAACGTGGTCGTGCTGTTTATCGAAATAAGACTTTTCGTAATGTGCTTGGTTCTGCCCAAACTGATGCTTACGAACTAATGCACAGTCTAATAGTAACTCGATTGTATTGTATAACGTAGCACGACTAACACGATAGTTTTTATTTTTCATTTTGATATATAACGATTCAATATCAAAATGTTCTTCACTGTCGTAAATTTCTTGAAGAATAGCATAACGCTCAGGCGTTTTTCTATGCCCATTTTCTTCTAAAAAATTAGTAAATACCCGCTTTACTATTTCTTGATTACTTTCTTCTGTATTTGTATTCATAATAAGGTGTAAATTTAAACAAAATTGTAGCAAATGTGAGATAATTATTTACTAAAAAAGAAAAGAAATCAACAAGTTTTCAAGGCATTTCTAGACACGTGTAACCTTATCGATACCGTTTATTTTCTTAAGGTTCTCCATAAGTTTTTTTAACATGGTTTGGTTTTTTACCACTACAGTAATTTTTCCTGTAAATATGCCATCATCACTAGAGAAATTTAAACTTTTCATGTTAACGTGCATATTCTCTGAAATAACTTTTGTAACGTCATTAACCAATCCTAAATCGTCTAATCCTGAAAGGACAATTTGCGAGGTATATTCTTGCTGTGTAGAGTCAATCCATTTTGCTTGCATGATTCTGTAAGCATAATTAGATTGCAAACTCACTGCGTTTGGGCAATTTTTTTTATGAACCTTGATGCCGTCATTTATGGTTAGAAAGCCAAATACAGAGTCTCCTGGAATTGGATTACAACATTTGGCCAAAGAATAATCTAACTTTTCTTCCTCTTTACCAAAAACAAGCATATCGTATTTAGAGGTAATCTCGTTTTTATCGATATCCTTTGATGGTTCTGGGCGTCTAATTTTACTCTTTATATAGCTAACAAATGCATTACTACGCGATGCTGCATAATTTTTAAGCATGGTGTTATCTATTGTGCCTAATCCTACACGATAGAATAAATCTAAGGACGTACTTAGCTTAAAATAATTAACGAGTTCGTTTACGGATTTCTCGTTAAGTGTAATTTTTAACTGCTTTAGTTTTCTTCGAAGAATCTCTTTCCCTTCTTCGGCCATTTCTTTTTTATCGGCATTGAGATAGGATTTTATTTTGCTTCGAGCTCTTGCTGTTGTGGCATAGTCAAGCCAGTTACTGTTAGGTTTGGCATTTTCGGAGGTTAAAATTTCCACACGGTCACCGCTAGTAAGCTCTTGACTTAACGGAACAAGCTTTCCGTTTACTTTAGCGCCACGAGTTTTCATACCAACTTCGGTATGTATACTAAATGCAAAATCTAATGGTGTGGCACCTTTTGGTAAAGATTTTAAATCGCCTTTAGGCGAAAAGACAAAAATCTCTTTAGAATATAGGTTTAGTTTAAATTGTTCTACGAAATCTACAGCATCAGCTTCGTTATTTTCTAAGGCTTCTTGAAGACGATTTATCCACAAGTCAAGACTATCTTCTTTTTCGCTTTCATTTTTGTATTTATAGTGGGCAGCATAGCCTTTTTCGGCAATTTCGTTCATGCGCTGGCTACGAATTTGTACTTCGACCCAACGCCCTTTTGGACCAACAACAGTAATATGTAATGCTTCGTACCCTGTTGATTTAGGAGACGATATCCAATCTCGTAAACGTACTGGATTAGGTGTAAAGTGGTCTGTTACGATGGAATAAATCTTCCATGCTAAAAACTTCTCATTCGGTAAATCTGATTTATAGATTATTCTAACCGCAAACTTGTCGTATACCTCTTCGAAAGAAACGCCTTGTTTAAGCATTTTACGGCGGATACTAAAAATAGATTTCGGGCGACCTTTAATCTCGTATTCGAGACCTTCTTTATCGAGCGAATCTTTTATAACTTTAGAAAAATCTTGGATGTAAGCATCTTGTTCTTCCTTACTATCTTCAATTTTACTAAGTATATCATTATAGACTTCGGGTTCAGTATATTTTAGTCCTAAATCTTCAAGTTCTGTTTTAATGTTATAAAGACCAATTCTATGGGCTAGTGGCGCATAAATGTAAAGCGTTTCTGAAGCTATTTTTACTTGCTTATCGTCGCGCATAGAATCCATAGTTTGCATATTGTGCAAACGGTCAGCGATTTTTATGATAATTACACGGACGTCTTCGTTAAGCGTTAACAACATTTTTCTAAAATTCTCCGCTTGTAGAGACACATCCATGTCCTTTTTTAAGGACGATATTTTTGTTAATCCATCTACAATTCTTGCTACAGTTTCGCCAAAAAGGCGCTCCATGTCTGCAATGGTATAATTAGGATTATCTTCTACTACATCATGAAGCAGGGCAGCAGCAATACTCGTAGCATCAAGACCAATTTCTTGAGCAACGATTTTGGCAACAGCTATAGGATGAAAAATATAGGCTTCGCCTGACTTACGTCTTTGGTCTTTATGCGCATCAACGGCAACCTCGAACGCATGACGAATTAGTTTTTTATCCTCACGAGTTAAGGTCTGATAGCTTACTTTTAATAGTTCTTTGTAAGCTTTAGCAATCGCTGCATTTTCTTGTTCAATAGCTTCTTCAGTCATATAACTAAAGTACTAAGACCGATTGTAATACACAATAGTTTTGTGTAGGGATTTTACTTTAATTGAATCTTGTCGATGAGTAGTTTAAAAGCTTGTTCTTTTTTGTTTCCGATAAGGAATGCGATTTCCTCCATTTCCTCGCCATTAAAGTTTGGTAGATTAAGTCTATTGCCACGAAACGATGCTACCATTTGGTCGAAAGGAATGGTGACTGTTTCCCATTCGCCCGAAGTTTGAAACTCGTAAATATAAGAGTAACGTTGGCGTTCACTACTTTTTGCTCTAAATTGATAAGGTTTTCCGTCACCTTTTAAACGAATTTTAAATGATGTGTATCCCGAAGAATTGATGGTTTTAAAATTATAACGAACCGAAGAAAAGCCACCATTGTTTTCTAATGATACATAACCAGAAAATTCGCCATGACCATCGGTGTTAACTTTAAAATTTCCGTTTGAGCGACCACCCATAACTACATCATCAATGATGCGCCAGTTTTGGATATTGCTTTCAGAATTAAAATCGAAAATGGTCATGGTTTGATAAGAAATTAGAATTAAAAAGAATAAAGCGTACTTCATTATCGTCATACTAAAAAGCCAAAGATAAGCCGAAGCTATAATTAATGATTGGGATTTAAGATAACTTTAGAATTACCTTAGAACTAGCTTTTTAATAGTCTCTTTTCCTATCGCTTCATTAAGCATAGCTATAATTTTTTCGGTTCCGTAGCTTAATTCTTCACGCAGAACGCTAGAGCTTAATTGCACATAAAGTGTTTCGTGCTTAAGCTCGATAGCTGTTGTATAGTTATTAACACCGTTGCCCATAAGATTTGCCCACGCATCACGAACATTGACTTTGTCTAACCCATGTTGTAGATTATTGGTAGAGACAAATTCTTTCAGAATATCTTCAATGCTTTGATTATCGTTATTGCGTTTCATTTTACTCTTCTTGTGCTGAGGTACTTGAAGCGACATTAAAATTTATACTAAAAATGCCTTCGAGAGCCTCGGCATCATTTACTCCAAATCCAATTCTAAAGGTTTGTAGCGTTTATAAATATATACGGTTTCTCTATCGTTAACAACTTTCATTTGGTTTTCGTTAGCACTTAAAACCGTTTCTTTCCAGCTAGCATAAGGTGTTTTGTAATAAAAATTTAAACTGTCATTTTCAATTTTTACTGTTATGCCTTCTGCATCTTTTGAGGTAATATATTTAGAATTAAAGCCAGGCTTTAACTTTTTACGAAAGCCCTTTAAACTATCATTAATAGAGATGTAATCTATAGTTTCGTTGTCTTTGTATTGTTTTTTTGCGCCATCTGTAAATAGTACTTGGTCTATCTCCCAATAACCATTTACATGTTCTAAGTAGCTTTCGGGATTTGTAGAACATGAACAAACTATAACTAAAAGAAATAAGATTAAAATTCGTTTCATAATGATAATTTTTATTCAAAAACCTTTCGACTGCGCTCAAGGTGACAAAATTAGAGTTTAAAAATTTTATAGGATTGATGAATTTGCTTCACCACATTTTCCGTACGCTCCGCATGGGTGTCGCTGATAAATATTTGCCCAAAATTATCATTGTCTACCATACTAATAATTTGTGCTACCCGATTTTCGTCTAGCTTATCAAAAATATCATCTAGAAGTAAAATAGGAGGTACGCCACTTTGTTGTTTTATAAAATCGAATTGCGCAAGCTTCAAAGCAATTAAAAACGATTTCTGCTGACCTTGACTTCCAAATTTTTTAATGGGATATTCGTCGATTTTAAAGACTAAATCATCTTTATGAATACCAACACTGGTATATTGGATAGCGCGGTCTTTGCCTAAGTTGTCTTTAAGAAGCGTCTCTAAATTGGTTTCGAACAAATCGCTTTTGTAAGATAGATTAACCACCTCGTTGCTATTACTTATAGATGCGTAACGCTCCTTAAAAATGGGTATAAATGTTTGTAAAAAGGCATCTCGTTTTTCGAAAACAGGCTGTCCAAACTGGTTTAACTGCTGATTGTAAACTTCTAAAGTGTCTGCATTAAATGTATTATTAGCAGAAAAATATTTCAATAGCGCATTGCGCTGGGATAGTACTTTATTGTAGTTTATTAAATCCGAAAGGTAGGTTTTATCACTCTGTGAGATAACACTATCAATAAATTTTCTTCGTACGTCGCTACCTTCGCTAATTAAATCTCTATCTGCCGGAGAAATAATTACCAGAGGAATAAAGCCAATGTGCTCGCTAAATTTTTCATAGACTTTTCCGTTGCGCTTTATAACTTTCTTTTGTCCTTTTTTTAGTGATACTATTATTTTTTCGTCGCGTTCCTTTTTTTCAAACTGTCCGTCTACGACAAAAAACTCTTCGCCGTGTTTAATGTTTTGAGAAGCAACTGGGTTAAAGTAACTTTTTCCGAAGGCTAGATGATAAATGGCATCTAACGCATTGGTTTTTCCGATGCCGTTTGCCCCAACAAAACAGTTAATTTTAGTGTCAAACTCAAAAGTCGAACTTTCAAAATTCTTGTAATTCACTAAAGAGAGTTTGTTTAGAAACATAAATTGTTGATTAACCGTAGCGTTTTAAAGGTTTTTTGCTGAATTTATTAAGAGCGAAATTATTGAAAAATAACAAATAAATAGGCTTTTATATACCAATAAAAATTTTATTTTTGCCAACGCACAAATTAGAAATTATGGCAACATATAAGAAAAGAGGTTACAAACCAAAAACCCAAAAAGAAAAGGTAGAGCATATAGAAGAAGAGTCAACAACGGCAGAGGTGTTTAACACCTTAGACGAGTCTGCTTCTAAAACGGAAGAATGGGTTATCAAAAATCAAAACTGGATTTTTGGTATTGTTGGTGTTGTAGCTTTAGTTATTCTTGCAAAAATGGGTTACGATAATTTTATAGCAGAGCCAAATGCGGCTGAGGCTATGAACGAAATGACTGTAGCTCAGGGTTATTTTGATGAAGCGCTTAATGCCACAGAAAAAGATTCTCTATTTACAATGTCTTTAGAAGGTGCAGATGGTAAATTTGGAATGCTAGATATTATTGAAGAATATGGCAGTACACCAGCTGGCAACCTTGCTAACTATTATGCTGGTATGGCTTATCTTAATATGAACAAATATCAAGAAGCGATTAAGCATTTAAGCGATTTTTCTAGTGATGACTTAATGTTATCTGCAATTTCTAAAGGTGGCATTGGAGATGCGTTTGTTCAGTTAAACCAATTGCAAGATGGTTTAGATTATTACGAGAAAGCTATTAAAACAAACGCTAATGAGTTTACTACGCCACTTTATTTAAAGAAAGCTGCAATTGTAAGCATGAATTTGGGTAACAACCAAAAAGCGTTAGATTATTTGAATAGAATAAAAACGGATTATCCAAAATCAGACGAAGCCAAAGACATTGATGTTTTAATTGGTAAAGCATCAGCAAGCTTATAGATTATGGCTACCGAAAATAAAAATTTATCTAACTACGATAAAGCTACAATCCCAAACGCGAAAGACTTTCGGTTTGGGATTGTTGTTTCAGAATGGAATGACAACATAACCGAAGGTTTGTACACAGGTGCGATTGCAGCTTTAAAAGATTGTGGTGCTGTTGATAAAAACATCACACGCTGGAATGTCCCAGGAAGTTATGAGTTAATTTACGGTTGTAAAAAAATGCAGGAGCAAAATGTGGATGTTGTTATTGCGATAGGCTCTGTAATCCAAGGAGAGACCAAACATTTCGATTTTGTGTGTGATGGCGTTGCACAAGGCATAAAGGACCTTAATGTTAAAAGCGATACCCCTGTAATTTTCTGCGTGCTTACAGATAACAATATGCAACAATCTATTGACCGCTCAGGAGGCAAACATGGTAATAAAGGCACAGAAGCGGCAATCGCAGCTATTAAAATGGCAGAATTGCGTAAAAATTCTCGCGGACGTGGTATTAGTATAGGGTACTAACTCAGTTCAAAGTTATAAGTTTTATACTCCGTAAGTAACTAACTAGGAACTTCCTACTTCAAATTTATAACGTCATACTTCGCAGTTGGCAGGCTTTTTGTTAACAATTTTTAGGAGTTGCTATACATGGTTTCCTTGTATTTTAAGTATTTTTGAAAGGAACGATAGAAATGCTTAGACCATGTTTAATCAGCGACAACCTCGACGCTTCAATATTAAATCTCGATTGCCAGATTCAAGAAAGACTGAATCAAAAGAAGAGTTAAAGGCAAAATGGGAAGAGATGAGAGGTCATAACAGGCGCAAAGGTAATTTTTTAACGTCCTTACCAATGCTTCTTGTTTTTTTAGTCTTTGTATTTGTATTAATCTATATTCTAAATGGGTATATAAACTAGTTGTATTATGGGGCCGATAAAGTTTAAGTTATTTAAAGGATTGCCGAGAAATAAAAGATTTAATTACACACCGAGATATTATAAAGGTAAAGATAGTGTCGACGAGTCAGCTTATCCATCAAAATTTGACGCATATGCTGAAGAACTAAACAAAAATGATTTTTCTGGACATTGGCATGAAAGTAGATTAAATAGTAGGAATAGAAGTAATTCTGGTTTCAATACTACGATTTATATTATAATCTTAATTTTAGTTTTTATTTCACTTTACATTTTAGATTTCGATTTATCTATATTTTCTTCTAAAAGCTAATGTCCGACATCATACAACTATTACCAGACCATGTTGCTAACCAAATAGCTGCGGGAGAGGTCGTACAGCGTCCTGCATCCGTAGTAAAAGAGCTATTAGAAAATGCTATTGATGCTGGTGCTTCAGATATAAAATTAATCCTAAAAGAAGCAGGAAAAACCTTAGTGCAAGTTATAGATAATGGTATGGGTATGAGTACTACTGATGCCAGATTATCTTTTGAGCGTCATGCGACTTCAAAAATTAGAACTGCAGAAGACTTGTTTCAGCTTAGCACAAAAGGATTTAGAGGAGAAGCCTTAGCAAGTATTGCTGCAATTGCTCATGTAGAGCTTAAAACTAAACGCGACGAAGACGAACTTGGTACACAAATCGTAATTGAGGGAAGTGCCGTAAAATCACAAGAGGTCGTGGTAACCCCAAAAGGAACTTCGGTTGCGGTTAAAAACCTATTTTTTAATATTCCTGCGAGACGAAATTTTTTAAAATCTAATACTGTAGAGCTTAGGCATGTCACAGATGAGTTTCATCGTGTTGCTTTAGCACATCCAAATATTGGGTTCTCGATGTTTCATAATGGGAGTGAACTATTTAGTTTAAATCAAAGTAACTACCGTCAACGTGTTGTGAATATTTTTGGTTCTAAAACAAATGAGAAGTTAGTTCCTGTGGAAGAGACAACTGAAGTACTCAAGGTGTCAGGTTTTGTGGGAAAACCCGAATTTTCTAAGAAAACAAAATCAGAGCAATTCTTTTTTGTCAATAACCGCTTTGTAAAGAGTCCTTATTTAAATCATGCCATCAATGCCGCATTCGAAGGCTTACTAAAAGACGGTTATCATCCGAGTTACTTTTTAAATTTGTCGGTTAATCCGCAGACTATAGATATTAATATTCATCCTACAAAAACAGAGATTAAGTTTGATGATGAGCACACGCTTTATGCTATTTTAAGGTCATCTGTTAAGCACAGTCTCGGACAATTTAATATTGCACCAGTTTTAGATTTTGATAGTGATACTAATCTAGATACACCTTACGATTACAAAGATAAGTCAGGGAAAACACCAACGATTACTGTAGATAGGTCGTTTAACCCATTTAAGAACGAATTTGAAACGGCAAAGTCTAATGCAGGCTCACATCGCAGTTCGCAACTTAAAACGCAGGCCCATTGGGAAAGTTTATATGTAGGCTTAGAATCTAAGTCCAATGCGTCTAAAAATGATTTTGCAGAAGTCACGTTTGAAAGTGATGCCAAAACAGAATCGATTTTTAAGTCTAATGAGGTTGCTCAAGAGAAAACAACCTATCAATTACGGCAAAAGTATATTGTAAGCACCATCAAGTCTGGTATGTTAATTATAGACCAAAATCGTGCGCATCAACGTATTTTATACGAAAATTTGTTGAAGCAATTAACATCTAAGGAGGCAACCACCCAGCAGTTGTTATTTCCTCTAAATATCAGTTTTTCGAATTCTGATATTGCTATTATTAAAGAATTGCAGGCGGATCTAGAGTTTGCTGGTTTTAAATTTGCTGATGTAAAAGACGAGCAAATTGTAATTACAGGCGTGCCTGTTGGTGTTCCAGAAAGTGAGGTAACTATCGTTTTTGAGCAACTGATTAGTGATGTACAAAACGATGTGCCAGACCAGAATTTTAGTGCTTCTGATTTATTAGCTAAATCAATGGCAAAAAGTTTAGCAATAAAAACTGGCCAAACCTTAAACGCAGAAGAGCAAGAGCATATTCTTAATAGTCTATTTGCGTGTAAAGAACCATCGGTATCGCCTTCCAACAAAACGACTTTTATTACTTTGGGTGTGGATGATATCGAAAAGAAATTTATGTAAAGAATTATGAGATTAAATATAACAGATGCGGTAAAGCATATATTAATTATAAATGTAATTATGTTTATCGGTACCGTTAGTATCGGTAACGGTCAGACATTTTATGATTGGTTTGCTTTATACTTTCCGAAAAATCCTGCTTTCGAGCCTTGGCAAATTATTACACATATGTTTATGCATGGTGGAGGAGCGCATTTGTTTTTTAATATGTTTGCGCTTTGGATGTTTGGGACTTCTGTTGAACGGCAAATAGGCACTAAACGATTTCTGTTTATTTATTTCTCAGCTGGATTAGGAGCAGTACTTTTTCAACTTGGATATTATTATGTCAATTTTTTACCAGATTATAATAGTTTAATCGCTTCGGGCGTTACTCCAGAATCGATTAATCAAATGTTCGAGACAAACCGAATTTTACCAGGTATAACTGAAGTTCAGTTACAACAACTACGCAATATAGCGCCAAGTTTAGCGGCTTCCATGGTTGGTGCTTCGGGTTGTATTATGGGCGTATTGGCAGCATTTGGTATGATGAATCCTAATGCGGAATTAATGTTGATATTTTTCCCAATTCCTATTAAAGCCAAATATTTTATTCCAGGAATCATCATATTAGATGTAATTTCTGCAATAACGGGCCAATCCTTTTTTAGCCCAAGCAACACGGCATATATGGCTCACGTAGGTGGTGCCGTTGTTGGATTTTTAATCATGTGGTACTGGAAGAAAAATAGTATGGATAAATACCGTTGGAATTAGTTATGGGAACTTTAGACGAGCTTAAATACAAGTATTATAATCTTAATGCTTTCGGTAAAATCATTGTAATTAATGGTCTTATTTTTATTGCTTTAATCCTATTGCGTGTTTTTAAGTTAAGCGCCTTACAGTCATTCTTAGTTTTACCAGCAGATTTTAATAGCTTTATTTGGCAACCATGGTCTTTAATCACTTATGGTTTTATTCATGCTAGTTTATGGCATCTCATAATTAATATGTTAATGCTATTTTATTTATCACGAGTGGCAATTAATCTGTTTAGACCAAAATTAGTTCTCAATGTTTTCTTTTTAGGAATTATTGTCGGAGGCTTATTGTTTATGGCTATTGCTAATTTATGGCCTACAGATTTTTTCGGAGCTGGAGGTACGTTAAGAGGTGCTTCGGCAGGTGTTGCTGCACTACTAGTATTTGTAGCGACTTACATGCCTGATTCAGAAATTAGACCTTTTAATTTATTTACAATCAAATGGAAATATATAGCACTTATTTTTATTGGATTGGATGTTTTTAGGATGCTTTTGGGGCTAAATTCTGGAGGTTATGTATCACATATCGGCGGTTATATTTTGGGGTATTATTATGCGAAAAAACTTTTAGATGGTACAGATATCGGTTTGGGCTTTGAAAGACTGGTAGACCATTTTGTTAGTTTATTCAAGCCAAAATCTAATTTAAAAACCGTTCATCGAAAAAAGAGGTCGACCAAGCCAACTCCAAAGACCAAAAAAGAGTCTGATGCGTTAAATAATCAAAAGAAGATAGATGCCATTCTAGACAAAATCAGTAAGAGTGGCTACGAAAGTTTAACATCCGAAGAAAAGGAGTTTCTGTTTAGGCAGGGCAAGCAGTAATACTTATGAAATATCCATGACTAAATTTTAGTCATACCTACAGGTAATTATATAGGATGTTCCATGCTTGCACTGAGTGTAGTCGAAGTGTGACCATTTTAAGAATAATAAAATTAATACATGAAAGGACTAAAATTTATAGATAAAGTCATTTTTTTTGTCAATACATTGGCGGCTTTTCTATTATTGGTTTCTTACATATTACCTTATGTGCCGCCTAAAACATTTTCTTTGTTGTCTGTTTTAAGTCTTGCTGTACCATTACTTATTTTCTTTAATATATTGTTTTTACTGTATTGGCTTTTTAATGTAAAAAAGCAACTGATGCTGTCGCTCATTGTTTTGGTGCTTGGGTTTAATTATTTAACCTCTATATATAAATTCACGGGTTCTAAGACAGTTGTAGATACTTCCAATTTCTCAGTAATGAATTATAACGTTCGGTTGTTTAATCTTTTTGAATGGCTGCCGAGTAAAACTGTCGAGGCTGATATTTTGGCGTTTATAAAAAGAGAAAATCCATCAATAATAAGCTTTCAAGAATATAGAAAGAGTGTTCATTTTACTTTAGAAGGTTACGAAAAATTCGAATATGTGTCTGGTGAAAAAGTAAAAAGTGGTCAGGCTATCTTTTCAAAATTTCCTATTGTTAATTCAGGCTCTATCACATTTCCTAATACATCTAATAACGCCATATTTATCGATGTTGTAAAAGAAAAGGATACCATCCGAATTTATAATTTGCACTTACAATCTTCTAAAGTAAGTACCAAGGTAAAGGATTTACAAAAGGAAGGTTCCGAGCGTTTAACTAAACGTATCGGTGAGGTGTTTAAAATTCAGCAAACGCAAGCAGAATTGGTTATGAAACATAAAGCGAAAAGTCCTTATAAAACTGTAATTACCGGAGATTTTAATAATACGGCTTATTCTTATGTTTATAATAAAATTAAGGGCGATTACAAGGATGCTTTTAAGGTCGCGGGCAATGGCTTTGGTAAAACTTTTGACTTTAATTTTATTCCGCTTCGGATTGATTTTATTTTGGCAGATAATGCTTTTACCGTCAATGGTTTTAAAAACTACGATGTTAAGTTATCCGACCATTATCCGGTAATGGCTTTCTTAAAGTAGCATAAAACTGCAATCTGCAATATCTGCTAAAATATGGATAAGTAATCCTAGGCCAATTAAACGTGTTTTTTTAAGTAGCGCAAGTAAGCTATAAATAGCTATAGCGTAAAAGGTATGTAATACATGATAATTTATACTACAACGATTAGCATCAAAAATAGGCGTTGCTAGAAGATGGTCTACATCAATTAGAATTCCTAAGACCATGATTATAAACGCAGTTTTCCATTGATTTTTAAAGAATAGCAGTGCTACAATTAAAGGTCCTAAAAAGTGAATACCGTAATGTGTTATTGATTGAAGCACGATGTATCTAATGTTAAACGTTCTAGATAATTTAGAGTATTTGGACCTTCATTAAATAAAATATCCAGAATACTTAGATTAGATATAAACCCATGTTTCTGGGTAAAAACTTGCGTATAAAACGGAAAGTTAAAATCGCTATGCTTTTTTGCATTTACAAGACAACGATAGTCAGTTTTTGCGTCTTTTGGAAGCGTAAAAACGTTTGAAATTGAATAATTTAAATCAAGCTCTAAACACTTCAAAATTAGTTCTAAGCTCTTTAGATTTAAGTCCAAAAGACTGTAGAATTTATTCTGAAAAACAGGCATTAAATCGTCGATGTAAAACTCATAGAACGGTGACATTCTGTATGCCGAATCTAAAGATTTTAGGTGTTGCGACTGCCAATCTTCGTTATTAAAGATTGCTACATCTTTGTATTGCTGTCTTTGTTTTTGCGTGTAAGAAACAGGAACTGTTAGTGTTAGCTTACCATTAGCACCGTAGATTTCGCAACGGTTTCTAAACGTTTGCTTTTGGTAGTTGTCACATATTTCTAAAGTAAAATAATCTTTCTGTAACATTGCTG
The DNA here is from genome assembly GCF_004346845.1 of Winogradskyella wandonensis. Classification (GTDB taxonomy): domain Bacteria; phylum Bacteroidota; class Bacteroidia; order Flavobacteriales; family Flavobacteriaceae; genus Winogradskyella; species Winogradskyella wandonensis. The sequence goes on along the minus strand of NZ_SMGI01000003.1, from coordinate 105,613 downwards.
CAAAATGCGCAATATTAGGAAAGTAAGTAGGATGCAAAAGCATGATTAAAAAAGATTACTTATTTTTCTTCTCTAGCTTTTTCTTTTTTCTCCAACGATTAAAGAACGTCAAACCAAAGACAACTACTAAAAATGGAATTAAATATGAAACGCGCTCGCCTTTACCGTTAACGGTTGTAAACACGCGGTCCCAACGAAATTTAATAGGTCTATCGTCATCCATTAGACCATCAATACTCATCCAAATAAATACAGGTTTACCTATAATATGATCAAACGGTACAAAACCCCAAGCACGGGCATCTACAGAATTATGCCTATTGTCACCCATCATCCAGTAGTAATCCTTTTCAAAAGTGTAAGAATTAACGACTTTTCCATCTAAAACCACTTCGTTTCCTCTAGCAAAAACCTTGTGACCTTCGTATTCTTGGATTAATCTATCATAAAGCGGTAAATTCTCCACTGTTAAATCTACTGTCTCCCCAGCTTTTGGAATATAAAGTGGTCCAAAAAAATCAATATTCCAAGAGTAATTAGGGTCTCGAGGGAATACACCACCATACTGACCTTTTTCTTGTATGTTACGTTCTACAGAAAGGACTTCAGGGTGATTTTTAAACGCTGCAATGGCTTTATCTGATGCGGCATTAATTCTATATTCCCCAGAAGGTAATTGACCAATACCGTCATCTATATCCGCACGATCTAAAATCTTCAAGATGCGGTTAACATCAGCTTGAGAATTTATTGGATTTTTTAATTTTACATTATACGAAAACTGTAATTGCGCTCTATCTGGTAGTACATTTTTCTTCCCATTAATATACACATAGCCTTCTTTAATCTCCAAGGTATCTCCAGGAATTGCAACGCAACGTTTTACCAAGTTTGTTTTTTTGTCTATAGGCTTGTAATAATTTCGGTCTGGTGTAAATTCATTCATGTCCCTAAGCGTATCCGCAGGTTGGCCAAAGACGACATAGTCATTTCGTTCTACCGACTCAAAACCAGGAAGCCTAAAGTAGGGCAGCTGTAATTTATTTTTCCAAGAGGTATTACGTTTTTCGAAATTATCATCGTATAGATACGATTTTATACCCAACTTTGGTATGGTGTCATGTACCATTGGTGCAGCTACTGTGGTCATTGGTGCTCTTGCTCCATAATGTATTTTACTAACCACTAAGAAATCGCCCACTAAAAGTGATTTTTCTAAAGATGAAGACGGAATTACAAATGGTTGAAAAAAGTACGTATGCACTATGGTCGCTGCTACGATGGCAAATAAGATAGAGGTAATCCACTCTCCAGTACTTGTTTTTGGTTTTAATTGACGGTTTTCTATAAATTTTACGTCTTCAATGTAATTGAGATAATACAAGTAAAAACCTAATGAGAGAATACAAATTAGCGCATCTAATTTACTGTCTTTACCAAAGGCTCTTGCTGTTTCTACCCAAACAGCAGGAATCATAATTAGATTAACGATTGGTAAAAATATAAGTATAACCCACCACCAAGGGCGTGTAATAATTTTCATTAAAATTACAGCATTATACACTGGGATGAATGCTTCCCATGCACTGCGACCTGCTTTAATGTAAAGTTTCCATGTACCTAAGCCATGAATTATTTGTATAATTATAAAAAAGATTGACCACTCTGTCCAGTTCATAGTATTGAATGTTAATTGTCTACTAAATGCAGAAAATTATAGTTTTTGTTTTAAAAAAGTTACAAATTAACCAATATTTAATACGTCTTTCATGTTGAAGACGCCTTTTTTGTCGGCAATCCATTCTGCCGCAATAACTGCACCTAATGCAAAACCTTCTCGATTATGTGCTGTATGTTTTATTTCTATTGAATCAACATCGGAATTATAGTTGATAATATGTGTTCCAGGAACATCTACAATGCGTTTGGCTTTAATCTTTATGTTGTTAGAATCAGCCTCGTCTAATGTCCAATTCTTATAGTTAGAATTTTTAATAATATCTTCTGCCAAAGAAATTGCGGTGCCACTTGGCGCATCCAGCTTTTGTGTATGGTGAATTTCTTCGATATTTAATTCGTAATCCGGGTAATTAGCAATTAGTGAAGCTAAAACTCTATTAACTTCGAAGAAGATATTAACGCCCAAGCTAAAATTCGAGGCGTATAAAAATGCTCCTTTTTTAGACTTGCAATACGTAACAATGTCGTCGTAATGTGATAGCCAACCTGTTGTTCCAGAAATAACAGGGATATTATGGTCTAAGGCAGCTTTAATATTTTTTACGGCGGTAGTCGGTAGGCTAAAATCTATGGCCACATCTGTCTGGGAAAAATCTAGCGTTGTCGTTTTACTATCTACTTTTAAAGCTATAGAATGTCCGCGTTCTTCCGCAACACGTTCAATTATCTTTCCCATTTTGCCATAACCTAGTAAAGCTATTCTCATATGTTTAAGGCTAAAATTTAAAGTTTAGAGTCACACCCAAATCGGAAGAGTTTTCCATGGGATTGTATTGAAAATGGGGTCGCATTGCTAAATTTTCGTCAACATTAAATTGTAATAAATGGGCATCGACATTAGCATCTATGATGTTTAAAGCATAAATACCAATGGTAACCAACATAGCAATATCTCTATTCCGTCTAAACTGACGTTGCGCTCTAATTAGGGCGTCATCAGAAATAAAAGGTGTTGTTCCCGTTCCAAAAAATTCGTCATCGGTGAAACCTGCAAGGCGCCTCTTAAAGGCATCTCTGTAGCGGTTGTATTGTTTATTGTTAAAATCATAGACAAGGATTCCTCCTGTAAGTCCGCCAAGAACTATAGGTATTTTCCAATACTTCTTATTGTATGCTTGCCCTAGTCCTGGTAATATTGCCGAGTAAAAAGCGGCTTTCGATGGGCGTAAAGGATCTATTTCTTTTTTAGAGAGTAATGCTTTATCGATACTTAACTCGTCTACAGTAGTGTTTTGTGTGCTGTCCTTTTGTGTTTGAGAAAAACCCAGAACAACAAAAGATAGACAAAACAATAAAAAAACACTTCGCTTATTTAGCACTTTTTACCAGTTTAATAATGCGGTTAAAATCTTCTTCTGAGTGAAAAGGAATTGAAATTTTTCCGCTCCCGTTCTTAGCTAATTTAACGTCAATTTTATGCCCAAAGTATTCCGAGAATTCTTTGATTCCTTTTTTAATGGGTTTAGGAACTTCTATTGCTTCATTTTTGGAAGATGTGTCTTTCGGTGAATTTAAGTTTTTCACTAAGGCTTCTGTAGCTCTAACGGATAGTTTGTTGGTAATTATCTTTTCGTAGACTTCCAGTTGGTCCACTTGGTTTTCTATATTTATCATAGCCCGACCATGTCCCATGGTAATAAAACCATCTCTCATTCCTGTTTGTATAATAGGGTCGAGCTTTAATAAGCGCAAATAGTTAGCAATAGTAGAGCGTTTTTTTCCAACGCGCTCGCTCATCTGCTCTTGTGTAAGATTAATTTCGTCGATTAAGCGTTGGTACGACAATGCAATTTCGATTGGGTCTAAATCGTGACGCTGAATATTCTCTACCAAAGCCATTTCCAAAGACTCTTGATCGTTTGCAATACGGATATATGCAGGAATAGTTGTATTACCAATGAGTTTTGAAGCTCTAAAACGACGCTCACCAGAAATTAACTGATATTTGTTAAAGGCTAATTTCCTAACTGTTATTGGTTGAATAACGCCCAATTCTCTAATAGAAGACGCCAATTCGCGAAGTGTTTCTTCGTTAAAGTTAGTTCTAGGCTGAAATGGATTGATTTCGATGTCATCGATATCTAGTTCTACAATATTGCCAACAACCTTATCAGCATTTTTATCCGATGCAGAATTTATATCATTATCAGGGTCTTTAAGCAGTGCAGAAAGTCCACGTCCTAACGCTTGTTTTTTAGTTGCCTTCGCCATTATAAATTCTTTTTAATAATTTCTTTTGCTAAGTTAAGGTAATTTGCGGCACCACGACTGCTTACGTCGTAGTTGATGATGCTTTCTCCATAACTTGGCGCTTCACTTAAACGTACGTTACGCTGAATAATAGTGTCAAAAACCATATCGCTGAAGTGTTTCTGAACTTCTTCTACAACTTGGTTAGACAAACGTAATCTCGAATCGAACATGGTTAATAACATCCCTTCGATATCTAAATTTTCGTTATGGATTTTTTGAACACTCTTAACTGTATTCAATAGTTTGCCAAGACCTTCCAGCGCAAAATATTCACATTGAATAGGAATAATAACCGAATCTGCTGCTGTTAGTGCATTTAGAGTTAATAGACCTAGCGAAGGCGCACAATCCATGATTACGTAATCGTAATCGTTTTTAATGTCCTGTAGTGCTTTTTTTAGCATGTACTCGCGCTCTTCCTTATCGACGAGTTCAATTTCTATTGCAACTAAGTCGATATGTGCAGGAATAACATCTACGTTTGGCGCATTAGAGGATACAATAGCCTCCTTTGCCGATTTTGTATGCTCCAACACTTGGTAGGAGCCAACTTCCACGGCATCTACATCTATGCCTAAGCCAGATGTTGCATTGGCTTGTGGGTCCACGTCTATAAGTAAGACTTTTTTTTCTAAAACTCCTAGTGAAGCGGCTAAGTTTACTGATGTTGTTGTTTTACCAACGCCTCCTTTTTGGTTTGCTATGGCTATGATTTTACCCATTAATTGATTTGGTTAAATAAGGGCTAAAAATACGATTATTTATGGGTTTTGAAAACGGAAGTTGTTAACAGTTCCAATAAAAAAGAGCAACAATTTTGTTGCTCTTTGCTTTGAGTTTGATAAAGACGCATTGGGTTAGTTTACTTTATTATATACCAGCTTGTGTTTATGAAAGTCATCAAAAAGTACAAGTCGGTATTTTGTTAATGTAATGATATGATATTCAAAAAATCTTGTGAATTTTTCTCCTTTGATAACCATTTTTTTAAACGGATAGTTTCTGTATTTTGACTTTTTTAAATTCGTTGCTTGTAATAGTTTCAATGAGTCTTTAGAGAATTCCCATCTTCCATAATATTTTTTACTTTTTTTTCTGACATATTTTGTTTCAGAAATATATGTACTGTCTGATTTATATGAAATTATCCTTGAGGTAATTTTGCGGTTATTATATAGTTTGTCATCAATCTTATTATTACTTAAATCATAAGTTCCAACATATTGCCAGTCACCAACTAAAGTTTTATTCAATTGATTTTGACTAAAACTGAATTGAGATAGTAATAAAAAAACTAAAAACCTGAATTTCATTCTAATCAATCAGTATCTCTAAAATTTGAATGGCAGCATCACTAATTTTGGTGCCTGGGCCAAAAACAGCAACAGCGCCAGCATCAAACAAGTATTGATAGTCTTGTTTAGGTATCACACCACCAACGATAACCATAATATCATCTCGTCCGTAAGCTTTAAGCTCTTCAATAACTTGTGGAACTAAAGTTTTATGACCCGCGGCTAGGGAAGATACGCCAAGAATATGCACATCATTTTCTACAGCTTGCTTTGCAGCCTCTTTTGGTGTCTGGAACAATGGCCCAATATCCACATCAAAACCAACATCGGCATAACCTGTTGCGACCACTTTAGCACCGCGGTCATGACCGTCTTGCCCCATTTTTGCAATCATAATACGCGGACGGCGTCCATCTTGTTCAGCAAACTTATCAGCCAATTCTTGTGCTTTCTTAAAACTACTATCGTCTTTTATTTCTTTACTATACACGCCAGAAAATGATTTTATTTGTGCCTTGTATCTTCCAAACTCTGCTTCAAGTGCATCACTAATTTCGCCTAGAGTTGCTCTTTTCCGAGCGGCATCTACAGCTAAAGCTAGTAAATTTTCTTCACCTGATTTTGCCGCAGCAGTTAATTTTGATAGCGCAATAGATACATCATTAGAATTTCTGTCTGCTTTTATTTGATTCAAACGTTCGATTTGTTGCAATCTTACGGTCTGATTATCGACTTCTAAAATATGTAATGGGTCTTCTTCCGCAAGTCTATACTTGTTAACACCAACAATGACGTCTTGTCCAGAGTCTATTCGCGCTTGTTTACGAGCAGCAGCTTCTTCAATTCGCAGTTTAGGAATGCCAGCTTCAATAGCTTTTGTCATTCCGCCTAAATTTTCAACTTCTTCGATGAGCTCCCAAGCTTTCTGAGCAATATCGTGTGTGAGCTTTTCAACATAATAGCTGCCAGCCCATGGGTCGACCGTTTTGGTAATATGTGTTTCTTCCTGAAGATAAATCTGAGTATTTCTCGCAATACGAGCTGAGAAATCTGTTGGCAGAGCAATAGCTTCATCTAGTGCGTTGGTATGTAAACTCTGCGTACCACCAAATACAGCTGCAGAGGCTTCGATACAAGTTCTAGCCACATTGTTAAATGGGTCTTGCTCTGTTAAACTCCAACCAGAGGTTTGGCAATGCGTTCTAAGCGCTAATGATTTTGGATTTTTTGGATTGAATTGTTTTACCAATTTTGCCCAAAGCATACGTGCAGCACGCATTTTGGCAATTTCCATAAAATGATTCATTCCAATGGCCCAGAAGAATGACAGGCGAGGCGCAAAGGTGTCTATATCCATACCAGCTTCAAGTCCTTTTCTAATGTATTCTAAACCATCTGCAAGTGTGTAAGCCAACTCAATATCACAAGTAGCACCAGCTTCTTGCATGTGGTATCCCGAAATACTAATACTATTAAAACGTGGCATGTTTTTACTCGTATATTCAAAAATATCCGAGATAATTTTCATCGAAGGTGTTGGCGGATAAATGTAAGTATTACGCACCATGAATTCTTTAAGAATATCATTTTGGATAGTACCTGCCAACTGCTCTGGTTTTACGCCTTGTTCTTCCGCAGCAACAATATAAAATGCCATAATTGGTAATACAGCACCGTTCATGGTCATGGATACCGACATTTTATCTAATGGAATTTGGTCGAACAAGATTTTCATGTCTTCGACCGAGTCTATAGCTACGCCAGCTTTCCCAACATCGCCAACAACACGTTCGTGGTCACTATCGTAACCGCGATGCGTGGCCAAATCGAAAGCTACAGAAAGACCTTTTTGTCCTGCAGCCAAATTACGCCTGTAAAATGCATTACTTTCTTCTGCTGTAGAAAACCCTGCGTATTGTCTAATTGTCCAAGGTCTTCGCACATACATTGTAGAATAAGGGCCGCGAAGGTTAGGAGCAATGCCTGCAACAAAATTAAGGTGCTCTAAATCTTCAATATCTTCTTTCGAATACTGAGATTTTACAGGTATGCCTTCAGCAGTGTTAAAAATCTTGCCTTTTCCAGTAGATTTATCTTTTGGAAATGGTGTTTGCTTTATGCTAATATGTTGAATGTCTTTTCTTTTCATTAGAAAATCATTTTCTGGATGTACTTATCAAAGTCAATATCTTCTGTTGTGATTAAGTTGAGCAGTACCGATTTTTGATTAGAATTTATAAAATAGGTATGCTGATATTGTGTTTGCTTATGTCTTTTAAAATTCGCCTTAAAAACGGCTTTAAATATTTGAGCTCCCGTAATTGATTTAAACTTTGCGGTAACTTTACTAAATTCTACTTTATAATTCTCTGCAACGTTGTCCTGATTTTGTCTTATGATGCCTAATAGTTTTTGGGCATCTTCTTTTTTTATTTCAGAATACGGAATGGTATTTACAAAATAGGACGATTTTCCTTCGGGCGTTCTAAAAATGTAACTATTACCATTTAAACTCCGTGTGTTTTTTAACTCTTGCCGTTCCAATAAAAATTTAGATTTATTTGATTTTTTTTCTAGAATTTCTGAATATTCTGCGATAGATAGACGCTTGAAGTTTTCTGGTAGTTGAAGCTGTATACCATCTTCTTCTAAAAAATGTTTTTCGCCGATAAGCGTATTTTTTGGTGCTTCGTTTTCGAAAATAGAATCAACTTTTATATCACCTTTACACGATTGTAATAGTAAGGTAAGGCAACATAAAATTAGGGGTATTGATTTATTTATTCTCATTATTTATTCGTCTTTTAATCTTTCAATTTCTAGTTTTTCAGCCAGTCGTCTCTCGATAATTGGTTCGATAAGTGTTTTTCGTTTTTCAATTTTAAGAAAAGGTTCTTTTTCTAAAACAGATTTCATTTTATCGAGTGTATTTGGATGTTTGTTTGTGCCTAAAAGCACCACTTCGCCTTTATCGAAAGCATCCTGTTCTTTGGCAGCACTTTCTTTTATCTTCCGTTGAATAGTGCTGTCTTTTAATTGCGATAAAAAGCCACCATTTGCCTCAATATTTTTAAATAAACCTAGAGCCTTTTCTGCCAGCTGTTCCGTGAGTTTTTCGATGTAATAGGCACCATCCGACGGATTGTTAACGGCATCGAAATAGCTTTCTTTTTTTAATACAAGGAGTTGATTTCTAGATATACGTTCGCCAAACGCGGTCGGGTTTTGAAACAATTGGTTATAAGGTAGATTACAAACCACATTTGCACCGCCTAAAATAGCACTCATACATTCGGTAGTGGTTCGCAACATGTTTACGTTGTAATCGTATATGGTTTTGTTGCGCTTGCTTGGCGTGGCTAGAATTCTACAATCTTTATTAAACCCATAGGTATCTGCTAGCGTAGTCCATAAAATACGTAATGCACTAAGTTTAGCAATCTCGAAAAAATAATTGCTACCAACAGCCACATTAAAAGTGACTGTTAGTGTTTCTTTTTTGTCTTCTGTTAATTTAGAATCTAGATGATTTAAGTACTCGTTAACGTGAGCAATTGCATAAGCCAATTGTTGAATGTTATTTGCTCCAGCATTTTGATAGTGACTTGCATCTACGTAAATCTGATTAAAGGTAGTTACGCTGTTTTCAAAGTTAGTGTGGTCCTCTTTTAAATTTGAATACCAATTTCCTGTTTTGCCTAAATGACCAATAATATCATTATTTATAGTCACTTTGGAAGCGTCAACCCTGGAAGTATCTCCAATAACCTTTGCAGAAAAACTACTCGGATTGATATGTATTGGCACATCTATATCCGCAACTAAATCTTTAATTAGTGTTTCTGAAGTTAAACTATTAAATATGATATATTCAGCACCATTTTTAATAGCTTCTTTTGCCGTTTTGTTAGCTACTTTTGCATCTGTTACATCGATAGCTTGTGCTACTTCCCATTCTGTTGCTTTAGAGTTTGAAAGCTCTGGTAAATCGTTAAACTCATCTGCATGGTAAAATGGTTTAACGTCGATGCCATCGTCAGTTTTCCAAATTAAGGTATCATTATAGTCTGCACCTTTAAGGTCGACTTGTATTTTTTGCTTCCATTCTTTAGATGAAACCGCGTTAAAATCTTTGAATAGTGGTTTACTCATCTTCTTTGGTTTTAGGGATACTATCTTCGTATTCTATAATATAGATTTCTTCGTTTGGCTTTTTCATGTAATAGGTCTCTCTTGCTACTTTTTCAACACCTTCTTCGGTACTTAAGGCTTCGATAGCTTTCTTATCCTTCTTCATTTCATTTCGATAATATTCTTTTTCTTTCTCTAATGCTTCGATATCTTTATTTAAATCGCGATGCAAAAGCCATGAATGGGTGTCGAAAAAAATCATCCAAATAGCAAAGCCTAAAGCAGTTAGAACAAAAAAGTTCTTAAATGGCTTTATATATTTTTTGTTGAATTTTGCCATAATAAACCTACAAGCGGTCGCTAATAATAGTTTTTACAATATCAACCGCTACTGTATTGTATTTATTGTTTGGTATAATAATATCTGCGTATTCTTTCATCGGCTCAATAAACTGCTGATGCATTGGCTTAAGCGTTGTTTGATATCTATTTAAAACCTCGTCTATATCTCTACCACGTTCTGTAATATCGCGTTTTAAACGCCTAATTAATCGCTCGTCGCTATCTGCGTGGACAAATATTTTTATATCAAATAATTCTCTAATTTCTGGGTTAGTTAAAATTAAGATACCTTCAACAATAACCACCTTGCGTGGTTTGGTTAAAACTGTATCACCCGTACGATTGTGCTTTACAAAAGAATAGACAGGTTGTTCTATTGATTTTCCTTCTTTTAATTGGTTGAGGTGGTTTACCAATAAATCAAAATCAATAGAACGTGGATGGTCAAAGTTAATCTTAACACGGTCATCATAACTGAGATGTGACGTATCTTGATAATAGGAATCTTGAGATATAACAACAACCTCACCTTCAGGTAGCTGTTCGATTAATTTATTTACAACGGTAGTTTTTCCACAGCCAGTTCCGCCAGCTATTCCGATAATTAGCATTAACCTTGAGTTTTTTTAACACCACAAAGTTAATTAATCTAACTCATTATTTAGTGACTTTTGTCACTTCTTCTACAGTGACTTCTTTGCCAAAATTATTACCCCAACTGTTGTTTATGTAGTTCATTACATCTGCAACTTCATCATCTTCTAGACCCATTGGCGCCATAACACCATTGTAAGTTACACCGTTTACAACCATTTCGCCTTTTTGCCCATATTTAACGCCTCGAATACTTTCGGTTTGATTTTCTTTTAAATAGTCGGAATTTGCTAAAGGTGGAAAAACCTTTGCAACGCCTTCTCCATTGGCCATATGGCAAGTTATGCATAAATCGTTATAAACCAATTTGCCGCGTTCTATACTTTTTTCTAGGCTACTTTTATCGTTAGATTTTCCGTAAGACACATTTTTTGAGGTGTCATTTTTGCAACTTAGTACCAGTGAAGATAGGAGTATATTTATTACAAGGATTTTGGCTGATTTCATGTTTTTTCTTTTATGAATTTGGGACTATTTTTACGATACCTTTATTCTCTATGGCCACGTAGATAAAACCATCTGGTCCTTCGTGAACATCTCTTACGCGTCCCATACCTTCCAGTAATTTTTCACGCTTTACTACTTTGTTATTTTCTAAAACAAGACGCTCTAAATATTCAAATTTTAAAGAGCCTACTAAAACGTTACCATTCCAATCTGGGTATTTATCTGAAGTTACAAAAGCCATTCCGCTAGGCGCAATCGAAGGTACCCAATAAAATAAGGGTTGTTCCATACCTTCTTTTGCTGTAATATCTGTAAATCGTGTACCGCTATAATTAACACCATAACTAATTACTGGCCAGCCAAAGTTTTTTCCTTTTTGTACAATATTAATTTCGTCTCCACCTTTTGGACCGTGCTCGTTCACCCAAATTTTTCCTGTTGTAGGATGTTTTGCCATACCTTGAGGATTACGATGTCCGTAGCTAAAAATAGCGGTTTTTGCATTTTCTGTATCTACAAAAGGATTGTCTTTGGGTATGCTGCCATCATCATTAAGTCTATAGATTTTTCCGCAATCGCGAGTAATATCTTGTGGGTTTTCGTCACGATTTCCACGGTCGCCTATTGAGAAATATAAATAACCGTCATTATCAAACTCTATGCGTGAGCCAAAATGTTGGCCACGTTTAGAATTTGGGCCAGCTTTGTAAAGGCGTTCAACATTTGTTAATTTGTTACCTTCAAGTTTGGCTCTAATTAGTGCCGTGTTTCCGCCATCGCCTTCGCCGTCTGTTGAGGCATGCGTTATATATATCCATCCATTAGATGAATAATCTGGATGTAATTCTATATCTAGTAAACCACCTTGACCACGGACGTAAACTTCTGGTAAACCTTCGATTTGTGTCTTTTTCCCTTCTTTAAAATGAATTAACTCACCTGTTTTCTCGGTAACCAAAATGGCGCCATCAGGAAGAAATACAAATCCCCATGGAATGCTTAAATCGGGAACAACAGTTTCTGCTTTGTAATTGACATTTGTAGCGGCCTGAGCTTCAATAGAAGATTCTGTACCTACTTCTATTTGTTGTTCTACTTGAGCAATTTCTGGTGTTTCTGCAGTTTTCTCTTCTTTTTCCTTGCACGAAGCGACTACTAAGGCTAGAATTAGTAAAAATTTAAATGATTTCATTATCTCTGATTTTACTTTATAAAGGTATTGTTTTTTGTTTAGAATGTGTAGTTAAAATTAATGCCCGCATAATAATTCACTGGGTTTCCAGGATAGAAATATCTGGGTTGGCTACCACCAAAACCTCTGGCGTTAATTAAAATTTGCGAGGCATATTTTTTGTCAAAAATATTATCTAAGCCGTAGAAAATATTTAGACTTATTTTTTCTGAAAATACGTTTTTGTACCCAATTTTTATGTTGGTTAAATTGTAACTATCACTATATAAACTATTATTGTCTGTTATAGGTTGTTCACCAACATGCTGAAAATTAATATTTCCATAAAATCCAATCTTGGTTGAAACATCTAATCCAGCATTAAGAATATTTGAAGGAACACCCGTTAAATCATTTCCTGAAAAATCGTCATCACCATCTACAAAGTCTTCAAACTTGTAATTATTAAGGCTGTAGTTAAAGAATGAATTCAGCTTTAGATTTCTTGTGTTAACTATATTCGAGTTGAGGCTAAATTCAATACCATCATGTAATGTTTGTCCTGCATTAACACCGACAAATTCGTCTTCAGCTGTCCGTCTAGCAACCAAAAGGTTTCTTACATCTAATCTATAGATTGCTAAGTTGAATTGTATTTTATTTTTAAAGATTTGACCTCTTGTACCTATTTCGTAATTCCAGCCTGTTTCTGGCTCCAAATCATTGTTTATTTGTCCGTCTGGAAGTAGAGTTTCGTTTAAAGAAATAGGAGAGAAGCCTTGACTTGCATTTGAATACACACTTACGTTGTCTGAAACTAAATACGATAATCCGAGTTTTGGTGAAAAGATGCCATCAAACTGAAAAGTGCCAGATTGGTCAGGATTATTTATAGATACCGGGAAATTATCCTCTAAATCGTATTGGGTTTGGTTGTAGTTTAATCCAGCGACCAGAGTGGCTTTTTCGGATGGTTGATAATTAACTTCAAAAAATAAGTTGTAGTATTGTCGGTCTTCTTCAAAATTGGATAATTCATTTCCTTGAACGCTTCCTGTACCTGTAGGGAAATCATCGTATAAATTCTGAAATGTTTTCGATTTGTAGTTGTCCTTAAAAAATTCGCCACCGAAAGTATAGGTAAGTGGTTTGCTAAAAAGTTGAGTGTTTCCGAGTAGACGACTTCTTATGCCGTAGGCAAAAGTATTTTCATCTAAAATATTAAATGGTCTAGGCTCGTAACCATTCCTAAAAGAGCTAAATATACTAGTTATTTGTTTGATTTTAGGATTAAATGTGTGATTCCACGTTAGACCAATAATTCCGCGTTGTGAATCCTCAAAACCTTGAGCTTGTCTCCAGGTAAATGCCGCAGCACTAGGATTAGATTCAAATGTATCTTGGTTAATTGAGCTGGGAATAAATGCTTTTAAATCCACATAACTCCCGAGAAAAGTAAGCTCGTTTTTTTCATTTATAAAATGATTTGAAGTTAACGTTAGCGTCTGCCTGTTGTAGTTGTTATTATCACGATAACTGTCTGAAGATGTATTGCTGTAAATACCTCTGAAACCGTTTTTTGATGTACCGTGATTAAAATTGATGGTCGATTTGTATAAGTCAAACGAGCCAATGGTTAGCTCAGTATTTACAGATGAAGAATTGAGATACGCGTTTGTTGGGTTAAGTTGAATAGTGCCACCTAATCCCGCACCATAAACACTTGAGGTTGCACCTTTAGTAATTTTGATTTGTGAAATAGCATTAAGTTCAAAATCTTCAATGTTGGTTTCGCCGCTCCCATTTGTTAATGGAATGTCTTTGAAGTAGGCTCTGATTTTTGATGTACCAAACAAATTGCGAGAACCAATACCTCTAATGGTCAATCGGTTGGTATTGAGTGCACCACTTTGCATAAAAACTCCCGGAGCTCGATTAATAGCTTGCGAAATGTTTAGGTCGTTACCCAATTCTATGTCACGTTCTGAGATAATTGTAGACGTTGCTACAGCTGATTTTAATGGTTTTGGAATGTGGCTAGCATCGATGATGACTTCGTTTAATTCTGAAGGTTTTAATTTTAACTGAACGACTATAAAATCTTTTGAATTTATAGTTACAATTTGAGTTTCGTAACCCAATCGCTTAAACGTATATAGACCAAGATTTTCAATTTCAAAAAATCCGAATTCGTCTGTAAATGTAGTTTTTTCAGTTTCAGCAGTAATAGAAACGTTTGGAATTGGAGCGCCAGAATTAAGGTCTGCAACTTTTCCTTTTATTTGGGCCGTAAGTGACGTAATGAAAAAGAAAAATAAGCCAGTAATTGAAATTTTACTTCTGATGGTTTGTTGGTTTTGATTAGTAATTCTATCTACAAATTAACTGATATATATAATGATGTCCTCTAAATTATTTGTTAAGGTTAAATAGAATGAAAAAGTTATTTGGTTAACCTTGTAATTTGTATATATTTGCAGTCCGAAAATGATAACCAATATTCGGGGTGTAGCGTAGCCCGGTTATCGCGCCGCGTTTGGGACGCGGAGGTCGTCACGCTGAAAGCGTGACCACCCACTAAAAATAAGTTATGTATGTAGTATATATACTTTTTAGTAAAGCACGTTCTAGATATTATGTAGGTCAAACTTCAGATATCGAAAAAAGATTTAAAAGACATAACCAAGGAAAGGTTCCATCAACAAAGTTGGGTATACCTTGGGAATTAGTTTTGCAGATAGAGGTAGAAGGTCGCTCTGAGGCTATGGTCTTAGAAAAGAGAATTAAGAAGAGAGGAGCAAAACGATATTTAGATAACTACTTCGGGGTGTAGCGTAGCCCGGTTATCGCGCCGCGTTTGGGACGCGGAGGTCGCAGGTTCGAATCCTGCCACCCCGACATTTGGAGGTCGTCACGCCAAAAAGCGTGACCACCCCGACAAAAAAAGCCAGAGTGAAAACTCTGGCTTTTTTTATAATTTTAATGTCTTACTAATATTCAAAAAATATTCCAGACATTGTTACAGCGCTTATTAACACTAAAAGTGTAAACGCCACAAATTTTGCTGTGTTTTTAGTGAGTTTGTCTTTTTGAAAGATATAATCTCTTCTTTCATCATCTTTTTCTTTTATAAATTTCATATCTACTTTTTTTTGATTCATTTATAATGTAAGAAAAATATTTCAAAAATCCAAATTTGTTCAGTATTTAAAGGGCTATTGTATTCGTCTGTAATTTTCTGAATATACTAAATTGCCATCTTCGTCTAACCTAATTTGGCTAAACGTACTATCGGTAACTACTAGTTTGTAACTAAATTTTTCTTGTTCTGCTATGACCTTATTCATTACGCTAGAACCATACTCCATGAGTTCAGTTAACGTTGAGTCTGTGGCTGTATAACTACCATAGCCGAACCATTCAATGGAGTCTGTAGGCACCAATTTGCTCCACATGACTTTGTCTTTATTAAACATTTTAACTTGTCTGTAGCCTTCATTTGTTTTAAACGAATCAATAACTTTATTGTTTTCGTAATTGTAAAACCCTATCATTTCCCAATTGCCCTCTAAAGGATAATAAGTCGTATTTATAGTTGTTTCCTCTTGTAAATCGGTTTCGCTTGTTTCGGAATTTTTACACGATATCAAAATGCATAAAATGATTAAAATGTAGGATGCTTTTTTCATAAGTAGTTGATTTGAAGAAGTTAATAGTCAATAATTTACAAAAAAAATGAATATGAATTTGAAAATCTTGAATTTATCAATAGTTCTACAGTTACTGTTAATAACTTCTAAGTAAGATTTTAGGTAAAAAAACTACTTTTGTTTTGAGAATAAATGAACAACATATGTCAGATACAATCGAAAGAGTAAAGTGTTTAATTATTGGTTCTGGACCTGCAGGTTATACAGCCGCTATTTACGCAGCTAGAGCTAATATGGCACCAGTTTTATATCAAGGAGAGCAACCAGGAGGACAACTAACAACTACCAACGATGTTGAGAATTTTCCAGGATACCCAGATGGGATAACAGGTCCAGAAATGATGATACAATTACAAAAACAGGCAGAACGTTTTGGAACAGATGTACGTCATGGATGGATTACTAAAGTTGACTTTTCCGGACCAATACATAAAGTTTGGGTTAATGAAGAAAAAGAAATTCATGCAGATACTATTATTATCTCTACAGGTGCTTCTGCTAAATATTTAGGATTGCCTTCGGAGCAGAAATATTTACAATTGGGCGGAGGCGTTTCTGCTTGTGCTGTTTGTGATGGGTTTTTCTACAGAAATCAAGAAACTGTAATCGTAGGTGCAGGAGATTCAGCTTGCGAAGAGGCACATTACCTTTCTAAGCTATGTAAAAAAGTAACTATGCTAGTACGAAGAGATGAGTTTAGAGCTTCTAAAATTATGGCTGAACGTGTTAAGAATACAGAGAATATAGAAATTTTATACAACACTGAAACTGAAGAGGTATTAGGTGATGGGCAAGTGGTTACTGGTGTAAAAGTGAGAAACAATGTAACTGGAGATATTCACGAAATTCCTGCTACTGGTTTCTTCGTAGCTATAGGTCACAAGCCAAATACGGACATTTTTAAAGATTATCTAGACTTAGACGAGACGGGCTATATTATTAATGCCGTCCCAGGAACGAGTAAAACAAATGTAGAAGGTGTTTTTGTGAGTGGAGATGCCGCTGATCATGTTTACAGACAAGCTATTACTGCAGCTGGTACAGGATGTATGGCGGCTTTGGATGCAGAACGTTATCTCGCTGCAAAAGATTCTTCTTTTGAGGTGAGTACACCCACCTACAACTAAGAAATTAATAATAAATTACAGAAAAGACCGAGGGCTTCCTTCGGTCTTTTTTTATTGAATTATCAAAATCATCGTCTTTTATTGATATTTATTCAATAAAATCTCCGTATATGATAAATATCATAAATTTTAGCTAATCTTATTACAATCTTTGTACTACAAAATAAGTACAATGAAATCTTTAATAACTACCCAAAAAAAAGTATTGTTCAGCTCACTTTTTTTATTTGCAAGTCTTTCAATTTTATGTGCTCAATCTTATAAGTTAGATAATAAAACGTCTTTTTTACAAGTCAATGGAACATCTTCACTTCATGATTGGCATGTCGATGCAGAACGTCAGTCAGGAATTTTAGAATTTAGTAACATTGATGAAGGCGCTATAAAATCCATAAAGTTTTCTGTTGAGAGTGAAAGTCTAAAAAGCGGAAAATCTGGAATGGATAAGAATACATACAAAGCCTTAAAGACTAAATCATTTAAAACGATAGACTTCAGTTTAACAAAGATCATATCCGTAAATGAGCTTTCAGAAGGGCACTATAATGTCAAAGCAGAGGGTAAACTACTTATCTGTGGTGTTTCGAAAGTTATTCCTATGGATTTCGAGCTTATAATAAAAAATGAATCAGCTCAGATAATTGGTAAAAACACTTTATTAATGACTGATTATGGTATTGAACCACCAAGAGCATTGTTAGGAACAATTAAAACTGGAGACGAGATAGTAATTTCTTATAAAACTGTATTCAAATAACTACAAAACTTAAATACCAATTAACTATGAAAACAACGATAAAGTTTACTTTACTTTTAGCATCAATGCTATTGGGAGTTAGCGTTTATGCACAGACAAGAAGCCTAGACAATTTTAGGCAACCAGACCAACGTGGAATAAATGTTTTTGAAGCACCTAAAGACACGGTATCAACCTTTAATGGTATTAAAGTGCGTATTGGTGGTTCTTCAACTTTACAGCTTCAGGGATTATCTCACGAGAATTCTGGCGCGGTTCCGTTAAAAGAAATTGGAACGAATTTTAACTTGGCTACAGCTAATCTAGATTTAGATGTAGCACTTTACGACGGTGTTCGCGTGCACTTAAGAACTTATTTGTCATCTAGACACCACCCAGAGCCTTATGTAAAAGGTGGTTACATTCAAATAGATAAATTAGACTTTGTAAGTGAAGGATTTATGGGTGATTTTATGAAATATGCAACACTAAAGATTGGCCATATGGAAAATAATTATGGCGATGCACACTTTAGACGAAGCGACAACTCACAAGCCATTTATAATCCATTTGTTGGGAATCTTATTATGGATGCCTTTACTACAGAAGTAGGAGCAGAGCTTTACTACCGACGTAATGGATTTATTGGTATGCTTGGTTTTACCAATGGTAAATTAAATCAAGATGTAGCTAACCCAGACACTGGTGGTGCATCGTTCCTTGCAAAAGTTGGATATGACAAGCAAATTAATGATGACTTTAGATTTAGATTAACAGGATCTATGTATAACACTGGTGCTGTAAGAAACTCTTACTTATACGCAGCAGATAGAGCAGGTTCTAGATACTACTTAGTTTTGGAAGATGAAGACGCTACACCAAAGAGCAATTTTAGATCAGGACGCTACAATCCAGCCTTAAGAAATGAGATTACTGCAATAATGATAAATCCTTTTGTAAAATTCAAGGGCTTAGAGTTTTTTGGAACTTTTGAAACAGCAACTGGTAAAGCTAATTCTGAACTCGAGGATAGAACAGCCACGCAATTTGCAGGAGAGCTTATTTACAGATTTGGTAGAAATGATAAGTTTTACTTAGGTACACGATACAATAAAGTTGATGCCGATGATGTTAGCGGTGACAGTATAGAGATTACCAGATTTAATCTAGCTGCTGGTTGGTTCTTAACCAAAAATATCCTTGCAAAATTTGAATACGTAAGTCAAAAGCATGAAGGATATAATGCAAGTAGCATATTTAATGATGGAAAGTTTGATGGAATAATGCTAGAGACCGTTATTAGTTTCTAAGATTGTTTTATGTAATAATTTTTTCAATTAGGTCTCTCGTTAAACACAGATAAGGCAAATAGCGAGAGACCTTTTAACGTTACTAAGTATGAGAGTTTTAGTGAATATAATTTACTTTTTAGTCGGATTTTTAATGTTTAATTATACTTTCGATGAGGGTTTTTCTAAAACTAAATCGTATCGTATTTATTTTTCCCCTGAAAGTTCGCTAATAATCAAAGGAACATCTAATGTGAATTCGTTTAAGTGCGAATACAATATCAGTAAATTTTCAGACTCGTTATCGGTGAATTTTTTAGAAAATTTAGATATCATAGAATTTAAAAATACCGAATTAATTCTACCAAATATCAACTTTAATTGTGGGCATCGAGGTATTACTAAAGATTTCAATAAACTTTTAAAAACAGAAGAGTTTCCGCAAATAAGAATAGCACTTTTAAGGGTTATATCTCTTGATAATAGTGAAAATGAAGCGATTGTTAGTTTAGATATCACCATTTGTGGAATAAGCAATACCTACGATATACCCATAAAAGTAAATGGAAATAACGAAGTTAGAGTACAAGGTTTACTACCTATTAATATAGAAGATTTTAAACTAGAAGCGCCAACAAAAGTACTGGGTATTATTAAAGTTTCTAACAAAATCGAGATAGACTTTAATCTCAAAATCCTTAAATGCTAATTTTCTTTCTTCTGTAGTTTAGCAGTCCCAGTAAAGGTTTCCAAATCTATTTTAGGTTCGCCATAAATATAAGTCTCCGTACTACCCGAAGCCTTCAAAATTAGTGATGTAACCACATGTAATGACAAATCACTACTAGATTCTATTAGAACTTCTGCATTATTCACAGCATAGTTTTTACCTACGAAATTTGAAGAGTTGTCTAATCTTAATAACGCCGTTTCGGCATTCCCTTCAATCGTTGCGTCTGCACTTTGGTATAAATCAAAAGAAGCCGATTTTCCGCTAATTAAGGCATCTAGTTTGCTATTATCACTCATTACAATAGACGTACTATCCGCTGAGACATTAAGTCTGCTTTTTGTTCTATCTGTTGAAGAAAATTTAAATTGTTTTGATTTTATATTAAGATAAGCTCTTGAGTTATTTTGAATTTTTAAATCGAGATTTTCTAATTCCATTGAGGTTAACGAGCGCAATTCGGCAGAGTCGTAAAGCTGAATATTTTCTAATTGGTTACTATAATTTACGGTTATCATAAGTCTCTTCTTAGAGGTGATACGCTTAGATGAGCTTATGGAAAGGACGCCTGATGATACCTCTGCAATAATAACATCATGCAAGTTATCATCGGCTTCAATCTCTACAGAAGCTTTACTGTTGTAAGCAATTTTAACTTCAAAATCGTCTTTTATTATTAAGGTATTAAACTCATCTAAATAGGTTTGTTTAATAGTAACATCACGGTTTCCTTTTATTTTTTCTTTGTTTTGAGATTGTCCAACTTGTACAACTAAAAACAAAAAAAGTAACGTATATATTAGTTTAGTTAATTTCATAATAGTTTTAATTTCTAGTAATCTCTTTTTAAAAATACGTAATTACAGAGATTATAGATGTTTATTGTATTTGTGTTACATTAACAAATATATACAAAAACCATCCCAAACTGTAATTAGTTAGGGATGGTCTGTTATACCAAATACTATTTTGGTATTAATTGGTTGATTGGTTTGTTTTTATATAAATTGACTAATTCTCTCTTATACTTCCCGAAACGCCGTCACTTTTATTCACCTTTTCTGGATTACCGGAATATTTAATGCTACCGCCACTTGTGGCTTTTGCCGTAAGTTCTTTAGATGTGTTTACACTAATACTTGCACCACTTGTTGCCGATACGCTTGTAGTTTTTGCTCTTAAATTTTCCGCCTTAATGTAACTTCCGCTAGTTGCCGAAATATTTAAACATTCTGTTGTGCCACTAATTTTTATACCAGCACCGCTTGTAGAATTAATTTTTAAATTATCTGTATCGAACTCCACATCCATCTGGCTTCCGCTAGTTGAAGAAATAGTTAACTGGCCTGTTTGGAATAAGTCTTCGGTTGAAATAATAGCACCACTCGTACAACTTATTGAAGATAAATCTTTTACATTAAGAATCACCATCTTGGAACTTGCGGATTTAATATTCTCGTTTGCAGAAATTCTTAATGTGCTATTGTCTTCATCAAATTCTGTAGTAATGACATCTAATAGATTCTCGTCTGCTTGGACTTCTAAAGATTCGACATTATTTTGAATTAAAATAACCTCAATTCCTCTACTGACTTTAAGATTGTTAATCTCACTTTCAAAGTCTCGTTTTTCGGTTGTAACATTTCCGTCTCCGTGTACGCCAGGTCCAATATTAATGTCAAAATTGCATGACGTCATAAGAAGCGCCAGGATACTTGCTGCGATAATTCTTGCTAATGTGCTCATAATTGTTTGTTTTTTGATTTGTGCTCCGAAGCTTTAGCGAAGGAGCATTGATGATTGATTATTAAATAACAGTTCAAATATTAAAAAAGTGGTTGGTTAATTAAATTTTTAATACCTGAACTGTCGGTCTAGTCGTCCAGACTGTTTGATTGATTGGTCTGAACCGAATGTTATTATGGATAAAAAAGTTTAATTATCGTTGTTTTTAGTTTTTATTTCTACGCCTGTTTCTTCATCGATTTTTACTTGTACTTCGGAGCCATTTGCATTGATGCCCTCCGAATCTATTTTTAGCTTTATGCTGTCACCAGATTTGATAAGAATTCCTTCTTCTGAGTTGATTTTTAGAGTGGTCTTGTTGTCCTCTTCAGTTTCAATCTCTGCTGTGTCTTCATCACAGTCTAAGCATTTTAGTTGATTGTCTAAAACCCTTAGATAATGTTCTTCCATGCCATTATCTAAAATATCATCGTAGATTCTTCTATTTCTATGATATCTGTAAGTGTTATCATCTGCATATAGCGTACTGCCTTCTGGTAAATAAATAATTATTTGGACGCCTTGGTCTCCATATTTATAGCGCGTGTCGGTTGTGATGTATTTGTCTAAAACTAATTCGTTATTGGCAAAATTATAATTGTAGTCGATGTTTTCTGCCCGGTTAAAAGCACGCTCGTAGCTACTTCCATAGGCATTCTTTGAAATTTCTAATTTTGCGATAGAATCTTTAGTAGACCTTACAATAAATCTTACTTTGTCATTAGTTATATTTTTGCGTCCATCTTTATCTATAAAAGCGCCAAATCCACCATTATTTATGTACAGACGTTTTCGAGAAATTCCATTATTAGCCA
The DNA here is from genome assembly GCF_004346845.1 of Winogradskyella wandonensis. Classification (GTDB taxonomy): domain Bacteria; phylum Bacteroidota; class Bacteroidia; order Flavobacteriales; family Flavobacteriaceae; genus Winogradskyella; species Winogradskyella wandonensis. The sequence goes on along the minus strand of NZ_SMGI01000003.1, from coordinate 83,388 downwards.
TCGAAATTTTTAGTGTATCGTTGGCAGTAATATTTAATTCTACCTCTTTGGTATCAAAAGCATTATAGCTGTATTCAGCAGCCTGTTTTACACCAATCGTTATTAAACCTAAAATTGCAATTATCCATAAACCTAAAAGTGTAAACTTTGCAATATTACCGATAGACTTTAGGTTATTTACCAAAATTTTTAACCCTAAATAAAATAGGAAGAAAAATGGGATTCCAACAGCGAGAAACAAGAATAGCGACATTAGCCAAATTGGAGTGTTTGTAGCATTGGTCATTACTAAAAAGTCAATACCAGGAAAATTTATGGCGTCAGTGATACCAACCGTAAAAAGGGCGATGAGTAATGCTATTAACGCCGAAATCCCTGTAATAATCATTATAACTCCAAAAAACTTTGCAAAAACTTTGAAGAAGAACATGACGATGTCTCCAATAGTTTCAAAAAAGTTTCGTGATTTATTTTTTAGACGGTCACCCTGTTTTTCAAAATCGACGCTTTTTACAGTTTCAGAAATGTTATCGGCCACGTTTTCAAAACCTTCTTTAATAGTGTCGCCATGCTTTTTAAAATCTACATTTTTAACCTTTTCTGAGACAATATCAATACCATCTTTAATTTTTTTTTCGATGTTGCTAATATTTACAGGCTCACCAGTCATTGTTAGCTTTTCAGCTGTGGTCGTTGCCTCGGGTACTAAAGCCCAGAAGATAATGTAAATGACTATGAAAGAGCCGCCAGAAGCCAAAGCAAAAATTACCCATAGCAGTCTTACCCATAGCATATCAATACCTAAGTAATGACTTAAGCCTGCTGCAACACCACCGATATAGGAGTTGTCTGTATCTCTATATAATTTTTTGGTTGGACCGCTTTTGGTTTGTCTTTGTTTCGCGTAAGTTGGTTCGTCTTCAAAAATTTCATCGTCGACTAAATAGTCTTCGGGCTGTCCCATAATGGTAATGACCTCGTCTACGAGTTTAATGCCTACAACTTGTTTATCGTTTTGAATACGCTCACTAAAAAGTTCGGCAATACGAGCTTCTATGTCTGCTATAATTTCAGAACGCCCTTGGGAGTCTGTAAATGAACGTGTTATAGCCTCAAGATAGCGCGATAACTTAAGATATGCGTCTTCGTCTATATGGAAGAATATCCCTGCTAAATTTATATTGACTGTTTTATTCATTTCTTTGTTGTTTTTGTACTTGTTACTAGGTTTACTGCGTTTTGTAATTCACTCCAAGTGGTGTTTAATTCATTAAGAAACAATTTGCCTGTTTCTGTAAGACCATAATATTTTCTTGGTGGTCCAGAGGTAGATTCTTCCCAACGATAGTTAAGAAGACCTGCATTCTTTAGCCTTGTTAGTAGCGGGTAAATAGTACCTTCTACAACAAGCATTTTTGCGTCTTTTAGTGTTGCTAAGATTTCTGCAACATAGGCATCTTCATCTTTCAAAATGGAGAGGATACAGTATTCTAAAACACCTTTACGCATTTGTGCTTTTGTGTTTTCTATCTTCATAAGATGTGATTAAATTTTAATAAACTGTTCATTTTTTGATTTGTACTCCGAAGCTTCAGCGTAGGAGTATTGATTGATTGATTTATTTGATGATGTTATTTTAAAAAATTGATAGTTAATGGGTATTGATAGTCTTTGCCATCTCTAGCTGATAGACTAGCTCTTACTATTAGAGCTAACTCTATTAAAAACCCTAGAAAGGCTAAAACGCCTATGCCACCTGTAATGTATAATAGAGGAGAAGGTCTGCCGATATTAATATGAAAATCATAGAAACCATTAAAATTGATAAAATCGATTCCGTTAAAAACTTTAAAAATGAAAAACGGAATACTAATCGTTCCAATAATTAAAGCATACAGTAAAATACTTATCTGAAAATTTATAGCCTGCTTACCGTGCTTATCTACAAATTCGGATTTATCTTTATTTGCAATCCATAGTATTATAGGACCTAAAAAATTTCCAAACGGAATTAAAAACCTAGAAAAGGTTGATAAATGTATAAAAGTAGCAATGTTTTTATGGTGCTCAGTTGTCATTTTAAAAAGTATATAATAGTTTCTTATACAAATATATGTCTAAAAGAAGGTATTATGTTACGCATAGTACTTAAAATTAACATTTTATTAACATTAGTTAAGAATGAATATTTGACTTATTTTAGTCATAAATAATTAGAATAAACAATTCGGATTTGAATCTATTATTATGAAAATAACAGCCTCAAAACTCAATAAATACTGTATGTTTAAGCTTCCCGCGGCTTACTTTACAGGTGTAAGAGCTACGTATATCGATGATACAAAATGTACGGTTAAAGTGAAGCACCGATGGATAAATCAAAATCCTTTTAATTCTATGTTTTGGGCAGTGCAAGGTATGGCAGCAGAGCTAACAACTGGTGCTTTGGTGATGCAGAAAATTCAGAATTCAGGCGAAAAAATATCCATGTTAGTTGCTAATAATAATGCCTCATTTAGCAAAAAGGCTACTGGTCGTATTACATTTGAGTGTGCCGAAGGCGAAAAATTAGACCAAGCCATTAAAAATGCTATTGATACAAAAGAAGGTCAAACCGTTTGGCTAAATGCTAAAGGAGTCAACGAAGATGGTGTTGAGGTATCAAATTTTAATTTTGAATGGACTCTGAAAGTGAAAAGTAAGAAGCAATAAATGATGTAAAATGTATGTAAAATAGTTTGTTGTTAGGTCGATGGCAATTAAAATTGATTGTTTTGATGTAACAAACATTAATGTTTTTCTACATATTAGTCAGAGTTGAATCTTTCAATTTGAGTAAAACAACTCCACAACTAATTAACATAAAGCAAAACCAAAAAAAATGACAGCACACGAAATAGACTACCGTATTTACGGTGAAGAAATGCAATATGTAGAAATAGAACTAGATCCAAACGAAGGCGTTATAGCGGAATCGGGTAATTTTATGATGATGGATGAAGGTATTAAAATGGATACCATTTTTGGTGATGGCTCACAAAAAGATAAAGGATTTTTAGGTAAAATACTAGGTGCTGGAAAACGAATATTAACGGGTGAAAGCTTATTTATGATAGCATTTTATAATGACTTAGTTGGTAAACGTAACGTATCTTTCGCTTCACCATATCCCGGTAAAATTATTCCAATAGACTTAACGGAGTTTGGCGGTAAATTTATTTGTCAGAAAGATGCTTTCTTATGTGCCGCCAAGGGTGTAAGTGTAGGTATTGAGTTTTCAAAAAAAATAGGACGTGGTTTATTTGGAGGCGAAGGCTTTATCATGCAAAAGCTAGAAGGTGATGGCATGGCATTTGTACATGCTGGCGGTACAATGGCAGAGCGTACTCTTGAAGTAGGAGAAACAATGCGTGTAGATACGGGTTGTATCGTTGGTTTTACTCAAGACGTTAATTACGATATTGAGTTTGTAGGCGGAATTAAAAATTCCATCTTTGGCGGAGAAGGTTTATTTTTTGCTAAGCTTGAAGGTCCAGGAAAGGTCTATGTTCAATCGCTACCATTTAGCCGATTAGCTGACCGTGTTATTGCATCAGCTCCAAAATCAGGTGGAAAGAGTAGAGGTGAAGGTAGTATTTTAGGTGGTTTAGGAGATTTGTTAGATGGTGATAATCGGTTTTAAGTTCCATTTATCGGTAATTTTTAACATAAGAAGCTGTTAAATTTTCAATATCTAAGGTTGAACAAAACAGATTTTTCAATAAATTTAGACTTATTAAAATTTGGCTTATAGAAAAAAAATTACTTTCGTTTAACTAAAATCCCCTTAAAACTATGGCGAGAGCAATGTTTGAATACACTAAGACTATTCTTAGTAAGGTAAGTTTTGATGCCACGTTATTTTGCAAAGAAGTTCAGAAAGCTGTAAAAAGGCTTTTGCCGTACGAATTAGAAGAGCTTAGAATATTCATAAAAAGTTTAATACTACAAAATCCAGAACTAAATCAATGTTTAGTTTATTTAAAAGCATAAAAAAAAAGCGACTTAGGAGTCGCTTTTTTTATTTTGGTAAGGGACTTATAATATTTACATTCTGAAACGCAATAGCACCTCTTATTACACCAGAGATAACAGAATGCATTGCATCTATAATTTGCATTTTTAATTCACTTTTATGATAGATTATACTCACTTCTCTCGCTGGTGACGGTTCTTCAAAATGTCTAAGTTTATGACTTAGTTTTTCTCTAAAGTCTAAGGTGTGTAGATAAGGAAGCAAGGTCATGCCTAGGCCTTCGTCACTGAGCTTAATCAACGTTTCAATACTTCCGCTTTCTAATTGAAAATTATCATCTGGTTGATTCTTTAGTGTTTTGCATAGATTAATAACGCCATCTCTAAAGCAATGGACGTCTTCTAATAAGAGCATATCTTCGATATCTAAATCCGATATCTCAATGATTTTTTTGTCTCTTAATCTGTGATTATCTGGGATATAAGCTACAAAGGGTTCGTAATACAAAACACGCTCTTTTATGTTGTCATTTTCAAGAGGTGTTGCTGCTATTGCGGCATCGAGATGACCTTCGTTAATACGCGCCAGAATTTCTTCGGTGGTTAATTCTTCAATCTTAAGCTTTACTTTTGGGTATTTTTTTATAAAGTTCTTAAGAAACATAGGAAGCAGCGTAGGCATTACTGTTGGTATGATGCCCAACCTAAATTCGCCACCAATAAATCCTTTTTGCTGGTCTACAATATCCTGAATTCTATCTGCTTCGTTAACAATATTTCGTGCTTGAAAAACAATTTTTCGACCTACTTCGGTCAATTCAATGGGTTTTTTTCCTCTATCGAAAATAACAACGTCTAGTTCGTCTTCTAATTTTTGAATTTGTGTGCTTAATGTAGGTTGCGTTACAAAACAACTTTCGGCCGCTTTAGTAAAGTTTTTGTGCTCTGCTATAGCCAAAGCATATTTCAGTTGAGTTATTGTCATTTTCAATAAAATTGAATTGTAAAATTACTAAAAACTATTCCTTCTGAAGTGATTTCGATTGAATTTTTAATGAAAAAAGACCACTAAATTGTGGTCTTTAAGGTTAATTGGCCCTTTGGCAGGCTCAGGGCAAATTTGTTTTATTGGTTATTAGAATCTTATGGTTAACTCTATATCTTTATCTGTTACAGTAAACTTGGCATCTGCGAATTGTGGTGGTCCAAAATTCATTACATTATTAGAAGCGCCATAAGCTTCAAGCGGCATTCCGTTTTCTCTAAAGTCCATCTTGCCGTTATCATTTGCATCGTGGTTTGCCAAAACAGCATATACGCCTGGTTGTACATTTTCAAAAGTAATTACGACTTTGTTATCTTCAATTTTAGAAGATTTTGCCATTATTGGTGCGGCTTTCATAAAGGTATTTTCTGTATGCAATGCCATACCAACTGTACCGTTATTATTGGCTACATTGTCTATGGTCACGGTTATGGTTGCGCCTTCTTGAGAAAATCCGATAAATGACGTAAAAACTAAAGCGATGGTAAAAAATAAATTCTTCATAATGGTACTGTTTTAATGGTTTCTTTGTAATTGATGATACAAATATCCACTGCATACTAAATTTTACATAATTATAAATACCGAAGTGTAATTTTAGAATGACGAACTGTAATTATTCTATGACTTAGAGCAAACCACGTGCTTTAATCTCTAAATATTTATTGATGGTGTTTACCGTTAAATGCTCTGGAGCCGTTAAAATGGTTTGAATCCCATATTTATGTAACTCATTAACGATAAGTTTCTTTTCGTAGATAAATTTTTCGGCTATCGTTTTCTGAAAAATTTCATAGGTATTTTCAGCCTTATCTTTTGTAAGCTGATGTAGTTCCGTATTTTCAAAAAAGATAACCACTAACAAATGGTTCTTTGCAATAGCTTGCAAATAGGGCAATTGGCGATGTAAGGCATCTAAAGTTTCAAAATTGGTATAAAGTAATAATAGGCTACGCTGCGTAATGTTTCGTTTTACATCGACGTATAATCTGGCAAAATCAGATTCTGAAAAATTGGTATTAACATTGTATAAAGTTTCAAGAATCGTATTCATCTGCGACGGTCTTCGTTCTGCGATTACTCTATTTTCAACTTTTTTAGAGAACGTAAACATACCGGCTTTATCTTGCTTCTTTAGAGCCACATTACTAATAACAAGCGTTGCGTTTATGGCATAATCTAATAGGCTTAAACCCTCAAAAGGCATCATCATAGCGCGACCTTTGTCAATAACACTGTAAATGGGTTGAGAGCGTTCATCCTGAAATTGATTAACCATTAACTGGTTACGCTTAGCGGTGGCTTTCCAATTAATGTTTCTAATGTCATCACCCATGACATAGTCTTTAATTTGCTCAAATTCCATAGTATGTCCGATACGTCTTATTTTTTTCAAGCCGTATTCAAACAACTTATTAGAAAACGCCAATAACATGTATTTACGCAGCTGTAAAAATGAAGGGTAATTAGGCACCATTGCATCTTTACCAAACTGATAACGACGTGTTAGAAGATTAATTGGCGAATTGGCGTAAACGTTTAAGTTTCCAAAATAATATTCGCCACGCTCTAAAGGTCTTAGCGTGTAGGTTATTTTTTTCTGTTCCTGAGGTTTTAGCGAGGTATTAATTTCAAAATCACGCTTCTGGTATTGAAACGGTAGCTCATCAATTAATAGAAGGTCAGCCTTATAATTGTAAGTGTTGGTTAGATGTATTTCAATTGGGTTATCATCGCCATTACTTAACTTTTCTGGTAAAATTCTGGTGGCATTAATTCCTCTTTGTTTAAAAAGTAAAATAACATCCACAACAAAAAGACCTATGGCTATATAAAACAATAGTTTTACAATAGGGAATAAGCCAGGAAATAGATACGCAAATATGCTTAGCCCTACCAGAGTACCAGCTATTGTAAAAAAGCGAGAGGTTAAATAGATATGTTTAAAAAGGCGTTTCACTATCTAGGAATCTCAATAGTTTCAAGAATTTGGTCAACAACCTTATCTACTGTAAATGCCTCCATTTCGCGCTCTGGAGTTAATACTAAACGATGTTGAAGCACGGCTTTTGTACAGCGTTTTATATCGTCTGGTGTTACAAAATCACGTCCATTAATGGCTGCGTTTGCTTTCGACGCGTTTAAGATTGCCAAAGACGCTCTTGGCGAAGCACCAAGATATAAGTTGGCATTGGTTCTAGTATTATGCACAATGGCAGCAATGTAGTTTAGTAGATTGCGCTCTACAACTACTTGTTTTATCAATTCTTGATATTTAATAATGTTTTCTGCCGACAGAACCGAAGCTATGGCATTAAAATCCATTTTATCTTGTCGATTATGGTTGTCGGTAAGAATCTGAATCTCGTTTTCTAAAGACGGATAATCTACATTTATTTTAAATAAGAAACGGTCTAACTGCGCTTCTGGTAAACGGTAAGTGCCTTCTTGCTCTATAGGGTTTTGCGTCGCAAATACCAAGAATGGGGGTGCCATTTTGTACTCTGTACCATCCATAGTTATTTGGCGTTCTGCCATAACCTCGAAAAGGGCAGCTTGTGTTTTTGCTGGAGCACGGTTGATTTCGTCTATAAGAACAATGTTAGAGAAGATTGGGCCTTTTTTGTACTCAAACTCATTGGTTTTAACATTAAAAACCGAAGTTCCTAAGATGTCACTTGGCATTAAATCTGGCGTAAATTGAATACGACTAAAATCTACAGCCATGGTTTTGGCCAGTAACTTAGCCGTAACTGTTTTTGCGACACCAGGTACACCTTCGATTAAAGCATGACCATTTGTAAGTATAGAAATGATTAGAAGTTCTATCATTTCATTCTGACCCACAATTATTTTGGCGATTTCATTTTTTATTTGTTCTACACTATCCTGAAGTGGTTTTAAATCAATACGACTTTCAAAGGTACTGTCTGCATTTTGCTCGCTACTTTCGGGTGCAATGTTCTCGTTAAGAGGTTGGTTATTTTCCGCCTCGGGCGATGTATTTTGTTCTTCCATTAGAGATTGTTTTTTGTGAATTTTTCAATTTTTTTATTGAGCTCTATCAGCTCACTTTCGCTATGTACGGTTTTAGATTTTAAATACAATAAATAATCGACGATTGCTTTTGCGTCTTCTTTTGAGTTTGAAGATTTTAAAGCTAGCTTTTCGATAAAACTACTGTTTAGGTTAGTGGTATTTAAAAAATATTTTGTTCTAATAAATTCTAAAAAATATTGAATTTTCTTAGCAATAATATTAGAGTAGTCGCCATGTTGATAGTAGAGTTCGCCAATAGTTTGGGTAAATTCTACGGTTGAGTTTTCTAATTTCTCTACAACTGGGATGATACGTTGTGTCCGTTTACCTTTGAAAATTACAAAGAGAATCAAGCTAAAAAGACTAATGTAAAAAGCCCATTTTAACGCAGGATTAGTTAAAATATAGCGCAACGGGCTTGTGATTACTTTTTTGCCGCTTTTATTATAGTTGTCCCATATAATCTGTTGTTTTGGTAAGTAAGACAAAACTGTAGCGGCATAATTTTCGTTTTCATTTAGTAGGTGATAATTGGTAAACGCATATGGATTGGTATGAATGTAAAACGAGCCACCTTTCTCACCAAATTTTGTTTTAATAAAGTTCGGGAAGCTTTCACTCTCGTCTTCGTCCATCATTGTACCTAAAACCGTCGTATTTAATGTGTCTAGTGAAGTGATGTATGCATTTTCTATTACATCTTTGTATAGGGTTTTGTTTTCACTTTGGTTAGGACTTGTAAATGAGTTGTAAGATGGTTTCTTGTAAAAATTGGTGTAATCTAGCGTAATATTAAGATTTAGTGTATCTCGCAAAATGCCATATAGTCCTTTACTGCTTAAAAATACAGTATTACCATGGTCTACAAAATCGATAATGGCGTTGGCGTCTTGTTCGGTTAAACTTACATAACCATTAATGATGAAAAGCGATTTTTTGGCTTCTAAAGAATCAATAGTCTTTAAGTATAAATAGAGAGATTCCGTATTTTCTAATACGTCTCCATCACTAAATGTCTCAAGTTCATTGTAAAGCACATAGCAACCTAAAGGGATTTTGTCTGCCGCAGAGTAGGAGTCGCGCCAATTTAACGGTTTGGGTTTGGCGACTTCTGCAATCATCAATAATAGAATGACCGCCCCAATGGCATATAATGCAATTTTAGAGCGTTTATCCATTTGATTTTAGTTTTATAAGAGAATTAAAATCGTCTTTATTTTTATTAAAGCCAGCCTCGTCTATGGGAAACTCACCATACCATACGTAGTCGTAAATATAAGATGCCCTTTTAAACAATGATTTAGTATCGTTACTTTTTATTTCTCGTAAATAATCATTGTTGGTTTTGTCATAGTGCCACTCTATAATACCTTTTGAACTTAGGGATTTAAGGGATTTTAAATACAAAAATCGAGTGGCAAGTCTATAATTATTTTCTTTTAGTGCGGAGTTGATGAGTTTATCAAAATCGACGGTTTCTATATCTTCTTCAACATAATTAAAACCATCTATAGTCTTGGTTTCAGTCTTAAAAACTGAGCTCACAGGATTCTCTAAAAGAAACTTTAGTAATAAGTAGAATGCACCACATCCTAATAATCCGTAGATAATATATTCTAAGGTTTGGTAATTAACATAACTAATATCAAAACCAAACAAATCACTTAGCCATCCAAAAAATTTTCTTAGAATTCGTTGTATGAGGTTTACACCGCCAGTATCATTAATATTATAATTAAACTCATCTCCAGAATAGCGCTCTTTTATTCCTTCTTTAAAAGGAATAACATCTATGTCCGAAGAGTCTTGTGCAACCTGTTTTATGGTGTCCTGAGCTTTTGCAAACGCATATACAAAAAAGCTTAAAAAGGTGATGTATTTTGCTTTACAACTGTTCATTAACACCTATTTGATTAATTTTCTGTTGTAAGTATGTATTGTGTTTTAACTCGAACAAATTATAATACAAAACACCAAATGCCACTTGAGTTAGGGCTTGGGTGTATATAAAAGACAATATAAAGGCAATAAAACCAAAGGTAAACACTAAAGTTGCAAATGTATTACCTACAAGTTCTATATTATTTTCTACTGAGAAATAGGTGTAGATACCAATTAAAAAGCCAGGAATTGCTAATATTAAAGCAGTTACCATTAAATTAAGAATGCCAATAACCAAACCGTAACCAATTACCTTAAGAAAACTATTAAACGTAAAATTAAACCCTTCTGAAATAGCCTGACTAAAACCGTTACTCCTAGAAAACATTGACATAAATGTTAAACCAAATATAGCAGATAGTGTAAAGCTCATTGCATATTGTGCGATAAAGCCTAGAAAAGGAATAAACGATATCATTACCGATATAATTAAGTAAGCAAAATACATAAGTGCGCCCACAATAACTAAAATAATGATGTCTCCTATATTACGCTTTATTTGCTTCCATATAGATTTAGATTCAACTTTTCCGTTGTTATTTACATAATCTACCACATATGCACTAGAAAAACTATAATTAATAAGGGAAGTAACAAAAATAATAAGTAAAAGAATAATCATACCTCCGAAGAAATAACCTTCAGTTTCAATATTTGTACCCATTCCAAATCTAAAATCTCGGCTTGCCAATCCCATAAATCCTGTAACAAGCAAATACGACGCTATAATGGTTAAAACAATACTTACAGCGTTGTATCTTAGATATAGTGAACTGTATTCTTTAAAATTGTATTTTAAAAACAAAAAGTAATTGTTAATAATATCGCCGAAACCGCTACGATTTCTAAATTCTATATATTGTTTCTTCACGTTAATTGCAGTTTAGGGGCATGTTGTTTGGCTGCTTTTTCCAAAAGAATTGGGTAAAATATATAGTAGTAAACAATGATAAAAAGCGATAAAAAGATAATGCCGTAAGCCAAAAACCAAGGCATCTGTTCGCCGTAACGTGTAATAAAACCTTCTATAAAGCCAGCAATAATAAAAAACGGAATGGTACTTACTACAATTTTTAAACCGTCTTTGGCGCCTTTCATAAAAGCAACTCTACGTGAATAGGTTTTTGGGAATAAAAAACTATTTCCCATAACCAAGCCAGCACAGCCAGCGATAACAATTACCGAAATTTCTATTGTACCATGCAACCAAACCGTAGAGGTTTTTTCTAAAATACCGTAATTGTAAAAGAAGGTAATAAAGGCACCAAGCATTATGCCATTGCTAAAAAGCACATAGATGGTACCAACACTAAAAAATACACCAAAGGCAAAGGCTATTATAGCCACGCGTATGTTGTTAATAGTTATCCCTAGAAACGAGCCAATATTACTTCCGCTTTTATAAACGGCCATAGGCTCACCTTTTTCAATATTTTCTATAGTCATATTTACATAACCATCGCCTAAAATAAGTCTTACAAAAGAGTCATCGTTAAGCGTAGAAACAGCACCGATGACTACAGCTACCATAAATATTAAAAATGTGTGTAATAGGGTTTTATGGTACTGTCTAAAAAAAAGAGGAAACTCATCCCTCCAAAACGAAACAATCTTGTTTTTGGATTCCTTTTTGGTAATATAGATTTTTTGATGCGCTTGCGAAGCTAGAGAATTTAAATAAAGTAAGGTTTTACTTTCAGGATAATAGGTTTGAGCGTAAGCCAAATCATTGGTGAGTTGGATGTAATATGACGCCAAGTCATCTGGACTTATTTTTACATTATTATCTAATGCTTTTTCAAATACAATCCATTTTTCCTTATTTTGCTTAACGAAAGATGCTTCGCGCATAAACTGTTTTAAATTTAAAAACGAATATACATTTCCATGGGCAAATTAGCAATTAACACTGCACAAAATGTAAACTTAGATTATAAGCTTATTGGTCTTGGCGAGCGCATGGTGGCATTTCTAATAGATGGTGTTATTTTACTCACATATATGACCATTATGGAAAATTTGGTGAATATGTCACAGATTTTCGATGCGGATGGTTGGACAAGAAGAGGTTTTTTGGGTCTATTTTATTTACCTGCATTTTTCTATTCGCTGATTTGTCATATTATTTTTGGTGGTCGTACCATTGGTAAAATGATAATGAAAATAAAGGTGGTTCGACTGGATGGGGCGCCGACACAATGGTATAATTTGTTAGTCAGGTGGATGTTACGTATTGTTGATATTTGGTTGTTCTTTTCATCTATTGGAGTCCTAAGTATTTTATTATCTGAAAGAAAACAACGCGTCGGAGATGCAGCAGCAGGAACAGTGGTTATAAGTGTAAAAAAGAAACATAAAATTACAAGTACTATTCTTGAAGATATAACAGATGATTACCAGCCTGTTTTTAGCAATGTTACCCAACTTACAGACAAAGATGTACGCATTGTTAAAGAAGCCTTTTTGGTTTCAAAAAAGAATAATGATTACAAAACACTTCATCTGTTACGAAACAAAATTTGTGACGTTTTAGGCATAAAATCAGACTTATACGACTTACAATTTATAGATACCATATTAAAGGATTATAATTATTACACTCAGAATATGTAAGTAGAGAATTAATTCCGAATGTCGGGATTGTGCGAATCGCTTATACCGAATTTATTTCGGCATCTGAGAAAGTAAGAAATGTAGCAGAGAGCTTCTTTTCTTAATCTAAAAGGATATGAATCGCATATGCTGAGCAAAGTCGAAGTGTGATTGTTAGTATTTCTTTTTATATAAAAAAAGAGATGAATTATAAATTAAAAATGAAACTTTAGTGTTTATACAAACCATCGATGTTTTAGGTACAATAGCTTTTGCCATTTCTGGTGTTTTGGTTGCCATGAATAAGCGAATGGATGCTTTTGGAGTATTTATTATTGCCTTTGTTACGGCAGTAGGTGGCGGTACACTTAGAGATACACTTATTGGTGCAACACCGGTGTTTTGGATGAAAGACATGACGTTTATAATCGTTATTTCTATAGCTTCACTTTTTGCGGTTTTATTTAGAAATTATCTTAAGCACTTAAGGCGTTCACTGTTTTTGTTCGATACTATTGGCATTGGGCTCTACACGGTAATTGGCATAGAAAAAGGGCTAAATGCAGAATTACATCCTATAATATGTATTGTTTTAGGTACAATGTCTGCCTGTTTTGGCGGCGTGATTCGTGATATTTTATGTAACGAAATACCTGTAATATTTAGAAAAGAGATTTATGCAACTGCCTGTATCATTGGTGGATTGACCTATTTTTTATTGTTAGAATTTTTAGAGGATAGAAACTACCTTTTCTTAATTGCAGGTGCCGTTGTAATTGCCATTCGCTTATCGGCTGTGATTTTTAAATTAAAATTGCCCAACCTTTACAAGGACGAGGTTTAGATTAATCTAATATTTCAACGGTCTTAATAAATACATTTTTCAGTGGCCATTCGCCATCATCCGTTTCTACAGCGTTAATTTTATCTACCACATCCATTCCTTTAATGACCTCTCCAAAAACGGTATAATCACCATCTAAAAAAGGCGCGCCACCGATACGGTTTACAATAAAGAATTGGTATGGAGACGCCAACTTGTAGGCGTTTTCAATTTCGCTACTAGGCATAGAAATAGCACCGCGTTTGTGGGTATAACCTCTTTTGGTATCTGGTGGTAAGAGATATCGACCAATTTTTCTGCGCCGCTTGGCAATATTCATTCCATCACTACTACCACCTTGAATCACGAAATTTGGGACAACACGGTAAAATTGTGTATAATCGAAATAGTTTTGTTTTGCTAAAAAGATAAAGTTAGCACGATGGTATTTTGTTTTATCATAGAGCAGGATATCTATGTTACCAAAATCGGTAACAATACGTACTTTGTTTTCTTTATTCTCATCGCCAAAATCAGATAAAAACTGTAAGGCATTGTCATCCGTCAGTTTGGGATATTCACGCTTTTGCTCCGTCTTAACTTCGGTTTTTTTCTCTACTTTATCTTGTTTTACAGTGGTGTTTTGTTTTGAAGTTTCTTTATCTTCACAGCTAAAAACTAGGCAAACTAGGACAAAAAGAATAACTCTCATAAATGAATTTTAATACGTTTTTAGATTCAGTTGTAAATATAAAACATCTTCCGCTTTTAGGCGAAGAGGCGCATAGAAAGCTCTCGCCGCCATATCGTCTAGAATTGGCAGAGAAATACAAAGAAAAGCGCAAAACAGCATCCAAAGCTGGAGTTATGGCTTTGTTTTATCCAGATGTAAAAGAAACGACACATGTTGTGTTTATTCTCAGAAAAACCTATAAAGGCGTACATTCGGCGCAGGTGGGTTTCCCTGGTGGTAAGGTAGAGGACATTGACAATAACCTTATGGAAACAGCTTTGCGAGAAACAGAAGAGGAGATAGGCGTGCCAGTAAAACAAATAGAAGTCTTAAAAACCTTGTCTCCGCTTTACATACCACCTAGCAATTTTATAGTGCATCCTTTTTTAGGTGTTTCCAAACAACCTTTAACGTTTACAAAGCAAGACGAAGAAGTCGAGGCTGTTATCGAAGTTAGAGTGAATGAAATTCTTGAAGACCAAAATCTTATAACTACAAAAGTACCAACGAGTTATAATGTAGATGTTGAGGTGCCAGCATTTCGTTTAAATAATTACATCGTTTGGGGTGCAACAGCTATGATGTTAAGTGAAATTAAAGTATTATTAAAACAGATACTCTAAGTAGCATATTTTCTTACTTTTGCTATCCGACTAACGACAGATTGATACTATGGGTTTATTTAAAACCAATCCTTTTGGGCATATACTTTGGGTAAAAAAATGGTTAATCCGAATATTAGGGTTGCTAACACATCGCCGTTTTAGAGGCTTTAACGAATTACAAATAGAAGGCTCTGAAATTATAAAAAACTTACCAGATACTAATGTACTTTTTATATCTAACCATCAGACTTATTTCGCAGATGTTATAGCAATGTTTCATGTGTTTAATGCTAGTCTAAGTGGACGTTTAGATAATATTAAAAATGTTGGTTACCTCTGGAATCCTAAGCTCAACATGTATTATGTAGCGGCAAAAGAGACAATGAAATCTGGTCTTATCCCAAAGATTTTTGCTTACACTGGCTCTATAAGCATAGAGCGTACATGGCGCTCCCAAGGTAAAGATGTTAACCGCCAAGTAAAAATGAGCGATATTAGTGCTATTAAAAAGGCGCTGGATGATGGTTGGGTTGTAACATTTCCGCAAGGGACAACTACACCTTTTAAACCAATACGCAAGGGTACAGCTCATATCATAAAACAATACAAACCTATAGTAGTTCCTATAGTAATTGATGGATTTAGACGTTCTTTTGATAAAAAAGGACTACGAATTAAAAAGAAAAATATTTATCAGTCGTTTGAGATTAAACAACCTTTAGAGATTGATTACGAAAACGAGACTATTGCAGAAATTGTAGAAAAAATAGAGTACGCTATCGAGCAACATCCTTCGTTTTTAAAAGTAATTCCTCAAGAAGAACTCGAAGAAAAAGAACGTTTAAACAAGGAACTTAGAGAAATTAGTGATTGGTAATATAAACCGTAATTAGTGGCCTAGTTTCTGCCTTAAATTGTCACGTCAACAAAGCAAATCTAAGTTCAATTATTAGTCTTCTAGATTAAATCTCCAATTTTTTCAACTCCTTGTAGTTGCTGTTAAGCTGTTTCAGTAATAATCCGTAAATCAACCAATAGAACAGCAGTAAAACGGCAATAGCACATGCTAACAGTAAAAGCGTTAGAGCAATAATACTAGCATAAAATTTAAAAATCTCACCATTTGCAGCGGCGGCATCTATCATAGATTTAGAGGTTTCATCATTCTGAAGTGCAAAATAAACGCCATAAAATGTAGCTATAACTAAAAACGCCAGATTAAAAATAACATATGCTTTAACCGTTTTTCGGGTTTTAAGAATATTTTTCATTAAGCGTCTAGCACTATCTGTAGCAGAAATATTTTTGTAGTTTATGTAAAACTTATATAAAAAATATAATAAAACAAAATAGCTTATAACCGCAAAGACTATGAATACCGTACTAGACTCAAGTTTTTTTATTTCGTCTCCAAATCCAAGAGATTTTAAACCAATAGAGACAATAAACCAAAAGGCAAATTCTAGTAGTCCAATATAAAATATCCACTTTACGATGCTCGACGATTTTGCATGTGTCATTTTATAAATATCCTCGCGAGAAACCTGAGGAAAATTATCCGCACCTTTCTGCCAATCTTTTTTTAATAATTCTAATTCATCCATAGTGTTACGGATTTAATATTGCTTTTAATTTCTTTTTCACACGATTCATTTTCACACGTGCATTAACCTCGGTTATACCAAGTGTTTCACTTATTTCTCTGTAATCCTTATCTTCAAGATATAAGAAAACAAGCGCTTTTTCTATATCATTTAACTGATGTACGGCTTTGTATAACAGTTTTAGTTGCTCTTCTTCAGTGCTATCGTACTCCTCAGCCTTTATCCTAAATTGGTGGACATCAAAATCATCTGTTTGTACACGGCGTTTAGACTTTCTATACAACGTAATCGCTGTATTTAAACCAACACGATACATCCAAGTGCTAAACTTACTATCACCTCTAAATTTTGGATAGGCACGCCATAATTGTATGGTGATTTCCTGAAAAAGGTCATTGTGCGCATCTTGATTATTGGTGTAAAGCCGACATACTTTATGTACAATATTCTGATGTTTTTCAAGCTGTTCTACAAAGCTATGTTCAAGTTCTTTGTTCAATAGTTAGTTGTGGTTGATTGATTTTTAATAGTAAGTCTATAAAGATACACTTATGTTACAGTTATGCTAATCTTTTTTTTGGGCGTTTACACCGTCGCATATTGCTATGGTGTACCGTGTTTTCCGTTATATCTTTTTGTTGTGGCGCAACAAAAAGGATGCCACTGCAACCACTAACGCAATTCATCATTCATTATTTACAGTTCGGTAACTAATAATTTTAAAACTTCACATAAGATTAGAAGTTTACTTCATCAATTTAAGCTGAATTCATTTCAAAACAAAAAACGAACAGTAAACAATTAACCATGAAAATCATCAATCTCATTCTAATCTTGTGTCTTGGCCTAATCAGCCATGGGCAAACAACAATAAGTGGCAAAGTAATAGATACTAAAGGTACGCCTATAGCTGGCGCCAATGTGTATTTAGAAGGTACTTACGACGGTGCAACCTCTAATGACAAAGGTGAATTTTTATTTACAACATCAGAAAAAGGAACTCAACAACTAATTGTTTCTTTTTTGTCTTACGAAACAACATCAGTAAAACAAGATGTTTCCGCGCTTAATAATTTAGAAATCAAATTAAGGGAAGATGTAAACTCATTAGACGCAGTCGTATTATCCGCAGGAACCTTCGAAGCTAACGACAATAGTAAAGTATCAGTTTTAAAACCTTTAGATGTGGTCACTACAGCAAGTGCGCTTGGTGATTTTGTTGGTGCGTTGCAAACACTACCAGGAACGTCTAATAACGCCGAAGATGGTCGATTATTTGTTCGTGGTGGTAACGCAGACGAAACTCAAATTTTTATAGATGGTATTCGTGTATTTACGCCATATACGCCCACGACAAATAATTTACCAACGCGTGGACGATATTCTCCCTTTTTATTTGATGGTATTACATTTTCCACCGGAGGTTATTCTGCCGAATACGGACAAGCTTTATCTAGTGTTTTGGTACTAAACACCATTGACGAGCCAGACCAAGAGAAAACAGATATAGGGATTTTATCCGTAGGTGCTGCTCTAGGAAACACCCAGAAGTGGGAGAAATCATCCCTAAGTGTAAACGCAACTTATATTAATTTAGCACCATATTTAGAAGTTTACGAAGACCGTAACGACTGGGAAAAACCTTTTGAAGCTGCCCAAGGTGAGGCGGTTTTTAGACGCAAATTTAACAACGGCACACTCAAGTTTTATGCGGCTTTCGACACTACTAATTTCGAATTAACGCAAGAAGATATCAATGAAGATGATGGGTTGCAATTTAAGCTTAATAACAAAAACTTCTATGTTAACACCTCTTATAAGGGTGTTTTAAATAACAATTGGAGTATTGTAACGGGACTAAGCTACACCCATGCTAATAATAGAATCGGTGTTGAAATAAACAACATTGATGATACTGAGAATTCTTTTCATGCAAAACTGAAACTAAAAAAACGCTTTAATAGTCGATTTAAACTCAATTTTGGCGTGGAGCAATTTTTAACGGATTTTAATGAAGATTTTTCAAATTCCTCTGTCGATGCATCCTATGGATTTAATAACAATATCACGGCAAGTTTTGCAGAAGCCGATTTAGTGTTTTCAAAGGATTTAGCTTTAAAATTAGGCGTACGTGCCGATTATAGTCAGATTTTCGATAATTTACAGGTAGCACCTCGAGCTGCACTTGCTTATAAAGTATCAGATAATGCACAAGTATCTTTGGCCTATGGCGACTTTTATCAGAATCCAAGTGCGGGAACTCTAAAGTTTACGCAAGATTTAGAATCACAAAAGACATCGCATTATATTTTTAACTATCAATATGTAAATAACGGAAGAATTTTTAGGGCAGAACTTTACAGAAAGACCTACGATAATTTAGTGAAGTTCGATACGCCATTCGAGAGTTTTGATAGTACCTTTAATTCTAACGGAAGCGGCTATGCCCAAGGTTTAGATGTATTTTGGCGAGATAATACGAGTATCAAAAATCTAGATTACTGGGTAAGTTATTCGTTATTAGACACACAACGAAACCACCGAAATTTCCCAACTTTGGCACAGCCTAATTTTGCGAGCAAGCATAACTTTTCTATTGTAGGTAA
The DNA here is from genome assembly GCF_004346845.1 of Winogradskyella wandonensis. Taxonomy (GTDB): domain Bacteria; phylum Bacteroidota; class Bacteroidia; order Flavobacteriales; family Flavobacteriaceae; genus Winogradskyella; species Winogradskyella wandonensis. Next base: position 64,386 of record NZ_SMGI01000003.1, on the reverse strand, counting down.
ATATTGGGTAGAAAGTTTAAAAAGTCAAATAGGTTTAGATTATGTGCATGCTTCTGGTCGTCCTTATACTAATCCAAATACGAGTCAATTTTTAGGAGAACGTACTAAAAGCTTTAATAATATTAGTTTTAATTGGGCGTATTTAATCAGTCAGCAAAAGATTTTATATTTTTCTATTAATAATATTTTTGGTTTTAACAATATTAATGGCTATCAATACGCGGACATGCCAAATTCCAACGGAACGTTTAACAGGCGAGCTTTAAGGCCAGCCGCAGACCAGTTCTTTTTTGTGGGATTCTTCTGGACGATTAGTGAAAAAGGAACTGATAATCAGTTAGACAATCTTTAAAATACAATAATGTTTTACATCTAAGCATGACAAATGTCATGTCTATTCCATCTTCTAATGGGTAACTTTATACTATAAAATTTTAGAAATCATGGAAGTAAAAAAGAACCCCAGTGCCGATGTAGGAAGAAATAGCAGCTTATACTTTGCTGTAGGCCTAAACATCATGTTATTGTTAACGTATTTTGGTTTCGAGTACAAAACCTATGATAAAACGTTATCAGAGTCAGATATTTTAATGCTTAGCGAGCAGTTAGAAGAGGATATTCCTATTACTAATATAGAAATTACACCGCCACCACCACCACCTAAAACAGTAGTTACAGAAGCTATCCAAGTTGTAGAAGATGTTGCAGAAATTGAAGAAACTGTTTTAGAAAGTACAGAGATTGGTCAAGACGATGTAATACAAGAAGTAGTTGCTGTAGACGATGTAGAGGTCGAGGAAGTTGAAGAAGACATCGAAGTGCCTTTTGCAGTAATAGAAAGAGTTCCAACATTCCCAGGATGTTCAGGTAATAACGACGAGCTTAGAGCTTGTTTCCAAAGAAAAATTACCGAGCATTTACAGAAAAACTTTAGATACCCGGAGGTTGCTGAAGAGTTAGGAATAACAGGTAAAGTATATGTATTCTTCTTAATAGATAAAAACGGAAACATAACTAAAGTAAAAAGTAGAGGTCCGGATAGACACTTAGAAACAGAAGCAGAGCGTATCATTAAAATATTACCTAAAATGATACCAGGTAAACAGCGCGATAGAAATGTAGGTGTCCCATACAGTATCCCTATTAACTTTCAGCTAAGAGGTAATTAGATAAGAAATAAATTAAAGGTTGGTTACTACAAAAGTCTTGGTAATCTTAAACTAAAAGGTTGTATTTTACTTCCATAAACAGGTTACGACCTGACTCCCAAAAGGAGAACGTTTAAGATTATCGAGGCTTTTTTAATGGATTAAGAAAGTAACTAATTTCTCCATTTAATATTGCAACCCATACTAGGTTTCTGGTTTTGGTCTATACTTTCTCCTTTAACCAGTGCATTCATAGCATTTCTTAAATCTTTTCCTGTAACGGGAATTTTATTTCCAGGTCTAGAGTCGTCTAACTGACCAGTATAGACAAGTGTCATGTTATCATTAAATAGAAAGAAATCTGGTGTGCAAGCCGCATCGTAAGCCTTAGCAATTTCTTGCGTATCGTCGTACAAATAAGGGAACGTATACTTGTTTTTTTTGGCATGAATTTTCATTAAGTCCGGACCATCTTGCGGATAATTCTCTACATCGTTACTAGAAATAGCGATACAATTAATGCCTTTGGCTTTGTAATCGTTAGCTAGATTTACAAGTTCTTCGTTAACATGAATCACAAAAGGGCAGTGGTTGCATATAAACATAATTAAGGTGCCTTTGCTTCCTTTTAATTCATCTAGCGACTTAAAGTTGTTGTCTATAGTATCTACTAATCTAAAATTAGGGGCTCTTGTACCTAGAGGTAACATATTAGAAGGCGTTAGTGCCATAATTTTTTTGTAGTTTTAATTTATGGATAAGATAATAACATTCGAAGACTTCACCAAAGTAGATTTACGCGTAGGTACGATTTTAGAAGTAAATGATTTTCCCGAAGCGCACAATCCTTCATATCAGTTAATCATTGATTTTGGAGAATTGGGCATCATGAAATCTTCAGCACAGATAACAACACGCTATTCAAAAGAAGATTTATTGAATAGACAGATTGTTGCTGTGGTCAATTTTCCTAAAAAGCAAATCGCTAAGTTTATGAGCGAGTGTCTTGTTATGGGTGCAGTAAATAAAGATGATGTTTACTTACTCAGACCTGAAACCAAAGTAAAAAATGGAGCTCAAGTGAGTTAACAGTCTCGGTTTGTAGTCACAATTATCATCTAGACTGAGAGCTAAAAACTGAGACTGCTTACTAAGCTAAAGGTCTTCCCTAAAGAAAATCGCATTCATTAATAGACGATTAGTACCATACCAAAACGCTCTAAAATTGGTATTATCGGTAAATGCAACAATAGTTCCGCGGCCGTAATTTCCTATTTTTAGTGGTACAGTTTTAGAAATACTATCTAAATTCTGTTTAGAGATATAACCACTTAATAACGGATTTTTGGTATACTGTATTGGATTGTTGTAACTGTTTCTATCTGGTTTTACAAATAGAGTGGTGTTTCTAAATAACGGTAACTTATCATTTTTATATCCAAAATTAATTGGATGAGAGCGGTCGATATCTGCTTCAAAAATGGCACCGCCAATTACTTGTGCACCTCTAAAATCGCTCGCCTGTTCTCTAGAAATAGTTTTAGCTACGATTTTAGGTTTTTTAAAATCTAGTTTTAAAAGTTTTTTGCTATTTAGGTAGTTTAATGCACGTCTGTAGGCAATTAGGGTACCACCTGCCTGAATCCAAGATTGTAATTTTTTAGTATTACCATCATCCAGGCCAGAACCATTGACCATAATTATTGTATTGTATCTACTTATATCTGCTCTAGAAAAGTTTTTAGTATCGAGTTTTGTTACCGGAATATCATAGCGCGTATCTAGCAAATGCCATATTTCACCAGCATCGTAAGACGTCATTCCATCACCGACCAATAAAGCGATTTTAGGCAGCTCTAAAGGTCTAAAATTGTTGCTTCCTAGGTCGATACCTTCATTCAATCCCGTGGAAACAGCATCAACCATTAGATGACTTTCTTTTGCTAATTCATTGAGTATATTATAAATTTCTGAAGCAGATTTATTTTGATTTTGAGCAGGTATCATTAATGTTCCGTAGTCATAAGATTTTCCGTTGGCTGTAAATTGCTTCTGGCTCACTCTAGCACGAATGCCTTTATCTAATAGAGCGTATAGAAATTTTGGCGTATAATATTCGTGCCATTCTATTAAATAGGCGTAATCACTTTTAGAAGAAACGCCTCCTGTTTTTAATTTTAAATCTTTTACTTCTGGGCCAGCCTTGGCTGTTGAGGTCTCTGCATAATCTAGATTAAATGCAAGAGGAAAAGACCATGCGGAAATATCGTAAAACAAGCTATCTTGAAACGTTGTACGCTTCTCGAACATAGCATTTATTAAACGTGTGTTGTTTTGATTTTTAGGAACAATAAAGCTGTATCCTTTTTTAAAACGCTTGCCATCAACTTCAAAGTCATTTTCAATTTCGTGGAATTTAATTTTATGACGATTCAAAATTTCAGCCATATGATAGGTTCTTGCAGCATCTTTTTCGTCACCAAAAACAATCGCTTTATTGCCTTGTTTTTTAGCTTCATTTCGTGCATTCTTAAAAAAGTTAGCTTGATAATTTAAGATATCTTCTCGCATGGCATTTGCAGCTTCAAGCGTAGATAATGCTGCGGTAAATTGATTTCTTATTGTAAACGGAAAAGTTAATAGTCCATTATCGCTCTCTTGTACATGACCCCGAGAACTTGCTTGTTCAAACAAAATACCTATACCTCCATTAATATCCGGAAATGTTGAGCCTTTACCATAATAGAAATCGTCGAAGCTTTCTTCGGAATAATATAAAGAACCAATTTTATCGAATGCTTTAGCATGAAACGTTGCTATTTGTTTTGTTAAATCCTGATTCATTTGTGGAGTAAGAGGATGTGTGCGAGATGGAATTCCTGGTTGAAAGAAAAAACTAGAATTTGTTCCCATTTCGTGATGGTCCGTCAGAATGTTTGGCATCCAATCGTGAAACGTTTTAATACGCGCTCTAGACTCTGGTAATTGTACAGGTAACCAATCTCTATTCATGTCAAACCAATAATGGTTTGTGCGTCCACCTGGCCAAACCTCACTATATTCTCTGTCGTTTGGGTCTGGATTTAAGTTTTGACTTCGATTGGTGTTTGCCCAATAGGCAAAACGTTGCAAACCATCTGGGTTAAAAGATGGGTCAAAAAGTATTATTGTATTTTTTAATAATGCATCTATCTTAGGTCCTTGTGCAGCTGCAAGATAATAGGCTACTGCTAACGCGGCATTAGAACCGCTAGGTTCGTTCCCGTGTATAGAAAAGCCTTGATAAACAACAATGGGTCTATCTGTATTAACATTGTCTGTCTTGGTTGCATTGACATGGTTTTCTTTGATGGTCTTGATATTCTGCAAGTTTTCAGGCGAAGAAATTGTTAGTAATAGAAGTGGCCTATCTTCAAACGTTTTTCCTCTATTTTCTATTGATATTCGGTTGGATGATTCCGCTAATTTGTACATGTATTGTACCAATTTATCATGGGTTATATGCCATTCCCCAACCTCGTGACCAATTACGCTTTTTGGTGTTGGAATATTGCTATTGTACGTTACATCTTGAGGTAAATAATACGATAGTTCAACTGTTGATTGGGCGTAAATAAAAGACGTTAATACTGTAAGACTTAATAAAAGAATGCGGCGCATGTTTAAGTATTTGGTTAGTGTTTAGTTATCTCCATAAAAATAAAAAAACCGCTACTGTTGTAACGGTTTTTAATATAATTTAACAAGATTTTTCTAGATGTCTTCGAAACTTATATCCGTAAAACTATCTGTAGAGGTATCTTCAGTTGTTTTTGCTTCTTGTGCTACAAATTCATCATCCTCTCTTTTAAAATCTTTTTGATGACGTTCACTAATCACTTCTTCGCCTTTTTCGTTTATGATGTAATCAGTCATTTCGCCTAAAATCTCTCTAAACTCAACAAAGTCTTCTTTATACAAGTATATTTTGTGTTTCTTGTAATGAAAAGAGCCATCATCGTTAGTAAACTTTTTACTTTCGGTTATAGTTAAGTAGTAATCGCCTGCCTTCGTAGCACGAACGTCAAAGAAGTACGTTCTTCGTCCTGCACGCAATACCTTTGAGAATATCTCTTCTTTGTCCATCATTTCGTAATCGCTCATAATTTGGATTTGAGTTAATAATTCCATCCAAAAATCTAAAAAAAAAGTAAAGTAACCAACAAATAGTTACATTTCTTTTTCCGAACGCTGTTTAAGATATAAGTCTTTGTAGTAACCCTCTGTTTTCTTAAGGGTTTGGTGAGTTCCTGATTGAATTATTTTACCATTATCCAGTACAATAATTTTATCGGCATTCTTTGCGGACGAGATACGATGACTAACGATAATTGTTGTTTTATCGCTAGAGATACGTTCTAGATTTTTTAATATTTTCTCTTCAGTTTCAGTATCAACCGCAGATAAGCAATCGTCTAATAGTAAAATTTCTGGAGATTTTATAATCGCTCGGGCTATAGAAACACGTTGTTTTTGGCCACCAGATAAGGTAATACCACGTTCTCCAAGAACAGTGTCGTATCCTTTCTTAAATCCAATAATATTTTTATGCACTTTAGCATTCTTCGCTGCTTCTATAACCTCATCATCGGTGGCATCTTCTTTGCCAAATTTAATATTGTTCTTTATAGAGTCTGAAAATAAAAAGGCGTCTTGAGGAACATAACCTATACTTTCTCTCAGGTTAAAGAGGTTGACTTCGGTAATAGGTTTGTCATCTATCTTTATAGTGCCTTGCTCTGTATCGTATAAACGACCTATTAAATCTAAAATGGTTGATTTACCAGAACCTGTCATTCCTAAAATGGCTAGTTTTTCTCCTGCTTCTAGCTTAAAGCTAACGCCGTTCAACGCTGTTATATTAGTATCTGGATAGGTAAAGGTTACATTTTGAAATTCTATTTTCCCCTTAATTTTAGTCTCCTCTTCTACAGTATTTTTAATTTCTGGTTCTTGGTCTAGAAACTCGTTGATTCGTTTTTGCGAAGCTTCTGCTTGTTGTACAATAGAAGTAACCCAACCTACTGTTGCAACCGGCCAAGTAAGCATATTTACATAGATAATAAATTCTGCGATTGTTCCAATATTTTCAATCTGACCATCGATATACTGTTTTCCGCCAATGTAAATAACCAATAAATTACTAACACCAATTAATAAAATCATTAAAGGAAAAAATAAGGCTTGTACCTTTGCCAAATCTATTTGTTTCTGTCTGTTTTCTGAAGAAAGCGTTTCAAATTCAGAATTTACACTAGACTCAATAGTGTAAGACTTAATTACAGAAATACCACTAAACTGCTCTTGGGTAAAGGACGAAAGTCCTGATAACGACTCTTGAACAATTTTACTTCGTAGATTAATAAGACGACTTAGCTTGTATATAACAAAAGATAGTACCGGTAACGGTAACATGGTGTATAATGTTAATTCTGGTGCCGTACTTATCATTTGCGTCAGCGCAACTGTAAAAAGTGTTATTGTATTTATGGTATACATTATTGCTGGCCCAGCGTACATTCTTACCTTGCCCACGTCTTCGCTAATTCGATTCATTAAATCACCAGTACGATTGGCTTTATAAAAGCTCAAGGAAAGGACTTGATAGTGTTTGTAAACTTCGTTTTTTAGGTCGTATTCTATATATCTAGAAACATTAATAATGGTCTGACGCATTAAAAACGTAAATAACCCTGCAACTATAGCTGCACCAAGAATTAATAGAATAGTAGTTAATAAACTGGATTTTGCTAGGCTAAGAGGTAGGTCACCTTCAATATAAGCCTCGATAATATTTATAGATTTACCGATAAGTCGAGGCGTAAATAGCGCAAATATTTTAGCTACAATAGTAATTAAGATACCAACAATTAGTCGATATCTGTATTTATAGAAATATTTATTTAGATGTTTTAAGGCTTTCATTGAAAGTAAAAGAGTACAAAGCTATTGTTATAATCCTATTTTTCAGTTAATATTTTGCTAATGCTTCAATAAAGATTTATTTTTGCACGCTGTTTTTAAATAATCTCTAACAGCATTTAATAAATTTAAGCATGACAACAGACGTTATAGAGGCAAAAAACTTGGTAAATGCAGACCCGGTTTTTGGACAATTATCCTTCGATAATCATGAGCAAATCGTTTTTTGCAACGACAAAGATACTGGTTTAAAAGCAATAATTGGTATACATAATACGGTTTTAGGACCAGCACTTGGTGGTACAAGGATGTGGCAATATAAAAGTGAGTGGGACGCACTAAACGATGTTTTGCGCCTGTCTCGCGGAATGACGTTTAAGTCAGCAATCACAGGGTTAAATTTAGGTGGAGGTAAAGCGGTTATCATCGGTGATGCCAAGACTCAAAAAACACCAGAATTGATGAAACGTTTTGGTGAGTTTGTACATTCTTTAAGCGGAAAATACATTACGGCAGAAGATGTTGGGATGGAAACCGAAGATATGGATATTGTAAGGGAAGTTACACCATTTGTAACGGGTATCTCTGAAAGTAAAGGAGGTGCAGGAAATCCATCGCCGATAACGGCTTATGGCGTTTTTATGGGGATGAAAGCAGCAGCAAAGTTTAAATATGGCTCTGATATTCTTGAAGATAAAAATGTCTTTGTACAAGGCATTGGTAACGTAGGTGAAGCTTTGGTAGAGCACTTAGTTAACGAAGGTGCAAAAGTTACAATTGCCGATATAAGCCAAGAGCGATTAGAAGAAGTTAAATCTAAGTACGGTGCAACTATTTATGGTGGTAACGACATTTACTCAGAAGATATGGATATTTATGCACCGTGTGCATTAGGAGCAACAGTAAATGACGAAACTATCCATAAAATAAAAGCAGATATTATTGCAGGAGCTGCAAACAATCAGTTAGCAGACGAGCTTAAGCATGGAAAACTGTTACAAGAGCGCGGCATTGTGTATGCACCAGATTTCTTAATTAATGCGGGTGGAATTATTAACGTGTACGCAGAGCTCGAGAACTACGATAGAGCTGAAATTATGCGTAAAACCGAAAATATTTACAACACCACTTTGGAAATTTTAGAAAACGCTAAGGTTAATAAATTAACAACGCACAATGCAGCTTTAAATATAGCTAAAGACCGCATTGAAACACGTAGAAGAGAAAACGCGAATTAATTTTATTAATTAGCTAGAAATACTATTTTTGCAGGGTAAATCTTTTGTTAGATTTACCCTTTTTTAATGTTATAAATAAGTTCTTTACATATGCTCAATCGACGTCACATACGTATTAAAGTTATGCAATCTCTATTTGCTTTTAAAGGCACAGAAAGTGATGATTTTAAAAAAGACGAAAATTTCCTTTTTAACAGCATCGATAAGATGTCTGACTTATATTTTGCCATCATGGCATTACTGATTGAGATTCAAAAGAAAGCCAATTCTAAATTAGAATTATCTCAAAAAAAATTACTTGCTACTAAAGAGGATAAAAATCCAAACCGAAAGTTTGCAGATAATGCCGTACTAGAGTTTATAAGCAGTAATACTATGCTCAAGGAGATAATTAATAAACGTAAACTTAATTTTTGGGACTTGGATTTTGAGTATGTAGATGTTATTTACAAAGCCATAATCGATAGCGAGTTGTACAAAGAGTATATGTCTAAAGGGCCATCAGACCTAAAAGAAGACAAAGATTTTATCATAGATATATATTCTGAAATCATTGCACCTAACGAAAAATTATTTGACTATTTTGAAGACAAACAACTTACATGGATAGACGATTTACCTGTTGTTAATACCGCCATAGTAAAAAAGTTTTCAAAGCTTAAGCTCACAAAACCTGAAACATTTTTAATTCCTGAACTCTATAAAGACGAAGACGATAAAATTTTCGCAAAAGAATTGCTATATAAGACGCTATTGAATAGTTCAAAATTTTCAGAAGAAATATCAGAAAAAACGACAAATTGGGATGCTGAAAGATTAGCAAGTCTAGATGGTGTACTTTTACAAATGGCTTTGTGCGAGTTTCAAAAATTTCCATCTATCCCTGTAAAAGTAACTATCAACGAGTATCTGGAAATCGCAAAAGAATATTCTACACCTAAAAGTAGTCTCTTTATAAACGGAATTTTAGATAAAATCGTTAAAGAATATAAATCTAAGAACATTCATAACAAGATAGGAAGAGGGCTTATGGAATAACTAAAATCTACAGTTTTAGATATCTGTTAAGGACGTATTAAAAGTTTTAATTCCTTGAAAATATTGTTACATTTGGCAAACGAAATAAAAAGTTCAACATAAATTTAAAAATACAGCAATGAAAAAAGTAATTTTAGGACTGAGCGCATTATGTATGATAGCTTTTACATCATGCAAAGAAGATGCGGCAAGCAAAGTAAATTCTGAAAACGTAGCATTAGCGGCAGAGCGTGATGCTAACGCTGGTGATTTACCAGTAATTAAATTTGACAAAGAAGTTCACGATTTTGGTACTATTGAAAACGGAACTCCTGTAGAAACTACATTTAAATATACCAACACAGGAAATTCTATGTTAGTTGTTAGTAATGTAAAGAGCACATGCGGATGTACTGTGCCTTCTAACTACACTAAGCAAGTTGCACCAGGTGAGACAGGTGAGTTTACCGTAAAGTTTAATGGAAAAGGTAACGGAAATAAAGTAACAAAAGCTGTTACTATGACTACGAATACTGCAAAAGGAAATGAGCAGGTAAAGATTACGGCTTTTGTAGAAAAAGACCCTAATGCTAAAACGCCTGCACAAGCTACTGCAACGGGGACGTCTAGTATCTTACAGACACAGCCAAAGAAATCAAGCACTCGTCCAGGTCACGAAGGTCATAACCACGATTAATAAGTATCCATGGGAGAAGGTATAAGTTCGTTTTTACCATTAATAGCTATGTTTGCTGTGGTGTATTTCTTTATGATTGCACCACAAATGAAGCGTGCAAAGAAAGAAAAAGCGTTTGCAGCAGCATTAAAACGTGGCGACCGTGTTATTACAAAAAGCGGAATGCATGGTAAAGTTGCAGAGTTAAACGATAAGGATAATAGCTGTGTCATAGAAACACTAGCTGGAAAAATTAAGTTTGACCGTTCTGCAATTTCTATGGAAATGAGTAGTAAACTTAATGCTCCTGTAGTTAAGAAATAATTACGGTTAGCAATAGAAAATAAAAAAAGCCACTTGAAAAAGTGGCTTTTGTTTTATTAAGACTTTATAAAAATCATACAATGCTGCCAGGGTAGATTCGATATATTTTTTAAAAATTTAAATCCTGCGGCTTCAAACTCTTTAATAGCTTGCTTTTCGCTCATTTTATGAAGGCGTTTCATCGGTACGTTATCGTCCTCAGCTCTATATTCGACAAGGTATATTTCTCCGTTTGGTTTTAGTGCTTTTTTCATTGAAGCTAACATCTCAACAGGAAAACTAAATTCATGATATACGTCGACCATTAATATTTTGTCAATAGCATCTTCTGGAAGGTTTGTGCTCTTTTCAGTACCTTGAAGAAGTACGATATTATTTAATTTTTGCCTTTTATTTTCTTGTTTAATGGCATCTAGCATCTCTTTTTGAATATCTACTGCATATACTTTCCCATTCTTAGCAAGTGGTGCCATTTTAAACACATGATAACCAGAACCCGCTCCAATATCAGCTAATATGTCATTTGGTTGTATATCTAGGTTTTTAATGAGTTTACTTGTGTTTTCTTCATACTCACGTTCAGGGCGCTCTAACCAACCAATGCCTTGGTAGCCCATGACATAAGCAATTTCTCTACCCATATACCATTTGCCAATACCACTATAATCGCCTTTTTTATAGGTGTAGGTTTCTGCCGTAATTTTATCTTGGCTGTATAATGTAACTGTAGATAAAATACTTAGTAGTAGAATATATCCTTTGTAAAACATAACTTTACTTTTCCGGTAAAATTATGGAATATTAAGGTTGGCGTCTATGGGCTTAACGAAGAATTAGCAATTTTTGTATTTGTCATTTAGCCCAACACCGTTAAGTATCATTGGTGTAATTTTTTCTAATCGAGATACTTTTGTAGCCTCTCTTTTAGCAGAACTAATATATTCACAATACTCACGTTGCTTACCCGGAGTTAATGCGCTAAAAGCTAATTGTAAATCTTGGTCATTGTTTAAACAGGCTTTTAACTCTTCAGGAATATCTACTGTTTTTCCCTTACGTTCTACTTTTATCTCTTTGCCAGCACGTTGGTTTTCTATAGCTTCTTTTACGTAGTCTAAAACGAGGTTTTTGTTGATATCATCTATGGTTTCAAAGCGCATTTGGCGCAAGGCTTTGGTTTTACCTTCTTGTGCGTTTACGAGTAAATTATGTTCATCTTTTAAAAACACGCCATTAAAAAACCAAATGCAAAAGTGGTTTTTAAAAGCACCCAAACCCAATACATTCTTTCCGTTTAAATCATAAACAGGTGCAGACCATTTTATGGCTTCGTTAAGCTCTGTTTTTAACACAATTTCACGAAGTAACTCCAACTCTTTTTCAAAGTGGTTGTTAGTTTCTATATATTCTTCAACGGAGTATACTTTTTTCATTTTTTAATTGTAAAAAGAAAAGTTTCGTTATCGGTTCTGTGTATGGCAAGTAGGACAGTAAAAAGCGATAAACTTTCAAGTTTGCACTGAGCCAAAGCGTGTATTTTGTTTTTATCTTATTCATGTTAAAAGCCAAATCAACGATTTGGCGGCGTTTGTAAATAGCACCGAACTGTCGTAAACCACCGAACACCCTATTTGCAATATATAGTGTTAGGTGCTGACTTTATTTTATTTTTCTAAGATTTTCGAGTAAATCATTTTTAAACTTTTCATCGGTTTTTTTCGTCATAAAATACTCCTTGTCATATCGTTGTTTCTGTTCGTGTTCCCCTGCTGATAAGAAGTTAAGTTTTGAAATAGCCATAGACTGAACAAGTTTGCTTTTGTCGTTTAAGTAACTAAACAACATTTCAATACTTTCTTTATTTTTTAGGTCAACTATTTGGTCAAAATGAGCTTCTCGCATAGTATCTGATGAGTGCTCCTTTAGTTGTCTTAATAGCTTTGGATAGATATCGTCTGCGTTAATCCGCCATATTGCTTGTCCAATTACTAAAAGCCAACTTATATTGGTATTAGCATTTAATTGGTCATATAAAATTGGTAAGGCTTGCTTATCCTTTAAAACTCCTGCAGCTTTAAAAAGGTGAGATTGTCTCAGTTTCAAATTTTGGCGAATGAGTCTTTTAGCAATCTCTTTTTCATATTCAGACATTGCTTCAAAGAAGTATGTATCTACTTCATTCCTTGAAAGTCCATAAGTATTAATAAAGTGGTTTTGATAGAAGTCCTTGAACGCTCTAGAGAGAGAATCTGAGCTTGGGTTAATATCAATAAAATATTCAGAAACCTTGTCTGTAGTCTTTTCACCTGCTTCAGTCTTTTTTCCAAATAAATTTTTCAGTATTCCCATTTCCATCTTCCGATAATTCCAATTCTTTATGTGCTTGCACCTATTGCTTAGATAAATTCAATTATAATACTTCGACTTGCTCCTCCGCTATAGCTTCGGCGCACGCGGACGCTCATGACAGGTTGACTTTATCGGTTGATACTGAAGCAAGTTCAGCACATGTAACGAAGTTAGTTTTTTAAAATTAGAATGTCAAGCTATATAAGTATGTTACTTATTCTTTAAAGCCGTCAACTCCGCAATCTTACAAATCACTTCAGTAGCTTTAATCATACTTTCAACAGGAACATATTCATAACGTCCGTGAAAGTTATGTCCGCCAGCAAAAATATTTGGGCAAGGTAAACCCATATAACTTAATTGTGAGCCGTCGGTTCCACCACGTATGGGCTTTATAATCGGCTTAATGTCTAATGCTTTCATGGCTTCTTCGGCAATATCTATGATATGCATTAGAGGCTCAACCTTTTCTTTCATATTGTAGTATTGGTCTTTAATTTCTATTTCAAAAACAGGTTTGCCATATTTTTCGTTGAGGTCATCAGCTATTTTTTGCATTAGCGCTTTACGCGCTTCAAACTTATCGCGGTCGTGGTCACGAATAATATATTCTAGCGTTGTCGATTCAACTTCGCCATTCACAGCATATAAATGAAAAAAGCCTTGATAGCCTTCCGTGTGCTCTGGAGTTTCTTCTCTTGGTAATGAGTTGATAAACTCACTAGCATAATACATACTGTTCACCATTTTACCTTTAGCGTAGCCTGGATGCACAATTTTTCCATTGACTTTGATTACTGCGCCAGCAGCATTAAAATTCTCGTACTCTAACTCACCAATCTGGCTGCCATCCATGGTGTATGCCCAATCGGCACCGAATTTTTCAACATTAAATTTATGTGCGCCACGACCAATTTCTTCGTCTGGCGTAAAACCAACTTTTAGGGTACCGTGTTTTATTTGCGGATTGTTGATGAGGTATTTCATGGCTTCCATTATCTCGGTGATACCAGCCTTATCATCTGCGCCAAGAAGCGTTGTGCCATCTGTAGTGATTAGGGTTTGTCCTTTGTATAGTAGTAAGTCTTCAAAATAATCTGGAGATAAGACGATATTTTCTTCGGCATTTAGCACCAAATCTTGCCCTTGGTAATTCTCTACAATTTGAGGTTTTACATTGGCTCCTGTATAATCTGGTGTCGTATCGAAATGCGAAATAAAACCAATCACTGGGACTTCGTGGTCTACGTTACTAGGTAAGGTTGCCATAATGTAGGCATTCTCATCAATAGAGACATCACTCATACCCATATCTTTTAATTCATTTACTAGTTTGTTTGCCAAATCCCATTGTTTGGTAGTACTAGGTGTGGTTTCAGATTTTGGGTTGGATTCTGTATCTATGGTAACGTAGCTAATAAAGCGGTCTATGAGTTGTTGTTTGTCTATCATTATCTTATGGTTTCTTCAAAAATAGAGAACGAAATAGGATAGTGCAAGTGCAAGTTTGGTTTCTTTTTATTTGTTTGAAATTGACGTATTTTTGCCCAGCAACACACAACGCATGTACAAAACACTTATAAGGCCAATTTTGTTTCGTTTCGACCCTGAAAAGATTCATTATTTCACATTTTCATTAATTAGAAACTTATCTAAAATTCCAGGTGTTAAAGCACTTTTTAGAAGTTTGTATTTGCTTGAAGACAAACGTCTAGAGCGAGAGCTTTTTGGATTGAAATTTAAGAATCCAGTAGGTTTAGCTGCTGGTTTTGATAAAAATGCGGTATTATATAATGAGTTAGCAAATTTTGGTTTTGGTTTTATTGAAATAGGAACGGTGACACCTAAAGGTCAAGAAGGTAATCCAAAGCAACGCTTATTCAGATTAAAAGAAGACCAAGGCATCATAAACCGAATGGGATTTAATAACGAAGGTCTTGAAGCGGCAATTAAGCAATTAAAAAATAATAAAAGACAACTGATTATTGGTGGAAACATAGGTAAAAACACCCAAACTAAGCCTGAAGATTATACCAAAGACTATTTAGAATGTTTTAATGCGCTACATCCTTATGTTGATTATTTTGTGTTGAACGTGAGTTGCCCAAATGTAGGAAGCCATGCCAAGTTAAACGATAAAGATTATTTACTAGAGTTAATTGGCGCAGTTCAAAAAGCGAATAAAACTTTTGAAAAACAGAAACCAATCTTGTTAAAAATAGCTCCAGACCTCAATGATGGACAATTAGATGAGATAGTAGAATTAGTGCAAGAAACCAATTTAGATGGTGTTATAGCAAGTAATACTTCAACAGATAGAGATGGATTAAAAACTTCAAAACAACGCTTAGACGAGATAGGTAATGGCGGTTTAAGTGGCCAGCCGATTAAAGCTAAATCAACTAGAGTTATTAAATATTTAGCTGAGAAAAGTGGAAAAGCGTTCCCAATTATTGGTGTTGGAGGTATACACTCTGCAGAAGATGCTTTAGAAAAAATTGAAGCCGGTGCAGATTTGGTTCAAATCTATACAGGCTTTATCTATGAAGGACCAAGTCTTATAAAACGAATCAATAAGGCGGTACTCAAACGCTCTTAATTTTGAATTGGGAAACCCTAATATTGTTTTGTTCTGCAACCGCTGCTTTAGCCATCTCGCCTGGACCAGACAATATTTACGTGCTTGTTCAAAGTTTAACTAAGAGTAGAAACCACGCTTTAGCAACAGTTGCTGGTTTAATGACAGGATGTATCATTCACACCACATTATTAGCTTTTGGTATTTCTGCTATCATTCAGGCGAATGAACATCTTTTTTTAGGTATTAAAATTCTTGGAGCTATTTATTTACTATATCTAGCTTATAAAGTTTATAAATCAGGTAACAATATCTCTATTGATACAGATAATGCCCCAAAGAAAAGTTTAAAACAGTTATTTGTTCAGGGCTTTTTTATGAATGTACTTAACCCTAAAGTGACGATTTTTTTCTTAGCGTTCTTTCCAGCTTTTTTGTTTAGTGATACTTTAAACACAGTTATTCAATTTTATGTTCTTGGCGGATTGTTTATTCTAGTATCATTTATAATATTTTCTACAATTGCTTTGATGGCTGGGTTTATAAAAGATTATACGTTAAGTCATAAAAATTCTGGAGTTGTGTTTAAATGGCTTCAGATTGTCGTTTTTGTAGGAATAGCGATTTTTATATTATTGTAATTATGCGACTATGAAATCGACAGACGAAATCTTATATTTGATGTCGATGAACAAGAACGTAAAACTTATCGAATGTCCGCGAGATGCCATGCAAGGTATCAAAGATTGGATTCCGACTGAGAAGAAGGTGCAATACATTCAATCCTTGTTGCGTGTAGGGTTTGATACAATAGATTTCGGAAGTTTTGTGTCTCCAAAAGCCATTCCTCAAATGGTTGACACGGCAGAGGTTTTAGCGCAATTGGACTTAAGGAAAACAAAGAGTAAACTATTAGCAATTATTGCCAATGTTCGTGGTGCTAATGATGCGTCACAGCACAAAGAAATTGATTATTTGGGATTTCCGTTTTCGATATCTGAAAACTTTCAAATGCGTAATACGCATAAAACCATTGCACAATCTGTAGAGATACTTACCGAAATTTTAGAGATAGCAGACAAAAGCCAAAAAGAAGTAGTCGTTTATATTTCTATGGGTTTTGGCAATCCTTACGGTGACCCATGGAATGTGGACATAGTAGGAGAGTGGACAGAAAAATTAGCTAAAATGGGTGTGAAAATATTATCTTTAAGCGATACGATTGGAAGCTCTAATCCAGAAAATATTTCGTATTTATTTTCAAACTTAATCCCAAAATACCCAAATATTGAATTTGGGGCGCATCTTCATACAACACCAACGACTTGGCACGAAAAAGTAGATGCAGCTTATAAAGCGGGTTGTCGTCGTTTTGATGGAGCTATCCAAGGTTTTGGGGGTTGTCCTATGGCAAAAGATGAGCTTACGGGTAATATGCCAACCGAACGCATGCTGTCTTACTTCACGCAGCAAAAAGCACACGATTTAAGTGCTATGGCTTTTGAAAGCGCTTATAATGAAGCTAGTAAAATCTTCAAAATGTACCATTAAAAAAAGCGCTACTTTTCAGTAACGCTTTATCTGTTGTTCATCAATCTTTAAAACTTAAACTCTAAGCCTAAATTAGCACCGAATGGATGTCCCGGTCTTAAGCCTGCTGGTACTCTAGATACGGCGTAAGTTTCATCTAATAAGTTAATAATATTAGAAGTTAAGCTTAACTTTTTGTTGAAATGATATTTAGCTGAAAAATCGATAATAAAGTTAGAATCTACACGCTCAGCATCAGGTATTGAGCCATTTCCAGCAAGTGTTCTAAATTCGCCATTATAGCGTCCACTTAGATTCAATTCATATTTTGTGTGCTCTAATGAAATAGCAGCGTTAAATTGATGTTTTGGTATGTATGGTAATTCGTCACCAACTTCAACTTCTCCCCAAATACCGTTTGCACTATCAAAGGCATTTAAAAATTCGGTATGAGTAAAGGTGTAACCAAAGCTAATAGGCAATTTAAAAGTTGAGTTGTTTGGGAGTAATTCATAGTTTAACAATAACTCTAAACCACTGACTTCAACTTCACCAGCATTAAACTGGTCTAAATTTCCTGTGCCACCTGTCGCCGCGATATCGCTTCCTAATAAGTTGCTGTAATCGTTGTAAAAACCAACTAACTCTCCGCGAAGCTGACCTAATGTAAATCGAGAACCTAGTTCGTAATTAATACTCTCTTCAGCTTCTTCACCAGTTGAATTTCCTGGAGGGGAAAATCCTTTGTGTACGCCACCAAAAACTGAAGCATTATCAGTAAAAGCATAGTTAAAACCTATACCTGGAATAAAAATATCAACCTTGTTTTCTCTTGTAGATAAGTTGTCGCCAGTTCGTGTTGGGTCAGAGCTTCCAAAGTCTTCACGTTCTAGTAAAATATTCTCGTAACGTAAACCAGGTGTAAGCGTAAGGTCATTCCATTTTAGTTTATACATAGCGTATGCCGCAAACGCAGTAGCACTGCTAATTCTGTTGCCTTGTGCTCCTCGTGGACCTTCAGACGTTCGGTCGAGTTGTCCATCAGTTATACTATAACCATCTTCCCATTGAAAACGGTCTTCTTCATCATAATGGTAACGCGCACCAACTTCTAAATCATGGAACGTGTTGTCGCCATACCAATGATAATCTAATTTGGTTTGTATACCTGTAGAATAGTATACCCTATTATTAGCCTTAAGCAATAAAGCGTCAGCACCAGAATTTACATCACCTCTCACAATGGCCATATGGTCTGGAAATGCTAATGGATTAGCTACGACATTAGCAATACCTTGTTCATTGCCATTAAATACGACATCGTCGAGCTTAAACCAATTACGCGTAAACTTATTATAATATGCATTTGAAGTAATTCTGAAATTTTTAGTGAGGTTAAGCTCGTGGGTCAGCATAAACTGCATATGCTCTGCTACCATTTGGTCATCTTGGGAAGATGCATAGCGAGAGAATGGCGCTGTTTCAAAATCTTCTTCAGTTAAGCCTAAATAGGTTTCGTTTGATACTTCATCAGAATACTGAAATTTAGCTTCTATATATTGCTGAATTTTAGCATCTGCTTTACTGCTGTAGCGTAGTTTGGCTAGTACTTCATTAATATCAAAACCTGTATGGCTGTCGTCTGGTAAATCTTTAAACCCGCCAGAACCAAAGTTTAAAAATTCTGCTACATAACCAAACTGTCCTTTTTGTCCACCAGCTTTTGCATGTAATTGTCTTGTGTTGAAAGCTCCGTAATTTGCTAGTATTCTACCACCAAATTCATCAGGAATTTGTGCAGAAACCATATTTACAGCTCCACCTGTTGTAAAAGGACCATATTGCACTTGGCTACTACCTTTCAGAATTTCTACGGCTTCCATTCTCGCTACCGATGGAAAATAGTAAGCTGATGGCGAACTGTAAGGCGCTGGAGCAATTAAAACACCATCTTCCATAATAGATATTTTTGCACTTCGTTGAGGTGATGTACCACGAAGACTTATATTTGGTCTTAAACCAAAGCCATCTTCTTCATAATAAGTAACACCTGGTACAGAGCGTAACACACGATTTATGTCTGTATAATTATATTTTTTTAATTCTTCGGGCGAAATATAGTAAGCTGAACCTGTTCTGTTTTTTGCAACATACTTAGAACCAAATATAACGTTACTATTGATGATAACTTCATCTAATTTCTGAATCGAATCTTTACTTTTTTCATTGCTTTTGTTTTCTTGAGCAAATAAGATTGCACTAAAGCTTAATAGTAGATAGGAAAGTTTTAATTTCATTTATTTAGACTTATTAAAAATAATATTTGTTTTTCAGTTTGCAAATTTAAAATCAAATTAGACTTTGACAAAATTTATTTAGAATAAATAAAAATAAAGACTGTTAAAATTTTTAAATATCTATATATTAGATATATATGATTTTAAATTATCTTTAGTAATTTTATTCTTCATTTAAAATTACATTATGCGTCATATTATCACCTTAGTTTTATTAGCCTGTTTATTAATGTCTTGTGGAAGTTCCAAACCTATAATTTTAAGTACTTCAACAAGTCAATCGAAAAAGGCAAGTAATTACACGCCATTTTTTGATGTTACAGAATATGCTGAAGATGAGTCTTACGGACTCAAAGGTGACAATCCTGTTAGAGTAGGTGAAAAAAGTGTTGAGAATCAAATACGCTATATATCATCTCTTGCTGGCCCTAATGGAGAAGAACTAAAATTTATTCGTACCGGAAGTTGCTGCGCTTACGATAGTGAAACGGTTTTATGGGCAAAGCACTAGTTGATGTATATGAAATTACTTACGAAGGATTAAAAAAGCCAATTCTATTGTATATCTCATTTTACGATACTGATAAACTATACATTCCTAAAGGTTTTATAAAGCGCATTTAAAATCCTAAAAAAGCGCTATATTTGCATGCAATTATCTTTTAATTGCAACATGACAGCACACAACAACAAAATTCTTGGAGAAGGTCTTACGTATGACGACGTTCTTTTAGTTCCAGCTTATTCTGAAGTTCTTCCTCGCGAAGTCAACATTCAATCAAAATTTACTAGAAATATTACTATCAATGTACCCATTGTTTCCGCAGCGATGGATACAGTAACCGAAAGTCGTATGGCAATTGCTATGGCGCGTGAAGGTGGTATTGGTGTGTTGCATAAAAACATGACAATTGAGGAGCAAGCTACTAAAGTACGAAAGGTAAAACGTGCCGAAAGTGGTATGATTATCGACCCTGTAACTTTGCCGATGGATGCTAAAGTTATTGATGCAAAAAATGCCATGCGAGAGCATAGTATTGGCGGAATTCCTATTGTAGACGATAATGGAAAATTAAAAGGTATTGTTACCAACAGGGATTTGCGTTTTGAGCACAGAAACGAAAGACCAATTGTTGAGGTTATGACGTCTGAGAATTTGGTTACCGCACCAGAAGGTACATCGTTAAAGGACGCTGAACTTATTCTTCAGGAAAATAAAATTGAAAAACTACTGATTGTTGATGGTGACAGACTGGTGGGATTAATCACCTTTAGAGATATCACAAAAGTTACCCAAAAACCTATTGCCAACAAAGATTCTTACGGTAGATTGCGTGTTGCGGCGGCTATCGGTGTTACCGGTGATGCTGTCGATAGAGCGGAGGCTTTAGTTAAGGCAGGTGTGGATGCTGTGATTATTGATACAGCACATGGGCATACGCAAGGTGTTGTTTCCGTTTTAAAAGAGGTAAAGAAAAAATTCCCAGAATTAGAAGTTGTTGTTGGAAACATTGCTACTGCCGAGGCGGCTAAATATTTAGTTGAAGCAGGAGCAGATGCCGTAAAAGTTGGTATTGGTCCAGGTTCTATCTGTACAACACGAGTGGTTGCAGGAGTTGGTTTTCCACAATTTTCTGCAGTTTTAGAAGTTGCTGCTGCAATAAAAGGCTCTGGTGTTCCTGTGATTGCAGATGGCGGAATTAGATATACAGGCGATATTCCAAAAGCTATTGCTGCTGGAGCCGATACGGTGATGCTAGGTTCGCTTTTAGCAGGAACCAAAGAAAGTCCAGGTGAGACTATAATTTACGAAGGCCGAAAGTTTAAATCCTATCGTGGTATGGGTTCTGTTGAGGCGATGAAGCAAGGTAGTAAAGACCGCTATTTCCAAGATGTAGAAGACGATATTAAGAAATTAGTACCAGAAGGTATTGTTGGTCGTGTTCCTTACAAAGGAGAATTATTTGAAAGCATCCACCAATTTATCGGCGGTTTACGTGCCGGAATGGGATATTGCGGTGCTAAAGATGTCGACACTTTAAAAGAAACTGGTCGTTTTGTGAAGATTACAGCAAGCGGAATTAACGAAAGTCATCCGCACGATGTAACCATTACCAAGGAAGCTCCTAATTATTCGAGGTAATATATACTATGTAGGAAAAAAAAGAGGCATTAACCAATTAAAGTTAATGCCTTTTGTCTTTTATGAATTTATTGTTATTCGGTACAACTATTAATATCATAATTCTCCCTAAATAGAGTCGTAGTTCCTCCATTTGCATCCACTAAGTCTACAACATTTCCTTCGCATCGAAAATTGGGGATTGTTCTAGAAAAGTTTCCAAAATTCAAGTCAATTACTAGTTCATCTCCTTCAAAAACCCATTCATTTGGATTAGGTATAGCAGTTTCAATACCTCCAAAATTCCCATCTGTGCTGTAAATGGTATACCTTAAGTTTTCAGTAAAGACATACATTGTTGTTTGTTCAAAGCCAACAATGTGCCATCTACCAATTATTGTATTCTCTACTTCTTGTTCTAATACATTATCATCACTAGTGCTACATGATGAAAAAGATAAAATAGTTATTAGGATAATAACTTTGAAAATTTGATTTGTGTACTTCATAATTTTATAGTTTAGTTCATTTTGTTATATAACATTAGACTAAATGTTTTTCCTACCTTAGAATTAATTTTTTTTTAAATTTTTTAATTCAAGTTGTTAATATAGCTTCTAGAATTAACAATTTTTAGCATCTAATATATCCGATGAGATGTCTTGTAAGTTGTATTTTTACAAAACAAATGAAAAGCCAATCAGTAATCATAATAGGAGCAGGAATAGCTGGATTAGCAACCGCAATCCGTTTAAAAGCTAAGGGCTTTAAAGTTTCAGTTTATGAAGCTAATAGCTATCCTGGTGGAAAGTTAACAGCGTTCTCAGAAAATGGCTATCGCTTTGATATGGGACCATCTTTGTTTACGATGCCTCAGTTTGTTGAGGAATTGTTTAAGATTGCTAATGTGGATGTGTCTAACTATTTCCAATACAAAAAAAAGGAGGTGGTTTGCAATTATTTCTACGAAGATGGCACCACATTTTCGGCTGTTGCAGATGAAAATGAATTTGCAAAAAATGCTGAAAATACTTTCAATATAAAAGCCGAAGATTTAGAAACGTACTTTAAACAAAGTAAGCGTAAATACGATTTAACGGCTTCATTATTTTTAGAGAAATCACTTCATAAATTCAGTACCTATTTTTCAAAAGACACGCTCAAGGCTATATTTAATGTAGGCAGTTTAGACATCGATACCACTTTAGATGCTTATAATAGTAAAATGCTTAAGGACGAACGGCTAGTGCAATTCTTCAACCGCTTTGCGACGTATAATGGCTCATCACCATACCAAACGCCTGGGATTATGTCTATAATTCCGCACTTGGAGCAATATTTTGGGACGTATTTTCCAAAAGGAGGTATGCATTCTATTACTATGAGTTTGTTTCAATTGTCAAAAGACATTGGTGTCGACTTTCATTTTAATACAAAAGTAGAGCGTATTATTAGTGAAAAAGGGAAAGCTGTAGGTATTCAAATTAGTGGTGATAAAGTGCTAAGTGATATTGTGGTTTCAAACTCAGATATTGTGCCGACGTATCGTAAACTTTTAAAAGACCATAAGGCTCCAGAGAAAATATTGAATCAGCCACGAAGCAGTTCTGCCTTAATTTTTTATTGGGGAATTAAAAAGGAATTTACACAGTTAGATTTACATAATATTTTCTTTTCTGAAGATTATAAAACGGAGTTCGACTATATTTTTAACAGAAAAGAGGTGCATAGTGACCCAACAGTTTACATCAACATTACGAGTAAAGACGAAAAAGGAGATGCGCCAGATGGCTGCGAAAACTGGTTTACAATGATTAACGTACCAAGCAATACTGGGCAAGATTGGGATGGAATTATACGTCAGGCTCGAGAAAACATTATTAAAAAGGTAAGCCGATTGCTAAACGAAGATATCTCTAAACTTATAGAGTTTGAAGCTATTTTAGACCCAAGAACCATTGAGTCTAAAACGCAAAGTTACCAAGGTGCATTGTATGGCGCCTCTAGCAATAATAAATACGCGGCTTTTTTAAGACATCCAAATTTTAAATCTAGCATTAAGAATCTTTATTTTTGTGGTGGAAGCGTGCATCCTGGTGGTGGTATTCCGCTATGTTTATTGTCTGGTAAAATTGTTTCAGATTTAATTGCAAAAACAAACTAATGTTCGATAAAACCTTTAAGCTTCATTTTTCAATTTTTCTGATTTGGTTATTCACCATTTCAGGAATTTTTGGAATCCTATCCGATGAATATTCGGATTGGTTTTTAAGCATGACACCGCTTAATTTGCTATTAACCTTTATCATCTTAAATATTAATATAGAAGAATTAAAACCTAACGCAATTATCGCATTAGCCATTCCCTTTTTTATTGGTTTTATCACAGAGGCTTTAGGTGTTAATTTCGGACTAATTTTCGGTACCTATGCTTACGGTGAAAACTTAGGTCTTAAAGTTTTTGGTGTACCTTTAATGATATGCGTTAATTGGGCATTACTTACAGCAGCAACAGCAGACGTTGCTAGATATATTAGTAGAAACAAATGGCTTTCTGCATTAATAGGTGGCGCATTAATGACAGGTTTAGACGTGCTTTTAGAAGTCTCGGCACCTCGGTTCGATTTTTGGGAGTTTGAAGGTGGCGTAGTACCACTTCAAAATTATATAGGATGGTTAGTCACTGCATTTATAGCACATTTAGGTTATCAACATTTCAATATTAAAACCAATGCATCTATTTCTTGGCATATACTTATATCTATAGCATTATTTTTTACTGTGTTTTTATTTTTTTAATTTGAAAGTCTACGATTACATCATATTAGGTGCTGGCGCATCGGGATTAATGCTCGCATATCGCATGGCTAATGACGCCTTCTTTGATGATAAATCGATATTGATTATAGATAAAGACGCAGATAAAGGCAACGACCGCACTTGGTGTTATTGGGAAGAAGGTAAAGGCGAATGGGACGACATCTTACATAAAGAATGGGAAAATATCTATTTTGGAAGTTCAGTTTTTGAAGAGACAAAATCAATCCTTCCATATACCTATAAAATGATTCGCAGCGAAGCGTTTTATAAATCACTTTGGTTGAGAATTAATAAAGCTGAAAATATTTCATTTTTAAAAGCCTCGGTCGATGGTTTCTCAGAGCAATCTGAGGTTGAAGTCAACACTTGTAAAGGTGTTTATAAAGCAAAAAAACTATTCAACAGTATAGTTGATACTTCATTCCTTCAACAAAAGAAATATCCTGTTTTACAACAGCATTTTGTAGGTTGGTTTGTAAAAACTGAAGCAGATGTTTTTGACGACTCTACGGCTACATTTATGGATTTTACCGTGCCACAAAAGGGGAACACACGATTTATGTATGTGTTGCCAACAAGTAAGCGAGAAGCATTATTTGAATACACCTTGTTTTCTAAAGATTTATTAGAGATTTCAGAATACGAAGATGCAATCAAAGATTATTTAGAAGAGAAAAACATAGCCAATTACGAAATTGTTGAAACCGAAAAAGGGTCTATACCAATGACCTCATTTAAGTTTTCAAAACTAAATACTAAAAACGTATTGCATATTGGCACCGCTGGCGGTTGGACCAAAGCCAGTACAGGATATACGTTTAGAAACACGACCAAAAAAACAAAATCACTTATTCAGTTTTTAAAATCGAATGACGATTTATCCCAGTTTGGAAAAACTACAAAGTTCTGGTTTTACGATTTACTATTCTTAGATGTTTTGGCTAACGAAAACGCCAAGGGATACAAGCTATTTTCAGCTTTATTCAAAAACGCGAAGACAAAAACAATTTTCAAGTTTTTGGATGAGGAAAGCAGTTTTTTAGAAGATTTAAAAATTATTACGGCTGTTCCTACAATTCAGTTTACTAAAGTTCTATTTAAACGTTTATTTCAACTTTGATAAACTTGTCCGCGATGCGGACGCAACGCATCGCGTATAGGTTTCATTTTGTCTTCATCTACGACTAGATAGGCAATACTGTGCATATCGTTGAGTTCTTCCGTTCCTGTGATGATTACATCAAGTTTCTCAAGCTCTATATATTCTTTTAGATGAGTTAAGTGATGTTCGGCAGTTTTTTTTCCTGCGGGTCCACGGAAATCCCAGATGAGTTTTAGTCGTCTCATAAGTTTAAATTAGTGCTTTAAGGCAAAGATAAATCTAATGACGTTAATCTGTATAATTCTAATAGTCTTTTAAACTTGCAGAATAGGCTATTTATCTTATTTTTGTTCGGCTTAAACCTACATCAAATATAAGTTTTATGACAAATCGTTTTAACTCTCTTTACTTAAAAAACAAGCTCTTTTTGGTTGTTCTTTTTGTGGTCAATACAGCTCTTGCACAGACGCAAGAGACGTTGTTAACTGTAGAAGGTCAAGAGGTATCCTCCGATGAGTTTTTAAAACTCTACAAGAAAAATTTAGATTTAGTAAAAGATGAATCTCAGAAAGAACTAGATAATTACTTAGAACTATTCATTAATTATAAATTAAAATTAAAAGAAGCAGAACGACTTGGACTTGATAAGGATGTCAATTATCAGCGTGAATTCGAAAATTATAAGAAACAACTCACTAAAAACTACCTCACAGATAATCAAGTAACCGATGCATTAGTTAAAGAGGCATACGATAGAATGCGATACGATATTAAGGCATCGCATATTCTTATTATGGATAATCCTGAGGAAGAAGATACATTAGTCGCCTACAATAAGCTATTAGATTTTAGAAAGGTTTTAAAAGATGAAGGCTTTAAAGCAGCTAAGGAAAAATTTCATAACGGAAAAACAATTTTGGTAGAAGATTTAGGCTATTTCTCTGCGTTTAAAATGGTTTATGATTTTGAATCTAAGGCCTACAAAACACAACCAGGAGAGGTTTCTATGCCTTTTAAAACGCAATTTGGCTACCATATTGTTAGAGTCGATGACAAGCGACCATCACGAGGTCAGGTAACCGTAGCCCATATCATGGTGTCTTTAAAGCAAAAAGACAGCACGATAAATCCGGAAGAACGTGTTAATACTATTTACAATAAATTACAGCAAGGCGAAGCATTCGATGCCTTGGCTAAGCAATTTTCGGATGACAAGAGTTCTGCCCGAAATGGCGGAAAATTAAGAGCATTTAAAAGTGGTCAATTATCTTCTGTAGAGTTCGAAGATGCTGCATTTGCTATCAAAAATATAGGCGACATTACAAAACCCATAAAAACGCAATATGGTTGGCATATCATTAAGCTTTTAAATAAAGAGCCTATTCAAGATTTCGAGGACATCAAACCAAACTTAGAAGCACAAGTAAAGCGAGACCAGCGCTCGAAACTTATTAACAGTGCTATGGCTAAAAAGCTTTCTAAGAAATATACCGTTGTTAAAAATGAAGAAACAAAGGCTTATTTTAAACCCATTTTAGAAGACGCTTATTTTTCAGGAAAATTTAACTTACCATCAGACTATAACGGAAATACAGCCGTTATTAAGATAAACGATTCCATTTATTCTAATAACGATTTTCTTCAGTTTTTAAAATCGAAACAAAGGCAATACATGCGCCAACAAACAACTGTAAAAAAAGTCTTAGATGCAGAATTACCGTTGTTTTATGAGCAATCAATTTTAAAATTTAGAGAGGATAATTTAGTTAATGAGAATAAAGAATTCGCTGATATTCTTAAAGAATATAAAGATGGTCTTTTGCTATTTTCACTCATGGAAAAAGAAATTTGGAATAAGGCGGCAAAAGACTCTACAGGTCTAAGAGCTTACTATGAAGCAAACAAAAATAGTTACCAATGGGAAGATAGAATAGAAGCGACGATTGCCACTGGTAGTAAAAAAGCTAATGCAGAATTAGTAAAAAAACTATGGAATGATGGCAAAACAGATGAGGAGATTAAAAAAGAATTGAATACCGGTAAGTCCAACACTATAATTTTTACGCAAGGAACTTTCGAGAAGTCTAACCAAAAATTGCCTTCTAATTTGAAGTTTTCTGAAGGTATATCTGATGTTTATTTTAATAACGAGAACTATCATGTAATTAATATCAGTAAGGTTTTAAAGACAGGTCCGAAAAGTTTAGACGAAGCTCGTGGGAGTGTTGTTAACGATTATCAGGCCTTTATTGAAGCACAATGGTTAGAAAACTTAAGGGAAAAATACAAAGTATCTGTGAATCAAAAAGTCCTTAAACTATTAAAGGCGAAATTCAAAAACTAATTTTGAAAACAAAGCACCTACATATAATCTCGATTTTTATAGTTTTAATTGGCTGTAATAAATTTAGTACTGATATCCCAGAAGATGCAGTTGCGAGAGTTAATAACACATTCTTGTACAAACAAGATATCGAGCGCATTATTCCAGAAAATGCCTCAAAAGCAGATAGTACTTTGTTGGCGCAGAACTTTATTAACAAATGGGCAAATGGTTTACTGGTTTTAGAAAAAGCAAAATTAAATTTACCCGACAATCAACAACAAAATTACAATGAGTTAGTAAAACAATACGAAACAGATTTGTACACCAAGGCCTATCTTGAAGCTCTTGTAAAGCGTACGATTGACACGCTTGTAAGCGATGAAGAAGCAATAAGTATTTATGAGGCTAACAAAGAATCCTTCAAACTTAATGACGAGCTGTTAAAACTCAGATATGTAAGCTTACCTCAAAATGCAATTAATTTAGACAAAATTAAATCAAAGTTTAGAGCGTTCGAAAACCAAGATAAGGTCTACCTAGATTCTATCGCAGTACAATTTAAATCATACTCTTTAAATGATTCTGTTTGGGTTAGGGCATCACAGGTCTTAGAAAAGATTCCAGCAGCAAACCAAGGCAACAAAAATCAACTGTTAAAAAAATCTAATTTTGTAGAGCTCAAAGACTCATTAAACCTATATTTGATTCAAATTAATGATGTACTTTTGCGCAATGATTACGCACCATTAGATTACGTAAAACCTACGGTAAATCAAATTATAATTAATAAGCGTAAGCTAGAGCTAATTAAGCAGATAGAAAATGAAATTACAAAAGATGCTATTAAAACAAAACAATTCGAAATCTATAAGTAATATACTACTAACAGTCTTTTGGTCTATAATTGGTCTCTCATTTGGATTTTCTCAAGAAATTATTAAAGATGAAGACCGTAAAGCAGAGGTTTTAAGGGTTAAGGACAAAAGCGGAAGAATTAAAGCCGATGGTGTTGCTGCTGTTGTTGGAGACTTTATAGTTCTAGACTCTGACGTAGACAGAAGAACAGCGCAAATTAAAGCTGCTGGCGGAGATTTAGGTGATGTCACACGATGCGAATTATTTGGTAGTATTCTTGAAGAGAAGCTATATGCCCACCAAGCTATACAAGATAGTATTGTAGTAAATGAGTTACAGATTCGTTCGCAGATAGACCAACAAATTCAAGGAATTTTGGGAGAATTTGGAGGTTCTATGGATAGAATGTTAGAATTTTATAAAAAAGATTCTGAAGATGCACTTCGCGAAGAAATTTATGAGATTAATAAAAATCAATCGTTAGCGACTCAGATGCGCGAAAAAGTTATTGCAGATGTAGAGATTACGCCAGAAGAAGTGCGCCAGTTCTACAATGAAATGAAGCGTGATGGTCTTCCAACTTTTGGTACAGAGCTCCAAATTTCAAATATTGTGGTTATCCCTGAGGTAACAGAAGAATCAAGGCAAAAGGCTATTGACCAATTAAAGGGATTTAAGAAAGACGTGGAGGAAAATGGTGCAAGCTTTATTACTAAAGTATTGTTCTTTACTGACGACACTGCTTCAAAATCCACTAATGGTTTATATACATTAAATAGAAAACGTCCACGAATGGTAAAAGAGTTTCGCGATGTAGCATTTTCTCTACAAGAGGGCGAAATATCAGAACCATTTGAAACAGATTATGGCTACCATATTATCCTGCTTGAAAAAATTAGAGGACAAGAATACGATGTTAGGCATATCTTAATTCGTCCAGAAATTACACCAGATGCTATAGAAGAGGCACAAAAGAAAATTGAGGATGTAAGAGAAAAGTTAGTTGCTGGCACCGTAACGTTTGAAGAAGCTGCACGCGAATTTAGTGATGAAGAACAATCTAAGAACGAAGGTGGTCGACTTATTAATCCGATAACACAAGATTTTAATTTTGAGTTAACTAAAATGGACCCAGATATTTATGCTCAAGTCCAAAGTCTGAAAGATGGAGAAATAAGTGAAGTCATTCAAGATAGTGACCGAGAAAATCCGATTAAGTTTAAGATTATGAAAGTCACAAATCGAATTAATGAGCATGAGGCTGATTTTTCTAGAGATTATTTAAAGATTAAACGTTTAGCTCTTCAAGACAAACATTTCGATGCCATAGGGAAGTGGCAGAAAGAGACTATCGAGTCCACTTACATAAAAATTAACGGCGAGTACAGAGATTGTGAGTTTAGTGGAAATTGGCTTAAAAACAAATAATATGTCAGACGTAACGGCTATCGAAAGTTTTGTAAAAAAATATAAAGCTTTAAAAGAGGAAATTGCAAAAGTTATTGTCGGACAAGAAGACGTTATAGACCAAATTCTTATTTCTATATTTTCTGGAGGACATTCGTTGTTAATTGGTGTGCCTGGTCTTGCAAAAACCCTGATGGTAAATACTATTGCTCAGGCTTTAGGTTTGGACTTTAAACGAATTCAGTTTACACCAGATTTAATGCCTAGTGATATTTTAGGTAGCGAAATTTTAGACGAAGACCGTAAATTTAAGTTTGTAAAAGGACCAATATTTGCCAATATAATCCTTGCAGACGAAATTAATAGAACACCGCCAAAAACGCAAGCTGCATTATTAGAGGCTATGCAAGAGCGTGCGGTAACAGTTGCTGGTCACCAGTATAAATTATCTTTGCCATATTTTGTTTTAGCAACACAAAATCCAATAGAGCAAGAAGGAACATACCCTTTGCCAGAGGCGCAATTAGACCGTTTTATGTTTGCAATTAATTTGCAATATCCGTCATTTCAAGAAGAGGTAGAAGTTGTTAAAGCAACGACAACAGATGTAACCAAAACAGTAAACTCATTATTTACCGCTCAAGAAATTATAGATTATCAAAACGTAATACGCCGTATTCCTGTTGCAGACAATGTCATTGAGTATGCTGTATCTATGGTTGGGAAAACTAGACCTAATAGTGAGGCTGCTGCAGACTTGGTAAAAGAATACATTGATTGGGGCGCAGGACCAAGAGCGTCTCAAAACCTAATATTGGCAGCAAAAACTTATGCCACAACAAAAGGAAAGTTCTCTCCTGACGCAGAAGATATTCAAGCTGTAGCTACTTCAATTCTTAGGCATAGAATCATTAGAAATTATAAAGCCGAAGCAGAAGGTATTACAGACGAGACCGTGATTAGAAGCTTATTCTAATTATTCTTTAGCATAGTATTACATTTGTACTATGTGGAATATTCCAAACAGAAATTTTGGCCTCGATGTCATAAGAGCAACTGCGATAACTCTTGTTGTAATTTCGCATTGTACTTATATTTTACCCGAATTTAATTCTACATTAACAAATGCCATCAGGCTACTTGGTGCTACTGGCGTAGATATATTCTTCGTTCTAAGTGGATATTTAATAGGTGGAATACTACTAAGAAAACTAGAAACAAATAAGACAAACTTTAAAGATTTGTTTCATTTTTGGAAACGACGCTGGTTTCGAACATTACCTAATTATTTTGCGGTATTATTCCTGAATATTACGCTTGTTCTTTTTCTTGGAGATAATTTAGTAGACGACGTTTGGTTGTATATCCCATTTCTCCAAAATTTTTATCATCCACATCCAGATTTTTTTACCGAGGCTTGGAGTTTATCAATTGAAGAATATGCCTATTTAATATTGCCATTAGCAATGTATCTAGGTCTTTCGTTTTTTAAGAAAATTAAATCTTCCATCATCTTTATACAAACTACGATTCTTATAATTCTAGTTCTATTTGTTTTTAAGTTGAAGTTTTATCTTGAAATAACAATAACTGACTATTCTCATTGGAGTGCTACGTTTAGGAAAGTGGTTATTTACAGACTCGATGCTATATACTATGGTTTTATAATGGTTTTCTTAATGTCAAAATACACTTTTTTTAGAGGTAATTCTAGACTGTTTCTTTGGTCAGGTTTTTTGTTATTTATTGTGTTGCATCTTTTGATACTGGTTTTTGATATTAGTCCAGATAATTTCTTAGGATTTTTTTCGCTTTTCTATTTACCATTAGTGAGTATAAGTATCGCATTAGTTTTTCCGTTTTTTATTAGTTTGAAAAAGAATAGATTGATTGGATTAATTACATATGTAAGTAAGCGCTCTTACTCGATATATTTAGTTAACTATTCACTAATATTATTAAGTTTAAAGCGGTTTTTTCAACCTTCATTTTTTATTGTGATCGTCTTTTTAATATTGACTCTAATAATATCTGAAATTCTCTACAGAACCATTGAAATTCCCTTTTTAAGACTTAGAAAAAGACTGGTGCCGCGGTAATCACGAAAACGTTTGAAATCATACATAGAGTTTTATTGTTAACTCATTAAATTATTAACTAAATAATTCAAAAAATCTTAAATTAATTATGTGTATTTCACTTTTAGCTGAATTATTTTTAATGATATTTCAATTCTATTACATATTTTTAAATACGTTCTAAAAGTTGTAATTTTGTGCAACTTAAAAATAATAATTAACAACCTTTAAATATACGATATGGCTTTTGACATTGATATGATTAAAAAGGTTTATGCCAATATGACGGAGCGAGTAGATGCTGCTAGAGATATTGTTGGTAAACCACTAACCCTTTCAGAAAAAATATTATACTCACATTTATGGGATGGAAGACCTACAAAGGCTTTTACCAGAGGTAAAGACTATGTAGATTTTGCTCCAGATAGAGTTGCATGCCAAGACGCAACAGCACAAATGGCATTATTGCAATTTATGCAGGCCGGAAAGCCAAAGGTTGCTGTGCCTACAACAGTGCATTGTGACCACTTAATTCAAGCAAAGGATGGTGCAGCTACAGATTTAAAAAATGCTAATAACACAAGTAGCGAAGTATTTAACTTTCTAGAATCGGTATCTAATAAATACGGTATTGGTTTTTGGAAACCAGGCGCAGGAATAATTCATCAAGTTGTTTTAGAGAACTACGCTTTTCCTGGTGGAATGATGATTGGTACCGATTCTCATACAGTGAATGCTGGTGGATTAGGAATGGTGGCTATAGGTGTCGGTGGTGCAGATGCTGTAGATGTAATGGCTGGTATGGCGTGGGAATTAAAGTTTCCTAAACTCATAGGTGTAAGATTAACCGGAAAACTTTCTGGTTGGACAGCACCAAAGGATGTAATTTTAAAAGTTGCAGAAATCCTTACTGTTAAAGGTGGTACAGGTGCAATTGTAGAATATTTTGGACCAGGAGCCTTATCTATGTCATGCACAGGTAAAGGCACAATTTGTAACATGGGTGCCGAAATAGGAGCTACAACATCTACATTTGGATATGACGATTCTATGGAGCGTTATCTTAGAGCGACTGATAGAGAAGATGTAGCCGATGCTGCAAATAAAATTAAGGATTATCTTACTGCTGATGCAGAAGTTTACGAAAACCCAGAACAGTATTTTGACCAAGTTATAGATATCAATTTGTCAGAACTAGGACCTCTGTTAAACGGACCATTCACACCTGATTTATCGACAACTGTTGGAAAAGAAATGACAGAGAAGGCTCAGGCAAACGACTGGCCAATGCAAGTTGAGTGGGGACTTATAGGGTCTTGTACAAACTCGTCTTATGAAGACTTGTCAAGAGCATCTTCAATTGCACAGCAGGCTTTAGACAAAGGATTAAAAACTAAGGCAGAATTCGGCATAAATCCAGGTTCAGAACAAGTGCGTTATACAGCGGAGCGTGATGGTATTTTACAGGTATTCGAAAAATTAGATGCCAAAATCTTTACAAATGCTTGTGGACCATGTATTGGTCAGTGGGCAAGATATAGCGACCCTAAAAATGCGCCAAAGAATAGTATTGTGCATTCCTTCAATAGAAACTTTGCTAAGCGAGCGGATGGTAATCCAAATACACATGCTTTTGTCGCATCCCCAGAAATTACGGCAGCTATTGCTATTGCAGGCCGCTTAGACTTCAATCCAATGACCGACACACTTATAAATGAAAACGGAGAAGAGGTAATGTTAGATGAGCCAACGGGATGGGAGTTACCACCAAAAGGTTTCGAAGTAAAAGAAAATGGTTATTTAGAGCCAGTAGAAGATGGAAGCGGTGTTGAGATTTCTGTGAATCCAACATCAGAGCGTTTACAACTTTTAACGCCTTTTGAGCCTATTGGCGATAGTATAAAAGGCGCAAAATTATTAATTAAGGCTTTTGGAAAATGTACGACCGACCATATATCTATGGCTGGACCATGGTTGCGTTTTAGAGGGCATTTAGATAATATTGCTAATAATACACTAATTGGGGCTGTGAATGCTTTTAACAAGAAAACGAACTTTGTTAAGAATCAACTAACAGGCGAGTATGGTGGAGTGCCGGATACACAACGCGACTATAAGAAAGCAGGAGTTTGGTCCGTTGTTGTGGGTGACCATAATTACGGTGAGGGCTCGTCTAGAGAACATGCCGCAATGCAACCGCGTCATTTAGGTGTAGCTGCTGTTATTGTAAAATCGTTTGCACGTATACACGAAACTAACCTGAAAAAACAAGGAATGTTAGGTTTAACGTTTGCTAATGAAGCAGATTACGATTTAATTCAAGAGGATGATACATTTAATTTCCTTGATTTACATGAATTTGCTCCAGACAAGCAGTTAAATGTAGAAGTTGTGCATGCAGATGGAAGTAAAGATGTAATAGCTTTAAACCATACCTATAATAATGCTCAAATTGAATGGTACAAAGAGGGTTCTGCCTTAAATTTAATTAAGAAGCAGAATGCTTAATCCTATAAATTTTTGAAATTTAAAAAGGCTTTGATTTAATCAAAGCCTTTTTTTATTCAACTCCTTAATAAGAGAGTGGTTTTTATAGGGGATATCTATTCAAAGATAATTTCATCTTCAATTTGTCTCAAAAAAAAAGCCTTTCAAAACTGAAAGGCTTTTTAAATATTATATTTTCTAATTATAACGCCGCAACATGCTTCATTAAATTAGATTTTAAATTTCCTGCTTTATTAGAATGAATGATGTTTTTCTTAGCTAACTTGTCTATCATTCCTACAACAGTAGGTAACATAGCTTGCGCTTCTTTAGCATCAGTTAACTCACGTAACTTTTTAATCGCATTACGCGTAGTCTTGTGCTGGTATCTATTAAGCACTCGTCTCTTTTCGTTACTTCTAATTCTCTTTAAGGCTGACTTATGATTTGCCATGTTTTTTCTTTATATTAAAATTGTAGCCCGTAGGGGAATCGAACCCCTCTTACCAGGATGAAAACCTGGCGTCCTAGCCGATAGACGAACGGGCCATTTATTAACTTTAATTAGACATTACACACATGTAATTTCTAATATTTAAAATTTAAATGAACAACAATGTTTCCATTGCGGATGCAAAAATACAACTATTTTTAAATGTTGCAACACTAAATTAATTTTTTTTAAAAAAAATTAATAGGCCTTTGCAAACAGCACTCTTTGCTTAGATGGATTGCCTGTAAACACGCAGTTTCCAGCTTCAATTTTGCTGTCGTAAGGAATGCATCTAATCGTTGCTTTAGTCAATTCTTTTATTTTAGTTTCGGTCTCTGCTGTTCCATCCCAATGCGCAGATATAAAACCACCTTTTGTTTCTAGCGTATTTTTAAAATCATCAAAATTATCGACTTCTGTAATGTGAGATTCTCTAAAAGCGAGCGCTTTCTGGAATAGGTCGCTTTGTATAGTTTTTAATAAATCTGAAATTTTTTCTTCTATACCTTCTATGGATACAACTTCTTTTGTTAACGTATCGCGTCTCGCTAATTCTACAGTACCGTTTTCTAGGTCTTTTGGTCCTATGGCTATTCTTAGTGGAACACCTTGTAATTCGTGTTGTGCAAATTTTGCTCCTGGTCTGTAGGTGTCTCTATCGTCAAACTTTACACTTATATTATTGTTTTCTAAAGAAGACTTTAATTTAGATACAACAGCAGTTATTGCTTCCAATTGTTCATCACTTTTATAAATTGGAACAATCACAACTTGGAACGGAGCTAGATTTGGAGGTAATACTAAGCCTTGGTCGTCGCTGTGTGTCATTATCAACGCGCCCATAAGTCGGGTAGAAACACCCCATGAAGTTGCCCATACATGGTCCAGTTTTCCTTCCTTGTTCGTAAATTTTACATCAAAAGCTTTGGCAAAGTTTTGTCCCAGAAAGTGAGATGTTCCAGCTTGTAATGCCTTACCATCTTGCATTAATGCTTCGATGCAATGCGTGTCAACTGCTCCAGCGAAACGCTCGCTCTCTGTCTTTACACCTTTAATTACGGGTATAGCCATAAAGTTCTCAGCAAATTCTGCATAAACCTTATTCATTTGTTCTGTTTCAGCAATTGCTTCGGCTTCTGTTGCATGAGCAGTATGTCCTTCTTGCCATAAAAATTCAGCAGTTCTTAGAAACAGGCGCGTACGCATTTCCCAACGAACCACATTAGCCCATTGATTAATCAAAATAGGAAGGTCTCTATAGCTTTGAATCCATCCCTTGTAGGTATTCCAAATAATTGCTTCGCTCGTAGGTCTAACAACAAGTTCTTCTTCTAGCTTTGCTTCAGGGTCAACACGAAGTTTACCTTCATTATCTGGGTCATTTTGTAGTCTATAATGTGTGACAACAGCGCACTCTTTGGCAAAACCTTCAGCATTTTTTTCCTCAGCTTCGAATAAACTTTTAGGTACAAAAAGCGGGAAGTAAGCGTTTTGATGACCTGTAGCTTTAAACATTCGGTCTAATTCGGCTTGCATTTTTTCCCAAATAGCGTATCCGTAAGGTTTAATAACCATACATCCTCTGACTGCAGAATTTTCAGCTAGGTCAGCTTTAACTACAAGTTCGTTATACCATTTGGAATAATCGTCAGCTCTTTTCGTAAGATTTTTGCTCATTATCTGTAATTTGGCACAAATGTTGTGCTTATGTTAAATAGAAAAATAGTAGCGCAAAACTAACTATTTTTGTAATGTTCAACAATTAAATCATTAGAGATATGCGATTTACTTCTACACTCAAAAAAAAATATACGCCTTTTATGTTATTAGGGGCGCTTATAATGCTTACATCATGTGGTTCGTACCAATACGTTGGTTACGATAATGATGGTATTTACAGTTCTGACGAAGTTGTAGTCGAGGTTGAACAAGCAGCTACAAATAGGACTAATAGTAATTATTATGCTAATTATTTTGCAGATCAAGTCACTGATGCGCAGTTAGCGCAAGAAGAGACTGATGAAGTTTTTACTGATATTGATTCTTATACAAGTGGAAATGTTGCCAACAACGAAGTTGAAATTATTGAAGATTATGGCGGATGGGGACAAGTAAATGACAGAGTAGTAATTAACTATTACGATAATGGTTGGAATAACTGGGGCTGGGGTTGGGACCCATGGCTTTGGAATGGTGGCTTTGGCTGGGGTTGGAATAACTGGGGCTGGGGCTGGAATCGTTGGAACAGATGGGGAGGACTTGGCTTTGGTTGGGGCTGGGGCTGGAATGACCCATGGTTATGGAATGGCGGCTTTGGATGGGGCTGGAACAATTATTGGGGTTGGAATAACGGTTTCTACAGAAATAATCTGGCCTTTAATAGAAGTAGAAGAGGCGCTTACAATAGAGATTTAGCATTAAATAGTAGAAACAATCTTTCTAGAAGAATAGGTAACAGTAGTTTGTCTAGACGTTCTTCGGGACTTACAAGAAATAGAGATGGCTCAAGAACTAGAGTTGGTAGAAATATTTCTGGACGTCCATCAAGAGGAACTGTATCAAGACCAAGAGGAACTACGACACGTCCTTCTAGAGGCACTATTTCAAGACCAAGAGGAACAACAACACGTCCATCGCGTGGTTCGACTACCAGACCTTCTAGAGGAAACACAGCAAGACCATCAAGAGGTAATATTTCTAGACCATCAAGAGGTACAACAACTAGATCTTCTAGAGGCTCTTCGCGTTCTTCAGGAAGCGTAAGGTCAAGTGGTGGCTCTAGGTCATCATCAGGAAGCTCTCGAGGCGGTGGTTCTAGAGGTGGCGGAAGAAGAGGTTAATCTTTAAATCTTATTAGAATAAAAATATTATGAAAAAGTTAATGTTACTTGTCATAAGTGGGTTTTTAGTGTCTATTGGTAATGCACAAGATTTTACAGATGCACTAAGATTTGCAAAAGACGAAATTGAAGGAACTGCACGTTTTAAAGCTATGGGTGGGGCATTCGGAGCATTAGGTGGCGATTTATCTGCTGTTACTATTAATCCTGCAAGCTCATCCATATTTAATAGCAGTACAGCATCTTTTAGTTTAGGGTTTAATACTTTAGATAATGATGTTTCTTATTTTGGAGGTCCTTTGTCTACA
Source organism: Winogradskyella wandonensis (assembly GCF_004346845.1). Lineage (GTDB taxonomy): Bacteria > Bacteroidota > Bacteroidia > Flavobacteriales > Flavobacteriaceae > Winogradskyella > Winogradskyella wandonensis. The sequence goes on along the minus strand of NZ_SMGI01000003.1, from coordinate 26,430 downwards.
AAAGAAGATAACGTTAATTTATCTCAGGGCGGAGGTGTTTTTGTCTACAAGAGTAATAATCCAAATAACAAATGGAACAAGTTTTCTTTGGGTGTAGCTTACGACAGAACAGGGAATTTTGATAACAATTGGGTAGCAAATGGTGTGAATCCTAACACGTCTATTGCCGAATATTTTAGAGGTTATGCTCAGGGTCTTCGTTTAGATGAAATTTCTGCGTTTCCTGGTGAATCACTTAATGAGGCGTATATAGCAATAGGTTCAGAATCTGGATTCGAAAACCAACAGGCATTTTTAGGTTATGAATCTTTTATCCTAGAACCAGATGTCAATACTGATGAAAATACCATTTACACTAACAACATCTCTGGAGGAAATTATAACCAAAGATATGCTTTAGCTACTTCTGGTTACAGTGGTAAAATGGCATTTAATATTTCTGGACAATATAACGAAAAACTAAATCTAGGCCTAAATGTAAATGCCCATTTTTTAGAGTATAATCGTTTGACTGTTTTCGACGAAAGCAATTCTAATGCCAGCTCAACAGTCACTAGGGTTGGGTTTGACAACACATTAAGAACAACTGGTACAGGTATTTCTTTTCAAATAGGTTCAATTTATAAACTATCTAAAGAATTTAGAGTAGGTCTAACTTATAATTCACCAACATGGTTTAGAGTGACTGACGAAACAACTCAGTTTTTACAAACAACAGTAGATGGGTTTGACGACCCTATAGTTATAAACCCTAATATTATAACGATTTTCCCAGAATATAAATTACGAACACCTGGAAAAGTTACGGGAAGTCTAGCTTATGTATTCGAGGATAAAGGCTTAATAAGCTTTGATTATTCTAGAAAGGATTTTGGGGAAACCATTTTTAGACCAACAGATGACCCATTTTTCTCTTCTAGAAATTCTGAAATGAGTCAATTATTAGGTGTGTCTAATACTTATAGATTAGGAGGCGAGTACAGATATAAAGAATTTAGTTTTAGAGGTGGTTATCGTTTTGAAGAAAGTCCTTTTAATGACGCTATTTTTGGCGGCGATTTAACAACCTATTCTTTAGGCTTAGGTTATAAAATTGGAGATTTTGCAATAGATGTGGCATTCTCTCAAGGTCAGCGAGAACAAAGTGAATTTTTATACTCCGATGCTCCTACCTTTGGTGAGGTGGCCAATATCGATTCTAGAATTACAGATGTAGTCCTTACATTATCATTTGGTATATAATTTCACTAAATAGAATACTTAAATCCTCTAATCGAAAGGTTAGGGGATTTTTTTTGTAAGTAATACAAAGTCATTACGACTTTAGGTAATGTCACCAATTATCACCTACAATGAATACTATTTGGCTCTTCGAGGATGTTAACCTGTTTGGGCTACTTTGCCCGCACAAATTCAAGGCTTATAAAAATAGTCATCAATTCGATGCTTATAAAAAAAGTGATTATATCTATTTTGAAGAAGATGCAGCAAATAAGGTTTATTTAATAGAAAAAGGAAAAGTAAAGATTGGTTATTATAATGAAGATGGTGTAGAAGTTATAAAAGCTATTTTACGCAAAGGAGAACTGTTTGGAGAAAAGGCAATTTTAGGAGATAGCAGACGCGACGAGTTTGCTCAGTCCATAGATAATAATACATCTATTTGTCCTGTCGGTGTGCAGACCTTGCACGAATTAATGAGAGATAACCAGACGTTTAGTTTTAAAATTTACAAGTTTATAGGGCTAAAATTCAAAAAACTAGAACGAAGGCTTCAGCTTTTATTATTTAAAGACGCTAAAACGAGATTAAAAGAATTTATAGACGAGCTCTGCGTGGATTATGGTTACAATTGCGTTAAAACAGGAGACCATATTATAAAACATCCTTATACACAAAAAGATATTGCGTCACTCATTGGTATCTCGAGGCCCACCTTAAACACACTTTTAAACGATTTGAAGGAAAATAAAATTATTGATTTTAATCGAAGCGAAATTAGAATACTTAAAAAATCAGCTTAGTGTTAGCTAGCTAACATTTTGTCTTGTTCATGTCATATAATTTAGCAGTATTAAATTATATGAACTTAAAAATAAGACAATGATTAAAAAAATGTTTTTAGGAGTTTTAGCATTAGGATTAATGTTTACTTCTTGTGATGACGATGATAATGTAATAATTATCCCAGACGCTGGCACATTAAGTGGTGGCCCTTTTTCTTTTATTGTAGATGGTCAGCCAGATATGGTAACAGGAGTTTCTACAGACCCATCTGCAGTAGGAACAAATAGAACGTTTGTAATTACGGATTTAGATTTAAATATTTTAGGAACACCACCTACGTTATCAGACTTAGAAGGCGTTAATTTCGATGGTGCTGGCAGAGGTGTTTGCTTAATTTGGTATTTACGTTACGAGAATGATACAAATTTAGATACTGTTACTAATGCGGGAGATTTAACTGGGACATTTAGTCTTTCAAATTCTATCAGAGTAGAGCGTGGTCCTAATGCAGATGTTTTAACAGGAGGACCTTTTAATTTTACAGTAGATGGTACGCCGGATATGGTAAGCGGTATTGCTTTTGAAAATCCTGATAATCGGGTAGGTAATAATGCTACTTGGGTAATAACTGATGATGCAGGTATGATTTTAGGTACACCACCAACATTAAGCGCTGTGGAAGGTGTAAATTTCGATGGCGCAGGAGTGGGTGTTTGCCTGATATGGTACTTGCGTTACGAAAACGATACAAATATTGCAACAGTAACAAATGCAAATGACCTAACGGGTACGTTTCACTTATCTAACTCTATTACTGTGAATAGAAATTAATTTTAGATGCAGATTTAATTAATTTTAAAGCGTAGTTTCGTTCATGAAATTGCGCTTTTTTTTAAATGAATAGAAAACGAATTAGTAACATTATTTTTCTTGTAGCAATTGTGCTTCTTGTAATACCACAAACAAGGAGGCCAATACAAGTAACGCTTCATAAGGCTCTAGCTATATTTAATTCGCCGAGCATTATTAAAGAAACACAAAGAACAAAACTTAAAGATTACAATTGGTCTTTAATAGATGAAACAGGTAAGTCTTATAATTTAAAGAATAGTAAAGGAAAAGTCATTATTATTAATTTTTGGGCTACTTGGTGTCCGCCATGTATAGCTGAAATGCCGAGTCTTCAAAAGCTATATGATAAATATGGAGATAATGCGGAATTTATTTTTGTAACCGACGACTCAATCGATAAAATTGAAGCGTTTAAAGCGAAGAATAGTTATACGTTTCCGGTTTATCAAACTGCTTCAAATCCACCTGACGGATTGACAACCAAGTCAATTCCAAGAACAGTTATTATTAATAAAAAAGGAGAAATAGTGATAGATAAATCTGGAGCTGTAGATTGGTATAATTCTAAAATTCAAGAACAGATAGAATTACTTCTAAAAGCTTCTATTTAAAATACTTGCGTGGGACTATAAGCATTCCAAAATTTTCGCCTTTATCTTTTCCCAAATGTTTATGATGAATTTTGTGTGCACGACGTACGCCTCTTGCGTATTTGTTATCAATATTTCTTAACCATTTAAAACGTTGATGTATAAAAATATCGTGAACTATAAAGTAGGCCAAACCATAAGCCATAATACCTATACCAATGGGCAGACAATACCACATGTTTTGTTCTCCCCAGAGATAAAAGCACGTCATGCTAACTACAGCATAGAAAATAAAAAACGCATCGTTACGCTCAAACCAACTATCGTGGTCTTTATGATGATGGTCTTTATGTAAACTCCATAAAAATCCATGCATGATATATTTGTGAGTAAACCATGCATTAAATTCCATGATAAAGAAGGTGGCTAGAAAAATAAGTATCCACAAAAAAACATCCATACTAATCGATTAATTTTAGAGTAAATTTAACTGATATTTTACGTAACTACGGGTTAGAAGTTCTACTTTTTTGTAGTCATTAACACGTATTCTGGTCGATTTAATTTTCAGAGCTGGCGTTTTCTTTAGTTTATCTAATAATTTATTGTAGTATCTGTAAGCCATAAATACACCGAATCTAGCCTCAAGTGGTAATTTTTTAATGCCTGCTAATCCTTTTTCAAAATCTTTTTCAATATCTCTAATTATTTCTTGTTTAGAGGCTTCATCTAAATGATTTAAGTCCGTATTAGGGAAGTATGTACGACTTAAATCTTCGAAATCTGCTTTTAAATCTCTTAAGAAATTTACTTTTTGAAACGCAGAGCCCAAGCTCATTGCCGAGTCTTTAAGTTCGTTATATTTTTCATTATCACCTTTAACGAAAACTTTTAGGCACATTAATCCAACAACATCGGCAGAACCATAGATGTATTCTTTATACTCAGCATCGGTAAGATATTCATGTTTGTGTAGGTCTTGCTTCATACTTTTCATAAACGCATCGACCATGTGCTTTTCTAAATTATACTTATGATATGTTTCTTGAAAAGCATTTAAAATAGGATTAAGACTAATTTTCATCTCAATAGCATCTTCTAAATCTTTAGAGAATTTATCGAAAAGGACCGCTTTGTCGTAATCATGAAATGTATCGACAATTTCATCAGCAAATCTTACAAATCCATAGATATTGTAAATGTCTTGTCTTATGCTATCTGAAAGCATTTTGGTAGCCATAGAAAAAGAAGTGCTGTAAGACGTCGTAACTAGCTTACTGCATTCTCTTGAAACGGAGTCGAAAATTGATTTCATAAGGGTTAATATTAATTAATCTTGGTAATGTTTTTTTATTAAATCTGAAGCCAGCTTTCCCGAAATCAATGATGGCGGAACACCTGGACCAGGAACTGTTAACTGTCCAGTAAAGTAGAGGTTATCTACTTTTTTACTTTTCAGGTTAGGTCTTAAAAATGCTGTTTGGGATAGTGTATTAGCCATACCGTAAGCATTGCCTTTGTATGAGTTGTACTCTTTTTTAAAGTCTTTTACACAGAAGGATTCTTTAAAGATAATATTATTTACGACCTTTTGGTTAGTCTTTTTCTCAAATCTATCAATAACAATATCAAAATATTTTTGTCTTAAGGCTTCTGTATCCTCTAAATCTGGAGCGATAGGAATTAGAAAAAAACCTGTTTCGCATCCTTTTGGCGCCATACTCTCATCTGTTATAGAAGGGAAATTAACGTAAAATAAGGGGTCTTTTGGCCACTTGGGATTATCGTAAATATCTTCTGCATGAGCTTCAAAATCAGTATCGAAAAATAAATTATGATGTTCTACATTTTCTAATTTTTTATCAAATCCTACATAGAACAATAGCGACGAAGGAGCAAATGTCTTTTTACTCCAATAGTTTTCGCTGTATTGTCTGTACTTGTTGTCTAAAAGTGTTTCGGAATGACTATAATCTGCGCCGCTTAAAACGTAATCAGTGACAATCTCTTTATTATTAACTGTAATGCCTGTTGTTTTTCCGTTAGCAACATTAATTTTTTCTACTGTAGCGTTTGTTTCGATTTTTACACCCAAACTTTCGGCTAAACTTTTCATTGCCTTAATAACTTCGTACATACCACCTTTTGGATGCCATGTGCCCAGTCCAAAATCGGCAAAATTCATAAAGCTATAAAACGATGGTGTGTTGCTAGGTTTAGCACCTAAAAATAAAACGGGAAACTCTAAAGTAGATACTAGTTTAGGATTTTTAAACTTTTTTCTTACCTCACCACTAATGGTTTTAAAAAATTGGTCAACGCGCGTAACAGTATCTTTTGTTACAAGTTCTAAGGGTGATAAACCTGGCTTAAGTACTATTTTATTTATAGCAATATCATAATTTTCTTGCGCCTTAGAAATAAACTTTCTTAAGGGTTTGGAACTTCCTGGTTCTATGCGTTCAAATTCTTCACAAATCTTGTCCATAGTATCGCCAATGGTAATTTCGTCATCGGCGAAAAATATTTTATATGCTGGACTAAGCTTATCTAGTTGGTAATAGTCTTTCGTAGATTTCCCAAAATCATTAAAAAACTTCTCAAAAATATCAGGCATCCAATACCAGCTTGGACCAATGTCGAATGTAAAACCTTCTTTTTGTAATTGTCTTGCTCTTCCACCAACGGTAGCGTTTTTCTCGAATACGGAAACGTCGAACCCTTCTTTGGCTAGATAACAAGCGGCAGAAAGTGAAGAAAATCCAGAACCTATTATTGCTACTTTTTTCATTATTTAAAGTTGTTCTACAACAGATTGAATGGATTTAAATGGTTTAATTTTCTTAGGAAGTTTTTCTAAGTCTAGACTATCTAACATTCTTCCTAAAATCCAGAATTCGGCATTTGATTTCTGAAGTATCTTTTTGTCAAAGTCCTTAATGTACTTGTCTATTTCTTCCTTTTCAGGCTTAATTGTAAAATAGGAAACAAACACTAAATCATCATAATAATTTAGAACGTCTTTTAAACTTTCCATTGGTACACTTGGACCCAATAAAATACTGTAATTGTTGTGAGCTACTAATTGATAGTTTAGAAACATTAATCCTAACTCATGAATTTCATTATCAGGCAAGAACAAAACAAATGTCTTACTAGAATTTGGTTTTGCAACTGATTGAATCTTTTCAGTATTTATTAATATTTTCTGACGTATAAGCGTTGTTAAAAAATGCTCGTGTGCAGGTGATATGGTATTGGTTTGCCACAAAAGTCCTATCTCTGTTAATAATGGGATAAAGATGTTATAAAAAACATCTTCAAATGTTTTCTCCTTAAGCAAACCATTATAGGTATTGTAAAATAAGGATTGGTCGAAATTAAACATCGATAGTTTAAAAGAGTTGATAGCCAGACTTTCTAAATTAGATTCTTGGGCTATTTCTCTAACTAGCTTTGGAATGTCGTTAGGGTCTAAAGTGGCTATCTTAGAAATTTTATAACCATTATTATTTAGGTAGCTAACATTCAGAAGTTTTTGGAAACTTGCTAAATCGTAATACCTTATGTTCGTTTCAGTTCGTTTTGGGGTAAGTAAATTATATCGCTTTTCCCATATTCTAATGGTATGCGCTTTAATTCCCGTAAGATTTTCAAGGTCTTTTATGCTAAACTTACTTTTTAAATTGTTCATTATTTAATTTAAAAGTTTAAACAAAAATAACTCTTTGCAGGAAAAATCAACACTATTTAACAAAAATTAAATAGATTTCTTAGAAAGTTAGGAATAATAGTATAAAGTGCGCACGAGAAGACTCGAACTTCCACGACCTAAACGGTCACTGGCCCCTCAAGCCAGCGCGTCTACCAATTCCGCCACGTGCGCAAAAATGTAGTATAAATATAAAAAAAAAGTTAAGCAAAAAGCTTAACTAAAAGTGACTTGGCTGGGGCTCGAACCCAGGACCCTCTCCTTAAAAGGGAGATGCTCTACCAACTGAGCTACCAAGTCATTAAGTGTTTTCCTCAAACGAGGGTGCAAATATAAAATGTTTAATTAATAAAACAATGCTTTTTTTATATATTTTTTTGTTTTTTTGTCGGGCATCTTTCTAGGTGTTTCACTATCAAATTATAAGGGCTAATGATAATTGTTTTAATGGGGTATATGGGGTCAGGAAAATCGACTGTAGGACATCTACTTTCTGATATTTTAGACTTTAATTTTATTGATTTAGATTTAGTTATAGAAGAAAAAGAGCAGAAATCGATAAATGAAATTTTTGAGCTTAAAGGAGAATTGTATTTTAGAAAAAAGGAGATAGAATACCTACAAGAGATACTTCAAAATAAATCTGATACAGTATTAGCTTTAGGTGGAGGTACCCCTTGTTATGGTAAGAATTTAGAGGCCATTTTAACGAGTCCAAACACAATATCGTTTTACCTTAAAACGAGTATAGCGGAGTTGCTTAAGCGTTTGAGAAATGAAAAACAAAGTCGACCTTTATTAAACCATTTAAAGTCTGATGAAGAATTATTAGAATATTTAGGTAAGCACTTATTTGAACGCTCTCCTTTTTACTCAAAAGCCAATCACGTTATTTCTACAGATGCCAAGTCGTATCAAGAAATTATTGAAGAAATTGTAATAAAATTAGTCTAGGTAAGCCTCGTAAGGCTGCTTGCTTAAGTTAACGTTAATATGTTCTTTTAACGATGTGGATAGCGATATGCCCTTAAAGTCAGCTTTAACAGGGAATTTTTTATGATTTCTGTTCACTAAAACGGCAGTTTTAAATTGTTTAAGAGGAACGTCTAAAAAGTGTCTTACGCCGTACATCAAAGTGCTTCCCGAATTTAAAACATCGTCTACTAATACCAATGACTTTTCGGAGTAATCATCTGAATTTAAGGATGTACTTACCGTATTTAGCGGCGACTTTTTATCCATAGTTACTTTGCATAAAACACTATTAATATTTGATATTTTATCGAGATTAGCCTTAATCTTTCTGGCTAATAAGTAACCATTTTTATCAATACCTGCTAGAATTATCTCTCTTTCGCTTGTGTTACTCTCGTATATTTGATAAGCAATGCGCTTTATTTTATGCTCAATTTCCTGATGATTAAGAATTATATTTTTTTCAGTGCTCATGATTACTTTTTTTCAAAGATAAAAAAGAGTTCTTTATCTTTTCTTTGTTCAATTGAGTTGTAGGCTGGTTCTAGTGTTTTTATTTTAAAGTACTTTTCAAAAAGTATTTTGTAGCTCTTAATATCGCCACCAAAAGGAGGTCCTTGTTCTGTTAATTCAAAATTAAAAAGAATACCACTAAGCTTTCCTTTATCACGAAGTAATGAACTCATTTTCTGAGCATAGTCTTTTCGTAGAGATGGCTCCAAAGCGCAAAAGAAGGTCTGCTCAAGAATTAAATCAAATTTCATCTCAAGATTAAAAAAATCATCATTAATTAATTGTTGTTTTGGAAAATTTGGAACTCTTGTAGAAAAATTTAGCAAAGGTTGTCTAGCAATATCCAACATGTGCACATTTTTAAAACCGGATAGCCATAAATATTCAGTTTCATAACCATTACCAGCTCCTGGGATTAATATGGATAGCGATTTATCCTCTAACTGATTTATGTATTCTTTTAAAGGTCTAGATATCTCACCAATGTTCCAACCTGTAGTTTCTTTAAGGTATCGTTCTTCCCAATATAATTCTGTAAATCTATTCTTCTTCATCCGTATAATTGTCAATTGAACGCCTGTCTTTTTTTGTTGGTCTTCCTGTTCCTTTTTTGCGGTAATAGTCTTTACTATATTTTAATAGTTCTTGGGCCTCAAACTCGGATCTAGGTGTTAGGTCTGTTCTGTAGATATCCACAAGCTTAGCTCCAACTCGATTTGGTGGTATATTGTTTACTTTTATTTTGTAATTAATTTGGTTCTTGCGTAATGTAATTATGTCACCGATATACACCTCTCGACTCGGCTTTGTAATACTATCATTTATTTTAACCTGACCTTTTTTACACGCAACAGAAGCTTGGTTACGAGTTTTATGATATCTAGTGCACCACAAGTACTTATCTATGCGCATATTTTTTAACTAAATTCTACGTTAATCTATTTGTACAAAAATATTATAATATTGTATCTTGTGCCCATAAATAAAGCAATTTTGAACCTTGTTTGTTTTGAAGCAAGCACGTATAAAAAGACCCTATGAAATTAAGAACTTTCCTTACAAGTATTATTGTTTTTTCAATTATTATTTTTGCTTGTACCCCAGATGAACCTGAAATTAATATTGTCCCAGAAAGAGACCGTGGAGAGCAACAGATTGTAGATGACAATCTACTTCAGGCTTATTTATCAACGCATTATTACAATAGAGATGATTTCGTTTCTGGAGAGGACTATGATTTAGAGGATATAATAATATTAAAATTAGAAGATGGACAGGTTCTACCTCCAGGTTCAGAGTTGCTAATAAATGCAGTTGAAACTTTAAATACTGAATTTCAAGGTGTAAATTACAAGTATTATATTTTGAAAATTAATGAAGGAGGTGGATCTAATTATCCCAATTTTACCGATAAAATTAGGGTAAACTATGAGGGAAGTTTAGTTGCAGACGCAACAGTTTTCGACAATCAGTTTATTCAGGATTTTAACTTGGTCGGAGAAAACGAGTTTTCTGGAGTTATAACGGGCTGGCAAAGAGTATTCCCCAACTTTAAAGCATCAGAGGACTTTAATATTCTTAATAATGGTATTGTTGATTACGATAATTATGGGTTCGGAGTTATGTTTTTACCTTCCGGTTTAGGTTATTTTGGAAGAGCTTTAGAAGGCATTCCAGTTTATTCAAATCTAATTTTTAAGTTTTCATTATTTCAAACAGAACAGAATGACCACGACAATGACGGTATTCCATCATACCTTGAAGATTTAAATGAAGATTTAAGTGTTTTTGATGAAGATACTGATGCAGATAACGTCGTAAACTATGTAGACCCAGATGATGATGGAGATGGTGTTTTAACTGTAAATGAACTTCAACGCACAGAATATGTTATTGATACAAATATGGGACAAATGGAACCGACACTTGGTGTCAATGAATTTGAATTGACACGAACAGAGAGTATGGGAATAATAACTATAACAACAGGTACTATTATAGATGCTAATAATAACAATATTCCTGATTATTTAGATGCTGAAGCAACTACCGATTACAGCGAAGACAACTAAAAAATGGATTTTCATAAAAAAACCGCTAATTTCTAGCGGCTTTTTTTGTTGTGTTTAGATTATATTAAATCTTATACGAAAGGCTTAGAATTAATTGTTCTGGACGTGTGTCTAGACGGTCTGTTGTAATAATATTGTTATTGTCAATAAATGTGGCTTCATTATCGCTAAAGCCTCTTTCATACCTCAAATCAATACCTATTCTGTTAAGATTAATGCCTATCCCAAAGTTAAGACCTACACTAAAATCATTTTCAAGTTCATCAATTCCTAAATTGGTAAAACCAGAATCGGTATCTAGCACGTACTGAAAAGCTGGTCCAGCAAAAACATTTACAGGACCTAATACTTTAAGCCCAACTAGTAATGGTAAATCTAGTTTTTGCATGTCAAACTCACCAGAGTCGTAATCGCTTTTTATTTTAGTGTAAACTAATTCTGGTCTGAAATAAAGTTTGTTTCCTAATTTCCCGAAAAGACCAATATGGTAGCCAATATTTTTGTCGGGATTTTGAGCGTTACTACTGGCAGATTCAAAATAATCACCGTTACCAGCGTAATTTAAACCAGCTTTAATCCCAAATCCGCTTCCGCTTTGCGCAAACAATGCTGTTGAAAATCCTGCAATACATAATGCAGTTAAAAATAAATTTTTCATAATTATTCGTTTTTGATTTAGATTACTTTAACAAAAACGTTGCCAAACTCAACTTATTTTCTTTTTAGCACTTTTTTTGAGGCCTCTATAATCGCTTTTGCATTTAACCCATACTTGTCCATTAGTTGGGAAGGCGTTCCTGATTCTCCAAAAGTATCGTTCGTTGCTACAAACTCTTGAGGTGTCGGATTATTTTTTACTAAAGTTCTAGAAACACTTTCGCCTAAACCACCTAAATAGTTATGCTCCTCAGCAGTTACGATGCAACCTGTTTTTGCCACAGACTTAAGAATAGCGTCTTCATCCAAAGGTTTAATCGTATGGATATTAATTACTTCGGCAGATATGCCTTGTTCATATAGTACTTTTGATGCTTCTAACGCTTCCCAAACTAAATGCCCAGTAGCTACTATTGTAACATCTATTCCGTCTGTTAATTTTACAGCTTTACCAATTTCAAACTTCTGATTTTCGGATGTAAAATTTGCTACCTTAGGACGACCAAAGCGTAAATAAACAGGGCCTTTGTGCTCTGCTATTGCTAAAGTCGCTGCTTTTGTTTGGTTATAGTCGCAGGTGTTAATAACAGTCATTCCAGGAAGCATTTTCATCAATCCAATGTCTTCTAATATTTGGTGAGTAGCACCATCTTCACCAAGTGTTACTCCAGCATGAGAGGCACAAATTTTTACGTTTTTACCAGAGTAAGCGACACTTTGTCTAATTTGGTCATAAACTCTACCTGTTGAAAAATTAGCAAATGTTCCAGTAAACGGTATTTTTCCTCCTATGGTTAGACCAGCGGCTATACCAATCATATTCGCTTCGGCAATTCCAACTTGGAAAAAGCGTTCGGGATGATTGGCTTTAAATTCGTCCATTTTTAATGACCCAATAAGGTCTGCACAAAGTGCAACTACATTCTCGTTAGTCTTACCAAGCTCGGTTAAACCTGCTCCAAAGCCAGAGCGTGTATCTTTATTTCCTGTGTTTTCGTATGTTTTCATAATAGTATTCATCAAACTAGATGGATTCTTAATTAATAATCTCCTAAGGTTTCGGCGTTTTGTGATAATGCAATTTCTAACTGCTCATCATTAGGAGCTTTACCGTGCCAAGCATGTGTATGCATCATAAAATCGACACCGTTACCCATTTCAGTTTCTAAAAGCACACAAACGGGTTTGCCTTTTCCTGTTTGCGCTTTTGCCTCAGACATACCATCTAGTATGGCTTCGATATTATTACCTTCTTTTATTTCTAGAACAATCCAGCCAAAAGCTTCAAATTTTGCTTTTAAACTTCCCATGGGCAATACATCGTCAGTGGCGCCGTCGATTTGTTTTCCGTTTAAATCTATAGTAGAGATAAGATTATCCACCTTATTTGCAGAGGCATACATAATGGCTTCCCAATTCTGCCCTTCCTGTAATTCGCCATCTCCATGGAGACTATAAATCAGATGGTTGTCGTTATTTAGTTTTTTGGCTTCAGCTGCGCCTATTGCAACAGACATACCTTGTCCTAAAGAACCCGATGCAATTCTTACACCTGGTAACCCTTCGTGAGTTGTTGGATGTCCTTGTAATCTTGAATCGATTAATCTAAACGTATTTAATTCGTCTACAGGAAAGTATCCACATCTTGCTAAGACACTATAATAAACAGGAGAAATATGTCCGTTAGAAAGAAAGAAAAGATCTTCTCCAATACCATCCATATCAAAATGGTCTTTAGTATCCATGATTTCTTTGTAAAGGGCAACGAAAAATTCGGCACAACCTAGAGAACCTCCAGGGTGACCAGAGTTTACTTTGTGTACCATGCGAAGAATATCTCTTCGGACTTGAGTGGTTAAATTTTGTAATTTTTGAATGTCTGGCATCTTATATATGGCTAATTTTAATGCACCAAAAATAGAAGATTATCAGGGGTTGACAAAAAGAGATTATAGTCATTTATTAACGATTTAATGGATTTGCTAACAATTTTAAATCTTATTTCTAACTTATGAGTAGGAGTTATTTATATTTGCGCTTTCACATCTATTTTAAATGAATTTTACAAGAATTGCAGCTGATAAGAATAGTAAAGCTAGGGCAGGAGAAATAACTACGGACCATGGAAAAATTGAGACGCCTATATTTATGCCAGTCGGTACAGTTGCAACTGTAAAGGGTGTTCATCAAAGAGAATTGAAGAATGATATCAATCCAGATATTATTCTTGGCAATACCTATCACTTGTACTTGCGCCCCCAAACACAAATTTTAGAAAAGGCAGGCGGTTTGCATAAGTTTATGAATTGGGATAGAAATATTCTTACCGATTCTGGAGGTTATCAGGTATATTCGCTATCAGCTAATAGAAAGATTAAAGAAGAAGGTGTAAAATTTAAATCACATATAGATGGTAGTATGCATTTATTTACACCAGAGAATGTTATGGAAATTCAACGTTCAATAGGTGCAGATATTATTATGGCGTTCGATGAGTGTACACCTTATCCTTGTGATTATAAATATGCGCAACGGTCAATGCATATGACGCATCGTTGGTTAGAACGTTGTTTAACACATCTTAAAAAGACGCCTTTTAAGTACGATTATTCTCAAGCCTTTTTTCCAATCGTACAAGGAAGTACCTATAAAGATTTGAGAAAACAATCTGCAGAATATATTGCAGGAGTTGGAGCAGAAGGTAACGCCATAGGTGGTTTGTCCGTAGGCGAGCCTGCAGAAGAGATGTATGCCATGACCGATGTTGTTTGTGACATTTTACCAGAAGATAAACCAAGATATTTAATGGGCGTTGGTACACCAATCAATATTTTAGAGAATATTGCGTTAGGTGTAGATATGTTCGATTGTGTCATGCCAACTCGTAATGCCAGAAACGGAATGTTATTTACAGCTCATGGCACAATAAATATTAAAAATAGAAAATGGGCAGATGATTTTTCGCCTATCGACGAAATGGGAATCACCTTTGTAGATACAGAATATAGCAAGGCATACCTAAAACATTTATTTTCGGTAAACGAATTATTAGGAAAGCAAATAGCAACAATACATAACTTAGGTTTCTATTTATGGTTAGTAAGAGAAGCTAGAAAGCATATTATTGAAGGAGATTTTAGAACATGGAAAGACAAAATGGTAAAACAAATGGATAAGCGTTTGTAAGTAATGAAAATATTAGATTGGTACATACTTAAGCGCTATTTGTTTACATTTTTAATGATGTTATTGCTGTTTATACCTATAGCAATAATGGTGCATATGGCCGAAAAAATAGGCAAGATCTTAAGTAATGATGTACCTTTTGACGAATTAGCAATGTACCTTTTAAATTTTACTATTTATTTTGCTAATCTTCTTTTTCCGTTATTTTTATTTCTATCTGTAATTTTCTTTACCTCCAAATTAGCAAATAATACAGAAATTGTAGCGTTTCTTAGTTCTGGAGTTTCGTTTACAAGATTTCTTAGACCTTATTTAATAGGTGCAACAATTGTAGCTTTTTTAGCCTTGATGCTAGGGATGATTTTAGCTCCTAAAGCAAGTAAAGGTTTTAATGAGTTTAGATATAAGTACCTTTCAAGAAATAAGAATATTCAAGATACCCAAGATGTGTATAGAAGATTATCCGATAATGAAATTGTATACGTAAGTAATTTTGATCCTAAGAGTAAAAATGGACAGAATTTCACTTTGGAATACTTAGAAGATAATAAACTTAAATACAAGATTTTTGCTAATAATATTCGTTATGTTGAAGAAGATTCGTTGTACAGACTCAGTAGATATTATAAGCGAGTGTATGACACTAATGGCAATGTAACTGTAGAGAGTGAAAACAGCATAGATTTAAAATTTTCTTTCGATGTCGATGATTTAACACCAGTTAATTATATTGCTGAGACAAAACCTTATGGCGAATTAGTAGATTTTATTGATAAAGAAAAGAGGCGTGGTTCGCCTAATATAGGTCGATACGAAGTTGTAAAATATAAAAAATGGAGCTTGCCAGTTTCTGTTTTCATTCTAACAATCATTGCTGTTGCTGTATCTTCTGTTAAACGAAGAGGCGGAATGGGAATTAATTTGGCTATTGGTATCACAATAGCAATGGTCTTTGTGTTTTTCGATAAAATATTCGGTGTATTAGCAGAGCAAGCTAATTTTTCTCCATTAATAGCGGTTTGGTTTCCAAATGTTGTTTTTGGTATTTTAGCATTATATCTATTAAACAATGCCAGACGCTAGTATAAAGCATTATCTTCATTTACATTTTTTGGTTTTTATAGCTGGTTTTACGGCTATTTTAGGAGAGCTTATTTCTATAGGTTCTTTTGCTTTGGTATGGTATAGAATGTTAATAGCAGGTATTCTAATGTATGGGTACATTAGAATAACAAAGAAGAATTTAAGAATTACTAAGCGACTCTTATTTCAATTAAGCATTGCTGGATTAATCATAGCCGCACATTGGATTACGTTTTTCGAGGCTATTAATCAATCGAATGTATCCATAACTTTAGCCATGTTTTCGTCTGGCGCTTTCTTTGCATCATTTGTGGAGCCTTTAATCTTCAAGCGGAGAATTTTGTATTATGAGATTTTATTTGGAATTATAGTGATAATTGGAATTTTTCTAATCACACAAGGCGAACTTAAATACATTAATGGTATTATTTTGGGTTTATCATCAGCACTTTTTTCAACCTTATTCGCCGTCATCAATGGTAAACTTATAAGAAAGCACAAGGCTAGTGTCATTTCTTTTTATGAGTTCGTAAGCGGAGTTATTTGCATAAGTGTTTGTATAATTTTGTTTTATGACGGTTTTGATGTTGCTTTTTTTACATTATCGAATAACGATTGGATTTATCTTATAATTCTAGCCTCAATTTGTACAGCTTATGCTTTCATTGCCGCGGTGGAAATCATGAAATACATTTCGCCCTTTACAGTAATCCTTAGTTACAACTTAGAGCCTGTATACGGAATTATTTTAGCGCTTTTATTTTTTCCTGATAAAGAGAAAATGTCTCCTCAATTTTATATCGGTGCTATCATAGTTATTTGCGCAGTTGTTTTTGATGCTTTACTGAAGAATTATCGCAAAAAGAAACGTACTTAATTTAATTTATCATATTAAAATAGCCCATAGCTAAGTTGTAATTTATATTTTTGTCATCTAACTAAATAAACTAATTTCAAATTGTATGGAATATTTAGAGTTTGAATTACCGATAAAAGAACTAGAAGACCAATTGCAAAAATGCAGAATTATTGGCGATGAAAGTGAAGTAGACGTTACAGAAACCTGCAAGCAAATAGAGAAAAAACTAGAGGATACCAAGAAAGATATCTATAAAAATCTTACCGCTTGGCAACGTGTACAGTTGTCAAGGCATCCAGATAGACCTTATACATTAGACCATATAAAAGCGTTGTGTGGCGACAGCTTTTTAGAACTTCATGGCGATAGAAATGTGAAGGACGATAAAGCAATGATTGGTGGTTTAGGTAAAATAGGAGACCAGAGCTATATGTTTATTGGTCAGCAAAAAGGATACAATACAAAAACTAGGCAGTATAGAAATTTTGGGATGTCTAATCCTGAAGGCTATAGAAAAGCGTTGCGCTTAATGAAGTCTGCAGAAAAGTTTGGAATTCCTGTAGTTACTTTAATCGATACACCGGGAGCCTATCCGGGTTTTGAAGCCGAAGAAAGAGGTCAAGGTGAGGCTATTGCGCGAAACATTTTGGAAATGACAAGACTAAAAGTGCCTATCATCACCATTATTATTGGCGAAGGTGCATCAGGAGGTGCATTAGGTATTGGTGTTGGTGACAAAGTATTAATGTTAGAAAACACCTGGTATTCTGTAATTTCTCCGGAGTCTTGCTCTTCTATTTTATGGCGCAGTTGGGAGTACAAAGAACAAGCGGCAGAAGCTCTTAAGCTTACCGCTAAAGACATGAAGCGAATGAAGTTGGTAGACCAGATTATTAAAGAACCATTAGGAGGAGCTCATAAGGATAGAGAAAAAACATTTTTGGCAGTACAAAACGCCATTGTTAAAACTTACGACGAGCTTAAAAACTTATCACCAAAAGATTTAATAAATAACCGAATGGAGAAGTATAGTAATATGGGCGTTTATAAATCTTAAGTCCAACAAAACATAGACTAACGGAAAGACTGAAGTTTTTTACTTCAGTTTTTTTGGCTCTATTAACAATATATTCGAGTTATTAACAGTTAATTTGTTAATGAAGTGTTGATGATTGCATAGTCTCTAAACCATAGAAATTAAAGTATTTATTTACTTTCGTAAACCTTGAAAACGATGACTCATTTTTATCGTATTTCAGCGCATAACAACTAACTGCAAAATCAAAGATTAATAAAAAAATCAATCACTATAAATGAAACAACCTAACCCAGTACAAGGCTATAAAGTTGACAAAAGTTCTATTATTAGTCTAGAAAAAGGAAAAATTCCACCTCAAGCTTTAGACCTAGAAGAGGTTGTACTTGGTGCCATGATGATTGATAAAAAAGGTGTGGATGAGGTTATTGATATTCTTAGCCCGGACGCTTTCTATAAACAAGCACATCGAGATATATTTGAAGCCATTTTTAAACTTTTTGAAAATAGCGAACCTGTTGACTTATTAACAGTTTCTACGCAATTGCGAAAAGACGGAAAGTTAGATGCTGTAGGTGGTGATTTTTATCTCATCTCTTTAACACAACGTGTTTCTTCGTCTGCCCATATAGAGTTCCATGCGCGTATTATTCTTCAAAAGTATATTCAGCGTAGCCTTATAAAAATTTCAAACGAAATTATTGAGGAAGCCTATGATGAAGGTAAGGATGTTTTTGATCTTTTGGATAATGCCGAAGCTAAACTCTACGAAGTTACTCAAGGCAATGTAAAGAAATCAACAGAGACAGCTCAAAGCTTAGTAATTCAAGCTAAGAAAAAAATTGAAGAAATATCTAATAAAGAAGGACTCAGTGGTATACCATCAGGATTTGATAAGTTAGATAAGTTAACCTCGGGCTGGCAGCCATCCGATTTAATTATTGTTGCAGCACGTCCAGGTATGGGTAAAACGGCCTTGACCTTAACAATGGCCCGTAATATTGCTGTAAATAGTAATATTCCTGTGGCATTCTTCTCTTTAGAGATGTCTTCAGTACAACTTATTACACGTTTAATTTCTAGTGAAACGGGTTTGTCTTCAGAAAAACTGAGAACAGGAAAATTAGAAAAACACGAATGGGAGCAACTTAATGTAAAAGTAAAAACGTTAGAAAAAGCCCCACTATTTATCGATGACACACCGTCACTATCTATTTTCGATTTACGTGCTAAAGCTAGAAGACTTTCGTCTCAGTATGGTATAAAGATGATAATTATTGATTACTTGCAATTAATGACGGGTGGTGGAAGCCAAAAAGGAGGAAACAGAGAACAAGAAATCTCAATGATTTCTCGTAATCTTAAGGCTTTAGCTAAAGAATTAAATGTTCCTGTAATTGCGTTATCTCAATTGTCTCGTGCTGTAGAAACTCGTGGCGGAAGTAAACGACCATTATTATCGGATTTACGTGAATCTGGAGCTATAGAACAAGATGCGGATATTGTATCGTTTATATACCGTCCAGAGTATTACAAGATTGACGAGTGGGATGACGAAGAACGTTCGCCAACAGAAGGTCAGGGTGAATTTATTGTTGCAAAGCACAGAAATGGTGGTTTAGATAATATTAGACTTAAATTTATAGGACATCTAGGTAAGTTCGATAATTTAGATGACTTTGATACGCCTTTCGAGTTTCAGTCTAAATTAAATGCTGCTGCCAACGATGATACATTTAAAACGGATAATTTTCCTTCAGCAAGCGATGCTTTTGATGCACCAGACGATGATGGTGTACCATTCTAATTTTATCATTTTTTTCAGATAATTTATTTAATATAAGAGTTAGCTTTGTTCTATGCTTAACGAAAGACGAACAACCAATATTTTACTACTTATAATCGTAATACCTATCGTATTTTATTTACTTAAGGTATTATCTTTTATTTTTATTCCATTAATATTTTCAATGTTTATTGCATTATTGTTTTTACCATTAATGCGTTGGTTAGGCCGAAAAAATATCCCAAAGTTTTTTAGTATTATCATTGTTTTGCTTCTTGTTGCCGGTGGATTAAAAATAGGAATAGAACTTATACAGTTATCCAGTAAGGAAATATTAGCAAACAACTCAGAGTTTCTTGATAAAGCCGAGCCAAAAATTGAAAGCCTAAAGACATATCTGTCTTCTAGTTTTGGCATAGAGGTAGCTTCTAATAAAAATGTTTTAGCACAGTTTTTTCAAAAAGAGAATATTGGAAATACTATAGGATTTCTGCGAAAATTCTTGACCATGTTGTTAATGACGGCTTTTTTTGTGGTCCTTTGGTTAGCAGAATCAATAAATGTCCACACTTTAATTAACAATACCCTTTTACGACAAAAATACACATCCATAAAAGCGTTTATGAAAATTGAAAAGGACTTAATAAAATTTATTAAAGTCAAGTTTTTAGTTAGTGCTTTAACAGGATTATTTACCGGTTTAATGTGTGTGTTCTTCGATGTAAGTTTTCCAATATTCTGGGGATTATTTGCATTTGCGATAAATTTTGTTCAGATGGTAGGTTCGTTTGTATCTGTAATTTTACTATCGATATTTGCATTTGTAGAATTAGACACAACTAGTATCTTATTGTTTTTTATGTTGTCCATTACACTTGTTCAAGTAGTTTTTGGAGCCATTTTAGAGCCAATTTTTATGGGAAAATCATTTTCAATAAATATTATTGCGGTCCTAGTAATGTTGATGTTCTGGGGATTTTTATGGGGAATTCCTGGATTAATTATGGCAATTCCAATAACTGTTTTTCTAAAGATTATTTTAGAACAATTTCAATCCACCAGAATTATTGCCAGTTTGCTTTCTGGAAAGCAGACAACAATAGAAGATATTTAGAATCTATTAATTCTTAAAAGAATAATAAAGGCTTAATCTCCGAATTAAATTTTAGTTATCTTTCAAATCAAATTATTAACAGATTGAAACGATTTCTTTTACTTTTTACTATTATTTTTTGTACTACTTGGGCTCATGCGTCATACATTCTGGTGCCTATGGATGCAGAAACTCAAGAAAATCATTTAAAAGCCTATGGTGTAACCTATTGGACCTTGGAGCGAAATTTAAAAGTAAAATGGTTGCTAAATTACAGAGGTGGGTCTTTTTTATTACCAGATGCAGATATTATTAGAAGAGAATGCCAAATAAGAGGTGTCTCTTTTGAATTAATATCAGACGCCCAAGCAGAGCAAATCTTAGACGAGATTGCTAGTCCTGCTGTAAATCAAGAAGCCGTTGTACTAGAAAAAGCACCAAAAATCGCTGTTTATACGCCGTACGGGAAACAACCTTGGGATGATGCGGTGACCATGGTTTTGACCTATGCCGAAATTCCTTATGAAACTATTTATGATGAAGAAGTTCTTAAAGACGGATTATTACTTTACGATTGGTTGCATCTACATCATGAAGATTTTACGGGGCAATACGGAAAATTTTACAGAACATATCGTTCTGCAGCATGGTACATAGAAGAAAAAAAAGAGGCCGAAGCGTTAGCTAGAAAGTTAGGTTATAATAAAGTATCTGAAGCTAAATTAGATGTCGCTCTTAAGATTAGAAATTATGTTGCTGGTGGCGGATTTATGTTTGCTATGTGTTCAGCCACAGATAGTTTTGATATTGCTTTGTCTGCTGAAGGTGTGGATATCTGTGAACCGATGTTCGATGGCGATGGTAGTGACCCTGGTTATCAAAACAAAATAGACTATAGTAAAACCTTTGCTTTTAAAGATTTTATATTAGAGAGAAATCCTAATATTTATGAGTTTTCTTCAATAGATATGACGCGTAAAAGAAGAATTCCGAAAGAAACAGATTATTTTTCTCTAATGGAATATTCGGCCAAATGGGATCCAATTCCAACCATGTTAACGCAGAACCATACGGCTTTGGTAAAAGGCTTTATGGGACAAACAACGTCGTTTACAAGAGAACAAATAAAGTCTAATGTTTTAGTTATGGGAGAAAATAAGACTAATGGCGAGGCTAAGTACATCCATGGTATTAAAGGAAAAGGTTTTTTTACCTTCTATGGCGGTCATGATCCAGAAGATTATACGCACCGAGTAGGTGACCCAAAAACAGAATTAGACTTACATCCCACATCTCCTGGATATAGGCTAATACTTAATAATGTCTTGTTTCCTGCTGCTAAAAAGAAAAAGCAGAAGACTTAATAAGCTTCAATGTCCAATAGCACTAAATCTTTTTTACGACTTTTTTTAATATCTACTATTTTTTGGGTAGGCGCATTTATACTATTTACTGCGATACGGTATAATGGTCTTGAATCAGAATTGTCTCTATTTACTGATGATGTTTTAGACTTGCCTTTAAGAGCTTATTTTGAAGGTGCTATTATCGTAGGGCTAATTGTAAGTCTATTTTATGCGATTATAGAATTTTTATTCGACAGGTTTAGTAAGCGTCTTGTCCTAGGACTAAGTATTATACTTAAATCTATTATCTATTTTATACTTATCATAGTTGTGCTAAGTCTTACCTCTTTTTATTTAGAAGAACTAACAGATTTAGATTTGCCAAACGAAATAGGGTGGTGGCGGAAGGACCCATTTTTTTGGATTACTGTTATATACTTTGTTATAGCATCAATAGTATTTTCCTTAATTCGTATAGCTAATGGAAGATTCGGTAGAGGAAATTTTTTGCAAGTTCTTGTAGGTCAGTATAAAAAACCAAAAGAACAAGAAAACGTTTTAATGTTTTTAGATTTAAAGGACTCTACTAAAATAGCAGAGCAATTGGGACATAAAATGTATAGTCAATTTATACAAGATTGCTTTTTAGACTTGAACATAACGCTAAATCGTTTTGAAGCTGAAGTTTATCAATACGTCGGTGATGAAGCAGTCATTTATTGGAGAGGGAAAAGTGGATTTAGAAATAATAATTGTATTAACATGTTTTTTGCTTTTCAGAAAAGATTAGAAAAAAGACGTAGTTATTTTGAAAAGAAGTATAATTTCTGGCCTGTTTTTAAAGCAGGTGTGCACTTTGGAAAGTTAATGGTAGCAGAGATTGGTACAGTAAAAAAAGATTTAGCATTTCATGGTGACGTAATAAACACCGCTTCCAGAATTCAAAGTTTATGTAATAAGTTTAATAAGTCTTTACTGCTTTCTGAGTCTGTAATGGAAAATTTGAACATTTCTCCTTCTCATTTTCAGCTATTAGCACAAGATATGGAGCTTAAAGGAAAGTCAGAAAGGCTTAAGATTTATGCAATTCAATAATACAAACAAAAAACCCACTCATTTAAGTGGGTTTTTCTAAGCGAAATGTTGTTATTAATTTGGCTAAAAGCCTTATTTAACTTTGTTTACTATAGCTTCAAAAGCCTCAGGGTGATTCATAGCTAAATCTGCAAGAACCTTACGATTCAATTCAATATTATTAGCTTTTAATTTCCCCATGAATTTCGAATAGCTCATCCCATGTTGTCTTGCACCTGCGTTAATACGCATAATCCATAATGCACGGAATGTTCTTTTTTTGTTTCTGCGGTCTCTGTACGAGTATTGCATCGCTTTATCTACCGCATTTTTTGCTACTGTCCAAACGTTTTTACGTCTTCCCCAGTAGCCTTTTGCTTGCTTAAGAACCTTTTTTCTTCTAGCTCTCTTTGCAACTGAATTTACTGATCTTGGCATTTCTTTAATTGTTTTTTGTAGTAGGCGACCACTATGGTACTTGCTAAATAATTTTGCCTAACTCCAGGGTTTATAAAATAATTTTAACCGATTAAAACTATATTACTTTAAACGTAACATGGTTTTAATGTTGTCTTCGTCAGCCTTATGTACTAATGTATCATGAGTTAACGCTAGCTTACGCTTTTTAGATTTTTTTGTCAAAATATGACTCTTAAAAGCGTGCTTTCTTTTAATCTTACCAGTGCCAGTTAGTTTGAAACGTTTCTTAGCACTTGATTTGGTTTTCATTTTAGGCATTTTCTCCTATTATTTAATTACGTTTCGCTTATTATCTTAAAACCGAATCTCTTTCGGCTACTTTTTACTTTTTCTTTGGAGCGATAAACATAATCATACGTTTACCTTCTAATTTTGGCATTTGTTCTACTTTACCAAACTCCTCTAAATCCTGAGCAAGTCTTAATAGTAATATCTGTCCTTGCTCTTTAAACACAATAGAGCGTCCTTTAAAAAACACAAAAGCCTTAAGCTTTGCACCATCTTTTAAAAACTTTTCTGCGTGTTTCTTTTTAAATTCGTAGTCATGGTCATCAGTTTGTGGTCCAAATCTAATTTCCTTAACTACAACTTTGGTGGCTTTAGACTTTAAAGCCTTTTCGCGTTTCTTTTGCTCATAAAGAAACTTTTTATAGTCCATAACTTTGCAGACAGGCGGATTAGCGTTTGGCGAAATCTCTACTAAATCTAACCCTTGTTCATCTGCTATGTCCAAGGCTTTGCGTGTAGGATATACACCTATTTCTACATTGTCTCCGACAAGCCTTACCTCTTCGGATCTAATTTTTCCGTTTATTCTGTGCTTGTCCTCTTGGACTACACGTCTGCTGAAATTTTTTCTTCTACGTATTGCTATGGCTTATAAATTTTAATTAAACTTCTTTTATTTGAAAGTTTTAAGACTTTCGTTTATTTGCTTTTTTACTATTGCTGAGAAAGCTTCTACACTTATTGTGCCAAGATCCTCACCACCGTGCGCCCTTACCGTTATTGTATTGTCTTTCTCTTCTTGCTCGCCAACAATAATCATAAACGGATACTTCTGCATTTCGGCTTCCCGAATTTTCTTGCCTACAGTCTCGTTTCTATTATCTGCGAGGGCGCGAATTTCGTCATTTTCTAGCAAATTTAAAACTTTTTCAGCGTATTTTTCATATTTCTCACTGATTGATAAGACAATAGCTTGCTCAGGCATTAGCCAAAGCGGAAAATTACCTCCTGTATGTTCTAGTAAAATAGCTACAAAGCGCTCCATACTTCCAAAAGGTGCACGGTGAATCATTACAGGTCTATGCAACTCATTATCACTTCCTTTATAAGTTAAATCAAAACGTTCTGGCAAGTTATAATCTACTTGGATTGTTCCCAATTGCCATTGGCGACCAAGAGCATCTTTCACCATAAAATCTAATTTAGGTCCATAAAATGCGGCTTCACCTTCTTCAACAACAAAATTGAGACCTTTATCTTTTGCTGCATTAAGAATTGCATTTTCTGCTTTTTCCCAATTTTCAACACTCCCAATGTATTTTTCAGGATTTTTTGGGTCTCTAATAGAAACCTGAGCTGTAAAGTTTTCAAATCCTAAAGAACCAAACACATAAAGTACTAGGTCAATAACTTCTTTAAACTCTCTATCTAGTTGGTCTGGTGTACAGAAAATATGCGCATCATCTTGAGTAAAGCCTCTTACACGGGTTAAGCCATGCAGTTCACCACTTTGTTCGTATCTGTATACTGTACCAAACTCGGCATAACGCTTTGGTAACTCTTTATAAGAAAATGGTCGCGTATTATATATCTCACAATGATGTGGACAGTTCATCGGTTTCAACAAAAATTCTTCACCTTCGTTGGGCGTGCTTATAGGTTGAAAGCTATCTTCGCCATATTTTGCATAATGTCCAGAAGTTTCATAAAGTTCTTTTTGTCCTATATGCGGTGTAACGACCATTTCGTAGCCTGCTTTTTTCTGAGCAGCTTTCAAGAAATTTTCTAGACGTTCTCTTAGCGCAGCTCCTTTTGGTAGCCATAGTGGTAGACCTTGACCAACTTTTTGAGAAAATGTAAAAAGCTCGAGTTCTTTTCCTAGTTTTCTATGGTCGCGTTTCTTTGCTTCTTCTAATAAATGTAAATATTCAGTGAGTTCTTTTTGTTTAGGGAAAGAGATACCATATACACGTGTCAGTTGTTTTTCATTTTCGTCACCTTTGTAATACGCTCCAGCAACGCTTAATATCTTTACAGCCTTAATAAGCCCTGTATTAGGGATATGTCCACCGCGACATAAATCTGTAAATGTAGAATGGTCGCAAAAACTAATGGTACCGTCTTCAAGATTTTCTATCAAATCCACCTTGTACTCATTTTTACCCTCGTAAATGGCTAGTGCATCCGCTTTAGAAACAGAGCGCATCTTAAAATCGTACTTGCCGCGAGCGATTTCAAGCATTTTATTTTCAATTTGCTTAAAATCCTTTTCAGAAATAGAGCCTTCTCCTAAATCAACGTCATAATAAAAACCATTTTCAATTGCAGGTCCTACCCAAAGTTTTACACCAGGATATAGTTCTTCTAAAGCTTGTGCAAGTACGTGGGCAGAAGAATGCCAAAAGGCTTTTTTACCATCATCATCACGCCATGTATATAATATAAGACTACCGTCGGTGGTCAATGGAGTGGTGGTTTCAATAACTGTATTATTGAATTTTGCAGATATAACATTACGGGCAAATCCCTCGCTAATATCTACAGCCACTTCATAAGGTGTTACACCTTTATTAAAAGTGCGCACCGAACCGTCAGGTAGAGTAATTTGTATCATTATATTTTATAAGTTTTTAATAACTGACAAATATATAGGTATATCAGGAACTAGCAAAGTATAGGAGATAATAACTGTGTAATATTCTTTTTATAGCGTTCCCCTAGAGGGTCGGGCTTTCCGTTCCAAGTCCTCGCAAGTCTACCAAAAGGATTTGGTGGACTTACTGTGGGCTATCCACTACAATCCCTAACGCGGGCTTAATCATTAATCAGTTTATTAAACGGAAGTTTAGGTCAATGAGTTAACATAAGGCAAATTTTAATT
>NZ_SMGI01000002.1 GCF_004346845.1 Winogradskyella wandonensis | reverse complement strand
CCTCTTCTTTTTCGGCGTATTCCCCTTGATAGCCGTAGCGGTAGTTGCCTTCGATATTTCTATTGGGCATCGCCATCCCAAATGGATAGTAATCTGTTTTAGCTGTAATTGCCATTGCATTGGTTCCCTGCTTTGCAATTACAGCACGAACATTACCTAAATGGTCTGTAAGCTGATAGAGGTCTGTACCCGTTTCTCTATTATGTATCCCTATACGGGAAGCTCCATATATAGGTTGCTCTTTTAAAATCATTAAGCCATTAATAACTGGACTAGAAATTCTTTGATATATCCCCATAGGATTACCTGCTACATCCCTAACGTAGTAGGTAGTTGTAGTTGTAATATTTCCATTACTTTCTTGGTAAGTCTCTTTTTTTATGCGCTTACCCTTATCGTCGTAGAAAAAAGCAACTTTAGTTTCTGTAGTTGCCTGTAGATGGAGATTATCTAGATAAAGCTGAACATTGTTGGTACTGTTACTTAGTGGTGTAATTTCTAGGTACACTTTGTCATCATAGCGTCCTGTAACAAAATCCATAACTATATATTCATCATAGAAGTATGAACAACCACCAGCATTACCAGTATCTGGGTCATTAATCCAGCTTAAAGTTGGATTTACAGTTTCAATTGCTAGCTGTGCTCCAGATTTTGACAGGATGCGTATCCTATACCCAACTGGTATTTGGTCTGGATTACCAGAACCAAATGGAGATATTATACCGTTGCTTTGTAAAGCAATCATGTCTAGCTCTAATCTGTGATTTACATCTGGAATTGTTTGTAAGTATCTTTTAGCCTGAGAATTTGGCACAGCATTAATATTTAAAGACTTTCCGTAAGTGTCATTTAAATACGAACAGATATAGTTTAAATCTTGGGTTACTGAATAACGAGATTCTATGCTAGCACTAGAACCTCTAGCATTAAATTCCCAAAGCGCTACTTCTTCTTGTCCTGCATCTTCATAATCATGCAACATAAGTGTAGCATATTCTCCTGTATTCTCATTGGTGAAACCACTTATTTTTGTTGTTAATCCAGACGCGTTATAATTGTAAGTGATTTGGTCTTTAATATTAGTTGTTAATTGGCCTATACTGTTGTATACATAATTAACCATACCAGATTGAACGTCTGCTTGGGTCAATTGATTTTTTAAATCGTTATACCTATTAGAGTCTGAATTATCATTGGTATCACTTATACTATTTAATTGATTATTAATACCATTATAATTATAGATAAAATTGTCCATGTTATTATTACCTCCTCCCGTATAGCCATTTCTTTTCAAGGTTTCAATATTTCCGTTAGCGTCATAAGTGATATTATCTACCTTATAATCTGAATTTGAGTTAGGAGTAAAACTACCATTAGAAGCAGTACTCCCGCTAAGATATTCTCCATATGTTGCAGAAGATAACCAATTATTTTTATTATAAGTATAGTTATATGTGCTTTGTTTAGGTAAAGGCAGAGTACCGCTTGTATTCCATCGCATACTTTTTATATTTCCATTAAACTGGTCTACACCATTTTGCGAAGTGCTAATATTAACACGCTGGCTTCTTGCATAATCTGTGCTGTAATAGTCTAGCTGCATCCCAAATAAATCATTACTATCACCACCAGGATCCTTACTTGCTACAAGTTCAGGATGATTTATAGATTTTAACTGT
Source organism: Winogradskyella wandonensis (assembly GCF_004346845.1). Classification (GTDB taxonomy): domain Bacteria; phylum Bacteroidota; class Bacteroidia; order Flavobacteriales; family Flavobacteriaceae; genus Winogradskyella; species Winogradskyella wandonensis. Next base: position 987,536 of record NZ_SMGI01000002.1, on the reverse strand, counting down.
CCATTAAGATTGTAAACATAATCTATACCTTGAAGACCATTTGCCAAATCCGTTCTTTTTAATGCGCCACTTTCATAATATGAGTAGTCTGCTTGCGTTATGTAATTACTTCCATTATCTGAAGTTTCTACTTTGGTAAGCTGTCCAGCCTCGTTGTAGGTGTATCTATGAATAAATAATTCTGAAGGCTCATATTGTTGATATATCACGTGAGTGACTTGTCCTGTAGCATAATCATATTCATAATCAATTGTTTTAGTCCCTAATCCCTCAATATTTTGGACAATCCATCTTACTCTTCCGTAGATGTCATAGCTATACCAAGTCGTATTAGTATCAGGATTTTTTGTGTAAGTTTTACTCACATTTCCTGCTAAAAAAGTGTGAGTGTATCTGCCAGGTGAAGCACTTCCTGAATTAAAAGTTGCATTGAACCCAGTAATATCTGGGACATCGTACTCAGTAAATTGCTGTTCTTTTCTAACTCCTGCTGGAAGGGTATTGTTATCTGGATCTAAAGTATCGAATGATGAGTTTTCTATAATGCCACTTTCTACAGGTCTACCTAAGTCGTCATAATTTGTATAGGAAAATTCGCCGGCTAACTCTTGCTTGCTATTCTGAGAAAACCTTATTTGTCCATCTTTTCTATATTTAAATTTTGCAGTTCCCTCGTCAGGACTAGAGGTTTCTAGAAGTTGACCAAGGCTATTATATTCAAAATCACTCTTTAGAAGGTTTCCATTTGGCTGAGTACTTGATAATAAACGTCCTGCTTTGTCAAAAACATTATTCGAAAAATCGTAATAATTATTTTGATGCTGTACTGTTATTTGTTGTGATGGATTATAAATAAAACTTGAAGCATTCACTACAGCTACTCTATAATATCCACTAGGTAAATTAGACCATTGAGAAGGAGGCACAATAGACTCCGTAATCAAATCATATACTTCAATAGTATTACCAGTCGTTGGGTTATTTACCGTTATACCATTACAACCTTTGGATATATGTATGTCTACAAAACCATTTTCTTTTATAGTACTAGTGACCGTATTTATTGGTTGAGCTTCTTCTTCATTACCGCTTCTTGCAGCTTTTATTGTGTTGCCTTCTGCATCTGTAAAAATAACAACTTCAATACCATGTACATCTCTGCTAACTGTTTTAGTGACCCCGCTAGCTTGTCCAGGAGCTGGCATAGTAAAACTATAAGTTTGTAACCATTGGTTGTTAATTTTATTTCCTCCAACCACTTTTTTTACGTTTCCAGGAAGTAGTTTACTATAAACGGTCCTTGAGTAAGGATAGGAGGTAATATCTTGATAAGGCTCGTTGGTATTTAAAGTACTGTAATAGTGTCCTAAAGTTTCATTCTGATTACCAACGGGTTGCGGATTTTCAGGATTGTTTTCAAAATCTGAGTTTGTATATGTAGTACCATTTGAACGTCTTATGAAGTCCTGTTTGTATCCAAAAGATGTACCAATAGGTGCGCTCAATGTTTGTAATGCTGGTCTTCCATGACTATCATAACGCGTTTCCGAATTCCATACTTTCCCTGTTAAAATATCCCAACTTTGGGATTGTGTACCGTTGCCAGTCTCGTCAAAGAAAGACATATTTTTACTTATAGGATGACCTAAGAAGTTATAGCTTATACCGCTTACCCAGTTAAGATTATCAGAGGTTGATGGCGCTTCTTCTATAAATAAATCATTAATCGCGTCATTGATATTATCAATTTCCTGAAATTTAGCACCATAAAAATACTGACGGACATTAGTATCTACTGCATAGTATAAATAGCTTCGCATTCTTGTTGAAGTATTGTCACTCCTCCATTTAAAATCATTAGCTCCAAGAATTTTATTACCGACAACATCATAAACTCCCCCTATATTACTATGACTACCTACATAGGTATGCGGGTGAATAATACCAACTAATAAATACCAGTTATCTAAAGTAGGTAAATCTCCTGACCAAAAATATGGATTTGTATGCGGTGTTCCATTCAAATTATTGACGTTTACAGTACCATGATAAGTTCTACCATCTTGGGAGCCTGTTCGCTTTACCCAAACAGAATACCGATAAGTTTTCGTGTTATCGATTTCAAAGTAATCAGTATTCCATCCGCCGTCGGCATGGTAATCTGGCTCGTTTCCACAACGCCATAATAATGATGTGTTTCCAAAAGGGTCTTCCCCATAGAGTCTTTCATTCTCTACAGTAGAGCCATTTTGGTTATAAAATTCTGTTCCTCCACTTCCAGGCGTCCAATCGTAAGGAAGTTCGTTAGCTTGTGCATTCAAATTATAACTATGAATACAAATTATAAGCAAGGATGTAAATAGGGTTATGTTATTGCGTAATGTCATAGTTATAAGTTTTTAAAATGTACAGCTACAATTGGCACTTGTAACGCTATTTTTATAATTATACTTGTTTTGAGATACAACTTTAAAACCACCACTGTTAAAACTACCATTACCAGAAACGGTGTCTACCACTTCAGTATATGTTGAGCAAAGTCTTCCTCCAGAATCATAACAGTAGAGTGTTGCTAAATTATTTGCATCTAGGATTGAAATTAACTCATCTGTACTTTGATTATATATATAGCTATTCATACTTGAGTGAATTGGATGCATTCTGAAATCGTCATAGAATAATGATTGAGCATTAGTATTAGCCGTTGTAAAGTATAGGTCAACAGTAGAATTAGAGCTTAAGTCTATATAATAATTCATGAGTATCCAATCCCCGGCTCGAACCACTTCTGTAGAGGTTATTTCATTTCCATTGAACATTAGTTTTAATTCACTATGACTTTTAGTATTTACATCTGCCCAGATAGAGATTTTGTATTTACCAGGTCTAAATGTTTTGGATATATCGCCGTGGTCACTACCAACATCTCCCTGAACCTTAAAAAACTGGGCACCTGGAGAGGTTATACTTAAAGAATAGTCTCCTGTATGTGCATTGCCAAGATGACGGTATTGAGCCCCTTGTACATTGTCAGTTAGAAAGTTACCTGAAGCTTGATATTCTGCTCCTGAAAAATAGAGCTCGCTTAGTCTTGCGTTGCCCGAAGCTTCAACTTTACTGAAGTTATCAGCCATTTTTGATGAAGCAAAATTATTATTGATATCTCGAGTTTCTATTGGACTCGACCAATGTGTATACTTTGTAATCTCAGAAATATTTTGCCATTTATTACTTGTAGGTGCTCCAATACCCCAATTAAAATAGTCATTGGTCGAATTGAGAGAAGTTGAATATACTCCAGTTGTAGGATTTATATCGTCTTTCCAAACAAATGATTTATGCTTTCTCCAAACCCCAGATTCTATATTTGTATTACCCGTGGCGTCTGTATATTCCCATTGGTCATTCCATGTTGTTAAAGAAGCACTTAGAGTACCACCAGCATATTCATTAATAGTCATAGCTTCTTGGGTCAACATGTTTTTGTTATTATGATTAATAATTCTAGACTGCATGTTTGGATATTTTTCATAGGCAGGGATTTTATAACTTTTAGTTACAAGTCCGTTAGGCAATGTTGTAATGCTCTTTTTATAGCTACCTAACCATCCATCTACGTCATCATATTCTACTGATGTTACGCTTCCTAGTGCATAAGTGTTAGTTTTTTTAAGCATATTATTATACTCTGTCCTTGATGATATACTCAGTAAACGCTTAACATTTTCTACTACTGTCCCCTCATTATTCGTTTGAAAAATGGTTTTCATAGAATTAAAGGTCTCTTTTGTATACCCTTTATTCGGTTCTGAATTAGGTCCAGAAATGAGATTATTTCCATTTATATATTCATTTTCAGTACGCATCATGACATGGTCATAACTGTTTAAATTTTCTATTGACTTTAATTGACCTAATAGAGCGGTATTAATATGTATATCAACTTTTTTAGCCTCAATGTTTTTTGAGTTATTACCGTTCATACCAGCGTAGTCTTCTGTTACATTTGCCCAAAATATTTTATCTTCTCCAGTAGCATTCGCATCAAGAGCCTCCATTTCTATTTCTGGATTAAAAATGTTGAAAACTGGCTTTAAGACATGATGTCGATATCGGGTTTTAGAATAATATTCATCATCGTTAGAAGTTTGAGTCATTGTAACATACTCGTACATAACACCAGGGCCTGGGACTTCTGTTTCATATGGTACAAATTTTAAACCATCGACGGGAGCATAAGATGTAATTCCTGAACTTCTATTTTCCGTTGGATGTGAATAGTCATACTTTATTTTGTATGTTTTTGCATCGCTTATTGTTCTTACTTCGCTGACTCTTAATCCACCACCTGTCTCAGATTCAGGAATTTTATTTGCCAAAAGTTTGAAACGGAAATGAGTAGAACCATTGCCAGGAGGATCACATGGGCTTCCTCCCATTGGTGCTATATAACCAACTTCATTGACATCAAGATTACTTGAACAGCAATAGTATGCAGTATAGCTCCAAGGATAACTTCCACAGAAATCACCTGTTCTATCATGATTATTCTGCTCTGTAGGTAGCTGTATCTTTATTTCCGAATTAGAGACACTTACCAAGTCGAATGACCCAGCAAAATCAGCTATACGTCTTCCATGACTTCCTGTGCTGGGGTTTCTATGATATTGAATGTCTAGAAATACATCCGAATTTAGATTAAAATAATTTGTAAAATCTATAACGTCACTAGATGTGCCTTGTTGTTGTCTAAAATAGACATATTTAATACCGTTTTCTTGAGTAAAATTAGCTTCAAGACCATCTTGCCAAAAACGCCTTGAAAAAGCTTCCATCCAATAATCATCCTCTTCATAGTTAATTTCAATTTTAGCCCCAGTTGGCATGGTAATTTCTTTTAAACTCCAAGCTTTAATCTCATTCTCATTAGATTGATAATTAGGATTATCTTGTATAAAACCCCATGAGTCTACTAAAGCTGCCTTAGCCTCAACAAAATCTTTTATTTGAGTTTTATTTGGATACATGCCACCAGCAAGTGACGGAAGCTGAATATTTTGCATATCTTCCATATAATATTCAAATGCAGTAGCAGGCATATATTCCGTACCACCCTTACCCTTAAACATTACAGAATCTAAGGTTAGTCTCCCATTTAGGCTATTATTACTAGTTACTACCTCTGATGAAGAAGGAGAATTTTTAGCCAAATCATAAGAGTGATTAAATTCAACAACTTTTAGAGCGTTATTCTGTATAAAACTTGAAGAAACGTCTCTACTATCCAGAATCTGAGCCTCGTTATGGATATAGTATCCATAGTTGCTACCATATTCTTGAGTAAAATAAGGCGATTCCCATCCAGGAGTACAATAATCATTTGGTATATATGTATTGTTAAAATTCCCAAGTGTTGAAGCTAAATTATTTGTTGTCGTCGAATTAGAATCTTTAGATAAACTTTTCCCAAAATCGCTATCAACCAGAATAATTTTAGAGAGCTTTAAACTATATTCTCTCTTATAACTAATCCCAGATTCTTTTACATACAGAGAAGGATTTGTATAATTCAAACTTTGAGGTACTGATCCATTACCCGTATTACCAATATTGGTTAACCCACCATTATTAGAGTTTGAAAATTTGAAATTAAGCGCTTTACCAAAATTATCTTCTCGAATATCTTTGATAAAAAGTGCCGTTCTATTTTTAGTATTTATTTTGTCTAAATAGTATAGCTGTTTTCTTCCAAAGCTATAACCTCCCTTGTCTTTATCTTCTATGTCTCCTTTAAGATTGGTATTGTAATTGTAAGTTCTGTCTTTATATGGGCTACGCCATACAAATCCGTCACTCCATTTTCCGTATTCAAGCTCAACCCAATACCCATAGTCTTCTTTGTTAAAGGTGTTCAATGTATTAGATAAATTTGGGTCTGGTTGATCTATATAATCGGAGCCTGTTATTGCTGTTAGTAACCAATGCGTTGCATATCTGGTAAATTGTCTTTTTTCATTCACATTTCCTATATCAAAAACACTATTTTCTTGGTTATTAATCTGACTTCTATGGATTTGTTCATAGTGATATACGGGAAGTGAAAAGTGATATGTTTTTCCATCAGGAGAAGTGATTTTATACGCTCCAATACCATCTGGATCGAATTTTGAAATATCACTTCTATCGGAATTAGGAATAGTTGAAGGTGTTATTAATCCTCTTGCTGTAGCATGCCCCGAAGCTATTTGGTTATTCGTGAATACTTCAACATAATTTGGAGATTTAGCTCTACCCTGATAGGCATTATTTGTTGATGTTCCAATATGGACACCTTCATTAATCAATGCATCAAATGTTGTCGCCGTGTCAACTAGACCAGTGAAAAAACCAGCAGAGCTATTTTTTTCGGTTCCAGTAAACTGTCCATTAAAATAAAAATGAAAATCATCTTTGGTGTAATTTCCAACAGTACTTCCATTGATTCGGTCTATTTTCTTATCAACTGCGGTATTCGAGGAACCATGATGCCAAAATGCATGTATAGGTTTACCTGCTTCGTTTTTAGTTACCTGTCCTTTTCCATAAATACTAGAATTCTGGAAAACATTTGGAGTCATACTACCCATTAACCCTTGAGCTGACACATTATAATCATCATATGCCATGTAAGTAAAATTGATGTTTTCTATTGTTTTAGAATAATCTGATATGAATTCTTCTTCTAATTGCGGTAGGCGAGAAGAATAGGTGTCCATGGATTTTGTTCTAACCATGTAATCTGTATAGTGTTCGTTGTAGTTACTTACTGAAGTAATTCTCGGCACTTCTGACGATATGTTAGAGTAATCACTTGAATATAAAACTCCCCATTCTTGGTTTAAATATCCTTTTTTAATATTTATTTTTACTTTTTGCTTTCTAAAACCTAGAGTGATTGGAATCCCCACAAAATGTAGTGGCACAGCAACTCCAGTGTTTTGAACGTCTATGCTTGCATCTCCTTGAGAAAAACTACTTGAGCTCATGCCTACACCACCTGAATTGCCACCTACTTTATCACCTTTAGCCTTATTGTTTCCTGCTCCTCCAATTGAAAATCCTCCACTAGTGGATATGGATGCTCCAACGTAAGCACCGCTCTCACCAATGGAACTGGATATACCACCTGATAGATTCCACTGATTTTTCAAGGAATAAGATAAACCAACACCCGCGCTTAGATTACCTCCCAAATCTATACCTATACCAGCACCAATGGTGGCATCACCGGTGGTAGATATTCCTGCGGAAACACCACCTTGAACCATGCCTCCAGTTCCAGCTCCAATTCCAACTGTAGCATTTACAGACCCAGAAAGCCCTTGTCCTCCGCCCCAATTCATACCTACACCAACACTGACTGCTCCTGGGAAACCAACTTCAACGCTTACACCATATGATGTAGTTTCCTGATAAAATGATGTAAAATTAATCCCAACACCGCTTTTCCAATCATCAGGAGTATTAGTGACAGATCGATTTATAGCACCAGGATTTATATACCAACCTAATCCAGCCCAAGAGGCATCCATGTCAGTTGTAATTCCTGCATGGTATGACAAGGTTACAGGAAAGTCTTCTACGCTCATTAAAGGTAAAACGTAAGATAGATTTCCATTGGTTAGATTTACCATATCTGTAGCATCTACTGGCTCAAATCCAGCAGCTTCAGGTGAACCGGGACCACCATTACTGGCATAAGCAAAATTTGATGGAAAGATTGAAGATAAAAAGCTTACTGTTAAAAAAACAGCAATCACTCTGTGCGAAAATTTAACTTTATTCATTTTAATAAATTAATGTTGGTTCTTTTTTTATAGTTTTCGTTGGTACTTTCAATCTAATCTCACCTGTATAGAGTCCTAAATCTTCAATTGTAAAATTTAGATAATCTTCTTCCAATAAATTTTCATCCCTAGGATATACAAACATTATGGTCGTAGATTTACTCATGCCATACATACGTGGGTATATAAAGTCTGCTAATTCTATAGTGTCTTTACTTTGGGTAAATAGGTGTACTTTTTTATTCATACCAAAAGCCAATTGATTAACCATTGCTCCAAATTCATTTCTGTCTTTTGGTGCTGTACTCAACAGCTCTTGGTTGTTTTTACTCATACTAAGATTAAAGTACAGGTGCTTATTATATTTATCTCTCAATTCCTTTATCCTTTTAGAGTCGGACTTTTCATCATCACTTAATTCTTGATGAACTAGTAAATCCGTTGGTCTGTATAATAAAGAAAAATCATACCCGTTGACTGATTTTTTTTGCACATACCCATTTGCTTCATCAGTGATGTAATCTAAAAGCTCCTTTTCTGTATCAAAGGTTTTAGTGCTACATGAGAGTGACAATGACAAAAGACATCCTAAAAACATGGCACCACACTTCTTAAACCACTTCGAGAACCTTAATGACCAAAAGTTTTTAGTCTCAAAGTGGCCGTTATTACTTTTTGCCTTCAAACTCTGCATTTAGTCCTTCTAAAACAATTTCTGTTAAATCCGAAGCATCACTGGCATACATAATATTACCACTTCCACTAGCGCCAAAAATGATGTCATAACCTTTTTCCTTGCCGTACTCTTGTACATAATCATTAATATCATTAATCACAGTCTGAGTAGCTTTTTTATCCTCGTCTTGAATTTGCTTTTGTATAGCTTGCTGGTAATTATTTATTTGCTGTTGCTTATTAGATAATAACTGTTGCTTGAGCTCTAATTCTTTTTTAGTCATTTTAGAACGCTCTTTTTCATAAGTCTTTAATTCGTTTTGCCAGTCGGTCATTAAACTATCTACATTGGCATTTAAGGTTTTTGCTTTTTCTTCGAAGTCTGCACGCACTACCTTTGTGCGTTTGTAGCCTTCTAGAAGTTTATTAACGTCTACGTATACCTGTTTGCTAGTTGATTGGAAATAAAAAAATGAGCCAATAGCGATTACAAGCGCTAATACAGCAATAGGGAAAGAAAGTTTATTCATTAAAAAAAGTTAAATTAATTTACTTGTTAAAAGTATCTAAAAATGATTTTTAAAGCTTTTCTAGAGCCTTTCTTTTAGTAATGTAAAACATTACTTTTTGTAATATTTTTCCTTTTTATTTTTAATTTTTAAGAAAAATTTTACTTTTAATACATCTAAACTAATATGATCAAACATTAATTTCCCCTAGAAATAATTTTAAACTAGATGCATAATAAGTTAGAGTTATTGATGGTAGACGACCATCACTTTGTCTTAGAAGCCTATAAAAACTATATAGAGCAGTCTGAAACAAACAAAAATTATGAGCTTAATTTTAAATTTGCGAACTCAATCGACGAAGCCTTAGAGCTATCCAAGAGAGCACAAAAACCATTAGATGTATTATTCTTAGACATTAGAATTCCTAAGAGAGCGGGATGTGAAATCGTGTCAGGAGAGACTTTAGGACAAGTATTATTGCAGCGCTTTCCAAAGTTAAAAATTATTGTGATTACGGGACATCACGATGAGCTAATGATTAGTAATATCCTTTATAATCTAAAGCCAGAAGCAATTTTGTTTAAAGGTGATGTAGATTTTTACGCAATCAATACCGCTTTGGAAAATATTTTAAAAGATATCCCATTTTACAGCAGTACTATTCTTAAATTAATACGTAAGAAATTTTCTAGTGACATTATACTAGACAAAACGGATAAGCAATTACTCTATGAGATTTCCAAAGGCGCTAAAACAAAGGATTTGAAAGAGGTTTTACCGCTCTCTGTTGGAGGCATTGAGAAACGAAAACGCTTATTAAAGGAGCTGTTTTCTCCTAAAGAAAACAATGACCAAAGCCTAATAGACTCGGCAGCAAAAAAAGGATACTTATAATTTACTAATAGTAAGGTTAAATCTTACTATTAGTAAGGCGAGTTTTATATATCATAATTTTCAGCTTTGTATATTTCAATTTAATTTTTTAAGATGAAAGTCGGCGGATATAATTTACAAGAAGTTTTAGTGGTTTTAGTAATCATAGGTATTCTGTTACTTTTGGCCTTGCCAAATTTAATGCCATTAATAAGTAAAGCAAAAAGTACAGAAGCCCAACTGCAACTTAAGGCTGTGTATAATGCACAAACTATGCATCGCTATATGTATTCCAAATATGCTTTAGATATTAATGAGATTGACTATGAGGCACCAAAAACTGTAAAAAACAATGGGCAGGCAAATTATATTTATGAGGTGTTAAGCGCTACAAATAATAGCTTTAAGGCAAGAGCCACAGCAATTACCGATTTTGACGGTGATGGGATATTTAACGTTTGGGAAATTGACCAAGATGGCGCACCAAAACAAATTGTAAAAGATTAAAGTGCTATTTCTAAAAGTAATTCTAATACTCACATTCTTGTTTATTTTTTATCAAGATATTAAAGACCGGAAGGTCTTTTGGTTTCTATTCCCGTTGGTTGGTGTATTATCTGGGTATTTAATGTTTAACAATATTTACGACGAGTTTTTATTAATGACTATCGCAATAAATCTATTAGTTGTGGTATTTATGCTTTCAATTGTATTTATGTATTCAAGATATAAGCTCAAGACTTCGTTTAATAAAACGCTTGGTTTAGGAGATGTGCTGCTATTTTTGGCTTTAGCCTTTAGCTTTGCTAGTGTTTCTTTTATCGTTTTGTTTGTTTTTGGATTGGTGTTTTCTTTAATACTACATTTAATTTTGAAACAAAAATCTAAATTACAAACTGTGCCTTTAGCGGGCTATTTAAGCTTGTTTTTTGCTATAAGTTACTTAGCTTATTGGACTGGGTTTTTACCAACACTTTATATTTTATAGACTATTTTGAATCTCGATTATCAAATAGACACCTCCTTAATACAACTCATTACTACTGAGCAAGCTTATCATTATCGTATAATTCCGTCGGCTGTTAATAACGGAACATTTGAATTTAAAACTGACAAAGCCTCAAAAACTTTAGAACAAGAATTACAAATTGTTTTAAATAAAAATATACAACTGGTTGAAGTTTCATCAGAAGACATCCAGAAATACTTAGCGATAAACTTTAGGCAACGGCAAAGTATAGCTTCAGAAGATTTACACTACAGCACCGATTTTTTAGAAAAGTTATTATTTACTGCTAAAGACATCGGTAGTAGCGACATCCATTTTGAACCTTATGAAACTAAATGCCGGGTGAGGTTTCGATTGGATGGAAAATTAAAAGAACAGTATGTCATTTCCCTTCAAGAATACCCCGTTATTGTAAATAAACTTAAAATACAGGCGGGTTTAGATATTTCTGAAAAGCGTCTGCCTCAAGATGGTCGTATTACCATTAAGACCAATAGTGACGAGTTTGATATACGGGTATCATCATTGCCTACACTTCATGGTGAAAAAATGGTGCTCCGTATTTTGAGTAAAGATGCAAACACCATTAATTTGAACGAACTTGGCTTTACTGAGGCAGAACTAAAATCTTATAAGGAAACCGTCAGAAAACCTAATGGTATTATTTTGATTTCTGGGCCAACAGGTTCAGGTAAGACCACAACACTTTATGCCACATTGAAGTTGCTCAATAATGACGATACAAATATTCTCACTATCGAAGACCCTATAGAATACACTTTAGAAGGCGTTAATCAGGTACAACTCAAAGAAAATATAGGCTTAGATTTCGCAAGTACGTTACGAACATTTTTAAGGCAAGATCCAGATGTAATTATGGTTGGAGAAATAAGGGATGCTAAAACTGCTAACATGGCTATTCGTGCTGCGTTAACTGGTCACTTAGTGTTATCAACCATACATACAAATTCGGCTTGGGCAACCATATCCCGATTAATAGATATGGGGATTCCGTCGTTTTTAATTGCCAGTACATTAAATGTTAGCGTGGCACAACGCTTAGTAAGGAAGCTTTGCCCTCACTGTAAAAAAGAAGAAGCGGTTTCAAAAGCAATATTTCCTTCAGGTTTTAGTAATCCCAAAGACATGACAAAACATTTTGTTCCAACAGGATGTCATAAGTGCTATCATACAGGCTATCAAGGTAGAAAAGCTATCTATGAAATTATTCCAATTACGAAAGAGTTGGTAAATCATATTAAACTAAACGATTTGGAAATAGACAATTATTTAAAGCATAATAATATTGCAACATTGAAGTCTAATGCTATAGAACTCGTAAAAGAAGGTGTAACTTCTATCGATGAAGTTTTTGCTCTGCTTTCTGATTAGACTAACTGGCTATGATAAATATTGACTAACTATTGATAAAAAGATTTCCGTTTATTGGAAAATACTATGAAAAAACTACTTTTAACCATACTGCTGGCAGTAAGTCTTTTTGGATTCACGCAAGAGAGTCAAACAGACCGCATAGCAAAACTTAAAACTCAGCTTGAAATATTATCTACTGAGGTAAACGGATTGACTGAAATATTTAAGACTGAAATAAAAGCCAATAACCTTACAATTTCTAATCTGCTCTTGGCAGTTGCAGATGTACACAAACTTAATATCAATCCATCACAAGAGTTAAATTCCATAACCATATCTCCAAGCTTTCCAGAAGTAATCGTTTCAGATTTACTCATTTTTTTGTGTAAAGAATATGATTTAACCATGGATTTTACAGGAACAATAATCTCTGTGAAACGTTATATAGCTGTCCCTGATGAACCAGAAATACGTGTAATACCCGTTGTATATAATCCGATTAACAACACAATATCCATTGATGCTAAAGGTGATAAGCTCTACGACGTCTTTAAACGTATCACAGACGAATCTGGTAAGAATTTAGTTTTTGCCCCTGGATTAAAAGACAAATCTATAACAGCATACATTCAAAAGACCCCTTTTAAAATGGCAATGGATAATCTAGCATTTGCAAATGATTTATTCGTAGACAAATCGAAAGAAGGCTTTTATTATTTTGAAAGTAACGAAACAAATTCAGTGGCTAACACGCAGAATGAAACCAATCTCAGTCAGACTAGACAAAGACCTGTAAGGCGAAGAAACTCAAATTTCTTTTTTGAAATTAAAAATCAGGAGTCGCAACTGCTAGATGTAGATTTTGTAAATACCCCGATTGCTGATATTATAAATGATATAGGAAATGAATTAAATATTGATGTGTTTACAGCTACACCGTTAGAGGAAGCGGGAAGTATAACATTTAAAGCTAAAAATATTTATTTTGATGACTTGTTAACTAAGCTTTTCGAAATACAAGGGGTAACTGCAAATACTCAAAATACATCTCAAAATACAAATAATAGTAATCGTCCTTCTGTGAGTAATACCAAACGTTTCACCTTCAAAAAAGAAAACAATATTTATTTCTTTGGTTTAGAAGGTCAACTAAGTGTTAGAGAAGTTGCAGTAATCACATTACAAAACCGTTCTGTGGAGCTGTTATCTGACCCTTCTGGAGGACAAAATAGGCGCAGTGTAGGCCGAAGTTTTAATTCGGGATTTGGAAATTCTAGAGGATTTAATAATCAGAATTTTAATCAAAACCTAGGCTTTAACAATACAAACCAAAACAGGAACCAGCTTAATACAAACACAACTGGAAATTTCAATTCTTATTCCAATCAAGTAGAAGCATTAGTAAATATTCTTCCAGATGAAGTGAAACAAGATTTAGATATTAAAGTTGATTATGAATTGAATAGTTTTTACGTCAATGGGCCTAGTACAAATGTAGACCGTTTCAGAACATTTATAGAGAAGATTGATAAACCAGTACCTGTTATATTAATTGAAGTAATGATTTTAGAAATTAATAGAAGCTCTACACTTGAAGCAGGAGTAAGCTGGGGTATTGGTGATGAGCCCTCTAAAACTCAAGGCGCTATTTTTCCTGAAGCTGATTTGACCTTAGGGGCAAATACTGTAAATCGAATTATTGGAGGATTGGACGGTTTTGGAGGATTTAACTTTGGTAGAGTCGTGCCCAATTTCTTCGCAAGAATTAAAGCCATGGAAAGTAATGGTGATTTAAAAATTCGCTCTACTCCGAGAATTTCCACCCTAAACGGTCATCGCGCTACATTCTCAAATGGACAGACTTCCTATTATACAATCACTGATCAATCAATAATTGGTTCTGATAATCCTGTTACACAAACGGCCATTAATTTTGTTCCTATAGATGCCGAATTAGGCCTAACGATTAAACCCACAGTATCTGGTAATGGACAAGTTACTTTAGATATTTTTGTAGTGCAGTCTAGTTTTGGAAATCGAATTTCAGATCAAGCACCGCCAGATATAAACTCAAGGGAGTTTAGTTCTTTGATTAGAATGAAAGATCAAGACATCGCCGTCTTAGGTGGACTTGAAGAGCAATCAACAAGTAATTCTGGCTCTGGTGTTCCTTTCTTAGCTAGAGTACCCATAATAAAATGGCTATTTAGCAAGCGCGTCAGAGAAGGACGAAAAGCCAAACTCACAGTTTTAATTAAACCAACTGTTATCTATTAGAATGTTTAATAGATTACTAAAATATCTGACCTATGGTAATACCTTTTGTGGTGTAGAGTATAACCACTTTCAAAGTCAGGATATTATTTATGCAACAGTTTTAAAGCGAAGTAAAAATGAACTTGTTGAGGATGCATTTATCTCATCAAGCTCGCTTAAAGATTTATCATCAAAACTACCGAATCAGAAACATATTTATTTAATTGTTAATTCTGAAAAAATATTAACCAAAACCATCTCAGGCGAAAAGCGTGATGCGCTAAAACTAGTTTACAAAGCCTTTCCAAATATTACTGTAGATGACTTTTATTTTGAAGTTTTATATCAAAATAATATGCACTTTGTGTCTTTATGCCGTAAAGATTATGTGGATGGTATTATTTCTGAATTTTCAGAATATAAGTTTAATATCATCGGTTTTTCTTTAGGACATAGTTCACTCGGTATTTTACAAGAGTATTTAAAGACCAATACCATTTACAGTTCTAATTCTAAAATTACTAGTGATAACAATGGTATATTATCAATTGAACCGAGTAGTGCTAATTCAGAACAATATAATATCAATGGCATAACCTTAGATAATAGTTATCTATTATCTTTTTCGGGAGCGTTGCAAAGTTATTTTGGCATTGAGGATGAGAATGGTAATATAAATTCCAAGATAGAAGAGCTTGTTGATGACTATAAGCAAACGCAATTCTATAATCAGTTTCTAAAGTTTGCGGGGTTATTTATATTGGCGGGTCTACTTATTAACTTTTTATTTTTTAACCATTATTTTAATAAAGCTAATGAGTTAGAACAATTATCTGAGTTAAATGAGGCAACAAAAACCAGAATCTTAAATCTTAATGCATCTGTGTCTAAGAAACAAAAGATGGTTGATGATATTTTAAAAAATAATTCATCCAAATCATCTTATTATACTGATCGCATCATCAAAGAACTTCCCAAAAGTATTTTGCTATTAGAATTTAATTATCAACCTATTCTAAAGCGAATAAGCAAAGAAAAACCTATTGAAATAGACACTGATGTTATCGAAGTCTCAGGTACTTCAAATGATAGTGCAGCTTTTTCTAATTGGATTAGTGAATTGGAAAAGTATGGATGGATTCAATCTGTGGATATCCTCCAATACGGCTCTCAAAGCTCAAGAACGCAAGATTTTGTAATTAAAATCAGTTTGAATAATGACTAAGAAGCAAAAAAATATAGCTCTTGTAGTTGGCTTTTTCTTGGCACTTATCATTTGTTACCAGTTTGCTTTATCAAATACCTTAGAACAGAGGAAGCGATACAATGCGTTACAATTAGAATCTAAAGTTTTTGAAAATAGCCCTAAGCAATTATCTATACTTAATCAAAAGGAAACCTATTACGACTCTCTTTTAGAAGAATACCAATTAGATGATTCGTCTTTGCAAAACAATCTTTTGAAAACCATCAATACCTTTGCAGAGGAAAATCATATTAAAGTCATTAACTTTTTAGAACCTCATATTTCCCAAAAGAATGAGCTCACGATTAAGACGTATCAGTTTGTTCTTGAAGGTGATTATAACTCCATTAATAAGCTCATCTTTAAATTAGAGCTAGACACTAAATTCGGAGAAATTATTAATCTACATTTTGAAAAAAAGAAAAACTTTAAAACGGGTAGATTTTATCTACAGGCTAAGGTTCTCTTAAGGAGTTTTGAATAAGGCTTGATTATTTATTCTTGTAATACTATTGCTTGTTATTCCAATAACAATCCATGAAATTATAATTATACAATAAAACAAATTTCGAAAATTCCTGAAAAATTGTTTATTTTTACGTCAAACTAACGTTTATTATACGATTATGGACACTAAATACTACATTTGTAATTATTGTTATCAAGAATATATTCCCAAAAGAAGGCATCATCAAAAGTATTGTTCGAACAGTTGTCGGTCTAAAGCTTATCATATTCGTCAACGAAATAATAATAATAATAATAATAATGAACCAGCAACAGCTACTGATGCCGGAGATGTAACAAAGGATTTAGTAAAGGCTCAGGAAAATTCAATTACTCAAAAAGACACTAAACCAAACAAAACTGAAGCGATTAGTGCCGCTGGTGTTGGTAATGCGGCTATAGGGGCCTTAACAGCAGATATTTTTAAGGCTATAGTAATCAATAAAGAGGATAGGCCTGTTACCTTAAAAGATATTAAAGCGTTACTTGGTGCTAAAAAACGTTATTACAAAGTCAATAACCTTCCCATGCGATTAGATAATACTCATCCCATATTTGACACTGAAACAGGCGAAGTTTTATACGTATCCTTATTCGAATCTCTTCAATTGTTAAATTCTTAGACAAGGCGTATTTGTTTTTCTAATTTTTGTTAATTAGATTTGTTACATTAAGTACATACTTTATGAATTTTGCGCTTTTTAGTAAACTATATCCCAACCTTCATCTGAATCTTATTCCATTGAAGAAGCTTGGTGTTCCGTCTCGCGTCTTTAATAACTGGCGAGAGAAAGGGCTAATAGACTATGAGCATACGTTTAGTTTACATGATAAGATACACAAGGTTAAGCGTAAAAACATACGACTCAACCTCCATCAGGCTATGTGGGTACTGATGATTAAAGAACTACGTGCACTCAATCTGGACTTAGGTACCATTAAGCAAATTAATAAACAACTATTTGCAACATTAGACCCTCAAGAAATGGTTAATCATTTTAAAGAGCAGGGTTTAAATACTATAAATGAACTATTTCCTGAGGGTGACCGTCACTATTTCAGTGAATTTTTTAATGATGCTTCGCTGTTCGAAAAAGAACTTTTAAGCCAGTTTAAGTTTAATCCGAATGATTTTACGCTCATGGCCTCTACCATTCAACAAATTTTACTTTTTGGTCATTCTCCGTTTTTAATATTGGTAAAAGCTCCAATGTCCGATACATTTATGATTGATATTTATAACCCTTCTTTTGAGTACAGCATTAGCTCTGAACATAAAAGTAATTATGCTGTTGAATTTGTGAAGGGTCTTAGTGAGAATAGTAGTCTTAGTATACCTCTTAGACCTCTTTTTAGTTCGTTTCTTAATGATGGTGAGCTTGATAAATATTCTGAAGATTTTGGGTTATTGACTAAAGAAGAAATTCAGCTTCTAGATATTATTAAAGATGGTGACTTTACAAAAATTATAATTCACAAAAGTCCTAACAACACATTGACTATTGAAAAAAATAATCAAGCAGACTTTAGAGGTCAAAAAGTGAGGGACTTAAAAAAGATGCTCGGTCTTAATGAATACAGTCGTGTAGAGGTTGTGCATCGTAACAATGACCACTTAGTAGTTAACAATAAAACAAAATATAAAATAGACCTAGGCAAACCCTAGCTCTTAACTTTCCAAAAGCCTCGAAACAGGTTGCGTAAATCTCTTTCTGGCACACTTTGGAACTCATGTCAATTCATGAACTAAAACAAATTTTAAATCAAGACAACCAACACCCGTTAAGGGAGACAGAATTAAAAGAACTAATGACAATCTTGGAGCTATTTGCAGAAATTGGCTTCCAATCCCTATTGAACTCAATGCGTAATGAATAATGTTGTATTATATGTAAGAGTGTCTACTGACGAACAAGCCGACAAAGGTTTTTCGCTGAGAGACCAAGAGCAAAAATTACTAAGTTATTGTGACAGTAAAAATCTAAACGTTCTTAAACTATTTAGGGAAGACCATTCTGCTAAATCTTTTAATCGTCCTGAGTTTAAGAAATTAATGAGCTTCTGCTCTACCAAAAGTAATAAAGTAGATGGTTTATTGTTCATCAAATGGGACCGATTCTCGCGCAATACAACTGAATCCTACAACAAGATTTCTCAATTTAATGCCCTTGGTATTACGGTTAATGCGATTGAGCAGCCTTTGGATTTAACCATACCTGAACAGGGACTTATGTTAGCGGTGTACTTATCCATGCCTGAAGTGGAAAATCATAGAAGGTCACTCAATATTAAATCGGGTATGCGTCGTGCCTTTAAAGAGGGTCGCTATGTAGCGTCTCCGCCTCGAGGTTACGATATGGGTCGTGACAGTGCTAAGAAACCTATTCTTGTGCCTAATGAAGATTCTCCTTTCATTAAACTTGCTTTCGAGCTTTTAGCAACTGGTAATTACACTCAAAAAGATGTGATTGATGAATTAAAACGTCGAGGATATAGTATAAGTAAATCTGCTTTAGGACGGGTTATTAGAAACCCGCTTTATCATGGGGAAATTCATCTGGAGGCTTACGGTGAAGAAAAAGCAATTGTTATTAAAGCTATTCATGAACCTTTAGTTGATAGCTACTTATTTCATAAGGTGCAACAGGTACTATTTGGGAATAAAAAGCAACTTGGCGTTAGTCACAAAAAATTGAATGTCAATTTCCCGCTTAAAGGTTTTGTTACTTGTCCTAAGTGCAATACTGCTCTTCTAGCAAGTTCGTCTAAGGGGCGTTCTAAATATTATTCGTATTACCACTGTAAATCCCCTTGTAATACACGATATAAAACAGAAGATGTTCATGCGTGGTTTGATATGTTTCTTGCGAGTATATCGCTTAAACCTCAAATGCAGGAAATAGTTCACCGTCTAATTGAGTCTAAACTCAAGTCTATAGAAAAGTCTAAAAGCTTGTCCCCTAAACATTATGAGAAACGTGAGGCTTTAAAAGCTAAAATCATTAAACTGCAAGATTTATACATTGATGGAAATCTTGATAAATCGGATTACTTACAGGCGAAAAGCAGATATGAATCTCAGCTTTTTGAGCTCAAATTGGTTGAGGAACAAAACAAGAAAAACTCTGAATTATCAAAGCTGTATAAAAATGGACTTAAGAAATTAGAAAGTTTCGATAATCAGTTCAAAAACAGTCCAATTGAGCTAAAAAGACAGCTCCTTGGTTCGATGTTTCCTAAAAAATTTCAATTTGAAGAAAATAGAGTTCGAACCGCTGATATAAATCCGCTTTTGAATACTATTATCAATGTTAACAAGGTGTCCAAAGGGTATAAAAAAAGGGACAAATCAAAAAAACAAGATTTGTCCCAGTTGGTACTCAAGGTGGGAATCGAACCCACACTTCCGAAGAAACTGGATTTTGAATCCAGCGCGTCTACCAATTCCGCCACTTGAGCATCTTTAAGGAATGCAAAAATAGAAAATAATTTCTCTCAATCAATTAAAAATACTATGTTTTATGTTTTCCGCTGGCCAAATATTTTTCTAAATTTGAAAACATTTTACAACGTCTTACAAACTAACACAACACCACCAGAAGATGCCTTACGATACCACAGAAGCTAAAATATTTACGTGTACCCAAAGTAGATATTTAGCAGAGCAAATAGCTAATGCCTATGGCGTAAAATTGGGAAACGTGATTACCTCGAGATATAGTGATGGGGAGTTTCAGCCATCATATGAAGAATCCATCAGGGGAAATCGGATTTTCATCATTGGATCTACACATCCAGGACCAGAAAATTTAATGGAAATGCTCTTAATGATTGATGCCGCCAAACGTGCCTCAGCAAGACATATTACAGCAGTGTTACCATATTTTGGTTGGGCTAGACAAGACAGAAAAGATAAACCAAGAGTACCAATTGCTGCCAAATTAGTTGCTAAAATGTTAGAGGCAGCCGGTGCAACTCGCATTATTACTATGGATCTACATGCGGATCAAATACAAGGTTTTTTTGAAAAACCAGTGGACCACCTGTTTGCTTCAACAATCTTTTTACCATATTTAAAATCATTAAATCTGGATAATCTAACTATTGCTTCGCCGGATATGGGAGGTTCTAAAAGAGCATATGCCTATTCAAAAGCTCTAGAAAGTGATGTAGTAATATGTTACAAACAACGCGCAAAGGCCAACGTTATATCCCACATGGAATTAATAGGAAATGTCACAGGGAAAAATGTAGTTTTAGTTGATGATATGGTAGATACAGCGGGAACTCTGACCAAGGCGGCTGATTTAATGATGGAAAGAGGTGCGTTAAGTGTTAGAGCAATTTGTACACATCCTATTCTATCTGGTGGAGCCTATGAAAAACTTAAAAATTCTAAATTAGAAGAGTTAATTGTAACAGATTCCATACCACTAACTCAAGAATCTCCGAAAATAAGAGTTCTGACTTGTGCTGATTTATTTGCAGAAGTAATGCAAAACGTCCATTACAACAAATCAATAAGTTCTAAGTTTATAATGTAGACTCTATTTAGTTTATTTTTTATCAGCAAAGACGGTAATCTCATAATATATTACTACATTTGCAGCCCTCAAAAAGGGGAAATTAAATAATATTAAACAATAAACTTTTAAAATGAAATCAATTACAATTAATGGACTTCAAAGAGAAAGCGTGGGTAAAACATCAACAAAAGCCTTACGTAATGCTGGTCAAGTTCCTTGCGTAGTATACGGAGGAGACAAGCCATTGCATTTCTCTGCACCAGAATTGGCATTCTCTAAACTTGTATACACACCAGACGCACATACAGTTGTGATTGCCCTAGATAATGGCGAAACTTACAATGCGGTAATGCAGGATATTCAGTTTCACCCAGTAACAGACAGAATCTTACACATTGACTTCTATCAAATTTTTGAAAACAAGGAAATTACGATGGAAATTCCTGTAAAAACTGTCGGTACCTCAAGAGGCGTTTTAAATGGTGGAAACTTAAGAGTTCCTTACAGAAAGTTAAGAGTTAAGGCTATTCCATCTAAATTACCGGAATTTATAGAAATAGATATTACACCTTTAAAAATTGGAAGTAAGTTTTATATTTCTCAATTAAAAAATGATGACTATAAGCTACTTCATCCAGACAACGTTGTTGTTTGTCAAGTAAGACGTAGTAGATTAGCAGTTGTAGATGTAGAAGACGAAGATGAAGAAGTAGATGCAGAAAATACTGAAGAAACAACTACGGATGCAGCAGCAACTGAAGCAAGTCAAGAATAAATAATACTTATATTTATGTCATAAAAAGCATTCTGTTAATCAGGATGCTTTTTTATTTTTGAATAAACAATAAGACTATGCTAAAATGGTTGACGACCCTTTTTAAATCTAAAGAAAAAATTGACCCAATGAAAAAATTCTTAATTGTTGGTTTAGGTAATATTGGTGAAAAGTACGCAAACACTAGGCACAATATTGGTTTTAAAATTGTAGATAATTACATTAATGATAAAGAAATTAGGTTTAAAACTGAAAAGCTAGGCGATGTCACCTATTATAAAATTAAGGGGAGAACATTAGTCTTTTTAAAGCCTAATACTTTTATGAATCTAAGTGGCAAAGCCATAAAATACTGGTTAACTAAAGAAAAAGTGCCAATAGAAAACTTATTAGTTATCACAGATGATTTAAACTTACCATTTGGAACTTTAAGACTAAAAACTAAGGGCAGCGACGGAGGGCATAATGGTCTAAAGGACACACAAGAAAAATTACAAACCACCAACTATAATCGGCTGCGTTTTGGAATTAGTGATGATTTCTCTAAAGGAAGACAAGTCGATTATGTGCTAGGCGATTGGACAGAAGAGGAGAATATTAAACTAAAAGAACGATTAACCATGTGTAATAAAATCATTGAGTCTTTTGTGTTATCAGGCCCAAACATTACAATGAGTACTTACAATGGGAAATAAAAAAAGCCGCTTTAAAAGCGGCTTTTTATTTAAAAATATTAGATAAAATCTTTTTTCCTAAAAGGTGAAGCGTACCATCACTTCATGAGTTCCATCATTCGAGTCATTTAATACCTGTCTAGAGGAACCCTCATAAGCATAGCCCAAATCCATCCAATCTGAAAGATTAAACATCATAGTGCCTGCCCAACCACCGTCTGTTCGATACATTGGAGCTAGTTCGAAACGCTCGTTGTATCTGAAAGCAGCCGTTAAGTCTGCCGACAGAGGAGAACCACTCACGGCTCTTACCATTGTAGAAGGTCTGAACTCCCAGTCGGAAGAGATATCAAAATTGTATCCTCCAGATAGGTAAAAATGAGTTTTTTCATTAACCGTCGTTACTACTCCATCACTGTTCAAATTCACCCTTTCATTCAGTAATATTGAAGGGATGGATAAGGAAATGAAATATTTGTCATGTACTAAATATGCTCCGGCTCCAATAATAGGTCTAAACCCATTATCAATATTTCCTTGAGCTGGATCAGGAGGAAAACCATTTATAGACAAATCACTACTTATAAAATTATAGACACTTCCACCACCCTTAAGGCCTAAGAATACATCTGTAGTTTCATTTAACTGTAACTTATACGAAAAGTCAATTACAAATGAAGTGTTTTCATTAGCAAAAACATCGTCATTTACAATACTTAGTCCTAAACCAACCTTATCATTTAAAGAGGTTTCAAAGAACAAGGTCTGAGTTTCAGGAGCATCTTCTATATTAATCCACTGACTTCTAAAATTAGCCGTTAATCTTGATACACCATCAGCCCCAGCATAGGCTGGGTTGATAGCGTTCATTGTATATCTGTAAAGGGCATAGTTGGGCTGTTGTTGAGCATATATTGCTCCAAAGAACAACAGCACACCGATTTTTATTGAGTTTTTTAGAAAATTCATTGTATTGATTTAATTTTAAAATTATACTTCTTAGAAAATGATAACAAGCCATCCATCGATGATTGTTTCTCCAGTTCCCCCTTGGTCTAGGACATAGTAGTAGGATCCAGCAGGTAGTAGTTTACCTCCAGGTCCAGTTCCAGCCCAGTTGTTACCATAATTATCAGAAGCAAAAACTTCGTTACCCCATCTACTGTAAACTTTGACTTTTGTGCCGGGGAATCTGTTTATCCCTATAATTGTCCAAGTATCGTTTACAGAATCTCCGTTTGGAGATATAATATCATTAGCATAAATGTTATCACAAACATCACCAATACCATTTAAATCGATATCTTCTTGCCCCGAGTTCGCTGTAAACTGGCAGTTATCATCTTCGTCTAATACACCATCATTATCATCATCTGGATCACAAACATCACCTTCTCCATCTCCGTCATTATCAGCTTGATCTGGATTGAATCCGAACTGGCAGTTGTCATTAACATCTAAGACACCGTCATTATCATCATCATCATCACACAGGTCACCTGCTCCATCTCCATCATTATCTGCCTGATCAGGATTATAGATAAGTACACAATTATCAACATCATTTAGTACACCATCTCCATCGTAATCTGTTAAATCTCTTAGGCCGCAAATTTCCATTGAAAAATTATTAATAGAACCACCGTCACCATCAAACATGTCAACTACGACCAAGGTCCATATACCTCTTGAAAAAGTACCATTAAACGTAGACAATGGCTCATCTGGTGCAAAAACACCTGAAAACGGCCCTGTACCAGCACCAATAGGGGTGTCAGAATCATCATCGAAAACAGTTCCTGTATAATTATCAGAAGTACCACCATTCTCAAAAGATAACCAAATAAAATCGGCTCCTGAAGGTTCAATAAGTGCAATTCTTAAATCACTATTCCAAGTATGTGAAATATCAACAGATACATTAATATCTTCAATTATAAAATTATCTTCTATGAATAATTCCGTGAAATATAATTGAGGTTCGTCTTGATCTTCTAATATTGTTATCGGTAAGTCGTCTGCTAATCCAAAATTACATATCTCATCACAAGCTTCTCCTATGCCATTATTATCTAAATCAGCTTGATCAGCATTGGCAGTTTCAGGACAGTTATCATCCGTATTTAAAACACCATCTCCATCGATATCATCATCACATAAATCTCCAATATCGTCACCGTCAATATCTGATTGATCAGTATTTACTATATCTGGACAATTATCAGTATCATCAGGAATACCATCTCCATCTGCGTCTGGTAATGGAACACCACATACTTCAATAGACCAGCTATTTATTGTACCCGTATCTCCAGTAAAATTATCAACAGCTGTTAATATCCATGTTCCTGTTGCAATTTGTCCATTAAGAGTAGACAAATCACCATCCGGAGCAAAAGTGCCAGTGAACGGTGGTGAAGCAGAGTTAATTGAATCAGGTGCATCACTATCAAAAACAGTATTTGTGTAGTCATCTCCAGAACCTCCAATATTATTCGCTAAAATAACATCAGTTCCATCTGGAGCCGTTAATACTAATCTTAAATCTGAAACCCAAGTATGAGAGATATCAACCGTAACGTTTACATCTGTTATAGACGTTGCTGCAATCACAAGCAATTCTGACTCTGCAGGAGGACCATCCGCAGGTCCAAAAAAACCAAAACCATCTGGAATAGCGACAGGTGTATCAGTAGAGTTAAAATTATCACACTGAATGTTTCCTGTTGTAAAGCTTGCTGTTAAGTACGAGCCTGTTCCGCAGTCATTCACAGATCTAACTCTCCAAAAATATTGAGTTGTAGACATTAAAACTGCTTCAAACTCTGGTCTGTCTGGAACACCTGAAGCTACAATATTTGTAAATCCAGCATCAGTAGCGATATCTACCTCATAAGCAGCAGCATTAGCATCTTCGCTCCACTCTAAAGTTGCTGTAGGATTAGCATCGATAGCTCCGTCCGCCGGTGTCACAGCAGTTAACGCTGCAAAATTTGTATCATATACACTTAAAGAAGCTCCAGAAGGAACAACATCATTACCATCAGTCGCTTCGATTAGAATTGAATAGGTATCAACGGTTGCACCGCCTAAATTACTTATTGTCAACGTTACTGCCGTTCCATCAGCTGTTACTGAATTAGGACTAAATGTTGCAGTTGCTCCTGAAGGTAAACCAGAGGCAGAAAATGTAACTGGCGACGTAAATGCTGGATCAACAAGCGTGTAAGTTAAATCAATAGTTGCTGAGTCAGTTGTACACACATCTTGTGCTTGACTACCAGCATCCACACTTACAATAAATGGGAAAGGAGGTTGCTGTAGTGTATCTCTTGGACCACCTGGTTCTAATGTGGCTCTCATTCTGTTTTTCTGACCTTCAGTAAATAATCCCATACAAGCATCGTCACTGTAGTCCATATAATTTTCAACCATATCTACTGAGCCACATGACACTGAACCTGTTTGACATCCACCATTAGATGCATCAGACTCTGGCGTATCATCTACAAAATCGTCTGCTCCACATGGACCATCACCCCAAATATGTCTTAAGTTGAAGAAATGTCCCATTTCATGAGTAGTAGTTCTTCCTTTATCAAAGGGAGCCGATAAAACGAAGCTTCCGTCATCATCATCAGAAGAACCAAAGAAATTATATCCCATTACGATACCATCTGTAGATGGGTCTCCTCCAGGGAATTGAGCAAATCCTAATAACCCTCCAGAAAAGTTCACTGTCCAGAAATTAAAATATAAAGACGTATCCCAAGGGTCTTTTCCACCAGCTGCCGTGCTCTTCATAGTGTCTTCAAAACCAAAAGAGGTAATATCCGTTTGCGTTCTAGTAATACCATTGGTAGGGTTTCCATCTGGATCTATTTGTGCCAAATAAAATTCGATTTCCATATCAGCAGCTTGAGGCCACTGATTTGCCTGAATATCCGCAAACTCAACATTGAGTCCTCTAAAATCCTTGTTTATCACATCTATCTGTGATTGGATTTGAGCATCACTAATGTTTTGTGCATCTGTATTGTAAACGACATGAACAACAACAGGTACATAAAGAATACCGTCCATACGCTGCACGCTAGGGTCGTTATTTGCTCTAAGTCTTGTACGCTCTTCTAGCCTTGCTAAATTCTCTGCGTGACTAGGATTGTTTTGCAACTGCTGTTCTAACAATTCGGCCGATGCACAAATTCTTTCCTGTGCAAACATCGACGTCGTTACTAAGAAAAAAGCAGCTACTAAATAGTAAAGATTTTTTTTCATTTGAAGTGAGTTTAATTAATGTAAAAAAGCCTCTCCGAAAATAAAGTATTTTATTTTCCGAAAGACGAAATCTATTTGGTTAAGTTAAAAAAGAGTTTAAATATGTTAGTTAAGTGGTTTAAATGTAGTTTTTTTGTCATAAGGATTCAATAATGGATTATTAAATTAGCATCAAATTTATACTTTTTTTTTACATTTCCTTAACAAATTCCGAATATTTCTACCAATGTCAATAAATAAGGGTCATTTCGCTAAAACTTTAACAATTGGAACCTTTGACGGTGTGCATATTGGCCATCAAAAAATCTTAAAAAAGGTAACTAAACTATCAAAAAGCAAAAATCTAATACCTAGCGTTTTAACTTTTTTCCCTCATCCTAGAATGGTACTTCACCAAGATAATACTATTAAATTATTGAATACCATTTCTGAACGTCGCTATCTTTTAGAAAAATTTGGGATTGATTTAATTTGTGTAAAAACCTTTACGAAAGAGTTTGCTAATCTTTCCGCAGAAGATTATGTGAAAAACATTTTAGTTGACGAGCTGAATACTAAAGTTGTTGTCATAGGTTACGACCACCATTTTGGTAAAAATCGGAGCGCCAACATAAACGATTTGAAAAAATTTGCCAAAATTTTAGATTTTGAAATTGAAGAAATCTCTGCAGAGGATATATCCCAAGTCACTGTAAGCTCTACCAAAATCAGAAAAGCCTTGCACGATGGCAATGTTTCTCTTGCCAATACGTATTTAGGATATAATTACTTTTTAACAGGAAAAATAGTTAGAGGTCATAGCATTGGTAGAACCATAGATTTTCCTACTGCTAATATTTATATTGAAGAAGACTATAAATTAATCCCAAAGGATGGCGTTTATGTTGTAAAAGCTAAAATTGAAGGAAAACAAGTATTTGGAATGATGAATATTGGATCTAATCCTACTATAAAAAATAAACCGCGCTCCATAGAGGTTCATTTTTTCGATTTTGAGAAAAACATTTACGGACATCAGGTAGTTATAGAAATGCTTACTAGATTAAGAGACGAGCATAAGTTTGAAAGTATAGAGGCGCTTAAATCGCAGCTAAAACAGGATAGAATTGAAGCCTTAAATTATGTCAATGCTTTAAATGACTAGTTTTCTCTTTAGACATATCGACAATTCTATGTTAATCGTATTTAGGATATGTTTCGGGCTACTGTGTTTTTTAGAATCTGTAGGTGCAATTCTTACAGGATGGGTTAAACGCACACTTATCGAACCACAATTTACGTTCAACTTTATAGGTTTTGATTGGTTGCAACCACTCCCTAGTACTTGGATGTATGTCTTCTACATAGTCATGGGTATTTTTGGCTTATTAATTATGATAGGTTACAAATACCGATTTAGCGCTTTACTGTTTGCTTTGATGTGGAGTGCTACCTATTTTATGCAAAAATCCTCCTACAACAACCACTACTATTTGTTGTTTTTACTCAGTTTTATTATGGTAATTCTACCTGCGCACCATTATGCTTCGGTAGATGCAAAGCTAAATCCAAAACTTAAACAAATATCAATGCCTAGTTGGTGTAGATGGGCAATTATATTCCAACTATTTATCGTCTACACGTATGCCTCCGTTGCAAAACTTTATCCCGATTGGCTCAATGCCTCGGTAATAAAGCTTTTAATGCAAGGAAAATCACATTTCCCGATTGTGGGTAGCATTTTACAAAATGAATTTGTTCATTATTTCATTGCCTATTCAGGAATTATATTCGATGGACTAATCATTCCGCTCCTACTGTTTAAGCCAACTCGGAAATATGCGTTTTTCGCCTCGATATTCTTTCATCTATTTAATTCATTTATTTTCCATATTGGTATATTCCCCTATTTATCACTAGCATTCTGTCTTTTCTTTTTCGAACCTAAAACGGTAAGAAATCTGTTCTTAAAGAAAAAAGAACTTTACATTCTTAATGAAATAAAAAAACCAAAGTATTCTAAAACTCTGGTAGCCGTACTCAGCATTTACTTTGTAATTCAAATTGCATTGCCTTTGCGGCACCATTTTATCGAAGACGATGTGCTTTGGACAGAAGAAGGACATAGGTTGTCATGGCGAATGATGCTAAGAGCTAAAAGTGGAAGCATTCACTTTAGAGTTGTTGACCAATCTAACAACACCATCATACCCATTAAGCTTAACGAGTACCTTACCAAAAAGCAGCAACGCAATTTAAAAACCAAGCCCGACTTTATTTGGCAATTTTCGCAACGTTTAAAGAAGAAGTTTGAAAATGAAGGAAAGTCCGTTGCCATATATGTAACGTCGTTTGTAAGCGTTAACGGAAAGTCATCCAAACGATTAATAAATCCAGAAGTTGATATGGCAAAAGCCCAATGGAATTATTTTGGACATAACGATTGGATTTTGCCTTCAAAATAGAGGTGCTTTTGTTTTACCTAGAACAAATTCTTTTTACTTTTGCTGCCTAAAAATTAATGCACTACGCTGTGCTAGAAAATAAGTAATATGCTACAAGTTTCGGATATTAGAGAAAATAGCGAAGACATTATTAAGCGTTTAGCCATTAGAAATATTAACGCTAAACCGATAATTAATGATGTTCTAGATTTTGACGAACAACGCCGCCAAATGCAAACGCAATTGGATGCTACAAAAGCCGAGATGAACGCCTTATCCAAGGAGATTGGAAACTTGTTTAAATCTGGCCAAGCTGATAAAGCTAACGCTCTAAAAGTAAAAACTTCGGAACTTAAAGACACTATTAAATCTGTCGAACAAGCTCTAAATGACAAAGCGTTAGCGCTTCAGGATATGTTGTACAAAATCCCAAACGTTCCTAACGTTCTTGTTCCTGAAGGAAATTCTGATGAAGACAATTTAGAAACGCTTCGTGATGGTGAAATACCTCAACTGCACGATGGGGCTTTACCACATTGGGACTTAGCAAAGAAATACGATATCATCGATTTTGAACTTGGAAACAAAATTGCTGGTGCTGGTTTCCCTGTCTATAAAGGTAAAGGTGCGCGATTACAACGCGCTTTAATTGCTTATTTCTTAGACAAAAACACAGATGCAGGATATACCGAATATCAATTACCGCATGTCGTAAATGAGGCTTCTGGAATTGGCACGGGTCAGTTACCAGATAAAGAAGGCCAAATGTATCATATTACCGCTGACGACTTATATCTAATCCCAACTGCAGAAGTTCCTGGAACAAATATTTTTAGAGATGTTATTTTAAACGAGAGCGATTTGCCCATTGGCATAACAGGCTACACGCCATGTTTTAGACGAGAAGCAGGCAGCTATGGCGCTCATGTTAGAGGTCTAAACCGATTGCACCAATTTGATAAGGTTGAAATCATTCGCGTAGAACATCCTTCAAAATCATATGAGGCTTTAGACGGAATGGTAGCGCATGTTCAAGATATCTTAAAAGAATTAGAGTTACCTTATCGTATTCTGCGCCTTTGTGGTGGTGACCTTACTTTTGCTTCTGCGTTGACCTATGATTTCGAAGTTTTTTCGGCGGCACAAGAACGTTGGTTAGAAGTGTCTTCGGTCTCCAATTTCGAGACGTTTCAATCCAACCGATTAAAACTACGATTTAAAAATGCCGATGGAAAGAACGAATTAGCGCATACGCTTAATGGAAGCTCCTTGGCGCTACCAAGAATTCTAGCTAGTATCCTTGAAAATTATCAGACGGAAGCTGGCATCAGGATTCCTGAAGTATTAAAACCATATACGGGTTTTGATATAATTAACTAATCGCATTACCTACATATAAATTAAAAACGCTTTAGATATCTAAGGCGTTTTTTTATGATAGCATTTACAATATCTATAACCACCATTTGTTATATTTACAACTTATGCTAGTAAAAAAACACATAGTCTCTTTTCTACTAATGGCGCTTTGTTCGTTATCCGTCTTTTCGCAGCGCGAAGACCAAAAACAACTAGAGTTAGGCGACAGTTACTTTGACAAAGGCGAATATAATAAGGCACTACTTACTTATAAAAGGCTTTATGATGCAAAGCCTTACTCTTACAATTACTTGTATAAAATGGTAGAAACCTACCAGCAACTCGAAAAGTATAACGAGGCTAACCTTATTTTACAAAAACGTATCGAACGCACTAGAATTCCTATACTTTTAGTAGAATTAGGCTACAACTATCAGTTAATGGATAGCATAAGTAAAGCTGAAGCCTTTTACAACGAAGCCATTGCTTCTATAGACCAAAAACCGACCTATGTTTATGGTGTTGGTCAACGTTTCGAATCGCATTCCTTGTTACCTCAGGCCATAGAAAGTTACAAAAAAGGGCAAGCGCTATTACCCGATAAAAATTTTAGTATACAACTGGCCCGCATTTATGGAGATATGGGAGATGTAAAGAATATGTTCGAAAACTATATCGATTATATCGCCTACAAACCCAATGTTTTAAACAACATTAAAAGAAATCTAAGCCAGTTTATTTCTGAAAATAAAGACACTCAAAATAACAAGGACCTTAGAATTTTACTACTTAAACGCATTCAAAATAATCCTGATGCGCACTGGTATGAGTTATTAAGTTGGCTCTACGTTCAAGAAAAACAATACAACAAGTCTTTTATTCAAGAAAAAGCACTTTACAGACGCAATCCAGAAAGTTTAGAACGCATCATTGACTTAGCCATAACTGCAAGAGATGATAATGATATTGAAACTGCAAAAGATATCTTTAATTACATCGTTGAGACCGCACAAGACCTAGATGTGTTGCTTCTAGCGCATCAATCCTTGTTAGAAATTGAAGCCGAAAATGCTAGAGACAAGGAACTAGAGTCTATAAATAATAAATACTTAAAACTTTTTGAAACTTTCGGAAAAACAGAACTTACGTTATCGTTGCAATTAGCTTACGGACAGTTTTTAGCTTTTAGCTATAATCAACCAGACCAAGCCTCCGAGTTTTTAAAAGCATCCTATAAATTAGACATTTCACCTTACCAAGAAGCTCTAGTAAAACTTAGGCTAGCAGACATTTTGGTGCTCCAAGAAAAATTTAATGAAGCTTTAATATATTATACCCAGATTAAAGCCAATCTTAAAAATAGTACCATTGCTCAAGAAGCAGCCTACAAAATTGCCAAAACAAGTTATTACAAAGGCGATTTTGACTGGGCAGAATCACAACTAAAAGTTCTTAAAGCATCTACATCGCAACTAATAGCAAACGATGCCTTAGATTTAAAACTTTTAATTTCGGATAATAAATACGATGATACCACGCAAACAGCACTAAAGTATTATGCAAAAGCAGATTTACTAGCATTTCAAAATAACACCTCCGAAGCAATAAAATTACTAGATAAGGTGCTCACAGAACACAAAGGAGAAAGTATAACTGACCAAACACTTTTTACCCAAGCTAAATTGTACGAAAAGCAAAATCAGTTTGAAAAAGCCGAAGTAAACTATCAAAAAATTATAGCAGATTATCGCGAAGATATTTTAATCGACGATGCCTATTATTATCTAGCCGAATTATACAACACCGTTTTAGGCAAACCAGAAGAGGCCAAAGCGCTTTACGAGAAAATTATCTTTAATCATGAAGACAGTATTTATTTCGTAGAAGCACGTAAAAAATTCCGAATGCTTCGTGGTGATACGATTAATTAAAGCGTCAAATCTGAAGCTTCAAATTTCAAAAAAAGTAATTTTGCAGGATTAATATTGACTTCTTATTTCCATTTTTGGAATTTAGCGTTTTGCAATTTTTTTAAATATGATAATATACAACGTTACCGTAAACATAGACGAATCCATACATGATGAATGGTTAATCTGGATAAAAGAACACATTCCGCAGGTTCTCGCCACAGGTAAATTTAAAGAAGCTAAGCTTACAAAAGTTTTAGTAGAAGAAGACATGGACGGCGTTACCTATTCTATTCAGTATAGAGCACATTCCCATGAAGCATTAGAAGACTATTACAAAGAAGACGCGGATAGATTAAGACTCGAAGGCTTAAAACGATTTGCAGATAAAATGCTAGCATTTAGAACTGAACTTGAAGTTATTGATGAATACACCGTAAACTTTACCTAAGAAAGTTTACATTGTACCTTTAACTATATCCTTGGCATCATCACTATGAGCGTAAAAGCAAAAAAACACCTAGGTCAGCACTTTTTAAAAGATGAAAACATTGCTAAAAAAATAGCTGATACGCTTTCTTTAAAAGGCTATGATGATGTTTTAGAGATTGGCCCTGGAATGGGCGTCCTTACAAAATATTTATTAGAAAAGTCGATAACCACACATGTTATTGAAATTGACACCGAATCTGTTGAGTATCTTAAAACCAACTATTTAAATTTAGCACCTAGAATTTACGAACAAGACTTTTTGAATTATGACCTAAACACCGTTTTTAGAGGTAAGTCCTTTGCAATAATTGGTAATTTTCCTTACAACATTTCATCACAAATCGTGTTTAAGACTTTAGAAATGCGTGACCAAATTCCAGAGTTTTCAGGAATGTTTCAAAAAGAAGTTGCACAGCGCATTTGTTCTAAAGAAGGTAACAAAGTCTATGGTATTCTTTCTGTTTTAACACAAGCGTTCTATAATGCAGACTATTTATTTACAGTTCCACCAAGTGTTTTCAATCCGCCTCCAAAAGTCGATTCAGGTGTACTGCTATTAACCCGAAAAGATAATTACACATTACCTTGTGACGAGAAGTTATTCTTCAGAGTGGTAAAAACAAGCTTTCAGCAACGCAGAAAAACACTTCGTAACAGTTTAAAAACCTTTAATCTTTCCGATAATTTAAAAGCAAATGCTATATTTGGGCAACGTCCAGAACAATTAAGTGTTTCTCAATTTATTGAATTGACGACTTTGATTGAAAAAGACGAAAATTAAACTAATTACTTTTAACTTCTCAGTGGAAGACACTCAAGAAAATATTCAATTTCAAGTAACTAACGAGCTTTTAGAGAACGTTCAACATCTTATTGCTAATAATGATGATAAACCGCTAAAAACGCTTCTTAGTGAGTTTCACTATGCAGATATCGCAGAGATTTTAGACGAGCTTAATTTTGAAGACGCCATATATATTATCAAACTTCTTGATAGTGAAACCACTTCAGATATTTTAACTGAGCTTGATGAGGATGTCCGCGAAAAAATTCTAGAAAATCTTTCTGCTAAGGAAATCGCTGAGGAAGTTGAAGAATTAGATTCTGACGACGCCGCAGATATCATTGGAGAACTTTCAGAGGAACGCCAAGAAGCCGTTATCTCACAGATAGAAGATGAAGAGCATAAGGCCGAAATCCAAGAGCTTTTAGCGTACGATGAAGACACGGCTGGTGGATTGATGGCCAAAGAACTCGTAAAAGTTTATGGTACGTGGACAGTGGCAGGATGCATACGCCGTATAAGAGGTCAAGCCAAAGATGTAACAAGAGTACATTCTATTTATGTTGTAAATAAAGAAGAAAAGCTTATTGGCAGATTGTCTTTAAAAGACCTTATCACAGCAAAAAGCGAAGAAAAAATAGCAGACATTGCAAAAGACAATGTAGACTATGTAAATGTTAAGGACGATGCGGAGGATGTGGCTAGAGTCATGGCAAAATACGATTTAGAAGCGATTCCAGTTGTGGATGACGACCTCACGTTACTTGGTAGAATTACTATTGATGATATTGTCGATGTCCTTAAAGAAGAAGCAGATAAAGACTATCAATTAGCAGCAGGTATTACACAAGATGTAGACTCGGATGATAGCATTATAGAATTGACTCGTGCACGCTTACCATGGTTATTTTTAGGATTAATTGGTGGAATTGGGGCATTTATCATCATGGAAGGTTTTCAAGAATCTTTTAATCAATATGCTGTCTTATTCTTTTTCACACCACTCATTGCTGCAATGGCAGGGAATGTAGGTGTACAATCTAGCGCAATTATTGTACAAGGTTTAGCTAATGACGATGTTAAAGGAAGTGTTAATAGCAGACTTATAAAAGAGATGTTACTTGCTGCTCTAAACGGTGTTATTTTGGCTATTTTTCTCTTTGTATTTGTGTGGGCTTATAACGGTGAAATGGATAAAGCCTTAGCAATTTCAGTTTCTCTAGTTGCCGTAATTATTATTGCTGGTCTTATTGGGACGTTTGTTCCTTTATTTTTAAACAAGCGCGGTATTGACCCAGCTATTGCCACTGGTCCATTTATAACCACAAGTAACGACATCTTAGGTATTTTACTCTATTTCTGGATTGCTAAATTAATTCTAGGCATTTAATTCTCTTGGCTTTTGTAACTTTATAGTATGAAAGCAATAAACATTAAAGATAAGCACGCTCTTTTTTCTAAACAATGGCATCCACATCGCATTGCCATGGTAGATAATATGCAGGTTATTTTAGCAAAGATTAAAGGCGAATTTGTTTGGCATAGCCATGAGAATGAAGACGAGTTATTTCAGGTTGTAAAAGGCACATTGTATATGCAATTTCGTGATCGCACAGAAGTCGTAAAAGAAGGCGAAATTATTGTGGTACCAAAAGGGGTAGAACATAATCCTTCGACAAAAAATGACGAAGAAGTGCATTTAGTTTTATTTGAAAAACTAGACACCGCACACACCGGAAATGTAAAACACGAAAAGACCCAAACCGAATATCCTAATATCTAAAAATCTGTCATGTCGAGCGGAGTCGAGACATCTCATGATAGGATTTCTAAACCATCACTTTGTTCCTCATGTAATTATGACAACCTATGAAGATTTTACACATAGACAGCAACCACGAACTCCTTATAAATCAACTCAACAATTTAGGGTTTACGAACCATGAAGATTATTCGTCTTCTAAGACAGAAATTGAAGCCAAAATTTCAGATTATGATGGCATTATCATTCGCAGTCGCTTTAGCATAGACCAACAATTTTTAGATGCTGCTAAAAACTTAAAATTCATTGGTCGTGTTGGAGCAGGATTAGAAAACATCGATTGTGAGTATGCAGAAAGTAAAGGAATTTCGCTTTTTAACGCCCCAGAAGGCAACCGAAATGCAGTTGGTGAGCATAGTTTAGCAATGCTGCTTTCATTATTCAATAAACTCAATAAAGCAGACAAAGAAGTACGACAAGGCAAATGGCTTAGAGAAGCAAATCGTGGCATTGAATTAGATGGAAAAACAGTAGGTTTAATTGGTTACGGAAACATGGGAAAAGCCTTTGCTAAAAAGCTCCGTGGTTTTGATGTAGAGGTGTTATGCTACGACATAAAAACTAACGTTGGCGATGCCAATTGTAGACAAGTTTCTCTTGATGAATTACAACAAAAGGTAGATATTTTGAGTCTTCACACGCCACAAACACCGTTAACAATCAACATGGTTGATTCAGCATTTATCAATGGTTTTGGAAAACCGTTTTGGCTCTTAAATACAGCACGTGGAAAAAGTGTAGTAACTTCAGATTTGGTCGAAGCCTTAAAGTCAGGAAAAATACTCGGCGCAGGTTTAGATGTATTGGAATATGAAAAATCTTCTTTTGAAAATCTATTTACCTCAGAACAAATGCCCGAAGCATTTGAATATTTAATTCAGGCAGAAAATGTAATTTTAAGTCCACATGTTGCAGGCTGGACCAAAGAAAGCAAAGAAAAATTAGCACAAACTATTGTAGATAAAATCAAAGAAAAATTTTGCTAATTTTAGAGAATGAAGAAAACCATTCTTGTTTTTGGAATGCTCATTCTTGCATTGCTTCTACTATTTCAATTTAGTAAGTATGCCATTATTTCTGGTGATTTAAAGGTTGAATTGATTGTTGCCGCAATTGCCATTGTGTTTTTCTTTGTTGGTATCTACATTAATAAAAAAAGTTTATCTAAATCGGATACAACTATTGCCAATATAAATAAGGAAAAAATAAAAGAACTAGATATTAGCAATCGTGAATATGAAGTGCTTCAAAAAATAGCTGAAGGTTTATCTAATAAAGAAATTGCAGAGCAATTATTTTTATCAGAAAGTACTATTAAAACTCACGTATCAAGTCTTTTGGTGAAATTAGATGCCAAGCGTCGTACTCAAGCTATTACAAAGGCAAAATCTTTCGAAATTCTTTGATTTAAGGTAGTTTTAGACTAAAGTATAAGAACTTTGGTACTTTAGTATGAGTTAAAAATCTCTGAACAAATATACTTTTGACATATTAAATCTTTAAATCAATTATTATGAAAAATACTGTATTGAAGTTTGGCTCTTATGGACTCATCACCGGATTCGTTATTTTCACTTTACACCTTACCTTAGGTATAAATAACCTTGATTACTCTACTAATGAAATACTAGGTTATATCTCTATTTTTCTATCGCTTTCTTTTATTTTTTTTGGACTAAAACACTATAGAGATAAAATAAATAATGGTGCATTATCTCTAGGAAAAGCATTAGCTATAGGAATCCTAATTTCTTTGATGGTGGGCTTAGGAATAGCTATTGCAGATTATGCTTATACAAAATTTATAGATCCTGATTTTTTTAGTAATTATGAGCAAATGATGAGAGACCAAGATAAAGCAGATGAGATAATAGAAATGACAAGTGCTACAGCTGCAGTTTTTATGTTGGTTTTGGTTACTATTATTGGCTTTATTATATCTTTAGTATCCGGACTCATCCTCCAACGTAAATAACAACTAAATCAAACATCATGCAATACAAAGCAGACTCACCAGAAGACTATATCAGTCAGCTTCCTGACGACCGAAAAGCTGCAGTTACAAAACTGCATAACCTTATTAAAGACAACATGCCGAAAGGTTTAGAAGCTGGTATAGGCTACGGTATGCTAGCTTATTTTGTCCCAAAGTCAATTTATCCAGCTGGCTATCATTGTAAACCTTTTCCGCCTTTACCGTTTATCAACGTAGCCTCACAGAAAAACTTTATTGCATTATACCACTCTGGGCTTTATGCAAAAAAAGAATTATACGATTGGTTTGTCGCAGAATACCCAAAACATGCTAAGAATAAACTAGACATGGGTAAAAGCTGTGTGCGTTTTAAAAAAGTTGAGGATATTCCATACGATTTAATTAAAGAATTGTTAGGAAAAATGACGGTTGAAGAATGGATAGACATCTATGAAGCTGCAATAAAAAAGTAATAGCAAAATGGTGCAGAAAATTCAAGAAAATAATGCTGATGTCCGGTCATTTTTAAGTGAATTTAAAAACGAAGAACGCTATCAAGACTTATTAGATATCATGGCTATTATGTCTGACGTTTCTGGTGAACCTGCTAAGCTTTGGGGTAAACAAATGATTGGTTTTGGTAGCTATAATTACAAAAACAAAACTACGGAAGGCACTTGGTTTTTAACAGGATTTTCTCCTAGAAAAAAAGACATATCACTTTACATTATTGCAGGTTTTGAAAACAACCCCGAATTATTAGAAAAACTGGGAAAACACAAAACAGGAAAATCGTGTTTGTACATTAATCGCTTATCAGATATCGATGTTGATGTTTTAAAAATCCTTATTTCAAAATCTATAACAACTACAAAACAAAAACACTCATGAAAAAGCGCGTTACAGGTATTGGCGGATTATTCTTTAAATCTAAAGACCCCGAAGCCTCTAAAGACTGGTACAGAACCCATTTAGGATTTAATACAGACGATTATGGCTGTACCTTTTGGTGGAAAGACAAACAAGGAAATGATGCATCAACACAATGGAGTCCTTTTAAAGATGATACCACTTATTTTGAGCCCTCAAAAAAAGACTTTATGTTTAACTATCGTGTTGAAGATTTAGAGGCTCTTATAAAAACTTTAAGAGAAGAAGGTGTAACAATTGTTGGTGATATGCAGACATATGAATACGGAAAGTTTGCTTGGATACTTGACAACGAAAACAATAAGATAGAATTATGGGAGCCTGTCGATAAGGCATTTAAATAATTTTACATTGTTTTTTAGTAACTTTAAGAGCTAACTAGTATTAACCAAAACACTAAGAGTTATGTCTGAAGACAATAAAAATTTAAGCGACGACCTTGATGATATGATAGGCGACGTTAAAGAAGGTGCTAAAAAAGCTGGAAAAAAGATTAGTCAAAAAGCTAGTGAATTGGCAGACGATGCTAAAGAATTAAGTAAAGAAGCTAAAGAAAAAGCCTCTGAGTTTGCAAATGAGGCTAAGGAGAAAGCTTCAGAATTTGCAGACGAAGCTAAAGAGGTATTTAGTGACGGTAAAAACGTTGGAATTATCTCTCACATCTACTGGATTGGTTGGATTATTGCTCTAATAATGAACTCCAATAACAAGAGTGAACTTGGATCCTTTTATTTGAGACAAAATTTAGGTTTATTTTTACTAAGCTTCTTGGCTTGGATACCTTTTTTAGGATGGCTGCTTGGTATTGCTATTTTTGTAGCTTGGATTATAAGTTTAATTGGCGCTTTAAGCGGACAAAAGAAACCTACATTTTTACTTGGTAATCAATTTCAAGAATGGTTTAAAGCCTTATAAAATCGATTAATGAAAATAGTTAAGCTCAAGGTAAATCTTGAGCTTTTTTAGTTCTGGGATAAACCATAATCTAGTGGCAATAAATCACCGATTCGCTGTTTACCCATTGCTCCGCCAAATAACACTTGCGGAATTGGCGCATAATTACCATACTTATCAATAAAGAATTCGAGATTCTCAGCGGTCTGTATAACCGACTCTGCTGTGTCTTTATAAAAAATATCTAGCTTTTGTTTAAGGACAACACGTCTTGTTTCATTTTCTAAAATATCGGATAAAACAAAATACTCGTATGGATTTACTTTTAATCCACGAACGCCAAAAACATAACCATCTTCTTCTAGTCTTTCGTAATAG
Organism: Winogradskyella wandonensis; assembly: GCF_004346845.1. Classification (GTDB taxonomy): domain Bacteria; phylum Bacteroidota; class Bacteroidia; order Flavobacteriales; family Flavobacteriaceae; genus Winogradskyella; species Winogradskyella wandonensis. Next base: position 948,038 of record NZ_SMGI01000002.1, on the reverse strand, counting down.
ATAGCTCTTATAAAATGCTGTATTGAACCCTCGTAAGCCTTTTTTCTATTCTTAAGGGTTTTCCGATTTTCTTCTTCATCCAAATTTCTGTAAAAAGACGTACCTGTGTATATGACGGATTGAGCATTCCAATTCCCAAGGATAATTTCAAAATCAATAATATCAAAGCTTATTTCGTACTGTAGGCTTCTATTCTTTACCACTACAGGTGTCTTGGACCAAGCACTTAGTGTTCTTGATGACTTGTCATATCTAAATCTTAAGTCTTTTTCGTTTAAAATTTTACACGATTTACCAAATTCAGAATTGCCCAGAAACTCTTTTCTAAACCATCTAAGCTTTTCGGCTCTAGACATACCATCGTCCGCATTAATCACAACCTCATCTAATTCTTCGGTGCTTTCGGCCAACGCAACAACGATGTTAGTTTTGCTCCTGTAATCGGACAGGTAGAACGTATTATATCCTAAAAAAGAAATGACCAAAGTAGATTGTACAGCATTGGTATAATCAATGGAGAATTTACCGTTTTCGTTTGTTGTAGTACCAATTGTTGTATTATCGAAATACACAGATACCATTTCTAGTGGCTCTTTTGTAACAGCATCAACAACTTGTCCTTTTAAGGTTTGGGCATAGGAAATTAAGCAAGAAAAAAACAGTAAAACAGTTGCAATTTTACGTGTCATTATTATCCATAAATTTACGTTCCAATTCTGCTTGAAACTCCTCCATAACAGGTCTTACAGTACTTTCTGGTAAGTCCGCAATTTTAATATACATTAAGCCATCTACGGCATTATTAAACAATGGATCAACGTTAAACGCTACTAATTTTGCATTCTGCTTAATGTATTTTTTTAGTAAAACTGGAAGTCTTAATGCACCTGGTTCTACCTCATCAATAATTTTATCGAATTTATTTAAATCAGCTTCAGTCGCATCAAAAACAAAATCTTTATCTGCATCCTTTAGCTTCACCTTAAATTCTTTTTTAGGATGAACATATTGTGCCACATATGGGTCGTAATAATGCGATTTCATAAACTCAATCATCAAACTTTTAGAAAAGTTAGAAAACTGATTACTAATACTTACGCCACCAATTAAATATTTATGCTCTGGATAGCGCAAAGTGGTATGAACAATACCTTTCCAGAGTAAAAATAAAGGCATTGGCTTTTGCTGATACTCTTTAATGATAAATGCACGACCCATCTCTATGGATTGACTCATCATTTTGTAAAGCTCTGGCTCAAACCTAAATAAATCTTGAAGATAAAACCCATCAATACCATAACGCTCAAAGATTTGTGAACCTAATCCCATTCTGTAAGCTCCAGCGACTAGTTTGGCATCATTGTCCCACAGAAACATGTGGTGATAATACTTATCAAAATTATCTAAATCTATAGATTCGTTAGTGCCTTCTCCTACTTCTCTAAACGTTATCTCCCGTAATCGTCCTAACTCCCGAAGAATATTAGGCATATTATCTGCTGTTGCCAAGAAAACTTCGTAGTTTTTACTTTGTAATAAACGACAATCTTTTTCTCTTAACGTCTCGACCTCTTCTATCATTAATTGTGAGTCTACTGGAGTAACAATCCTTTTGGCTGGTTTTGCCACTTTTAAAGTAGATTGAATATTGTCTAAAATCTTTGGTTTATCCTCAAAAGCACGTGATAACATATAAGTTTTCTGTCTTAAAAAATCTGAAAAATCTTTTAAGCTTTTATGCTCTTTTTGGTCGTTTACCGAAATGGACTTCCCAACTCTTACCTTTATAACACGCCGCTTTTGCGTCAAAAGTTCTGATGGTAATTTAGCAGTCCTCAACGTGTCACTAATCTTAGAAAGCCTATAAAATAATCGGCTGTTTTTTGCATGAAAATAAATGGGTACCACAGGAACTTCTGCTTTCTGAATTAGCTTCATGGCGGCATCCTCCCAAGGTTTATCCACTACAAGTTTACCATCGCGATAGGTTGAAACTTCTCCAGCAGGAAAAACACCCAAAGGATGCCCTTCTCTTAAATGTAAAATTGCATTTTTAAATCCTGTAATACTGCTAGCTGCATCCTTTCGGTCTTCAAAAGGATTTACAGGCATTATATAGGGTTTTAAGGGCTCTATTCGGTGTAATAAAAAGTTAGCAATGATTTTAAAATCGTTTCGCTGCTCTAGCATTAATTTTAAAAGTAAAATACCATCTATACCACCAAGCGGGTGATTAGAAACAGTAATGTATGGGCCTTCTTTTGGCAATCGCTTTAAATCTTCTTCTGGGATTTCAAATTTTATTTGAAAATCATCCAAGAGGCCATCTAAGAACTCCAGTTGATTGAGATGTTTATTTCGGTTATAAATCTTATTGAGCGAAGATATTTTAAGTACTTTCATCAAAATCCAGCCTGCAAATGTGCCTAAAAAACCATATTTATCTGCATTTATAGCTTTTGCAACTTCTTTGGCAGAGACTAATCCTGTATTTGATGATTTACTCATATTAACAAATGTAATATTATTTATTTAGTAACGATTTGCACAGTCTCTTGAGTTAACTGTTTTAATAAAACCGCTTTATCTTTTTCTAATTCAGTAATCGCGTCTTGTGTATAATGCCTAATAGTGTAAAGATTAACATTGTTGTGACATAAAACTTTGAATTTCGCTTTTAGATGTTGCAGTAATTTCTCTAGATTATTATAGGTATCTTCTAGGCATACTGAAAAACTAATTGCCGAATTTTGAATAACATCCACTTTCATTTTATAAAGATGAAGCAGACTAAAGATTTCGCTAATATTTTCTTCTACGATATAGGAAAAATCTAGTGATGATAACGAAATTAAAACTTGATTCTTTTTAACTATAAAGCAGGAAATCTCTGGTTCTAAATTTTTACCCTTACTAACGCACGTCCCTTTTTCTGTTGGGTTTAAAAACGATTTTACATACAACGGAATTTGCTTGCGTTGCAGAGGTTGAAGCGTTTTCGGGTGAATAACCGAAGCACCGTAAAAAGCCAACTCTATAGCTTCTCTATAAGAAATTTGTTTAAGCAACGTGGCATTTTTAAAATAACGCGGGTCTGCATTTAATACACCAGGCACGTCTTTCCAGATAGTAACATTGGTTGCGTTAAGACAATAGGCAAAAATCGCCGCGGTATAATCACTGCCTTCTCTACCTAGTGTGGTGGTAAAATTATTAGTATCACTCCCCAAAAATCCTTGAGTTATGTTTAAAACATTTTGGTTAAAATCTTTGCTAATCAGATATTGCGTTTTCTCCCAATCGACATTTGCTCTGCGATAGTAATTATCTGTTTTAATAAAATTACGAACGTCTAGCCAGTTGTTTTTTAGTCCAATATCATGAAGATAGAAACTAATTATAGTTGTAGATAGAAGCTCGCCATAGCCAACGACTTGGTCGTATATAAAATTGTAATCTGGAGATTTATTGATTTTAAAGAAACTACTTAACTCTGTAAAACACGCTTTCACAGCTCCGAAGACTGGATGCCTTTCGTTCTCAAATAAGTCTATTAAAATTTCGTTATGAAACTTTTTAACGTCTTGTAGAGCACCTTGAAATTCTGATGGATTTTCGAGATAGTTTTTTACAACAATTTCCATAGCATTTGTTGTTTTTCCCATAGCGGAAACCACAACGAGTGTATTGCTGTAACCTACCTCTTGTAGTACATTCGCCACATTTTTAATACCCTTGGAATCTTTAACCGATGCACCACCAAATTTGAATACTTTCATTAAAGTTTAGCTAAATAGTTATCAATAGCAGTCTCATCCATTTGTACAATATCCCAGTCACGCATCACATTAGCGCCCTTTTGTTCGTAGAATTTAATTGCTGGTTCATTCCAATCCAACACATCCCATGAAATACGTTTTACACCCTTTTGCTTGCCGTATTTCACTACTTCATCTAACAACAAGGTACCTAGACCTTTACCTCTAGAGGCTTGAGATACAATTAAATCTTCAAGGTGAATTACCTCTCCTTTCCAAGACGAATATCGTGGATAAATCATAGCAATCCCTTCAATAGTGCCGTCGATTTCCACTACGAAACATACAAATTTAGGCTGTTGTCCAAAACCATCTCTAACAAGCTGTTCTGTAGTTACGATAACAGCGTCGGGTTCTTTTTCAAAAATTGCCAACTCTTTAATAAGTTCTAAAACTCTTGGCATATCATCTTTGGTAGCGCGTCTTGGTTTATTCATTCTGAATACTTAATAGGTTTTCAAATATAACTTAAAAGCACATATTAGTTTAAATAATTTCAATTACGAAAACGTTATAGTTGTAAAAAAAAACGATATTTGTTTCAAATTATTAAAAATCTGCTTCATGTCCCATCGTAACCAAACTCTTGGTGAATTTATTATTGAAAATCAATCTGCTTTCAAATATACTTCAGGAGAACTGTCTCGGCTAATTAACTCCATAAGACTCGCCGCTAAAGTGGTGAATCACGAGGTAAATAAGGCTGGTTTAGTGGACATTATTGGCACTGTTGGAGATACAAATATACAGGGCGAAGATCAGCAAAAACTAGATGTTTACGCCAACGATACCTTTATAAAAACCTTGACCAAACGAAATATTGTATGTGGCATTGCCAGTGAAGAGGAAGACGATTTTATATCTATTAATAGCCAAGACGAAAATCACCAAAACAAATATGTGGTTTTAATAGATCCACTCGATGGTTCGTCTAACATAGATGTTAACGTCTCTGTTGGGACAATTTTTTCTGTATATCGAAGAGTAACTCCTGTAGGAACACCTGTTACTATTGAGGATTTTTTACAAAAAGGCAATCAGCAAGTGGCTGCTGGTTATGTGGTTTATGGGACCTCTACAATGTTAGTTTATACGACTGGACATGGTGTAAATGGCTTTACGTTAAACCCTGCTATTGGTTCTTTCTATTTATCGCATCCAAACATGCAATTTCCTGAAAACGGCAGAATATATTCTGTTAATGAAGGTAATTATATTCATTTTCCAAAGGGTATAAAAGATTATATAAAGTATTGCCAAATGGAAGAAGGCGACAGACCTTACACCTCAAGATATATTGGTTCTCTCGTTTCAGATTTTCATAGAAATATGATTAAAGGTGGTATTTATTTGTACCCTAAAAGTTCTATGAATGCTAAAGGAAAATTACGGTTATTATACGAATGTAATCCAATGGCATTTTTAGCTGAACAAGCAAACGGAAAAGCTAGTGATGGATTTACACGTATCATGGATATTCAACCTTCCGAACTTCATGAGCGTGTGCCTTTTATTTGTGGAAGTAAAAATATGGTAGAAAAAGCTGAAGAATTTATGCGAAACGCATAAAAAAGCGGTGCTTCAAAAATTTCGGCAACCGCTTATTATATTATAATCCGTACTTTATAATTACTGATTCATATTCTTCATTTTTTCAGTAAACTCGTCTAAGTCTACCTCGTAGTGTACCAAAGTTAAGGCCTTATCTGCAATGTACTTTACATTATCTTGGTTAAAACCTAAACCAATACATAACTTCTCTAATAAAGCAACTTGATTAGGTCCTTCGATATGATCAGCCCAAACCATACGTGCTAAATCGTACAAACGCTCTAATCTCTCGTTGTAGGAATGTGGTGCATTTATTGGATGAGATGCATAATCCTTAAGAATCTCTTTATAATCATGCTCGTTAATATCTAGTCGTGTAGCCAATCTGTCTAAAAATGCTTTTTCTGCATCATTGATAATTCCGTCGCTCATGGCAACTCTTACAATCGCTGCAAAATGGTCTTGGTTACGTTTTTGAAATCCGCTCTCGAATAAATCTGAAAATGACATATATCTTTTGTGTTTTTTTAGTCGTCACAAATATAATTCTATTAAAAGATTTTTAAATATATAAAGACTTAAAAATTTTATATTTGCACACTCAAAATAAGGCCATTGAGTAAAACTACAATTACCCAAACCTATGCACAGACTTTGCAAACGCAAAATCTGCAAACTTCTATTGCCCAAACCGAAGGAAAAACGCACTTAAAAGGTCTTGTTGGCTCATCACTTTCTATAGTGATATCTGAAGTTTTTAAAAGTGCTGACAAACCTTTTTTAATTGTTTTTGACGATAAGGAAGAAGCCGCTTATTACCTTAACGATTTAGAACAATTGATTAACGATAAGGATGTGCTTTTCTATCCTGGAAGCTACCGAAGACCCTATCAAATAGAAGAGACAAACAACGCTAATGTTCTACTTCGTGCTGAAGTGTTAAACCGCATAAACTCAAGAAAAAAACCAGCGATAATTGTTACCTATCCAGATGCACTTTTTGAAAAGGTAGTCACCAAAAAGGAGCTTGAAAAAAACACGCTTAAAATTTCAGTAGGCAACGAACTAAGTCCTGATTTTGTCAACGAAGTTTTGTTTGAATACAAATTTAAGCGTGTAGATTTTGTAACCGAACCAGGCGAATTTTCTGTTAGAGGTGGTATTATTGATGTATTCTCGTTTTCGCATGACGAGCCTTACCGTATCGAGTTTTTTGGTGATGAAGTGGACAGCATTAGAACTTTTGATGTAGAAACGCAACTCTCAACAGAGCGCATCAAAAAAGTGAGCATTATACCAAATGTGGGCAATAAGTTTATTGAGGAAAAACGCGAAAGTTTCTTAAAATATATCTCCTCAAAAACTGTGGTATTTTCTAAGAATCCATCTTTATTATTTTCAAGAATTGACAGTTTTTATGAAAAAGCGGTTGAGGCGTTTCATGAGCTTTCTGATGACATCAAGCATACTTCACCAAATGAGCTATTTTGCAACTCGGAATTATTGAAACGTCAGTTTTTAGAATACAATTTAGTTGAGTTTGGGACTTCTGCCATGCTAAGCAATCAGGGTAGTAATGTCATTGAATTCCACACAAAACCTCAACCTTCGTTTAATAAACAATTCAATTTATTAATTGATGATTTAAATGATAATCATAATGAGGGTATAACCAACTATATTGCCTGCGTTAGCGAGCAACAGGCCAAACGCTTTCATGATATTTTTGATGACTCGGATGAAGCCGTTCACTATAAAACGATAGTGCTTTCACTTTACCAAGGATTTCTTGATACAGAACATAACATTGCGGTCTACACAGACCATCAAATTTTTGACCGTTATCACAAATTTCATCTTAAAAATGGCTACGCTAAAAAGCAAGCTATTACGCTTAAAGAACTCACAAATCTCGAAATTGGAGACTATGTAACGCATATAGATCACGGTATCGGAAAGTTTGGCGGCTTGCAAAAAATAGATGTCGAAGGCAAAAAACAAGAAGCCATTAAACTGGTTTATGGCGAACGCGATGTGTTGTATTTAAGCATTCACTCGCTTCATAAAATCACCAAGTTTAATGGTAAAGATGGCAAGCCTCCAAAAGTCTATAAATTAGGAAGTAAAGCCTGGAAAACGCTTAAACAAAAGACCAAATCTCGTGTAAAGGAAATTGCTTTCAATCTTATAAAACTCTATGCAAAACGAAAACTGAGAAAAGGCTTTCAATATGCGCCAGACAGCCATATGCAGCACGAGCTTGAAGCCTCTTTCATATACGAGGACACACCAGACCAGATGAGCTCTACTGCAGATATTAAAGCCGATATGGAGAGCGAAAGGCCTATGGACCGACTCGTATGTGGTGATGTAGGTTTTGGTAAAACCGAAGTAGCCATCAGAGCTGCTTTTAAAGCGGTAGATAATGGCAAACAAGTCGCTGTTTTAGTCCCAACAACTATTTTAGCCTATCAACATTTTAGAACATTTAAAGAGCGTTTAAAAGACTTTCCTGTAACTGTAGATTATGTTAATCGGTTTAGAACGGCGAAACAAAAACGCGAAACTTTAGAAGGACTAGAAAATGGTGCTGTTGACATTATAATTGGCACACATCAACTTGCTAATAAAAATGTAAAGTTTAAAGATTTAGGCTTGCTTATTGTTGACGAAGAACAAAAATTTGGAGTTGCGGTAAAAGAGAAATTAAAGACCATAAAAGAGAATGTAGATGTGCTAACCTTAACGGCTACACCAATCCCAAGAACACTTCAGTTTAGTTTGATGGCCGCACGCGATTTATCCGTAATTACAACACCGCCACCAAATCGTTATCCGATAGAAAGCCATGTGATTCGGTTTAATGAAGAAACAATTCGAGATGCGGTTAGTTACGAAATACAACGTGGCGGACAAGTGTTTTTTATTCATAATCGTATTGAAAACATTAAGGAAGTTGCTGGGATGCTACAACGATTAGTGCCGGATGCAAAAATTGGAATTGGACACGGACAACTCGATGGCAAAAAACTAGAAGAGTTAATGCTTGCCTTTATGAATGGTGATTTTGATGTTCTTGTGAGTACAACCATTGTAGAAAGTGGTTTAGACGTCCCAAATGCCAATACTATTTTTATTAATAACGCCAATAATTTTGGATTAAGTGATTTGCACCAAATGCGCGGTCGTGTTGGTCGAAGTAACAAAAAAGCGTTCTGCTATTTTATTACACCAGAGTATTCTGCAATGACTACAGATGCTCGAAAACGTATTACAGCTTTAGAACAATTTACAGAGTTAGGCAGTGGATTTAATATTGCCATGAAAGATTTAGAAATCCGTGGCGCAGGAGATTTACTAGGTGGTGAACAAAGTGGTTTTATAAACGACATTGGTTTTGACACCTATCAGAAAATCTTAAATGAAGCCATAGAGGAGCTTAAAGAATCTGAATTTGCAGATTTGTATAAAGATGACGGTAAGCCAAAAACTTACGTTAAAGATGTCACCATAGATTCAGATTTTGAATTGCTTTTCCCAGACGACTACGTTAATAGCATTACTGAACGATTAAATCTTTACACCAAACTCAACGAGATAAAAACCGAAGAGGAGTTACAAAAGTTCGAGTCCGAAATTATTGACCGTTTTGGTGAAATGCCAACACCCGTTTTAGATTTATTTGATAGTGTAAGACTGAAGTGGATAGCTACTAAAATGGGCTTAGAAAAACTCATCATGAAAAAAGGGAAGCTAATTGGCTACTTTATCCAAGACCAACAAAGCAAGTTCTATCAGAGCGATAATTTTACCAAAGTGCTGCAATTTGTTCAACAACATCCACAATATTGTAAGATGAAAGAAAAACAAACCCGAAATGGTCTGCGTTTACTTTTAACTTTCGACAATATTAAATCAACATCGCAAGCTTTAGCAGTGCTTTCGAAAATAGAATGAAACAGAACGTCCATATTCAGAATTTACTATGGCTTACTATAGCTACCGTTTTTATTAGTTCTTCGGGAGCATTAGGTAAATTTATAGATATGCCAACACCCGTCATCATTTGGTGGCGTTCTGCTTTAGCGGGTGTTTTCCTATTCATCTTTTGCAAATACAAAGGCTTCTCTTTAAAAATTGAATCTGGTAAAGACCGACGTATTTTTATTATTGCTTCATTTTTTATGGCAGCACATTGGATTACCTATTTCTATGCTCTAAAACTATCTAATGTTGCTATTGGAATGCTAACCCTATTTACATTCCCCGTTATTATTGCACTATTAGAACCGCTATTTTCTAAGCTAAAGTTTGATAGTGTTCATTTATTTTTAGGCATTTTGGTTATTATTGGTGTATATATCCTGGCGCCAGAATTTAATCTTAAAAGTTCGCAACTTCAAGGTGTCTTTTTTGGACTGCTTTCAGCCGTCTGTTATGCTATCCGAATTTTATTGTTAAAAGGTCAGGTTGTAAAATATAATGGAACTGTGCTTATGTTTTATCAAGTGGCAATCATAAGCGTTATTTTAATTCCTGTAGTTTTAATTGGCGACTCCTCAAATATTTCTACTCAGTACCCTTTTGTTATTCTTTTAGCCTTATTAACTACTGCCATTGGACATACCATGTTTGTAAATAGTCTAAAGTATTTTAAGGCAAGTACAGCTAGTATTATTGGGAGTTCGCAGCCTATTTTTGGGATTATCATTGCCTATATTTTTCTAAACGAAATACCAACTTCTAATACCTTTATTGGTGGAAGTCTAATTTTAGCAACTGTAATTATTGAAAGTATTCGATCTAAGAAAAAATAAAATGTTTTAAATTGGCGCAATAGTTGTTGTTTTCTCAACACCTTCAAAATTTAATTTTCATGAAAAAGATATTTTTTGCGTTTTTAATACTGCCCACTTTACTTTTTGCTCAGCACACAGTTAGCGGCACATTTTCTCCCGCATCAGACTACACCTATGCGTTTTTATACGAAGCCACGCCAGAAGGTGCAAACTATGTAAATCGAGCACAACTCGATAGTTTAGGTAATTTTTCTCTAACGCTCGACGCAAATGCAAAACCTGGTATTTACAAAATAGTTTATGCTATTCCTCCAGAGGAAAATAATTTCGATTTGGTTTATAATGGTAAAGAGGATGTTGATTTTAGTTTTAGCCTTGAAGAAGGTGTAAATTTTAATGAGTCGTCCGAAAATAAGCTTTGGAATTCGTACCTCAACAGTATGGACGTCGTTAACCAAACCATAAGTAATTTTTACGCTAAAGGCGGAAAGGACAAAAATGCGTTCTCATCAATTTTTGAAACACTAAAGGACACGCAAAAGCAATACGAGGATTTAGCAGAAGGTAAATTGGTGCAGAAATTTATAAAAGCCAACACACCATACATGCCTTCTGAATATGAAGATTTGGTGACGTATTCTAAAAACTTAAAAGCCAACTTTTTTAGGCATATAGATTTTAATGACAACTTTTTAAGAAGTTCTAGCCTATTAACCGACCGTGTCAGCGGTTTCGTTTTTGGTCTTTCGCCTAATACAGATTTAGACACCTACAAAGCTCATGTAGATATTGTGGCTAATGCCGTAAAGAAAGGCGATAAGGACATACAAGTGCAGCTCTTAGAATTATTATGGCAAGAATTTAAACGTCGTGAAAACCATGATATGGCCAATTATATTTCGGACAACTACTTATTAAGCTTAGCCGCCGAAACCGGAAATCAGATTTTAGAACAGCAATTGGTAAGTTATAAAAACACATCATTGGGTGCTGTTGCGCCAGATTTTGAAATACAAACTGAGCCTTCTCTTAAATTATCCGAGCTAAAAGGAGATAAATACTACGTGCTTATTTTTTGGAGTAGCGGTTGTGGTCATTGTCTTAAAGAACTACCTAAAGTCAACGACTTTATGAAAACCGTCTCTAATACCAAAGTCATTGCCTACGGACTAGAAAACGATGCTGTTAGTTGGTCTGAAGAAATTAAAAAATACCCTGATTTTGTTCATGGTATTGGTTTAGGCAAATGGGAAAACCCTTTAGTACAAACCTTTGCAATTGCGGCAACTCCAACCTATTTTGTTTTAGATGCCAACAAAAAAATTATTGCAAAGCCATATGATATTGAAGGTTTGGAGAAGTTTTTTGGTGAAAAATAATTCAAATCTTCATTTTTATTCTATGAAAAGAATTTTAATATTATTTCTCTTAATAAATACAATTTGCTATTCCCAAACTAAAACTTCAGATGGAATAGAAATAGTTATAAAAAAAGCAAGACTTGTTGATAATATAAGTATTGTTGGAATCAGACAATTGAAAGTTAAAAGCAATGAACTAAGAAAAGTCATGATTAAGACTAAAATAAAATCAAAACCTGATAATAAAGTGAAGCTTAGTGCTTTCTCATTAGTTGATACTATTAACAAGATAAGGTATCGATTAGCAGATTACAAAGGTTATACAGGCTTCGTCGGATTACCAGAACTTATTCCATTCAGAAAAAGTAAGATATATAATAAAAAAGGCAAAGAAATTGATACTGGACCACCTTACGACAGATGGGAGAAAGACTATTTTGATAACTATAATAAAGAAGGATATACCAATTTTGAAGTACCTGTAAATTTTGGCACAAAGGATAATCCTCAATTAAGTATAGTCTATTTCGGCGAAACTGATTATAAAAAATTTACAGCTGAGTTATTCTTTACTGTTTTAGTGAAAAACACAGGCTTGAGTTATGAATTATATTACAAAGACGAAAAAATTTCTGATATAAAATTCTAAAGCTGTATTCAAAACTCTGGGAAAATAAAAACGCCCAGTCAACAGATGTCGACTGAGCGTTTTGAAACTAAATAACCAACCAAAATTTAGCTTCGTGTGTGTTGTTTATTGTCTTTTAAATGTCACACGGAACATCTAGATTAATTTTATTTTCGATTTATCTTTATTATTAGATGTTTCGTGTATTTGTTCTTGGGTTATCTTTCTTAACCGTTTTTTGTTTACGTTTTTTAAGCGTATTTTCTTGTTGTACCATTCGGCCTTGAGCATTTTCTGTTCTTAAGAACTCAATGTAACCACGACCTCTAAATTCGTAAACTGTACCCGATGCTGCATGTAGCAACTCTATAGTACCATCATCAATAACGCTAAGATTGAAGAATTCATTGCTGAAAAAGTCATAATCTAGTGTTAAAGTTTTATCGTACAATGTCCCTGGTACATCGTTAACGTTATACACACCTGTGTAATCCCAAAAAATGTTATTTGGGTTAGTGATATTTACATCTTGTGAGCTTCTAAATTCCGAATCGTTACCCGCAGCCAAAAACTGTAAGTAGTTCTCGTTATCAAACTCATTTAGAGCACCAAACTCGCTTGTAAATGTTTTTTCCCAAGCTTCATATTCTTGTAAGAAATAGTGAATGTTATCATAGAATACAAAATCATAATCGAAATTTGCTCTTTGGTAACCATCTAAAAAGTAAGAGGTATCTGTAAACGGATTGTATAATTCAATCGTGTTATTATCTATTTGAAATACATCGAAAGAGTCGTATCCGTCTAAATCATGGTCTACATCTAACTGCATCCCTATAGTATCGTAATACCCAATTGGTATGCCATAGCCGTTACCTTGACTTCCTATACCCACCAAATTATTATTTGCCCATAACACACCGTTTCTAAACGATACCGTAAAAGCTATTTGTAAAAAAGGAACTTCTCCAAAACCTTGCGTTGCATTTACATCTACATACCATAAATCGTATGAATTTAACAACTGATTTAAAGATATTGGTTGTGGATTATTATCAACAATAACCACATCATCCACAACACAAGATGTTAATAGTGTTGCACTTAGTACAAATCCGAAAAGTAGTTTTAATGTCTTCATAATTCCACGTTTTAAAAATTTATACTTAAAGAATTTCAAAACGCGTGCCAAACTCAGAATCCTAGTAATCACGTAGGTTTTAAAGCCGTTTTATTTTTGTATTTTTGGTAAACATTGAAGTAAAAACCCTTATGAACGAAACTACAAAATATGCCGTTTTTGGCTCTGGAAGTTGGGCAACTGCTATTGTAAAAATGCTTTGCGAAAACCTTGACCAAGTAGGATGGTACATGCGAAGCGTTTACACCAAAGAACATATTTTAAAAGAACAACACAACCCTAGTTATCTAAGTTCGGTTGAGTTTCATACCGAGCAATTAAAACTCAGTAACGATATTAACGAAATCGCTGATTGGGCAGATGTATTGATTTTTGTAATTCCGTCGGCGTTTATTCATGCCGAACTACAAAAACTTACGGTAGATATTACCGATAAAGTTGTAGTTTCTGCCGTAAAAGGTATTCTTCCAGAAAGCGGATTGTTAGTAGGCGAGCATTTTCATGACCATTACAACATTCCCTTTGAGCATATTGGCGTTATTGCTGGGCCATGCCATGCAGAAGAGGTTGCTCTAGAACGCTTGTCTTATCTCACAATTTCTTGTGCAGACCCTGTAAAAGCACAAGCTATTGCCAATGTTTTAGCTAGCGATTATATAAAAACAAAAATCAGCGACGACATTATTGGTACTGAATACGCCGTAATGCTAAAGAATATTTACGCCATTGCTGCTGGAATTGCACATGGTCTGGGTTATGGAGATAACTTTCAGAGTGTATTGATGAGTAACGCCATCCGCGAGATGAAACGCTTTATTAAAAAGATGCACAAAATGAAACGTAACATCAATAACTCAGCTTATTTGGGTGATTTATTAGTAACAGGCTACTCCGTTTTTTCGCGTAATCGTATGTTTGGTAACATGATTGGAAAAGGCTACACCGTAAAATCTGCACAGATGGAAATGAATATGGTAGCCGAAGGTTATTACGCTGCTAAAAGTGCCTATTTATTGAATGAGAAGAATATGAAAAAAACGCGTTTACCAATAATAAAAGCCGTTTACGAGATTCTTTATGAAAACAAAAATCCTAAGAAAGTATTTAATAAATTAACGGAGAAATTAGATTAGATTAGATTAGATTAGTCCTTAACTAATAGGTTCTATTTTACCAAAACGCCTTTCAGTTGCATTAAAGGTAATTTTTGAAGCGCCTTTGTATTAATAGTGTTTTTTCTAAAGGTATATGATTTGTCAAACATTTGATTGCCCTCAAAAAAAGTTACTTTAAATACATTGTTAAGCTCCAAAACTTTGTCTTGTAAATATTCAACCTTTGCAAAACTTCTTGCTGGCAATTTTGAAATTGTATGACGCATAGGTGGCGTCATTTTGTTATCATTATAACCTTGAGAAACAATAAGTACAGTTTCTAAATCTTTATCAGTATTATTTATGATATAGGCATTCCAATCTAGAGTTTTATATTCTAAATGTTGCTCTTGCACAACAGCAATGTATACATCTTTTACTTCTGGTATTTTGATGTCTTTTTTCAAAAGAATGTAGAGGTCGCTTCGAGTGCCTCAGCGACCAAATTAATTACTTATTGGTGTCTGAGGCTCCCGAAGACACCACTATTATTATTTATAAAGCTGACTTAAACTGCTCCAAGAAACGCACATCGTTTTCACTTAATAAACGAATATCACTAATTTGGTGTAGTAATAAGGCAATACGGTCTATTCCCATTCCAAAAGCAAATCCTGAATATTCTTTAGAATCAATTCCGCAATTATCCAAAACGTTTGGGTCTACCATTCCGCAGCCCATAATCTCTAACCAACCTGTACCTTTGGTCATTTTGTAATCGGTTTCGGTTTCTAAACCCCAATAGACATCTACCTCAGCACTTGGTTCAGTAAACGGAAAGTACGATGGACGTAATCTAATTTTAGATTTCCCAAACATCTCCGTTGTAAAGTATTGTAGCGTTTGTTTTAAATCAGCAAAGCTTACATCTTTATCTATATATAAACCTTCTACTTGGTGAAAAAAACAGTGCGAACGTGCCGAAATAGCTTCGTTACGATACACACGGCCTGGAGAAATTGTACGAATTGGCGGTTTGTTTTCTTCCATATAACGCACCTGCACAGAACTGGTGTGCGTACGCAATAAAATATCTGGATCTGTTTGTATAAAAAACGTATCCTGCATATCTCGCGCAGGATGATATTCTGGTAAGTTCAGTGCTGTAAAGTTATGCCAATCGTCCTCGATTTCAGGGCCTTCACTTACATTAAATCCAATACGCGAAAAGATATCTATAATCTGATTTTTTACAATAGAAATAGGGTGGCGTGCTCCCAATGCAATTGGCTCACCCGGACGTGATAAGTCACCATAAAGTCCGTTGTCTTCCTCTAGGCTTTCTAACGCTTCTTTTAAAGCATTTACCTTATCTTCAGCTGTTTTCTTAAGCTGGTTTATAGTTTGCCCAAACTCTTTCTTCTGCTCGTTTGCTACATTTTTAAACTCTGCAAAGTACTCTTTAAGTAAGCCTTTTGAGCCTAAATATTTAATACGAAACTGCTCAACCTCTTCTTTAGATTGTGCTGTAAATGCTTCGGCTTCTGCAATGAGTTCTTTTAACTTATCTATCATTTATGCTGAATTTAGTTCAGTATCTTTCTAATGAGACCGCAAATTTAATCAATTTATCGAGATTTGCGTTAGGGATTGAGCCATTGTTGGAGCTCTCCCGACGCTGCCGTCGGGAAGCGACTGGCGAATGCCCGACCGCGCAATAAGCGTGTAACGCCCAAAAATTAATTTATATACTCGGTTTCTACAAAATAGTTGACAATGGCTTCTTTCATCAACACACTTTGCTCTCCAGCCTTAAGATGAGGGAGTTGTGCTTTTACTTTATAATGTGGCCAACCATCATTATCTACAAAATCGAACTCATAGAATCCATAAGGCTCTAAAAGCTTACAAATGGCAATGTGCATTAAATCTAACTTGTGGTCTTTTTTATACTCGCGGTGTATTTGCCCAAGCTCTTGAACGCCTATTAGGTATATAATAGCGTCTAGGTCTAAAGTATCGCCATCGGCAAATTGATTGGATAGTTTTTCTACTACCAAATCCCATCGCTCTTTTAACTGTTCGTCTCTTGCCATACTTTACTTTACTATAATTACGTTATAGAATTGGCAAAGTTAATCTATATTTGAATTTTGGCATTCCTTTTTTAAAGAATAGCATCTAAAAAATTCTATTACATGTATATAAACCGCTAATATTATGAGCATAATTGATATTGTTTTGGGAGCCCTTTTATTATTTGGCTTAATTAGAGGCGCCATGAAAGGTCTCTTTGTTGAAGTTGCCTCGCTTGTGGCTTTAGTTTTGGGTGTTTGGGGCGCCATACACTTTAGCTATTTTGCTGCAGAGCTTTTAGAGTCTAAAGTAGATTGGAATGAAAAAACAATTAATATTGTTGCCTTTGCTGTTACATTTGTTGTTATAGTACTCACCATAAGTCTAGCGGGAAAAGCCCTTACTAAGTTGGCTGACTTTGCTGCTTTAGGTATGCTAAATAAATTGCTTGGTGGTGTGTTTGGCGCATTAAAAATAGGATTGATATTAAGTATCCTACTGATTGTATTTAGTAAATTGAATAACACGCTTCCTTTTATGGAGCAAGACGATTTAGAAGAAAGCATCCTTTATGAGCCTGTAAAATCCTTAGCTCCGATAATTTTTCCTAATCTTATAAAAAGTGAAATCGACGAAGCTGAGGTAGAAACAGTATAAAAAAAGTCGCGTAAAGCGACTTTTTTAGTTTATTTAAGTTATTATATAACTTATAGCATATTTACTTTTCCTGTGTGTAAACTGTAAACGCCTCCTACGATTTTAATTTCACCATTGTCTTCCATTTCTGCGAGAATTTGACTGTTTTTACGAATGCGTTCCATCGTTAATAACACATTGTTTTCTACAGTTTTGGCAACAAAAGCTTTGTTAGATGAGTTGGCTTCGCCATCAACCTCTACAGCCGATTTTTTAACTGCTGGCATTATCTTGCTTAGCATCTCTGTAATATTTCCTAGTTCTACGCCATCGCATGCTGCTTTTACAGCACCGCAACTCTCATGACCTAAGACTAAGATTAATTTGCTTCCTGCGACATTACAAGAATACTCTAGACTACCTAAGATATCTACGTTTTCGAAATTTCCTGCAACACGTGCCACAAAAATATCACCAATAGCTTGGTCTAAAACAGTTTCTACTGGCACACGAGAGTCTATACAAGATAAAACAACTGCTTTTGGATATTGCCCGCCCGTAGTTTGATTTACTAAAGCGGCATTGTCTGTAGCTTGAGAGTTGCCGTTAACAAATCTATTATTTCCGTCTAATAAGTCTTTTAAAACCGCATCTGGTGTTAACTGACTTTGTATGTCTTTTGTGATTGCTATGTTTTTCATCAATGATTATAATTTTAAGGATTGTTATGATATTTTTTCAAGTTTAAAAAACTCAATAAAACTCTCTGGGTTTACAACGACACCTCTTTGTGAGATTAGCTTTATGGTAATATTTCGTTCTCTCGCTTTATGGGCAAAATCTTGGAGAATTTCGATAACATCATAATCCAGATAGGTTGTATTTCTAACATCTAATTCTAAATACGTATCTTCTGGAAGTGCATCTAATTCTTTTAATATAGTGGCTTTATTAAAAAATGTTACTTCTTCTGCCAGAGTCATTTTAATCTTACCATCATCAACATCTTCACCTTCTTTGTGTAAAAAGTGAGAGTTTTTAAAACTGTGGTATAATGTAACAACAATACCAATGGCTAATCCTATTCCTATTCCCCATAACAAATCTTTAAACACAATAATTAATACCGTTGCAATAAAAGGTACAAATTGTTTCCAACCGGATGCCCACATGGCTTTAAAGGTGGATGGTTTTGCTAACTTGTAACCTACAATAAATAATACCGCTGCTAATACGGAAAGCGGAATCATGTTAAGTACTTTAGGAATTAAGATTATAGAAATGAGCAAAAAGAAACCATGAATAATGGCACTGAGTTTTGTTTTATTACCCGACTGTATATTTGCAGAACTCCTTACGATTACTTGAGTTATGGGTATGCCTCCAATTAGTCCAGACAAAATATTCCCTGTACCTTGTGCCAATAACTCTCTATTGGTTGGTGTTACTCTTTTTTCAGGGTCTAGCTTATCTGTAGCTTCTACACATAATAATGTTTCGAGACTCGCCACAAGTGCAATTGTAAAGGCCACTACCCAAACCTCGGAAGAACCAATGACACTAAAATCTGGCAAAATAAATTGTCCTAAAAAACTATCTACGCTATCTGGAACTGGTACCTTTACCAAATGAGAACCAGCAATATCCATGGATGTTCCTTGGGTCACGAGGAAGAAAATTACGCCAATAACAACTGCAACTAAAGGGCCTTGAATAAGTTTAAAAATACTGTGCTTATGCACCAAAACCTGAGACCATAAAATTAAAATACCCAGTGCGATTAGTGCTATAACTGTAGAGCCAATTCCCAAATTTTCTGGAACACTAATAATATCCATTAATATATTACTATCATTTCCAAAAAGCACAAAATTTCCTTCTGGATCTTTATCGATACCAAAAAAATGTGGGATTTGTTTAAGTATGATTATAATACCAATACCTGTAAGCATTCCTTTTATTACGGATGACGGAAAATAGTAACCTATAATACCTAATTTAAGTATACTAAATACAATTTGAATAACACCTCCAAGAACTACTGCTACTAAAAAGGCTTCGTATCCTAAGGAAGCTATTGCAGCTAGCACAATTGCGGCGAGACCTGCGGCCGGACCACTGACTCCAACTTGAGAGCCAGAAATTACGCCTACAACTATACCGCCAATTATTCCTGCAATTAGACCTGCAAAAGGTGGTGCGTCACTGGCTACGGCTATTCCTAAACATAAAGGTAGCGCGACGAAAAAAACGACAATACTCGCTGGCACGTCATATTTTAATGTTTTAAACATATGTAATGATAATTTTGTTTTGAAGTGTTTCCAAAACGTGATTGAAAAATTCCCTACTTATGGGGACTTAGTTAGTGAATCTAAAGAAAGTTATTTATACTCTGGAGGAGGAAAAATAATATTTACGTGAGGTTTTGGATAATTTTTTAAAGTATAACCATCAAAGTTATTTGCCACGTATGCTAAATTATTGCCAGCTGATTCAATAAAACATTCTTCAAAAAGAAGTTTGATGTTTTCTTTTTCTTCTTCTTCATTTTCACCAAAGAAAAACGTGACATCCACATCATCGTCCATAGACAAAATTACTGCTGGCGCTGCAACTATTGAAACAAACAATAACGCAAAAAACATGGCAATTCTATGGTTAGCTCTCTTAATCATAAGTAGCTAATATAACATTTTAGAACTTGTAATGTAATTATTTTTTTAAAATCCTTTTAATAATCTTACATCAGATAAAGGAATCCAGCCAGTAGTTTTATCGGCAATTTCGATTTTATACCAATTATTGTAAGTTTCTAAAACCTGTACTTTGGTACCTTCGTGTAATCTAAAAACTTCTTCGCTAGTTTTATTAGGGTTAGCTTTTACACGAGTTTCTTGGGCAAAAACAATCGCTGGATTATCTTTCTTTTGCAGACTGTTTTTTTGAAATGCCATAACCAAAGAAAAACCAGCTATAAAAATACCAGCAGCACTTACAATAAATGCCACTCGTTTTTGCGTTGTTGCTTCTGAAAAATGATACATTAAAAACAAAAACACAAATAGCAAAACACCTGAAATAGCAATCTTAGACCAAGTATCTGAAGAGAATGTATTAACAAGATTATTAAAAATTCTAGAAAAACCAACTTCAGGTACTTCGTCTATGGCATCTACCGTCATATTTTTAGCAAATCCTATATTATTTTGAATTTCTTTATCGTTAGGACTTAGCTGTTTTGCCTTTTCGTAATAAAAAATACTTGGTGCAATATTATTTAATTTGTAATGCGCGTTTGCCAAATTGTAATATAATGCAGCAGAATGTTCCTCAGTTTCTAATATAGCTTCGTACTTTTTAATTGCCTCGGCATATTTTCCTTGATTATAGAGTGCATTTCCTTCGTTAAAGCGTGCATCATTCTGAGCATTAACAAAAACACTTAAACACATTATAAATAAGATAAGAATATGCTTCATCTATTGTATTTGTTTATCTATTTGGCCAATGGTTTTAACCGATTTCTGATAATCATTTTCCATAGTAACCTGCGTTATCGGAGTATAACGCGCTAACTCGCAATTTTCTAGTATGGAAATAAATTCAGACACAGTGTCTTTATCGACATTGCGCTCTACAAGTAAGCTTTCTATTTTTTCTTTATTGAAATCGCTTGTCTCTATATGTAATTTCGCTTTTAAGTAATTATGAAACGCTTTTTCTAGTGCGACGTAGAATGCTTCTTTTTGACCTAAAGCTTTCTTGGCGGTGCTTAAATATTTTTTGGCTAATCGGTCTGCCTTACGTCTCTTATTGCCAATAACATCTGCGTTTCGTTTTTCTTGACCTCTTCTTACAAGAATTGCTATTGGTATAAAAACAAACGGTACTAATAGGAGTGACCAAAATAAGGTGGACTTAAAAAAGGGTAACTTGTTTTTAGCTATCCAATTAGACTTGGTCTTTATAAAAGCAAAAGTGTTAGAATTTGTAGTTACAGCTTGTTTAACTGTCGATGATGATGTATTAGCTTCTGAGCCAACTGAAGACGGTCCATTTACTACATCTATAATTATCTCTTTAGACGTTAAGGTACGGTATGCTTTAGCTTCGGGATTAAAATAAGAAAACGACACGGCAGGAATAGGATATTTTCCTTTGTATTGAGGCACAATGGTATAGGTGTCTTGGCTTCGACCTTGCATACCTCCTAAATTTGTCCGAATATTTTCTTGATGCTCTGGCTCATAGACTTCTAAGGAGCTCGGAAGCGTAAGTTTGGGTAACTCAAAAAGCTTTAAGTTTCCTTTACCAGAAACTTGCACTTTAGCCTCGAGTGACTCACCAGCATCTAGAGATACTTTATTAGTGGTTACATCGAGCTCAAAAAGCCCAACAGCGCCATTGAAATCTGCTGGTTTTCCTTCTTCAGGAAGTGGCAATACATTTATTGTTCGCTTACCTGCAGTAATCGTTTGTGGTACTTTTTTAACAATTCGGTTTCCAAAAATATCATAGCGGCTGGTAGGTACTTCTACCGTTAAATCTAACACGTAAGGTTCTAGCTTTAGTTGCCCTGTCTTCTGTGGATACAAAACATATTTTTTTAGAACAACGTACTGATATTCTTCGCCATTATATTGCCCTCTTAGTGGTCTAAAAGCTTTAACCTCTATATTCTGATTCCAAAAATCATTAAATCTTGGTGTTTCTTTGTCTCTCCATCCATTAACTCCAGTATCTAACGCTACATATAATTTATAAACAACGGTAATCGCTTCGTTGAGATAAGGATTTGTTTTGGATACCTCTGCGACGAGGTGTATGTTTTGCGAGGCTAGATAAGCTGGGTCATTAGGATCTTTAGGTTTTTCTATCGCTTCGGTTACCTTTATGGTAATTGGAAACGTTTTATAAACCTGACCTTCAATTTCTATTTGCGCTTGCTTTATGGTGAAGCTTCCTTGTTTTTTTGGCGATAAGAAATAGCTGTAAGTTTTGGTAAACGACCGCTTACCATTTGCCCAATAATTACTTACAGACGTATTTGGACCGCCAACAACAGTAAAATCTTTGAAGCTAGGTGGCACAAAATTATCGCCATCCTTATTCATCTCAAAATCTATACGTAGGCGTTCGTTAATACCTAATTTTGTTTTACTCGCTTTTGCCTCAAATTTTACTTGAGCAAAGCAAATACTTGATGCTAGAATTAAGTTTAGTAATAGTATGTACTTAGTTAATTTCATAAATTTCTAGACTGTGGCTCGAAATTTTAATAGTTTATTGATATAAATAGGCATAAGTAATTACCAATCTTTTTCGGTTTTTACTCGAGCGCCTTTTTGCTTTTTGGCATTAATTTTTTCTTGAACTTTTTGCTCTTGATTACTCATAGCTTCAAGAATGTTTTTTATTTGTTGCGGAGACATTTTTCCTGGCTGAGGTTTAGGTTGCTTTTGCTGATTCTCTTTATCGCCATTGCCATCATCTTTTTTATCGTCCTTAGGCTTTCCGTCTTCATCTTTCTCATCATCTCCTTTTTTCTTATCCTTATTACCTTCTTCTTCCTTTTTATCTTTATCCTTATCCTCTTGGTCTTTATTTTCTTTCTCTTTATCCTTGTCTTTCTGGTCTTCTTTTTTATCGTCTTTCTTTTCGTCTTCACCACCGCCATCTTGGTCTTGTTGCTGTTTAGCACATTCTTTGGCCAAAGCAAAATTATAACGGGTCTCTTCGTCGTTAGGATTATTACGCAATGCGTTTTTAAAGGCTTCGACCGCAGCTTTACATTCTTTGCTCTGCATTAAAATATTACCAATATTGTGGTATGCTTTATGTCTTGCTTCTTTAGTTGTTGCATTTTTAGCCGCTTCTTGATGACGAAATAATGCTTCATCATAGTTGCCTTTTTTATAATAGGAGTTTCCTAAATTGTATGCGCCTACGACATTGTCTTTTTGTACTGAAATGGCTTTTCTGTATTCCATCTCTGCCGAAATAAAATCGTCTTCTTGTAATAAAGAATTGGCTTCGTAGACTAAATTTTTGGCCTTGCGCTCCGCTTTTTTTTGTTCTTTTTCTAAATTCTGAGAAAAACTAAAAACCGATAGCATTAGCGCTAAAATTAGACTACTCGTTTTCATAGTATTTATCCTTTTCATCATCTCTAAATTACTAAAGCTCATTTTTGATTGCGTTAAAATAGTACTAAAACTCCTCGTTAAAGAGATTTAGCTTTTTCAGCCATTCTGTTTTTCGTTCTAAAAAGAAAATATCTATAAACAAAAAGAAAATACCAAATGCCAAAAACCATTGAAATTGGTCTTTAAAATCGGCAATTTGCTTAGACTCAAATTCTTTCTTATCCATTTGATCTAGTAAATTCTTAATAGTTTCTACAACTTCGTTTGTATTAGACCCATTGATGTAAACACCGTTTGCTTCAGCAGCTATTTCTTTTAACGTGTCTTCGTTAAGTTTTGTAATAACGGTCTCTCCGTTTTTGTCTTTTTTATAATTAAGAACCACACCATTGCGTTTTATAGGAATTGGTCCTCCTTTTGCATTTCCTACACCAATGGTAAATATGCGTATGCCTTGTTCATTGGCTTCTTCTGCAATTTCTGCTGCATCGCCTTCGTGATCTTCTCCATCGGAAATAATAACTAGAATTCGGTTAGTCTGTTCTTCATCATCATAATATGTCTTTGCCAATTCTATGGCTTCGCGAATTGCCGTGCCTTGAGAGGTCATCATGTCCGTATTCATATTCTGCAAAAACATTTTTGAGGCTGCATAATCTGTTGTAATTGGCAACTGTGGAAAGGCTTTACCTGCATATGCAATAATACCCACACGATCGCTTGCCAAATTGTTGATGATTTGCGTAACCAATTGCTTAGACTTCTCTATACGATTTGGTGCAATATCTTCTGCTAACATGCTTTTTGAAACGTCGACAGCAAAAACAATATCTACACCTTGACTACGTACAGTTTCTAGTTTGGTTCCTATTTTTGGATTCACCAGAGCTAAGGACAAACAAGCAAAAGCTAGGCACAGTACCCCTAATTTTAAAACACTTTTAAAGAGTGATTGGTTTGGACTTAGACGCTTTAATAATTGCGAATCTGCAAATTTTTTCTGCGCAGACTTTTTCCAAACTTGTACAAGTAAGAATGACAACGCTATTGCTGGTATTATCAGCAATGTCCAAAACCATATTTTTTCGTCTAATCTAAACAAAGCTTCTAAAAATTGTGTGTTTTAAAACCCATTCTAGCAATACTAAAAACAATGCTAATAGCACCAATGGTCTGAATTTCTCTTCGTAATTGTAATACTTACGTTCTTCTACTTCGGTAGTTTCTAGTTTATTTATTTCTGAATAGATTTCTGCTAATTTTCTGTTATTAGTGGCTCTAAAGTATTTTCCGCCTGTAGCATCTGCAATTTCTTTTAGTAAATCTTCGTCAATTTCTACAGGTGCTCTTCCATATTGAAAAGAACCATCTGCACGAATACCAATTGGGGATAATGCCATACCATTAGTACCTAAACCAATGGTATAGGTTTTAATGCCATACTCTACTGCCAATTCACTGGCTGTCTTAGGGTCAATAAATCCAGAGTTATTTACACCATCCGTTAGCAGAATAATAACCTTACTTTTTGCTTTACTATCTTTTAAACGATTTACCGAAGTCGCAAGACCCATACCTATTGCTGTTCCTTGCTCTATAATGGTATTGTATTTTATATCTCTTAAGGAACGTAGCACAATATTTTTGTCGCTTGTAATTGGTGTTTTGGTAAATGCTTCTCCGGCATATTCTACCAATCCTATGCGATCATTAGGCCTTCCGTTTATAAAATCTGCTGCTACTTTTTTTAATGCCTCTAATCTGTCTGGAACTAAATCTTTGGCAAGCATACTTGCAGATACATCGATAGCCATAACAATATCGATACCTCGTGTTGTTTTTGTCTTTGTGGATATATCGACCGTTCTTGGTCTTGCTAAAGCGGTAATTAATAACGCTAAAGCTAAGAGACGAAGTACAAATAACAGATGCTTTAATTTGGACCATAAAGAACTCGACGTCTTAAAACCCTGAACAGACGATATTTTTAATTCTGCTGTTTGCCTGTTTACTTTAAAAAAATACCAAACCAATGCCAACGGAAGTAGCAACAACAACCAAAAAAACTCTTTATTTAAAAATTCGATATTTTCTAACATTATTTGGTTTCTTCTTCGCGATTAACATTAGGATTTAACTCTACAGAGTCTATTATTCTATCAACAATTTCTTTCGCATATGGGTCATCACCTCGCCATACAATAACCACTTGTTGTATTACGCGCTCGGTTGTAAAGCTTAGCATTACGTATTCGCCTTCGTAAAATTCGCCTTCCTTTAACTTAGGAAACTCTGCTGTACCAAAGGTCTTAACACCTTGTGCTTCGTTAGGTGTTTTAAATTCTTCATTTTTAGTAATAATATTTCGAACGCCGTTTGCCTCCCAAGTTTTTAAATTTCCTTCTATCACAGAAGAAATATTAAGGATTTTTTGTTTCTCACCATCTTTTTCTTGTGGCTGTCCAACTATTGATGTAGATGTGAGCACATTAAAGTCATCAATTAAACTTCCATAACCAAAGATTGTTGTCTTTACCTTATCTTTCATTTCTTCAGGCAACTCGACATTTTGACGCTTTAAAACCTTAGGTGTTTCAATATAGATAGGTGGTACTCCATAGGCACTTTTTACCCATTCGCCTTCTAATAATTCTATACTGCTATGCCCTAAAATTTTGTCTTTTACGTAGCCAAAACCATACTTGGCACCAAATCCTACAAACGTTGCAATGATGATAAATAATGAAATCGCTGTTGTTAGAATAATTTTACGATTTCGTTGTTTTCGGTCTTGTGCTTCCTTGTATTGCTGATTAAGTAACTTTTCTTCTTCGCTAGGCTCAGGAAGTGTTAGCCTTACATTTTCTAATTCGTTTTCTATAGTTTGCTTATCCAGTTTGGCAAGCTCTATATCTGGTTTAGATTTAGCAAACTTTACCAAATCGGCACGTTTAAAAATAGTTTGGATATTAGAAATTGTATCTTTTTTAAAAGCGAATTGATTACCGTCTTTTAAAAGTTGAAGGCGCTCGATAAGCTCGTCTGTAGTGCTCTCCATTGCGCGGTCATAGACTTTTTCGTCTAAAAACTTTCTGATAATAAAGGTAAGTTCTGAATAGTATCCCTTAAAATCGTCACGTGCTAAGTAATTTTTCTCTTCAATTTTTGCGATTGCCAATTTTGCGCGCTCGTATGGCGGTAAAAGCGCTATCTCTTCTTCCTCGGTCAGTGGTTTTTTTCGCCAGATAAACCAATACAGTAAAAACGCAACTAATGCAATAGCGGCGATAGCGATTAAAAGATATAACCACCATTGGCTGCTGGTCTTTTCGACGTCTATGATTGGTTTAATATCGTATAAGCCTTGTTTTGTTGTATCAACTTCTATGGTATTGACCTCGACCTTTAAAGAATCTGTAAAAAATGAATTGTCTCCAATAATAACTTTTTGTCTTGGAATGTAGTAAGAACCAGAATCGAACTGCGTTAATTTATATTCACGAAGTAAATGAAATTTTGAGGCGCTTTTAGTGGTATCTATTTTTAATGCTTCTACAAGTTCTAAAGGCAAAAAGGTCTGTCCTTCTGGGAAAACCACAATTTTAGTAGAGTCTGTTTCAACTTTTATTTTGTACGATATCTGCTCTCCTATGCGAATATTTGTGGTGTCGATTTCGGTAGAGACTTGACTGTAAGAGAAAAGAGAAAAGAGACAAAAAACAAGAGGCAAGACAACTTGATTTTTTATTAAAATAATATGTGACTTAATACTTTTCACTTTACACTTTTAGCTTTTATCCTCTTCTTTTAAAATAGCCTAATAGTTTTTTTACGTAGCTCTCGTCTACACGACAATCTATAGTTCCTGCACCAGATTTTGTAAATGCGTCTTTAAAATACGCCACCTTATCTCTGTAAAACTTCGTGTAATCCTGACGTACTTTTTTTGATGCTGTATTAACTAAAAGTAATTCTCCGGTTTCTTCATCTTGCATTTGTACCATACCAATATTTGGAATAGCTTCTTCGTGTCTATCAAAAACCCGAATTCCTGTAATATCATGTTTGCCTGCCGCAATCTTTAAAGTTTGCTTGTAATCATCTGCAATAAAATCTGAAAGCATAAATACTATGGCTTTCTTTTTCATAACGTTAGACAAAAACTTTATAGCTTCTGATATGTTTGTCTTTTTACTTTTTGGCTGAAATTCTAACAACTCACGGATAATACGTAAAACGTGAGAGCGCCCTTTCTTTGGCGGAATAAATAATTCGATTTCATCTGAAAATAGAATCAGTCCAATTTTGTCATTGTTTTGAGTTGCTGAAAAAGCCAAAGTAGCAGCAATCTCTGTAACAATTTCGTCTTTAAATTGGTTTTGCGTTCCAAAAAACTTACTTCCAGAAACGTCTGCCATAAGCATCATTGTAAGCTCGCGCTCTTCTTCAAAAACTTTGACGTGTGGTTCGTTTGTGCGTGCAGTAACATTCCAATCTATATTACGAACATCGTCTCCAAATTGATACAGTCTTACTTCAGAAAACGTCATGCCGCGTCCTTTGAAGGTCGAATGGTATTCGCCACCAAAAATATGATCAGACAAACGCCGTGTCTTAATCTCTATTTTGCGTACTTTTTTAAGAAGTTCTTTGGTATCCATTTTTCAATTTACGATTGAAGATTGTTGATTTACGATTTTCTAAATCGTTGTTCGTAATTCTAAAATCTTAAATTCTATGGTACTTCTATTTGATTGACAATTTTATTGATGATGTCTTCGGAAGTGACATTTTCTGCCTCAGCTTCGTAGGTTATACCAATTCTGTGACGTAATACATCGTGTACGACCGCTCTTACATCTTCTGGTATAACATAACCACGACGCTTAATAAATGCATAACATTTTGCCGCTGTTGCTAAATTAATGCTTCCACGAGGCGATGCGCCAAAGGAAATAAGCGCCTTTAAATCTTCAAGATTGTATTTTTCTGGATAGCGCGTAGCAAAAATGATATCTAGAATATATTTTTCAATCTTCTCGTCCATATAAACATCTCTAACAGCATTTTGGGCAGTTAAAATCTGTTCTACAGAAACGACTGGATTTACCTTATCCCAACTACCTTTTAAGTTAGCACGCATTATTAATTGTTCCTCTGCTTGCTTTGGATAGTCTATCACAGTTTTTAGCATAAACCGGTCGACTTGAGCTTCAGGAAGTGGGTATGTTCCTTCTTGCTCTACCGGGTTTTGCGTAGCCATAACCAAAAATGGCTTATCTAAAACAAATGTTTCATCGCCAATAGTCACTTGCTTCTCTTGCATGGCTTCTAACAGTGCCGATTGCACTTTTGCAGGTGCTCTGTTAATCTCATCTGCCAAAACGAAGTTGGCAAAAATTGGCCCTTTTTTAATAGAGAAGTCGTTTTCTTTTATGTTATAAATTAGTGTACCTACAACGTCCGCAGGCAATAAATCTGGTGTAAACTGAATACGGCTAAAACTACCCGAAACTGCTTTAGACAGTGTATTAATTGCTAAGGTTTTTGCTAATCCTGGCACACCTTCTAATAAAATATGACCTTGACCTAATAAACCTATCAATAATCGTTCGACCATGTGTTTTTGACCCACAATGACCTTATTCATTTCCAAGGTTAATAAGTCTACAAAAGCACTTTCTTTTTCAATCTTTTCGTTGATTGCTTTGATGTCTATCGTTGCTGT
The DNA here is from genome assembly GCF_004346845.1 of Winogradskyella wandonensis. GTDB lineage: Bacteria > Bacteroidota > Bacteroidia > Flavobacteriales > Flavobacteriaceae > Winogradskyella > Winogradskyella wandonensis. The sequence continues at coordinate 919,057 of NZ_SMGI01000002.1, read as the reverse complement.
TTCTTCCATTATCATTTCTTGTTTACAAGCCTAATTGGCTCTATCAATTCAGTTTCGCAAATTGTTAAAATTATTTGTCTAATGCTGTTAATGATTGGTTAAAAATAAAAAGCGCAATATTAAGTAAATATTGCGCTTAATTATTGATTTTTTGATGTATCTATTCTAGATTAATTGACTCTAAAGTTGTAATCTGCCCCACAGTAATTTCAACATTTTCCAATATAATATTACTTAATTCGGAATCTGCATCAGGTGTTATAGTCACAGTGTAAAAACCAGCTGGTAGTCCTAGAATTTGAAATTCTCCTAAGTCATTGGTCATTGTCGAAGCTGTGACATCACCATTGGAAACTGTTACGTCTATCGCAACGCCTAAAGGGAAAACTGAACCTACTAAAGTACCTGAATTAACTTCTAGACTTGCTCTTAGTACAGGCTTAAGATTTATATTTTCTGAATTCCCAGCTATGACTATAGATTTATCTACATCGAAATCTAAAATAAAATCGTAATTAAACCCAGCCTCGATGGCTTGATTGACCATAACCTTAAGACCCGATTGCTGAGCACTTGGTGTATTTAACGGTCGTGCTTCTGTTTCTTCTTCTAAAACAACAGAATTATTTTCTCCTAATACTAAACGAATTTGCTTAATAATCCCAGAAGATACTTCTGTGTTGTTTATTAAATCAAGACTAACACCTCCCGTAAGCTCCAATAAATCGTAAACTCCTGAGTTTATAATACCCAAAGATTCCCATTCACTATCATCATCGTCATTATCGCTTTCCTCATATTTAACCATGACATCAACAACTTCGACAAAAACATTTTGATAATCTCCAGGGGCATCAACAAGTTTTACCGATAGTGTTGCTGGCAAATCAGGATTAGAGTTATTGCAACTAACAACAGACAGCATTAAGGCTGTAACCGAAAAAAATAATTTTAAAAACTTCATAATCATATTCATTTTTTAATTTGTTCTATATACGACAAGAGCAGGCTGTCGGACTATTATCTGTTTGTCTTTAATGGTAATGGAATTATATTTTTAACCTAAATAACAGATAATCAACAAATTTAAGGCTTTTTTCTATACTCCAATGTACAGCTTTTTTTTAGCTTAATTAGTGCAAAGATTAAATGTTAGTTATAAATTGGATATTTTTACTGTAACTAAAAAACCAACCAATAATCGTGGCAAAATACTCGAAAATAATTAGTGGCACCATGACATGGGGTGCATGGGGAAAACAATTTTCTACTTCAGAGATGGAAGCAATGATACAGCATTGCATTTCTACAGGTATTACAACATTTGATCATGCCGATATTTATGGTGGTTATACCACCGAGGCAGAATTTGGAAAAGCGCTAACAGCGTCGCAGATAAAACGAGATGATATACAACTAATATCTAAAATGGGCATTCAGTATATGGCTGAAAGCCGAAAGAATAAAGTCAAACATTACGATTATAGCAAGGACTATATCATTTGGTCCGTAGAAGAATCGCTTAAAAATCTTCAAACTGAATATTTAGACTTGCTCTTACTTCACCGTCCAAGTCCATTAATGCATCCCGACGAAATTGCAGAGGCCATTTCGTTATTAAAACAACATGGGAAAATTAAAGATTTTGGCGTTTCCAATTTTACACCATCGCAAATGGAACTAATTGGACTGCGCATAGATATTGATTTTAACCAAATTGAATTTTCTTTAACTGCTCATGAGGCTATGCTTAATGGAACGTTAGATTTTATGTTAACTAATGGTATACAACCAATGGCATGGTCGCCACTTGGCAGTGTTTTTAAAGAAGATACTGAACAAACACGTCGTATCCATAAACAATTAGGCAAGCTAATGGAGAAGTATAATGCCACCGAAGACCAATTGCTATTGGCTTGGTTATTAAAGCATCCATCAGGCATTATACCTGTAGTTGGCACAACAAATAAAACACGATTACAACAAGCCATGAATGCCACCAAAATTAATTTAGAATTAGAAGACTGGTTCTTAATTCTGGTTGCTGCTCAAGGTCATAAAGTACCATAGTCAGTTAGCAGTATTCAGTCGCAGTACTCAGTTACTTAGTAATTATTATGTCAGACTGAGCGCAGTCGAAGTGAAACAAATAAATAAACAATATGAAAAAAACAGCGCTAATCACAGGGGCAACAAGTGGAATTGGAAGAGCAACTGCGCACGAATTTGCTAAACATGGCATTAATTTAGTGCTTTGTGGACGACGCCAAGAACGATTAGATATAGTACAAAAAGCCCTATCTCGTGAAACTGACGTACATACTTTAAACTTTGATGTACGCAATAAAGATAAAGTTTTTGAAGCTATTGAAAGTCTGCCCAAGAGTTTTAAAAACATAGATATTTTAATTAATAACGCAGGTAATGCGCACGGTCTTGACCCTATAGAAACAGGAGATACCGATGATTGGGATGCGATGATGGATATTAATGTCAAAGGGTTACTCTACGTGAGCAAAGCCATTATTCCCGGAATGACCGAGCGAAAATCAGGACATATTATTAATATAGGTTCTTCCGCAGGGAAAGAAGTCTATCCAAAAGGCAATGTGTATTGCGCTAGCAAACATGCTGTTTTGGCAATAACCGAAGGTATGCGCATAGACTTAAATCCTTATGGCATAAAAGTAAGCGCCATTAACCCTGGTTTGGTAGAAACTGAATTTTCTCAAGTACGTTTTAAAGGTGGAAGCCAAGCAGATAATGTTTACAAAGGGTATAAAGCCCTTCAACCAGAGGATGTTGCAGAGGTTATTCATTTTGCGATAAGTAGACCAGCACATGTTAACATTGCTGATATATTGATGTTTTGTACAGCACAGGCGAGTTCTACTATTGTAAAAAAAGATTTTTAAAAAGTCCCCTTTGGGGATTTAGGGGCTTATAACTTATGATCAACAAACGTCTTTTAATTAAAAACCTACTTGCTCACAATGATGAGAACAGTTTTTATGACAAAAAACGAAAGTTAAACCTCAGCTACAAAGAAGGAAAAGCCAAATTCCTAAAGCATATCTGTGCGCTATCTAATAGCAATCCAAAAAACAACTCGTACATCGTTATCGGTGTAGACGATGCAGACAATAATATTGTTGGAGTTGACTTCTATGACGACAGTAAAATTCAGAATCTCATAAACGCCTATCTCACCAATCCTCCAATTGTTCAATACGAGAACATCCCGTTTCCACATCTACCAGACGATAAGGTTGTAGGTCTAGTAACTATAAGGCCTAACAACAAGATTACATCGCTCAGAAAAAACATTTGGAAATATTACGGCGGTGCCGTTTTCTTTAGAGATGGTAGCATGAGCATGCCAAAGGTTTTCGACATAGAGCTAAAAGATGTAAATTCTGAAATTGTCTCAACCATAGAACATCACGCTCGTAATAACATTGAACTAACGCTGAATGGTGTTTTCGATTTTATGAAGAAACGAGAAGACTACAATCCGCAGTACAAAGTATTTAAAGAATATTTTGTATTGTGCTGGGCAGGCCAGAAAAAAGAAGTAAATGACGAGGTTTTTTATTCTCGGGTAGATATCGAATTAATTAACGAGCAACGACGCCTATTTTATTCGGCATTAGATGAAGTTTCTATTACGTATTCTGAAAATAATTTTACGATTGTTGAATATGTAAAACTTGGACTTCATAATAGCTACAAGTATTATAAGTTAGAAGAAACCGTTATAAAGTTTGAAAATAATGCCAGCTATTCGATTGAAACTAGGCTTTTGTTTGAGCCACCTCAATTCGATAAAAAAGTGCTGCATCATATCTATAATTCTAACAACGCGTTGTTAGAAAAACTAAAAAAAGGGCTGTCTTTAACGCCAAACGAATCTTTAGATTTAAAAAATTTACCAGCAACGTATTTAATCTGTTACCTCAACGATTTTGAAAATGCCATAGAAAAATTAGAAGAAGCTAAACCGTTGCTTAAATCTTACAGCCAATCTATCTACGAATCTTATAAATTAACACTAAGAATTCTTCGAAAAGTAAAGTATAATTAGTGCCATTAATCGAGGATTTATACCTAAAAAAACCAATACTCTATTTTTTTATGTCATTTGTCTATAATAATCTAATATTCAATTAATTGTATTTAATTTAGTTCTGCACTATAAAGCATATACCTTATTTCTCCCAGCAAAGACATGGCACTGAAATAAGGTTTTTTTATTTAAATAAAGTTCAGTGTTTTTTGAGGACTGCTTATAATTCCGTCTGTAGAAGTTTCCAACCAATTCTCTATAATTGTGGCATAAATCTGTCTAAAGTCTACAGTAAACTTTAAATCGCCATTATCATCTAAGTCAGACAAAGAGGATAATTGATTATAGACTCCAGCAGTTTTAAGGTTTTTACCAACAACAAACACGTTATTTGCAGAGCCGTGGTCTGTACCATTGGCCGCATTTTGTCTTACACGTCTTCCAAATTCCGAAAACGTGAGAATCAATGTGTCTTCGAAGGTGCCATTTCGTTTTAAGTCTTTTACAAAAGAAGAAAGTGCTTCTGCATAAATAGACAGTAAACGCTTCTGCTGGTTTTGCTGGTTTGCATGCGTATCAAAACCATCTAAGGCATTATAAAATACTTTTGTGTCTAATCCAGAATTAATAAACTGCGCTGTGCTTTTTAGCTGTTTACCAAATTTATTCTGAGGATAGTCTTCTTGTGATAATTTTACTTTAGTGGTCTCATAAATATAATTTGCCGAAGATTTGGCATCTATCATATTCTTATACAAATAACCTAAATTATGTTCTGATAAATGCTGGTCGTTGTAATAATTTAAAACATTCTGAAAATAAGGGTCTCGAGCCGTTTTGTATAATGCTCTGTAATCATTAGTCGCAATGCCATTAAAGGTTTTCCCTTTTAAAGCTAGACTTAAAGTTTCATCTAATTCTATGGCGTTGTAAGGATGTTTCCCATGTTTATCCAAAAATCGGCCTAGCCATCCACTTTGCAAATACTCGTCACTAGAACTTCCAGATTGCCAAATATCCATTGACCTAAAATGCGACCTTACTGGATTTGGATACCCTACATTATTAATAATGGAAAGCTCACCGCTATCGTAGAGATGCTGTAAAGGTTTTAAACTCGGATGCAGTGCCAACTCGTCATTTAGTTTTATAACATCATTCTTTATCCCAAGAGTTGGACGCGCGTTGTAGTACAAATCGTTATTGTAGGGAATAATAGTATTTAGCCCATCATTTCCTCCAGAGAGTTGAATGATAACTAAGCGCTTATAACCGATGGATTTAGCCTCAAAATCCTCAAAAGCCCTCACAAAATTTGGAACAAAAAACAGGCTACTTGCCAAAGCTGAATTTCTTAAAAAATCTCTTCTTTCCATAACTAACACATTTGATATTCTGGCAATGACATTAACTGAATACAGTACTTCTGCTTAGCATCTTTTTTCATAGTCTTTAAATAGCCCAAAGTCCCTTTGTTTATTGGCCCATTTATTAAAACTGAATCCAAATCTTCATTAGAAATCTTTTTATATTCCTTTTGAAACTTATCCCAGTTTGCTATCGCTTTTACAGGTAATTTTGATTTGTTTTTTTTGAAAAACTGAAGTCGCATTTCATCCTTTTCGTCGTCCAATGCAATCAATCCACCGTTTAATAATACAGAAGGCAATTTTAAGCGCACCATAATTGTATTAGCATCTATCCACGCCTTATGCCCTTTCCATCCCGCAACATTTGGTGGGTCTAGTAAGGTTTGCCCAAGTAATTTTTGAAGTTTAATTACACCTTTTTCATTCTTTAAACTAAAAGGAACTGTTCTAGATAACCCAACTAAATAATCAATTGGCGATTTTATTTTATTCCCAATATTTTTCTCGTCATAAAACCAATCTTGAGTAAAAACGTATCGCATTAGTCTAGAGATGTCGTAGTCTTCGAAAAAGACCTCTACCATAGATTCAACATGATTTTTATCTATAATTTCATTTACAAAGTATCTATAAACTTTCTCGCAAATAAATTTAGCGCATTGACGATGCTCTAAAATAACATCAATGATGTCGTCTCCGTTGAAATTACCAGATTTTCCTAAAAATATTTTTTGTCCATAATCGTGTTGAAATCTCCTAAATCTAAACGTGCCATCAAGCGTATTAAAATATCCTGTAAATGCTCTTGCGCTTTCTTTGATATCTTTTTCGGTGTAATGACCAGGTCCTAATGTGAAAAGCTCCATAAGCTCTCTGGCAAAATTCTCGTTAGGTTGGGCTTTTACATTTTGTCTAAGATTAAGATACTTTATCATCGCAGCTTCTTTAGACATTGCTTTTACAAAATCTCTAAAGTTCCCCAAGGCATATTCTCTAAGCATATTATTGTACTGCTGGGCGTAAACCACATTTTTTTCGCCACACACAAAATGGTTTGCCCAAAAAAGCGTCATACGTTCTCTTAAGACAGCGTCGGATGTATTTAATCTGTTAACCCATGCAATATTAAAATCCATTAAGCGCTTTCTGCTTTTTTGAGCCAATTCTTTAATTAGCTTCGGATTTTCTTTAAAAGAAAGTGTTTTAAAGCCCTTAAACTCGGATAGGTCAATTTTTAAAGGCTCAGTAGTCTCTGAGGCTTTGAACAAGTCTGAAACCACTTGACTTATAGTTGCATTTTTATAGCGCTCAAGAATACTTGGAGTGACTCCAAAACCTGCGCGCCAATACAAATGTTTAAGATGTTCTGCTTTCATGTTGTTAAGACCTAAGTTAGTTAAAAAGGTTTAATTCTCTAAAACAAAAAACCGCTTCAAAATTGAAACGGTTTTTATTAATATCTGTTGTGAAATATTATTACAAATCAAACTTAATGCCTTGCGCCAATGGCAATTCATCAGAGTAGTTTATTGTATTCGTTTGTCTTCTCATATAGATTTTCCAAGCGTCAGAACCAGATTCGCGTCCGCCACCCGTTTCTTTTTCGCCACCAAAAGCACCTCCGATTTCTGCACCAGAAGTTCCAATGTTTACATTGGCAATTCCACAATCGCTTCCTGCAAAAGACAAGAATTTTTCGGCTTCTTTCATTTCATTAGTCATTATTGCAGATGATAAACCCTGAGCTACGCCGTTTTGCATGTCGATAGCGTTTTCAACATCGCCAGAATATTTCATTAAGTATAAAATTGGTGCAAATGTTTCGTGCTGTACAATTTCAAAATGATTTTCTGCTTCAATAATTGCTGGTTTTACGTAACATCCGCTTTCGTAACCTTCACCTTCTAAAACACCGCCTTCAACTAATACATTTCCACCTTCAGCTTTTGCTTTTTCAATCGCAGCCAAGTATGTATTTACAGCGTCTTTATCGATTAATGGTCCAATATGATTGCTTTCATCTAAAGGATTACCAATAGTTAGTTGTTTGTACGCGCCAACAATTGCATCGCGTACTTTATCGTATACGCTTTCGTGAATAATTAAACGACGTGTCGATGTACAGCGCTGACCGCAAGTACCAACAGCACCAAAAACAGCACCAGGAACTACGACTTTTAAATCAGCAGTTGGTGTGATGATTATGGCATTATTTCCGCCTAATTCTAACAACGATTTCCCAAAACGTTCAGCTACTGTTTTACCAACAATGCGTCCCATTCGTGTAGAGCCTGTTGCAGAAACCAACGGAATTCTAGTATCAGTAGTGATGTATTCACCAACTTTATAATCTCCATTAACGATACAAGATATACCTTCTGGTAGGTTGTTTTCTTTTAAAACTCCTGCAATGATATTTTGGCAAGCCACAGCACAAACTGGCGCTTTTTCAGAACCTTTCCAAACGCAAGTATCGCCACAAACCCAAGCCAAAGCCGTGTTCCAAGCCCAAACCGCAACTGGGAAATTAAATGCCGAAATAATCCCGACTACACCTAAAGAATGCCATTGCTCACGCATAACGTGACCTGGTCTTTCTGATGGGATGACTTGTCCGTTTAACTGACGAGATAAACCTACCGCAAAGTCGCAGATATCTATCATCTCTTGTACCTCACCATAACCTTCTTGCAAAGATTTTCCCATTTCGTAAGAGACTAATTTACCAAGTGGTTCTTTTAACTCTCTTAATTTGTTTCCAAACTGACGTACAATTTCGCCACGTTGAGGCGCTGGCATGGCACGGAAAGTTTTAAAAGCAGAAGTGGCTGCGTCCATAACCTTATCGTAATCTTCTCGAGTTGTTGTAGATACTTTTGCTATTAATTGACCGTCAACAGGCGAATAGCTTTCAATTAAATCGCCATTTCCAAAATTATTAGAACCTGTTGAAGTTCCGTGATTTATATCTGAAACACCCAACTTTTGTAATGCTTCTTTTATTCCGAAATCAGTTGCCACTGTTCCCATAATATATTGATTTTTTTAGTAAAATTAATTTAGGCAAGATAACAATAAATTGTGGCTTACAGTAGTCTTTCTAATTGATTATGGCCCGCCAACTTTATGAACATTTTAACAACTATGCGTCATCTAAATCAAAAAAAAGCCACGTATTTATTTAACAAGAATAGGCCTACATCTTGATTTTAAGGCGTTCTCATAAAGAATGAGAAACCATTAATCATTAAAATCCACGTATAATGTTTTTAAGAATTTTAGTAGTGGCATGCTTCGCACTGAGCGTAGCACAAGCCCAAGACATCCAGTATGTTAACGCAGAAAATGGACTAGTAATAAGAGAACAACCAAATCAAGGTGCCGCCAAAATAGGCATATTAGATTATGGTACGGCAGTAGAAATTATTGAGCATACCAATTTGCACTTAGATGTTAAGGATAATGATAAAAAAGTGTCTGGTAAATGGGTTAAAATAAAAGGCCCTGCGGTAGGTGAATATTTCGAAGACGGCTATGTTTTTAATGGGTATTTAACCGAAGAAAAAATAGAGCAGCCACTAAAAATAGCTGGTGATACTTTTACCATTTATATTGATAAACTTCAGGCTAATGTACAAGAGCAAAAGCCTGTTGTAGAAGATGAAACGGCGGCATCTGTATTCAAATTAAACAATCCTGAAACTATTGAAAACAGATATCTTAAAGTGAAACACCATCAAAATTACAGAACTATTGAAGTGTTACAACGCCACAGGAATAGTATTGCTGTACAGCCAAAAGATGGCGAAGCTGCGTTTACAGATTTTCAGCATTACACCTCGAGTTGGAAACCTTTAAAACTGGAATTTCCTAAAGGAAATATCTATAAAACGGCGACATTATCTGCAAAAGATTCTAAGCGTTTTGGAAGTTTTGATAAAGCCGAATTATATTCAACTTTAAGCCTCGAAGACAGTGCAACTTACAGCATTGCACCGAGCCAAATTGAGCTTAAAGTTATCATGACGGATATTGACGGTTACAAAACCGAAAAAATTGTAATCTTTGAATTACCTTTAGGCAAAGCGTCGTAAGTTATATAATCTATTAATCCATTACATCATGCAAATCAACAAAGTCTTCGCCCTTTTTATCATCACATTTTTAGCTATCTCCTGCAAAGAGACATCAACAGACACTGATAATATCTTTAAGTTTAGGGATTACATAAGTTATACGACTTCAGGACGTGTTTCTGTGGCAGAACCTATAAAAATAATACTAGCAGACGAAGTTAGTGAATGGGAAATTGGGCAAGACTTAGATGTTGATTTGGTAAAAACAAAACCCTTCGTTCAAGGTAAATTGCAAGTGCTTAATAAAACAACTTTGCTTTTTACACCTGACGAGTATTTAGACTCGGATACAGAGTACACAGTAACCGTCAATATTGGAGACATTTACAAGAATATTCCTAAAGACTACAACTCCTATACATTTCAATTTAAAACTATAACTCCTGGGTTTACCGTTACGACTTCAGATTTGCAATCGTACAGTAAAGAATGGCAATACATTTCTGCACAATTACGCTCTGCTGATATCATAAAACTAGAAGACGCTAAGCAACTTATTTTTGCGAAACAGAAAACAAATGCACTAAACTTAGTTTGGAATGAAACTAATGAATTTTCAAAATATTTCGAATTTAAAATAGATAGTGTACAGCGCTTTGTCGAAGACAGCAACGTCGATGTTTCATGGAACGGCGATGCTATCGATGCCAAGAATAAAGGTAATAATTCTATCCTTATTCCGGGTAAAAATAACTTCACTATCGTCGATACAGAAGTATTTCAGTCACCAGAGCAATATTTATCAATTAATTTTTCAGACCCTTTAAAAAAACAGCAGAATTTTTCGGGTTTGGTTACCATTCAGAATGCAAAAAATCCAAAATATGTGGTCGATGGAAACGTTCTTAAAGTCTATCCAGATTCTAAATTAGTGGGTGATATTAGAGTCGATGTTTTCACTGGAATTAAAAACACGGACAACTTTAAGTTAAAAACCAATTTCTCTGAAAAAATAACATTCGAGGCTTTAAAACCACAGGTACGGTTAATAAGTAATGGAACTATTCTTCCAAATTCTCAAGAATTAAAATTCAATTTTGAAGCTGTAAACCTTAGTAAGGTCGATGTACGTATTATTAAGATTTTTGAAGATAATGTGCTTCAGTTTCTTCAAACAAATAATTTAAACAGCAACAATCAGTATGGTATTCGTAACGTAGGACGACGAATTGCTAAGCAAACGATAACCCTAATCGAAGACGAATCTCAAAACACAGGAAAATGGAAGGCTTACAGTATAGATTTATCTAAATATTTTACCTCCGATGTGGGTTCTATTTATCGTGTAGAATTAAGTTTTAAGCGTGACTATTCACTTTATGATTGTGACATAAATGCCAGTGAAGTCTCTAGTAACGAAGACGACTATTATGACGATTACTACGAAGAAGACAGCTACGCATCTAATGACATGTCCGAAGAAGAACTAAACCAATTAGAAGAAGACTATTGGGACAATATTACCTACAGTTACAGAAACCAAAATTACAGATGGCGTGATAGAGATAATCCTTGTACAGATTCGTATTATAATTATGCCAACAGAACTGTTGCGCAAAATCTTATAGCTTCTAATTTAGGTGTTGTAGCTAAAAAAGGAAGTACCAACTCATATCTCTTTGCGGTCACAGACCTTTTAACGACCAATCCAGAAAGTGGTGTTACCGTAGATTTATACAACTATCAGCAGCAATTACTTACAAAAGGCATTACAAACAAAGATGGTATTGTAGAAATTGATTCTGAAAAACGAGCAGCATTTGCCATTATCAACAAAGGCCAAAACACAAGTTATGTAAAGCTTTTAGATGGCAATTCGTTATCGCTTAGTAAGTTTGATGTTTCAGGACAAAAACTACAACGTGGACTTAAAGGTTACATCTATGCCGAGCGCGGCGTTTGGCGTCCTGGCGATAGTTTATTTCTCACCTTCGTATTAAATGACAATGCCAATAAATTACCAACACGTCATCCTGTAAAACTCGAAATTACAGACCCAGTTGGCAAGTTGGTGCATCGAAATGTTACAGTAGATAACGTCAATCATTTTTATAATTTCACAGTACCAACATCTACAGATTATAAAACAGGTAATTACTACGCGAAAGTTTCAGTCGGTGGGGCATCGTTCACCAAAACCTTAAAGATTGAAACGGTAAAACCTAACCGTTTAAAAATTAAAATCGATTTTGAAGATGAAATTCTAACCAACAACACACCATTAAAGGGCGATTTAAATGTTGCTTGGCTTCACGGCGCACCTGCAAAAAACATTAAAGCTGAAGTGAAAGCGAAATTCACCACAAAATCCGCAAGTTTTGAAGGTTATAAAGATTACATTTTTAATGACCCAACCCGAAATTTTACCACGGAAGAAGCTATTGTTTACGATGGAAGTCTGGACGAAAACGGCAACGCAAAAATAAATAGCCAACTAAATATTGGAAAAAATGCACCAGGAATGCTTAACGCTCAATTTTTAGTCAGAGCGTTTGAAAATGGCGGTGATTTTTCATTAGATTCCTTTACAATGCCTTACGCGCCTTACGAGAGTTTTGTGGGCTTAAAATCTCCTGAAGGCAATAATTATGGCTCCTATTTTACAGATGAAAACCACACGTTTGATGTGGCTACAGTTAATGCTGATGGCAAAGGCGTGCAGCGAAAAAATCTTGAAGTTAAAGTTTATAAAGTCGAATGGCGTTGGTGGTGGAATTCCTCTTACGACAATCTTTCAAGCTACGTTTCGAGCAGTTATCATAGACCAATTAAAGACTTTAAAATTAATACCGATGCCAATGGAAAAGCAACTTTTAAGCTCAATATTCCTGACGGAAATCGCGGTCGTTATTTAATCCGAATTTTAGACCCAGAAAGCGGTCATGCCACAGGACGTACGGCATACTTTTATAAAAACTGGTGGCAATCTGCACCGTCGTCAGATAAAGAAGCAGCAAAAATGTTGGTCTTTTCAACAGATAAAGACAATTACAATGTAGGCGAAACGGCGAGGTTGACGTTTCCTTCAGGAACAGAAGGTCGTGCGTTGATTAGTTTAGAAAATGGTTCCGAAATTATCGATTACCAATGGGTAGAAACGAAAAAAGGCGAAACGACTATAGATATTCCAATAACGGAAGATATGGCGCCAAATGCCTTTATCAATATTTCGTTATTGCAGCCGCATGATGTCACGTCTAACGATTTACCCATTAGATTGTATGGTGTGATTCCACTTCTCGTAGAGAATCCTGAAACACGATTATATCCTGAAATCTCGATGCCAAATAGCATCAGACCTAAGGAAAATTACGAGATAAAGGTTTCAGAAAAAAACAACAAATCCATGACCTATACTATTGCTGTTGTGGAAGAAGGTTTGCTCGATTTAACACGATTTAAAACACCAAATGTATGGGATAGTTTCTATGCGCGCGAAGCGCTTGGCGTTAAAACATGGGATATTTTCGATGATGTTATCGGTGCCTATTCTGGCAGTGTTGACCAAGTGTTCGCCATTGGTGGTGATGGCGAAGCGGCAAAAGGAAAAAATAAAAAAGCCAATCGGTTTAAACCAGTTGTTACTTATTTAGGTCCATTTATTTTAGAGGCCAATGAAACCGCAACGCACAAACTAAAAATGCCAAATTATGTTGGTGCTGTGCGTACAATGGTTGTCGCCGGCGATAATGCAGATGAAGCTTATGGTAATGCCGAAAAATCAGTACAAGTAAAACAACCTTTAATGGTGTTGGCAACGCTTCCACGAAAGTTAAGTCCAGGCGAAAAAGTGACTTTACCAGTTACTGTTTTTGCTATGGAAAAGAACGTGAAAAACGTAAAACTTGATTTAAAATTAAGCGACGGTATTACTGTAAAAGGAAATAAATCACAAACGCTTCAATTTGAAAATCCAGATGAAAAAATGGCGTATTTTGAATTGGATGTGACCAAAGCAAAAGGCATAAATACTATTGAGGTTGTTGCTTCAGGAAACGGTGAAACATCATCTTACAAGGTAGAAATTGATGTCGAAAACCCGAATCCAATTTCTTCAAAAGTGATAGATAAAGAACTTCAAGCTAAAGCAACGCAAGATGTGTCTTTTTCAACCTTTGGTGTTTCAGGAACAAATACAGCAACGGTTGAGTTTTCAACTTTACCACCGATGGATTTTAATAAGCGTTTGGCATATCTAATTCGCTATCCACACGGTTGTGTGGAGCAAACGACTTCGAGTGTTTTTCCACAATTGTTCTTGACAGATATTTTCGATTTAACTTCGACACGTAAAAAAGAAATTCAAGATAATATTAAAAGCGGCATTACTCGTTTGTCTAATTTCCAAAGACCTGATGGCGGATTGAGTTATTGGATTGGCGAAAACTCAGCTAACGATTGGGGTACAACCTATGCTGGACATTTCATGCTCGAAGCCGAGAAGAAAGGTTATGTTTTACCATTGGCATTTAAGAGTAATTGGCTGGCTTATCAAAAAAGAGCGGCACGAGATTGGCGTCCGAGCTACAGAAACTATCGTAGTGATTTAGCACAAGCTTACAGATTGTACACATTGGCACTTGCAGGAAGTCCGGATTTAGCGAGCATGAACCGTTTACGCGAGTTCACAGAACTGTCTAATGAGGCAAAATGGAGACTATCCGCAGCTTACGCATTAGCTGGACAAAAAGAGGCAAGTGACGCCATTACTAAAACAGCAAATATCGATTTTCAGCCGCCAAAAAGCAATTATTATACCTATGGCTCGTTGGATAGAAATCGCGCTATGGCATTGGAAACGATGCTCATTACTAATAATCCGAAAGCTTCGGATTTAGCCAAAATTATAGGAAAATCATTGTCTAGCGACGAATGGATGAGTACGCAGACCACGGCATATAGTTTATTAGCTATCGGAAAGTTAATCGCAAAAAATGGTGGAAAAGAATTAAATCTGAAATACTCCGTAAACGGAAAGACAGAAACCATTACCACTAAAAATGGTATTGCACAACGCGACATTCCTGTTATAGATGGCTTAAACACCATTAAGCTTGAAAATAATGACGATAATTTGGTTTACGTCCGTGTGTTGAACTCAGGAAAATTAAAGCTTGGTGAAGAATTACCAGTACAACGTGGCTTTTCAATTTCAACGATTTATAAAGATTTAAAAGGTAATACGCTTGATGTCACTAAACTTCAACAAGGTCAGGATTTTGTGGCAACCGTAAGCATAACCAATCTGAATAACGAAGTGGTAAAAGATGTGGCGCTGACTCAGATTTTTCCATCGGGTTGGGATATTGTAAACACGCGCTTTACCGATTTTGGAGACACAACAGTAAGTCAAGCGAGATATACAGATATTAGAGATGACCGTGTGAACTTTTATTTTGATATGGAACGACGTGGCAAAAACGGTACAAAAACATTCACCGTTTTACTAAACGCATCTTACTTAGGAACGTACTATTTACCTGGCGCACAAGCCGAAGCGATGTACGATAATGATTATTTGGTACGTAATAAAGGCCGTTGGATAACGGTTGAAAAGTAGATTATGAAAAACACTAAACCATACTACGCTATTATCTTCACCTCAACACAAACTGAAGACGTGAAAGGTTATTCGGAAATGGCAAACCAAATGGAAAATCTTGCCAAGCAACAAGACGGTTATTTAGGAATTGAAAGTGCCAGAAATTCTATTGGTATTACGGTGAGTTACTGGGAAAGTTTAGACGCTATAAAGCAATGGAAACAAAACGCAGAGCACCTATTTGCACAACAAAAAGGCCGTGAACAATGGTATAATTGGTACAAAGTCCGAATATGCAAAGTGGAACGCGAGTATGAGTTTGAAAAATAACTTACTACGTTTCTGTCATTTCGAGCGGAGTCGAGAAATCTCCTTTAAGACACTTTGACTGCGCTCAGTGTGACATTCACTAAAAAATGAAAATAATAAACTACATAAAACGCAATAAAATCAAGAGCGCAATCATCTGTATTGCGCTTATAGCCTATTACTTCTGCTTACCAAAGCAACTTTTTAAAGACCCAACAGCAACTGTAATTACAAGTGAATCTAATCAATTATTAGGTGCTTTAATAGCTGATGATGGACAATGGCGATTCCCAGAAACGGATAGTATTCCAGAGAAATTTAAAACCTGTATTCTTCAGTTTGAGGACGATTATTTTTACAAACATCCTGGGTTTAATCCTATTTCCATTTTTAAAGCGCTGAAGCAAAATATTAGTTCTGGCGAAGTAAAACGTGGTGGAAGTACCATTACACAGCAAGTCATTCGCTTATCACGTAAAGGACAAAAACGCACGTATTTTGAAAAACTGAAAGAGCTTATTTTGGCTACGCGATTAGAATTCAGACATTCGAAAGACGATATTTTAAATCTATACGTAAGTCACGCGCCATTCGGCGGAAATGTGGTAGGTATTGATGCTGCGGCTTGGCGTTATTTTAATAGGAATGCTTCAGATTTATCTTGGGCAGAAAGTGCAACCTTAGCAGTTTTACCGAATGCGCCAAGTTTAATTTATCCTGGAAAAAACCAAGAGCGATTACTCAAAAAACGCAATCGTTTATTGAAAAAAATCTATGATAATGGCACGATTGACAAATTGACTTACGAATTATCTATAGCTGAAGGTTTACCACAAAAACCATATCCGTTACCTCAGATTGCGCCACATTTACTTCAAAAAATTGCAAAAAAAGATAAAGGAAAACGCATTAAAACCACACTAAATGTTAGCTTACAAGAACAAGCCAATGGCATTGTAAAACAGCATTATAATCAATTAAAACAGAACGAAATTCATAATATTTCGGTGTTGGTTTTGGATGTAAAAACACGAAAAGTCTTGACCTATATCGGTAATTCTCCGACAGATAAAGCACATCAAAACAATGTAGATATTATAGATAAACCAAGAAGTACAGGTAGTATTTTAAAGCCGTTTTTATACGCTTCAATGCTTGACGCAGGCGATATTTTACCAAATACGTTGGTGGCAGATATTCCCACACAATTTGGAAGTTACCAACCCGAAAATTTCAACAAAGAATTTGATGGCGCCGTGCCTGCGGATATGGCTTTATCACGCTCGCTGAATGTTCCTGCGGTGCGAATGCTCCAAGATTTTGGTTTGGATAGATTTTATCAATATTTAAAACAATTAAACCTTAAGGATGTGAAGTACAACGCCAATCATTATGGTTTATCGTTAATTCTCGGTGGTGCAGAAAGTAATCTGTGGGATTTGTGTAAAAGTTATGCGGCAATGGCTTCGACATTAAATCATTTTAATGAAAATTCGAGTCAATATTATACGAAGGAATTTTGTGAGCCTACGTTTTCTAATTCAGCAGTAAACTTTGGAAAACTTTCTCAGGAAAAAACCATTTTTGACGCCGCCTCTATCTATCATACGTTTGAAAGTATGAAGCAAGTCAATCGCCCAGAAGAAGATGATAGTTGGGAATATTATGACTCATCTCAAGAGATTGCTTGGAAAACAGGGACGAGTTTTGGCTTTAGAGATGCTTGGGCCATTGGTACCACTAAAGATTATGTGGTTGGCGTTTGGGTTGGCAATGCCGATGGCGAAGGTCGACCAGGTTTGGTTGGTGTACAAACTGCTGCGCCAATTCTATTTGACGTGTTTGATTTACTCCCAAAAAGTACTTGGTTTGATAAACCATATGACGAAATGATTGAAGTACAAATTTGCGATAAAAGTGGTTATCGCGCATCTTCAATATGCGATGTGGTGTCTTCAAAATTTATTCAAATTAGTGGACAAAAAACGGAACCTTGTCCGTATCATAAACTGGTACATTTAGATGCTTCGAAGCAATTTCAGGTGAATTCGTCTTGCGAGGATATTTTAAATATAAAAAGTGAGTCTTGGTTTACGCTTCCGCCATTACAAGCGTTTTATTACAAAAGTAAAAATCCATTTTATAAAGACTTACCACCATTTCGAAGCGACTGCAAAGTGTCTACTTCTGTAACTATGGAGTTTATTTACCCAACGCAACAAAGCACCATTTTTTTACCGAAGGATTTTGATGGAAACACTAATGATTTAATCTTAAAAGTAGCTCACTCAAAACCAGAATTTGAGTTGTTTTGGTATATTGATGAAACTTATGTTGGTAAAACAAAAGATATTCATGAATTAGCCATTTTACCAAAAGCTGGAAATCATGTGATTACTGTTGTAGATGAAATAGGAAATGAGTTGAAGCATGAGATAACTATTTCAGAATAATTTATTCTAACCCTCAATTATGTATTTTTGCATCTCTAACTAACATATATTATGAGTACACTTCAGTTTATACATTCGTATTGGGCCTATTTAGTTTTATTGGTTTTAATATTGGCTACGCTTAATGCACTATTTAAATTCTTTGGCGATAAAGAATTTGATGCTAAAGATTTTAGAATTTCACTGTTTGCATTAATAACAATGCATATTCAGTTACTTATAGGCATCATTCTTTGGTTTACAAAAGGTTATTTTGATGAAATGAGCGTTGGCGAAGTTATGAAAAATGGTGCCATAAGAAAATTAGCTGTTGAGCATCCAACTACAATGCTAATCGCTGTAGCTTTAGTTACTATTGGTTACTCTAAACACAAAAAGAAACTGGTCTCTAAACCAAAATTTAAGATGCTAGCTATTTTTTACACCATAGCTTTAGCACTTGTTTTATATATGATTCCTTGGAATTTATGGTTTTAAAAAACGTAAAAAAGGCTTCAACATTAATTGAAGCCTTTTTAATTTGTTATCTCAGTGTAAACTAATCTTCTACTTCTTTGATGACATAAACATAAACAGGAAAGTGGTCACTAAACCCACCTGTATATCCACCATCTGTAAAACTTCTATATGGATAGCCTTCAAATCGTCCTCTAGGATTTGTTAAATATTGCTTATTGTAAATCCCTGCTTTGTAAAATCTAAAAGATGAATAATCGTCCTCTAACAACGGCTTAGTAATCATAATCTGATCAAATAAACTCCAAGCATCTCGGTAAGCTGTGGTACCCAGTCCCTTCTTTCTAAACATATTTTCGTAAGGGTTGTATATGCCTTTAAGTTTAACACGTTTTTTATTAGATTGTGCCTTAAGAACATCTTTTACACTTGCATTTGTAGGGTCGTCATTTAAATCTCCCATGATAAAAACTTTGGCGTACGGGTCTATAGATTGCAAAGAATCTACCAAACGTTTAGTTACTTTGGCTGCGGCCACACGCTTAGGTCTACTGCGGGCTTCACCTCCGCTTCGAGATGGCCAATGGTTTACAATTACATGGATGTCGTCTCCATCTAGTTTTCCACTAACTAATAACTGGTCTCTAGTATATTTACGTTCTCTCGTTTTATCGTCATAAATTTTTAACTCATGAGAGCTAGAATTAAGTGGTTGAAACAGCGCTTTTTGATATAATAAAGCAACATCAATACTACGTGCATCAGGCCCATCAAAATGAATAATTCCATAATCCTTTGGTAAAAGTAATGGGTCATTAACCAAATCCTCTAAAACCTTTCTGTTCTCAATCTCACATACGCCAATAATTGCAGGTGAGTTATTACTTTGGTCTCGCCCTATATCTGCGATGACACGAGCCATACCCTTTACTTTCTTCTCATAAACCTCCGCTCTATTTGCCGCAGCCATTTCCATAATTGGGCTAGCTTCGTCGTATTTAGTTGGGTCATTTATGGTATCAAAAAGATTTTCTAGGTTGTAGAACGCAACCGTATGGATTTTAAAGCGTTTTTCTTTCTGTGCATTTACTGCAAATGTTAAGAAAAGTGTAATAAATACTAGGGGGAATTTCAAAAATTTCATTTAGTAATGTTATATAATTGTAAAGCCATAAGCAAATTAGATGCCAAAAGTATGTATTTATTATAAATAATGTAAATTTGCATCCCCTTAAAATTTTTGTTAAGGGTTTCTTAAATTAATTCAATATAAAAACTAAGCATGAAAAAAAGTTTTTTACTTTTTCTGTTCGGAGTCGCCTTTTCACTTTTTAGTGTTGCTCAGCAAACTACGGTGAAAGGAAGTGTTCTGGACGGAACTACAGGAGAACCAATTCCTGATGTAACAGTAACCATCGAGGGTACGACATTAACCAAAGTCACTGACGCAAAGGGTGAATTTAGTTTTACAACTAACCTTCCTTTAGGCGAGCAGGTTCTTAAAATCGAAAAAGTGGGTTACGAGACTAAACGGTATCCAATAGTAATCAACGAAGGAAAAACTGTTGATATTTCTGGAATGACACTCGATTTTGACCCTACGGACAAAAAAGATTTGTACACTATTTCTATTTCCGACGACAACTTAAATAGTGAGGACGACGGTCTTACTGACAATATCTCTGGGCTACTACAAGCCTCTAGAGACGTTTTTTTAAGTGCTGCAGCGTTTGATTTTAGTGCGACATTCTTTAGACCTAGAGGTTTAGACAATGCCAATGGTAAAGTACTTATCAACGGTATTGAAATGAACAAACAATTTAACGGTCGCCCGCAATGGGGTAACTGGGGTGGACTAAACGATGTGCAGCGTAACCAAGAATTTACAATGGGTATGTCGGCTAACGACTATAATTTTGGTGATTTAGCTGGTACAAATAACATTGTAATGCGTGCTTCTAAATACCGAAAAGGTGGACGTATTTCTTACGCAGCTGCTAACAGAAGCTACCAAGGCCGTATTATGGGAAGCTATAGCTCTGGTCTTTTAGCAGACGGATGGTCTTACTCTGTGTTGTTATCAAGACGTTATGGAGAGCAAGGTTTTATAGATGGCACACTATACGATGCTAACTCTATATTTGGTGCAGTCGAAAAGAAAATTAACGACAAGCATAGCATTAACTTAACAAGTATTTATGCTCAGAACCGACGTGGACGTTCTACAGCAATTACTCAAGAGATTTTTGATTTAAAAGGGAGACAATATAATCCATTTTGGGGCGAATTAAATGGCGAGCAACGTAACTCTAGAATTAGAGAGATAGAAGAGCCTATAGTAATGCTTAATCATTATTGGGATATTTCTAAAAAAGTACGTTTAAACACAAATATAGCTTACCAATTTGGAGAGATAGCTAATACACGTATAGATAATGGTGGTACGCGTTTAGTTACTGTTGGAAACGAAAGTGTTTTTCTAGGTGGTGCACGTAACCCAAATCCAGATTATTACCAAAATCTTCCAAGTTTCTTCTTACAAGACCAAAATCCAACAGCTTTTGATTACCAACAAGCGTTTATAGCACAAGAAGCTTTTGTAAATGATGGCCAACTTAACTGGAATCAACTTTACGAAGCCAACGCAAGTTTAAGGGCACAAGGCGGCAACTCTCTTTACGCAATACAGGCTGATGTAATAGAAGATAAACAATGGAGCTTTAATTCTATTTTAGATGCAGATTTAGCTGAAAATATTCGTTTAAATGCTGCTGTAAATTATAGAATATTAAACAGCCAAAATTATGCTAGAGTCGAAGACTTGCTAGGCGGAACGGGTTACCTAGATGTAGATTTCTTTGCTGAAGAAGATAATACTACAGACTCAGACGATGTTGCTGCAGATTTGGCTCAGAGTGATTTAAGAAATCCTAATCGTATTGTAAGAGAAGGTGATCGTTATAAATATAACTATGAGATAGATGCCGAAGTTGCTAGTGCTTTTGCGCAAGCTCAGTTTAAATACAATAAAATAGATTTTTATTTAGGCGGAAATATTTCTAGAACGACATACCAAAGAAACGGAATCTTCGAAAATGGTTTTTTCTCTGGAGAAGGACCAACAGGTTCTTTTGGTAAAAGCGAAGAATTAGAATTTACAAACTATGGCGTAAAAGCAGGATTTACTTATAAAATTACTGGTAAGCACTTATTAGACGTTAATGCTAGTAAGTTTACAAAAGCGCCCGGCATTAGAAATTCGTTTAGCAATGCTAGACAGACCAATGCAACTGTTACTGGTTTAGAAAGCGAAGACATTCAATCCGTAGATGTAAGCTACATCTACCGCTCTCCAATAGTGAAAGCTAGAGTTACTGGTTTTTATTCTGGTTTTGAAAATGGTAGTGATATTGGCTTCTATTTTACAGAAGACTTAGCTGGATTAGGTGTTGATAATGGTGATGCATTCGTTCAAGAGATATTAACCAATATCGAAAGACGTCACGTTGGTTTAGAAGTTGGTATAGAAGCACAAGTTACGCCTACAATTAAACTTAAAGGTGCTGCATCTGTTGGTCAGTTTACGTTTCAAAATAATCCAGATTTATACCTAACTAGTGTAAACTTCCCAGGACAATTACGATTTGGAGATGGAACTACAAATCTTAAAGATGTACATGTCGCTGGCGGACCAGAGCGTGCATTTCAATTGGGCTTCGAGTATCGTGACCCAGACTTCTGGAACATCGGTGTTACAAGTAACTTCTTCTCTAATGCTTATATAGACGTTAGTAATCTAGCAAGATCTGCTAACTTTACTTCAGATTTTGATGGTAATACATTTAACGATTACGACCCTGTTTTAGCTAAAGAATTATTAAAACAAGAACAATTTGATGATTACATGCTTGTAAACGTAATCGGTGGAAAATCTTGGAAAGTTGATGATTATTTCATAGGTTTCTTTGCGACTATCAATAACGTATTTAATCAAGATTATAGAACTGGTGGTTTCGAACAGTCTAGGCTTGCTAATTTTAGAAGAATTAGAGAAGACCAATCTAGAGACAATGGACCAGTTTTTGGTTCTCGTTATTTCTTCGGAACCGGAACAACGTATTACTTAAATGTTTACGTAAGATTTTAATTGAAAAAGAAAAAATAAAACACATAGAAAATGAAAACTTTAAAAATTAATAAATTAATCCTTCTACTTATCGGTTTAGTAGCTTTTAATAGCTGTGTAGAAGACGACGATTTTAGCGTGCCAAATACCGCTGTAGTAGAGCCTGTATTTAATAACGGTGAGCAAATTATACCTATTAGCTCTGTTGCTGGCGATTTAGCCCAAGAACAAGGTGGCGGTCAATTAGATTACTCTGATGACGATACCTTATTTACGTTTCCAAGTGAAGGAAACGATATTTTAGTAGAAGGCTATGTAATTTCTTCTGATGAAGGTGGAAACTACTTTGAAGAATTAATCCTTCAAGATGCACCTGAAAATCCATCAATCGGAATTAGAGTTCTTGTAGATGTTAATCCATTATTTATCCGTTACGAAGTTGGTCGTAAAGTATTTGTTAAATTAAACGGATTAGTTGCAGGTATTTCTAACGGTGTTTTAACTGTTGGCCCAAGAGATGGTGAGCGTATTGGTAAAATCCCTGCTCCTGTTGAAAACGACTTTATTATTCGCTCTGCAGAAGTAGCTACTATGGTGCCTTTAGCATTAGGTATTGCAGACTTCTCAGATGACAAAACTAATTTATTAATAACCTTAGATAATGTACAATTTTTAAAATCTCAGGCTGTTACGCCAAACGCATTAAGCTATGCTTCTGAGCCTTTCGATCAGTTTGATGGTGAGCGTACATTAGAAGATTGTACTACCGGTGCTTCTACAGTTTTTGCTACAAGTACTTTTGCCGATTTTAAAGGCTTAACGCTACCTTCTGGTAGAGGAATGATGACTGCCGTATTGCAGAAAAACTTCTTTGGAGACGAATTTAATGTTGTTATCAACTCACCTGAAGATGTTGACATGACAGGAGAGCGTTGTGATCCAGTTTTTATAGCAGACTTCCAAGAAGCTACAGATAACACAGATTTTGATACACCAGGATGGATTAACTTTATCGAAGCTGGTTCTAGACCATGGAGAGAAGATGTGTTTAGCGGTAACGGTACTGCTAGATTCTCTGCATTTAGCTCTGGAGACGCCTCTAACATCGGTTGGTTAATTACACCATCTATTGATATGGATGCACAAAGCGGCGAAATTTTATCTTTTGATATGCAGCACGCCTTTCCAGATTCTGGTCATGACCCAATCGAGGTATTATGGTCTAACGATTTCGATGGTACTGAAGCAGGTGTAACAAGTGCTACTTGGACATCATTACCTTTCACTAAGAGTTACATCGTTGACCCAGGTAACTGGTTTAATTTTGTAAATTCTGGACCATTAGACTTATCGTCTGTTACTGGTACTGCATACATTGCCTTTAGATACACAGGTAGTGATACAGCCAATCAAAACATGACTATTGATATCGACAACGTGAAAATTACAGTTCTTTAATTAGACTAAATTTTATTTCAAATAAAACCGCACCGAGTTAGGTGCGGTTTTTTATTTTTACCAAATGCTTGATACGTTATATATTTCGTTTTTAAATTACTTAAAGCCAAAACTTGGTAGAAAGGTCATGCAAATAGCCTTGCACTATATTTGCTTCGTTGAAATATCGTTTTATGGTCTTTTAGCCTGTTTCTTTGCTGCTTTTGCCAGTCAGCTTAATGTTGGTAAAATAAGTTCAGAAAAAGCTATACTATTGTCTGTATTGTGTGTGCTTTTTATTTATTTAAAAAATTGGATGCGTTATAACGGAAAGCGTAGAACTATTTTAAATGCGAAGTCGAAACGTCAAAAGCTTCAACCGTGGAAACTTATAGTTTTACCTTTAGCTTGCATAGTGCTAGCCTTAGTATTTTTCCAAGCTATATAAAACAAAAAACGCCATTCAGAAGAATAGCGTTTTGTGGTATTAAATTTAAATATGCTTAAGCCTTATCTGCTTTACAGCATGGTTTGTCACAATCTTTAGCACAGGCCATTTTCGCCTTTTCGTCTTTAGATTTGTCTTTACAACAGTCCATCTTGCAGTCCGCTTTACATGGCTTCGCTTCTGTTTTCTTCTCTGTAGAAAACTCGTCTACGACTTTTAAATCTTTAACCTTGTAAACGTCTCCTACTTTTGCAACAGCTTCCGTAAGGCTATTTGGTGTTACTTTGGCTTCGTCGTATTCGACCATAGCTAACTGCTTATCAAAATCTACCTTAGCCATTTTTACGCCTTCCATCTTCGCCATTTTCTTTTCGATGGTTTTGGCACAACCCATAGCACAAGTCATACCATCTATACTAAACTCTACTTTAGCATATGTTGCATTAGGGTCTAGTTTTGGTGTCTCCGCTTTTTTTGAAGTTGCTGTTTCTACACTTACAATTTCTGGTTCAGCATTGTTCTTGCAACCAACAACAACCAATGTTATACAAAGTCCTGCGATTAGATTTTTAAATAGTTTCATAAAACTTTAATATTTAGAAAGTGAACAAATCTAATAAATAGGCGGTTTCTTGAAAAATAATTAACGAATTTTGTGACCGCTAATTATTTTTTATGAAAAATATTAACACGAAATGGCTGTATTTGGTCATTTTATCTATCATTTGGGGAAGTTCTTTTATCCTTATAAAAAAAGCCTTAAATGGATTAACACCTTTTCAGATTGGTGGACTTAGAAATGTTCTGACGGGAATTATTCTTTTAACATTTGGTTACACTAGCTTAAAAAATATTAAAAAACCACAATGGAAATGGATTGCGATTTCTGGCTTTTTAGGTTCTTTTTTTCCTGCTTTTTTATTTGCAATCGCCGAAACAGAGATTGATAGTGCGATTACCTCTATTTTAAATTCATTAGTACCCTTAAACACAGTTTTAATGGGTGCTGCAGTATTTAAAATTACTTCGACAAGAAGGCAACTTTTGGGTGTAATAATTGGTTTTATTGGAACAGCAGTTTTAATTTTTAGAGGTTCGGAAATAAATCCTAATCAAAACTATTTATATGCTGGTTTTATAATTCTTTCGACCTTGATGTATGCAGCTAATGTAAATATTATAAAAAAGCATCTACAAGATGTAAGACCTTTGACTATAGCAGCAGGTAATTATGTGTTTATTGTTGTGCCTGCACTAATTGTATTACTTTTTACAGATTTTTTCTCTGCTACTACATTTAATTCTGAAACCATATGGACAGCCATCCTTTGTGTTGTAATCTTATCTGTTTTTGGAACTGCCTTAGCAAAAGTGTTATTTAATAAGTTAATACAAATATCTACTCCCGTTTTTGCTACATCAGTTACCTATTTAATGCCTATCGTTGCCCTGATTTGGGGTCTATTAGATGGTGAAGCTTTTACACCTATGCAAGGACTAGCTACATTAGTAATATTGGCTGGTGTTTATATTGCGAACAACAGAAGAACATAAAAAAACCGAAGCCTTTCGACTTCGGTTTTAAGATTTAGTAGTATATATTTTAGTTAAAATCTTCGGCGCTTACACCTTCGTTAACTTTAACCTCCGTCATATTAAGTTCTAAAACTTGAGGTCCTGCAGTAATTGTCATTTTCTGCGGCATCATTACACCGTTTACTTCTTTATAATCTGAAAAATCTGTAATAGACGTAATAGATTGCCCACCTGCTTCTTGGGTTTCTTCAGTTCTAATTAGTAAACCTGTATCGGCAGCGTAATATCTAGCCGAAGTCTTTCCGTCTTTGGTTACAACAATTTTATAAGCATCAGTACCATCTACATCGGTTAAACTTTCTAGAGCAATATTTGCCGCTTCCATGTAGATTTCTGGAAAAAGTCCTTTTTCAGTTTTACGTGCATTAACATCGTCTTCTGACATCGGAATTTTACGCC
Source organism: Winogradskyella wandonensis (assembly GCF_004346845.1). Lineage (GTDB taxonomy): Bacteria > Bacteroidota > Bacteroidia > Flavobacteriales > Flavobacteriaceae > Winogradskyella > Winogradskyella wandonensis. The sequence continues at coordinate 892,719 of NZ_SMGI01000002.1, read as the reverse complement.
CTTGCTGTTCTTGATATCCCGACTTACCATCAAACTTTTGCTTCATAATTGTACCCATACCTTCAATACTCATCTCCATAGAGAACATGTTCGGCGCCATTTGTTTTATAATTGCTTTTGGCTTAAAAGGTGCTCCAGCTATGGTTACATCGGCCATAGACAAGGTCGATTTTACATCTCTAAGTTTTGCCTCACCTCCAACAGCATTTACATAATTTTTAATCACATCAGAAGCTGTTAATCCTTCTGGTAATGGTTTCGAGAATACAGGCTTTTCCGTAGCGTTGGCGTACTTGTCATAATATTTAATAGGTAAACCTACTTTTTCTAAATTTGGTAAAACATCAGCACCTTTCCCCACAACAACAACTCTTGCGTTATCTGCTTTAAAATATTTATTTGCAACACGCTGAACGTCTTCTACAGAGACATTGTTTATGTTTTCTAAATACTTTGCATAGAAATCCTGTGGTAAATTGTTACGCTTAATATTTAAGGCATAGTTTGCTATAGTTTGTGGACGCTCTAATGCCATAACAAAGTTTCCTACATATTTTGCTTTAGCGTTTTGAAGCGTTGTTGGGTCTACAGGTTCTGTTCTAATGCGCTTTATCTCTTTTAAAAATTCTACGACAGCGCTATCTGTAACAGCGTTACGCACTTTTGCACTAGCATTGAAACGAGATACACCATATCGGTTTGCACCTAAACTAGAGTATGCACCATAGGTATAGCCTTTGTCCTCACGAAGGTTTTTAAATAAATAGCCTTCGCCTCCTCCTCCAAGGATATTGTTAGCCATTAAAGCTGCAAAATAATCCTCATCACTTTGCTTTAAATCTACATTATTGGTTATAGAAATATTAGACTGTGTTGCATTTGGCATATCCACAAAATTAATTTGTGTTTCTGAGACATTAGCCGTTAACTCTGGGTTAGGAAGATTAGGTAAATCTTCTACTTTTTTCCATTTACCGAAATGCTTTTTTAGTTGTTTCTTAACGGTTTTGGTATCGATATCGCCAACAACAACGATATACGCGTTGTTAGGTGCAAATCTAACCTTGTAAAAATCTAATACATCTTGAAATGTTACATTTTTAACCGTTTCTTCAGTAACAAACTCTCCGTACGCATGGTCCTTACCATATGCTAAAGCACCAACAACACGCCCTGCTGCTGCATCCACACTTTTTTCATCGGTTTTTAAGTTCTCGATTAATTTATCTTTTTCTTTTTTGAATTCCTCTTCGGTAAGTAAAGGATTAATAGCTGCATCTGCCATTAATTCTACAATACGGTCTGCATATTTTACAAGACCACTTGCAAATCCTCCACTGGATCCAAAATTGATATTTGCACCTAAGAAATCGACTTCGTCATTAAATTCGTCTTTAGAGATAGACGTTGTCCCGTTTCCTAACATTGCGGAGAGAATACTTGCCACACCAGCTTTATCGCCTTCAACATAAGGCTTGTTATCAATACTTAACTGGTACGATACGCGTGGTAGCTTATTATTTTCTACTACCATCACAGTTATGCCGTTTTTAAGCTGAAACTCATCTGGTTTTGATAAGTTAATTTCTGGTTCTGGTCCTGCCTCTGGCATTTGAGACCTATCTATTTGTGCATTTACGCCAAGTGTCATTAAAGCAGCACCAGCAAAAGCAGCTAATTTTAGTTTTAAATTCTTCATCTTATTCTTCGTCTTTTTTAGGTAAATACTGGATTTCAACACGTTGATTTGGGCTTAAATATTTTTTAGCCACATCTCTAATTTCTTCTCTTGTTATAGAACGGTATAAATCTAATTGTGTATTAATAAGGTTAACATCGCCGTATAGCATGTAATAGGTTGCTAAAGAACTTGCAATACCAGCAACACTAGAATTAGAATTTACAAATTGATTCTCGAATTGGTTAAGAAGCTTCTGATAATCGCGCTCCGAAATTAATTCTGTTTGCATTTTAGCAATCTCTTCATCCATTTCTGTTAAAAGCGTATCGAGTGTAGTTTCGCCTTGTGGTAGGGCAAATAAGGCAAAGATATTGTAATCAACCTGCCCTAAATTTACAGCAGCTACCTGCAACGCTTGTTTTTGCTCATCAACAATTTTTTTGTAAAGAACAGAACTTTTCCCACCACTTAAATATGAAGAAATCATATCTAATACATAAGCATCTCTACTTGCCTGCCCAGGTAAACGGTATGCTGCCAGAATTGCAGGAATTTGAATGTTTGCGTCGTATGCTGTTACCTTCTTTGTTTCGGTAATAGGTGTTTCTTTTGGAAAGTTTCTAACGACTTCTGCTCTTGGTTTAACCGCACCAAAATATTGTTTAACTAATTCTTTTGTTTTTTCTTTATCAATATCTCCAGCAACGATTAAAACAGCGTTATTTGGACCATAATATTTATCAAAATACGCATTAAACTCATCTAGAGTTGCCGCATCAAGGTCTTCCATGAAGCCAATATTTGGGTCTTTATACGGATGTACTTCGAAAAGATTCTCGCCGATTACTTCTAATAATTTTCCATAAGGTGCATCGTAGCGTTGGCGTTTTTCTTCTTTAACAACCTCGTTTTGCGTATCCACACCAACTTGGTCTATAACAGGATGAAGCATTCGCTCTGATTCTAGCCATAGTCCTAATTCTAATTTATTAGAAGGAAAGATTTCGTAATAATAGGTACGGTCTTGGGAAGTGTTAGCGTTAAATGTACCACCATTAGCAGGAATAATTTTCATAAACTCACCACGCTCAATATTTTCCGAGCCTTCGAACAATAAATGCTCGAAAAAGTGAGCAAATCCTGTACGGTTTTTTTCACGGTCTTTTCCACCAACGTCGTACATAACAGACGTAATAACAACTGGTGCTGTATTATCTTGATGAAGAATAACATGAAGACCATTTTCTAAATCAAATTCTTCAAATTCCACCTTTTGCGCTGAGGCTGAGTAACCTACAAACAATAAAAGGGCTAGACTTACTAAGCTTCTTTTCATTTTAAGTGTTTTATTTAATAAAAGTTTTGAGTGTTTGTCTTGCTAAATAACTTATTGTTACAGCAATTCGAACAAAAATAACTAAGAAAGTCCCTATTTCATCTAAATAAAATGTGAAATAATTTGGTGTTTCACCTATTAATAAAAGTAAATCACAAATACCATCTTAAAAATGTGGCATCGAACCCTTTAAAACGTTTGCAGATTAGGAATTTAAGCGTATATTTGCACCCGCTTTCTTAGAAGAAGGCTATTTTGATTTATAAACAAATTAATAAAAACGTTACGCTATGTACGCAATTGTAGAGATAGCAGGGCATCAATTTAAAGTTGAAAAAGACCAAAAAGTTTTTGTTAACCGTTTAGCAACAGAAGAAGGTAAGAAAGTTTCTTTCGATAACGTTCTTTTAATTGGTGATGGTGACAATGTAACTTTAGGCGCCCCAGCTATAGACGGAGCACAGGTAAGTGCTAAAGTCTTAAAGCACCTTAAAGGTGACAAGGTTATTGTTTTCAAAAAGAAAAGACGTAAAGGTTACCGAGTTAAGAATGGTCACCGTCAAGCGCTTTCTGAAATCGTAATCGAAGGTATTACAGCTTCAGGAGCCAAAAAAGCCGCTCCAAAAAAGGAAACTAAAAAAGCTGAACCAAAAGTAGAAGCAAAAGCTGCTGCTCCTAAAGCTGAAAAAGCTGCGCCAAAGGCTGCTGCTAAACCAGCTACTAAAAAGGCAACTGGTAAAGCTGATGATTTAAAGAAAATTGAAGGTATTGGACCAAAAATTGCATCTACTTTAGTAGAAGCTGGTATTGCTACTTTCGCTGATTTAGCAAAAGCTAAGCCAGAAGCAATTTCTGAAATTATCGCTGGAGTTCGTGGTAACCATGTTACTGACACTTGGCCAGAACAAGCTAAATTAGCTGCAGATGGTAAGTGGGACGAGCTTAAAAAATGGCAAGACGAATTAGATGGTGGTAAAGCATAATTGCTTAATCCATTAGAAGTATAACCTGTCTAGCCGACAAGGCTGGCAATATAAAACCTTAAGACAATGGCTCATAAAAAAGGAGTTGGTAGTTCGAAAAACGGTAGAGAATCAGAATCGAAACGCTTAGGTGTAAAGATATTTGGTGGTCAAGCTGCTGTTGCTGGGAATATTATCATTAGACAACGTGGTAACACGCATCACCCAGGTGAGAACGTATACCAAGGAAAAGACCACACTTTACATGCTAAAGTTGATGGTATCGTAAAATTTACTAAAAAGAAAGACAACAAGTCTTACGTTTCAATTGAGCCTTTTGAAGCTTAATTAAACAGTCTTTTATAAATTATTTAAAAAACCCTTTCTCCCGATGCTTCGGGATAGAGAGGGTTTTTTTGTTTTTGTCACTCTATTGATAATAAAGAACTCTTTTGAAATTTATGAGATGCTGAAACTCCCGAAGCTTCGGGACAGCATGACAAAACACTAAATCTTCATATTAAACAATCTCCATCTTCTTCAACAAAAAACTCGCATTCATGTTTTGGCAAATGCCTTGTTTTAGTTTGTAATCAAAAAAGAGCTCGTCATTGACTATCTGAGCATCAAAAAAGTAGTTTTTTACAGCTTTTAATTCGCTTTCGATTTCTGTAAGGCTTAAGTCATGTGTGGCAATGATTCCCGTGGCATTGAGTTTCACTAATTTTTCTACAAACTTTCGTGAACCAATGGCTTTGTCTGTACTATTTGTTCCTTTTAAGATTTCATCTAGTATGATGAAATAGTTATTATCCTTTTCTATAGTGTCAACCACAAATTTTAAACGTGTAAGCTCACTAAAGAAATAGCTACTATCATCTGTTAAAGAGTCTGTGGTGCGCATACTCGTAATGAGTTTAATAGGCTTGTATTTACTCTCTTTTGCACATACTGGCAAACCAACATTGGCCATAACAATATGCAAAGCTACGGTTCTTAAAAAGGTGCTTTTCCCAGCCATGTTTGCGCCAGTGACTATAAAAAACTGTTCTTGTTTTAATTCTAAATCACTATCTACTCGCTTTTCTGAATTTAATAAAGGATGACCTAAGTCTTTAGCAAAGATTGTATGCTCAGAATCTAAAATTTTAGGATATGTGAATTCCTGATGATTAAAAGCATAGTTTCCTAGGCTATTGTAAGCATCAAAAAAGGTGACAACTTCAAACCAATCTTCAACCTTATGAGCATAGGTGTTAATCCATTGTTCTATGTAGTAAGTTTGCCTTATATCCCATAGAAAATACCCGTTTCCGAAAATGGCAGAAATCAGATTATTCCTATTGTCTAAGGCATCAATGTACTTAGAAAATTTTGAAAATATTTCTGATGCCTTTTTTCCTTCAGATTCAATTTTGTATTGTTGCTCTCTTAAAAGTTCTGACTTAAAAGCAATATTCTCTATAGCGCTTAGAAGTTGGGCATATTGTCTAAAAGTTTCCTTTGCTTTCGATGTATAAAGAGAAACGTTATTTATTCGCTTTAGAAAACGACCCGTTAATCCTAAACCAAGTAATAGCCAATATCCAAAATAGGCTATTGGCATAATCTCCGCTACAGCCAAGACAAAAAATACTAGAGATAAAAGGCTGAAGAGTACAGTTATATAAAACCATATTTTATTTAAAAAAGGTGTATAGGATTTTAACCACTTAATAATACTTTCTGCCGAATGTTCTACCGTGACACCTTGCGCAATGGCAGAATAGTTTTGTCGCCATATGGGTTTTTCTGCTAACTCTTTAATCGCATTTTGTCGTTTTTTTATATCAGAGATATTATTAGCCAATAAACTGTGAACCAGCTTATGAGTACCTTCTTTAATCGTTGTTCTATTGATAAACTGAAAGAAAGACCCTTTACCAAACAAATCGATATCTAGACTATAAAAATGCTTTGGGTTTTGATATTCTGAACCATCTTCTCTATCATGAAAATTTCCTGAAGCTATCTGAAGTTCTTCATCATTAATTTTTACCAATCTTTTATAACGTGCGCGTTCTACCTTTAAATCTGTATATTTTGAAAGCAAAATTAAAAAGATAGTAGTGCCAATAATCGAAATAGCGAGGGCTATTTTCCAATGGTTAAAAGTAAAATATATCCCAACACCTGTTCCTACAAAAATACTTAAGCGTAATAGGCTATAAAGACTTAGGGTTTTAAAAAGTTTCCGAACCTTGGCATTATTGGTGTCTAGCTGATTGCTGTAAAACTCTAAAGGATTCTGCATATTTAGTCAATAAAAAGCGAAATATACTAAATCCTATATCCTTATCTCTAAATAAGGTTATAAACTTGAAGCATCTAAATCTCTAAAAACTTCAATAATTATCGTCACAGCATTTTTATAAAACTCTGGCGTAATATCTTTGAAATCGTCCGTTGGTTTATGATAAGCGGCGTGGTCTTCGTTACCAAAGTATAAAAATGGAATACTGGCTTTATGAAAAGGGCCATGATCAGATGAATAGGTCCAATCCATTTTACCATCCGTACCATCATGGCCCACTAAAAGCTTTGTATCGGTTGGGTTTTTAAAAGCTTTAATTATTGAATCTAATTTATCGGAATATCTACTGCCTACTACATACAATTCATTTTTAGAACTGCGGCTAATCATATCCATATTAATATTGGCCAAGATGTTCGCATCTTTCATTTTTTCGACAAAGTAATTTGCGCCTTGTAAGCCCATTTCCTCGGCATCGAACGCCGCTAAAATTACGGTATGTCTGGGTGGGTTTTTCTTTAAAACCTCCGCAAAAGCAAATAAAGCCGCTATACCAGAAGCATCATCATCTGCGCCATTGTATATCTTGCCATCTCTTTTGCCTAAATGATCGTAGTGTGCACTGATAACAATGTACTTTTCGGGATATGTTTTACCTTTTATTTTTGCTAATACATTAACCGCGTCTATAGTTTTATCTCTTCTACTAAACGAAAATTTATGCTCGAATGTTCCAAAAGGCTCAACATCCATAGACTTAAACTGTTCAATGATGTAAGCTCTTGCTTTTGCTGCACCTTCAGTACCAGTGCCACGACCTTCATAGACATCAGAACTTAATGTTTTTATATTCTTTAAAAGTTGCTTACTATCATAAGTAATATTAGATGCGCTAACGTCTTTGTTTAGTGATTGATTCTGAGCGCAACTTGATATTACTAAGACACTAATAAATAGGCAGAAATGTCTAATGAAGTTTACCATTTTGTATTATTAAAATTAAAACTGATAAAAAAAGTCCTAAGATTAAACTTAGGACTTTTTTTCAAGTTTATAATGGTTAAATCGTTAATTAACCTTTAAGCGTTGCTGAAAGGTATTCGCGATTCATTCGAGCAATGTTCTCTAAGGAAATACCTTTGGGACATTCAACTTCGCAAGCTCCTGTATTAGTGCAGTTACCAAAACCTTCTTCATCCATTTGCTTCACCATATTAAGCACACGGTCAGTAGCTTCTACTTGGCCTTGTGGTAATAAGGCAAATTGCGATACTTTAGCAGAAACAAATAACATTGCTGAAGAGTTTTTACAACTTGCTACACAAGCACCACAACCGATACATGTAGCTGCATCAAACGCTTTATCCGCGTTTTCTTTTTCGATAGGTATTGCGTTTGCGTCTTGCGTATTACCAGATGTATTTACCGAAATAAATCCTCCTGCCTGCTGAATTCTGTCAAAAGAAGAACGGTCTACAATTAAATCTTTTACAATTGGGAATGCTTCTGCTCTCCATGGCTCTATGTAGATGGTATCGCCGTCCTTGAAACTACGCATGTGCAATTGACAAGCAGTAATTTTTGTTTGTGGCCCATGAGCTCTACCATTGATGTACAATGAGCATGTGCCGCATATACCTTCTCTACAGTCATGATCAAAAGCTACTGGCTCTTCACCTTTTTCAATTAGCTCCTGATTTAAAACATCTAGCATCTCTAAAAAAGACATATCTGGAGAAATACCACTTACAGGATAATCTACAATCTTTCCTTTATCACTAGCGTTTTTTTGACGCCATATTTTTAACGTTAAATTCATCATAGCAATTTTTGTTTTTATTGTTCTATGCGACCCTGATTTGCTTGAGTAGCTTCAAAATCGAAACCAACTTTTTCAAAATCAACATCAAGTCCGCCTGTTTTCTTTAATATAAAGTTTAAAAGAGCTGTGGCAATTAATGTTATAACAAATACGATTGCACCATAGATTAAAGGCACAAAAATAATCATGAATATTCCGCTACCTACAATAGCTCCAGCCGCTCCAAAAGATTCTGTCGCTGCACCTAAACCGATAGCTGAAAATAATAACATAAATGGTACAAATACAATTAGCATTATTAACATAGTTAACAAAGACGCGATAATTGCATACTTTACTGGGTCAACTCTTTTTAATTTTAATTTTAAAATGTTAGAATTCATAATTGATTATTGATTGGTTAGTTATGTTGATTCTTATTTATACGAACGCTCTTTCACTTCAATATTTTCATACTGCAATTCTTCTTTATGATGAACTGCTTCACTAGGTTTTCCTTTGTATTCCCAAGCTGATACATACTGATATTCTGGACGTCTAAGCGCCTCACCACTTTCAGTTTGATACTCTTCTCTAAAGTGACCTCCAGCAGACTCCTCACGCTCAAGTGCATCCTTAGCAAACAATTCTCCTAATTCTAGGAAATCTGCGACACGTCCTGCTTTTGCTAATTCTTCGTTATACTCTGTGTCTGTTCCAGGTACAAAAACATCCTTATGGAATTCTTCGCGTAACTCAGCAATCTCTGTAATCGCTTCTTTAAGCTCTTTCTCATTACGTGCCATTCCGCATTTATTCCACATAATTTTACCTAATTTTTTGTGGAAATAATCTACAGACTTAGAGCCTTTATTAGTAATAAATTTATCAATGTCTGCTCTTACTTTCTCTTCAGCTTCATCAAACTCTTTGGTGTCTGTTGGAATTGGTCCAGTTCTAATGTCGTGAGCTAAATAATCTCCAATAGTGTATGGCAACACAAAATAACCGTCCGCTAAACCTTGCATTAATGCCGAAGCTCCTAAACGGTTAGCACCATGGTCAGAGAAATTAGCTTCTCCGATGGCATATAATCCAGGTACCGTAGTCATTAAGTTATAATCTACCCAAAGTCCACCCATAGTATAGTGAACGGCAGGATAAATCATCATAGGCGTTTCATACGGATTCTGGTCTACGATTTTTTCGTACATCTGGAATAAGTTTCCGTACTTGTTCTCAACCACTTTTTTGCCTAAATCCGTAACTAGTTTTTTATCGTTCACATCAAGACCTTTTACGTAGGCTTGTTCTTTTCCATAACGCTCAATCGCGGCCGCGAAATCTAGGTAAACTGCTTCTCCTGTTTGGTTAACACCATAGCCAGCATCGCAACGCTCTTTAGCTGCTCTTGAGGCTACATCACGTGGCACCAAGTTTCCAAAGGCAGGATAACGACGCTCTAAGTAATAATCTCTATCTTCTTCAGCTATTTCAGTAGGTTTTAAACTACCATTTCTTATAGCTTCTACATCTTTTTTATGTTTTGGTACCCAAATACGCCCATCATTACGTAACGACTCTGACATCAGCGTTAATTTAGACTGATGGTCTCCAGAAACCGGAATACATGTTGGGTGAATCTGAGTGTAACAAGGGTTTGCAAAGAATGCACCGCGTTTGTGCGCTTTCCAAGCAGCCGTTACATTACTACCCATAGCATAGGTTGAAAGATAAAATGCATTACCATATCCACCTGTTCCTAAAACAACAGCATGTGCTGAATGTCTTTCAATCTCACCGGTAACTAAATTGCGCGCAATTATTCCGCGGGCTTTACCATCTACTACAACAACGTCTAGCATTTCGTGACGCGTGTACATTTTAATTTTTCCACGACCAATCTGACGGTTCATAGCTGCATAAGCACCTAATAACAATTGTTGTCCCGTTTGCCCCTTTGCGTAGAATGTTCTTGACACTAATACACCACCAAAAGAACGGTTATCTAAAAGTCCACCGTATTCTCTCGCAAAAGGCACGCCTTGTGCAACACACTGATCAATAATGTTTGTAGACACTTCAGCTAATCGATAAACATTAGCCTCACGAGAACGGTAATCACCACCTTTTACCGTATCGTAAAATAATCGGTATGTAGAATCACCATCACCTTGATAGTTTTTTGCAGCATTAATTCCACCTTGTGCCGCAATAGAGTGTGCACGTCTTGGTGAATCTTGAAAACAAAATGCCTTTACGTTATAACCTAACTCTGCAAGTGTCGCAGCAGCAGAGCCACCTGCTAAACCCGTTCCTACAATGATAACGTCTATAAGCCTCTTGTTTGCTGGGTTAACAAGATTAATATCGTTTTTATGTTTTGTCCACTTGTCCGCTAAAGGACCTTCTGGTATTTTAGAATCTAATATTGACATCGTATACTGTTTTTAGTGGGTGAAGTGATGAAATAAAGCTATAAAAATAAATCCTGCTGGTATTCCGATAGCATATACTTTACTAAAGCCTTTTAATCCTTTAACGTATTTATTGTTAGCACCAACGGATTGAAACGCCGAATTAAAACCGTGCAATAAATGTAATGCTAACAGTACAAAAGAGACAGCATAGAAACCGACTCTTATTGGGTCAACAAACTTCTCACGTAGCTCTTCATAATATCTAAATCCTGACTCTGCATTATCTGGATTAATAAGACCAGACATATCGCCTTGGATATATTTTACTTGCATTTCGTGAACCCAAAAATCGTACATGTGCAAGGCTAAAAACGCTAGTACCACAAGACCTGTTAGTAACATATTTCTACTCATCCATGTAGAATTTGCAGCGCGACTTGTTTTTGCATAGCCAACTTTTCTGGCTTTCTTATTTTGGTATTCTAAAACAAAGCCCATTACAAAATGGAATACCACACCAAAAATTAATACAGGTTGCAATAAGTACTGAACTACCCAAAATGTTCCCATAAAATGAGACACTTCATTGAAGGTGTCTGGACTAAAAACCGATAAAATATTAATTGAAAAATGTTGAAGTAAAAAAACCATTAGGAAGAGTGCAGAAAGCGCCATCGCAAACTTTCTTCCAATCGAAGAATTTAAAATTCCGCTCATTGTAGATTTATTCTTATTTGTTAGTCGTACAAAGATACTGCTCAAAAGGCGTTTTGGCAACAACACAAAAGACTAATCACTTATTTAGAATCGTTTTAATTAAAAATCAAAACGTGGATTGACAATGGTGTTATAAATAGAGCCAAACGCATAACTAAAACCAACACTTACAAAGTAATCAAAACCAGATTGTAGTTGCTGTTGCTGTAATAGCAACTCTTCTACTGTTAAGTCACCTCCAGGAATATTTACTTGATTTCTTGTAATAGAATAACTACCACTTACATCGAAATTAAAGCCTTTAAAAAGTCTAACTCTTGTACCTAAAAAGAAATTGACGGAGTTTAATCTGGTATCTTGTAAAAACTGATTAAAAGACACCTCGGCATTCATGTTGCCCCATTCTTGATTGATACGACCTCCTAATTGCAATCCATGTTCCCAAAGATATTCTTCAGTTTCGTTAAAGACAGTTCTTTCGATATAATCGTTATATCGGATACCGTTTCTATAGGATATCGTTAATTGTTTTTTGGCAGAATCTTTATAATCGAAAAAGCTATATTCCAAGGCTGGTCTAAACGTCCAAAACAAATCAAAATTACTAAAGGTAGATGTCCCAACACTACCAAAAAAACCATAGGACCAATGGTCGTTGATGCTTAAAATATCACTTACATTAAGACGCTTATTGTTGTTAAAGACCTTGAAATCTTCTTCTTCTTCATTGTCATTTATAAACGTAAATGTAGACCTACTCTCTCCATAGCGCATAAACATGTTAAACTTATTGGCCTCTGTTACACGTCTGGCGGACATATTAAAATTAATATTACTTCGGCTGCTTTGCTCTTGGCCAGTGAAAAATCCGTTAGCTCCAACTCTGAATAACCAATAGTTCCATGGGTCTTTTTCTTCGACCTTTTCTTCTTCATTTTCTGGTGTAGGTACATTAACAACTACCTCATCAATAGTTCCTCGCGCTATCCAAAAACGCACTAACCCCAACTTTAAATATTCCATGGTACGCCTGCGCTCGTCATCACGCGTCATATTAGCATCGGTAGAAAACGTAAGTTTATAATTGATGGCTTCAAGGTCGTTTTTACCAATAAAATCCATCTCATAACTTCTGCCGCCCGCACCGTTACGTTGTGTGACCACGAAAATATGAACATCTCCTAAACCTTGGTCGCGCACAAACTGAACGTTACCTAAGTTTTGTCTAAGAAATTCTTGGTCGCAACGACCGCAGTCTAGAAATATTTTGACTTCGTCGGTTGATTCTTCTTGTGCGTAAGAAGAAATTGTAAAATACAGTAAAAAAAGGAATATTAAGCGGTTTGACATTTTAGTTTAGATTGATGATGATTATGATAAAACTAAACGTTATAAAACTCGAATACGTATACCGTTTAGTTGTTAGACTAACAATTCGGTGTCGAAACTACAGTTAATAAACTTAAATACTGTGAAAAAAATGCAAAAGTAATGTCAATTACTTGATTACTAAATCTGTTTTAGCGCCATTAATCTCTACAACGTATTTTCCTTTTGGTAAATAATATTTTCCGTTGCTGGCTTCGTTAATATCAATGCTTGTGTTTTCTTTTAATAAAGCTTTTCTCCCTTTTTTGGTTAATTCTAAATTGTAATCTACATAATTAAAGCCTTTATCCGCTTTAACGGTCATTCGATTTAATTCAGCACCGTTTTCTGATAGGATTTTAATTACTTTTTCTTCTTTTGAATTGCTAAAAAACTGAATTGTTGTTTCTGGCTCGTAAGCGTCTAACCATTTACTCCAAGAGCTTCCCCAACGTCCTGAATGACGAATTGGATTGATGTTAAAAAGCGTCACAGCTTCAGCATTCATTTTAGAATTCATCATCTGTAAAGGCGCTATGTTTGCTTTGTATATGCTTCGTCCATGCGTGCCTAATAGTAGGTCTTTTGCTTCAGGTTGAAGAACGATGTCATGCACAGCTACATTTGGAATTCCGTTTGAAAATGCCTGCCAAGTTTCACCTTGGTTAAAAGACACATAAGCGCCATTATCTGTCCCTAAATACAGAATATTTTCATTTTCAGAATCTTCACGAATCACATTTACTGGCGACGCTGGAATATTTCCAGAAATCTCTTTCCAAGTTTGCCCATAATTATCACTCATATAAACATACACCTTAAAATCGTCCCAACGGTATCCGTTAAGCGTTACATAAACACGCTCCTTTTTGTGCTGAGACGCCACAACACGACTCACCCACAAATCTTTTGGTAATCCGGTAGAAATGTTTGTCCAACTGCCACCTGCATCTTTAGTAACATGCACTAGTCCATCGTCACTACCGGTATAAATTACACCAAATTTAAACGGACTTTCACTAATGGTCGCCAACGTACCATAAGCTACGTTTCCTTTTTTACCGCCATTAGTTAAATCTGGACTAATCGCTTCCCAGTCATCGCCTTGATTCATGCTTCGCATTAATTTATTGCCACCAAAATATAAGATATCTTGATTGTGAGGCGACAGTAATATTGGGGTTTGCCAATTAAAACGATATGGATTCTCACCTAAGGTATGCTTTGGCTGAATGTACGTTCTATCTCCAGTTTCTAAGTTTAAACGATAATAATTACCAAACTGAAATCCTGTGTAAACAACATTAGAATTTCTGTTATCTATCTGAATTTGCATGCCATCACCACCCATAATAGATTTCCAAGGATATTGGCCTTGCTGATGCCAACTTTTATCTTCTCTGGCATTGTTAGCACCTTTCCAAACGCCGTTATCTTGCAACCCACCGTAAACGTTATAGGGTTTTTCGTTATCCACGTTAATCGCATAAAATTGCCCAACTGAAGGTGAATTGTTTTTAATCCAATTTTCGCCATCATCATACGTAATATTAACGCCACCGTCATTTCCATTTACCAAATGATTTGGATTTTTAGGATTAATCCAAAGCGCATGATGGTCGGCGTGAACATTCTCAGCACTAATAGATTTGAAGGTTTTACCGCCATCTTTAGATTTTAAAATCGGCACGCCATAAATATAAATATCATCAGCATCAGCTGGTGATACATGGATGTGTCCAAAATAATAACCGTAACTAAAGTAGATACCATCCAAATAATCGTCATGTGTTTTCTTCCACGTTTTTCCGCCATCGATACTTTTATACACTTCTGCGCCAACAACAGGTGTGTCAAATAACATAGAGTTGGCATCTTCTAAATACTTTGCTAAATCAATCGGTTTTACATTTCCGCTGCGTACCATTTGCTTTACATTCTCTGCGCGGTATTTTTCTTGGAAGCCATTGGTCTTTAAAAATGTATTTAGTTTTTTGTCATCAAGTGCCAAAAATTCAGCATTAGACATCGACTTAAAGTCGTCTTTTGTTAAACCACGCTTGGTTGCTGAGCCTGTCGAAGCATCAGGTCTACGAAATTGACTATCATGTATGGCATACACTGTATTGTCGTCAAAAACGGCAATACCAATACGTCCAACACCTTCGCCCGTTGGGAAACCACTTTCTTTTGTCGATACTTTTGTCCACGTTTCGCCAGCATCAGTACTTTTGTAAATGGCAGAGTTGCTTCCGTTACCTGTAAAATTCCATGCTTTACGGTCTTTTGTCCACGATGTGGCAAACATCACATTGTAATTATTTGGATTTTGCTGCAAATCAATAATACCACTCATATTATCTACAAAAAGGGTTTGTTTCCATGTTTTTCCGCCATCGGTAGTTTTGTAAATGCCACGTTCGTTATTTTCAGAATATAAATGTCCCGTTGCACCAACAACGACCACATCAGGGTTTTCTGGATGAATTAATATCGGCGCAAAATGGTGTGCGTCCATGAGACCCAAATTTTCCCAAGACTTACCGTTATCCGTAGATTTTAAAATACCTATACCTGCATAAGAGCTTCGCGACGCATTATTCTCACCTGTACCTACATAAATAGTTCGAGTTGGCCAATGCACAGCAATATCACCTACATTTTGAGTATCTGATGAATCCAAAATTGGCTCGAAAGTTGTCCCATTATTTGTTGTATGCCAAACACCTCCAGACGCGTAGCCTACGTAAAACTCTGAAGGCATTTCTGGATTCACATCGACATCGACTACACGACCACTCATTATGGTTGGCCCAATGTTTTTAAAAGGCACGTTTTTTACCAATGAGTTTTCGGTCATTTGGCGTTTTTGCTCTAAGGCCGTTTTTATAGTTTCGGCAGATGTTGCTGGTTGTTGCGCAAATCCTAAAACTGAAGAGATAAAAAGAAAAAATGAGAATATTTTAAAATAGTTCATGGTGGTGGTTTTTTAGTGGCATGAAATTAACCAATCTCTTTTCAGCTTCAAAATTGCTAATAAAAGTTTAACAGAATGTCTGCTTTGCTTTTGCTTATGGCTTTGTTTGTTTATTTTTGAAACGATTACGAATTACACACTACCGTTAGTTCAAACAGACAGAAAATCATTACTCATGAAATACGATTTAATCGACCACCAACTTTTTATAAAAAACCGTAAAAACTTTATGGCTGCAATGCAACCAAACAGTTTAGCCGTTTTTAATTCTAACGATATCTATCCTGTTAGTGCAGATAGCACATTGCCTTTTGCGCAACATCGTGATATTTTTTACCTCAGTGGTGTTGACCAAGAAGAAAGTATTTTGGTGCTATACCCAGATTGTCCAAAAGCGAAACATCGCGAAATCTTATTTCTTAAAGAAACAAATGACCATATTGCCGTTTGGGAAGGCGAAAAACTGACTAAAGAAAAGGCCTTTGAAACCTCTGGTATAAAAACGGTTTATTGGTTACAAGATTTAGAAAAAGTGCTATTTGAATTAATGACCCAAGCCGAAACGGTTTACATTAATACTAATGAGCATTACCGTGCCAATGTAGAAACCGAAACGCGCGAAGACCGTTTTACCAAATGGCTAAAAGACAAATATCCTGCGCATAATGTGGCCAAAAGTAATCCTATTTTACAACGTTTACGTTCTGTAAAAGACCAAATAGAATTAGACTTAATGCAAAAAGCCTGCGATATTACCGAGAAAGGGTTTAGACGTATTCTTAAGTTTACTAAACCTGGTGTTTGGGAATACAATCTGGAAGCCGAGTTTATGCACGAGTTTTTAAACAACCGTTCTAAAGGTTTTGCGTACACACCAATTATAGCTTCAGGAAACAATGCTAACGTATTGCATTACATTGAAAATAACCAACAATGTAAAGCTGGCGATTTAATTCTGCTTGATGTTGGTGCAGAATATGCTAATTACAGTAGCGATATGAGCCGTACTATTCCTGTTTCAGGGAAATTTACAGAGCGACAAAAGCAAGTCTACAATGCGGTAAATCGTGTTAAAAACGAAGCGACAAAGCTACTCGTTCCTGGTGCGTATTGGGAAGACTATCATATAGAAGTTGGTAAACTCATGACTTCAGAATTATTGGGTCTTGGTCTTTTGGATAAAGCCGATGTACAAAACGAAAACCCAGATTGGCCAGCCTACAAAAAATACTTTATGCATGGTACAAGTCATCATATAGGTTTAGACACCCACGATTATGGGTTGCTTCACGAACCAATGCAAGCCAATATGGTTTTTACTGTGGAACCAGGAATTTACATCCCAGACGAAGGTTTTGGTATTCGTTTAGAAGATGATGTTGTGGTTCAAGAATCTGGTGAGCCTTTTAACCTTATGAGAAATATCCCAATTGAAGCTGAAGAGATTGAAGATTTGATGAACTCATAATTTTTAAAATATGCCTTCAAAGTCTTGGTCTAAAGCTATAGTTGATATCATTAAGGTTATTCTCGAAGCTTTTGGTGCTTCGACAGGCTCTGCATCCAACAACCGCACATGGCACCAACATGTTGTGCCTTATGAAGATGGTTGGGCTGTAAGACGTGAAGGCAACACACGTATTACCTCTAAACACCGTAAACAATCTACGGCGATTAACAAAGCGAAAACTATTGCCAAAAGAAAGAAAGCTGATGTAATTATACATCGTGAAAGTGGCGGTATAAGAGACCGTATTAGTTTTAAGGATTGATTTTTTGTTCGTGTAGGATTTTTTATATAGCTTTATGTCAGCTATTTAATTTACAATCACTTACATTTTAATTCGTTGTTGGCACACAACACAAGCACTTCAATTTGGGTGTGTTGTTCTGTTGTGTTTGCTCTTAATATTATCAACCTAAAACCAACGAATTATGAAAACGCTTTTCGCAACGCTTTGTTTAGTCTTTTTTGTGTCGATTTCTTTTGCCCAGGAGGAGAAATATCAATATCTAGAATCGGTTAAAGTAGGTAATACCGTATACCAACTCAATTATCTGTCTAAAGACAACAGTTTTATCATTCAAATAAAGCTAGCGGATACCACTGGAAAAACTGATGAATACGGTTGGGATGTAGATAAAAGTGTTCTCGCACAAGGTATCGTACAAACTATGAATGCCACGTTTTCTGAGGATTATATTTATGATAATCTAGGAAACCAACAAAACGGTTTACTGGCGATAAAAGAAAAAGTCCTGCAGCGCAAGCGCGATGCACTACAAGAGGAACAAAGGATTTTAAATGATATCGATAATGCCGAAGACCAGTATTCAGGTCGATTAAGCCTGAATGAAACCGCAGTTATACGCAAAATAAATGCACATAAGAATTGTAAGGAAGGAAGTGATATTCAGGTAGTAAAATCCAGTTTAGATGGTTCACAAACCATCAAGCTCAATCGTGCATTAGTTCAATTTTTTAATAATAAAGCCTCATCCATTTATGTAGAAGCTACTTACAAGAATGAGCGATTAATCTTTGTGAACAACAGCTTTAGTGTTCCACTACGATGGTTTAATAATTACGGAATGCGAGTATCGGCCACAACTAGTAATTGTCAAGAAATATGGATCGATTACAATGATGTTTTTGACTTTCAATCGGATCAGTTTTTTAATTACTCCATTGCCAATGACCAAGTAGAATTATCTACCGAAACTAAAGAGAAGAGCTCCCAACCTGTCGTGCAACGTCGCTTTTTTGACTTTTTTACTGGTGTAATTTATTCTGATGTTCTAGGGTTAAACTCTAGCAATAGCAATTCGGTACTGAATGCACAGGCTACTCTATTAGTGCCTATGAACACAAGGAATTGGGGTGAATGGACAGCCACAAGGCAATTTATTGCCTCTGTATCTGTGGCGTTGAACAATAGCTTTGAAGATGATACGCGATTTATGGGCTTCCAAAACAATGAAAATGTTAATGAATTTGACTTATACACCAAACGTAATATCAATGCCGACATCTACCTTGACCTAATCAGCTATGAATCTAAAGGTTGGTTCTTAAACACGTCATTAGGCTACAAAGGAAGTTATTACCGCACTGGTTACCGATTTACTGATGTCACTGACAATTTAGACAATGTTACTGAAGGACAGGTTTTTACGACAGGTCACGGACCTTATTTAAATTTTGAATTTAGACCACAAAACAACTTTGGAGCTGATGTAAATTTCAATTACGAATTTTTTGAATTTAGCGATCAAATTCTTTTGGGAGAAACTGATTTCGAGGATATGGTGCTTAATCAAAAAGGTGACTTATTGCATGTAAAAGCCAATTTCTACTGGCTCACAAATCCTAAGAACTCCGATGGTGGTATTTACGCTAGTCTTGGAATGACCTATCATACAGGAACTGACGGTGTATTCCCACAACTTATGGTAGGCTATGCAACTAACTTGACTTCTTTCGTAAATAGATTTAGGAGTAATAACACGCCAAAAGAAGCCGCTGACTAAAGAATTCTAAACCAGAGTAGCATGCCACAAAAACCACCAATTATTAATTGCCACACGCATATTTTTACAGGAGACCACGTGCCACCTTATCTCGCGCGAACCTTTGTACCTAGACCTGTTGCCTGGTTTATTTCCATGACACGAGTTATACAATTGGTGCGTTGGTACAACAAGCAGATAAAACCTTTTAAGTACAGTTCGTGGTACAAAAATTGGCTGCAAGACTGGTATCGTATCGAGATATGGCTAAAGCGCATGTGGGTCATTGGCACGATTAAAGTCTTGCTAGACATTTACCTGTTTGTATTAATTACCTTTTATTTTGGGCGAGCACTCATGGACTTTGATACCACCTACAGCAACCTCTTTTTAGAAGGTCTGCGGAAGGTATTTAAATGGCTAGAAAATAGCGGAACAATGCTCGAAGTTAAATCTGTATGGGCACAAATTGGCCTCTTTATTCTTATCATTATTGTGTTTAAGTCGGTTAGAAATATGCTCAAAGGCCTATTGAAACAATTTAAAGTCTTACCAGGAAAAGACTTTGTGTCCCTTTTTAACCGCTATCTACAAATCGGTGAATTTGCAAAGTACAAAACCCAAAGTGGCATTTATCACAGACTTAAAAAACAATACCCTGAAAATACGCAGTTTGTTGTATTGCCTATGGATATGGAATACATGAAAGCAGGTGCGTTTGCAGGTGATTACTACACGCAAATGCAAGATTTAATAGACATCAAGGAAAAGGACAGCAATAACCATTTCTTCCCTTTTATGTTTGCGCATCCCGAACGGATGCAGGACAAAGCCTATTTTAACTATAGTTTAGACGCCAATGGCAAGGTTGTACTAGACGAAAACTGTAAAGTCGCACAGTATTTTAAAGCAGGTATTGCAGGTATAAAAATATATCCTGCCTTAGGCTATTATCCGTTTGACCATCGGCTTTTGGTCCTGTGGAAATACGCCGCAGACCATGGCATTCCTGTGATGACGCATTGTATTAGAGGTACAATTTTTTACCGAGGCACCAAAAAACCAAAATGGGACCAGCATCCCGTATTTACCGAAGGTAAAATAAACCGCGTAGAAAAAACCAAATGCGATGACAATACCGTAACTGCTTACGATATAGACTTGGACGCCGACTATGTCGAAGCACAAAAAGACACGCCACTATACTTAAACGAAGTAAAGAACATTGACTTTTGCAATAACTTCTCGCATCCCATGAACTATCTGTGCTTATTAGACAATACCTTATTGTACAAAGTGATTAATGAGCTTAATGATTTTGGACCCACCAAAACTAAAAAAGCACAACAAGAAAAAGAAGCCTACCGCCAAGAACTGCGAAAGGTGTTTCACTGTGATGACGACGCCAAAACTGTAAAAGACGGTAAAGGACTTAGCGACCTAAAATTATGTTTTGCCCATTTTGGAGGTGAAGACCAATGGAACAAATTTTTGGAAGCCGATAGAGATAATTACACCTCGCAATTGGTGCTTCTTCCTAATAACGGTATTCATTTTTTAACCGATAAAAACGGAAACCCAAAACCTGGTAAACCTGCTTTTATTTGGAATCATGTCGATTGGTATTCTATTATCTGTAGCCTGATGTTACAATACCCTAATGTATATGCCGATATCAGTTACATATTGCACGACGACTTTATTTTACCATTGCTTAAACAAACACTTACCAATCCCAAACTAAAAAAGCGGGTATTGTACGGCTCCGATTTTTACGTGGTGCGCAACCATAATAGCGATAAAGACCTTTTGGCAAACATGCGCGCTGGGCTTAGTGAAGAAGAATTTGACCAAATTGCCAGGGACAATCCACGCGATTATCTGAATCTCGGCGCCTATTCACCGCATGACTTTTATGGGATACCATCATAAAAATGAAACCAGAAAATTATCCCTTGCGCAAACAAGGGCTTTTTTTATCTTTAAACCATGTTCAACGAAGCTCACGCAAGAATAAAAATCAACCAATTGCTCGAAGAAGCGGGATGGAGATTTTTTGACAATGAGCAAGGTTCTGCGAATATCTTACTTGAAAATCACGTGAAAATCACCCAAACTGAAGTTGACGCTTGGGGAAATGATTTTGAAAAAGTAAAGTCTGGTTCTTTAGACTTTTTACTTGTTGACAGTAACAACAAACCAATTTGCGTTTTAGAAGCAAAAAAGGAAAGTCTTCATCCACTTGTTGCAAAAGAACAAGCTAGAAAATATGCAAAGACAGTTGGAGCACAATTTATAATTCTTTCAAACGGAATTGTACATTTCCTTTGGAACTTAGAAAAGGGAAATCCCAAACCGATTTACAAATTTCCTTCGCCAAGTGAAATTGGTGCAATCAAAGAATGGAATCCTGACAGAACATCATTAGCTAACGAAGAAATCAAAGATGATTTTATCGCAATTGTGCAAATGCCTGATTATGCAGAGAGACCTGAATGGAAAGGAAATCCAATTGACAGTAAAGACTTTGTTTGGAATAATGGTTTACGATTTTTAAGACATTACCAATTAAAGGCAATTCAAAAATTACAAAATGCAGTTGCGAACAAAAAAGACCGTTTTCTTTTTGAAATGGCGACTGGAACTGGAAAAACACTTACTGCTGCTGGAGTAATTCGACTTTTTCTAAGAACTCAAAACGCAAGAAGAGTTTTGTTTCTAGTAGACAGATTGGAATTGGAAGACCAAGCTTGGAAAGCATTTACCAATTATCTTAAACCAGATTACACAACATTTATCTACAAAGAACATAAAAGCGATTGGAGAAAAGCAGACATAGTTGTTACTACTATTCAATCTTTAATGTTCGACAACAAATACAGATACGAGTTTAAACCAACAGATTTTGACTTGCTTATTTCGGATGAATCTCACCGTTCAATTTCTGGTAACGCAAGAGCTGTTTTCGAATATTTTCACGGTTATAAATTGGGATTAACTGCAACACCAAAAGATTATTTAAAAAGTGTTGATATTGATAAAGTAAAAGAAAACGACCCAAGAGAAATCGAAAGGCGTTTGCTCAGAGATACCTATGCAACCTTCGGTTGCGAAGGTGGTGACCCAACTTTTCGATATTCTTTGTTAGATGGTGTTAAAGATGGTTTCTTAATCAATCCAAGAGTTTTAGATGCTAGAACAGAAATAACAACACAATTACTTTCTGACGAAGGTTATTCTGTTGCAATTACAACAGAAGAAGGAGAAGAAACCGAAACCTTTGTTTCAAGAGATTTTGAGAAAAAGTTTTTCTCAGAAAAAACAAATCGTGTTTTCTGTAAAACGTTTTTAGAAAATGCATTACGTGACCCAATTACAAAAGAAATTGGCAAAACAATCATTTTTGCAGTTAGTCAAAATCACGCAAGAAAAATCACTGAAATTCTTAACGAGTTCGCAGAACAATTATATCCGAACAAATACAATTCAGATTTTGCAGTTCAAGTGACTTCACAAGTTGGTGATGCTCAACAAATGACTATCAATTTTACAAACAATAACCTTAATGGAAAATCATCTTGGTTAGAAGGTTATAAAACTGGTAAAACTAGAATTTGTGTAACGGTTGGTATGATGACAACTGGTTACGATTGTCCTGATTTACTTAATTTATGTATGATGCGACCAATATTTAGTCCTGCTGATTTTGTACAAATAAAAGGTCGTGGTACTCGTAAACATACGTTTACACACAAGTTTAAAAACGAACTCAACGAAGTAGAAATAATAAAAGAAGAAAAAGAAGTATTTAAACTATTCGACTTCTTTGCTAATTGCGAATATTTCGAAGAAAAATTTGATTATGACGAAAAACTAAAACTACCAAAACCTAAAAGCGGAAAAGGTGAAAATTGTGGTGGCGGAATTGATATTGATAAATACAACAGTTTAAGACCAGACCCAATTTTAACGGTTAATGAAGAACAAATTGGGTATGAAGGAATGCGAATTGACAGAGAACTTTTCAAGAAGTTCGAAGACAGAATCGCAATGGATGATATCATAAAAAAGAACGTAGAACTTGGAAATTGGGAACACGTTGTGAGCCATATTCAAGCAGAAATATTTGATAAACCAGAAGAATATTTCAATTTAGAAAAACTGCGAAAAGCAGCCAAAATTGACAGAAAAGTTTCTATTCGTGAAGTTGTAGAAAAGGTATTTGGTATTATTCCAAAATTCAAATCAAAGGATGAATTATTAGAAGAAGAATTTGATAAATTCATTTCTATTTATCCACCAGAAGAAAATGACATTAATATTAGAGCTTTGAAATATTTTTTTAAAGCCTATATCGTTGACCAAGACATTAGAAAAATAATAGAAACGAAAGATTTTCAAGCATTACAAACCAATCCTACATTGACCATTTCACAATTTAAGGCAGTTGCAACAAAATATCGTGAAGTGATTCCAGTGTACATTAAAGATTATATAAAACTAGAGCAGTTTGCTGCTTAAAAGAAATTTATGTTAGATACTATAACAAAAAAAAGAATTGACGACTGCCGAGACATTTTAGTAGGTAAACTTCCTGACCCAAAAGCTCAAATAGAGCAAATCACCATAGGCTTAATTTACAAGTTTATGGCTGATATGGATAAAGAAGCAATTGATTTAGGTGGAAAAGCAAAATTCTTTTCGGACTATACAATTCCAGACCCAAAAGATGAAGAAAAAGAAATCACAATTCCTTTTTCAAATTATAGTTGGGATAGACTTTTTGATACTAAAGTAACCGCATCTGAAATGTTGCGTTTGTATTCGGAAGCTATTGAGAGTATGGAAAAGAATCCTAACATTCCTCAATTGTTTAGAGATATTTTCAATAATGCATATTTACCATATCGTGACCCAGAAACTTTAAAACTATTTTTAAAAACAATAGGTGAATTTGAATACACGCATAGTGAGAAATTAGGTGATGCGTTTGAATATTTGCTCTCAGTAATGGGTTCGCAAGGTGATGCAGGTCAATTTAGAACACCGAGACACATTATTGATTTCTTGGTAGCAATTGTTGACCCAAGTAAAACCGATACTGTTATGGACCCAGCTTGTGGAACTGCTGGTTTTTTAATTTCTGCTTTTAAGTATATAAAAGAGAAAAACAATAACGAATTAACACCCGACCAACGCAAAAAACTTATACAAAACTTTGTAGGTTATGATATTTCGCCAGATATGGTGCGATTGAGTTTGGTTAATTTATACTTACACGGTTTTTCTGAACCACACATTTTTGAATATGACACATTAAGCAGTGAAGAACGTTGGAATGAAAATTTTGATGTGATTTTAGCAAATCCACCTTTTATGAGTCCGAAAGGCGGTATAAGACCACATAAAAAATTCACAATCAATAGTAAACGTAGTGAAGTGCTTTTTGTAGATTATATCGCAGAGCATTTAAATCCAAAAGGAAGAGCTGGAATAATAGTTCCTGAAGGTATCATTTTTCAAGGTGGTACCGCTTATAAAGATTTAAGAAAAATGCTTGTTGAAAACTATTTGTATGCAGTTGTTAGTTTACCTGCTGGCGTTTTTAATCCATACAGTGGTGTAAAAACTTCAATCATTTTATTGGACAAAGAACTAGCTAAAAAAAGTAATGAGATTCTATTTATTAAAATTGACAATGATGGCTACAGTTTAGGTTCACAAAGAGGAGAAATAAAGGGTGGACAATTGGAGCAAGCTATTGAAACCGCAAAAGCATTTAAATATTCTATTACACAAGGAACGGAATTTGAAAATACCACAATTGCGCATTCAGTAGATAAAAAAGAAATTGGGAAGAATGGAGATTATAATTTGAGTGGTGAAAGATATAAATTAATTGAGGTTAGATTGTCTAGTTATCCTATTGTAGAATTAGGTGATTATATCAAAGTAGATAATGGTCGAGTATTAACAGAGTTTCAAGAGGATGGCGAAATTGCTTGTGTTAAGGTAAGTGATATGAACTTACCAGAAAATTTAAATGAAATTGTAACAACTTCACATTGGATAAAAGAAACGTCATATTCACTACTACCTATTAACTCTATTGTTTTCCCAAAAAGAGGAGCAGCAATAGCAACAAACAAAAAAAGGTTTACAAGAATACCTTGTCTTATTGACAATAATTGTATGGGTATTACCGTAAATGACGAAAAAATACTGAATCCAAGATATCTCTTTTCCTTTATGAGGCAATTTGACCTAAAGAGTATATCAAATTCAGCAGGAATTGCATTAATAAACAATCCAGATATTAAAGGTGTAAAAATACCGCTTCCACCCATATCTATTCAAGAAGAAATTGTTTCCGAAATAGAAGACTATCAAAAAATAATTGATGGAGCAAAAATGGTGGTAGACAATTATAAACCAAATATTGATATTGACCCTGATTGGGACAAAGCAGAATTAAATACTCTAGCAGAAGTTATAAGTGGTTATGGTTTTAGTAGTTCAGATTTCAAAGAAGAAAACCTTATAAAGTGCATAAAAATAACAAATGTAGGTGTTCGTGAATTTGTTGATAATGATTCAAGTCGCTTACCAGAAACTTACTTAAAAGAATATTCCAAATACCTAGTAAACACAGGTGACCTTGTTATATCACTTACTCGTACAATAATTTCTACTGGTCTTAAGGTTGCAGTAGTTCCGGAAGCTTGGAATAATACACTAGTGAACCAACGAGTTGCAGGTTTAAAACCTAAAGAGAATGCAAATTTAAATTTTATATATCATTACCTGTGTTCTGATGTAGTTTACAAATATGTGGAGGAGCAATCTCGTTCACTTATGCAACCAAATCTATCAATTACAGATTTGAAAAAAATTCCAATTCCGAATCCACCAATTGAAACGCAAAATGAAATTGTAGCAAGAATTGAAAATGAGCAGAAATTAGTAAATGCTAATAAAGAACTAATTGAAATTTTTGAACAAAAAATAAAAAATAGAATTGCAAAAGTTTGGGGAGAATAATGAAGTTACTACTAAAAATATTGTCCATTGCTTGTATTCTAGGAGGAATTTATGTGAGTTGGTATTTCTTCCATAAACTTTCATTAGAATATACTTATGAACTGAACAAACCAACCTTAATGGCAGAAACTGGTCAAGTTGGTGATTTTATTGGTGGTGTAGTTGGTACCTTTTTCTCTTTAGCAGGTTTCTTAATATTAATTCTAACCTTAAATGAGCAGACCAAATTTGCTACAAAAGAACGATTTGAAAGTAAGTTTTTTGATTTACTCAAACTGCATAGAGAAAATATTAAGGAAATGGAAACAGATTCTAGAAGTGGTCGAAAAGAATTGCACGATATATTTTCACAATTTCTAAAATGTAGACAAGAAATGATTCTCTTTTTCAAAAAGAAGAAGGAGTCGCATATTTATCAAGATGAGTATCTAATTAAACTAAAAGAGTCCTTAATTGCAACCAACTCAACAATTGATGCTGTAGCTCTGGCAAAACTTAACATTCCTTATTTAATAATATTTTATGGAGTGGGTGCTGAAGGAAAAGAAACCATAAAAGACCAATTTGCAAATAAATACAAACCTGAATTTTACGAGCCAATATTGGAGTTTCTTTCTATGAAACCAATTAAGCAAAGTAAATATTACAAAAACTGGAAATCACTTCATAAAATAGCTAACAAAAAAAATAGAATAAAGGCTTTTGAGATTGTAAGAGAACTGAGGAATAATCCAAATTTTCAAAGTGAAGAATATCCAAATGTAGTTGAGAAAGCAATAAAAAGTAAATACCCAAATAACTACATTAAATACTATGGAGGTCATCAATATAAATTAGGTCATTATTTCAGGCACTTATTTCAAACCTATACTTTTATTAACGAACATAAAAAACTGAATAAAGAAGAAAAATACTTTTATGCTAAAACTTTAAGGGCACAGTTGTCAACTGCTGAACAGTCTTTACTGTTTATTAACAGTATCTCTCATTTAGGTTTAGTTTGGGATTTATCACCTCAAATTAAGAAGTATAAAATTGACCCATTTTTCGATAAAAGATTAAAAAGCAAAAGACTGATAACCAATTATAATCTAATTACAAACCTTCCTTCTCAAAGTATTTTCGGGATAAAATATCGAGATTATTACCCAGAAGTAAACTACGAAATTGACTATAACTAATGGAGGAAGCTTACGAAATATTAAACTACTTACCTATTCGATTTAAAAACCGAACAGAGCAAGAATACATAGAGTTTTTGTGGGATTCTTTTGAAAGTAATTATTCAAATGAAAAGTATCAATTTTCATTTATGGCTTATCATATGCTGTTTATGAGTTTCGTGTATTTTAATGTTTGGCAAATCAAGAAAATACATCAAGAAGATTACGACAAGATAACTTTAGGCTTCAAAGATTGTTTTGTTGGTGCTTCATCACCTTTTACATTTAGTGAAGAAAATGAAAGCAGAGTTTTTCTACTTTTTACATTTTTCGGCCTTAGAAAAGACCAAATTGGTAAATACAAAAAAATTGTTTCTTTGAGAAATGATATTGCCCACAGTAACGGAAATATCTTTTTCAAAGCACAAGAAACCGTAGACGAAAAAATCACTGAAATATTAAAATTCGCTGACGAAATTCAAGAAAAAACAAAATCAGCAATTCAAGATGGTTTTGCGAAGTTTTTAATAGAAAGTCAAGACGAAGAAGAAAGACGTTACATTAACATTGAAGAGCAAATAAATGAGGAATTAATACACGAACACTATATGTCACAAAAGGACATTGAATTTTGTTTGGATTATGACATTACGCAACTATCTGGACAGCCGAATTATGTTGAGATTGAAAAAATATTTGAGGAATTGAAAACGGAATACGCTCAGGAAGAAACCAACGCTTAAAGCCATACACATTTGCAATTCGCACCAACCAACGCTAAATCCGAAAATTGCAAAAGAGTATGTCTTCTGCCAACACTGAATAACAATCTAAAAAAAAAGTGCCTTTCGGCGCTTTCTTCAACTAAAAACAACAACTTACACAGTTACAGTAGTTATCGTATATTTGAGTCTTATCAATAAATATAACACATGAAACTAATTTACAGCCTTATACTTACCGCTTGTTTTACCTTTGCAGGACTAGCGCAAACCGGGTTTTATGTTAAATACAACACAGACATCCAATCTAGTGATGAAGATGCAGAAATGGTAGCAGCCATGATGCAAGGTTCTACCATAGAGGTTGCTGCAAACGCGGATAAATCGTGGATACAAACCAATATGGGCACCATGATGACCATGACTCTAGAAATGGATGTAAAACAAAGCGAGGCCACTATATACCTAACAGGAATGGTAGGCAAACTGGCCTACAGAGGAGACCCCGAAACTCTAAAAGATAACGACGAAGACGAAGGCGCACCAGAAATACAATTTATCAACGAAACCAAAGATATCCTTGGTATAACCTGTAAAAAAGCCATTTCTAAAGACGATTCTGGAAATACATCTACCTTTTGGTATACAGAAAACTTTAAGCGTCCAGAAGGTATGGAGCAGATGCCAACCAACGTTCCTGGACTTTGCTTAGAATTTTCAGTTAAAGGTGAAGGCTTCTTAATGACTTATAAAGCTGTTGAGTTTAATGATAATGCGCAAATGGCTGATTATAAACTAGAAATCCCAGCAGATGTGAAGATCCAGAAATTGGAAGACATGAAAAATATGGGATTAGGTAATTAATACATCGCATCAATGAATTAAAAAAAAGCACCTTTTCGGTGCTTTTTTTAACTAAACTAATTAACTAAACTCCGACGGATATCGGAACTGAAGAATCTTCGAACACGTAGCGTTGTAGTTTTTGAAGCGTCTCTAACTTATCGCTCGTGTTTACGAGTAAGGAAATATTGTTGTTGCTGCCGCCATAGGCAATCATACGTACATTAACATCTTGCAACACTTGGAAGAGTTCTGGCGTATCAGGATGGTAAATAATTTGGTTACCTACCAAACACACAATACTCATATAATCTTGCACCTCGACCTCAGCAAATTTTTGAAGTTCTAAAACAATAGCATCTAAATGTCGTGCGTCGTCAATGGTTAGCGATACGGCAATTTCGGACGTGGTAATCATGTCTATTGGTGTTTCAAAAGTCTCGAAAATCTCAAAAACTTTCTTTAAAAAACCGTGCGCCAATAGCATCCTAACCGATTTTATTTTTATAGCCGTAATACCATCTTTGGCGGCAATGGCTTTAATGCCTTCGCCATGAATTTTATTGGTAATCAATGTGCCATGTGCATCTGGTGCCATGGTGTTTTTAAGACGTAACGGAATATCTAAACTACGTACAGGCATCACGGTTTGCGGATGCAGAATCTTTGCACCAAAGTAGGCCAACTCCGCCGCTTCGTCATAAGACAAATGCGACAAGGCTTTGGTATCGTTTACATAACGTGGGTCGTTGTTATGAAACCCATCGATATCTGTCCAGATTTGCACCTCATCCGCTTCAATAGCTGCACCGATAATGGTAGCCGTATAATCGCTACCGCCACGCTGTAAATTGGTAATAGCACCATCGGCGTCTAAACTTATAAACCCTTGAGTGATGTATATATCGGCCGATGGTTGACTATCAATTGCTCTAAAGATGTTTTGTTTAATATAAAAATTGTCAGGCTCGTTACTGCGATTTAAACGCATAAAGTCTAATGCTGGTAATAACTGTACATTAAAGCCTTCTTGTTGTAAAAATCGGCTGAACATAAACGTCGATAACAACTCGCCATTAGCCACAATACTATTATGTAATTGTATATTAAATTGACGTGTTGACGCTTGAACCAGATTTTTAAAAATACCGTTGACATAATCACTAACCTCTTGCCTTAACCTTTCGTCATGAAGTAAATTGTAAACGGTAGTGTTGTAGGTTTCGTTAAGTCTATTAATCTGTTCTTGCGCTTCATCAATTCGACCAGCTTGTATGTGTTCTGAAATTGTAACCAAAGCGTTTGTAGTTCCTGACATGGCAGAGAGCACCACTATTTTCTGGTCTTTGGTGTTAATAATGTCTTTTACGTGGTTCATATTTACTACAGAACCCACAGACGTTCCTCCAAATTTATATACTAACATATTCTTTTCTTTTTATAGTGCAAAAATAGATTTGTAAGATGCTGTGTTGCTAATTATTAGAAAAAATAGTTTATTTTTGCACATCATGTTAATTATATAACATAATGAAAATTGAAGATGAGCTTTGTTACTCCATCAAGTCAGATACATTAAACTGAATACAAAAACAATTAAAAATGAAAACGATAGCCTCATGCGTTGAAGATATTTTAATTAAACAGCCCTTTTTGGAAGAGGCGCTTTTTAGGGAAATCATAAACTTTTCAGCATTATCCGAAGAACTTCAAGACCCTGTAAGCAAAATGTTGGGTAAACCTGTAAAAACAGGTGCTATTATGATGGCGTTACGTCGTTATGCGCCACCTGTGCATTTACGACAATCACATCAATTAAAAGCGGTACTAAAACAGTTGGGTGACATTACCGTTAGGTCTAATTTAATTGATTATACATTTCAGAATTCGGACACCTTGATTAAAAGCCATACCAAGCTTATCGAAACTTTAGATATAAAATCTTTTTACGGGTTTTCTAGAGGTATTTACGAGAGTAACATCGTTGTTTCAGAATCTGAAAAACGTGTTGTTCTTGAAAGTTTTCAGGGTGAAAAAATGATTGATTCGCAAGATAACTTATCCGCCATAAGTATTCGTCTCCCCAAAAATAATTCTCGGATTTCGGGATTATACTATCAGATTTTTAAACGCTTTGCATGGGAAGGTATTTCGCTTTACGAAGTCATTTCTACCACTAACGAATTTACGGTTTTAGTGGAAAGCCATCTTGTAGACCAGGCCTTTTCGGCTATTAAGAATTTGAACGCGCAGTAGTCGTTTTCTGAAACAAATTTGTAAGAATAAAAGCTGCCAAAGCTGGCAATACCCAACCCAAACTATGTTTTGCTAATGGTATGCTATTTACAATGGATTCTAGTTGTTCAGGATTCACTAAAAACTTCAAAAAATCTGGAATACTAAATATAAACGTGGCTAAAACCACAATCTTAAATACCAAAGGCGACGCCCATTTTGAAGGTACCGTATTGAGCAAAATAAGAATAATAGTTATTGGGTAAATAAACATTAATGCTGGTAAAGCAATATCGATAATAAAGCCAACATTATAGCTTCCGACAATTACACCTATAACACAACCTATAACTCCTGTGATGATGTAAGCTTTTTGCGAATTGCCAAATAGGCCTTTAAAATAATCCGCTGTACCTGTAATAATCCCAACAGCCGTCGTAAAACATGCCAAGGCTACCAAAACACTTAAAAAAGTACGTCCGATACTTCCCAATGTCTCTAGACTAAGACCTGCTAATAATGCTGTACGGTCTATATCCGAAGGAAAATAACTGCTATACAAAGCGCCAACCACAATTAATCCAGCATAAATAACAAATAGACCTGTTCCTGCGATAAGTCCCGATTTTTTGATGAGCTCCTTTTTATCCTCAAAACCATGATGTCCTCTAAGGTTAAGAGATATTATAAGAACAGCACCAACCACAACACCACCAATGGCATCAAAGGTCTGATAGCCTTCTAAAATACCATCTACTAATGGTGCGGAAGACACACCAGAGTTA
Source organism: Winogradskyella wandonensis (assembly GCF_004346845.1). GTDB lineage: Bacteria > Bacteroidota > Bacteroidia > Flavobacteriales > Flavobacteriaceae > Winogradskyella > Winogradskyella wandonensis. Next base: position 860,865 of record NZ_SMGI01000002.1, on the reverse strand, counting down.
GCAATAGAAGCATCAGAAAATATACCAATACTAATAATTAGCAATAGAATAAGTACAATCAGTGGTGTTAGAAATTTACCAATGATACTTAGCACTTTAGAACGGTTGAGCACAAAGACCAACACCAATAAAAAATAAATAGCACTCGTGAGCAATGTTGGTGTTTCAAAAAAAGGTTGAATTGCCATTTCATGGGTCACCGATGCCGTACGTGGTGCTGGTAAAGCTATGGCTATAATGTATATCAATACACAATACACTGTACTAAAAATTGGCGATACTTTTTTACCAAAGTCGTACAGAGTCCCTTGAAGTTTAGCATGAGCGTAAATGGCCATTATGGGAATAACTACGGCCGTTATCGCAAAACCTAAAGCTACAATGAGCCATTGATCCAACGCATTAAAACCCAAAAGCGGTGGCAAAATAAGATTTCCAGCACCGAAAAACATTGAGAACAGCGCAAAGCCACTCATCCAAATTTCTTTAGTTCGATTCATTAGTCTATACGTTTAAGTTCTAAATCTTCAAAATCGAAGCTAAAATCGGTGATTGGTGCTACAAATTTCATTGTAGCTGACTGGGCTTTTCCGTCTTTATCAAAAGTGAAATTAACAAACACATCAGCATCGAAACTTCTGTTATTCCATTTGGCCACATAGGTTGTAGGACTATAAGGCAGTAATTCGCCTACAAGCTGAGAAGAACGTTCACTTTTAATGGTGTAGTTCTTACCGTCATGGCTAATACTAATATTTCCAAACCAAGCGTCTTTGTATGTCCCAACAATCTGCTTTGGCTGAGGCAGTAATTTACTGTCATTCATTCTATCTACTTGAGCAAAAACCGACGCTTTTATACTATCGTTATATTTCAAATTTCTGACATGGCTGCTTCCATAGTTTTTTAGCCAATCTCTATTCTCGTAACCTAGATATGCGTCTTTAATAGTATTTGTAATGGTATTAAAAGCGCGACCATTCATTTGATTGGTCAAAACGACTATTGCTAAATTTAAATCAGGAATCATAGTGAATTGAGTCACTGTTCCTAACAAACCTCCGGTATGATAAACTTGTTTGTGTCCACCTTTAACATCTGTAACAAACCAACCCAATCCGTAACCTCTAAAATTAGAATCGTACCAATCGCCTTTTCGGACTTTAAGAGGCGTTTGCAATTGCCATAGCTCATGAAATTGTTCTGAACTTAATAATCGCGTACCGTCTACCGTTACAGCATCATTCATTAAAAACTGAGCCCAAGTGAGCATATCTCTAACATTACTTACAATACCTCCAGCTGCATTGGCTGTTGGACTCCAATCATGAGGAATCTGAATCACCTTTCCTTCTGTTCTCGTGTGCGCTTCAATAATATTAGACTTGTCTGTAACTCTGTTATAAGATGCCTTACTGTTTACCATGCCAACAGGGCGCATAATTCGAGTTTCGATAAAGTCTTCCCAAGACATACCACTAACGCGCTTCAAAACTTCACCAGCTACGATGTACATGTTGTTATTGTATCTAAAATCTGTACGAAACTGACTTTGTGGTTTTATATATTTTTGGTTATCTATAATATCTTGAATCGTAAAATCACTTCCTTCTGGAAAAAACATTAAATCGCCAGACCCTAATCCTAATCCACTTCTGTGCGTCACCAAATCTCTAATGGTAAAAGCTTCGGTAATGTATGGGTCATACAATTGAAACTCTGGTATGTACTTTCTCACTTTATCATCCCAATTTAGTTTTCCTTCGTCTATAAGCATAGCTAAAGCAAAGCAGGTAAAGCCCTTACTATTAGAGGCTACACCGACTTTGGTTTCTGCATTCATTTTTCTTTTGGTTTCCAAAGAACGAACTCCAAATCCTCGAGAGTAAATAATCTGGTTATCTTTTAGAATACCCACAGAAATCCCTGGAACATCAAAAGTGGTTAATGTTTCTTGGATGAGTTTATCCAGTTTCTCTGCTTCAATTTGCGCCGAAAGTGATAGCGAAACAATACAAAGCAAAAGAGCTAAAAAGCGATTTAGTATCATAAGACATTGATTTTAGTCGTCAGTAAATATAATAAATGTGAAAACGATAGGAGCGACATCAGTTTTCAAAATTTATATTTGCAGTATGACACTGAATTACAAGAATATTTCGATTAATTATACCGTTAAAGGTCAAGGTAAAGTGCTTGTTTTACTACATGGTTTTTTGGAAACTATTGATATGTGGACCGATTTTGTGCCGGAGCTCTCCAAGACCCGAAAAGTTATTTGCATTGATCTTCTTGGGCATGGAAAGACCGAATGCTTAGGTTATATACATTCTATGGATGATATGGCAGAAGCCGTTTTTGCCGTTTTGAAGCATTTACAGATTGAAGAAATTAGCTGTGTAGGTCATTCTATGGGTGGTTATGTGGCATTAGCTTTAGCAGAGAAGCATCCTAATTTAGTTAATGACCTTTGTCTGATGAATTCTACTTTTGAGGCTGATGATAACGAACGAAAAATACTTAGAGCTCGCGCCGCACAAATGGCCACCACGAATTACGAAAGCTTAGTCCGCATGTCTTTTGTGAATCTTTTTGCTCCAGAAAGTAAAGTGCCTTTTGCTTCCGAAATAAAAAAAGCGCTCGATATTGGTTTAAAAACACCCGTGCAAGGCTTTATCGCTGGACACAAAGGAATGGCTATAAGACCTAATAGATATGATGTTTTTAAATCCATAAACGGAAAAAAAGTAATTATAATTGGCGAGAAGGATTGGATTGTCGATAAGGAATTAGTATTAAAAAAGACAAAAAACACAGACATTGAAACTGTAATTTTTTCAGAAGGACACATGAGTCATATTGAAAATAAAAAAGAATTATCTTACTTTTTAAAGCGTTTTGTCGAAAAATAATACGTTTTAGCGTTTCAGATAATTTTTTTGGCTATGTTAGTTGTCTCAAATCTAGCTAATTATGAAATCATCTACTCGACCTAATTTACCACAGCGCTTTTATTGCGATTTATTTGGCCACAATTACAAGGTGACAAAAGATGTTACAGAGCATGTAAAAGAGTACACCTGTGCATGTTGTAAGCGTGAGTTAACGACTAATGGCAATGGGAGATTAACAGAGCTTACACCAAAGTTCAGAGAAATTAATGCGACTTTAGCCAGAATATATTCGAACAAGCTAGCACGTATGAGAGCGCGACGCTTCGAAACTTCGGCAGCTTAATTACTGCTGCTCATTTTCATTAAAACTTTTCCAGCCTTTAGCAATAATCGGGATTTTTGTTTCGGCTCTTGTTACTAAATGCATACCTCGTTCTGCTTCTGTAATGTAGCCAATAACGGTTAAGTTTGGATTGCCCTTTATTTTAGGATAATCCTCTTGTGCTATTGTCATAAGCAACTCATAATCTTCGCCACCATTGAGAGCTATCGTAGTACTGTCTATATTAAATTCTTCGCAAGTACCAATAACTTGAGGGTCTAGCGGAATCTTATTTTCGTATAAATCTACGCCAACATTGCTTTGCTTACAGATATGGATAATTTCTGATGATAGTCCGTCACTGATATCTATCATGCTAGTTGGTTTCACCTCTAATTGTTTTAATAAATCTACGATGTCTTTCCGTGCCTCTGGTTTAAGTTGTCGTTCTACAATGTAAGTATACATCGATAAATCTGGTTGATTTTGAGGATTGACTTTAAAAACGGCCTTTTCACGTTCTAAAACCTGAAGCCCCATATAGGCACCTCCTAAATCTCCCGTAACAACAACCAAATCATTTGGTTTTGCGCCTGAACGTTTTACAACTTTATCTTCTTCAACCTCGCCAATAGCAGTAATAGATATAATGAGTCCGGAAGTCGAAGAAGTTGTATCGCCGCCAACGACATCTACATTATATAGTCGCGAGGCCGTTTCGATACCAGCATATAATTCTTCTAAAGCTTCCACAGGAAATCTATTAGAAACAGCAATAGACACTGTTATCTGAGTAGGATTAGCATTCATAGCACAAACATCAGAAACATTGACCATTACAGCTTTGTAACCTAGGTGTTTTAGTGGCACATAGCTTAAATCGAAATGCACACCTTCTACTAGTAAATCTGTAGTAACTACTATCTGTTTTTTTGATGGACTTAAAATGGCTGCGTCATCACCAATTCCTAAAACAGTTGACTTATGGTTTATCTTAAAATGCTCCGTTAAATGCTCAATTAGCTTAAACTCACCGAGTTCACTCAATGGCGTACGCTGTGGATTCTTATCTTCTATCATGCTGCAAAAATATTATGCTTTTCTCATATTACATGTAATTTATTCATCTAATTTTAGTTAAGTATTAAGATGAATGGTTAAATTGCAAAAAAATACCCAAATGAATTTTACCAAACTTACACTCAGACTACTCCTATGTCTATCTATTTTTTTGATTAATGGATGTAAAGATGAAGAAGCGCCTCCGCCTCCTGTGGTAAATGTAGATACAGATAATGACGGTATAAACGATGATGAGGACAACTGCCCAAACACATCTAATAGTAGTCAAGTCGATTCGAATAATGACGGCATAGGTGATGCTTGCGATACCGATGATGATGGCGATGGTGTTTTAGACGTAGAAGATAATTGTCCTACTATTCCTAATCCAGATCAAATAGATACAGATAGCGATGGAGATGGTGACGTTTGTGATACTGACGATGATGAAGATGGCATTGCAGACGTGGACGATAATTGTCCTTTAATTCCAAATCCTGACCAGCTAGATACAGACAATGATGGCATTGGTGATGTTTGTGATACTGATGATGATGGTGATGGCGTTGCCGATGTGGATGATAATTGTCCTTTAATACCAAATCCTAACCAAGAGGACTCAGATAGTGACGGTATAGGAGATGCGTGTGATAATTGCCCTAATAATGCTAATCCAACACAAGAAGATGTTGATAATGATGGCGTTGGTGATGCTTGCGACCCAAGTCCTTACACGGTAAATGCATCGTGCGTTGATGGTATGGCAGGGCCATATCCTTGTGATAAGATTGATGTTTTATCTGTTATTGATGTAAATACACTTGGAGGAAGCACCGCTTCTAATATAGAAGGTAGTGATATCTGGGGCTGGACAGATCCTTCAAATGGAAATGAAATTGCACTTATTGCTCTAACAAATTCTACTGCTTTTGTAGATATTTCAGACCCATTAAATCCCTTATTTTTAGGAAGGCTTAATACTAATGCTGGTACCAACTTTTGGCGTGATGTTAAAGTTTACAACAACTATGCCTTTATAGTAGCAGATGGTGTTGGAGCGCATGGTATGCAAGTTTTTGATTTAACGCGTCTGCGAAATGTAAGCAATGCTCCTGAAACTTTTACTGCGGATGCTATTTACACGGGTGTAGGTAGCTGTCACAACATAGTTATTAACGAAAGTGAAGCTGTGGCTTACCTCGTAGGCTGTTCTTCAACAAATGGTGGCGGACCAATTTTTGTCGATATTTCTAATCCACTTAATCCTACATTTATAAACGATTATACAGCTGGAGGCTATTCTCACGATGCACAAGTGATTACTTATAATGGACCTGATACCGATTATGCTAACAGAGAAATCTATGTGGGCAGTAATGGAAATACAGATAAAGTTGTTGTTTTAGACGTAACCGATAAAAATAATGTGGTGCCTATTAGCGAGTTTACATATCCACAAACGTCATATGCCCATCAAGGCTGGTTTACGGATGACCAACGTTATTTTATATTAGGAGATGAAACTGACGAACAAGCGTTTGGGTTTAATACCAAAACCTTAGTTTTCGATTTTTCGGATTTAGATAATCCTACGCTTTCATCTACCTATTTTGGTACAACCCCAGCTATAGATCATAATGGTTATGTTCTCGGCAACGAGTATTACTTGGCAAATTATCGAGCAGGAATGCGAATTTTGGATATTTCTAATATTAGCTCGTCAACAAACCCTATGACAGAAACACATTTTATAGATACCTTTATCCCTAGCGATAGTGCCGCGTTTAATGGTGTTTGGAGTGTTTATCCTTATTTCGCTAGCGGAAATATAGTGATTAGTGATATCGAAGGCGGTTTATTCGTTGTTAGAAAAAGTCAATAGATAATAGATGACAAATGCGACTAACACATCTTTTATTTATAAGTCTTGGTTTTTGTACTTTAAGTTGCTCCAAACTTGAAGACCTATCTACTGGCGGTGTTTCTATAATTGCACCTACAGAGACTACGTCAATTTCTACATTTGGAGGAAGTCTTAACGATAGTGCACAGTCTGTTGTTGCTACGTCTGATGGCGGCTACGCCATCTTAGGATTTACACAAAGTAATGACGGTGACATTACGGATAAGCAAGACTCTAGTTTTGATTATTGGGTGTTAAAATTTAATGCACAAGATACTTTAGAGTGGCAAAAAACCTATGGAGGCTCTGAAGACGATAGAGGGCGAAAAATTATTCAAACCCAAGACGGAGGATTTGCCATTTTAGGAACTAGTCAAAGTAATGATGGTGATGTTTCTGGGAACAACGGCGCACAAGATTACTGGATATCTAAACTGGATAGCCAAGGAAACATCTCATGGCAAAAATCATTTGGTTTTCAAGGAAACGATTCTGGTATTTCACTCATACAAACATCGGATTTAGGTTACTTGATGACTGGTGTTTTAGACGTAACAGCTTCCGGTGGGCAAGGTAATACCTCACGGTCTACCTTTCGACATGCAGGTGGTGACTACTGGGCCGTAAAAATTAATGAAACCGGAGATCTTCAGTGGAGTCGTTATTTTGGAGGAAATTTTACAGATACCGCAGAAGGCGTCGCAGAGACAGATGACGGCGGATTTATTATCGCTGGTGGATCAGATAGTGAAGATACAGATATATCCAACAATAAAGGAACTTACGATTTTTGGATTGTTAAGATTAACGCTAATGGCGATTTAATTTGGGAAAAATCTTTTGGAGGTAACGAGATTGATGAAGCTAGAGCCATTGTTAAAGCAACGGACGGCAATTTTGTAATTGTTGGAGATACCAGAAGTAGTGATGGCGATGTCTCTGGAAATAATGGTGCCGCGGACTTGTGGCTTATAAAAATTTCATCTGAGGGTAATCTTATTTGGGAAAAAACTTTAGGAGGCACCAGTTTTGATGTAGCAAGAGATATTAGCATCACAAGAGATAATAGCTTTTTATTAGCAGGAAGCTCACGCAGTAGTGATGGTGATGTCTCAGAAAATAAAGGTCAGAATGATGCTTGGGCACTTAAAGTTAATGCTAACGGAGATTTACTTTGGGAAGTATCGGTTGGCGGAAGCAATATTGACTTTGCTTATGGCGTTACTGAGTTAAACGACCAATCAGTTATTACCGTCGGTGACACTAGCAGTAATGAGGGTGATATCGAAGAAAACAAAGGATTTACAGACCTACTCATATTTAAAATCAATTAAAATGAAATCCAAATTTTTCGCTCCCATCTTTTTTATACTCTTTAGCTTTTATGCTTGTAGTGATGATGATGGTAATGCTCCACTAAATATAAATACTACCTTTAATTTTTCGCATACTTGGAATGGGACGCCTGTAACGAGTGCAGATTTTGGTACTATACAGTTTACAAATGCCTTAGGAGACCAATTAAGCATAGAGCGCTTACGCTATGTCATTTCCGATATTACCTTTACCGCATCTAATAACGAGATTTTTGAACTAGACATTTATAATCTTATAGATGTTACCAACAATGCTAATCTAAGTTTTAATATTGGTTCTCAGATTCCTCCTGGAGATTACCGAAACGTATCTTTTACCTTTGGTTTTGATAATGAAGACAATGCTGAAAATTATCTAGATTTAAATTCGGCATCTTTTAATGTTCCAGCAATGCTTGGTGGCGGTTACCACTACATGCAAATGGACGGTAAATATATCGATAATAACAATCAAGAGGCAAATTATAACTATCATGCAATAAGAGCCGTGGATAATCCAGGACCAAATCCAACGTTCCCACAGGACACTTTTTTTACTGTTAATTTAGGTTCTATAAATCTATCTGAAGACACTATATTTAATGTAGAAATGAATATCGCAGAGTGGTTTACAAATCCTATTGATTGGGACTTAAATCAATTAAATACTGATTTAATGCGTAATTCTGCGGCACAAATACAAATGTTTCGTAATGGCCAAAATGCTTTTCGTTTAAAATCTGTTTCGCAATAAAACTTTGAAAAAAACAGGAATCATACTATCACTAATTATTAGTTGCATTTCATGTTCAGGAAATGACGATACTCTTGTCCCTGTAGTCACAGAAGAAACGCCCAATCCTATTGCTTTAGAAATTCCTCAATTGTTTAGAGACAACATTCTTGCTCCTGTTATTCCTACAGACAACCCTTTAACCAAAGAAGGCGTAGCGCTTGGCAAACGACTATTTTTCGATAATATACTGTCTGAAGATGAAACGATTTCCTGCGCCAGTTGTCACGCGCCATCCAGTGCATTTACAAATAATACCCCAACGAGCGCTGGTGTTAGCGGAGTTCTGGGGAATAGAAACTCAATGCCTTTATTTAATCTAGCATGGAACTACGGCGAACGATTTGCTTGGGATGGTAAAGAATTAAGCCTAGAACGTCAAGCCCTAGAGCCTATAGAAAATCCTATAGAAATGAATAGCGATATAGAAATCGTTGTACAACGCTTGCAAAATCATCCAGATTATCCAGAGTTATTTAATGCTGCTTTCGAGACTAATATAATTACTAAGGAACTCCTCGCCAAGGCTATTGCACAATTCGAGCGCACGTTGATTTCCGCAGACTCTAAGTTCGATAGATATTCACTTGGTCAAGCTAATTTAACGCCACAAGAACTCAACGGACTAGATGTTTTTCTCAGAGAAGATAAAGGCGATTGTTTTCATTGCCATGGAAACCCCAATAATCCGCTTTGGACAAATAATGAATTCCATAATAATGGATTAGACGCAACATTTACGGATTTAGGACTAGGTGGTGTAACTGGCGACCCAAACGATAATGGCAGATTTAGAACACCTTCTTTAAGAAATTTAGCTTACACAGCGCCATACATGCACGATGGTAGATTCGAAACCTTAGAAGAGGTTATCGATTTCTACAGCGAAGGATTACAAAACTCTCCAACAATTGACCCATTGATGAAAAACGTCGCTCAAGGTGGCGTTCAGCTCTCTGACCAAGACAAAGCGGATTTAAAGGCTTTTCTATTGACCTTGTCTGACCCAACATTCGTTTCAAATCCTGATTTTCAGAACTGATTTTATTGACATAACTCAATAAATGATGTATTTCATCGAAAAAATATGTATTTCAACTTGTTTTAGATGGTAATTTATTTATATTGGTAGTCCCCCAAATCTTAACACATGAAATCGACAACGGATAACATGACCTGTCTTTTGCTTGGACACAACTTTTATAAAAAAGACCATTTAAACAAATTAACAGACGAAGTAATTTGCAAGAATTGCGGCACACAAATGTTAATAGATTCTAATGGCGACATTGACACTAGTGCTGCCAAAGACAAAAACTTCGAAACTACTCTCCGAAAATTTTTTCTATTAAAGCGAAAATTAGTTTAAACAAATAACTTTTTTTCACATTACCAAATTAATATCGTAATAGGCTTAACCTATTAAATCATATCTTAATATAATGTTAGTAAATGTTGTAAGAAGCTTGCTATATCGTATCTTTGCACTCTATTTAGAAAAAATCTATATAAGATATGATAAAGGTTTCTGAGACAGCAAAGCAAAAAGTCATTCAACTTATGCAAGAAGATGGCTTTAATGCAGCTACAGATTACATAAGAGTAGGCGTAAAAAGCGGCGGTTGCTCTGGTTTATCTTACGATTTAAAATTCGACAAAACACAACAAGAAGGTGACAAAGTATTTGAGGATAATGGCGTAAAAATTATTGTCGATAAAAAAAGCTTCCTATACCTTATCGGTACCACACTAGAATATTCTGGTGGTCTAAACGGTACTGGTTTTGTGTTTAACAATCCTAATGCCAATAGAACTTGTGGTTGTGGCGAATCATTTTCACTTTAAAGACAAAGAAAGATGTCAAAATATACCGAAGACGATTTAAGGGAAGAACTTAAAACCAAAGAATACGAATATGGTTTTTACACAGATATTGAGTCTGATACGTTTCCTGTTGGACTAAATGAAGATATTGTTAGAGCCATTTCCAAGAAAAAAGAAGAGCCAGAATGGATGACAGAATGGCGTTTAGAAGCCTTTAAATTTTGGAAAGAAATGACTGAACCAGAATGGGCGAATGTAAATTATGAAAAACCAGATTTTCAGGCCATATCATATTATTCTGCACCAAACAGCAAACCTAAGTACGATAGTATCGATGAGGTTGACCCAGAATTATTAGCCACTTTCGAAAAACTAGGAATTTCCCTAGATGAGCAGAAAAAACTCGCAGGAGTAGCTATGGATGTTGTTGTGGATTCTGTATCTGTTGCCACAACATTTAAAGAGACTTTAGCCGAGAAAGGCATCATTTTTATGAGTATTTCTGAAGCAATTAAAGAGCATCCTGAACTTGTTAAAAAATATATTGGTACCGTTGTGCCTCAAAAAGACAATTTTTACGCAGCCTTAAACTCCGCAGTGTTTAGCGACGGTAGTTTCTGTTACATTCCTAAAGGCGTTCGTTGCCCAATGGAATTGTCAACCTACTTCCGTATTAATCAAGCTGGAACAGGTCAATTTGAACGCACATTAGTCATTGCCGATGAAGGCAGTTATGTCTCTTATTTAGAAGGATGCACTGCACCTAGCCGCGACGAAAATCAACTACATGCTGCAGTTGTAGAACTAATTGCGCTTGATAATGCTGAGATTAAATACAGTACCGTACAAAACTGGTTCCCAGGAACTGCAGATGGTAAAGGTGGTGTTTACAATTTTGTTACCAAGCGTGGCCTTTGCGAAAAGAATGCAAAAATTTCTTGGACACAAGTAGAAACTGGTAGTGCAGTCACCTGGAAATACCCGTCATGCGTACTTAAAGGTGACAACTCCATCGGTGAGTTTTACTCTATTGCCGTAACCAACAACTATCAGCAGGCAGATACCGGAACAAAGATGATTCACCTTGGAAAAAATACCAAGTCAACCATCATTTCTAAAGGTATTTCTGCTGGTAAATCTCAGAATTCTTATCGAGGTTTAGTACAAATAAATTCGCGTGCCGAGAATGCACGTAACTTTTCGCAATGCGATAGCCTTTTAATGGGCAACGAGTGTGGTGCACATACGTTTCCGTACATCGAAGCAAAAAATAAATCTGCCCAGATAGAGCACGAAGCTACGACCAGTAAAATTGGTGAAGACCAAATTTTCTACTGTAATCAACGTGGTATCGATACCGAAAAAGCCATAGCACTAATCGTTAACGGATTTAGTAAAGACGTCTTAAATAAATTACCAATGGAATTTGCTGTAGAAGCTCAAAAACTTCTAGAAATTTCTCTAGAAGGCTCTGTTGGATAAAAACAATCAACCATGAAAAGAGTATTAACTATACTATCGCTTGCTTTATTATTTACATCCTGCAAAGACTTTAAAGAAGGGTATAAAGATGGCTATAACCAAGCCAAGGAAGAAGCTGAAGCTAAAAATGAAATTGAAACAGAAGCTGACACTAAATCAAAAGTAAAGTTATACGCCTTAGATGGCGGAACAGTAAAAGTAAATATGCTTGAGCTATTTTCTCAGGATACCACGTACATTGGGCAAACTAAAACCTTTGCAGATGCTTTTTATATCATAGAGCACCAAAAAGGTAGATTATTGTGGGATGCGGGTCTTGGCGAAGGTTTAGTAGGGCAAGAACCCTTTACAACACCAGATGGCGCATTTACGGTATCTCGAAAAGATTCTGTAGTTTCTCAACTAGCGCAATTAAAATTAACGCCAAGAGATTTCGATTTTATAGCCGTATCTCATACGCATTTTGACCATACAGGTTCCGCTTCAAAATTTAAGAATGCTATATGGTTGGTTCAAGAAACAGAATACAACTTTATCACAAGCGAAGAGCAGAAGGCAGGGGATAATTACAAAGCTATTGCTGATTTAACAAAAGTGGAAAAAATTAAAGGTGATTTTGATGTCTTTGGAGATGGTACAGTAATCATTAAATCCATGCCAGGACATACACCAGGACATCAAGTGTTATTTTTAAAGTTAGAAAACGCAGGAAATATTCTTCTTACAGGTGATTTATATCATTTTCAAGAAAATAGAGACAACAAAGGTGTTCCAATCTTTAACTACGATGTAGATATGACTTTAAAAAGCATGGACGCTTTCGAAAAGTTTGCTAAAGAAAACAATGCCGATGTATACATTCAGCATAGCCAGGACGACTTTAATAGATTACCAAAATACCCAAAGTACTTAGACTAATATGAAAAAAGTATTTGCCTTAATATTTTGTATAAGTCTTTTTGTTTCATGCAAAAATGACACTAAAACTAATTCCGTAGAAGAAGAACAAGCCGCATCAAAATCATACGACCAAAATGATGGTTTAATTACGCTTAAAGGCGATTTTATCTATGACGAAAGTCAAAATGCAGCTGTTATTCAGACTGCAAATAGCATTTACGGTGTTGTTATAGACGACAATATGAAAGCTTTAAATGAAAAAGTGAAAGCTTACAAAAAAGAGTCAACCGATATGGTGCCTGTAACCGTAAGAGCAAAACGCTTTGCCAAACCTGAAGGTGAAGAAGGTTGGCCATTTAGACTAGAAATTAAAGAAACGATTAAGGTCGAAGCACCTAATCCAGAGCAAAACGACGTTATAAAAATAGAAAACTAATGCCATGTTAAAGATAAATAACTTACACGCCAGTGTAGAAGATAAAGCTATTCTTAAGGGTATCAACCTTGAAGTAAAGCCAGGTGAAGTTCATGCAATCATGGGGCCTAATGGGTCGGGAAAAAGCACACTTGCTTCTGTAATTGCAGGAAAGGAAGAATACGAAGTAGAAGAAGGCGAAATAATTTTGAATGGTGAAGACATAGAAGAGTTAAGTGCCGAGGAACGTGCTCATAAGGGCGTGTTTTTATCATTTCAGTATCCTGTAGAGATACCAGGAGTGACCGTAACAAACTTTATGAAAACGGCCATAAACGAAACTCGTAAAGCAAAAGGCTTAGAGGATATGCCTGCTAACGAGATGTTGAAATTAATCCGAGAAAAGTCTGAACTTTTAGAGATTGACCGTAAGTTTTTATCACGTTCTTTAAACGAAGGCTTTTCTGGTGGTGAGAAAAAGCGTAATGAGATTTTTCAGATGGCCATGCTAGAACCAAAATTAGCTATCCTAGACGAAACAGATTCTGGTTTGGATATTGATGCGTTACGTATCGTAGCAAATGGAGTAAACAAATTAAAATCTAAAGACAATGCTACAATTGTAATTACGCACTATCAGCGTTTGTTAGATTACATCGTGCCAGATTATGTGCATGTTTTATACAATGGGCGTATTGTAAAGTCAGGAACTAAAGAATTAGCTCACGAATTAGAAGCTAAAGGTTACGATTGGATTAAAGAAGAAATTGGCGCATAAGACGTTATCGTCGTTAGATTGGTCATTGAGGCTCTCGAAATGACCTTGAAACTAAAGTTTAATGGCACTTCGAGTACCTCAGTGCCCAGAAACATAAAAATGGATTTAAAAGAAAAATTAGTATCATCGTTTATGGCTTTTGAAAATACGGTTAACGTAGATTCATCTGTTCATGATATACGAGTTGACGCTATAAAGAATTTTGAAGCTGTAGGTTTTCCTACTAAAAAACAAGAGGCGTGGAAATACACCTCACTGAATTCGGTTTTGAAAAATGATTTTAGCGTATTTCCTAAAGAAACAGGTGCTTTAGATTATAAAGATGTAAAGCAATACTTTATCCATGATATCGACTCTTATAAAATCATATTTATAGATGGAAAGTATTCGTCTCACCTATCTGCAACAACTCATGATGGTATCGATGTTTGCTTAATGTCTGCCGCATTAAACAAGCCTAAATATAAACTTGTAATTGATAATTACTTCAATAAAATAGCAACAAAAGACGGCTTATCCTCTTTAAATACGGCATTCTCAGCAGAAGGTGCTTACATTCATATTCCTAAGAATAAAGTTGTTGAAAAACCGATACAAATCATTCATTTTTCAACAGGTAATGAAGCGGCTTTAATGCTTCAACCAAGAAACCTAATTGTTGTAGGAGAAAATTCGCATGTGCAAATTATAGAACGTCACCAGAGTTTAACTGACAATCCAACGTTAACCAACTCTGTTACAGAGATTTTTGCAAATAAGCGTGCTATTGTCGATTACTATAAAATTCAGAATGACAAACAGTCCGCATCGTTAATAGACAATACATTTATTAACCAAAAGCAAGAGAGTATTGCCAAAGTGCACACTTTTTCTTTTGGTGGAAAATTAACGCGTAACAACCTTAATTTTTACCAGAACGGCGAGCGTATCGACTCCACCATGAAAGGCATTACCATCATTGGCGATAAACAGCATGTTGACCATAATACACTAGTACATCATATAGAGCCAAATTGTGAATCTCATCAAGATTACAAGGGTATTTTTGATGCGAATTCTACAGGCGTGTTTAATGGTAAAGTCGTAGTTGAGAAAGAAGCACAAAAAACAAACGCATTTCAGGCTAATAACAACATTTTAGTCAGTGATAAAGCGACTATAAACACGAAACCTCAGCTTGAAATTTTTGCAGATGATGTTAAGTGTTCTCACGGTTGTACAATTGGTCAGCTCGACGAAAGTGCCATGTTTTACTTACGCTCAAGAGGTATTCCTGAAAAAGAAGCACGTGGATTACTGATGTACGCCTTCAGTAATAACGTTTTAGATTCAGTAACCATCCCAGAAATTAAGAGTAGAATTACGAAGCTAATTGCTCAAAAACTAGGTGTTAATATTGGGTTCGATTTGTAATTTTAGGTTGTTGTAGCCAATAGAACAAAAAACCACTTAAAAAATAAAGAACAACATCGATTAAGTCTGCAGTGTATCTGGCATAAAATCTTGGTAGTATTACTTCAAAAAGAATACTATAAAAAGCGCATAAGTACAAAATAAGATAGAGCGGTATAACGTAGTTTTTATCGCTCTTCGTATGTCTTAAAATATAAAGACTTGCGGTTAAGCAGATAGGGACAATTATAAAATCGTTGATATAATTATTGACGAATATCGGGAGCGAAATACTACATTTTTGGGCAATATAAATTGAAGTCCCTATTACGGATGAAACTGTAATATAGATACTTAGTGTTCTATTCATATTATCCAGCTGCAATTGCAAAAACTAACCATGCTATAAAAGCTCCGATTGCACTCACCACCGCGAAACCAGAATATAAAATCCACCCCAGAATACGATAAGCTAAATTTTGATGAGCGCGTAATTTTTCGATGAAATTTGGCGGTTTTTTCTTTGCCTTTTCAAATCTTATTGTTTTTTCTTCCTCAATACGTTGTTCTCGCTTTTTCTTATAGGAAATTAGAGCACCGCAATTGTCGCAATAATCTTTATTTTTATTGTAAGTGCCACATTTACTACATTTTATAATTTTTGCCATTACCTTTTCTTAGTCGCTTCGTTTTCAACAAAAGAAATATTAACCCAAGGTTTGGGTGATTTACTTAAATTCATATTTGAAGTTAAAGCCACAAAGATATTAACGATGTAATGAACTTAGTCTTAAAGCCTTGTTATAAGTTTTACAATAACCGCAATGCTTCGTACCTTTGCATATGGAATTGAAAACTATGCTAGACGTACAAAAAATCAGAAAAGATTTTCCGATACTTAATCGTAAGGTTAATGGGAAACCACTTATATATTTGGATAACGCGGCAACATCACAAACACCAAAACAGGTCATTGATGTTATCGTTGATTATTACAGTAATTACAACGCAAATATTCATCGTGGTGTACATGCGTTGAGTCAAGAAGCTACTGATGCTTATGAGCAAGCGCGTATAAAAATTCAAAAGCATTTTAATGCAAAACACAGCTATGAGATAATTTATACATCTGGGACTACGCATGGAATTAATCTTGTTGCTAGTGGGTTTTCATCTTTATTGAAAAAAGATGATGAAATCATTGTTTCGGCACTAGAACACCATAGTAATATTGTGCCTTGGCAAATGTTATGCGAACGCACAGGCGCAACGCTTAAAGTTATTCCCATGAATACTAATGGGGAATTGATTTTAAGTGAATACGATACACTATTAAATACAAACACCAAACTGGTCTTTGTTAACCACATATCTAATGCTTTAGGAACTATAAACCCTATTGAAACCATAATAGAAAAAGCCCATGCTGTTGGTGCAGCGGTTCTAGTTGATGGTGCACAGTCTTGTCCTCACCTTAAACCAGATATGCAAGCCCTAGATGTAGATTTCTATGTCTGTTCTGCTCACAAAATATGTGGCCCAACAGGTGTTGGTATGCTTTATGGTAAGGAAGAATGGCTAAAAAAATTACCACCATATCAAGGTGGTGGCGAAATGATTTCTGAAGTGTCTTTCGAAAAAACATCGTATGCAGATTTACCTCATAAGTTTGAAGCAGGAACACCAAATGTTTGCGGCGGTATTGCTTTTGGAGCAGCTTTAGATTATATGAATGCCATAGGATTTGAAGCTATCGCTGCTTACGAAAATGAGCTTTTAGAATATGCCACGGCGCAAATGCTTCAAATAGAAGATTTAAAAATTTACGGTCCCGAAGCTTCGGGAGCAAAAAACAAAACTTCTGTAATTTCCTTTAACGTCGGTAATATTCACCCTTATGATATCGGAACAATTCTAGATAAAATGGGAATAGCTGTGCGTACTGGTCATCATTGCGCACAACCTATAATGGATTTTTATAAAATTCCGGGTACTGTTCGTGCTTCATTCATGTTTTACAATACAAAAGAAGAAATAGACACTTTTATTGCTGGATTAAAAAAAGCGGTATTGATGTTATCGTAATTTTTCTCATTAATTATCATAATTAAAAGCATCTCAAATGAGGTGCTTTTTTATTTCTAAAATGCATTTCATCGATTTGTGGGCAAATTTTTTCGGATTTTGTGAAATTTTTAACAAATTCTTTTATATTCGTCAAAATTTTAATTAAAAGCCTTAACAAAAATGAAAAAAACAATTTTAGGATTAGCTGCTATGGCTCTTCTTTTTACTGGTTGTAACGATGACAGTAACAATCTAGAGCAAGAGCAATCAAAAGTTGACATGAGTGATTTTTATCTTTACACAGATGCTACTGATAATGGCTCTACAAGCAGAGTTGCAAACGGCAAAACTTGTGCGTCTATGGAAGTACTTAATCGTCAACTCAATGAAAACCCTGGACTTTATCAGCGCATGTATGATATAGAATTAAACTCAAGACAATTTATGGCTAATGCTAGACCAAAAGGTGGTAATGGCGGCGGACCTGGCGGTGGCGGCGGTTCTGGTGATGGAGATGTCGATGTTTTACCTGTAAGCGATAATTTGGGAGTAATCAATATTCCAGTAAATGTTATTATTGTTGCGCCAAATTCTAGTTCTGTTTCTTCTCAGCAAGTAAATAGCCAAATAGCAACTTTAAATGCAGATTTCAGAAACACTAACGTTAACCAATTACCTTCTGGAACTACTTTTGCTAACGACGCTACAGATGCTGGGTTCTCTTTTACGCTAGCTAATGTTACTAGATTTGATGACTCTAGAACATCTTGGGGAACTAACAATGCTGTAAAATCTGCTTATCCATCAGACCCTGCAACCAGAGACACGCATCTAACAATGTGGGTGTGCCCTATTGGTGGTGGAATCTTAGGTTATGCGCAATTTCCAGGAGGAAACGCTTCTACAGATGGTGTAGTTGTTGACCCTGCATATTTTGGAAATACAAGCGGTCCTTTTGGTTTAGGAAGAACTATGACTCATGAAGTGGGACATTGGTTAAACTTACGTCATATTTGGGGAGATGGCAGATGTCGTCAAGATGATTTTGTGGCAGATACACCTTCATCTGATGGACCAAACTATGGTTGTCCAAGCTATCCTACTGTTAACTGTAAATCGGCAGATATGACAATGAATTACATGGATTACGTAAATGATGCTTGCATGTACATGTTTACAGATGGTCAGCGCAATAGAATGCGTGCTATATTTGCTCCAGGAGGACCAAGAGCTTCTTATGTAGGAAACTAAATTTTCAAGAATAAATTATAATTAAAGAGCATCCCAAGATGCTCTTTTTTTTGGCACTATAAGTGATATATTATATTGTATCTTTATTAAAAATTATTATTTATGAAGTTTTTATTCAGTTTAGTGACGTTAGTCTTTTTAACAGGCTCATGTAATTCGCAAAAACAAGCCTCAACAAATTCTAAAGCATCTGACGCAGAACCAATAGCCCAAAAACAAATGATGACAGATAAACAAAAAGCAATTGGTCAAAATTATGATGTTGCTGTAATATACGAAGCACGCTCTAGAGGTTTTGCGAAGTATGCATACATATCAGAAGCAAAAATTAAATTATCAAATGACCGTGGCTTACAAAACATGCAAGAATATAAATGCGATAAAAGCGATTGGGAGGAAATAGAGCAGTTACTGAATAGTATTGAAAGAAAGACCTTTCAAACTCTAAAAGCACCGACTGACAAAAGGTTGTACGACGGAGCTGCCCATGCGACATTATCCATTAAACAAGGTGATGTTGTTTATATGACACCTAGTTTTGATGATGGATTTCCACCTAAAGAGATAGAAAAACTCGTTAATAAAGTGTTAGCAATAGCAGAGAAAGTTAAAAAACAGTAGTAATTTTGTCTCAAAGAATTTACTATGACGATTGAAGAAATACAGAACGAAATTATTGACGAATTCTCTATGTTTGACGATTGGGAAGAGCGTTACCAATACATGATAGATTTAGGTAAAACCTTGCCATTAATTGACGAAGCTCACAAAACGGATGATAATATTATTAAAGGTTGCCAAAGTAAGGTGTGGGTTCATGCCAATATGAATGACGACAAGGTGGAATTTACCGCAGACAGTGACGCTATTATCACAAAAGGAATAATAGCCATCTTAATTAGAGCGTTCTCTAATCAACATCCAAAAGACATCATAGAGGCGAATACAGATTTTATTGATAAAATCGGGCTGAAAGAACACTTATCACCTACCAGAGCCAATGGCTTGGTAAGTATGATAAAACAGTTAAAAATGTATGCTATTGCATACCAAACACAATTAAACTAAAAAATACTTGGTCATTGAGGCACTCGAAATGACCTTCTAACCTTAATGCAAAGACACTTCGAGTGCCTCAGTGTCCGAAATAAGAGATGAGCGAAACCACAATAGATACAGCCGCACTTGGCGATAAAATCGTTAAAGTTGTAAAAACCATATACGACCCAGAAATTCCTGTAGACATCTACGAACTAGGGTTGATTTACGATGTGTTTGTTAATGAGGACTACGAAGTTAAAATACTTATGACATTAACATCACCTAACTGCCCAGTTGCCGAAACATTACCTCTTGAAGTAGAAGAAAAGGTAAAATCTATCAACGAAGTAAAAGATGCTGAGGTTGAAATTACCTTTGATCCACCTTGGTCTCAAGATTTAATGAGCGAAGAAGCCAAATTAGAATTAGGAATGTTATAACTCCACGATTATGAATACCACAGGAATAGATGCTATAGCCTTTTATGTACCACAACTTTATGTTTCAATGGATAATTTGGCTGAAGCCAGAGGTATTCCTGCCGAAAAATTAAAACGCGGACTTGGACTGCAAAAAATGGCGGTTCCAAATATTGGGGAAGATGCTGCCACGTTTGCAGCAAATGCTCTTCTCAACTTAATTACACAGAACAACATTAATCCAAAAGACATTGGACGTGTATATTTAGGTACCGAAAGTGCTGTTGATGGCTCAAAACCCACAGCGACCTATGCTGTTGAGATTGTAGAAAAGGAATTAGCTAAAACCTTTGGTGAGCGTAGTTTTAAGAACTGTGATATTCTAGACATGACCTTTGCTTGTGTTGGTGCGGTAGATGCGCTTCATAACAGTTTAGATTGGGTAAAACAAGATGCTAAAAGAAAGGCGGTTGTTATCGCTTCAGATTTATCTAAATACGATATTAACTCAACAGGAGAATATACGCAAGGTGCCGGAGCTGTAGCCGTTTTGGTAAGTCATAATCCATCTATTCTATCAATAAATGATACATGGGGTGTGGCATCAAAAAGTGAGGGCGATTTCTTTAAACCGCGTCGTACTTATAAAAAAGCAGAACTACTTAAATCTGTTTTAAAAGAGCTTAAAATCGATGCTTCTAAAGAAACAATCGACACTTTTATAAAGTCTACAAATTCAGAATTCTGGTCAGATAGTAATGAGATGGTTGAAGTGTTTAAAGAAGAACCTGTCTTTGATGGGCAGTTTTCTAATGCTTGCTACGAAGACAGAATTACAGAAGCTTTAGAGCATTTCAATAATCAGAAGCAAACAAATTTTGTAAATACTTGGAATCAGTTTGTGTTTCATTTGCCATACGCTTACCACGGACGCCGTATTATTTTTAATAATTGGCTCAACTGGATTAAAGACTCTGACGCATACAACACTTTAATTGAGGAAGTAGGCAAACCTGAAGACACTGACGCTAAAACTTGGCAAAAATCGGCTTACAAATCAAAATTATATAGTGATTTTATAACGCAAAATATAGCTGCTGGTGAATTAGCGTCTTCAGAAATCGGAAACATGTACACCGCTTCTATTTTTATGTCGCTTTTAAGTTATTTGTCAGATAGCTTCAACAATTCTAAAGACATCTCTGGAAAAACGATTGGTTTTATCGGTTACGGAAGTGGTTCTAAGTCTAAGGTTTTTGAAGGTACAGTTCAACCAAATTGGGCTTCAAAATTAAAAGACATAAAGCTTTTTGAATATCTAGAAACCCGGACATCGATTACCGTAGATACTTACGAAAAAATTCATACCTCTAAACTCGATAAGCCCGTTTTAGATGGTAGTAAGATTGCTTTAAATTTTGTTGAAAAAGAAGATACCAATTACGGGTTAAGACGTTACAAAGTCAATAAATAATGGCAGACGAAATCGTAAATAGGGTTGCCAACAGCAAACTTAAAGTTGTTGATTTAGAAGACTTCTATCCTGAAGGAAAACGTGTGTCTTTTGACATCAAAGATTGGCTTTGGGAAGGCTTAGTGTTGCGGGAAAAAGAGTTTAGAGCTTACGTAAATGAGCACGATTGGTCGCAATACAAAGATGCTTATGTTGCTCTTTATTGCTCAAAGGATGCTATTGTCCCAGATTGGGCGTACATGCTAATTTCAATCCAGCTTCAAGATGTAGCCAAACTTACTGTCATTGGTAACCTTAATCAATTAGAATCTATTCTTTACACTGATATTATTTCTGGATTAGACCTTTCAGAATATAAGAATGCACCTATAATCATTAAAGGCTGCTCTAATAAACCTGTACCTGCAAATGCCTTAGTTTTATTAGCACAGAAACTAAAGCCAATTGCAAAATCTATTATGTTTGGTGAGGCTTGCTCCTCTGTACCTCTTTACAAGAAAAAAGTAACAAAATAGTTGAATCATTAAACGGAAATAAATTAGTTTAAATTAAAATCGAAGAAGATTTCCTACAATCCCTATCTTTGTAATTCAATTTTAAATCTCTCAAAACATGAAAACTAGATTTATTTTATCACTATTACTCGTATTTGCAGTCGGTATAGGCTTCTCTCAGACCAAAGAAGAATTGCAAAAACAAAAAGCAGAAAAACAAGCTGAGGCTGATAAATATCAAGCAGAAGCTAATGAAATTCAGGCGCAAATTGACGCTTTACCAGGTTGGCGTGTAGGCGCTTTTGGAACGATTGGAGGTAGTTTCTCAGGATTTAATAACTGGTATGCACAAGGCACACCTAATAACTCTTCTGGTACAATAGGGTTTACCTTAAATGCTTTTGCCAATAAAATTGAAGACAAATATTTCTGGAGAAATTCATTAAACACTAATCTTAGCTGGGTTAAGTTTGATGATAAAGATGACCCTACGGATGATGACAGTTTCCGTGAGGCTACAGACGTGTTTAATATAAGTTCTTTATATGGTAGAAAACTGAGTGATAAATGGGCGGTATCTGGTCTTGCAGAATACAGAACGACTATATTAAATAACTTTAATGACCCAGGCTATTTAGATGTCGGTGTTGGTTTTACATGGACACCAATTACTAATTTGGTAGTGGTTATTCATCCGGCTAACTATAATTTTGTTTTTGCGGACAACGATGCGATATTTCAATCGTCGTTAGGTGCAAAAATCGTTGCAGATTATACTGGAAAATTATTCAGTGACATTCAGTTTAGAAGTAATTTGTCTGCGTTTCAAAGTTACGAAGATGGCGATTTATCTAACTGGACATGGATAAACTCTTTTAGTTATTCTCTATTTAAAAACATAGGTGTTGGTGCAGAATTTGGTTTACGTAGTAACCGTCAAGAAGCTGCTAATTTTCAAGGAACAACTCTTGAAGCTGCAGACAACGACTTACAAACCTATTCTACGCTTGGTATAAGCTATAAATTTTAATAAGAAATAGTCATAACTAAAAAAGGTCTCTAATTGAGACCTTTTTTTATTCTATATCCTCGACATCAGGATACAAAAAGTGATTGTATGGAAAACGTGTAACGTGTATGTCACGTACTTCTTTGTAAACACGTTTTCTAAATTCGTCTAAGTTATCTTTATTCAATGCCGAAATAAACAAGGCATTATCTCCTATTTTAGACATCCAAGTTTTCTTCCACTCATCTATAGAGTAATTGGCCTTAGTGCGTTCAACGACTAAATCGTCTTCGTCATAAGGTTCAGGTTCATAAGCATCAATCTTATTAAAAACCATTATGGTAGGTTTATCTTTACTCTCAATCTCGTCTAAAATTTGGTTAACAGAGTCTATATGCTCTTCAAAATTTGAGTGTGAAATATCTACAACGTGCAATAGTAAATCGGCTTCTCTAACCTCATCTAAAGTGCTCTTAAACGACTCTACCAATTGAGTCGGTAATTTTCTAATAAAACCTACCGTATCACTTACCAAAAAAGGCAAATTCCCAATAACTACTTTACGAACTGTAGTGTCTAGAGTTGCAAATAATTTGTTTTCGGCAAATACTTGAGATTTGCTAATCACATTCATCAATGTAGATTTACCAACATTGGTATATCCAACCAAAGCTACACGCACCATCTTTCCACGATTGCCTCGCTGAACCGCCATTTGCTTATCTATGGTTTTTATTTTCTCCTTTAAAAGGGCAATTTTATCACGGACAATACGTCTATCAGTTTCAATCTCTGTTTCACCTGGCCCGCGCATTCCTATACCACCTTTTTGGCGTTCAAGGTGTGTCCACATTCCTTTTAGCCGTGGTAATAAGTATTGACATTGTGCCAATTCGACTTGCGTTCGTGCATAACTGGTTTGTGCGCGTTGTGCAAAAATATCTAGAATGAGATTAGTTCTATCTAGAATTTTACAATTGAGTATTTTACTAATATTTCGCTCTTGCGCTGGCGATAACTCATCGTCAAAAATAACTGTACCTACCTCATGCTCTTTTACGTACTCTTGTACGTCATTCATCTTACCTGTACCAATAAAAGTTTTAGGATTAGGCATATCTAACTTTTGGGTAAACCGTTTTACCACTTCGCCTCCAGCTGTATAGGTTAAAAACTCTAGCTCATCTAAATATTCTTTAGACATGTCTTCGTCCTGCTCTCTTGTCACTACACCTATGAGTACAACTTTTTCTAGGCTTATATCTTTTTTCTCTAGCATATATTATCTAATGTCTCTGATTCGTTTCAGAATAACACGTTGCAAATTTAGGCATTTACGCTATATCCCATTATCTATATTAATTATATCTTTAGCGGTATGAGTAAGAAATACACTATAGCATTTTATAATATCGAAAATCTTTTTGACACAAAAGATGACGAGCACACTAATGATGATGATTTTTTGCCCTTTTCGGCTAAGCGTTGGACGACCAAGCGCTACGAAAATAAACTCCGGAAATTAGGTCAGGTTATTTCGCAAATTGGCGAAGACGATGTGGATATGCCTCCGTCTATTGTTGGTCTTGCGGAAGTGGAAAACAGGCACGTCGTTAAAGATTTAATAGAAAGTAAATATCTAAAGCATTACAACTACGACATTGTACATTACGACTCCTCTGATGAACGCGGAATCGATGTCGCTTTAATCTACGATAAAAACGTTTTTGAAGTTTCACATTCCGAACCTTTTTCAGTCTATCTCACCAAAGAAGATGGGAGCAGAGATTACACTCGTGATGTTTTACTAGTCACAGGACGATTAAATGGTGAACAAATACATGTTATTGTAAATCATTGGTCTTCACGCAGACAAGGTGAAAAAGAAACTGAGCATAAACGCTTAGCAGCGGCAGATACTGTAAACCGTATCATTGAAGTCTTACAAAAGAACTATGATGACCCAAAGGTTATAGTTATGGGTGATTTTAATGATACACCTCAAAATAACAGCCTACTTTCTTTAGAAGAAAAATCTAAGCTTTATAATCCATTTAAAAAAATAGCTACGTATGATAAAGGAAGTTTAAATCATGATTTTGAGTGGCATTTATTTGACCAGATTTTAATTTCTACTAACTTTTTTGATGCCAAATCCACACAATTTAACTTGTCTAAGGCCGATGTGTTTAATTCACAATTTCTTACGCAATACCATGGTAAGTATAAAGGGCAACCCTTTAGAACTTATGTGGGCAAGCGTTACAAAGGTGGATACAGTGACCACTTTCCCGTATATATAGAATTGAAGGAAGATTAAGTATGAAGATTTTTTATTGTACAATCTTAAGTTTGTTTTGTCTGTCTAGCTTTTCGCAACAAGACCCACAATACTCACTTTACATGTACAATTTACCTGTTATAAACCCTGCTTATGTTGGTGCTACAGAAAATGTAAATCTAGGACTACTTTACCGAGACCAATGGACAAAAATTGATGGTGCTCCACAAACCAGCACCTTTTTTGGAAATTTTAAACTTTCTGAAAATATGGGTACAGGTATTTCTGTAATTGCCGACCAACTCGGACCTGTAAGAGAAACAAATGTTTACGCTGATATTGCTTACAGCATTAATTTGAAAAACAATCACAAGCTCGCTTTCGGATTAAAGATTGGCGCAACCTTTCATGATATTGGACTTAATAATTTAACAGTTTTTGACCCAAACGACCCTTTTTTTAGTCAAAACATAAATAGCACTACACCCAATATTGGAGCTGGATTATTCTATTTTACAGACAACTATTATGCTGGGATTTCAGTTCCTAATATGTTAAACTCTGTTCACCTTAACGCAAATGGAAATAAATTAGGTTCTGAAACACAGCACTTTTTTGTCACTGGTGGTTATGTTTTCCAATTATCAAAAAACGTAAAATTGAAACCTTCATTTTTAGTGAAATCTGCATTTGAAGCACCGCTCTCTTTTGATTTAAATACCAATGTATTATTATATGATGTATTGGAATTAGGCGTATCTTATCGTTATGACGATTCGTTTTCTGGATTAGTGAATTTTGCAATAACACAACAATTAAATATTGGTTATGCTTATGATGCCATAACATCCGATATTAGAGAATTTTCAGCGTCTTCTCACGAGTTTATTATCAGATATAATTTCGCTGAAAAAGCCCGTCGAATAAAATCACCTCGGTTTTTTTAGTTCCCATTGTTTAAAGGGAAGTTTACTCAAATTTGAATTATAATATTTAACATCTCCCGTAACTTCTTCACCCAGCCAACGTGGTTTTTCAAAAGTTTCGGTTTCAGATTTTAACTCGATTTCGGCAATGATTAAACCCTCATTTTCACCGTAAAATTCATCAATTTCAAAAATATGGCTACCAGCTTTAACTTCGTATCTGGTTTTATTAATAATCCCTTTTTCACAAAGTTTTAAAAGAGATTCCGCTTCATCCAAAGTAATATCTTTTTCCCACTCAAAACGGCTTAAACCGTTAGAAGATGATTTTCCTTTTACGGTTAAAATCCCTTTATCTTTTTTAATTCTTATCCTAACCGTGCGTTCTGGATTGCTATTTAAAAACCCTTGTTTAATATGGTAAGAGTTGAATGTATCAGTTTTAAAAGCATCAGATGTTACTAAAAATTTACGTTCTATTTCTACAGCCATAATTTGGTCTTACAAAAGACATTTAATGTCTAAATTTACAGTATGTCTAACGATTTACCAATCCGAAAAATAATTCATGTAGATATGGATGCATTTTATGCGTCTGTTGAGCAGTTAGACAATCCTGAATTAAGAGGAAAACCCATAGCTGTTGGTGGTGGCGGAAAGCGCGGTGTAATCAGTGCTGCAAGTTACGAAGCACGTAAATTTGGTGTTAAAAGCGCTATGTCTGGTCGGCTAGCAGAAAAGCTGTGCCCAGATTTAATTTTTGTGAGAACCAATTTTGATCGATACAAAGAAGTATCTTCTCAAATTAGAAAAATTTTTCATGACTATACCGATTTGGTTGAGCCGCTTTCGCTAGATGAGGCATACCTTGATGTGACCGAAAATAAAATTGGGATGCCTAGTGCTTCAATAATTGCTCAACAAATTAGACAACGAATTTTTGATGAAACAGGATTAACGGCTTCAGCAGGAATTTCTATTAATAAATTTGTGGCCAAGGTGGCGAGTGATTACAATAAACCCAATGGCCAGAAAACAGTTAACCCAGAGGATGTTTTACAATTTTTAGAGGATTTAGACATCCGAAAATTCTATGGTGTTGGTAAAGTCACTGCCGAAAAGATGTACCAAAAAGGGATTTTTACTGGAAAGGATTTAAAATCGAAAAGCTTGGAATACCTGTCTGAACATTTCGGAAAATCCGGAAGCTATTATTACTATATTGTTCGGGGCATTCATAACAGTGAAGTGAAACCAAATCGCATTCGGAAATCCTTAGCCGCAGAACGCACCTTTAGCGAAAATCTATCTTCAGAAATATTTATGCTTGAAAAACTAGAGCATATTGCCGATGAAGTTTCGCGACGTTTATCTAAAAGTAATGTTGCTGGTAAAACAGTGACACTAAAGATAAAATATAGTGACTTTACGCTTCAGACACGTAGCAAAACATTGCCCTATTTTATTAGCGATAAAGCGATAATTCTAGAAACTGCAAAAAGCTTATTGTACCAAGAAAAGTTGAATAATTCTGTTCGGCTTCTGGGCATATCCATGTCTAACCTAAACACAGATACTTCAAAAAAAGCAGTATCTAAAATCTCAGTAGAGGATAAAAAGAAAACGGTTAGTGTACAATTAAAGTTTGAGTTCTAAACTATTTATATTCTAAAAACTACACGTCTCTATCTCTGTAACTCGCAACGTATTAACCATACCTTTATCTTGTATTGGCATCGCTGCTAAACTAATTAGCATATCACCAACATCTAGATAACCTTTTTTACAAGCTATAGCGTTTACGTCTTCAATCGTTTCATCAGTACTTACAAACTTATCGTAATGAAATGCGGTAACGCCCCAAAGCAAACTTAACTGCGTTAAAATACGCTTGTTAGATGTAAATACTAAAATATGTGCCGATGGTCGCCATGCAGATATCTGAAACGCCGTATATCCACTATTTGTTAGTGTAGAAATGGCTTTTGCATCAATTTCATTTGCCATTTTTGCCGCGTGATAACAAATAGACTTTGTAATGTATCTATTAGTGCGAATATGTGGTGGTAATTGCGGCACTTCTATTAAAGAAGAATCCTCAACACTACGAATGATATTTGCCATTTGTTTAATTACCTGAACAGGATATTTACCAACAGAGGTTTCTCCAGAAAGCATCACAGCATCTGCACCATCCATAACAGAGTTAGCAACGTCGTTAACCTCTGCACGTGTTGGTGTAAGGCTAGAAATCATAGTTTCCATCATCTGTGTAGCGATAATTACAGGAATACGCGCACGCTTTGCTCTATGCACTAATTGCTTTTGTACTAATGGCACTTCTTCCGCAGGAATCTCTACACCTAAGTCACCACGAGCTACCATAAGACCGTCGCAATAGGCAACAATCTTATCGATATTTGCTACCGCTTCAGGCTTTTCAATTTTTGCGATAATTGGAATTTTGTGTTCGCTGTGTTCACTAATTAAGTTTTGTAGTTGCATTAAATCCTCGGCATGACGCACAAACGATAAAGCAATCCAATCCACTTGCTGATTAATAGCAAAAATGGCATCTTCGATATCTTTTTCAGTTAATGCTGGCTGAGAAATATTCGTATTAGGAAGATTAACTCCTTTTTTAGATTTTAATGGTCCACCTTGAATAACCTTTGCTACAACTTCAGATTTGCCATCTGTAGAAACGACTTCAAAAATTAGTTTCCCGTCATCTAATAGAATACGCTCACCTGGTTTGGCATCTTGAGGAAAACGCTCATAAGTCATATAAACGCGCTCCTTTGTGCCTTCAAAACGTTCTCCTGTAGCGAAAACAATTTCATCTCCAGGATTTACAACGACCTCTTCTTTCATCGTGCCTACGCGCAATTTTGGACCTTGTAAATCTCCTAAAATTGCTGCATTGTAACCAAACTCTTCGTTGAGTTCGCGTATCATTTTTATTCGTTCTTTTACACCATCATAATCGGCATGAGAGAAATTTATTCTAAACACATTAGCACCCTCGTCTAACATTTGTTTTAACACCTCTTTATTGCTAGTTGCAGGACCTAATGTCGCTACTATCTTTGTTTTTTTATTGTTCATTAATTCTAAAAAATTAAATGTTCTTTGGATTTAATTTTTGATAAATCCACAGTATAGCTTGTTATAATTTGAGGAATACTCTGCAGAGTATCCATTATCATTTTTTCGTTTACAACGTATGTATCGGAAGTAATTTTTATAAAATAATCAACCTGTTTTAACTCTGGAATAAGATTATATGTTTTTGTTACTTTTCTGTCCTCGCTGAATAATACACCACTACTTGAAAGACCTTCCTCTTCCTTTTTACAAATATTTGTAATTAGATTCCACGTAACATCATTGGCCTTGTTATACCAATGGTAGATAGCATAGGATGATGCTGTGTAGTTTAAATCTAAATCCTTTTCTTTTCGCTCTAAGTTTATGCTTAAGAACTTGTTTATCATGTAGGCTAAACGGTAATCTTCTAGTCTACAATGAATAGCTATAAGCGTATAAGTTTCATCGTAAAAATCATCTACTAAAAGCTTATGTAATGCCATATAAAATCGCACAAATTTGAGGTAAATATAAGGTATAATCGTATGATTTTGATGAAGTTTATATCAAACTTAACCTTAAATTACTACGAAAACGTTTGCGAAAAACACCTCTTTTTAAGAGAAATTAAGAATGCTTTGCCATCTGAGTTTGAAATGCAAAAAAGGCACGCTTGGATGCTTTTTCTTCTGCTTTCTTTTTTGAAGTTGCTCTACCTTTTGAAACAACTTTACCGTCAATACTTAGTTTAACCGCAAAATGTTTTAGAGCATCGTTGCCTGTATCTTCGTAAATTTCGTAATCAAATGTCTTTTTCTCTTTCTGGCACCATTCTATAAGCAAACTTTTGTAGCTAATTACCTTTCCTTCTAGTTTCTCAATATCTACATGAGGATTAATCACTCTCTTATAAATAAACGACTCACAAAATTTATAGCCTTTGTCTAGATAAATTGCACCAACTAACGCTTCGAACAAATTTCCGTGAATGTTATCTCCAAAATTATCCTTTGGGATTCTACTAATCACTAAATCTATAAGGTTTAGCTCCTTACCTAGTTCGTTTAAGTGTTCTCTACTTACTACTTTAGAGCGCATTTTAGTTAAATAACCTTCGTCTCCATGAGGTACTTCTCCGTATAAATACGATGCTATAACCGAACCCAACATGGCATCTCCGACAAACTCTAAACGCTCGTAATTTATAGGATTACCTTTTTCGTCTTTAATATTCATTGACCTGTGGGTAAAAGCCTTTCTGTAGAGGTTTTTCTTTTTGGGCTTAAATCCTAAGGTTTGCTGAAGCTGTAAAAAAAAATTCCCGTCTTCTTGAGAACGGGAATTTTTTAATATGTTACGAATGAAGCTCATTCGGGATTTAATCTAATTTCTTGAATAATACACAAGCGTTGTGTCCGCCAAATCCAAATGTATTACTCATTGCTACTTTAATATCACGTTTCTGCGCTTTATTAAGCGTTAGGTTTAATTCTGGGTCTATGTTTTCGTCAACTGTTTCGTGATTAATTGTTGGCGGAATAATTCCGTGCTCTAATGCTAAGATTGAAGCGATAGCTTCTATGGCGCCAGCAGCGCCCAACAAATGACCAGTCATAGACTTGGTAGAATTAATACTTATAGTCTTTGCATGGTCTCCAAATACTTCAGATATAGCTTTTAGCTCTGCAACATCTCCTAATGGTGTTGATGTTCCGTGTGTGTTAATGTGATCTACATCTTCAGGACTTAAACCTGCATTTTCTAAACAATTTTTCATTACCGCGACAACGCCTATCCCGTCTGGGTGTGGTGCTGTCATATGATAAGCATCAGAAGACAATCCGCCACCAACAACCTCTGCATATATTTTTGCACCTCTTGCTTTGGCATGTTCGTACTCTTCTAAAACAATAGCACCAGCACCTTCACCTAATACAAAACCATCTCGATTTGCATCGAAAGGTCTAGAGGCTGTTTCAGGGCTTTCATTACGAGTACTCATAGCGTGCATGGCGTTAAAACCACCCATACCAGCAATGGTAACAGCAGCTTCACTACCTCCAGTAATTACAACATCACAATGCCCTAAACGTATATTGTTTAGTGCATCAATCATAGAATTGGCTGAAGAGGCACAAGCAGATACCGTAGTATAGTTAGGTCCCATAAATCCATATTTAATGGAAATGTTTCCTGGAGCTATATCGGCAATCATTTTGGGAATAAATCGTGGGCTAAATCTTGGAGTGCCATCGCCTTCGGCAAAGTTTAACACCTCTTCTTGAAATGTTTCTAAACCGCCTATTCCAGCTCCCCAGATTACACCTACACGGTATTTGTTTAGGGCATCTAAATCTAGTTTTGAGTCTGCAATCGCCTCATCAGAAGCAACCATAGCATACTGCGAAAACTTATCCATCTGCCTTGCTAACTTTCTGTCAATAAAGTCAGTAACGTTAAAGTTTTTTACTTCGCAAGCAAATTGTGTTTTAAATTTTGACGCATCAAAATGTGTAACTGGTGCAGCGCCACTTTTTCCGCTAACAAGACCGTCCCAATATTCATCTTTGGTATTGCCAATAGGGGTTAGTGCACCTAATCCGGTAACTACAACTCGCTTTAATTCCATAAATTAACTTCTTATTTTGCTTCTTCTATATAAGAGATAGCTTGACCAACTGTTGCAATGTTTTCAGCCTGATCGTCTGGGATTTGAATATCAAATTCTTTTTCAAACTCCATGATTAACTCCACAGTGTCTAATGAATCTGCTCCTAAGTCGTTAGTGAAGCTTGCTTCCGTTACTACTTCGTTTTCATCAACACCTAATTTGTCTACGATAATCGCTTTTACTCTTGATGCAATGTCTGACATAATCTTTTAGTTTTAAGTTTTAATTAGAGGGCAAAAATAAAAAACTTTATTTTAAAAAATAGTTTTACCTGCAAAATGTGCTACTTACAGATAAAAATAGAAATAAGTATTTAATTTTTGAGCCTAATTGTTAATTATTATTCTTTTTTTTGTTTGAATAAATTTAGACATTAATAACTGTTTATGAAACGAATTGTAATTTTTGCGTCCGGCTCGGGAAGTAATGCTGAAAATTTGATAAAGTTTTTTCAAAACAGTGACTCTGCGTCTGTTATTCAAGTACTGACTAACAATCCGCGTGCCAAAGTGCTAGAACGCGCCAAACGCTTAGGTGTCAGTGCGTTTTCTTTTAATAAAATTGCTTTTACGGAAACAAACGATGTGCTTAGTTTATTAAAATCTAATAAGCCAGACCTTATTGTTTTGGCAGGCTTTTTATGGAAATTTCCAGAACCTATTTTAGACCATTTTCCAGATAAAGTGATTAATGTGCATCCTGCTTTACTTCCAAAGTTTGGCGGAAAAGGCATGTATGGTATGCATGTGCATAAGGCAGTTGTAGAAAATAACGAAACCGAAACAGGTATAACCATCCATTATGTAAATGAACATTATGACGAAGGTGCTATAATATTTCAAGCCAAATGCGAGGTTTTAGAAACAGATACAGCAGAAGATGTAGCGAAGAAAATTCATGAGTTAGAGATGGAGCATTTTCCGAAGGTTGTAGCAAAACTTTTGGGCACTGAGGCTCTCGAAGTGTCCAAAAAGAAAAACTAAATGTGGCTTCGGTAGTTCGAGAACCTCACTAAACACCTCAGCCACCAATATCAATGAGCAAAAAGAAAAAGAAATATTACACCGTTTGGAAAGGTCATCATACTGGTGTTTTTGAAACTTGGGATGACTGCAAAGCGCAAATCAAAGATTTTAAAGGTGCGCAATATAAATCGTTTTTAACTTTTGAAGCTGCAAAAAAAGCACTTAAGGGTAATTACAAAGACTATGTAGGTAAATCCAAAACCTTTAAAAGCGAACTTTCAGAAGCACAACTTAAAAAAATTGGACAACCTAATTATAATTCTATTTCTGTAGATGCAGCTTCTAGCGGGAATCCAGGTAAAATGGAATACCGTGGCGTAGATACTAAAACAAAAAAACAAATCTTTATTCAAGGGCCTTTTGAAGAAGGCACTAATAATATCGGAGAGTTTTTAGCCATTGTTCATGGATTAGCATTTCTAAAACAACAGAATAGCAATCGAATTATCTACACAGACTCTAAAACTGCAATGAGTTGGGTACGGAAAAAAGCCTGTAATAGTAAACTTCAACGTAACGAAAAAAACAAACCTGTTTTTGAGCTTGTAGATCGTGCCGTAAAATGGCTAAAAGAAAACACTTACAGCACTACAATTGTGAAATGGGAAACCAAAGCTTGGGGAGAAATCCCAGCGGATTTTGGCAGAAAATAATCTAGCTCTCATAAGTTTTTATGTTGTTTTGTAAGGAATATATTTTACGTAAATTTGCTGCTTAATTTAAATTACTGTAATGAGTAAATTAGTAATTGTTGGTACGGTAGCTTTCGATGCTATTGAGACACCTTTCGGGAAAACCGATAAAATTCTTGGAGGTGCAGGTACTTTTATTGGTCTCGCCGCTTCTAATTTTCAGGTGGACTCTGCTATTGTATCGATTGTGGGAGGCGATTTTCCTCAAACTTACCTAGATTTATTAAAAGAAAGAAATATTGATGTTTCGGGTATTGAAATTGTAGAAGACGGTAAAACCTTTTTCTGGAGTGGCAAGTACCATAACGATATGAATTCTCGTGATACTTTAGCTACAGAACTTAATGTTTTAGAACACTTTAATCCAGTAGTTCCTGAAATTTATAAAGATGCCGAGGTTGTAATGTTAGGTAATTTACATCCATCGGTACAAATGAGCGTTTTAAAGCAAATGAATAAGAAACCAAAATTAGTGGTTCTAGACACTATGAACTTTTGGATGGATTGTGCTTTAGAAGAACTACACAAAACTATAAAACATATCGATGTTATTACCATCAATGATGAAGAAGCTCGACAACTTACTGGAGAGTATTCTTTAGTCGTGGCAGCGCGTAAGATTCATGAGATGGGTCCAAAATATGTAGTTATTAAAAAAGGAGAGCATGGTGCATTATTGTTTCATGACGACAATGTATTTTATGCTCCAGCTTTACCACTAGAAGAAGTATTTGACC
The DNA here is from genome assembly GCF_004346845.1 of Winogradskyella wandonensis. Lineage (GTDB taxonomy): Bacteria > Bacteroidota > Bacteroidia > Flavobacteriales > Flavobacteriaceae > Winogradskyella > Winogradskyella wandonensis. The sequence continues at coordinate 826,568 of NZ_SMGI01000002.1, read as the reverse complement.
CAACAGGAGCTGGGGATACATTTGCAGGAGGTTTTACTGGCTATTTAGCAAAAACCGAAGATTTTTCTTTTGAAAACATGAAAAATGCAGTCATTCACGGTTCTGCTTTAGCGTCGTTTTGTGTCGAAAAATTCGGTACGGAACGAATGTTAAACCTAGATTCTGAAGAGGTCCAGAGACGCTTGAGACAGTTTCAGCAACTAACACAATTCGACATAGAATTAACGTAAAATATAGCGCGCCTTTTTTGGCGCGTTTTTTAATTCAGTATTTTTGAATATAACACAACATAAACTACTTGTACAACAATAATGAGTGATGCTTTAAAACACGAATGCGGTATAGCATTGATTAGGCTTTTAAAACCTTTAGACTATTACAAAAAAAAGTATGGCAGTGCATTTTACGGGGTAAATAAAATGTACCTCATGATGGAGAAGCAGCACAATCGTGGACAGGATGGTGCAGGTTTTGCAAGTATAAAATTAGATACGCATCCAGGAGAGCGATACATTAGTCGCGTAAGGTCTATCGCACAACAGCCTATACAGGATATTTTCTCTCAAATTAACGAGCGTATTAACGAAGAGCTCACAAACCATCCAGAATATCAAAACGACGTGGATGCACAGAAAAAGCATATTCCTTACATTGGGGAGCTGCTTCTTGGACATGTCCGTTACGGTACATTTGGCAAAAATAGTGTAGAAAGTGTACATCCTTTTCTAAGACAAAATAATTGGATGCACAGAAATCTTATTGTTGCGGGTAATTTTAATATGACTAATGTAACCGAGCTATTCAACAACTTGGTACAGATAGGTCAGCATCCAAAAGAAAAAGCCGATACCATTACTATAATGGAAAAAATCGGTCATTTTTTAGATGATGCCGTTTCAAAAATTTACAAGAATTTAAAAAAAGAAGGCTATAGTAAAGCAGAATGTTCGCCTTTAATTGCAGAACGTCTTAATGTTGCTAAAATTCTTAAAAAAGCCGCAAAAAACTGGGATGGTGGTTATGCTATGGCCGGTTTATTAGGGCATGGTGACTCTTTTGTGCTAAGAGACCCTGCGGGAATTAGACCTGCTTATTATTATAAAGATGACGAAGTTGTCGTAGTGGCATCAGAACGTCCAGTTATACAGACCGTCTTTAATGTAGGTTTTGATGATGTTATCGAATTAGAACCAGGACACGCCATTATCACTAAAAAATCAGGTGAAACAGCAATAAAACAAATTCTAGAGCCACTAGAACGAAAGGCCTGTTCTTTTGAGCGCATCTACTTTTCTAGAGGAAGTGACGCTGAAATTTATAAAGAACGAAAAGAGCTTGGGCGCCTTTTAATGCCAAAAGTACTTGAAGCCATTAATTATGACACTAAAAACTCTGTATTCTCATTTATCCCAAATACTGCAGAAACGTCATTTTTTGGAATGATAGATACCGTTGAAGAACATCTAAATCAGCGTAAAACAAAAGCGATTTTGGATGGCGAAGGAAAACTTTCTGCCGAGAGAGTTACCGAAATATTATCGGAAAGACCTAGAATAGAAAAAATTGCAATTAAAGACGTTAAGCTTAGAACCTTTATAACCGAGGACAGTAGTCGCGACGACTTAGTGGCGCATGTTTATGATGTAACCTATGGCGTTATAAAACCCAACGATAACCTAGTAATTATAGACGATAGTATTGTACGTGGTACAACCTTAAAGAAAAGTATCATTAAAATGATGGATCGTCTTAATCCTAAAAAAATAGTCGTGGTCTCTTCTGCTCCGCAGATTAGGTATCCAGATTGTTACGGAATTGATATGGCCAATCTAGAAGGTTTAGTAGCCTTTAGAGCCGCCTTAGAATTATTAAAAGACACAAATAATTATCATATCGTCGAAGAAGTTTACAAAAAATGTAAGGCACAAGAGAATTTAAAAGACAAGGATGTAAAGAATTTTGTAAAAGAAATCTACGACAACTTTACAGACGAAGAAATATCTGATAAAATATCTGAACTATTAAGTGACGACGATGTAAATGCAGAGGTTAAAATTATATTTCAGCCAGTAGATAACTTACACAAGGCATGTCCGAAAAATCTAGGCGACTGGTATTTTACAGGAGACTATCCAACTGTTGGCGGAAATCGTGTGGTTAACCGAGCATTCATTAATTTTTATGAAGGTAACAACGAAAGAGCTTATTAAAATTAATAGCTCTTTTTATAATTTTCCCATAATGGTTTGATTTACAGCCACTTTGTGTATTACAAATCACTAATCAGATGATTTTAACAATCTTTTAACTACCTTGTTTTCAGAAAGATACAACCTCATAAAATCGTTTAGACCGATATTTAAGCGTTTCGTCTAAGTTTTGCTTCAAGTTTGTAAGTCTTAATATATATTTGTTTCTACCATAACATAAGTAGGTTAAGTTTATGGTAGATTTGGGGCAAAAAGGTGAACATCTCGTTCACCTTTTTCAATTTTATTCCTTTGAGTACGGAGAATCTCGAAAAACAAAAAACCCAAATCTTTCGACTTGGGCTTCATATTTCATGATTATAAAATTTTACTTCGCCTCAGCGTAGCGTCTTTCTACTTCATTCCAGTTAATTACTTTAAAGAAAGCATCTATATAATCTGGTCTTCTGTTTTGGTAGTTTAAGTAGTACGCATGCTCCCATACATCTAATCCTAAAATTGGTGTTCCTCCGCAACCTACACCTGGCATTAATGGATTATCCTGGTTTGGTGTAGAGCATACTTCTACTTTTCCGCCATCATGTACACACAACCAAGCCCAGCCAGAACCAAATTGTGTAGCTGCTGCTTTACTAAAAGCTTCTACAAATGCGTCTTTAGAACCAAATTTAGCTTCGATAGCATCTTTTAATTCTCCTGATAAATATCCTCTGTCTTCTGGATTCATGACATCCCAAAATAATGAGTGATTATAAAAACCACCACCGTTATTTCTCACAGCAGCGTTAGACATATCTAGATTAGTTAAAATATTCTCGATAGATTTTCCTTCTAAATCTGTTCCTTCGATTGCAGCATTAAGTTTTGTGGTATATCCATTGTGATGCTTAGAATGATGGATTTCCATTGTACGAGCATCGATGTGTGGTTCTAATGCGTCGTATGCGTATTTTAATTTTGGTAATTCAAAAGCCATAATATTTTTGTTTAAATGTTTATAATTATATTTTAACAAATTTACGATTTTGAGTTAAAGAAAATCTAAATAAAATATTAAGATTACCTATTTTGGTATAAAATTAATCTGTTGAACTCGACTTTTGAAATATATAGTGCATCCGCAGGAAGTGGTAAAACCTACACGCTAGCTAAGTCTTACATAAAGCTTCTAATCCGCTCTAAAAACTATGAGCATTTTAAGAATATTCTTGCTATTACGTTTACCAATAAGTCAGTCGGTGAAATGAAATCAAGAATTATTGATAAGCTTAAGGCCTTTTCTTCTGAAGACTACAAAAAACATCCCGACTCGATGTTTAGAGATATTTGTAGCGAACTTTTAATTTCAGCAGAGGAACTTCATCAAAAATCAAAGATTGTCTTAAAAAAGATTATACATAATTATGGTGCTTTTGATATTTCTACGATTGATGCCTTTACTCACCGAGTTATTAGAACTTTTGCCTTTGACCTTAAACTACCTGTAAATTTTGAAGTCGAATTAGACCAAGACTATTTTCTAACAAAAGCCGTAGATAACTTAATTGATAGAGCCGGAACAGACGAAAAACTAACAAAACTACTTGTTGATTTTGCCATCGAAAAAGCAGATGACGACAAAAGTTGGGATATAAGTAACGATTTTAGAAAAATAAGCAAACTCTTATTAAGCGAAAACGATAGCGAGTATATAGCATTATTAAAGGATAAAACGCTTGAAGATTTTAGAATTCTTAAAACGCAGATAACTAAAAAAGTTACTGTCTTAGAAAAAAGAATTAAAGAAAAAGCCGAGACAACACTCTCTTTAATTAGTGAAGCTAGGCTTGAATTCGATGATTTTAATCGAAAATCACTTCCTAATTATTTTCTAAGTCTTTCAGAAAAAAAGTATAATCTAAATTTAGATTCCGCATGGCAGACTACACTTGTGGAAGGCGGTTCACTATATCCTAAACGTGTCTCTGAAGATGTTGCACAAATTATAAATAGCATTCAGCAAGATTTGGCCGATGCTTTTTTACAAACCAAAGATTGGCTTATAGAGTTAAAATTTAACAAAGCCATTTATAAAAATATTACGCCGTTATCTGTTATTAATGCCCTTCAAAAAGAATTAGAGACGTTAAAAGAAACTGAAAACAAAGTACTAATTTCAGATTTCAATACTATTATAAGCAAAGAAATAAGAAACCAACCTACGCCCTTTATTTACGAACGTTTAGGCGAAAAATTTAAACATTATTTTATAGACGAATTTCAAGACACCTCCAAAATGCAGTGGGAAAACCTGATGCCCTTAATGGATAATGCACTTTCGTCTAACAACGGTTCTGCGATGCTTGTTGGCGACGCTAAACAATCTATCTATCGTTGGCGAGGTGGTGATGCCCAACAATTTGTAAATCTATATAAAGGTGTGGGTAATCCATTTCAGGCAGAGGCAAAAGTCAAAAAACTGGATACAAATTACAGAAGTTACAAAGCAATTATTGATTTTAATAATTCATTTTTCAGTTTTATATCAGATGCTTTCTTTACAAAAGAAGACTTTAAAATGCTCTATGAAGATGCGCATCAAAAGACTTTAAAAAAACAAGATGGTTATGTTAATCTTTCGTTCTTAGAGTTTGAAAATGCCGAAGAACGCACAGAAGCTTACATCCAAAAGACTCTAGAGATTATTAACTCGTGCATCGAATTAGGATACAGTCTGAAAGACATCTGTGTTTTGGTAAGAAAGAAAAAGGAAGGTATTGCCATTTCTAAACATCTAACGAGTAAGTCTATTAACATAGTTTCTTCTGAAACCTTATTATTAAACAACTCACCAAAAGTTAGGCTAATTAATTTGTTACTAACGCTATTAATTAAACCCGAAAATCAAAAACTAAAACTTGATGTTTTATGTGCTTTGTCAGAAGTGTTTACTATTGAAAATAAGCATGCTTTTTTTAGTACTTATTTAGAGTTTTCGACGCCAGAATTATTTGAAAACTTAAGCGCATTTGGTCTTAGTTTAAATCACAAAAGGTTGATTCAACTTCCACTCTACGAGGCGACCGAAGAATTAATTCGTGGTTTAAATTTATGCACCTCGACCTCGGATGCATACATTCAGTTTTACTTAGATACCGTGTTAGATTATTCTAATAAAGAAGCTTCGGATATTTTAGGGTTTTTGGATTATTTCGATTCAAAAAAAGAGAACTTAGGTATTGCCACACCAAGTAATCTAGATGCCGTTTCGGTAATGACCATACACAAGTCTAAAGGCCTTGAGTTCCCTATTGTAATTTTTCCGTTTGCAGATTTAGATATGTATCGCGAGATAGAACCTAAAGAATGGTTTACTTTAAAGCCTGAAGATTATAATGGCTTTAACCATACGTTAATTAATTACTCTAAAGACTTTACAGATTACGGAGAAACAGGCGAAGTTATTTATAACAATCACCAGTCGCAACTAGAGTTGGACAGCATAAATCTTTTGTACGTTAGTCTAACCAGAGCAGTTGAACAACTATATGTTGTTAGTAAAAAGGATATTAATTCTAAAGGTGAAGTCAATGAAAAAACCTATGCAGGTCTTTTTATTAAGTACTTAAAAGCAAAAGGTCAATGGGAAGACCAAAAACCCAATTACGCATTTGGGGAAAAATTTAGATTAACTGATAGGACAGTTTCAGACGATTTAATCGAAGATGTAGAATTTATTTCAACTCCTAAAGAATCTCATAATCTAAAAGTGATTACCAAAGCTGGATTACTATGGGAAACAGAACAAGAACAAGCTATTAATTATGGAAATCTTATCCATCTTGTCATGTCCAAAATTAAAACTATTGACGATGTGGAAGAAGCCATACGCTTAATGATTAGTGACGGCTATATAGAATCTTCGGAAAGTACGGATCTAAAACAACTTGTTTTGTCTGTCGTGACACACCAACAAATAAGCGCTTATTTCTCAAAAACATATGAAATTTTAAACGAAAAAGACATCATTACCAAGGAAGGGCAATTTTTAAGACCAGATAGAATAGCAATAAATGAAAATTCAGCAATACTCATAGATTATAAAACTGGCGCCATTGACAATACGCATCAAAATCAGCTAGAAACTTATGCTGATGCTTTGGAGGAAATGAATTATAAAATCGAAAAAAAATTATTAGTTTACGTTAATGAGGATATTAAAATTATAGAAGTTAAATAGTAACTTTGTAACACTCAAAAAAAACAAAGCATGTACGGAGCAATAAAAGAATATCTTAATCAAGAAATAGAAAACATAAAAGAGGCTGGACTTTTTAAAGAAGAACGCATTATAACTTCTGCACAAGGTCCAGAAATTACATTAAGTACTGGGCAAAAAGTTTTAAACTTTTGTGCTAATAATTATTTAGGTCTTTCTTCCCATCCAGAGGTCGTAAAAGCTGCTCAGGATACTATGGATACCCATGGTTTTGGAATGTCTTCGGTACGTTTTATTTGCGGAACACAGGACATCCATAAAAAATTAGAACAAAAAATAGCAGACTTCTACGGAACGGAAGACACCATACTTTATGCTGCAGCTTTTGATGCAAATGGAGGTGTTTTTGAGCCTTTATTAGGTAAGGAAGATGCAATTATTTCCGATTCTTTAAACCATGCATCAATAATAGACGGTGTTAGATTGTGTAAAGCAGCTCGCTATCGATATCAGAATAATGATATGGCAGACTTAGAGGTGCAACTCGTTGAAGCCAATAAAAATGGTGCACGCCACAAAATAATTGTTACGGATGGTGTATTCTCTATGGATGGCTTAGTTGCTCCATTAGATAAAATTTGTGATTTAGCAGATAAATATGATGCTATGGTAATGATTGACGAATGCCATGCCACTGGTTTTATTGGAGAAACTGGAATAGGAACGCTAGAAGAAAAAGGGGTTTTAGGTAGAATAGATATTATAACAGGAACACTTGGTAAAGCTCTCGGTGGTGCCATGGGTGGCTATACAACTGCAAAAAAAGAAATTATAGAAATCCTTAGACAACGCTCAAGACCATATTTATTTTCAAACTCTCTTGCTCCAGCTATAGTTGGAGCATCTATCAAAGTATTTGATATGCTTTCTGGTGATACATCTCTTAGAGATAAACTAGAATGGAATACGAATTACTTTAAAACTGGACTAAAAAACGCAGGTTTTGATATCATTGATGGTGACTCTGCTATAGTCCCTGTTATGCTATACGATGCAAAACTATCTCAGACAATGGCAAATATGCTTCTAGAGAAAGGCATTTACGTTATTGGCTTCTTTTATCCCGTCGTGCCAAAAGATAAAGCTAGAATACGAGTCCAGCTATCTGCAGCTCACGAAAAGGAACATCTAGACAAAGCTATTGAAGCCTTTATTGACGTAGGTCAAAGATTAGAAATCATATAAATTCTTTAGAATGGCTATATTTAAAGGCTTTGTATCAATATTTTTATATATTTGTCTTTGTTAATAATATTTAACAACTTACATTTGCTAACAATTAACACTTAAAATTAAATTATTTAGAATATGAAAAATCTTAGCAGATTATTATTTGTAGCTGTGCTTTTAGCGAGCTTTAGCACTGCTAACGCTCAGGATAAGAACAACCCTTGGGCTTTTACGCTTGGTGTAAATGCCGTAGATGTTTACCCTGTAGGTGAGCCAACTCCTCAAGGTGAATTTTTTGATGAATATTTCAACGTTGAGGATCATTGGAATATTTTACCATTCATATCTCGAGCAGCTGTTTCACGATATTTAGATGATGGTTTTACTTTTACGGCCGCAGGAAGTTTGAACAGAATTAGTAAGTTTGGATCAAATGTTAATTTAGTTACTGGTGCAGAAACAACAAATGAAGTAGATGATTTGACATATTTTGCTTTAGATGGTACGGTTTCTTACAGTTTTAAAGATTTAGTTAATTCAAAAGTATTTGACCCATACCTTGGAGTAGGTGGTGGATATACTTGGGTTGATGATGTAGGTGCTGGGACACTAAACGGTACTTTAGGTATAAAATTCTGGATAAATGAATTTGTTGCAATAGATGCTCAATCTGCATACAAGCACTCTTTTGAAGATGTTTTACCAAAGCACTTTCAGCATTCTCTAGGTGTAACCTTCAAATTTGGCGGAACTGATACAGACGGTGACGGAATTTACGATAACGAAGACGCTTGTCCAGAAGTTGCAGGTTTAGAAGCGTTCAACGGTTGTCCAGATTCTGATAACGATGGTATCGAGGATTCTAAAGACGATTGTCCTAACGAAGCTGGTTTAGCTGAGTTTAATGGTTGTCCTGATTCTGATGGTGACGGTGTTGTAGATGGTAGTGATAAATGTCCTACTGTTCCTGGTCTTAAAAATTTAGCTGGATGTCCAGATGCTGACGGTGATGGTATCGCTGACGGTGACGATGCATGTCCTAACGAAGCTGGTCCTGCTGCTAACAAAGGGTGCCCATACCAAGATAAAGACGGTGACGGTGTTTTAGATAAAGACGATGACTGTCCAGATGTTGTTGGTACTGTTGCTAACAAAGGGTGCCCAGAAGTAACTAAAGAAGTTCAAGATACTTTAAATGAATATGCTAAGACTATTTTGTTTGATACTGGTAAATCTTCAATCAAAAAAGAATCTGAGCAAGTATTAGCTGACATTATTGCTATACTTAATAAATATCCTTCTGCTAAATTTACAGTTGAAGGTCACACAGATAGTGTTGGTTCAGAAAAACTTAACTTAAGATTATCTGATGCTAGAGCTTTATCTGTAAAAGATTATTTAGTTGCTAACGGTGTTGATGAATTTAGATTGTCAGCTGAAGGTTTTGGTGAGTCTAAGCCAATTGCTTCTAACAAAACAAGAGAAGGAAGAAAACAAAATAGAAGAGTTGAGATTAACTTAGCTAACTAATTTGTAGAACATATAATTTTTTTAAAAGCCTCGGATATCCGAGGCTTTTTTTATTTTTAGGCATGCAAATATTTATTCAGGATGTTTTACAAGATTTAGAAAAAAATAGTGTAAACTTCGCTAATTGCGTTTTTATTCTACCTAGTAAAAGAGCTGGTGTATTTCTAAAAAGCAACCTGCATCATTATTTAAAAGAGACAAGCTTCGCCCCGGATATTATTAGTATCGAAGATTTTGTTCAAGAACTATCTGAGCTAAAACAGATTTCTGGAATTGAGCTTTTATTTCAATTTTACAGTACATATAAAAAAATAACTCCAGTAAATAGTACCGAACCTTTTGAGACTTTTTCGAAATGGGCGCAGATTCTAATACAAGATTTTAATGAAGTAGACAGATATTTGGTTCCTCCAAACGAAATATTTGATTATTTAAGTGCTATACAAGAAATTAATCATTGGTCTTTAGAAAACCAAAAGACTGAGCTTATTAACAATTACCTGAGGTTTTGGGGAAATCTAAAGGCCTATTATCATCAGCTCACCAATGATTTAATATCGCAAAATATAGCCTATCAAGGCTTAATATATAAAGAGGCTACTAAGCATATAGAATCCTACGCTCAAAATAATTTTAAAACTCATATTTTTCTTGGTTTTAATGCTCTAAACAGTTGCGAAAGTGAAATCATACAAACACTTCTAAAACATGATAAAGCCAAGATATATTGGGATTTAGATTCGCATTACTATAATGACACTATGCACAGTGCTGGTCGTTTTGCAAGAAAATATAAAGAGCATTGGAATCACTACCAAAAGCATCCTTTTAATTGGATTGGAAAAAATTATTCAAAACCAAAACAAATAAAAGCGATTGGATGCCCAAAATCCATTGGTCAAAGCAAGTATATAGGGCAATTATTAAAGAATATTTCAGACCATAATCCGGACTTAAATAACACCGCCGTAGTATTAGGAGACGAGACACTACTAACACCAGTTCTAAACTCGCTACCAGCAACTGTAGAATCAGTCAATGTTACTATGGGCCTACCTCTAAAGGATGTTCCCCTTAATGCACTTTTTATTCAATTATTTAATCTTCATCGTTTAAATAGCCATAAATTTTACTACAAGGAAGTAATCGCTATCCTCTCTGACCCCATGGTTAATTATCTTTTAAAGTCAAGTCAGCACATTATAAACACTATACAAGAAAATAATCACGTTTACTTAAGCGTTTCTGACATCCTTAAATTTGGAGATGCCAAAGACGAGGCTATTCTTAAGCTGTTGTTTGGTAACTGGGACGTTTCAATCTCGGAAATTATTAAAGTATGTAACAAACTAATTCAAAATTTAAGAGTTGCCCTAAGCGAGGATAAGCTTAAAAAACAGTTAGAGCTGGAATATCTTTATAGGTTTAATACACTCTTTAATGAGCTTTCTACGCTAAATTCTAAATATAATTATATCAAAGACGTCTCAACTTTATATGCAGTGTATAAAGAACTATTAAATACAGAAACACTAGATTTTAAAGGCGAACCTTTGGAGGGCTTACAAATTATGGGTATGCTAGAGTCACGCGTTTTAGATTTCGAAACAGTTATCATTAGCTCCGTAAACGAAGGTATTTTACCAGGTGGTAAAACAAATAATTCATTCATACCGTTTGATGTTAAAATAGATAATGGATTGCCTACATTTAAAGAGAAAGATGCGGTCTACACCTACCATTTTTACAATCTTATCCAACGCGCAAAACATATATACCTTATATATAATACAGAAGTGGACACTTTAAAAGGTGGTGAAAAAAGTCGTTTTATTACCCAATTAGAAGTTGACGGTGTGCATGATATAAAACATGTTGTCGCCTCGCCAAAAATCCCTCAAGTTGAAGAGAACTTAATCGAAATAAAAAAAGATGAATCTGTTATAACTCAGTTAAAGTTAGTTGCCGAAAAAGGATTTTCGCCGTCATCGCTAACAAATTACATAAGAAATCCCATAGATTTTTATTTGGAAAAAGTCTTAGGTGTTAAAGATTCTGAAGATGTAGAAGAAACTGTTGCAGCAAATACACTAGGAACGGTTATCCACAACACACTAGAAGATTTTTATAAAACTTTTGAAGGCCATTATCTAAGCGTTGAGGACTTAATTAAAATGAAGTCTTTAATTACTAAAACCGTATCCCTTCACTTTAAAGAAGAATATAAGGAAGGTGATATCGCTACAGGTAAAAATTTAATAATTTACGAGATTGCTAAGCGATATGTTACAAATTTTATTGATTCTGAAATCGAACTATTGCAAAGCGGAAACACATTAAAAATTATAGCTATAGAAGTCGATAATTTAATTCCTATATCTCTTCGAGAATTAGACTTTCCAATCAAGCTCAAAGGAAAAGTAGACCGTGTAGATGAGTTAAATGGCATCGTTCGAGTCATAGATTACAAATCTGGAAAGGTAGAGCAAAATCAGGTAGAAATTTTCGATTGGGGCCTTCTTACTACAGATTATAAGAAATATAGTAAATCCTTTCAAGTATTGTGTTACGTCTATATGATGCAAAAACAAGGCTTAATACACTTACCTGTAGAAGCGGGAATTATTTCCTTTAAGAATTTAAAACAAGGATTCTTAAAGTTTGGATTAAAACCATCTTTTAGTAGCCGAACCAAAGAGCAACTAATTACAGAGACTATTCTTCAAGATTTTGAAATGCAATTGAAAAAATTAATTCTAGAAATATGTAATCCAGAAATTCACTTTAAAGAAAAAGAAATCGATTAATGACCATTGAAAAAAATATAGTTTTAAAAAGAGAAAAGAATAAACCCATTCTTATTGATATTTATTGTAAAGAAGGATTAAAAATTAGTCCTATAGTAATATTTTGTCATGGCTATAAGGGCTATAAAGATTGGGGTGCATGGGATATTATGGCTAAACGTATAGCTAAAAATGGTTTCTGTTTTATAAAATTCAATTTTTCGCATAATGGAGGAACGGTTGAGCAACCCATAGATTTCCCAGATTTAGAAGCTTTTGGGAATAATAATTACTCTAAAGAACTTAATGACTTAGGTGATGTAATTGATTGGGCGATTACACATTTTAAGGATAATTCATTTGTTGATACTTCGAGAATCTACCTCATTGGTCACAGTCGCGGTGGCGGAATTGCAATCTTAAAAGCTGCCGAGGATAACAGAATTAAAAAACTAGTGACATTGGCTAGCGTTTGCGATTTTGGAAAACGCACCGCTACCGTTGGTAACTTAGACCAATGGAAAAAAGATGGTGTAAAATATGTAACTAACGGTCGGACAAAGCAGCAAATGCCGCATTATTATCAATTCTACGAAGATTACATTCAGAATAAAGAACGTTTGGATATTAAAAAAGCATGCCAAAAAATAAAAATACCTCAGCTAATCATCCATGGTAACTCTGACACATCAATTTCTATAAAAGAAGCTGAAAGCATCAATAATTGGAACCCAAAAAGTCAACTAGAAATAATTAAAAATGCTGACCATGTTTTTAACATTAGCCACCCATGGCCACATGACTATATTTCTAGTGAATTTGAAGAAGTTATCAAATCTACTTTAGATTTTCTTGTTTAAAAAAAACAAAAAAAAGCCTTCAAACAAAAATTGAAGACTTCTTAAATACTGTGGAGCATATCGGAGTCCCTTCGACCGTGCTCAGGGTAAACTTCTCCTCCGATAATAAACTTTATATATCAAAAACAAAAAAAGCCTTCAAACAAAAATTGAAGACTTCTTAAATACTGTGGAGCATATCGGAGTCGAACCGATGACCTTTTGGCTGCCAGCCAAACGCTCTAGCCAGCTGAGCTAATGCCCCTAACTTGTTTGATAAAAAACCAAACATATAAGCAAAGCAAATGTATAGAATTTTAAATAGATATTTTGAGATAAATTATCTAAATAAACATAAAACAAAACCAGCCATTATTAATGGCTGGTTGCTTTAATCAAACACTTGGGGGAAAATTATACTTAGCTATTTGATTAAATAGTCTCTCTGTTTTGGTTTAGTTTTTTTGGAAAGTCAGTAAATCCGTTCCTCCGTTTCCGCCACTGACGTCTATTAACTCTATTCTAGTATTTGATATTGAAACGATATCCCAATCGTCATTTAAATCTTCAAAATCATTGGTTTCTGGTACAGGAAAGAAAATATTAAAATCTATATCATCATTACTGCTACTATCGTCACTGCTATTACTATCATCTGTTACAGACCATGTTCCTGATACTGTATTAGTTCCGTTGGTAGCGACTAAAGATCCATCAGAATTAAAACTAAAATTGTAGCCGTTAAAATCCGAGGTTTCATCTTGTCCAGAGTCATTAAAATTTGTTATTCTCCATGTTCCTGACTCCGCTGTACTTACGATTTCAGCAATTTCTTGGCTGTTATCAAATGGCCCTGCGTCGTCATCGGAAGAACATTGTGTTGACATTAAGGTTAGACTTAACATAACTATTGCGCTATAATAAAATCCTTTTTTCATAATACTTGTGTTTAGATTAATTTAATTATTTATTTAAATTTTTTGAAGAGTTAACGTGTCTGTGCCACCGCCACCGCCGCTTACATCTTGAATTACAACTTGTGTGTCCGATACAGAAATTACATCCCAATCGTCATCGTTAAACTCATTAAACGGAATGTCTGTCCCAAAATTAAGAGCCATTTGATTCCCAGAACTAAATACAGACCAGGTACCATTATTCGTATTAGTGCCATTTGAAGCTGAAACTGTTCCGCCTGAATCAAAATTTAATTGATAACCTGAATAATTAGCCGTTTGGTCATCAGTGTCTTCTGTGTAGGATGCTACAACCCAAAGACCGTCAGACAAAATGGTAGTGAGATTATCATTACCGTTTCCGCCACTAAAAGGTGTTCTTTCAAAAGTTAAAAAATCTTCAGAGCCGTCGCCACCACTAATATCTTTTAGTCTAATTATATCGTTAGTAACTTCGAGCACATCCCAATCATCTGCTAATTCGTCAAGCGGAATTGTTGTGCCAAAATTTAAATTTAATCCAAGTACAGTCTCATCTCCAGATGTTGTTGACCATATACCATTAGTAGAACCGTTTGTGTCTGTTGCTGTGGCTGTATTATCAGAAGCAAAATTGAAAACATAATCCGAAAAGTCTGCGGTTTCGTCTGTGTCGTCAAAGAAATACGTAACATACCAATCTCCAGTGGTTAACGCATTTACCAGTGCTGTATCATCTACCGTTGTTCCTCCAGATGTGCAATCACTTTCAAAACGAAGTCTATCGTCGCCCAATCTTAAGTCAACTTTTACTTCTCCAGGTTCTTGTTCTATTTCGTGTAAATTCCAGTTATCATTAAAGTCCGATAAGCCTGTTACATTAATCATAACCGAAATGTTATTTCCTGAGCCCATTGCGCTCCACGTACCATTAAATGTATTGGTGCCTTGAGTTACTAGAATGGTTCCGTCGTTATTAAATTCAAACGTATAGCCCACATAATTGTCTTCTAAATCATTATCGTTACGTTCTAGTTTATCAACCGTCCATTCTGCGCAATCTGCAAAAACTGTTTCAAGGTCATTTGTTGTGCAATCGTTACAATCGTCATCATCAAAATCATTATCATCATCCTCGTCACAAGTATCATCTGCAGTTTCTATAGCATTTTCTAATTCTTGAATACTATTAACGGTTTGGGTATTTCCGTCAGCAAAAATTACTGTGATTGGGAAATTAATAGTAACCGCTACAAACTCGTCCAAATCATCTATAAAATCATACATTTCGTTATCGTTATTGATAACAATCGTGTCAATTAAATCGTTGTTTGCATTAAAAACTGAAGCTGTAATAGGGTATTGAAAATCAATACATTCTATATCATCATCGTTTTCGTTTTCACCAAGACAATTTTCTCCTAAAGCTTCTAATTCTGCATCCGAATTAACCACGACAGTAGAATAATCTGTAAGAATTACTGTTATAGGATACGAAACAACTACAGAATCCACGTCGTCATCAAATAAATCAATGATGTCTTCTATATCCTCGTAACCATCGTCGTCATTTATAACAAGCTCTATCCCGTTTACAGTCACTGTAACTGGTAATTGCACGCTTAAACAACTTGCGCTATCTATGATATTATCGCTAGAGCCATCGTTGGTTGCTGTTCTACTCATTAGATTTGCAACCATAGAACTGGCTTCGATGGTTTGTTCGACTGGTGGATCAATCGATAAGTCGTCTTCTGTTCTACAAGATGTCATTGTAAATACAACACCTAGAACTAATAGTAAGATTGGTTTTAATGTTTTCATAATTAGTGATTTTATATACTGTTCGTTTTTTGATTGGCTTTTAAATAGCCTTCTTTATTCTTATAACAACTTAATTATAGATTGTCCCAAGAATTTTTTAAAATTTTTAATTCTAATGTTTCTAAATCAGAGATTATAGCTTTCAAATTATATAGTCGGTCATTTACCTGGCGATATTTATAGAGGTTTATTGTTGTATACTCTTTTTCTAATATAGCTTCTAGAGTCTTTAACTTTTGCGCACAAAGCAATAACTCCTTTCGTTTCATTAATGAAATAGATTTAATAAATGTTGTTGTTCTATTTACAGAAAAAGGTTGCATTGAGTGTTTCAGTACTTTACAAATTAATAACCAGAAAATGGCCTTCTATATACTTAAGACAACTAAAACTTAAATCTTCCCAACAAATTTCTATTTAGATTTTTTTCTATCTTGGTAATCCATCAATACGATAATTTTTGTCAAAGTCATTACATAAGGATATTTGTGATAAAGTACGCTTCTCAAAGCTTTACGATAAGTATGCGCAATCCTTAAGTAATATTCTCTTTTATAAATATGGCGATTTATTAAACCCCTCAGATAAGGTCCAAGAGGCTTTTATCAAGTTATGGGAAAACTGTTCTAAAATAAAACCAGAGACCGCGAAATCGTATTTATACACAACGGCTAATAATATGATGTTAAATGCCGTAAAGCATCAAAAGGTGGTTTTAAAGTACCAAAACGTAAAACCAAAGGACTACACTAACGAGTCACCTGAATTTGTATTACGAAAAAAAGAATTTTTAAAGCGCTTTGAGCGTGCTTTAGCTGGGCTAAAAGAAGATGAACGCGTTGCCTTTTTACTAAATAAAGTAGATGGTAAGACCCAAAAAGAGGTGGCAGAACTATTAGGAATTACAAAAAAGGTAGCGGAACACAGAATTTACTCTGCTTTAAATAAACTTAAAAATGAGCTTGAAGAATTAAATTGAAAATAATTTTGGGATAATAGCATCTTGAGTTGTTTTAGTTATATAACAGCACGTTATGGATAAAGAATACTTAGTAAAAAAATGGTTAACTAATGACCTTACCAACGAAGAAGCAGAAGCTTTTTCAGCGTTGGAAGATGCTGCCCTATATAAAGAAATTATTGAAGAATCTAAGCGTTTTAGCGGGAACACTAATGCTAAAGTTGAGTCTTTTGCTGCATTAGACAAAAAGTTAGATTCTAAAAGCGGCAAATCTATTAATTGGGCAAAAGCAGTGTCTGCAATAGCAGCAATTTTCGTTGTTGGTTTTGCTTTATTTACGCTGGTTAATAGAGACAATATCAACACATTTAATACGGAGTTGGCCCAAAATGAGGTCATTGTCTTACCCGATAATTCAACTGTAAATCTTAATGAGCTATCCGAGTTAAAATACAATACATCTAAATGGCAAGAAACTAGGTCATTAGATTTAAAAGGAGAAGCCTTTTTTGATGTAGAAAAAGGAAAACGATTCGATGTGCGCACCGAATTTGGAACCGTAAGTGTGCTCGGTACAGAATTTAATGTCTTTTCTCGAGACAGCGTATTTAAAGTGGCTTGTTACGAAGGTCTTGTGCAGGTAAGCTATAACAATAACAGCATTAAACTACCAGCAGGAACAGCGTTTATGTTGTCTTCTGGAAAAGGTGTAAAATCGGATATTGCCATAACAGAACCGCACTGGCTTAAAAATATGAGTGTATTCGATAATGCCTCTTTCGATGCTGTGGTTAAAGAACTAGAAAAGCAATATAATATCAAGATTCAATATCCAGCTAATCTAAGTTTACGATTTACAGGTGCTTTTGAACATGATAATCTTGAAAATGCCCTAAAATCTATCTCAAAACCTCTTAATTTGACTTATATAATCGAACCGAATAATATGGTCATTATAGAGAATGGGGAAAACTAAATATTATATACTAATATGCCTGTCTGTCTGTCTTTTATCCAAACTACAAGGACAAAATTTAGAACAGAAGGTCTCCATTTCAAAGATTTTAGACGAAATCTCTAAAATTCACTCCATCAGCTTCAATTACGAGACTAGCCTATTAGAGAATTTAAAAATAAAACCACCTCCAGAAACATTAAGTTTGTCTGCCAAGATAAAGAATCTCGAAAATCAAACAGGTTTTGTTTTCGAGCAAATTAGTCCTATGGTTTATTCCATTTCCAAGCCTTTAAAACTTTGTGGTTACATAAAAGATTCAGAATTACAAACACCGCTTACTGGAGCCACAATAAAAAGCAAATATGCATACGCCATTACCGATGAAAACGGCTATTTTGAAATAGCTCTTAAATCTAAAAACGAACTCTTAACCATAAGACATCTAGGTTTTAAAACCATTGAGCGTCAAGTAAAGTTTTTTAATCTTAAGGAGTGCTTTACTATATCCATGTTTATTCAGCAAGAGCTTATAGCTCCTGTGCTTATTGAAACGTATATCGTAAAAGGTATCGATAAACGGAAGGATTGGACAACATCGATAGATTACAATAGATTTAGTCTTTTACCAGGACTCATAGAGTCAGACGTTTTGCAAACGGTACAAGCTTTACCGAGCATTTTAAGTGTGGACGAAACGGTTTCGAATATAAATATTCGTGGCGGCTCTAACGATCAAAATTTAATGCTATGGGACGATATTAAAATGTATCAAACAGGTCATTTTTTTGGTTTAATTTCAAGTTTCAATCCGCTTATGACCCAAACGGCGAGCGTCATCAATAATGGCTCGGATGTGTCATTAACAGATGGCGTTTCTGGTACAATTCATATGCAGACCAACAAACAAATCGATTCAAAATTCAGTACTACTGTAGGGCTTAATTTTTTAAATGCCGAACTGTTCTCTAATATTCCCATCGGAAACAAATCTTCGCTTCAAGTAGCATCTAGAAAATCTTTAGACGATATCGTAAGAACACCGACCTATAACGTATACTTTGATAGAGTAACGCAAGACACCGAGGCCGAAAGTAATATGCTAAACGTCACAAACTCTAATCAAGAGTTCGACTTTTACGATGCTTCACTTAGATGGCTTTATCAACCTACTGACAACGATTTAATTAGACTAAATTTTATAGTAATAAATAACAATTTAGGGTTTAACGAAACTGCAACTATTAATGGCGCTCCTCAATCTAGACGCAGTAACGTTTCACAAAATAGTCTCGCAGTTGGTCTTAATTATCAAAGACAGTGGAACAAAAGATTATCTACAACACTTAATGTTTACAACACTGAATATAAACTTGAGGCGCTTAATGCAGACGTTTTAAATAATCAATTACAATTACAAGAAAATATCGTTTCAGAATCAAGCATTCTGCTAAATAATATGTACAAAAGGAATCGATGGCAGTTTAATCTTGGTTATCAATTTACCGAAACCGAAGTTATAAACTTAAACGATATTGATTTGCCACGTTTTGTAAGACGCGACGAAGAAATACTAAGAGAGCACAGTGCTTTTGGCCAAGCGTGGTATAAAAACAGAAGTAATGATTTTTCTGTAAGAGGTGGCGTAAGAGCAAATTACTTATCCAAATTTCAAAAACTAATTATCGAACCAAGATTGAGCGTCAGACAATCCTTAGGAGACAACATTGAAATTGAAGCACAAGGCGAATTTAAACATCAAAGCACGTCGCAAATCGTGAATTTTCAAAACGACTTTTTAGGTGTTGAAAAAAGACGTTGGCAATTAACCGATAATGATAGTATTCCTGTCTTACAGAGCAAACAAGTTTCTCTTGGAATAACGTATAAAAATAGTGGCTGGTTGTTAGATGCTATTGGCTATTTTAAAAAGGTAGATGGTATAACTACACAAAGCCAAAGCTTCACCACTAAATACGAATTTGCAAAGGAAAAAGGCAATTATGATGCCTTTGGATTGGAATTCTTATGCCGAAAATCATTCGGAAATTTTAATAGTTGGCTAAGCTACTCTTACATCAATAACACCTATACATTTGAAGCGCTTGAGGATAGAATTTTTCCAAGTAATTTTGATATTACCCACTCAATTACTCTAGGTACAACATTCAGCAACAAATCTTGGAACATTTCTGCTGGCGTTAATTATAGAGTAGGAAAACCAACATCAGTACCGCTAGATGGTAACGAAATCGTCGATGATGCCATAAATTTTGATATCGCTAATAATGAAAGGCTCCTAGACTATTTAAGAATAGATGCTTCCGCCTTATATAAATTTAAAATAAGTAACGCTTTAAGGTCAGAGGTTGGAGCTTCTGTATGGAATATTTCCGATAGAGAAAACGCCATTAACAATTATTATCGGATTAACAACAATGATGTGGTTGACAAATTTTCGAGATTTTCTCTTGGGCTAACGACTAATGCTGTTGTGAGGGTTTACTTTTAGGCTACAATTATCTTAAACCACTTAACACCAATACAGGCATTGTTGTGCTATGAAAATCTTTTTTAAGAATTGTATTTTTTTCCCACAGCTTATTAAAAAATCCTCGCTTACGTCTTATGACACAAAGTAAATCTGGATTGTGGTCTTTGTAGTGCTCTAAAACACCTTGGAACGTTGTAGGTGCTTCGACATTTTCAGCATTAGTTATAAGCGCTTTAAGTTCTTCATTAACCTCAAAATCACCTTCGTTATAATATGGTGTTTTAACAAGCAGTAAATTTATAATTGATTTAAACTGCTCTTTAATAGACTTTAATGGCTGTAACGCTTCACTTTTCTCTAAAGCCACTGATTTTGCTGCCATAAGTATTTTTACAATTGGCTTATAAGCATAACCTTCTGGCACAATTAAGGCTGGTATTTGCGTTTGTTTTATAATCTTACCAGAAGTTTTACCTAAAAAGACTTCTTCTTTTATAGAGTTTGTTCTCGGCTCTAAAAGGATTAGATCTACTTTAAGTGCCTTGCAGGCCAGTCCTATAGTATCAACCAAATTTCCTTTAAAAACTCTAGTAACGACCTCAACACCTTTCTTGTCCACAGATGCAACATGTTCATCGAGAAAAGCCTGACTTTCGCGTTCTAGAATATGGTCTATCTTAATCATAGTTCCTGCTTTGGTATAAACATTATATATTTGAACCACGTAAACTTTAGCGCCAAACGCTTTTGCAAAATCAATGGCGTACTGTAAATGACTTTTTGCATTTTTTGAGGAACCAACAGGGACTAAAATATTTTTCATGTCACTAGAATTTAACACAAAAGTACACATAATTAATGATTCGAAAAGGGAGATTATCGGATATTGAATCGATTATAAAAATGACAAAATCTTGTGCCAGACACATGATTTCTAAAGGAATTTTTCAATGGAACGAGTACTACCCAAATAAAGACGCCTTTATTACGGATGTAAATCGTGGTGAGCTTTACGTATTAGAAATAGATAATGCAATTGCTGGTACTATTGTAATTTCCACAATTATGGATGATGAATATATACCCATTAATTGGCTAACCGAAACTAAAAATAACATCTACATCCATAGATTGGCTGTTGACCCTAAGCATCAAGGAAAAGGCTATGCGCAACAACTTATGGATTTTGCTGAAGGCTTTGCCATAGAAAATAACTATACATCCATACGATTAGATACCTTCTCAGGGAACAAAAGAAATCAAAAGTTTTACGAACTTCGCGGCTATAAACGATTAGGTGATATTTTCTTTCCAAAACAAAGCGAATCGCCTTTTCATTGTTACGAGCTAATCTTAACATAGTAATATTCCACTATTTGCGAAATAAAAATCCACAAATAGTGGAATATTAAAAAATTTATCATATATTTACACTTAAATAAACAATTAATTAATCCATTAAATTAAACATTATGAAAAACTATTTTCCTTCAAAGCGAAGAGCAACAGAGTATTTAAACAATTTAGTACAGAATGAAAAAATCACTACTAGAGAAGTTAGTAATACTTGTCGAAGAACAAGTAGAGAAAGCTGAAACCGAGAAAGAAAGAACTGAAAATATTCAGCTTCTTAAAGAATTAACAGAAGAACAAAAAAACAAAAAACAAAACTTTAGCGACCATTTACTTTGGTCTTTATTAAAAAATTTAGCTACTCATGAAGCCATTGAAGCTATTAAAAGCTTTTTGAGTGGGTAAACTCAAAACTTATGAATATTGGTAAAGCCTTAAGAGATATAAGAAAAGGCAAAAAAATTACTCAAAAAGAGTTAGCAGAGACGGTTGGTATATCAAATACTTACTTGTCTGAAATCGAAAATAACTCAAGAAGACCTAGTATAGATATACTTAAAAAGATTTCAGACAGTCTCGGTGTCAACATATTATATCTTATATTGAAATCATTAGAAGAGAATGATTTAAAAAATGAAAACAAAGCTGAATTCTTAAACAAAGTCAATTCAGAACTTGATAATTTTTCATTTAATTTATAAATCTTCAATCATCTTTCGTTCCTTTGTGATAAATATTTTTTTGTCACAAATTAGCTCCATCTCTTTAAAACATATTAATAAATTAGCCATTCCAGCCTTAATTTCTGGAATTTCAGAGCCTATTTTATCATTAACGGATGCGGCAATAATTGGTAACATGTCATTGAACGCAACGGAGTCTTTGGCGGCGGTAGGTATTGTTTCCACATTTTTATCAATGCTTATTTGGGTTTTAGGGCAAACGCGTAGCGCTATATCTTCTATTGTATCGCAGTATTTAGGTGCTGGCAATGTAGGTGCCGTTAAAAATTTACCCGCACAAGCTATTTTTCTTATTACGGCTTTAAGTGTATTAATCATAGCTTTTACCTATCCATTTGCATCACAGATTTTTAAACTGTACAATGCTTCAAACGTTATACTAGATTACAGTGTTGATTATTATCAAATACGTGTTTTCGGCTTTCCATTTACCTTGTTTACTATTGCAGTATTTGGAACGTTTAGAGGACTTCAAAACACTTATCAGCCAATGCTTATTGCACTAGCAGGTACACTAGCAAACATAGTTTTCGATGTTATACTCGTTTACGGTATTACCGATATAATTCCTGCAATGCACATTAAAGGTGCTGCTTATGCCAGTGTTATTGCTCAAATTCTTATGGCCATATTATCTGCTATTTACCTATTAAAAAAGACGGATATTCCTCTGCTTGTTAAATTCCCGTTTAACCCTGAGATAAAGCGTTTTATTCTTATGATTATTAATTTATTTATAAGAACTATTGCCTTAAATGTTGCACTGTATTTTGCCACTAGTTTTGCGACGTCTTATGGACCTAAATATATTGCCGCTTATACAATTGCAATAAATCTCTGGTTTTTAGGGGCATTTTTAATAGACGGATATGCCAGTGCAGGAAATATCTTATCTGGTAAATTACTTGGCGCAAAAGACTACAAAAACCTTATAGATTTAAGTACCAAACTTATTAAATATGGCATCTTCGTTGGCTTACTTATGGCAGCAGTAGGTGGTTTACTTTATTTTCCAATAGGCCAAATTTTTAGTAATGATTCTGAAGTTTTGAATGCCTTTTACGACGTGTTTTGGATAGTACTCCTTATGCAACCCTTGTGCGCTTTAGCCTTTATATTCGACGGTGTTTTTAAAGGCCTCGGTCGCATGAAATACCTTAGAAATCTTCTCTTGTTTTCAACACTACTGGTCTTTATCCCAGTGATTGTTTACACAGATAGTTTAGACCTAAAGCTACATGGTATTTTTATTGCATTTACCCTTTGGATTTTAGCGCGAGGTCTACCATTAATCATAAAATTTAGGAAAACCTTTAGTCCACTTGCTCAAAACTCTTAAATTTGAGCGATATATCGCGATTTGGCATGCGGTTAATTACAAACGACTATTTTAATGAAACTTTTCATTGCCTTATTACAAAGTACAGACATTGACCAAAAGCTTAAGGAGGCTCCGGATAGCGGTTACGCTATAGGTGTTTTTATAGGAACACTATTACCCTTTTTGGTTTTAGTAGTTATTGCCTATGCTATATACAGAAGCAGAAAGAAAAGATTAAAAGACAATTAAATGGATATCTTAAGTTTTTTTAGTGGAAACGGATTGTTTCTTTTATTAGGTTTGGTACTAGTCATTGTTTATTTTGTAAATAAAAGAAAAGGACGTAGATAACGTTTTATCTGGTTTTTAACCAACCCGTAATGCTCAATCTCGGCGTGTTTACAGGTTTTACCTCGTGCTCTAGTTCTTGGCTCTCAAAAATAACAACCTTTCCAGGAAAAGGATAAATAACCTTTTCTTCATCTTTTAAATACAAGACAAGCTCACCTCCATTTTCTGGTTTCCAGTCTTCACTATTTAAATAACAAACAAAAGACAAGCGCCTTCTATCGTCATTCATAAACGTATCTAAATGCCTTTTGTAATAGGTGTCTTTTGGATAAATAGCGTAGTGAAATTCTTTCTGATTAATACCCAGAAAACAAGTACGGTTAAGATATGTTTTTAGGTCATTAATTTTATTAAAAAACATGAGCTCTGCGGAATTAGCGGAATACTCGTCTATCCATAAAATAATATCGCCACGGATAGATTTTTTTACAACCTCATTGGTTTTGTTGCCAATTGCAGACTTTCTAAATGTATCTTCTTCATACTTCAGAAGTAAGGATTCTCTTAGCGCTAAAACTTCATCTTGCATGAAAAAATCATCAACAATACTATACTTCTGACTCCAAATATCTGCTATAATTTTTTCGTATAACGGATTTTCAGAAAACGGAATAGCTTCAAACAAGCTACTCACCTTAGGTAATACTAAATTTAAAACAACTCATTCTTTCCTATATTTAAAAAAAGTGAGCAAATGTAATCTAAAAAGCAATTCTTTTTACATTTATAATATCTTTGCAGCATTATATTTACGGGCATGAGCAATATTCGCATTACTAAACAATTTTCTTTTGAAACTGGCCATGCGCTTTACGGTTATGATGGTAAGTGCAAAAACGTTCATGGGCATAGCTACAGACTAGATGTCACGGTAATTGGTACGCCTATTTCGGATAACACTAACGTAAAATTTGGGATGGTTATCGATTTTGGTGACCTTAAAAAAATTGTAAAAGCAGAAATCGTTGACGTTTTTGATCATGCTACAGTATTTAACAAAAATACGCCACATGTAGAATTGGCTAAAGAATTAGCGGACCGAGGCCATAATGTCTTGCTTGTAGATTACCAACCAACAAGCGAAATGATGGTTATTGATTTTGCCGAAAAAATAAAGAAACATTTACCAGAAAATATAAAGCTTCATTCTCTAAAATTACAAGAAACTGCTACTAGTTTTGCAGAATGGTTTGCTTCGGATAATTGACGCTTTCGTCATGCTGTCCCGACGCTTCGGGAGTGTTTCAGCATATTAAATATGACTAATAAAATTCAACACATAAAAATCCCTACAGGTAAAAAAATCTATTTTGCTTCAGACAACCATTTAGGTGCACCAACTATAGAAGCTTCTCGCCCTCGCGAAAAGAAGTTTGTAGCTTGGTTAGATGAGGTAAAGCATGATGCTGCTGCAATATTTTTACTTGGCGATTTGTTCGATTTTTGGTTTGAATATAAAACCGTAATACCAAAAGGTTTTACACGAACACTTGGCAAGCTAGCCGAAATTGCAGATTCCGGAATCCCAATCCATTATTTTGTAGGTAATCACGACTTATGGATGAATGGCTATTTTGAAGATGAACTCGGTATTCCTGTATATCATAAACCCAAAGAGTTTAAACTCGGAAATAAAGATTTTTTCATCGGTCACGGTGATGGTCTTGGTCCTGGCGATAAAGGCTACAAACGCATGAAAAAGGTGTTTAAGAGTCCTTTTTTTAATTGGTTATTTAGATGGGGGCATCCAGACATTGGGATGCGTATTGCTCAGTATTTTTCTGTAAAGAACAAACTTATTTCAGGAGACGATGATGCTAAATTTCTTGGCGAAGATATTGAGTGGTTAGCTATTTACAGTAAAAAGAAATTACAGGAAAGACACCGTGATTATTTTGTATTTGGTCATAGACATCTGCCATTGGAAATCCAATTGAATGAAAATTCTAAGTACATTAATCTTGGCGATTGGATTCAGTATTTTACTTATGGTGAATTTGATGGTGAAGACTTCAAACTAAAGGAATATTAGTTCGCTTCACTTTCGTGAATATCTATATCCTCTTGTAAATCCAAATTTCGTAAAGGCTTATTTTTTAAACCCATTACAGCTACGGTAATTAGTGTTACTGTACCACCTAACATTACTGCTAAAGGCGCTCCAAATAACTTAGCTGCGATACCGCTTTCTAATGCGCCAAGTTCGTTAGAAGAGCCAACAAACATGGAGTTTACGGCGCCAACTCTACCACGCATATCATCCGGAGTTTTTAACTGAAGAATGGTTTGGCGTACCACCATAGAAATTCCATCAAAAACACCAGAAAAGAATAATGCTAAAACACTTAACCACATTAATTTTGAAGCACCAAATATTATCATACAAACGCCAAACCCAAATACAGAAACCAAAAGTTTCTTTCCTGTATTTTTTGTAATAGGTATATAGGTTGTCGCCAACATAGTAATAATGCTGCCAGATGATAGCGCCGCATTTAAAAGTCCGAAACCTTTTGGTCCAGCATCTAAAATATCCTTAGCAAATACAGCAAAAATGGCGACGGCACCTCCAAATAACACCGCAATCATATCTAAGGTTAAGGCACCTAGAATAACTTTGTCGTTAAACACAAAGCGGATACCTTTTTCCAAACTCTCTTTTACAGATTCGTTAGTCACCTTATTTAAAATTGGCT
Source organism: Winogradskyella wandonensis (assembly GCF_004346845.1). GTDB lineage: Bacteria > Bacteroidota > Bacteroidia > Flavobacteriales > Flavobacteriaceae > Winogradskyella > Winogradskyella wandonensis. The sequence goes on along the minus strand of NZ_SMGI01000002.1, from coordinate 800,142 downwards.
TTTTATTAATTTGAAATACCAGCACTAATGCTATCATAACTAATAAAAAAATAATCCCTAGCGTATAGTGTACACCTATCCAAGCGATTAAGAATCCTCCAAATAAAGCACCAAAGACATTAGCACCTTTCCAAGTACTACTGCTCCAAGTTGCTGCATTTGGGTACGCTCTTTTAGGAACAATTAAAGCTATAAGAGAAAAAATGGTTGGGCCAAAAAAGGCACGTAACACGCCTCCAAAAAACACTAAACTATAAATACCGTACAACACAGTATTTGTGCGCCATGTAGATTCTATGGCGTCCGAAGTCAACCAAAACAGACCAAAGCTAATTAAAGAGAACAAAGCAATACACAACATAAACAGGTTTCGCTTTTCTTTTTTATCGACAATATGTCCAGCAAAAGGTGCTAGTAAAAAAGCAGGGAGAAATTCGCATAAGCCTATAATCCCAAGACTTAGCTCATCATTTGTCATAGAATAGACTTGCCACTCAATTACCACAAACTGCATAGACCAACCAAAGACGAGTGCAAAACGAAGTAGAAGAAAAATATTGAATTCTCTAAAGCGCAATGCTGCATATGGGTCGTTCTTTACCAAAGTTTATGCTTTTATATCTTTAAGTTTTAGCTGAAGGCTTACGCTTCCATTCCAATGATTCTCATCAATGGTATAAGCGGCACTGAATGATTGTCTGTCTTTTATGATATCTAACTTATCTCCCAAGCCAAAGCCAATACAAACAAACTTTTCATTAGTGTTCTGTGTCGCCGTAAATCGTAAATGCTTATCATCTTCGCCTACACATTTTCCCCAACCTGTATCTTTTAAATCTTGTGTCATAAACACAGGTGTCATATTTCCTGGGCCAAAAGGTGCAAACTGTTTTAAGATTCGCCATAGTTTTTCATCAATTTGGTTCAAATTGATTTCTAAATCTACTCTGAGTTCTGGAGTCAACAGTTTAGGGTCTATAGTTTCTTTAACAACGGCTTCAAATTTTGCTTTAAATGCGTCGTAATTTTCTGGAAGTAACGTTAAACCTGCAGCATATTTGTGGCCTCCAAATTGCTCGATGTGTTCTGAGCAAGCTTCAAGTGCGTTGTAAACATCAAAACCTTTTACAGAACGTGCCGAAGCCGCTAATTTATCGCCACTTTTTGTAAATACAAGCGTTGGTCGGTAATAGGTTTCTGTTAATCTCGAAGCAACAATACCAATAACGCCTTTGTGCCAGCTTTCGTCATAAACCACTGTAGTGAAACGGTCTTTTTCGTTATTTTCTTCAACCTGAATTAAAGCTTCTTCTGTGATGCGTTGGTCTGCTTCTCGCCTATCAGTATTATATTGGTCGATATCAACGGCATATTCTGCAGCGAGATTAAAATCGGTTTCCGTGAGTAAAGTAACAGCGTGGTTTCCGTGTTTCATTCGGCCAGCAGCATTAATACGTGGTGCTATAATAAAAACAACATCGGTTATGGTTAATTCATCCTTCTTAACCTCAGCGATAATAGCCTTCATTCCTGGTCTTGGATTACTATTAATCACTTGTAATCCAAAATACGCTAATGCTCTATTCTCTCCTACAATAGGTACAATATCAGCTCCAATTGCCATAGCGACTAAATCTAAATATTCGACTAAATCTTCAGGTGATTTTCCGTCTCTCTCGGCTAAAGCCGAAATTAACTTAAACCCAACACCACAACCACAAAGTTCTTTAAATGGATAATCACAATCGCTTCGTTTTGGGTCTAAAACTGCAACAGCATCTGGAATTTTATCGCCTGGTCTGTGATGGTCACAAATAATAAAATCAATACCCTTTTGCTTAGCGTAAGCTACTTTATCAATAGCTTTTATACCACAATCAAGGGCGATAATTAAAGAGAAATCATTGTCCTCGGCAAAATCAATACCCTTGTAAGAAATACCGTAACCTTCATCATATCTATCTGGAATATATGTGGCAACATTTTCGGTTTTTGTTTTTAAATAAGAAGACATTAAAGCTACTGAAGTCGTACCATCGACATCATAATCACCATAAACCAAAATATTTTTACCATTAGAAATGGCGGCTTCAATTCGGGCAACAGCTTTATCCATATCTTTCATTAGAAATGGGTCATGCAAATCGTCGAAACTTGGTCTAAAAAATGTTTTAGCATCTTCAAAAGTTTCGATACCGCGTTGTAACAACAAAGTCGCTACAATATCATCTACTTGTAGTGCTTCTTTAAGCGTTTTTATTTTTTCAGAATCTGGTTTTGGTTTTATGGTCCAACGCATATGATAAATTAGGTGTTGCGTTTTGTTGCAATATGAAAATGATTATAAGTCTCGATTTTGGCGAATTGTCTAAACATTTCCATAACGCCACAATATTTATCAATGGATAATTTAACAGCACGCTCGCACTTGGCTTTATCTAAATCTGAACCGTAAAAATGATAATCAACCCTTACAGAGTGATAATATTTGGGATGCTCATCGGTAAGTTCGCCAGACACTTCAATCTTAAAATCATCGATTGGCGATTTCATCTTATCTAAAATTGAAATCACATCTAAAGCCGAACAGCCAGCCAAAGATGATAACATCATCGCTTTGGGAGATAGGCCAAAACGCTCTTCTTGACCTTCGATACTAGTATCCATTACTACCGTTTTTCCGCTAGGATTGTCAGATTCAAAAGTTAAACCGCCTTTCCAGTGTGTTGTGATTTTATCTGCCATCTTACTAAAGTTGATGAGTTATAAGTGTCTAAAATACTTAAAGTGCCTTTGCAAAACAAACCTATTGCAAAGTGTTTTGATTACGGATTAACTTGTTAACTTTAGACACTCAAAACTCTAAGTACTTAAAAAATGGCATTAGTAACTCCATTATCTCCAGAACACGATTTAGAAACTAAGGAACTAGCAGAATTCTTTAACGAAACCCTAGGGTTTTGCCCTAATTCTGTTTTAACCATGCAGCGCAGACCGGCAATTTCTAAAGCGTTTATAAATTTAAATAAAGCTGTTATGGCCAATGAAGGCCGTGTGACTTCGGCACTAAAACGTATGATTGCTTGGGTAAGTAGTAATTCTACTGGTTGCCGGTATTGCCAAGCGCATGCTATTAGAGCCGCTGAACGTTATGGTGCTGAGCAGGAGCAATTAGATAATATTTGGGAATACCGTACGCATCCAGCATTTTCTGAAGCGGAGCGTGCTGCTTTAGACTTTTCTTTACAAGCTTCAATGGTGCCAAATGCTGTTGATGCCGAAATTAAAGAGCGTCTTTACAAATATTGGGATGAAGGCGAAATCGTAGAAATGCTCGGTGTTATTTCGCTTTTCGGCTATCTTAACCGTTGGAATGATTCTATGGGAACAACCATGGAAGAAGGCGCTATAGAAAGTGGAAATCAATACTTAGGAAAGCATGGTTTTGAGGTTGGGAAGCATGATGGGTCTAGATATTAAATTTGGAAATTACACCTTAAAATGTGCATATTTGCAACAACAATGAGAAAAACTATAGTACATATTGCAGCTAAATCACTGCTTTGTCAGTGGGATTATCCGGGAAATAGTAATGAATTATTTCACCGACAAGGACGCTATGTATCTATTTTTAATCATTAATCATATATGATTTAAACACAAAAACTATAAATAGTAAGAGCGTCCAAGAAATTGGGCGCTTTTTTTATGAAAAAAAATTGAAAAATTTGAAACTAGACTTTAAAAAATAAAATAGCACGTATTGAAGACTAAGCAATTGGAAAACAGAAGCTTAAAGAAACCTTCAAGAATCTACATTAAGTGGACAGGAATTTCTATGCCTGAAATAAAGTGTAAGTTATTGATTTTCAGCAAATTAAATTAAATTTTTATTTGTTTTTTTAAAAATAGTTTTCATCTTTGCACAGCAGAATTACATTAATGATTCGCAATTATATAATTAGTAATAAAACAAGAAGCCATGCTAAAACATAGAGTAGCAATTCAAAATTTAAGTTATGACATCATGTCATTTACAAGGCTTCGGTATTTTCTGTAGATAATTTATTCCTCAGAGAAGAATCCGAAGCAAGCCAACTGTTTCGGATTTTTTAGTTCAAAAAATTTACGATTACAAAAATCTGAACAGCTTAAAAAAGCAACACTTACCATGTTGTATTTAAAACAATGTTGAACAGTAAATTAAAATTATCATGGAAAATAATTTACATAATACATATTTATTCAAAGCGATAGAAGCCTATCCTTATGAATTAGAAAAAGCAGTCGAAGCATTAAACTATGCCTTGTCTTATGACCCCGAAAACACAAAGGCTTTGCATTTAATGGCAAAAGTGCACTATGAGCAATTGGGCGATTACGAAAAGGCAAAAACATATTTTGAACGAGCTTTAGCAGTAAGATTAGACGTACCTGATATATATCCCGATTACATCAGATTGTTAATTAATAATCATGATTTTGACGAGGCTCAGAAATTAATCGATTATGCTAAAACAGTAAAAGGTATCGATAAAGCTGGCATCGCTTTAACACAGGGTCAGTTATATGAAAGCTTGATGTTATTCGCTGAAGCGGAGAAGGTTCTCAAAGATGCGAAGCACTTAGCCTTAAACAATGATTTTATCTTCTATGTTGATGATATTTTATCTCGAATAAAGAAGAAAAAGAAGATTCAAGAAAACGAAAATAGAATCATAGAAAATCAAGCTAAGCAAGAGGCTGAAACCAAACCTAAAACGTGGTTTCAGAATAGGTTAAATAATTTATTATAATTAAAAAGAAAGGAGCATTAAAAATCGGCAAATCTAGGTTTGCCGATTTTATTTTAATTGTTGCTAAAGGTTATTGTAAAATATCAAATATTACTCTATTTAACTTTGGCACAACCAACTCCTCAAACCAAGGATTCTTCGTGCGCCAAAAGCGATTTGTTGGTGATGGATGTGGAATGGGGAAATTTTCGGCTACCTTAACCTTTGGAAAGATTCTATGGGAACAACTATGGAAGAAGGCGCTATAGAAAGTGGCAACCAATACCTTGGTAGGGACGGTTTTGAGGTTGGGAAGCATGATGGGTCGAAATATTAGAAGTTAGAACATAGAGAATAGACCGCCGCGTTGCTACTTTTAGATGAAATAGATTAAACCTTGCCAGAAATGACGAGTTTTTATATAATTATTGTCAAAATGTAAAGTTTTATTTACATTTGTAAAAAACGAATTACTATGAATATTCAAATTTTTCCGAACAAGTTTAAAAAAATAGGTTTGATATTGTCTGTAATTGGATTTTTAATCAGCCTACGCTTCAATATTATTCTTCCAGGAATTTCTGTTAATGAATTGAATGAAAATTATAACCCTCAATTCAATTCAACCACTGATATTTTGACCGCATACAGCGGAGGCATTTATACGATTAGTTTATTTCTATTTCAGATAGTTTCTATGTTTGGCGTTGTAATTTACATGATGTCAAAAGAAAAAATTGAAGACGATTACATAAATAAAATTCGTCTCGAAGCTTTTCAATTAACAACTTTGATATTTGTAGTATTTACAATTTTACTACATTCATTATACCCTTATTTGACCTTCACTTTCAATATAATTTTTCTTTTTATGTGGACTTATCTTATAATCTTTTTCTTAAAAAAGAAATTTCATTTATGAAGAATCTGGTAAAAGTTGAACGCGCAAGATATAATCTGACTCAAGCAGAATTAGCTGAAAAATTAAATGTCTCAAGACAAACAATACATGCTATTGAAAAAGGAAAGTTTAATCCTTCAGTCATCTTAGCTATAAAAATGGCACGTTTATTTAAAGTAACAGTTGAGTATTTATTTGAAGTTGAGGATTAGATTATCTCATTAACTTTCTCTTGCAACTTCGCCACAACTAACTCCTCAAACCAAGGATTTTTAGCACGCCAAAACCGATTTGTTGGTGATGGATGCGGAATTGGGAAATACTTAGGCAAATAGTCTTCAAAATTTGAAACAGTTTCTGTTAAATTTCGTTTCATACTCTCTTTTAAATAGTAGTTCTGAGCATAACTTCCTATTAAAATGTTGAGCTTTACATGTTTAAGCGTGCTTAAAATGGTATCATGCCATAACGGTGCACATTCTTGTCGTGGCGGTAAATCGCCTGTTGTTGCTTTTCCAGGATAGCAAAACCCAATGGGTAAAATGGCAAAGTTATCTGGGTTATAAAACTGTGTTTCGGTAACACCGAGCCATTCCCTTAGTTTTTTACCACTTGGGTCGTCCCAAGCTTTTGACTTTTCATGGGCAATTCTACCTGGTGCTTGGCTAAGGAGAATAATTTTTGATTCTGGCGTAAAACTTACAATCGGATTTGCTCCCAATGGTAAATGCGGCTCACACACTTTACATTGCTTGATATCTTTCAAAAGATATTTCATTTAAAAACTATGACCAATTAGTGAGATTTCTCGACTAGCTCGAAATGACAATTATTTATTCTTTCCCGCAACTACAATAACTATTTCACCTTTTGGTGGTTTGCTAGTATAATGTTGAAGTACCTCTTTTGCCGTTCCTCGAACAGTCTCTTCGTAAAGTTTAGTTAACTCTCTCGATACAGAAACTTGTCGGTCTTCACCAAAATATTCGACAAAATGACCTAAAGTCTTTACCAATTTATGCGGGCTCTCGTAAAAAATCATCGTTCGGGTTTCTTCGGCTAAAAGTAATAATCGGGTTTGGCGGCCTTTTTTTACAGGCAAAAAGCCTTCAAAAACAAACTTGTCGTTTGGCAATCCGCTATTAACTAAAGCTGGTACAAATGCTGTTGCTCCCGGTAAACATTCGATTTCTATGTTGTTTTCTACAGCGGCACGTGTGAGTAAAAATCCTGGGTCAGAAATGGCTGGTGTGCCTGCATCGCTGATAATAGCAATAGACATACCCGATTTTAATTTTTCAATTAAGTTACTTACTGTCTTATGCTCATTATGCATATGGTGGCTTTGCATTTGCGTGGTAATTTCAAAATGCTTGAGGAGCTTTCCAGATGTGCGCGTGTCTTCAGCAAGTATTAAATCGACTTCGTTTAAAACCTCGACAGCTCTAAAGGTCATGTCTTTTAAGTTTCCTATTGGTGTGGGTACGAGGTAGAGTTTAGACATACTAATCGCGGATATATTTACCTAAAAAATAGGATGGAAACAAGGCAATTAGAGCGTATAATGAAAAGCCTATAATACCATCGCCTGCATAATAATGCGCCGCAGTTGCCAAGACCAAATCGAAAAAGAACCCTGCATACGCCCATTCTGTAAGCCATTGGCTTTTTCGCCATAAAATCATAATAACACCAAGTACTTTCAAGACGGCTAACGGAATTACAAAATAGGTTGGGTAATTCATACTTTTAAAATAACCTTCGACCATCTCGGTATTTCTAAAATATAGTTGCGCAGAATAGAGCATAATGCAACAAAGGACAGCTGTTGCCACCCAATAAATGATTTTTTTGGTCAGCATATTTTTAGTCGAATTTTCCCTCAACGATTTCTAGAAAACGCGCTTCATAGTCTTCTTTACCTTCCCAGTTGTTGTAGTCTGGTTTAACCAACTGGTGGATAAAATCTTCGGCCTCTTGAAGTGAGGTAGCCGTATTTATCTGAGAAATAACACGGTCGTAGTCTTCGCTTTTACCATCAAATAAGTGTTTTGTAAACGCAATTTTGTCATTAAGTCCAATTTGTAGTCCGCCAGATTTTAGCTTATCGTTTAAAGATTTTACTTTTGCTTCAGCTTCACGCTTTTTAGCCTCTTCGATAGGTTCAAACTCTGGCAAATTAGCAAAGTCTTGGGTGATATTCTCAAACTCTACTTTCTGGGTTTGTCCGTTGGACTCAACTTTTGCAGATTCCTCTACAGTTTCCGGCTCTGGCATAAATTCTACCATGTCTTTAATCTTATTCATTACAGGCTCCATTATCCCATCATCTTCACGCTCGTCCATGTTAACATAGACTTTGTTTTCAACCTCAATATTATCGCTAATTTTATTGTTGAATGCTGTATCTAACATGCCAAAGAATGAAGAATCGTTACCAATGGTTGGCAAGTCGTCTTCAAAATTCTCTTGTGCAAATTTTAAAACTGTGAGCTTTTCATATAGGGCCGCGACTTCTTCATGCATGCGATTAACATCCTCTTTCCCTGTGAGTTTTAGAATCCTATGCGCTATGCTTATTAATTCTGATTCTAATTTCTTTTTCATGAGTTTATTTTTAATATTTTCTAAGTTAGACGCACTTTCGTTGCGCTATAATACTTATTTCGGCGATTTATTAATAAATGTTTCGTAAGTTTTGCTTTTGATTTTTAATAAATTTGCGCCACCTTTATACAAACGAAAAAATTGTTTCGTTTAGTGCTAAAATTACAAAATGTTTCTCGAAAATACGGTAAATCATAAAGAACAATTTGGATGGATTGAAGTCATCTGCGGATCAATGTTTTCTGGTAAAACTGAAGAATTAATCCGAAGATTAAAACGTGCCCAATTTGCCCGTCAAAAAGTTGAAATCTTTAAACCAGCCGTCGATGTGCGTTACGATGAAGAAAAAGTAGTCTCGCACGATGCTAATGAGATTCGCTCAACGCCGGTTCCTGCGGCAGCTAATATTCCTATTTTGGCAGATGGTTGTGACGTTGTGGGTATTGATGAAGCGCAGTTTTTTGATGATGAAATCGTGAGTGTTTGTAACGATTTAGCCAATAAAGGTATACGTGTTATTGTGGCTGGTTTGGATATGGATTTTAAAGGCAATCCGTTTGGGCCAATGCCAAATCTTATGGCAACAGCAGAGTATGTCACTAAAGTACACGCCGTTTGTACAAAAACAGGGAATTTAGCTCAATACTCTTACAGAAAAGCCAAGAGCGATGATTTGGTTTTATTGGGTGAAGTGGACGAATACGAGCCTTTAAGTAGAGCTGCTTACTATAAATGTATGCTTCGCGAAAAAGTGCGCCAAATGAAGGTAAAAGATGCTGAGGAAATAACCTCGAAAGACAAAAATTCTGATGTCTAAAGCTCAAGAAACCATCTTAGAACTTCACTTAGATGCGCTAACGCATAACTATAACTATTTAAAATCTAAGCTAAAACCAGAAACCAAATTCTTGGCGGTTGTTAAAGCCTTTGCCTACGGAAGTGACTCAATCGAAGTGGCTAAACATTTAGAAAAACTTGCTGTGGACTACTTTGCTGTGGCTTACGCAAGCGAAGGTGTAGCCCTAAGGGACGCAGGTATTACAACACCCATTTTGGTGTTGCATCCTCAGGTGGTTAATTTTAAAACGATTATAGAGCGTTGCCTAGAGCCAAGCATATACAGTCCACGTATTCTAAAGGCATTCATAGCCGTTGCAGAACAAGAAAAACAAAGTAATTATCCGGTTCATATTAAATTTAATACAGGGTTAAATCGTTTAGGTTTTTGGCATAACGATATTGAATTTATAGTTAATCAGCTAAAGAGCACCTCATCTATTGCAGCTAAATCGTTGTTTTCGCATTTGGCAGCAAGTGAAGATGAAAATGAAAAAGATTTCACCTTAAAACAAATTGAAGATTTTAAAAACATTGCCTCAAATTTTGAAACTCAAATAGGTTACCAACCATGGCTTCATCTATGTAATACCTCTGGCGTTATAAATTATCCTGAAGCGCATTTTAATATGGTACGTTGTGGTATTGGTTTATACGGCTTTGGGAACTCTGCAATAGAAGACCAAAATCTAAAACCAATTGCCAAATTAAAGTCGGTCGTTTCTCAAATTCATCAAATAGAAAAAGGCGAAACCGTAGGTTACAACAGGGCTTATGCCGCAAAATATTTTGAAAAAACAGCAACAATCCCCATTGGTCACGCCGACGGAATTTCAAGGCAATTCGGTAACAAAAAAGGCTATGTTTTTATCAATGGACAAAAAGCCCCAATTATAGGAAACGTTTGTATGGACATGATTATGGTTAACATCACCAACATTGATTGTAAAGAAGGTGATGAGGTTATTGTTTTCGATGGAAATTACAAAGCCTCTACACTTGCCGAGTCTGCAAACACCATATCTTACGAGGTTTTAACCGCTATATCTCAACGCGTAAAACGAAAAATAATTAAGTAAGTTTTAGGGGAATTTTATAATTTTTATTGAAGATGTTAAAATTTTAACTAAATTTAGTTTTTATAATACTAACTAATAAAACTTAAAATTATGCTTAAAGAATTTAAAGAGTTTGCAATGAAAGGCAATCTTGTAGACATTGCCGTTGGTTTTGTTATGGGTGCTGCCTTTAACAAAGTTGTAGCTTCATTTACAGGAGGAATTGTATCGCCATTAATTGGCTTAATTTTTAATTCTGATTTCAAAGACTTAAAATACAAACTTAAAGACGGAACTTTAAATGATGCAGGCGAAATGGTGGGCGAAGTTTATTTAGAATATGGTACATTTTTAACTAACGTTATCGACTTTATTATCGTAGCATTTGTAATGTTTATGGTTGTAAAAGGTGTTAACAAAATGAAGAAAAAAGAAGAGCCTGCTCCAGAAGCACCAGCTGGACCAAGCCAAGAAGATCTTTTAGCAGAAATAAGAGATTTACTTAAAAAATAAGAAAGCTAGCTACCGCTACGCTACATATTTTTAACCAAACCCTGATGTAACAGTCAGGGTCTTTTTTGTTATAATTTTTAAAATTACTATTTCACATTTATTGAATAAGCTACTTTTGCTTTCAATTAAATAACTAAGAATGAAAATAGCTATTGTCGGCGCTACTGGACTTGTTGGTAGCGTTATGCTTAAAGTTTTAGAAGAGCGCAATTTCCCAATGGACGAACTTCTGTTGGTGGCTTCAGAGCGCTCCGTTGGTAAGGAAATCACCTATAAAAACACGCCTATAAAAGTTGTTGGTTTGTCTGATGCTGTCGCGCAAAAACCAGATATCGCCTTATTTTCAGCAGGAGGAAGCACGTCCTTAGAATGGGCGCCTAAATTTGCCGAAGCGGGAACGACTGTAATTGATAATTCATCAGCATGGCGTATGGATTTGGATAAAAAACTAGTGGTTCCAGAAATTAATGCTAGCCAATTAACAAAAAATGATAAAATTATTGCCAATCCAAACTGCTCTACCATACAAATGGTAATGGCATTAGCGCCGCTTCATAAAAAATATAAAATTAAACGTATAGTTGTTTCCACCTATCAATCTGTTTCAGGAACGGGTGTAAAAGCTGTAGAACAGCTCGAAAATGAAATTGCAGGTATAAAAGGCGAAATGGCATATCCGTATCCTATTGCTAAAAACGCTATACCACATTGTGATGTTTTTGAAGAAACGGGTTACACCAAAGAAGAAATGAAACTCGTCCGTGAAACCCAAAAAATCCTAAACGACAACACTATTGCTGTAACAGCAACTGCAGTACGTATTCCGACTGCTGGCGGTCATAGCGAATCTGTTAATGTAGAATTTGAAAACGATTTTAATTTAACAGAAGTGCGTGAACTATTAAGTGCCACAGATGGAGTTGTGGTCCAAGACAATACAGATGTCAACACCTATCCTATGCCAATGTATGCTAACGGCAAAGATGATGTTTTTGTAGGGCGTATTCGTAGAGACATGTCACAACCTAACTCTTTAAATATGTGGATTGTTAGTGATAACCTTAGAAAAGGAGCAGCCACTAATACCGTACAAATTGCCGAATATTTGGTGGCTAATGGTTTAGCATAAACGCGATAATCAACACAAAAAAATCTTAAAAAGCACTTTTCGTTAATCGATAGGTGCTTTTTTAGTTAATTTTAGGGTAAACAAAACCTAAAACAATGAAACGTATTCCTTATTTGTTATTAGCATTCGTATTTTTTATGTCTTGTAAAAATGAAAAAGAAACTAAAGAAGTGATTAAAGTTCAATACCCAGAAACGGCTAAGGTGGACCATGTAGACACCTATTTTGGAGAGGAAGTAAAAGACCCATATCGTTGGCTCGAGGACGACCGCAGCGAAGAAACAGAAGATTGGGTTAAGCGTCAAAATGCAGTTACTCAAGATTACTTGGCAAATATTCCGTATCGTGAAAAACTTAAAGAACGTTTATCTAAACTATGGAATTATGAAAAAGTTGGTGCACCATTTATCGAAGGTGATTATACCTATTTCTACAAAAATGATGGACTTCAAAATCAATATGTCATTTACCGTTATAAAAACGATGCCGACCCAAGTACTGCAGAAGTCTTCTTAGACCCAAACACCTTTAAAGAAGACGGAACAATTTCCTTAGGCGGAACAAGTTTCTCCAAAAACGGAAAAATTTTAGCCTACTCTATTTCCGAAGGTGGAAGTGATTGGCGTAAAATATTGGTTATGGATGTTGAGTCTAAAAAAATTGTGGAAGACACGCTTGTAGACATTAAATTCAGTGGCATGTCTTGGTACAAAAACGAAGGTTTTTATTATTCTAGCTATGATAAACCAGAAGGAAGTGAACTTTCTGCCAAAACAGACCAGCATAAAGTATATTATCACAAATTAAGAACACCACAGTCGGAAGATGAACTAATTTACGGTGGCACACCAGAACAAAAGCATCGCTATATTTATGGTGGCGTTACTGAGGATGACCGATATCTTATTATTACACCACGAGTTTCTACATCTGGAAATAAATTATTAATCAAAGATTTAACAAAACCAAATTCAGATTTTGTAACCATTTTAGACCATACCGATAGCGATTCTAACATTATCGAAAATGTCGGGTCTAAACTTTACATAATGACCAATTTAAATGCGCCAAACCAAAAGATTGTAACGGTTGATGCGAGTGACCCAACACCAGAAAATTGGGTAGATTTTATTCCAGAAACCGAAAACGTATTAAGTCCATCTACAGGTGGCGGCTATTTCTTTGCCGAATATATGGTAGACGCTGTTTCTAAGGTTTTACAATACGATTACGACGGGAAACTAATTCGTGAGGTAGAATTACCAGGTGTTGGTTCTGCTGGCGGATTTGGCGCTAAAAAAGAAGATAAAGAATTATACTACTCGTTCACCAATTATGTGACTCCTGGAAGTATCTACAAATACGATATTGAGAAAGGGACTTCAGAACTATTCCGTAAACCAGAGATAGATTTCAATCCAGAAGATTACGAAAGCAATCAAGTTTTTTACACGTCTAAAGATGGTACAAAAGTGCCTATGATTATTACCCATAAAAAAGGGCTTGAGCTTAATGGTAAAAACCCAACCATTCTATATGGCTATGGCGGATTCAATATCAGTCTAACCCCAAGTTTCAGTATCACCAATGCCATTTGGATGGAGCAAGGTGGCATTTACGCCGTGCCAAATCTTCGTGGTGGTGGCGAATACGGAAAAGCATGGCACGATGCAGGGACTCAGCAAAAAAAGCAAAATGTGTTTGATGATTTTATTGCGGCAGCAGAATATTTAATAGAAAACAACTATACCTCATCAGATTATTTAGCCATTAGAGGTGGTTCTAATGGCGGATTATTAGTAGGTGCAACCATGACGCAGCGTCCAGATTTAATGAAAGTTGCGTTGCCTGCTGTTGGTGTTTTAGATATGTTACGTTACCATACGTTTACTGCAGGTGCAGGTTGGGCATATGATTACGGAACAGCTGAGGACAGCAAAGAAATGTTTGAGTATCTTAAAGGCTATTCGCCTGTTCATAATGTGAAAAATGGAACGTCATATCCTGCGACTATGGTCACAACTGGTGATCATGACGATCGTGTGGTGCCTGCGCACAGTTTTAAATTTGCTGCAGAGTTACAAGCAAAGCAAACAGGAGATAACCCAACACTTATAAGAATTGAAACAGATGCAGGACATGGTGCCGGAACGCCAGTAAGCAAAACCATAGAGCAATATGCCGATATTTATGGTTTTACGCTATTTAACATGGGCTTTAAAACCTTGCCAAATCAAGATTTTAAGGATTAAGTACTTGCCAAAGACTATAATAAAATTGACCTACAAAGTGGTAATAGCTTTGTAGGTCTTATTTTTGCATAATGCTTCAAGTAAAACATATAACTTTTGGTTACGATAAAACTCTGGTATTAGATAATATCAGTTTTAATCTTGAAAAAGGTAAAAATCTAGCGATTATTGGCAAAAGTGGCTCTGGAAAAAGCACGCTTTTAAAACTTATTTATGGCGAATATGATGTAGACCAAGGCGACATTTTTTGGAAAGACACCCAAATCCTAGGACCAAAACATAACTTGGTAATCGGTTACGAATTTATGAAGTACGTGGCGCAGGAATTCGATTTGATGCCTTTTATAACTGTCGAAGAAAATATAGGAAAGTATTTATCACGCTTCTATCACGAAGAGAAACAAAAACGCACCACCGAACTCATCAAAGTTGTTGAGCTCGAAGCTTTTGCAAAAACAAAAATTAAAAATCTTAGCGGCGGACAAAAACAGCGTGTAGCTTTAGCTCGTGCCTTAGCCAAACAACCCGAAATTTTATTACTCGACGAGCCATTTAGCCATATCGATAATTTTAAAAAACAATCGCTCCGTAGAAGAGTATTTTCTTATTTAAAAGAAAATAATATTGCATGCATTGTCGCCACGCACGACAATAATGATGTTCTTGGCTTCGCCGATGAAATGCTAGTTTTAGACCAAAAAAAAATCATTGCTAAAGACACACCACAAAACTTATACAACAATCCTAAACTGCCATTAATTGCCTCCTTTTTTGGAGAGTTTAATGTGATTGATGGTAAAATTTATTATGCGCATAAACTCAGAATAGTTGATGAAGATTCGCTTCGAGACACCTCAGCGACCAAAAAAGGGATTGTTAAAGCAAGCTATTTTAATGGAGATTTTTGGTTGGTTGAGGTTGATTGTGACTCAAATACCATATTCATTTATCATAAAACACCAATAGAGCCTGAAACACAGATATTCTTCTCTTTTCAGAAATAAATCATCTATCAAACTTCTTCAACAACGCCGGCAAATAAAAAATATCCGTAATTAAAGCAATAGCAACAGTTGTAGCGCATAACAAGCCGAAATCGCGAACCGATGGCGTGGCACTGCTCGCTATGATTAAAAAGCCACCAACTAAAGCAATTGTGGTCGAAAACAAAGCGCTTCCTGTGTAATGCATGGCTTTATTCATGCGTTCTTCGGCTGTACCTTGTACGCGTTTACTTTTTCGGTATTTGTGTACAAGGTGAATCGTATCATCCATAGCGATACCTAACATGATTGGCGTAATCATCGCCGTGGTAACGTCTAATGGAATGTCTAATAGACTCATTAAAATTGCCAAAACAGTCAGTGGTAAAAGATTGGGGATGAGCACTAAAACCGTTGTTCTAAAGCGTTTAATAAAAAACAATAAGCAAAAGAAAGCCACAACAAATGCAGCAAAAAACGATTTGAATTGTGTTTCTAAAATAAAGTTATTGAGCTGCGCAAAAACCACTGCAAACCCATTAATTTTTAAATCGAATTTCTTAGTATCAAAAGACGATTCAAACGCTAATTTTATATCGTCTAAAACTTTATTGAGTTGAGATGTGCGTCCTTCCATCAGGGTTAAAGTAAAACCTGCCGTAGATAAATCATCCGAGAATAATTTAAAGAATTGATTTTTCTTAGTATCAACCTCAGCCAATGTTTCTTTCAATTTATTTTCCGATACATTAGATTGAAACAAGACTGGCGTTCGCTTTTCTAAGAATTGTTTAATCGTCACCACCGAAACAGGATTAGACATCAATTCGTTTGCCTCAAGTTTTGCTTGAAAATCTTCGAGCTGTTTAAACGCGTCTTTATTCAGAATAACACTTCCGTCAGATGTCGAAATATTTATTTGCAAACGGTTGCTACCGCCAAGTTCTGTTTCAACTTTTCGTAAATCGTGTTTGGCTTTTCCTTCGGCCAAAAGATCACGAGAATTGGTGTCTATTTTCACCTGAAAAATAGAGTAAAACCCAAATATTAAAACCGCTGTAAACCCTACAATAATTCCGTTTTTATAATCGGATGTCACGCGATTCAACCAATCGATAAAAGCAGATTGGTTTAAACGCTTTAAGCTTAATAAGGGTTTTGCTTTTTCAAAATTGAGATTCATATAACTAAATCCAATAATGGTAATGATATACACCAAAATAAAACTGAACACTAGGCCAATACAGGTAAAAACACCCATGTTTTTAAACGCTGGTAATGGCGATAAATACAGTGCAAAATAACCGACAAACGTCGTTAAAGTCGTGTAAAAACATGGCGTAAAACTTTTACGAATGGCTACAGCCAAAAGTTCAACTTTTGTCAACGATTTATTTGTCAGGCCTTCTTTGTGATAAATATTTATGATATGCACTGCATCACTAACACTATAAACCATAAGTATAGTTGGAATGAGCATGGATATCATATTCAGAGCAAATCCAAGCGATGTTATGAGTCCAAAAAGTAAGCTAATCGGTATGGCAACGGATAATAACGAAATAATTAAATAACGTTTACTCGGCAATAAAAACAGCAACATCAACGTAATCACCAAAACGGTTAAAACCCCAAACAGGAGACTCTCCTTATAAATACCTTTACTGTAAGCCTCGTTTAAAACTGGTGGACCTGTGAGGTAATAATTTTTGTAGTTTTCTTCGATAATTTGCCGCATTTCTGCAGCAATGGCTTGGCGCTCTTCTTCAACCGTAGATGTTGGCTTTAGTTGAATATAAAAGAACTGACTTTTATAATCTTTAGACACTAACTGCGATGTGATATTTGGCAGTTTGCTGAATAGATTTTTTAAACCTCTATCGCTTCGTTGGTCATTATATAAATCATCAAAATTAATCTTCTGATTGGCGTAAATAGGGTATTTCGCTTTTGCTAAACTGAAAGAGGTTTGCACGTATGGTAATGCATCAATACGGTTGTGAAGCGCTTTTAAATCTGAAACCTCTTTTTTCCCAATAGCATTTTCGACAGGAAACATAGCAATAAAAATCTCGTCAGACCCAAATTCTTCTTGAAATTTAATGTACGCTTGATAGCTTGGGTCATCTTCTAAAAACCAAATGCCAAGCGAGTTGTCAACGCTTAATTTATTTAGCGTATTATAGCCAGAAAATCCCAAAGCAACTGCCAAAAAAGCAATGATTGCAATTCTGAATTTTATGATTTTTGATATGAGGTTTTCTAATTTTTTCATAGTTATTTCTAGAAAGCAAAAGCGCCAAATCTGCCATGATGTGTCAGGCTCAAATTCATTATTTTAGAATCAAACTTCACAGTCGGAATACCAAATTCTGATTTTTGGAATTCTATAGTGTTGGTCCAAATATTGTCGCTCTTACTAATCCTTTCACTTAGTTTATCTCTTAAAACTTGACGCTGACTTTTTAAATTTTCATCTTTAAAAACTACGAGTTCAGATGTCATTTTATGCGGAATTAATCGCGCTTCAGATACAATGTAATCTGTTGTTTTTTTGATTGAAAGATAACATGAGAACTCTTTGTAATTCACCTTCCAAATTGAAGCATGTGCGACACATTCAAACTGCTTTGGTGCGTAAAACCGACTTGGATGTTTTTGAACATATAGTTTGTAAGCCGCCTCTTTCATGGACCACAACTGCCAAACGGTAATAGTTTTGTCTCCAGAGTTTTTGATAAATTCTTGTTCCTTCTCAGTAAAGAGTTTGTCCAAAAAACGTGGGCGTTGCCAATTAGAGTCTTTCTGGGCTTGTGCGATATCTACAATATCGTTGCCAACCATTAGGCGTCGAGCTTAGCATTTACAATAGCCATTGCCGATTTTACATCGAGCATTTTTTCCATGTCCTCATTTTCTAACCGGATGTCAAATTCGTCTTCAATATCTAAAATGATATCGACCAAATTGGCTGAATTAATCTTTAAATCTTTTACAAAATCCGTGTCTTCGTTAAGGTTTTCAAAAGCCGCTTCATCTTGGATATATGGGGCAATAATGCCTTTAAGTTTTTCTATTAATTCGTTATTGGTCATATTGTTATTTTATATAGTAAAGATAGGGATTTTGATGATGTCAGTTCGAGTGATTTTCAATTTAATAAAATTGAAAATTGTAATTCGACTGCACTCAAGGTGACATTATCTAAACTACTTGAATTTTCTAAAAATCACACAAGCATTCACATCTCCAAATCCAAAACTGGCTTTAGCAATCACATCAAAATTTAGATTCAATTTTTCAGTCGGAATTTGCTCGCGATTCACAATTGCTTCAATATCTGGATGCAAATCTTCGCAATTAATATTTGGTGCTATAAACTGTTCTTCAAGCTGAATAATACTTGCCACGCATTCAATAGCTCCAGCAGCAGCCAAACAATGCCCAACCATAGATTTTGTTGAATTGATATACGGAAAATTGCTTCCATTTCTATGTAAAGCTTTTGTCCAATTTTCGATTTCCAAACCATCTTTTGTCGTTGCGGTAAGATGCCCGTTTATAACATTTATATCATTTGAGGAAACTCCCGAATTCTGAATCGCCTTTGTAATGCAACGTTGCACAGCTTCAGCATTTGGGGCAGTTAAGGTTCCGCCTTGACGTTGTCCGCCAGAGTTGACTTCACCTCCAAGAACCTCAGCATAAATTTTGGCACCGCGTTCTAAAGCGCTTTCAAGAGATTCTAAAACCAGCGCACCCGCGCCACTTCCGGGAACAAAACCTGAAGCTGTTGCACTCATTGGTCGCGATGCTTCTTCAGGTGAATCGTTATGCTTATACGTCATAACGCGCATGGCATCGAATCCGCCCCAAACATAAGGTCCGTGGTCGCTACAACTACCAACCAACATGCGTTTAGCTTTTCCGTTTTGGATGCGCTCAAAACCCATTAAAACAGCTTCGGTTCCTGTTGTACATGCCGAAGAATTTGTAGTGACTTGATTACCAAAACCCAACATTCCGCTTAAATACGCACTGACACCACTTGCCATGGTTTGTAACACAACAGTGCTTCCTAAGCGTCTTACTTGACCTTCATCAAGCTTGTAAATCGCTTCTCGGAATTTCTCAACACCCGAAGTTCCTGTGCCGAAAATTAGTCCCGTATCATAGTCCAATTCGCTATCTGGATTACTGTCGAAGCCTGCGTCTTTCCATGCGTCGATGCCTGCAATGCAACCATATAAAATACCCGAACTATTAAAACCTCGTAACTGTAAATCGGTAAAATATTTTGATTTTAGTTCATCTGAAATAGTTGGAATTCCACCAATTTGACAAGAGAATTTTAAATCTGCTAATTCTTGATGAAACATAATTCCAGATTTACCTTGTTTCAACGCTTTGGTAAATTCTGAAATTCCAACACCATTTGGCGCAACAACGCCTAACCCTGTTATGACAACTCTATTTTTCATGCTTTCATCATTCCTGAAATTAAACCTCTTGCAATCAACTCACCTTTTTCATTTAACATTTTTACCTTGCACTTTAACTTATTAAAACGAAACACTTCTTTTTCTGAAGTCACAGTCACTTTTTCGCCGGGTAAAACTGTCAAATAGAAATCTACTTGATTAGATGTTAAGGCTATTTGCGGTTGATTTTCAGAATTCAATTCGTCTTTTATTAAATAAATGCCTAAACACACCAAACCAATTTGCGCCATGCATTCCGTTAGGATAACACCTGGTGTAATAGGGTTGTTTTTAAAGTGACCTTCGTAGAAAAACTCATCTGGTTTGAAGGTGTAATGACCTTTTATTCCATCTTCTGAAATTTGATTGATACCATCCACAAACAAAAAGGGGTTTTGATATGGTAAGAGTGATATGATTTGTTCTGGGTTCATTCTATTAAACAAATCTCTTTTAAGTGATAATTTAAAAACTCTAAACTTGGTTGACTTCTTATTGGTTTTCTAAATTTTAAAGGTTCAAGTATTCTTTTTATTGTCAAATCTGCCTTTTTTGAAAAGACAATATTATAACTAGAATCTAACCCAAAATAACCTTTGTCGAATAACTTATCATGTAAAACACATAAACAAATTGCGTTAGTTGCTTTCAATCTATCTTCGATTGAGATTGCCCAAGGCTTTATATGGCTGCATATCAATAAATCTTCTTTATCAATTTCACAAAAAGCACATTTACAATAATAATTTGATAATACTATCCTCCTTAGTTTATCTTGAAAAACTCTAGCTTTAACTTGACTAATTCTATCAGTTATTATATTGTTGTCTATTTCAGAAAATGAGTTAAAATATTTTTCAGACTCTTCATAAGAAGAGTCTAACTCTATTAATAAATCTAAACCCCGATTAAACTTTTTATCTTTAATTTCATATAATTCATCTATAGATTTATTTTTTAAAATTCCTTTCTTTTCTTTCTTAATATTATAGCTATGCAATATCTCCATTGCCACAAAACCGCCACCTCTAGCCAAATACGGAATATCTAAAATGTCTTTTTCTATTTGTCTGTGACTTAAAGAGTCTTTCAAAAAAGCCTTTAAAACTTTGGCCTTTGTATATGAATCAAATGTTTTTTTCATACTAACATAAATGTTCTCCACCGTCAACAGGAATAACTGTTCCTGTAATCCAAGCGGCTTCATCTTTACTTAATAAGTAAACAGCGTTAGCTACATCTTCTGGTAAGGTTAAGCGTTTGTTTGGATTTCTTATTAAACTGTGCTCTAAAATTTTTTCGCTTCCAGGAATCATCCGTAATGATGACGTGTCTGTAACTCCTGCTTGGATGCAATTGGCTTTTATCCCGAATGGCGCAAACTCTAAAGCAATGTTTCTGGTAATGGCCTCTAAGGTCACTTTTGCAGCCGAAACTGCGGCATAATTTTGCCACGCTTTGCTATTGCCTTCGCTTGTAAAACTTATAATTCTGGTGTCTTCAGCAAAAAGTTTAGCGTCAAAAAGTGCTTTTGTCCAATCGTATAAACTAATACCCATTGCCTTAATGGTCAAAGCAAAATCATCGTGTTTTAAAAAGGGGTTATCTTCTGAAACCATTGGTTTTAAATTTCCTTTTGCAACGCTGTGAACTAAAGTTTTTATTTTGTGTTTATCTCCAAACTCAGATTGTAAAGCTTCGATTACAGCGGTTCTTTTTTCGGGTTTAAAAGCGTCTGTGTTGAAGGATTTAAAAGCAACGCCTTCTTGTTTTATGGTTTCGAATTCAGTTTGAATCGCTTCTTCTTGCATTCGCGGATTGCGATGTACAATGCAAATGTTCATGCCGTGTTTGGCTAACTTTTTTGCAGTTGCTAAACCTAAGCCTGAGCTTCCGCCAAGGATTAATGCCCATTGGTTTTTATTTTGAAATTCTTTAGTCATTTACTTTTCAATTTATGAGATGCTGAAAGAACACTTCGACTGCGCTCAGTGTGACAGTTCAGCATGACAAAATAAATTTTGTCACCATTCTAATAAAATTCGTTGCGCCGAGAAACCAGGCCCAAAACTAAGCATGACGCCTTTATTTCCTTTTGGTAAATCTCTATCCATAAAACGCTCCAACACATACAAAACGGTAGCACTACTCATATTTCCATAAAGTCGTAAAACCTCTTTGGTGTCGTCTATATTTTTACCTAATTCTCCGAATAAATCTTCAACGGTTTGCACTATTTTTTTTCCTCCTGGATGAAATACCAAATGGTCTATATCTTCAATTTTTAAATTGTTTTTCTCTAAAAATGGATGAATAATCTTCGGGAAATGGTCTGCAATTGTTTGCGGTACCGATTGGTCTAAGACCATTTGCAAACCTGTATTTCTGAGTTTGAAGCCCATCATGTGATTCGCATCATAAAAATGATACATGGCTTCGTCTTTAATTTCTGGTCCTTTTTCATCTTCATAAGACGATAAAATTACACTCGCACATCCATCACCAAAAATAGCTGCACTGACAATGTTTACCATGGAATAATCTTCTAGTTGAAAGGTGGCTGTTGGCGACTCAACTGCAATCACAGCAGCGCGTTTGTTGGGATTTGCTTTAAGAAAATTCTTCGCATATATAATTCCCGAAACTCCTGCCGCGCAACCCATTTCTGTTACAGGCAAACGCACAATATCTTGTTTCATTTTGAGACTATTAATCAAATACGCATCTAGAGACGGAATCATAATCCCAGTACAACTTACGGTGATGATATAGTCGATATCAGTAGCTTTTAAGCTTGCTTTATCTAAAGCTTTTACTAAACTTTTTTCAGCAAGTTTTATGCATTCTCTGATGTAAATGTCGTTTTTTTCTTCAAAAGACGTTTTAAGAAAAACCTCTTCTGGTCCCATAATAGAATAGCGCTTATCGACCGCAGCATTTTCAAAAATCTTAAGCACTTTTCGCTTAAAACGTTCGTCTTGACCATCGAGCCAAAGCTCGACAAAAGGCAGAATATCTTTAGTTTCTCTTGTATGTTCTGGCAACTGTTTTGCCACTGATGTAATGCGTACCGCCATCTATGTTTTTATTAACCATTGGTAACGGAATGCCCATTTCCAACGGATTTCTGATTTGAGGTTTAATTTTTTTGTTAGGTTTTCTAAGTCTTTTCTTTTGAAGGCTCTTAAAATTGAAGTTAACCCATCTTCAACTATCATTTGATTAGAAATTACCAAACTTAACAGCCTAAACAAACCGTAAGCCATTTCACTTCTGTGCAAATCGTTAATTACTAACCCTAATCTTGCTTTGCCCGATAATTGCTTCAATAACACTTCTAATTCTTCGGTTTTAAAATGATGCAAAAACAAAGTCGCTAGAGCGATATCGTAATCTAAGTTTTTAAATTCTTCCGAAAAAATATCATGGTTTTCGAATGTGATTTCGGGATAATCCACCGACAATTCCGTAGCATAATCAATCGCATCTTGATTGGCATCTATACCTATTAATCGTAACAGATAACCGTTTTTTCTTCCAAAGTCCGCAACTAGCCTCAAAATATCTCCATGTCCGCAACCCAAATCAATAATAGTGTATGTTTGGTCTTTGGATTGATGTTTTAACAATTGCGAAACACCATCTAAAGTCACTCGATTGCCTCCTAGCCATTTGTTTATTTTTCCTAGCTTGTCTAAAGTGTCGCGCAGCAGGTCGCCTTTCATGGAAAAGTCGTCCATAATTTCGGTTTTGTTGCTGCGGTATGTGGTGTTTATAAACAATACTTTCAATTAATTAGTTCTCGACTGCGCTCGAACAGACAGACTTTTTTTTGACTTCGACTCTACTCAGTCATCCATTTATCTTGTTTTTCGTGGCTTCGAGAACCTTAGCCACCAGATTTACTTTAAACTTTCATAGGCTTGCCATGCGTCATTTTAATAATTTGCGGTACCAAAAATGGAAACCACCTTAACAGTACCAAAAGCTTTGGCGCTAACCAATTTTGCCGAAATAAATACGCGATTGTATGTCCCGCTTTTAATCTTAAACTAAAGGTTTTTTTCCAGCGTTTGGTATAAGCATTTTCAAAATTTGCTCGACTGTCGAATTTTCCTTCAAGATAATCAATTATTAGCTCAGATGCTATTTGCGCACTACGAATCGCCATTCCCATGCCATTGCCACAT
This sequence comes from Winogradskyella wandonensis, assembly GCF_004346845.1. Taxonomy (GTDB): domain Bacteria; phylum Bacteroidota; class Bacteroidia; order Flavobacteriales; family Flavobacteriaceae; genus Winogradskyella; species Winogradskyella wandonensis. The sequence continues at coordinate 776,416 of NZ_SMGI01000002.1, read as the reverse complement.
AAGGGATGAATCATTCCAGCGGTATCTCCGCACATAATCATATGATTTTCAACCGGATTTTTAGTTTCAAACGAAATCTGACTAATGGTTAAAGGTTTTTTAAACTCTGGTTTTGAGTTTTGAAATATCTGTTTTAAAGCTTCATTTTTAAACAATACCTCGTCCTGGAACGCATTAATATCTTTAAACTTCTTAAAGGCTTTAAAATTGGTAATGTAGCATAAATTGATGTGGTCATTTTCTACTTTAGATACACCGCAATAGCCGCCTTTAAAGTTATGAAGTGCTACTTTTTCCTCAGGAAATTCTCCTGAAGCATGAATTTTCACACCTAAATATGGCGACTTCTTTTGAATAAATTTCCGTTGAAATTTTGCATCTAAATTTGAGCGTTTTCCGAAGGCACCTATAATAATTTTAGACTGAAACGTTTGATTTTCTTTGGTTTCAACTTGAAAACTATCGTTATTGAAATGTACATCTTCCACAGTGTCCTGAAGCACTTTAACACCGTTTTTTAATGCCAATTGGTACAACTGAAAATCCATTTCGTGCCGACTCATCCCAAAACCTCCAAGTGGTAATTTTGCAGTAATGTTTTTGTTGTTATGGGTCGTTAATTCAAATTCTGAAATGCGTTTTGCACCAAATTCAAAAGGATTAAAACCTAAAAAATTGAAATACGGCAAAACTTCGTTAGATACATACTCGCCACAGACTTTATGCTTTGGATAGCCGTTTTTTTCGATAAGTAAAACCTTAAAACCTTTTTTAGACAAATGAATGGCACTCGTTAATCCGGCTAAACCACCACCAATAACAATTACATCTATCTCGGTTTTATTCATTGAAAGGTTTCTATATGCACAACTTTAATTTTCACAGTTTTACTCATTACAAAACTTCCACCTCCGACATTAAAATCTCTACGGTTAATTTCAAACTCAGATGTTATTTTACGCTGAGAATCTGTGATTTCAACCTTTAATGGAATTGTAATTTGTTTTGCCTTTCCTTTAATCCTAAGATTAACTTTTGCAGAATATCTATTTTCAGCTTTTTTATACAACTCCACAACATCCATGGTAATTAATGGATACTTTGATACGTAAAAATAGTCTTCCTTAAGAAGATGCTCGTCTCTACTTTCTATTCCTGTTTCTATAGAATTAGCCTTGATTTCTCCTGTAAAATCTTGGAGATTATTGGCGTCATCAAAGGTTGTGGTTACTGTAAAGCTTTTAAAAAAACCATCAACGTTAACGCCAAGGTTTCTTATTACAAAATCTATTGATGATGTATTTTGAGCAAAAACCTTAACTCCAAAACATAAGAAAATCAAAACTATTAAACGTATTCTCATAGTAAATTTTATTGTGAAGTTATGACAATATTCTAAAGGCTCATAAGAGAAAAACGACAAATTAATGTACATAGCAGAAGCAATCCGTTTTTAAAACGGTCTTTTTTCCTAGATAATCTCTATAATTGTGAACTGTTGCGCCCTAAACTGAACGCTGTCGCCAACTTGTTTGGAAAGAAGTAGTTGACCAATAGGTGTTGCAGCAGAAATGGCGAAAAACAACTCATTATTGAGCTTAATTTCGCCAATGCTAACAGCAATAAAATAGTTTGCTGAAGACGTTTTGACTATACTGCCTAAAGCTACTTTGGTGTGTGTTTGTTCTGGATTGATTTTATGAAGGAGCTCTTGTTGTTTTTGAAGTTCTGCCAATTGCTGCCCTGCTTTCTCACGTTCTAATTGCAACATGGCTCTTCCCGTTTCGTGCTTATCGCCAGCCGTACTTTTTGTTTCGGATTGCAATGAATTTTGAATGTCTGCAATTTTATTCTTGATGACTTCTAAGCGTGCGCCAAGTTGTGCTTGGCATTGGTTGTATAGGTTTTGTTTTATGTTCTCGGTCATCTTTATCTATATGTCTGGTTGAGCGCAGTGGAAACCTTTTTGAAACTGGATTTAATAGTTCTCGACTGCGCTCGAACTGACAAAATTATGGTAAATCTGCCAAATCTTTACCTATTATGCTACCAATAGCAACACCCATTCCACCAAGTCTTACTCCGCAAAACACATTATTACTTAGTTGTTTTACGATTGGCTTTTTCTGGATACCAACGCCCATGATACCTGACCAATAATGATCAATCTTTACATCTTTGTTTGGTAAAATAGTTGTTTTTAGAAGTTCTTCTAGCTTGTTTTTTACCAATTGAGTTTGTCCAAATTCGGAAGTCTCTTCAGTTTTAAAATCGAGGTTTCGACCACCACCGAAAAGAATGCGATTGTCTATATTTCTGAAATAGTAGTAGCCTTTATCGAGATGAAACGTGCCTTTAATGTTTAAGTTTTCTATTGGCTCTGTGATAAGAACTTGAGCGCGTGCAGGCTTAACGTTTTCATCAATTAATTTTGAAGCGAAACCATTTGTAGCAATGAGTAGTTTTTGTGTTGAAAATTCAAAATGATTAGCTTTTATTTTTACTGAATTTGCATCTTCTGAAAACGATAAAACTTCAGTAGAATTAATAATTTTGATATCTTTTTGATGCGCTTTTTGAAATAAAGCTGCCATCATTTTACCTGTATCTATTTGCCCTTCAAACTGATTAAAACCAAACGTATCTTGAACATTTTGAAATCCAAATTGATTATCCTTAAAACTAAAAACCTCAGCATTGAAAATAGGTCTTAGTAAATCATTAATCTCATTTTTTCGACTTAAGCATTCCTCATAAAGTGCTTTGTCTTCTTTTGTAAATAATTCGTAGCCGCCAAGTTGTTGATAATCTATAGCCTTATCTCCGAGTGTTTCTCTTGATAATTTAAGTCCGTCCACACGCTGTTTTACCAAACTAAAAACTTCTTGTTCTGAGTGTGTCTCTAAGTCTGAAATCAACTCGCTTAAACTCCCAAAACAGGCAAAACCTGCATTTTTAGTACTTGCGCCTTGTGGTAAAATGCCTTTTTCGAGGATTAGAATATTTGCTTTAGGATGTTTTTCTCGTAACTGAAGTGCACAGTTTAGCCCAACAATACCACTACCGATGATAGTGAAATCGACGTTAGCTAACCATGATTTTATTTCCCAGTAGCTTAGATTCATCTTATAAAAAAGCCTCTAAAATTTAGAGGCTTCAAAGTATAAAATATAATTGAGCTATACCCTAATCATTCAATTTTAAAACTGCCATAAACGCTTGCTGAGGAATTTCTACGTTACCCACTTGGCGCATACGTTTCTTTCCTTTTTTCTGCTTTTCTAAGAGTTTTCGTTTACGTGAGATATCACCGCCGTAACATTTGGCAGTTACATCTTTACGAAGCGCTTTAATCGTTTCGCGCGCAATAATTTTAGCACCTATTGCCGCTTGTACCGGAATATCAAATTGTTGACGTGGTATTAATTCGCGAAGCTTTTCGGTCATTTTTTTACCAATATTATAGGCATTATCTGCATGAATTAATGCTGAAAGCGCATCTACCGTTTGTCCATTTAATAAAATATCGACACGCACCAATTTAGAGGCGCGCATTCCAATTGGCGAATAGTCGAAAGAGGCGTAGCCTTTAGAAACCGTCTTTAATCTATCGTAAAAATCGAATACAATCTCTGCCAACGGCATATCAAAACTCAACTCTACTCGCTCTGTTGTTAGGTAGGTCTGGTTAGTGATTTGTCCTCGTTTTTCGATACATAAACTCATTACTGGACCTACGAAATCGGCTTTGGTAATAATTGTTGCTTTAATGTAAGGTTCTTCAACACGGTTTAGGGTTGAAGGTTCAGGTAAATCAGACGGATTATTTACAATGATGATATCGTCCGGATGTTTATTGGTGAAAGCGTGGTAACTTACATTTGGTACGGTAGTAATCACCGTCATATTAAACTCACGCTCCAGGCGTTCTTGAATAATTTCGAGATGTAACATTCCTAAGAATCCACAACGGAAACCAAAGCCTAAAGCGGCAGAGCTTTCTGGCTCAAATACAAGTGAGGCATCGTTAAGCTGAAGCTTTTCCATAGATGCTCTGAGCTCTTCATAATCTTCGGTATCTACAGGATAAATACCAGCAAAAACCATTGGCTTTACATCCTCAAACCCTTCAATGGCATTTGTTGTTGGTGTTTTAGCGTCGGTAATGGTATCTCCTACTTTTACTTCACGAGCATCTTTTATTCCCGTAATTAAGTAGCCAACATCGCCAGCTTTTATCTCTTGTTTTTTAACTTGATTCAATTTTAGCGTACCGACCTCATCTGCAAAATAGGTGTTGCCCGTTGCAATGAATTTAATCTGTTGGCCTTTTCTAATTTTTCCGTTAATAACTCTAAAGTAAGTCTCAACACCACGAAATGGGTTATAAACCGAATCGAAAATTAAGGCTTGTAAAGGCTCGTCTTCGTTGCCTTTAGGTGCGGGTACACGCTCGATAATAGCTTTAAGAATATTGTCGACTCCAAAACCTGTTTTTCCACTGGCGTGAATGACTTCTTCTGGGTCACAACCTAATAAATCTACGATATCATCAGTAACTTCTTCTGGGTTTGCGCTTGGTAAATCAACTTTGTTAAGTACAGGAATAATTTCTAAATCATTTTCAAGTGCTAAATATAAGTTTGAAATCGTTTGTGCCTGTATGCTTTGCGCCGCATCAACAATAAGTAATGCGCCTTCGCAAGCTGCAATAGAACGTGACACTTCATAGGAAAAATCTACGTGACCAGGTGTGTCAATAAGATTTAAAACATAGTCCTGACCTTCGAACTTGTAATCCATTTGTATGGCGTGGGACTTAATGGTGATGCCTCGCTCACGCTCCAAATCCATGTTGTCCAATAATTGATCTTGCTTTTCCCTATCGGTAACAGAACCTGTGTAATCTAATAAGCGGTCTGCTAACGTACTCTTTCCGTGATCAATGTGTGCAATGATGCAAAAATTTCTAATGTTCTTCATGTATTCTTCTTTAGCAATTTTTCCCGAAACTTCGGGATGCAAATATAAGTGTTTTATAAACCTTTAGTACTCCTTAAGTTACAAGAAAACTGCTATTAAATGTATATTTTCATCGATTTTAAGTAAAAAACTATTTATATCTTGTACCAACTTACTAACTAAATCAAAAAATCAAATTGAAGCCCCTATTTACTGCGATTTTTTTCGCGTTAAGTTTGTCCTTATTTTCTCAAGAATTTTCTTTGAAAGGAACTGTTGTTGACGAGAACCAAAAACCATTGTCTTATGTAAATGTTGTTGTTTTAAGTTCTGCGGACGAATCGTTTGTCAATGGTACAAGTACTAATGATAATGGGCAATTTGAAATAGAATCTTTAGCTGAAGGCGACTATATTTTGAAAGTAAGTTTTATTGGTTTTAAAACCGTTTCTCAGTCGATTTCTTTAAAAAGTGATTTGAGTCTATCTAAAATTACCTTAATTGAAGATGCGGAATCTTTAGACGCCATAACGGTAACTGCAAAACGCCCAACTGTAGTCAGAAAACCAGACCGTCTTACCTTTAATGTTGAAGATACCGCATTAACAGAAGGTACAACACTTCAGGTGTTAAAGAGTACACCAGGTGTTATTGTTTCAGACGGAACTATTAACATAAAAAGCGAGTCTGCTACGATTTTTATAAATAATCGTCGCGTACAATTGACGTCATCGGAGTTAATTCAGCTTTTAGAAAGTTCACCTGCAAACAGCATAAAGTCTATCGATGTTATTACAAATCCACCAGCAAGCTACGATGCAGATAGTGGTTCAGTGATTAATATTATAATGAGTAAAAACCTTGTAACGGGCTACCGCGGAAGTGTCTCAGCTGGCTATACACAAGGTGTCTTTCCAAGATATAATGCAGCAACTAGTCATTATTTTAAGAACGATAAAATAAATCTTAACATTAATTACAGCCATACTGGTCAGAAAATAGATAGAGAAGAAATCGCCGAGGTAGATTTTTTAGATTCTAATAATTCGATACAAGAAATCTGGAATTCGGGCATAGACCGAAACACAAAATCTAAAACGCACAACCTGAATCTAAATTTAGATTACTACCTAAGTGAAAACACAACGCTAAGTTTTACCTCAACAGCACTTTACACCCCAATTTTTGATTACAGAATTAAGAATAACACGGTAATTACTGACGCAAATAGCGTCTTTGATGGTCGTTTTACTGCCGATAACAACTCCGATGACGACAAGTTAAATATTGGTAGTGATTTAGGTCTTAATACTAATTTTAAAAACGGAAGTAGCCTAAACATCAGCGGCCATTTTACGATTTACAGTTATGAGCGAGACCAGAATGTATTTAGTAATTTTTTCGATGAAAATAACACCTTTACCAATTTTTCAGAGTTTAATACGCTAGCAAATCAAGACACCAATATCTATAATGCTAAAGTTGATTATTCAATTCCATTTAACGATACTTCTGCTTTTGATGCGGGTTTAAAATTTTCGAATGTTACTACAGAAAGTGCAATAACTCGCGTAGATATTATTAACGGTAACGAAGTTATTAATACTGCAAATAGCAATGCGTTTGACTATGACGAAAATGTATTTGCAGCCTATATAAATTACAGTAAATCTTGGGATAAATGGGATATTGTTTTAGGCTTGCGCACAGAACAAACAAATATCGAAGGATTTTCTCCGACGTTAAATCAAACAAACACACAAGACTATCTGGAGTGGTTTCCAAACGCTAGTATTTCCCTTACTGTTTCAGATAATTTTAGCCTTTACGGAAATTACAAGCGTAGCATTACACGACCTAATTATACCAACTTAAACCCCTTTACATTCTTTTTAAATGAAAATTCGATAGTGGTGGGAAACCCAGACCTTCTGCCAACATTTAAAGACCATTTTGTAATAGGAACAAACTTCTATAAATACTTTACAATCGAAGCCTATTACATCAATTACAAAGGTGCGATTAACGAAATTCCGCGACAAGATAACACCACCAACATTGTTGCCTACACGCCAGTAAATATTGATAAAACGATAGATTTTGGGTTCGATTTTCTTTTTGATTATTCCCCAACAAATCGATGGTACTTATCATTTGGAACCTCATTTTACAATATTTCTGAAGAAACCGACTTTGGAAACGATATTGTAGACCTCAGTCAATGGTCTAATTACTCGTATTTATCTAACGATTTAACATTGTTGGAAGACAATAGCCTAAATCTAAATCTTACGTTTACATATGTTGGAAAGAATCTAATAGCTTTAAATATTATTGAAGACCAATTCTTCTCTGAGTTAAGTGTGTCTAAAAATATATTTAAAAATAAAGGCACCTTATCACTAGGTGTTTCAGATTTTTTCAATCTTCAAGACCAAAAGTTCGCTACGCGATATCTTAATCAGTCTGGTAGAAGGGAAATCGATTTAGACAATCGCTTCGTAAAATTAGGTTTCCGTTACAAATTTGGAAACACCAAGCTTAATACCAACGAGCGCACAACCGATGCTGAGGAACGCGAGAGAATTAAGGATTTAGATTAAAAAATCCCATCCTAAATCCTTCCCAAAGGGAAGGACTTTTTAATCTTGCCACTCGGCAACAAACAAATTGGTATCGCGTCCGCCACCATTGTTTCTGTTACTTGAAAATGCTAAATATTTACCATCGTTAGAAAATACTGGAAAAGCGTCAAACGTTTCGCCATGGGTAATGCGCTTTAGGTTTTTTCCGTCAGTATCAATCATGTACAAGTTAAAAGGAAAACCACGTTCTGCTTCAAAATTTGATGAGAATAACACCTTGTCACCACTTGGCAAAAAGAACGGACTCCAATTGGCATTTCCTAAATCTGTAAGTTGACGCAGATTGCTGCCGTCAGCATTGCAGATATACAATTCCATTTCGGTAGGCTCTACTAAACCTTCTGCTAATAGCTCTTTGTATTCCTTGATTTCCTGCTCAGTTTTAGGACGAGACGAACGAAAAATTAACTGACTTCCGTCTGGCGAAAAGAAGGCGCCACCATCGTAACCCAATTCGTTTGTAATTTGTTTTACATCCGTTCCATCGATGTTCATAGTGTACAATTCCAAATCGCCACTTCTGGTAGATGTAAATACAATTTTATCTCCCTTTGGAGAAACTGTTGGCTCGGCATCGTAGCCGATTTCGTTAGTTAATTGTTTTACAATATTACCTTCTAAATCTGCGACAAAAATATCGTAGCTGTCGTAGATTGGCCAGATGTATTTTCCGTTTTTACGTAATGGTGTATCTGGGCATTCGTCTTGTTTTAAGTGCGTCGACGCATAAATAATATGTTTATTATCTGGTAGAAAATAAGCGCAAGTCGTTCGGCCTTTTCCTGTACTAATCATTGGAGGTACTTTGTCTTTAAACGTTTCATCAGCATTCATTAAAAACATTTGGTCGCAGCCTACATTCCAAGCGGCATTGTTAGATTGAAACACGAGTTGTTTATCGTCAAAACTCCAATACGCTTCGGCATTATCACCTCCAAAAGTGACTTGTCTGATAGATTTAAAATGTACTTCTTCTGGATAAATTAATGGGTCATTTCCTGCAACCAATTTTTTCTCTGCTGGTTTAGTTTCAGTTTTATTGACTTCATTTTTACAAGAAAAAATTGAAAAACAAATCAAAAGAATAACACCTAATCGCTTCATAACTATAATTTTTAATGCCTAATTTTGTTATTCCTATGCGTAAAGCTTCGGAATTTTGAGACAAAAATAAGATAAACCAATGAAAAAGATTGCCTTATTATTTATAGTATTATTTGTATTTGCCTGCAAAAACGAACCAAAACAAGCTGAAAACAAAATAAAAGACGATGTTACTTTTTTAGCCGATGATAAGCTCGAAGGGCGACAAACTGGCACTCCAGGAGAAAAAGCGGCTTCAGATTATATTTCTGAACGCTTTAAAGACATTGGGCTATTGCCAAAAGGAACTGAGGGTTTTATCCAATCGTTTAGTTTTAAACCAAAAACTGACCCACACAAAGAAGTTGAGTTTACAACCAACGCAGATAGCACAATTACGGGCAGAAACGTGATTGGTTTTATAGATAATAATGCAGAAAACACCATTGTAATTGGCGCACATTACGACCATTTGGGCTTTGGTGGCGAAGGTTCTTTATACCGCGAAAAAGACAAAGCCGTACACAACGGTGCTGATGATAACGCCAGTGGTGTTGCCGTGATGCTGAATTTGGCCGACCGTTTAAAAGTGCGAAACGAAACTGCTGAAACAAAAGACAACAATAACTATTTATTTATGGCATTTTCGGGGGAAGAAATGGGCTTATTAGGCTCTAATTACTTCTCTAAAAACCCAACAATTGATACCAAATCCATTAACTACATGATTAATATGGATATGGTTGGCCGAATGAAAGCCGATAGTACATTAGCTGTCTATGGTGTTGGTACGTCTCCGATGTTTAAACAAACTTTAAAAGCAAATAACGAAAAGTTTAAATTGGTAGAAAACGAAAGTGGTGTTGGCCCAAGTGACCACACAAGTTTTTACTTGATTGATATTCCAGTACTACATTTTTTCACGGGTCAGCATGAAGATTACCACAAACCAGGCGATGATTCTGAAAAGCTAAATTATGGTGGTATGAATCTCATTTCAGATTACATTTTTACCATCATCACTGATTTAAATGATAACGGAAAACTCGCCTTTAGAAAAACAAAAAACGAAAGTGAAGAAGTTCCGCGTTTTAAAGTTGGTCTTGGCGTTGTCCCAGATTATCTATTCGACGGAAAAGGTATGCGTATTGATGGCACTCGCGAAGATACACCTGCCTCTAATGCAGGCTTACAAAAAGGTGATATTGTTATAAAACTTGGTGATGCAGACGTAACAGACATGATGAGTTATATGAAGGCGCTTTCTACTTTTGAAAAAGGTGACGAAACTTCGATTAGTGTGAAGCGAGGCGAAGACATTATTGAGACTACGGTGAAGTTTTAAAAAGCCCATCCTAAATCCTTCCCAAAGGGAAGGACTTTCACTCAGACGGCAAAGCCATGACTAAAAAAGAAATTATTCTCAAAATTCATTTGGTAATATCTGTTATTATCGTTTTTCCCGTAGCTATTAGTTATGGGTTTTTTCCAGATTTGGAATTCGAATTATTTCCAAAAACCATTGATGAGCATAATTTCTACAAGGCTATTATGGGATTGTATATAGCTTGCGCTTTTATTTGGATATTAGGAATATTTAAAACTAATTACCTAAAAACAGCCTTGATAACCAACGTTGTATTTATGCTCGGTTTGGGTTTTGGTAGAATTACAAGTATGCTTATTGATGGCTTACCAACACAAGGTTACGTTATTGGTACATTTTTAGAATTGTTTTTAGGGTGCTACGGAATTTGGGTTTTAGTATCCCAACATCAACGTACCGCAAATACCAAGACTAATGAGTAAGTAAAGCCCCGCCAAAATAAAAAGAATCTTGGCTGCCTTTTTATTATTCTTGTAAAGGGCAAAACCTATAATAGCTAAAAGAATGGCTGGTCCAAACATTATGGCTAGTATTAAAATGACTAAGCCATCTAAATTTCCTGGTTCTAAAACTAAACTCATCATATTTCGTTTCTAAGTTCTTCTAATCGTGCTTTTTTATCGTCTCGGTAAAATAGATTCATGGTCTCAAACGGTATGATTTTATTGTCCTTATCTACAATGTGAACACATGATTTCTTTATCGCTCGTACGTCAAAATTATAAGCATCTATAAACTGCATAATTATTACCCTAAACAAATTATCATAGCCCAAATTTGGTGCATCAATATTTGGTAAGCAGCACATTATTGATTTTAAGTTTTCTTCTGCAACCTCAACAGAATTTCCTGTGCTAAACAGCTCTATCATTTTTCCATGAAGCTGTTCGTCTTGCTCGTAAATAATCGTGTTTTTGCTATTATCTAATAAATCAGCGGGGTTAATATAACGTGTCAACGGAAAAACCTCTCCTTCTAATTTAAGTGCATAACCCATAACCAAAGCATCTGGATTACAAGGTACCGGCAACAAATCATCTGGATTAAAAATAGTGGTTTGCTCCATTATTTTTCGTCGCACTTCGGTTAAAGTCATTCTGTCCGTTTCAGGATTAAAATTTTCTAACCGACCTGCAATTTGCGTTGGTTGCAAAGTCACACCACGTACGCATTTTTGCTTTAAAGCATAATCAATAATTTTTCCAATTTCATGGTCATTTAATCCTTTTTGAAGCGTCACTACCAAAGTGGTTGAAAGATTAAGTTTATTTAAATTTTCGAGCGCTTGCTTACGAATGTCATTTAAATCTGCTCCTCGCAATTCTTGTAAGACGGAATTTTCAAACGAATCGAATTGTAAGTAAATTTCAAAATCTGGAGAATACGTTTTTAACTTTTCAGCGAAAGCGAAATCTTTAGCAATTTTAATACCGTTGGTATTTAACATTAAATGCCGAATTGGCAACGATTTTGCATAATCCATAATCTCCCAAAACTGCGGATGTATTGTAGGCTCACCACCAGAAATTTGCACCACATCTGGCTCTTTTTCATTTTTAACAATGGTGTCTAGCATCGTTTTTACCTCTTCCAAAGTTCGATGTCTTCCGTAAGTTGGCGAAGAACCTGCATAACAGGTTGGGCAAGTTAAGTTGCACCTATCCGTAACCTCAACAACCGTTAAGCAGCTATGTTGCTCGTGGTCGGGACATAAGCCACAATCGTACGGACAACCATAATGTGTTTTGGTATTAAAAGTGTATGGCGTTTCGCTGGGTTTATTATAATTTCTTATGTTTTTATAATACTCAATATCATCTGCAATAAGCACCTTAGAACTACCATGCTCATTACAACGTTTCAGCATGTAAACGTTCTCGTTTTCAAAAACAATCTTTGCATCAACACGCCTTAAACATTCTGGGCAAAGACTCAAGGTAAAATCGTAATAGGTATATTTTCTAACGGGCATACTTTAGTTTCTGAAAGATAAATTTGTAATAATACAACCAACAAATTAGACATAATATTTGGATTGTGCTTAGCCCAAGAACATAAAATACATTAGGTTTTAAAAACTCTATAAAAAATCGAAAACCAAAGTAAAACAACATAAAAAGCTTAAAAAGCTCACCGTTTTTTAATGAATAGTTATTCAGAATGTATTTTAAACTGAAAAATAGAATGACTAAAAACACAAGTTCGTAAAGTGATGTAGGATGCCGTTGTAAGCCATCTCCCAAATCCATTCCTGTAAAAAAAGAGGTCTGTTTGCCGTAGGTAAACTCTTTGACTCCTGATAAAAAGCAGCCAATACGTCCGATAAAAATTCCAAGAATAATCGGAAAGACAAACAAATCGCCAGAGGATTGCTTTTCTCCAATAATTTTTTTGGCTAATTCTACACCTAGCAGTCCTCCAAATAAACCACCCATTATGGTTTTTGTGTTTAATAGCTGAATAAGATTCTGCTCCGTAAATTCTACAAAAGGATTTTCTAAAACGCCCACCAGCCTAGAGCCTATTAAGGCGCCCAACGTTGCACCGAGAATAATAGATAGTCGGTTGTTGGAGTTAATATGGTCAGTCTCCTTTCGTCTTAAGATTATGTAATATCGAAACGCTAAAAAGAACGCTAAATATTCGAGGATTAAATGACTATTTATGGTTGTATTAAAAAGTTCTGGCTCGAATGGTATTTGCAACGCAACTTCAAAATTTGTTAAACTATATTGAAGATACACACATTAGTTAAAAAGATGTAATTTTGCAGCAAATTAATTGAGTTTGGTAAAAATTGGCGACATAGAATTAGGTGAATTTCCTCTGCTTTTAGCACCGATGGAAGACGTAAGCGACCCACCATTTCGTGCCCTTTGTAAAGAGCAAGGCGCCGACGTGGTTTATACCGAATTTGTAAGTAGTGAAGGCTTAATCCGTAATGCTGCAAAAAGCGTTATGAAGCTCGACATCTACGAAAAAGAGCGACCGGTTGGCATTCAGATTTTTGGTGCTAATATGGAGAGTATGCTCCAAACCATTGATATTGTTGAGAAATCCAAGCCAGACATTATAGATATTAATTTTGGTTGCCCTGTAAAAAAAGTGGTAAGTAAAGGTGCTGGTGCTGGAATTCTTAAGGATGTTTGCCTTATGGAAAAGCTCACTGCCGAAATGGTAAAACGTACCAATTTACCAGTTACTGTTAAGACACGTTTAGGTTGGGACCACGACTCTATAAAAATTGTTGAAGTCGCCGAACGCCTCCAAGACGTTGGTATTAAGTCTATTGCGATTCACGGACGTACACGCGCGCAAATGTATAAAGGTAATGCCGATTGGAAACCCATTGCCGACGTAAAAAACAATCCTCGAATGCACATTCCAGTATTTGGAAATGGTGATGTAAACACTCCAGAAATGGCGGTGAAAATGCGAGACGAATATGGCTTAGACGGTGCTATGATTGGTCGTGCTACTATTGGTAATCCTTGGTTTTTTAAGCAAGTAAAGCACTTCTTTAAAACAGGAGAGCATTTAGCGCCTATTTCTTTAGCAGAACGTGTTGAAGCTGCACGTCGTCACCTGCAAATGTCCATAGATTGGAAAGGCGAAAAGCTTGGTGTTTTTGAAACTCGACGCCACTACACGAACTACTTTAAAGGTATCCCTAACTTTAAAGAATACCGCATGAAAATGGTAACTAGCGATGAATCAAAAGATGTGTTTGCTGCTTTTGATGAAGTTCTTGAAAAATTTGGGGATTATCAGTTTGTTTAGGCTACCGTTTTAATCAAATCTTTTGTGATTCGTTGTGATGCTAACTTAGAGGCTATAATTCCAAGTCCAAATATGGTAATCACCACAATCACAATATTTTCTAGCTTCAGACTTACAGGATAAGGAAAATCTGAGGTTAGCATTATCCACTCGAACTGCAGCTGCGAAAAAATAATTAGAAGTCCAATACCAATTCCTATAAGGCCACTAAGCACAGTCATTAAAGTGCCTTGGAGAAAGAAAATAGATTTTATTAGTTTAGGTTCTGCACCCAAATTAAATAAGGTATTTAGAGATTTTTTTCGGTCTAAAATCATCATTATTATGGCGCCAATAACATTAAAAAGGGCAATGATGATGACTAGTGTAAAAATGAGATAAACCGCTAAGTTTTCGGTATTCAACATTTTAAAAAGTGCATCATTTAATTGCTCTCTATTTTTAATAATAAATGTATTGGGGAATAACTTTTCGATTTGTTCTTTTACTTCAGTTTCATCAGCTTCTGGTTTCAACTTTACTTCAATAGATGAGAATTGATTGGGCGTGTAATTGAGCAATGCCCGTGCTAGTTCAATATCCGCAAATACATATTCGTTATCTATCTTTTCGTTGATATTAAACAATCCAACATTTGTAACCACTTCAGAATTAAAATAGCTTCGCAAACTACTGCCTTGACCTTTACCTGGCTTAGGCACGTAAATGGTTAAGGGCTTTAAATAATTAAAAATTCCGAAAGACAAATTATTAGAGATTCCCCAACCCGAAACTACCTCATTACTCCCAGATGAAATCCATTCACCTTGCGAAATCATACTATCAATTTTTGTGACAACTCTGTAGTTATCATCAACGCCTTTTAAAGTTGCTAGCAGGTTCTTATTTTCAGATTTAATAACAACGCGTTCTTCCAAAATTTTAGAGAAGAGTGCTACACCTTCAATTGATGTTAAAGTGTTCAGCTCTTTTTCAGAAAAGAAAAAGGACTTTCCTTCTAATGGTAATAGTTTTAAATCAGGGTCTGTGTAATTCGAAAAATCTAAGCTAAACTCTTTAAGACCTGCAAAAACCGAAAGTACGATAAGAAGTGCAGCAGAGGCTACGATAACACCACCAGAAGCAATATAGCTCATTATATTTATGGCATTATTACTGCTTCTAGAAAACAAGTAACGCTTTGCGATGTAAAAAGAGGTATTCATGTATTACAGCCTTGGCATAAAATTAGGGATAAAAAGACTGTGCAACTCAAAATTTTAAAAAGCCTTAAGATTTTTTTCTTCGCCCTAATAAATCTTCGTCTTTTATAGGGTCTTCTTCGCCTTTAAGCGATTTTTCGATATTGTCGATATACTCCAAAGAGTCATCAATAAAAAACTCTAAAGTTGGCATACGACGTAACTGATGTCTTGTGCGCTGTGCTAATTCGTGACGTATTAAGGGCGTATTAGAACGAATGCCCTTTAGTAGTTCTTGCGCTTCTTTATTTGGGAAAATACTAAGGTAAACCTTAGCAATAGACAAATCGGTGGTTACACTTACCTTAGATACAGAAATTATAACACCTCGTAGTCCTCCATCAGATGCCGCGCGTTGTAGAATATCAACTAAATCTTGTTGAATGATTCCTGCTATTTTTTTCTGTCTTTGTGTTTCCATGCTGCAAAAATAGTAGATATTTAAACATTAGAAGGGCTTTACAGATAAAAATCATATTTTATGATTTTAAATTTTACGTTCTTTGAAAAATAAATTTTTACAATATGAAAAAAATAGAACATATAGGCATCGCAGTTAAAGATTTAGAGCATTCTAATAGCTTGTTTGCCTCACTTTTTGGAGAAGAACATTATAAAATTGAAGAAGTAAAAAGTGAAAACGTATTAACATCTTTCTTTAAGTGCGGACCAAATAAGATTGAATTATTACAAGGCACTTCTGAAGATAGTCCAATTACTAAGTTTATTGAAAAAAAGGGTGAAGGTATCCATCATATCGCGTTTGCAGTAGATAATATTGAAGCTGAAATAGAGCGCTTAACTAAAGAGGGTTTTAGAATGATACATGAAAAACCAAAGAAGGGAGCGGATAATAAATTGATTGCCTTTTTACATCCAAAATCTACAAACGGCGTTCTTATTGAGTTGTGCCAAGATATCAAAGATTAAATTGAATTAAATTTCTTGTAGAGTATTAAAATATATAGTAATATTGCACACTCTTTCTTAACGAAGAGTATGATATATTTTATCAGGTCCTATAACTCAGTTGGTTAGAGTATCTGACTCATAATCAGAAAGTCCCTGGTTCGAGCCCAGGTGGGACCACAAAAACAAAACCTGTTTCTATATTTAGAAGCAGGTTTTTTTATGTTGTTAGCTATTAACAATTTAGTAATTATTAATGTTAATAGCTTTTTGGTTTGGTAAAGCTACAGATAGCATATAATGATATTTTAGTGGTAAATAAAATTAGAAAAAAACAATAAGTAAGAAAAAGAATACAAAAACAATATTTTTCAATAAAAATATGCTTTTTATCGGACTTTTTTACGTTTAAAAGGTGGTTTTTAGTGTTTTAAATTTTGTTGGCATACTTTTTTTTATACATTTGCGTTAGCTATTAATACAAAATATGAAGATTGCCTCAATAATCTATAGTCTTATCCTGTTTATTCAAGGGCCTTGCGCCGGATGTCCTTCGGGAAATCCATGTGCTCCTTGTTGTAGTACACCTTCAGGATGTGGTGGCGGTCCTCCGCCTCCACCAGGTTTTGCAATAGACCATTATATCTACGTCCTCTTTTTCGCAGCTTTGGTGCTAGGTGTTTATTTTATAAGAAAGCAACAACGCCAGTTCTAAGACCTTAATTCATTTAGGCGTTTTACGTATTTTCCAATAACATCAAATTCTAAGTTTACAATATCGCCTTTTTGTAAATTTTTAAACGTTGTGTGCTCATAAGTGTAGGGTATTATCGCAACAGAAAAGTAATCAATACCTGAATCGACAACCGTTAAGCTCACGCCATTTACAGTAATAGACCCTTTTTCTATCGTAATATTACTTAACGCTTTATCATATTTAAACGTATAAGACCAGCTTCCGTTTTCCTCACTTACATTAGTGCAAATTGCGGTTTGGTCCACATGACCTTGTACAATGTGCCCATCTAATCTATCGCCAAGCTTCATGGCGCGTTCTAAGTTAACAACGTCTCCTACTTTTAGGGTCCCAATATTTGTTTTATCTAAGGTCTCTTTTATCGCAGTTACAACGTAAGTGTTATTATTAATAGAAACTACAGTTAAACAAACACCATTATGTGCAACAGATTGGTCAACTTTTAATTCGGAAGTCATATTACTTTCTACAGTGATATGTAAGTTCCCTTTTTCTGTTTCTAGCTGTTTTACATTCCCTAAATCTTCGATGATACCTGTAAACATAGTTCTATTTAAATGGTTAAATTTGTAACGCAAAGTTAAGGACAAAAAAGAAGGCAGTTTCAAAAAATTGTCCTAATAAAATTTAGATATAATGAAAAAAGACGAAATGATTAAAGTTGGAATATCTATTGGCGATTTAAATGGTATAGGTCCAGAAATAATACTGAAAACATTCGAAGACCCACGGTCTTTAGAGTTGTGTACTCCTATTATTTTTGCTTCATCTAAAATACTTAACTTCTACAGAAAGCATTTTTCTAGTAAGATTAATTTTCATGAAATTAATTCGTTAGATAAAATTAGTAATGGAAAAGTTAATGTTCTTAATGTTTGGAAAGAACCTGTTAATATTCAGTTTGGTCAAGAAGATAAGCAAATAGGAGAATATGCTATAAAATCTCTAGAAGCGGCAGTTTCTGCACTAAAAGAAGATCTGGTTGATGTACTCGTTACGGCACCAATAAACAAAAGTAATATTCAATCAGAAAAGTTTAATTTTCCTGGACACACCAACTACTTAGAGCAAGAGCTTGATGGCGATAGTCTTATGTTTATGATTTCCGAGCATCTTAGAGTTGGCTTACTCACTGACCACGTTCCGGTAAAGGATGTGGCAAATCACATAAACGAGGACTTAATAAGACAAAAAATTGCAACAGTCTCTCACTCTTTAAAACAGGATTTTGCCATTAGTAAGCCAAAAATTGCCGTATTAGCTATAAATCCGCACGCTGGCGATAACGGAGTTATAGGTAACGAAGATGACACAGTGTTAAAACCTGCAATAGAAAATCTAAGAAATGAAGGGCATTTAGTCTACGGACCATATTCGGCAGACAGTTTCTTTGGTTCTAATAGTTATCTAAATTTTAATGCCGTAATTGCCTCTTACCACGATCAAGGTTTAATTCCATTTAAAACTATCACCTTTGGTACCGGTGTTAATTTTACAGCTGGACTCAACAAAGTGCGAACGTCACCTGATCATGGTACGGCCTATGAAATTGCCGGAAAGGGCAAGGCAGATGAAAGCTCTTTTAAACGTGCTGTATTTATGGCAATAGAGATTTATAGACGCCGAAAGGACTACACCTTTTATTCAAAAAATCCACTAAAAAAGATGAGTAGGTAGATATTAACATTTTTTGTTGATATCTAGGCTTCTATATAGAAAAAAGTATTATATTTGCACGCTCAAAATGAATGTGATAATGAAAGCAATGAAAGCGTATACAATACCATTTGTAGGGCTAAAAGTAGGAAAACATCATTTTGATTATCAAATTGATAATACGTTCTTTTTAGAGTTTGATTATAACGAGTTCAACGCCGCCAATCTTAATGTTGATTTGCTTTTCGAAAAGAAAACAACATTATTAGAATTAACTTTTACTGCCACCGGCATAGTAAATGTAAATTGCGACGTCACTAACGAGCCTTTCGATTTACATGTCGAAGACTCATTTAAACTTGTTGTTAAGTTTGGCGAAGACTATAATGATGATAATGAGGAAATTTTAATAGTGCCTCATGGAGAGTATCAAATTAACGTTGCACAGTATATTTATGAGCTTATCGTTTTAGCTCTACCAGCAAAGAAAGTACATCCAGGAATTGAAGACGGTACATTAAAATCAGATATACTAACTAAACTTGAAGAGTTAAGCCCTAAAGAAAACAAAACAAAAGAAGATAACATAGAGGAAACAGATCCTCGTTGGGATACATTAAAAAAACTATTAACGGATAAATAACATTTACAATGGCACATCCAAAACGTAAAATATCTAGAACAAGAAGAGACAAAAGAAGAACACACTATAAAGCAACTGTTCCTCAAATAGCAACTTGCCCTACAACTGGTGAGCCACACTTATACCACAGAGCTCACTGGCACGAAGGAAAGCTTTACTACAGAGGCCAAGTTCTAATAGATAACTCTGCTGAAGAAGAAAATTTAGCATAAGTATTATGCACGCATATAATAAAACGCCCAATGTTTGGGCGTTTTTTTTGTTTTAATGCTCCAAATCGAGTAAAAACCATTTTATTTGCATAATTATTTGCCAAAAAGTGCTGAAAATGGTTAAAATTAATCGCATTTTAATCATTTTTCGATATTTTTAATTAATCTAAACGCTAATAATGAGTAAAATCACAGCGGCTATAACAGCTGTAGGAGGCTATCTTCCTGATTTCGTTTTATCTAACAAAGTTCTTGAAACAATGGTAGATACTAACGACGAATGGATTACTACACGAACAGGAATTAAAGAAAGACGTATTTTAAAAGAAGAAGGTAAAGGTTCTTCATTCTTAGCTATAAAAGCAGCAGAAAATCTTATCGAAAAATCGGGCATAAACCCAGAAGACATCGATTTAGTTATTGTAGCTACTGCCACTCCAGACATGAAGGCTGCGTCCACAGCAGCTTATACAGCGACTCAGATAGGCGCTGTTAATGCGTTTTCTTACGATTTAGAGGCAGCATGCTCTAGCTTTTTATTTGGGATGTCAACCGCATCCGCATATATCGAGAGTGGGCGCTACAAAAAGATACTTTTAATAGGAGCAGATAAAAATTCGTCTTTTATAAATTACAAAGACAGAGCAACATGCATCATTTTTGGTGATGGCGCTGGCGCAGTGTTATTCGAGCCTAATGAAGAAGGTCTTGGTCTACAGGATG
Source organism: Winogradskyella wandonensis (assembly GCF_004346845.1). GTDB lineage: Bacteria > Bacteroidota > Bacteroidia > Flavobacteriales > Flavobacteriaceae > Winogradskyella > Winogradskyella wandonensis. Next base: position 756,418 of record NZ_SMGI01000002.1, on the reverse strand, counting down.
AGTTATTACGAAGTAATGGTGAAGGACGAGAATTTTTAAGAGCACAGCGTGGCGGTTCTTCTTATCCAATTAATGCAGACACATTTGCTGAGGGTTCGCATTACGTTTTTCAGGATGGAAAAACAGTATTTAAAAACGCTGTCTTTAATATGGCTGATGTTGCAGAACGTATCCTAAAAAGAAATAATCTTACTAATGACGATGTTCAGTGGTTAGCTGCACACCAAGCTAATAAAAGAATCATCGATGCTACGGCCAACAGAATTAATCTTGAAGACGAAAAAGTAATGATGAATATACAGAAGTACGGTAATACGACTTCTGCAACGCTTCCGCTTTTGCTGTGGGATTACGAAAAACAGTTAAAAAAAGGAGATACAATTATATTCGCTGCCTTTGGTGGAGGATTTACATGGGGTTCTATTTATTTTAAATGGGCCTATAACTCATAAAAAACTAACTAATTATAACAACTGAATATTATGGATTTAAAGGAAATTCAAAACTTAATCAAATTTGTGGCTAAATCTGGCGCAAGCGAAGTTAAGTTAGAAATGGATGATGTTAAAATTACCATTAAAACTGGTTCTGAAGAAACAACAATCCTTCAACAAATGCCTGTACAAGCAGCTCCTGTAATGCAGCAAGCTGCTCCAGCGCCTGTTGCTCAAGCAACAACTGAAGCCGCTCCCTCTTCAGCTGCGGCACCTGCATCAGATGATTCAAAATATGTAACTATAAAATCTCCAATAATAGGTACATTCTACCGTAAACCTTCACCTGACAAGCCTGTGTTTGTAGAGGTAGGAACGGATGTTAAAGAAGGAGACGTGCTTTGTGTTATCGAAGCTATGAAACTGTTTAACGAAATTGAATCTGAAATTTCAGGTAAAATCGTTAAAGTATTAGTAGACGATGCTTCTCCTGTAGAATTTGACCAACCTTTGTTCTTGGTTGACCCATCATAATATAAATCCCAATTTTCAATTCCCAAACTCTAATAAGATTATGTAGTTTTTGGTTTTTGAATATTGAAAATTTGAAGAATTTATGTTTAAAAAAATATTAGTTGCCAACAGAGGTGAAATAGCCCTGCGCGTAATCAGAACCTGTAAAGAAATGGGCATCAAAACTGTTGCTGTTTATTCAACAGCAGATGCAGACAGTTTGCCAGTAAAGTTTGCTGACGAAGCTGTATGTATTGGTCCTGCACCAAGCCCAGAGTCGTATTTAAAAATGGCAAACATTATTGCCGCAGCAGAAATTACCAATGCCGATGCCATTCACCCTGGCTATGGTTTCCTTTCTGAAAATGCAAAATTTTCTAAAATTTGCGAAGAACATGGTATTAAATTTATTGGTGCTTCGGAAGAAATGATTGCTAAAATGGGAGATAAAGCTACTGCAAAAGCTACAATGAAAGCAGCTGGTGTGCCCTGTGTACCTGGTAGCGACGGAATCATTGCAGATTTTAAAGAGTGTGAAAAGCTTGCTTTAGAAGTTGGTTATCCTGTTATGCTAAAAGCTACTGCAGGCGGTGGCGGAAAGGGAATGCGAGCCGTTTGGAAGCCAGAAAATTTAAAAGCTGCTTGGGATTCTGCAAGACAAGAATCTAAAGCTGCGTTTGGAAATGACGATATGTATATGGAGAAGCTGATTGAAGAGCCTCGCCATATCGAAATTCAAATTGTAGGAGATTCAACAGGAAAAGCTTGTCATCTTTCAGAGCGTGATTGTTCTGTACAACGCCGTCATCAAAAATTAACAGAAGAAGTGCCCTCTCCTTTTATGACCAAAGCGTTACGCAAGAAAATGGGAGATGCTGCTGTAAAAGCCGCAGAGTTTATTAAATATGAAGGCGCTGGTACTGTCGAGTTTTTAGTAGATAAACATCGTAATTTCTACTTTATGGAAATGAATACGCGTATTCAGGTGGAGCATCCTATTACAGAGCAAGTGATTGACTTTGATTTAATCAGAGAGCAAATTAAAGTTGCTGCTGGTGTACCAATTTCTGGTAAGAATTATGAACCAAACCTACATTCTATCGAATGTAGAATAAACGCCGAAGATCCTTATAACGATTTTAGACCGTCTCCAGGTAAGATAACTACTTTGCATGCTCCTGGTGGCCATGGTGTTAGATTAGATACGCACGTTTATGCTGGTTATAGTATTCCGCCTAACTACGACTCTATGATTGCAAAATTAATTACCACGGCACAAACTCGTGAAGAAGCTATCAATAAGATGAAAAGAGCTTTGGATGAGTTTGTAATCGAGGGTATTAAAACTACGATACCATTTCACAGAGCGTTGATGGACCATCCAGATTATTTAGCTGGTAATTATACCACAAAATTTATGGAGGATTTTAAAATGCCAGAAAATGACTAATTATAAAAAAGCCCTCGATTGAGGGCTTTTTTATTCATCTTCTTTATTGATTGGTTTGCCTAAATAAGCTAACAACCAACCTTCTTTAATCTTATCTAAAATCGCTTCGTTAGAAGAAATGACATGAAGCTCACCGTCGTTATCCTTTAAAAATAATGGAATAATTTCTGTGTCGTCCATCATGGTCTGAAACACCTTCTTATAATGGTCTTTATCTTTTATTTCTACCTCATGAATATTAGGATGAAGCCTACTCACAGTATTCAGTGTATCGAAATCTCCAAAAGGTGAAAATAAGACCTCGTTAGGCTTTTTAGACTTTGACTTCTTCTCCTCTGGGCTTATTAATCTAAATGAACCGTTTTCACCAAATTGTTTACTAAATTTTGTAATAGCATATTTGTTAATATCTGGGCTGGCAGTTAAAGCTAATAGATAACCAACATCATTAAGTTCAATATTATCCATTAAGGTATTGGAATAAATATTGGTTTCTATGGCTTCTAAACCAAGATTTTTAGTGTTTTCTATATTTGCCTGATTACTATCAATTAAAACAACATGGCGACCATTATCTTCTAAATATTGTCCAATTAACTGCGAAATCTTTGATGCACCAACGATTAATATACCTTCTGATTTTTTCAAAAACACACCAACAATCTTAGCAAAAAGCCTTGCGGTAGTTGCATTTAATAGTACCGTGCCTAAAACAATCATAAACACAAGCGGCGTGATGTATTCTGCGCCTTCAACACCTTGCTTAATAAGTTTACTCCCAAACAGGGAAGCTATACCTGCAGCCACAATTCCTCGTGGTCCTACCCAACTAACAAAAAGCCGTTCATTTAGTTTTAAAGATGAATTAAAGGTGCTTGTAAAAACAGCTAACGGGCGTATAACTAAAACAACAATTAAAAAAAGAGCTACAGTTTTCCAGTTGTAGAGTAGTGTTAAGTCTTTATAATCAATATTAGCAGCTAGTAGTATGAATAAAATTGAAATTAAAAGCACGCTCAACGATTCTTTAAAATAAAGGAGCTCTTTTATATTTTCTAGCTTTCCGTTCCCCAAAACCATTCCCATTACTACAACGGCCAAAAGCCCAGACTCATGGGCAAAAATCTCTGACTCCACAAATACCAATAGAACAACCGAAAGCGAAACCACATTAAGTAAATAATGTGGAATTAGTTTTTTGTTAATAGCAAATGCAAGACCGTGAGCAAAGGTGAAGCCAAAGGTGGTTCCAAATAAAATAATCTTTCCAAACTCTAAAAAGGCTGTTTTGGTAAAGCCACTATCACCTTCGACACTTATAAATTCAAAAACCAATACTGCAACCAAAGCTCCGATTGGGTCAATTAGTATGCCTTCCCATTTTAGTACCGCAGATAGGTCTTTTTTTAATGGAATGTTTCTTAGTATCGGTGTAATTACTGTTGGGCCAGTAACAATGATTAAGGCAGAAAATAGAAAAGAAAGCTCCCAAGTTAGATTAAATATATAGTGCGCAACAATACCCGCACCAAAAAAAGTAATTGCAGAACCTACTGTTATAAGCTTTGTAATAACAGGCCCTACATTTTTTATTTCGCTCCGCTTTAGGGTGAGTCCACCTTCAAAAAGAATGATGCTAATTGCTAGAGACACAAAGTAGTATAAACTTTCTCCTGGAAACAGACCTTTTTCGCCGTTCCATATAGGCTCTATCCATTTTGTTTTGTCTTCACTTAAATATTCTGCAGCAATAGGGCCAACCAACAAACCAATAAGGATTAAAGGTAGTATTGCTGGTATTTTAAATTTCCACGCCACCCATTGCGCTAAAATTCCGAGAATAATAATACCTGCTAATTCTATCATCTAATTTGTAATAATTTTAAAAAAAGATAAAGATACACTAAAAAACACATCTAAATATGCCTCGCTAGCTACGCTCAAAAAAACCTTAATAAACTGCAAAGAATAAATAATAATCTTAGCATATTTATTATTTTGCATACCGTATGAATTTCTATCCAATAGAAGCCGGAAATTTTAAGCTAGACGGTGGCGCCATGTTTGGTGTTGTGCCAAAATCGCTATGGCAACGCACCAATCCTGCCGATAATAATAATATGATTGATATTGCTGCGCGCTGCTTATTGATTGAAGATGGTAATCGTCTTATTCTAATAGATACTGGGATGGGGAATAAGCAAAGTGATAAATTCTACGGCTATTATCATTTATGGGGTGATGATACGATTGAAAAATCCCTTAAAAAATATGGTTTTCATCAAGATGATGTAACAGATGTATTTATGACGCATTTGCACTTCGATCATTGTGGGGGCAGTATTCAATACAATAAAGACAAAACGCTTTTAGAGCCTGCTTTTAAAAACGCACATTTTTGGAGTAATAAAAACCATTGGAAATGGGCAACCCAACCAAACCGCAGAGAAAAAGCATCATTTTTAAAAGAAAATATTTTACCGATGGAAGAAAGTGGACAATTAAAATTTACCTCACTTCCATCCGACTCAATTTTAAGAGACTCTGCGTTAGGTTTTGATATCTTTTTTGCTAATGGTCATACCGAAAAACAAATGATTCCCATGATTAATTACAAAGGAAAAACTATTTGTTTTATGGCAGATTTATTGCCAACAGCTGGCCACTTACCTATTCCTTTTGTAATGGGTTACGACACAAGACCTTTGTTAACATTAGACGAAAAAGAGCAATTCTTAAAGATGGCTGCAGACCACAATTTTTATCTATTTTTAGAGCACGATGCACACAACCAAATTATAACTGTAAAACATACAGAAAAAGGTGTAAGACTAGATGAAGTCTATACTTGCGAAGATATTTTTAACAACTAAGATAAAATTTATTAATACATGAAAAAAAATAGAAATTTTAAAATTATTTATGCATTTGCTGCATTACTATTAATGGGTTGCGGAGGTTCGCCTTTAATTTCAACACCTATTGAAAATATTGACACTTCTCCTCTAAAGGTAGCAGAACTCACCAAAGAAGAAAAAGAAAATTGGGGACATCTAGACCTAGAAAAGGACACCATTCCAGGTATGGGTGTAGATCGTGCTTATGCTGAAATTATTAAAGGTAAAAAAGGCAAAAAAGTTATTGTTGCGGTAATTGATTCTGGTATTGATATTGACCACGAAGATTTAGATGGTGTCATTTGGACAAATAAAGATGAAATTCCTAACAATGGAAAGGACGATGATAAGAACGGATACGTTGACGACATGCATGGATGGAATTTTCTTGGCGATGCTTACAACGAACAACTAGAATACGTTAGAATTATTGCTGCGGGCGATAAAAGCGCGCCTAGATACGCTGAGGCAGAAAAACTACATGCAGAGGAATACCAAACGTGGTTAGGTAGAAAAACACAGTACGAGCAAATTTATCAGCAAGTTCTTAATAATGATGAAATCCTTTCTAAACACCTAGGCAAAAAAGACTACACTAAAGAAGATGTAAACGGAATTAAATCCTCTGACGCTTCCGTTCAAGGCGCAGTACAGTTTGCTAATTTTATCTACTCAAACGGTATAGAATCAATGGCTGACGCTAAAAAAGAATTGGCTGACGCATTAGAGTCAATCAACGACAGAGTTAATTATAATCTAAAAAAGGACTTTAAAGGTCGTACAACTGGTGATAACCCAGACGACTTTAACGATAAACCCGGTTATGGAAACGGAAACGTGAAACCCGTAAAAAAATCTGAAAGTCACGGTACGCACGTTGCAGGTATTATTGCTGCTGAGCGCAACAACGGAAAAGGTGCAAATGGTGTGGCAAATAATGTAGAAATTATGTCAATTAGAGCCGTGCCAAACGGAGATGAATACGACAAGGATGTGGCAAAGGCCATACGATATGCCGTAGATAATGGTGCAAAGGTTATTAATGGTAGCTTTGGTAAGTCTTTTTCACCACATAGCGATTGGGTTCGTGATGCTATAAAGTATGCCGCAGATAACGATGTACTAATCGTACATGCCGCTGGTAACGATAGTAAAGATATTGACATAGAGCCAAATTTTCCTGCAGACAACATTAATGGACAAGAAGTGGCAAATAACTATATTTCTGTCGGTGCGTTAGGTCCAAAATATGGAAGTAAAATGGTGGCGAGCTTTTCAAACTACGGTGACCAGAATGTAGATATTTTTGCGCCTGGAGCTCAGGTCTATTCTACAACACCAGAGAATGAGTACGACACTAAAGGAGGTACGTCTATGGCAGCTCCTGCAGTTGCTGGCTTGGCGGCTTTAATACGTTCTTACTACCCAAAACTTACGGCTGCCCAAGTTAAAGATGTAATTCTAAAATCGGGGCTTCAGCTCACTACAAAGGTTATTGTGGGTGGCGATGCCGAAAATGTTCAGCCATTTACAAGCTTATCGAAAAGCGGCAGAATTGCAAATGCCTATAACGCCTTAATAATGGCTTCAAAATTATAAACACATGAAAAAACTATTTCAAATTTTAATAATTATATCGCTAATATATTCTTGTAAAAGTTCGGATAACATAATTCCAAATCCTCCATCGCCTCCAGCTCCACCAATGGTAAAAGCCCAAGGCAACAGTTATTGGCAGCAACATGTCGATTATAAAATGGACATTGATATGGACGTTAACACCTATCAGTATAAAGGTGACCAAACCCTAGTGTACAGTAATAACTCTCCTGATGTATTAAACCGCGTCTATTACCATTTATATTTTAATGCCTTTCAACCTGGTAGTGAAATGGATGTGCGATCACGCACAATAGCAGACCCAGATAGACGTGTTGGAGATAGAATTAGTAAACTTAAACCAAACGAAATTGGTTATATAAAAGTTAATAGTTTGTCACAAAACGGAACGCCGATTACTTACGAAACTGTTGGTACTGTATTGGAGGTAAAGCTGAATAAACCAATTCAACCTGGTGAAAAGGTCACTTTTAAGATGAATTTTGATGGTCAGGTTCCTGTTCAAATTCGTCGTTCTGGAAGAAATAATGCTGAAGGCGTAGCACTTTCCATGACCCAATGGTATCCAAAACTAGCGGAATACGATGATGAAGGTTGGCATGCAGACCCATATATCGGACGCGAATTTCATGGCGTTTGGGGTGATTTCGATGTCTCTTTAACTATTGATAAAGATTACGTTGTCGGTGGTACAGGTTACCTTCAGGGCGAACCAGCAATTAAAGGCAATAAAAAAACTATGCGTTTTAAAGCGCCCAAAGTTCACGATTTTACTTGGGCGGCAGACCCGGATTATATCCATGATGTTTACCAAATGCCCAACGGACCAACGTTAAATTTTTACTACAAAAAAAATTTACCTGCAGAAAATCTTAAATATTGGAAAGATCTGCAGCCAGACACAGCAAAACTTATGCGTTTTTTCTCTGAAAACGTTGGTGAATACCCTTATGACCAATATTCTGTAATCCAAGGTGGCGATGGCGGAATGGAATATGCCATGTCTACATTAATCACCGGAAAACGAAGCTACGGAAGTTTATTAGGCGTTACTGCGCACGAATTGGCACACACGTGGTTTCAGTTTTTATTAGCAACCAACGAAGCTAAGCACGAATGGATGGACGAAGGTTTTACGAGTTATATTTCTGCCTTAGCGATGAATTCGCTTAGAGATGAGCCAAGAGAAAACCCTTTAACCGGTTCTTACCGTGGTTATTTTGCGCTTGCCAGTTCGGGTAGAGAACAACCGTTAACAACACACGCAGACCGTTACGCGTATAATGGTGTTTATGGCGCTGCGGCATATAGTAAAGGCGCGGTGTTTATAGCTCAATTAGGTTATGTTATTGGTGAAGACAATCTAAAGAAAACACTTAAAAAATACTTTAATGATTTTGCGTTTAAACACCCTAAACCAATGGATATTGTAAGAACTGCTGAGCGCGTTACAGATTTTGAATTGGATTGGTATCTCATCGATTTTGCACAAACAACAAACACTATAGATTATGGTGTAAAATCAGTAGATGAATCAACTATTACCCTAGAGCGTATTGGACTTATGCCAATGCCACTAGATATTAGTGTTACTTATACCGATGGCTCTAAGGAGGATTTTTACGTTCCTTTGCAGATGATGCGTGGCGAAAAACCTACAAACGCAACTATTGTTTCTGATTGGGCTTGGGCTTACCCGACTTACGATTTAAAAACGTCAAAGCCTGTGAAATCTGTTGAGATTGACCCGTCGCAATTAATGGCTGATATAGATAGGGCAAACAACGTTGTTAACTTATAAATCATTTTAAAATAACTATTAAAGGCGCTTAAAGCGCCTTTTTTTATGCCTTATACCAAGGTAAATATCTGTACATGTTTCGTTTAGAAACACGCTCTCTGTTGTATAACAAAAGGTGGGTTTCGTCTTCTTGTTTATTTCTATACCCAAACAAATGGAAAATAGATTTAGCCAGAAAGCGGGTTATTTTTAGATTGGCCCGCAATATACCTTTAGATTTATCGTGCCAACTAATTCCTGGAAGAAATGTAAGAAAGTTATCGGCTTTAAGCTGTCTTAAAACCGAAGATAAATTGAGGAAAAACTTGGGTATTTCCTTTATAATAAAGAATCCATCGTTGCCAGTTTCTTGATACAATGGCATAAATAACACATTGGATGATGGCGCAAAAACAGGTTTATTGTTCGATGTCGCTAACAAAGTTCCCTTTTTTATAGGTTCAAAGCTTTTAAAGCCAGATTTCATTTTAAAATCTTCATTAGTTTTAATAGTGTATTTATAAACCACTTCGTAAATCTCTCTGTTTTCTTTAGAAGCCTCCTTTAATTGCTTAAAGGCATATTGAAAATCTATAGTTTTATCCTCTAAATTATTGGTAAAATAACATGCTAAATGAATAAATGATTCACAATTTACAATAGCTTGGTGATCCGTGTGTTGTCCTGATTCGAAGCCTAAAGACACAAAACCTTTTTCATTAAGGTAACTTAACAAAGGACCATCTAGATATTCTTCAATACCAAGAACAATCGGTACAGGAAACAGTCTTGAAAACTTGCGATTTATTAAAGCATCATTTATGGTAACAAACGGTAGTGTCTTGCTAGAGGTTGTGTGAAAATCTATAAAGTAAATCGGTTCGTTTTGATTTTCCAACAACCCTAGAATAAACTTTAAGATAGATTTTTGTTCTATCTCTTCTGAGGTTAATGTTGTTTTTTGAAACAGTTTGTAAAGCTGTTCTTTTGTCCACATTCTGTTTAAATCATTATCAATATATCTTTTGTTTTGTAAGATGGCACTTGTATTACCGTAAATACCATAAATATCTCCTTTAACTTGGTTTGTGTTTAATTTAGGCAAGACATTCTTTAGCGCTTTTATTCCTGCTTGTTCATTGCCATGAATACCAGCAAAAAAAACCAAAATAGGTCCTTTTTCGTTGCCCTTTACATGATGAATAATTCGCTTATCTAGCAATATTTTTTTTTCTATTTGTTGGGGCATTATTTAGCTTTTTAAATCATTTGTAGTAATAATTCCTAAGAGTCTTTTGTTGTGAACCACAGGTAGGCAATTTATTTTTGCCTTGGTCATGATTTCCTTAGCTTTTTTTATTGATTTTTCTTGACTGATTGTGTAGAGCTCGGTTTTCATTACGTCTTTTACGCTTTGTTTCAAATCGGAATTTCCGAGCTTTATTAAGTCTGTCCAAGTAATCATTCCTGTTAGTATTTTATGCTTATTAACCACTGGTAAATGATGAATCTTTTTCCACTCCATTATATGCGCTACCAATTCTAGACTATCGCTTTCGTGAATAATAAACAATTTACTCTGCATTTTATGCTTCACTAAAGGCTTAAATTTTATTTTATCTAAATCGTAATCCGTAAGCACTGGCCACTGCCCTATGCCATTTTTTGAGAATTGGTTGTCATGTAAATAAGCTGTTAAAGCTTGTCTTGCCTCGAACTGTGTTTTGGTGTGTTGTAAATTTCTATAACTTTTAACCGTCCATTCCGATCCTGTTTTTCCGTTTACGCGTTCTTTTATAACATTTAAATAAAAATCGATATCGTTAGGATTAATTTGTGTGTTTTGAAGTCCTCTTTTTGCAAGTGGTAATAGCTCATTTAAAATTAAGTCTTTTGCAGAAATTGTATCTCCCATCCAATTAAAACTTACGTCCATACCGTATCTGGCGGCCTTAAAAAAATTGTTTTTCACAGCTTTAAACGGCATATTTTGGGGCATATTCTTATAATTCTCTGGTTGCCCAAGCATCACGCCAACCCAAAATACCATGTTGGCAATTTCGTCTGTTAACGTTGGTCCGCTTGGTGCATAACGACATTCTATTCTTAAATGTGGCTTTCCGCCACCAACGCCATAACACACTCGATTCCACTTATAAACAGTGCCATTATGAAGCTGTAGTGCCTTTAGTTTGGGTATCTCTCCTTTTTGCAATACATCAAGGCTATCTTCGTAATCGTCTAAAGCCAGTAAACTTCTAAAACGAGAAATATGGTCTTTAAAAATATCTGTTATCGTTCCTGTTTCCCATCGGTCTCCAAAACTTACACGTGATTCTTTTTCGTTAAAAACCATAGAATTTGTTCGTGTATCTATACTTTGGGTAAAAACAGCAATTCTTGTTTCTGCCCACAACTCTCTTCCGAATAAAAGAGGTGAATTGACACAAGCGGCTAAAATGGGTCCAGAAATGGTTTGTGCCCAATTGTATTTTTCTACAAACTCCTCTAGTTTAATCTGTAGGTGCATCTGAAAACTAGTATTACACGCCTCTAGCATTACACTGTTATGAAACAAGCTAAGCTCATCAGCACCTTTTATATGTATATTAAAGTTTTGGCTTCGTGAATCTTTTAAAGCTTTATTTAAAACTCGATACCTAGGTTTTGGTGTCATGTACTTTTCTAAAATATGTTTATGCCGTAAAGTGGGCAGAATACCAGTAAGCAACACTTTTGTGTTATTAGCTTTTGCTGCTTTCTGAGCTTTTAAAAGCAAGGTCTCTAACTGTTTGTGTAGTTCTGAAAAGCAATTTTCTTTAAGAACAAGAGGGTCGGAATTTATTTCTAAATCATACACGCCTATTTCGGTGGTGAAATGTGGGTCGTTAATAGCTCTAAGAATTTTTAGACAATTCTTATGGGGCGAAAAATCGTCTTTTAGAATACAAAACTCTTGCTCAGCGCCGATTCGTATTGGTGTCTTTTCAAACAAATCGTCTTTAAGCATCTTGTCTAAAGCCTCGATATCCTTAATAAGAAAATGTGTGTAATGGGCTTTTTCCTGTGGAGTTTCTAATTGTTTCACGTTTAATTGTCCCATAATATTCAGATAAAAAAAGGTTAGAATACTGTAAGTTAGGGCTTAAACTTCTGTTTTTACATGATTTTTATCATACCAATATTAGAGTATTGCCGATGTAACGGATATCGCTACATTTGTAATCTGTAGAATAGTTGTATGGTCTTTGGATACTCAAAAAAAGATAAACTAAAACGTAAAAAATTAATAGAACAATTGTTCGCCGAAGGAAAGGCTGTGACTGTTTTTCCGCTTCGGCTTATATACCTAAAGGCTGATTTTAATGATGGTTCTATATTAAAAACCGGAGTTTCTGTTAGTAAAAAACTACATAAAAAGGCTGTAAACCGCAACAAAATAAAGCGTTTGTTACGTGAGGCTTATCGCTTGAACAAGCCCATATACTTTAACAAAAGTGAAACATCTTACCTGTTTATGATTTTGTACATTGGAAAAGAAAAACCTACATTTCAATTGGTAGATGAGAAAATGAAGCTACTTTTTGAAAAGTTTTTAAAGCTCGATAAAAATTAAATTATGGAGTGTTTTTTGCGTTATAATAACAAATGTAAATATGAAATTTCTAATAACCCTACTTTTAACCATTCCGCTAGCGTGCAGCAATAACAGTGGTAGTACTTTAGACGACACTTATTACTCTGAAGACATTGCAATGCCTGAAGTTGCAGTAGAAAATTTTGAAAACACCAAACAATTCGCTGCTACACCACAAAAACAAAAGCTGATAAAAGAGTCGGTAATGCGCTACGAAACGCAAGATATGGCCGATGCCTACTCGAAATTATCTCAAATAATTTCAGCGAATGATGGTTTTATTCAAGACGACTCTGAGATAAAAAGTTATGGTCGTACATCACGGCAAATTATAGCGCGTTTACCATCAGATAATTTTCAGAATGCCATTGATGCCATAACAAAAAACGTTGATTACTTCGATACAAAACGTATAAATTCTAAAGACGTTACTGAAGAATTTATTGACTTAGAGGCTAGATTAAAAGCAAAGAAAACTCTAGAAAACAGGTATTTAGAATTATTAAAGCAAGCAAAAAATGTAAAGGAAATTCTAGATATAGAACAAGAGCTTTCTACTATAAGAGAAGAAATTGAAGCAAAACAAGGTCGACTTAAATACCTGCAAAACCAAGTCGCTTTAAGTACAATACATATAGAGTTTTATAAAGTTACCTCAAACAAAGGCGTTACTAAGTCTTATGGTTCTAAGATGTGGAATGCTGTTAAATCTGGTTTCAATGGTATTTCTATATTTTTCTTAGGATTACTTCATATTTGGCCATTAATCTTAATATGTGGTATTACCTTTTACATTATTAAAAGAAAATTCTTTAAAAAGAAATAAGATGAAAAAAATTCTGACTAAAAAAATACTTATACCATCGGCTATTTTGGTTGTGTTTTTAACAACTACGGCTTTCAATTCAAACTTCTTTGAAATTGCCAAACAGATAGAAATCTTTACGACCATGTTTAAAGAACTAAACATGAATTATGTAGATGATACAAATCCAGGTGATTTAATGGATACCGCAATTAAAAGTATGCTAGACGAACTAGATCCTTACACTAGATTCTATAACGAGCAAGATGTACAATCTGCAAGAATTAATAATGCAGGAGACTATACTGGTATTGGTGCTAAAGTGCGCACTATGAAGGATAAATTGGTAATAGTAGAACCTTATAAAGACTATGCTGCAGATAAAGCCGGATTAAAAGCTGGCGACGAAATTATAAAAATAGATGGTGTAGATATTACGGATTTTAAAGACGATGCGGGTAACCTTTTACAGGGCACCGCAGGCACAGAAGTTAACCTTACATATAGCCGTCAGGGTAAAATAAATACTGTAAAAGTTACAAGAGAATCTCTAGAAATTGATGCCGTTCCACACTACTCTATGATTAACGATAATACAGGCTATATCGTTTTACGGAAATTTAATAAAAAAGCATCCTCACAAACTGCAAAGGCATTAAACTCTTTAAAAAATTTAGGCGCTAAAAATATTGTTTTAGATTTAAGAGGAAATCCTGGTGGACTTTTAAACGAGGCTGTAAATATTGTAAATCTTTTTGTTCCAAAAGACCAGCTTGTAGTGACAACAAAGTCTAAAGTAAAAAAATATAACAAAACCTATTACACTAAACGAGAGCCTTTAGATTTAGAAATTCCTATAGTTGTTTTAATCGATAGCAAGTCTGCATCTGCAAGCGAAATTGTTTCTGGAGCCTTACAGGATTTAGACCGCGCTTTAGTTATTGGTGCTCGGAGTTTTGGAAAGGGACTTGTACAACGCCCAAAGCCTTTGACTTATGGCACCCAAATGAAAATTACCATATCTAGATATTACACACCTTCAGGACGCTGTATACAAGCCTTGGATTATTGGAATAGAGACGAAAATGGTAACGCAACTAGAACAGAGCAGAAAGATTATAAAGCTTTTAAAACAAAAAAAGGACGTTCTGTTTTTGATGGTGGTGGTGTACAACCAGACATAGAAATTGCACAAACTAAACAAACACCAATTTCTAAAGCTATAGAAGAAGAAAACTTAATTTTTGATTTTGCCACAGATTATTTTTACAAGAATACTGTTTCTGATTTAAATAACTACGAGTTCTCTGATAGCGACTTTCAGTCGTTTAAAAATTACTTAAAAACAAAAAATTTTAACTTTAAAACTAAGACAGAAAAAGCCCTTAACGATGCTTTAGAAGTAGCTAAAGAAGAAAATTTAGATAGTGCTATTTCTTCCGAATATCAGAAGGTTTTTAATGCTTTAAGCGATTATAAAAATTCAGCCATTAGTAAGAATAAAGAAAAACTTTCTAGCCTTTTACAAGACGAGATTATAAAACGCTATTTCTATGCTGAAGGCTTATACGATTATTATAAGGCCAACAATAAAGAAATAAAAGAAGCATTAGAAATACTTAATAACCCTTCTAAATACAACGAAATACTTAATTAATTTAGTTGCATTTTTATATGAGGGATACCGTCTTCAAGATATTCGTCTCCGGTTGCTTTAAAACCAAGATTATTATAAAATCGCTTTAAATAGGTCTGTGCTGATATTGTTATTTTATCTGTATCGTAATATTTAGAAATTGCTTTGATAGATGCATTCATAATATCATAACCGTAGTTATTTTGGCGTTTATCTTTAGCTACAACAACTCTACCTATACTAGCTTCATTAAAATAAAAACCCGCATCGAATAATCTGGTATAAGCAACTAGCTGTTGGTTTTCATATCCTAACACATGTATTGCTTCTTGGTCTTTTCCATCTAAATCTTGGTAGACACAGTCTTGCTCTACAACAAAGACTTCACTTCGTAATTGTAAAACATCATATAATTCTTTGGTGTTAAGGTCTATAAAGTGTTTGATTTTAATTTGTAACATTAACCTTGTTTCTAAATTTTAAAATAAGCATAAAGCTAGTTAATAGATATTAATTACTTCAAATAAAAAACCTTAAGTCGCTATTGAACTTAAGGTTTATATAAGTATAATTGATCCCCCAATAAATTATACTGATTGAAATTTTTTTAATAGAGATTAAATATATGCCTATCAGTGTTTTACACCAAAAAAATATTACGAAATACACAATTTCTATTATAAGTGAACAAAATTTGTAAGAATTTTAATCTTGTACTATGATTTCTTTATTATCAGGCTTACCGTATTCTGGCTGAATGTTGATATGATTAATATTATATTTATGTAGTAAAAGTTCTTCAACCTTCTGAAGAATGGTATCAAATTCTGAAAGTGAAATATCTTTATAGAAGTCTAGATGAGCTTCTAAGTGTATTTCATCTTCATTTAACTGCCAAACATGTACATGATGTACATTTTTTATAGATTCAATCGTTTGAACATCTTTAATAATAGCATCTATTGGTACATCTTCTGGAGTAAATAACATTAAAACTTTAGTAGAATTTTTAAGCAAATCCCAACCCATAATAATAAGATATATAGCTATAGCTAGAGTTAAAGCACTATCTACCCAATACACTTGATAATACTTCATTAAAAGTCCACCGATAAGTACTGCTACACTTGCCATCATATCTGTTAATAAGTGTAAGTAAGCACTTTTAAGATTCATATTATCATCGGCACTTTTTTTAAGTAACAATACACTTAGGCCATTACCTAATATTGCAATCATCGATAACCAAATAACAAGATTAGATTTTATATCCTGAGGATTTTGAAATCGTTTTATTGCCTCAAAAATCAGTAATATAGCAACAATAACCAAAGTAGAAGCATTAATAAAAGCTGCTAAAATTTCGGCACGCTTGTATCCAAAAGTCCGTTCTAAAGAGGCTTTTTGTTTTACAAGTTTATTTGCAATGTAACTTATCACTAAAGAAATAACATCACTAAAATTATGTAATGCATCACTTAATAGAGCTAAGCTACCAGAAACGATACCTCCAATAACTTGAGCTGTAGTAATAGCAATATTTAATACGATAGAAATTAAAAGATTGCGGCCATTTATATCTTTATGACTATGGGAATGCTGATGAGAATGACCGTGCCCCATTTTAACAGCTCATTGGTATTTTATCTACACGATTTTGATGACGACCACCTTCAAAAGCAGTATTTAAAAATGTATCAACCATCTTTATAGCTTGCGGTATAGCGGTATAACGTGCAGGAATACAAATTATATTAGCGTTGTTATGTTGGCGTGTCAACTCTGTAATTTCATTCATCCAACAAATACCAGCGCGTACGTTTGGATATTTATTAGCTGTCATAGCCACACCATTAGCCGAACCACAAATAAGAATACCAAAATCTACTTTTGCTTCATTAACATCTTTAGCTACAGGATGCACAAAATCTGGATAATCTACGCTATCAAAAGAATCTGTACCATAATTAGTTACAGTAATTCCTTTAGTTTGGAGATGTTTTACAATAGCTTGTTTGTAATCCGGACCTGCGTGGTCATTACCTATCGAGATTTTCATATTCTTGTGTTGTGTTATACTTTGGTCAAAGTTACAATTATTTCAAATTGGTTGATATGCGTATTCATTACTTGTTAATAAGTGTTGACAAGTATTTAGAAGTAAAATTTTATTTTCTCAATAAAAATTACAAACCAGAATTGGTTTTAGATAACCAAAAAAGTTAGCCTTTAATTTTAGATGAGTTATCAGACGAAAAAGAGTATCTACCAACATAAGATTTTAAAAGAATTATTAAAAATAATACGTTAGTATAGGTTATTAACACTTGTGAATAGTAAATCAAAAAGTACTGAATTCTAAGTCTTTAATTAGCTTATAACTTGTTAATAGAAAACAGTAAGTCATTTTTACAACTAACACTATAAAAAGTTATACCGCTATTAACAAACTATAATAACCATCATTTTTATTTTAAATTTTAAAAAAGAAAAAATGTTTTATATGTATATATGTTGATAAGTAAATAATTTTTTAATTATTAGTTATTTTTGAAGGAAATTATTCAAAGATTAAGTTATGAAAAGAATTATACTACTAATATCTCTAATATTTACAACATGTTTGTTTAGCCAAACACAAATAGGTCAAGATATTGAAGGCGAAGCTGCAAATGATAAATCAGGTTATTCAATTAGTTTATCTGCTGATGGTTCTATTCTTGCTATTGGAGCAAGAAATAACGGAGGTAACGGATTAAATTCAGGACATGTTCGCGTTTATCAAAATGAATCAGGTAATTGGTTACAAATTGGTCAAGATATAGATGGAGAAAATGTAGGAGATAATTTTGGTCAATCTGTTAGCATTTCAGCAAATGGACAAGTATTAGCTATAAGTGCTCAATTTAATGATGGTAATGGTAGTCCATCATCAAATATAGGTCATGTTCGTGTCTTTGAGTTTATTTCTAATAATTGGATACAAATAGGAGTTGATATTGAAGGAGAGGCCATTTTAGATCAATCTGGTTATTCTATAAGTTTATCTAATGATGGAAACCTGATAGCAATTGGAGCAAGATTTAATGATGGAAATTCAGGTGATTCAGGTCATGTAAGAGTTTATGAAAACCAATCAGGTAATTGGATACAAGTTGGTCAAGATATAGATGGAGAAGCTAGTGGTGATCAATCTGGTTATGCTATTAGTTTGTCATCAAATGGATCATTTGTAGCAGTTGGTGCTCCTTTTAATGATGGAAATTCAGGTGATTCAGGTCATGTAAGAGTTTATGAAAATCAATCAGGTAATTGGATACAAGTTGGTCAGGATATAGACGGTGAAGCAGAAGCTGATGGTTTTGGATCCTCAGTAAGTTTATCTTCAGATGGTTCTATTTTAGCGATAGGTGCTCCATCAAACGATGGAAATGGAAACATTTCTGGCCATGTTCGTGTTTTTGAAAATGTAAACGATGTTTGGGTACAAATAGGTCAAGATATAGATGGAGAGGATTCAACTAATCAATCAGGTGTTGCTGTTAGTTTATCTTCAGATGGTTCAATTGTTGCTATTGGAGCGATTAATAATTCTGATAATGGAGCTAATTCAGGTCATGTAAGAATTTATAAAAATCAAAATGGTACTTGGAATCAAATAGGCAATGATATAGATGGTGAATCTGGTAGCGATTTAAGTGGTTTTTCGGTATCTTTATCTTCAGATGGTTCAATTGTTGCTATTGGAGCGATTAATAATGATGGTAATGGCTCTAATTCAGGTCATGTCCGTGTTTTTGATTTAAGTGCTGTTTTAAGCAGTGATAGTTTCAATTTAGATTTGTACAAAATTATTACAGATAATAACTTGCAAGAGTTGCAAATAACTTTAAATCCTAATACTATTTTAAAGCAAGTTAATCTTTATACTATTGATGGAAAGTATTTGTATTCATTGAATCAAAATGTAATTAGTACAAATAATTTATCTTCTGGTGTTTATATTGTAGAGGTAGAAACTAATAAAGGGAAGTCTGCTAAAAAAGTGGTTGTAAATTAGTATAAATCTATAAAAATCTTAAAAAGCACTGTAAATTTTACAGTGCTTTTTTGTTTTCTTAACTTTAAAAATCAATTGTTAAATATTAATAGCTTAGCTTTGTAGAAACTTAATATAATTTCTTCGCCTGATATTAAGTGGATTATAGAAAGAATTCCTGACACTTTTCAGGAAAATGAAATGACAAAATTATAAATGACAAGAAAGAAAAAAAAGAAATCCAATAAAGGCATTTCTAACCTTACAAATACAATACTTAGTATTTTAAAAAAAGAGCGAAACAAATCCTTTAATTACAAACAAATAGGTGCTATACTTGGTGTAAACGACGCAAGTAGTCGCAACCAAATCATTAAAACCTTAGCAAAACTTGCTACCAAAGGTGACATAGAACAAGTCGATAGAGGTAAGTTTAAAGCTGTGGTTACGGCAGATTATTATACAGGTATTTTAGATTTATCAGCCAAAGGAAATGGCTATGTAATCTCAGATGATTTTGAAGATGATGTATTTATAGCTTCAAACAATATTAATAAAGCTTTAGATGGAGACGAAGTAGAATTTTACGCCTACAAACGACGTAAACGAGGTAAGTTAGAAGGAGAAATTACCAATATATTAAAACGTGCCAGAACAGAGTATGTAGGTACAATTCAAATACAAGACAAAAAGAATTTTGCTTTTGTAGTTCCGGATAGCACTAAGATGTACAAAGATATTTTTGTACCCATTAATAAAATTAACAATGCAGAAGATGGAGATAAAGTGCTTGTATCTCTAGAAGATTGGCCAGAAAAAGCAGACTCACCTTACGGAAAAGTGCTTCAAGTTTTAGGAAAACCAGGAGAACATAGTACAGAGATACACGCTATTTTAGCCGAGTATGGTTTACCACACGAGTTTCCTCATGAAGTAGAAGAATATGCTAATAACATCGACATTTCTATTACGGAAGACGAAATAAAAAAACGTCGGGATATGCGTAAAGATTTAACCTTTACCATTGACCCAAAAGATGCTAAAGATTTTGATGATGCCTTATCGTTTAAAGTTTTAGAAAATGGAGACTACGAAATCGGAATTCACATTGCAGATGTTTCTCATTATGTAAAACCAGACACAGTTTTAGATGACGAAGCTTACGAGCGCGCCACTTCAATTTATTTAGTAGACCGCGTAGTACCAATGTTACCAGAACGTTTATCTAATGGCGCATGTTCTTTAAGACCACATGAAGAAAAGTACACCTTTTCTGCAGTGTTTAAAATGAATAATAAAGCTGAAATTAAAGACCAATGGTTTGGTAGAACAGTCACTTATTCTGATGCACGTTTTGCTTACGAAGAAGCGCAAGCTATTATAGAAAATAACCCTTCAATGACGCTTAACTCAGTAAATGCATCTGAGTTAAATACTACAATTCCAACTGAAGTTTCTTTAACAGGAAAAGAATATAATACGGATTCGCAAATTGCTGAAGCCGTTTTAGTTTTAGACAGACTAGCTAAGAAAATGCGAGCCAAACGTATGCGCGAAGGTGCTATTTCGTTCGATAAAGTTGAAGTAAAATTTAATCTGGACGAAGAAGCAAATCCAACAGGCGTATTCTTTAAAACTAGTCGCGATGCTAATAAACTCATAGAAGAGTTTATGTTATTAGCTAACCGAAAAGTTTCAGAATTCGTTGGAAAACAGAGACCAAAAAAGACCTTTGTATATCGTGTACACGACGAGCCAGATGAATCTAAACTAGCACAACTTCAAAATGTAGTAAGTCGCTTTGGTCATAAACTTAATTTTAAAGATAAAAACTCTGTAGCATCTTCACTTAATAATCTTCTTAAAGATGTCGTGGGGAAAAAAGAGCAAAATCTAGTAGATACATTAACTATCCGCACCATGTCTAAGGCGGAATATACGACACATAATATTGGGCATTATGGTTTAGCATTCGATTATTATAGTCACTTTACATCACCTATTCGTCGCTACCCTGATGTTATGGCACATCGTTTACTACAACATTATTTAGATGGTGATAAATCAGCTAACGAAGAGGTTTACGAGGAAAAATGTAAGCATAGCAGTAATATGGAATATTTAGCGACAAAAGCAGAGCGCGATTCTATTAAATACATGCAAATTCGTTTTATGCAAGATCATCAAGACGAAGAATTTTTAGGTGTAATTTCTGGTGTAACCGATTGGGGTATTTATGTAGAAATTATATCCAATAAATGCGAAGGTATGGTAAGCGTAAGAGACATGAAAGATGACCATTACTACTTTGATCAAGATCACTATGCTATGGTTGGTAAAAAGACGGATACTATGTATCAGCTTGGAGACGAGGTTATTGTAAAAGTTAAGAATACAGACCTTGTAAAAAAGCATTTGGATTTTTACTTAATAGGAAAACCGGAAGCATAGCTATTTGTGTAACAAATAGTAAGAATCTTTTACTTATTTAAAAACGAAACTATTTTTTGATACATGAAAACAGATATCTGTAGTGCTTGTGGTTCTTCAAAAATAATGCATGATATGCGCATTGTAGATTTAGGTGAATCTCAAATGAAAAATGATTTATCGGTTGAGATAAAAACAACAAATAGAGCCTTTTTTAATAAATTTGAAAAAGGTACTTTAAAAGCTCAAATATGTGGGTCTTGTGGTAAAGTAGATTTATCCATTAATAATCCACAAGAGTTGTGGCAAGCTTATCTAAAAAATAAAACATTATGATATTAACAACAACCAACTCCATAGAAGGTTTTAAAATAGCAGACTATCTTGGTATTGTTACTGGCGTTGCTATCAATGACGAGACTTTATCTGTAGGTTTTAGTCAAAGTAAATACTATAAAAAAATTCAAGACAGTGTAGATAAAGTTAAAGAGCGCGCGTTTCAAGCCTTAACTAATAATGCAAAAGCATTAGGCGCTAATGCTATTGTAGGTATTAAAATAGAAATAGAATTAACAACAACAAACTATCCTATGGTATCCGTAACAGGTACAGCAGTAAAAATTTTGGTTTAGTTATGTCAGCAAATCTAAAAGCAAATCTTATTTATTTCTTTTCTTTTTTAGTGATATTTTTTGTTTTCAAGATTATTCTTGGTTTGATTTTTAATTTCGAAAACCAACTTATTACTAGTTTCTTTTCAGCGGCATTAGCAGCAGCTTTATCATCTAGAAAAACAATAGTTACTAAACAATCTGGGAAAGAAATTCAGCTAAAATTTATTTTTAGTAAGCGTATTTTTATTGTAAAATAATTAAAACTGTAACAAATAAAGTTTTGCATGGTCTTTGTTATAGTACAATTAATCTTTTAATATGTTATCTATGAAAAATGCCATCATTGCTTTAACCTTAAGTTTATCTGCTTTAGTATCTGCTCAGAGTCCTATTGTAAAACAGATAGGCGAGTTTAAAGAAGTTAAAGTTTTTGATTTAATCAATGTTACTATGATTAAGTCTAGCGAAAATAAAGTTGTAATAGAAGGTGCAAATCGAAGAAATGTAGAGGTTATCAATAAAAACGGAAAACTAAAAATCCGTATGGAGCTAGAAGAATCTTACGACGGAAATCGTACTAATGTAATGTTGCACTACACATCTGTTGATATTATTGATGCAAACGAAGGCGCAGATATTAATGTAGAAAGTACAATAGACCAGTTCGAAATTAAATTAAGAGCTCAAGAAGGCGGAAAAATTACCGCTAAAGTAAAGGCCTCTTATACGGATATTAGGTCAGTCACGGGTGGAGAAATTACACTCACCGGCGAATCTAAAAATCAAGATATTTCTATTTATACAGGCGGAATTTTTAATGGTGAAAATTTCAAAACCGAAAACACAGAGGTCTCTATAAATGCCGCAGGTGAAGCTAGTGTAAATGCTTCAGAATTTGTAGAAGTAAGGGTTAGAGCTGGCGGCGACGTTTACATTTACGGAAATCCAAAAGAAATAGACCAAAAAACAGTTCTTGGCGGTCGTGTAAAACGAATGTAACTGTTACTAATTATTTGCTGATATAATCTACTGTCATTTCGAGCGTAGTCGAGAAACCGTTAGGTTCAGCGCAGCTAAATCTAAATTATTTAGTTTTCTAAGACATCTCGACTACGCTCGATGTGACAGATGACAAGATAATTTTTATAGATTTATTTAAATTTTAGACTGTGTTAGATATTAACGCACAACTTATTTCAGCTATTTAATTATCTATTACTTTCTTACATTTGTGTAAACCATCATGTTTACATGTTCGACGATATATTAACAGCAATTCCCTTTGGGATAATTCTAGCCTTTACTATTGGTCCAGTTTTTTTTGTACTCTTAGAAACTAGTGCAACCAAAGGATTTAAAAGTGCCTTGATTTTTGATTTAGGCGTTATTCTCGCTGATGTTGTTTTTATAATAGTTGCATTTTTTAGTACTAATAAACTCGTCGAAAAAGTTAAAGACGACCCTAGTTTTTTAATTTTTGGAGGCGTTTTACTCATCGCATATGGTGTTATTTCTTTCATTAAAACCTCCAAATCATTTAGGTCTATTGTAAGAGAATATCACAAAGTAGAAATAAAGAAAGGCTACGGAAAACTTTTCGTTAAAGGATTTTTACTCAACTTTATAAATATAGGAGTACTCTTAGGATGGCTTGGTTTTATAGTTATTGGTACTTCTTTAACTACACACGAAAATGGTACTTTAATTTTTATATCAACCATGTTGGTTTCTTATTTCGTAGTAGATTTATTTAAAATTGCTGCAGCAAAACGACTCCGAACAAAACTCACACCACGCCGTATCTTTAAAACAAAAAAGATAGTAGCTTTAGTAATTTTAGGTTTTGGAGTTTTATTATTAACACAAGGCCTATTTCCTGATATTTACGAAAAAGGTAAAGAACAAATAGAGAAAATTAATCCTGTAGGAACGGATTAATTTTTAAAGTGATGTAACATTTTTTGATTTCTGCATCTAAAGTGAAAATCAGAAAATTTAAAAATCATGAAAAACATCACCCTTGCAATTATTAGCCTATTATTCTTTTTTATTACAGAAGCACAAGAAACACCAAAACCTATTCATGTCGAAGTCATAGGACAAGGTCAACCCATACTATTAATCCCTGGATTTACAGTACCAGGAGATAGCTGGACTAACACAGTAAACCGTTTAAAAAAAGACTACGAATGCCATATTGTTACATTAGCTGGTTTTGGAGGTAAGCCGCCGATTAAATTTCCTTGGCTACCAAAGATAAATGAAGCATTAGAAGATTATATAACATCCAATAAACTTGAAAACCTATTAATAATAGGGCATAATTTGGGAGGAACAGTAGCCATTTGGCTAGCGAGCAGAGAAAGTTTAAATCTATCCAAGCTTATTTTAGTAGATGCTTTACCAGCTGCTGGGGCACTTATGTTTCCTAACTTCAACCCAAATAATTTAGCGTACGACAGCCCTTTTAATAATCAACAATTAGCGATGAGTAAGGACGATTTTAGCAAATTGGCTGATGGAATGTCTAAAGGAATGAGTCTAAACCCTAAGGATCAAGAGCAGATAAAGCATTGGATTTTAGAAACAGACCGTAAAACCTACGTGTATGGATATACAGATTATCTTAAATTAGATGTTAGAGAACATTTAAAAAGCATTAAAATACCTGTAACCATTCTAGCCGCAGAGCAACCTTTCGGAAAAGATACAGCTCTAGAGAATTACAAGAGTCAGTATGCCAATCTTAAAGCTTACGATTTAATCGTTGCAGAAAATTCAGCACATTTCATCATGTTTGACCAGCCAGAATGGTTTTTACAACACATAAATAAAAGCTTATCGTTAACTAAATGATTACAGAGAAAGACTTTACTGAAATATATAATGCGCACGCCTCTAAAATATTCAGGTTATGTCTAGGATACGCACAAGGTGACGAAGATTTATCAAAAGAGTGGTTGCAAGAAACCTTTATTAAGGTTTGGAATCATAGAAAGTCATTTAATAAGGAATCTTCTGTGAGCACTTGGATATATAGAATAGCTGTAAATGTCTGTTTAGGAGATTTACGAAAGCCAAAAAAAACAATCTCACTTAAAGAAAACAATATCCCTGACCAAATTGAAGAAGAACATCAAGACAATCAGAATAAGGATATCAACAAATTATATGGTTGCATCAATCAACTAACAGAACAAAATAAAGCGCTTATTTTATTAGAGTTAGAAGATATACCCCAAGCAACTATAGCAGAAACAGTAGGTCTTGCGCACAATGCCATAAGAACTCGATTAAGCCGAATACGAAAAGCACTTTTAAAATGTATGACAAATGGAAAATGATAACCTAAATACAATATGGAACAAGCAAAACGATAGTTTACAAATAGATAGCCCTAGTAAACTTATAAAAATAGCAAAAAACCAACGTAAAGGTCAAATATTAAGTTTGGCCATTATGGCAACAACGGTTGTTGTTTTAATAGCTTTTACTATTTATACCAAAACCAATCAATGGAACGACTTTGCATTGGGATTAACCCTTATGATTTCCAGCCTTTTCTTTAGAATTATCCTTGAAATGTTTACACTTTTCCGAAAAGATAATCAATTAGTCTCGTTAGATAGTAAAACCTATCAGGATTACCTAAAAAAGCATTACAAGGATAGATTAACAATTAACTATATCATTACACCGCTATGCTTTATTGCCTATGTGTATGGTTTTATAAAACTTTTACCCTTTTTTAAAGTAGAATTTTCAAACGGATTTTACACTTATATTTTAGTTTCAGGAATTGTTTCTCTTCTTGTGATACTTTATATCATTATAAAGAGTATTTTGAAAGAAAATCGTTTTTTACAAGAACTAAAACAAAAGAAATGACAATAAAGGGAAAATCAATCAGAGCTTTTATCGGAGCGAAGGATTATGATGTATCACGGAATTTTTATAATGATTTAGGGTTTACTGAGATTATTATTTCAAATAAGATGTCTTATTTTAGATTAGGAGAATTCGGATTCTATTTGCAAGATGCCTATGTAAAAGACTGGATTGATAATTCTATGATTTTCTTAGAAGTAGAGAATCTAGACAACACGTTTGAAACTATAAGTAATTTAAGATTAACTGAAAAATACGATAACGTTAGGTTATCTAACATTGTATATAACGACTGGGGGAATGAGGTCTTTTTACATGACCCTAGCGGAATATTATGGCACTTTGGAGTATTTAACTATTAGCTATAAACTTCAATTAAAACAAGAAGAGGTTTCGTTTGCCCTGTTACGACACTTAGAGATTCACAAAACCGCTATAAATGGAAAGAGCTTTAATTAATTTTTACTTGGACTGAGCTTGTCGAAGTCTAAAAATTAGAAATAAACCCCATCTTACGTTGAAGGTTTAAAGAGGTGTCGAGCGTCCCGACACGTCGGGAGAACCGCGTCAATCTTAATCTAAATTCTCTCAAAATTTAAAGTACAAAAAAACCCTTGATAAAATCAAGGGCTTTAAAATATGAAGAGGTGTCGAGCGGATTCGAACCGCTGTAGATGGTGTTGCAGACCACTGCCTAGCCACTCGGCCACGACACCCTAATGGGACAGCAAATATAAAAATATTTACTGTTTTTTACGTTTTTCGCTCATTTTTATAGTTACCATCTCTACATCACCACCAATAGGAGGATTTATTTTACTAACACTGACGGTAGCTTTACTTACCATACGATCTTCTTTAAAAATCCTATTCAGGATGCGCTTTGCAACAGTTTCTAGTAGTTTAGAGGGTTGAGCCATCTCCTCACGAACGACTTTATTTAAGAACACATAGTCAACAGTATCCTTTAATTCATCAGTATTAGCTGAGGTTTTCAAATTTGCCTTTACCTTTAAATCCACACGATACTCACTACCAATTTTAGTTTCTTCAGATAAACAGCCGTGATATGCAAACACACGGATATTTTCAACTTTTATTATTCCCATACAACAAAGATAATTAATCTATCACACCGAACGCAGGCGAAAAATCATTGAAGTTTAATTCGTAAACAAATCAAAAATATTGCTTAAAGCACTTGTTTTAGCCTTGAAAAATTCGGTGTAAGAGCATTTTTTACATGTAATTGATGTAAATTTCTTGTTCTGCACATCAAATATTTTTGAAAGTGTTCCTCCGGTTGCTCTCATTTCGTCAACATCGTAAGTTGTATTATCACATTTTGGACATTTATACCCCATTTTTATTAGATTTTATAGTTTGTTCTATAGGTGTAAATTAAAGCCTTTTTGTTACAATTTTGTTTAATTTTGTTGCCAAAACAATGATGTTTAACTATGTTGCTGTAAGAAGCGGTTTTTACCCAACAGCTAATAGCTAAAAGCTAACACCAAAAAGAATGTCAGAAGAAATAAAATCGCTCAATTTTATAGAGCACATTATAGAAGAAGATTTAGCAAACGGTTTGCCACAGGACAATCTACGTTTTCGTTTTCCGCCAGAGCCAAACGGTTACTTACATATTGGACACACCAAGGCAATAGGGATTAGTTTTGGTTTGGGCGAAAAGTATAATGCGCCTGTAAATTTGCGTTTCGATGATACTAATCCAGCTAAGGAAGAACAAGAATACGTAGACGCTATTAAGCGTGATATCGCTTGGCTCGGATACCAATGGGAAAACGAATTGTATTCTTCGGATTACTTTCAAAAATTATACGATTGGGCAGTCCTAATGATAAAAGATGGTAAGGCTTATGTAGATTCGCAATCTTCTGAGGCCATGGCAGAGCAAAAAGGAACGCCAACACAAGTCGGTACTAATTCGCCTTACAGAGACAGAACGGTTGAAGAAAACTTGGAACTATTTCAAGGCATGAAAGAGGGTAAATTTAAACAAGGTGATCATGTGTTACGCGCTAAGATTGATATGGAAGACCCTAACATGTTAATGCGCGACCCAATTATGTATCGTATTTTATTTTCTCATCATCACCGAACGGGTGATAAGTGGTGTATCTATCCAATGTACGATTGGACACATGGCGAAAGCGATTACATAGAGCAGATTTCACACTCGTTATGCTCATTGGAATTTAAACCCCACAGAAAGCTTTACGATTGGTTTAAAGCACATGTTTACGAATATGCAAAGGATGAATTGCCAATGCTGCCAAAACAGCGAGAATTTGCCCGTTTAAACCTTAGTTATACCATAATGAGCAAGCGTAAATTATTGCGCTTGGTCGAAGAAGGTATTGTAAGTGGTTGGGACGACCCACGCATGCCAACCATTTCAGGATTGCGTCGCCGAGGTTACACGCCAAATTCTATTCGTCAGTTTATAGAGAAAGTAGGTGTAGCTAAACGCGAAAATGTTATTGATGTTTCGCTTTTAGAATTTTGCGTACGTGAAGACTTAAACAAAACAGCCAATCGCGTCATGGCGGTTTTAAATCCGGTTAAAGTTGTAATTACTAATTATCCAGAAGGAAAAGAAGAATGGTTGGAGACTGAAAATAATCCCGAGGACGCCTCAGCAGGTTATCGAAAAATTCCTTTTTCAAGAGAAATATATATTGAAAAAGAAGACTTTAAAGAAGAGGCTAGCAATAAATTTTTTAGATTAAAATTGGGAGGTGAAGTCCGCTTGAAAAGTGCATATATTATTCAAGCAAATGATGTTGTAAAAGATGCACAAGGACACATCACAGAAATACACTGTACCTATTCAACAGACACTGAAAAGAAAGTAAAAGGAACCTTACATTGGGTATCCGTTAAACACGCCATTACTGCAGAGGTAAGAGAATACGACCGTTTGTTTATGGACGAGTCTCCAGACGGTCATAAAGATAAAGACTTTATGGCATTTCTAAATCCAAACTCGTTAAGAGTAAAAACAGGATATCTAGAACCAAGTTTAGCTGAAGCAAATATTGGTGAGCAGTTTCAATTTCAGCGTTTAGGATATTTCAATGTAGATAATGATTCTCAACTAGATGCTTTAGTGTTTAATAAAACGGTTGGTTTACGTGATAGTTGGGCTAAGCAAAAACCTAAGCCACAACAGAGCCAGAATCAAAATAAACCACAACAACAAGCACGACCTGCAATAAGTGTTATTCAACAATTAGGAAAGAAATACACAAACTTACCAGAAGAAAAACAACTAAAAACTAGAGCCGAAATTCTAGAACTTGCTAAAGATGTGACTTACGAAGAATTAGAGCCTCTTTTTGGTACAGCTGTAAAAAAAGTGGGTACACGTATTGCGGTAGCTTTATCATTAAGCGTGCTGCTTAAAAATGGACAAGAAAGAACGGAAGCAGTTAAGGATTTTATCGAAAAAGCATTAGAAGATAAAAATGAATTATTAGTTAAAGAAGCACAAGCACTTTAATTATTAATTAACCCATTGAGAAAAACCTCTAAGCGCATCACTTAGGGGTTTTTTTGTACTTTTAATTCATTACTAACTAAAAAAATCAAACAATCATGGAATTACCTATTAATCCTATTGCCATTCCTGTAGCGGCAGTAGCAGCTTTACTTATTGGCTCTATTTGGTACAACCCAAAAATCGGTTTTGGAAATGTTTGGATGCGTGCATCTGGAATGACAGAAGAACGAATGAAAAGTGGAAATATGGCTATTATTTTTGGCTTAGCATTACTGTTTTCGGCATTATTAGCAACCCTTTTAATGCAGTTTACAAACCATCAATGGGGCGCCATAGGCATGGTAGGCGGAGACCCAACAATTGCAAAACCATCTTTCGAAGCCTTTATGGCAGATTACGGTACAGATTTTAGAACATTTAAGCACGGCGCTTTACATGGAACTATCTTTGGAATTTTTGGTGCATTACCCATCATTGGTACAATAGCCTTATTTGAGCGTAAAAGTGCAAAATACATTTTTGTTAATGCGGGCTATTGGATTGTGACCCTAGCTGTGATGGGAGCCATTCTTTGTGGTTGGAATTAACCAATTAAAGCAGACAATTGAATAAATCAGTGTCACATCGAGCGTCAGTCGAGATGTCTCAATTATTTCTCGACTAACGCTTGAAATGTCAGAAAAATCCTTTAAGCATCTTTTTTCTTATTAGCATCTGCTTTTTTCATCGCCTCACCAATTTGGTTGCTTGCTGCAAAACTAGCCACCATATCGTTAAGCATGTTGCTACCAGCTTGTGGCGCATTTGGTAAAAGAATAAGGTTGCTATTGGTTTCTTCGCCGAGCGATTGTAGTGTGTCGTAATGCTGTGTCACTACGATAAGTGCAGACGCTTCTTGAGAGTTAATCCCAACACGGTTAAGCACCTCTACAGATTCTTCTAAACCGCGAGCAATTTCACGTCTTTGGTCGGCAATACCCTGACCTTGAAGACGCTTACTTTCAGCCTCAGCTTTTGCTTTTTCCACAATTAAAATACGCGCAGCATCACCTTCAAACTGGGCAGCAATCTTCTCGCGCTCAGAGGCATTAATTCGGTTCATCGCTGCTTTTACTTGTGCGTCTGGGTCAATATCTGTAACTAAGGTTTTAATAATGTCATAACCATATTCCATCATAGCATCATTTAATTCAGCTTTTACGGCTATGGCAATATCATCCTTTCTAACAAAAACATCGTCTAGTTTCATTTTTGGAACTTCGGCACGAACCACATCAAAAACATAAGATGTAATTTGATCATGTGGATAATCGAGTTTATAAAACGCGTCGTATACTTTATCTCTAATGACTTTGTATTGTACAGAAACCTTTAAGCGTACAAATACATCATCTAGCGTTTTGGTTTCTATAATAACATCTAACTGTTGAATTTTTAAGCTTAAACGACCTGCAATACGGTCTACTAATGGAATTTTTAAGTGTAATCCCGATTGACGGATACTTTGAAATTTTCCAAATCGTTCTACGATAGCGGCGCTTTGTTGTTTAACAGTAAAAAACGTTCCTAAGGCAATGATAATTCCCAGAAATATAAAAGGAAATAAATAATAAGGAGGCATAATAATATGATTTAATAATTAGTAAAATAAGTGCTACTAAAAGTAAGTTATATTTTCTCAGAAGACGACATAAATCAAAATAAAAAGCATGTATATATAAATTTTTACCTAGGTTTGTTTTCTTAACTCCCAATTTAAATCATGAAAATCACTAGTTTTTATTTTCTCTTTTTTGCCTTAATTACACTATCTGGATTTGCTCAGAATTATCGTATTCAGAATAGTGTTGGCATTTATGCTGGATTAACTCAGTTCGATATTGAAACAAGTGATTTGATTACCAAAAAAAACAATGGATGGCATGTTGGTCTCGCTGCTACAGTAGATTTACCGCATCGTTGGTATAATGTGAGCTATAACATACAACTGGCCGAAAATAAAATTGGTGTTTTAGCGATGCCGGTTGGTGGTTTGCAAGAAGAGGCGTTAGATTATAAGCTATTTACTGCCCAAATAGCACTAGTAGGACATTTAAAATTGATAAAGAATAATCTTACCTTAGACGCAGGTCCTATGCTACAGTACAACAGCACATTAAATCTTGAGGATGATAGTAAAGAAAATTATATTGTTAGCGGCTATAACACAGTAAGAGCACAAGATATTACTGAAATATCGAGATTTAATGTTAACGGAACGGTTGGTCTTTCGTTGGGATTTGATACTTTTAAACTAAGAGGTCAATATATTTATGGTTTCACCAATTTACTCAACAAGTTAAACAACCAGAACTTTCTAGAAACCGTTAATTTTAAAGGCAATCAAAGTATGCTGGTTTTTTCGGCAATGTTTCTCTTTTAAATCGATTTTATTAAAGCGTCGATACGCTTTACGGTTTCATTTTTCCCTATTAGAAACATAATTTCAAACACATCAGGTCCCTGTAAAGCACCAACTAATGCTAATCGCAAAGGCATCATTACTTTACCAAAGCCAATGTTGTTGTCGGTAATCCAGCCTTTTAGTTTGGTTTGAAGGTTTTGTACAGTAAACTCTTTTGTTGCTGTAACAATTTCTATTACCTTTTGCATAAGTGCCGCTGTGTCTTCTTTTAAGGCTTTTTTGGCAGCTTTCTCATCATAAGACGATGGGGCAGAGAAGAAGAAGTGGCTTAAGGCCCAAAACTCATTTACAAACGTGGCACGTTCTTTAATTAAACCAACCACTAAGGCGATGTAATTTACATCGATGTCAGCTAATTCAGGACGTTGTGTTTTAAAACTTTTAGCTAAATCTAAATCGAGTTGCTGTTGCATGTATTGGTGATTAAACCATTTGGTTTTATCTGGGTCAAAACGCGCACCAGCCTTATTAACTCTAGCTAAATCAAATTCCGAAATTAAATTTTCTAGACTGAATAATTCTTGTTCTGTTCCAGGATTCCAACCTAAAAAAGCCAAGAAATTAACAACGGCTTCTGGGAAATAACCATCTTCTTTATAACCTCTAGAGACTTCGCTAGTCTTTGGGTCAGTCCAAGCTAAAGGAAATACAGGGAACCCTAATTTATCGCCATCACGCTTGCTTAATTTTCCTTTTCCTGTCGGTTTTAAAATTAATGGTAAATGCGCAAATTCTGGAGCGTCCCAACCAAAGGCATTATACAATAATTGGTGCAAAGCCAAACTCGGCAACCACTCTTCACCGCGGATAACATGTGAAATTTCCATTAAGTGGTCATCTACAATATTCGCCAAATGATACGTTGGCATGCCATCACTTTTAAATAATACTTTATCGTCTAACGTATTTGTGTCAATGGAGATATCGCCGCGAATACTATCTTTAAGATGAAGAGTTTCGTCTTGAGGTGACTTAAAACGAATCACATAATTTTCCCCGGCATCAATTTTAGCTTGTGTTTCTTCAGTAGTTAAAACAAGCGAATTTACCAAACGTCCTTTTTCACGATTATGCCAGTTATAGATAAAGGTTTTGCCCTCTGCTTCGTGGTTTTTTCGTTCCGCATCCAAAGCTTCAGGTGTATCAAAAGCGTAATAGGCCTTACCTTCTGCAATTAATTGGTCAGCGTATTGTTTGTATAAATGTTTACGCTCGCTTTGTCTGTAAGGGCCAAATTTTTCGTTTTTATTTGGACCTTCATCAAAAGGAATGTTACACCAATTAAGTGCTTCAATGATATAATCCTCAGCACCTTCAACATAACGGTTTTGGTCTGTATCTTCAATACGAAGCACAAAATCACCACCGTGTTTTTTAGCAAACAAATAGTTGAAAAGTGCAGTGCGTACACCACCAATATGTAAAGGGCCAGTTGGACTAGGCGCAAAGCGCACACGAACGTTTTTAGACATAACGAAATAATAAATATTTTGTCATTCTGAACTTGTTTCAGAATCTCGTGCAAAGATAGGATTAAAGGCGAAAAGTTTGAAGTTTTCTATATTAACTTAAAACCATTTCTCTAGGCACACGCTTATTCATTATTTTAAACCAAAGCGGGGGAAACATGGCCAGCACCATGGATGTAGGATAGCCAAATGGCATTTGCGGACTCTCGTCATGACAATCTAAAATCTGATACTTTTTTGATGATTTGTAGTGGTGGTCACTGTGGCGCGTTAATTCGTATAGTACAATTCGGCCAATCACATGATTAGAATTCCAAGAGTGCATTTCTCTAACACGCTCGTAACGTCCAGATTTAGTTTTAAGTCTAAGTAAGCCGTAATGCTCAATATAGTTCACAGTTTCTAGAAGAATGAAACCAACAACTCCCGAAGCAATCGCAAAAATTAGTCCTGTTGAAGAAAACAAAGCAAACACAACGGCTAAATAACCAAGTTGAAGAATATGATACCAAAATATATCGTTTTTAAAAGATAAAAACGATTGATTGTTATTTTCTAATAATCGCTTCTGAATGCGCCACGCGCTAAAATATTGTCGCACCGTTGATGTTAACCAAAACGAATACACCGTTTGATTATACCTTGCTGTTGCTGGGTCTTCTGGTGTGGCCGCATGCAAATGGTGACCGTGATTATGCTCAATGTAAAAATGCATGTAAAAAGAAGGCAATAGTAAAGCTTTACCAATAAAGCGCTCGTTGGTGGTTTGTCTATGACCAAGTTCGTGCGCTACATTTATACCATTGACGCCCAACACAATCCCAACGGAAACGATAAGACCTACATATTCATAGGTTTCTAAAGTCGCTGAAGACACTATAATAAAACCATAAATTAACAAACTAAAGACTATAGGTAAGTTAAGGTATAGCAACCAATCGAAGATGTGTTTTTTAAGACGATTATCCACAGCGTCTTCAGATAGATTTTTGTTATCAATTGGAAAAATTAGCTCTAGAACAGGAATACATACAAACGCGAATACCGGCGTCAACCAAACCCAATAATCTTGAAAGTAAAGCCCAATAAAGGCGCAAATAGGTATAGAAAACGCAGCTAAATATTTAAAATCTTTCATGACTATGCTGTTTGTAGATAAAAATCTGACGAATTAGGGGCGAATTTAACACTAAACACCACTAAATTAACAGAAACTTATCAAATTTAGAAAATCAAAAATTAAAATAAAATTGTAGTTTAGTGAGTTCTTCAAATAACTATGAGCAACTTTAAGACCATACAAGAAAAATTACAGCAGTTTATAAAGAAATTTTATACTAACGAGTTGCTTAAAGGCGCTATACTTTTCTTTGCTATTGGTCTTCTTTATTTTCTCTTTACTGTTTTTATCGAATACATGCTGTGGCTTAATCCTGCGGCAAGAACGGTGTTATTTTGGGTCTTTATTTTAGTTGAATTTGGGTTGTTTGTAAAGTTTATAGTAATGCCACTAGCACATCTTTTTAACCTAAGAAGGGGTCTTGATTACGAAACAGCTTCTAGATTAATAGGTAACCATTTTCCAGAAGTTGACGATAAGTTGTTAAATGTGCTTCAGCTTAATCAGAGCAACCCCGAAACTTCGGGACAATCCGATTTATTAATTGCAAGTATCGAGCAAAAATCAGCAGAGTTAAAACCAATACCGTTTCAAACAGCTATTAATTTTAAATCAAGTCTCCGCTATTTAAAATATGCGGCCATACCTGTTGCTATCGTTTTAATGTCTTTAATTACAGGAAAAATCAATTGGTTTAGCGATAGTTACCAGCGTGTTGTTAATTATCAAACTGCTTACGAGCCGCCAGCGCCATTTCAGTTTTTTGTTGTTAACGATAAGCTTCAAGCCATCGAAAACAAAGATTTTACACTTACAGTAAAAACCGTTGGTGAGGTTATCCCAGAACAAGTTCAGATAGACCACAACGACCAAACGTATTTTCTTCAGCAAAATGGCCCTGGAGAATTTCAGTATGTTTTTTCTCAGCCTAAAAGCAATATTCCATTTTCCTTATCAGCTAACGATGTAATTTCAAAACCTTACGAATTAAGGGTTGTAAACACACCTACGCTTACAGGTTTTGATATGGTTCTAGATTATCCCGCGCACACACAAAAAAAAGATGAAACTCTTAAAAGCTCGGGTAGTGCCGTAATTCCCGAAGGTACAAAAGTTACGTGGAGCGTCAACACAAAATCAACCTCAGAAGTTGTTATTTACGCAGATGATACCTTAAATTTTAGTACTGAAAGCCCAAATAGCTTCAAGGCATCAAAGCGTCTATATCGCAACTATAACTATAGTATTAATACTAGCAACGAAAATCTAAAAAACTACGAAAGCCTTGTGTTTTCAATAAAAGTGATTAAGGATGCCTATCCCGAGCTAGATATTAAAGTAGAAAAGGATTCTCTAGACCAACAAAGTTTATATTTCTACGGCCAAGCAAACGACGATTACGGGCTGCGTAAACTACAACTGGTGTATTACCCAACAGATAATGAAACTAAAAAAACGCTAGTACCAGTAGATATATCTAAATCAACGTTTTCGGAGTTTGTGAGTGCTTTTCCAGATCAGCTTAATATTAAAGAAGGCGTGTCTTACGAGTTGTATTTCGAGGTTTTTGATAATGATGCGTTACATAATTTCAAAAGTGTAAAAAGCAGTGTTTTTAGCTACAGAAAACGAACAGCAGACGAAGAAGAAACAAAACAGCTTAACGAGCAGAATGAAACCATTAAAAGCATAAGCGAGACCTTTGAAAAACTGAAAGAACAAGACAAAAAGCTTGAAGAATTATCCAAAACTCAGAAAGAAAAGGAAGCGTTAAACTTTAATGATAAAAAGAAATTTGAAGACTTTTTAAAGCGTCAAAAGCAGCAAGAAGAGCTGATGAAGAATTTTAATAAGAAGCTTCAACAAAACCTCGAGGAATTCCAAAAGGACAAAGAGGACGATAAGAAAGATGAGTTTAAAGAGGATTTGAAGGAGCGCTTAAAGGAAAATGAAGAACAGCTAAAGAAAGACGAAGAGTTATTGAAGGAATTAGAAAAAATGACTGAAAAGATTAATAAAGAAGATTTCAGTCAAAAACTTGAAGAATTAGCTAAGAAAAACAAAAATAAAAAGCGCAGTATGCAGCAATTATTGGAGCTAACTAAGCGCTTTTATGTAACAAAGAAGCAAGAAAAAATTCAGAAAGAACTAGAAGATTTATCTAAGAAGCAAGAAGAACTTTCAGAGAAAGAGCAGAAAGAAAACACAAAAGAAGCTCAGGAAAAACTAAATAAAGCGTTCGAGGACGCGCTTAAAGAACTGGATAAGTTAGAGAGCGAAAATAGAAAGCTTCGTAACCCAATGGATATCGAGCGCGATGAGCCAACGGAAGAAAGTATAAAACAAGACCAAAAGGAAGCTAAAGAAAATTTAGAGTCGCAAAAGCAGAAAGAGAATCAAGAAAGACAAGAGCAAAAGCCAATGACGCCTCAGCAAATGCAAAAAGCAAAGAATAAGCAAAAGGCGGCCGCTAAAAAGATGAAACGTCTTGCAGAAATGATGAAGCAGAATATGATGAGCGGCGGCGGTGGCGGTGACCAAATAGAAGAAGATGTAGAGATGTTACGCCAAATTCTAGACAATTTGGTTTTGTTTAGTTTCGACCAAGAAGCCTTAATGAATCGCTTTAACGAAATAGACATCAACCACAATCAGTACGGTAAGTTTATTATTAAGCAAAGCACATTAAAAGAACATTTCGAGCATGTAGACGACAGTTTATTTGCTTTATCGCTTCGCAATCCAAAGATTTCAGAAAAGATAAATTCTCAGATTACCGATGTGTATTTTAATATCGATAAAAGTTTAGCTCAACTTACCGAGAACAGAATTTATCAAGGCGTTTCCGCCCAACAATACACCATTACAGCTGCAAACGACTTAGCTAACATGCTAAGCAATATGTTAGACAACATGGAGATGCAAATGAATATGTCACCGGGTCAAGGAGGCAAAGGAGAAATGCAACTTCCAGATATTATTATGAGCCAAGAAGAGCTTAATAAGAAAATGGAAGAAGCAATGAAAAAGTTGGGTGAAGGCGAAAAAGAAGGAGAAGAAGGCAAAGAGGGAGAAAAGGGTAATGAAGGTGAAAAAGGCAAAGAGGGCAAGGAAGGAGAGCAAGGTCAGTCTGGGCAGAAATCTGGAGGGCAAGAAGGCGATGGAAAAGAAGGAAATAACGAAAAACAAGGAGAAGGTTCAGAAGGAAATAGTGGTAAAGACGGAAAGGGTAACCCTGGAGAAAACGGTAAAAAAGAAGGATACGGCGAGGGCGGAACCGAAGAGTTAAATGGTGAGCTTTACAAAATTTATCAGCAACAACAGAAGTTGAGACAGGCGTTACAGGACAAAATAGGTAAGGAAGGTGGTCAAGGCAATGCGGGCGATTTAATTAAACAGATGGAAGAGGTGGAGTTAGATTTAATAAACAAGGGCTTCACAAATCAAACGTTACAAAAGATGATGGATTTACAGCACCAATTGCTAAAGTTAGAGAATGCGACATTCACTCAAGGTGAAGACGAAAAGAGAGAATCCAAAACTAATAGAAAAGAATATAATTCTAATACCAAAAGCCAAATCCCAACGGCTAAACAATATTTTAACACCACAGAAATTTTAAATCGTCAAGCGTTACCTTTGCGCTCGCAATTAAAAAAGAAATTGCAAGATTATTTTAAAAACAAGGATGATTAGTTTTAATTACGAAATCGATTTTAAATTAGAAGACGAACAAAGAAAGCGCGAATGGATTGCTCGGTTAATTCAAGAAGAAAATTGTAGCGAAGGAGAGATAAATTATATTTTTTGTT
This sequence comes from Winogradskyella wandonensis, assembly GCF_004346845.1. Classification (GTDB taxonomy): domain Bacteria; phylum Bacteroidota; class Bacteroidia; order Flavobacteriales; family Flavobacteriaceae; genus Winogradskyella; species Winogradskyella wandonensis. Next base: position 718,284 of record NZ_SMGI01000002.1, on the reverse strand, counting down.
CAGATGTGTATTTACATAAAATTAATGTTCAGTTTCTTAATCATGATACGTTAACCGATATTATTAGCTTCGATTATTCGGTAGGAAAAGAGCTACATGGTGATATTTATATTTCTATAGATAGGGTTAGAGATAATGCAAAAGATTTTAAAACGACGTTTAAACAAGAGCTATCTAGAGTTATGGCTCATGGGGTTTTACATTATTGTGGATACAAAGACAAAACAAAATCCGACCAAGAGTTAATGACCCTAAAAGAAGATTATTACTTGTCTAAGTGCATTTAATATCAGGGATTTCAGCGTATATTTGCAAACTCAAAATTTAATACTGTTCCACGTGGAACACAAAACGTGATTTATGTTTAGTGAAGTTTATGATGTGATAGTGGTTGGCGCCGGACACGCAGGAAGCGAAGCTGCTGCCGCTGCCGCTAATATGGGTAGTAAAACACTTCTCATTACTATGAATTTGCAAAACATTGCACAGATGTCTTGTAATCCCGCTATGGGCGGAATTGCCAAAGGGCAAATTGTAAGAGAGATTGATGCGCTTGGTGGTTATAGCGGAATTGTTTCTGACACATCCGCTATTCAATTTAAGATGTTGAATAAATCAAAAGGACCTGCAATGTGGAGTCCTAGAGTACAAAGCGACAGGATGCGTTTTGCCGAAGATTGGAGGTTGCTTTTAGAAAACACCCCAAACTTAGATTTCTACCAAGAAATGGTTTCAGGTCTTATTGTAAAGAACGGAAAAGTTGAAGGTGTAACTACCTCACTTGGAATCGAGGTAAAAGCCAAGACGGTTGTGTTAACCAACGGTACTTTTTTAAACGGTCTTATTCATATAGGTGAAAAGAATTTTGGTGGCGGAAGAGCAGGTGAAAGAGCAGCGACCGGAATCACAGAACAGCTTATCGATTTAGGCTTTGATGCCGGACGCATGAAAACAGGGACGCCACCTCGTGTAGATGGACGCTCTTTAGATTATTCTAAAATGATTGAGCAACCTGGCGATGAAAATCCAGAAAAGTTTTCTTATCTAGATATTACAAAGCCTCTGAAGGAACAGCGTTCTTGCCATATGACCTACACTAGCGAGGAGGTTCATGATTTACTTCGCGAAGGTTTCGACAGGTCACCAATGTTTAATGGTAGAATTAAGAGTGTCGGCCCAAGATATTGTCCGTCTATAGAAGACAAAATTAATCGCTTCGCGGATAAAAATAGACACCAGTTATTCGTAGAGCCAGAAGGTTGGAATACAGTAGAAGTTTACGTGAATGGTTTTTCTACGTCGTTACCAGAGGATGTTCAATTTAAAGCACTTCGATCTGTAGCAGGTTTTGAAAATGTGAAATTTTTCAGACCAGGTTATGCCATCGAATACGATTATTTTCCACCAACACAACTAAAGCATACTTTAGAAACTAAATTGGTTGATGGTTTGTTTTTCGCAGGTCAAATAAACGGAACCACAGGTTACGAAGAAGCTGCATCACAAGGATTGATGGCAGGTATAAATGCTAGCTTAAAAGTTCAAGAAAAGGACGCTTTTACGCTCAGAAGAGATGAAGCTTACATAGGTGTTTTAATCGATGATTTAATTACTAAAGGAACGGAAGAGCCATATCGCATGTTTACGTCTCGTGCTGAATACAGAACCTTGTTACGTCAGGATAATGCAGATTTTAGATTAACACCGAAGGGATACGAATTAGGACTTGCCTCGGAAAAGCGTCTTAGACGTATGGAAGAAAAACAAGCAAAGTCTGATAATTTTGTAGAATTCTTTAGGACAACGAGCGTAAAGCCAGAGGAAATAAATCCTATTCTCGAGGCGAAAGATTCGGCGGCTGTTAAGCAGCAAGATAAAATGTTTAAGTTGTTTGCCAGACCAAATATTACGATTGACGATATGAGGAAAGTGACTGTTGTTGACAACTATGTGCGCGAAAACGATTTGGATATAGAGGTATTAGAGCAGGCTGAAATACAAGTTAAATATGCAGGATACATTGAGAAAGAAAAGAATAACGCAGACAAACTACAACGTTTAGAAAATGTAAAAATTCCAGCTAATTTCGATTATACAAAATTGCAATCCATGAGTTTAGAGGCAAGAGGAAAGTTAACCGAAATTCAACCTGTAACAGTTTCACAAGCCTCAAGAATTAGCGGTGTGTCTCCTGCCGATATTTCTGTATTGTTAGTCTATTTAGGCCGATAATTTTTTAAATGTTCCACGTGAAACAATATGATGGTGGCTTCTAGAGCCTCAGCCACCAAGCTGGTCATTGAGGCTCTCGAAATGACCAATATATGATAGATGATAATCAGATTTTTTTAGAAGTAAAAGACCATTCTGTTTCAGGAGAACAGTTTAAATTGGTGTTGGATAAATATGAAGATATTTTAGAAACATCGCCACAACCATCAGCTGAAAATTTACCCAAATATTACCAAAGCGAGGATTATATTTCTCATACAGACACAAAGCGAAATCTATTAGAACGAGTTTATCATCTAATAAGAAAACGTGCTTTAAAGAATAAGTTAAGTTTAATTAATTCGTTTCAGCCAGAAGAGAAAACACTTTTAGATGTTGGTTGCGGAACAGGAGATTTTCTTAAGACAGCAAAAGAAGATGGCTGGAGAGTTTCTGGAATTGAACCTAATCCAGAGGCGCGAGAAATTGCCAATTCAAAAACTAAATCTTCTGTTTTTGATGTTCCTAAACTTTCAGAATTTAACGCTAACAGTTTTGATGTTATTACCCTTTGGCACGTGTTAGAACACTTACCAAATTTAGAAGAACACCTTGAAATTTTTAAGCACCTTTTAAAACCTAATGGTCATTTGGTAATTGCCGTACCAAATTATAAAAGTTACGACGCGGAATATTATCAATCGTTTTGGGCAGCTTATGATGTGCCTAGACACCTTTGGCATTTTTCTCAAAATGGAATTAAACAATTATTTGAAGGATTTGGTTTCGTTTGTAAAAAAACAGTACCGATGCCTTTTGATTCGTTTTATGTAAGTCTGCTTTCAGAAAAATATAAAAAAGGGTTTATGAATCCGTTTATGGCATTTTGGGTTGGCTTAAGGTCAAATCTCAAAGCAAAACGCTCAGGAGAGTATTCATCCCTAATTTATGTCTTCAAAAAAGCCTAAAACTTAAAATAAGACGTTTTAAGCGACTTTTAATGCTAATACTATATTTATACTATTCGGTTAAATAAACCTGTCGATTTTATAGATTATTTTAATCTGTTTTTAATAGACCACAGTTATTTGTAACATAATTCACGATAGAAAAATCTTATAGTAAATATTTAGTGTCAATTATCGACCAACTTTTATACATTTGCCAAAATTTAATTTCAATATTTTAAACAAAGATGAAAAATATATTTAGAGTTTTAGGATTAGCACTTTTACTATCGTCCTGCCAAGAGCAATTAAAAGTTGGGTACATTAATAATGGCGATGTTATCGATGGCTATCAAATGAAAAAGGATATCGAAGAAACATATAAAGCAAGAAACGAAGCCTTTACTAAACGTATGGATAGTATCGATAGAGAGTTTCAGGTAGAGGTAAAAGCGTTTCAACTAGCGTCTGGTAAAATGTCGCAAAAGAAAGCTCAAGAAAAATACAATGAGTTGGGTCAGAAAAATCAGCAATTAACGCAGCAATTTCAAGCAGACCAGCAAATTCTTCAGTCTGGTTACAATAAGGAAATGGATTCTGTAATTAAAAAGGTTAATGCTTTTGTAAGAGACTACGGAAAAACAAATGGGTACGATTTTATTCTAGGACAAAATGAAGTTGGTAGCAGTGTTATCTTTGGAAAAGAGGCTAGCAATCTAACAAAAACGATTACAGATGCATTAAATACCGAGTACAAAAATAAAGACAAAGAAGAAGCAGAAAAATAAAAGATTTATTTATAAAACACTAAAAGTCAAGCATTTGCTTGACTTTTTTTATGCAATAATCTTGTGAGTTTTATAGAAAGATCCGTCAGAATTATCTTAGCATTACCGTTTCGCTCAATATGATAAATAGCGTCTTCAAGCTCATTTGTTATCTCTAAAATGTTACTATCATGTACAAAAGGCGCAAATTTCTCCAGTTTAAAACTATCGGACTTTGGCTCTAAATAGACCAACTCATTTGCTTTGTAATTCAACAGCATGGCTTGCCTAAAATAATTAATGCAGAAATGTAAAAACTGCTTTTGGGTTTCTCTACCTGTTTTGGCAATTTCTTCAGACCAAGCAATTAACTCTCTAATGGCAGATTTGTTTCCTTTGGCCTTAAAAGCGGCGCGCACCCAGAGAATAAACCACTTTTCAAATTGTATGTCCTCGCTGTCTTGGTAAATAAGGTCACAAGCCTTATTAAAATTTCCACTAGACTGTTGCGCAATTTTATTAGCAATACTTTGGTCTATATTATATTTATCGACCAGCGCTTCGGCAATTACAACTTCAGAAAGCGGCGGGAAATGCAAGACCTGGCAGCGCGAGCGAATTGTGCTAATAATCTGCTCTTCGTCTTCGGCAATAAGAATAAAAACTGTTTTTTCTGGCGGCTCTTCTATAAGCTTCAGGAGTTTGTTAGCAGCCGATGTATTCATCTTTTCTGCCATCCAAATTAGCATAACCTTATAGCCGCCTTCATAAGCTTTAAGGCTTAACGATTTTACAATGTCTTGAGCTTCGTCCACTCCAATTTGCCCTTGTTTATTATCAACTCCAAGCAGTTTGTACCAATCAAACAGATTTCCATAAGGCTGTTGGCTAAGCAATTGTCGCCATTCCTCTAAAAATAATTTAGATACAGGATGCCGTTTTACCTTATCGTTCGTGGTAACAGGAAAAGCAAAATGTAAATCGGGATGCGAAAAATTCTGAAATTTTAAGTTGCAACTGTCGTTACCTTCGGTGTTTTCGGAATTTTTATTCTTGCATAGCACATATTGTGCGTAGGCTATTGCCATTGGTAAAGTGCCAGAGCCTTCTGGACCCACAAACAGTTGCGCATGCGGAATTCGCCCAGCAGCCGCAGTTTTTGTTAAGTGCGCTTTAATATGAGTTTGCCCTAAAATTTCTGAAAATAGCATAGCACAAAGCTATGTATTTTTTTGGGACTAATTTCAACAAAATAGGTGTACAGATAAGTAGTCTTTATAATGGGAATATTTATATTTGTTATTCTAAACGCTATTATAATGAAAATCCTAAACGACTTCAATTTTAAAGATAAAAAGGCCCTAATCCGAGTTGATTTTAATGTACCATTAGACGAGGATTTTAATGTCACAGACGATACCAGAATTCAATCTGCAAAGCCAACAATAATAAAGATATTAGAAGATGGTGGCAGTTGCGTTTTAATGTCGCACTTAGGTCGTCCAAAAGGCGTACAAGATGAGTTTTCTCTGCGTCATATAGTGGATAAAATCGAAGATGTTTTTGGAGTAGAAGTTACATTTGCTAGCGATTGTATTGGTGAAGAGGCCGAAGCTAAAGCAGCAGCTTTACAGCCAGGCGAAATTCTATTATTAGAAAATCTGCGCTTTTATAAAGAAGAAACTAAAGGCGATAAGAGTTTTGCCGAAAAACTTGCAAAACTAGGAGATATTTACGTTAATGATGCGTTTGGAACTGCACACAGAGCGCATGCATCTACAACGATAGTCGCAGAATTTTTTCCTGAAAATAAGTGTTTTGGTCATTTATTAGCTAAGGAAATCGAAAGTATCAAAAAAGTGATGGAAGATGGTGAAAAACCTGTTTTAGCAGTGCTTGGAGGCGCCAAAGTATCTTCAAAAATCACAATTATCGAAAATATTTTAGATAAAGTAAATCACCTTATCATTGGCGGCGGCATGACGTTTACATTTATTAAAGCGCAAGGCGGAAGTATTGGCGATTCTATTTGCGAAGACGATAAAATGGAACTAGCTCTAGAGATTTTAAAACAAGCCGAAGTCAAAGGCGTTAAAGTACATCTGCCTGTCGATGTCTTGGCGGCAAATGCATTTAGTAATGATGCAGACACACAAGTCGTCGATGTTACAAAAATACCAGATGGTTGGCAAGGTTTAGATGCTGGCCCAAAATCTAAAGCTAATTTTCATGAGGTTGTGATGCAGTGTAAAACTATTCTATGGAATGGTCCTTTAGGGGTTTTTGAGATGGAAAACTTTGCCAATGGCACCATAGAACTGGGTAATTCTATAGCAGAAGCGACAGAAAATGGCGCATTCTCCCTAGTTGGAGGCGGCGATTCTGTAGCTGCAGTAAAGCAATTTGGCTTTGAAGATAAGGTAAGCTACGTAAGTACAGGTGGTGGCGCAATGCTAGAAAGTTTAGAAGGAAAAACATTGCCAGGCATTGCGGCTATTTTAGATTAATCGTTTATTTTTCTAATTTAAAACACAATTTTAATAGGGCTATCCGTTAGCAGTATTAAATGTATAAACATATGAAATCTAAAATCTGTATTCTTTTTATCGTTTTTTTTGGCGCACTTGGGATAGCGCAAGATTCTATACCTGCGTCAACAAATAAGAGAATCACAGAGAAAGATTTCAAAAAAGGGAGAACGTATGTCATAGACACCATTATTAATGGGCAAACATACTACAAACCATCCAACACCAGGGTTATTGATGGGTCTAAAGCATCAACCAGTAAAATCCCAGCTGTAGCAGATTCAATAAAAATAAACCAACTAGAAGATAATGAGCTTGCAAAGCAGCTCGATGAAAAGTGGCTAGAAGAATTATATAGCAATGCGCTTTTCGATTCTATTTACAAATCTGTGACGGAACTTAATTATAAACCTGTCGATTATCCAGAGCTTCCTACAGATACATTAAAAGCAAGACTAAAGCGTCTAAATGCCAGAACGCCTTTTAATATTGAGTATAATCCGTCTTTAGAAAGCGTGATAAAAAGCTATCTAAAAAACCGAAGAAATTCTATGGAGCGTTTAATGGGCTTGAGTCATTTTTACTTTCCTATGTTCGAGGAAGCGTTGGACAAAGAAGATATCCCATTAGAAGTAAAATATTTGGCAATAGTGGAATCTGCCTTAAAACCAAAAGCACGCTCTAGAGTTGGCGCAACAGGATTGTGGCAGTTTATGTTTGGTACAGGAAAAGAGTATGGGCTAGATGTAAGTAGCTATGTAGACGAGCGCAGAGATCCCATAAAATCAACAGAAGCTGCAGCAAAATATTTAGCGAGACTATATAAAATTTTTGGCGATTGGGACTTGGCTTTAGCCTCTTATAATTCAGGGCCAGGAAATGTCTCTAAAGCCATAAGGCGTTCTGGAGGTTACACCAATTATTGGAATATTAGGCCACACCTTCCGCGTGAAACAGCAGGTTATTTGCCGGCTTTTCTAGCGACCATGTATATTTTTGAATTTGCCGAAGAACACGGATTTAAACCCGAAAAGCCAAAATATCAATATATTGAGACAGACACTATCCGCGTTAAGCAAATGATAACCTTAGACCAAGTAGCAGAAGTAACCGATGTAAATATTGAAGAGCTTCAGTACTTAAATCCTGCATATAAGCTAGATATTATCCCATATATTAAAGACGAAAATTATACGCTTCGTTTACCAAGGCATGCCATTGGGCCTTTCGTTGCTAATGAAGAAAAGATTTATGCCTTTGCGAAGGCCGAATTTGATAAGCGTGAAAAACCCTTACCTCAATTTTTTGAAAATGACACTAAGGTTAGGTATCGTGTTAAAAGTGGCGATTACTTAGGTAAAATTGCTAGAAAATATGGCGTGCGTGTTAGCCAAATAAAACGGTGGAACGGTTTAAGAAGTAATAATCTTAAAATTGGACAACGACTCACAATATATCCAAGAAATCCGGTGGCAAGTTCTAAGCCAAAGGCTACGACAAAAGTTAATACAGCGGGGAAAAAGACCTATACAGTTAAGGCTGGAGATTCATTATGGAGTATTGCACAAAAATTTTCGGGTGTTTCCGTTCAGAATTTAAAAGATTGGAACGATATTAGTAGCAACAAACTTAAAATTGGAATGACTCTTGTGGTGTCCCAATAAACCAATTCAAAATATTCAAGAATATGAAGCATATTATCTATTTATTCTGTCTGCTTTTAGTACTTAGTTGTGATGATAAAAACGATAACGTACGTTACCTCACGGCATCTTCAGGAAACATAAACTCTATCTCTGTTGTTGCAGATAATGTGCTTTGGGAAGGCAAAGTGGGTGAAGCTATACGTAAAACATTAGCCGCACCAGCAAAAGGATTACCTCAGGACGAACCAATGTTTTCTCTAAAACAAATCCCAACACCAGTATTTAATGGATTTGCCACAAAAAGCAGGATTATTTTAAAAGTTGAAAAGACAGATACAACCGCTGTTGTCATTAATAAAGATGTATACGCCAAACCCCAAACTGTGGTGACAGTAAAAGGCAAAACAAATCAAGAAATTATAGATTTAATTAAAGAAAACGAGTTAAAAATTATTGATGCGTTTACAAAACAAGAAGTGGCAGAAAAATTAAGACGGATTAATAAATCCTTACTTAAAGATGAAGACATGGAGAATGCTTTAGGTTTTACCATCGATATTCCATCAGCGTATAAAATAGGTAAAGCCGAAGATGATTTTTATTGGGTGCGTAAAGCGTTGAGCAATAATAAAACTATGGATTTAATGTTTTACAGCTATCCGCTAGATTCTATTAGACAAGGCGATAGCACGATTGTAGATATTATAAAAATGCGAGACAAAATAACAGCAACTAAAATACCAGGAGAAGACGGTATAATTATGCAAACAGAAGACGCCTATGTGCCTTCACTTTTTAATGCTATAATAGATAACAAACCAGCCTATGAAACAAGAGGCGTTTGGGAAATAGAGGGCGCTTATATGGCAGGGCCTTTTATTAACTATGCAATAGAAGACAAAGTAAATAATAGATATTTGGTTGCAGAAGGTTATGTTTACGCACCATCACTAGATAAACGCGAATATGTTTTCGAGCTAGAATCTATAATAAAGTCAATAAAGCTTAAGTAATTTAAAGCCGCGTGCAAAGACTGTAATAAAAAAAGCCAACTCTTACGAGTTGGCTTTACTTTTATACTACAAGAAAAATTAATCTTTTTTCTCTACGTCTTTAGAGTCGTCTTTGCTAGCATCCTTAAATTCTTTAATTCCGCTCCCTAAACCTTTCATTAATTCTGGAATCTTCTTCCCGCCGAACAAAAGAATAATGGCTAACCCAATAATCACCCATTGCCATGGGCCGATAGCTAATACAATTGACATTAAAATCATAATAATTAAATTAGATTACAAAGTTAGTAATTAAAGTTTAATTACAACGCTATTGGGCTAACTTTAGGATTTAATAACTTAGGGATTACGCTATTTTATATACTTTTGTTTAACCTATGGCAAAAAAAGAGAAAAAGAAAAAACAGCTTAAGAAAAAGCTGCTTCATAAGTATCGTTTAGTGGTGCTAAACGAAGACACCTTCGAAGAGCGCTACGCTATAAAACTTAATCGGCTTAACGTGTTTGTTTTAACCGCGATATCTGCCATTGTTTTAATTGGTTTTACAACAATTTTAATCGCATACACACCATTGCGTGAGTATATCCCAGGATATTCCTCAACCTCTTTAAAGAAAAAAGCAACCGAATTAACCTACAAGGTCGATTCTCTTCAGCAACAACTTTTATTTAATGACCAGTATTATGCATCCATCAAAAAAGTGCTTACAGGAGATGTTGCTGAGGTCGATTTTAATCGTGATTCAATAATAGAAGCTGCAAAAATAGAAGACTTTGAAACTATTTATCCCAATAAGCAAGATTCACTTTTAAGAGCAAAAGCGGATAAAGAAGATAAGTATAATTTATTCGACTCTGAGACGAACAGTGCTAATTTTGTGCTTTTTCCGCCAGTAAATGGTATAATTTCAGAAGGCTATAATCTTGAAGAAAAACATTTTGCGGTAGATGTTATTGTACCAGAAACAACACCTGTAAAAGCTACGGCAGACGGTATTGTTATCTTTGCGGAGTGGACTGTAAGTACAGGATATGTTATTATAATAGAACATAGTAATGAGCTTATTTCTATTTACAAACACAATGGCTCAGTTACAAAAGAACAAGGAGATTTGGTAAAAGCTGGAGAAGTTATTGCGCTATCAGGAAATACAGGCGAGTTAACCACTGGACCTCATTTACATTTCGAGCTTTGGAGTAAAGGCTATCCCATAAACCCAACAAACTTTATCGACTTTCAATAATGACATCTATAAAAGCATTGTTAACAAAGCCTTTTGCAAAAATTGTCGCAAAAAGAATAAAAAGGTGGTCTTCTAATCCTCTTGAAACTCAGGAAAAGGTGTTTCAAAAACTAATTTCTGAAGCTGCCTCAACAGTATTTGGTAAAGACCACGACTTTGTAAGTATTAATAACCATGACGATTTTGTAAAACGCGTTCCCGTGAGAGATTACGAAGCTCTAAAGCATTATGTAGAGCGCATTGTGGATGGAGAAGAAAATATACTTTGGAAAGGAAAGCCCTTATATTTTGCAAAAACCTCGGGAACAACATCTGGTGCTAAATACATACCAATTACCAAAGAGAGTATGCCTAGCCATGTCGAGGCGGCAAGAAACGCTATTTTAATGTACATCAACGAGACTGGTAAATCTAGTTTTGTAGATGGTAAGATGATATTTCTTCAAGGAAGTCCAATATTAAAAGAACAAAATGGTATTCAATTAGGACGTCTATCTGGTATTGTGGCACATTATGTGCCTAAATACCTTCAAAAAAACCGATTACCTAGTTGGGAAACAAACTGCATCGAGGATTGGGAAACCAAGGTCGATGCCATAGTAGAAGAGACCCTTCCAGAAAATATGACCATAATATCTGGCATACCTTCTTGGGTTCAGATGTATTTCGAGAAGCTCATCGAAAAAACGGATAAAAAGGTCGGGGATATCTTCAAAAATTTTAATCTTTTTATTTTCGGCGGCGTAAATTATGAACCTTATCGCGCGAAGTTCGAAAATTTAATAGGTCGTAAAGTAGACAGTATTGAGCTTTATCCTGCGAGCGAAGGCTTTTTTGCATTTCAAGATAAGCAAGATGAAAAAGGAATGTTGCTTCAACTTAATTCGGGTATATTTTATGAATTTATTGAAGCCGAACACTTTTTCGATGAATCTCCAAAGCGAATCACCTTAAAAGACGTTAAAATTGGTGTTAACTATGTAATGATTATATCTACCAATGCTGGTTTATGGGCTTATAATATTGGAGACACCGTTCAATTTAAAAGTACAGCGCCTTTCCGTGTTATTGTTTCTGGTCGCATAAAGCATTTTATCTCGGCTTTTGGAGAACATGTCATAGGAAAAGAAGTAGAACAAGCCATTAACGACGCTTTAAAAGAAACAAATGCTTCTATTAACGAATTTACTGTAGCGCCACAAATTAATCCAGAACAAGGTTTGCCTTATCACGAGTGGTTTGTAGAGTTTGCAAACGCGCCAGAAAACTTAAACACTTTTGCAGAAACAATAGACCAATCGCTGCAAGAGCAGAATAGTTATTACAAAGATTTAATCACAGGAAAAGTTCTAATGCCTTTAAAAATCACTTTAGTAAAAAAAGAAGGTTTTAAGGATTATATGAAATCTATTGGTAAATTAGGAGGACAAAATAAAATACCAAGATTAGCCAACGACCGAAAAATTGCCGATAAACTTTATCAAATGAGATTAGTGAAATAGTTATATTTGCAGGCTAATACAACTGATGAAAACCCCAATAAAGACACATAAAAGAACCCGAGCCCAAGAAAGTTCTAACGCTATAGAGCGCATGTATATTACCATGCGACACTTATTTAATCGTGGTTTTTATAAGCCAATGGGTGTTTCTGGAGAAACACTAAGAGAGGCTTTGTTACTTCTTAGACCAGAGATCTATGGGTCTATTGCAGACGAAAAAGCAGAGTTAGAAGGACTATTGTATGTAATTGACCGGTTACCCAATGGCATAGAGGAGTGCACGTATATTAATTTAACAAGTGATGAGGGCTATGGAGACTCACATTTTAAAGTTATAATTCCGCCAAAACGAAGACGTAATTGCTACCGTATCGATGCGGAGCAGATGAATATAGAAATTACACGCGGTCGTTCCGAGATTTACGATATTCTAACACACCTTACCTTTTTATTTGTAGAATCGCATAAAATAAGTAAACGTGTTCTAATCGATGATAACGGAGGCACCATTAGAGATTGGAACAAATTAGAAGATGCTGTAAATAAAAATAAAAAACTCACTCAGAAAGAGCGTGAAATTGCAATTACCCATACAGCACATATTTTAGGAAGAACATTTAGTGAGATTTCTCAGGTATATTCGGATTTTGCCACTGAAAGTCAACCAGAACGGTTTCTTAATATCGTGTTTTGGCTGGGTAAATTAGCCATAGAGGAAATTGTCAATAGCAAAAAACGCACGGTAACCTTTAGTCCCGTATTACGGGAACGATTGGGGCATCATATTCATGGTGAAATATGGGCAAATACTATTAAATCTGTTTTAAATGAGAAAGGATTACTGCGAAGACCTATTCATATTATTAGCGCAAATATGCATAGTGTGATGAATTCTTTATTCGCAAGTTCTGCCTTAAAATCTTCCAAAGAAAAGCGAGAAATTTACGAGCTTTACCAGGCGTTAAGTCAACCACAGAATAGCACAATGCGAAGCAAGGTGGAAGCGTTGGCTCTTAAAAACGGAATGACCAATATCAAAGACACATCAGGGACAAATATAGATGTTCAGATTTTTGATACGAACAATTTAGATTTTTCTAAAACAAGTTTTAAATACGAGGAAACAACTGTAGAGAACAAAGCGGTAATCATAGTTATGGACTATGCTTTTGGAGAGCAAGCCTATGAAACTATGGACGAGTTGCTGAAACCCGTATCCTTTAATGGAGATAAAGTACATTTAGATGTTAAGTCTATCTCAATAATGGGTAAGGCGGGTATACTTCAAGGCGGTAAAGGTGATGTTATGATTCCTTCGGCACATATTTTTGAAGGTACAGCAGACAATTATCCGTTTAAGAATGAGTTATGTAAACAAGATATGGTAGATTGCGGAGTTGACGTTTATGAAGGTTCAATGATAACTGTACTAGGCACATCATTACAAAACAAAGAGATATTAAAGTTCTTTAAAAAGTCTACATGGAATGTTATAGGACTAGAAATGGAAGGCGCGCATTACCAAAAAGCCATACAAGCGGCCTCAAGAGTAAGAGGCAATATAAACGAGGATGTAAAAGTGAGATATGCGTATTACGCTAGTGACAACCCATTAGAAACAGGAAGCACATTAGCATCTGGAGGGCTCGGCTCAACAGGAGTAAGACCAACATATGTGATAACAAATAAAATTTTACAACAAATATTTAATCAATTATAGATTATGAGTGAAAATAGCCAACAAACAAATCAAGAAGAAATAGATTTATTAGGAATATTAAAAGCTATAGGAAAAGGATTTCAGAAAATTTTTGATTTTATTTCATCACTTTTTGGTTCGATTTTTAAATTGATAGTATTAATAGTTGCCCACTTTTTTAAGTTTTGGAAATTATATGCTGGGAGTTTAGTCTTGGGTTTGATATTAGGTTTTATTTTGGATAAAAATTCTGAAAAAGTTTATGAGGCTAATATGTTTATTAAAACTAATTATGACTCAGCTTATCAGGTTTATGAAAACATTTTAAACTTAAATGAATTGGCTAGTGTAGATCAAGATTCAATTAAGTTATCTGAGGTATTAGATATTGATGTAGAATTGGCCTCGAAAATAAAAGGTTTTAGTATTGAACCAGAGACGAATGAGAATGAGAAAACAAAAATGTTCTCAAATTTTTTAAGGGAATTAGATTCGGTAACCGCATCAACTAAAAGTTATAAAGATTTTGAAATGTCCCTGCAAGGTTATCAATTTGAAACTCATAAATTAATTGTTGAGTCCACTGATAAAGATATCTATGCTCATTTAAATGATAAATTATCTAAAGTTTTATCAGAGAATGTATACCTAAATTCATTACTAGAGGTAAACCAAAAAAATCTTGAAAGAGAAAAACAGAGCCTAGTTAATCAAGGAGAAGAATTAGATGTACTAATAAATAAATATTTAGAAATACGTGTTAAGGAATCTCAAAAAGAGCCACCAGTTCCCAATGCAGGAACTAATATTAGTTTAGGCAGTAACAAAGAGTTGAACCTTTTGGTAAATGAAGCTCCGTTATTAAAAGAAAAGCTTGAACTTCAAAATAGGATACGAGAGGTAGAGGCAACTAGAGTAAAAGAAGCTAACATAGTATCTGTTTTAGCTAATTTTCCCGAGACGGGCTATATCAAGAAGGAATGGTATGAGAAAAATAAGTACAGGATTCCCGTTGCTTTATTTTTTACTACTATTCTAGTAATGATATTGTTTTCACTTAAGAGTTATTTAGAAAGAAAAGAATATATATAATTGAAATTTTTAATAACAGGAGGATTAGGATTTATAGGTTCCAATTTTATTGAGTACTATTTAAAAAAGTATTCGGGATATCAAATCGTAAATTTAGATAAGCTCACCTATGCAGGAGAGCTTTCTAATTTAAAGTCAGTTGTAAATCACCCTAACTACACTTATATCAAAGGAGATATTTGTGATAAAAACTTAATTAAAAGTCTCTTTGAGGAATATAACTTTTCGCATGTCATTCACTTTGCGGCAGAATCCCACGTAGATAATTCAATAGCAAGCCCTGATGCATTTATAAACACTAATGTTGTGGGGACATTTAACTTATTAGATATCGCTAAAAATCATTGGATGCAAGGACCATTTAAGTTTAAAAATGGATGCGAAAAAAATCGATTTCATCATATTTCTACAGATGAGGTTTACGGCACATTAGAAGAAACAGGTTTGTTTACAGAAACCACAGCTTATGCGCCCAATAGTCCGTATAGTGCGTCTAAAGCATCATCAGATTTTTTAGTAAGAAGTTATTTCCACACCTACGGAATGAATGTTGTTACAACCAACTGCAGCAATAATTACGGGCCAAAACAACATGACGAAAAACTAATTCCAACCATTATTAGAAAAGCTTTAAAAGGTGAGCAAATTCCTATTTATGGCGACGGCAAAAACATTAGAGATTGGCTTTATGTTTTAGACCATTGTAAAGGTATTGACTTAGCGTTTCAGAAGGGTAAATCAGGAGAAACCTATAATATTGGCGGCAAAAACGAAAGAGACAACCTTTATATAGCTAATACAATCTGTAGCATTTTAGATAATTTAAGACCACGAGAAGACTCTTATTCGAGTTTAATAACTTTTGTGTCAGACAGACCAGGTCACGATTTTAGGTACGCTATTGATGCTTCTAAAATTGAAAATGAATTGGGTTGGAGCGCAGATGAAGATTTTGAATCAGGTATTATAAAAACCGTAAATTGGTACATCAATAAATACGAGCAATAAATGAAAGGAATAATTCTAGCTGGAGGTTCTGGAACTCGATTGCATCCGCTCACATTAGCGGTAAGTAAGCAGTTGATGCCTATTTATGATAAACCAATGATTTACTACCCACTTTCTACGCTTATGTGGGCAGGGATTAGGGAAATATTAATCATATCAACCCCACAAGATTTACCACTTTTTAAGAAACTTTTAGGTGATGGCTCTCAATTGGGTTGTAGCTTCAATTATGCAGAGCAATCACATCCTAATGGTTTAGCCGAAGCATTTATTATAGCCGAAGATTTTATAGGAAAAGATAAAGTGGCGCTTATTCTGGGAGATAACATTTTTTATGGCACTGGACTTTCAGATTTACTCCAGCAAAACAATAATCCTGAAGGCGGAATAGTTTATGCCTATCACGTTCACGACCCTGAAAGGTATGGCGTTGTCGAATTTGACAATAATCAAAATGTAGTTTCTATAGAAGAAAAACCTCATAATCCAAAATCTAATTTTGCAGTACCAGGTATTTATTTTTACGACAACAATGTTGTTGAAATAGCCAAGCAAATTAAGCCGAGCCCAAGAGGAGAACTCGAAATTACAGATGTAAACAAGGCTTATCTAAAAAATGGAAATCTTAAAGTAAGTATATTAGATAAAGGCACTGCTTGGTTAGATACAGGGACTTTTCAGTCGTTATTACAAGCTTCACAATTTGTTGAGGTTATTGAAGAGCGTCAAGGCCTTAAAATTGGAGCCATTGAAGAAGCTGCATACACTATGGGCTACATCGATGATGAGCAGCTAATTAAGCTAGCCGAACCATTAGTTAAAAGCGGCTACGGTAAGCACTTATTAAGCCTAGTTAAGAGCAGATAATATGCAGATTAAAAAGACCAATCTTGATGGGTGTTACATTATACAACCGAGACTATTTAAAGACGAACGAGGCTCTTTTTTTGAAAGTTTTAATAGCAAAGTTTTTAAACAACTAACGGGATTAAATTTAGATTTTGTTCAGGATAATCAATCAACCTCTTCAAAAGGTGTTTTAAGAGGGTTACATTTTCAAAAAGGAAAATATGCCCAAGCAAAATTGGTACGTGTAGTCAGAGGCTCAGTTCAAGATATTGTGGTAGATATTAGACCAAAATCCAAAACTTTTGGAGCGTATTTTTCAATTGAGCTTTCAGAAGAAAATAACACTCAGCTTTTTATCCCTAGAGGTTTTGCACACGGGTTTTTAGTTCTAGAAGATGATACGATTTTTACGTATAAATGCGATAACTTTTATAATAAGGAAAGTGAGTATGGTATAATCTACAATGACCCAAATCTTAATATCGAATGGAAAAATCTAGATGTAGATTATAAACTATCACAGAAGGACTTACAATTACCTAAACTTGAAGATTTAGTATTATGATTTCGGTTTTAGTAACGGGTAAAGACAGTCAACTGGGACTATGCATTAGAGACTTACAGGATAGCCATACAGAGATATTGTTTGATTTTAAGAATTCAAAAGAATTAGACATTACCTCAGAGCAATCTATAGCAAAAACTTTTGAAGCCAATGCTTACGATTATTGTGTTAATTGTGCTGCTTACACAGCGGTTGACAAAGCCGAAACAGAACCTGAAAAAGCAAAATTAATTAATACCATTGGTGTTAAAAATTTAGCCTTAGCCTGTAAGAATCATGGTGTTGTTTTAATTCATATTTCAACAGATTTTGTTTTTGATGGCAAAAAGAAAACGCCTTACACAGAAGAAGACCTGACTAATCCTATCAACGTCTATGGAAAAACAAAACGAGATGGCGAAATTGAAATAGATAGAGTTTTAGATAGATATTTTATTATTCGTACATCTTGGTTATACTCTCAATACGGAAATAACTTTGTTAAGACCATATTGCGTTTAGCAGAAGAGAAAGATGAAATTAATGTGGTGGATGACCAACTTGGGAGTCCAACTAATGCAAATAATTTAGCCGAGCTTATAGTAAAATTAATAAGCACAAAGAATAAAGCTTATGGTATTTATCATTTTTCAGATAAGGGAACTACAAGTTGGTATGGTTTTGCTAGAGAGATTTTCTCCCGTTCAGGTGTAAAGGTCCAATTAAACAATATTACTTCATCTGGTTTTTATACTGCTGCAAAGCGACCAAAATATAGTGTATTAGACACTTCTAAAATCTCAAAAGAAATTGGCCTAATCAGCAAAGACTGGAAAGATGGACTCAAGCGATTATTTTTCCAAACGAATATATCTAGCGACCTGTAATATCTTTAAAAATAAACGATATTTGCAGTATTATCCACACACCTTAAATTTGTTATAAATTGAATATGGAACACAAAATTGCAATTATTGGTTTAGGTTATGTCGGTTTACCTTTAGCTGTAGAATTTGCAAAAAAATACAAGGTCGTAGGTTTTGATATAAACGATGAGCGCGTAAATCAATTAAATAACGGGCATGATTACACTCTAGAGGTTGGCGATGCTGACTTAGCTAGGGTTTTGACAAAAGGAAGTGAGATAGGCTTAAGGTTGTCCTCTAATGTGGATGATATTAGGGACTCTAATATATATATCGTTACTGTGCCTACTCCAGTTGACAGGAACAATAGACCAATTTTAAAACCACTAATAAAGGCTTCTGAGACAGTTGGAAAAATTTTAAAGGCGAAGGACATAGTTATCTACGAATCTACCGTTTATCCTGGTGTTACAGAAGATGAATGTGTTCCTGTTTTGGAGAAATTTAGTGGCTTAAAATTTAATGAGGACTTCTTCTGCGGCTATTCTCCAGAACGAATAAATCCAGGCGACAAAACACATACAGTCGCAAATATTAAGAAAGTAACATCTGGATCCACTCCAGAAATTGGAAAAGTTGTTGACGAACTTTATAAGTCTATAATCGTTGCAGGAACACATTTAGCACCTACAATTAAAGTTGCTGAGGCTTCCAAAGTAATAGAAAATGCACAAAGAGATGTAAATATTGCATTTGTCAATGAACTCGCCATAATATTTAACAAGCTTGGTGTTGATACTCACGACGTTTTAGAAGCGGCAGCGACAAAATGGAATTTCCTTTATTTTAAACCCGGTTTGGTTGGTGGTCACTGTATAGGTGTAGACCCTTTTTATTTAGCGCAAAAAGCTCAAGAGGTTGGCTACCATTCAGAGATAATATTAGCAGGAAGACGCTTAAATGATAGTATGGGAGACTACATTGCCACTGAGATTCTAAAGTTTATGGTAAAAAAAGATATTACCGTAAAAAATGCCAAAGTATTAATGTTGGGAATAACTTTTAAAGAAAATTGTCCAGATATTAGAAATACTAAAGCTATAGATGTTTATAAATCTCTTGGTCAGTACGGAATGCAAATAGAGGTTTACGACCCATGGGCAAATTTTGAAGAGGTTAAGGCAGAATACGAAATACAAATGATTCCTGAATTAGGTGCTAACTATGACGCTATAATACATGTTGTTGCACATAAAGAATTTAAGGATATTGACTTTAATCGATTAAAGTCTAACAAAGGTGTTATTTACGATGTTAAAGGAGCCCTATCAAAAAATATAATTGATAAAAGATTATAATCTGTAAAAACAAATTATTAGGCGTTAACTCTAATTGTGTAGGCAAAAAAAATGAATCTAAAGTACTATGTAAGTTCAATTGGCCTTTCTTTTTTTGCAAAAGCAATAGGATTAATAAACATTATGCTAATTATTCCGTTGCTTGTAAACAATTATTCTGCAGATGAATTTGGCATATACATATTGTTAACTCAACTGATTACAATTTTTGGTGTTTTAGACTTTGGTTTAGGAAGTGTTTTAATTAACGAAATATTATTTTTCAGAAATTCTAAACAATTTGGAAAGATAAAAGAGATTATTATTCAATCATTTAGTTTTTTATTAATTGTTTCTCTTGTTTTGACTTTATTGACGGTTTTTATTCTTTTTATCTTAAAAGAGCCTAAATCATATGATTTTTTACCGGATATAATTAAATCTGCTAAGAATTTAGATTTATTCAAAATTTCGGTTGTTTTCTTTCTAATTCTTCCCTTTACACTTATTCAGAAAATACAATTTGGTTTTTTAGATAATGCTGTTTTTCATTTTGTTGAGGTCATACAAAAAATAATTCAAGGTGTTGGAATTTTTATTATGGCCAAAAACACTTATAATATTTTTGACATAGTCTTTTTTTATTATAGTGTCATACTTTTAACAGACATGCTGAATGGAATTATTTATTTTTTCTTCATAAAGAAGCCTATATTACAGTCAACGAAGTTTACTAGGCAAAATTTACTTCCGCCATTATTTAAAAAGTCTTTTTATTTCTTTTTAGTTAGTTTATTCTTTTTCTTTTCAAATACAATTGACACCTACCTTATCAGTGGTTTTGGAAATTTTCAAATGCTTAAAGATTATGATATTATAAAAAGACCATATGAGATATGTATGGTAGGTATAATGATAATAATTTCAGTATTATGGCCTGTTTTTGGAGAGGCATATCAAAAAAAACAAGTCTCTAAGATTAAGATGATTGTTAGAAGGTCTTTATTAACTGTAACAACAGGGTTACTTCTCCTTTCTTTGACAATGTTCTTTTTCGGTAACGAAATCATTAGTCTTTGGATAAACCAGACGAAAGAATATAAAGTTTACTTATTTCTTATAGTTGGATTAATGTATTTAATGTTCAGTCTAGGAAATGTTTTTATTGCATACTTAAACTCGGCCAATAGTATTTCTGTACAGGTTATTATCTATTCTGTGATGACATTTATAGGTGTTCCTTTTAAAATTTTCTTTATTAAATCTTATGGCCTAGATGGTTATTTTATAGCGTCTTCAATTATACTTGCCTTTTTATTTGCAATTCCATTATATTATCAATATTCAAAAAAAGTAAAAAAAGCTAAATTAGAATCAGACACATAAATGCGTAAAAAAAGATGATATTAAAAGACACCAACATAATCAAAATTGATAAAGCTATAAAAACAATGGTTTTGTTAATTTCTTTCTCACTTCCTGTAAGCGAGAAGTTGTGTTCTGTTTTTATTGGTCTTACAACAATTCTTTTAATATTTAAAGGTAGGTTCTTGAAATTGCCAAAGCATTATTTGTTGTTTGTGCTAGTTTTTTTCGCCTTACTATTTCATTTTTTAAACGAAACAGGATTTGATTTAAAAATTTTTGAGAGAAGATTGAGCTTTTTAATATTACCATTTATAATCGTCAATGCTCAGGTGGTTAAGCATAAGATATACAAAGCATTTATTATTGGCACCATATCTTCTTATTTAATATTAATGGGCATTGCATTTTTTAAGTTTATTGAAAATGGATATTCTTTTGTTAGTAGAGGATGTATAACTTGTACTTGGTTTAACTCAATCCCCAAATCAGCAAACTTCCTATTTCACTCTCAATTTACTGAATATACTCATCACTCATATTTTGGGGTCTTAGTCACCCTATCTTTATTGTTACTCTACTTTGTTAGAAATAATTTTTCTAAAAAGAGATTGTATTTATTTGCAATCGTTTTAGTCTTAGCTTTATTTCAATCTTTTAGCCTAGTTAGTTTTATAATAGCAGGTTCTATTTTGATGTTAATAATCTTAAAAAAACCTTTAGGAAAACTCATAAGAAATTTACAAGTATTAGTAATTACTTTTCAGGCATTGGTAGTTCTTGCTTTTTTTTTAATAAGCAGTATTAGTACAGATAATAGGCTTTTTCTTTGGAAATCATCTACAGAACTCATCAAGGAAAATAGATTCATAGGAGTAGGAATTATAAAAGTTAAAAAGCAGCTGTATCAATACACGGAGCATAAAGAGAAAATAAAAGGTTTTAACGCTCATAATCAATACTTACAATACATATTAGAATATGGATTGTTACCCTTTTTAGTGCTAGGTTATTTTTACATTAAAGAGGTTGGTTTAATTAAAAAAAGAGAATATCAGTTAATTGGAGCTGTATTCCTGTTGTTTGGTTTTGTAGAGTCCTTTTTAGCAAGAGCCTTAGGAATTATGATGTTTAGCTTTTTTTATTCTATAATTTATAAATTTAAAAATAATGAAGAGCATTATTAAAACAGGGATTATTTACATCATCTGTATACCTGTTTACATTTTTAATAAATATTTAGTTCACTTGATTAGAAAAGCTAATTCTATAATGGTAAGTAGAGGTATTAAGACAGGAAAAAATGTTATACTACATGGAAATGGTCAGATTTTAGGCAAAGAAAATTTAGTTATAGAAGATAATGTAAGGATTGGAAATAATTATTTTTTATTTGCTTTGGGAGGCATTAGGATTGGGAGAAATACACAGATTTCTAGAAACGTTTGTATATACTCTTCTAACCATAATTATGAGAGTGATTTGAGTATTCCTTATGATAATACTTATATAAATAAACCCGTTGTAATAGAAGAGTCTTGCTGGATTGGAATGAATGTAAATATAATTCCAGGTGTCCGACTTGGTAAAGGTTGTATTGTTGCAATGGGGTCTACTGTTACACAAGATGTCGAACCATTTACTATTGTTGGGGGAAGCCCAGCAAGACCAATTGGTAAACGAAAGAAACTAAACTTATTTAATGAAGAGCCAAAAAAAGAATTTGGGAGTGTTTTTCCAAAAGATTAATAGTATTGTAAAAGGTAAAAACACCAGCTTTCTATTTTATAACCTAGTAAGTTCTTTTGGCAACATTCTTATTATAATATTATTAAGTCGTTTTTTAGACAAAAACACTTACGGCCTCTATCGACAGGTGTTTTTCATATCAGAATTATTAGTTCCTTTTATCTCTTTTGGTCTAGCAAATACAGTGTTTTATTTTTTTGGAGTTGAGAGAGACAAACGAAAAACTCTAATTAACTCAATTTCCATAGTTGCGCTTTTTGGAATCCCATTTATCATAATAGCGATAGTTATAAATAAACTTAATTTAATTTATTTTGAAGAAGCAAAAGAGTTAATAAGCTATCTATGGTTAACGATTTCTTTTGTGTTAATTCAAACTACAATTAGGCTTTGTATAGCATATTTTGTATACGTAAAGAAGATTAAGCCTATACTAAGAATTACAATATTTCAATTTTTAGGATTATTAATACTCAATTATCTTGTTCTGATGGGGTTTAACAGCCTCTTATACTTAATTCTAGTTAGAGTTTTAATTTATGCAATTGTTATAATTTTACTTTTAAGAATTTTAAAATTAAAGCTAAATGCAATAAATAAAAAAACTATAGCCTCTCAGATTAGATATTCTACGCCCTATGCATTAGCACTTTTAGTAGGTATATTATCTACTCACCTAGACAAAATAATAGTTCTAAACAATTTTACCACTGAGGATTTTGCCAATTATATTAATGGTGCTTTTGAAATACCAGTAATAATAATAATAACAAGCACCTTATCTGGTTTAACTATTGGCAAACTAAATGAATTTTGCTCTACGAAAAGATATCAGAACGCGATAAACTTGTTTAAGAACAGTATGGAAATATCTGCTTGTTTCCTGTTTCCAGTATTTTGTTTCTCGATAGTGTTTTCCGAACAGATTATGATATTTTTATTTGGCATACAGTATGCCGATGCAGCGGTAATCTTCTCTATCTATTTATTGCTTTTACCAATTAGGATTATTATCTTTTCTGATATACTTATAGCACTTGGGCATAGCAAAATTTTTCTATTCAGAAGTTTAATAGAGCTTCTAGTTAACTTTTCTTTGAGTATTATTCTTTTAAAGTTCTTAGGAGTTAAAGGCGTTGCAATCGCAACAGTACTATCTGTACTACTATGGACAGTACCATTCAACTTTTCAACAATTCAAAAGACTACTAAAATAAAATCGGTTATTCCCTTAATACCGTTATTTAAAATATTATTACTATCCTTTACACTTTCTATTTTCGCTTATTATATATTTGGGCTCTTATTAAATCATTTTAACTTGTATCTATTGATAGTCTTAGTGACATTAATTTATTTCCTAATTTATTTCGCTGTTGGCGTGAAGCTTAAAGTAGTAAAACTTAATAAGTTTCTTGAATTATGAGTTCAAGCGCAATCATATTAGCCATTTTGTTTCCTTTATGTTTTTACTTTATAAAGCCAAAAAACAAACCAAAGGATACACGCTTTTTATTTATGATATACTATGCGTCAATTATACTCTCAATTTTTTACGATGTATCAAAAGACATTAAGTCTTACAGGTCAATAGACGAATATAGTGTTGGTTCTTTTTTACTTTTTGGTGCTCTAATATTATTGGCTTTATATCCATTAATGAAACTGAGGCCAATAGTAAACGTTAACTCTAAGCTTAAGCTGTCAAAGAGAAATATGATTCTGGTTAAGATTTTAGTTTATGGTAATTTTTTAGCAGTATTATATTTTCTACCTTCAGTCATTGAGGCATTTGGACTTGGGGCAGAAAAAGTACGTGTAGATGTTTTACAGCTTGAAAAAGGATCAATACTCCCTAAGTCTATTTTCACTACCTTATTTGTTACGTTTACAGCATTTAACCCCCTAATTATAGTTCTGTTTTTTTTGAATTTAAATAACATGTTTAAGTTCAACAAGTATATTTTAGGATTAGCTAGTTTATCGTACATTTTTAATTCGCTAGCATTTCAGGCAAGAGATGGTTTTATTTATTATATTTTTATATTTCTGGTAGTTCAGCTCAATTGTTATGGAAAGGTCCCTAGCATTTTGAAACGAAAAATCACTAAAAAACAAAGTTACATATGGCTATCGTCCTTAGTGTTTTTGATTGTTTTAGGGTATATAACAGCACAAAGATTTCATAAAAATATTTCAGATTTTTTTAATGGTATCATAGGTTATGTTGCACAACAACCTTATACTTTTGCTGAGAATTATTTAATAAGGTCGGAATACGATAATTTCTATGGACCATTTTTCCGTTTTCCAATTATCTGGCCATTACATAATGAAGAATTAGAACGTACCATGGCGTACGAGTGGAATTTTGGCACCTTCATAACAGATTTTTATAATATCAATGGACTTTTTACCTGCGTGTTAATATTGTTGTTTATGAACTTTATATTTAGGCAAATTTTAAAGAATAAACATCCGCTGGGATATATTATTGCATACTCTTTAATCATTCATTTTTATATATCTGGTTTGTTTTATTTTAGATTAGGTAACATGCTTGGCAACACATATATAATAGCAATGATTTTAATGTCTATAATCGTTTCTAAAAGAATAAAGTTTAAATGAGTGAAGAAAGATTAGAGTTATGCTTACTTATTCCTATACATGATTTCAATCATTACCAAAAAAAAATGATTGAATCTTTAAAAGTGCAGGACAGTGAAAGTTTTATGGTTTACTTTGGGTTTAATGGGATATCAAGAGAGAAGTTTTTTGATTGCGAAAAATCGCTTTCAAAGTTAATTAATAAAACTTTTTCCTTTAAGAGCTTGTATAATGAAACAGGAGATGCCAATTTAATGAGACAGATTCTCTTCGAAAAGAGTAATTCAGACATTCCTTATGTAATGTATTTAGACTCCGATGACAGATTGGCTAAAGAAAATTCACTTTCTGAGATTATAAACCTAAAAAAAGAACATTCTCCTGATATTTTATGTTTAAATATTTCTACTACAGACGATAGTGGAGAAACCATATATTTTAAGGATAGGCTCGAGTTTAAATATGGAGATAAACTCTTAGACAAAACAAAAAACACTAATCAAATCATAGAAGATTATAGGAGTAATATTGTAGCAAAAGTTATAAATCGTCATTTACTGGAAGGTATTAATTTTAAGTCTTTGCCAATGTTTCAGGATTGGAATATCTCAGGAAAACTTTATGATCGTTTTTTTAGTATATATAATTCTACAACAGTACATTACCTCTATATTCATAGAGAAGACTCTGTTTCAAACAGTTTTAGGAGAGAAAAATTATTTAAGCTAGCAGAGTGCGTAAAGGATATTAACTCCAATATACAGAAATCTAAATACCATTCTCATTTAAATATCTCTTTTTGGTTAAATTTTTTATCATATTCAGTTAAGTCAAATTATTACAAACCTTTCTTTAGAGAGTATAGATATTTTATGAAAGAAATAAACCCCTTTAAAATTATATCGATTAAGCAATTTATTAAGTATTTTTTCATTGCCATTCCTGTTACAGGTATTTTGTATTTTAAATTTTTTAAGGATGATTAAAATAGTATTTCTATATACAGAGATAATGCCATACACGGTCGCAATGTGTAAAGAGTTGATTTCAGAAAATAATGCTAGTATTCTTTTTTTTTCTATTCAAGAAGGTAAGTTTTCAAAATTTAGCTTTAATAACAATTTAGATCCAAAGAGGTTTGAATACGTCGTTGCCGAAAACCTATCATCAAATGATATCGTAAATAAAATTAGGGTTTTTTCTCCCAGCATATTATTTATTTCTGGATGGGGGCATAAATCGTATAACAATACCCTATCAAAAATAAAAAACAATAATTGCAAGGTGGTCATAGGAATGGACACTCAGTGGAGCGGATCCATTAGACAGTGCCTAGGAAGTTTATACTTTAGATTTTTTTTAAAGAAAAGATATGATTTTTGTTGGGTAAGTGGTTACTATCAATATGAGTTAGCCAGAGCTATAGGTTTTAAGAGAACCCAAATAATTAAAAACCTATACTGTGCAGATTTAGAAAAATTTAAACATAAAGAAATAAGTAAACTTCATAAAAATATAATTTATGTAGGTAGAATAGCCAAAGAGAAAAATATTAATCTTTTAATAGATTCTTTCAAAGAATTAAAAGTAGACTCTAAATATGAAGATTGGACATTAACTATCGTTGGAGGAGAAAAGAAATCGGTAAATAATAAAGGAATTTCGTATTTACCCTTCTTATCTCAAGAAGAGCTTTCGGTAATTGCTCAAAAATCATCTGTTTTTTGTTTACCTAGTTTATTTGAACCTTGGGGTTTAGTAGTACATGAGTTTACTGCCATGGGTTTAGCCCTATTAGTATCTGAAAAAGTAGGAGCATCTACAGAGTTTATGATTAATGGATATAATGGGTATCTATTTAATCCACTAGACAGAAAAGAATTTACTATTCAATTAGAGAAAATAATGAATAGCAGTGATTCTGAGTTAATCGAAATGATGAATAATAGTAAAAAACTTTCTCAGAGAATTTCATTACAAACAACATCAGCAAACCTATTGTCAATAATTAGGTAAAGTATTTAGTATTTATCTCTATTTATAACTAGTTAATACTAACCATAACAAAAATCAATTATTTATTTTTGTTTTTTACTAATATTTAGTTTGAGAAAGAAAATCATTTTAGAGGCTAGCAATATATATTCAGGAGGCGGTTTAGTTCTATTAAAATTGTTACTTGAGGAGATTCAGTTTAAAAATGTTGATGCTATAATTTATTTAAATTATAATCACGTCATAAATGAAATAGAAAAAGAAGGATATAAAAACTTAGAGATAAAAAAATCCACTTTTAAGTCTACTATAGTAAGATATTTTAAAAAAAGAAGCAATGTTGTTTTTTTATGTAACCTCCCCCCTTTTTTTAAAAACAAGAGGTCTTCACTTGTTTTCTATAATGAGCTTTTTTTTAAGAAGAAAAATTTATTAACGGCATCAGGGATTAAATTTCAGTTCTACAATCTTTGGTTTAGGTTATTTTGCAATAATGTAGACAGAGTTTTAGTTCAATCTCCACATATTGAAAAGTTGATTAACAAAAAGACTAGATGTAGAAATGTTATAAACATACCAATTTATAAGAAGTTTAATAAGACCATATCAGTAGATAAAAAATACGATTTCTGTTATGTAAGTAGTGGTGCTCCACATAAAAACCACGCTAAATTATTTCATGCTATTAGTATTTTAAACGCACAAGGACACGAGCCTAGTGTGGTTTTAACAATCCCTAAAACAGAAAAAAAATTAATAGAGAGCTTACACGAATTAAATAAAAAGAACAACAATAAAATTGTAAATTTAGGATATATTGATAACTCAGAAATAGAGCAGGTATATTCAGAGTCTAGTTGTTTAATATTTCCTTCTATTGCTGAGGCCTTTGGAATGCCTTTAATTGAAGCTCATGACTTAGGGCTAAGGGTTTTAGTTTCAGATTTGCCTTATGCTTATGATGTGTTTGAAAAAGTTGAAACTTTTAATCCCAAGGATGCATTAAGTATTGCTGAAAAAATGAAGGCCTTTTTAGATGGGGATTTAAATGGTAAAGAACAAATATCCAAAGTAGAAAATAAATTGGATGAATATGTAAATATACTTTTAGAAAGTAAAAATGAAGATGATCAATAAAAAACTTCTTATAACAGGCGGAACAGGGTCATTTGGGAATGCTGTCTTAAATAGATTTGTGAGCACAGACCATTTTTCAGAAATTAGAGTGTTTTCTAGAGACGAAAAAAAGCAAGACGAACTCAGACGAAAGGTAGCCAACCCTAAGGTAAAGTTTTATATAGGCGATGTTAGAGACTACAGGTCTGTAGAAACTGCTGTAAGAGGTGTAGATTACATCTTTCATGCAGCTGCTTTAAAGCAAGTGCCGTCTTGTGAGTTCTTCCCTATGGAAGCGGTAAAGACCAATGTTGTTGGTACGGAAAATGTTTTAGATGCTGCTATTGCTCATGGCGTAAAAAACGTTGTTGTATTGAGTACAGATAAAGCCGTGTACCCAATTAATGCAATGGGTATTTCTAAGGCTATGATGGAAAAGGTTTTAGTTGCAAAATCTAGAAATGCAGGCAATACCATTATTTCAGGAACACGATACGGAAATGTAATGGCCTCAAGAGGCTCAGTAATACCTTTATTTGTTGAGTTAATGCAAAGCAAAAGTGACTTAACAATTACTGACCCTCGTATGACAAGGTTTATGATGACTCTTGACGATGCAGTAGATTTAGTACTTTTTGCTTTTAAAAATGCCAAGCCTGGAGACATGTTTGTTCAAAAAGCGCCTGCGGCTACGATTGAGATTTTAGCAAAAGCATTGTTAGAACTCTACAAATCTGATAGTAAACTTAAAATTATAGGAACAAGACATGGTGAAAAGCTTTATGAGTCCCTATTAACAAGGGAAGAACGTGTTAAGGCAGAGGATTTAGGAGATTACTACAGAGTCCCAGCAGATGGTAGAGATTTAAATTATGCGAACTATTTTTCTGAGGGAGAAATAGACATGAATACAGTTGAAGATTATCACTCTCATAATACAGAGCAACTAGATGTCCAAGGCATGAAAAAACTCCTGCTAAAACTAGATTTTATTGGAGAAGATATAAAGTAAGATTTTCATGCAAGAATCATTACCAGAAATAATTACAGGAGGTTCTTATTCTGATAATAGAGGACTGTTACAATTTTTTAATGAGTTTGACATGTCTGAAATTAAAAGAATGTATTTCACAACTCATTTTAATACTAATGTTATCAGAGCATGGCAAGGACACAAGATAGAAAGCAGGTGGTTTAGATGTGTGAGAGGCAGCTTTGAAGTTAAGCTAGTTAAAATTGATAATTGGGAAACTCCAGACGATAATTTAAAGGTTAACGAATATACATTATCCTCAAACAAGGAAGAGATACTTTATATACCAAACGGGTATGTAAATGGCTTTAAAGCATTAGAAGAAAACTCTAAGCTTATGATTATGTCAGACTATGGTTTTCAAGAAATAGAAGATGATTATGTTAGATATGACCAAAATAAATGGACAACATGGTAAACAAAATTAAAGTTGGCATTACTGGTCAAGGAGGTTTCATGGGAAGCCATCTTTATAATTTCCTTGGCACAAAGCAAGAGGTAATTCAGCATGTTGAATTTAAAAGAGATTTTTTTCAAAACGAATCCCAGCTTCAAAATTTTGTCTCCACATGTGATGTAATTATTCACATAGCAGCTATGAACAGGCACGAAGACCAGCACGTTATTTACAACACAAATGTTAACTTGATTAAAAAGCTTTTAGATGCATGTGAGGCTACAAAAAGTAATCCTAAGATAGTTTTTTCATCTTCAACTCAGGAAGAGAATGATAACCTTTATGGGAAGTCTAAACGAGATGGAAGAAAACTTTTTGAAGACTGGGCATCTAAAGTAGGAGCATCAGTAACTTCATTTATTATACCCAATGTTTTTGGACCTTTTGGGAAGCCATTTTATAATTCTTTTATAGCAACATTTTGCCATCAAATAATTCAAGGGGAAAAACCTACTGTAATCAATGACAGTAAAGTTAATCTTATATACATCAACGAACTATCAAAAGCTTTCTATGACGAAATTTTAAAACCAAAAACTAAAAGTATACAATCTTTTGTTGTACCACACACGTCATCAAAAAATGTTTCAGAAATATTATCTCTCTTAGAAGACTTTAAAAAAGATTATGTAGACAATGGACAAGTACCAAAAGTAAATTTAAATTCTTTTGAGTTAGATTTATTTAATACGTTTACTAGCTTCATTCCCAAAGATTACTTTCCGAGAAAATTTGTAAAACATACAGATAACCGCGGTGCATTTGTAGAGATAATGCGATCAGATACCGCTGGTCAATCCTCTTACTCAACAACAGTTCCAGGGATTACTAGAGGCAATCATTATCATACGCGTAAAGTAGAGCGTTTTGCAGTAATTAAGGGGAAGGCTTCCATAAAATTGAGAAAAATTAATACAGATGAGGTTATTGAGTATTTATTAGATGGAGATGAGCCCGCTTATGTAGATATGCCTATTTGGCACACACATAATATTACTAATATTGGGAATACCGAATTAATAACCTTATTTTGGATTAACGAATCTTACAATCCCGATGATGCAGATACTTATTTTGTAGAAGTATAAAATTATTAAAATGAAGAAACTAAAAGTACTAACCGTAGTAGGTACAAGACCAGAAATAATAAGACTATCATGTACTTTAATAGCATTGGATAAAAATGAAGCTATCGAGCACATACTAGTGCATACAGGACAAAATTATGACTATGAGTTAAACGAAATTTTCTTCGAAGATTTAGGTCTAAGAAAGCCCGATTATTTTTTAGAAGCAGCAGGTAAAAACGCAACAGAAACGGTTGGTAATATTCTTATAAAAATAGACCCAATACTAGAGGAGGTAAACCCTGATGCTTTTCTTGTTTTAGGAGACACTAACTCTTGTTTATGTGCCATACCCGCAAAAAAGAGAAAGATTCCAGTATTTCATATGGAAGCAGGCAATCGTTGTTTTGACCAGCGTGTCCCTGAGGAAACAAATCGTAAGATAGTAGATCACGTTGCAGATATAAACTTAACCTACAGTAGTATTGCTAGGGAATACCTTTTAAGAGAAGGTCTGTCTCCAGATAGAGTAATAAAAACGGGAAGCCCTATGTACGAGGTTTTACATAAGTTCTTACCTCAGATTGAAGCATCTGAGGTATTAAATAAACTTAATTTAGAGAGCCACAAATTCTTTGTTGTTTCTTCTCATAGAGAAGAAAACATTAGTAATCCAAAAAACTTCAAAGGGCTTATAGATTCATTAAACCTAATTGCAGAAAAATACGATTACCCGATTATAGTCTCAACACATCCTCGAACACGAAATATGTTGAATGATAAAAATCTAAAAACGCACAAAAACATTCAATTTTTAAAACCATTAGGCTTTTCAGATTACAATGCATTACAGATGTACTCTTTTGCCGTATTGTCAGACTCTGGTACAATCTCGGAGGAATCTTCAATTTTAAATTTCCATGCTTTAAACATTCGAGAAGCTCATGAGCGCCCAGAAGCAATGGAAGAAGCTTCAGTTATGATGGTGGGGTTAAATCCAGAACGAATAATGCAAGGCTTAACCGCTTTAGAAGTTCAAAACAGAAGCCCAAAACGTAATTTTAGAGAAGTTTACGATTACTCAATGCCAAATGTTAGCGAGAAAATGGTGCGTATAATTCTATCTTATACAGATTATGTCAATAGAGTTGTCTGGTCAAAATAATAAAAAGCACATATGGCTTGTTTCTGAGTTATTTTATCCTGAAACTATATCAACGGGATATATAATGACTGAAATTGCCAAGTCATTGTCAAATGATTATAAAGTTTCTGTCATATGTGGTCCAGAATTTTACGAAGAAAAAGAAGAACAAAACGAAATAAAAACCCTGCCTGAAATAGAAATCAATCGAATAAAATCTAAAGGCTATAATAAGAATAGTCTTTTTTTTAGGGCAATAGGACATTTTTTGATAACCTGTAAGATGCTGTCTTTAATGACAAGAAAAATTCCTAATAATTCAGAAATTTTCATGGTTACTAACCCTGTACTTTTAGTTCTTTTTGCAAGTTCAGTAGCCAGAAGAAGAAATTGGAAAATAAAAATACTAGTGCACGATGTTTTTCCTGAAAACTTAGTCATATCAGGAGTTTTAAAATCTAAAACAAGCTATATCTACAAAATGATTAAGCGCATTTTTGATAAAGCTTTTGAAAAAATGGATACTATAATTGTACTAGGTAGAGATATGCTAAAACTATTTGAGAAGAAAGTAGGAAATCAAAAAAATATTACAATTATTGAAAACTGGTCAGATACAGAGAATATTTCGGCTCGACCAATTCCTGAATCATCTATAAAGAAACTACTATTTGCAGGAAACATGGGACGTTTACAAGGTCTAGAAATTCTGCTTGAAGCCTTAAAAAAAACTAAAAACGAGCCATATATGTTTACGTTTATCGGAAATGGAGCGTTGGAAAATGATATAACAGCTTTTATAAATAAAGAAAAAACTAAACACATTGAAAAGTATGGGTGGATACCAAGAGAACAGCAAGATGAGTTTATGTCTGATGCCGCTGTAGGAGTTGTTACATTAAAAGAAAATATGTACGGATTAGGTGTTCCTTCAAAATTTTATAATCTTTTAGCTGCCGGTAAACCTATTTTTTACATAGGAGATGTTAATTCTGAACTATATTTTGTTTTAAAGAATCACGATATCGGCTGGTTTGCTGAGGCGGGAAATTTAGAAGATATTTCAAACACGCTTATTAAGATAGCTAATACAAATACTAATGAGCTTGAGATGCTTTCCAAAAATGCAAGATTTTTAGCCGAAACACATTATAACAAAGAGCTTATTTTAAGAAAATTTAATAAGTTGTACAGTAACTACTAAAATTGTTTATGAAAAGAGTTTTGGTTACTGGGGCTTCAGGTTTTTTAGGAAAGTATATTATTTCAGAACTAACAAGGTTAAATTTCAATTTTGACACCTTAGGTAGAGATAGTACATCAACTATTTCTGCCGACATCTCCAAGACAATACCTGTTTTATCTCAAGAATATGATTTGGTTATTCACGCTGCCGGGAAGGCACATTCTATTCCTACAAATGATAAAGAAAGAGAGGAATTCTACAATATAAATTATTATGGTACGGAAAATTTGCTTTCTGCATTAGTGCATAAGCCTCAATTTATAGTTTTTATAAGCACCGTTTCGGTTTATGGGTTAGATAGTGGATATAATATTTCAGAGGACGTTGAGCTACTTGCTACAGATGCGTATGGAAAGAGTAAAATTAAAGCAGAAGAAGCAATAAGAGAATGGGGAAAAAATCACGGAGTAATTGTAACAATTTTACGACTCCCTCTGTTATTAGGAGCAACCCCACAAGGAAATTTAAAGTCTATGATTCATGCTTTGGAAAGAGGATACTATTTCAATATAGGGAAAGGTAATGCTCAAAAATCTATGGTTTGCGCATATGATGTTGCTGTATTTATACCTAGTATAATGAAAATTGGAGGGACTTATAATTTAACAGACGGATATCACCCAACGTTTTATGAGTTATCCGAGAAAATAACTGAGTTTCTAGGTTTAAAAAAACCAATATCAATACCTTACTATTTTGCTTTATTTGGAGCATATATAGGAGATATTATTCAAATTATAACAGGCAGGAGATTGCCTTTAAACAAAAGACAATTGATTAAACTCACAAAGCCTTTGACATTTAATGACAAAAAAGCGCGAACTTGCGGTTGGAATCCCAAGGAGGTTATTAGTCATCCAGCTTATTGGTTAGAAAAATAAATAATTCTTTAAGTAAGAATATAGAATGGAATACATTGTAGTAGCACTAGTATTATTGGTGTTTTCAATATTATATATTAAAATAGCAGAACGATATGATATTGTTGACAAACCAAATCATAGAAGTTCACATACAGAGCCAATAATCAGAGGAGCAGGATTGATTTTTTATTTAGCTATTTTAATATTTTTTATTTTCAGTGGTTTTAAAATGTCATATTTTATGATTGGATTAACCATAATCTCCCTGATAAGTTATATAGATGATTTAATCTCACTTAGCTCAAGAATAAGACTAGTATTTCAATTTATCTCTATAGGATTAATAATGTATCAATTAATTCTTTTTACTGACATATACTGGGGTATTATCCCAATACTACTAACTTTTGGGGTTGGTTTTATAAACATCTTTAATTTTATGGACGGTATAAATGGAATGACCGGTATATATTCTTTACTAGCGTTTTTAAGCCTTTACATAATTAATATCTATGAAAATTTAATAGATGGGCAATTATTAATTTTCATTATCATATCTATACTAATTTTCGGTTTTTTTAATTTTAGAAAGCAGGCACGCTTTTTTTGTGGAGATATTGGTAGTATATGTCTTGCAGTGACACTTTTTTTTCTTCTTTCTTTCTTTACAATAAAGTTAAAGTCACCTCTCTTTATCCTTTTGATGGGAGTTTATCTTACTGATGCTGGTTTAACTATTATTTACAGAAAATTTCTTGGAGAGAATGTTACAGTGGCTCATAGGCATCATATATACCAAAAGCTAACAGATGTTCTAAACTATTCTCACATAAAAGTATCTTTAATGTACGGTTTGTTGCAATTCGCGATATTCTTAATTATATTGAATACATATAAGCAAAGCCTAGTAATTCAGTCTATAGTATTTTTTGTAATAAGCTTAATTTTGCTTTTAGTTTATATAGCATTATTTCGCTTATTAAAAAACCAGAACTAGCAGGAATATTATTATCCTTTATTTTACGTTTAAGACTTAAATAAAAAGAAAATCAAACCTTTTGAAAAAGAGAAAAATTTTTCTATCGGCAACACATGTCAGCCCCTCTGTTAATAAATATGTCAGTAGAGCCTTGTCAAGCAATGAACTTTCATATTACGGAGAGAATATTGAAGACTTTGAAAGAGCATTGAAAAGTTATTTAGGCGGAAATAAAGAGGTCGTTTTGTTGAATTCGGGAACATCTGCTATACACTTAGCATTGATTCAATTAGGCGTTTCTCATGGAGACGAAGTTATTTGCCAAACTAACACATTTTGCGCTACAGCAAACCCAATAAAGTATGTAGGCGCCGAACCAATATTTGTTGATAGTGAACCGCAAACATGGAACATTTGCCCCAAGCATCTTGAAACTGCTATAAAAAATAGATTAGAAAAAGGCCGTAAGCCTAAAGCTATTATTATTGTTCATGCATATGGTATGCCTGCAATGATAGATGAACTTTTAATGATTTCTAATAAATATAATATTCCCATAATTGAAGATGCCGCAGAAGCACTTGGCTCCAGCCACAGAGGTCAAAAATGCGGTACTTTTGGAGACTATTCTATAATATCATTTAATGGAAACAAGGTTATAACTTCTTCTGGTGGAGGTGCTTTAATTTGTAATTCTACAGAGGAGAAAGAGAATATAATTTATTATGCAACCCAAGCTAGGGAGGCTAAAAAGTTTTATTACCATAATAATATTGGTTATAATTATAGAATGAGTAATCTTAATGCTGGTGTTGGTTTAGGTCAAATGGAGGTTCTTAATGATTATATAAAAAAGAGAAGAGAGATTAATCTTTTTTATAGAAGCGTTTTTAAAGATATAGAAGGCGTAAATGTTTTTACTGAAAATAGAGACTATGTTTTTTCAAACTTTTGGCTAAACTGTATTTTTTTTGATGAAAAGACAGCTCCTTTTACAAAAGAGGAATTGTTAAAAAAGTTTGAGGAAGAGAATATTGAAACAAAACTTCTATGGAAACCGATGCATAAACAACCTATTTATAAAGGCTCAATGTATTTTGGATACGGCGAAAGTGAAAAACTTTTTTCTTCTGGGCTTTGTTTGCCAAGTGGCTCAATACTAAGTGAAGAGGACTTGTTTAGAATCAAAAGAACAATAGAAACTATATGAAGATAAATAGACTAGCCAAAATATTATTTGTGGCAATTCTGGTTTTTTTGAGTTATGTAGTTTTCAATAATAATGGAATAAGATATAACCTAAGCTATTTATTTACTAGTTTTTTAATAATAGTTGTTTCTTTAGTTGGTATTTTTTCTTCTAAATCTCGTCCATTTTCATTAAATATAATGTTTCATTTATTCAATCTTTTTTTCATAGGAATAGCTCCTGCAATTCAATTTAAAGAGGACATTACTTTTATGGGAATTGAAAACAAATTATCTGACTCGGATTATTTAGCTGGTAATATTTTATTCTTAATTGCAATTTTGACTTATGTTTTAATTTATCACATTAAAGCTAAAAAATATTATACGCAAAACATTATAGTAAGCCAATTAAAACCAAATCCCCAAAAAGACTACGGAAAACTAGTTTTAATAGCATCAATCTTAATTCTTATAATTATTTATTGGAGCTTTAATTTCAACATTAAATTTTTTCTATCACGTGAAATGTTAATTAATGGGCAATCTAATTTTTCTTCTCATGTATTTATGATAATAAATCAGCTAAGAATTTTGCCACTAGTTTTTTTTCTGTTCTATAAGTTTTCGGGCAAAAAGATTTTTAAAATAGAAATCTCACTTTTAGTTATAATTTTATTACTAAACTTTCCCACGGCTATTCCTAGATATAGTCTTGGAGTAATATATTTACCAATACTACTTGTGTATTTTAGGATTTTTTATAGAAAATATATATTCTCTATAGTTTTTATTATTAGTTTCTTAACCGTTTTTCCTTATTTACACCATTTTAGATACAACACCAAATTATTACCTGAGAATGTTTTTCAATTAAATATGTTCAAAGAAGCTCACTTTGACTCTTACCAAAATTCAGTTCAGGCAATAACAAACTCTGTTAACACAGGAGGCGAACAATTATTTTGCACTATTTTCTTTTTTGTGCCAAGAAGTATTTGGGAAGATAAGTGCACAGGAAGTGGACACTTGTTAGCAAGCAAGTTAAATTATGATGGATTTTCTAATGTAGCAATTAGCTTTTTGGGAGAGGGATATATTAATTTTGGATATATTGGCATGGGAGTATTCCTTATTTTCCTTGCATTATCATTTTCATATTTAGACTCTCGTTTTTGGTACTTTAAGAACACTTCGCTATTTAAAATTATTTATTTAGTGAGCATTCCTTTTGTTTTTTATATTTTAAGGGGCGGTTTATTGTCTTCTTATGCCTATTATATTAGTTTTGTCTTCTTAATCTTTACGGTATCTTTGTTTTTAAAAATTTACTTTAATAAGCATCTAAAATAATGCCAAAACCCCAACTAAAGCAAGCAATAGAGCAAGTTTTAAAATCTAGTAAAAAAAGACTAGACTTTAAAAACATTGGGTACTTGCCTAGGTGGGCCATTTTAGGGTTTGACACTACTATAATAATTTTCTCATTACTAATAACTAAGATAATAGTAATCAAGATTAAAAGTCAACCATTTGATTTTACATTTTCGACAGCAGAAATTTTAATTATATCAGTTAATGTTGCCTTTTTTATCCTTTATAGAACATACGCAGGGTTAATAAGACATTCAACATTTTTAGACGCAATTAGATTCTTAGTTGCATCTGTATCCACTTTGATTATCATCTTAACGGCATATTATGTTTATTTTCTTTATAGTGAGCAAGAAATAATATTCGTACCGACACTCTTAATCTATTCACTTATATCTTTTTGTGGATTATTTTTGTTTAGGGTTTTAGTCAAACAAGTATTTGAGACCTATTTGAATTACTCAAATAAAGATAATGAATTAAAAGTGCTTGTTTTTGGAACAGATGAAAACGCAATTGCTATAGCTAGTGCATTAAAATCCGAAAAACCACACAGATATACAGTTATAGGATTTCTTGATAAGGGAGATAGAAACAAAAGTAAGCAAATACTTGGCCTTCCCATCATTAGTATTCAGAGAAATATTGCTGTTACATTAAGAGCTCACAAAGCACAAGCGCTTATTCTCGCAGATAGAGATATCAAAAATCAAGAGAAAGTTTCGTTAATAGATAAATGCTTGGATTATAATCTGAAAGTCTATCGCGCACCAATTTTGTCTGATATAGAAGAAAATAAAAATATCGCCAGTCAGATTGAAAAAATTCAGATTGAAGATATATTAGAAAGGCCCCCCATAAAACTTGATAATAAGTTAGTAGCCAAAGAGATATTTAATAAGTGTGTTTTAGTCACTGGTGGAGCAGGTTCTATAGGAAGCGAAATAGTAAGACAAGTAGCAGGTTACAAGCCTAGCAGGTTAATTATTTTAGACCAAGCAGAATCTCCATTATACAATATTCAACTTGAGATAAAGGATAATTTCCCCAAACTTACTTATGAAGCTGTGATATGCGATATTAGGAACATTGAAAAGACAAGAAAAGCTTTTAACAAGTATAAACCAGATGTAGTATATCATGCCGCTGCTTATAAGCACGTGCCGTTAATGGAGAATCATCCGTCCGAGGCTATATTTGCCAATGTTTTGGGTACTAAAAATGTAGCTGATTTGTCTCAAGAATTTGGTGCAGAAAAGTTTGTAATGGTATCTACAGATAAGGCCGTAAATCCCAGCAACGTTATGGGAGCTTCAAAGCGTATTGCTGAAATATATGTACAAGCCCTGCAAGAAGATAATAATACAAGTCTAAAGAAAAGAACAGGTTTTGTAACCACAAGATTTGGTAATGTTTTAGGCAGTAATGGTTCAGTTGTTCCATTATTCAAAAAGCAAATAGAAGAAGGAGGACCAGTAACTATTACTCATCCAGATATCATTAGATATTTTATGACTATTTCCGAAGCCTGTCAGTTGGTTTTAGAGGCTGGTGCAATGGGTAACGGAGGTGAGATTTTTATATTCGATATGGGTAAGGCTGTAAGAATAATTGACTTAGCAAAGAAAATAATCAGGCTAGCAGGTTACACTCCAAATAAGGATATACCAATTAAAATTATTGGCTTAAGACCTGGAGAAAAGCTATACGAAGAGTTATTGAACGATAAAACAACTACTTTACCAACATACAATGATAAAATAATGATTGCTAAAGTTAGTACGCTTGGGATTACTCAAGTAAAATCTGATATTGAAGAACTTTTAGAAATGGCTGAAAAAGGCGATAAGTCAGAGATTGTAAAAAAAATGAAAGAAATAGTGCCTGAATTTGTTAGTATGAATTCGGACTATGAAAAATTTGATAAACCAGAAGAAAAAGCAAGTTAGTTTATGAATATAACGGTTGTAGGCTCAGGATACGTGGGTTTAGTAACAGGAACGTGTTTGGCTGAGACAGGTAATAATGTTCTTTGTATAGATATTGATGAAAATAAAATCCATAAAATGAAAAACGGAGAGGTTCCAATATACGAACCTCATTTAGATATCCTTTTTCATAGAAACATAAAGGCAAATCGCCTCAATTTTTCAACAAGCCTTCAAGAAGGTTTAGACCACGGGGAAATTATATTTTTAGCTTTACCAACTCCTGAAGATGAAGACGGTTCTGCGGATTTAAAATATGTTTTAGGTGTAGCAGAAGACATCGGTAAAAAAATAACAGAATATAAAATAATAGTCGATAAAAGTACTGTACCAGTAGGAACTGCCGAAAAAGTTGAAGCTGTAATAGGCAAACATACTAATATAGAATTTGATGTGGTAAGCAATCCAGAATTCTTAAGAGAGGGTTTTGCTGTTGATGATTTTTTAAAGCCTGAACGTATTGTAATAGGTTCAAGTAGTGAGCGTGCTATTGAAAAAATGAAAAAACTTTACAAGCCCTATGTTAGATCTGGTAATCCAATAATTGTAATGGATGAAAAATCTGCTGAGCTTACAAAATATGCAGCAAACGCTTTCTTAGCTACAAAAATCACCTTTATGAATGAGATTGCTAATTATTGTGAGCGTGTTGGTGCTGATGTAGACAAGGTGCGTATTGGTATGGGGACTGATTCTAGGATAGGAAAACGTTTTCTTTTTCCGGGGATTGGTTATGGAGGTTCTTGTTTTCCTAAGGATGTTAAAGCTCTTCACAAATCCGGTAAGGATTCCAATTATGATTTCAAAATTCTCGATGCGGTAATCGATGTAAATCAAAAACAAAAACTAGCATTAATACCTAAAATCGAAAATTACTTTAACAACAGTTTAAGCGATAAAAAAATTGCTATTTGGGGCTTGGCATTTAAACCCGAAACAGATGATATAAGAGAAGCACCGTCATTAGAAATTATAAATGAGTTACTAGAAAATAATTGTAAAATTACAGCTTTTGATCCTGAAGCAATGCCAAACGTTGAGAAAAAAATAGGTAATAAGATTGCTTATGCAAATGACATGTATGATGCAGTTAAAGATGCGGACGCACTTATTATTTGTACCGAATGGAGTATTTTTAGAACACCTAATTTTGATAAACTTAAAGGATTAATGGCAAACCAAACAATTTTTGATGGACGAAATCTTTACGAAGTAAATGATGTTTTAGCAGAAAATTTTGAATATTTTTCAATAGGAAGATTGTAGTATGGAAGCTCAAAAGACAATATTGATAACTGGTGCTGCGGGTTTTTTAGGATCTCATTTATGTGATAGGTTTATCAAGGAGGGATATAAAGTTATCGGAATGGATAATTATATCACAGGAGATAGAAAAAACATCAATCATTTATTCAACCATACTAGCTTTAGTTTTATAGAGCATGATGTTACAGAGCACATAAAAATCAAAGATGAATTAGATTTTATTTTGCATTTCGCTTCTCCAGCAAGTCCAATAGATTATTTAAAAATACCAATACAAACCTTAAAGGTTGGATCATTAGGAACCCACAACTTATTAGGATTGGCTAAAGCCAAAAAAGCGAGAATTCTTATTGCTTCTACTTCAGAAATATATGGAGACCCATTAGTGCATCCTCAGCCAGAGTCATACTTTGGAAATGTGAGCACAATAGGTCCTAGAGGAGTTTACGATGAAGCCAAACGTTTTCAAGAATCTATAACTATGGCCTATCATAGATTTCATGGAGTTGAAGTTAGGATTGTTAGAATTTTTAATACTTATGGGCCTCGAATGCGATTAAATGATGGGCGAGTAATACCAGCTTTTATGGGACAAGTTTTACGAGGTGAGGATTTAACGGTTTTTGGAGATGGTTCACAAACACGTTCATTTTGCTATGTTGATGATCAAGTAGAGGGGATATTCAGATTACTATTGTCTGATTACTCTGAGCCTGTTAACATAGGAAATCCTCATGAGACAACCATATTAGATTTTGCTAAAGAAATAATTAAACTAGGTGAATCAGAGCAAAAGATAATTTATAAACCCCTTCCCCAAAATGATCCCCTTCAGAGGCAGCCTGATATTAGCTTAGCAAAACGATTACTGAATTGGGAACCAAAAGTACCTCGTGAAATAGGTATGAAAATTACATTTGATTATTTCAAGAGCTTAAGTCATGACGAATTGTATAAGAAAGAGCACAAAGACTTCTCGAAATATCATAAGCACTAAAAAATGGGTTACATAAGAGGCAGATATTCTTGGTTACTAAGACCTATTCTTATTCTCTTCG
This sequence comes from Winogradskyella wandonensis, assembly GCF_004346845.1. Taxonomy (GTDB): domain Bacteria; phylum Bacteroidota; class Bacteroidia; order Flavobacteriales; family Flavobacteriaceae; genus Winogradskyella; species Winogradskyella wandonensis. The sequence goes on along the minus strand of NZ_SMGI01000002.1, from coordinate 676,533 downwards.
ATATTATAGTTATTCTATTTCTTGCGTCTTATTATATAGACTTTAAGACGTTTGGATTGCCCTATTGGTCTGTTGGCTTTTTAAAGAGTGAGGCTACTGTTTTTGTTTTTTATGCTTCTATACTTTGGCTCATTTCAGCGTTTAGCATTAAGTTTTATAATGTTTACCGCTACACAACCTCCTTAAATATCTTTGGGCTTCTAATAAAGCAGTTCTTAATATTTTTTATAATAGTATTTGCATTTGTTGGCTTTTACAGAGGAATAGATATTAATAAAACAATCATCTTAAAGTACCTCTTATCCTCTTTTTTTATAATTGGTGCTGCAAAATTTTTAATGTTTTATGGACTTCGGAGTTACAGAAAACTCCTTAAAGGAAATCATAGGCAAATATTAATTATTGGCAATACAGAAAGTGCTAAAGAGCTAGAAACATTTTTTAAAGAAAATGAAAAGTATGGTTATAATGTTTTAGGCGTTTATAGCAATAAACAACCCTCATCAGTATCCGGAAACTTAGATGATGCCATTAAATTAATTTCTAAAAATCAAACCATTGACGAGATTTATTGTGCAATGGAAGAGTTAACAGAAAACGAGATTAATAGTTTTGTAAAATATGCCGAAATTAATCGATTCAACATCAAGTTTATTCCTAAAACAAGTGACTTTTTAAACAAACGACTAAAAACAGATTTTTACAATTATTTACCTGTATTATCCATACAAGAAGTGGCGCTAAACCAACCTTTTAATCGGGTATTAAAGCGCGCTTTCGATGTTTTGTTTTCTATTTTAATAATCGTGTTTGTATTGTCTTGGCTTAGTATAATTCTCTTTGTGCTTATTAAGTTAGAATCCAGAGGGCCATTATTTTACAAGCATAAAAGAAACGGTATCAACTACAAGGAGTTTAATTGCTACAAATACAGGTCATTAAAAACAAATGGCTCTGAAAAAGAAGATTATATAAAAAGGCAAGATAGTAGGGTAACCAAGATAGGCGCTTTTTTAAGACGAACCAGTTTAGACGAGCTGCCTCAATTTATTAATGTTTTAAAGGGAGAAATGTCCGTAGTCGGTCCAAGACCTCATATGTTGGCTTACACTGAGGCATACTCAAAAAAGATAGATACCTATAATTTTATTTTTAGACATAACGTAAAGCCAGGAATTACAGGTTTAGCTCAAGTTAAAGGCTTTAGAGGAGAAATTAAGTCTGATGAGGACATTATTAACCGAGTGAAATACGATATTTTTTATATCGAAAATTGGTCTATTTTACTCGATTTGGATATCATCGGAAAAACGATACTTTCTGTAATCAAAGGCGATGAAAAGGCTTATTAAATCAATTCTTTCAAGGCTTTTAATTGTACAGAGGCATTGAAATTATCTATTGCAGTTTTCTGAATCTCTCTTTTTGAATCGCTATTAAAATCCGATAGCTTTAATTTTGAAATAACAGCATTCAAAGCATTGTAATTTCCTGCTTCAGCAACCCATCCCAAACCATTTTGTTTAACGATGCGCTCACCTTCACCACCACCAAAATAGATAATTGGTAAGCCTAAACGTGAATATTCGAATATTTTTGAAGGGACAGCCCCATAAATTCTATTCTTTAGCGGAATTATAGTAGCGTCATACTTTAACAACTCATGATGCAAGACAGCTCTGGAAACACTACCATGAAATATAATTGGTAACTTTAAGTTGCTCTCAATGAAAGCTCTTAAAGATTCTTCTTCTGCGCCAGAACCATAAATATGAAATTCAATATTACTATAGTCTAAATTTTTCGCCAAGCTAACAATATCTTGTGCAACACCAAGCAGTCCGGCATATACAATTCTAATTTTACCTAAAGTTGAAGTGTTTTTTGTTTCAATTTTAGGGGGTTCAAAATCTGGATAATTTCTGAAGAGTATCGTTTCCTTTTCAGTGACAATAGTTTTTATATGCGACAATATTTCTTCGCTTTGACCTGAAATTAAATCGGCTTTTCTGTAATTGTAACGTTCAATTTTCAGTAATAAATTGTAACCAAAACCTTTTTTAACGGCATTGAGTTCAAGGGCAGATTTTGGCCATAAATCGCTCACGTTGAGTATTAATTGATGCTTTTTTCGACTTAAAAATAGTAGAGAAGCATAGGCAACAAAAAGTGGCGGCGAATTAACGATGACAGTTTTAGGAATGCGATGCCATAAAAAGTACCAAACAATACTTAAGCTAAAAGATAGTATCGAAAATAAGCGTACAAACTTGTTTTTAGATTTAGACGGATATAGCCACAAACGATTAACGGTTACATTATTAAGGGTTTCCTTTCGGTTGTAATTCTTAAACACTTTTCCTGTTGGGTAATTTGGTAAAGGGCAGATAACCGTGACGTTATAATCTTTAGAAAGTGATTTTGCCAACTGAGAGATTCTATTGGATGCAGCACCGATTTCTGGCGGAAAATAGTTCGATATAATAAGAATATCCTTCATTTATTGGTTGACATACGATGTAAATTGCTTTAGCTTTCCGCTATTAGAGCGATTTAATTTCTCAAATCTTTCGTAGATAATAGTAACGCCATCTTCTAAATACTTAATCATAGCCCTATTAATAGTTTCCTTTTGAGACTCTGATAACGCTTCAGAAGCAACATAATTTACTTGAAAAAGATGAGGTTTTAACTGCTCTATAGTAAACTCTTTTACGTTACCACCATCTTCTATAATGCTTTTTGTAATATAGTAAAACGTTAGTCCTGCTGCTTTTTTTCCGCTAGGCAAAACGGCAATATCATTTGTGCGTCCAATAAGTTTTTCTAAAATAGGCTTTTGTACTGAACTATTTTTTGAAAGCACACCCATGTCTCCAATATCGTATCTAATAAAAGGCGAGGCTTTGTTGTATAGCGACGTAATTACCAATCGGCCTTCTTCTCCATAAGGTAAAGGTTTGTTATTCTCATCTAAAACCTCAACAAATAGCGTTTCACTATTAACTTGCCATTCTCCTTGTAGATTTTCGAAAGCAATTAAATCTAATTCGGATGCGCCATACTCATTTACTATAGGCACACCAAATTGTTCTTGCATTAATATTTTATCGCTATCGAAAAGCATTTCAGACGTGACGACACAAACATTTAAAGACGGGCAAACGTCTTTTAAAACAATATTTTTTTGTTTTAAAAACTTAGCAAATTGTACTATGGGGCTTGTGTAGCCATTTATGTATTCAAAAGATGTTTTTTCAAATTTTTTAAGGCATTTTTCAAAAGCGTCATCACTTAAATCAAAAACAGAAAATCGAAATCGATTTGCTAAAAGGTCTTTTAAACGCTCTTTATAATATCCTTTTTTATCTAATGGAATTCCGTAAAATCGAGCTTGCTTAGAAGTGTTAAAATCTATATTGTACCAGGAGAAGCGGTCTATAATTTGCGCCCATGTGAGTGCATGACAAAATTTGTCTTTTGCGAAATAAAAGGGGTCGCCTGATGCACCAGAGGTTTTATCAATGTAGATATTTTTTTTATGAAATCCATCGGAGAGAACATTAGACAAAGGTTGTTGTAAATCCTTTTTAGTCATTATGGGTACCGAATACCAATCATCTAAATCAATATCCTTTCCTTTAGATTTATAGAATGAATTATGCGCTAAATGATATTCTAAAATAGATTGCCTTTGGTTTAAGACATAAGCTTCAAACTCAGCAATTTTTATATCCTGAATTTCAGACAATACGTGTTTTGCCTTGTCAATTGCAAAGCCTTTAAGTTGTAAAGTAAGGTCGAATAATCGCAAAAAATATGAAGCCAAAAGGTTTGTGTAAATTAATTGTTTTTTAAGCGTAAAAGCAATTATTTTTGTGCAAACAACACACAACTCATGAATATTTTAGTACTTGGTTCTGGCGGAAGAGAACACACATTTGCTTGGAAAATAGCACAAAGTCCACTTTGTAAATCGCTCTTTGTTGCGCCCGGAAATTCTGGAACTTCTAAAATAGCTGTAAATCTTCCAATAGCTGTAACAGATTTTCAAGCGATTAAAAACGCTGTTATAAAAAACAAAATAGACATGGTGGTTGTTGGGCCAGAAGACCCATTGGTTCAAGGAATTCATGATTTTTTCTTAAATGACGATACCCTAAAACACGTTACAGTGATTGGTCCGCAGAAAGCTGCAGCAGAACTCGAAGGTAGTAAGGAGTTTGCCAAGAAGTTTATGATGCGTCACAATATTCCAACCGCTGCTTACGAGAGTTTTACAGCAGCTAATTTGGAAGAAGGCTATGCTTTTCTAGAAAAGTTACAAGCACCATATGTATTAAAAGCTGATGGTCTAGCAGCAGGAAAAGGGGTTTTAATTCTTAATGATTTAGAAGAAGCTAAAACGGAGCTTAAACACATGCTTGTAGATTCTAAATTCGGAAATGCTAGTACTAAAGTCGTCATTGAAGAGTTTTTAGATGGGATTGAGTTGAGTTGTTTTGTATTAACCGATGGGAAAGATTACAAAATTCTACCAACAGCAAAAGATTATAAACGTATTGGCGAAGGTGATACAGGCTTAAATACTGGAGGAATGGGAGCGATTTCTCCCGTACCGTTTGCTACTGACGATTTTTTACAGAAGATTGAAACGAGAATTGTTAGACCAACTATTGAAGGTCTAAAAAAAGATAATCTGCCTTATGTAGGCTTTGTTTTTATAGGCCTTATAAAAGTAGGTGATGACCCAAAAGTTATCGAATACAACGTACGTATGGGCGACCCAGAAACTGAAGTTGTACTACCGAGATTAAAAACAGATATCGTTGAGATTTTTAAAGCTATGGGAAATGAAACACTCTCGGAAATTAACTTAGACATCGATTCACGAGCTGCAACCACAATAATGCTAGTCTCTGGCGGCTACCCTGAGGCTTATGAGAAAGGTAAAGAAATTATTGGACTAGAAACTATCACAGATTCGATACCGTTTCATGCTGGAGCGCAGTTAAAGGACGGAAAAATAGTAACTTCTGGAGGAAGAGTAATGGCAATAACATCTTTTGGCGACACTTACCAACAGGCCATAAAAAAATCTTACCATAGCATAGATAAACTATGTTTTGATAAGATGTATTTTAGAAAAGATATTGGTTTTGACTTATAAATAAGAGTGAGCCGAAACGCTTTTATCTTCTTCGTTGTTATCGTTATATTTTTTAAGCTCTAGCATCCAATATACAAAGGCTACAAAGCCAATAAGCATAAAAAACCATGACATAGCATTGGCTGCCCACCAGTTAGTTAACTCTAATTCTCTAAGAAAGTCTAGTGGCGCAAAAAGCACGTCAACAAATAAATCTTGTATACCGTAAAAGAAATCCTTCATAACTTTAATAAATTTACAGAGCAAAAATACAAAAACTGCAAATGATTACAAGCATTTTTAGTAAATCTAAACCTGTCAACCTAATAATTGGTTGCGCGTTGATTATAATTGCATTTGTATATCATATTTTTTTTCAGAAAGATTTAGAAAATTTATCAATGGCTGTTCATGGGCTAATCTTATTTATTGGCCTTTTTTATATGTTTATAACCGACTTCATTGTTTCTAAAAATAACCTTACCAAGCGTCATAGTTTCGCTATAATGATGCTAGGCTTGTTGTTTCTGGCAATTCCAGAAGCGTTTTCAGACGTTAATTTGTTGGTAGCAAATCTCCTTGTGTTATTTGCTATGCGAAGATTACTTAGTCTTCATTCTAAAAAAGGATTAATTAAAAAGTTTTTTGATGCTGCACTATGGATTGGTCTCGCAACCTTATTCTATTCTTGGGCAATTCTTTATGTGGTTGTTCTCATTGTTGCCTTAGCCTATTATTGGCAAAGTGAAGTAAAATATATCATGGTTTCCGTATTTGGAATACTTACCGTAGCCATACTTCTAATACTTTACAATGTTTTATGTAAAGACCAATTCTTGCTACTTAGTAATTTTAGTATGGCAATTAGCTTTGACTTTTCTGTGTATAATTCGCTGTCCAATATTTTAAAATTAACCATTGTCGCATCTGTCTATTTTTGGAGTTTGGTGTATTATTTAAAGGGAATTTCAGAAAAGAATAAAAAAATGAAGCCATCGCACGTGCTAATTGTAATAGCATCGATTGTCGCAGTAATCATTGCAGTGATTGCACCTTTAAAAAATGGAAACGAATTCGTTTTTATTCTCGTTCCATTTGCTATTATAGTTGCCAATTACTTAGAAACTATAGAAGAGAAATGGTTTAAAGAGGTTTTTGTGGCGCTTTTACTTCTGGTGCCTATCCTTAATTTAATTCTGTAATTTGGTGCCAAATGCCAAATCGCCAGCATCGCCAAGCCCAGGAACGATGTATCCTTTTTCGTTTAGTTTTTGATCAATAGCAGCAATCCATAAATGGGAGTCAGTGTCAAAATTTTCTGAAACAAAATCCACACCTTTTTGTGCCCCAATAACACTTACCAAATGAATTTCTTTTGGCGTACCAAAAGGTTTTAAAGCTTCAAAAGTAGCGACCATAGATTGTCCTGTAGCCAGCATTGGGTCTGCTAATATAAGCGTCTTGTTTTCTAAACTAGGACAAGCCAAGTACTCCACAACGATATCAAAACTTTCTGGGTTTTCTTTGTGTTGTCTGTAAGCTGAAATAAATGCATTTTCCGCTGTGTCAAAGTAGTTAAGTAAGCCGTTATGCAGCGGAACTCCTGCTCTTAAGATAGAGCAGAGAACAATATCTTTTTGATGAAGTTGCGCCTGTAAATTATCAAGCGGAGTTGTAATTTTTTTAGAATTATATTGAAGGGATTTACTCAATTCATAACCTAAGATTTCACCGATACGCTCAATATTTCTTCTAAAACGCATAGAATCTTTTTGAATCACCTCATCTCTAATTTCAGCAAGAAATGTGTTTAAGATTGATGGTGTTTCAGAAAGATGATGAATGTGCATAAGGCTAGATAAGTATTGAGTATTCAAAGTTAATAATTCAAACTATATTTGCAGAACTAAATCTTTTACAATGTTTTCAGAAAAAGCAAACTCCATATTTCAAGACGTCATTAAAACGTATAAAGTATTAAACACCGTTGATCAACCGTTTACAAATAAGTATGATAAGAATGACGATTTAATCGCTCATTTATTATACAGAAAATGTTGGATAGACACTGTACAATGGGCATACGAAGATATTATTAGAGACCCAAATATAGACCCAGTTGCCGCTTTAAAATTAAAGCGAATGATTGATGCGTCTAACCAAGACCGAACAGACACGGTAGAATATATAGACAGCTACTTTCTTGACAAATACAAAGATGTAGAGGTAAAGCCAAATGCTAAAATAAATTCCGAAAGTCCTGCGTGGGCAATCGACCGCTTGTCTATTTTGGCACTTAAAATTTACCATATGCATTTAGAGACTGTTCGCGAAGATGCAAGTGACAGCCATAAAGCAGCTTGCCAGAAAAAACTAGATGTTTTATTGGAGCAACGTGTGGACCTAAGCACAGCCATTGACGATTTATTGACAGATATTGCTAATGGCGATAAGTATATGAAAGTGTACAAGCAAATGAAAATGTACAACGATGATGAGCTTAACCCAGTGTTGCGCGGACAAAAATAATTAGCAACGTACATAAACTACTGTCATTTCGAGCGTAGTCGAGAAATCTTTAAAATTGATATTTGACACACTTACAACTTACTGCGTAAGGTGCTTTCTTCGAAATATGTTTCTCATCAAGCAATGCTCAGTGTGCCATTTAACAAAATGTCCAAACCTAAACACATACTCGTTTTACGTTTCTCAGCCATGGGAGACGTAGCCATGTCTGTACCTGTTATTACTGCGTTAACCCAAAAATATCCCGACCTAAAAATTACTGTAGTTACTCGGGCATTTTTTGCCCCATTCTTTAGAGATTTAAAAAATGTATCAGTTTTTGAAGCCGATTTAAAGGGAAAACACAAAGGTATTTTAGGACTTTATAAACTTTCAAGAGAACTAAAGAAACTAAGGATTGATGGCGTAGCCGACATCCATAATGTACTTCGGACAAAGATTTTAAAGTTTTTTTTAGGTGGAAATTTTAAACAAATACACAAAGGCCGAAACGAAAAGAAGGCTTTAGTTTCAGGCGAAATATTTCAGCAATTAAAAACCACGCACCAACGTTATGCCGATGTGTTTGAAGCGTTAGGTTTCCTAGTAGACTTATCAAATCCTAATTTCCCTAAAAAAGCGAGTTTAAATGAAAAGTTGAGACACTTCATTTCTAATAAGAATTTACCAATTATTGGCATTGCACCGTTTGCGGCATTTGAAGGTAAAATGTATCCGTTAGAGCAGATGAAATTGGTGATTAATCAGCTTTCCAGAGCAAATAATATCATTCTTTTTGGAGGTGGTAATACTGAAGTTCTTCAGCTAAATCAGATTGAAGCCCAAACACCAAACACCAAATCCATAGCAGGAAAATTAAGTTTAAGCGAAGAGTTAGATGTCATTTCTAACCTAGATGTAATGTTAGCCATGGATTCTGGAAATGCGCATATGGCTGCCATGCTTGGTGTAAAAGTGGTTACCATTTGGGGTGTAACACATCCGTTTGCGGGATTTTCACCGTTTAACCAACCAAAAGATTATTGCCTAGTGGCAGACAGAGAAAAGTATCCTAAAATCCCAACATCTATCTACGGCAACAAACAACCCGAAGGCTATGAAAATGCTGCTGGTAGCGTTTCGGTAGATGCTGTAGTTAAGAAGATTGGAGATGTTTTAGATGCGTAATTACAAATTATTAGAAAGCTATTAATTCTTCTTCTGGTATAGTTCAATAGCTTTAACGTAGTTTATGGCACCCATCATGCTCATATCATTTACAAAACCATCAAGTTTTGGATGATTTTTGGCAACCCAATTTACTAGACTATCTTTTTTTGATGTCCAGATATTCCAATTAACATCAATATAATCTAAGTCTTTAATTTTTTCAATCTTACCATTTTTGAATGAAATTTCAAGCTGGTATACCAAAGGATTATTTTCTAAAAATGCATTCCGAATACAATTTTGTGATACAGTGGCTATAACTTTTTCATTTGTTTCGACTGCTTTTAAAATATTGTATTTTGATTGAAAAACAGAATCCCATTTATATTGCTGGTAAAGACTTTCTCGGCTATATGGCATTATAAAATCACCGGAAATTAAAGTAATACTGTCGCTTACTTGTTTTTTAAGCGCATTAAAATTTCCTTGAGTTCGAGCTTCAAAATAGTTGTTAACTGTCGCAATAGGATTTGCCTTTTGCTTGTTACAGCTTGTAAGTAGCGCAGCTATTATTAGATAAACAAAACAATACAGAATCTTAACTTTCATTCAATGATTTTTGTTCAATTTAAGAAAAGAAATAAACTTATTGATTGCCACTTTGACTTAGCTCAGTAACCAATACGTTTAAATAAATCTCCAATCGAAAAATTTTTCTCTTCCCTTTGGGAAGAGATTAAGAGATGGGCTCTTTTTTACACATCGTCATAATCCACAACTACCTTCGGTGTTGTAGGATGCGCCTGGCAAGTGAGAATTAAACCTTCAGCAACTTCGTTATCCGTTAAGATATTGTTTTGTCGCATAGTAGCTTCACCTTCAGTAATTCTTGCAATACAGCTACTGCAGATGCCACCTTGGCAAGAGTATGGTGCATCTACATCTTGTTTTAGAGCTGCATCAAGAATTGTGGTGTCTTGGTTCATTTCAAACTCAAACTCTTCATCATCAACAATAACTTTAAGTTGTGTTTTTCCATTTCCAATTTCAGTAGAAGTATCGGCTTCAGTTTCTGTTGGCGCCGTAAATAATTCAAAGAAAATCTGCTTTTCTTTAATATTGTTTTCTAGAAGCACATCTTTTACAACATGAATCATGGCTTCTGGCCCACATAAATAGAAGCTGTCTATGGTAACACCTTTGTACTTGTTTTTTACAATGAGATTTACAGTACTTTTTTCGATACGTCCAAAAAGTGCATCCTCTTCTTGAGCTTGACTGTAAATAAAGTGCACATGAAAACGATTGCCAAAGGTTTGCTTTAATTCTAACAAGTCCTTCGCAAACATAGCATCCTTGAGACGTTTGTTTCCGTAAACTAAAATAAAATTACTAAAAGGTTCGTCTTCTAGTAAGGTTTTGGCTATGCTTAAAATTGGTGTTATTCCACTTCCTGCGGCAAACGCAGCAACAGTTCTTGTTTTGGCATCGTTAGCTTCAAAAACAAAGCGACCATTGGGTTCGGCAACTTCTAAAACATCTCCTGCATTTAGTTTTTCATTAGCATAAACCGAGAACGTTCCGTTTTCAACAGCTTTTACTGCTACCGTTAAATTACCACTACTTACCGAAGAGCAAATAGAGTAATCGCGACGAATATCTTCGCCATTGATTTCGGTTTTTAGCGTAATGTACTGCCCAGCTTTGAACTTAAAATTTTCTTCTAAGCTTGCAGGAATATCAAAAGTAATGGCTACTGATTTTTCAGTAACACGGTCAATAGATTTTATAGAAAGGGTATGAAATTGTGCCATAGCAAAAGTTTTTGGCGAAGATACATAATACATCACTTAAACTAAGGTCATTCAAAGGATGTAGATTTTAAAATTTTCTTAAAAAATGAATACCTAAGAAACTTATACATAAGAAAATTATGTATATTTGTTTTATGAGTAATTCAAAATTATACAAGGGAAGTTTAACCACTATTATCTTAAAGTTATTAAACGAAAACGATAAAATGTACGGTTACGAAATTACCCAAAAGGTAAAGGTATTGACTAAAGGCGAACTTAATATTACTGAAGGCGCATTGTATCCAGCATTGCACAAACTTGAGGCCGAAGGCTTACTAGATGTAGAGGTTGCTAAAGTCGATAACCGCTTGCGCAAGTATTACAAACTTACAGAAAACGGCACCAAAGAAACGGTAAACAAGCTGGAAGAACTAGCCGAGTATATTAAAACGATGCAAGCTTTGGTTAATCCTAAATTGGCATAAAATGAAAGTAAATAAGGAAGAAATACAGCGTATTGATGATTATTTGAAAAAAGGTGGTATAAAATATTGGGATGTACGTCTCGAGATGGTAGATCATTTAGTATCGGATATCGAGTCATATGAAGGTTCAGCAGATTTTGAGACACTTTTTAAGCAAAGTCTTATCAACGCAAATTGGCACAATAATCTTAAAGCTGTTAACACTCAAAGTTGGAAAACCACAAATAAGATTTACAGAAAAAAACATTCAAAAGAAATAATATCAGTAATAAAGGATCCTGTGAATTTACTTTTTTTTATTCTTTTTTATTTAGGGATTAATTGGATTGCACAGTCATTTCCTAAAATGTTAAAACCATTGTTTTTTGTAGTGTTGTTTTTACCATTTGTAATAATGACTTATGAATTTATAAAATCATGGTTAAAAAAACTAGGTAGGTCTGTAAATATGGACTATGGATTTTTTTATTTTTCTTTTGGAATATTCATAACCAATTTACCAATACAACTCATTCCAAAAGCGCAGCAGTCTATATGGCTACCTATAATTTTAACTTTATACCTAATAGTTATGTTTGCTGGATATAGAGTTTATAAATACGCTCTTAAAAAAGTACTTATAATGAAAAGTGTAACTTAATGAAACTTAACAAATCCCAAATACAAGACCTTTACGCATTTACCAGAAAGCATTTTGTTGAGTATTACGATTTGCAAACCGAGCTCGTAGACCATTTGGCAAACGATATCGAAAATATGTGGACGGAAAATCCAAAACTCTGTTTTGAAGACGCTAGAGATAAGGCGTTTAAAAAGTTTGGTATTTTTGGTTTTATGGAGCCTATAGAACAGAAGCAAAAGGCTATGGGTAAACGTTATAGAAAATACCTCTGGCAAGAGCTAAAACAATGGTTTCGAATACCGCAAATAGTAATTACTATAAGCATCTTTTTTATTTTATACATCTCCTTTTCCTCGGAATATGCAGAGTCATTTTCTGTAATACTATATGTCTTAGCTGCAACTTACAGTGGTTATAAGGCATTTAAACTCAACCGTTATTACAAAAAGAGACAAGACGTTTCGGGTAAAAAATGGCTACTAGAAGAAATTATATTTAGGCAAGCCAGTGCAACAGGACTTGTTTTATTGTCTCAAATGTACTCTACAGTTCACCTTTCTAATGGCGCATTAACCAATCCATACTTACTGCTAGTAGCTTGTACTTTATTTACGGTCTTAATTTTAGTGAGTTACATAAGTTTTGAACTTATACCCAATAAAGCAGAAGATTTGTTAAAAGAAACCTATCCAGAATTTATTGTGTAACAAAAGTTAGTATCTTGCTACTAACACCAACAGACAACCTAACCAAACTATGATAAAACACTTTTTAAGCTTAGAGAGGAAACAATATTTCCGGTCTTCGTATTGGCAAAAAAACATTGCACTAAATATTCTTCTTGTATTCTTTGCGCTATACATGATTGGTATTTTCGTGTTTTTTGGGGTATTTATGTATAAAATATTAACCAAACTTTTCCCAGAACAAGACCCATTTATAGTCGCAAATACATTTATCTTCTATTGGATTATTGCCGAATTATTTATTAGATTTTTCTTTCAGAAATTACCAGTAATGAGTGCAAAACCACTATTAACATTGCCGGTTAAACGCTCGTCTATTGTTAATTTTATTTTAGGGAAATCAGCACTATCCTTTTTTAACTTTTTACCATTATTCTTAACGGTTCCGTTTAGCGTTTCGTTGTTAAATAATGGTTATTCTGCTTCTGTTGTATTAACATGGTTAGCAACAATGGTCTTAATAACGTTTATTGCTAATTTTTTAAACTTTATTCTTGAAGCATTTTCTGCAGAATTAGATATTCCGTTTTTACCTCTTTTGATAGTTGGCGGCGGCCTATTTGCTTTAAATTATTTTGGGATTATTTCCTTCTCAGAAATCGTAAGCCAAGGAATTTTAGCAATAACTGAAAACCCTGTTTACATCTTAGTACTAATAGCGCTTTTAATAGGTCTATATTTTTACAATTTTAAACTACTTAAGGATAAATTATATCTAGACGCTTCATTACAATCTAAGGTAAAAGAGGTAAATGCATCAGACTTATCGTGGACTAATCGATTTGGTGATATTGCACCATTTATGCAATTAGATTTAAAGTTAATTTGGCGTAACAAACGCACTAAATCTATGGCATTTTTAATGGTAATAGGCTTGCTTTATGGCTTGTTTTTTTATCCACAGCCTATCTACAGAGACATGACGTTTATGTTCGCATTTATCGGAATTTTCTCCACTGGATTCTTCCTAATTAATTTTGGACAATTTATTCCAGCTTGGGATAGTGGTTACTACAAAATGCTGATGAGTCAGAATATTAAATACGAACAGTATTTGCGTTCAAAATGGATTCTTATGACTATGAGCGTGGTAGTAATGTTCGTTTTAGGTATTCCTTATGTATACTTTGGCTATAAAATTTTAATTGCGCATGCTGCCGCTGCGGTGTATAATATCGGTGTTAATACGCACGTCATTATGTGGGGCGGAAGTTTTAATCGTAAAAAGATAGATTTAGATAAAAAAGCAGCCTTCAACTACCAAGGCACAGGAGCAGTACAATGGCTAATTGGTATTCCTTTAATGCTGGTGCCTATGGCAATTTTTGGACTTTTAGATTGGCTTATCGGGTTCGAAGTTGCAGTAGCTGTACTCGTCCTGGCAGGAGGTTTAGGAATTTTACTACACAAACCATTAATGAAAGGTATCACACAAAAATATCTCGATTCTAAATACAAAATGATTGCTGCATTTGGCAAAGACTCTTAATAAAACACAACCATGATATATACTAAAGACATTTCAAAATCATACAACGGCGTTCAAGTTCTAAAAATAGACGAATTAGAAATTCCAAAGGGCCAAAGTTTTGGGCTTGTAGGTAACAACGGTGCTGGTAAAACCACCTATTTCAGCTTACTTTTAGATTTAATAAATCCGTCAACAGGCACAATTACTAATAATAGCGTGGTGGTATCGCAAAGTGAAGATTGGAAACCATTTACCTCGGCTTTTATTGACGAAACGTTTTTGATTGGCTACTTAACACCTGAAGAATATTTCTATTTCATCGGCGATTTAAGAGGTCAAAACAAAGCAGATGTAGATAGACTAACCGCTAAGTTCGAAGATTTCTTTAATGGTGAAATTATAGGAAAGAAAAAGTACTTACGCGACCTAAGTAAGGGTAACCAAAAGAAAGCTGGGATTGTTGCTGCCTTAATCGGTAATCCAGACGTTATTATTTTAGATGAACCTTTTGCAAACCTAGACCCAACAACACAGATTCGTTTAAAGCAAATCCTCAAAGATTTAGCTGAAAAACAAGGCGTTACCGTTTTAGTGTCTAGTCACGATTTAATGCACGTTACAGACGTTTGCGAGCGTATTGTGGTGTTGGAAAAAGGTGAAGTTGTTAAAGACTTAGAAACTAACCCTACAACCTTAAAAGAACTCGAAGCACACTTTGCAAAAAGTGCAGTTACCGTTTCTGAAGAGGAAGAGTAGGAACTAGAAATATGTCTAAAAAGACTCGAGTTATATCTCGGGTTTTTTTGTTTTCGACTTCAACTTCAGTTTCGATTTCGACTTCTTTTTCAAAAAGATGTTTATTTTTACCACTTAAGATAACATTAACGTCTATTTTTCGTTATGCTTTAACCAAATAATCTATCTTTTGAAAACCTTTACAAAAGCTTCAATATCACTTCTTTTAGTTGTATTAATTACTCAGAGTTGTTCAAGAAAAAAAGACAACTTTATAAACAGAGCTTGGCATTCTGTTGGTACAGAATATAACATTCTTTACAATGGCGAAATTGCTTTACAACAAGGTTTAGAAACCGTTAATAATGCTTATACAGAAAATTTTTGGGAGTTACTACCAATCGAGCGTTTCGAAGCTAATACAGATGAGGTTAGATTAGGCAATAAAGCCGAAAACTCGGATTTTGAGCGTGCTGAAGAAAAAGCCACAAAAGCTATTCAGAAGCATAGCATGACGATTAACGGGAAAGAAAAAAACCCACAGATAGACGAAGCCTACCTGTTGCTTGGTAAAGCAAGGTATTACGACCAGCGTTTTGTCCCTGCAATGGCGGCTTTTAATAACATATTAAACAAGTATCCTTCTAGCGACAAGATTAATCAGGTAAAAGTTTGGCGCGAAAAGACTAATCTGCGCTTAGGCAATCCAGAACTTTCTATAAAAAACTTAAAACGTCACTTAAAACAAGAAGAGGTCGAGGGTCAGGATTTAGCAGATATCTCAGCTGTTCTTGCAGATGCTTACTTAGACATTAAACAAAAAGATACAGCGTTAAAATATTTAGATACAGCAGCAGTAGCCTCTAAAATAAATGCTCAGAAAGCAAGATATCATTTTATTAGAGGACAACTATACAACGAGTTTGGTAAAAAGGACAGTGCAAATATGGCTTTTGACCAAATTATCGAAATGCATCGAAAAATTCCGCGCGCATTTTACATTAATGCGCATTTGGCTAAGTCCAATAACTTCGATGCAGAAACGGGTAACAAACTAGAGTTCTTGGAATACCTCACCGAACTAGAGGAAAATCGGGAAAACAGACCGTTTTTAGATAAAATCTATCACCGTATTGCACGATACCATCAGTCGCAATCTAGAGATAGTCTTTCAGAGGTTTATTACAACAAATCCATAGCATCTAATAAAACATTAAATAACGATAAAGTTCTTTTTGCAAGAAACTATCTAACGCTAGGAGATATGTATTTTGACCGTACGGAATACAAAACCGCTGGGGCTTACTACGACAGTACATTAACCAACATGGTCGAAAAGACCAAGCCTTATCGTGTTGTGGCTAAAAAGCGTAAAAATTTGGACGACGTTATATACTACGAAGGCATTGCTAGAGCTAATGATAGTATTATCGATTTGGTGAAATTACCTAAAGAAGAGCAAGTTACTTTTTTTAATGACTATATTAAAGAGTTGAAAGTTCAAGATTCTTTAGCTAAAGAGTTCGAGAAAAAAAGAGCGGACAAAGCAGCGAGCAGAAGTGGTAGCTCCAAAGGCAGCGGATTTGCTGGTCTAACAGGTCCAGGAGGCAGAACTGTACCAGGATTACCAGGTTCTAATAGTGGTAGTAATTCAGATTTTTACTTTTATAATCCTACAACTTCAGCATACGGTAAAGAGGAGTTTTTTAAACTTTGGGGAGAACGAAAACCACAAGATAATTGGCGATTGTCTGCTGGGAGAAAGGGAGCTTCCTCCGAAGGAAAAGGTGGAGAAACAGCCGAGGAAATCGTAACACAATTAGAATTGTACGATCCTGAATATTACATAAAAAAACTCCCTTCAGACAAGGTAATTTTAGATAGCATAGCCACAGAGCGAAACTTTGCATATTATCAGTTAGGCCTTATTTATAAAGAAAAGTTTCAGGAGTATATTTTAGCAAAAGATAAATTAGAAAACCTTCTGAAAAACAATCCTGAAGAGCGATTAATTATCCCTTCAAAATACAACTTGGTTAAAATTTACGAATTGCTTGGGCAAACAGACGAGTACGAAATTGCTAAAAATAACCTCATTGCGGAACACCCAGACTCTAGATATGCAGAGATTTTAAGAAACCCAAACTCTCAATTAGCAAAAGACCAAAACAATCCAGAAACGGTTTACGAGAATCTTTACCGTAAGTTTGAAGCGCAGGCTTACGCACAAGTTATTTCCGAGGCAGAAGAGAATATAAAACGTTTTGAAGGTGATGGGTATGTCCCGAAATTCGAAATTCTAAAAGCGTCTGCAATCGGACGATTAAAGGGCTTTGATGCTTACGAAGAAGCAGTTAATTATGTAGCGCTAACGTATCCAAACTCAGAAGAAGGTAAACGCGCTCAAGATATTTTAAAAGATGCGTTACCGCTAATGAAAAGTAAAGAGTTTTTACCAGAGGACGAGGGAAATTCGTTTTATGTCATTTATCAATTCGATAGCGCTCAGAAAGAAGAAATTAAGACCTTTAAAGATAAACTATCTAAAATAATGGAGCGTTTGCCATACAAGGATATAAGTCTTTCAGAAGATGTATATAACGAAAACACGACTTTTGTAGTAGTGCATGGCTTAACGTATTTAACTTCGGCTATGGGCTTTGGGCCAACCTTAGACGATTACACGTTAGATAACGAAAAACCAATTACTAAACCTTACATTACGGCTTCATCAGCCAATTATGCTATTATTCAACGCCATAAAAGTTTAAATGAATACATAAATCCAGAATAAATTCCCCAGAACAATGCGTTCAAATAAAAAACAAAAAACAACCATGGAGTCAACGAGTCAACAAAATATAATCGCACACGGAACAAAAATCGTAGGCGATATTGAAAGTAAAGGACCATTTAGAATCGATGGAACCGTAGAAGGAACTGTTAAGACCGATGGCAAAGTTGTTATAGGAAAAGCCGGAAGCATCGTCGGTACCTTAGAAGCGGTAAACGTGGATATCGAAGGTAAGTTTTCAGGTAAACTTAGCTTAAAAGGTACTTTATCCCTTAAATCTTCTGCTCAAATCGATGGCGAAGTACAAGTGAATAAATTAGCAGTTGAGCCAGGCGCAACATTTAACGCAACGTGTTCTATGGGCGCTGTAAAAACTTTGGCAAGTGATGCAGGAGAAGGAAAAAACCAAAAAGGACAAAGCGCCTAGTAAATTTATACGGTTTACAGGGACAGCATTTCAGATGGGTGGCACTATTTTCTTAGGGAATTACTTTGGGAAATGGTTAGACACTAAATATGGGACCGATTATCTAGAAACCACAGTAACATTATTTTCGGTGTTTGCAGCAATGTATATGGTCATTGCGCAAGTAATAAAAATTTCTAAAGAAGATGATTAAATCTTTGCTGATTTATGTGGTGTCCTTTGCGGCACTTTTTTTTGTGGTTTTACACTTGCAACATTGGTTGTTAGAGGCAAATAATCAATCTGTTAGATTTAGCTATTACGACACAAATATATTTTTTGCAGTTGCCTCGGCATTAATTTGTATTCACCTTCAGTTATTTTCTTCTATTAAAAGTTTACAACCTCAGTTGGGATATATTTATTTACCTACATTATTCATTAAAGGAGGTTTGTTTTTTTTCAGTTTTCAAGACGCGGTGTTTGCTTTAGAAAACCTAACAGTTTCAGAGCGCTTATGCCTTCTAAGTTCGTTGCTTATTTTTCTTCTTTTAGAAGTATTTTTTGTTATTAAAATCCTTAAACAAAACACGCCCAAAATTTTAAGCTAAAAAGCGCATTGTTTTCTTAATAAAAAGCGTACTTTTGCACCGAATTTGAAAAGAGTGGTTTTTTTGATTTTATAACAATGAAGATATTTCAACAAAGTTTTAAATTTTTAGCCCTTGTATTACTTGTAGTTTTGCCGACTTCAATTTTTGCAAAAGACACTAAAAACGATGGTGGTCAAGTAAATACAAAAGAAGAAGTAGAAGCTTATATTTTGCATCACATTCAAGATTCTCATGACTTCTCGTTATTCTCTTACACAAATGATGAAGGCGAACGTGTTCACGTTGGTTTTCCGCTTCCAGTAATTTTATGGACGTCTGAAGGTTTAGTGACGTTTATGTCTTCGGAATTTCATCATAACGATGATGGTTCTGTTATTGTAGAAAAAGACGGCTTAAAGTTTGCCAAAATTCATTCTAAAATTTATGAGTTAGATAAAGGAGCATCAGAAGTAAAGTTTGATGAAGACCATCACGCTACAAATGCGCATAGAGTTTTAGACTTTTCGATAACCAAAAGTGTTGTGGGAATTTTAGTTATTGGTTTGTTAATGTTGTTTTGGTTTTCTAAACTAGCAAGACAATACAAGAAAAAACAAATCCCAACAGGTTTTGGTCGTGTTTTAGAGCCTTTGGTACTTTATGTTAGAGATGAGATTGCAAGACCAAATATTGGAGAAAAGCATTACAGGAGATTTACAGGATATCTGTTAACTGTATTCTTTTTTATATGGATATTAAACTTAGCAGGTTTAACACCGCTAGGTTTTAATGTTACTGGTCAATTGGCCGTTACAGCATGTTTGGCGATTTTTACTTTAATCATTTACACAGCAAGCGGAAACAAAGACTACTGGATGCACATTCTATGGATGCCAGGCGTACCAGTTTTAATTAGACCAGTGTTAGCGGTAATTGAATTGGCTGGCGCTTTGCTAATTAAACCGTTTTCGTTATTAGTGCGTTTATTCGCAAACATTTCAGCAGGACATATCGTAGTGATGAGCTTAATAGCAATCATGTTTACTTTAAAAAAGGAGTTAACTCCTATAGGTGCAACAGGATTGTCTTTAGTTTTGTCATTTTTTATAACATTAATTGAGGTTTTAGTGGCTTTCTTACAGGCCTATATCTTTACAATGCTTTCGGCATTATTTATTGGTATGGCAGTAGAAGAACACGAGCATCATTAATACAATTTGTTTAATAAATTAAATCATTTAACATGGTAACTTACAACTTAATTGGAGCAGGTTTAATCGTAATCGGCGCAGGTATTGGTCTTGGACAGATTGGTGGTAAAGCAATGGAAGGTATTGCTCGTCAGCCAGAAGCTACAGGAAAAATCCAAACAGCTATGATTATTATCGCTGCACTTTTAGAAGGTTTAGCATTTGGTGCTTTATTCTTAGGAAAATAAGAACCAAAACAAACTCAAAATACGTTCCTGCAACGGTTGGTTGCAGGACGTATTTTAAACATTAAACAAAGACAACTATTTAAGTATTTATTAAAATGGATAAATTATTAAACGACTTTTCACCAGGGTTATTCGTAGTGTCAACGATACTATTGTTAGCTTTAATTGCATTAATGGTAAAGTTCGCATGGAAACCAATTCTTAACTCGTTAAATGAAAGAGAAGAAGGTATCCAAAGCGCTTTAGACGCTGCAGAAAATGCAAAGAAGGAGATGGAGAATCTTCAAGCAGATAACCAGAAGTTATTACAAGAAGCACGTTTAGAAAGAGAAACAATGCTTAAAGAGGCGCGTGGGCTAAAGGCAAAGATTATTGCGGACGCAGAAGAAGAAGCCCAAGCACAAGCAAGCAAGATGATAGCCCAAGCGCAAGCTGCAATAGATAGCGAAAAGAAAGCTGCTATGGCAGAATTAAAGTCTCATGTTGCTGGATTATCTATCGATATAGCAGAAAAAGTAGTCGGTAAAGAATTATCTAACAAAGGAAGCCAAGAAAAATTGGTTGAGGAAATGTTAGGTGAAGCAACTTTGAATTAAATTGAATTGGTCACTTCGAGTACCTCAGTGACATTTCAGAATAAATTAATATGAACAGAGCAGCCATAAGATATGCCAAAGCCGTTTTAAGCTTGGCGCGAGATCAAAAAGCAGAAGAGGCGGTTAACAACGATATGAAATCTATAGTTAATGCCATTGCTCAAAGCAAAGAGTTACATCAAATGCTTCAAAGTCCTGTTGTAAGATCATCAGAAAAAAAAGCAGTGTTGTCTTCAGTATTTGCTACAGCAAATAGCAATACAACCAATCTTATAGACACATTAATTTCTAACAAAAGATTAGCGTTGTTAAATGATGTAGCTACGAGTTACACGCATTTGTACGATGAGCTAAGAGGAAGTCAATTAGCAAAAGTAACAACGGCTGTACCTTTAACAGATGAACTAAAAACTAAGGTTTTAGCAAAAGTAAAAGAGCTAACAGGTAAAGAAGCCCAAGTCGAAAATATTATAGATGAAAGCATTTTAGGCGGTTTCATCCTCCGCGTAGGAGATAAGCAATACAACGCAAGTATTGCTAATAAGCTTAATAAATTAAAAAGAGAATTTACATTAAATTAAAATGCTTTTGAGAGTGTCACCCTGAGCGCAGTCGAAGGGTCTTTTTCAATAGCTAAAGACTAATAAAAATGGCAGAAGTAAAACCAGCTGAAATATCAGCAATCTTAAAACAACAACTTTCAGGATTTGAAGCAGGTGCTTCATTAGACGAAGTAGGAACAGTATTAACTGTAGGTGATGGTATTGTACGTGCTTACGGACTTGCTAATGCAGAGTATGGCGAATTAGTAGAATTCGATGGTGGTGCAGAAGGTATCGTACTTAACTTAGAAGAAGATAACGTAGGTATCGTATTATTAGGTGCTTCTACAGGCGTTAAAGAAGGTTCAACGGTAAAGCGTACTTCTCGTATTGCCTCTGTAAAAGTAGGTGAAGGGATTGTAGGTCGTGTCGTGGATACATTAGGTAACCCAATCGATGGTAAAGGACCTATCTCTGGTGAAACTTATGAGATGCCATTAGAGCGTAAAGCTCCTGGTGTAATCTACAGAGAGCCAGTGACAGAGCCAATGCAAACAGGTATTAAAGCGATTGATGCTATGATTCCAGTTGGTAGAGGACAGCGTGAGTTGGTTATTGGTGACCGTCAAACTGGTAAAACAACAGTTTGTATCGATACCATCTTAAATCAGAAAGAATTTTACGATGCGGGTGAGCCTGTATACTGTATATATGTTGCCGTTGGACAAAAAGCGTCAACAGTTGCAAACATTGCAAAGACGTTAGAAGAAAGAGGTGCCTTAGCCTATACAACTATCGTCGCAGCAAACGCATCAGATCCAGCAGCAATGCAAGTATATGCACCAATGACTGGAGCATCTATCGGAGAATATTTCCGTGATACTGGTCGTCCAGCATTAATTATTTACGATGATTTATCTAAGCAAGCGGTAGCATACCGTGAGGTGTCTTTATTATTACGTCGTCCTCCAGGACGTGAGGCATATCCAGGTGACGTTTTCTATTTACACTCAAGATTGTTAGAGCGTTCTGCGAAAATCATCAATGACGATGCTATTGCTCAAGAAATGAACGATTTACCAGATGTGCTTAAGCCAATGGTAAAAGGTGGTGGTTCTTTAACGGCGTTGCCAATTATTGAAACTCAGGCTGGTGATGTATCTGCATACATCCCAACTAACGTAATTTCGATTACAGATGGTCAAATTTTCTTAGACGGAGATTTATTTAACTCAGGTGTGCGTCCAGCAATTAACGTAGGTATTTCAGTATCTCGTGTTGGAGGTAACGCACAGATTAAATCTATGAAAAAAGTATCTGGTACATTAAAGTTAGACCAAGCGCAGTTCCGTGAATTAGAAGCGTTTGCTAAGTTTGGTTCTGATTTAGATGCATCTACATTAAACGTTATCGAAAAAGGTAAGCGTAATGTAGAAATTCTAAAACAAGCACAGAACGATCCGTTTACAGTAGAAGATCAAGTCGCCATTATTTATGCAGGTTCTAAAAACTTATTAAGAGATGTTCCTGTGGAGAAAGTAAAAGAATTTGAAAGAGATTATATAGAATTCTTAAATGCTAAGCATAGAAATATTTTAGATACGCTTAAAGCTGGTAAATTAACGGATGAGGTTATTGATACGTTAACAAGCGTGGCAAAAGATTTATCTGGCAAGTACAGAGCTTAATTATTAACTAAATAATTCCTCTCCTTTGGAGAGGTTTGGAGAGGCTATGGCAAACTTAAAAGAAATACGTAACAGAATATCGTCCGTGTCTTCAACGATGCAGATTACCAGTGCTATGAAAATGGTATCTGCTGCAAAGTTAAAGAAGGCTCAAGATGCGATTACTGCTATGCGTCCTTACTCTAATAAGTTAACCGAATTACTTCAAGGATTAAGTGCAAGTTTAGATGCAGATTCTGGAAGTAAATATTCGGTTCAAAGAGAAGTTAAAAATGTACTCATTGTTGCTATTACGTCTAACAGAGGATTGTGTGGCGCTTTTAATTCTAACATTATAAAGCAAACTAATTCCTTGATTAATGATGTATATGGAGATAAGAATGTTTCTGTACTAGCAATAGGGAAGAAGGCTAACGATGCTTTTCAAAAACAAGATAGAGTTATTGCTAATAAAAGCGAAGTTTTTGATGATTTAACCTTTGAGAACGTTGCGGAAATAGCAGAAATGCTGATGGAAAAATTTGTTGAAGGCGAATTTGATAAAATCGAAATCGTTTACAATCACTTTAAAAATGCAGCGACCCAGATTGTTATGACAGAGCAGTTTTTACCAATTGTTCCTGTTGAGGCAGACGAGAATGTTAATTTAGACTATATTTTTGAACCTTCAAAAGAAGAGATTGTAGAAACATTGATTCCAAAATCTTTAAAGACGCAACTTTATAAAGGTATTAGAGATTCGTTCGCTTCAGAACATGGTGCTCGTATGACAGCAATGCACAAGGCAACGGACAATGCCACTGAGTTAAGAGACCAACTTAAATTGACTTACAACAAAGCAAGACAAGCAGCAATTACTAACGAAATTTTAGAAATTGTTGGTGGAGCGGAGGCATTGAATAATTAATACCTAGATGTGTCATGCTGAACTTGTTTCAGCATCCCATTATAATTAACAAGACCTAACTTTTTTAAGTTAGGTTTTTTTGTTTTAAAAATGGTATTTTTAACCAGATATTTCACAAAGATTGAGCGGATTTAAAAGCCTTTTTAAACAAACATTCATTTACGGTTTAGCAACAGTTTTACCGCGTATGCTAAGCTTCTTGTTGGTGCCGCTTTACACCAACCCGGATGTGATGTCTGTTGAAGAGTATGGTCGTGTATCCTTTATTTTTGCTTACTTCGTCTTATTTAATGTGGTTTTAGCTTACGGAATGGAAACTGCATTTTTCCGATTTTTCAATAAAGAAAAACATCCCGAAAACGTAACCAGCACAGCTAGTATCTCTTTAGTTGTGACGTCTTTTTTAGTTTTAGGAATAGCATTCCTATTTCGCGATTTTATAGCTAGTGCTATTGAAATAGATTTAAAATACTTGAATCTGGTATTTATTATTTTACTCTTAGATGCCTTAGTTATTATTCCTTTTGCTTGGTTGAGAGCCACCAAAAAACCTACAAAATATGCTATAATTAAGATTCTTAATGTAGCTATTAATTTAGGCTTAAATGTCTTTTTACTACTGTATCTAAAAGGGCTCTCAGACGACTTTGATATTCTAAAAAGCATTTATAAGCCCGATTTTGAAATCAGCTATATTTTCATTTCTAATGTTGTTGCAAGTGGAGTTACGCTACTCTTATTAATTCCGTTTTACACAAAAATCAAGTATAGTTTTGATTCAAACCTTTGGAAACGGATGCTCAAATATGCAGCCCCAGTTTTATTAGCCGGAGTGGCATATTCAATAAACGAAACGTTTGATAGAATTTTACTCAAAGAATTATTACCAGCAGATATTTCAGAAGTCCAAATAGGTATGTATTCGGCGTGTTATAAAATAGCATTATTCATGACCTTATTTGCTACAGCTTTTAGATTGGGAATAGAGCCCTATTTTTTCAGTCATTCAAAAACTGAAAATCCTCAAAAAAACTATGCAAAAATTCTAGAATTTTTCGTGGCTTTTGGGTCAATTATTTTGTTAACGGTCGTCGTGTTTTCAGACATTATAAAACCATATATCATCAGAAGCGAAGACTTTTATGAAGCCATGTGGATTGTGCCTTTAATTCTTATCGCTAACTTCTGTTTGGGAATCTACCACAATCTATCAGTTTGGTACAAAATAACAGACCGTACTAAGTTTGGAGGCTATATTTCTGTTTTTGGCGCTATCGTTACGCTAGTCATAAACTATCTTTTAATTCCGCATATTGGATTTAAAGCCTCAGCAATCGCAACAGTTTCAGCCTATGGCGTTATGATGTTGATATCATTGTACTACGGTCAGAAATATTATCCAATCCCATATAATTTCAAAAAGATAGGACTTTATTTTATCCTCTCTATAGTGTTTTCAACCGTATATTTCTACGGATTTAGAGAGAACTATTACATAGGATTTGGCGCATTAATCGTATTTTTGATAGTTGTTTTTCAACTCGAAAAAAAGAATATTTCAGTATTAATTAAAAACTAAAATTTTCTTCGTTTTATCTCGGCTTAGCGTAGTTGAAAAGGAAGATTAGACATAAGGATATGAACATAAAAATCATTAATAAATCCAATCACGATTTACCGCACTACGAAACTATTGCTTCAGCAGGAATGGATTTACGTGCAAATATTTCGGAATCGATAATTCTAAAACCTTTAGAACGCACTATCGTAAAAACAGGGTTGTTTATTGAATTACCGATTGGAACAGAAGCTCAGGTACGTCCACGTAGCGGTTTAGCCGCAAAAAAAGGAATCACAGTACTCAATGCTCCAGGAACTGTAGATGCCGATTATAGAGGTGAAATAGGTGTGATTTTAGTAAATCTTTCTAGTGAAGATTTTGTAATAGAAAATGGTGAACGCATTGCGCAACTCGTCATAGCAAAACACGAACGCGCCGAATGGCAAGAAGTCCAAGAATTGTCTGAAACCTATCGTGGTGGTGGGGGTTTTGGAAGTACAGGTGTAAAGTAATTAAGTATGTCATTTCGAGCGAAGTCGAGAAATCTCATCAATAAAAGAAAATAAAGTCTAATTAAAAAGATTACCGCTTTCGCGGCAAATGAATATGAAAATAATAGTCCCAATGGCAGGTCGTGGTTCGCGATTAAGACCACATAGTTTAACAGTACCTAAACCATTAATTCCTGTTGCAGGCCAACCGATTGTTCATCGCTTGGTAAAAGACATAGCAAAGGTTTTAAAACAACCAATCGAAGAAATCGCTTTTGTGCTTGGTGACCCAGCATTCTTTGGAGACGATGTAGTAGCTAAATTAAAAGATTTAGCCAAAAGTTTAGGCGCCAAAGCATCTATATACAGGCAAGACCAGCCTTTAGGAACAGGTCACGCCATAATGAGTGCAAAATCATCCTTGTCAGGACCTGCGGTCATAGCCTATGCAGATACTTTAATTCGTGCCGAGTTTGATTTAGACCCTAACGCAGATGCGGTGATTTGGACAAAACGTGTTGCAAATCCTGAAGCTTATGGTGTTGTTAAGCTAAATACCAATGAAGAAATCGTGGAGCTGGTTGAAAAACCAGAAACTTTTGTGAGTGACCAAGCCGTAATTGGTATTTACTATTTTAAGGATGCCGCAGTTTTAAAAGATAAACTTCAAGAAGTTTTAGACGAAAACGTGATGAATGGCGGTGAGTACCAAATCAATGATGGTATTAAGCGTATGATGGCAGACGGAAAAGTATTTAAAACAGGTACTGTAGATGAGTGGATGGATTGTGGAAACAAAGCCGTAACATTAGAAACGAATACAAAAATGCTTGGTTTCCTTAAAGCAGATGGTGAAGAGACTTTAGTTGATGACTCAGTAGTTCTGGAAAATTCAACTATCGTAGAGCCTTGTTATATTGCTAAAAACGTAACCCTAAAGAACAGTACCATTGGTCCTAATGTGTCAATAGGAGAAGGGACAACAGTAGAAAATTCAGTCGTTAAAAATAGCTTAATTCAGACGCAGACTCATATTAAAAACGCTACATTAGACGAAGCCATGATTGGCAATTACGTAAAGTATAATGGTAAGTTTACTAAAATTAGTATTGGCGATTATACACAAATGGAATAATTGTTGAAGTTGATATAACGTGAAATTTAAACTAATATATAGAGCTTTTCTCACTGTACTAATGTTAACGCCATTGTTGGCATTATCTCAGGTAGATTTTAATCAAAAACCAGATGACGATTTAGGTAATGTTACCGACGCTTACCAAGACCATTTTTTTGAAGCCTTAAAACAGAAAGGCATAGAAAATTATGAGTTGGCAATTAAAGCGCTTCAAAAATGCTTGGATATCGACAGTCAGAAACCCGTTATTTATTTTGAGCTGGGTAAAAACTACAACCAACTAAAAAAATTTGAAGCTGCCGAACAAAACTTAAAAATTGCTATTAAAATGCAGCCAGATAACGAATGGTTTTTGGATGAGCTTTACGATGTGTATTACAAGCAAGACGATATTGATAATGCCATAAAAACCTTAAAACAACTGGTTAAATACCATCCAGATTATAAGCAAGACTTAGCGACGCTGTATATTAAAAAAGAGCGATTTAAAGACGCATTAGTACTTCTAGACGAGTTAGATGCCTCGTTAGGAGAAGACGAAGTGCGTAACACAATGCGTAATAATATTTATAACCTTACGGGAGACGCCACAGACCAAATTCAGAGATTAAAAGCACGAATTTTAGCGAATCCGACAAACGAAAACAATTATTTACAACTCATCTATAGATACAGCCAAACAGGAAAAACTAAAGACGCTTACGAAGTAGCAAAAACGCTTTTAAACGCTATACCAGAATCTAAATATGTGCACTTAGCATTGTATAAGTTTTACTTAGAAGAAGATCAAGTAGATATGGCGGTGTCTTCGATGAAACGGGTTTTAAATGCTCCCGAAATCGAAGAATCTTCTAAATCTAAAGTGCTTAAGGATTTTGTTCAGTTTGTGGAAAAAAACCCCCAATACCAAAAAGATTTAATCGAGGCTACGGATAGTGTTAACACTCAAAAAGACACAAAATCACTCACGAATCTGGGAAGCTTTTACCTAAAATCTGGTGATAAAGAAAAAGCACTTCAGAATTATAAAGCCGCTTTAAAACAAACGCCCAGTGACTTTAAATTATTACGAGATATCATTCTTATTCAAATTGATTTAAAACAATATCAAGATGCTTTACAACAATCTAAAAATGCTTTAGAATTATATCCAGCGCAACCTATTTTGTACTTGCTAAACGGTGTAGCTTATATTAATCTAGGCGAAGCCAAAAGCGCAATAGAAAGCTTGGAAATAGGACTTGATTTTTTAGTTGAAAATCCTAAAATGGAGCGTGATTTTTATCTGCAATTAAGCGAAGCTTATAAATTAAGTAATAATATTACCAAATCTAAAACGTTTGCTAAAAAGGCCGAAATGATTAAAGTAACAAATTAGAGTGATGCAATCTATTTCAAACAAAACAATAAAGGTATTTGCTATTATTTTATTAGTAACTGCGTGGTCTTGTAAATCAACCAAGGCAATAGTTACATCGGGAGAGGCTAGTTCTGCATTGTCCGCAAAGCAGGTCATTAAAGCACATCAAAAAAACAATGTTAATTTTAAAACGCTTCAGGCAAAAGCAAAAATCAATATTACACAGAACCAAAAATCTCAAGGCGCCACATTTAATTTAAGAATAAAGAAAGATGAGGTGATTTGGCTTAGCGCGCCACTAAATTTAGCTCGTATGATGATTACCCCAGACAGTGTTAAGTTTTATAACAAAACAGATAATACGTTTTTTAATGGTAACTATGCGTTATTAAGTGATTTTGCAGGCTTTGATTTAGATTTTTTTAAGGTTCAGAATATACTAATGGGGCAGGCAATTTCCGATTTAAGAGCAAAAGACCATGTGATTGATGTACAAGAAAATGCTTATGTCCTTGCGCCAAAGAGCCAGAATGTATTATCAGAATTATTTTATTTACTGAATGCCTCACATTTTAAGCTAAATTCTCTTCAATTAGCCCAGTCGGCGAAACGCAGATTTCTTCAAGTCGATTACAAATCGTACCAAGACATAGAAAAAAACGTAATTCCAAAGGAGATTAAAGTTATTGCTGTAGAAGATACGAGTGAAGCTTTAATAGACATGGAGATTAAATCAATTACACTTAACGAGGAGGTACGTTTCCCGTTTAGGATTCCTTCTGGCTATAAAGAAATCGAACTAAACTAATATGCGTTTTAAATCTATTTTTATACTTGTTTTAGTTTCTGTTTTTTCTTTGTCGGTTGTTAATGCCCAAAGTAATAAGCAGAAAGAACTTGAGGCTAAACGACAACGTATTCTAAGAGAAATAAATCAGCTTAATTCGTTAAATAGGCAAGTAAAGAAGAAAGAAGTTTCGGTTTTAAAGCAAGTTGAAGACGTAGACTTAAAGATAAGAATACGTCAAAATTTAATTAACGTCACTAACGAGCAAGCCAACCAGCTCACACGGGATATTAATAATAATCAAAAGCAAATTACAGAGCTAAGAGACCAATTAGAGCTTCTAAAGGATAATTATGCTAAGATGATCGTTAAGTCTTACAAAAGTAAATCAGAGCAAAGCAAAGTTATGTTTTTGCTCTCTTCAGATAATTTTAAGCAGGCTTATAAACGTTTACAATACATCAATCAGTATAAGGCTTACCAAAAGAAGCAGGCAGAAGATATCAAATTAAAAACCCAAGAGCTACAGAAGCTTAATCTAAAATTATCGGAACAGCGCGAACAGAAAAAGAAGCTTGTTGCAGAAAATCAAAAAGCAAAACGAGAATTAGAAAAAGAGATGAAAGCTCAGAAAGAGCTAATGGCACTTATTAGAAAAGATTTAAAAACATACACAGCTCAAATCCGTAAAAAGCGACAAGAAGCAGACCGTATCGATAGAGAAATAAATAGATTAATTCGAGAGGCCATTGCGGCATCTAATAAAAAAGCAGGTAAAACATCATCGTCTGGGGAATTTGCATTAACTCCAGCAGGAAAAGCTCTTGCTGAAAATTTTGAAGCTAATAAAGGTAGACTTCGATGGCCAGTAGACAGAGGTGTTATTAAAAGCAGATATGGTGTACAACGTTCAATTACTGATAAAACGGTAAAAAACAATTATCGAAGCATTTATATTACAACTGAAGAAAACGCTTCAGTTAAAGCTGTTTTTACAGGAGAAGTTTACAAGATAATGATTATTAAAAATGCGAATCCAGCTGTTATGATAAGACATGGAAATTACATTACAGTTTACATGAATATGTCAAAAATAAATGTAAAACCTGGTGAAAAAGTCGAAACAGGACAAGTTATAGGTAAAGCCTTTACAAATAAGACTACAGGCGAAACACTCCTTGGGTTTAGGGTCTATAAGAATGATGCTACCCAAAATCCTGAGTATTGGCTGTCTAAGAATTAAGTATAGTCACTTCGAGTGAAATTCAATTTTTTATAAATTGAATTTTGTATCGAGACGTTGTTAAATCCTCACAACAACATAACCATTTCTAGTTTTACGATAATGTTTTCCACCCCAAACATAATAACGCGTGCCATTAATTCTAACAACCTTATGCTGTCTTGGTAATGTTTTTACAACTGTTACATTGGTTGGTTGTCTTACAACCACACGTCTTGCACAAGAATTAAAGCTTAAGGAGAATATTAACCCGATTAAAATAAATAGATGTCTCATTATTAATTGATTTAAGATTAACAATGAGTAAGACTGATAAAGAATAAAAAAGTTTAATCACTCAAACAACGCTTTAAGCTCGGTAGCTTCAGCGGGCTTTAATTTGCCTGCTAAGACCAAACTTAGTT
Source organism: Winogradskyella wandonensis (assembly GCF_004346845.1). Taxonomy (GTDB): domain Bacteria; phylum Bacteroidota; class Bacteroidia; order Flavobacteriales; family Flavobacteriaceae; genus Winogradskyella; species Winogradskyella wandonensis. The sequence continues at coordinate 645,903 of NZ_SMGI01000002.1, read as the reverse complement.
GTTTACGACGCAGCGCTGCCGCATAACGCTCTTTTTCTAGTTCGGTTTCTGGTATAAGTTCAGGTACTTTTACTGGCCGACCAGTAGCATCTACAGCAACAAAGGTGTAAATAGCTTCATTGGCTTTTATACATTCGCCAGACTCTCTATCTTCTATCCACACATCCATATAGACCTCCATAGACGATGTAAATGCTCTAGAGACTTTAGCCTCAATCGTTACCACACTTCCTAAAGGTACAGAGCGATTAAACGCCACATGATTTACAGAAGCTGTAACGACTATACGTCTAGAGTGGCGCCTTGCTGCAATACTAGCTGCACGGTCCATACGTGCCAATAATTCGCCACCAAAAAGATTATTTATAGGATTTGTTTCGCTTGGTAAAACAAGGTCAGTAACTATAGTTTTAGATTGAAATGCCGTTTTTGCCTCCATAAAAATTTAAAAAATTTCGTTTCCGAGACTTCGGAAAACTTTAATAGTGCAAAGGTAAATTAAAAAACAGGGATTTGGTCTAAATCTACTTGTTCAAATTCTTCACCAATAACCAAGCATCTTTATTGTGCGTTTTACGAATCTTGTACATTTCGCGCTGCGCTTCTGATCTAGTTTGGTAACTAGAATACACAACCTCGTGCAGACCATATCGATTTACGCCAATTTTTCGAGCCTTATAACCTTTAGCCTTAAGCTGCTCTACTTTTTTATCAGAATTAGCCTCAACTCTAAAAGCGCCAGCAACTATGTGATAATTTCCTGTTTGCTTTTCTACAGAAAACGTAGCTGCAGGTAACGGATTACTTATAAAGAAGGTCGCTTCTTGAATTTTGTTGTCAATCTCTGTTTTAGCTTCTTGTTCTGCAATTTGGTTTTGTTGTTCGATACTAGCAGTGTAGATTTTACCAGCTCCAAGACCGGTAAGTCCTAAAACAATTACGGCTGCAGCGGCATATTTTAGCCAATTACCTGAGCGTTTTTCTGGTGTAAGCGCAATAGGTGCTTTATCTTCAATGGCTATAGCTTCTTGCTTGTAGGTTTCGCGCGCAATATCAATAGAGTTAAAATGAGATAAGCCAAACGAGTCCGTCAAGTAATTAACGTGATACGATGGATTAAAAACAATGCTACCTTCAGCGTTTAGAAGTAAGTCTCCAATATTCTGAAATGAAATAGTTTCGCCCTCAACCAAATAAGATTTAATAGATTTTACCTGCTTAGCCACTTTTTCGATAGCGACCTGATACGGAATTTTCTCAATTTCAGCAATATAATTAATTAATAAACCATCGTTATTCTGAAGTTGTTCATTAAAAGATAATACTTTTTTAGGCGGATAAAACGTATGTGTAGATTCGTGAATTTTAGCCGATACGCGTTGCGTTAAAAATGCACCAAAATTAGGCACGATTACACAATCGTATCGGTAAAGTAAATCGCTGATGTAGGTTTCTAGTTGCATATGATACAAATTTAGAAATTTTTAAATGCTAACGAAGCTCCAAGACTCAAATTTATTAACAGTCAAAAAAAGAGTATTTTTAGTCACTATTTTTCTTATATGAACGAACAGCAACTTATACATACGCTCGCTTTACAGCATATACCAAAAATCGGAGGAACAACAGCTAAAAAATTAATTGCGCATTGCGGCAGTGCTGAAGCCATTTTTAAAGAGAAAAAAAGTAATCTATTAAAGATTGATGGTATTGGCACTATAACCATTGATGGCTTATATGATAAGAGCCATTTTGAAGAGGCCGAAAATGAACTTAGGTTTATTAGAGATAATAATATTGCATATAGTTATTTTTTAGATGACAATTATCCAGAGCGATTAAAGCATTGTATCGACGGTCCAATTTTGCTATTTCAATCAGGCAATATCAACTTAGAAAACAAGCATATTATTAGTGTTGTTGGCGCAAGAAAAATAACAACTAACGGTATTGCGTTTTGCGAAAAATTAGTTGAAGATTTGGCACCTTACAATCCAGTGATTGTTTCTGGTTTTGCTTATGGGACAGATATAACAGCACATAAAGCTGCACTAAAACACAACTTGCAAACCATAGGCTGTTTAGCGCATGGATTAAACCAAATTTATCCTAAAGTGCACAAAAAATATATGGCTGATATCGAAAAGCATGGTGGATTTCTCACCGATTTTTGGAGCTCTGATGCTTTTGATAGAAAAAACTTCTTAAAACGAAATAGAATTATTGCAGGTTTAAGCGAAGCCACTATTGTTATAGAATCTGCCGAAAAAGGCGGCAGTTTAGTCACCGCAGATATTGCCAATTCTTACAACAGAGATGTATTTGCTGTCCCTGGCAGAGTTACAGATAGTCAAAGTGTGGGTTGTAATAATTTAATAAAAGCCAACCAGGCACATTTATTATCTAATCCTTTGGACGTACCGTATATTTTGGGTTGGGAACTACAAAATGAAGCAAAACCTATTGTGCAAAAACAATTATTTGTGGAGTTAGAACCTGATGAAAAAGTGATTTACAATTATCTTAAAGAAAACAACAAAGAATTACTCGATGTTATTGCACTAAACTGTAATATACCAACCTACAAATTGGCAGGCTTATTACTAAATATGGAACTAAAAGGTGTTGTTAGACCGTTGCCTGGGAAGTTGTTTGAGGTTGTTTAAAAGAGGAAGTTAATATTCGCAAGAAAATACGCCGCCAAAACTAATTCCGAAAGGAGATTTTTCGCTCATATCAAAATATTTGTTAAGGCATTCCAAACTAATTTGTCTTATAGTTCCGTCATTTAATGCTTTTAGTGCTTTCCTAGAAAAGTCTAAAGCTTCCTTACCACATTCATTTTTAGAAAGAAATTGTTTAACAATTAAAACATATTCTTCAGAGACCTGATAATCCCCCAAATTCAATGAAGATAAACAATCCTTACTCAAAGAAATTTCACTTTTTGATTCTTTACCTTCTTTTACAGTCCTACAAGAATAAACTATTGTTACACAAAAAATAAATAAAACTAACTTATAAGTATAATTGCTGATGAATTTCATATGACTAATTTAATACCCAACTTTCGTTCTAACACGTGCTAACACTTCATTAGCAATACTACTTGCTTTTTCAGCACCAACAGCTAACGCAGCATCAACTTCGTTAAGGTTATCCATGTAGTAATTATAACGTTTACGCGGCTCGGCAAAACGCTTTAATATAAGTTCGTATAACGCTTGTTTCGCATGGCCGTATCCGTAACCACCGTTTTCGTAATTGGCTTTCATTTCTGTAATAGCATTATCATTAGCCAATAAACTATACAAAGCAAAACAGTTGCAAGTTGCCCAATTTTTTGGGTCCTCTAAAGCAGTACTATCGGTTTGGATAGACATTATTTGCTTTCGTAATTTCTTTTCCGGTAAAAAGATATTTATGGTATTGCCCTTACTTTTACTCATTTTAGCACCGTCTGTACCAGGAATAAGCATGGTTTCTTTTTGAACATCGGCCTTTGGCAGCACAAAGGTTTCGCCACCCATTTTTGCATGAAAACGAGAGGCGACATCTCTGGTCATTTCTATATGTTGTTCTTGGTCTTTCCCAACAGGAATAATTTCGGCATCATACAACAAAATGTCTGCAGCCATTAGCATTGGGTAGGTAAATAGTCCGCCATTAACATCGTCTAAACGGTCGGCCTTATCCTTAAAACTATGCGCTAAGGTTAAACGTTGATACGGAAAAAAACAACTTAAATACCATGATAACTCAGTCACTTGTGGAACATCACTCTGTCTGTAAAACACCGTCTTCTCAATATCTAGTCCAAACGCTAACCAAGTAGCCGCGGTAGAATAGGTGTTCTGACGAAGCATTTCTGCATCTTTTATCTGTGTTAATGAGTGCATATCTGCAATAAACAAATACGAATCGTTGGCATCGTTTTTTGCTTTTTCTATTGCAGGGATAATAGCGCCCAAAATATTACCCAAATGTGGTGTTCCTGTACTTTGTATGCCTGTAAGTATTCTTGCCATATTCATTTCCCACGAAAGTGAGAATCTTTTTAATAATTAATGAAAAAACAAAGGTAATTTTTTCTTTAAGACTATTTAATTTATTTAGCTAGTTTTGGAACGATGAAAATAGTCAACTATCCATTTTGGATTTTATATCGAATTTGGTTTTATGTTTTAGTAGCCATTCCTATTTTGGTTCTCATGCCTTTTCTATTGATTTCAATATCAAGAGAACAGTGGTACCCTCAATTTTTTAAGCTAGCACGTTTTTGGGCTAAGTTTATTCTGTTTGGAATGGGATTTAATTACCGTATAAAAAAGGAGCAAACACCAGATCCTAAAGCCAGTTACATGTTTGTCTCTAACCACACGTCGATGACAGACATAATGTTAATGTTGGTAGCCGTTAAAAACCCATTTGTTTTTGTGGGTAAAAAAGAGTTAGCAAAAATTCCGCTATTCGGATTCTTTTACAAACGCACTTGTATTTTGGTAGATAGGAGTAGCCCTAAAAGCCGACAAGCTGTGTTTTTAAGAGCGCAGAGACGACTTAAACAGGGTTTAAGTATTTGTATTTTCCCCGAAGGTGGCGTGCCAGAAGAATCTATTATCCTAGACGAATTTAAAGACGGTGCTTTTCGTATGGCAATTAATCAGCAGATACCAATAGTACCTATGACCTTTTACGATAATAAAAAACGGTTTTCATTTTCTTTTTTTAGCGGTGGCCCAGGAAAAATGCGTGTAAAAATTCACAAATTTGTGTCTACAGAAGGTCTAACCATAGAAGACACCAAAACCATAAATCAATCTGTACGAGAAATGATTTTAAAAGATTTAGTAGAAGACCAGAAACTACTGAAATAAAAAAGTCGCTCAAACCACTGAGCGACTTTTTTTATAGTTATTGCCATCATTGCTTAATTGAGTTTACAATAACTATCGTCTAACTAAAAAACCTAAAACTTAAAATTTAAGCCCGTATAAACACCAATAAAAAACGGTCTAAAATCACCAGATGTATTATTGAATGTGTTAAGTTGATACTTGAACTTGGGTTCAAGATTAATATTTAATTTTTCTGTAATATTATAATCGATGCCAACACCAAAATTGGCACTAAAACTGGTATTGTTTAAATTATTTGCTTCGCCTATAAGGGTACTTTCGCCATTAACGTCCGCAAATATGTCATTTTCATTAAGTAGCAACGTACTAAAACCGCTGCTAATATTAACACCAATTTTTTTATCGATTAATCTATATTCGACCTCTAGTGGAATTTCAATAAACCCAAAACGCTGTTCTAAATCACCTGTTTCTAAAGTTTTAATTGCTTCTGAAATTGTATTTTGATTTAAACTAGACCTACTCATTACCATAAGTGATGCATCGTTTACAGAATTGTTAAGCGAAACATTTTGCAATCGGCTTGCAGAGTCAGTAACTGAAGAAAAACTGTTGTCTGATATGGCGATAACATCACTCGTTGTACTGTTAAAATTAACACGATTAAAACCTGCAGTAATTTTAAGTCTTTTGTTAACAGCGTAAGAACCTTTAAGGCCATAGCTCATGCTAATATCACTACGTCTGTTGTTACTGTTAAACTGAGGGTCTATTGATGAGCCTTCACCTAACGAATTAAAATAAACCGGCGCAACATTTGGCGCTATGCTCCACCGGCGGGATTCTTTTTCTTCTTCATTTATTTTATTTGCTTCGGCAATAGCCTCTTCTATATCTTGACCTTTTTCTTGTTCTGTAATGTTTTTATTGGTAATAACTTCGTCTTTAGCCTCATTAAGTTTTTCAGTATTAGCATCTGATTTAACAACAACATCTGATGATGTAGAATTTGAATTAATGATACGGTCAAGTTCCTTTTTAGATTTCAGTTCTGGTTGAAGCGGCGATTTATTTTTGTTTGTTTGCTCATTAGAAGCAATAACACTATTTACATCTTTTTCGGAAGTTTTATCTGTAATATTGGTATTGTTTTGGTATTGCTTTGAAGCTGAATTTTGAGCTACAGTCTCTTTACTCTTTCTACTGTTTAATAAGGTATTGTTCTTAAAACTTGTAGTTTCATTAGATTTAGGTGTCTTGTTATTATCTAAATCCTCAGAAGCTTCAATATTTACTTTATCTGTAGCACTTAAGACGACTTTAGACTTTTCTTCTGAAGACGAATTTATTTCTTTAGAATCAATTTCTTTATTAGTCATTGTTTCTTTAACAATAGGAACATTGGTATTTGCATCTCTAGAAAAAATCGTTTTTCCTACTGCAAACAACAGTAAAAGTGCTGCAGCCACGCCACCTAATTGCCACCAAATAGGAATAATGCGTCTTTTCTTTTTCTTGTTTTGAAGTCTGGCCTCAATGCCTTCCCAAACGTGTTCGCTTGGTGTAGCTTCAAAATCTTTAAATTTCTCTTGAAAGAGACGGTCGATATGTTTTTTATCGTTCATTTTATAAGGATTGCGAATTTAAATTCGCTTTGTAATCTTCAATTTTTTCTTTTAAAATTAGTCTTGCTCTAGATAGATTAGATTTTGATGTTCCTGCAGAAATATTCAATAATTTAGAAATTTCTTTATGAGAATACCCGTCTAATACATAAAGGTTAAAAACTAAACGGTATCGATCAGGTAACTCTTGAATAATACTTAGAAGAAAATCTAAATCTATTTCATCGTTATCAACATCTAGTGAAACATCTTCGATAGCAGCTTCATCAATAATATTAAAAACGCCAACCTGTCTATATCGCTGTAGTGCAGTATTAATTGCAATACGCTTTATCCAACCTTCAAAAGAACCTTTTTGTTTGTACTGCTCTATTTTATTAAAAATCGTTACAAACGCGTCTTGCAGATTATCTTCTGCTTCGACGTAATTTTTAGAATACTTAAGGCAAAGAGAAAACAATTTACTTGCGTACTGCTTATATAATTGGCTCTGTGCGTTAGCATCCCTTTTCTTACAATTATTTATGAGTTCTTCTAAACTCACATTAAATGATTGGTTTAGTTTAATATTTACTCTACAACAGGTACATCAATAATTAAGTATTGATCCTCACCGTTTTCGTCTTTACCTTGATAAAATTGAAATGTATAAGTTTCTAAACTTAGCACATTAAAATTAAAGCTTACTGAAACCTCTTCAATGGCTTCTGTACAGTTAGCATCCAAATATACAGTATCAACAACAGCGACTATTCTTGTATTACCAATTGGGTCTACTAAAAAACGGTTAAATTCATGACAGCCATTAGGTTGGGTGTAATTAACAGTTATTTGATGTACTTGACCAAAAGTAAATTCGGATGGCACTTCAACACTATCAATAGGCATAAGTTGAAAGTCTATATTAGGTAAATCGTCATCACCACCAATGTCACATGAAAAGAGACTTACTAAGACAAATAATAAAAGTATTTTTTTCATTTGGGCTTTATTAAATTTATACTTGCTTCTAGCAAGATGCAAAAGGTTACAAAAGGTTGCGTCATAAATCAAAAAAATCCTGAAAATTTCAGGATTTTTTTGATTAGGCTTTACTTTCGTTGATTTTGGTTCTTACTTTTTCTTCAAGTTCGTCCATTAATTCTGGATTATCTTTAATTAAAGATTTAACGGCGTCTCGGCCTTGCCCAAGTTTTGTATCATCGTAACTAAACCAAGAACCACTTTTTTTAATAATGTCGTGTTCTACAGCTATATCTAATATTTCTCCAACTTTAGAAATACCTTCTCCGTACATGATATCAAATTCTGCCATTTTAAATGGTGGAGCTACTTTGTTTTTTACAACTTTAACTCTTGTTTTATTACCCATTACCTCGCTATTGCTGTCTTTTATTTGCGTTGAGCGCCTAATATCTAAGCGTACAGAAGCATAAAATTTTAGTGCATTACCACCAGTTGTAGTTTCTGGATTACCAAACATAACACCAATTTTTTCACGTAATTGGTTAATAAAAATCATGGTGCAATTGGTTTTGCTTATTGATCCTGTAAGTTTTCTTAATGCTTGGGACATTAAACGCGCGTGAAGTCCCATTTTAGAGTCTCCCATTTCGCCTTCAATCTCACTCTTTGGAGTTAATGCCGCAACAGAATCTACAACGATAATATCTATAGCCCCAGAACGCACTAAATTATCAGCAATCTCTAAAGCTTGCTCTCCATTATCTGGTTGAGATATAATTAAATTCTCTAAATCGACTCCTAATTTTTCAGCATAAAAGCGGTCAAACGCATGTTCGGCATCAATAAATGCTGCAATTCCGCCAGCTTTTTGAGCTTCAGCTATAGCATGAAGCGTTAATGTGGTTTTACCAGAAGATTCGGGTCCATAAATTTCTATGACTCGTCCTCGCGGATAACCACCAACACCTAAAGCAATATCTAACCCAAGTGACCCTGAAGAAATAGCATCTACATCTTCAATGGCTTGGTCGCTCATTTTCATTACTGTTCCCTTACCATAAGCCTTATCTAGCTTATCTAAAGTTAACTTTAATGCTTTTAATTTTGCATCTTTTTGACTACTCATTTTCTTATTTTTTCTCTATTAATCGTGATGATAAAAATAACACTTCTTTTAAGAGATTACAATTTACGACGCAACCATTTTACACTTTTTGCATCTACTATTTGAAAAAGGAAAAAATTGCTATGAATCACTTAAGGTTTTAGGTTAAATGAAATTTTTAGGAAAATTAATTCTTAGTAAAACTTTAGGTAAGACAGCAGCCGTATTCTTATTCTGCTGTTGTAAAGCCGATGGAGGTTAGCTCGTTATTAAAAACACTTAATTGTAAAAAATTAATATTAATAACGAGTTAGTCCTCAAAAAAGCGCTTTGATATAAATCAAGGTGCTTTTTTTATGTCGAGAAGTTATTGTACCAAATATGTTGATGCTGCAAGTGGAAAGATGAATTTTTTAAGTTGTTATAATTAATAATCTCTAATCTTTGCGCCTTTATTATTAAAAACTCCAGAAACTTCGTTGCCTGATTTACTATACTTCATTTTCCCAAGGCCATCGATTTTGTTATTTATAAACATGCCTTTAAAGACAGATCTATCGACGTAAGTGTACATACCATAGCCATTTCGATTACCATCGTCCGAGTAAGAACCTACATAATGGCTGTTGTTTGTCCAAGAGTAGGAACCAACGGCAGAGCGTTGTCCGTTTTTAAAAAACCCGCGATAAACATCTCCATTAGTATAAGTGAATTCTCCAAAACCATTAGAGCAGTCTCCGACACAATTTCCGTTGCTGGTCTGATTTTTATAATTGCCAGTTTTCTTTTCGATAAGAACACCATTTTCATAAATTCCTCCAGACAAAATATTAGAGTTTTGGTCCATTAAATAACCAATACCATGTTGTTTTCCATCTTTCCAATAGCCGACATATGTGTTTCCGCTTTTCCAACGATAATACCCAAACCCATGTCGAGTATTGTTAGCATATTCGCCATGATAAAATGAGTTTTCAGGATATGTAATGTAGGCTACACCATGAATGGCACCATTTTTAAATGTAGCTTCTGTGAGTATGTCCCCGATTTTTACTTTCCCCCAGCCATTTTCACAATCGCCTTGTATACAATCTAAACTACTGGATGAAGGTGCCGTTGTGTTCTCTGAATTTAACGTGTTGTTTTTTAATTCATTATCATATCGTCTTCCAATTTTAACTTCACCTTCTTGTGCTGTTCTAAAACCAGTTAACAGATACTTAGGCTCGTCATTTACGAATATTACGGGGTCGCCGTTGGTAAGATATTCAAATCGTGCTTTTTTGTAATCGATATGTTTACCCTTATCTACAATAAAGAAGTTTTCGTTTTGTAATTCTCGCAAATACAATATTGAGGTGGTATCTGCTGAAAACAGTTCCATTTGTTTTACAACCTGGTCCTTTATGTTTTTGTAATTTCTTATAATGTAAGTCCGTCCAAGGGATTTGTCTACACGATAATCAATCATGTGTGGACCGATAAAAGCAAAATCTCGAGATTTCACTTTGTTATACCCATGGACGTAGTTAATAAACTTGCCATCGTAAACATAGTTTATGTAAGGGTTACCTTTAGAAAGCACCTCTGTAACAGGAATTCGTGTTTGTAATGTGTGATTTTCTGGTATAATATTTTGAACTGAATAATACGTTTGTGTCAATCCATCGTAGACAATCTTTTCATTCGGTTTAACGCCTTTGCTAATAGCTACATCAGAACTTCGTTTACCGTTGACATATATAGTTTCCGTCTTTTTTGCTGTTTTACTAGTGCTAGTTGTATAATATCCGAACTCAATGGTTATAGGTTTGTTTATATCACTATAGTATCGATTAACAGTTTCGAAATGCCTGGGGTTTTCTCTTTCGGCATCGTAAAAATCGATTTTATTTCCTTTGGAATCGGTATCTACAATATATTTATAAGCCCCAGAGCTTACATCTTCTTTTACTAAAAATCCATTTAAATAGTATGACTTGGCTTTAAAGCTATTGCGACCGTTTGTATAGCTATATTTCATATCTACAACAACAGAATCACCACTTTTGCTATAGGAGAAAGTACGTTCTTGGCTTAAAACGCCTTTCTTTTTAATACTGGTTTTTATAATTCGGTTACGATTGTCGTAAACATGGTCTTTCTCATCGCCATAAGACGATTTTTCGTAGACCAACAGATTCTTGTTGTTAAATCTGTAGTTAGACTCACTTCCACTTTTGTATTTAAATTTTATGATGTTTCCTTGCGCATCATACTCAAAAATATCTCCGTAATTATTTCCAGTAATTCTATCATTATTATCATAATAATAGCGCGTACCGTAATTAAATACTATGTTGCCATTTTTGTCAAATATTTTTCCTCCGGAGGCATAAATATCGCCTCTTAAGAAGAAGTGTTCTTTTTTATGCTTAAACCCAATAGGGTTTCTCGGCGCATTAATCATATCAATTTTTTGTGCGTAAACGGAAATACACAAAGAGACGGAGATAAATAAATTGAGTGAGGTTTTTAAAGTCATGTCTTATTGATAATTTATGTTAGGCTAAATTCTTAATTCACAGCACAATATTCAATACGAAGAAATGCGTATATTCTAAAAGCGCTAATCGATAAAAAAATTGAAGTTGAGAGCCAGTTAGTCCTTTAAAAAATTACCTTTGCAACTGAAAATAAATTCTTTAACCTTAAAACATTAGTATAGCATGCAACTGTACAATAACTTAAGTAACGAAGAAAGAGCAGTGCTTATAGAACAAGCAGGTAAAGACCGTTTGACTATCTCTTTCTACAAATACGCAAAAATCGGAAACCCCGAATTATTAAGAAATCATCTGTTTATTAACTGGAACGAACTCGATGTGCTAGGACGTATTTACGTTGCACACGAAGGGATTAACGCCCAATTATCTGTACCTGCCGATAATTTTGAAGCGTTTAAAAAACATCTCGACTCCATATCGTTTCTAGAAAATGTTAGGCTTAATATTGCAATCGAGCACGATAATTATGCATTTCTTAAGCTAAAAGTAAAGGTTAGAAATAAAATAGTAGCAGATGGTCTTAATGACGATACCTTCGATGTAACAAATAAAGGCATACACGTAAATGCCGAAAAATTTAATGAGCTTATCGAAGACCCAGACACCGTCTTAGTGGATATGCGCAACCATTACGAAAGCGAAATAGGTCATTTTAAAAATGCCATAACTCCAGATGTCGATACTTTTAGAGAGTCGTTAGATTTAATAGAAGAGGATTTAAGAGAACATAAAGAGGATAAAAAATTAGTAATGTATTGTACTGGTGGTATTCGCTGCGAAAAAGCAAGTGCCTATTACAAGCACAAGGGTTTTAAGAATGTATACCAGCTCGAAGGCGGTATTATAAACTACGTCCGACAGATTGAAGCCGAAGGTTTAGAAAACAAGTTTATCGGTAAAAACTTTGTGTTTGATGAACGGCGCTCAGAGCGTATTTCGGATGATGTTATTGCTAATTGTCACCAATGCGGTGAGCCTGCAGATTTGCATACCAATTGTGCTAACGAAGCATGCCATTTATTGTTTATACAATGCGATAGTTGCAAGGAAAAAATGGACAATTGCTGCTCTACCAACTGTCAAGAAATTATAAAACTACCTTACGAGGAGCAAAAAGCCCTTAGAAAAGGTCAAGGTAATAGTAACCACATCTTTAAAAAAGGTCGTGCAGATCATTTGCCATACAAAAAAGATTTGCGGAATATTTTTGAAACCTTGAAGAAGTAGGTTTTATAATTCTGAATGACTGAGAATTTCTCAATTTTTACTTGGTAGAAACACCACCTTTCCTCAAGGAAAGAACCTATTTTTAAACTGAAGGAGGTATTCTTAAAATTCGAAAATTTTAAATAAACATCAATGAAAAACTCCTTCTCTTTTAGGGAAGGTGAGGCTGTCTGAAAAGTAAAATATATGTAAATCTGTCACATTGAGCGGAGTCGAAATGCATTGAAATTCAATTTTTTAATTTTCTCGCCTACGCTCGAAATGACTGAAAAAATTACTTTTCAAACAGCCTTGGAAGGGTTTTTAGAATGACATGGCTTTTTAACCCTAAAAATCCATAAATAATTTTATCTTTACTTTTCAAAGAATTATGAATCCTTCTTTCAGAATTAAATTGATATTCTGAAATATATATAACACATTATATGGCTTGTAACAGTTGCTCAACTGGTAAAGATGGCCAACCAAAAGGATGCAAAAACAATGGTACTTGCGGCACAGACAGCTGCAATAAACTCACTGTTTTTGACTGGCTGGCCAATATGTCGCTTCCTAACGGACAAGAACCTTTTCTTGGGGTCGAAGTACGTTTTAAAAACGGAAGAAAACAATATTACAAAAACACAGAAAATCTTACGTTAAGCATTGGCGATATCGTAGCTACGCAAGCCAAATCTGGTCACGATGTAGGCATGGTAACACTTACCGGAGAATTGGTCCGTGTACAAATGAAACGTAAAAAAGTAGATATAGACGATAAAGAAAACGTCTTAAAAATTTACCGGAAAGCATCTCAGAAAGATATAGATATTTGGTCTGCTGCCAGAGACAAAGAAGAACCGATGAAAGTAAAGGCAAGGCAATTTGCTATTGACCTTAATCTTAAAATGAAAATATCTGATATCGAGTTTCAAGGCGATGGCAGTAAAGCAACATTTTACTACACTGCGGAAGAACGTGTGGATTTTAGGGAGTTAATTAAAGTATTTGCAAGAGAGTTTAGGACGCGTATAGAAATGAAACAAGTTGGTTTCAGACAAGAGGCTGCAAGACTTGGAGGCATTGGCTCCTGCGGTAGAGAATTATGTTGTTCTACATGGTTAACCGATTTTAGATCAGTTAGTACATCAGCAGCGCGGTACCAACAATTATCGCTAAACCCATTAAAATTAGCTGGGCAATGCGGTAAACTTAAATGTTGCTTAAATTACGAGTTAGATTCATACTTAGATGCTTTAAAAGCATTCCCTAAAACAGATAAAAAACTACAAACCGAAAAGGGAATAGCTGTGTGTCAAAAAACAGATATTTTTAAAGGGCTTATGTGGTATGCCTACGAGGGCGAATGGATGAATTGGCATGTTATCTCCACAAAACAAGCAAACGAAATTATTGAATTAAACAAAAAAGGAAAAAAAGTTGCAAGTCTTGAAGAATACGCTGCCGAGCACCAACAAGATGCTATAGTTGAATTCGAAAATGTTGTCGGTCAAGATAGTTTAACACGTTTCGATAATCCAAAAGGGAATAACAGACGTAAAAACAATAAGAGTCGTAACAGAAATAAAAACCGTAGAAATAGAAACCCTCGAAATAATGCCAAGAAAGACTAGCTTATTCTTAGTACAATTTCTGTTGTTGGTTTTGGTTTTGTCTTGCGATTCAAAATTAGTGTTTGACCAATACCAATCATTGCCTAATCAATGGAATAAAGATGAAATTATTTCATTTAAAATCAAGGCGCCAGATACGACAAACAACTACAATTTGTTTGTTAACATAAGAAATAATAAAGACTACAAGTATAATAATCTTTTTCTAATCACGGCATTAGAATATCCTAACGGAAAGACATTTATAGATACTTTAGAATACAAAATGGCGGCACCAGACGGCACACTTTTAGGCGAAGGTTTTACTGATGTAAAAGAAAATAAACTTTGGTATAAAGGACACAAGGATGCCTTTAGATTTAAAGAAGAAGGCGTTTATACATTCTCGGTACAACAAGCAATGCGTAAATACGGAGAGGTGTCTGGCATTGATAATTTACAAGGTATCACAGAAGTTGGTTTTAGAGTAGAAAACAAATAGATATGGCTAATAAAAAGGCTAAAAAGACAGCAAATAACACTCAAGATTTTTCAAAATACATCCGTTGGTTTTGGATGTTGTTCTCTTTTGGAATAGTATCCATAATACTTATATTTTTACTAGCATCATGGGGATTTTTAGGAGAAATGCCAGACCATACCGTGTTAGAAAATCCCAGAACAAATCTAGCTTCCGAGGTTATTTCTTCAGACAATAAAACTTTGGCTAAATTCTATTTCGAAGATAACAGAACGCCAGTAGGATACGAGGATTTACCAAAGCACTTAGTAGACGCCTTAGTCGCAACTGAGGATATAAGATTTTACGACCACTCCGGTATAGACGGACGAGGAACTTTAAGAGCAATTTTCAAATTAGGTAGTGGCGGAGGAGCTAGTACTATAACGCAACAATTAGCTAAACAACTATTTACAAAACAGGTTTCAAAAAATAAATTTGGTCGCGTTTTTCAAAAGGTAAAAGAATGGGTTATTGCCACGAGATTAGAGCGCCAATACACCAAGGAAGAAATTATAACGATGTACTTTAACATCTATGACTTCAATAACAATGCAGATGGTATTCGTTCTGCGGCACGTATTTATTTTGGTAAAGAGCCTAAAGATTTAGATTTAAAAGAATCTGCTATGTTAGTGGGGATGTTTAAAAATTCGTCACTTTACAACCCAAGACCACAAAGAAACCCTGTTGGAACAAGAAATCGACGTAATGTTGTTTTAGCCCAAATGGCTAAGTATAATTTTATTACCGAAAAGGTTAAAGACTCACTTCAACAAACAGAGTTAGACTTAAACTATTCGCCAGAATCACATCGCGAAGGTTTAGCTACCTATTTTAGAGCTAACCTTGCAGAATTTATGAAAGACTGGATTAAGAAAAATCCAAAACCAGATGGCGAATTATACAATCTCTATAACGATGGGTTAAAAATTTATACCACAATAGATTA
This sequence comes from Winogradskyella wandonensis, assembly GCF_004346845.1. Lineage (GTDB taxonomy): Bacteria > Bacteroidota > Bacteroidia > Flavobacteriales > Flavobacteriaceae > Winogradskyella > Winogradskyella wandonensis. The sequence continues at coordinate 630,511 of NZ_SMGI01000002.1, read as the reverse complement.
TAGGATGCAAAAGTACGCAGAAGAGGCAATTGCGCAGCATATGCCAAGGCTTCAAGCGGAGTTCGATAATCAAAATACACCCGATAGAAATCCAACAGCACCATTTTTGGAATTAGACCAAAAAGAAATTGAAAGTCTAATGAATGTTGGTATGCGTCGAAGTGAGCGCTGGCGACATATGAAAAACGATTTAGGTAAATCCGAAAAAGAAATTATAGCGTCTTTTAGTAAACCAACGCAAATGGAAATTTTTGCATGGAAAGACGGAAAATATACCGAGATAGATACCGTGATGAAACCTATAGATTCGATGCGTTATTACAAATCGTTTTTACGACCTGCGATGATGTCTATGGACCCGCAGACTGGTCACGTGAAAGCTTGGGTTGGAGGCATGAATTACAAGCATTTTAAATACGACATGGTTAAGCAAGGAAAGCGTCAAGTAGGGTCTACCTTTAAACCGTTTGTTTATGCCACGGCTATTGACCAATTGCAATTATCGCCATGCGATAGTTTACCTAGAACACCAATTACTATAGAAGCCAATAAGTTTGGTAATCCTGAGCCATGGACAACAAGGAATACAGGCGGAAATTATCAAGGATATCAAACACTTAAAGCGGCATTAGCAAGTTCTACAAATACAATTACCGCTCGCCTGATGAATGAAATAGGTCCGCAACCCGTTGTAGAAATGGCTAAAAAATTAGGAGTAGAACAGGAGATTTTACCTGTTCCTGCAATTGCATTAGGAACGCCAGATATTAGTGTTTACGAAATGGTTGCTGCCTACTCAACATTTGCTAATAAAGGCGTTTATAATAAGCCTGTTTTAGTAACGCGGATTGAAGATAAAAACGGAACAGTTTTGTATCAGTTTAAGCCAGAAAGCCGCGATGTACTAAGTGAAGAAGTGGCATATGTTACGATTAATCTTATGGAAGGCGTGGTTCAGTCTGGTTCAGGTGCTCGATTACGTGATAACTGGAGAAAAAATCAAAAGTTTACTAAAGAAATGCTCACTGGTTATCCATGGGAACTTACCAATCCGATAGCAGGTAAAACCGGAACTACACAAAATAATAGTGATGGTTGGTTTATGGGCATGGTGCCTAATTTAGTTACTGGTGTATGGATAGGGTGCGAAGATAGAGCAGCTCACTTTAAAGACACAAAATACGGACAGGGCGCTTCAACTGCGCTTCCAGTCTGGGCGCTTTTTATGAAAGCATGCTACGAGGACGAAACGCTTAATGTTTCTAAAGAAGCTTTCGAAAAACCAGCCAACTTGTCTATTAATACCGATTGTACAAAAGAATCTAATGATGCTGCTTCAAGTAGCGATAATGACGACGATGACGATTTAGGTATAGATTTTTAAAATCCTTTTTGGGATGTCTTTCACAATCTTTATTGCCAAACTTTTGTAATTTAGAGCAGCAAATAATCTATAGCTCATGATTAATAAAAAAGTGGTCAATGTTACTTCGGCATTAGAAGGTGTTACTGATAATATGACCCTAATGCTTGGTGGATTTGGTCTTAGTGGCATACCAGAAAATGCAATAGCCGAATTAGTAAAACGAAACGTCAAAGGTTTAACCTGTATCTCTAATAACGCAGGTGTAGACGATTTTGGATTAGGCTTATTACTTCAAGCAAAGCAAATTAAAAAAATGATATCCTCTTACGTTGGCGAAAATGATGAATTTGAGCGTCAAATGCTAAGTGGAGAATTAGATGTAGAACTTATTCCGCAAGGGACACTGGCTGAACGATGTAGGGCTGCTCAAGCTGGATTTCCTGCGATATACACACCAGCAGGTTACGGTACTGAGGTAGCAGAAGGAAAAGAAACAAGAGAGTTTGATGGTAAAATGTATGTATTAGAATATGCATTTAAAGCGGATTTTGCTTTTGTAAAAGCTTGGAAAGGTGATGAAGCAGGAAACCTTATATTTAAAGGAACTGCTCGTAATTTTAATCCAAACATGTGCGGAGCAGCGAAGATTACAGTTGCTGAGGTAGAAGAGTTAGTTCCTGCAGGAGCGCTAGACCCAAATCAAATTCATATACCTGGAATATTTGTACAGCGTATTTTCCAAGGAGAAGCTTACGAAAAGCGCATAGAACAAAGAACTGTAAGACAAAGACATTAATTATGCTGGATAAAAACGGAATTGCAAAACGCATAGCAAAAGAAGTAAAGAACGGGTACTACGTTAATCTTGGAATTGGGATACCAACCTTAGTCGCTAATTTTGTAAGAGACGATATCGAAGTAGAGTTTCAAAGTGAAAATGGTGTTTTAGGCATGGGACCTTTCCCTTTTGAAGGCGAGGAAGATGCAGATATTATTAACGCAGGAAAGCAAACCATTACAACCTTGCCTGGCGCGAGTTTTTTCGATTCTGCAACAAGTTTTTCTATGATACGCGGAAAGCACGTAGATTTAACCATATTAGGTGCTATGGAGGTAGCAGAAAACGGGGATATTGCCAATTGGAAAATTCCCGGTAAAATGGTTAAAGGTATGGGCGGCGCTATGGATTTAGTTGCAAGTGCGGAGAATATTATTGTAGCTATGATGCATACCAATAGAGCCGGAGCGTCTAAATTATTAAAACGTTGTTCATTACCGCTTACGGGTGTTGGTTGTGTAAAGAAAATTGTAACAAATCTTGCGGTTGTAGAAGTTACCGACAAAGGATTTAAGCTATTAGAGCGTGCTCCAGGTGTCTCGGTGGACGATATTAAAAATGCAACGGAAGGGCATTTGATTATTGAAGGTGATATTCCAGAAATGGATGTTTAAGTCATATCTTCTAAAGACATGAAGGCCACAGAAATATAGCTTTTTTTGACTGAAATGTTAAAATTTAATGTATTTCATCGATTAATTATGTATTTAATCGTTGTATTTTAAAATTTGTTTCATATTAGCAGTCCCAAATCAAAATAACCAAGTTAGCCAAGTCTATCATAAACTTAATTTTATGATTTGTCCCAAATCTATCATAAACTTAAACTTATGGAAACAAAATCAAATCTACCAGAACCTACTTACGAAGTAAAACCTTCTAAACTAAAAAATACGCTTAGATTAATATCTGGCGTATTTTATTTAACCAAGAAAATCTTTTTTCTATAGACCTTTAGGGATAGCATCAATTAATATTTTGGTGTATTCTTTTTTTGGATTTTTATAAATAGAATCGGCTTCACCCATTTCTTCAATTTCACCTTTATTCATAACCAAAAGTTGGTCAGACATATATTTTACAACAGCTAAATCGTGAGATATAAATATATAGGTAAAACCAAAATTCTCTTTTAAATCGTTCAAAAGATTTAATACCTGCGCTTGCACCGATATGTCCAAAGCAGATACCGATTCGTCACAAATTATTAGCTTCGGCTCTAATGCTATGGTTCTAGCAATACCAATACGCTGACGCTGTCCACCAGAAAATTCGTGTGGATATTTATTAAAGTCTTCTTTTGATAGTCCAACCTCATTTAAAATATCAATAGCTTTTGCCTTGCGCTCTTCTGCGTTGGAGCCAATCCCATGAACCATCATAGGTTCTGTAATGGCTTGCCCTACAGTTAACCTGGGGTTTAATGACGCAAATGGGTCTTGAAAAATTATTTGAATATCTTTTCTAAGACTCCTAATTCTATTAGAATCTAGATTTGTAATATCTTCTCCTTTATATTTTATAATTCCTGCAGTAGCCTTATCTAACTGCAAAATAGCATTACCTAAAGTAGATTTTCCGCATCCGGATTCGCCAACTAACCCAACAGTTTCTCCCTGATAAACATTAAAACTCACATTATTTACAGCTTTAAATTGAGTTTTTGGTTTAAAAAATCCTTGTTTAGAGATATACGTCTTTTCTAAATCGATAACTTCTAATAGTGGTGGACGGTTGTAAATGGCTTGATGCCTTTTCAGGCGCTCTTCGGAGGTGACAACAGTTTTATTAACTGTATCCTTAACAAAGTCGCTGACTGTTGGCAATTTTTTTAATCGCGTCTTCATTGATGGGCGCGAATTAAACAACGCTTTTGTATACTGATGTTTAGGTGACTTAAATAGTTCTTCGACGTCGCCATTTTCGACAATTTGTCCTTTATACATTACAACGACCCTATCGGCCAGTTCCGACATTAGTGCTAAATCATGTGAAATAAATATAATGCTCAACCCTGTTTCTTGCTGAAGCAGTTTAAGTAAATCTAGAATCTCTTTTTGTACAGTAACATCTAGGGCTGTCGTAGGCTCATCTGCAATGAGTAGCTTTGGTTTGCAGGAAATCGCCATCGCAATCATAACACGTTGCTTTTGTCCTCCTGAAATTTCGTGGGGATAAGCCTTGTAAATACGCTCTGGATTAGGTAGTCTTACACGACTAAATAAGTCAATTACTTCTTTTTTAATTTCTTTTTTAGATAGAGACGTATGCTTTTTAATTAACTCTGAAACTTGTTTACCGCATGTCATAGACGGATTTAAAGAACTCATCGGTTCTTGAAAAATCATTGCAATATCATTTCCTCTTATATTCTGAAGCTCTTTTTGCGATGCAGATAATAAATCTTTTCCGCCAAATTGAATAGAACCAGAAGTAATTTTAGACACTTTTTCAGGCAGTAAACGCATTATTGCAAGAGAGGAAACAGACTTACCAGAGCCAGATTCTCCTACAATTCCTAAAATTTCATTTTCGAATACATCGAAAGAAACCTCATGGATTACTTCAGTTTTTTTGTTTTTAGAAACAAAACTGATGCTAAGATTTTCGACCTGAAGCAATGTAGAATTTTGCATGGCTAAATTTAGTAATAGATAATTAGTATATGGTATTAATATTAAAAAAACACCAGTCCTTAAAAGCCTGAAAACGAACGATTTAAAAAAGCCTTACATTTTAAAATTAATAAAAATTTAAAAGTTTTATTATCATATTAGCAACATTTCGTCGAAAATACTAACAATTTTATTGTGACTTAACAATATTTTAATATTTTCAGCCACTGAAATTTGGATATACATCTCTCTATAATTTATCAAGAAGAAAGGTTTTAAAAAAATAAATTTTATAGCTGATGTAGTCTTTTTCGTCATTACATATGTGGGAAAACCGTAATAAAAAAGAAATCAGTGTTAATAAACACAATCCTACAAAATGAATGATGAAATTTTAATAATTTGAATTAATTAAAATAAAAACCAATTAATATTCTATGAAAAAAACACTATTCTTCGCATTTTTTGTATGCTCGTTTTTTGCATTTTCTCAAAGTCAATCACTTTGGAAAAAAGAGTCAGCAAAAACGGTTGATGTTAAAGAAAGTAGGAGAGAACTTCCTACAAAACAAATCTATTCGTTAGATATTGAAGGCTTAAAAGCCATGCTATCTCAAGCGCCAGCAAGAGGTGAATTTAGTGGTCAGTCAAATGTTATTGTATCGTTTCCAAATGCTGATGGAGAGCTAGAGCGTTATCGTGTTATGGAGGCGTCTGTAATGCATCCTGATTTGGCAGCCAGATATCCGAATATCAAATCGTACGCAGGTCAGGGAATCGATAATCCTTCAGACCGTATTCGTTTTAGTGTATCTCCGTTAGGCCTACAAAGTATGCGCTTATCATCGGATAAACCAGCTTCTTTTATAGAGCCTTACACAAACGACTTATCTCAGTACACAGTATATAAGAGACAAGACAAATTACCAGTACAAGATAATTTTGAATGTGAGGTAACGGCTCAAGCAAATTCTTTGCTGCAAGGAAACTCTACATCATTAAGAAATGCAGACGATGGTACTTTGAGAACGTACAGACTTGCCGTCTCTACTACTGGAGAATATACACAGTATCATGGAGGAACTAGAGCGCTAGCACTAGCAGCAATAAATACCACGATGACAAGAGTTAACGGTCTTTTTGAAAATGACTTTAACGTTACTATGGTTCTAATTGCAAACACAGACAATGTTATTTATACAAACCCTAGTACAGATCCATATTCTAATGGAAGTTTCAATAGTCAAGTACAAAATACATTAACAAATGTAATTGGTGAAGCCAACTATGATGTTGGTCACTTATTTGCTAGAGCATCAGACAATGGAAACGCAGGATGTATAGGCTGTGTATGTGTCAACGGACAAAAAGGAAGCGCTTTTACATCGCGCTCAACCCCAGAAGGTGATCCTTTTGATGTAGATTATGTAGCTCATGAGCTAGGGCATCAGTTTGGTGGAAATCACACGTTTTCTTTTAGAAATGAAGGTACAAATGCACATTTTGAGCCAGGAAGTGGCACGACTATCATGGGATATGCAGGTATTACTGGAGCAACTGATGTTCAACAGAATAGTGATCCATATTTCCACTGGTTTACAATACAGCAAGTTACAAACTATGTTAAGTCTACAAGTTGTCAAACCAATACAAATACGGGCAATTCAGTACCAACGGTTAATGCTGGTCTTAATTATACAATTCCAAAGGGTACGCCTTTCGTCTTAGAAGGCACTGCATCAGATGCTGATTCAGGAGACGTATTAACTTATTGCTGGGAACAGGCAGATGAGAATAATGCAGCTACAACCTACCCGAGTACTACAGCAACCACTGGCGTAGCTTTTAGGTCATTTAATCCAACTACGGATAATAAACGTTATTTTCCAAGACTTCAAACTATAAAATCTGGTGCTACTTCTTGGCAATGGGAAGCTGTTCCTAATGTGGCGAGAATATTAAATTTTAGATTAACTGTAAGAGACAATCGCGTTGGAGGCGCAACAAATAATAGTGACGATACACGTATTACAGTAAATGGTACAGCAGGGCCATTTGTACTAAATTCTCCAAACACCAATGTAACTTGGGATGCTGGCACAACACAAACAGTAACTTGGAATGTTGCCGGCACAACAGGAAACGGAGTAAACGCAGCGAATGTAGATATCTTCTTATCAACAGATGGTGGAGACACCTATCCTATCACTTTAGCATCAGGAGTTCCTAATGATGGTTCTCATGATATTGTAGTGCCTAATAACCAAGGGTCGCAAAACAGAATTATGGTTAGAGGTTCTAACCACATCTTCTTCGATATCTCTAATGCTAACTTTACAATTGGAGCACCTGTTGTTTGTAATGCTACCACACCAAGTGGACTAGCAGCTTCGAACATTGGGTCGTCGACAGCTACTTTAAGTTGGAATGCAGTAGCGGGAGCAACCTACGATTTAAGATATAGAGTTTTAGGTTCATCTACTTGGACAACAGTCGCAGTGACTGGAGTTTCTTCTAACCTAACAGGGCTTAATACCCAAACACAATACGAAGCTCAAGTAAGAAGTAAGTGTAGTGGAGGAAGTAATTCAGCATACTCAGCTTCAGTTAATTTTACAACTACAGAAGTACAATTAAATTATTGCGCATCTAATGGTAATAATGTAAATGACGAATTTATCTCAAGAGTACAATTAGGGTCGATAGATAATTCTTCTGGTGCGGCAGCTAGCGGTTACGCAGATTTTACATCACAATCTACGGTACTAACTAAAGGAGCTTCAAATACAATTACAATAACACCAACTTGGACAGGTACTCTTTATAATGAAGCTTATGCAGTTTGGATAGATTACAACAAGGATGGAGATTTTACTGATGCAGGAGAGCAAGTCTTTTCTCAAGCTCCAACACAAGCAACACCTGTAAGCGGAAACTTTACGGTGCCAACTGCGGCTGTAGAAGGTGCAACCCGTATGCGTGTTTCCATGAAATACAATGCAGCTCCAGCGCCATGCGAGTCGTTTACGTATGGTGAAGTTGAAGATTATACAGTTGTAATTGAATCTTCTGGGCCAGACACTACAGCGCCAGTAATTACTTTAAATGGTTCTGCTTCGATTACTTTAGAGTTGCAAGAGACTTATAACGAATTAGGAGCAACAGCAACTGATAACGTCGATGGCGATTTAACATCGAGTATTGTAACATCAGGTACTGTAAATACTAATATAGCCGGAACATATACAGTAACATACAGTGTTAGTGATGCCGCAGGAAACGCAGCAAGTGCTACAAGGACGGTGACTGTAAATCCAGATACGACTGCTCCAGTAATTACATTATTAGGTTCAGCAACTGTTAGCTTAACTGTAGGTGACGCATATACAGATGCAGGTGCTACAGCTACAGATAACATAGATGGTAACTTAACATCTAATATTGTTGTTACAGGAGCAGTAAATACTAATGTTGCTGGAACCTACACACTGACTTACAATGTGAGTGATGCTGCTGGAAATGCAGCTATACCAGTAGTAAGAACAGTGACTGTAAACGAAGTATCGAATGGCTGTTCTGGAGGAGTATCGCTTCCATATGCTGAAGGCTTTGAGAGCGGTATCGGCGCTTGGACGCAGAGTAGTGCAGATGACCTTAATTGGACAGTAGATGCTAACGGTACTCCATCGAACAACACAGGACCATCAAGCGCAATAGAAGGAAGTAACTATATTTTTGTAGAGGCTTCTGGTAATAATACTGGTTATCCAAATAAGCGAGCTATAATTACGTCGCCATGTTTCGATTTATCAAGTGCAGCAGAAGCGACGTTCTCATTCAAGTATCATATGTTTGGTTCAACAAACGCAGGTTCAATAGCATTAGAGGTGAGCAATGACGAAGGTGCTAATTGGACAAGTTTATGGAGCCAAACTGGAAACCAAGGTAACCAGTGGTTAACGGTAAATATAGATTTGGTAGCTTATTTAGGAAGTGGTATTCAGTTACGATTTAATAGACTAACAGGTGGCACATGGCAAGCAGATGTAGCTATAGATGATATTAGTTTAACGGATGGTGGCACTAATCCACCTGCAGGTTGTGATACATTAAATTTCAATGATTATACGCTTAATTCATTTTCAACTCAAGATGCAAGTGGTGCTAATTCTATAGGAAATGGAGGAGCTTCATTAACATTAACCAATAATACTTGGAAGTATATCGATTTTCCTTATACAGTTACCGCAAATACTGTAATAGAATTAGAGTTTAGCAGTACATCAGAAGGTGAAATTCATGGTATCGGATTCGAAAATGATAATGCGTTAACATCTTCGTTCTACTTTAAGTTTTATGGAACTCAGAATTACGGAATTACCAATTTTGATAATTACGTAAGCGGAACAAGAACCTACGTTATTCCGGTAGGCGATTCTTACACAGGCGTTATGGACAGATTAGTATTTATAAATGATAATGATGCTGGTTCTGGTAACAACTCTACATTTACTAACGTAAAAATTTATGAGACCTCTTGTCCTACTTCTAGAGGAGAAGTTGTCTTTGGTGAAAGAGTTGATGTATTAGGTGATGAAGATGAAGATGCATTTAAAATGAGAATGTATCCTAATCCAGTAACAAACACGTTATATGTTGAAACTGTAGGCGTAGAAAATGCAACTTACCGAATTGTAAATATGCTAGGTCAAACCGTTTTACGCGGAGTTAACTCTAGCCAAATTGATGTTACTACACTAGATAAAGGCGTATATTTCTTAGAATTAAGTACAGGAGAAGTGTCTGTATCTAGAAAGTTTATTAAGCAATAAGCCTAACCAATATCTTAAAACAAAAAGAGCTCAGATTTTATCTGGGCTCTTTTTTATTGTAAAAAAATAATAGTTTAAATATGCTTTATCTCATTCTCATGAAGTAACTCATCACCTCTTAATCGCAAGAATATTTGTGCTACAGCAATCGTATCTTTTTCGCAATAGGTGATAATACGGTCTATGTTATTATCATTATAATAAACACTATAGACTTCGCTTCCATCAATATCATCTTTAGGAGAAGGAATCCCCAGAACATTAGTCAAAAGCTTGAGCGATGTATAGGTTTTATAATCGCCAAATTTCCACAATTCTAAAGTATCGAGATGTGGAACTTCCCAAGGTTTTTTCCCGAATAAATTGAGTTTATAAGGCAGCTCTATATTATGAATAATCATACGTCTGGCTATATACGGAAAGTCGAATTCTTTTCCATTGTGTGCACAGAGCAGATGCTTGGTTTGGCTAAAGTGCGAAATCAGTAAATTTTTAAAGTCTTTGAGGATTTTAATTTCATCACCGTAAAAAGACGTCACACGAAAATTTCTAATGTCGCCATCAACCTTAAAATAGCCTACTGAAATACAAATAATTTTTCCAAACTCTGCCCAAATACCTGCACGGTCATAGAACTCTTCGGCGGTGTAATCATCTTTACGTTGATATTGTGATTTTAGTTCCCAAAGTTGTTGTTTGGTTTCGTCTAAGTCCGAGAAATGCTGTGTTTCTGGTACGGTTTCAATATCTAAGAATAAAATGTTTTCAAGATGAAGCTTAGAAATCATAACGTTAAAATTTATTTAGACTTCAATACTAAAGATAATTGTTTTCCAAATAAAGCCGAAACGCCTGCTGCTAAACCTCCGATTAATCCCGTAACTAATAGTAACAGATATTCGTTACCAGCAAGAGGTAATAGTACAGCGATTTTTTTAGCCAATATAAAATCGTTTGCACTACTCAATGACCAAGAATAGACTATCCAAAACAGCGCAATGGCTAATAGTGGAACAACGAATACCGAAGCTTTTTTTAAGGGAATTAAAAGCGCTGAACTAAATCCCGCTAACATAACTGACCACCAAGGGAAAAACTGTGATAAAATGATAGCTAAAACGATTGTAATGATAAAGTTGATGCTATTTCGTTTCATATTATTTAGCTGGCTTTAAAGTTTGTGTAGATTGGATTGAAGTCGAGTCACTTTCTGACTGCAAAAAGTTAATTTCAAAATAGTTGCCCTTTGCCCAATCGTCTATAAAATTATCGTAATACTTACTACCCGGATTTCCTGATTGTCCACCTGGATAAATGCCAAAACCTTTGGGTTTGTTGCCCATTTCTACAATCATTCGCCATGAAGGCCCATGGTTTCTAGTCATGGCATTTACGGTATTGCCATCGCCACCAATTGGGATGTTCTGTACTGAGAATGCAGGTAAGGCCTGAAGCAAGTGTCCCACATAAGAACGCTTATAATTTTTCCAAGTGTAATCGCCATTCTTTTCTTTCCATTTGTTTAGTTTTTCCACCGTTTCTTTAAAGGATTGCTGAATTAAATCCTTCGCTGTTTCTTTTTCGGGTGTGTCTTGAATGTCCATAAAGTCATCATTAGGATGATTTTTAAGCATGTACATATATTGATAGGTAAACGGCCATTTTAGGGTTTCTTCTTCAACATCAAATTCATCCCAAAGCAAATTGTAAAGACTATTATTCCAACTCGAAAATAAACCTGGTGCTTTGCTGTCTATGTGATTATCAAAATCCCAATTTTTCAGAATATCCAAAGCTTCCTTTTCGGCGTCATTGAGTTCTGAAACTTCTAAATTTTCGATTAAATAAGGCACAATTTCACTTGCTTTTAAGTTGAAATTGTTGTTTTGTAAATCTTTAAAATCTTCGACATCAAACTTCTCCTTAGACCTAAAGAAGTTATTGATAATACGAGAGCGATACGTGTCATAACCATCGTTAAACACATAAAATGGGTACATAGAATCTGTAGGGTGCTGATTTGCGGAACTTACAAAACCACGTTCAGGATTTTTAGTATGTGCATTGTAGTCCGATGGAATAAAACTTTGCCAATCATGGTCAGGGTTACTACCATCCATTAAGAATTTACCTTGACCTTTCCATTTATTTGGGAATTGGCCTTGTACCCACATGGCAATGTCTCCAGTTTTTGAGGCGAAAATAAAATTCTGTGCCGGCGCAACATGGTTTTTTATAGCATTTCTATAATCATCATAATTTTTAGCACGATTGAGCTTATAAAACAAATCCGTAAAGTTATGGCCAATGTGACCAGCCCATTTCATCGCATAGCCTTTAAGCTCGTTATCACTTTTAAAATTATAATCGTAGCTGACGGGACCGTGATGCGTATAAATGACAGAGTCTATAAAGGTTTCTTTTCCTTTTATTTTAATTTCTTCGAGTCTCACTGAAGTTTCTTTCCACTGCCCGTTATACTTATAGGCTTTTCGGCTTTTGTCTTCAAAGTCTATTTTGTACCAATCTTTTACGTCTCGTGTGGCGTTGGTTACACCCCAAGAAATATCGTCGTTAAAGCCAATAATAACACCCAATGCGCCTGGTAAAGTAGCGCCATACACATTATGCTCTGGTGTTGATAATTGCATAACAAACCAAATAGAAGGCAAATTTAAACCCAGATGTGGGTCACTAGCTAAAATAGCATTACCGCTTGCTGATTTTTTAGGAGCCACAGCCCAATTGTTACTTCCGTTATTTGGATGTGGTTTTGCCATGAATTCAGTTACCGAAACAGTGTCGTCTGCCATTTCACTTTTTGGAATTTCCGTCATTTCCCCATATATAAAACTCCAGTCGGTGTCTTTTGAAATTACTGGGTCAATAATATCATAAAAATCGGGGAACAACATGTCAAAACGTTTCTTACCGAACTTTTTTATGGTATTAGTAAATTCTAAATCGTAATCCCGACCACAAAGCATATCGGTCATATACATCAGTAAATGCATGGTTTTATCGATAGTCCAAGCCTCTGGTCGGTAACCCAAAAGTTTATACTCTACAGGATAGTTTTCTGGTTCTAGACTATTAATATATGCGTTAACACCAGCACTGTAAGCCTCCAAAAGCGCTAAGGCTTCTGGGTCTTGTTTTACAACATCTAAACTGTTTTCAGCACCGAAAAGCATACCATTACGGCGTTGTTCTCTATCGTAGTTTAGAGCGCCTTCGCCAATAATTTCAGATAGGCGACCTGCCGCAGCATAGGTTTGAAACTCCATTTGCCACAAACGGTGTTTTGCCGTAATGTAACCTTGTGCTTTGTATAAATCTTTATCGTTTTTTGCAAAAATATGTGGAATGAGTTGTGCGTCGTAATGCACAGTGACAGCTTCATCCAATCCTGAAATTGCAATCTCTCCGCTGATAATTTCATCACCTTCATTTTGCCAAATCCCTTGATTCGGTGCAAGGAATTTTCCTAATGCTGGTATGTCTTCGAATTTATTGTTAAGACCGTAGAAAACAGCTGCTGTTAGGATTGCTGTTATAAGGAGTTTTAGGTATTTCATAAGAAGCTTAATTCTAAATATGCTGTAAAATACAAAAAATGCTGTCTCCTCGAGCGTCTGCGTGTCGCCGAAGCTATAACAGAGGAGCAAGTCGAGAGGTTTTAGTAATCGCAGCTTTGAGGTCTCGACTGCGCTCGACCAGACAAAAAATCAGTTAGTTCCCAAGCATTTTATAACCTTCTTCAATATACAAACTAATATCATCTGTAAAAGGTTTTGCGTTGAGGTTATCTGGCGATTTTTGATGACCGAGACGTACAATGATTACGTTGTCTTCGGGCTGCACAAATACATATTGTCCCAAATGTCCACGCATCATAAAAAAGTCTTTTCCCAGATGATTTTTAAGCCACCAACCATAGCCGTATTCTGGGCTATCCGGAAAACGAGGTTTTACAGATTTCGCTACAAATGCCGAATCTAAAATTTGTTTGCCATTCCATTTGCCGTGGTCTTTGTATAGCTTCCCGAAACGTGCAAAATCTTTGGCATTACTGGCTATACAGCAATAGGCTTTTACCAAATCATGGTCGTCACTATCAACTTGCCAAAGGGTTTCGTTTTCACTGCCGAGTGGTTTCCAAAAGCTTTCTTCAAAATAATCGTATAGTTTTTTACCAGTTGCTTTTTCAATAACCATGGCGAGCATTTGCGTATCGCCACTTGCGTATTTAAAGGCTTGACCAGGCTCGTCAACAACTTTAAGGCCGTTCATCACTTTGGCTAAATCGTCATCAAAATAAGCACGAGTTGTAATGCTCAATGGCGAATAATAGGCTTCGTCCCAATTGGTGCCAGATGCCATGCTACTTAAATCGCCAACGGTCATTTTCGCTGCTTTGCCATCGCAAAATGCAGGAAGAAAATCGCAAACAGGTTGGTTCAGACTTTTTATATGACCTTGCATAATGGCTTTTCCCATTAAACCAGATACATAACTCTTCGCCATAGAAAAGGAATTGGATTTTGAATCTTCGTTAAATCCATCGTAATAATTTTCAAACCAAATACTGTCATTTTTTATGATGACGTAAGCAATTGTTCCCCAATCTTTATTGGCTTTTGCTAGACGTTCTGTTTCTATAGCTGAATTATAACCGACATGATTTGGCCATGGTTGCGGATTGTTGCTGGCATCAATTTCTTGATTGTCAAAATGTTTATAGTCTTCTAGATACGCTGTAGTGTGACCTTTTAGGTAAATGGTTCTTACGGCTTTGAGCAAATAATCGGTATCTGTGATATAAAGTACGGCAATGACTAAACCGAAGAATATGATAAGAAATTTGAAGAGTTTTTTTAGCAATTTCATTTGATAGTATTTGTTGTCCTAAATATACTAAACCTTAGAATAAAGTTTGTTGTTTATTGGAGCTTTCGTGGTTGATGAGCCATTGTTTTCTATGTAAACCGCCAGCATAGCCAGTTAGGCTGCCGTCGCTACCAACGACGCGATGGCATGGGACTATAATCCAAAGCGGATTTTTACCATTGGCGTTTGCCACAGCTCTAATAGCCTTTGGGTCGCCTAATTGTTTTGATAAATCTAAATACGAACAGGTTTTACCAAATGAAATTTGCTGTAAGTGTTGCCACACGTTTTTCTGAAAGACGGTACCTGATGGATTTAATTTTAAGTCAAAATACTGACGCTCGCCCCTAAAATAGGCTTTGAGTTGCGTTACACAATCTAATAATTCTTCTGAGATAATTTCTGAAAGTTCTTGAAATGTATCACTAATGGAAACAGAAGAAATACCATTGGCATCACCAGTAATTTTTGCGTGACCAAGTGGTGTTTCAATCGTGCAACTTGGCATTAGTCTTCTGTATTATCTTCTTCTATAATACCTAGACGCTTGGCTCGCGTTTCCCAACTTTTACGGGCTAATAACTGTAGGTCGGACACATTATCACTTTCGTCCATAATTTCTAGACCGAGGAGTGTTTCAATAACATCTTCCATAGTCACTAAACCACTTACAGAGCCATACTCATCAACGACTAAAGCCATGTGATTACGGCTTTCCACCAACTGCTCAAAGAGTTTTGGAATTGGTAAGCTACGATTAACGATAATGATATTCCGCTTTAATTCGGATAGTAATTTAGAGCCATTTCCAAAGGCCATTTCTTTAAACACATCGTCCTTTAGAACCAAGCCTGTTATATTATCAGAATCTTCGGTATAAACTGGAATTCTAGAAAACCGAATGTTAGAATTTGCCTTAAAAAAATCTTCGACAGTCATAACCTCATTTTCAGTTTTCATAACCGTGCGAGGCGTCATCACATCTTTGGCTTGTACGTCTTTAAAGTTGAGTAGGTTTTTAATGACCTTGCTTTCATTTTCTTCAAAAACACCTTCTTCGTGTGCAATATCTGCCATTGCAGCGAATCCTTCACGACTTAAAACACTACCATGTCCTTTACCGCCAATAAGTTTTGTGGTGAGTTGCAATAACCACAAAATACCTGTCCATTTTAAAGGGAAAATAAGAGCGTTTAATGC
The DNA here is from genome assembly GCF_004346845.1 of Winogradskyella wandonensis. Classification (GTDB taxonomy): domain Bacteria; phylum Bacteroidota; class Bacteroidia; order Flavobacteriales; family Flavobacteriaceae; genus Winogradskyella; species Winogradskyella wandonensis. The sequence goes on along the minus strand of NZ_SMGI01000002.1, from coordinate 614,770 downwards.
TTTTGATGTAAAATTAGCCAGTTGCTTCCAGTACGTAGCACCAATGGTTTTAGGAATAATTTCTGAAGCTACTAAAATTAAAATGGTCATAATCGTAGATACAACACCGACCATAACATCTTCAGTAAATTTTATACCAAAAACAGAGCGAATTTCAGTGCCATAAAGCTCTGCATAGGCTACTTTGGCTTGTACACCAACTAATATGGCACCAACGGTATGTGCAATTGTATTAAGCGTTAAAATAGCAATTAGTGGTCTGTCAACGTCTTTTTTGAGTTCTTCCAATTCCTCGGCATATAGTTTACCTTCTTTCTTTTTAACATTTATAAATGTAGGCGTGATGCTTAATAGAACAGCTTCTAAAATAGAGCACAAAAATGAAAAGAATATTGAAATTACGGCGTAAAAAATGAGTAAGCCCATTAACGGTATATTGAATTGGTTAGTGCTAATTTACGAAATCAATTTTACAACATCCTTAGCAACCTTTCGACTCCGCTCAAGGTGATCAATTATGAGTAAAATCTAGTATGTGTTTAATATTTTAAAAGTTTAACTACGTCTTTTGCGAAGTAGCTGGCTATAATATCTGCGCCAGCACGTTTAATAGAGGTTACTTGTTCCAACATGACACTATCGTGGTCTAACCAGCCTTTTTCTGCAGCAGCTTTTAACATCGCATACTCACCAGAGACTTGGTAAACGGCAATTGGCACATCGAAACTATTTTTAATATCACGTACAATATCCAAATAGCACAAGCCTGGTTTTACCATAACAATATCAGCACCTTCGTTAATGTCCATTTCGGTTTCACGTATGGCTTCTTCGCGGTTGGCAACGTCCATTTGATAGGTTTTTTTATCCTTCGGAATATTCTGAATATCCACAGGAGCAGAATCCAAAGCATCTCTAAATGGGCCGTAAAATGCAGAAGCATATTTGGCTGAGTAGCTCATTATACCAACATCAATTAGATTGGATTGGTCTAAAGCTTCACGAATACCCAAAATACGACCATCCATCATATCGCTTGGCGCCACAAAATCGGCACCAGCTTCGGCATGAGAAATGCTCATTTCAGCTAAAACTTCTACAGTAGCATCGTTGGCTATTTTGCCATTTTCAACGATACCATCATGCCCGTAAACCGAAAATGGGTCAAGCGCCACATCCGTCATTACCAACATATCCGGACAAACCTCTTTTACGGTTTTAATGGCACGTTGCATTAAGCCGTTAGGGTTTAGCGCTTCTGTACCTTTGTTATCTTTTAGACTATCCTCAACCTTTACAAAGAGCAAAACCGATTTTAGGCCTAAGCTCCAAAGTGTTTTTACTTCATCTTTTAGTAAATCTAGACTGTAGCGGTAATAGTTTGGCATTGATGCTATTTCTTCTTTGATGCCTTTACCTTCAACAATAAAAAGTGGCACTAAAAAATCGTTTGGTGAGATGATGGTTTCTCTAACTAAACGTCTTATTGCATCAGATTGTCGTAGTCTTCGGTTTCTTCTAATTGGGAACATAGTTGTTTAAATTTAAATACCAAGGAATTTATTAACCTTGTCTGCCATTCGCATAAATGATTTAGGAGCTTTAAGCCTATAGCCGATGTAAAACTCTAAAAACGTTATTTGATCATCTATTCTTACAGACCTTTTTTCTTTGTGTTCAAAGATATTTAGACTAGAGTTAACTCCGGCAAAAAATCGTTCAGAATTGTATCCAATAGATGCACGACCTCCAAGCTCTAGTAAACCACTAGTAATGGTTCTCTCACCTGATGTATTTAGATTAAGACCAAAACCAGATGATGCGCCAACACCAAGTATAAAATTCTCATGTAGGACAAAGTTATAATAATATGAAGGCGCTACAGCTATATCAAAATTTTTGGTTTGATTTGTAATGCCTGTTGTATTGATATCGAAATTAGAATAATAGTAATACAATGTGGGAATAAAACTCCCGGCACTTTTGCGTTGCCACTCGTTTTGAAAACCAACGGCTCTGAACGAAAAATTAGGATTGAAGATATATGATGTAGAACCTCCAATCTTCAATGTTTTTACATCTGGATACGCAGTTTCTTGACCTTCAAAATCTTCAAAAAATCCTTTTTGGCGGTACACATCTATGGTTTGCATCCACTGGCCTAAAAACATTCTAAAGTTGAGGTTAAGTAGCTTTGAGTTATCGTTGTCTCTGTTCTGTTTTAAAAAGTTTGGAGAAAAGCCTAAATCTAACTCTACAGACCTAAAAAGAACAGAAATCCCCAAATATTCTCGGGTATTTGGTGAAAGATTAAAACGTCTATTGCTTTCTAAATCATTAAAAATAAATGAGTTCGACGTATTTACTAACCCAATTCTAGCTGTTATTTTATCATTAAAGGTCTGTATAGAAGTGCTATCTCTTACTTGTGTTTGCGATAAAACAGCATTTACAAATAAGAAAAGTAGAATACAATATTTAATTTTTAAAGCCATTCTTTAGGCTCCTGTAATACTTTAATTAATTTTTCTTCTTCGCTACCAGGTTCTGGCTGGTGGTCATACACCCATTGTACATGCGGTGGTAAGCTCATGAGAATGCTTTCAATTCTGCCATTGGTCTTTAATCCAAATAAAGTGCCTTTGTCGTGTACAAGATTAAACTCTACATAGCGTCCACGACGTATTTCTTGCCAATCGCGTTGCATTTTAGAGTAGTCTAAATCTTTTCGTTTTTCTACAATAGGTACATAGGCTTCTAAAAAGCTATCACCAACTTCGGTAACAAAGTTAAACCAATCGTTCATCGACATCTCGTCTGTTGCTTTGCAGTAATCGAAAAATAATCCACCTATACCTCGCGCTTCGTTTCTGTGGGCGTTGTAAAAATACTCATCGCATCTTGCTTTATATTTTGCATAAAACTCTGGATTATGTCTATCGCAAGCGGTTTTACAGGTTTGGTGAAAATGTTTGGCATCGTCTTCGAACAAATAGTAAGGTGTTAAATCTTGACCACCTCCAAACCACTGGTCGGCGATATTTCCATTGGCATCGTACATTTCAAAATAGCGCCAATTGGCATGTACGGTTGGTACCATTGGGTTTTTAGGATGCAATACTAAACTCAGTCCACAAGCAAAAAAGTTGGCATCTTTCACGCCAAAATGCTGTTGCATGGTTTTTGGTAATTCGCCATGAACCGCAGAAATATTAACGCCACCTTTTTCAAAAACACGACCATTTTCTATAACGCGCGTTCTTCCGCCACCACCTTCGGGACGGTTCCATAAATCCTCATGAAAACGCGCTAAACCGTCAACCTCTTCTAGTCTTGATGTTATTTGGTCTTGTAGATTTTGTATGTAGTCGTAGAATTTGTCTTTGATTTTTTGGTCTTGCATTTTTGTTTTTATGTTTTGACCTGCTAGGTTTTAGAAACCTTGCAGGATTACAAAGATTTATATAATTCGAACAACTCCATGTCGAGTGCTTTTTCTCCTGGAGGTGTATAGGATTCTTTTAGTGTTTTTATCCACTTAAAATTGTTCTTTTCGGCAACTTTAATACTTGCTGTATTTGTTTTATGCGAAATAACTTGAAGTATTTCTAAACCTAGATTTTGAAACGCATATTTTGATAAGGCTTTAATAGATTTAGAAATAAGGCTTTTCCCTTCAAAATTATAATCTATGCAATAGGCAAACTCGCCTTGTTTCTCATCCCAATCTAATTCTTTTATATAGATTAAACCAACTAATTTTCGAGTTTCAGAATGTTTTAATGTGAACAAAAAAACCGTTTTATTTTCAAAGGCTTTCACCTTATTATCCACAAAGATTTGAGATAATGTAGGGTTGATATTTTGTTCTAAGGTTTTAGGAAAATAGCGTTTAAAACGGTCTGCATTTGCAACACACAAATCACAGATTTTCCATGCGTCTCCATTATGCACAGGGTTGATTTCAAAACCATCGAATTGCGCAACCATTATCTATTCTCTATAACTTCAAATGGCTCGAAACCAATGTGTTCGCCTTCATCATCATCAAATAATAAGTCCACGGCAATTACGGATGCTGAAGTAACGCTTAATGGTAGAACTAAAATTACACCAATTACAGGGATAAATAGTAAGAGTAGAAACCCAATGCCATTTCCTATAGCTAAACCTCTGTTTTTTCTAATAAAGTTCACACTTTCTTTATAGGTGAAATGACGTTCAAGCGTATAATCCATATTACCGAAACCAGCATAATATGCCTGTACTATAAAGAGGAGCGCCGTTGAAAATATATTGACAACTGGTATAAATTTCAGCAGTAAAATAGGAATAGTATAAAGTAATTCTTTTGCAAGGTTTCTTAAACCTAGTCTAATGCCTCTAATTAATTGTTGCGTAAAAGATGATTTTATTTTGTTTTCGGCAGGTTGTCCTGTGTAATATTCTTCAATTTTTTCTGAAACAGGACTCATAAATGGTGAAGAAAGCGCCATAATAATGTGCTTAAACATAATAATACCAAGCGCAAAAATGATGACACCAGCAATTAGTGTTGAAATGAAAGTTACTGTAGCCTTACCCGTTTCCCACACCCATATACCCGCAATCCATTCACCTAGATTGTCTGAAAGACCATAAGCCGAAACAAATATTAAAATAAAAACCACAAAACTAATTAACATAGGAATTACGAAGTATTTCCAAAGTTTTAGTTTAGAAATAAGCCCGTAAGCTCCAGAATACACTTGTAAACCTCTAAAAATGTCTTGTATCATCGTTTTGTTTTTTAATAGAGTTGTCTATTAAATAGACGCAAAAACACATGATGTGTTACGTTTAATCTGGGCTTTTATATTCCTTAACCGCATCTATAAAGGCTTTAGCATTATCTAAAGGAATATCTGGTAAAATCCCATGACCTAAGTTAACGATGTATTTGTCTTTTCCAAAATCGTTAATCATTTTCGTGACCATTTTTTTGATTTCGGCTGGAGGAGAATACAGACGTGTTGGGTCAAAATTACCTTGTAAAGTAATGTTTCCGCCTGTTAAATAACGTGCGTTACGTGCAGAGCATGTCCAATCTACACCAAGAGCAGAAGCGCCAGATTTTGCCATTTCGCCAAGTGCAAACCAGCATCCTTTTCCAAAAGCAATCACAGGTGTTTCATCTTTTAAAGAATCAATAATTTGCTGAATGTATTGCCAAGAAAATTCTTGATAATCTACTGGAGATAACATACCTCCCCAAGAATCGAAAACCTGAACGGCATTTACGCCAGCTTTCACTTTTTGTCTTAAATACGAAATGGTCGTATCTGTTATTTTTTGAAGTAATCCATGTGCCGCAACTGGATTTGTAAAACAGAATTTTTTGGCCTTATCAAAGTTTTTACTGCCTTGACCTTGTACACAATAGCAAAGGATAGTCCATGGTGAGCCGGCAAAACCAATTAACGGAATTTCGTCATTCAGTTTTTCTTTTGTGGCTTTTATGGCTTGGTAAACGTAATCTAATTCTACAGTAACATCTGGAACAACTACATTGTCTACATCTTTTTGAGAACGAATAGGATTTGGTAAATACGGACCAAAATTAGGTTTCATCTGTACCTCAATATTCATGGCTTGTGGAATCACCAAAATATCTGAAAATAAAATGGCTGCATCCATACCATATCTACGAATGGGTTGAACTGTAATTTCACTAGCTAATTCAGGTGTTTGGCAACGTGTGAAGAAATCGTACTTGGCCTTTATCTCCATAAATTCTGGCAAGTAACGTCCCGCTTGACGCATCATCCATACAGGTGGACGTTCTACAGTTTCTCCTTTTAATGCTCTTAAAAATAAGTCGTTTTTTATCATGATAGCTGTTGGCTATTAGCTTTTGGCTTTTGGCTCAATGACTATTAGCTGTTTTTTATTTTATTTATTAAACTATTTAGCATTTTAGCTTCAATTTGAATTGAGCTGATAACACCTTTCAATTCTTTTTCTTCAATGAAATTAAGTTCTTGCGCAATTATTAATTGTGTTTCAACTTCAAAAAGTGATCCCATAGCAATTTCTAAAAACCGTTTAAATTCAATTTCACTATTTCTGCTACAACCTTCAGCAATATTAGAAGGAATAGAAACTGAAGCTCTCGTAATTTGACTCCTCAATCCAAATTTTTCCTCTGGTGGTAAGTGATTAGAGAGTTGATAAATCTGCTTTACAATCTCAATTCCATTTTTCCAAATTTCAAGTTTTCTAAAATCTCTCATGACATTTTATATTAGTGTTTCGTATTAAGTTAAGCATGATTTAGGCTAACAGCTAAAAGCCAATGGCTAAAGGCTTTTTATGCATAATATTCATTCACTAATTCTATCACACTTTCCACAGTTGGCACTTTAGCTACGCGGACATCTTCAAAATATTTGCGTGCTATGTTTGCAGTCGTTTCTCCAATACAAAAAGCAATACCATTGGCTTTGTTTTGTTTCAAAAAACTTTCAATTGTTGAAGGACTATAGAACATAATTCCATCAAGGTTTTGTTCTACTTTTATAGCGTCGTATTTGGTTTGGTAGGCTTCAACTTCATTCACTTTGATGTGATTTTCTGTCAAAATATTTGGTAAATCATCTAAGCGTAAATCACTACAGAAATAGGTGACTTCTGTGCCTTCTATAAATTCAACTAAATGCTCGGCTAACTTTTTAGCATTAGAAGCCATGTGAGCAACTTTACCAATACGCTTTTCAATCATACGCTTGGTTCGACGTCCTACACAGTAAATATTTTTGAATTGTAATTCAGGTGCTGAAAAGTTAGTCAATAAAGCTTCAACAGCGTTTTGACTTGTGATAACTACATTCTTAATTTCGTTTCTAACCACACTTTTAGGAATACGATTAAGACTGATTTTTATAGCATCATTACTTTCTGCAACTACATCTCTATGAAATAATTCTAATTGCGCTTCGGTAAGTGTTTTTGTAGAGTATATATTGGTCGTTTTATCGCTGCGTTGTAATTGGTCTATTAGTGTTTTTCCACCTTTGCCAATAATATAATCCGCACAAAATTCTGCCAAATTATCGTGTTTACCTAGCGGAACAACCTTAGTGACCTCAATCTTTCGTGTGCCATCTTTACTTAAAAGGATGCCTTTAAAATTGACTTCTTCCTCCTTATTTATGTAACAAATTGCACCGATTGGTGCTGTGCAACCGCCTTCGAGATGGTTTAAGAATTCCCGCTCAATGCTAGTACAAATTTCCGTTTCTCTATGGTTGATTTCGGCGCAAATCGTGCGTATTTCTTCGTCTTCTTCTAGTGCCGCAACCATAACGGCACCTTGAGCAGGTGCAGGAATCATCCAATGGAGATTAATCGCATTCTCTGGTTTTATGCCTAAACGCCCTAAACCAGCAGCGGCAAAAATTGCAGCATTCCAGTCGTTATTTTCTAACTTTTCTAAGCGGCTATTTACATTTCCTCTTAAATCAGTAACGGTATGTGTAGGATAACGGTTGAGCCATTGTGCACGACGACGTAAACTTCCTGTGGCAATAACTGCATCGCGTTGTGAGAGAAACTCTTCATTTTTCTTAAAAACTAAAGTATCGTTGATGTTTCCGCGTTTTAATACGGCAGCTTGTACAATACCTTTTGGTAAGACTGTAGGTACATCTTTTAGAGAGTGAACCGCGATATCAATATCACCATTGAGCATGGCAATATCTAATGTTTTTGTAAAAATTCCAGTGATGCCAAGCTCGTATAAAGGCTTGTCTAAAACGATATCTCCTGTAGATTTTACAGGAACTAATACGGATTTATGACCGAGTTGTTCAAGTTGAGATTGAACCGTTTTTGCTTGCCACATAGCGAGCTGGCTGTCGCGTGTGCCAATGCGAATTAGTCTAGACATTTTGGGTGTTTTCTAACTGAAATATTTTTTTGATGAGCTCTAAGCTTTCATCTGAAGTATTGGAGTCTTCTCTTAAGTGGTGAGCAAATTGATTGGTAATTTTCTGTATGAGATTGTTGGTAACCAATTCGATTTGCTCCTCGTTAAAGTTATCTAACTTTTTGCGCTGATTATTAACTTCAGAATTTTTAATATCTGTCAACTTGTGTTTTATCGCCTGAATGGTTGGCACAAACTTTAAAGTGTCTAACCAAGCATTAAAATCTGCGGTAACTTCAGCTATTATGTTTTCTGCGGCAGGAATAAATGCTTTGCGTTTTTCTAAAGTATCATCAGTGATTTTAGCCAAATCATCCATATGAACAAGTGTGATATTATCTAATTCCTTAACATCCTCATTCACATTTTTAGGAATAGATAAATCTAAAATCAGTAATGGTTTTTCTCTTGTAATAAGAGATTTGTAAACCGTAGGGTTTTGCGCGCCAGTCGCCACGACTACAATATCAGAAGTATTAATTTCGCTTTGTAAGTCTTCATAATCTCTGACGATTAAATTGAATTTACCCGCAATAGCTTCAGCTTTATCTTTAGTTCTGTTAATTAAAGTAATGTGTGGATTTTTAGTATGCTTCACTAAATTTTCACAAGTGTTTCTGCCGATTTTCCCTGTTCCAAAGAGTAAGATGTTTTTATCTGAAATATTCTCAACGTTATTCATGATGTATTGCACAGCGGCAAATGAAACAGATGTTGCTCCAGAAGATAATTCAGTTTCGGTTTTTATACGCTTACTAGCTTGAATAACAGCATTAAGAAGACGCTCGATATAAGAATTGAGCAAGCCAAGCGCTTTAGACTTCCGTGCACCAGCTTTAAGTTGCCCAATAATTTCGAAATCACCAAGGATTTGACTGTCTAAACCAGAGCCCACACGAAACATGTGTGAAATAGCCTCAGAATTTTTATGAATGTAAGCAACTTGTCTAAATTCCTCAACGGTGCCTTTGGTGTTTTCGCAAAGCAACTCAATAAGTTGGCAAGGACGCTCAGCAAATCCGTAAATTTCTGTACGGTTGCAAGTGGATACTAACAATAAACTTTCAACACCACTAGCTTTAGCCTGTGTCAAAATAGCTTCTTTAGCAGCATCACTTAAACTAAAATGACCACGCACCTCAGCATCAGCTTTTTTGTAGCTAAGCCCAATAGCATAAAAATGTGTTTGTTTGTGTTGCATTCGCTCGTTTACCTGACTTCGGAATTAACAATGCAAAAATAATTTTGTAAATAACATAAAAATAACGCTAGAAGAACTTAAAATAACGTTTGTGGTTTTTTAACGTCATTTTAAATAAAAACATGATAAATGTCATATTTTTGCAGTAAAAATAAGGGTTTTAACACCTTTTGTTTAGAATGAATCTAAATAACAAGAAAATGAAAATTGAAAATTCCATTTCTAAAAGTGTCGCTCAAGGGTCTTTTGAAGAAACCTATCTTGAAGAAGGCTTTTTTATTCTGTCTTATAAAAATGATAGTAATGCCATAGAAATCGCAGAACGCCAGATAGATAGCAGTTACATTCAGTTTCATTTTTGTGCTAAAGGGCAAGCCACGTTTGTATTTAATCAAGGCAGCTATCGCTTGCCCATTCTCGAAGATACCTCTTTGCTTTTGTATAATCCACAACGCGATTTACCTATACATTTAGAAGTTCAGCCAGGATGTATGCTCATTTCGTTAGTGATTTCGCTGGAAAAATTTCATCGTTTATTTTCTCAAGATGCATCGTATGTAACGTTTTTATCAGAAGATAATCGTGATAAAAAATATTATAAAGATGGAAGCATTACACCATCGATGGCAGTTGTTCTTAATCAGTTATTAAGTTTTAATCTCAATAATTCCATTAAACCCTTGTATTTTAAAGGGAAGGCTTACGAATTATTGAGTTTGTTTTTTAACCGTAGTGAAGATGCTAATGTAGAGCAATGTCCGTTTTTGGTAGACGAAACTAATGTGGCCAAGTTGAAACAAGCTAAAGATATTATTATTGCACAAATGGCCGAGCCACCAACGCTTCAAGAATTGGCAGACCAAATAGATTTAAGTTTAAAAAAGTTAAAAGAAGGCTTTAAGCAGATTTATGGGGATACGGTTTATGGCTTTTTATTTGACTATAAAATGGAAGTTGCTCGAAAACTCCTGGAATCGGGTAACTATAATGTAAATGAAGTGGGATTAAAAGTGGGTTATAGCACAGCAAGCCATTTTATTGCGGCGTTTAAGAAAAAATATGGAACAACGCCAAAAAAATATATTACTGAGGCCAATGGCTGATTTATTTAAATACTATTATAACAAAATACAATAGATCAATAAAAAACACTTTACTCAAACGGTCGTATCTTTACACTTGAAAAAGAAAATATAATATGAAAGGAATACTTCTTGTAAATCTTGGTTCACCAGACACACCAAACCCAAAAGACGTAAAACGTTATTTAGGCGAGTTCTTAATGGACGAGCGCGTTATAGACGTACCGCTTTGGGCGCGAACGCTTTTAGTGAAAGGAATTATTTTAAACACACGACCAAAAGCTTCGGCAAAAGCCTATAAAAAAATCTGGTGGGACGAAGGTTCGCCATTAATTGTATTGTCCGAGCGTCTTCAAGAAAAGGTGCAAAATAAAGTCGATTATCCAGTCGCTTTGGCGATGCGTTACGGAAGTATGACGCTTAAAAATGGTTTACAAGAGTTGGTTGATAAAGGTTGTACGGAGATTAAAACCATTCCGCTATATCCACAGTTTGCCATGGCAACAACGGAAACGATTGATGTGAAAATTGACGAGTTGGTCGCAGAGCATTTCCCACAAGTAAAAATCACAAGAACGCCAGCATTTTATAAGCGCGAAGATTACATAAATGCACTTTCTGCAAGTATAGGCGAAGTTCTTAATGGACTGGATTATGAGCATATTTTATTCAGTTATCACGGTGTGCCTGAGCGTCACATTCGTAAAAGTGACGTCACTAACGGTAATTGCAAAATGGATGGTAAATGCTGTTTTAAAAAAGGAAGTCCGCAACACGAATTTTGTTATCGTCACCAATGCGAAATCACTACTATAAACGTTGCTAAAAAATTAGGTTTAAAAAACGGAACGTATTCCACAACCTTTCAATCGCGTTTAGGATTTGACCCATGGTTAAAGCCATACACAGACCGAACGATTGAACGTATGGGAAAAGAAGGCATTAAAAAAATGGCTATTGTAACACCAGCTTTTGTAAGTGATTGTCTTGAAACTTTAGAAGAGATAGCTATGGAAGGCGAAGAAATTTTTCACGAAGTCGGCGGAGAAGAATTTACTGTGATTCCATGCCTCAATGAACGTGATGATTTCGCTCAAGTGTTAACCAATATTATTGAAGAATGGGCGAAGACGCCTGAAAATGCCATGGTTTAATGGCTAAAGTATCTTCACAAGACTTAGGGTATGAACCTATTGGTAAACTCCTGATAAAGCAAGCCGTACCAGCATCTATTGGTATTCTGGTGATGTCCTTAAACATTCTTGTAGATACTATTTTTGTTGGTAATTGGATAGGATCAACAGCAATTGCAGCCATTAACGTTGTGTTGCCAGTATCTTTTTTTATTGCTGCTTTAGGTATGGCCATTGGTGTTGGTGGTTCGTCCATAATCTCTAGAGCACTTGGCGCTAACCAAAATGCAAAAGCTTGTAAGACATTTGGTAATCAAATTACGCTTACCATTTTGTTTACTGTTGTTTTTGTGATTTTTGGACTTTTATTTGTAGATACACTTGTTCCAGCTTTTGGAGGTAAAGGTGTGATTTTCGAACCTGCAAAAACGTATTATACTATTGTCTTGTATGGTGTGCCAGTTTTAGCACTTTGTATGATGGGAAATACCGTAATTCGTGCTATCGGTAAACCAAAATTTGCCATGTACGCCATGATGTTTCCATCGGTTGGTAATCTTCTTCTCGATGTGTTATTTATAAATATTTTAGACTTAGGAATGGCTGGTGCTGCTTGGGCTACAACAGGTTCTTACATACTATGTTTTTTGTTTATCCTTTGGTTTTTTCTTTCAGAACATTCCGAATTAAAAATCAATTCAAAACATCTTGGACTTGATTTACCCATTATAAAAGAAATAGGAGCTTTGGGTTTTGTGACCCTTTCGAGACAAGCAATTGTTAGTGTTACCTACTTATTAATGAATAATATTCTGTTCGATTTAGGTGGTGAGACTTCCGTTACAGCTTACGCTATAGTGGGACGAATGCTTATGTTTGCGCTTTTTCCAATCTATGGCATAACGCAAGGGTTCTTGCCTATTGCAGGTTATAATTATGGTGCAGAAAAGTATAAACGTGTAAAAGAAGTTATCTATACGGCGATTAGGTATGCTGTACTTTTAGCGACAGTTATTTTTGTGTTTTTGATGATTTTTCCTGAGACTATAACAAAAGTATTTACACAAGATGCGCAAGTTATTAAAGAAACACCATCAGCAATGCGATGGGTTTTTGCAGCTACGCCTATAATTGCACTCCAGCTTATAGGAGCGGCTTATTTTCAGGCCGTTGGTAAAGCAATTCCGGCTTTGCTACTAACCCTAACTCGCCAAGGCTTATTTTTTATACCTCTTATTTTAATTCTTCCAAAGTTTTATGGCGAATTGGGCGTTTGGATAGCATTTCCTATTTCTGATGTGTTATCTACAATTGTCACTTTCTTTTTCCTAAAACGCGAAGTAAAGTTAAAGTTAGAAACAGCCTAAATCTTCTAGATTTTATTCTTTATTTTTAGATTTCGAAAACTAACTTATAACTACTCATGCGATTATCAACCATTATTATAGCAGTTCTGCTATCGTTTTTTAGTTTAAACCTTAACGCTCAAAATTTTGACGAATCCCATTATTCAGGATTAGAATACCGTCTTATTGGACCTTTCCGTGGTGGTAGAAGTGCTGCCGTAACAGGCGTACCCAATCAACCCAATCTTTATTATTTTGGTGCTACTGGTGGCGGCATTTGGAAGACTATGAATGGCGGTCGCCAATGGGAAAACATTTCCGATGGTTTTTTCGGGGGAAGTATTGGGGCAATTGCAGTTTCAAAAAGCGACCCTAATGTTATATATGTCGGTGGCGGAGAGAAAACAGTAAGAGGCAACGTATCTTCAGGCTATGGTATGTGGAAAAGCGTTGACGCAGGTAAAACTTGGCAAGCTTCAGGATTACCAAAATCGCGTCATATTCCACGAATTGCTATTCACCCAACAGACCACAATATCGTTTATGCAGGTGTTATGGGAAATATCTATAAACCAACACAAGAACGTGGTGTTTATAAGAGCGTAGATGGTGGAAAAACATGGAAAAAGACCTTATTTTCTAATGAACATTCTGGAGTGGTCGATTTAATCATGGACCCAACAAATCCAAGAATTTTATATGCTTCAACATGGCGTATCCAGCGTACACCTTATAGTTTAAGTTCTGGTGGCGAAGGTTCAGCATTATGGAAAAGTACCGATAGCGGAGAAACTTGGACAGAAATTTCTAAGATGAAAGGTTTTCCTGAAGGCACTTTAGGCATCATTGGTGTAACGGTTTCACCATTAAATAACCAGCGTGTTTGGGCAATTGTAGAGAATAAAGATAAAGGTGGTTTATACCGAAGCGACGATGGTGGCGAAACTTGGAACCAAGTAAATAGCGAACGCAAATTACGTCAGCGTGCTTGGTATTATACTCGTGTATATGCAGATACCAAAGATATTAACACAGTTTATGTGTTGAATGTAAGTTATCATAAAAGTACAGATGGTGGAAAAACATTCGGAAATTATCGCGCACCTCATGGCGACCATCATGATTTATGGATTGCACCAGAAGACCCAAACCGTATGATTATTGGAGATGATGGTGGCGCACAAGTCACCTACGATGGTGGCGAAACATGGAGCACCTATTACAATCAACCAACCTCACAGTTTTATCGAGTAACGACAGATAATGCATTTCCATACCGAATTTACGCTGCGCAGCAAGACAATTCTACGATTAGAATTCCGCATAGAACAGATGGATTTTCAATAACAGAAGACGATTGGGAAAGTACAGCTGGTGGCGAATCGGCACACATTGCTGTTGATCCAGAAGATAATGATATTGTTTACGGCGGAAGTTATGACGGTTTCTTAACCCGAGTAAACCATAAAACAGGAACGGTTAGAGCCATTAACGTTTGGCCAGACAACCCTATGGGTCATGGTGCAGAAGGTATGAAGTATCGTTTTCAGTGGAATTTCCCGATTATATTTTCTAAGCATAATCCAAATAGAATGTACACCTTTTCACAGCATGTACATGTTACTGAAAATGAAGGCCAATCGTGGGAAATTATTAGTCCAGATTTAACACGTAATGATCCAGAAAAACTAAAATCTTCAGGTGGACCAATTACACAAGATAACACGTCTGTAGAATATTATTGTACCATTTTCGCAGCGCAAGAATCGCCATTAAAAGAAGGTTTACTTTGGGTTGGAAGTGATGATGGATTGGTGCACGTGTCTAAAGATGGTGGAAAAAACTGGGATAACGTCACGCCAAAAGGAATGCCAGAATGGATGATGATTAACAGCATTGAGCCTAGTGCTTTTGACGAAGGCACCTGCTACATCGCAGGAACAAAATATAAAACAGGTGATTTTACACCGTACTTATATAAAACTACCGACTACGGAAAAAGCTGGACAAAAATTACAAACGGCATCTATAACGAGCATTTTACAAGAGTGCTTCGCGAAGACCCAAAACAAAAAGGATTGCTATATGCAGGTACAGAAACTGGAATGTATATTTCATTTAACGATGGAAAAAATTGGAAACCATTTCAGCTAAATTTACCAATAGTACCAATTACAGATTTAACCATAAAAGACAATAATTTAATCGTGGCAACACAAGGTCGAAGCCTTTGGATGATTGATGATTTAACGGTTATTCATCAGTTGTACAATGCCGATTTGAATAAGAATATATTATTCAAACCAAAAGACACTTACCGTATGCGTGGCGGAAGTCGTAAAGGAAGCAAAACAGCAGGCACCAATCATCCAAATGGTGTTATTACATATTTCAATTTGAAAAATTTAAAGGACGATGATAAAGTGTCTTTGACGTATTTTGATAAAAAAGGTGATACAATAAAAACTTATTCTAACAAAGACAAGAAGAATAAACTTACGGTAAAAAAAGGTGCAAATCAGTTTGTTTGGGATATGACCTACGATGGCGCAGAACGTTTGCCAGGCATGATTTTATGGTGGGCAAGTTTAGAAGGTCCAAGAGCAACACCAGGTAAGTATAAGGTGAGTTTAAATGTCAATGGTGAAGAATTATCGCAGCCTTTCACAATTCTTGCTGACCCAAGAGCAGAAAGTACTTTAGCAGATATGGAAGCACAATTCAAGTTTATTGAAGATGTAAATGCAACAATGGATGAAGCGCACAAATCCATTAAAAAGATTAGAAATATTAATAAGCAATTAGGCGCTTTCCAAAGCCAATATAAAGATGATGAAAATGTGAAAGACTTGGTAGAAAAAGCAAAAACACTCCAAGAAAAACTAGGCGATATTGAAAAAGCCTTATACCAAACTAAAAATCGAAGCGGACAAGACCCGTTAAATTTCCCAATTCGTTTAACCAATAAATTAGGGCATCTTAATTCTTTAGTTCGTATGGGCGATTTTGCACCAACGGCTCAAGATATTGCTGTAAAAAATGAATTAACTGGTAAAATTGAAACGCAATTATCTGCTTTTAATACCATTTTAAGTGATGAAGTAAAAGCGTTTAACGCAGCCTTCAATAATAAGCAGCTAAATTATTTATTTGTAGAGGATTAATAAAGATTCAGATGATAAAAGGACTCTATGAAACGCATTTATTTGTTGAAAATCTTGAACGCTCTATTGATTTTTATAAGAATACGCTTGGTTTAAAACAATGCCGTTTTAATAATGAAAGACGCACTTCCTTTTTCTGGATTGGAGATGACAAGCAGTATATGCTTGGTCTTTGGGAAAAACCAAAAGACCAAATTGATGTTAGACATTTCGCCTTTGAATGTGAGCCAGATTGGGTGTTAAATGAGTCAGTCGATTTTTTAAAATCTCGAAATATTGAATACTGGAATTTTTTAAATGACGGAACAAAAGGCCCTATGGTTTTCGTTTGGATGCCAGCTATTTCCATATATTTTTGCGACCCTGATGGACATTATCTCGAATTTATTGGTATTCTGCCAGGCAAGCCAAAATCCGATAGTGAAAAGCGAGTGGTCACGTATGAAGAATGGCTTAAAATAAAAGACGAATAACCATTAAATAGCATTTCATCTTAGAGAACTTATATAAAATCTGAAATAGGTAAGATTACATATGGAAAACATTTTAGCAGAATATTACAACTACATAAAATCACTACATATCATTTTTGTAGTCACTTGGTTTGCAGGCTTATTCTATATCCCAAGATTATTTGTTTACCAAATTGAGGCGTTTCATAAACCATCTCCAGAAAAAGAAATATTAGGGAAACAACTAAAACTAATGGCCAAACGCTTATGGTTTATTATCACGTGGCCTTCAAGTATTTTGGCAACTATATTTGGTATTTTACTGGTTTGGTCAAGACTGTTTTACTTAACAGACGCTTGGATGCAGGTAAAATTAGGCTTTGTGTTATTGCTCATTGTATATCAAATACAAACGCATGTGTATTACAAGCAACTTCAAAAAGATATTGTAAAAAAATCATCGAGTTTTATGCGCATTTGGAATGAGGGCGCCACATTCATTTTATTTGCCGTAATCTTCCTTGTAGTACTAAAAAACGCACTAAATTGGGTGTTTGGAGTTATAGGAATTGTTGTTTTAGGGACTTTGATTATGCTTGGTTTTAAGATTTATAAAAACATTAGAGCAAAAAACCCAGATGCTTAGTTGGCTTGATTATTGCTATATTTAAAACATCTTAAAACACCGCATGGCATTAAAAAAACTATCTCTTCGGTCGCGCATATTTATTGCTATGATACTTTTGGTATTGCTAGCATCTATTTTAATAGCACTAGTTACCATTCATCAATACAACGAAGAAGCAAGAGAGTATCATGCCGATAGATTAGAACGTAAAGAGGCAGCCATAAGACGAAGTATCGATTTAGTAATTGATAAGACCTCATTTCCTGTTATTACAGAAAAACTCCCTTTTATTTTTAAAGACGAAATTTTTAATATTGCCAGCGTTCATGGGCTTCAAATAAATTTATACGATTTAGAAGGTCAGTTATTAAAATCTTCTAAAGCAGCATTACAACAAAATACAGTTGAAATCTGTTTAAGTGCTGAGGTTTTAAATCAGCTTGCTAATACGGCCGAGCACCGTTATGTTATTAAAAACGAAATTAACGGGAAGGTTTTTCAATCGTCATACTCCTACATCACTGACGAAAAATTTAAAAACATTGCTATTCTAAACATCCCTTATTTAGAGGATGATGATATTTTTAATAGAGAGCTTAACGAATTCCTCACGCGCTTAGGTATTGCTTATATCGTTATGATTTTAGCAGCAATCGTCTTAGCCTATTTTGTATCTAGGTATATTACCCGTTCGCTTAAAACTATAAGTGATAAGATGAACGAATTCCGTCTAGAAAAACGAAACAAGAAAATAGATATCGAATCATCGAGTATTGAAATTGAAAACTTGGTAAAATCCTATAACGGAATGATTGACGAGCTTGAAGAATCTGCAGTACAATTGGCAACTAGTGAGCGCGAACAAGCCTGGCGCGAAATGGCAAAACAAGTTGCTCATGAAATTAAAAATCCATTAACACCTATGCGATTGAGTGTGCAAAGTTTTCAGCGAAAATTCAATCCAAATGACGAGAATATAGAACAAAAGGTTGCCGAATACAGCAATACGCTAATTCAACAAATAGACACCATGAGTTCTATAGCTTCAGCATTTTCAAATTTTGCTAAAATGCCAGCACAGCAAAAGGAAGAACTCAACGTAGTTCATGTCGTAAAGTTGGCATTAGACATTTTTAACGAAAGTTATATCCAATATTTTCCAGATGAGGAAGAAGTCATTGCAAAATTTGACAGAACGCAACTCATTAGAGTGGTAACTAACTTGGTAAAGAATGGTATTCAGGCTATTCCAAAAGATTCGGAAAATCCTAAAATTGAGGTTCGTGTATTTACAGACGACGAAAATGTAAATATTACCGTAGCGGATAATGGAATGGGAATTAGTGAGGACAATAGCCTTAAAATTTTCGAACCAAAATTTACGACCAAAACTAGCGGCATGGGCCTTGGTTTAGCCATGGTAAAAAATATCGTAGAAACCTACGGCGGAACTATTACTTTTACATCAGAATACGGAAAAGGCACTATATTTACGGTAACTTTTCCAAGAAAGTGATTTTATCATCCTGAACTGTCACACAGAGCGCAGCCGAAGTGTTATTTCAGGGTCTTTTTAAACGAACGAACTTATGAGTTACAACAACATTCTTACCGAAACATTAAACGGAATAACTACAATTACGATTAACAGACCAAGCAAGCTTAATGCACTTAATCGTGAAACTATTCAAGAATTGCATAATGCTTTTGATGGAGCAGACCAGTCTAAAGACACAAAAGTGATCATCGTAACCGGTAGTGGTGAGAAGGCTTTTGTTGCAGGCGCTGATATTAGCGAGTTTGCCGATTTTAATGTTGAAGAAGGTGGAAAATTAGCCGCAAAAGGGCAAGAGCTACTATTCGATTTTGTAGAAAATTTGAGCACACCAGTGATTGCTGCTGTCAACGGTTTTGCCCTTGGTGGAGGATTAGAGTTGGCTATGGCATGCCACTTTAGAGTAGCGAGTACTAATGCTAAGATGGGCTTGCCTGAAGTGTCTCTTGGTGTTATCCCAGGTTATGGCGGAACACAACGTTTACCGCAATTAGTAGGCAAAGGTCGAGCTATGGAAATGGTGATGACCGCAGGAATGATAGACGCTAATCAAGCCTTAAGTTATGGATTAGTGAATCATGTGGTTGAGCAAGAGGAACTATTAGCGTTTTGCGAAAAAATTGCAGGTAAGATTATGAGAAATTCTTCAGTGGCCATTGCCGAAGCTATTTCTGCTATTAATGCTAATTACAAAGATGGTGTCGATGGTTACCAAGCCGAAATAGAAGCTTTTGGTAATTGTTTTGGCACTGAAGATTTTAAAGAAGGCACGACTGCCTTTTTAGAAAAACGTAAAGCTGATTTTCCTGGTAAGTAATTGTTAATACTACATATTGTAGCTACATATAGTTGGACATAGTTCTAATTTTGAAGAATGTCCAAAAGCAGAATTATTAAAGGTCGCGGCGCACAACATAATAGTCACAATCGTTTTTTTGAGTTGTCTTATGAAATGCGTGACGATTTCTTAGAATTTTGCCATAAAGAAGGTGAGATTGCAGATAAAAACAAGATGCAATACCTCAATGTTTTTCCAAAAACTATAGTCAACAAAGTGACCAGTCCAGATGTGGGCATGGCCTATTCCATGAATATGTATCAAGGTTGCGAGCATGGTTGTATTTATTGCTACGCACGTAACAGTCATGAATTTTGGGGTTATAGTGCAGGCCTAGATTTTGAACGTAGAATTTTGGTCAAAAAAGACGCTCCAAAACTACTTGAAGTACTCTTGAAAAAGAAAAGCTGGAAAGCCCAAACTATTGTTATGTCTGGCAATACAGATTGTTATCAGCCTGCCGAAAAGCAGTTTCAGTTGACTAGAAAATGTCTAGAGGTTTTCTTAAAGTACAAACATCCTGTGGGTATAATTACTAAGAACAGTCTCATTCTTCGCGATTTGGATTTATTAAAAGACTTAGCAAAAGATAATCTCATAGGTGTCAATATTTCAATTACGTCCTTATCCGAGGACACCAGACGAATTTTAGAACCCAGAACGGCAACTATTAAAAAACGTTTGGAAACTATTGAGACTTTGAGTGAAATTGGAATCCCCGTAAATGTGATGTTAGCGCCAATAATTCCATCTATAAATAGTCATGAAATCTTACCAATGGCTAAAAAAGTGTCTGAATTAGGTGCTTTAAGTATTGCACATACCATTGTAAGACTTAATGGTGCTATTGGAGAACTATTTACGGATTGGATTAGAAAAACTATGCCTGATAGAGCCGATAAAGTATTGCATCAAATTCAAGATTGTCATGGAGGTACGCTTAATGAAAGCAGATATGGGAAGCGTATGCGTGGCGAAGGCCATATCGCAAAGCAAATAAACGACACTATAAAGTTGGCCAGGCTTAAGTATTTTGAAGACAAATCAATGCCTAGACTAAATAAGGAACTTCATGAACAATACAAAAACGGACAACTTAAATTGTTTTAAATCTCAAATCCCGAGCAGTCTTGATTAGTTTGAATATTTAAGTATATTTAGTCGATTAATCAACTAAAAATGAAATCAAGACTTTTTGTCCTTTTTATTACTGTTCTTCTGTTCTCTTGTAAAAACGATACAAAACCTAACGCTCAAGTTTTTCAAACATCAGATTTAAACGATGCCAACACCGTTTTGTTAGAAGCAGTTATGGAAGATGCGTTTACGCCACCAGTGGCAAGTCGGATATATGCTTATGCGCATTTAGCACATTATACAACGTTGCAAAGCATGCATCAAGATAGTTTAGCAGAAATTACAACAAAAATAAATGGTTTAGAGGATTTTAAGATTTCAAAGCGAGATGATGTAAATCCAGAATTAGCCTCACTTTTAGCATTTTCAACTATTGGTAAAAAACTCATTTATTCAGAGCACTTTTTTGAAGATTTAACCGATAGCCTTAAAACAAAGGCAGCACGTTTGGGACTTTCAGAATTAGCGATAAAGAACTCTGAAGATTACGCTTTAGAAGTTTCAAAACAGATAAGCAATTGGATAGATAAAGACATGTATTCCGAAACACGGACTTATCCACGCTTTACAAGTACAAAACAACCTGAAAATTGGAGAGAAACACCGCCAGATTACGCTACCGGATTAGAACCGCATTGGGATAAGATAAGACCTATGGTTATAGATAGCGCTAATGTTTTTAAGTATAAGCCTTTACCAACATATAGCACTGATGAGGATTCAGATTTTTATAAAATGGTCTACCAAGTTTATGAAGCGGTGAATAATAAGACAGAAGACACTGAAAAAACCGCTTGGTTTTGGGATTGTAATCCTATTATGACGGTTCATAAAGGGCATATGGTAACGACCATTCACAAATTCACGCCGCCAGGACACTGGTTAAATATTATCAATCAGATTTCCTCTAAAGAAAATTCACATTATTACACCACGACCAAAGCCTACACATTGACTTCCATGGCGATGTTCGATGCTATTATTGCGGCTTGGCATGTAAAATACAAAACTGATTTAGTGCGTCCTGTAACCTTTATTCAGGAGAATATAGACCCAGAATGGACACCTGTTTTGCAAACACCACCATTTCCAGAATATACAAGTGGGCATAGTGCAACGTCCGCTTCTGCAGCAGAAGTTTTATCATCTATATACGGGGAATATTATAGTTTTACAGATAATACCCAACTGCGTTTTGGATTGGAACAGCGAACCTTCAATTCCTTTAGAGAAGCTGCAAACCAGGTCAATATGAGTCGTTTTTATGGAGGTATCCATTACATGCAAGGCGTCGAAGAAGGAGCAAGGCAGGGTCGTGAAATCGCAAATTTAATTATGAAAAAATTACAATAGAAGATGACAAGGTTTTTGAGGTATTTAGGATTTATAATTTCAGTGTTGATGTGTGTTAATTGCAATGAGGATAGACAACAAGTGAAGACTGATTCAAAACCAAATACTGAAAAAAAGGAAATCAACAAACAACCACCTCTTTTTACATATTTAGAACCTTCAGAGACAAATATTTCATTTAGTAATGATATTGTCGAAACGGATAATTTAAATATTATCACTTACGAGTATCTCTATAACGGCGGTGGTGTGGCAGTAGGAGATATTAATAATGATGGATTAGACGATATCTATTTTACAGGAAATAGGGTAAGTGATAAACTTTATCTCAACCAAGGGAACTTCAAATTTAAAGACATAACCCTTTCCGCAAAAGTTGGCGGAGGTCAAGGCTTTAAGACAGGCGTAACCATGGCAGATATTAATAATGACGGGTTATTGGATATTTACGTTTGCAAGTCGGTTTCTAGTCAAGATCAATTAAGGAAAAATGTACTTTACGTTAATAATGGCGATTTAACTTTTACAGAAGAGGCTGAAGCTTATGGACTTGCAGATTCAGGATATTCAGTACAAGCTTATTTTTTCGATTCTGATGGAGATAATGATTTAGATGTTTATGTTCTTAATCATCCACGAAACCTTAAAGAAGCAAGCGTTATCAAGATAGCTCGAGATGAAAAAGGTAAAATCTCACCAGCTGTACCAAGCGATTTCACCAATTTATCCAATAGATTTTACGTTAATAATGGCAAAGGCTTTAAAGACGAATCTGAAAAAGCTGGAATCTTAAATGATGCCTTTAGTCTTAGTGCTGTTATTGGGGATTTTAATAACGATTTTAAGCCCGATATTTATGTGTGTAATGATTACATTAAGCTAGACAGACTTTTAATCAATAAAGGGAAAAATAGTTTTGAAGATAAAATAGATGAATATTTCAGTCATACCTCGTTTTCTTCTATGGGTTCTGACTTTGCAGATATTAATAACGATGGCAACTCGGATTTGCTCACTCTAGATATGGCGCCAAACGAGAACGACCGTCGAAAAATGATGATGATGATGCAGAACTACGACAAGTTTGAGAAAATGGTTAAATACGATTATGGTACCCAATACGCCTCAAATACTCTTAATATAAGTAATGGAAATGAGACGTTTTCCGATATTTCATTTTTAAACAATATTGCTCAAACCGAATGGAGTTGGAGTGTGCTTTTAGCAGATTTTGATAATGATGGTCTAAAAGATGTTCACGTCACTAATGGCTACATGCGTGATATTACCAACAATGATTACTCAAGATATAAAATGGACGAACTTCAGAAGAAGCTCAATACTAAGCAAATCACCTTAAAAGATTGGGTTGAAGAAATTCCAAGTATTCCAGTTTCAGCTTTTCTTTTTAAGAATAAAGGCTTAAATAACTTTGAAGATGTTTCCGAAGTTTGGAATAGTGGGAAACCTACGTTTTCTAATGGGGCAGCGTATTCAGACTTAGATAATGATGGTTATTTAGACGTCGTCGTTAATAATATTAATGATGTTCCATTCATCATGAAGAATAATGGAAAAGAACAGCTAGAAAACAATTTTTTATCTGTTGATTTTGAATATGAAAAAGGAAAAGTATTTACAGGGACAATAGGAAAGCTTACCTTATCTAACGGTGAAACAATTACAGAATCTTACAATCCTACAAGAGGCTTTTTGTCCTCTTCACAGCATAAACTACATTATGGAATTCCCAAAGGAGTCGTTGCAGAAAAATTAGAAATTATATGGCCAGATAAGCGTATGCAAATTATCGAAAAGCCAGAGTTAAATAAGTCTATTACCGTAAAACGAAACCCTACTTCTGTATTCAAGGAAGCGTCTAAAAATGCTAAGTTTTTTGAGGATAATT
The DNA here is from genome assembly GCF_004346845.1 of Winogradskyella wandonensis. Lineage (GTDB taxonomy): Bacteria > Bacteroidota > Bacteroidia > Flavobacteriales > Flavobacteriaceae > Winogradskyella > Winogradskyella wandonensis. The sequence continues at coordinate 591,006 of NZ_SMGI01000002.1, read as the reverse complement.
CAGCCGTGTTAGGCAAAGGATTTTCACATATAGAAAATGAGTTTATAGACTTTAAAAGAGAACCTCTTTTGCATCACAAGCTAAGTGAAGAAGGGCCAGCAGTTGCTATAGCAGATGTTAATGGCGATGGTCTCGAAGATGTTTATCTTGGTGGAGCAAAAGATTTCTCAGGAAAATTATTTTTACAAACTAATTCAGGTAATTTCAGCAAAAAAGAGATATTAGATTTTGAAGTCGATAAAACCCACGAAGATACTGATGCTGTCTTTTTTGATGCTAATGGCGATGGAAATTTAGACTTATATGTAGTCAGCGGTGGAAACGAAACTAAAGCCAATACGCAGAACTATTTAGACCGCATGTATTTTGGTGACGGAAAAGGAAACTTTAGCCGTATCCGCAATGTTATACCAACTATTTTAGAAAGTGGCTCTGTTGTAAAAGTTCATGATATCGACGGTGACGGTCAGCAAGATATGTTTATAGGCTCTAGAGTAAAACCGGGCCGATATCCAGAATCTCCTAAAAGTTACTTTCTTAAAAACGAAAATGGCTCTTTTAAAGATGTTACGATTCAATGGGGAAAGGACATTTCTAATATTGGTATGGTCACTGATGCAGAATTTGCAGACCTAGATAATGATGGTATAAAAGAATTAATTGTTGCTGGTGAATGGATGCCAGTTTCAGTATTTAAATTTGAAAATGGGACTTATAGAAATAGAACCACAGATTATGGCTTAGATAATAAAATAGGCTGGTGGAACTCCGTAACAATTGCAGATGTTAATGGCGATAGTTTTAAGGATATTATTGCTGGAAACTTAGGCTTAAACTCAATATTTAAAGCCTCGGATAGTGAGCCTGTGGAGCTATATTATAAAGATTTTGATCGTAACGGAAGTTTAGATCCAATAATTACAACGTATAATGAAGGTGTAAGTTACCCACTTCACAATCGTGATCGTGTTTTAGACCAAATGGCGTTTCTAAAAAAACGTTTTACGCGTTATACGCCATATTCTAATGCCACGATGACAGATGTTTTTACACCGCAGGAGCTTCAGAATGTAAAGATTTTAAAAGCTAATGACTTTAAGCATTATCTGTTTATTAATGAAGGCGGAAAACGATTCAACGCGCAACCTCTCCCGTCCGAAACACAAATCTCAGTACTTAATGATGCTGTAGTTACAGACCTTGATAAAGATGGAAATAAAGACATTATCACAGGCGGTAATTTCTATGGGACAGATGCCGAGTATGGCAGATACGATGCTTCCATTGGTGCAACATTATTAAATAGAGGCAATTCTAATTTTGAAGCGGTAATGCCATCAGAAAGTGGATTAAAAATACGTGGGAATGTTCAGCATCTTAAAGAAATTTCAGTTAATGGAGCGCGTCACGTTTTAGTTATAAGAAATAATGAGAGTGCGAGTTTAATTAATATTAAGAAGTAAAAAATCTCATAGTTTCCCTTGCCACTCCCCATAAAATTGTGTGAGGTATAACTCCATAAATTGATGCCGTTTTTCTGCAATCTGCTTTCCAGTTTTAGTATTCATTTTGTCTTTTAAAAGCAATAGCTTTTCGTAAAAATGATTAATTGTTGGAGCCTCAGAAGATTTATATTCTTCTTTAGACATGTTGAGGTTGGGCTTAATTTCTGGATTGTACAACGCCCTGTTTTTAAACCCACCGTAATTAAAACAACGCGCAATACCAATGGCACCAATAGCATCTAAACGGTCTGCATCTTGCACAACTTCAAGCTCTTTTGAGGTAAATTTCACTCCACTTTCTAGTGAATTCTTAAAAGATATATTTTCGATAATAGCAACGACGTGTTCTATAATCTTGCTGTCTACATTTTCTTTGAATAAGAACTCACGAGCTTTTGTTGGACCTACAGTTTCATCACCATCATAAAACTTTGGGTCGGCAATATCATGAAGTAGAGCTGAAAGAGAAACAATTTCTATATCTACATTTTCAGTTTTAGCAATTAGTAAAGTGTTTTTGTAAACACGCTCGATATGAAACCAATCATGTCCGCCTTCAGCATCTTTAAGCTCAGTTTTTACAAACCTTATAGTATTTTCTATGAGTTGGGTCATTTTCCTATAACAGCTTTTGTAATGATTTCTTCAAGTTGTTTTATAAGTGCTTCTTTATCATCAAATGTATTCAATTCTAAAGGTTGATGCACTGTAAATTTTATATGTGCTCCCAATCCCATAGGGAACTTTCCATAACGTAACGTTTTCCATGAGTTATTTATAGTAATTGGTAGAACTACTGCCTCTGGGGCATTAGCAAAAATGGTTAAAAGGCCTTTGGCTTTAAATGGTTTTGTTTTTCCTGTTCGACTTCGTGTTCCTTCGGGAAAAATCACAGCAGCCCAATTATTCTTTGCAATACGTTTTGCAAAATCCTTAATAGCAGTAATCGATTTTAGAGGCTCTTTTCGGTCTATTAAAACAGAGCCGCCATGTCTTAAATTATAAGAAACACTTGGTATGCCTTTTCCTAATTCTTTTTTACTTACAAACTTTACATGATGTTTGCGCAAATACCAAATCAGAGGTGGAATATCGTACATGCTTTGATGGTTAGCCACAATAATTACAGGACGTCCTACCTCAATTCTATGAGGGTTATTAAAACTAAAGCGTGTACCCAAAATATTAAGACAGCGCATTAAAAAAAACTGTAACCAATCTACACTCACTTTATGCGCTTTATAACCAAAGACATTAAAGCAGAACCATTGTATAGGATGAAATACAACAAGGGTTAAACCAAAACATAGAAAGTATAAAACAGTAAGTGGATAGGCTAAGAGTTTCATCATGCAGTAAAAATAAAAAACCCTGACGATAAAAGTCAGGGTTTAAATTTATGTTTTTAATGTTTAGCAATACTCGTTGTATGCGTCCATTAAATTTTCCGCAATCAATTCTGCAGGACGACCTTCGATGTGGTGACGCTCTAACATATGTACTAATTCTCCATCTTTAAATAATGCCATACTTGGCGAGCTCGGAGGAAAAGGAACCATATATTCTCTAGCTTTGTTTGTAGCATCTCTATCAACACCTGCAAATACAGTAACTAAGTTGTCTGGACGTTTAGCATTCTGTAAACTCATACGAGCGCCAGGCCTAGCATTTGCTGCAGCACAGCCACAAACCGAATTTACAACCACAAGTGTTGTTCCTTCTTTTGCAATAGCACTATCTACGGCTTCTGTTGTATGTAATTCTTCAAAACCAACATTGGTTAAATCCTCACGCATTGGTTTTACTAATTCTGGTGGATACATATTTTTTAATTTTAATTATCAAGTTGAGTTGCAAAGATACCAAATGTGTAACAAAACAAAAGAGTGATACACTAACAAATAGTATATTTACACATTCATAAAATCTATGATAGAATGAGTTTTTCAAAATGGATAGGTGCCGCAATAGGATGGTCTTTCGGAGGGCCAATTGGTGCTATAATTGGTTTGGCTTTAGGAAGTATAGTCGATAATGCCGCAGATTCTAGTCCGCTATTAGGCGAGCGTCAAGCAGGGAAAAAGCGTAGACGCGACCCTTATAAGCAACCAACATATCAAAGGAGACAACGAGAGCAACGCGCACAAACCCGTTCTGGAGATTTTGAGGTAAGCCTTTTAATTTTAGCTTCAGTAGTTATTAAAGCCGATGGAAAACAAGATCAGCGTGAGCTCGATTTTGTGCGTCAGCAGTTTACCAATATGTATGGTAAAGAACGTGCAAATATGGCGTTTCGTTTGTTTAAAGGTATAACCAAGCAAAATATTTCTACACGTCAAGTCTGTATGCAAATAAAGCAGATGATGGACCATGCGTCACGTTTACAATTGCTTCATTTTTTATTCGGCATTGCAAAAGCAGATGGATTAGTGACTCAAGACGAAATTAAACAGATTTACACGATAGCAGGTTATTTGGGTATTAGTAGTCGTGATTATGAAAGCATAAAAGCCATGTTTTACAATAGTACGAATAATGCTTATAAGATTTTAGAAATTGAAAAAACAGTTTCTGACGATGAGGTAAAGCGTGCCTACCGTAAGATGGCGAAAAAGTATCATCCAGACCGTTTAAGTCATTTGGGCGAAGAACACCGTGAAGGCGCAGAAGAGAAATTTAGACAAGTACAAGAAGCTTACGAACATATCCAGAAAGAGCGTGGGTTTAAGTAAACCCATTATCCTCGGAACAAAAAGAAGTCATCCTTCATATCTTCAATTTGTGCATCTTTGTTGGTAATGATATAGTCGATAGCTTTAGAGGTAAAAGTTTCACCTTTATTGGTAAGTGATACCACATCATTTTCAATATGAATCATGTTATTTTTTTTGGCTAATTCTAATACTTTTGTTGCTCTTACTTTTTGCCAATTGATGTGTTCTCTGAGATGATTTACATGGCGTTCTTCAACTTCATTATGATTTTGAAGGTGAAGTAAAAATGTGATGAGAGACACTTCTGCACGCTGTTGTTTTTCGCGATACATCACGGCAATTATACCTTTGCTTGGTGCAAACAAATACACCATTAAAAACAGTAAGCCTAAAGTTGTGGTTATAGAACCAGCGATGGAAGCATCTAACCAATGCGCAACCCAATAACCCAAAATGGCACTAAATACACCAAAACAAACTGAGAGCATAAGCATTTTCTTTAAATCTGTTGTCAATAAATAGGCAGCTGCGGCAGGCGCAATCATCAAGGCTACAACTAAAATAGCACCTACAGCATCAAACGCGCCAACCGTTGTTACCGATGAAACTGACATTAATCCATAATGAATAATCGCTGGAGAAAAACCTAAAGATGTTGCTAAGCCTTTATCAAACGTGCTGACTTTTAATTCCTTAAAAAACGCAAATAAAAGTATTAAAGTAATGAGTAAGATTACACCGATAATCCATAAAGATTTTGGTCCAACGTCCATGCCATTGATAATCAGTCTGTCGAATGGAGCAAATGCCAATTCGCCCAGCAAAACGGCATCAACATCAAGATGGACATCGTTGGCGTTTTTGGCAATCATAATAACGCCGACACTAAACAACGCAGGAAAAACGAGACCAATCGCCGTATCTTCTTTTACCAACCCTGTTTTCTGAATATATTCTACTAAAACTACAGTTAATATTCCTGAGAGCGCAGCCAAAACAATCAGTAAAGGCGAATTTAAATCGTGCGTTATAAAAAAACCTATTACTATTCCTGGCAAGATGGAATGACTTATAGCATCACTAATCATGGCCATTTTTCGGAGAACCAAAAACGTTCCTGGAATAGCACAAGCTATGGCAACTAAACTGGCAATAAGTTGTATTTCTATTTGAGCGCTATTCATCGTCGTTTGTTTGCTGGTTATATAAATTTGCTGCGGTTGAATAGCCTTTTTTTGTCATGCTCCACATATTGCCTTCCAAAGTCACAAAGCCTTTGTCAACCAATTTTTGGAGTGTTCCTTTAGTGTAACCTTGAAAATTATTGAGGATTTTAATGGTATGCGGATGCGAAATATCTTCATGGGTTTCCGCAATTTGATGCATAAAAGCTAAGGTTTTATTCAATTCTAAATCACGTCTATTTTTTATGAAGCGAATTTGTTTAAATAGTAGCCCACGACTTGGTGAAAAGACAAAAGATATAATAACAAATACGGCGGCAACCAAAACAATAACGGGTCCTGTTGATAGATTATTCTGACTCGCACTAACTGCCGTTCCAAATACACCAGAAAACGCACCAAAAATGGCAGCCAGAAACACCATTTTTGCCAAGCTATTGGTCCATTGTCGAGCTGCAGCAGCAGGTGCTAAAAGCATGGCACTCATCAACACAACACCAACAGTTTGCAATCCTAAAACAATAGCTAAAACAATAAAACTTGTAATTAATATATCGATGGTTTTGGTATTAAAACCAAGTGTTTTTGTGTAATCTGCATCAAATAATAAGATTTTGAATTCTTTCCAGAATAATAATAAAACAATAACGCAAAGTCCAGTAACCATGGTCATGAGCCAAACATCACTTTCTACCAAAGTGGCCGCTTGCCCAAATAAATATTTGTCTAATCCTGCTTGATTGGCATTGGGTTGCTTTTGAATGAATGTGAGTAACAACATTCCAAACCCAAAAAACAACGAGAGAATTAACCCTAAAGCAGTATCAGATTTTAAGTGTGTTTTTTTTATGATTCCACGAATCCAGAATGTGCCAATTAAACCACTTACTAAGGCACCCAACAGTAACGTATTGGTGTCTTTTGCTCCAGTGATTAAAAACGCAATTGCAATTCCAGGTAGTGCAGCGTGAGAAATGGCATCGCCGAGAAGACTTTGTTTTCGCAGTACAGCAAAACTACCAAGCATTCCGGTTACGGCACCGAGAATGGCTGTTCCCAGAGTAATGGTTCTCAAAGTGTAGTCGGTGAAAACGAGTTCTATGTATTCTAATAGTTCCATTTGTTTCCTGAATTATCAGGATTTTTTGCTTATTGACTTATGTCGTTGTTTTTCTAGTTCTATTCATTTTGCCTTGATGCAAAACGAATCAAAAAATCACAATCAAAATGAGGAAATTGCTGAAGCAAAATTCGCTTTCAGAACTTCGTGCCTGAGGCTTCGCCTCGCATCTTCATTCTTTCGCTCTTTATTTCTGCATTTTGATGTTTTTCGACTATGTCGAAATCTGGGATATTAATTTCCAGTTACTTTTTGTTTTATTCGATGTTTTTACAACTTATTTTCCTGTTTCCTGTTTCCTGTTTCCTGTTTCCTGTTTCCTGTTTCCTGCTTACTGCCAACTGAATACTGTTACTGAAAACTGTTTACTCTTGGATACTTACTTTATAATTAATACCGTAGGTTTTGGTTAAATTATCATCATTAAAAATATCCTTAACTGGTCCAGTGGCGATTTTCTTTACGTTTAAAAACGTTACCCAATCGAAATATTCGGGTACGGTTTGTAAATCATGATGAACGACAATTACTGTTTTTCCTGCTTTTCGTAATTCTTTTAGAATGTTTATTATGGCTATTTCCGTTGTGGCATCAACACCTTGAAACGGCTCATCCATAAAATAAATCGATGCATTTTGAACTAAAGCACGTGCTAAAAATATACGTTGTTGTTGCCCACCAGAAAGCTGACTTATTTGTCGGCCTTTAAAAGGTAACATACCTACTTTTTCTAAAGCTTCAAGTGCCGCTTTTTTCTGTTTTTGTCCTGGTCGTCTTATCCAGCCTAAACTTCCGTATGTTCCCATCATCACAACATCCAATGCTGTTGTTGGGAAATCCCAATCTACACTTCCTTTTTGAGGTACATAGGCTACAAGTTGACGTTGTTTTTCGTATGGTTTATCGTAGATACTAACACTACCTGCAATGGGTTTTAGTATACCTAAAATAGATTTAATAAGTGTAGATTTTCCTGCGCCATTAGGACCAACTATAGCCATAAGTACGCCTTCAGGGATTTCTAAATCGATATCCCATAATACAGGTTTGTAGTTATAAGCTACAGTAAGGTCGTCTATTTTTACAGCTATTTTTTGTTCCATTATTTCAATGCATTAACAATTGTATTCACGTTGTATTTAAACATGCCAATGTAAGTGCCTTCTAAAGTTCCAGCATTTCCTAAAGCATCGCTGTAAAGTGTACCACCAATTTCAACATCGTGGTCTTTTGCTTTTACAGCTGCCACTAAAGCTTCAATCGTTCGTTTTGGCACAGAACTTTCAATAAAAATAGCTTTGATTTTATTTTCTATTATGAATTCTGCTAACTTTCTTACATCTTTTACACCAGCTTCTGTTGCTGTGGATAAACCCTGTAAGCCAACCACTTCAAAATCATAATTTTTCCCAAAATAATTGAAGGCATCATGTGCTGTTACCAAGATGCGTTTTTCTTTTGGAAGTGCATTAATTACCGATGAAACTTCAGACTCTAAAGCCGATAATTTGGCTAAATAGTTCTTTTCGTTTTCAATATAATTCACTGCGTTTTTTGGGTCTTTTTCAGACAATGTTTTAGTGACTTGTTTTGCAAATTGCTTAAAGAATTCAATATTAAACCAAACATGTGGATCGTAATTAGAGGCAAAATAATCGGAACCAATTAATTGAGATTTGTCTAGATTTTCGCCTAAGGCTACTTGAGTTTTATTGCTGCGCTCCATCTTTTCGAACACTTCGACAAGCTTTCCTTCGAGATGTAAACCGTTGTAAAAAATGACATTGGCGTTGACTAATTTATTAACATCACCTTCACTGGCTTTGTATAAATGCGGGTCAACACCGCTTCCCATTAATCCTTCAACTTCTATAAAATCGCCACCAATATTTTTAACTAAATCGGTAATCATTGTAGTTGTGGTGACAACTTTTAATTTCCCGTTGGTTTGGGTATCGTTTTTGCATCCAAAAACGAGAGCTATAGCTAAAATATATATTAATTTTTTCATTGTTTATTGCTTTGGTTTTATGCGATAGCTTAGTCCTGCACCAAGTAAAAGGTCTTGTCCTTCTGTAAAACTTGTACCAAAGTACACATCAAACTGTAAATCATAGTTAGCTAAATAGGTAAAGCCAGCATCCCAATAATGGTTAGCCTTACTATCTTCGGGGAAGTCGCCGTAAACTTCGGCATACATTCCCCATTTATCAGAGAAACTATAGCCGTAAGCTAAAGTGTAGATGGCGGAAGCTTCTGGCGAATCGTCACCCCATTGAGCACCGATGTTATAGCCAAGACTCGATTTTTCGTTTAACGTATGTGATAAGGATAATCTAAAATCAACGCCTGTGGTTTCGGGTCTGTAGTCTGCGCCAGCACTAAAAACAGGAAATACATGTCCGATTAGAGCAATCTCGGGCATAGCGCCATTTTCTTCGGCGATATCCAATTTTAATCCAAGTAACAATGGTGATAATCCGCTAGTTACATTATCTAATTTGTTGCCATTTACGGAGGTAACACCTTCAACAAAGTCCCAACCTAAACGTAACTCAAGGTTATCTAAAAGTCCGTAACGGATAAGCATCGTGTTAAAAGTGTATGTTTCATTTTTAATATTGTTTGCTTCAAAAGATTCGTAAAGTCCACCTGTTTCAAATTGAAGTACGCCTTTACCTACCGTTGATGACGCTTCAGTCGCATCTGGTCTGTCAGTAACTAAAGGATTACTGAATCTGTCTTCTTGTTCTTGGGAAAAAGATTGAATGGTGAATATAACTATAAGTCCTTGTACTATGTGTTTAGTTAATTTCATTTACGTATATGATTTGAGTAAAATCCTCGTTAAGGACAATGGTGTTAGTATAAATTTTGATTTGTGTCATTTTAGAGCTTTGAAACTGCTTCTTTACAGTAAGCGTATTTCCATATTTAATACCGTTTAGCGCACAAAACTCAAAGAATTCTTTATCTGTACTCATTAATCTTGAAATAACATACTCAGTATTTTCTTTGGCTTGCGATAGCGGAATTGAGGTGTCTTCTGTAGTAATTTCGCCTTTAGCATTCGGTATTGGGTCACCATGTGGGTCGAACTTAGGATTACCCAAATATTCGCTAATTTTTTCGGCTAAAAAGTCCGATGTTTCATGTTCTAAAAGCTCTGCTTCGCGATGAATTTCATGCAAAGACATATCAAAAGTTTTATGCAAAAAGGCTTCCCAAAGGCGATGTTTACGAATAACATTAAGTGCCATTTTTTCGCCATCTTCTGTTAGGCGAAGTGCCTTGTATTTTTCGTAATTGAGTAATCCTTTAGCGTCTAGCTTTTTTGCCATGTCAGTTGCAGCAGCGTTAGATATACCTAATTTAGAAGCGATATTCCCAGGTTTTGTATTAGTAATATCTTGATTCTCGTTGTTGTAAATGGCTTTTACGAAATTCTCTATAGCAACAGACATTTTTTATAGCTTTAATTTAAAATTTAAGTATACTTAAATATTTTTCAAATATAACTAAAAAATTAATTAGAAATGATTTTCTATATTTTGTCACACTTTTATTTAATAACAGTCTTTAACGTATGAAGCAAATTTTTACACTAGGATTCAGTTTTTATTTTTTCCTCTTATTTGGACAAGAAGCTGAAACTGAATTACAGACTTTAACAGAAGTCTACAACCTCTCTATTGGAGATAGTTTTGAGTTTGATGATTACAAAATCCGGTTTATTGATGTGTTGTCTGATTCGCGTTGCCCAAAAGCAGTAATGTGTGTTGTGGCAGGAGAAGCAAAGGTTGTTGTCGAAGTTTATAAAGAAAATAAAAAACTTTCAACAAAAAATATAGTCTTTACGCCGACCTTTTTTATGCCAAATAAAAAAGGAAATTTATTTGATTCTGAAATTATAAAACTCACGGGTGTTGAACTATTTCCTTATCCAGTTGCAGATAATCAAGTTCCAAAAGACGATTATAAGTTAAAACTTTTGCTTGAAGAGTTAGTACAATAATTTAATGACACCCACAGTCATTATTTCCACAAGCTTTGACTGCTTTCTTCTTTGGTTTCAATATAAATTTCCGTACTAAGAACGTCAATGCTAATCCTAAGGTGATAAAAACTAATATGTTTTGTAGAATGTCGTTCATATTATTTTAGTGGTCAACTTTTCTATTTCCTTACTTTAAAAGTTGGTATGCAATTAATGCTACAATATAGGCAAAAGCTGTCATGGTTACTAATTGAAACATTGGCCATTTCCAAGTATTGGTTTCTCGTTTTACAATGGCGAGCGTACTCATACATTGCATGGCGAAGGCATAAAATAATAGGAGTGAAATACCCGAAGCTAAATTAAATAAAGGTCCACCCAAAATTGGGTTAACTTCTGCCGCCATTCGGTTTTTTATAGTGACTTCTTCATCGCTTCCAACGCTGTATATTGTAGCTAAAGTCCCCACGAACACTTCACGTGCAGCGAAAGAACTAACGATAGCAATACCAATTTTCCAATCGTAACCTAATGGACGAATGGCTGGTTCGATGGCTCTACCTACTATACCAATAAAGGAATGTTCTAATTTGTGAGATGCTACTTTTTGGTCTAGCTCTTCTTGAGAAAGATTTTGAGAAGCGTATTGTTCCGTTACAATTTCTTCAGCATTATTGAACTCCTCTCCTGGGCCATACGAAGCTAAAAACCACAAAACAATAGAAATAGCAAGGATAATTTTACCTGCACCAAAAACAAAAGATTTTGTTTTCTCTAAAACCGTTAAAGCTACATTTTTAAATAGAGGTAATTTATAATTTGGCATTTCTACCACGAAGAACGATTTCGACTTCATCTTCATGAATTTATTTAGTAAGTATGCTGAGCCAACAGCTGCTCCAAAACCTATTAAATACAATAGCATTAAGGTCAAGGCTTGATAGCTTAAACCTAAGAATCTTCCTTGAGGAATTACTAAGGAAATAATAATTAAATATACCGGTAAACGCGCCGAGCATGTTGTAAATGGTGTAACTAAAATGGTAATTAAACGTTCTTTCCAATTTTCGATATTACGTGTGGCCATTATAGCTGGGATAGCACATGCTGTACCAGATATTAGAGGTACAACACTCTTTCCGCTAAGTCCAAAACGACGCATAATGCGATCCATTAAAAACACAACACGACTCATATAGCCACTTTCTTCTAAAACGGAAATGAATAAAAACAGAAATGCAATTTGAGGAATAAAAATGACGATTCCACCCAACCCAGAAATCACACCTTCTGCTAAAAGATTTGTAAATGCACCAGCAGGAAGTGTATTTTTTGTCCATTCACTTAGGCTTGCAAAAGCACTATCTATAAAGTCCATTGGTACTTCAGCCCAATCATAGATAGCTTGAAAAATAGTCAATAAAATGATAAAGAAAATTAGATAACCCCAAACTTTGTGAGTAAGAACTCTATCTAATTTAATACGTAAGTCCTTAGCCGATTTTAAGTCGATACTTTGTCCTTTTTTTAGAACATTATTAATAAACTGGTAGCGCTTAATCGTTTCTTTTTGCTGAAGTCTTTTTAGATCTGTTTCTGATTTGGTTTTAAATGCGGATGTGTCTGCAATTGTTTTTCTATCTACCTTTCCAAAGTTGACATCTTGCGTTATCACCAACCACAGCTTATAGAGAGATTGGTTTGGAAATGCTTTTTTAAGACCTTCGAAATATGCAGTATCTATATCTCTAGTATCCAAACATGGCTCTGATGAAAGTGTTTTGTAGTTTGATATAAGATTTTTTAGGTTATCAATACCTTTATTTTTACGAGTACTTACAAGAGCAATTTTTGTTTTTAATTGCTCTTCAAGATGAGAGATATCTAACGATATGCCTTTGTAAGCCATTCGGTCTGACATATTGACAACCAATATGGTTGGAATCTCTAAATCCTTAATTTGCGTGTAAACTAAAAGATTTCGCTTTAAGTTTTCGACATCTGTAATCACTACGGCAACGTCCGGATAGTCTTTGTCATTTTTGTTTAGTAGTAACTCAATAACGACACTTTCGTCTAGAGAAGATGCATTAAGACTATACGTCCCAGGTAAATCTATGATGTGTGCTTTAAGACCTCTTGGAAGTTTGCAAACGCCTTCTTTCTTTTCAACAGTGATTCCAGGATAGTTACCCACTTTTTGGTTGAGTCCTGTGAGTGCATTAAAGACGGATGTTTTCCCAGTATTTGGGTTTCCTATTAAAGCTACATTTATTTGCTTACCCATTAGTTGTAGTTTCAATTAGGATGTGTGTGGCAGTTTCTTTTCTAATCGCCAAATGTGTACCATTAATGTTAAGATACATGGGGTCTGAAAAAGGCGCAACTTGCACTAATTCTACGGCATTGCCAGGTAAACAGCCCATTTCTAGAAGTTTTAAAGGAATGCTTTTGGAAGAAACGTCCTTAATAATACCCTGTTGTCCACGTTTTAATTCAGCTAAAGTCAATTTTGTCACAAATTATTCATGAGAGACCGACTTTCGTCGGCATAAATTTAACCATCGATTTTTGTAAGTGTAACGCAACAAAAATCGGGTTTCATTTATTTAGATTAATTTTAAAGAAGCAAAAATAAGTGAAAATATTTAGTGTAAGATATCAGCTTCACACATTTTTAAGAACCACCGAAAGATTTAAGCGTTTTAATATCATCAAGAAGTCTATCGATGTCTTCAGGATTGGTACCATCATAGAAGCCACGAATTTGTCGTTTTTTATCAATAAGTAAGAAATTCTCAGTGTGTATCATATCGTAAACATCGCCATTACCTTCAGTTTTTACGGCTAAATAGCTTTTTCTAGCGAGGTCGTAAATCTGTTTTTTATCGCCAGTAACAAGATTCCACTTACGGTCTATAACGCCTTTCTTTTCGGCATAGGCCTTAAGAACAGGAACGCTATCTTTTACTGGTGTTACGGAATGTGAAAGTAGCATCACATCGTCATCGCTAATTATTTCTTTTTGTATCTGATACATGTGGTCTGTCATGATCGGACAAATGGTTTGGCACGTTGTAAAAAAGAAATCTGCCACATAGATTTTGTCCTTATAATCGTCTTGGGTAATGGTTTCGCCATTTTGGTTAATTAAACTAAAGTCTGCTATAGTGTGGTATTTAGAGACATGACGAATGCTTTCGTCTACCATTTCTTCGTTAACACGTTCTGGATTCCAAATAGGGAGAGGCTTTTTTTGGTTAAGAACATTGTAGATTATTCCAATAATAACAATGCATAAAACCGAAAAGAAAACTCCGAACTTTTTGTAATCTTTAAAGAATGTAGTTAGAGACATAATATTGACCAAATTTAAGTTTTGCAAAGATACATCTCAATCAAATTTTATTCATGATTTTTGTCAGCATTTAACGTTTGAATACCAGATTACTACAGAAGCTGTTAAAAAACTCTTTAATAGAAAGTCAATAATTTTCTAAATCTCTTTAAAAGATTACTTTTGTCAATCGAAATTTTTGAAAAAGACTACATGGAGTTTGTAATTAAAATATCTCAATTTTTACTTAGTTTATCCTTGCTTATAGTATTGCATGAGTTGGGACACTTTATACCAGCTAAATTATTTAAAACCAAGGTGGAGAAATTCTATCTTTTTTTTGATGTGAAGTTTTCACTCTTCAAAAAGAAAATAGGCGAAACGGTTTACGGAATTGGTTGGTTGCCTTTAGGCGGTTATGTAAAAATCGCCGGGATGATTGATGAAAGTATGGACAAAGAGCAAATGGCTTTGCCACCAAAACCATGGGAGTTCCGTTCTAAACCGGCGTGGCAGCGATTAATCATCATGTTAGGTGGAGTTACGGTAAACTTTATTTTGGCTTATGTAATTTATGTGGGTATCTCATTTGTATATGGAGATAAAGATTACACATTAGACGGATTTAAAGATGGGTATTGGATAGATGCCCCTATAATGAATGAATTAGGGTTTAGAACCGGAGACAAGGTATTAAAAGTCAATGGAGAAAGTGTTACAACGCATTCCGAGGTTACAAGAAGTCTAATTACAGCGCAAAGTTTTACAATCGATAGAGATGGTATCGAAAAGAAAATAGATTTACCAGAGGACTTTTTAGGTCAATTATCGACCCGAAAAGCTAAATCTAGTTTATTTAAAAAGCGTTTTCCGTTTATAGTTGCCGAAGTTGAAGATACGCTTCAGAATAGAAATGTTGATTTAATTAAAGGCGACGTTCTTTTATCTATTAACGGAGAACAACTTAAATATTACGATCAGATTGATGAAGGCTTAAGCCAGTTTAAAAATCAAAACGTTAACGCAACGTTTCTAAGAGGCGATAAAGAAATTACACGCGAAATAAAAATAAGTGATGACGGTAAAATGGGTATTTATCCGTTAATATCTGAAGACAGATTTGAGGAATTGGGATATATGGATATCACTAGAAGAGATTATACCTTTTTTGAGAGTTTTGGTGGAGGATTAAATAAATTTAAAGAAGAAGTTATTGGGTATTTTGATCAGTTAGGCGCCATATTTAACCCAAAAACAGGAGCTTATAAAGGTTTGGGTGGCTTTAAGGCCATCTACGATGTATTTCCTGAGTTTTGGAGTTGGGAGGCCTTTTGGAAACTAACAGCCTTCCTTTCCATTATGTTAGCCATTCTTAATTTATTGCCAATTCCTGCATTAGATGGAGGTCACGTTATGTTTTTATTATACGAGATGATTTCTGGTCGCAAACCGAGCGAAAAGTTTTTAGAGCGCGCGCAAATTATTGGATTCTTTATCTTAATTGCACTAGTTTTATTTGCAAACGGAAACGACATTTTTAAAGCCATAACGAACTAATAATTTTGAAGAAAAAAATCTTCAAAAAAAAATGGTTTAGGTTGTTGTAAATGAAAAAATACTATATATTTGCGCTCGCTAAAAGCGAAAAACATCTTCCTCAGTAGCTCAGTTGGTTAGAGCATCTGACTGTTAATCAGAGGGTCACTGGTTCGAGCCCAGTCTGAGGAGCAATAAAAGTTCAACAGCAATGTTGGACTTTTTTTGTGGAATAAATTGTACGATAAGTGAAGCATTGAGATAAGCTGAAAATTATTATTGTCTAAGCTTAATCCAAGGCGGAAAAGAAGAAAAAGGCTGTCCGAAAAGTAAGTGTTGCTGTCATTTCGACTAAAAAGGAGAAATCTAATTGTTTGATAATGAATAAACTATATTTTTCGACTGCCTGCTTAGCGTCAAGGCTGGCGCCCAAAATGATAATTATAAACACTTTTCAGACAGCCTCTTTTGTTTTAGTATGTGTTGTTAGGTTTAATTTGTTTAATTCAAACGCTTAAAAATCAACTTTACAAACTTGTTTCTCCAAGTTTTCAATCATTTCTTGAGTCATTTTATCAAGATCAAAATCATGCTGCCAGCCCCAATCTTTTCTTGCTGTACTATCATCTATAGATGAGGGCCAACTGTCTGCGATAGCTTGTCTAAAGTCGGGCTTATAGGTAATTGTAAAATCTGGAATATGTTTCTGAATACTTTCAAATACCTCTTTTGGTGTAAATGAAATTGCAGCTAAATTATACGCAGAACGAATGTTAATTTTTTCAGCTGGTGCCTTCATTAAATCTGTAGTTGCTTTTATCGCATCTTCCATAAACATCATTGGTAGCATTGTGTCTTCAGAAAGGAAACACTCATAAGTACCTTCTTTTATGGCTTTATGATAAATTTCTACAGCATAATCTGTTGTCCCACCACCAGGCATAGCTTTGTGACTTATAATGCCTGGATAGCGAATACTTCGTACATCGACACCGTATTTTTTATGATAATATTCGCACCAACGCTCACCTACTTGTTTAGTAATCCCATAAACTGTTGTTGGCTCGCAAATGGTATGCTGTGGTGTATTTTCTTTTGGTGTTGTAGGTCCAAAAACTGCGATGCTGCTAGGCCAAAACACCTTTTTTAAGGCGCCACCTTTGGCGAGATTAAGGACGTGAAAAAGTGAATTCATGTTTAAATCCCAGGCTTCCATCGGATACTTTTCTCCAGTAGCACTTAAAAGAGCCGCCATAAGATATACAGTGTCGATATTGTAATTTTTACAACAATCTTTTATGGCATTAAAATTTTTAGCATCTATGATTTCAAAAGGGCCAGAGTTAACTAAGTCTAAATTTCTTGTGTTAATATCGCTGGCAATCACGTTATCTACACCGTAGAGTTCTCTTAATTTCGTTGTAAGCTCGGTACCAATTTGGCCACATGCACCTATGATTAAAATCTTTGAAGACATATTCGTTTTGATAATTTCAACAAAAATAACAAGAATCGACACTGTGATTTTAAAAAATAATCATAAAAAGTAGAATATATTAAGAATCTGATAATTAGGATTTTTAAGGCATAAATTGAATACGGTAAAATAAATGGTATAATATTCAGTTTATTTACCTTTACCGTGAAATGTTTTGTATGATGAATATCAAATATCTTTTTATACTACTGGGCTTGTTTGTTTTAATGGCATGCGGAGACAAAATGGAGGCTAATCAAAATCCCGACTCAGAAAAGAAATCGTCTAAAAAAGAGATTTCTGTTGGTGCCATAGAGCACTTTAAATATAACGATTACATACTTAGTTCTGATGCAGAAAGAGAAGTGCGCGAGTGGCCAAGATTTCAAGAACTAGAAACACAAATATCTTTTCTAAAAAAAGCAGACGTAACGTTTTTTACAGCAGAAAAAGATACATTAAAAGCGTTTATGGATAGTCTAAGAGTGAGCGTTCCAAAAATTATTAATACAACGCCTGTTAACGCTAGAATTACAGCATTAGAGACAAAACTACTTAAACTTAATAACGATTTAACTTTAGATAATTACTCGGCTGAAAATAAGCTATCTAGTATAAAGGATTTATTGATTGCCAATTCTAATCTCATTTTTGTAATTAATAAGAAACTAGAGTTTGACAAAAACGATGTTGGTCGCCCTGAGGATGAGTAGATAATATTTAGTTTATAAAAAATCCCGCTGACATGTCAGCGGGATTTTTTTATTTGTCTTAATAGCCTAGTTTAATTTTTAGGAGCTGCTTTTTTAGCTTCTAAGGCTTCGCGAGTACGTTTTGCCATATTAAAGTTAGGGTCAATTGTTAGAGCTTCGTTTACTAACTTTAAAGATGCGTCTATATTTGTTTCTTGATTCTCTTTAAATAATGCCAATCCTTTTAGATAAAGAAATGCTGCCTTTAATGAGGTTTCATATGGACGCTGTGTTTCGTAAAATGCACGTTTCATATCGTCTTTTACATTAGCCAAACCATATTCTATCTTAGTCTTTGCAGCTGCATCTTGGTTATCTTGCATCATTAAATCTGCTAACTCATAGGCTAAAGGGGCACTTGGATTTCTATTGAATAAAACTTCGTAATGCTCTATAGCTCTCTTAATTTCATTTAAATTTTTAAGTGATACAGCCTTTACCTCTACATTTAAGTCCGAGTCAGAGGCATTCTTTTCAATACCTACTACGTTTAATGCTTGTAAGTAACGACCTTCCGTTAAGTAAAGATAGGCTAAGGTATCTCTTCTTGCTTGTGATGGTGCAAGTACCTCTAGGTGAGTCATAGCGTTAACGATGCCTTGCACATCACCTTGTTGTTTCATTTGTTTGTAAAAAGCTTCGTAATGTGCTTTTAGGTCTGCATTACCTTGAGCAAAACTAAGTGCTGAAATTAGCATTACTACTGCGATTGTAATCTTCTTCATTATTAATAAATTTAGTGCGCCAAATCTATGAAAATTAATACTAAATGCTCTTAAAAACTTATTAATTTCCTAGGGGCTAGTTTGGTACTCGTATTTCAAGAGTTGTGCCAAAAGGGAACCATCGATTATTTTTCCTTTGGAAGTATTGCCAGTTTGAAACTTTGGCAATTGTAAGTTATGCTTTTGGCAATAGTTAGTATAATATTCTTTTTTCGTGGGATGATAGGGGAAAGATGCATTTAGCGTTGCATCCCAAAATTGTTTTTCTATTATAGATTGAATAATCCCAATACAATCGTCTTTATGAATAAGATTAACAGGTGCTTCAGGATTTTGAATATCTTCTCTGCCTGAGAGTATTTTGCCTGGATGACGATTTGCATCAAACAAGCCAGAAAATCGTAATATAGTTGTTTTGAAGTTAGTATTCTCTTTCAGAGATTTTTCAATTTCTATAAGTTGTTTTGCTGATTTCAATGTGCCATTTGGTGGTGTTTGTTCTGTAATAGTAGGGAACGGGAAGGCGTCTGCATAAACCGAAGTGGAGCTTACATAAAGAACATACTTTACAGTACTTTTTTCTACGTAAGACATTAGCTGAGCTATTTCTGCTACATGATTTTTATTAGGATTTTTTCTTATTCCAGGTGGAATATTAATAATTAAGACTTCAGAATCTTTTAGGAATTCTTCAATATTTCCTTTTATATTCGATTCGTTGAGTTCAATTAGAAACGGAGAAATTCCGATATTTTCTAAATTTGAAAGTTTAATTCTGCTAGTAGTAGAACCTTTTACCAAATAGTTTAAAGAAACTAACTGTTTTGCTAACGGAAGTCCCAGCCAACCGCAGCCGATAACACTAATGGAGTTATTTTTCAAATTATAGCGCTTTATACAATACAAATATAAGAGGATAGGGTTACTTTTTGTTTAACTCGTTAATTTTAAGTAACTTTAGTATTCATCATAAATTACAGAGGTCATGGGTATAAAAAGTTTTCAAGGTGCGCGTAAGCAGCAAAATAATACTACGGTCGACAAAACTCTAAGAGTTAAAGATTACATGACTACAAATCTTATAACCTTTAAGCCGAATCAAAAGATACATTCTGTTGTAGAAGCCATTATAAAAAATAAAATCTCTGGTGGCCCAGTAGTTAATGAGAAAAATGAGCTTGTAGGTATAATATCTGAAGGCGATTGCTTAAAACAATTAAGTGAAAGCCGTTATTATAATATGCCGTTAGAAGAAGATTTGGTCGAAAAGCGGATGATAAGAAATGTGGAAACCATTGATGGTAATATGGATATTTTTGATGCAGCAAATAAGTTTTTAAATTCAAAAATTAGACGTTTTCCAATTGTCGAAAATGGAAAACTTGTTGGGCAGATAAGTCAAAAAGATATCCTTAAGGCGGCGCTTCAGCTTAAATCCGAAAACTGGAATAGTACTACAAAAGGTTAATCGTTGCGTTTTACCAAAGCATAAAAATCGCCATCTAGCGGCAAATAGCCTTGGTCGTATACAAAGTAGTATACGGTGCCTGCTTTTGTGGTATAAATACTTGTAAAATATTTAAAATCGAATCCTTTTTCTACTAACTTAGCTCTTGAGGTTTTGGTCTTTTTATCAGGGTTCAATTCTTCTAGAATCCTGTAGTTTTTTCTTAATCTATTATTGGTATTCCGGATAAGGTTTTTAGAGTCTTTGTTTATACGATTGTTATAAGCATTTCTGCAACCGTCACTACAGAATTTCTTATCAATCCTGCCAATTATTTTATCACCACATTCTGGACAAGCTTTACTCATAATTTTTGTTTTTAATACTATACCATCTTAAAGTACTTCCGTCTGTATGTTTAAAATCTTCTACGTAGTTTAATCCAATTTTAAGTAGCGCTTTGTGAGAGGCTACATTATCTATTTCTGTAATTCCATATATAGTTTCGATATTTAGAATATTGAAGCCATAATCTACCGAAGCTTTTCCAGCTTCTGTTGCATAACCTTTATTCCAATACTTAGGTATTAGTCTGTAACCCACATCATAGAAATTGGTATGGTCGTTAAAGGTATAATCGTCGATAAATCGTAAACCAGACCAACCAATAAAATTACCGCTTTCTTTTTCTAAAATTGCTAATCTGCATATACTGTGACTCTCATATTTTTGGATGCAATCTTCGATATATTTTTCGGATTCTGCTTTTTCTTTTACAGGTTTTTTTCCTAAAAATTCATGCACAATTGGGTTGGAGTCTAACTTAAAAAGAGCATCAGTGTCATCTAACTTAAATTCTCTTAGAATAAGTCTAGGCGTTTCAATATGGATTGGTTTTCTTTCGATTCTTTCAGATTTTAAAAGGGTTAAGCTGCCATTGCAATATACTAATTATTCGTTTACAAATGACTACAAATATTTACAAACGAATTTAAATACGTAATAACCGAATAAAATTTGCTTGCCGTAAGATATTTGCACTGTCGAAACATAAGAACTCGATAGTATTAACTGTTTAACCTGTCTCGCCGACAAGGCGGACATTAAAATTTTAGAACACATGAACACATTAAGAAACAAAGTACAGTTGATTGGTAACTTAGGAAACGACCCAGAAATTGTAAACTTAGAATCGGGCAAAACATTAGCTAAATTTTCAATCGCTACAAATGAAAGTTACAAAAACGCTCAAGGCGAAAAAGTAACAGATACGCAATGGCACAACATTGTAGCTTGGGGAAAAACAGCACAGATTGTAGAAAAGTATATAGGCAAAGGAAAAGAAGTTGCTATAGAAGGTAAACTAACTACTCGAAGCTGGGAGGACAAAGACGGTATAAAAAGGTATACGACAGAAGTTGTCTGTAGCGAATTATTAATGCTTGGAAAATAATAAAGTAAAATTAGTTTAATAAAAAAGGGGAACTTTATGTTCCCCTTTTTTATTTTAGAAATAATATAATTATTGTTTTATAATTTTTTTGGTAATTCTTAAGTCAGAACTTTTGCTTTCTATAGTCAAGAAAAACAGACCTTTTTCCAAACCACTTAAATTATTTATTGTAATTTCACTACCGCTACTTACTTTATCATTTACAACAATGCGACCGTTAATATCGATGATAGAAATATTAAATTCTTGGTTGGAAAGTTGAGTTGATAAATTAATGGTTAAGCTTTCTCTAAAAGGATTGGGACTAATTTTTATATCTTCTAGTGCAAAATCATTTGTACTTAATGATTGACATCTTTCCCATCCCATATCTTCCATAAAAGCGAGGGTTATAGGCCCTGGGTCATGTATAGCCTCTGCAGGAGCTGCAAACGGAGTCATTAACGCATTAGGAGTATTATTAAATTCAACTTCGTCCCAGTGACTATAACTTGAGCCGGGATTAAAGGTGCCAGGAGCATAGGTTCTTGCAGCTTCACCATATTCTTGTACTACTGATGGACTAAAACATGATAATGTACTATTAGCACCACCTCTGAAGGCATTAAATAATGTGGTAGAGGGGTCTGCAAATTCGTTTTCATCAATTACAGGTTCATTGGTAATTGGGAAACCAGGGGCTCTCGCCTGGATGAATGTATCCCATATACTAACATGGTTCGAACTTGCAGATATTGTAAAACCACTTGCATCGCGTCTAATACGGCCTTGACCTGTTGGATTTTCTATACCAAAACCCGCTACTCCAAGACCATGTCCTAATTCGTGTAAAACTACAGTTACAAAATCAAATTGACCAGAAGGAGTATTACCATCAGTACCAAAATACCAATCAGATCTATTAGAGTTAAAATTACAATTAATATCTATGGATTCACCACTAATGCCGTCACCATCAACACCAGTCAACTTTTCGTATAGTGCAGCAGGATACAATACCTGTGCGTTAGGATTTGTTAAGCCAGGGACTTCCCTGTAATATGCGGGACTTGCAGAACCTAAATTTGATGAGTTAGCCGCAGGAGCAAATGTAGCATTAACTCTTATGGGCACATTAGAAGCCAACAAGTTCTCCCAAATATCTACAGCAAATTGAAATGCATCTCTTTCTGGGCTACCAAGAGGAAAACCAGAATAATTAACAATAAAAGTGGAACAACTTGTTCTTTCAGAAGTATTATTCATTCGTTCTTTAACAAATTCGGGTCTCGGAATAAAAATTTTATTGTCAATATCGGTTGTTTTAGGCATTTCACAAACAGGACCATTTATTGAAATCCTAGAGCTATCGGTTGTATCTAATTCTTGAGAATGTCCTAGAAAATTAAAAAGACATACTAACAAAAAAAGTGCCTTTTTTATGTAATTTCTTTTCATAATTATTGAATCTACTTTTTTTAGGGCATAAAAATAGCGAAACACTAACATTTTTAATTCTGATTTAACAAAAAAAAGGAGGGATATTATAGAAAACACCTCCTTTTTTGTGTTTACCGACAATTATTTTACCACCAAGGTATACTGAGGTGTTTTATTTAGCGGACAAAAATATACATATTCGCCTTTTGCTAGTTTTGTAGTATTAGATGTTTCTGTCTTTCCTTCTTTTACAACGTTAGTAACATAAGCTGTTTGTATATGGTTCTCTGGGTTGCTTGCATCTTTACCTTTTGGTACTAAAACAAATCCAACATCGGTACCAGCGTTCTTATTTGCGATTTCAAAAATATATGACCCTTCTTTTAAGGTTAATGACTTCTGTGTAAAAACGCCTTCAGTTTGTTCTAAAGAAATCGTTTTCACGGTATCATCATTCATCATGGCGTCTTTTTGCATTTGGTCTTGTGCATTTGATATGGTTACAAATACTAAAGCAATAACTAGGATTGAAATGATTTTTTTCATGTTTTTTGTGTTTTTGATTTATATAATTAATTAGGCGATTTCTAATTCTAAAGGCTGAGCTACAGGGAAATCAACGGGGACTTTTGTAGTACTATGGATATAGTTAGAAATGGTTTTGTCTCCTACTAAAGAAATAGTATCGATTAGATTTGCTTTTGTATAACCTGCATTAAAAAAGTTTTTCAATACAGCCTCATCTGTATTTCCGCGATTTTCAGTAATGTTTTTAGCTAGTTTAGCTAAAGCGTCTAATTTGTTATTAACGGAAGAATAGCCAGCTCTTAATTCTAATATTTGCTCATCTGTAAATCCATTCATTTTTCCTATTGCAGTATGTGCAGATAAACAATAGATACAATTATTTACTTGGCTAACAGCAAGGTTAACCACTTCTTTTTCTTTTGCAGAAAGTGATGTTTTTGCATTTGCAAAATTGAGGTAATTTTCTAATGCGGTATCGCTATTAGCGTAAGTAGCATATAGATTAGGAACAAAACCTAAGGCTTTTGTTAAATTGTCGAAAATTACTTGATTGTTTTCGCTTACGTCTTCTCTTGTTGGTACATTAAATGTGCTCATAATAGTATTTTATTTGTTATTAATTATTTTTTTCTGAAACGATTTTCAGTTATAAAATTTGTTGGTACAAAGGTGAATCGATTCCTCTTTCTATAGAATGTAAATTCTTCCTATTGAGTTGTCAATAATTCCCTATCTATTTTTGACTAATAAATGGCTGCTCGGAATCGCAATAGTAATCGTGAATAAATTTGTGCTCGCAATGAGAACTAGGACTTATTGTATTTACGATTCTTTTTGGTGTGTTTCTAAATATTCCTATAAGATTAAATAGAGATTTGTGTGTGTTTTTCATCTTTTTTATTGTTTTAGTATTACAATGCAAAGATGCGAGATAGCGAGAGCTTAAAGAATGAAGAAATTACCCTAATACTTATCAATTTTTCCTAATAACCCTTTTTTAGTTGCTTTTTAAACTCTGATGGCGATTGTGAAGTATGTTTTTTGAATAATCTGCTTAGATGTGAAGCGTCATCAAAACCAATTTCGTAAGCAATTTCTTTTGCAGGCTTATCTGTGTAAATAAGAAGGCGTTTTGCTTCTAAAATAATACGTTCATGAATTATTTGAAGCGGACTCTGATTGAGTTTTGCAAAGGTATTAGATAAGGTTTTGGGAGATTTATGGAGCTTATCTGCGTAAAAACCTACACTATGTTCATTTCTAAAATGTTGTTCTACCAAAAAATTAAATGAGCGTAATAAATCTACTTTTGAGCTTTTTGGAGTTTCTAAAACACCGTTTTTTTCTTTTAATAAACGTGTACTTTTAATAATAAAACGAGCCATAAGCATTCTAAGCATTTCGGCCTGTATAGTATCCTTTGTTTCTAGCTCATCAATAAAAACCTCGTGCAGCAAATTAAATTTATGTTGTTCTGTTGAATTTAGTGCGAATGTTGGGATATTAGAGTTTCCAAAAAATAATATACCAACACAACTTACTTCTTGATCATGGTCCTTGATGCAATAAAATTCTCTATTAAATTGATAGACTGTGGCTTTGGCAAGATGTGTGACTTGTAAATACTGAATTGGTGTTAATGCCAATATCGTATGTGGCATTAAAGTAAACGGAACTCCATCTATAACTAACTCAATTAATTGGCCTTTACTCCAGATAAATGTGTAAAGTTGGGTTTGTTTAGGAGAGGAAAAAGATACTAATGCGGTCTCATCACTGACATTAAGTAGGGCATTGGTAGAGAATTCTTTGAATTGATACTGCATTTGCACTTAGTCTATATAACGACTCTAAAATTACAAATTACAGAATGTAAAACTATCATAGCAAAAAAAGCAGCTGTTTAGGCCACTTTTTTAAGTAAATCAAAACAAGGACACTTCTTACAACGTTTGTGTTCTGCTTTTTTATATTTCTTACAGCATTTAGATTTTACTTTACCCAATGTTTCTATTCCAGAGGTTTCAAGTATCTTAATACGTTCTTTTTTTAGTTTTTTACTTTCCTTTTTCTTTTTGCCCATTCCTAATAGGTCTCAATCAGAGTTGTACTTCTTTAAAGATGGTGCAAAATTAATTATTTAAATTTAATCTAAATAAACTTTAACATTTAAGCGCCTGGTTCTGGTGCTGCAGAACTCACAACGGTTAATTGCTGAATATCTCTATCAAACAGATATAAGCCGCCTTTGTCATCGCCAATCATATTTATTTTGTCAAGTATAGTTCTGGCCGTAGCTTCTTCTTCAATTTGTTCTGCTACATACCATTGCAAAAAGTTATGTGTTGCATAGTCTTTCTCTTGAAGTGAAATATGCACCAATTCATTAATACTTTCCGAAACAAAGATTTCGTGTTCTAAAAGTTTTTCAAACATTTGCTTAAAAGAATCGAATGACACGTTTGGCGCGGCAAGTTCGCTAACATGTGCGTGTCCACCACGTTCGTTTACAAACTTTACGAGCTTAAGCATATGCTCGCGTTCTTCGTTGGATTGGTCGTACATAAAATTAGAAATGCCTTCTAATCCTTTTACTTCTGCCCAAACCGCCATTGCTAAATAGACTTGTGAGGATTCTGCCTCGATTCTTATTTGTTTATTCAGTGCGGATTCTATAGTTTTTGATAGCATAGCTTGTGTTTTTATCAAAGATAAGCAGATAAAAATTGAAATAAAATAAATGTATTGTAAAGTAAATACTTTTGATATCAATTCATATTCAATCTAATTTTACTTTAGTATTTTTAAATAAAAAATTTTCGATGTCTGTAAAGCCAAAACTCACTAGATTTAATCAAGAAGTACTTCAAAAATATCAAGTTTACAATGGTATTTTTATGAATTTGCCTTTCGACTCACTTTCAAAAACAGTGGCGCTGTTACCGTTGTTTTACGAAACGTGTAAAAATGGCTTTGAAGCTGGTGATGACCCTACGAGTATTGTCCAGACGTTTTTCAAAAAATACCAAGCAAGACGTTCAGAGCAAAGTCAGATAAATTTATTGTTTCGGTTTATTCAATATATAGAGCGCCAAGTGGTTTTATTCGATGCTGTCGAGGATGCTGCTTTTCCTGTTGTTAATAATATGGAAGGTATTGGTACGCTAAGAAACCTAAAAGAAAAGGCAGAGGCAGAGAACAAAAGGCAGTTGCTTCAAGATTATTTAAGAAACTTTAAAGTACGAATTGTACTTACCGCGCACCCTACTCAATTTTACCCAGGTGCCGTTTTAGGCATTATTACAGATTTAGCCAAGGCTGTTGAAAAAGATAATTTACAAGAGATAAATGATTTATTAGGTCAGCTTGGAAAAACGCCGTTTTTTAAAGACAAAAAGCCAACTCCATACGATGAAGCTGTTAATCTAATATGGTATCTAAAAAACGTGTTTTATCACTCTTTTGGGAGCATTTACGACTATGCCCAACAAAATATTTTTGACGAAGAAGAGATTGATAATTCGATTCTTAATATTGGTTTTTGGCCTGGTGGCGATAGAGATGGAAACCCTTTTGTAACTCCAGAAATTACGCTTAACGTTGCAAAAAAGCTAAGAGAGTCTGTCATTAAAAAATACATTAAAGATGTAAAATACTTACGAAGACATCTTACATTTCGTGGTGTTAGAGAGCGTATTATAGATTTAAATCATAGACTACATAATACCTTATTAGATAAAGAAAACGCTATAGAGTTGCAGGACTTTATAAGTGAGCTAAAAGACATTCGCCACATTTTGGAGACAGAACATCAGTCTCTTTATTTAGATCAAGTCACATCTTTAATTAATAAGACTACACTATTTGGATATCATTTTGCAAGTCTAGATATTAGACAAGATAGTCGTGTGCACGATAGTATGTTTAGGGCGTTGGTAGACGAATTAAATAAAAACGGAAGCGATTTATTTTCTGATAACTTTTTTAATTTGAATGTAAATGAACAAATTAAACATTTATCCAATATAAAAGGTTCTGTTAGTGATATTGAGTTTAAAGATGAAATGGCTATAAATATTGTTGAAACAATTAGAGCCATGAAAACCATACAAGAGCAAAATGGTGAAGTTGCCTGTAATCGTTACATTATAAGCAACAACCAAACGACATTAAATGTAATGCAGCTTTTTGCGATGCTTAAAATTGTAGCTTTTGGTGACCACTTAACGGCGGATATTGTCCCACTTTTTGAAACTGTACCCGATTTACAAGCAGCACCAAAAGTAATGGAAGAGTTGTATACAGATTCTAATTATAGAGCGCATTTAGAAGCTCGCGGGAACAAACAAACGATAATGCTTGGTTTTAGCGATGGCACAAAAGATGGCGGCTATTTAATGGCAAATTGGGCAATTTTTAAGGCTAAGGAAGCGATGACGGCAATGTCTAGAAAGTATGGTATCGATGTTCTTTTCTTCGATGGCCGAGGAGGGCCACCAGCTCGTGGCGGTGGTAAAACACATCAGTTTTATGCATCACTAGGACCAACCGTAGAGGATAAAGAAATTCAGTTGACGATTCAAGGGCAAACGATTAGTTCTAATTTTGGAACATTGGCGTCTTCACAATACAATATGGAGCAATTAATAAGTTCTGGAATCTCTAATCGATTAGACGATAAAAATCTTGAAATGTCATCAGAAAACAAGGTAGTAATGGATGACTTGGCAGAGTTAAGCTATGCGGCTTATGTAGATTTTAAAAATCATCCCAAATTTTTAGACTATCTACAGCATATGAGTACGCTAAAATATTATGCAAAAACCAACATTGGCAGCCGTCCATCTAAACGAGGGAAGTCTACAGAATTAGTGTTTTCTGATTTAAGAGCTATCCCTTTTGTAGGTAGTTGGAGCCAGCTAAAGCAAAATGTACCTGGTTTTTTCGGTGTTGGTACTGCATTAAAAGTATACGAAGATAAGAATGAGTTTGATAAAGTAAAACAGCTCTATAATGACTCAAAATTCTTTAAGACCTTGATAGAAAATAGTATGATGTCGTTGACCAAATCGTTTTTCGATTTAACTAAATACATGCAAGAAAATGACGAATTTGGGGCATTTTGGTCTTTGATTCATGAAGAGTATAAAACATCTAAACGTTTAATTTTAAAACTAACAGGTTACCAAACACTTATGGAAAACGAGCCTGTTGGTAAGGCATCAATAGACGTTAGAGAATCTATTGTGTTACCGTTATTAACCATTCAGCAATATGCCTTAAAGATGATTAAGGACTTAGAAAAAGCTGAAAAACGAGACGATGAAAAAATAGCAATTTTCCAAAAAATAGTAACACGTGCTATGTTTGGTAATATTAATGCAAGTAGAAACTCGGCTTAAAAAAAGATGTCCTGCGCGAGTCTAAAAGTGTTGGCGTGGGCATCTACAATGGTCTTAATATCAGGAGAATAGCCGCCGCCCATAGAACACATTACAGGAATTTGGTTATTTCTACATTGCTCTAAGACAAAGCGGTCTCTTGCCTTACAACCTTCTATAGTCATACCTAATTTTCCTAATTTGTCCGTAGAGATAACGTCAACACCACAGAGATAATAAATAAAATCTGGCTGTTGCTCGTCTATTAATCTAGGTAAAGTGTCTTTAAGGATGTTGAGATACGTTTTATCATCCGTTCCATTTTCTAGAGCAATATCTAAATCACTTTTTTCTTTTTTAAAAGGGTAGTTACTTGCACCATGCATAGAGAACGTAAAGACAGAGTCATCGTCTTGGAAAATCTCGGCAGTTCCATTGCCTTGGTGCACATCCAAGTCAACGATTAATACCTTTTTAACCAAGCCCGAATTCTGAAGATATCTTGCGCCAATAGCTTGGTCGTTTAGCATACAGAAGGCTTCGCCACGATTGGTGTAGGCATGGTGTGTGCCACCTGCAATATTCATAGCTATTCCTTGCTCCAAGGCATATGTACTAGCTTTTATAGTGCCATGAGTAATCAGTCGCTCTCGTTCCACTAAAACTTCGCTTAGCGGAAATCCTATTTTCCTTGCAGCGCGTTGGTCTAATGTTATATTGAGTAAATCGTAATAATATTCGGGCTCATGTACGACAACAATGTGCTTATCATTTGGTCTTTGTGGTTCGAAAAAATTTGTGGCTTTACATGTACCTTCGTGAAGTAACTGCTCTGGTAAAAGCTCGTACTTTTCCATGGGAAATCGATGACCTTCGGGTAACGGATGTTTGTAAATAGGATGGTAGGCTATTTTGAGCACTGTTAGCTAATTTGAGAGATAAAGTTTTTGTGAAACAAACTCATTATTATTTGTAATTCCTTCTATAAATAAGGTTATACCACTTTTGCTAGGAGTAGTAAACCTAAGTTCAAACTCACCGTTTAAGCTGGGCGTAATTTCAGGCAACCAATCGATTACGCCATATTCTTTGAAGAATGATGAATCGTAGTATTGATATTTTGGAGTATAGAATTTTTTATTACGACTGAAAGTTAAGGGAAACTTTACTGTTGTTGTATTTGTAGAAAAATTATTGTTGGTATTGTCTTCTATAATTAAACGAGGATTTGTTTTAATTTTAATTATACCAAAATTACCTCTCATACCCATTACAAAAGCATTTCTGTCTATCTCAACATACTCTATTGTATCCATTCTAAAGTTGGCCAATACATTAGTATCTAGTAACTGGACTCCATCTAAAATAATCATAGGGGAAGTTGGTGCGGTACTTAACGTATTTCTCCTCTGATTAAATATACTTAATCTTCCAAGATCTTGTACCACATTAAAACCCTGTGCAGAAATCCAAGTAGCAAAATCAGGATAATCTCTTCTCATTAATTTGTCAAACACAATAACTCTACTTGAGCTAGCATTTTTTAACTTTTCATACTTTGTAAGCTCTTTTTTCTTTCCTTTTATTATTACCTCGTCTAATTGTTCTACATCATCGCTAATTTTAAAATTTGAAGATTCGTACAAGTTCGTTTTAATAACTACATTCTTCAGAAATAGATTTTTATTAATTTCTATATCGAGCTCTGGTATTGTGCTTGGACTAAAGGTGATGTATAAATTTGGTTTAATAGGTTTTCCTTTTCTATTTAGTCCATAAATGCTAAGTTTATCATTTTCCTCAGGGAATAGTGCCTGAGCGCCAAACTCTTCATCATTATTTTCAAGGTTCACGATGAACGATTTAGAATTTTTCAAGGGACTTATAAAATATTCATTCGTTTTTTTATCATTTATTTTAGCTTTAAAGCTAATGCCTTGTTCGAATAAATATATTGGTTTTTCGAAGTTATTGAGTATTCTATCCCAATCATAACTGCTCCAACCTTGTGTAATTAATAATAAATCCAAATCGTATTTGGTTTTTTCATTTATGTCGCTAAAATAGTATCTGGGGTTTTCAATATGTCCATTTAGATAGGGCTGCAATAGTGTATATGATAAAATATTATTGTCGTGGTAGTATGATTTTGTGTCAGAAGGTAAAATAGAAATACTCAAGCTATTAAGTTTATTGATATCTATATCCTTTAGTTTTAGACGTACTGAAATCGAATCATTATTTTGTTTGTTTAAGTAAGAAACTCTAGCGGAATTTAAATTAATATCGTTGTATGAGAAAATTAATCGTTCCAGTAATGGCGAGTTGTTTTGATCGAACACAGTAATAATGTTAATACCAGAATACAAGAGGTCGTTATCTATTAGTTTTACATCTTTATTGGTTTTATCATCTATTTTAAAATCTAAAATATTTATTTCTTTTCCGTTATGTAAAACAACTTTATAGAATCTGTCTTTAGTAGCGTTGTTTTTATATACAGATATTAGTGTTTTGTCTCTCATCTGCTTAACACTAATACCAATCCCAGTTTTTTTAATATTTTCAATCGGAGTTGTAAAGGGTGTACGGTCTTTAAAAACTACGGCTTTGTAATTATTTCCCTTTTTTGGCTTAAACAAAACTTTTCCTATGCCAAATTGATTAAGTGATAACGTAGAGATGGTATCTTTGTCATTCTCAACAATTGAAGCTTTTAATAAAGACAAGCCTTGACCAAATTGGTCCTTTGCTATGATTCCAAAAGTATTAAATGTATCGTAAATAGCGTGTCCGCCCTCAGGTAGTACCTGGATTTCAGGAGCGAGGTCGCTGTTTGTAGTAATAGCTTCTTTGGTAATTTCTGGGTCTATGACTTTGAAAGAACTTACAAAATAATTTTGTTCATCAAAATTTCGCATCCAATTAGTATATGCTTTTATGACATATGTTCCAGTAGTAAATGAGCTATCTATTTCTATGGAATTATTAGTAATACCTTTAACAAGCATTAATAAGTCTTCCTTTATTCTATTACCGTTCTTATCCTCTATCGTACAGTAAAGATTTGTTGAGTTTGTACTTAATGTAGTGGAAGCTTTATCAAATACGTAAGCTGTTAATCCTAACATTTCACCCTTGATATAAATGGACTTATTTATATGAACATAGCTAATTTCTCTAGGGTTTTTGAAATTTTCTTGAAACGAATTTAATATTCTTTCGGACTTCAAATTTTGGGCATAAAAATCAGAAGGTAGAGTAACATTTACAATAAAGAGAAAAAAAATGACTTTATTAATTTTTGAAATGAAATTTTTTATCATCAATCTTAGTTTAAATTTACTGTTGTTATTTCGGAAATAAATTCATTATTATTAGTAATACCTTCTATGTAAAGATTGATAGAGTTGATTTTAGGATTAAAAACTCGGATTTTAAACACACCATTAATATTAGGAGTAAGATTTGAAGCCCAACCTATAGTACCGTATTTTTTAAAAAAAGGGGTGTTATAGTACTTATATTTAGGGGTGTAATAGGCCTTTTGAGAGTTAAACTTTAAAGGAAAATCAATAATCTGAATATCTCTAAAGTCTTTACTTTTCAAGGTTACAGAAGGGTCAGTATAAATTTTAATTACACCAAATGCTCCTCGCATGCCCATAGAAGAACCGCTTTTATCAATTTCTATATAGTCTACAATATCCATTTTAAAACCATATAGTACTGATAAATCATCGAGCGGGACATCATTAAGGAATATTAAAGGCGAATCAAGATTTCCTGTAAGTCTATTTTTTCGGGTATTATATATTGTTAACAATGGTACACGTTCTCCGTTAGCAGCTGGTTGTCCTATATTTTCGTTTACAATAAAACCTTTAGAGGCAATATAAGTTGCAAAATCTGTATAGGCGTTTCTCTTCATGTCGTCAAATATGTCTATTGTACCTCGACTTAATTTTTTAAGCGACTCATACCTTGTACGCTGTACTTTAACTGACAACTGTACCTCGTCTAGTTTTTGTATTTCATCTAAATTTACAGTATTGCTCTCCGTGTTAGAGAAAATAGCTTTTTTTCCCTCCACATTCGTGTTATTTAAACTTAATTTGTTGAGTAACGGGATTCTATTGGGCTTAAATGTTAAGTAAAGACTTGGCTTCTTAGTTTTACCATTTTTAGGATTTATTTCTGTAATAAGAAGCTGATCATTAGCTACAGGAAATAATGCCGCTGCTTGAAATGATTTATCGTCCTCTTTCAAATCAAACAAAACAGATTTAGAGTTTTTCAAAGCCTGAATAAGATATTGTACTTTGTAATTTCCATTTCTATTGGCTTTGTAGCTAATTCCCTGTTCAAACGAAAAAGCTGTTTCCGGAAGAGGACCAAAAATTTCGCCCCAGTTATAGCTACTCCATCCTTGAGTCAATAATAAGTTATCTAGTTCAAATTGTTTTTTAGCAGTAATGTCTTTGAAGTAATACTCTATATTTTCAACTTTTCCCTTTAAGTAGGGTTTTACAAATAACGAAGACACTATGCCTTCATTTGGAGAATAAGACTTAGTTTCAGTAGGAAGTATAGATACGCTTAAACTGTTAAAACTATTAGGTTTTAGATTAGGTATTTTAATTAAAATGTCAAGTGAATCTTTAATTTTGGTTTCTATTTTAGAAACTGAACTTACCCTAGTAATATTATCATGGTTAAAAAACATCCGTTCTAATAAAGGGTTATTCTCAGAATCAAAAATTGTAAAAATATTTATTCCAGGGTAGAGATTAGCTTTATTAAAAACTTTGTTAAGTGAGGTTTTGTCTTCTTTAAAATTGAATTCCCATCCTTCGATTTCGGTGCCATTATGAAGCGTAAGAACATAATTTTTGTTTAGAATAGTTGGCAAGGTCTGCTCATTTGTAAAAAGAGATAAAACTACTTTATCTCTATTGTCTTGTACAGATAAACCAATACCATTTTTTTTAGGTGACTCGATAGGATGCTTGTAGTCTTTAAACCCAAAGCTAAATTTAACAAAGTATTTATCAGTATTTTTAGGGGTAAAGGTTGTCTTACCAATACCAAATTTGTTTAATGTAAAATCACTTACTTTATTATCGTTTTCATCTACAATCAAGCCAGAGATGTCGGAGATGCCTTCCCCGTATTGATTTTTTATAACTATACCAACTACGTTTTTGGTGTTTGCTAATAAGTGTCCGCCTTCGGGAAGTGCTTGGATGTCTAGTTTAACAATCTCTTTTTCATTAGGCTGTTCTTCCTTTTCAATATCTGTGTCAATAACTCTTATTTGTTGGGAATAATAATTCTTTTCTTTGAAATTACGCATCCAATTAGTGTATGCATTAAACGTGTAATTTCCAGAAGTGAATAAGCTATCAGTATCAAAAACATTACTAGTAACACCGCTTTTTACGGAAAAGAGACCGCTTCGAATAATTTTATTCTCATTATCTGTTATTGTACAATACAGGTTGGTTGTAGAAAAACTTAATTCTTTTGAAGCTTTGTCAAAAACATAAGCCGAAAAACCAATCATTTCACCTTTAATGAAAGTCGTTTTATTTAAATGGACGTATACAACTTCGCGAGGTGCCTCTGTAAAATCTTCGAATTGGCTAATAATTTCAGAATCTTCTATTTGCCCATTTGAAATAAAAGGTAGTACTATAAATATGATAAGAAAGCGATTGAAAATTTTACATCTAAATCGTGAGAATATTTTTGCTAGGAACATGTTGGTAAGTTTTATTAGATAAAGTTATCAAAATTATTAGATAAAGTTATCAAAAACTGTACCGCTTCTCTTACAATTTAACTTAGCTTTTTAATAATATATGGAAAAACTCAACTAATCTTTAAACCATTGCTAACACCATCACCTGCACTGAGTGGAGTCGAAGTGTCGGGATTTACAAACACCAAATCACCTTGCGCGTTTTCGGTCATTAAAATCATGCCTTGGCTTTCTACGCCTCTTAGTTTTCTTGGTGCAAGATTTACCAAAACGCTAACACGCTTACCAATAACGTCTTCTGGTTTAAAACTTTCTGCTATACCAGAAACGATAGTACGCGTGTCGATACCTGTATCTACTTTAAGCACCAAAAGTTTTTTTGTTTTAGGCATTTTTTCAGCTTCTAAAATAGTGCCAACTCGGATATCTAGTTTGGTAAAATCGTCAAAAGTAATTTCGTCTTTTTGAGGTTCAATAGTCTTATTAGCAGCTTCATTTGCTTTTTTACTTGCTTCGAGTTTGTCTAACTGTAGTTGAATGGTTTTGTCTTCAATTTTAGAAAATAATAATTCAGCTTTTCCTATGGTGTGACCGGCAGGTAGAAGAATGTTTTTTTCTGAAATATCTATCCAAGAGTTCTCGACTCCGCTCGAACTGACAGCGAGTATAGTATCTAATTTTTTTGAAGTAAATGGTAAAAACGGCTCACTTAAAACTCCTAAAGCAGATGCAATTTGGAGCGCAACAAACATGACTGTTTTTGTACGCTCTTCATCTGTTTTTATGGTTTTCCACGGTTCTTCATCTGCTAAGTACTTATTACCTAATCGCGCTAAATTCATGAGCTCTTGGCTAGCTTCTCTAAAGCGGTAGCGTTCTATAGAACTAGAAATTACATGAGGATACGCTTTTACAGCAGCTAATGTCTCTTGGTCAACTAAAGATAAGTCACTAGGTTCTGGTACAACACCATTGTAATACTTATTTGTGAGGACAACAACACGGTTAATAAAATTACCAAAAATGGCAACTAATTCGTTATTGTTTCTAGCTTGAAAATCTTTCCAAGTAAAATCATTGTCTTTGCTTTCTGGAGCATTTGCCGTTAGTGCATAGCGTAACACATCTTGCTGATTTGGGAAATCTTGTAAATAATCTGGAAGCCAAACTGCCCAATTTTTAGAGGTGGATAGCTTATTTCCTTCTAGATTTAAGAATTCGTTTGCAGGTACATTTTCAGGTAAAATATAAGAACCTTCAGCCTTTAGCATAGCAGGGAAAATAATACAATGAAAGACAATATTATCTTTACCTATAAAGTGAATTAAAGACGTGTTTTCGTCTTTCCAATAGTCTTCCCAATTTTTTCCTTCGCGTTCTGCCCATTCTTTGGTTGCAGAAATATAACCTATCGGTGCATCGAACCAAACATACAATACCTTACCTTCACCACCTTCAACAGGTACAGGAATTCCCCAATCTAAATCTCTGGTTACAGCTCGCGGACGCAAACCATCATCAATCCAGGACTTTACTTGCCCATAAACATTAGGTTTCCAGTCTTTTTTATGTCCTTCTAAAATCCATTCTTTTAAGAATTGCTCGTGCTTGTTCAATGGCAAAAACCAATGTTTAGTTTCCTTTAGAGTCGGTACATTTCCTGTTATTGCAGATTTTGGATTTATTAAATCTGTAGCGTTATGGCTAGTCCCACAGTTTTCACATTGGTCGCCGTAAGCTTCCTCGAATCCGCATTTAGGACAGGTTCCTGTAACAAAGCGATCTGCTAAAAACTGATTAGCTTCTGCATCGTAAAGTTGTTCTGAAACTTCTTCAACAAATTCGTTTTTATCGTATAGTGTTTTAA
The DNA here is from genome assembly GCF_004346845.1 of Winogradskyella wandonensis. Lineage (GTDB taxonomy): Bacteria > Bacteroidota > Bacteroidia > Flavobacteriales > Flavobacteriaceae > Winogradskyella > Winogradskyella wandonensis. Next base: position 554,800 of record NZ_SMGI01000002.1, on the reverse strand, counting down.
AAAATTCTGATGCGGTATTGTGATGAATCTTCGCCGATGTACGCGAGTAATTATCAAAAGAAATCCCAAAATCCTCAAACGATTGTTTGATAACCGCGTGGTATTTATCTACAATATCTTGAGGCGTAACACCTTCTTTTTTTGCTTTAATAGTAATAGGTACACCATGCTCATCACTCCCACAAATAAAAGCAACATCATTCCCCGTTAGACGCAAATATCTGGAGTATATATCTGCAGGCACATAAACACCAGCCAAATGCCCGATGTGTATTGGACCGTTAGTGTAAGGTAGTGCTGCTGTTATAGTGTATCTTTTAGACATAATAAATTACCATTTAGTAAGGCACAAAAGTACATATTATAAAGGCTATTTTGAAAAAAAATGTACATTTACAGAAAGCGTATTTTATGAATTTAAAAAACCAAAGAATTACTTACTTCTTCATGCTTTTTATGAGCTTAAGTCTAGTCGTAAACGCTCAAAATAATCAGAAACAACATATAGAAATGATTCAACCTCCATATCTTAAGGCAGGAGATACAGTGGCCATAGTTGCACCATCGGGAATTTTGAAAAATAGAGAAGGCGAAATACAGCAAGCGGTTAGTCTTCTGAAAAGTTGGGGTTTAAATGTGGTTATCGGTAAACATGTATTTAGTAAAGACAATCATTTTGCAGGTACAGATGAGCAAAGATGTGAGGATTTTCAAAATGCTTTAGACGACCCTAAGATTAGTGCAATTTGGTGTGCTCGTGGTGGCTACGGGACAGTTAGGATATTAGATAAATTAGACTTTACAAAGTTTACGAAAAATCCTAAGTGGCTCATTGGCTACAGTGATATAACAGCACTACATAACCAATTTCATAACCAAGGTTTCCAGTCTCTACACGCTTTAATGTGTGTGAGTTTAACCAAAGATTTAAGCGAAATACAAGAGACTGTAGACACCTTTAAATCTGCAATTTTTGGGAATCCTGAAAATTATGTTTTAGAAGGCTCCAAATACAATAGAGAAGGAACTACCGAAGGTATTTTGGTTGGTGGAAACTTAACCATGTTGCACACCATGTTGGGTTCTGACACTAGCATCGATACTTCGGGTAAAATCCTATTTATTGAAGAAATTGGGGAATATAAATACCATATAGACCGTATGCTACAAAGTTTGAAGCGTGCTGGCTATTTTAAAAATTTAAAAGGTCTCATTGTTGGTGATATGTCTAAATTAAGAAAAAACACCACGCTTTGGGGAACGTCTATCGAACAACTTATTTTAGATGCCCTTTCTGAATACGATTTCCCAATAGCTTTCAATATGCCTGCAGGTCACGAACAAGATAATCGGGCTTTAGTTTTAGGAAAACAAGTAGAATTGAAGGTTGAAAAATCAAAATCTACACTAAAATATTTAGACTAACTACCTGAAAACTGTGACTGCAAACTGAAGACTAACACAAAATGGCGCAACACAACGAATTAGGTAAAAAAGGCGAACAACTTGCCGTTGATTTTCTTTTGAAAAATGATTACAATATAATTGAACGCAATTACCGTTTCGAAAAAGCTGAGGTAGATATCATTGCTCAAAAAGAAGATATTTTAGCTGTTGTTGAGGTAAAAACACGCTCGACTTTAGATTTTGGAAATCCACAAGACTTTGTAAAACCGAAGCAGATTAAAAATTTAGTGAAAGCAGTTGATGAGTATGTCACCGTTAACAACTTAGATGTAGAAGTGCGTTTTGATATCATTGCAATTGTAAAAGAAAACGGAGACTATAAGATTGAGCATTTAGAAAATGCGTTTTATCATTTTTGACGGCATATTTCTCATTCTGTCCCGAAGCGTCGGGATTGTTTCAGCAGCTCATCAAATTTCTAAAACTATCTGTAAAAATTCATTTCATCCACATATTCCCATACATGTTCTGGAAGCATAGGACGAATGTTTTTTCCAGCCTTTATTGACTTTCTAATAAACGTTGAAGATAGTTCCATTATCGGCGCATCGATATGATGGATTTTTGGATGGGCATCAAATTGCGTTTCAATTTTTCCTTCAGAAATGCGAGGATACACATAGATGTTATGGTTTTCTAGGATAAGTTCGTAGTTTTTCCATTTATGAAAACTCTTTAGGTTGTCTTCACCCATGATTAAAGAAAACTCATAATCTGGATGTTTTTCTTGTAAGTAAGTTAGCGTATCTATGGTGTAATTGGGTTGTTTCAGTCCAAATTCTATGTCGCTAGGACGCAACTTATCGTAGTCTTTTGTGGCGCGATACACCATTTCGAATCGCTGACGATTATCGAGTAAGCTACTTTTCTTTTTAAACGGACTTAATGGGGTTACTACAAACCAAATTTGGTCTAAGTCGCTATGCTCTGCAATATGGTTGGCAATGGTTAGATGTCCAATATGTATTGGATTAAATGTCCCGAAGTATAAGCCAATTTTCATATTAGTCTTTCAAAAAATCAGAAACTAAGTTATACGCATCTTTTAATGCATCCTCTAAATTTGAGTTTACAACTATCTCATCAAATAAAGGTGCAGTTGCTAACTCTGCAGGCGCTTTAGAAACGCGCATACTTATTTTCTCTTCACTTTCTTCGCCACGTTCTTTAAGTCGTTTTACAAGCTCGTTTAAGTCTGGTGGTTTTACAAAAATGGCCAAGGTTTGTTCTGGAAATTTTCGTTTTATACGTAAACCACCCGAAACATCAATATCAAAAATAACATGTTTGCCTTTCGCCCAAATACGTTCTACTTCTGTTTTTAAAGTACCGTAGAAATTATCACGATAGACTTCTTCCCATTCTAAAAATTCGTCGGCTTTAATTTTGTCTTTAAACTCTTTTAACGATAGGTAGTAGTAATCTTTTCCGTGTACTTCTTGACCTCGTTTTTCGCGTGAGGTTGCAGAAATAGAGAACTCTAAGTTAAGTTCTTCTTGTTTAAGCAAATGCCGTACAATCGTGGTTTTACCTGAGCCAGAAGGTGCTGAAAATACGATAAGTTTACCTTGTTTCATTCTTAAAGTGCATTAAGCATTTGTTTTTTTGTTATTTAGGCGGTTTCGAGTGCCTCAACCACCAAAATAGATTTAAATTGGTAGCTGAGGTTCTCGAAGCTACAAAACATTTAGCATTTGTTCTTTTATCTTTTCTAACTCGTCTTTCATTTGTACTACCAATTTTTGCATTGGCGCATAGTTAGACTTAGCCCCAATTGTGTTAATCTCACGACCTATTTCTTGAGAAATAAAGCCTAATTTTTTACCGTTAGAATCATCAGAGTTTAATGAAGAGATAAAATAATTTAAGTGATTGTCTAGACGCACTTTCTCTTCAGTTATATCAAATTTTTCGATATAGTAAACAAGTTCTTGCTCAAAACGGTTCTCATCTACCTTTTCTTTAATATCAGCAATGCCTTTCTCTAAGCGAGCTCTAACACCATCAATCCGATCTGGGTCCATTTCTATCACCTTGTTAAGTAAATCTCTTAAGGTTGCAATACGATTTTCAAAATCTTGTTTTAGTATTTGGCCTTCGTCCGCGCGATACGTTTTTATGTGATTAAGAGCAGTATCAATTTCAGATTCAATAGACTTCCATTCATCGTCATCAATATCGTCACGCTCTGTAGTTACCGCATCAGGTAAGCGAATGGCCATTTTTAGAAGTTCTGTTTCGTCGCCATCAACTACATCTTTTAGCTGATTAATATATTCCTTAACAACCGTCTTATTAATTTTGGAGCTTGTATCCTCGCCAGTAATTTCTACATACAGCGAAAAATCGACTTTTCCCCTAACTAAGTGCTTAGCTATTAATTTTCTAATATCTAGTTCTTTGGCACGATACATAGATGGCATCCTAACATTAAGATCTAGATTTTTGCTGTTAAGCGATTTTAATTCTATGGTTATTTTTTTTGTTGGAAGCTGTAACACAGATTTCCCGTAACCAGTCATAGATTGTATCATGTAGTACGAAACATTTTTGTTCGTCAAAGGTACAAAATCGAATGCTTTTAATTGAAAAAAGAATTCCGTAATGCTTGGCATTTCGGTTTCCCAAAAATTGTCATTCCGAACTGTCACACTGAGCTTGTCGAAGTGTTGTTTCGGAATCTACACTAAAGTAAATTTTAAAGACTTTAGTGTATCTTAGCGGCTTCAATAAATTGAAAGTAATTATGTACAAAAAACAGTTTGAAATACGTTGGAGCGATGTCGATGCAAATGGACATTTAGCTAACTCTGCATATACCAATTTTATGAGTCATGCAAGGATGTCTTTTTTTGCGGAACAAGGGTTTTCGATGAAAGAAATTCTTAAAAATGGAATAGGTCCAGTGGTATTTTACGAGCACATGTATTATTTTAAGGAATCCTTTATAGGAACACCAATAACCGTAACTATCGAAGTTTCTGGATTAAGTGAGGACGGCATGTTTTTTATGTTTGAGCATAATTTTTATAACCATAAAGGCGAAAATTTAGCACATTGCGAAATGCAAGGCGGATGGATAGATTTAAAAACAAGAAAGCTTTGCGGACTTCCTGAAGACTTATTGCAATTAGCTGAACAATTTCCTAAATCTGAAGGATTTAAAACACTAACAAGAGAAGATACGCGTAAACATGGCGTGAAACCAAAAAATATATCTATTTAAATGGCTGATGCTGTTTAAATGTCTTTATAGCTATATTCTTTACAAAGGGTCTTATCACTTTATTAGGTAAGGCGCTTTTGTGTTTAAAATAGCAGGTTAATGCTTCGGGTTGAGCGCCGAGCGTACTTTTAATCTCCGATGCTGTACGTCCTAAGTTAATACGCTTTGCATTGGTTGATAGACCGAGTCTTACATAGTCATTTAGAATGCGCGGGTAAATTGCCAGTTCTTTGTTTTTGTTGTAATCAAGACCTATGAAATGCGCGTCAAGATTATCGCCGTTTTTCATAGCAGATAAAAAACCAACCAGTTTCTTTTCTTTAAAATAACCGATAACTGTAAACGCTTCGGAAAAGCTTTTCTTTAGGTAGGTGTAGGTATTTAAATCTAAAACTTGAGCGTTAAAATCGGCATTATCAATCGTGTTTTGATACAAGGCTTGCAATTGTGGTTTGTATATTTCAATATCATCCGCATCAAATACTTTTGATACTAAAACATTACTTTTTGTGTCAGCCTTATTAGCTTTTACACGGTATTTAGATTTTAATGCGCTTTTGTAATCGGCAAACGTTTGCCACTCTGCCTTTAGGTTAATAATCATGTTTGGCTCTACGCTCATAGGCGTATAGTCAAACTTACTGAGGTGTTTTGTAATGTAAATGGATTCATTTTTAAAGTCTTTTAAAAATAAACCGTTGTGTTTTTTTAGGGATTTTGATAACCGCTGAATGCCTTCAGCGAGATATGTAAACGTTTTAATTTTATCTTCACCTTCTTTTAAAAACGTCCCGTATTCACCACTTAAAAAGATATTTCCGCCAAATAAAATCTTAATACTGCTCTTGCAAAAGATACGATTGATATGTCGCTTTAGCCAAGCGTTTATTCTAATATTTTTAGTTATGGTTTCTATACCGATAGAAACTAGCTGTGTGTTTGCAAAAGCTATGGCTTCTCCGTTTCGTGTTATAAAAATATAATTAAAGATAATGTCTTTATTTGCTATCTCGAAAGCCTGAAGAAACTCGGGTGAATAGTAAATATTTGTACAACATTTAAGATTATCCCAATAGGACTGTGGAATCTTATTTACGGCATTAAATATTTCGGTTTTTAAAGACAAGTTTAATGGGCTACTTTAGGTTTCTTAGTCACAAAATATACACCTAAAAATATTAACGAGATGGCAACTATTTTTACTATGCCAATAAAATCGGCACCATTAATAACAGCAAATAGCCCAGCAATAACTGGTTGAAGATAAATAAAAATCCCAACGGTAGAGGCTTTAAGACGGCTTATAGCTAGTGGATTTAAAAAGTAAGTTCCAAAGGTAGCGCCTATAACCACAAATAGTAAAGCATAAGTTATGTAAGGTGTAAATGATGTCCATTGTACCTCACTTACTTCAGAAAAACCAAACGGTAATACTAAGATTAAACCAAATAAGAAGAGCCACTTAATAAAAGCAAGCGGATGGTATTTTTCTGTCAGGCGTTTTATAAGTATTACGTAGACACTATAAGAAACGGCGTTTAGAAAAATCATTAAATTACCTAACGGAACATTGTCAGCAGCTCTTGCCGACTTTCCATAAAGCGTTAGTATTAATGCGCCAATAAATCCTAATGCAACTCCAAAAATCTTAAGTTTGGTTATGTTTTCTTTTAAAACAATTACAGAAAGAACCAAAATAACAATGGGTGTTATGGTCATTATCGTAGATGCGTGTATTGGCGTTGTATATTCTAGTCCCTTTAAGAAGAAAAGCATGTTTATAAAAACACCAAACACAGCCGCCAGAAAGAGTTTAGAAAAATCTTTTTTATCTATTTTTTCTGTCTTGTAGAACATACCGAGTAACCAAAATAATAGTGTTGCTCCCGCAACTCTAAGTAATACCAAGCCAAAAGGTTTAACGTAGTTTTCATTCATTATGGTTTTAGCTAATGTATAATTAAAACCATAAAGAAGTTGAACTATAAATAATGCTGCTAAAGCAAGATTTCTACTTTTCATGAATGGCTGATTTTGCAGCTTCAACTACTTTTTTAGAATTGCCGATAAAAATTTCATTTTCAACCAAAATTACTGGTCGTTTAAGAAAGGTATAGTGTTCAAGGATATACTTTTTATAATCCTCTTCGGACAAGGATTTATCTTTTAGACCAAGCTCTTTATACAGTCTGGCACGCTTACTAAAAAGACTTTCGTAGCTATCAGTTAAAGCTCTCATCTCTGTGAGTTGAGACACGGTTATGGCTTCTGTTTTTATATCTTGAAGACTAAATTCCGAAGGTAAATCTAATTCATTTATTATGCGTTTACAGGTATCGCAAGTACTTAGATGGTATATTTTTTTCATCTTTAAAGGTTTCTAAAATGAGAACTTATCTTTCGATTAGCTTATTTTTGTAAGCACAAAGAAACTTTATTTAAAGCGAAACGCCGGAAGTTTTAATAAAAAAATAAGAAGATGTATTACGATATAGACATTACAAGAAAAAACAGAGTTCTATTTGAAGGATTTTTAGACAGATTCTCTTTAGAAGATCTTAATAAAGTACCATTGGGATTTAAAAACAACATAATTTGGAATATTGCCCATTGCATAGTAACACAGCAACTATTGGTTTACAAATTATCAGGGTTAGATGGTGATTTATCGGACGATATGATATCTAAATTTAGAAAAGGCACCAAAACTGAGGGCGATTTAAATCAAGCCGAAGTAAACGAAATTAGAAACTTACTTTTTACACCAATAGACCAAACAGAAAAAGATTACAAGAACGGTATTTTTAAGAGCTATAAAGAATATACGGTATCTACCGGAAGCACATTGACCAATGTAGAAGAGGCGTTAGCATTTAATAACTTTCACGAAGGCATACACTACGGCTATATTTTGGCATTAATAAAATCACTTTAAGGGATGGATTACTTTGGTATTGCTTCAATATTAATTGTTTTATCAGCGCTTTTTGGATACATTAATGTGCGCTTTTTAAAAATGCCCATTACAATTGGATTAATGGTAATAACCATTGTTTTTACTCTGGTTGCGGTAGTAATTGGTCAGTTCGATGATACCTTACTACAAACCGAACGCGAGTTTATCTCTAATATAAATTTTGAAACTCTGCTCTTAGATGTCATGCTAAGTTTTCTGCTATTTGCTGGAGCACTTCATACTAATTTCGAGCAGCTGAAAGTACAGCGTTGGCCTATCTTAGTTTTTGCCACAATAGGAGTGATGACTTCGACTTTATTAGTAGGCGCTATAATCTATCCTCTTCTAATTTCTATGGGATTTAATGTCTCATTCATTCACTGCCTTTTGTTCGGAGCTTTAATCTCACCAACAGACCCAATTGCAGTTTTAGGAATTTTAAAGAAAGTAGGAGCGCCAAAAAAGCTAGAAACAAAGATTGTTGGTGAATCTTTATTTAATGACGGTGTTGGAGTCGTGATATTTTTAACCATTTACGCTATAGCCAAAAAACCAAATGCAGCCATAGAATTTTCTGAAATAGCTACGCTTTTTGTTCAAGAAGTTGGTGGTGGCATTCTTTTGGGAGGTATTTTGGGTTGGATAACCTATAAACTGATGAAGTCTATTGATAATTACGAAGTCGAGGTTATATTAACTCTAGCTGCAGTAATGGGCGGCACTTTAATTGCACATAAGTTTCACTTATCTGCACCTTTAGCTATGGTAACTGCTGGTTTAATAGTAGGTAACGACACGATAAGAGAGACCTCTATGTCCGAGATTACAGAAACTTACGTCGATAAGTTTTGGGAACTTATAGATGTACTGCTTAATACCATTCTCTTTGTTATGATAGGTATGGAAATGCTTGTATTAACTATGGATTTAAACTACGTTTATGCTGGGCTAATAGCCATACCCTTGGTATTGGCATGCCGCTATATCTCACTTTTTTTACCAGTAAAACTCTTTGCAAAACGATTAGATTTTGTTCCCAAAACAACGCTTATTATGACTTGGGGCGGATTACGTGGTGGAATCTCTATAGCATTAGCATTAAGTCTAACGCCAGATATGAGCAAAGATTTATTTTTGGTAATTACCTACATCGTAGTTATCGTATCTATTGTAGGACAAGGGTTGTCTGTAGGACCAATTATAAAAGGAATTACAAAGCGCTACGTAAATTAGAATTTTAAAAAACGCCGAGCCTTATCCATAGGAATTACAAACTCGGTATAACCTTGGTTATAGGAGGCAATTTCGTATTGGTTATAAAGTAGAACAACACCTTCGTCATTAAACCCAATATTTTCTGGTAATTGAAATGGTTTTCCAAAGAAAAATTCCGAGACGTCTGAACCTTCATTTTTCATATAGTCTAAGAAAAATGACTCAGCAAGTTGTTTAAAGCCTTCCATATCAATTATCAGGTTATCATTAGTTAATAGGTCTCCTGTTTCAGGATTAAAGTTTAAGAATTGAATGGTATCGTTACCATGCGCGCCACCAGTATCAGAATAGATACTTAAACCCATTGATATAATGGTCTCCGTTTTATAAAGTAACTCCGTCTCAATAGCCAATGCCCATCTTTGTTCGCTGTCTTCAAAATTGGCTTTAAAGGACTTAAAATCTTCATCAAAGGCTGTCAGCGCTTCCTCTAGTGTTGTCGATTTGTTTTCTTCAGAAATAGGGATGCTATTTGCTATAGAAAGCTCTATGTTTTTATTAATTTTTTCTGCAATCTCAGAATTAGGCTTGGCCTTGTCTATATAAACTTCGATATCAGCTTCAAATTCCTTTTTAATTGAAATAGTCTCGAATTCTAAAGGTTTTATTTCATCTTCGCAAGAGAAAAGAAGAAACAACATTAGCAATGGTATAAGTATTTTTTTCAAACTAGAGAAACTTCTGTTAAACGTTCTATAAAGGTATGGTATATACATTTGAATACAACGAATTAAGGATTAAATTTGTTATGGTTTGGAAGGATTTTCTTCATGCCTTAGAATAGATAAGTTTTTTTTAAAATAAAATAAAGATGAAATTTAATACCAAAGCAATACATGGTGGACAAAAGCTAGATCCGGCTTATGGGTCTGTGATGCCACCAATTTACCAGACGTCTACTTACGCGCAATCGACTCCTGGAGGACATAAAGGCTACGAATATTCCCGAACGCATAATCCCACGCGTGATGCTCTGGAAAATGCTTTAGCAAGTTTAGAAAACGGAAGTTTTGGAATAGCATTTGGTTCGGGATTGGCAGCAATCGATGCTGTATTAAAGTTATTAAAACCTGGTGATGAGGTAGTTTCTACAAACGATTTATATGGTGGAAGCTATAGGTTATTTACAAAAATCTATAAGAAGTTTGGAATGAAATTTCATTTTATAGGCATGGAAAACGCTTCTAGTATCGAAGATTACATTAACCAGAATACAAAACTAATTTGGGTAGAAACACCAACAAACCCTATGATGAATGTTATAGACATTAAAACAATTGCCGAAATAGCTAAACGTAGAAACGTTCTGCTGGCAGTTGATAATACATTTGCAACGCCATATTTACAGCAACCATTAGATTTGGGAGCTGATATTGTTATGCATTCTGTAACAAAGTATTTAGGAGGACATTCTGATTTAATTCTAGGAGGACTTGTTGTTAGAGATAAGGAATTAGCAGATCAACTTTATTTTATTCAAAATGCTAGTGGTGCCATCTGTGGCCCTCAGGATTGTTTTTTAGCATTAAGAGGAATAAAAACATTGCATGTGCGAATGCAGCGTCATTGTGAGAACGGAAAAGCTGTTGCAGAATATTTAGCAAATCACCCAAAAATCGATAAGGTATATTGGCCAGGATTACAACACCATCCAAATCATGATATAGCCAAGTCTCAAATGAAAGATTTTGGGGGCATGGTGTCATTTGTTACTAAAGGGAATAATTATAATGAAGTGATTAAGATCGTGGAAAATTTAAAAGTGTTCACATTGGCAGAATCTCTCGGCGGCGTAGAGTCGTTGGCGGGTCATCCAGCAAGTATGACTCATGCCAGCATCCCTAAAGAAGAACGCGAAAAAACAGGAATAGTAGACTCTTTAATTCGATTAAGTGTAGGTATTGAAGATACAGCCGATTTAATTGCAGATTTAGAGCAAGCGATAGGATAATAGCTGCTTCTGCTTTAATAAAGTAACTTTTTTAATCCAAATAGTAGATGTACCCAAAATTTAACCATACAAGGACATCATTAAATTTATTTGAAGGTAATTTATGGTTTAGACCATCAATCCAATCACTAAAATAATACTGAAATCTCAGGTCAATCATCAGGTCAGAGAGTATCGTTAATTTATAACGTGTACCTACACTAGAAACTACAGACCAGGCATTTATCTGACTTGTATCTATTGGGTATTCTCCGTTACTTGCTTGTATCCATGGGCCATAAATATTATCAGGGTTGAAAACATTTTGGTCAGATATACCACTACCACCTTGACGTGCAAAAGTTGTGAATTGTTTTGGATTTGATGTTGTATAATGAACGCCAAAACTTATAAACGGAGCCCAACCACCTGCATGAGAAGAAAATGCCCTAATACTTAAAGGGAAATACTCAAGTTGCATACCTATATCAAAATTTTCTGCTTCACCAGAATGAGCTCTTAAACGCTGTGCATCAATACCAAATTGGGTGTCATCAACCCATCTCCCAAAATGGTCTAACTTCGTTTTATTGTAAGAAATTTCACTCCTTAATTTAAAGTGGTCATTAAAATAAGTATCGGATGTGTAGCAATTACAGTCCGCTCTGTAAGAAAAATTTATGTAATGTATTATACCAACGCCATAGCCAGTATTACCAATATTATTTTCTTCATTAAAACGTTGTCCAAAATCGGACCTAAACTGCACTGGACCAGCAATAACACCAACTTCGTGAGAAAAGCCAAACTGTGCTTGGGCGAAAAATGACGCACAAACTAAAGTACAAACTGCTAAAAATTGCCTCAATTTTGTGGCCATAGGTTAAGTCTTTTTAAATTTAGACATGAGCAAATATATAAAATATCGACGAAATACCAAATAAAACGGACGAAATGCAAAAATATTGTTTTGTTGAATAAATCTAAACTAAAAATTATAGTTTAAAAACTTATTGATAATATTAAAAAAATAAACCTAAATTTTTACAGATAACGTATCTTTGTTGCTTATTATTAAGAATACATTAAAAACTTTTTAAATGAAAGATAAAATAGATGCCTTTTTAGACCTTGTTAAAGAGCGAAATGGTCATGAGCCAGAATTTTTACAAGCCGTTCAGGAAGTTGCTGAAACAGTAATTCCTTATATCGTAGAACACGATATTTACCATGGTAAAAACATTTTATTGCGTATGTGCGAGCCAGAAAGACTGATCTCTTTTAGAGTGTGTTGGGTAGATGATTCTGGAGAAATACAAGTTAATAGAGGTTACAGAATTCAGATGAATTCTGCAATTGGGCCTTATAAAGGCGGATTGCGCTTTCATCCTTCTGTTAATGCAAGTATCTTAAAATTCTTAGCATTCGAACAAGTATTTAAAAATGCCTTGACTACGCTTCCTATGGGTGGCGGAAAAGGAGGCTCTGACTTTGACCCAAAAGGTAAAAGTGATAACGAGATTATGCGTTTCTGTCACGCATTCATGTCAGAATTATTCAGGCATATTGGTCATAACACAGATGTACCTGCAGGAGATATCGGTGTGGGCGCTCGCGAAATAGGATTTATGTTTGGTATGTATAAAAAACTTAAAAATTCTTTTACTGGTGTGCTAACAGGTAAAGGTCAATCTTGGGGTGGTTCTTTAATAAGACCAGAGGCGACAGGATATGGTAATGTGTATTTTGCGGAAAATATGCTTAAGACCAAAAACGATTCTTTTGATGGAAAGACAGTTGTTATTTCTGGCTCTGGAAACGTTGCGCAGTATGCGGCAGAAAAAGCAATAGAATTAGGAGCTAAAGTACTTACGCTTTCAGATTCTGGAGGATATATTTTAGATGAAGATGGTATTGACTCCGATAAATTAGCTTTTGTTATGAAGCTTAAAAATGAAAAAAGAGGGCGCATTAGTGAGTATGTCGATAAATATCCGAATGCTAAGTTTTTTGAAGGCGAAAGACCGTGGTCTGTGGCATGTGATATTGCCCTACCATGTGCAACGCAGAATGAATTAAATGGAGAAGAAGCAAAACAACTAATTAAAAATGGTTGTATCTGTGTTTCCGAAGGTGCAAATATGCCATCTACTCCAGAAGCCATTCACGAATTCCAAAACGCAAAAATCTTATTTGCACCAGGAAAGGCATCTAATGCAGGTGGTGTTGCAACATCTGGTTTAGAGATGAGTCAAAACTCATTACGTCTAAGCTGGTCCAGAGAAGAAGTCGATGCACGTCTTAAAGATATTATGGAAGATATACATGACTCTTGTGTAGAATATGGAAAGAATGAAGATGGCTCAATAGATTATATTAGAGGTGCAAATATTGCCGGATTTGTTAAAGTGGCAGATGCAATGTTGGCGCAAGGAATAGTTTAATTGAATTCTAAAATGGTATAAAAAGCTTCTGCGTATATAAGCAGAAGCTTTTTTTGTATATGATATCATTAATTATAACGTTACTAATAAATATATTTGAACAAACTTAAAAACAACAATGCTTAAGCGATACCTGTTAGTATTTTTTCTGACCTTATTTTGCGTGCAAGAGGCTATATCCCAAGATTTTTCTGCTTTATGGCAAGATTACTTTTCGTTTTTTGAAATTATTGATGTTACCAAAAGTCAAACCAAAATTTACGCAGCATCAGAAAATGTAGTTTTTAGCTATGATGTAAATACTAACGAAGTTGAAAAAATCACTACAATTCAAGGATTATCAGGTGAGCTTATTTCTACTATAGAATATAGTACAACCAACGATTTACTTCTTATTGGGTATAAGACAGGGCTTATAGAAATTTATTTCGAGTCGGACCAAAGCGTACTAACCGTTGTAGATATTCTAGAAAAGGAAAGTATAGACCCAAGTATTAAAACCATTAATGATTTTAATGAGCACGAAGGATTTGCTTATATATCCACCGATTTTGGTATTTCTGTTTTCGATTTACAGCGGTTAGAGTTTGGCGACACCTATTTTATAGGCAATAATAACGCACAAATACCTGTGGAGAAAACCACGGTTAATAATAACTTTATATACGCAGCTTGTAATGTCGGAAACGGTGTTAGAAAAGGATTATTAACCAATCCAAATTTAATAGATGCTAGTCAGTGGCAAACAATAACTACAGGAAGTTACGTATCTATAGAGACTGTTGAAGGTCGTTTGTATGGCCTAAGGACAGATCGTAATTTGGTTGAGTTTGTAAATGATATACCAAATACTGTTTTTACCTTTAATATCTTACCATTAGATTCAGAAGCAACAGAAGGACAATTACTATATACAACTCAGCAAAATGTATTTGTATTTAATTCTCAGGCTAGTTTAATAGCCCAAATAAATCAGCCACAAGATTTTGATACTACATTTACTTCAGCGACTAGTTTTGGCACAGATTTTTATTTAGGAACTACGTCTAAAGGGCTTTTGAGAACTAGTATTAGCGACTTAACTACTTTTTTAGAAATAAGACCCGATGGACCACTACGAAATAACGGATTTAGAATCCAAGCTTTTAATAATGGTATTTGGGTTACTTTTGGAGAGCACGACCAGTTTTTAAATCCTTTTCCTCTAAACAGTAGAGGTGTTAGCATATTAAGAGATGAAGATTGGCAAAATATTCCGTTTGATAGTCTTTTGGGTATGCGAGAGCTTAATAAAATTACCATTAATCCGGACAATCCTAGTCAAGTATTTGTTAGCTCGTTTATAGACGGAATTTTAGAATTCAATAATTTTGAACCAACCAATGTTTTTGACGAAACTAATAGTCCGCTTCAATCCTTACAAAATACTTCTGGATTTGTAGATATAAGAACTGGAGTTTCAGAATTTGACAATGAGGGTAATTTATGGAATCTTACCAGTAAGGTCGATTTGGCTTTAAAATCGTACAATCCTTCTAGCAACCAATGGCGTACATTTAGTTTTGCAGATTTTATTCAGGATCCTGTAGACGATGAGATTGGTTTTTACGATATAGCCATAGATAATAATACAGGTACAAAATGGATAGCGACTTTCTTTAATGGACTAATTGCCTTTAATGAAAATGAAAGTCCAAGGATTAAACAAATTAAAGACGAAACCCAAGGTTTTCCGACAACTTGGATTAGATCACTTGCCGTTGATAACTCTGGTCAGTTATGGATAGGAACAGCTTTTGGGTTAAGAGTTTTATTTAATACATCTGGATTTTTCGGAGATGAGAACCCTCAAGTAGAGCCAATTATTTTTTTAGAAGATGGTTTGGCACGAGAGCTTTTAGAGAATCAGGCGATTACAGATATAGAAGTAGATGGTTCTAATAACAAATGGATTGGAACTCAAGATTCAGGTGTTTTTTATTTTACACCAAATGGGCAGACCACCATTTATCATTTTACGAAAGATAATTCGCCATTACCAGTAAATGCCATAAATGATATTTCTATAGACGAAAGTAACGGTACGGTTTATTTTTCAACCCCAAATGGGTTGTTGTCTTTTAGAGCAGGCGGTTCTTCTCCTGTAGAAGAATTAAGTGAAGCTTATGCCTATCCAAACCCAGTACGGCCAGAATATAACATTTTAGGGTCGAACGACTTAAACGATATTAATAAAGGTGTGAAAATTGTTGGTCTCACCGAAAATGTTAATATAAAGATTACAGATGTAACAGGCAATCTCGTTGCAGAAGCACAGTCTAGAGTTAACCGTAGAAATAGTAACTTAAGTAACAATTTTGCTATTGATGGCGGTACAGCTATATGGAATGGTAAAAATCTAGCTAATAATATTGTAGCCTCTGGTGTCTATCTAATTATAATTAATGACCTAGATACTTTCGAGAGTAAAATAATAAAGCTGCTAATTATCCGATAGCAGTACCATATATGCTTACCAAATCTAATATTATTGTTCTAAGTAAATTAAAGTATAAGGATTACGACCTCATTGTAAAAGCTTATACAAAGCACAGAGGTACAGTAAGTTACCTAATTAAAGGTGGTTTAAAAAACACTAAGTCTAGTAGAGCAAAGTCCGTTTATTTTCAACCATTAATGCAATTAGCTGTAGAGGAAAACTACAAACCCAATCAAACGCTGCACTTTCTCAAGGATATAAAACCCAGCTACATTTATAGTACGCTACATACAAATGTCTACAAAAGTGCTATTGTGTTATTTCTTTCGGAATTAATGTCTAATGTGTTAAAAGAAGAAGAGAAAAACGAAAACTTATATGAGTTTATAGAAACAGCCTTTCAATATCTAGATAGTGAGGATAGTTTTGCTAATTTTCATTTGTTATTTCTTTTAAAATTATCTAGGTATTTGGGATTTCAACCAGATAAGGCAAAGACCGATTCGGCATATTTTAATCTTGTTACTGGTTATTTCGAAGATGTGTCCAAAGGTCATTATTCCATTTCAGGTAAAAATTTAACACTGTTAAAAGAGCTACAGGGCATAAATTTTGATGCCTTATCATCAGTAAAAATGAATTCAAAAGAGCGTCATGACTTTTTAAGTATGCTATTATTATATTTTGAATTACATTTGGAAGGCTTTAAAAAACCAAAATCATTAACTGTTTTAAGCGATGTTTTTCGCTAGACATTTATACAGTTTTCACCTTGAAATTTTCTAAGACAAAGATTATATCTTCTTTAATTATGCTGCTCACTTTAGTAGCGCATACACAAGTAATTTCTGTTTTTGAAGCATCTACCGAAGAACCTATACCAGGTGTTGTTTTGTATAACTTAAAAAAAGATAAATCTGTTATTACAGATATTAATGGTAAAGTGTCTATTGATATTTTTAGTGCTAACGAAACAATATACTTTCAGAATTTCTTATACAATAAATTAGCACTAAAAAAGTCCGAAATTATTAATCGCGGTAACGTGGTATATTTATTTTTTAATATTGAAGGCTTAAACGAGGTCGTTGTTTCAGCTTCAAAATTCGAGCAAGACAAAAAAGATATACCTCAACGAATAGTTAGTGTTACGGCACGTGATATAGCTTCGGTAAATCCACAAACAAGTGCTGATGCGCTAGCCGCTACAGGAAATATATTTGTACAAAAAAGTCAGTTAGGTGGCGGTAGCCCAATGATAAGAGGTTTTTCTACCAATCGATTGCTAATAGCTGTAGATGGCGTTCGTATGAACAACGCCATATTTAGAGGCGGAAATCTTCAAAATGTAATATCTATTGACCCTTTTTCCATTCAGAAAGCAGAAGTTACCTTAGGTTCAGGGTCCGTGGTTTACGGAAGTGATGCTATTGGTGGTGTGATGAGTTTTTATACAAAAAAGCCGCAATTATCCTACAAGGACGAATTATTTCTAAAAACCAACGCTGTTCTAAGATATGCTTCGGCTAATAACGAAAATACGGCTCATGCAGACGTTAATTTAGGATATAAAAAATGGGGTTTCTTAACCAGTATTAGTTATACGGATTTTGATGATTTGAGAATGGGAAGGCATGGTCCAGAAGATTATTTAAGAAATCAGTTTGTCCAAACTGAAAATGGAGTAGATGTGTTAGTAGATAATCCCGACCCTTTAATTCAGAAACCTACAGGCTACAACCAACTAAACCTAATGCAAAAAGTACATTATGAGCCTGCAGATAACCTTAAGTTCGATTTAGGATTGCACTATTCTACAACCTCAGAATATGGCAGGTACGACCGCCTAATTAGACCAAGTAGCGACGGATTGCGTTCTGCGGAGTGGAATTATGGCCCGCAAAAATGGTTTATGAGTAATTTAACGGTGACTAAAACTAGTAGTAATTCGTCGTTCTATGACAAAATTCAAGGTACATTGGCATATCAGAATTTTCAGGAAAGTAGAATAGATAGAAATTTTCAGTCAGATGTTAGAAGGACACGTTCAGAAACTGTAGATGCTTTTTCTTTTAATTTAGACTTGGAAAAAACGCTTAATCCTAAGTCTAGCTTGTTCTATGGTATAGAATATTTATTTAATTACGTGGGCTCATCTGGTGTAGAAACAGATATTACTACAAACCAAAATAGTGATGCTCTTTCTCGATATCCAGATGGCTCAACTTGGCAATCTATGGCGGCGTATACAAGTTATAAATATAAGCCAAACGATAAATTTGTATTTCAGTCTGGGATTAGGTATAACCATGTTATTGCCAGTGCAGATTTTACCGCGAATAATGCATTTTTAAATTTACCTTTCAATACTTCAGAAATTAATACAGGCGCGTTTACAGGCACAGCCGGAATCAGATGGATACCAAACGATATTATAGAGTGGAATTTTAATGCGTCAACAGCCTTTAGAGCTCCAAATATCGATGATATTGGTAAAGTGTTTGACTCTGAGCCAGGCGCTGTGGTTATACCTAATAATAAACTAGATGCTGAATATGCCTATGGCGCAGAGCTTGGATTAAAACTAAACTTTAACAATAAATTGCGTCTGGACCTAGCAACCTATTATACATACCTGAATGATGCCTTAATTCGAAGAAATTCTACCTTAAATGGGAATAGTGAAATACTATACGATGGTGAGTTAAGTACAGTACAATCTATACAGAACGCATCTGAAGAATATATCTACGGTTTCGAGGTTGGAGCAGAAATTAACTTTTCCGAAGACCTAAAATTGCGGTCGCAGTATAATATACTAGGAGGCGTAGAAGAAGCTAATGGTATCGAAGCCCCTGTTAGGCATATTGCCCCAAGTTTTGGTAGAACTCATCTAATTTATAATCACAAAAAATTTAATTTCGATGCTTTTGCTGTATATAACAATGAATTAGCATTTGAAGACTTAGCACCTTCAGAAATTAGTAAAGACTATTTATATGCTATAGACCGTAACGGAAATCCTTATTCGCCATCGTGGTACACGCTTAACTTTAGAGTACGATATAGTCTAAATTCTAGTTTCGAAATTAATACAAGTATAGAAAATATAACAGACCAACGTTATAGACCATATTCTTCCGGTATATCAGGCGCAGGAAGAAATTTAATCATTTCTGTAAAATATAGTATGTGAAAAGGCCTGTTCGAAAATTATGAAAATCTGTCATTCTGAATTTCAGAATCTGAAACAAGTTCAGATTGACAAAACACTAACTCTTCAGACAGCCCGTTTTCTTAGTGCATTATATGTCTATGTTTATTTTTTAACCGCTTTTTTACTAATAGTACTACCATTAGATAACTCTATTTTGGCAATATAAACTTGAGATTTTAGATTAGATAAGTTATAAACTTCGATATTAGAATTTCCTTCTAAATTGTAAATTAAACGTCCTTGTAAATCGTAGATAGATATAGTTTCAATAGAAACTGAATTTGAGTTTAATTGGAATTTCACGAGGTCATCTTCTTGCTCTATGATGGTTAAATCATTCCCATCAAATTCATTATCAGAAACAGATAATGCCTGGTTTTTAAACACGATTTCAAACCTGTCCTCGAAAGTACCGCCATCCGAGTTAAACGTATAGCTAGATTCTGTTAAATCGTGAACAGTATTAAGAAGATTATCTTTTAAGTAAATAGGATTAGAGGACATAAAAGTTCCTTCTGTTTTAATAGCATCAATGGTATAGGTCTCATTAGTTGAGATATAAGTACCAAACCCTATTCTAATGACTTCGTCTTCATTAAGGCTAGAAAATGCCTTGCCTTGAATAACATAAAAGCCGTTTCCAGTGTTATCCAAAGAATAGAGAACACCTGCGTTACCAGCGTAGTTTCTTTCAGTATCTATAGATTTTCCGTCATAACCATCTGTAGCTATATCTGCATACGCCACACAAATTTGGCTATATATACCCACAGTAGAGCTTAGGTTAAGATATAATCGTTCAGTATTGCTAACTGTATTTTCAGTTGTATTAGTTCTATAAAATTCGTCATTAGCATTATTGCCACTAACACGCATACTGTTTGTAAAAAGCACATTGTTTGATGCTTTTGAAGCAACGAAGAATGCTTGACCAGATGGTACTTTACGAGAAGGAGGAGCAGTTGTGCCATTACCAGCTTCGCCAACGGCGTTTATGGTTATATAATCGTTTTGATTAAAGTTTAAGACCTCATTTCCTGGGTTAGTGCCTTCAGGAGGACTTACATGAGACCACATGTATAAGACATCGTAAAGGATATCGCTTGCTCCAGAAGCGGTATCTTCCCCATTAACAGCAAAAAAAGCGTCGGCATCTATAGCAGAAGGATATGGATTGCCAATTAAATTCCAATGTAGGGCATTTGGAGATGTATAGACTAACGGATAATTAATATCACCGGTATTATAAGCGCCATCAAAATTGTACGAATATGAGTTACCAGAGATAAAACCAATTGTACTATGTGTTGCTGCAAAACCTTGACCAGGTGTCATTAAAAAGCTTCCAGAAGCTAAAGCCCAGTCATCGCCATTATCGTCAACACCATCTGTTCCATTAGCTCCTGTGCTGTTAATTACAACATCGAGATAGTTGGCGGCATTAAAATAGAATCGTCTATTAGGGTCAGAGGCAAATAGTGCCACATCTGTTGTGGCATCCTCTACAGGAGAACTCCAATAGGTATAGTCGTACCAGTTTGTAAGCGGCGATGTGGTTTTATTCACATCTGAGTTGCCGCTAGCGCCTAAGGTAAAGGTACCAGCATCTGTATTATCACCTTGTTGTACAAAACTACCTCTTGTTTGCGTTGTAATTCGGCCATCATTAACCAAAACATCATTAATCACTTCAACATAATTACCATTATTAACATTCAGAATACTGGCATTATTTATGACTAAACTACAAGCGCTAAAACTGCCTTGAGCAGATGTGTCATAGTCATCGTTTATATATACAACTGTGCCAGTATTTGGAGCAGTACCATTTGCAGTACCATCGTTCCATAACCAAGTCGTTCCATTCCATGAAGCTGTTGGAACAGAAACCGAAACTGTCTCAGAAACAATGTAGCAACTCGCATCGTTTTCTCTAACTTCGCAATAATACTGATAACCATCTAAACCTAAAGTAGAAGATATATTTAGAGTATTTGTACTGGTATTAGAGTACACTCCAGTATCTGTTAATAAAGTCCAACTTACATCTCCAGGAACTAAACTATACCAGAGATATACCAAATCTTTGGTGTCTCCCACGCCATCAAATCCTTCCGAAGCAACAACTGTAATACTTCCGCTACCACCACAAGAATCAATAGTAGGTGTAATTGAGGAAATTGAAGGAGGTAATCCAGTGGTGTAATTATCAATATCACTGTAATCATCATCTGTACAAGCATCATCTTCCCAATCTACAATAGTCCAATCACCAGCGGAAAAAGTTGTACTTGGCGCTGTTACTGATGTCAATCGACTAAAATTATAACCTTCATTACCTATTCCAAGAGAACTCATCCAATTATTATCACCACAATCTCCCCAAACATCTACCAAAGTCCCTGGCGAAGCACTTGACACATAATTCCTGTAAAGTGATATACAATCAGAGTTATTATTACCTGCATTAATACCACTAATGACCGATGTTTGTTCACTTAAACTACCATCTGCACCAGTAACAGAAGAACACGGTGTGTCAATGGTTGTTGAGGCTACAAAAGTATCGTCATTAGCTAACAATCCGCTTAGAGGTATTGTACTAACAGTGGCACCAGCATTATAACGTACTTGTAAGGTATAGTCACTTAAGTCTACAGTAGCACCAGTACCATTGTATAATTCTATATAAGATAAACTACCAGAAGTAGCATCTGTCAGTTGTGAAATAAATAATTCAGAAGGTGATACGACCCCATCACAACTAGTAAAGTTTGAAGACAGAATTGTAAACTCAGAAGCAGTTGAAGTATCGCACCCAGCCTCAGTGATTGTAATAACTCCTGATGTTGTACCACTTGGTAAAATAACACTAAGCTCTGTAGATGTTTGTGACACAATGGTAGCACTTTGGCCACCTATGGTTACTGTACTAGAACCTGTAAAACCACTGCCAGATATGGTAATTTGCGTATTTACAGGACCTTCGGTAGGGGAAAATGATGTAATTGTATGTGTGGGAGTGCAACTTGCGCAACTTGCAGTATGGCTACCTAAATTGGAAACGGTATCTTGAGCATATGCTGTCCACTCTGTACCTAGCGTTATAAAAGCGCCTGAGCCAGTACCACTGGGGTTTGTTGTAATACCACCACAAATTGAGCTTTGTCTAACCCAAGTTCGGTTTGCTGTGCCGTTACCTCCACTTACCCATTGAGTTCCAGGGTCGTCACCAATGACACCAAAAATATCCACAAAACTAGATGTTGATATTTTATATAGTGCGATAGCATCATCACCATTAAAATTAATTGTCGAAAGGTTTAAAGTGGTACCAGTATATAAAGTCGCGCTTGAGTTACTGTATACTATAACTCCAGTATCAGGTAAAAGACCAGCTAATGTGTTAGTGTCACTTGGCGTACCCGAGCCATTGCTGTAAAGTCGTAGTTCATAATCCGACAAGTCTACACTAGCTCCAGTACCGTTGTAAATCTCTAGATATTTATTGTTGCCTGAACCTTCAATGTACTCGGAAATAAACAAATCCGAGGCTTGACCAAAACAATTAAGAATAAAAAAAATAAGGGTAATAGTAACTAAGTTACGCTTTTGAATATTAATTCTTGAAAATGAAAAAAACAAAAGGCTCTTTGGTAGATAAATGTAATTTTTTATCATTGGGGGAAGAGATAAATTAGTAGTATGCAATAAAAGAAAATAAATTAATTCTTAAAACGGGCGTAAGGTATTATTTTTCAGAGGTTTTATTAACAAATTCTATATATTTTTACCCGATGTTATCAAATAAAACATATTCTATCGACGATGCGCAAAAAGTTGTAGAAAATTTCTGCACGTATCAAGAACGTTGTCACAAAGAGGTAAGAGATAAACTAAAAGCAATGAAAATGATTCCTGAAGCAATCGACCAAATCATGGTGCATTTGATAGCAGAAAATTATCTGAACGAAGAACGTTTTGCTAAGGCGTTTGCAAGAGGAAAATTTAGAATTAAGAAATGGGGAAAAAATAGAATTATTAGAGAATTGAAATTCCGCGAAATTTCTAAATATAGTATCGATTCTGCATTACAAGAAATCGACATAGATGACTATTACCAAACGCTACACGAACTAACAGAAAAGCGAATTGCTCAAGTAAAAGAAAAAAACATTTATAAAAAGAAAAAGAAAGTCGCTGACTATCTATTATACCGCGGCTGGGAATCTAATCTAGTTTACGAAAAACTTAACGAACTTATTAAATAGCGTTTTGGGCCTTATTTGTTCTTAAAACGGCTTGTTCATTCTTCCAATCTATCCATTTTTGTCCTTTTACACGTCGCATTATGTTATCAAAACTTCGCATAATAAATACATTATATATGGCTTTACCTAAATTTTTAGGATTACGAGCAATAGCACGCAAACTCATAGAAAATCCTGGTGTAATGTAGCGCATATAATGCCAGTAGCCTTCTGGCATATAAAGTACTTCGCCATGGTTAAGATTGCAAACCCAACCTTTTGCATTTTTAAGGGCAGGCCATTTTTCGAAATCTGGGTTGGCAAAGTCGATATCTTCTCGTGTGATTAAAGAATGTGGTATTTTATACAAATGTTTATTTTGCTTTTGATCAAAGAGGATGCATTGTTTTTCTCCTTCAAAATGAAAATGAAAAATATTAGCCAAATCAATATCATAATGCATAAACGTGTACGAATCTCTTCCGCCAAAGAATAGCATTGGTAAGCCTTTCATAAGGCGTAAACCAAAATCGGGATAATCAAAATCGTTCTGAAGTTGTGGTACTTCTTTTAAGATATTCCATAGAAAAATTCTGAATTTGGTTGGCTCTCGTTTTAATAAATCTACATAGTCGCTCATCTTCATTTTAGCATGAGCCTCGTTAAATCCATCTTTATAATCTACGGGTCTGTCATCGTAAAGAGGCACGATTTTATCTCCTGCTATCTCTTTCATGTAGTCAAGATTCCATTTGGAATATGCAGGCCAATCTTCAATAAAACGCTCAATTACTACAGGCTTTTGAGGTTTAAAGTAGTGTTTAATAAAATCCTCTTTGGTAATCGTTTTTACACGAGGAATGTCTTGTAGATTTAATTCCAAGATTGACTGATTTTATACTTCAAAATTAATAAAACGTTATCAATTTTAATTAATTGTTCTTTAAAGAAAGACCCCAAGAATTCTTTTTCTTGGGGTCGTCTTACTAAAAAATGAGAGTTATTTACTATCTGAATTTTCAACTTCAGCATCGTCTGCCTCTATCTCTTTTTTGTCTTTACCTTTTAAGTACTCAGGTAAATCCATACCAGCCATATTAAACATTTCTTGTAATGGCGGTACGGCTTTGTACATGCCAGAAATAAAGTTAGAGGTCGATGATTTACCATCTTTTCCGCCACCATTTTCCCAAACAGTTACTTTATCTATTTTTATATTCTTAATAGCTTCTGCTTGCGTTTTTACCAACTCTGGTAATTTGTCTGCAATTAATAATAAAACAGCATCTTTAGAACTATTACCCGCAGCTTTTACAATTTCGTCTAAACCTGCAGCTTGCTTTGTTAAGACTTCATACAAACCTTTTGCTTCAGCTTGTGCCTTAAACAATATAGCATCGGCCTCACCTTTAGCACGTCTTCTAATACGCTCAGCTTCAGCTTCGGCATCAATTTCTACTTTGCGTTTATCAATTTCCGCAGGGACAATAACATCTGCCATTTGAGACGAACGCTCGCGCTCTGCTCTTGCCAATTCGGCTTGTTGCTCAGCAGCATAAGACTCTTCTAAGGCTTTTGCCGACTGTACTTTTTCTGCAGCTATAGCCACACGCTCAGCCTCTGCTTCGCGCTGACGACGTAACGAATCGGAATTGGCTACCGAAATTTTAGCAGCATTTTCGCCCTCAACCGCTTTTGCATTTGCAGCAGCTACTTGGGTTTTTTCGTCTTGTACAGCGTTGGCTTCACCAATAGAACCATCTCTGGTTTTTTCTGCAACCGACTTACGTGCTGCGTTAATGGCATGTGCCGCAGCCTCTTTTCCTAAAGCTTCGATATAGCCAGACTCATCTACAATATCTGTAATATTTACGTTGATTAATTTTAGACCTACTTTCTTTAATTCGGTTTCTACAGATTGCGAAATATTGGTTAAAAACTTATCACGGTCGTTATTAATTTCTTCAATATCCATCGAAGCCACAACCAAACGCAATTGACCAAAAATAATTTCTTTGGCTAGCTCCTGGATGTCTTGTAAACCTAAGCCCAACAAACGCTCGGCAGCGTTTTGCATAACGCCAGGCTCTGTAGATACACCTATTGTAAAACGCGATGGTACGTTAACACGAATATTTTGTTTAGAAAGTGCATTTACCAGATTAACTTCAATAGAAATAGGTGTTAAATCTAAGTACTCATAATCTTGAATAACTGGAATGATAAAGGCGGCACCACCATGAATACATTTGGCAGACTGACCACCACCAACTTTACCGTAAACAACTAATATACGGTCCGACGGACAGCGTTTATAGCGTTTAATAAGTATAAACAAAGTTAAAATAACAAACAGTGCAACAAACAGAATAGTCATTGTAGAACCAATGCCTTCTAGCATGTTTTGTAAGAGGAAAAAAGAGTATTTCATAGGTTAGTATTTAAGATATTAAGCATTTAATTTTTTGGTGTCATTCATGTCAAGTTGTAAAGCCTCTATAGGCTTTTTATTTTGAGCTACGATTAAAATACCGTTGGAGGTCACATCAACGACTTTTATAATAGTACCAGATTTTAAATCAGTAAGAGAATCAGTAAGGGCATCTAGCTCGCGCATTGTGCCTTGTATAGTTACGCTAACTTTTCCCATTTTAGAGCGGTCTGCGCCAATGGTTAAATAAACTTCGCCAACGGCATCAATAGCGTTTTTATAATCTAACGTACCACTGTCGCTGAGTTTGTAAATAAAATAAAATAGTGTTGCCATAATAAACATCATTAGTAGTCCGCAAACTACAGAAATGATAATCGTAGGAATAGTCCCTAGACCGGCATCGATGCAAGCAATACCGCTCCAACCAAAAATGGTAAAGAAGCCTACTAAATTTTTAAAACTTATAAACTGAAATCCAGCACCAACATCAGCATCCATATCAGAATCCAAATCGCCAATATCATCAGCATCTCCACCTGCAAATGCCATGAGCATTACAACTACGAATACGATTGAGCCAATTAGCGCAATACTCCAATACACTTTAGAGAAAAACTCCAAATTAGAAAACCAGTCTATCATAATTACATCGGTTTAGATACGTTAATAAATATACAATCTAAATTAGATTTTGATTGTTGATTTGGAAAGTAGTTTTACGTGAATTATGCCGTCAAAAAATGCTGCATTTTTATAAAAAAGATGCATTTAAATTCCTGTAATTAGGACGTGTTTGAAGTTTTTTGATGGTTAGTTCAAATAAAATTGAACGTTTAAAATACGCAGGTTCAATTTACTTTCTATATATCAGTAGATGGAACTTTGGTTTTGTTACAGTAGATGGTAAATATTTTTTGAAATATACACAAACAAAAAAGCTGTCTAAAAAATACCTTTTAGACAGCTTTTATAATTTTAAAGCCTTTTTTTTAGTTTAGTGTATATCGTAACCCGAATAACACATTGCTTGGTGGCATAGGAACAAAACCAGCCTCGATATAATCTGCGTCAAAAATATTGCTAGCTGTAACAGTGAATTCCATTTGTTTTAGTTTCATTACCAATGAAGCGTCCCAAACATTATAACTTTGGCCTGTAGTACGTTCAGCATGTTTATAAACAATATTTTGTCGTATGTTTTTAAACAATTGTGTACTTAATCTTGTAATAAATTGATGCCTTAATGTATTTAAAGAATACCTAGATAATTCAGGATTTTGGTCCATTATATTATCATCTAAATAAGAATAACCAAAACCTAGCGTCTGATTAAATTCTGAAATTTTAAAATTATAAGCAGCATCAAATTCAAGACCTTTAGTATTTACTTCTCTAATATTTGTAGCTGTAAAAATACCTTCGTTTACGTTAGGTCTGATGTAATCTATTAAATTTTCGGCATCTCTATTAAACACAGCAATAGATGCGTTAAATTTTGGAGAGAAGTATTTTAAGCCTATTTCTTGGGCAAAAGCTTCTTCGGGTTCTAAATCTGGATTTCCTGCAGTTGCTGGATCGCTGTAAAACAAATCTGTATACGTTGGTATTCTGTAGGTAAAACCAACATTACCATAAGCTCTTAGGTTATTTGTAATAGCATATCCTATGTCAATTCCGGGGAAGGCATTAAACTTAAAGTCCGAAAAGTAGGTCATAGCCACGCCTGGTGTTATATCTAATTTTCCATTATCTAATTTAAAACGATGTTCTAAGAACGCAGTAGCCATAAAACGGTCTCTATTTCCTAAGTTGTTACTATTAATAGAGACACTAGCTAAATCTAGACCAAAACCTGTAATTCCTAAATTTGAACTATATGATGCATTGGCTTCTGCGCCGACTTTATTTGTGATGTGAAAGTTTCTAAAAAACGAAGGGTCTTCCCGCCTTAATAAAAACATGTCTTGGTTACGTCTCCAATACATACGCGGCGATATTTTAAATTTTTCATTTTTAAAAGTGGTCGTAAAGGCAACTAAGCTGTTTTGAGTTTCTTCGTATTCGGTAAATCCACGACTTGGCGGTGTGTAAAAGTTTTGTGCACCAAATTTACGCTCCATAAACGTGGCAATCATTTGTATAGGTTGCTTGTCTTCGTTAAAGGTGCTTTTTATAAAATAGTTGGCATTATCGTAGTCCGAGTTAAAGCGATAGCCTTCAGAAGTGACACGCCCAACATGAACAATGTGCGATGAGTTTTCTAAATCTACACCGGCAGTTACATTTCCGTTTAATTGTCCAAACGAACCTGCTTCTATATTTGCAGAAACCGTGTTTTCTACAGTTTTTTTAGTCACAATATTAATAGCTCCTGTAAATGCATTCTGTCCAAAAACACGAGCTGCAGGACCTTTTACAATTTCTATACGCTCAATAACTTCTATAGGTAGTGCGGCATTCATGGTATGATGTCCTGTTTGGGAGTCGTCCATTTTTATGCCATCAATCAGTAAAAGCGTTTGGTCAAAACCACCGCCACGAATATAAAGGTCAGCTTGACTTCCGCCTGTACCACGACGACGAATATCCACACCAGCCACTTGCTGCAATAAGTCGGCAACGTTAACCGCAGCACTGTTTTTAATATCTGCTTTTGTGATAATAGTTATAGTTCTAGAATTTTTTTTAAAGGGTAGATTAATACGCTGTGTAGAGGTTACTGTAACCGAATCTAATTCTTCTAAAGGTAGGTTTTGTGCGAACAGAGTGCAAGTTCCTAATACTGATATAGCTATATAAAGAAAATTGGTTTTAAAACTCATTTTAAGTCTAATTTTCGGCAAAGGTAGAATTATTTCTAAGTTGAAAAAGTATTAGTTCACTAAAATATGATATATAAAAATTATTGTTTTTCAATAATTTTTATATATTTGTTATCGTAAAACAATAATTTTATGAATTCAGCAAAAACACTTTATTCAATACTAAACGTTATAATTTTTCTTCTTCTAATGGGGATTGGTTTGGGGGTTTTCTTTTTTTTGATGTTGCTCCTTGGTATAAAACAGGATGTTGTCAATCTAAGGGTGGACTTAATAAATTTTAAAACCGAAGCAATGCCTTATGTTTATACCGTCTTAAGGCTAGGAGTTTATGTTATTTTTATTAATGCGCTTTGGAATTTGAGAAAGGCTACTAAACTATTTTTAAAAAATGATTTTTATAATTATAAACTTATAAGAGTTTTAGAGATTTCTGGGAAGCTTATGATAATTTCAGCCATTTCTGCATGGAGTATTGATTGGATAAGTGATGTGTTTTTTAAGTTTAGAATTTCGATTGGTTTAAGTGAAACAACATTGGTTTATTTATTTGTTATTGCTATAGGATTATTTTTGATGCTAATAAGTAAAGTGCTTAATGATGCTAAGACGATGAAAGAAGAAAACGACTTAACCATCTAAGCTATGTCTATTAAAGTAAATCTTGACATAGTACTCTCAGAACGTAACATGAAAAGCAAGGAGCTCGCAGAAATCATAGGCATTACCGAGGCTAATCTTTCTATATTAAAATCGGGTAAGGCTAAGGCTATACGATTTTCTACATTAGAAGCTATTTGCAAAGCACTAGACTGTCAGCCAAGTGATATCCTAGAGTACATACAAGATTAACTACTGATGCCTATTCGCCAATAGAGGTGGTGGTTCCCCATTAAAAGGATTCCAGCGACTAATGGTTTTAGCTTCCATACCAGCGGCACTCATTACAACCCTATCGCCATAACGTTTGCGCATCTTATCCATGGCATTTGCTAAATTGAGATGCATCTCGTTATCTTCAAAAAGGTTGACTTGATGACCACCTTCTACCAAATGACTAAACTTTACACCAATGAGACGCACTAATAATCTACGATTATAAAGTTTTTTAAATAAATCCAACACCACAGGAATAATGTTGTGATCCATGGCGCTGTAAGGAATACGCTGCTGTTGTGTATAGGTTTGAAAATCGGAATATCGAATTTTAAAAGTGATACAAGCCGTGAGCTTATGACCACGGCGCAGTTGGAAAGCCAAATTTTCTGCCATAGCAATGACCAGGCCTTTAAGCTTATGCATATCTGTAGTGTCTTGCCCAAAGGTGCGTTCTGTAGAAATAGACTTACGCTCATGGTATTGTATTACAGGACTGTTATCAATACCGTTTGCTTTTTTCCAGATGGATAATCCATTTTTACCCAAGACTTTATGCATCAGTTCCATAGGCATGTCTTGTACAGTTTTTATACGTTTTACACCTAAATCGCATAAGGCCTTATAAGTTACATTACCAACCATTGGAATCTTCTTTACCGAAAGTGGTGCTAAAAACGGCTTTTCATCACCAGAAATAATTCTAATTTCATTGTTGGGTTTCGCCTCGCCTGTTGCAATTTTCGAAACCGTTTTATTTAGTGACAATCCAAAAGAAATGGGTAAGCCAGTTTCTCTGATAATACGTTGCCGCAATTCTGAAGCTAATTTATGGCAGCCAAAAAATTTATCCATTCCTGTGAGGTCCAGATAAAACTCATCAATGGATGTTTTTTCATAAAGTGGCACACTTTCTTTTATAACTTCTGTGACGTCATTAGAAAATTTAGTATAAATGCCAGAATTTCCCCTAAGCACAATAGCTTCTGGACAAAGCTGTTTTGCCATACGCATAGGCATGGCAGAATGGATTCCGAATTTTCGAGCTTCATAGCTACAAGAAGCGACAACACCACGATCACTAGTTCCACCAATAAGTACAGGTTTCCCATTAAGTCGGCTGTCGAGTAAGCGTTCGCAAGACACAAAAAAGGTGTCTAAATCCATGTGTACTATAGAGCGATTATTATTCATATTGTGCTTTAAGGTCTTTGAAACTTTTCTTCCTTTGAAATGTTGGATTTAATGATTTTATGGAATAGCGTGGATCTTCAATAATAGCCAGACGCTCTAGCTTTGAAACTTCAATAGTAACACAATCGAATTCTATCATCACTTTTCCTATAATTTCATAAATCCCTTTTCCTCTAAAAGGATATTTTGCTGCGATAGGTGGAAAGTGAACCGTATCTATAAAATCACCATCACGATCCAAAAACGTCCCGAAGTGCATCAACTTTCCATTGGCGGTTTTTGTGTTTTTTGTTGTCACCAAATAGCCTTCAATTTTTACAAATTTTCCCTCTAGCCTTAGCAGATGATTTGCACGTAATTTACTCGTGGATGGTTGCTCTAATAAGTGAAAGGGATTGCATAGCGGAAAACCTAATAGCTCTATTTCATCAAAGGCATTTTCCAATGCCGTACTCGGCAATTCTGGTGTATTGTAATTGATACGCTGTGTTTTAAATAGTGTAACAATATGTTCTTGAGTAATAGTTTTACTGATTTTTAGATGTGCTTCCCATAACAGCTCACGCTTATTAATTCCAGTAAAGCGAAACGCATTTATTTTTATAAGAATGGTAATCTGTTCTACAGAAATAGGAACACGCTCTATAAAATCATCAAGAGATTTAAACAATCCGTAATTTTCGCGTTCGTCAAGAATACGCTCTATGGTTTTAGATTCTAAGGATTGCAAAAACATAAAGCCTAAAAAAATAACGTCACCATTGATAATGGCTGGTGCAAAACTAGTGTTTATGCAAGGCGCTTCAATTTTTCCACCATGCATTCTGGCCTCGTGAACGTAAAGCTCTGTTTGGTAAAATCCACCAAAATTGTTGATAGTGGCCGTCATATATTCCAAAGGATAATAGGCTTTTAAGAACAGACTTTGATAGCTCTCAACTGCATAGGATGCCGAATGACCTTTTGCAAAGGCATAGCCAGCAAAACTTTCAATTTGTCGCCATACGTCAGCCACAAACTCATAAGGTTTTCCATCGTTTATGCAGTTGTCAAAAAATTGTTGTTTCACTTTTAAAAACTCGTCACGCGAACGGAATTTACCAGACATACCACGACGTAACATATCAGCTTCGCCCAAATCCAAACCGCCAAAATGATGCGCCACTTTAATCACATCTTCTTGATAGACCATAACACCAAATGTTTCTGGCATTAGTTCTGCTAATACAGGATGTGCTTCTTTTCGCTTTTCAGGATAACGATAACGCAAAATGTATTGACGCATCATGCCACTTTTAGCCACACCAGGACGAATTACGGAACTCGCAGCGACTAAACCTAAATAGTTATCTACTTGTAGTTTTTTTAGCAGCATGCGCATGGCAGGCGATTCTACATAAAAGCAACCAATGGCTTTAGCGTTGCGCAATAGATGTTTTATGCGTTCGTCTTGTTTAAACCGCTTGATATCGTGAATGTCGAGTTTTGGTTGATGAGGATGGTTATACGCTACAATGTCTACGGCATCTTTAATTTTCCCTAAACCGCGTTGACTTAATATATCGAACTTGTAGAGTCCAATATCTTCTGCAACGACCATATCAAATTGCGTGGTGGGAAACCCTTTAGGAGGCATAAATGTGGCACCATAATAATGAATCGGCTTTTCCGAAATTAAAATACCACCTGCATGAATGCCTAAGTAGTTGGGAAACCCCTCAATATATTGGCTGTATTTAAGAACGAGTTGCGAGAGCCTGTCCAACTGACTGATATTAAACTTACCTCGTGTTAGCATATCCATTTCAGACTTTGGTAAACCAAATACTTTACCCAATTCGCGTACAGAAGCTTTGAATTTAAAGGTGTTATAAACCGTTATTAAAGCTGTATTCTTAAAATTGTCGAAAATGAAATGTGTAATATCATCTCTATCCTTCCAGGAAAAGTCGATATCAAAATCTGGCGGATTTTGTCGAAAGAGATTAATAAAACGCTCAAAGTACAGATCTAGCTCAATAGGATCTACATCTGTAATACGAAGCAAATATGCAATAATACTATTGGCACCACTTCCGCGACCAACGTAGAAATATCCTTTGCTACGTGCATATTCTAAGATTTTCCAATTGATTAGAAAATAGGATACAAAGCCTTTCTCTTTTATTATATGAAGTTCTTTTTTAATACGTTGGTAAATTTTTGGCTCAGCATCATTACCATAACGATAGGGAATACCAGCATAGGTCAGTTTTTCTAATAGGGCATAGTCTGAAGCTTCATTTTCAGTCAAACACTTTTGATTTTTGGGCTCGTTATTTTCAAAATTGAAATCAATGCTACAATCCTCTAAAAGTTGTTTTGTATTATGTATCAATTTTGGAAATTCAGAATATGTATGACACAGTTTCTCATAAGGCAACATCATATCATGTTCGCTACCTTCTTCAGTTTTTGGTAGCTTACTCAATAAGGTATTATTATCAATAGCACGTAGTAAACGATGTGTATTAAATCCTTTTTTATTTTGAAAAGAAACGGTTTTCAATACCACTAATTTCTCTCTAAATTGACTCCATTTCGAAAATTTTAAATGATTAAGGTCTTTAGGTGTAATGCCTAAAAACTCATTAGATTTTAAGTTGAAATTCTTGCCTTTTTGGTAGGGATAAATCACGAAACAGTCTTCCAAAATAACGTCAGGTCGTTCAGGAATTTTTAAATCACGATTATGAAGAAATTTAGATAAATAATCATTTATATTTTTAAATCCATTGTTATTCTTTGCAATGAGAATAAATTCTTGATGTGCCTTGTTTCTAAAATCTACACCAAGAACAGGTTTTATCTTATATTTCTTGGAAAGGCGCATTACGTCTAAACAGGCTGTAGTGCTGTTTATATCTGTAAGTGCTAGGGTTTGAACCCCATTTTCTGAGGCAATAGCTAGTAATTGTTCAGGCTTAATTGTGCCATAACGTAAGGAGTAATATGTGTGACAGTTTAAATACATAGGAAAACAAAATTAGCTACTATATGTAGTTTTTGTTGCTTATATTTGTAGCAAATACTGTTAAAACTATGAAACCCATTCAAGTTAATATCAAACATTTGCGCACCTTAAAAAAGTTGTCTCAAGAGCGTTTTGCAGACGAGTTAAAATGGACGCGCGCTATGGTTGGTTCTTACGAAGAAGGCCGTTCTGAGCCACCAATCGAGCGCTTGATAGACCTTTCTAATTATTTTAATATACCTATCGATATTTTAGTACGAAAGGATTTACGAAAGGCTAAAGACACTTCGTTTATAGAGGTTGGTAATAAGCGGGTACTTTTTCCTGTAACCGTTAACGAAGACAATGAAGATTTAATAGAGATTGTTCCAGCAAAAGCTTCGGCTGGTTATTTATCGGGTTATGATGACCCAGAGTATATAGAACAGTTACAGAAAATTAAACTACCATTTTTACCTACAGGTACACATAGAGCTTTTCCGATTAAGGGAGACTCAATGTTGCCTGTAAAAGACGGTGCTTTTGTAGTGGCAAAGTTTGTCGAAGATATTTTGGATATAAAAAACGGTAAAACCTATGTCGTATTAACTAAGGACGATGGTTTGGTTTACAAGCGTATCTACCTTCCTAAAAATGACGAACAACATTTATTACTTAGCTCAGATAACAAAACGTATCAACCTTACTTGGTTGCTAAAGACAGTATATTGGAACTTTGGGAATTTACCTGTTGCATCAATACCCAAGAGTATGATGAAAAGGAATTAAAACTCAGTAGCATTATGATGATGTTTCAAGAATTAAAGGTAGAATTAGAGGCTGTAAAACAAATGCAATAAAAAACGCGAAGCAATTGCTTCGCGTTTTTATGGATTAATAAGTCTTGCAAAAGTTAGTCTGCAAGGATAATTATTTTGTTATCGTTAATCTCTAATGTCCCCGAGTTAATAGCTAACATGGTTTTACCATCCTTTTTGGTAAACTTATTTTCTACTTCTTCTTCGAGAGAAATATCGCCACTAATCTTTACATGACCAGCTTTAAGAATAGATACAATAGGAGCGTGGCTATTAAGCATTTCAAATTCTCCATTTGCACCTGGTACAGTAACACTTGTTACTTCTCCGCTAAACAATGTAGCTTCTGGTGATACTATTTCTAAATACATGTTTTTTAAGTATTCAGTATTCAGTATTCAGTATTCAGAGTAGCAAGCTACTAACTGAGACTGCCAACTGCCTACTAGTTTTACGCTTCGGCTAACATTTTCTCTCCAGCTTCGATAGCCTCTTCAATAGATCCTTTAAGGTTAAATGCAGCTTCTGGTAGGTGGTCTAATTCACCATCCATAATCATGTTAAAACCTTTGATAGTTTCTTTAATATCTACTAACACACCTGGGATACCTGTAAACTGCTCGGCTACGTGGAAAGGCTGAGATAAGAAACGTTGTACACGTCTTGCGCGACCTACAGCAAGTTTATCCTCTTCTGATAATTCTTCCATACCAAGGATAGCAATAATGTCTTGTAACTCTTTGTAACGTTGTAATAACTCCTTAACACGCTGAGCACAATTATAGTGGGCATCACCTAAAATATCAGCAGTTAATATACGGGAGGTAGAATCTAATGGGTCTACCGCAGGATAAATACCAAGCTCAGCAATTTTACGAGACAATACGGTTGTTGCATCTAAGTGAGCAAACGTTGTTGCTGGTGCAGGATCCGTTAAATCATCCGCAGGTACGTAAACTGCTTGTACAGATGTAATCGATCCTTTTTTAGTAGATGTAATACGCTCTTGCATTGCACCCATCTCTGTTGCTAAAGTAGGTTGGTAACCTACCGCAGATGGCATACGACCAAGTAGTGCAGATACCTCAGAACCAGCTTGTGTAAAACGGAAGATGTTATCTACGAAGAAAAGAACATCTTTTCCTTGTCCATCTCCAGCACCATCACGGAAATATTCTGCTATAGTTAATCCTGAAAGTGCTACACGAGCACGAGCTCCAGGAGGCTCATTCATTTGTCCGAATACGAAAGTTGCTTTAGAATCTTTCATGGCTTCTTTATCAACTTTCTGAAGGTCCCAACCACCTTCTTCCATAGAATGCATAAAGTCATCACCGTACTTAATAATTCCTGACTCTAACATCTCACGAAGTAAATCGTTTCCTTCACGAGTTCTTTCACCAACACCTGCAAATACAGAAAGTCCACCGTGTCCTTTTGCAATATTGTTAATCAACTCTTGGATTAATACTGTTTTACCTACACCAGCACCACCAAATAATCCAATCTTACCACCTTTTGCATAAGGCTCAATAAGGTCGATTACTTTAATACCTGTAAATAAAACTTCTGTAGAAGTTGATAAATCTTCAAACTTAGGTGCGCTTCTGTGAATAGGAAGACCAGCATCACCAGCTTTAGGTAAATCACCTAAACCATCAATAGCATCACCAATAACATTAAATAAACGTCCGTAAACATCTTCACCTATAGGCATTTGTATCGGAGCTCCAGTAGAATTAACTTCTGTACCTCTACTTAAACCATCTGAAGAGTCCATTGCTATAGTACGCACAGTGTCTTCACCAATGTGAGACTGTACCTCAAGTACTAATGTTGAACCATCTGGTCTTTTAATTTCTAACGAATCATAAATCTTTGGAAGCTCTGAACCAGAAGCGAATTCTACATCGATAACTGGACCTACAATTTGTGCAACTTTACCTGTAACTTTTGACATTACTTATATGTTTTTGTTTTGCAATAGTTTAAAAATGAAAACGGAGAACATTTCATAACGAAATTTAGCTCTGTTTTTCGCGCTGCAAAGATAGAGTTTTATTTAAAAAATAAGCACTTTTTTATGAAGCTTTTTTGCATAAAAAAAGCACGCTAAAAATTAGCGTGCTTCAAGTATTATTTATTCAAGATTTTACTGTAATAATCCTGGTGAATAATTAGTGTTGTATGTAGAAACGTCTACAAGATTGCCCGATGCTTCAAAATTAGTACCGTAAGTAGCGTCTATGGCTTTAAGCATTTCGTTAGCAATAAGAGCGTAACCTCTAGATGTAGGGTGAACACCGTCTAAAGAGAAAGCACCACCAGTAACCAAGTCTGAAGTTAAAACTAAACCACTAGTTGCTATACCAGAAGATGCTAATTCGTCTAATAATGCGTTTGCATCTAATAACGCAAAGCCATTTGCACTTGCAACTGCAGATATTACACCGTTGTACTGAGCGGTAGCATCCGCAATCTCAGCTTGCTCTTCAGGAGTTAAGACCCATCTATCAGATAAAGGAATAGCAACACCGTTAACCGATAAAGGGTTATTAGGGTCTGCTAAAGTCCCGATAAAAGAAGCAGCAGGTAAGACTAATAAGTCTGCCGCCGTGGCTTGTCTAAAATTTGGTAATCCTAATCCAGATAAGTCGGTTAAATCTTCATCTACGATTACGACAGCGTTAGTTGCCGAAGCCTCGAAGTTTATAGTACGAGCAGCAGCTTCTTCAGATGTTATTAAACTATTCGCTAACGCTAATTGAAGCCCTCCATTATATTGAGCATAAGCTTGATTGACAGCTCCAGCAGTAGCCGCATCTAATGGCACTGGGTCATGTGGAACCGTTGTAAAATGCGGTATAGCCGTTACATTAGGGATATTTCCTAAAATACCCTGAACGCCTGGTACATTTCCTGTTAGTGTAGCGGCAAGAGCCTGGTAAGTCTGCTCAAAGCCAACTCCTGGAGGTCCAGTCATTGGGGTAATTGGATTAGAGCCATCACCACCTGAGAGTGCATAACCTAACACATCGTTGTTACCTATCCATAAAGAGATGAAAGATGGTTGCTGTGCCACAGCATCGGCTATAACACTAGTTCCAGGTGAACTAGCCATTCTTACAAAGTAAGGATTAGCCGTTGGAGGGTTTGCAATTACTCCAGAAAAATTGCCATATCCTGGTGCTAATAAATGAAAACTTTTTGCCCCAGGAACACCTAAATTATTAAATGGTCCAGTAGGATTGTTTAATACTATGTCTGTTGTAGGGCTAGCACTTGGTACTAAGGATTGTAATGGTGCTGGACCAGAACCATTAAAAACGAGTCTTGGTCCGAAACCTGGCAGTGGATTACCTCCAGCTAATAAACCTCCAACATTATCATTCATTAATGGCTGCGTAAAACTACCACCATTTGCTAAGGCTGCAAATTGTTCGGCCATAATAGCAGGCGTAGAATTTTCTTGCGATATTTTGTAAAGCGCGCCATCTGCAAAACCAGCAGTAAGCGAATTACCCATAGATACGAATTTTGAAAAATCCGCAGATCCTTGAGTAAAATCTTCGAAAACAACTGGCTCTTCTTGGCCACGATTTCTTAAGTCTTCTAAGGTCTCATTTTCACAGGCTAAAAATCCTAATGTAAAAATGGATAATGCTATATATTTTAAATTTTTCATCATGCAAATTTTTATAAGTTGTTGATTGTCCAAGATAAGTAGTACTGCGAACCAATAAATCCTGTACCAAATGCAGTAAAGTATTCGTCTTGTAATAAGTTGGTTGCACCTAACTTAAATGTAGATTTAAAGCTTGGAATTCTATAATTGATTTGAGCATCTAATACATTAAATGCTGGTACTTCGCCATCACCAAAAGATGCTTCCCAGAAATAGTTATCACTCCATCTCCAAGCCACATTAAATCCAAAATTCTCAAATAAATCAGTTTTACCAAAAGATACTTTTACTTTGTGCTCTGGAGTATTAAAGTTAGTTCTAAAGTCTGGATTTGCGTTAACATCAAAATCTAATTTAGCGTAAGTATAATTTGCGCTTAAATCAAAACCGTCAAAGATTTTTGTAGATACTTGTACCGCCGCACCATAAGAGTTGATGTCGGCATCAGAATTTGTGTACGTTTGATAAGCTTGGAAATCGCCATTTGCGATTGCTGCAAGTGATAATGAGTTGTCCCCTACTGTACCGTATAACGGGGCAATTACAGTTTCGTTGGCTAAAAAGTCTTGGTATTGGTTGTAGTAAGCCGAAGCATCAATAACAAATCCTTCTACCTTACCACGGTAACCAACTTCGAAAGACGTTACTTGCTCTGGAGTCGCTAGGCTAGAGTTTCCAATCTGTAAGTTTGCTGGATTTCCAGTCTCTGCAAAAGCTTGAACCGAGCTAGCTAAGAACGAGTTGTTATATGCTGCCGCACCTGTCTGAGTTATTGTTGCTGGATTTCCAAGGTTTTGTCCATCTACGCTAACGCCATAATCTCTTGAGTATCTTTCTGGATTATCAAATGCACCACCAATTAAAACGGCGCGACCAACATCTAAACCGATGTATAAATCTTGTGTTGTTGGATTTCTGAAACCAGTCTGGAAAGAGGCTCTAAAGTTGTGGTCTTCGTTGACAGTTAAACCCGCAGAAAGTCGTGGAGAGAAAAAGCCATCGAATAACTCTGACTTGTCATATCTTAAAGACCCTGTTAATTTTAGTTCTAAATTGTCATTCAGCTCTAATGCTTTTTGAACTTGAGTGTAAACACCAACTTCAGAATAGTTTATTGGGCCATCAAAATCTGTATAGATAGTTCCGAAAGAATTTAATCTATATCTTCTGTATGAAGCTCCCACTTGAACTTCTGCTGCATCCCAAAGATGACTAAAATTATAGTTAGCGTCTGCATGGTAAATTTTAGAGTTATCTTGGAATTTAGAACCAGTACTTAAATCAGGATTGTTGATACTTTGGTTAAATGCATTTTGAAATTCAGGTGTTCCTGGTAAGAAACGACCTGTATCTGCAACTGCTCTTGCTGCATCATGCTTTTGTTGGTCAGTTAAGCCTTGTGGGTTACCAGAAAGTTCTATACCTGCATACGTTGCAATATATTCTTGGAACCATTGTGTATCACTTTTCCAAGCACGGTTAATATTAATACCAGTAAATACCATATCATAAGAATCACCAGCCTTATCTTCTGTTACGTAACCTCTAACAAAGAAATTATCGTTTCTAACCTCGATTTTGTGTTGTTGTAAAAAGAAGTTTTTGATGTTGTATCTGTTGGCTCCTTGATATATAGTGTTACCAGAACCAACTTTACCTACATATTGGATTTCGAAATCATTTGCCCAAGGACGGAAATATAAGCCCCAATCTGCTTTGATACTTTCGGCATTATAATTAGTTAAGTCACTTTCGTTGTATCCTGTTCTACTTACTTCTACATCTGGAATAATACCTAGTCCCGATGCTTCTCTAATATTTGTTGAAACCTCATCACCATACACATTGATACCATCGTAATCTGTAGCACTTCTATCGAGTCCTCGATTAAATCTATCTTCAGTACTTGTAGCAGCCCAATCAGTACCTTTTAGGTAACCAAAGTTAACTTTTGCAGCAAATTTATCACTGAACTTGTATGCCATTCTAATACCAAAATCAGTATAGTCATTATCACCAGCTGCTTCTTGAGATGTAATTCCTCTTTTTAGATAAGCACTTATACCTTGGTTATCGAAAGGGCTCTTACTTCTCATAAACAGAATACCATTAAATGCATTTGCACCATATAATGCCGATGCTGCACCTGGTAAAAGTTCTACACTGTTTACATCTGTCTCAACCATACCAAGTAAGTTACCTAGAGGGAAGTTAAGCGCAGGAGCTGAGTTGTCCATTCCGTCTACTAACTGCATAAAACGTGTGTTTGCAAAGCTTGCAAAACCTCTTGTGTTAATAGACTTAAATGTTAAACTGTTGGTGTTAATATCAACACCTTTAAGGTTCTCTAACCCATCGTAAAAGTCTGATGACGGTGTATTTTTAATTTCTTTTAAACCGAAGCGTTCTACCGTTACTGGAGATTCAAAAATACGCTCTGGTGTTCTTGAAGCAGAAATTACAACCTCATCTAATTCATTACCTTCTACCATTTGAACGTCTACTGTTTGGTTATTCGACGTTACTTCAATCGTTTGAGTTTCGAAGCCAGTGTAGGTAACTACAAGTTTAAATGGTGGAGTTTGGTCAGTGGTAATGATGTATTTCCCATCAAAATCTGAACTTGTTCCGATTGTTGTCCCTTCAATAATGATATTTGCACCAGGTAGGGGTTGACCTGTGTCATCCGTAATTGTTCCTTTAACTGTGGTTTGAGCAAATGAAATCACAGTAAAAAGCATTACAAAAAGCTTTAAGGTTGTCTTCATGTTAAAGAATTAGTTAATTTATTAGGTCGCCAATTTAACTAATTCTATGAAAAGATGATAAGAATTTATTCTAAAATTATGCGCGCACAGCAATTTTTGGCAATAAAATCTATTTAAAACCAAAAAATCCATAAAAAAGTAACGT
Organism: Winogradskyella wandonensis; assembly: GCF_004346845.1. Lineage (GTDB taxonomy): Bacteria > Bacteroidota > Bacteroidia > Flavobacteriales > Flavobacteriaceae > Winogradskyella > Winogradskyella wandonensis. The sequence continues at coordinate 513,822 of NZ_SMGI01000002.1, read as the reverse complement.
TATTTTATGGATTTGTGAATTTTATAATTTACTGTTAAAACTATTCTACAGTTACTGATTTTGCCAAATTTCTTGGCTGGTCCACATTTTTTCCGAGCATTACAGCAATGTGATATGATAGTAATTGTAATGGAATAGTGGTAAGAAGTGGACTCAAGGATTCGAGAGTTTCTGGTACTTCTATAATGTGGTCTGCCAATTTTTTTACATCGACATCACCTTCTGTAACTATAGCGATAATTTTACCTTTTCTTGACTTGATTTCTTGAATGTTACTTACAACTTTTTCGTAGTGCCCTTTTTTTGTAGCAATAACGAATACAGGCATCTGTTCGTCTATCAAGGCAATCGGCCCGTGTTTCATTTCTGCAGCAGGATAGCCTTCTGCATGAATGTATGATATTTCTTTAAGCTTTAAAGCGCCTTCTAGGGCTACAGGGAAATTATAACCTCTTCCTAAATACAAGCAATTAGTGGCATCCTTATATGTTTCTGCAACTTTTTTAATGTGTTCATCGGACTTAAGTGCTTGTTTTACTTTATCAGGGATAAGTTCTAATTGCTCTAGGTGATAATGAAAATCTGAATTAGAAATTGTTCCCTTTTCTTTAGCTAATTTTAAGGCTATTAAAGTTAAAACCGTGATCTGTGTCGTGAACGCCTTTGTGGAAGCAACTCCGATTTCTGGACCCGCGTGCGTATATGCACCTGCATGCGTTTCTCTGGCGATACTAGAGCCAACAACATTGCATACGCCAAAAACAAAAGCACCATTAGCTTTGGCTAATTTAATTGCCGCTAACGTATCTGCTGTTTCACCAGATTGAGAAATGGCAATAACGACATCTTTTTCCGTGATAACAGGATTTCTGTATCTAAATTCTGAAGCGTATTCTACCTCTACAGGAATCCTAGCGATATCTTCAAATATGTATTCTGCAACGAGTCCTGCATGCCATGACGTACCGCAAGCGACTATTATAATTCTATTGGCATTAAGGAATTTTTCTTTGTGATTCTCTACACCAGACATCCTTATTATACCTTCATTAGCTAATAAGCGTCCACGATATGTATCTCTAATGGCGTGAGGTTGTTCGTAAATTTCTTTAAGCATAAAATGCTCATAGCCACCTTTTTCAATTTGCTCTAGATTAAATTTAAGCTCTTGCATTATAGGATTTACTAAGGAATCGTCTTTAATTTTTCTAATTCTAACCTTTTTACCTAAACGAACAACAGCCATTTCCTCATCTTCGAGATAAATAGCATTTTTGGTAAATTCAATAAAAGGCGAGGCATCACTCGCTATGAAAAACTCATCTTCACCAACACCTATAGCTAACGGGCTGCCTAGTTTGGCGACAACTATTTCGTTAGGTTTATTCTTATCAAAAACAGCTATCGCATAAGCGCCAACGACCTCATTAAGAGCTATCTGTACTGCTTTACCTAATTTTACACCTTCCTTCTTTTTAACCTCTTCAATTAAGTTAATAAGCACTTCTGTATCTGTATCTGATTTAAAACTGTAGCCCCTGTTAATTAATTCGGTTTTAATGGCTTCGTAATTTTCTATAATACCATTATGAATAATTACTAGATTACCAGAGTTAGAGTAATGAGGATGAGAATTAACATCGTTTGGGACGCCATGCGTAGCCCATCTTGTATGGCCTATTCCTAACTTACCATCTGTCTTAATCTCATTTTCAAGACGATTTTTTAAATCCGCAACCTTGCCCTTGGTTTTTGATAGTTTAATAGTGTTCCCGTCGTATAGAGCAATTCCCGCACTATCATATCCTCTATATTCTAATCTTTGAAGTCCTTTAAGTATTATAGGGTAGGCTTCTCTGTGTCCAATGTATCCAACTATTCCGCACATAAAGTAAAATTATTCGTTAGGGCAATTATTGTCAGTGTCTAAGCAGGTGTAGAAAATTTCTAAGATTATACGTTTAGAAATATCATTACTATCGCTACCATGGAGAATTACACCTCGAGGAGTGATTAAGCTACTTACAGGAACAGTGTTTTCTTGATTTTCAGCGCTCTGTACTTGGTACTGCGGAATAAATCCCTCTAAGTTAACATTTCCTGACACGGACAACCCTAGTTCTACATTTTCGGAATTATTGAATAAAAGATTCCTTAAATGAGAGGTTATTCTCATTTTATAACGAAGATGTCCATCATTGTCTCTCTCAATAATACCCAGATGATTTGGTATTGATATCTCTGGCAATGAATTATTTTGTTCATCTTCAAAGTAGTCAATTAAAGGTTGCCCATTGGTTTTATCATACAAATAAAGTCTTTCGGGTATTTCATTAAAATTAGTACTCTCATCTACATAAAAAACTAAATGAGCTTCGTTTATGAGTCTTCTAGGAGATTCAAATTCACCTTCATCGTTTAAATTCACATATTCTTTTCTCCATGCTTCGAAAGAATTATCAACATTATCGTTATCATCAGGATTTTCACCATCAAATAATTTTATGGTTGCAACTGACCCTTCACCTCCTTTTAAAGAAATTCTTTCATCTCCGTTTACTGTGTCTCCATCCGGAATTGAAAAGTCATTGTCGAAAAAATTAATTCTTGTGGGTCCAAATGTGAATGTGTATGTAGTCTGAACTCTATCTAAACCTTCCGTAAATGGGTCTCTAGAATAATGCATTGTTATGTTTGCATTACTCTGAGACAGGTCTAGAAGCATTAATGAGCTATCACCAATGTTATCTTCAGCTTCAAAGTACAAACCTCTAAAATAATTTCTAAAGTTGTTAGGATTATCTAAAACTGGTTCACCAACTTGATTTAAAATTTTTTCTTCCCAAAATGCATTATCAAGAACAATTCTAATTGCAGGTCCTATTGTCTGAGTGATTTCGCCATCATTGTCAAGTAAACGAATTTCTTGATTTGATATATTTAGCTCATTTTCAGTATGTAATAATCTGCTTTTTAGTAAACTTTCACTAATAGTTTCGCTACTGGATAAAGATTTATTCGAGAAATAATTTTGAGCTTCTTCAAAATCTCCAGCTGGGTTAAAGTCTCTCAAGTAAAAGTCGGATTCGTATATCCTTAATCTTATTGCCGGATAATCATTATTTGGTTTTTTAGGCAAAATAGAATCTAAATCGTAAAGGTTGTTGCCTGCCGTTGATATCCCCAAGTTAGTGGCAAAATAGGGTATGGTTAGTACAACTGAGTCAAGTTCTGGGTTGTTACCGAAACTTGGATTATTTTCTGGGGAGTTTATTTGTGTTAAAAAGCTTGAAGTAGTTCTCCCGAAGATTGGATCTATATATATACCTAGAGTAGCTAATCCTAAATCATTCGTCTGTACAGGTCCCAATTTATTCGTGTAACTTATAACTTCAAATTTTTCTGAAATAGTATTAAAGCTTGTCGCAGTGTCTGAATTTATAATATCAGATTCTATAGTCGTAAATTCGTCATCACATGCAATAAAGCCAAAACCAATAATAGTGGCTATTGCAAAATATCTTAGGGCAATTTTATTCAATTTCATAAATTATTTTAACTATTGAATTACACTATTTGTGTAAAATTCTGAATACGGTTCTGCAAACTCTTCGGGACTGTGGTATCCAAGTGTTGGAACATCAAGATTGTCTATATATTCATCTAATTCTTTGGGTAGTTCTTCGGAACCTTTTATAACAGCATCAGAGTTATCAATCGCAATTTTCATCAAATTAATGTAGTTTGGCTCACTTAGAGGTTTTATAGCCTCTTCATTTAGTCCATCAAAGCTTACTTTCTTTTTCATGTCTTTATCTAACGTTCCTTCGAAGTTTTGATTGTACACAGAGGTCACAATTTTACTTTCTGTAAACAAAGGTTCTGTTTTGTAGAATTCTTTTAAATACAGAGGCAATAATGATGCTAGCCAACCATTCACGTGTATAATATCTGGTGCCCAATTAAGTTTCTTAACAGTTTCTATAACACCTTTTGCAAAAAATATGGCACGCTCATCATTGTCAGGAAATAAATTTCCCTCTTCGTCAGTTAAAGTCGCTTTGCGCTTAAAATATTCTTCGTTATCAATAAAGTAAACCTGAATACGCTCTTTAGGTATAGATGCAACCTTAATAATCAAAGGCATATCTACATCGTTTATTACTAAGTTTATACCAGATAACCGAATAACTTCATGCAGCTGGTGTCTTCTTTCATTTATATTTCCAAATCGCGGCATAAATATCCGTATCTGCCCACCTTGTTTGCTTACCATTCTAGGCGCTTCAAAAGACATTGAAGAGATTTCATTTTCTGGTAAGTAAGGAACAACCTCAGAGGACACATACAATATTCGTTTATCTTTCATAAAGTGATTGATTTAGAAATTCAAAGTAAAAAACATGCAAAATTACAAAAATTTATGCGATTTGCTAGTAAAATCTTAAGTTTGCACGCGTTAAACTTATGTTACAAGGTTTGAAAATTTATCATAAAAAATTAGAACTCATCCAATATATAAATGTTTTAAAATCTGAATTTAAAACTATTGGGTTTGTTCCTACTATGGGTGCGCTTCATCAAGGTCATTTGTCTCTTGTAAATTTTGGGTTAGAGGATAACGATTATGTCGTGGTAAGTATTTTTGTAAATCCAACACAGTTTAATAACAACGAAGATTTAGAAAAATACCCAAGAACCTTAGATAGAGATGTTAATCTGTTAAAGACAGTATCGGGCAATAAAATTATTGTTTACGCCCCAAGCGTTGAAGACATCTATGAAGGAAATACAGTATCGCAGAGTTTTACGTTCGATGGATTGGAACATGAGATGGAAGGTGCTTTTCGTCCTGGACATTTTAACGGTGTAGGTACAATAGTAAAGCGTCTTTTAGAAATTGTTAGGCCAGACTATGCCTATTTTGGGCAGAAAGATTTTCAGCAACTACAGATTGTTAAGAAGTTGGTAGAGCTTCATAAGATACCAACGGAAATTATAGGATGTCCAATTTTTAGAGCCTCTGATGGATTAGCAATGAGCTCTAGAAATGAAAGATTAAAACCAGAATACAGAGCAGCAGCACCATTTATCTACAAAACATTAAAAACTGCCAAAGAAAAGTTTGGCACAAAAAGTGCTAAAGCAGTGACGGAATGGGTAGCGAAGCAATTTAAAAATCATGGGCTGTTGAAGCTTGAATATTTTTTAATTGCGGATGTAAAAACCTTAAAACCAGTTAAACGTAAATCAACAAAAAAGACATACAGAGCCTTTATTGCCGTGTATGCAGACGATATAAGACTTATAGATAATATCGCACTAAATTAATTATCTTTGCCTCATGCAAATTCAAGTAGTAAAATCTAAAATTCACCGCGTAAAAGTTACAGGTGCCGACCTTAATTATATTGGAAGTATAACCATTGACGAGGATTTAATGGATGCTGCAAATATTATACAAGGTGAGAAGGTTCAGATTGTTAATAATAACAACGGCGCACGTTTAGAAACTTACGCTATTCCTGGACCAAGAAATAGTGGCGAAATTACGTTAAACGGAGCAGCAGCAAGATTAGTAGCTCCTGGTGATGTGCTTATTCTTATAACTTATGCTTTTATGGACATAGAAGAAGCAAAAGTTTTTAAACCTTCTTTAGTATTCCCTAACGAAGAAAACAATCTTCTAAAATAGTGTAGTTGCAACCAAAACTAAAAAAAGTACTTACCATTACCATACCCATTTTATTGAGTGTTGTTTTGGTGTGGTATTCTTTAAGTAAAGTTCCACTAGATAAAATTATAGAAGAAGCTAAAAAGGCCGACTATAGATGGATTTTACTAAGTGTTGTATGCCTAACGCTTAGTCATTTATCAAGAGCTTATCGTTGGCTCTTTATGTTAGAACCTTTAGGGTATAAAGTGAAGTTTAAAAATAGCCTTATGGCCGTTTTTGCTACATATCTTATAAACTATGGTATCCCTAGGTCTGGAGAAGTGGCTAGAGCATCAATTTTAACCAATTACGAAGGCGTGCCTTTCGAAAAAGGATTTGGAACTATTATAGCAGAACGCGTGGCAGATTTAATTGTTATGCTTTTAATAATTGGTGTTACTCTTGTTCTTCAGTTTCAATTTATAATTCAATTTTTTTCTGAAAAACTAAATGTAAAGACTTTATTTTTTCTTGGTGTTTTTGGGATTCTTGGGTTAATTCTTTTAGTTGTCTTCAGGAATAGTGAAATCAAATTTATTCAAAAAATTATAGGTTTTGTAAATGGCTTAATCGAAGGCGCATTAAGCATATTTAAGATGAAGAAAAAATGGGCCTTTATTGCTCATACGCTTTTTATTTGGGGGATGTACATTTTAATGTTTTATACTACCACCTTTGCCTTTAAAAGTTTAGAGGGTATCCCTATAGCAGCAATTTTAATAGGATTTATCTCAGCAAGTTTTAGTATAGCTGCAACTAATGGAGGTACTGGTGCATACCCAGCTGCTGTTTATGCAGCATTTTCAATTTTCAATATTGCAAAAAACCCGAGCTTTGCTTTTGGTTGGGTGCTTTGGGGCTCGCAAACACTAATGACTATTCTTCTGGGAGGTCTTTCATTAATCTATTTGCCGATTTACAATAAGACAAAAACTACGGTACAAATAGATTCGTGAAAATTTGTGCCATTCGTGTCAAAAGCTCGTTGTGTTTCAACTTATCTTTCTCATAACATATTTACCAAAATATTTTTTACCTTGGCGCAACAACCAAAATCAATCACAGAAGATGAAAACGCTAAAGGTTACAATTCTTTTATTATTTGTTGGCATATCAAGTTTTTCTCAGGCAAAATACAAAACCATTTCATCTCAAATTTTAGGAGAGAATAGAGAGCTTAAAATTCTTCTTCCGCGAGGCTATTCCGAAGACGATGATAAGGCTTATCCAGTTATTTATGTTTTCGATGGGGATTATCTATTTGAGGCTGTAGCTGGTAATGTAGATTACTATGCTTATTGGGAAGACATACCAGAATCAATCGTTGTTGGTATTAATCAGGTAGAAACTAGACAGGATGATTTAATGTATTCTGAACAAAACTCTTTACCTATTGAAAGCGGTGCAGATTTTTTCGAATTTATAGGAAAAGAGCTAATACCTTTTGTAGAAGAGAATTACAAAACCGAAACATTCCGCGTAGCTGTGGGTCATGGCGAAACAGCAAATTTTATTAATTATTATTTAATACGTCAAAACCCAGTTTTTAATGCTTATGTGGCAATAAGTCCAGATTTGGCAGTGGACATGGAAAGCTATGTTGAAGAAAAACTTAATGCTGTTGAAGAAAAGATATTCTATTATTTAGCGGTCTCAACGACAGATATTAAGCATATAGCAGAAGCTTCGATTTCTTTAAATAATACATTAAAAAGCTTACAAAATACTAATCTTTTATACACTTTTAAGGAATTTGAAGGTGCAACGCATTATGCCATGCCGGCCCACGCCATACCAAAGGCGCTGGAGTCTATATTTTTTGTGTTTCAGCCAATTAGTAAAAAAGAGTATAATGAATCTATACTTAAATTAGAAGGGTCTCCCGTAGAGTATCTTCAAGAAAAATATGCTACAATAAAAGATTTATTCGGAATTGATAAGCAAATACTTATTAATGATTTTAAAGCAGTTGCAGCAGCAATTAAGAAAAAGCAAAAATGGGAGTATTACGAAGATTTATCTAAGCTTGCAAAAAAGCATTACCCAGATACGGTATTACCAAAATACTATTTAGGATTATATCAAGAAAATATTGGGGAGTCTAAAAAAGCAATGAAAACCTTTCAATCAGCTTACATACTTGAGGAAATAGGTGGAATCACTAAAGATTTTATGTTAGAAAAAGCAGAACAAATTAAAGCCGATTTCGGATACTAAAATTTGACAAGTTTCGCAATAGCGAATAAATTATATGGCAAAAGTAAAAACTACTTTTTTCTGTCAGAGTTGTGGCAGTCAGTATAGCAAATGGCAAGGGCAGTGTACAGCTTGTAAACAATGGAATACTATTGTAGAAGAAGTTATCCAGAAGCCAGAAAAGAGCGGTTGGAAGACCACTGCCACCTCACAGAAGCGCGTATCGAAGCCTTTAAAAATTAATGAGATAGATAGTTCTCAAGATGCGAGGCTCGACATGAGTGATGGTGAGTTTAATCGTGTTCTTGGCGGTGGCATGGTGCCAGGATCGTTAACTCTGCTTGGCGGAGAACCAGGAATAGGGAAGAGTACTTTATTGCTTCAAATTTCTTTAAAATTACCATATAAGACATTATATGTTTCTGGTGAAGAAAGTCAGAAACAAATAAAAATGCGTGCAGAACGTATTCAGCCTAATAGTGAAAACTGCTACATTCTCACAGAAACAAAAACTCAGAACATCTTCAAACAAATAGAAGCGCTAGAGCCAGATATAGTAATTATAGATTCCATCCAAACGCTACACAGTGATTATATCGAATCTTCAGCAGGAAGCATTTCTCAGATAAAAGAGTGCACAACAGAGCTTATAAAGTTTGCAAAAGAAACAGCAACTCCGATTTTGTTAATAGGTCATATAACAAAAGACGGTAACATTGCAGGGCCAAAAATATTAGAACATATGGTGGACACGGTTTTACAATTTGAGGGTGACCGCAATCATGTTTTTAGAATTCTTCGGGCTAATAAAAATCGTTTTGGTTCTACAAACGAACTGGGTATTTACGAAATGCAAGGTTCTGGCTTAAGAGAAGTAAGTAATCCTTCAGAAATTTTAATTTCTAAAAAAGACGGAGAGCTTTCTGGTAACGCTGTTGCAGCTACATTAGAAGGTATGCGACCTTTAATGATTGAAGTACAAGCTTTGGTAAGCACCGCGGTTTACGGAACCCCACAACGTTCTGCTACTGGCTTCAATGCCAAAAGACTAAACATGTTACTAGCTGTTTTAGAAAAGAGAGCAGGCTTTAGATTAGGGGCAAAAGATGTCTTTCTTAATATTACGGGAGGCATTACTGTCGATGACCCAGCGATAGATTTAGCAGTTGTAGCCGCAATATTATCGTCTAATGAAGACGAGGCTTTACAAAGCACCTATTGTTTTGCTGCCGAGGTAGGTTTATCAGGAGAAGTTAGACCAGTACAACGTATTGAACAGCGCATACTTGAAGCAGAAAAGTTAGGCTTTTCTACGATATTTGTATCTAAGTACAACAAAATTAGTTTAAAGAATACGACGATTAAAATTCAATTGATTTCTAAGATTGAAGATTTAGTTAAGTTTTTAGTATAAGTATGAAATATTTAAGTATTGTTTTCATACTAATTTTTTCAATTTCTTTTTGCCAAACTCAAGAGGCAACACTTTATTTTAAAGATGGTGGTGAGCCTATTTCTGGATATGCAGAAATTTACCAAGGCTATAAAATAAAATTTAAGTTAGAGGAAAATGGAGAGGTAAGTATATGGACTGGAGCTGTTGTAAAAGGAATTACATTCCATGGATTTGAGTTTGATAGAAGTTTTGAGTATGTCTTAACTCAGAAGTTTAAACGTTATCCTCTGCTTCTAGAACTTTTAACTGATGGCGAAGTAAAATTGTATGCAGATGTTTTGAAGCCAAACTTTTATGTTCCTGTTCCTTTAGATGGTGGTTTGGGAGTTTGGCGCCTACCAAAATCTACCAAGTATTATGTAAAAAGAGATTCCGAACTTTATGCTTCTAGATTAAAAGGAAATTTTAAAAAAAGTATTAGAGAATACTTTGGTAATTGTATAGGAATTGAAAAACGAATTAAAAATCATCAGTTCAGATGGGCGACATTACCAGAACTCGTTGAATATTATAATAACTATTGTGTAGATTTTTAGAATTAAAATTTTGATTGTAATAAATTTCTTTATTTTTAGCTATTTAAACCTTAAAAACTAAATACTTATGAGTAAAAAATTAATCTCTATCGAAGACGCTAAAAAATGGACAAAAAATTATCAGGATAATATGAAATCTGGTGATGCAAAGGCTTTTTTAATCAGTTGCGAGACCATCATAGATATTCTTAAAGAAATGAAAGTCATCCAAGAAACAAAAGCAGGCATCACATTAAATGATGTTGAAAATTCTAGCATAAGAGCTTATTTGGCAGTAAATCCAAGCCAGACTAAAGCCAATGGACAAACTTTGGTAATGGTAGGTACAAAAAAAGACAGTTCTGGCGTGGAGCGTGATATTGTAGAAGGCGAAGTAAACCCACCTTACAGTAGGTCTGAGGTTAATGGTAGTGGTACGTTTGATTTTATAGTGCCTTGTCCAGACAGATGCGATGAAAACAGTCCTTTAAACCATTAATTTGTTTTTTAATTGGATAAATTGGACACATATATATCCTATTTTTTATTGGGATTGTCGTTTATTTTATTTGCTACAACTTATCTTGCAAATAAAAAAAGTAAGTACTATAACAGATTTTTAGTATTTCTTTTAACAATGATTTCAATAGAGTTAGCCTCTTCTTATTACTACAGGCAAGGAAATAATCTCTTTTTATCCCATATTTATTTTTTTGTACGTTTTTTAACCTTGTCTTTTTTCTATAGGGCATTACTATATGAGTTTCAAAAGAGAATAGTAGATATTGTTTTCGTAATTGTTTCGGTAATTTTTGTATTCTACCACGTAGGAGGTTATATGGATTATTATCATGTCTCAGCTTTTAATCCTTTCGAAGTGTTTGTTTGTTCGGTGCCTATTTGTATTTATTCAGTATTACACGTTTATAATTCTTTAGAAAATAAGATGGTTTTTGCTTATATAAATTATGGATTATTAATCTATATAACAGTAAGTACCTTGTTGTTTATAACTGGTTTTGTTTTAAATAATAACGAAAATGTTTCTAAGAAATTGGCATTATTCATGTGGAACTTAAATAGCGTATTTTGGATTATATGTTTGCTTTTATTTATAGTTGAATGGTGGAAGAATTATCGGCCCAAGAAAATAGTGTAGTCTTAATGTTGCTTTTTGCAACTATATTTTTAACTCTAGTTACTTTAGGGCTTATTCTGTTTTTCTATTTTTCAAGAAAAAAAGTAATTCAGAAAGAACGTGAAAAGGCAGAGTTAAAAATTGCTAATCAACAAAAAATATTAGAAACATCAATAGCTATTCAAGAATTAGAACGCAAACGTATAGCTCAAGACTTGCATGATGCCATAAGCTCAAAGCTTAATATTGTAAGTCTTTCTACAAATGTACTTTTATCAGATAAAAAGACAACTAATAAACAAAAGAAAACTTTAGAGCAAATACTAGAGATTACATCTACAACATTAGAGAGTTCTAGGAAAATTGCTCATGATTTGTTGCCTCCAATCTTAGATAAATTTGGGCTTAAAGCCGCCTTAGAGGAATTATTCGAGGACTATTGTAAAAACACTCAAATCGATATACAATACGATTTAGAAGAATTAGAAATCTCAAAAGAAAAGCAATTGCATTTATTTAGAATATTACAAGAGCTCGTTAATAACTCAATACGTCATGGAAAGGCTGATGAACTTGTAGTTTTTTTGGAAGAAAATGATAATGGTTATAAATTGAGATATCAAGATAACGGCCTAGGCTTTGACGTAGAAGCTGTTAAGAAAAAAGCTGGAATAGGTATGCAAAACATAATGAGCCGTGCTAGGATACTCAATGGGAAATTCCACTATGATAGTCAAATAGGTAAAGGAAGTACTTTTGTAATAAGATCTAATTATGAAAAGACTCATTAAAATAGCTTTAGCGGATGATGAGTTGCTCTTCCGTCAAGGTGTAAAGGCAATCCTTCAGGCAGAAGATAAAATTCGAGTTCTATTCGATGCAGAAAATGGCCAAGACCTACTGGATAAATTAAGAATAGCTAAACAAAAACCTCAGATAATAGTGACAGATTTAAAAATGCCTGAGCTTAATGGGATTGATGTCACCAAAATAATTAGAAAAGAGTTTCCCGATATAAAAATAATTGCTCTGACCAGTTATTTTAGTAAACCATTTATTCTTAACATGATATCTATTGGAGCAGCCGGATATTTAGCTAAAAATAGTGCGCCAAAACTTATGATATCAACTATCAAAAAAGTTTATGAGAATGGTTTTTATTACGACGAAAAAATAAAAAAATTCATAAAAGAGAACGAAAAAGAAGCTAAACAAGTTAAGTCCACGTTAGATTCAAATTATTTTACATTAAGAGAGTTAGACGTTTTAAATCTCATTTGCAGACAGTATCTAACTAAAGATATTGGAGATAGATTAGGAATTAGTCCAAGAACTGTAGAAGTTCATCGTAACAACTTGTTACTAAAAACACAATCCAAAAACATAGCAGGATTAGTCATTTATGCGCTTAAGAACAAATTGGTAGATTTAGATTCGGATTTTTCTTTCAGTTAAAATGTTAAGTAGCTCGATTTTGCTCATATTTTGCTATGGTTCATAAAGAAATATAACAAAAATTAGTATTTTCGCATCCTTATTAGAAAAGCGAAAAATGAGCCAAAAGTTCCCTGAATACAAAGGACTTAACTTACCTAAAGTTGCCGATGAAATTAGTAACTATTGGGAAGCTAATGATATCTTCAATAAAAGCGTAACCACTAGAGAAGGAAAACCACCTTATGTGTTTTTCGAAGGCCCACCTTCTGCAAACGGATTGCCTGGTGTTCACCACGTTCTAGCACGTGCTATCAAGGATATTTTTCCACGCTACAAAACCATGAAAGGCTTTCAAGTAAAGCGAAAAGCTGGTTGGGACACGCACGGTTTACCAATTGAACTTGGAGTTGAAAAAGAACTTGGTATTACCAAAGAAGATATTGGCAAAAAAATTACGGTAGAAGAATACAACGCAGCTTGTAAAAAAGCCGTAATGCGTTATACAGATATTTGGAACGACCTTACAAAAAAAATGGGCTATTGGGTTAATATGGACGACCCATATGTGACCTACAAATCCAAATATATGGAGTCTGTTTGGTGGCTCTTAAAGCAGATTTACGATAAAGATTTATTATATAAAGGCTACACCATTCAGCCTTATTCGCCAAAAGCAGGAACTGGTTTAAGTTCGCATGAGCTCAATCAACCAGGAACGTATCAAGATGTAACAGATACTACGGTTGTAGCGCAATTTAAAGCTAATGCAGATAGTTTGCCAGACTTTTTACAAAACGAAGGTGATATTTATTTTTTAGCTTGGACAACTACTCCTTGGACGTTGCCAAGTAATACGGCTTTAACCGTTGGACCAAAGATTGACTATGTTTTGATTGAAACCTATAATCAGTACACATTTAAGCCAATGAATGTTGTTTTAGCAAAGAGTTTGGTAAACAAACAATTTGCTGGAAAATTCAATTTGGTTGAAGAAAAGTCTGAACTTTTAGCTTATAATTCTGGTGATAAAAAAATCCCTTACTATGTTGTAAAGGAATTTAAAGGTGCCGATTTAGTCGGAATTACTTACGAGCAGTTATTAGATTTTAATCTTCATTTCGAAAATAAAGAAAACGCCTTTAGAATTATTTCTGGTGATTTTGTAACGACCGAAGACGGAACAGGAATCGTTCATACGGCGCCAACATTTGGTGCGGACGATGCTTTAGTGGCAAAACAAGCTACTCCAGAAATTCCGCCATTTTTAGTAAAAGACGAAAATGATAATTTAGTGCCATTGGTGGATTTACAAGGTAAATTCAGAAAAGAATTAGGTGAGTTTGGCGGTAAATACGTTAAAAACGAATATTACGACGAGGGCGAAGCGCCAGAAAAATCTATTGATGTAGAGCTTGCCATTAAACTAAAAACCGAAAACAAAGCCTTTAAGGTTGAAAAATATAAGCACAGCTATCCAAACTGCTGGCGTACAGATAAGCCGATTTTATACTATCCGTTAGATTCTTGGTTCATCAAAGTGACCGATGTTAAGGGTCGCATGCACGAGCTTAATATGGGCATCAACTGGAAGCCAGAATCTACAGGAACAGGCCGTTTTGGTAATTGGTTGGCAAATGCAAACGATTGGAATTTATCTCGTTCGCGTTTTTGGGGAATTCCACTACCAATTTGGCGCACCGAAGATGGAAAAGAGCAGATATGCATCGGCTCAATGAAAGAATTAAAAGCTGAAATTGAAAAGTCAATTAAAGCCGGATTAATGACCGAAGACATTTTTGCTGATTTTGAAGTTGGTAACATGTCTGAGGAAAATTACGAAAAGATAGATTTACATAAAAACATCGTCGATAAGATTACGTTAGTTTCAGATTCTGGGCAACCAATGAAACGTGAAAGCGACTTGATTGATGTATGGTTTGATTCGGGTTCTATGCCTTATGCACAATGGCATTATCCGTTTGAAAACAAAGAACTGATTGACGAGAATAAATCATTTCCAGCAGATTTTATTGCCGAAGGTGTAGACCAAACACGTGGTTGGTTTTATACGCTTCATGCTATTGCAACAATGGTTTTCGATTCCGTAGCTTATAAAAATGTAGTTTCAAACGGTTTAGTATTAGACAAAAACGGACAGAAAATGTCTAAACGCCTTGGTAACGCCACTGATCCATTCGAAACACTATCAACTTACGGCGCAGATGCCACACGTTGGTACATGATAAGCAACGCAAATCCTTGGGATAATCTTAAGTTTGATGTTGATGGCATAGAAGAGGTAAAGCGTAAATTCTTCGGAACGTTGTATAACACCTATTCATTCTTCAGTTTGTATACAAATCTAGATGGTTTCGATTATTCTGAAGCAGATATTCCACTAAACGAACGACCAGAAATAGACCGCTGGATACTTTCAGAATTAAATACATTGATTCAAAAAGTAGATGAATTTTATGCGGAATACGAGCCAACAAAGGCAGCACGAGCCATTTCAAACTTTACCCAAGAATACTTAAGTAACTGGTATGTGCGTTTAAGTAGAAGACGTTTTTGGAAAGGCGATTACCAAACCGATAAAATTTCGGCATACCAAACGCTTTATACCTGTATGGTAACCTTAGCAAAATTAGGGGCGCCAATTGCGCCATTCTTTATGGACCGCTTGTATTTAGATTTAAATGCAGTCACCAAGAAAGAAGATTTCGAAAGTGTACATTTAGCAGAGTTTCCTGTAGCGGATGTAAGTGCAATAGACAAGGTGTTAGAACGCAAAATGGAGAATGCACAGACCATTTCCTCTTTGGTATTATCATTAAGAGCAAAGGAGAAAATTAAGGTGCGTCAACCGTTACAGAAAATTATGATTCCTGTAAATAGTTCGTCGCAAAAAGAAGAAATAGAAGCTGTTGCCGATTTAATTAAACACGAAGTTAATATTAAAGAAATTGAGTTGTTAGAAGATGCTTCGGATATTTTGGTAAAACAAATTAAACCTAATTTTAAAGCGTTAGGACCGCGTTTTGGAAAAGATATGAAGCTGATTGCCAATGCTATAAGTGCTTTTTCAGCAGAAGATATTAACAAAATTGAGCAAAACGGAAGTTTTGAGCTTGAGATTAGTGGAAAAAATATTACATTGGAGCTTAGTGATGTAGAAATTACATCTCAAGACATCGAAGGATGGCTTGTAGCTAATGAGGGTGCATTAACCGTGGCATTAGACGTAACTATTAATGAAGAATTACGTAAAGAAGGAATTGCTAGAGAGTTAGTAAATCGTATTCAAAATTTACGAAAAGATTCAGGATTTGAGGTTACTGACAGAATTGACGTACAATTACAAAAAGACGTTAATATTACTGCGGCAGTTAGTGCAAACGAAAATTATATTAAGAGAGAAACTCTGACAGACGATTTAAAAATTGTAGATAACCTAAACAATGGTATAGAAATTGTGTTCGACGATGTAAATACTAAATTGTTTATTCAAAAAAATTAAAATATGGCTTCGGAAACTAAAGTAAGATATTCAGATAAGGATTTAGAAGAGTTTAGAGTACTTATCCAAGAAAAAATAGATAAAGCAGTACACGATTTAGAATTAATCAAATCTGCTTATATGAACGACCATAATAATGGTACGGACGATACATCGCCGACCTTTAAGGCTTTCGAAGAAGGTAGTGAGACCATGAGTAAAGAAGCTAATTCTGCTTTAGCCATTCGACAAGAGAAATTTATACGTGATCTAAAAAATGCGTTAATTCGTATTGAGAATAAATCCTATGGTGTTTGTAGGGTTACAGGAAAACTGATTAATAAAGAGCGTTTAAAATTAGTTCCGCATGCGACGTTAAGTATCGAAGCAAAGAACATGCAGAAATAATATAGTATTTTGAATACAACTTACAATATAAAGTCTTGGAATATCTATTTCAGGACTTTTTTAATAATCTTTTTTTTAGGACTTACTTTTGTTTGTTTAGGTCAAAATACAGCCATGCAAACATTTTCATCGGATGGAATTTTAGAAGTTAAAGTCAATGGTTATCAGATATTTAATATTTCAGTCACAACTTCGAAAAGCAGCCAAATAGTTCTAAAATCGATATCGGACGGCGAATATGGCAATCAATTTCAAGTTGTTTCAGAAGTAAAAGGGAAACAATTACAAGTGGCTTTAAGTCGCACCGTACCTTACGAAACCCCAGATGATAAACGAAATGCGCATAAGGTTATTGCGGCAGAACTTCAGATAACTATGCCAGAGAATCTTAGTTTGGCAATAAAAAGCGACGTAGGCTCGGCAACTATAAAAGGACTATACAATGAGCTTAAAATTAATTTGGCTCAAGGCAGCTGTACAGTTGATGGTATGGCAAGATTAGCTACAATAAAAACAACCGATGAGCCAATTTTTGTAATTACTAAAGATGCTATTATTTCTACGGACTCTAAAAGTGGGCTGGTCGATTTCCCTAGTGATATGTTAGGGCTTAATTTATGGCGATTAACAACTATTAGCGGTGATATTACAGTAAAGAAGCGCGAAAACTAGATGATGTCCTTTAAAAAATCTTTAATTCTCATCAGTATCATCTTGCTCATAGATCAGGTGAGCAAAATCTATATAAAGACAAATTTTTATCTTCAAGAAGAGGTAGAGGTATTTTCCTGGTTTAAAATCTTGTTTGTAGAAAATGATGGTATGGCCTGGGGCACAAAGCTTAGTGATATTTTTTCTTTTATAAGTGACCAATCTGCCAAGTTAATACTTACACTTTTTAGAATTATGGCTGTTACAGCCATTGGGTTTTGGCTTAGAGATGTTATTAAAAAACAAAAAAGTACAACGCTAGTTTTTGCCATTTCTCTAATTTTTGCAGGTGCCTTAGGAAATATTATTGACTCTGTCTTCTATGGTGTTTTATTTAATGATAGTTACGGACAAGTAGCTACATTTTTACCAGAAGGTGGTGGCTATGCAAATATCTTTTACGGAAAGGTCGTAGATATGCTACATTTCCCGCTATTTTCTGGTGTTTTACCAGATTGGTTACCTTTTATTGGCGGAAAATATATCTCTTTTTTCGACCCTGTTTTTAATGTGGCGGATGTGGCAATAAGCACGGGAATTGGTATGTTGATTGTGTTTAATAGAAAGGCGTTTAGATAAACAAGATAACGCTTAGATGAAACGATAAGTTTTCTCGGGACTTACACAATAATCCAGCTTTATATCATTTTCTAAAACTTCAAACTCTTCAGTTTCAGCTTCAAAAAAAGAGAGTCCAATTTTAAGAGTTTCAGGTTTACACTCAGAAAGAAATCGGTCATAGAATCCTTTACCATAACCAATGCGATTTCCTTTTATGTCAAAGCTTAAAAGCGGAACAAAAACTACATCTATTTGTTCTGGTTGAATAGGAATACCGTTAACGGGTTCAGGGATGTTGTAGTCGTTCTTCTTTAGTTTGGTATTATCAGTAAGCAAAAAGTGAGACATACTATAATCTTCAAAATTGCTTTTAGATACCACAATGTTTTTATCTTTTCCGGCAAGGATATTTAAGATATATTCTGTGTTAATTTCCTTTTGTTCTTCTATACTCAAAAAGATGTGATAGAAATCTAAATCCCAAATATTAAGTTGTAGTAATTGATTGGCTATGGCTAGACTTTTATCTTCAATCTCGTCATGGCTAAGCCCTTGTCGTAGTGCCTTGTATTTTTTTCGTAAGTCTTGTTTGGTCATTCGTTTACAAGCTTTGTCGAGATATGAAAAATGGCATCGCCCTGATAAATTATCGGCGATTCATTAACATTAAAAACATAGCCGCTGTTTGGTGCTTTGACAAAATGATTAAAACTTCCGTAAGGATCAGTGATATTACCTATTACATCGCCCTTTTCTACTTTGGTATTAACGCTAATCGTTGGTCTAAACATACCAGAGTATTTGGCGCGTACCCATTTACTTTCATCAATTTTTATGACGTCTTTTTTTGGGCGCGAGACTTTAAATTTTCGATTTAGCATTTCTAAATGATGCAAAACACGTTTAACACCGTTAACGCCTGTATTGGTAATGGTGTTATCTATATGGAAAGATTTGCCACCTTCAAAAAGTAGCATAGGAATTCCCAATTTATAACATGAATTTCTGAAGGATTTATTCAAATTTTTCGAATAAAAAATAAACGGCGCACCGAAGACTTGAGCTAATTCGTCTAAGACCAATTCGCCTTTTACAATGCGTATATGAGCAGAGTTAAAACGGTCTGATCCTCCTGTGTGGAAATCCAAAATTAAATCGGCATGCGGCACTATTTCGGTCATTAACTTATGGGCCACCCGACTTGCCAAAGAACCCTTTTTACTACCAGGAAATACACGGTT
Source organism: Winogradskyella wandonensis (assembly GCF_004346845.1). GTDB lineage: Bacteria > Bacteroidota > Bacteroidia > Flavobacteriales > Flavobacteriaceae > Winogradskyella > Winogradskyella wandonensis. The sequence goes on along the minus strand of NZ_SMGI01000002.1, from coordinate 494,944 downwards.
AAGGTCTCTTCCGTCTGGGAATAGACGATCCATGTGTATAAAGCCAAATGCGTTGATTACAGGGACACAAATTATAGTTCCTTTCTTTGGCTTATTAATGCCTTTAGAAATAATCTGTCTTACAATTTCTACACCGTTAACCTCATCACCATGAATACCAGCAGTAATTAAAACTGTTGGTCCCGGTTTTTTAGAACGCTCGATAATTATAGGAACATCTATAGTGTTTTGGGTATGAAGTTTAGCAACATTAAAACTTACTGTTGCACTTTGGCCTAATGCTACTTTTTTACCTAAAATATCTAAGACTTCTTGTTCACTCATAGTCATCTTCCGTGAAAACGGGAATCTTTTAATAGTTGTCTTTTATTTTCTATTACGTTCTATAAACGTAATAATTGCCCGTGCGATATTTTTTTTAGTTGCACCTTCTATACCTTCGAGTCCAGGTGTAGAATTTACCTCCATAATCAATGGGCCACGAGAAGATTGTAACATGTCTACACCGCAAACAGGTAGCTTTAATGCTCTTGCTGCTTTAATGGCTAACTTTAGTTCGTCCTCGCTAAGCCTAATTAAATTTGCGCTTCCGCCTCTATGTAAGTTAGAACGAAATTCACCTTCGCCACCTTGGCGCTTCATAGCCCCAACAACTTGTCCATCTACGATTAGTGCTCTAAGGTCTGCACCTTTTGCTTCTTTAATATATTCTTGTACTAAAGCTCTGGCTTGCAATCCATTAAATGCTTCTAGTACAGACTTGGCAGCATTCTTAGATTCTGCTAGTACAACACCAAGACCTTGTGTGCCTTCAAGGAGTTTTATTATTACTGGTGGGCCACCTACATGTTCTAAAACCTCTTCAACATCTCTAGAATAGTTGGTAAATACCGTTTTGGGCATGCCAATACCTGCTTTAGAAAGCCTCTGAAAGCTTCGTAGTTTGTCTCTAGAGCGTAAAATAGCGTCAGAGGATACCGTTGTAAAAACATTCATCATTTCGAATTGTCGCACAACAGCACATCCAAAAAAAGTAACCGAAGCTCCAATCCTAGGAATAATGGCATCTACGTAATCGAGATAGCGATCCCTATAAAATATGGTTGGTTTTTCTTGTTCTATAATTATATCGCATTTTAGTGGGTCTATAATTTCTACCTCATGACCTCTTTTTTCGCCTTCTTCTATTAATCGTTTTGTTGAATAGAGATGAGGATTACGCGATAAGATAACTATGTTCATTGCTGTGAAGCATTAAAGGATTGATTTTCTAAGTCGACATCAACAATAAATTTTTTCTTCAAAAATTGACGTCCTATTAAAACAGGAAACTTCATGTCGTCTCTAGTGCTTAAAGTTAAGTTGATTTTATAAGTTTTTCCAAAGAAAATAACATCTGTTTTAATTTTGAATCTATTTTCTTTAACACCATTGCTGCTTTTTACATCAGTATAGGTATAATTATCGAATATAATTTCTTCGGTTTTAAAATTCGGATGTCCTTCATGTTCAAAAATACAATGTAGTTTTCCGTCGATTTCTTTTATATGAGAACAATGTATAGCTGAGGTATAAGCACCGGTATCAATTTTTACATCGATATGGTATAAATTCAGTTTTGGAAAGTCAATTTTATCAACACGTCCCAACAGTTGTTTTGCCATTTAGTAAGTTTCAAAATTTGTGCGGCGAAAGTAGTAATAAAACCCGTTGAAAAAACATCAAATACAACCAATTTATTACCTTTGGATGTATGTCCGAAACCGCACTTGATATCCAAATAAAAACCTTGCCGCATCAGCCTGGTGTATATCAGTATTACGATGCTGAGGACAACTTAATCTACGTTGGTAAGGCAAAGGATATAAAAAAACGCGTGAGTTCTTATTTTACTAAAAACCACGACTACGGAAAAACTAGAGTTCTCGTAAAAAAAATTGCTAAGATTAAGCATATTGTTGTAGAGACCGAAAGTGATGCCTTGTTGCTCGAGAACAATCTTATAAAAAAATACAAACCACGCTATAACGTACTATTAAAAGACGATAAATCGTACCCTTGGATTTGTGTAAAAAACGAACGTTTTCCTAGAATCTTTCCTACACGTCGTGTTATAAAAGATGGGTCTGAATATTTTGGGCCATATACTAGTATGAAAACAGTTAAGACGCTGTTAGGGCTTATTAAAGGTCTTTATCAATTACGAACGTGTAATTACCATTTATCTGAAGAAAAAGTAGAATCAGGCAAGTACAAGGTTTGTTTAGAGTATCATTTAGGAAATTGCAAAGGTGCTTGCGAAGGACTAGAAACCGAAGAAGAATACCACAGCAATATTAAAGCGATTAGAGAGATTCTAAAGGGAAATTTTAAGGATTCTTTACAGCAGTTTAGAAAGCAAATGAAGGCTTTAGCAGAAAACATGCAATTTGAAGAAGCACAGAAAGTAAAAGAAAAGCTGGACATATTAGAAAATTATCAGTCTAAATCTACGGTTGTTAATCCAAAAATTAGCAATGTCGATGTGTTTTCAATTATTAGTGACGAAAGCTACGCCTATATTAACTTTTTGCAATTGTCCTATGGCTCAATCATACGCTCGCATACACTAGAAATAAAAAAGAAACTACAAGAAAGTGATAAGGACCTGTTAGAGTTGGCAGTGACAGAAATTCGTCAACGTTTTCATTCAAAATCCAAAGAAATCTATGTGCCTTTTAAAATAGATTTAGGAGATGAGGTAAAGGTTACTGTACCAAAACTTGGTGATAAAAAAAGCATTTTAGACTTATCCGAAAGAAATGCAAAGTACTATCGATTAGACAAGTTAAAACAAATAAAAATTACCGACCCAGACAGACACACCAATCGTATTATGGCACAGATGAAGGCCGATTTGCGTTTGTCCGAAGAACCAAGGCACATCGAGTGTTTTGATAACTCTAACATTCAAGGTACTAATCCTGTTGCGGCGTGCGTGGTATTTAAGAACGGAAAGCCTAGTAAGAAAGATTATCGTCATTTTAATATTAAAACTGTAGAAGGTCCTGATGATTTTGCCTCTATGGAAGAGGTGGTTTTTAGACGTTACAAACGCCTTTTAGAAGAAGACCAACCGTTACCACAGCTTATTATTATCGATGGAGGAAAAGGTCAGCTGTCTTCGGCACTTAAAAGTTTAGATAGTTTAGGCTTGCGCGGAAAAATTGCGATTATCGGTATTGCAAAGCGTTTAGAAGAATTATTTTACCCAGATGACCCAATTCCTTTATATTTAGATAAAAAAAGCGAAACACTTAAGATTATTCAGCAACTCCGAAATGAAGCGCACCGTTTTGGTATTGAGCATCATAGAAATAGACGAAGCAAAGGCGCTTTAAAAACCGAATTAGAAAATATTCCTGGTGTAGGCGAGCAAACAATTATAGATTTAATGAAGCGTTTTAAAACCGTTAAACGTATTGCAAATGCGAAGTTAGACGAATTAGAAGCTGTAGTTGGAGCGTCAAGAGCAAACAAAGTGTATAACTACTATCATAACGATTAATTTGAAATTTAAATTAACATATATCATCATTTTTTTAGCAACCATATGCTTTAGCCATAACCTTTCGGCTCAAGCTTCTGATTCTACAAAAGTTGGATTGGTTCTTAGCGGTGGTGGTGCTAAAGGCTTTGCACATATTGGTGTGTTAAAAGTTATCGATAGTTTAGGCATAAAAGTCGATTACATTGCTGGAACTAGTATGGGTGCCATAATAGGTTCTCTATACGCTTCTGGGTATTCCGGTAAACAATTAGACTCTATATTTAGAACCATAGATTTTGATGTTTTAATAAACGATAAGTTCCAAAGAAAATCTAAGTCACTTATCGAGCGAAATAATTCGGAGCGCTATGCTATAAATTTACCAATAGACGGTTTTAAATTAAAATTACCTTCAGGTCTATCGCGTGGGCAAAATGTGTATAATCTATTATACAAGTTGCTGCTTCCGGTAAATGAAGTTTCAGATTTTTCAAAATTACCAACGCCGTTTTTCTGTATAGCCACAAATATCGAAACAGGAGAACCTATATTAATGGATAAAGGAAATTTGGCAGAAGCCGTAACGGCCAGCGGTGCTTTTCCTTCATTATTTCAGCCTGTAAAAATCAAAGATAAAATTTATGTCGATGGTGGTGTAACTAATAATTATCCTATTAACGAGCTCCGAGCAAAAGGTGTTGATGTTATTATTGGGGTAGATGTACAAGATGGATTAAAAGATAGGGAAGAGTTAGAATCTGCTCCCGAGATTTTGCTGCAAATCAATAATTTTAGAACTATAAACGACATGAAGGTTAAGCGTAAGCAAACCGATATTTATATAAAGCCAGACATCACCAATTTTTCTGTCATTTCGTTTAGCGAAGGGCGAGATATAGTTAAGGCAGGAGAAGCAGCTGCAAAAAAAGAGTTAACAGCACTTGTAAATTTAAAGAAGACGCAACCCAGTTTTTACATAAAGGATAATGTCCGCATTGCAGATAGCCTTAAAATTGCAGATGTTATACTAAAGGGAAATAAGAGATATACACGGTCTTATATTTTAGGGAAATTAAAGCTTAGAGGTAATGACAATATTAGTTATGAGCAACTAAACGAGGGCATAAATAATTTAGTAGCTACCAATAATTTTGATGCAGTAAGGTATAAACTCGCACCGACTAAAAGTCCTGATGTTTATAATTTTGAAGCAGACATAAACGAGTCTAAGGCAAATACTTTTGTGAAGCTTGGTTTACACTACGACGGACTATATAAAAGTGCTGCATTGCTAAATATAACCCGAAAGCGATTAGTATTTAACAACGATTTTGCGTCGTTAGACATTATTTTAGGCGATAATCTTAGATACGATTTCGATTATTTTATAGATAAAGGCTTTTATATTAGTATAGGTCTTAAATCCAGATACAACCAGTTCGACAGATTAGTTAATGCTAATTTACTACTGCAACCAGACGACCCATTGTTGGTTGATTTAAACAAAGTAGATGTTGAGCTTCAGGACCAAACAAATCAGCTTTACTTTCAAACGCTTTTAGCTAAAGAATTCGAATTTAATCTCGGTTTCGAGCATAAGCGCTTAAAGATTACAACAGAGACTTTAAATAACACTAATAGCAACGACGACTTCATATTTGAGAATACAGATTATTTTAGCCTTTTTGGAAATCTAAAAATTGATACCTATGATAATCGATTTTTCCCTAACTCAGGATTTTTGCTTAACGGTACAGCCCATTGGTATATCGGTTCTCGAGGATTTAATGATGCTTTCGAGTCATTTTCTATAGCTAAAGCAGATATTGGTTATGCATTTAGCCCTGTTGGGGATTTGTCAATTAACCTTAGTACGTCTGGCGGCTTTAAATTAGGCGACCGTTCTACAAGTTTTTTAGATTTTGCATTTGGTGGCTATGGTCAGAATTTCATCAATAATTTTGGGTCGTTTTACGGTTATGACTATGTGTCTATTGTAGGCAATAGTTTTGTAAAAGCAGATGTTACGTTTGATTACGAAATCTTTAAAAAGCATCACATTTTACTCTCTGGAAATTTTGCAAATATTGCCGATAATATTTTTGATGATGGCGAGTGGTTTACAGAACCAGATTACACAGGGTTCGCTCTAGGATATTCAATAGAAACATTCTTAGGTCCTATAGAAGCAAAGTATACAATTTCTCCAGAACTCAAAGAAAGCTACTGGTTTTTTAATATTGGTTTTTGGTTTTAAGTCTTTTCAAATTTTACGATATTTGTATTGTTATGAAACCCTTTTGGAAGAATTATAAAATACTACTTCACTATCTTATTAAGAGAAATCCTGAGTAACTTTCAGAAAAACGCTATTGATTACATTTTAAGTAAGAGTAAGCAAACATAACGTAATAGCGAAAAGCCAATTCATTTTTTGTAACTTTATAACTCGTTGATTCTTGAGGCATAAGTCAATTGAACAAATCAACGAATACACGCTTAAACATAAATAAAAATGCCATTTTATCATAAACTTGGAGAAATTCCTCCTAAACGACATACACAGTTTAAAAAACCTGATGGAAGTTTTTACTACGAGCAGCTTTTTGGCACCATTGGCTTCGACGGCATGTCTACCAATAGCTACCATGAACAGAGACCAACTCAGGTAAAGGCTATTAATGCCCAATACAGTGTTGCACCAAAAATTGCTAAGGCTAATAACATGCAGTCTTATCGTTTTCATGGCTTTAAAGTAAAACCAGAGAACGATTATTTAGAGAGTCGAAAGATTGTACTTTCTAATTCCGATTGTAACATCATTTTAGCAGCTCCGAAGGCATCTACCAAAGATTATTTTTATAAAAACACAGATGCAGATGAGTTAATTTTTATTCATAAAGGAAGCGGAAAGCTGAGGACGCATTTGGGTAATCTCGATTTTAAATATGGGGATTATTTGTTAGTTCCGAGAGGAATCATCTATAAGCTAGATTTTGACACCGAAGATAATCGACTATTTATTGTAGAGTCTTATCACCCAATATATACGCCAAAACGTTATCGAAATTGGTTTGGACAATTATTAGAGCATTCACCTTTTTGCGAGCGCGATATTAGAAGACCTCATGAATTAGAAACTTATAACGAAACGGGAGATTTTTTGATAAAAGTAAAAAAGCAAGACGAAATTTTCGATATGGTTTATGCTTCACATCCTTTCGATGTCGTGGGCTACGATGGGTATAATTATCCGTATGCTTTTTCTATTCATGATTTCGAACCCATAACAGGTCGCGTACATCAACCGCCACCAGTACATCAAACCTTTGAAACTGATGCTTTTGTGGTGTGCAGTTTCGTGCCAAGATTATACGATTATCACCCTTTAGCTGTTCCTGCACCTTATAATCATAGCAATATAGATAGTGATGAGGTGTTGTATTACGTAGATGGTGATTTTATGAGTAGAAACGATATTGCTGCAGGGCACATTTCACTTCATCCTGCGGGAATTCCTCATGGGCCACATCCAGGAGCTATGGAACGTAGTATTGGAAAAGTAAAAACAGATGAATTAGCGGTAATGGTAGACACATTTAAGCCTTTAAAAGTAACCGAAGAGGCACTTAAAATTGCTGATGAAGATTATTATAAATCTTGGTTAGAATAGAAATAGAAGATAACTCATTTAAAACAACTACTTATCATGAGTAAAGAAATAAAATCCGTCAATTACGGACTCGAAAAGATATTCAAAGGGGCTAAAGACTTTTTGCCACTTTTAGGAACAGACTATGTAGAATTTTATGTTGGTAATGCCAAGCAAGCTGCACATTTTTATAAAACGGCTTTTGGTTTTCAATCTCATGCTTATCGCGGCTTAGAAACTGGTGCAAAAGACTCTGTGAGTTACGTACTAACTCAAGATAAAATTAAGTTGATGCTTACTACACCATTAAGTAGTAAGTCACCAATTAACGACCATATTGTAAAGCACGGCGATGGCGTTAAAATCATTGCACTATGGGTAGACGACGCTAGGCAAGCATATAAGGAAACAACCTCTAGAGGTGCAAAATCCTATATGGAGCCCATAGTAGAGAAAGACGAATATGGCGAGGTTGTTAGAGCAGGTATTTATACCTATGGTGAAACAGTGCATATGTTTGTAGAGCGTAAAAACTACAACGGTGCATTTTTACCAGGATTCGTAAAATGGGAGTCAGACTATAATCCTCCTGCTGCTGGGCTTAAATATATAGACCATATGGTTGGAAATGTAGGTTGGAACCAGATGAATGTTTGGGTAAAATGGTACGAAGATGTAATGGGCTTTGAGAATTTTTTATCATTTGATGATAAACAAATACATACGGAGTATTCTGCTCTAATGAGTAAAGTTATGTCTAATGGAAATGGACGAATAAAATTTCCTATAAATGAACCAGCTGAAGGAAAAAAACGCTCTCAAATCGAAGAGTACTTAGATTTTTATGAAGGTGCGGGCGTACAACACATCGCCGTTGCAACAGACGATATCATCAAAACAGTAACTCAACTTCGTAGAAATGGCGTAGAGTTTTTGTCTACACCACCAGAAGAATATTACAAAGCTGTACCAGGTCGTTTAGAAGAATTTAGCCATGAGCTTAGAGAAGATATCGAAAAGCTAAAAGCGTTAGGTATTATGATTGATGCAGACGAAGAAGGATATCTTTTGCAGATTTTTACAAAGCCAGTGGAAGATAGGCCAACCCTCTTTTTTGAGATAATTCAAAGAATGGGGGCAAAAGGCTTTGGTGCAGGTAATTTTAAAGCACTTTTCGAATCTATCGAAAGAGAACAAGCCAAACGAGGTACATTATAGTTGTTAATGTTGTTATTACGTTAAAAACACCATCAAAAATCGATGGTGTTTTTTCTTTTAATATTTTTGGAATAGTAATTGTAATTCTAACCGATATAACAATAAAATGTTGATATAAAAGTTACATTTGCATTACGGATACGATATGAAAAAGCATTTACTATTTTTTCTAACATTAGTAATCTTTCAATTAGGTTCAGCACAACAACAATCTGCGTTTACGGACGGAGAATGGTTTAAATTTCGTATGAGCTACAGTGGTTGGCTAAAAGCTGGTGAGGCTACTCTTAATGTTAAACAAAAAAAATATAACGGTAAAGAGGTGTACCACGTAGTAGGTAAAGGTGCTACAACGGGACCTATTAAATGGTTTTTTAAGGTAAAAGACCGTTACGAAAGTTATTTTGATGCAAAAACAGGCCTGCCATACAGATTTATTCGAAAAATTGATGAAGGTGGACATACTAAAGATATCGAAATAGAATTTGACCACAATAAGAAAAAAGCAACAGTAAACAATAAAAAGTATAAAACTGTTAAGGAAATTGATATCGATGTTAATGTACAAGATATGGTTTCTGCTTTTTATTATCTAAGAAACAACTACGATACAGATAAAATTAAGGTTGGCGATGTTGTACAATTAAGCATGTTTTTTGATGAAGAAAACTATCCTTTTAAGCTTAAGTTTTTAGGTCGTGAAACTCTTAAGCTAAAAGTTAATGGAAATAAGGTAAAAGTTAAAACATTAAAATTTAGGCCCTATGTAATGGCAGGTCGTGTCTTTAAAGAAGAAGAAAGTTTAACGCTTTGGGTAAGTGCAGATAAAAATAAGATTCCTTTAAAAATTCAGGCCGATTTAGCAGTAGGTTCGCTTCGTGCAGATTTAGACCAATATAAAGGTCTTAAGCACTCCTTTGTCGTTCAATTTGATGATTAATAACTATGCCAGACCAACCAGATTATTCACATATTATAAAAGCACTTCAAGAGAAATACGATAGTATAGATCAAGATACGGACGACCATCTTTTAGGATTATTATACAGCAAACCAATTACCTACTGGGATTATATTCAAACCGATGCTTTATTATCGCTTCAAACCCAAAGAACGACGCTTCCAGATGAAATGGTCTTTATTGCCTACCATCAAATTAATGAGTTGATTTTTAAAATGATACTTTGGGAAATATCACAGGTAGCCGAAAAAGAAAAGCTAGACGTTGTGTTTTTCGAAAGTAAAATCATGCGTATTTCAAGGTATTTCGACATGCTCACGACTTCTTTTAATATTATGAGAGAAGGTATGGAGGTAGAGCAATACATGAAATTTAGATATACCTTGACGCCAGCTAGTGGTTTTCAAAGTGCACAATATAGACTTATAGAGTTTGCATCTACAGAGCTAATAAATCTTATAGACTATCGCTTTAGAAAAGATATTGATAGAAAAACACCTTACACACACGCCTTTGAGCATTTGTACTGGCAAGCGGCTGGTAAAGACCACAAGACAGGAAAAAAATCTACTCTTTTAAAAAACTTTGAAGCACGCTACAAAGACGAGTTCTTAAGATTTATGGAAACATATAACACAAAGAATCTCTGGACGCGCTATAAAGAATTACCAAAAGAAGATCAAGCGGATAAAGATTTAGTCAAAGCTATGCGGCACTACGATTACACGGTAAATGTAACTTGGGTAATGGCACACTATAATGCGGCAAAGCATTACATCGATAGTGGTATTGGTGATGGCGAAGCGACTGGAGGTAGCGATTGGAAGAAATATATGCACCCAAAGTATCAGAGACGTATTTTCTTTCCAGATTTATGGAGTAAAGAAGAATTAGACAATTGGGGAACAAACTTATAAATAGAGAACGATTAATGCATTTGAAACGATTAGTATGGTTAGCGGTAATTTCTGCAACCTTTTTAAATTGTAAAGAAGAGAAAAAAGAAGAGCTAGTAGAAGATTTGGCCGTTGTCGAAGAAGTTGAAGAACGATACGAGTTTGGCTTTAACCTAGATAACTTTATAGTTAAAAGAGATACCATACGAAGAGGCGAGAGCTTCGGAGAAATCTTAGAAAGAAACAATATCGGATACCCTAAAATTTTTCAAATTGCCGAAAAGGTAAAAGACACTTTTGATATTAGGACACTAAGGTTTGGTAAGCCTTACACGCTTCTTTGCTCAAAAGACAGCTTAGAAACGCCAAAAAGCTTTATTTACCAGCCTAATAAAGAAGAGTACGTTGTTATAGATTTTCAAGATTCTATACAGACCTACATGGGCAGAAAACCAATAAAATATGTCGAAAAGGAAGCGTCTGGTGTAATAACACCAGGAAGTGGTATTTCCATAGTGTTAGATAAAAAAGGACTTAGTCAGCGTTTAGCCAATAAAATGGCAAACGAAATCTACGCGTGGACCATAGATTTTAACCGCTTACAACCAGGTGACCGTTTTAAGGTTATTTATACAGATAAGTATATCGATGACAGCATTTATGCAGGAGTAGACCGTGTTAAAGCAGCATATTTCGAACATAATAAAAAACCCTTTTACGCCTTTGAGTTCGAGACGGATAGCGTAAAAGGCATCATAGATTATTTTAACGAAGATGCAAAAAACCTAAGACGTGCCTTTTTAAAATCACCACTACGATTTGGACGCGTATCATCGCGTTATAATCTAAGAAGACGAATTGCCCATTACGGATATCGTGTAAAAGCGCATCGTGGGACAGATTTTGCTGCACCAAATGGTACCCCAATTTTAGCCACAGCGAGCGGCACAGTTACTAAATCGTCTTACACTAGAGGAAATGGTAAATATGTTAAAATTAGACATAATTCCACTTACGAAACACAGTATTTACATATGTCTCGCCGAAAAGCTAAAGTGGGCGAATTTGTAAAGCAGGGAGACGTTATTGGCTATGTTGGTAATACAGGAAGTTCCGCTGGGAACCATGTTTGCTATCGTTTTTGGAAAAACGGAAAACAAGTCGATCCTTTTAAAGAAAAACTACCTGAGGCCAAACCAATTTCAGATAGCCTTAAAGCTAAATTTTTAGACCACATCGCCCCGATTAAAAAACAATTAGATAATATAATCTTGGTCGAAGATTCACTTCAGCCAGAAACAGAGGAAACCCTCTCAGAGATACAATAATTATGGCATTACAATCAACTAATCCAACGACCACAAAGACGTGGCCTAAACTCTTATCTCATTTTTCAGAAATAAAAGATATTCATCTTAAGGAGTTGTTTAAATCAAATCCAAAACGCGCCGAAGAGTTGACTATTATTTGGGATGACTTTTATGCTGATTTTTCAAAAAATAGGATGACATCAAAAACATTGTCTCTGTTGGTAGAATTAGCAAATGAAGTGAATCTTAAAGATGCTATTTCAAAATATTTTGAAGGCGATATTATCAACCAAACCGAAGGTAGAGCAGTGCTTCACACCGCATTAAGAGCGCCAAAGTCTACTGAGGTTTTTGTAAATGGCGAAAATGTAATTCCTGGTGTCTATGACGTAAAGAACAAGATAAAAGACTTTACCAATGCAGTAACTAGTGGCAGCCACAAAGGATTTACAGAAAAACCAATTACCGATATTGTAAATATTGGAATAGGCGGAAGTGACTTGGGTCCTGCAATGGTAGTAGATTCACTTCAGTTTTATAAAAATCATCTCAATACGTATTTTGTAAGTAATGTAGATGGTGATCATTATCAAGAAATTGTAAAACATCTTAATCCAGAGACAACACTTTTTGTAATTGTATCAAAGACCTTTACGACTCAAGAAACATTGTCTAATGCCAATTCTATTAGAGATTGGTTTTTACAAAGTATGCCTAACGAGGCAGTTGCGAACCATTTTGTGGCAGTTTCTACTAACGTAAGTGCCGTAAAAGATTTTGGAATTGACGAAGTGAATATTTTCCCAATGAAAGATTGGGTCGGTGGACGCTTTTCGCTATGGAGTGCTGTAGGTTTATCCATTAGTTTAGCTTTAGGCTATGATAATTTTGAAAGTCTATTATCTGGTGCTCATAAAATGGATGAGCATTTTAGAACGTCAGATTTTGATAAAAATATACCTGTAGTTTTAGCTTTATTAACCATTTGGTACAACAACTTTTTTAATGCAGAAAGCGAAGCTGTAATTCCTTACACACAATACCTCAACCAATTTGCTACTTATTTGCAACAAGGTATTATGGAGAGTAACGGTAAGAGTGTTGATAGAGATGGAAATCCAGTTAACTACCAAACCGGAACATTAATTTGGGGAGAACCTGGTACTAATTCGCAACATGCCTTTTTTCAATTAATTCACCAAGGAACAAAGCTAATACCAGCGGATTTTATAGGTTTTGTAAAATCGCTTCATGGTAATAAAAGTCATCATGATAAATTAATATCCAATTACTTTGCCCAGACAGAAGCCTTAATGAATGGTAAAACTAAAGAAGAGGTTTTAGAAGAGTTATCAACAACTAGCCTATCACTTGAAGAAAAAGAAATGCTCTTACCGTTTAAAATATTCGAAGGTAACAAACCAACTACATCGATTTTAATTCAACAACTTACACCTGAAAGTTTAGGGAAACTCATTGCTATGTACGAGCATAAAATTTTTGTTCAAGGTATTATTTGGAATATATATAGTTATGATCAATTTGGCGTAGAATTGGGTAAAAAATTGGCCAAAACAATTTTAGAGGAGTTAGAATCTTCAGATTTTAATGCTTCGCACGACAGTTCAACTCAAAATATGCTTCAATTTTATAAAAAGAGTTAATTTTTATAGTTTGTTAACTGATAATTTTTCGATTTTTTTGTTAAAAATCATCAAAATTCTTACCAACTAATTCTGTTAATATTTCTTAACGTTGAGTTAATACTTTAAGTGTTTTATATCGTATTTTTGCACTGTTCAAAACAAACTCAACTTTAACAATGAAAAAAATTACACAATTTTTAGTAATGACCGTTGCATTTTTATTTGCAACAATGTCTTTTGCGCAAGGTGTTACAACAGCTTCGCTTAACGGACAGGTAACAGATGTAAACGGAGATCCATTACCAGGAGCTACTGTTTTAGCTGTTCACACTCCTTCGGGAACTAAGTATGGTGTTGCCACAGATTTTGATGGATACTATCGTATCTCTAATATGAGAACAGGTGGTCCATACACAGTGACAATTACTTATGTGGGATTCAAAGATTATGTTGAAAACAACGTGTTTTTAGCATTGGGAGAATCTAAAAGAGTAAGTACTAAACTTTCTGAGGATGCTAGTGTCCTTGACGAAGTGGTTATTGTAGCCGGTACAGATGGTGTTTTCGATTCTGGTAAAACAGGGGCAGATACTAAAATTTCTAGAAGACAGGTAAATACGTTACCTACAATTTCTCGAAATATTGCGGATTTTGCAAGATTAACACCACAAGCTAAGGTAACAGGTGACGACGTTATATCTATTGCTGGCCAGAATAATAGATTTAATACTATTTTTATTGATGGTGCTGTAAATAACGATGTCTTTGGTTTAGCAGGTAATGGTACAAATGGTGGACAGACAGGAGTGAGTCCAATTTCGTTAGATGCTATTGAGTCTTTTCAGATTAACGTAGCGCCATTTGATGTAAAGCAATCTGGTTTCGCAGGTGGTAGTATTAATGCAATTACAAAATCTGGAACAAATACTTGGGAAGGTTCTGCATATTCATTTTTAAGAAATCAAGATTTAGCGGGGAAAACGCCAGTAGATTTAGTTGGTAATGGCGAAAGAGAAAAATTGGCAGAATTTTCAGCAAACATCTATGGTGCAAGAATTGGCGGTCCAATCATTAAGGATAAATTATTCTTCTTCTTGAATTATGAAAGAGAAGATAGAGAGACGCCAGCACCATTTGACTTTGGGACTTATAGAGGAAACTCTTCTTTAGCAGATATCACAAACTTAGCCAACTTCTTACAATCAAATTTTGGATATAATCCAGGAGGTTTTGAGGACAGTGTTTCTTCATTAGTTTCAGATAAATTTAATGTAAAGATAGATTGGAATATTAATGATAATAACGCATTATCGTTAAAACATAGTTACGTTAAAGCACTTCAAACTAGCGCTGGTTCATCAAACCAAGGAAGTATTAATTTCTTTAATGGAGGTTTAGGATTTGAGTCTATTACAAACTCTACTGCTTTAGAATTAAACTCTAGAATTGGTAATAAATTTTCTAACAATTTAGTAATTGGTTATACTACTGTTAACGATGATAGAGATCCGTTAGGGAATCCTTTCCCTAGAGTAAATATTAGAGATGGTGCTGGAAACATTAATTTTGGTTCTGAGGCTTTCTCTACTGCAAACTTATTGGAGCAACGTGTTTTAACGTTGACAGACAACTTTAACATATACTCTGGAAGACATACCATTACTATTGGTACTAACAATGAGTTTTCTAACATGAAAAATGTTTTCTTCAGACAAAACTTTGGTGATTACCGTTTTTCAAGTCTTCAAGATTTCTTAGATGGAGAATTACCAAACAGATACCGTCATGGTTACTCTTTAATTGGTGGTAGTGGAGATGCTTCTGAAGGAGCACCAGAATTTGACTTCTTTCAAACAGCATTTTATGTTCAAGACGAAGTTAACGTAAACGATAATTTTAGAATAACAGCAGGTCTTAGATTCGATGTTCCTTTCTGGGCAGATGGCACCGTAAACGAAGACTTTAATACCAGAACGGTAGCTTTATTAGAGGCGGCTGGTAAAGACTTACAAGGCGCAAGAGTTGGTAAAGGTGTTAATCCTAACGTACATGTATCTCCAAGACTTGGTTTTAACTGGGATGTTAAAGGAGAAAATAAAACACAAATTCGTGGTGGTTTAGGTATTTTTACTTCTAGAGTTCCGCTAGTATGGCCAGGTGGTACATACGGAAACAATGGTGTTACTACAGGATTTATTCAATTAACAGGTTCTAACGTTCCTGCATTTAATCCTAACCCAAATACACAATTCCAAGACCCACCACAAGGTTCAGGTTCGGTCGGAGGACAAATAGATTTATTTGCACCAGACTTTAGATTACCTCAAGTATTTAAAACTAATATCGCTATAGATCAAAAATTACCTTGGGGAATTACATTCTCTGCTGATTTCATTTGGAATGATAACATCACAGCAGTAATTTATGAAAACATCAATATTGCAGGACCTCAATTCTTTACAACAGGAGCAGGTTCTAGACCTAACTATGGTTTCCAGAAAGTAGATAACACGTATAGTGATATTTATTTAGCATCTAATACTGGTGAAGGAAGCTCTTATAATATTAGTGGTACTTTGTCTAAAAACTTTATCACAGATAGATTAGACGTTAGAACGTCTGCAACGTATTCTTATGGTGAAGCAGATGGCATATTAGATGGAACAAGTTCTCAAAACAGTTCTCAGTGGCGTAATTTAGAAACAGTTAATGGTTCTAACAGACCAGATTTATCAATTTCAGATTTTGCTGCTGGACACAGAGTTGTTGCTAATTCAACATTCGAATTTAAGTGGTCAGAGACTATTAAAACTCGCATTGGACTATTTTATGAAGGTGCAGAGGGCGCTCCATTCAGTTATGTAGTCGATGGTACTGGTTTATTAGCTGATACTGGTTCTGACTCAGCTTTAATTTATGTTCCAGCTAATGAGTCTGAAGCCAATTTAGTAGATACTAGCGATTTATCTGCATCTGAGCAATGGACACTATTGGACGCGTACATTGAAGGTAACGATTATTTAAGAGGAAGAAGAGGTCAATTCGCAGAGCGTAATGCTGACCGTTCTAATTGGAGTCATATTGTTGACTTAAAGTTTGCTCAAGAGTTTGGATTAAAATTTGGAGACAAAATTCATAAATTAGAATTAACAGCTGATATCTTTAACTTCACTAATTTACTAAACAAAGAATGGGGTGTAAGAACATTCACAAACTTTAACCAAGTACAATTATTGGATTTTGAAGGTTTTGCTCCTGATGGAACAACACCAACATTTAGTTATAACCCTAGAAACGCTGAAACGGATAACATCATAGATGATAGAGGTTTGGTTTCTTCTAGATGGCAGATGCAAGTAGGCTTAAGATATTCTTTCTAGAATTTTAAGCTTACTCAATCATAAAAAAAAGCGCAACGTTTAAGTTGCGCTTTTCTTTTATAACGTGTTTTAAAGTTTAATTTAATCTTTCCACTCTAAACTCTCCATAACACGTTTAATATCATTTTTTAGATAAATTGCCGCAGGATAGATAGAGTCGTAATTTGGTTTTGCATAGAAGTACAAAGAGCCACTTAGAAAGTGATTAATGCTGTCTGTTGCATAAAACTGGGACTGAGACGCCGCATTGCCACCGACTTCGTAAAACATGCCGTAAACGTCTTTATTTTCATTTATAAATTCGTTACTTATAATTTCATCAGCTTTTTGGGTATGCTTTTGCGTTAAATTCTGTGCGTCTCTCAATAAATCTTTTAAGTTATTCTCCTTAACTTTTTTATAGGTTAAATAAACAGTTCCTTTAAGCGATGGATATTCGACATCTACGCTTATGGAATTACCATTGTCCGATTGTTTAATTTTTGATATTGGTTTAGCTAATACATTTTTCTCGAAAGAAAATGGGACTGGGATATCTACTCGTTTGTAATTAGGTGTAGGATATTCTAAACGTAAATAAGCGCTCGGTTTTGGTAAGGTATCCTCACCGCAACCAAAAAGAAATAAAGAAAATATAGGTATAAGAATCTTTTTCATATGTAATTCCCACGGAAGTGAGAAGCTGTTTTTTATTAAACGTTTGATCTAATCTAGAAGCGTTAACTTAATCTGCTTAATGCGTTTTTTTTCTATAGCCTCTACTGTAAAAACGTAATTTTCAAAATTTATTTTACTACCGACTTTCGGAAAACCTCCCGAAATTTCTAGAACAAAACCAGCAATGGTTTCGGCTTCGCCCTTTTTTGCTTCAAAAGATGTAAAATCCTCTAAGGATAAGATTTTATAGATGTCTTTAAGCTGGGTCTTGCCATCGAATCTATAGTTATGATTGTCTAGTTTGGTAAAATTTAAATCATCTACATCATACTCATCACTTATATCTCCTACAATTTCTTCAATAATATCCTCTAAAGATACGACACCAGAAGTTCCGCCATACTCATCAACGACAACAGCAAGATGTACCTTTTTTGTCTGAAATTCTTGCATCAAGTCATCAAGCTTTTTGTTCTCTGGAACAAAAAAAGGCTCTCGTAAAATAGATGTCCAATCGAACGTTTTTTTGTTAATATGAGGCAATAAATCTTTAACATATAGTATACCAACAACAGTGTCTATGCTTTCTTTAAATACTGGGATTCGGGAATAACCATTATTAATAATTTCTGGAATGATTGTATTGAATTTAGCCTCGATATTAACAGCAAAAATATCCATTCTGGGGCGCATTACCTGTTTGGTATCCGTGTTGCCAAAAGAAACAATACTCTGTAATATTTGCTGTTCTTCTTTGGTAGTATCGTTATCGTCAGTAAGTTCTAATGCTTGTGATAATTGATCAACACTGATATTGGATTTCTGTTTACCTAATTTTTTTTGAATTTGAATGGTAATATACCTCAAGGGCATGCTAACAGGAGAAAAAACGACATCTAAGACTTTTAGTGGCTTAGCCAAGGCTATAGAAAATTTTAGACTATTACGGCTAGCATAAATCTTTGGAATAATTTCACCAAACAATAGAATTAAGAATGTTGCAGATACAACCTCGAGTAGAAATCTAAAAATAGGACTATTTATAGAACTAAATAAAAACTCTCCGATGTATGCAAACAGAATGACAATAGCAATATTGATAAAATTGTTAGCCACAAGAATAGTAGCTAATAATTTCTTTGGACGTTCTAAAAGAGAAACAATTAAGGCTATCTTACTAGAATGTTCCTCGGATGCCTTATTAATATCCGTTTTTGTTAATGAGAAAAGCGCAACTTCTGCGCCAGATATTAAAGCAGAACATATCAGTAGAAGTATTAATGCAAAGATACTCACAGCTAAAGAGCTGTTAAATGCTATAAGGTTTATAAAATATATACTGGGTTCGGGATCCAAAATAAACAAATAGAATTACAATAAACTAAAATGGTAAATCGTCATTATCATCAATTAAAGATGTGTCTATCGATGGTTTAGAAGCTTCAGATGAATTTGGTGTATTCTGCGAAGATGGTGAGCCGCCAGTCTGCTGTTCGTTTTTATTAGTCAAAAACGTAAAATCCGTACATTGAATTTCTGTAGAATAGCGTTCCATGCCTTTATCGTCTGTCCATTTACGTGTTTTAATGCGACCTTCGATGTAAACTTTATCACCTTTACTTAGATATTTTTCGCATATTTCTGCAGCCTTATTTCTAACCACTATATTATGCCATTCGGTATTAGAAACACGCTCGTTTGTTTGTCTGTTTATATAGGTTTCGTTAGTTGCTAACGGAAATCGGCCAACACAATTTTTATCATCAAAGTAGTGCATCTTTACTTCGTCTCCCAAATGGCCAATGAGCATTACTTTATTTAGCGTTCCTGACATAATTTCTTTTAATTTATTAGCTTACAAAATTAAACTTTTTAATTCTCTTCTTTAAAAATAATAAAAATAAGAATAGGGTGATTTCAAAATTTGAATTTGGAAATAAATTCGCTGATTAAAGTAGGTACAGGATACGCTTTCAATTCTTTTATAGAAATAGCATTTTTATAGGGTTGGTCTGTGCTTATAATCCAAAACTTGGTATGTAAGTGTTGGTGTGACAATTTATGAACTACGTCAGTCTCATTATAGAGACTTAAATCGTAATCAACATTTTTTAGAAGTCTATGCTTTTCCGCTACTTCTTCAAAAGCTTCAATGGATAAACTTTTTTCGGTTTCTATTAGCGGAAACTGATATAAATTCTGCCATATGCCTTTTCCTTTGCGTTGCTCAACTATAATATTTTTTAATTTATCTATAATAACTAAATAATTAAAATAGCGATGTCTAACTTTAGTTTTCTTAAGTTTTACAGGCAACTCGGAAATCTTATTTTTCTGAAATGCTACACAAGCAGATTGTAGCGGGCAAACAATACAATAAGGATTTTTTGGTTTACAT
The DNA here is from genome assembly GCF_004346845.1 of Winogradskyella wandonensis. Classification (GTDB taxonomy): domain Bacteria; phylum Bacteroidota; class Bacteroidia; order Flavobacteriales; family Flavobacteriaceae; genus Winogradskyella; species Winogradskyella wandonensis. The sequence goes on along the minus strand of NZ_SMGI01000002.1, from coordinate 475,297 downwards.
TGTTGTGCTCCAAACTCCATAATGGCTTGATTGAATTCTGCAGGGCGTTTTTTATCTATCAATTCTGTGGCTAAAGCTTTAAACTCTTTTATGCCCTTTGTAGAATTTATAGGTGTTTCAATTCCGAAAAATCGAGACAGAACACGGTAAACATTCCCATCTACTACAGCTGCAACTTCGCCAAAGGCAATGGAAGCTATGGCGCTTGCTGTATAATCACCTATGCCTTTAAGTTTTATGATATCGTTGTAAGTATCTGGAAATTTGCCGTCTAACTCATTAGCAACATATTTAGCCGTATAATGAAGGTTTCGTGCTCTGGAATAGTAGCCCAAACCTTGCCATAATTTCAGAACGCCTTGTTCATCACTTTTGGCAAGATCAAATATGGTAGGAAATGTATCTACAAAAGCTTGGTAATAAGGTAACCCTTGTTTTACTTGTGTTTGTTGTAAGATAATTTCTGATAACCAAATATAGTATGGATTAGTGGTTTTGCGCCAAGGTAAATCTCTTTTATGTTCTGAATACCAATTAATTATGTTTGTTGTAAAATCCATTTAGAAATAGTGTAGAACTGTGCAAACATAAAACTATATCCGCTTAAATTTTAATGAATTACGTTTGAAATATTGAAATTAAATTACATATATTTGCAACCCCTTATAAATAATAGTAACACAAATAATTAAGTAAAATGACAAAAGCAGATTTAGTAGCTAAAATTTCTGATAAATTAGGAATTGAAAAAGGTGATGTACAAGCTACAGTAGAATCTTTCATGGACGAAGTAAAGACATCTTTAGAGAGCGGAGACAATGTATATTTAAGAGGTTTTGGAAGCTTTATTATAAAAACAAGAGCAGAAAAAACAGGTCGTAATATCTCTAAGAATACAACAATAAAAATACCAGCTCACAACATACCAGCGTTTAAGCCAGCTAAAATCTTTTTAGAAGGTGTAAAAGCTAAAGTAGAGGTGAACTAAAATATTAAGTAAAATATTAATCTAAAAAAACGAATTATTTATGCCAAGTGGTAAAAAACGTAAAAGACACAAGGTAGCGACGCATAAGCGTAAAAAACGTAGACGCGCTAATCGTCACAAGAAAAAATAAATCGATAAAAGTAGTTGATAAAGCTACTTTTTTCGGTTTTAAAAGAACGTTCTTTGATATAGAATTATAGGTGCTATTTAATAGAGTACACCTATTAATTTGTTGGAATTTCCGATAATTTAATCGGAACATCCTGTGTCAAATAATTAAGTAAAATCCGTCTATCTCAATTAAGGGATGGATATAAATTAACATTATGAACAAGGAATTAATCGTAAGATCAAGTTCGGATATTGTTGATTTTGCCTTATTAAAAGATGGAAAACTTATTGAATTGCACAAAGATGAAGAGGATAACAACTTTGCAGTAGGTGATATTTTTATTGCCAAAATACGTAAAGTTATACCTGGACTAAATGCAGCCTTCGTAAACGTTGGCTACGAAAAAGATGCGTTTTTGCATTATCACGATTTAGGTCCGCAACTCCCTTCTCTTTTAAAATTCACTAAACGTGTAAGCACAGGGAAATTAAGAGATTACTCTTTAAAAAACTTTCCTTTTGAAAAAGATTTAGACAAGCATGGTAAAATTGCAGAAGCCATTAAGTCCAACCAATCACTATTGGTACAAGTTGTAAAAGAACCAATTTCTACTAAAGGACCTCGTATAAGTTCAGAACTGTCTATTGCAGGTCGCTATATTGTTTTAGTTCCTTTTTCTAATCGTATATCTGTTTCTCAGAAAATAGAATCTCAAGAAGAAAAAGACCGCCTAAAACGTTTGGTAAAAAGTATTACACCAAAAGGTTTCGGTGTTATTATTCGTACTGTAGCCGAAGGTAAAAAAGTAGCAGAAATTGATAGTGATTTGCAAAGTTTGCTGAACAGATGGACAGCAATGTGCAAAAAACTCTACAAAGCCCATCATCCTACAAAAGTGTTGGGAGAAATGAACAAAGCATCCTCGATTTTAAGGGATATTTTCAATGATTCATTCTCAGGCATTCACGTAAATGATGAAGCATTGTATGAGCAAGTAAAAGATTATGTGCATCAAATTGCACCAAAAAAGGAATCTATTGTAAAATTCTATAAAAATGGAATGCCCATTTTTGAAAAATTCGGAATCGAGCGCCAAATTAAAACATCATTTGGTAGAACGGTTTCAATGGCAAAGGGCGCATATTTGGTAATAGAACATACCGAAGCACTTCATGTTATAGATGTAAACAGTGGAAATCGCTCTAACAAAGAGAAAAACCAAGAAGACACGGCTTTAGAAGTTAATTTAATCTCTGCTACAGAAATAGCGCGCCAATTGCGCTTACGTGATATGGGTGGAATTATTGTTATTGATTTTATCGATATGGGTAGAGCAGAAAACCGAAAAGCCCTTTACAATCATCTTCGTGAAGAAATGAAAGATGATAAAGCAAAGCATAAAATATTACCGCCGAGTAAGTTTGGATTAGTGCAAATAACCAGACAGCGCGTTAGGCCAGAGCGTAATATTAAAACAAAAGAGATAAATCCTAATACTGTTGGTGGTGACGAAATCGAAGCACCGATAAAAGTCGTAGAGCGAATGAGCCAAGACTTAGAGCGGATTTTTAAACAAAAAGACTATAAAAAAGTAGCATTGCACGCACATCCTTTTATAGCGGCCTTTCTAACCAAAGGGTTTCCATCTGTACGTTCAAAGTGGTTTTTTGAACACAAAAAATGGGTAAAAGTTTTACCTAGAGATGCTTACACTTATCTTGAATATCATTTTTTCGATAAAAATGGTAACAAAATCAAATAATATCTATTAGTAAAAAGCCCTTCCAGATTTGGAAGGGCTTTTTTGTTAAAAAAAATCCTTTCATCTTGCGACAAAAGGATTAATAACGATTTAAAACTAAATTATGTGCTTAGCACAATCTCTCTCTTCGCACTTTGTCTTTTAGACTTTTGCGATACGCTTTTATGCTTATAATGTCATTACTCTTTTTGTAATTAACTTCAAGAACTTTAGAGTTTCTTGCAGCTTTTACTTTTCTAGGAGTAACGTCTTCAATTTTTTTAATAGAAACCAATTCTGTAGTACTAGCACTTGCAGGTGTATGAGCCTCTGCAAACCCTAAAAGTGGTAAGGTTAAGAATGCTACTATTAGAATTAAGTTTTTCATTTGATTAATTGTTATTACTTTTAACAACAGCACAAATAAACAACACGTTTATACTAAAACGCGAAATTTTTAGACGAACCCCTATCACTTTTAGTTAAATGGAACTGTTTTGTACAAAACATCGACGAAATGCACAATTTTAGTCCGTAGCCCTTTAAAATCAGGAATATAAAATGAAGACATCCCCCGAAAACCCATATTATAAATTGTTTTTTAATCAAAAAGCGAATCAGTTTAAAGTAGCTAATAGTACCTATAATGAGCGATTACAGAAGTTAGATGCAATTCAACGAGCAGTAGAAGTAACATTTAGAAACGATATTAAAGATGCGCTTAAGAAAGATTTAGGCAAACCTGTGGTAGAGACTGAAATGACCGAAATCTATCAAATTGTAGGCGATATTAAGCATGCAAAAAAATACCTACATAAATGGATGCGTAATAAAAAGGTTAAAACACCCTTGTCTATGCTCGGCTCTTCATCTTATATAAAATATGAAGCTAAAGGCGTGTGTTTAATTATTTCGCCATGGAATTTTCCTTTCAATTTAACTTTTGGGCCATTAGTATCTGCCATTGCAGCTGGAAATACGGTTATTATAAAACCGTCGGAAATGACGCCACACTCTTCAGCCTTGATGAAGACCATAGTTGAAACTGTTTTTACAGAAGATGAAGTGGCGTTGGTGGAAGGCAAAGTAGAGACAGCAACACAGTTGCTACAACTCCCATTTAATCATATTTTTTTCACGGGTTCACCAGTGGTTGGTAAAATTGTTATGAAGGCTGCGGCTGAGCATCTTGCTTCTGTTACCTTAGAACTCGGCGGAAAATCACCAACTATAATTGATGAAACTGCAAATCTAAAAGCTGCCGCAAAAAAAATCATGTGGGGAAAATTTATGAACTGTGGACAGATTTGTGTCTCTCCAGATTATGCACTTGTAGATGAAACAGTAAAAGATGCATTTATTAAAGAGTGTAAATCATGGTTAAAAGAATATTATGGGGAGAATCCTGAAACTTCAGATTCTTATGGACGCATTGTTACGACAAAACATTTTAACCGCCTTAATGCGCATTTAGATGATGCGAAATCAAAAAATGCAACGATAAATAGTGGTGCAAATTCTAATAAAGACAATAAGTATATTGACCCAACTATAGTTTCTGATTTAAGCGATGATGCTTCATTATTAGAAGAGGAAATTTTTGGTCCAATTTATCCAATAGTTACTTATAAAACCTTAGATGAAGCTATCGACTATATTAAAGAAAAAGAACGTCCGTTAGCGCTTTACATCTATAGCAAGAGTAAAAAGAATATTAAAAAGATATTGAATCATACAAAAGCTGGAGGCACATGTATTAATAATAATATTATTCATTATTCAAATCACAATTTACCCTTTGGAGGTATAAATAATAGTGGTATTGGAAAATCGCATGGCTATTATGGCTTTAAAGCCTTTAGTAATGAGAGAGCAGTTGTTAAGCAACATACATTTGGAATTGCAGAATTGCTATTTCCTCCTTATACAAATTATAAAGAAAAAATTGCAAGGTTTACTGTTAAGTGGTTTTAAGTTTTATTAAAAAAATCTGACTGTATCTGCTTGTTTTCACCATCTTGGTATTTGGTCATACTAAAATACTGGTGTATGGAATAGCAACCTGTTTCACCCTTTTTATTGACGGCGATATAGCCAATCTGAAAATCTTTATAGTTTTTCCCGGGTTTGTTTACGATACGCCCAATAGCTTCTTCACAGGCCTCTTGTGGAGTTTTACCTTGACGCATGAGTTCTACAATTAAAAAGCTTCCAACGGTTTTTACAACTTCTTCACCAAGTCCAGTAGCAGTAGCACCACCAACTTCGTTATCTACAAATAATCCTGAACCTATAATTGGAGAGTCACCTATGCGACCATTCATTTTATAGGCTAAGCCACTTGTTGTACATGCTCCAGAAATAGTTCCATTTTTATCTACGGCGAGCATGCCTATAGTATCATGGTTTTCGATATTAATAATGGGTTTGTACTTCGCTTCAACTTTCCATTTTTCCCAGGCTTTTTTAGAAGCTTCGGTTAATAAATCTTCAGCTTCAAAACCGCTTTCTAAGGCAAATTGTTTTGCGCCTTCACCAGCAAGCATCACATGCGGTGTATCTTCCATAACTTTTCGTGCAACAGAAACAGCGTGCTTTATGTCTTTTAAATAAACAACGGCACCACAATTTCCTTTGTCGTCCATTATACAAGCATCAAGAGTCACATTACCTTCGCGGTCTGGTAAACCGCCTTTACCCACAGATTGCCCTTTTTCGTTAGCTTCTTCTATTTTGCAACCTTCTTCTACAGCATCGAGTGCCGTACCTCCAGATTGTAATACGTCCATCGCTTTAGCGGTTGCTGCTTCAACGTGCCACGTGGCAACGATGACAGGTAAAATAGCTTTTGATTCTGAATTGACTTTTTGTTGAATAGGTTTACCTTGAGCAGCATCATCACACGACACGATAGATGAGCCAACGGCTAATCCAACTCCTGTTAACGACGTATTTTTTAAAAATTTTCTTCTGTTCATCTTATTTTTTATCCAATTTTCATCTTCAGTTTCGAATTCGTATTCATCTTCGACTTCTCCCGATAGCTATCGGGATTCAACTTCAATTTAATACGTTACGCCTTGTTTGTCAAGGACAGTCTTTGTTCTAAAAGCATAAAACAATAAGTATCCAAAACACGCTACAGCAATCCAATACGACGATTGAATACTAAAGATGTCTGCCAATTTACCTTGTAAAGGTGGAATAATTGCGCCACCTAAAATCATCATGATTAAAAATGCAGAACCTTGTGAGGTGTATTTTCCAAGACCAGCAATACTAAGCGTAAAGATGCATGGCCACATAATAGAACAGAACAAGCCGCCTGATAAAAATGCGAATAACGCCAAATTACCTGTAGTGAATAAACCAATGAGCATGCCTAAAATACCAAATAAACTAAAGATTTTAAGCGTAGCAACAGGCTTATCTTTTGCCATAAAAAATCCAAAGATTTGAACAGCAATACAGATGGCAAAGAAGAGTAACTCGTTATTCGAAAAATTCAATTCGCCCGAAGACATTAAAGAATTTGCTGAATTTGCCAGTATAATTACGCCAAAAGCAACATAAGGTACTAGAATTAAAAGAACTTTCTTTAGACCTTTACTTGGACTAAATACGGTAATGGCACCAACCCAACGCCCAATCATAAGGCCACCCCAATACATAGAAATGTATTTTCCAATCTCGGCATCATTTAAAACCGGCAAACCTAGAGGATTGAGATTTTTAGCAGCGTCGCCAACGGTTTTTAATAATTCACCTAAATTAGATTGAATCGTTACCTCAACCCCGACATAAGTAAAAATGGCAAGCATGCCCAAAACCAGTTGTGGATATTTCATGGCGCCCCAACCGATAGGATTTTTCGAAGCGCTTGAATTAGCAATAAATACTGAAGCTATAACAGCAATTAATGCAACAAATAATAAGGCTAATCTTGTGTTTTCAACACTTTCAGTAGCTACTTCATCGCCGGCATAAGTACTAAATATATAACCAAAACAAGCCACAATTATTAGGGTTAAAATAATGAGTAAATTCTTGGCTTTGTTAGCTGCTTCAAAATCAGTTTCTGACTTTAGAGCTGGTAATTTTTTCGAAAAATGAAATAAAGCGGCTGCCACTAAAAACAATGCACCAACACCTAAATACAGCAGTTGAACTGTGGTTAGAGTAATTTCATTTTCTTTAATCATTCGCACCAATTCTTCTGGACTAACGGCTGCAGCACCAAAAAGCACTAAAGCCACGACTATTGGTCCAATGGTTGTACCAAATGAATTGATTCCGCCAGCCAAATTTAAACGATGCGAACCTGTTTCTGGTGGACCGAGTGCAATTGCAAAAGGATTGGCGCCAGTTTGTTGCAATGAGAAACCAAGACCCACAATAAACAAGGCGATTAAGACAAAATAAAATACTGCTGTTTGACCTTGCTCTGCGCCTGCAGTTGCTGGATACATAATAAAAGCACCAATTGCCGAAAGTAACAAGCCATAGACAATAACTTTTTTGTAGCCCCATGAATTGACAATGTCTTTTTTAATACCACTCGAAATAATAAATAACAAAAGTGCCCCGATGTAATAGGCGCCATAAAATGCAAAATCTACCAATTGCGACTGAAACTGGTCGATATTAAAATAGGTTTTACAAAATGGAATAAATACACCATTTGATGCTGCGATAAAGCCCCAAAAAAAGAAAACAGTCACTAGCGTTGTTAATGCCGATTTGTTGGTTTGTTGATTACTCATGTTTTTTTATGTTAGTTAGTTTGATTTTTTGTCATGCTGAACTTGTTTCAGCATCTCATTTTTTCAGTCACATCGAGTGTAATCAAGATTAATAGAACTAAGATTTCTCGACTACGCTCGAAATGACAGGTCACTTTTTATTACTTAACCGAAATCTCATCCACAAATATCCAGCTTTTCCCATTCATAGGATAGCCTATGTGCCACTCTGGTAAATTACCTAATTTTTTAGCAATAACTTTGACGTATCTATAATTAGATTTCGGGATTTTCATCTCTACAGTTTCAATAGCGATATTGTAATTCTTAGGTTTTGTTTCTAAGGTTTTCTTTCCAATTGAGGTGAATGTTTTTCCATCTTTTGACACTAAATATTCCACTTCGGTTGGATGAAAAATCCACGCGCCTTGGTCTCGTAAATAGTTTGAAGTGATTAAGTTTATTGGTTTCACAGAGCCCAAATCGACAACCGCCACCAAATCTTGGTCATGATAACCTTGCCAACTTCCTGTTCTGTAATTTTTGGTGCTTCTTATGCCGTCAATTAAAGCGTCATTCCCACCTGCGGAATATTGATTAGCATACTTAGATTCTAAGGTAATGCTTAAATTAGGGTCAATCTTAAAGAAAGGGGTTTGTAAAACAGGACTTTTTAATTCGCCTTTTTCAGAATACATTTTCACTTTCGTATCTGTTTTAATTTTGAAAGGTTTTGAATATTCTTGAAATGCCCCATCGTCTAATGCATAAAAGATTTTGGCATCTTTTTCAGAAGTGTTTAAAACCACTTCAGTTTCACCTCTAAAGGTAATATCACCTTTTTCAATATATGGCGAAGGCAAAATAATGTGCTCAGCAATTTCGGTTTTTGGTTCGGTACCTTCGGCTGTTCCCCAATCGGTTGGAGAAGAAGTCATATTGAATTCCAACGTGCCACCTTCAACAACATCTGAATGTTTGATGAATGTTTTGTCTAAAGCTTTACCATTCAGACTCACACTTTCAATGTAAATGTTGGTATCACTTAAATTATTTGCGATAATGTTGAATTGTCTTCCATTTTCAAGATTAATCGTCGCTTTATCAAATAACGGTGTACCAATCACATACTCATTACTTCCTGGTGTTACCGAATAAAATCCCATAGAACTCAAAACATACCAAGCACTCATTTGGCCGCAATCTTCGTTACCCGAAACACCATCAGGGTCATTGTTGTAAAGCTCGGTTAAAATTTGATGAACTTTCTCCTGTGTTTTATGCGGTTTGTTTACAAAATTATAGAGATATGCCATGTGATGACTTGGCTCATTACCGTGGGCATACTGGCCAATAAGTCCTGTAATATCAGATTGGTCACGACCAGTAATCTCTGTTTGTGCAGAAAATAAGTCGTCTAGTTTTGCTTCAAGTTGTTCTTTTCCACCTAATAAGTTTATAAATCCAGAAACATCTTGCGGCACATAAAAACTGTATTGCCATGAGTTGGCTTCGGTGTAATTAAAATTTACCTCATAAGGGTCAAAAGGCGCAAACCACGTGTTTCTAAAACGTCCTCGCATAAATTGAGTTTCTGGGTCAAATACATTTTTGTAATACTGGGCTCTTTTTATGTAGGTTTTATAATCTTCGGTCTTGCCCATGTCTTTTGCCATTTGCGCAATCGTCCAATCGTCATAAGCGTATTCTAAGGTTTTGGATACCGATTCGCTTTCTTCATCAACAGGAATAAAACCAAATTTCTTGTAAGCCTCAAGTCCAAATTTATCTCTCGTGGCAGAATGTTTCATAGCTTCAAAAGCTTTATCCGTATCATAACCGCGAATGCCTTTTAAATAAGCGTCTGCAATAACTGGTACGGCATGATAGCCAATCATACAATCCGTATAATTACCAGCTAAATCCCACATGGGCATAATACCACCTTCATCATATTTTGCTAAAAATGTATTGATAAAATGGCTGGTGCGGTCTTGCTCAATAATGGTATACAACGGATGTGCAGCGCGATAGGTGTCCCAAAGTGAAAACACTGAATAGTAATCGAAATCCGCTTCATGAATTTCTAAATCCATACCGCGATAACGCCCATCGACATCTTGGTAACGTTGTGGCGCAAGCATTGTATGAAATAATGCGGAGTAGAAATTTGTTTTCTTATCGATATCATTAGACTCTATAACGATTTTTTCAAGCTGAGTTTCCCAATAATCTTGTCCAATTTTCTTGACGGTTTCAAAATCTTTATTGCCAATTTCGGCTTCTAAATTTTTCTTAGCACCTTCAATATCAACAGCTGAAATCCCGACTTTAATATAAACAGGTTCATTATTTGGATTGTTAAACTTAATAACCGCTTTTTTACTGCTGAATTTATAGTTTTTTGAAATGGGATTTCCTTCATTATCATCGTAAACAATGCTTTCCATCGCATGCGAAAACGTCATGTAGTAAAACAAACGTTGGTCTTTTGCCCAAGCTTCGGAATGTCGCAATCCTTGAATGGTTTTGTCGTCTATTTTCTGAATTTTATAGTCTAATAATTTATCGCGATGCGCCAAGTCAAGAACCATATATTGATTTTCGGCAGATGGAAATTCGTATTTATGAATTCCACTTCGGTTAGAAACTGTAAGCTCTACATCAATTTCTGTAGAATCTAAATGTACTTTGTAATAGCCAGGTTCAGCAAATTCGTTGTCATGCGAAAAATGGGCACGATAGCCAGGTTTACCATCAGCACCGTTATTGAATTCTACTTTATTTGTTGGCATCAAAAGCACATCGCCATAATCGCTAATACCTGTTCCGCTGAGATGCGTATGCGAAAATCCGTAAATATATTTGTCTGTATAATGGTAACCAGAGCAGCCATCCCAGCCTTCTAATCGTGTGTCAGGACTTAACTGCATCATGCCAAAAGGCAGTGTTGCACCTGGATAAGTATGACCATGTCCACCAGTACCTATGAAGGTATTAACATAGCTGATGAGCGGTTGGTCTTTTTCTGCAGAAGTAACGGATGTTTTGTTATTGCATCCAAATAAGAAAAAAGCTCCAAGGAAAGCGGAAATAAATTTAAGATTCATTAAAAGATTACTAATTTTAACGGACCTAAGATACTAAAATGAATTTCAAGAAAAACTACATCCTTTTATTTTTGCTTATAGCTTGTTTGAGTTGTAAAAAAAGTGAAGTAAAAGCCATTCAGGCTCAGATAATTCCCGCTCCAAATAGTTTAAAACTTTTAAAAGGTCAATTTTTATTGAGTTCAGAAACGCATCTCATTTATGATGAAGAATTAGAACCAGTTGTAGCATATTGGAAATCCTTAGTGACATCTGTTTTTGGTTTGAATACTGGTAAATCAAATATCATAAGATTTGTATTTGATGATGCTATTCAAAATCCCGAAGCTTATAGATTGAATGTTAAACCAGAAGAAATTACTATAAATGCAAGTTCTTCAAAAGGGGCATTTTATGCGGTTCAAACCTTAATTCAATTATTGCCGCCAGAATTCGCTAATGGCAGCTTAAACACAGATGGTATTTACATTCAAAATCTTAAAATTGAAGACGAGCCTCGATTTAGTTACAGAGGCATGCATTTGGATGTTGCCCGCCACATGTATCCTATAGATTTTATTAAAAAGCATATAGATATGTTGGCAATGCTTAAGATGAATACCTTTCATTGGCATCTTACAGAAGACCAAGGATGGCGGATAGAAATTAAGAAGTATCCTAAACTACAAGAGATTGCAGCCTACAGAGACGAAACACTAATAGGTCATTATAGTGACCAACCACACCAATTTGATGGAAAAAAATATGGTGGTTATTATACGCAAGACGAAGTAAAAGAAGTTGTAGCTTATGCCCAAGAACGATTTGTTACAGTTATTCCAGAAATTGAAATGCCTGGACATAGTCAAGCCGCTATAGCTGCATATCCACAATTAGGCTGTACTGGAGAACAAGTAGAAGTTGCAACAAAATGGGGCGTTTTTGAAGATATTTATTGTGCAAAAGATGAAACCTTTGATTTTCTCGAAGACGTTTTAGATGAAGTTTTAGAGTTATTTCCAAGTAAATACATCCATATTGGAGGTGATGAAGCCCCAAAAACGCGTTGGAAAACTTGTGATAATTGTCAAGCTCGAATTAAATCTGAAGGCTTAAAAGATGAGCACGAACTTCAGAATTACTTTATAACTCGGATGGAGAAATACCTTAACTCAAAAGGACGACAAATTATTGGCTGGGACGAGATTTTAGAAGGTGGTTTAGCACCAAACGCCACAGTAATGTCATGGCGTGGAACCGAAGGTGCTGTAGAAGCCGCAAAGTCTGGACATAATGTAATTATGACACCAACATCTCATTGTTATTTAGACTATTACCAATCAGACACTGATGACGAGCCTTTGGCAATTGGTGGTTATTTGCCTCTAGAAAAGGTGTATAGCTTTAATCCAATTCCGGAGGAGTTAAATGAAGAAGAAGCCCAGTACGTTTTAGGTTCTCAAGGAAATATTTGGACAGAATATATGCCAACAGAAGCACAAGTAGAGTATATGGCTTATCCTAGAATTTTAGCAATTGCTGAGGTCAATTGGACAAAATCTGAAAATAAAAATTATGAAAACTTTGTTACTCGAGTTGAAAATTTTCATAGGCGATTAGATGTTTTGAATATTAATTATGCAAATCATTTGTATGAAATTGAAGGTGGAATGACTTCTGAAAATGGCCGATCATTTTACGAATTAACCACACTCACAAAAGGTAAAGACATACGCTATACTTTGGATGGCACAGAACCCACTTTAAATTCGGAGGTTTACACATCTCAAATTCCAATTACAGAAAGTGTAAAAATTAAAGCCGCCGTTTTTAATTCAGAGAAACAATTAGGAAAAACGTTTACTCAAACTATTAATTACCACAAAGCTGTCGGTGCAAAAATAACCATTGATAAAGAGCCACACAAAAGCTATCCTGGAAGTGGCGCAGAAGGTTTAATAAACGGTATTAGCGGAAGTGATACGCGTTATGGTGATAAAGAATGGTTGGGCTTTTGGGGTGATGATATTGAGATTACGATTGACTTAGGTAAAGAAAAAAAGATAAAGTCTGTCGAAACGATATTCTACAACGCGAATGGTCAATGGATTTATATTCCAGATGGAGTTCAAATAGGTTTTCTAAATTCTAAAAATGAAATTGTTTTCCCTTTTGTTGAACAATTATTTGAACCAATAACACGAAATACTTGGGGTATAAATTTTGATTACGATGAATGGTTCATTACCAGATATATTGTTTTTAAAATCAGAAACTACGGAGTAATCCCAGAAGGCAAACAAGGCGCAGGTAATAAAGCGTGGACGTTTATTGATGAAATTATAGTCAATTAATATGAAACTTGAAGTCTGTGCCAACTCATACCAATCTGCAAAAAACGCACAAGATGCAGGGGCATATCGTGTAGAACTTTGTCAAGAATTGTCCATCGGCGGAATCACACCATCTTATGGGTTATTAAAGCAAGTTATAGAAAATTTAAAGATTAAGACTTTTGTCTTAATTCGTCCTCGAAGTGGAAATTTTGTGTATTCTGAAGAGGAATTTCAGATTATGAAAAATGACATTCAATTGTGTAAAGATTTGGGTTGTCACGGCATTGTTTCTGGAGTTTTAAATCCTGATGTAACGATAGATGTAAAAAGAACAAACGAATTGGTGGAATTATCTAAACCACTGCCATTTACTTTCCATCGTGCGTTTGATGAGGTAAAAAATCCAAAAGAAGCTTTAGAACAGTTAATCGATTTAGGTGTAGAACGTGTATTAACATCAGGTCAGAAAAAAACAGCACAAGAAGGTTTAGATTTACTTAAACAATTAAATGAAATTGCTGATGGTAGAATAACCATTTTAGCTGGTGGTGGAATTAATGCTAGCAACGCTTCAAAATTTAAAGCGATTGGATTACAAGAGATTCACGCATCTGCATCAGTAACAATTAATCAACCCAATTCTATGTTTGCAATGCCGCAAACCGTTTCAGATATTACCAAAATAAAAGCCATTTTAGATGCGATATAGTTATCTCATTTTTGTGCTACTCATTTTTGGCTGCCAACCCAAACACGACGTGCCAGTTAGTATAGAGTTAAATAAAAACTGGCAATTCAAAAAAGCAGGTGATACTATTTGGAATTCGGCTACAGTGCCTGGAAATATATTTTCAGATTTATTAGAAAACAAACAAATTAAAGACCCGTTTATTGGCGACAACGAAAAAGATGTACAATGGGTTTCTGAAGCCGATTGGGAATATAAAACCACATTTTTGGTAAGCAAGAAAATACTTCAAAAGAAACATATAGAATTAAATTTTGAAGGCTTAGACACCTACGCTTCTGTATTTCTGAACGATAGTTTAATCCTGAAAACCAACAATGCTTTTCGAAGTTTTGAGGTTGACATAAAAGAGAATTTAAAAGCTGAAAACGAATTGCGAATTCTGTTTGAAAACACTTCAAAATACGAAGAAATAGAAAAAGAAAAGTTAGGATACGAGTTGCCTGAAGGCAATCGCATTTTTACCAGAAAAGCTCAATTTCAGTACGGTTGGGATTGGGGGCCAAAATTAAACACAAGCGGAATTTGGCGACCGATAAAGTTAGTGGCTTGGAATGATTTTAGGATTAAAAATAAAAGAATCAAAACCATTGAATTAAACGATTCAATTTCAAAATTAGTTGCTGGGATTGAATACGCATTTAACATGGAAAAAGATATAACTCAAGCTGTTTATGTAAATGATAGCTTGGTTAGGGAAAAACAATTTAATCCTTCAAACTATAACTCTGGAATTCCTTTTCAAATTAAAAATCCAAAATTATGGTGGCCGCATAATCTTGGCGAACCGTATTTGTACGATATAAAAGTCGTCGTTAAAGATGACAAGAAAATTCTAGATAGTGTCTCAACAAAATACGGTATACGAGATATTGAATTGGTCACAGAAAAAGACAGCGTTGGTGAGAATTTCTACTTTAAAATTAATAATCAACCGGTTTATGCCAAAGGTGCTAATTACATTCCGCAACACAGTTTTCAAAATCAAGTAACCGATGCGCATTATGAGAAATTGTTAGATGATGTTGTAGATGTTAATATGAATATGCTTCGCGTTTGGGGCGGCGGCATTTACGAGAACGATATCTTTTACGATTTGTGTGACGAAAAAGGCATCTTGATTTGGCAAGATTTTATGTTTGCTTGTGCTATGTATCCTGGCGATGATGCTTTTCTAGAGACTGTAAAACAAGAAGCTATTGATAACGTCAAAAGATTACGCAATCATGCATCGATTGCATTATGGTGCGGCAATAATGAAAATTCTGAAGGTTGGCATCGTTGGGGTTGGCAAGCGGGTAGAAGTGATGAAGAAAAAGAAGAGATTTGGAATAATTATCTAAAGGTTTTTGATTCTATTTTACCAGAAACCGTTTCAAAATATACAGATACCGATTATTGGGAAAGCTCACCCAAATATGGGCGAGGGAATCCTAAATACAAAACCGAAGGTGATGCTCACGATTGGTGGATTTGGCATGATGCCTATCCGTTTGAACATCTCGAAGATAACGTGCCGCGTTTTATGAGCGAATTCGGTTTTCAATCATTTCCGAGTTATGAAACAATTAAATACATCAACCAAAATGATAGTATAGAAATTTCTTCAGAAGGCTTTAAAAACCATCAAAAACACATCAGAGGTTTTCAATTGATAGATGAGTATATGAAGAGAGATTTCCCAGTCCCTGATAATGGCGAGGATTATGTATATATGAGTCAATTATTACAAGCTTACGGAATGAGAATAGGTTTTGAGGCACAACGTCGTGTACGACCATACAACATGGGTACATTGTATTGGCAGCTTAATGATTGTTGGCCTGTGATTTCATGGTCTAGTATAGATTTTTTGGGCAATTGGAAAGCGATGCATTACAAGACTAAAAAAGCCTTTGCCGATGTTTTGATAAGCTCACGAGTGGAGAATGATACACTAAGAACTTGGATAGTTAATGATCTTTTGGAAGCTAAATCAGGAACTTTAAAATCTAAACTAATGGATTTTGATGGCAAGACCATTTGGGAGACTTCCAAACAAGTGGAAGCTTCAGAAAACAAAGGTACACTTGTTCAAGAAATAGATTTGAACACCATAGATTTTAATAAAAAAGAAGCAGTTTTAATTTCAGAATTTAATAACAAAACGGCTTATCATTATTTCACAAATCATAAAAATTTAAGCTTAAAATCTTCAACGTTAACAATCGATGTGGCTAAAGCTGAAGAGGGATTCAACATTACCTTATCGTCTTCTACTCTAGAAAAAGATGTGTTTTTGTTTACGAATGAGAAAGGTCATTTTTCAGATAATTTCTTCGACATTTTGCCAAATGAAGTTGTAACTATTCATTTTAAAACAGATGCAGAAACACTAGAAAATTTGCAACACAAAACCTTTAACAGTTTTGTAAGAGAAACGCTGTAAGGCTATTTGTAACTTTGAGTTTTTAAAAACTTAAACATGCGCTGGTTTATTTTTATCATTATTGTAGCTGTTGCAGATTATTATGCATTTCAGTCTTTACGAACAATTACCAAAAGTAACTGGTGGTATATTTTGTATTGGATATTTACAGTAGCGGTTATCGGAAACTTTGTCTATCAGTTTTATGGATTTAGTAGAAGTGACGGTTTTTCGCATACCAATGCTTATGCAGTAGGGTTTTTAATTGCTTTGGTAGTGCCTAAATTAGTATTAATTGCGGTAATGTTTACTGAGGATGTATTTAGAGTGCCGCAAGGCATTTACAGCTATTTTATGCAAGGCAGTGATAATGGAGACCGCGTAAAGCATTTTCCATCACGAAGAAAGTTCATTAGCCAAATTGCTTTGGGCCTAGCAGCAATACCTTTTACATCTATTCTTTATGGTATGTATAAAGGAAAGTATAATTTCAAAGTACTAAAATACACGCTTCATTTTGATGATTTACCTAGAGCTTTCGATGGGTATAAACTCACGCAGATTAGTGATATACATTCAGGAAGTTTTGATAATATCGATAAGGTAAAATATGCTGTAGATTTAATTAATAAGCAGCAAAGTGATGTTATTTTATTTACAGGAGATATTGTAAACAATAAAGCTACAGAGCTTGAGCCTTATGTTCCTATTTTTAATAAGCTTAAGGCAAAAGATGGATTGTATTCTGTTTTAGGAAATCATGATTATGGCGATTATGTTCGTTGGAATTCTGAAGACGACAAAAAACAAAACTTAGAAAATTTAAAAAACCTCCAAAAACAAATAGGTTTCGATTTACTATTGAATGAGAGTCGTTTTATTGAAAAAAACGGAGAACGAATTGCTCTTGTTGGTGTTGAAAATTGGGGGAAAGGCGGTTTTAAAAAAGCGGGAGACCTTAAAAAAGCATCAGAACAAGTAAATAAAAACGATTTTAAAGTCTTACTAAGCCACGACCCAAGCCATTGGGATGCGCAAGTGGTTAATGATGATTATCACTATCACATTACCTTAAGCGGTCATACACACGGTATGCAATTTGGGATTGAAATTCCTGGCTGGTTTAAGTGGAGCCCAGTAAAGTGGCGTTACAAGCGTTGGGCAGGTATTTACGAGGAGTTAGGGCAGTACATTAATGTTAATCGCGGATTTGGTTATTTGGCTTTTCCTGGGCGTGTCGGAATTTGGCCTGAAATCACGGTAATAGAGCTTAAAAAAGGTAGACAAGAAGCAAATGTATAACTCTTGTATTTAGCTTTTAATAAAATTGTATATTTATAAAAGCATCAAACTGAAAGTGATACGCATACTCATTTAAAGTATAGTATAAAAAAAATGCTTAAGTTTGATGTAAATATCTCTGACTAAAACAGTAACGATATGTCAAAATTTGGAGAGCTTATAGATGTAGACAAACCAGTTCTACTAGACTTCTTCACAGAGTGGAACGAGCAATCTACCGCAATGCATCCTGTACTTCGAGATGTAGCCGCAGCTCTAGGCGATAAAGCGCGCGTTATCAAAATAGATGTTGATAAAAACCAAGAATTAGCCGAAGCATTGCGTGTTAAAGGCTTACCAACACTTATTATTTACAAAAATGGCGAAATGAAATGGCGCCATAGCGGCGAGCAAGATGCCAATACCTTGATTGGTATTATTCAGGAGTATGTGTAATCGAGTGCTTTGAACTCAAACCCTCTTTCGCTATAATATTCTAAAACCTTAGGTAAGACTGCTTTCAAATTCCGTGAAGCTTTTACGCTATCATGCATTACAATAATGCTTCCGTTTTTAGCTGAGTTAATTATATTATTTAAGCATTCTTGTTCTGATACTTTTACGTCCCAGTCAAAAGACAATACATCCCACATAACTATTTTATAACCTAGTTTTTGAAGTTGTTTAGCCTGCTTAGTTTTAAACTTTCCATAAGGAGGACGAAACAATTTTGATTTTCCTTCTTCTATCACACTGAGCGCAGTCGAAGAGCTTTGTTTCGACATAACCGCTTCGCATTTAAGAGCATCTAAAATATAATCTTTCGTTTTATGCTTCCAACCTTTAAGGTGGTTATAGGTATGATTACCGATAGCATGACTTTCAGCTGTAATAGATTCAAAAATATCAGGATGTTTTTCAATATTTGCACCAATACAAAAGAAAGTCGCTTTGGCATTGTGCTGTTTTAATGTGTCCAATACCCATGGTGTAATTTCGGGTGTTGGTCCGTCATCAAACGTGAGATATAAATCTTGTTTGCTAGAATCTATAGTCCAAATAAAATTTGGAAATAGAGATTTTACAAATCCTGGTGTTTTAGCAGGAATGAGTTGCATTTAGTTTGTGCTATCGTTCTCTGTGGACGGGATTTTTTTTATCGTATCATTTGCTGTTTCGCCATCTTTCAAAATATCTAAAATATCTGCTTCGGGCTCTTCGGTTAAGGTATCTTCTCCCATAAGTGGCGCAAAAAGTTCTAAATATTCATTAAAACGTTTGGTTTGTTCTAAAGCAAAATCTCTTTCATCATACATAACCAGGGCATCTACTAACGAGCGATATTTTTGGATATCGGTAAAAATCTCGTCTATAATATCCTTTTGTGTTTCGATGTCTTGACCACTGTAATACACTAAACTTTCTTGATATTTCTTGGCAACATCCAAGAAAAGTGTTCTTGCCTTTTCGGTTTTACCAACTTCAAAATAAGCAGAAATGTATGGCTCTAAAAGCGTGTAATAGCCGTATGTGTCAACTGGCATTTTTTCCATGGCTAAATCAGCCATTTCTTCTGCCTTATCTAATTGCTTTTCGTCGATTAATGCTTCTATAAGTCGCGCGATATTTCCGCGGTAGGTAATCCCGTTTTTACGAGTTTCTACATCGTGATAGATGTCTTCACCGCTGCCACCCCAGTCCCATTTTTTAACCAAGTCATACATTAATTCTGGGTCAACACGACCCATATCAAAAGGATTTGCTTTATCAACAGGTGTTTTTATTGGCACCAACTTGTAACATAAACCGTCTAGCTGGAGGTAGTCTTTCATCCAGATATAATCTTCGTCTGCAAAGGCACCACCGCTAAAGTAAATTGGGCGTTCCCAATTGTTATTGGCAATGATATCTAGCATAAGAAGTCGGTTTTTATAAACAGCGCTTCCTGATATTTTAATATCAAGATGCGGTTCTATTTTATCGGCATCTTTAGGTTTTACGAGGCCATTTTTTAACACAGTTTCCTTATTTACAGGTATTCTAATATTACGGGTTGGGTAATAATTAGAATTTAAGAAATACGTTGGATAGCCTACTGGGTCATCGCCTTGAGATTTTACCAAGTGTCTAATTTTACTTTTAGGACCATCACCGCTTACAAACGTCATGAAGTCTTTGATGTTTAAAGTATCTTTAGCGATACGCTCGTTTATTTCACGATAAAATGTATAATCTCTAGTGCCATCACGATATTGTTTGTGTGTTAATTGTGAAGGAATAGGGTCGCTAGAGTAGGCCTTTCGTTTCATTTGGTCTATATACCATGCGGTTTGAAATAGACTTGTATTTACCACACGCACATCGCGACGCACACCTTCTATTTCTTGCAAGTACCACAACGGAAAAGAATCATTATCTCCTATGGTAAACAAGATAGCGTTTGGTGCGCAGGATTCTAGATATTTTCTGGCCATGGCGTTAGCGGTATATTTTCCAGAACGGTCATGGTCATCCCAATTGTTAGCAGCCAAAACTCCAGGTACGGCAATAAGACAAACTAAAGTTATAGCAGTAATAGGTGCGATACTTTTCTTTGCTTGCTTGCTTAAAAGGTCGTATAAGGCATAAACGCCAAATCCAATCCATATAGCAAAAACATAAAACGAACCAACTACAGAATAGTCTCGTTCACGAGGCTCAAAAGGTCTAATATTTGTGTAAAATTGAATAGCCAAACCAGTAAGTAAGAAAAATACCAGAAGTACCCACCAACGCTTTTTATCTACGCTGAGCAAGAAGAAAAAGCCTATTAAACCAAGTATTAGAGGTAAAAAGTAATAGGTATTGCGACCCTTGTTATTTTCCACATCACTAGGCAGATTATCTTGATTTAAGCCTAAGTGTAGCTCATCAATAAAATCGATACCTGAAATCCAATTACCATTAAAGTCGTCATATTTTCCTTGAATATCGTTTTGTCTTCCAGTAAAATTCCACATAAAATAACGCCAATACATATATCCAAACTGATACTGAAACATGTACATAATATTATCTAACATGGATGGTTTCTCTACATCAAACCATGATTGCGCATTTTCTTTTAAGAAATTATGGTAATCTTCGTAATCTACTTTTCCTTGAGCAATAGCCAGTCTAAACTGACTTACCATTTGATTAATTTGTTGCATTTGGTAGCTAGCTCTTACGCTTGCTTCTTCTTCGGGATAACCAGCGCTTAAGTAGCTTTCGTAAATATCGGTTCCTAGAGTAGGTTTTACCTTAAAATCAATTAATCCGGTGAACATCATGTAATTTTCTGCATGTTCTGTGCTCCACATTCTTGGCAACAGCGATGCGTGTTCCGAATTATAGTTTTGCTTGGCATTCTTCCAATCGTTAATAATATCGTACGTCCCCGTTTCTTCATTTCTCTCATAGTTCTTTTTATCATCTACAAACGGTTCGTCCTTGTCTTGACCAGAATATAATTCAGTAAACTGAGGACCATAAAATAAATGGGTTTCTGGATATTGTTCTAAATTATAATAGGCAAGTAATTCTCTAGCGTCAGAAGGGTCATTTTCATTAATAATAACATGCGCATTTGCTCTAATAGGCAACATCATCCAAGACGAAAAACCAATAAAAATAAATAGCAAACAAAGCGTTAGTGTATTGGCATGGATGTGACCTTTCTTACGCGTATAATTCAAACCATAATAGAATGCAGCTATGACAATAATACCAGCGATTATAGTTCCCGAGTGAAATGGTAAACCAAAAGAATTAACTATGGTAACCTCCATCCAACCGAAGAAACGTAACGTATTTGGAAGCAGTAATTTAAAGATGAACAGTAGGATTGCAGCAGAAATAATATTAGCTAAAATGAAATTCTGAACTGTTATGGTCTTGTAGTTTTTAAAATAGTAAATAAGTCCAATTGCTGGAATAGTTAATAAGCCCATAAAGTGAACACCAAAAGATAAGCCAATTACAAAAGCAATAAGTATTAACCAACGATTACCTCTTGGTTTGTGCATTTCGGCTTCCCAACGTAAAGCGAGATAAAATAAAATTGCCATTATTAGTGTTGCCATCGCGTAAACCTCAGTTTCTACCGCATTAAACCAAAATGAGTCTGTAAATGTAAAAGCTAAACTTCCAACCAATGCACTTCCAAGGATTGCAAGGCCTTTACTTTTTTGGTCCTTTTCAGAATCGTATTTAACCATTTTACGAAGTAAAATAGTAACCGTCCAAAACATAAAGAGAATCGTAAACGCACTAGAAACTGCACTCATCATATTTAGAAGTGCTCCAATTTGCGAAGGCTCCAAAGTAAAAATAGAGAAAAAAGCACCCAGCATCTGAAATAATGGTGCTCCTGGAGGATGACCAACTTGTAGTTTGGACGAGGTTAAAATATACTCTCCAGCGTCCCAGTAACTTACTGTTGGTTCTATAGTTAATGCGTAGGTTATGGCGGCAACAGTAAATACAAACCATCCTAAAATGGTGTTCCACTTTTTAAAGTTGAAATTGGTCATAAAAACAAAGTCTTTTGATGCTGGCGAATTTACTAATAAATACAACACAGCCAATGTTTTTAAGCAAACGTTAAGTATTAGTAATTATTTTTTCATATTTTTTTTGCGCAAGTAAAACTTTGTTATAAATTTGCGCTCTCGTTTAATAACGATGGCCCATGGTGTAACTGGCAACACGTCTGGTTTTGGTCCAGAAGAGTCTAGGTTCGAGCCCTAGTGGGCCAACATAATTTAAAACCTCTATTGAAAAGTAGAGGTTTTTTTATTAGGAAAGTAAATAGTTCAATAATTGTTGCATCTGCTATTATGGTTGAATTTTCAGAATAATAGAGCTAAAACGCCTTGCAAAACTCGATATATATTGTATATTTGCACCACTGTTTAAGGAAATGAAGAATATGAGGGGACGAAAAGTCCCCTCTTTTTATACTAATATGTTAAAGCAAAAAGCAGAAAAGCTACTACAAGAAGCACTTGACGAGCGTCAGGATTTATTTCTTATTGATATGTCTGTTGGTTCGGATAACGCAATAAAAGTAGTAATTGATGGTGATAATGGCGTGCTGGTCGAAGACTGTATGTATATAAGCCGGGCCATAGAACATAATTTAGATAGAGAAGAAGAAGATTTTTCTTTAGAAGTTTTATCGGCAGGAGCAGCATCACCACTAACATTGCCAAGACAGTACAAGAAAAATGTTGGTCGTACGCTAGAGGTAAAGACTAAAGACGACAAAAAAATAGAAGGTAAACTAGAAGCCGCAGACAGTAATGCTATTCAATTAAAATGGAAAGCACGCGAGCCAAAACCAGTTGGAAAAGGAAAAGTGACGGTTACCAAAGAGGCAACCATTGCATTAGAAGATATAAAAGAAGCAAAAGTTATAATTAAATTTTAAGTCCTGTTACTATGGAAAATTTAGCGTTAATTGAATCATTTTCAGACTTTAAAGATGATAAATTAATAGACAGAGTTACGCTAATGGCGATTCTAGAAGATGTATTGCGTAATGCATTGAAAAAGAAATATGGAGATGATGACAACTTCGATATTATTATTAATCCAGACAAAGGCGACTTAGAGATTTGGAGAAATAGAATTGTTGTCGCAGACGGTGAAGTTGAAGACCCAAATCAAGAAATTGAACTATCAGAAGCTCAAAAAATTGAGCCAGATTTCGAAGTTGGTGAAGACGTAGCTGAGGAAGTTAAGCTTTTTGAGCTAGGTAGACGTTCAATTTTAGCACTTAAGCAAAATTTAATTTCTAAAATTCACGAACACGACAACACCAATATATACAAGCAATTTAAAGAACTCGAAGGAGAGATTTATTCAGCCGAGGTTCATCATATACGCCACAGAGCAATTATCTTATTAGATGATGATGGTAACGAGATTATCTTACCAAAAGACAAGCAAATTCCATCAGACTTTTTCCGCAAAGGAGAGAATGTTAGAGGTGTAATAGAAAGTGTTGAGCTTAAAGGAAGTAAACCCGCAATAATAATGTCTAGGACATCACCTCTATTTTTAGAGAAATTATTCGAGCAAGAAATTCCTGAGGTTTTTGATGGCTTAATAACAGTAAGAAACGTAGTGCGCATTCCTGGAGAGAAGGCAAAAGTAGCTGTAGATTCTTACGACGACAGAATAGATCCAGTGGGTGCCTGTGTTGGTATTAAAGGTTCTAGAATTCATGGTATCGTTAGAGAATTGGGTAATGAAAATATAGATGTTATTAATTATACTAATAATATTCAACTATTTATTACACGAGCACTTAGCCCGGCTAGAGTAACGTCGTTAAAATTAGACGAAGAAAATATGCGTGCAGAGGTGTTGCTAAAACCAGAAGAAGTGTCTAAAGCCATTGGTCGCGGCGGCCATAATATTAGATTGGCTAGTAAATTAACAGGCTACGAAATAGATGTCTTTAGAGAAGGTGCAGAAGAAGATGTAGAATTAAGCGAATTCTCTGATGAAATCGATGAATGGATTATACAAGAATTTAGTAAGGCTGGTTTAGATACTGCAAAAAGTATTTTAGAACAGGACCTTGGTGACTTGGTAAAACGTACCGATTTAGAAGAAGAAACAATATCAGAAGTTATTAGAATTCTAAAAGAAGAATTCGAAGACTAAAACTATCAATTTTTGCAAATCAATTGGTAAACTATATATTTAGGATTATATAAAAGCATTTATGGCTCAAATTAGAATTAATAAAGTACTTAGGGAATTAAATATCTCTTTAGATCGTGCTGTGGATTTTCTAGAATCCAAGGGTATCGAAATAGAGAAAAGTCCTAATACAAAAATCTCTCAGGATGTTTATGATACATTGGCTGATGAATTTCAGACGGATGCAACTAAACGCGAGAAAGCACAAGAAGTAAGCGAGGCAAAACAGAAAGAAAAAGAAGCGCTGAGAGAAAAAAGAGAGCGTGAGCTCGAAGAAAAAGCTAAAGAAGAAGCGGAAAGAGAAACCGTTTTAAAAGCTAAGGCAGAACTTTCTGGCCCAAAACAAGTAGGTAAAATCGATTTAGATGGTAACAAACCTAATGTCGAAACGCCTAAGAAAGAAGAGCCAAAAGCCGAAGTACCAAAAGAAGTTAAAGAAACAACTTCTAAAAAGACCACGGCCAAAGCTGAAACTAAGAAAGAGGACGCTCCTGTTAAAGCAGAAGCCCCAAAAGAAGAGCCAAAAGCTAAAAAAGAAGATGCTCCTAAAAAATCTGAAACTACTTCTGAGCCAGTAGATGAAAAGATTAAGACGCAGTACCAAAAGCTTAGTGGTCCAAATATTACAGGGAAGAAAATTGATTTAACTCAATTTAATAAACCTAAAAAGAAAAAAGAAGACAAAGCAAAAGATGGCGATGCTACCAATAAGCGCAAGCGTAGAAGAATTAGTAAGCCAGGAGATAACGGTAAGTCAAACTTCTCGAACGATAGAAAAGGTAATTTTAAAGGACGTGGCAATAACAGACCTAAAGTCGTAAAAGAAGAACCTAGCGAAGAAGATGTACAAAAACAAATCCGTGAGACTCTAGAAAAATTACAAGGTAAAAGCAATAAAGGAAAAGGTGCAAAGTACCGTCGAGAAAAAAGGGATCAGCATAGAGAGCAAACCGAAAAAGAATTACAAGCAGAAGCGGCAGAAAGTAAAACGCTTAAAGTAACAGAATTTGTTACCGTAAGTGAAGTTGCTACAATGATGGACGTTGGCGTAACCCAAGTAATTTCTGCATGTATGTCTCTTGGTATGATGGTAACCATGAATCAGCGTCTCGATGCCGAAACGTTAAGTATCGTTGCCGAAGAGTTTGGATATGATGTCGAATTCGTTACAGCCGATATCGAGGAGTCTATCGAAGAAGTAGAGGATAATCCAGAAGATTTAAAACCACGTGCACCAATTGTTACGGTTATGGGTCACGTAGATCACGGTAAAACTTCGCTTTTAGATTATATCCGTGAAGAAAATGTAATCGCAGGAGAGTCAGGAGGTATCACACAACATATTGGTGCATACGGTGTAACTTTAGAAAACGGACAAAAAATAGCATTCTTAGATACACCTGGTCACGAGGCCTTTACAGCGATGCGTGCTCGTGGTGCTCAAGTTACAGACATTGCGATTATTGTTGCAGCTGCGGACGATGACATTATGCCGCAAACAAAAGAAGCAATTTCTCACGCACAAGCAGCAGGTGTTCCTATTGTTTTCGCGATAAATAAGATTGATAAGCCTGATGCAAATCCTGATAAGATTAAAGAAGGTTTAGCCAACATGAATCTCTTGGTAGAAGATTGGGGAGGAAAAATTCAATCTCACGATATATCTGCAAAGTTTGGTACAGGTGTAAAAGAATTATTAGAAAAAGTACTTCTAGAAGCAGAATTATTAGAACTTAAGGCTAACCCAAATAAACTTGCTAGCGGAACAGTAGTAGAAGCATACTTAGACAAAGGTCGAGGTTATGTGTCAACAATTTTAGTACAAGCAGGTACATTAAAAATTGGAGATTACGTTTTAGCAGGAAAAAATAGCGGTAAGGTCAAGGCAATGCACGATGAGCGTGGTAAGGAAATTAAAGAAGCCGGACCATCAACGCCAGTATCTATTTTAGGTTTAGATGGAGCGCCACAAGCGGGTGATAAATTTAATGTATTTGAAGACGAGCGCGAAGCAAAACAAATTGCAACAAAACGTACGCAATTACAACGTGAGCAATCGGTTAGAACACAGCGTCATATTACACTTGATGAAATCGGAAGACGTATAGCACTTGGTGATTTCCAAGAGTTGAATATTATACTAAAAGGTGATGTAGATGGTTCAGTTGAAGCTTTAACAGATTCGTTCCAGAAATTATCTACAGAAGAAATTCAAGTAAATATCATCCACAAGGGTGTTGGTGCAATAACAGAAAGTGACGTGTTGCTAGCAACAGCTTCGGATGCGATTATTATAGGATTTAATGTTCGTCCTATGGGTAACGCACGTCAGATTGCTGATAAAGAAGAAATCGATATCAGAACTTACTCTATTATCTACGATGCCATAAATGACCTTAAAGATGCAATGGAAGGCATGTTGTCTCCAGAGCTTAAAGAAGAGATTACTGGTACAGCAGAGATTAGAGAAATTTTTAAGGTATCTAAAATCGGAAGTATTGCAGGATGTATGGTAACAAGTGGTAAGATTTATAGAAATTCGGGTATCCGATTAATTCGTGATGGTGTTGTAATTTACACAGGCGAATTAGCATCTTTAAAACGATTTAAAGATGATGTTAAAGAAGTGTCTAAAGGTTACGATTGCGGTATGCAGATTAAAAACTACAACGACATTAAAGAAGGTGATATAATTGAAGCCTTCCAAGAAGTAGAGGTTAAGAAAAAACTGAAATAGTTTATGTAGTTAATATTTAGCTAAAGCGCTTCTTGTAAAAGAGGTGCTTTTTTTATTAACTTTATCAATCTTATTAGTTAAAATTTAAATCTATAAATTATGAAAAAAACTATTACGTTTTTATTATTAGCAGTTTTATTCTCTTCTATAAATCCATTAAATGCTCAAGAGGCCTATCTTGGAGATATTAAACTTACGGCCATAACTTTTGAACAACAAGGTTGGATGACCTGCGACGGGCGTTTACTACCAATTGCTCAGTATCAGGCATTATTTGCATTGTTAGGAACTACTTATGGTGGTGATGGGCAAACAACATTCGCTCTTCCTGATCTTAGGGGTAGAGTACCTGTAGGAATAGGTACAGGTCCAGGTTTACCTCCTGTTAATTTAGGAGAAACTGGAGGAACAAATTCTAATACACTATCTGTTGCTCAGTTACCAGCTCACAGCCATTCTGTAACAGCTGTGGCGGAAGATGGCACATCATCTTCCCCTGCAAACAATTATCCAGCTCAGACCAAAACTCTAGATCCAGAATATTCTACTGGTGGTACTGCAATCACAATGAATACCAACATGATTGGGAATACAGGTAATGGTCAGCCTGTAGAAAATAGACAGCCATATCTTGGTTTAAGATACGTGATTTGCATACAAGGTATTTTTCCTTCTCAAAACTAGTAAGATATGAAACTTAGTGATTATTTTAGAATAGTTTTGTTGTTATTGATTTTTAGTGGATTAGGTTTTTCACAACAAATTACATTTAACGCATGTAACTCATTAATCGATACAGAAGACTATCATTTTGAGCAAGTTAGCTTTGCCAACGATAGAAATAGTTTTGTTACAGTTTCTGACCCTATGTTGGGTTCCCGAGACTGTAGTGGTATAGGATTTTGTAAATTAAAAATCGAATGGAGCACCGCAAATATGCGTTGGGAAATTTTAGCTGATGACGGAAACGATAACTTTATCAACACCTATCTGTTATATTATAACGACGAAGCATCGCTACCGAATCCTCCAAGTTTATCGCTTGGCACATGGGTTGAGGCAACTGCAATAACACAGTCTTTATGTGGGCAAATTGTTACTTTAGAGGGTGCTGTACAAAATTCTGTACTAAGCACGGATAACTTTAGCCAACAAGATAGATTATCTGTGTTTCCAAATCCTGTTAGCCAAATGTTGTATCTAGAGGGTAATGCATTAAATATGGATTATTCAGTTGCGCTTTACGATGTCATGGGCAAACAAGTTTTTACTAAAAGAAACATACACGCCATTAATGTGTCTAAATACAGACGCGGTGTTTATTTTTTAAAAGTGAAGACAGCGAATATAGAACTAAATAAAAAGATACTTATTCAATAAAAAAAGGCGGGATTAAATTAAAAATCCCGCCTTTTTCAATTTCTGATTTAGTCTTTTAATCTTTCTTAGGCTGAAAGATAAAAGCATTCATATAGTTTTTCTTGATTCTAAGAAGCGCGCGATCAGCTTCAAGACGGTCTCTAAAATTACCTACCCAAATTTTGTAGTTCGGCGTATTAAAGACCATTTCTGTAGGCCATTCTCCGTATGTGCTTTGAAATTCAGACTTCACTTTTTCTGCCTGAAAAGAACTGCTTCCGCTATACACTTGAATTTTAAAGAGGTCAACTGTTTTTATGTCTTTTTTAAACTCTAAAAGTTTTTCTATGGCTTTTGGTTGGTCTATCGTAACTGTACCTTCTTGTGCGTTGATTAATGCAGGAATTAATCCAAACATTAAAAAAGCTATCAGTTTTATATTCAATTTTTTCATAGTCAAATAAATTATTTTACAAAGTTATATTTTCTTAACGTATTCAAGGGATATATTCTTATTTAGAATGTTTATAAATTAGATATTATGACTTATCTAACATTTCTAAAATCGACTTTATACCTTATTTTTGCATGAGTTTTTAGAAACATGATTTTTATCATAATTATTGAAAAAATCGTACCAAATTTTAGAAGATAATTCAATTACACATATGAAACACGTTATCTACCGTAATTTAACCTCAAGCATTCTTCGTTTAGGTTTCATATTATTACTTACGTTTTCAACTACCATTTTGGCCCAAGACGGTGATCCAGCAAACGGAAAATCTTTATTTAACGCTCAGTGTGCTGCTTGTCATAAACTAGACAGAAAGATGACAGGTCCTGCATTACGTAACGTGGAAGCTAGACTTTACGAAGAAGAAGGATTAGATAGAGAGTGGTTAAATAAGTGGATACGAAACAGTTCTGCGCTTATCAAAGCAGGTGACCCGTATGCTGTTAAGATTTGGAACGAGTACAACCAAACAGCAATGAATGCGTTTCCTACGTTAAGCGACCAGGATATTTCAGATATTTTAGCGTACACAGCCGAACCACCGCCAGCACCTGTTGTTGTTGATGAAAATCCTATTGGTGGCGGAGCGGGCACTACTGATTCAACTTCAAACTCAATCATCTTAGGAGCACTAGCCTTATTATTTGGTTTATTGGCCTTAGCTTTAGTTTTAGTTAATCGTACATTAAAGCGTTTTGCAGACGCAAAAGGTATAGAGGTTCCGGTAGAAGAACAGCGCATTCCAATCTGGAAAGCATTTGTAAAAAATCAATTCTTGGTTCTAGTCACGTCAATAGTATTGTTATTGGCAAGTGGTTATTTTGTTTATGGTTACTTAATGCAAGTTGGTGTAGACCAAGGCTACGAGCCAGTACAGCCAATCCACTATTCTCACAGAATACATGCAGGAGACAATAAGATAGATTGTAAATACTGCCACTCTTCAGCTAGAGTAAGTAAGCATTCAGGAATCCCATCACTTAACGTTTGTATGAACTGTCATAAGAACATTGCGCAGGTGGCTCCAGAGACTTACGCAGAAGGGCAAGAGTATGGTGTAGATTACAATGCCGAAATTCAAAAGCTATATAAAGCCGTTGGTTGGGATGAAGAAGCCCAAGCATACACTGGCGAAACAAGTCCTGTTAAATGGATACGCATCCATAACTTACCAGACTTTGCTTATTTTAATCACTCGCAGCACGTTTCTGTTGCAGGTTTAGAATGTCAAACATGTCATGGTCCTGTTGAGGAGATGGAAATTATGTACCAATACTCATCGCTAACAATGGGTTGGTGTATCAATTGCCACAGAGAGACAAATGTAAAAGTTAAAGACAACGCATACTATACAAAAATCCACGAGCAATTATCTAAAAAATATGGAGTGGAGCAGTTAACTGCAGCGCAGATGGGCGGATTAGAATGTGGTAAGTGTCATTATTAATAATAAGAAGTAACTCACAATTATATGTCATCAAACAAGAAATACTGGAAAAGTGTTGAGGAGCTAAACGAAAATAGTTCTATTGTTGAGACGCTACAGCAAAACGAATTTGTTGAACAAATACCAACAGACGAGTTTTTAGGAGATAAAGAAACTTTAGAATCTTCATCTACCTCGCGTCGTGATTTCTTAAAATATGTTGGTTTTAGTACAGCCGCTGCTTCTTTAGCGGCCTGTGAAGGACCAGTAGTAAAATCTATTCCTTATGTAGTGCAACCAAAGGAAATCGTTCCTGGTGTAGCAAACTATTATGCAACGACAATTGCAGATGGATACGACTTTGCTAGTGTTTTAGTGAAAACAAGAGAAGGAAGGCCAATTAAAATTGAGAATAACGATTTGGCAAAGACCAACGGTCATGCTAATGCAAGAGTTAACGCTTCAATTTTAGGTTTATACGATAGTCTTCGTGTTAAAGGTCCAATGAAAGGTGATACACCAATTTCTTGGGATACATTCAACACAGAAACTAAAGAGGTGTTTAGTAAAGTTGGTGATAAAGAGATTGTATTTTTAACCCAAACGTTTGCAAGTCCTTCAACCTCTAAATTAGTTGGTGAGTTTTCAGAAACATACGGAAATGTACGTCACGTATCTTACGATGCTATTTCAGAATCTGCTGCTTTAGATGCATTTCAAGCAAAATATGGAAAGCGTGCTTTAGCTAATTACGATTTTTCTAAAGCCATGACTATTGTTTCTGTTGGTGCAGACTTTCTAGGTGATTGGCAAGGTGGTGGATTTGATACGGCTTATGCTAAAATGCGTATTCCAGAAAATGGAAAGATGTCACGTCATATTCAGTTTGAATCTAATATGTCATTAACTGGTGCAAACGCAGATAAGCGTGTGCCAATGAAACCAAGTGAGCAGCGTTTAGCTTTAGCTAAATTATACAGCTATGTTACTGGTGCTTCAGTTGGAGGAAATCTCCCAGAGAATCTAGATAAAGCAGTCAGAGCAGCAGCTTCAGAGCTTAAGAAAGCTGGTAGTAATGGTGTTGTTGTAACAGGTATTCAAGATGTAAATGCACAAACTGTCGTTTTAGAAATTAACGAAGCCTTATCTAGTAAAGCTTTTGATACTAAGACAACAATTAACACAAAACAAGGTAACGACAAAGCAGTAATGCAATTAGTTGCCGATATGAAAGCTGGAAAAGTTGGTGCTTTAGTAATGGTTGGTGTAAATCCAATGTACACATTACCAAACGCCACTGATTTTGCTGAAGGTCTTAAGAAAACAACGTCGATTGCTTTCTCTATGAAGAAGGATGAGACGTCTTCAAATTGTAATTATATTGCTGCCGCACCTCACTATTTAGAATCTTGGGGTGATGTCGAAATTAAAACAGGACACTATGCATTAATGCAACCAACAATCCGTCCGTTATTTGATACGAAGCAGTTTCAAGATGTATTATTAACCTGGACTGATAATACAACAGCATATAACGATTATATCAAGGCAACTTGGAAAGAAAGTATCTTAAACGGAGCATCTTATAACCAAGCATTGCATGATGGTGTGTTTGTGTCGACTTCAAATACAACTGAGGAAGTTTCAGCTGTGGAAGAAATAGAGGCGCCAAGCGGAAACGCTGCCAGAGCTTTAGCGTCTTCTTCAAAGTCTAGTGGTATGGAATTGTCTCTTTATACCAAAACAGGTATGGGAGACGGTCAGCAAGCAAATAACCCTTGGTTACAAGAGTTTCCAGACCCAATTACAAGAACATCATGGGATAACTATTTAACGATATCTCAGGCCGATGCAGATGCAGCAGGATTAGTAAATAAGAATGTTGCTAACGGTGGTCTTAACGGTAGTTTAGTAGATGTTACGGTTAATGGTGTCACAGTAAAGAACGTTCCTGTGTTAATCCAACCAGGTCAAGCTAAAGGTTCTGTAGGTTTATCATTTGGTTATGGTAGAACCATGGGGCTAAAAGGCGACATGCAAACAGGCGTAAATGCCTACCCGTTATATCAAAACTTTAATCCAGTTCAAGAGGTATCTATTACCAAGGCTGCTGGAGAGCACGAGT
The DNA here is from genome assembly GCF_004346845.1 of Winogradskyella wandonensis. GTDB lineage: Bacteria > Bacteroidota > Bacteroidia > Flavobacteriales > Flavobacteriaceae > Winogradskyella > Winogradskyella wandonensis. The sequence goes on along the minus strand of NZ_SMGI01000002.1, from coordinate 442,954 downwards.
TTGCTTGTGTTCAGTTACACAACACGTTAATGGGACGTGGCGATATCATTAAAGAAACAACTTTAGAGATATTCAATACAAAAGATAAAAAATACTGGAATTCAATTCCAGAAGTTTCACTAAATCATATCGAAACTCCTGTAACATCACCAGAGGTAGATTTATGGGATGAATTTGATCGTTCAATCGGACATCACTTCAACTTGTCAATAGACTTAAATGCTTGTACAGGTTGTGGTGCTTGCGTTATTGCTTGTCACGCTGAAAATAATGTGCCAGTAGTTGGTAAGACCGAAATGCGTCGTAGTAGAGATATGCACTGGTTGCGTATTGATAGATACTACTCTTCTGAAGATAGTTTTGATGGAGATTTAGAGAAAAAAGAAAATATCTCTGGCTTAGGCAGTTCTTTAAGCGAATTTGGAGAAATGGAAAGTCCAAATGAAAATCCTCAAGTTGTATTCCAGCCAGTGATGTGTCAACATTGTAATCATGCACCTTGCGAGACTGTATGTCCTGTTGCTGCAACAGCTCATGGCCGTCAGGGTCAAAACCACATGGCATATAACCGTTGCGTAGGTACACGTTACTGTGCTAATAACTGTCCTTATAAAGTGCGTCGTTTTAACTGGTTCTTATACAACCAAAATGATGAGTTCGACTACTTTATGAATGATGATTTAGGTCGCATGGTATTAAACCCTGATGTTACCGTACGTTCTCGTGGTGTTATGGAGAAATGTTCATTCTGTATCCAAAAGACACAGAAAACAATTCTCGATGCCAAGCGTGATGGGCGCGAAGTTAAAGATGGTGAGTTCCAAACAGCATGTTCTGCTGCTTGTGGAAACGGTGCTATGGTATTTGGTGATGTAAATGATAAAGAAAGTAAAGTAGCCAAACTAAAAGAAGATGACCGTATGTATCATTTATTAGAATATGTAGGTACAAAACCAAACGTATTCTACCATACAAAAGTTAGAAACACAAAAGCGTAAATTAATAAAGAAATCAATATATAATTATGGCGTCTCATTACGAAGCACCTATTAGAAGACCTTTAGTAACAGGAGAAAAATCCTATCACGACGTAACTGTCGAGGTTGCTAGACCTGTCGAAGGTAAAGCCAATAAATCATGGTGGATTGTATTCTCAATTGCCTTGGTCGCTTTCCTTTGGGGAATAGGTTGTATTATTTATACCATATCAACAGGTATCGGTGTTTGGGGTCTTAATAAGACTGTAAACTGGGCTTGGGATATTACCAACTTTGTTTGGTGGGTAGGTATTGGTCACGCAGGAACATTAATTTCTGCCGTACTTTTATTATTCCGTCAAAAATGGCGTATGGCAATTAACCGTTCTGCGGAAGCCATGACTATTTTCTCAGTTGTGCAAGCAGGTTTATTCCCAATTATTCACATGGGTCGTCCATGGTTGGCATACTGGGTACTGCCAATTCCAAACCAATTTGGTTCGTTATGGGTAAACTTTAACTCGCCATTACTTTGGGATGTATTTGCAATCTCTACATATTTATCGGTATCATTAGTATTCTGGTGGACTGGTTTATTGCCAGATTTTGCAATGATTAGAGATAGAGCAGTCAAGCCATTCCAAAAGAAAATATATTCTTTATTAAGTTTTGGTTGGTCTGGCCGTGCTAAAGATTGGCAACGTTTTGAAGAAGTATCTTTGGTACTTGCTGGTTTAGCAACACCGTTAGTACTTTCTGTACATACTATTGTATCGTTTGACTTCGCGACATCTGTAATACCAGGTTGGCATACCACAATTTTCCCACCGTATTTCGTTGCAGGAGCGATTTTCTCAGGATTCGCTATGGTAAACACGCTTCTTATAATCATGCGTAAAGTATGTAGCTTAGAAGATTATATTACTGTACAGCATATCGAATTGATGAATATCGTAATTATGATTACAGGTTCTATTGTTGGTGTGGCTTATATTACGGAGCTATTTATCGCTTGGTATTCTGGTGTAGAATACGAACAATATGCATTCTTAAACAGAGCAACTGGTCCTTATGCTTGGGCGTATTGGGCGATGATGTCTTGTAACGTATTCTCTCCTCAGTTTATGTGGTTCAAAAAATTACGAACAAGTATTATGTTCTCTTTCTTTATTTCTATCGTAGTAAATATTGGAATGTGGTTCGAGCGTTTTGTGATTATCGTAACGTCATTGCATAGAGATTACTTACCATCGTCTTGGACAATGTTCTCTCCGACATTCGTAGATATTGGTATTTTTATCGGAACAATTGGTTTCTTCTTTGTGTTATTCTTATTGTACTCGCGTACATTCCCAGTAATTGCACAAGCGGAAGTTAAGACTATTTTAAAATCATCAGGTGAGCGATACAAGCGCATTAGAGAAAGTGGAGAGAGTTTAGTTGGTACAGGAGCGGATGATAGAACATCTGTATACTCAGCGGGATTAACAGCCTCTACAGAAGCACCGTTACCTAATACAGATGATGGTAAAGTAGATGATTTATTAAACAGTATCGGAAAATTTGATGCTAATACACAAACAGCAGACGATTTAAAGAAAATAAGTGGTGTAGGTCCTAAGATGGAAGAAGTTCTTAACAGTATAGGAATTTACACATTCTTACAAGTAAGTAAGATGACTAAAAACGAATACGACTTGTTAGATTCAATCACAGGGTCTTTTCCTGGAAGGGCAGAACGCGACGATTGGGCAGGACAGGCTAAAAACTTATTAAACAATTAATAGATATGGAAGCAGCTTCAAAAGTAATTCATGCTATCTATAACGATGATGATATCTTAATGTCAGCCGTAAAAAAGGTGAAGGCAGCTAAGCATCATATCGAAGAAATATATTGCCCATTTCCTGTTCACGGACTAGATAAAGCTATGGGTTTGGCGCCTACACGTTTAGCAATAACAGCATTTTTATACGGTTGTGTTGGTCTTACGGTAGCCGTTGTAATGATGAATTTTATAATGATTGAAGATTGGCCACAGGATATTGGTGGTAAACCAAGCTTTAGTTATATAGAAAATATGCCAGCATTTGTTCCTATCATGTTTGAGTTAACTGTATTTTTTGCCGCGCATTTAATGGTTATTACGTTTTACTTACGTAGCAGAATGTGGCCATTTAAAAAAGCTGAAAATCCAGACCCAAGAACAACGGATGACCATTTTTTAATGGAAATCGCTATTCATGATAACGAGGCAGATTTAACAAATCTATTGAAAGAGACTGGTGCTGTTGAGATTAATATTGTAGAAAAAGACGAAGACGCACATTAATATGAAGACGACTTTAAAAATATCAGTAGTATTACTTATGCTATTTAGTATAGTGTCTTGTAACAAAAAAACAAGACGTAACTATCAGTACATGCCTAACATGTACCAATCTGTGGGTTACGAAGCGTATCAAGAATCTGAGGCCTTTGCAAATGGTGTCGAAGCTCAGCTTCCGGTAGAAGGAACCATTCCAAGAGGATATTCGTTATACGAGATAGAGGATACTAATGAGGGTTACGAGTACGCAAAAGCTAACTTAACAAGTCCTTTAGATTCTGCAGCAGTTGATTATGCAAGAGGGAAAGAGCTGTACGATATTTACTGCGGTATTTGTCATGGTAATAAAGGAGCAGGAAAAGGTTATTTGGTAGAACGTGAGAAAATCTTAGGTGTGCCAAGTTATGCAGATGCTGGTAGAGCAATTACAACAGGAAGTATTTATCATGTTATTTATTATGGTAAAAACTCAATGGGCTCTTATGCTAATTTTATGAGCGAAGAAGAGCGTTGGCAAGTTGTGGCTTATGTTGAAAAACTAAAAGCAGATTTAGAAAAATAAGATTTAGACAAAGATTATATAGATGGAATATAAAATTTCAAATCGATTAAAGATAGCTTCAATCATATTAGTGGTTTTAGGTGGACTGCTATGGGGTTACGGATACATGAAATCTCATGCTGTAACTGAAGATAACATATCTGAATATTTAGTTAACGAACACGGCGATGGTCATGGTAATGAGCATGCTGATGCTGGACATGGAGATACACACAGCCAAGTAGCAGGATACGCAGATGCTGACCATGCAGAAGATGGTCATAAAATGAGTCATGAAGAGCATGCCTTACACCAAATACACAACAGACCTTATGCTGCATTATATGTTGCTGCGTTCTTTTTCTTTATGATTGCTTTGGGCGTTTTAGCATTCTATGCTATACAATATGCGGCGCAAGCAGGTTGGTCACCAGTACTTTTTAGAGTTATGGAAGGTATCACAGCTTATGTATTGCCAGGAGGAATATTGGTTCTTTTAGTTGCTGCGTTTGCAGGTAAGCATCTATTTATATGGATGGATGCCGATGTCGTTGCTCACGATAAGATTATTCAAGCAAAAGAAGGCTGGTTAAATACACCTTGGTTCTTTATAAGAGGCGCAATATTTTTAGCTGGGTGGTCTTTATACAGATACTTTTCTCGTAAGTTTTCGATTGCTCAAGACTCCGCTGAGGATAATAGTAATTTCAAAAAGAATTTCAGAATTTCTGCGGGATTCTTAGTGTTTTATATCTACACAGAATCGATGATGTCTTGGGACTGGATAATGAGTGTTGATCCTCATTGGTTCTCTACATTATTTGGTTGGTACGTATTTGCAAGTATGTTTGTAAGTGGTATAACAGTAATAGCATTAATTACAATCTATTTAAAGTCTAAAGGATTATTAGAGTTTGTAAACGATAGTCACTTACATGATTTGGCTAAGTTTATGTTTGGTATTAGTATTTTCTGGACATACTTATGGTTTTCTCAATTTATGCTTATCTGGTATTCTAACATTCCAGAAGAGGTAGTGTACTTTGTTGCGAGAATAGAAGACTACAAATTACCATTTTTTGGTATGGTAGCTATGAATTTCCTATTCCCATTATTATTATTAATGAATAGCGATTACAAACGTATTCCATGGTTTGTAGTTATGGCAGGAATTGTAATCTTATGTGGCCATTATTTAGACGTCTTTAATATGATTATGCCTGCAACAGTAAGTGAAAGATGGTTTATAGGAGCACCAGAAATTGGAGCGATTTGTTTCTTTGCAGGATTATTCTTGTTTATTGTATTTACAGCATTAAGCAAAGCACCTTTATTGGCAAAAGGAAACCCATTTATTAAAGAGAGTGAACACTTTCATTATTAATTAAAAATTTAGAACTGAGACGATAATGACAACTTTGTTAATATTTATTATAGTACTATTTGTAGCCGTTGCCCTTTGGCAAATGGTAAAGATTTTTGATTTAGCACAAGTTGGTGCTTCAAACGATAATCAAGTAGCTACCGACAAGGATAACAGATTTAATGGTTATATGATGATTGCTTTTTTAATCTTCATATATGCTATTACCATTGCAAGTTTTGTGTATTTGGGCGATTTACCTCTAATGTCTAATTCAGCATCAGAGCATGGTCCAGGGATAGATAATTTAATGGTCATTTCTATGATTGTTATATTCTTTGTTCAGATAGTTACACAATTTTTATTACATTATTTTGCATTTAAATATAAAGGAGAAAAAGGACGTAAGGCTTTATTTTACGCAGATAATAATACATTAGAAGCAATCTGGACAATTATTCCTGTAATTGTTCTAGCAGGTTTAATTATCTATGGATTATTCACCTGGAATGATATCATGAATATCGACGAAAGTGAAGATCCAATGGTTATTGAATTATATGCTCAGCAATTTAATTGGAAAGCAAGATATGGTGGTGAAGACAATGTTTTAGGTAAAGCCAATGTTAGGTTAATTGACTTAGATAGAGCCAATATATTGGGTGTTGATGAGGATGATCCAAATGCAAAAGATGATGTTATTGTAACAGAATTACATTTACCAGTTAACAGACCAATCTTATTTAAGATGCGTTCTCAGGATGTATTACACTCGGCTTATATGCCACATTTTAGAGCACAGATGAACTGCGTTCCAGGTATGGTTACACAGTTTGCATTTACACCAACTGTAACTACTGCAGAGATGCGCTCTAATCCGGATATCCAAGATAAAGTTGCAAATATAAATGCACTTAGATTAGATCGTAAAGCCGAAATTGAAGCCTCTGGGCAAGACCTTACTTATGAATTTGATTATTTATTACTCTGTAATAAAATATGTGGAAAGTCTCACTACAACATGCAAATGAAGATAGTTGTAGAGACTCAAGAAGAATTTGATGCATGGATGAAAGAACAAAAAACTTTCGAAAATTCATTAAATTAGCATTAAAAAAATTGTTTTAAGAAAAAGATAAAAGATTATGTCAGTAACAGCAGAAACACACGTTCACGACGACCACGACGTACATCACCACAAAGAGACCTTTGTAACTAAGTATATTTTTAGCCAAGATCACAAGATGATTGCTAAACAATACTTAATTACAGGTATTATTATGGGTGTTGTAGGGATTATGATGTCCTTAATGATGCGTATGCAAATTGCGTGGCCAGAGAAACCAAATGTATTATTCGAAGCCTTATTAGGCAAGTGGGCGCCAGAAGGTGTCATGGATGCCGATATTTATTTAGCATTAGTGACCATTCATGGTACCATCATGGTTTTCTTTGTGCTTACCGCAGGTCTTAGTGGTACGTTTAGTAACTTATTAATTCCATTACAGATTGGTGCTAGGGATATGGCTTCAGGATTTCTTAACATGATTTCCTATTGGTTATTTTTCTTATCTAGTGTGATAATGATATTATCTCTATTCGTAGAGGCAGGACCAGCGGCTGCAGGTTGGACAATTTACCCACCATTATCAGCTTTACCAATGGCACAAGGCGGTTCAGGTGCAGGAATGACACTCTGGTTAGTATCAATGGCAATATTTATTGCATCTTCCTTATTAGGGTCGTTAAACTATATTGTAACAGTATTGAACCTACGTACAAAAGGGATGTCAATGACACGTTTACCATTAACTATTTGGGCGTTCTTTGTAACAGCAATCATTGGTGTAATTTCATTCCCAGTTTTATTATCTGCAGCCCTATTATTAATAATGGATAGAAGTTTTGGAACGTCATTCTTCTTATCAGATATATTTATTCAAGGTGAAGTTTTACATTACCAAGGAGGTTCGCCTGTATTATTCGAACACCTTTTCTGGTTCTTAGGTCACCCTGAAGTTTATATTGTATTATTACCAGCATTAGGTATTACATCAGAGATTATTGCAACAAATTCACGTAAGCCAATATTTGGTTACCGTGCCATGGTTGCTTCAATTTTGGCTATTGCATTCTTATCTACAATAGTTTGGGGTCATCATATGTTTATTTCTGGTATGAATCCGTTCTTAGGTTCAGTATTTACATTTACAACTTTATTAATTGCAATTCCTTCAGCAGTAAAAGCCTTTAATTATATTACAACGCTTTGGAAAGGTAATCTACAGATGAATCCAGCGATGCTATTCTCTATTGGTTTAGTATCAACTTTCATTACAGGTGGTCTTACAGGTATTATCTTAGGTGATAGTGCATTAGACATCAATGTTCATGATACATATTTTGTTGTGGCGCATTTCCACTTGGTAATGGGTATATCTGCACTTTATGGGTTATTTGCCGGGGTTTACCACTGGTTCCCAAGAATGTTTGGTAGAATGATGAATAAGAATTTAGGATATCTCCATTTCTGGGTAACAGCCATCTGTGCTTACGGTGTTTTCTTCCCAATGCACTTTATAGGTATGGCGGGATTACCTCGAAGATATTATACAAACTCTAACTTCCCATTGTTCGATGATACTACAAATACACAGGTAGTCATTACAATGTTTGCTCTTGTAGGAGGTGCATTTCAGCTAGTATTCTTGTACAACTTCTTTAGCAGTATGTTCTACGGCAAAAAGGCGGAACAAAATCCGTGGAAGTCTAACACATTAGAATGGACTGCTCCTGTAAAGCATATTCATGGTAACTGGCCTGGTGCTTTACCAACGGTTTACAGATGGTCTTACGATTATAGTAAGCCAGGACATGAGGAAGACTTTGTGCCTCAAAATGTCCCAATGAAAGATGGTGAAGAGGAACTACAACATTAAAGAATCCAATTGAATAAAAACAAAAATCCCTAAGATTAGCTAATCTTAGGGATTTTTGTTTTTATTCAAATTACTGTAAGTCAGCACGTTAAGTATTTTTTCTTAGCCAAAGCGCAAATTTTATCGATAAAAAACATTAAAATCCGATGAAATACAAAATTTTTCGTTAAATTGCACCCGAATATAAGATTTGTACGAAAAATAAGTACTTTTTTTATTCAAACTATAACCAAAACTTAACCAACATTTTGATTATGAAAACAAACCTTATCAATAGGAACTTGTTTAAATCAATTACTGCTGCTTTGTTACTATTTGCCTTTACCAGTCATGTTAGTGCACAATGTCCAACAGTAACTAATCCCTCGCCACTAGTTTGTGATGCCGCTGGGTTAACCATTCAAGATTTAAATATTTATGCGACAGATATCAATAATGATATCCAATGGTACGATTCCCCAACAGGAGGAACAACTTTTAATTCTAATGAGCTCGTTTCAGAAGGCGTTTATTATGCCGGTAACAGTACGGGCACGTGCGGTACAAGAGAGGCCATTACAGTATCTTTTGTGTTGAGCCCAACTAACCAAAACTTAGATGCTGTTTACTGTAGTAATGAGTCTCCAACAATTCAACTGTATATAGATGAAGTTTTAAGCTTTGCCCAACCGCCTGGAGGCTCTGTTGAGATTTATACAGACTTTGAACTTGCGAATCAAGCATTGCCAACAGACGCTATTCCTACAGGAGGAACAAATTATTTTATTGTATTTGTCGACTCCTCAGGCTGTAGAAGTCAAATAGAAGTTGGAACAACTGCAACCTTTGACGCGCCAGATGAGCCAACACCACCTTCAGTGCAATCGTTTTGTACAACAGCTAATCCTACTGTGGCAGACCTTATACCTGGAACTGTAGATGTATTTAACTGGTACGAAAGTTTAGATGGTGCAGGCAATCCTATTCAACCAGCATTAATGGATACTGATGTCATAGTAAGCGGTACGTATTACATACAAGCAGAAAGCTTCTTTTGTACCAGTAATCCTATAGTAGTAACAGTAGAGGTTAATACACCTATTGACCCAGGAACTTCTGCTACTTTAGAGTATTGTATAGATAGTTTACCTACTACAGATATAAATTTAGTAGACCAGTTAGGTGGCACTCCAGATGCTTTAGGCACATGGTCTGGGCCAATAACAATTACTAATGGGACAACAGGAACGATAAATATTGGAAGTGTAACCACACCAGGCGATTTAGTGTTTACTTATACTGTGCCAGCAAGTGGACCATGCCCAGAAGGAAGCTCAACTGTAACCATCACAATTTATGATAGTTTTACATCTGGGACGCCAGCAGCTAATAATCCAGCATCATTTTGTGTGTCTGGATTACCAGGAGCATTCGATTTGTTTACTTTATTAGATAATGAAGATGTTGGCGGTCAATGGACAGAAGGCACTTTGAGCACAGGTGTGGCAACAACGTCAACGATAGATTTTTCTGGCTTTGCACCAGGAACTTATGATTACACGTATACTCAAAACTTAGCACCTAATGTTTGTGCAGAGGAGTCTACGACAGTTCAGGTAATTATTCTCGAAGATCCAAATGCAGGTGTAGCTTTAAATGCTTCAATTTGTGAAAACGAAATTGCTTCAAATTCACCTTTCGATTTATTTTCAGCTTTAGACGGGAGTCAAGATAACAACAGTGGTACATGGACCGATGCTAATGGTGTAGTCGTAACTTCGCCTGTAGACATAAGTACATTTACGGTTTCAGGCAGTCCTTTTCAATTTACCTATACCATTTCTAACGGAACTTGCGAAGATGCCGAAACAATTTCTATTACTATAGAACCAGCACCAGAATCTGGTAATGCTCTTACACCTTTAGAACTATGTTTTGAAGAATTAACTGCTAATTCACCTTTAGATTTATTTACACTTCTAGACGGCACTCAAGACACTAATGGCACTTGGTATGAAGGTACAGATGCTTCGGGTACAGCAGTAAGTAACCCTGTAGATATTTCAGCATTTGCAGACGGAACCTACAATTATACCTATTCGGTACCAAATATCGGAACTTGTTCAGATGTAGATGTTACAGTTCAACTTATTGTACTTCCGCAACCTAATACAGGTACGCCGACCAATGCTACGTTTTGCGAAAATGATGTGGCAGGAAATTCGCCTTTAGATTTGTTTGGCCAATTAACAGGTAATGATGCAGGCGGAACTTGGTCAGATGATGATGCGTCAGGAGCTTTATCAGGAAGCAATGTAGACTTAACCTCTCTACCAATCGGCAGCTATAATTTTACCTATTCAATAACATCAACACAAGGTTGCACAAATAGTAGTACAGTAACTGTTACTTTAGAAGATGCACCAGAGTCTGGAACGGTAAATCCTCCAGCAGAATTTTGTATTGCAGATGTTTCTTCTGGTGAGACGTTTAATTTATTCGATTTATTAGAAGGTGAAGACCAGTCTGGCGTATGGAGTGATGATGACGCTTCTGGAGCTCTAGCAGGTAATACAGTTACTTTAGACGGATTAGCAACAGGCACTTATGATTTTACATTCGATGTTAATGCCATAGGAACATGCGACGATAGTCTTGTAACGGTTACATTAATTATTTTAGATACAGCGACACCGACAGCAACTACCGTTCAAGAATTTTGCGATAGTGGTCTAGTAGGTGACTTAGCAGCAACAGGAAATTCTATACAATGGTATGATGAAGCTACAGGTGGAAATCCTTTAGATGCATCAACACCATTAGTAAATGGAGAAACATATTACGCAACCCAGACAGATGCAAGCACAGGATGTGAGTCGTCAGTAAGGTTTGAAGTGACTGTAAACATTTTTACAACTCCAATATCAGGAAATGCAATAATTCCCGGACTTATAGAATGTAATGATAATGCCAGTATAGATTTATTTACAGGTTTAGATGGCACACAAGATGCAGGAGGTGTTTGGCAGGATGATTCTGCAACAGGAGCAGTGACAGACAATAGTTTAGATGCTACAGGACTAACACCTGGAGATTATCAATTTACTTACTTTATTGCAGCTACACCACCTTGTATTGATGCAAGTACAACAATTACAATTACTATTGAAGAAGCTTTAAATCCAGGTACTGATGCCAGTACAAACGTTTGTATAGATGCCGGCACGATTGATTTATTCCCACTTTTAGGAGGTGCCGATTTAGGCGGAACGTGGTCTCCGGCCTTAACAAGCGGTACCGGCGTATTTGATCCACTTGTAGATGCAGCTGGGCCGTACACTTACGAGTTGGTAAATGCCTGTGGTTCTTTTATAAGTGTGGTTACGGTATCTGTAACGCTTCCAGCAAATGCAGGAGAAGATAATACAGCCGAAGTTTGTGTTATCGATGGTACGTTTGACTTAACAACATTACTAAACGGAACGCCAGACAGCACAGGAACATGGTTTCCAGAATTAACTAGCGGTACTAATATTTTTGACCCTACAGCAGATACAAGTGGTGTTTACACCTATACTGTAGCCGCAACAGCGCCGTGTACAACAGATGCTTCAGCACAAGTAACTATAACGGTAAATGATATTCAAGAGCCTACAGTTATAGAAGCTACACCAGCATTTTGTGTGATTGATAACCCTACTGTTGCAGACTTAAGTAGTGCTGTAACAGTAACAGGAAGTCTAAACTGGTATGCAGATGCTGCCTTAACTACAGCATTAAGTGATAGTGAAGCTTTAATAGATGGAGAAGATTATTTTGCGACACAAACAGCAGCAAACGGTTGCGAATCTTCTAATAATATATCGGTCGTAGTTACTATTAACGATACACCTACACCTACACTTTTAGATGCGTCATTAGATTATTGTATTAACGATAATCCTACTATAGGCGATTTATCTCAAAACATTTCAGAAAACGGACAAACACCATTTACTGTTGTATGGTACGATGCTATCAATGGCGGAAGTACATACAGTAATTCTGATGACTTAGAAAGTGAACAAACCTATTACGCCGCCTTAATTAATACAACTACAGGTTGCGAAAGTAGTGTGAGATTAGAAGTGATGCCAGATTTGACTAATTGTGGCGCACTTGTTATTCCAGATGGGTTTTCTCCAAATGGCGATGGTGTAAACGACACATTTGATGTCGATAATTTAGAGGTGTTACATCCAAATTTTGAAATGGAAATTTACAACCGATACGGAAATCTTGTCTATAAAGGCAACGCTGCCTCACCAAGATTTGATGGGACTTCAAACCAATCTACAATTGGCGATAAAGTTTTACCAGTAGGTGTTTACTTCTATATTTTCAATTTTAACGATGGTGAAAATAAACCCGTTCAAGGACGCTTATACTTAAGTAGATAAAAGTTTGGCTAAACACACAAAATTAAGAATCATGAAAAAACTAAATATATTTCAAAAATTAGTGATTGTAGCCATACTGACGATGACGTCTTACAGTAGCTACGCACAGCAAGACCCTCAGTTTACACAATATATGTATAACATGAGTGTTATAAACCCTGCTTATGCAACAGCAGAACAAGGTATTTTAAATACAGGAGCTCTTTACCGTACACAGTGGGTAGGATTAGAAGGTGCTCCAAGAACAGCATCTTTATTTGCGCATACACCAATTAACGAAAAAATGGAGATAGGTTTATCATTTACTAATGATAACATCGGAGATGTAGTAGAAGAAAATAACATTTATTCAGACTTTGCATACGTTTTACAAGTAGGCGATAACAGCAAATTATCTCTAGGAATTAAGGCTGGTGTAACCTTATTTAACACCAATTTTAATGGATTTGTTTTACAATCTGGCGGTGTAGATACCGATGTTGCTTTTAACGAGAATATCAATAATACTTTTCCAAATGTAGGATTGGGAGCATTCTATTTCTCGGACAACTATTACATTGGCCTGTCTGCTCCAAATTTATTAGCAACAAAGCATTTAGAATCTGAAAACGGAGTAAGAGCTTTAGGTGCAGAAAGCACACACTTTTTCCTAACAGGAGGTTACGTGTTTGATATTACACCAGACATTCGCTTTAAGCCTGCTTTTATGGCAAAAGGCGTTTCGGGTGCGCCGCTTGCATTAGACATAACAGCTAATATTTTATTGCAAGAAAAGCTTGAAGTAGGTCTAGCATACCGATTAGAAGATGCTGTAAGTGCTTTGGTGAATTTTAGAATTGCTCCAAACCTAAGAATTGGGTACAGTTACGATTATACGACCTCAAACCTTAGCGATTTTAGCTCTGGGTCTCATGAAATTATGCTTTTATTTGACTTAGACTTATTCAACTTTAAGAGTGGTTACGACCGATCTCCGAGATTTTTCTAAACTTTAAAATACAAGACCTATGAAAACAACTCAATCTAATGTATTTATAAGTTCTAAGATGAATTTAAATAGACAAAACATGAAACAATATATTCTTTTATTAGGTAGCTTTATATTCGCTTGTAACGTTTGTGTTGCGCAAAAAGAGCGCCTTAATCGTGCTGATAAATATTTTGAATTAAAAGCCTATGCCAAAGCAGCAGAGCTTTATGAAAAGAAAGAGCCTAGTCAACAAGTGCTTCAAAATTTGGGCGATAGTTATTACTATAATAGTAATATGCAAAAGGCGGTCAAAACTTATAGAGAACTTATTTTAGATTACACGGATTCTTTGGATATTGAGTATTATTTTAAATATGCACAATCTCTTAAAGGCGTTAAAAATTATAAACTTGCTGATGAGTATCTTACCAAGTATTATAATAAAATTGTAAATACAAAAGAGTTTATAGAAAGAAACCGTAAGTCAACACCACACGTTTTCAAGACAAAAACGATAGATAATGTTTCAACCTACAGCGATTTTGGATTAACCTTTTTTGGTAAAGATAAAGTAGCATTTGCCTCAACTCGCAATGAGAATAACCCTGCATTTGTCTGGAACGATTTACCGTATTTAGATATATATTCGGCAACATTAAAAGACGGAAAATTAGAAAACATAATACCATTTTCAGATGTAATTAATACGTCATCTCATGAGAGTAACCCTGTGTTTTCTAAAGATGGAAAAACCATGTATTTTAATAGAACCGATGACACAAAAACAAAAACTGAAGAAGGTCGTGTAGCCCAAGTCAAATTGTATAAAGCTGAATTGATTAATAATGAGTGGTCAAATGTTATGGTTTTACCATTTTCGTCAGATGAGTATAGCACAGAGCACCCTAGCTTAAGTAAAGATGGAAAAATATTATATTTCTCAAGCGATATGCCAGGCTCTATTGGTAGTTTCGATATTTATAAAGTAGCCATTAATGATGACGGCACTTATGGTGAGCCTCAAAATTTAGGTCGTACAGTAAACACAAAACACAGAGAGCAATTTCCTTATATAAGCGATAATGATGTGTTGTATTATTCATCTAATGGATTAATTGGTTTTGGCGGTCTAGATATTTTTAGAACCCAATTTGTAGACAATGTATATACACTTCCTACCAATTTAGGCAGTACAGTAAATAGCAATTTAGACGACTTCTCATTTGTTATAAATGAAGCAGATGACATGGGCTATTTTTCATCTAACCGCTCAGGTACAGATAAAATGTATAGTTATACTAGAGAAGAAAACATTTTAACCAAGTATATGGTAGAAGGCGTTATTAGAGATAAAAATTCTAAAGCACCACTTGCAGGCGCGAAAGTTGTACTATTAGATGACAAAGGAAATGTTCTACAAGAAAAAACCACAACAAAGGACGCTAGTTATTTATTTAAGCTAGACCCAGACATCAACTATGTTGTTAAGGGTACATCAGATGCTTACATACCACAAGAGATTAAATTTACTACCGGAAAAGATGGCGAGATTTATCATAATATTAATTTAGAATTAGAATCATTCTCAGATGCAGAAGAGCGCGTTAAGCAAGACGAGACAGGTAGAGTAATGGTGCAAATCGATAAAATTTTCTTCAACTTTAATAGCTACAAGATTCAGCCTGAAGCTGCACAAAAGCTAGATGTATTGGTAAATTTAATGAAAAAGTACCCATCTATGGAAGTTGAAGTTTCTGCCCATACAGATGCAAGAGGTTCAGATGACTATAATTTGAGTTTATCCGAAAAGCGTGCGGCATCTACTTTAGAGTATCTTGTTAGTCAAGGTATTCAAAAAAGTAGACTCACAAGTATTGGTTATGGTGAAACAAAACCACTCAACAAATGTGTTAGAGAAGGTATTTGTAAAGATGAAGAGTATGATATAAACAGACGCTGTGAGTTTAAGGTTTTAAAATAGATTATAAACTTTCAATAAAAAGCCTCTTCGTTTACTATTAAATGGAGAGGCTTTTTCTTTATATTTGCTTTAAGCTGTTTTTTATGTCTATAACATAATAATATTTGGCTTTGTTATACGGAAATTAAATGTCACCTTGAGCGTAGTCGAAAGGTCTTAAAATGAACGAAAACCTAGACCCAACAAACGAGAATTTCTCACCAGAAGAGTTAGATGTCGAAAAGAAGTTAAGACCACTATCTTTTGAAGACTTTACAGGTCAGGATCAAGTACTCGAAAACTTAAAAATCTTTACCCAGGCTGCAAGGTTGCGTGATGAAGCTTTAGATCATACTTTGTTCCATGGTCCTCCAGGATTAGGGAAAACTACGTTGGCGCATATTTTAGCTAACGAGCTAGATGTGGGTATCAAGGTTACATCGGGTCCCGTTTTAGATAAACCAGGCGACTTAGCTGGATTATTGACTAATCTTGATGAGCGAGATGTACTGTTTATAGACGAAATTCATCGTCTCAGCCCAATCGTTGAGGAGTATTTGTATTCTGCCATGGAAGATTACAAGATTGACATCATGATTGAGTCCGGACCAAATGCTAGAACAGTTCAAATTAATCTGGCACCTTTCACGCTTGTTGGAGCTACAACACGTTCAGGACTATTAACCGCACCAATGCGCGCACGTTTTGGGATTAGTAGTCGACTTCAATATTACAATACCGAATTACTGACGACGATTGTTCAACGAAGCGCTACTATACTAAATATGCCAATTACTATGGAAGCAGCCATTGAAATCGCAGGTCGTAGTCGTGGTACACCACGTATCGCAAATGCATTATTACGTCGTGTTAGAGATTTTGCGCAGATAAAAGGCAATGGAAATATAGATATACAGATATCTAAGTTTGCTTTAGAAGCCTTAAATGTCGATGCACATGGTTTAGATGAAATGGATAACAAAATATTGACTACAATTATAGAAAAATTTAAAGGTGGACCAGTGGGCATTACTACGCTTGCTACTGCGGTTAGTGAGAGCGCAGAAACAATCGAGGAAGTTTACGAACCGTTTTTAATACAACAAGGTTTTATAATGCGCACGCCAAGAGGGCGTGAAGTCACAGAGCAAGCTTACAAACACCTCGGCAAAATTAAAGGACCTACGCAAGGCGGATTATTCTAAAATAATTCTGAGCTGTCACATTGAGCGCAGTCGAAATGCAGGCGAAGAATAGAAATGATAGACAATAAAACCAAATACACAGAATTTATTAAGACCGAAGCCAAACGCCTCGGTTTTTTATCTTGTGGAATTAGTAAGGCACAATTTCTTGAAGAAGAAGCGCCAAGATTAGAAGCTTGGTTGAATAAGAATATGCATGGTGAAATGCGTTATATGGAAAACCATTTCGATAAACGTTTGGACCCAACATTATTGGTGGAAGATTCTAAAAGTGTGGTTTCACTATTGTTGAACTATTATCCTGAAGAGACTCAGACAGAAAACAGTTTCAAGCTTTCAAAATACGCTTACGGCACAGACTATCACTTTGTCATTAAAGACAAATTGAAGGAGTTGCTTAGTTCAATTCAGGATGAAATAGGAGAGGTTCACGGTCGCGCTTTTGTAGATTCAGCACCAGTTTTAGACAAAGCTTGGGCAGCAAAATCTGGTTTGGGTTGGATTGGTAAGCATAGTAACTTGTTAAGCCAAAAAACTGGTTCCTTTTATTTTATAGCAGAGCTAATTATCGATTTAGAATTAGATTACGACACACCAACAACAGACCATTGCGGTACTTGTACAGCTTGTATTGACGCTTGCCCAACAGAAGCCATTACAGAACCTTATGTTGTAGATGGAAGTAAATGTATTTCGTATTTTACAATTGAATTAAAAGACAATATTCCCTTAGAATTTAAAGGAAAATTTGAAGATTGGATGTTTGGTTGCGACGTTTGCCAAGATGTTTGCCCTTGGAATCGTTTCAGCAAATCACATCAAGAACCGTTGTTTAATCCACATCCTGAGTTACTTTATATGACCAAAAAGGATTGGGAAGAAATTACCGAGGACACATTTAGAAAAGTCTTTAAAAAATCTGCAGTTAAACGAACAAAGTTTTCAGGTTTACAACGCAATATTAAGTTTTTAAAAGATTAATTTTTTTTGGTTGACTCTCTTTCAATTAAACCTGTTTCTAGCTCTACCGTTTTATACTCAATTGGTAAATTTTGCTTTTTATTTTTCATTTCTTTATACAACAGTTTAAAAGCCTCTTTACCCATTTGATATCCAGGTTGGTCAATAGTACTTAAGGTTGGTGATATAACTGAAGACATAAACCAATTGCTAAACCCTACAATAGCAATATCTTCTGGAATTTTAATACCATGTCTTTGAAACTCCGTCATTGCTCCTATCGCAACTAAGTCGGTATTTATAAAAATACCATCAACATCACTATGATCTTTTAATAGTTGATTTGCGCTTTGTTTTCCTTCTTCAAAACTCTTAATACTACAATCACAGATATATACTAAAGATGGATCGTATGTAATATTATGGTCTATTAATGCTTGCTTGTAACCTAAAAATCGATCTATCGAATTTTGTGGTAATAGAGGACCTCTAAAATGAGCAATTCGTTTACAACCAATATCAATTAAATGTTTTGTTGCCGTATATGCAGCTTTTCTATCGTTGATTATAACTTTAGAACAGTTAACAATTTTTGCAATCTTATCAAACATAACTAAAGGAACTTCTTGAGCTATCAAATCATTTAGATGCTTATAATCTCCAGTAGCATTTGCTAATGAAATTAAAACACCGTCAACTCTTTTACTTAAAAGTAATTCGATTTGTTGTTTTTCTAAATCGTAAGACTCATTAGATTGTAAGATAATAACGAGATATCCTTTTTTTTCAGCTTGAGCGATAATACCTTTAATAACATTAGAAAAAAAGTGATGGACCACTTCTGGAATGATTAGTCCAATTGTTTTGGATTCTTTTGTTCTTAGCGTGACGGCAAACGAATTTGGCTTATAGTTTAAGGTTTCGGCAAGCTGTTTAACTAATTTTTTAGTCTTTTTACTTACATCTGGATAATCCTTTAAGGCCTTAGACACTGTTGTAACAGATATACCAAGTTGTTCTGCGATTTGTTTTAATGTTACAGGCTTCATTTAAAAAAATAATAGCAAATATAATAAACGAAAACGTTTTCGGTAAAACGAAAACGTTTTCGTTGTCAAAAATATACTTTTATATGCTGATAAATATGAATTTAGTAATTATTAAACCAATTTATTATTAATCAAACAACCAAAAAATGAAATTAATACAGAACAAATGGAGTTTATTTATGTTTTTTGCTATGATAACACTCATGGTTTCAGCACAGAGTAGTATTTCTGGTGTTGTAAAAGACTCACAAGGTGTGACATTAACGGGTGTTAATGTTATTCTAGAAGGAACAAGTAAAGGCGCAGTATCTGACTTGGATGGTAACTACACTATCTCAAATGTCGAAAATGGTACTTATACATTAGTTGGTTCTTACTTAGGTTTCACAACATTTAAGAAGTCAGTAACGGTTGCAGGAGAAGATGTAACTCTTGACATTACGATGTCTGAAGATACAGAATCTTTAGATCAAGTTATTATAACTGGGGTAACAAATCCAAAATCTAGAATAGAGTCTAGCGTATCTGTTACTACATTGAGACCTAACACAATTGCTCAATCTGCACCAAGAACAACAGCAGAAATTTTTAGGACTATACCAGGTATCCGTTCAGAATCTTCTGGTGGTGAAGGTAACTCTAATATAGCAGTAAGAGGTGTGCCAGTATCCTCTGGAGGTTCAAAGTATGTTCAGCTACAAGAAGATGGATTACCAGTACTATTGTTTGGTGATATGGCATTTGCTACGGCAGATATCTTTACAAGATTCGACAATAACATTGGTCGTATTGAAGCTATTAGAGGAGGTTCGGCATCCACATTGTCATCTAACTCTCCTGGTGCTATTATTAACTTAATAAGTAAAACAGGGAAAACTGAAGGTGGGTCACTCGCTACAACTTTCGGAGTGGATTACAACTCTTTTAGAACAGATTTCGATTACGGAGCACCAATAGGAGATGGACTATACTTTCATATGGGTGGTTTTTACAGAGTAGGTGAAGGAATGAGAGATGCTGGATATACGGCAAATAACGGTGGTCAGTTCAAATTAAATTTAACAAAAGAATTTGAAAATGGATATGTGAGGTTATATGGTAAATATCTCAACGATAGAGCTATAGCATACCTTCCAAACCCTATTCAAGTTACTGGAACTAACGATAACCCAGACTATAGTGATATTCCAAATTTTGATGCTAACAACCAAACGCTTCATACATCTTACTTAACTCAAAATGTAGGTTTAGGCGAAAGCGGGCAGTTAAGACGTTCTGATGTAAGAGATGGTATGAATCCTATTTCTACTTCTGTTGGTGTAGAAGCTTCTTTCGATTTAGGAGACGGATTTAATGTCGTAAATAAAGGAAGATTTTCATCTAATCGTGGAGGTTTTAATTCGCCGTTTCCAGCAAGTGTTCTAACTGCAAACGACTTTTTAGCACCTGGTGGTTTTGGGGGTAGTAATGGCTACGCTTCTTTACAATATGCAAACGGAGACGGTCCTGTAGATGGTAACACAATCATTACACCAGTTGTTTTATTTGATACACAATTAAACAACTTCAACAATTTTATGAATGACATTCGTTTAACCAAAGAGTTAGACAACGTTAATATTACTTTAGGATACTTTAAAGGTGTGCAAAATCTGTCTATGTCTTGGTTATGGAACTCGTATTTATTAGAGGCTGCAGGAGACAATGCTAGATTAATAGATGGTTTTGATAGTACAGGAAGTCCAGTCACAGAGAATGGTCTTGTAGGTTATGGAGCAACATTTTTTGGTGATTGCTGCCAAAGAAGTTATGACACAAAGTATAACACTTCTGCACCTTACTTAGCCTTAGAAATAGAGGCTTCAGAAAAACTTAACTTAGATGCAAGTATTAGATATGACAAAGGACGTGTAGATGGAAGCTTTGCAGGTCCAGCAACAACACCATTCGATGTTAACAATGATGGAAATATATCTGTGCCAGAGCAAACAACCCAAGCGATTAACTTAGCAGACCCAACAACTGTTAATTACGATTATGATTATGTGTCATATTCACTTGGTGCTAATTTATTATTGAAAGATGGAGAGGCTATTTTTGCAAGATACAGTAGAGGTGCAGCAGCAAAAGCGGATCGTATTCTCTTTACTGGTCTAGATTTTACAAACAGTGATGCGATAAATGCATTAGATTTTATAAATCAGGCTGAAATAGGATATAAGAGAGGTTTTAATAATGGCTCTATATATGCCACATTCTTTTATGCAAAAACTACTGAAGAAGGTGGTTTTGAAGCAACGACAAATACAATTATAGAGAACGACTATAAATCTTTAGGAATTGAGATAGAAGGTACATACTCTATTAACGATTTTAATTTTAGAGGTGGTTTAACATATACAGATGCAGAGATTGACTCAGGAGCTAATGAAGGAAATACGCCAAGAAGACAACCAGATTTAATTTATAACTTCTTACCGTCTTATAGCTTTGGAGCAGAAAAACAAAATAACCTTGGATTAAGCTTTATCGGACAAACTAAGGCCTACGCTCAAGATTCTAATGAGTTAATTATGCCTGGTTTTGTAATCATCAACGGTTTTGTTAATGTTGGTATTAGTGAAAAATTGGCAGTTAATTTATCAGCTAACAACATTTTTGATACTTTAGGTATAACAGAATCTGAAGAAGGCAGTATCGTAGAAGGTCAAACAAACTTTTTAAGAGTAAGACCTGTACCTGGAAGATCAATTTCACTTGGTTTAAATTATAGCTTCTAAAAGCTATTTGAGTTGGTAATAATTTTTTTTAAAGTTGATTGATAAAAGAGTCAGTGTTAATTTATTATCATTGGCTCTTTTTTCATAAAGACGAGTCCCTAACGTTAAAATTAGAATTTAATGATATCTAAAAAGGTTAAATTAAGCTTTTGGCAAATCTTAAATATGAATGTTGGATTTTTTGGAATTCAATATAGCTTCGGTTTACAGCAAAGCGCAGTTACACCTATCTATGATTTTCTTGGAGCTAGTCCAGATCAAATACCAATACTCCATCTCGCAGGACCAGTAACAGGATTGCTAGTACAACCTCTAATAGGAGCAATAAGTGACAAAACATGGAGTCCTAGATTTGGGAGACGTAAGCCGTTTTTTTTAATAGGAGCAATACTATGTAGTTTAACATTATTAGCATTTCCATTTAGTAGTTCTTTGTGGATGGCTGCAGGTTTATTATGGATTTTAGATGCTGGTAATAATACAGCGATGGAGCCTTACCGTGCACTTATTGCCGACAAGTTAGATGACGAACAGCAGCCACTAGGTTTTCAGATGCAAAGTTTTTTTACAGGCTTGGGACAAGTTTTAGCTAATTTATCATTATTTATTTTTCCGTTAGTATTTATAGGAATGACAGGGTCTTTACCAACTTGGGTTTATGCGTCGTTTTTCTTAGGAGCATTTTGTTCTATTGCTTCAATTTTATGGAGTATAAGTAAAACCAAAGAAATTCCACCAACAGAAGAAGAATTAGCTAAATTAAGGAGCGAAAAACGAAGTGTGCTAGGTCCTCTTTTAGAGATTTTTTCGGCAATAAAAGACATGCCAAAAGTTATGTGGCAATTGGCATTAGTCTATTTATTTCAGTGGTATGCATTATTTTGTTATTGGCAAAACTCTTCTAAAAGTGTTGCGCTTTCAGTATGGAATGCTACACCAGAAAATACAGAAGCTTATAGTGAGGCTGTTGGCTGGACAGGTCTTGTAAACGGCTGGTATAATGTCGTAACCTTTTTAGTAGCTTTTGCTTTGGTTGGCTTTGCAAAAAAATATAGTCCAAAAAAAGTACATGCATTTTGTTTAATAATTGCTGCAATAGGTTTCCTAGCTTTTCCACAAATAGAGAATAAAAACTTATTGTTTTTTGCAATAACAGGCTTTGGTATCGGTTGGGCAAGTATGATGGGAATACCTTATTTGATAGTAGTCTCAGAAATACCTAAGGAAAGATACGGTGTTTATATGGGTATAATTAATATGATGATAGTTATACCAATGATTTTGCAAACAGTCTCATTTGGTTTTATACTCAAAAATTTTTTAAATAACGACCCTCGTTTGGCAATTACGTTTGCAGGTGTATTATTGGTAATTGCCGCTGTTTTAACATTATTTATTAAAAGCAAAAAAGCTCCCGAGGATGTTGTAACTATGCCAATAGGAGGTCATTAAATCTTTAAAAGTATTTAATTCATGAAAAAAATAGACATTCTTTGTGTTGGAGAAGTCCTAATAGATTTTATTGGACATCAAACAGATGTTTTAATAAACAATACAAGAGATTATCATAGGTATTTAGGAGGATCACCAACTAATGTAGCGATGAATTCTGCAAGACTAGGTCTCAATGCAACTATGGTAGCCACAGTAGGTGACGATGGTTTTGGAGAATATATATTCGAAAGATTAAATGAGGTTGGCGTAAATACGGAACCAATAAAAAAACTAAAGAATAAGCCAACTTCTGTCATTTTTGTATCGCGTTCGGATAAAACACCTGAGTTTGTGGCCTACCGAGAAGCAGACTATCATATTTCTGAAAATCAAATATCTTCTAATTTACTTTCTCAGACATATATCTTTCATACCACGTGTTTTGCACTTAGTAAAAATCCATCACGAACCACAATTTTAAAAAAGGCACATGAGGCTTTTGATTCAGGTTGTAAGCTTAGTATCGATATTAATTATGCTGATGAAATTTGGGATAATAAAGAAGATGCACTAAAGGTTATAAAGGCTTACTGTAAATTTAATCCTTTAATTAAAATTAGTGAGGATGATATGCTTAGGTTGTTTAATAAGCAACTCCCACATAATGAAATCTTCGATTTTTTTCATTCTGAAGGTGTAGAAACAATCTGCTTAACTTTGGGTAGTAAAGGTGTAAAACTTTCTCAAAAAGGGAAAGATATTATTCAACTGCCTGCAATAAAAGTAGATAATGTAATGGATGCCACAGGAGCAGGAGATGCATTTTGGTCCGGATTTTTGTTTGCTTACGTAAAGAAAAGACCAGTGGAAGAATGCCTAGAAGTTGCACTTCAGCTAGCAGCTTTAAAACTTCAAAATGTTGGAAGGCTTCCTGACAACATTAATATTTTATCTAATCTTTTATAGAATTATACCTCATGAACAAAAATGAGAACACAGCTTTACTTAGCGGTGTAATGCTAAATGCATATCCAGATAGTATTGGTAAAAATTTGAGCGATACAATACGTATGCTAAAAATGCCTGAGTTTAAAGATGCATTTTCATTGTTTTACATATTACCTACCTTTTTTAACAGTGATTTAGATAGAGGATTTTCAATAATAGACTACAACATCAACAAGGATTTAGTATCAAAGGAAGACTTAGAGATATTAGACCGTTTAAATATTATGCTAAAGTTTGATATTGTTTTAAATCACCTTTCTGTAGCTTCACCTCAATTTAAAGACTTGCTTAAACACGGTGAAAACTCAAAATACAAAGACTTTTTTATCAATTGGAATAGCTTTTGGGAAGGTCACGGAACAATAAATGAGGAAGGTGTAATTATACCCAAAGAAGAATTTCTCAGTAAACTTTTTATGAGAAAATCAGGATTACCTATTCTAAAAGTTCCATTCTCAAATGGAAAAATGCAACCTTATTGGAACACCTTTTATCAGAAAATTACATACAATAAAATTTCAGTCGAAGATTTACAGCATATAAAAGAATTAAAACAAACTGATATTTCTACTATCGTAACCAAAGTGAACGACGCCATAGAAAATAATGAAGCTATTCATACTTTAGATTTTAAAATTGAGAAGACCATTAAGGATAAGGTAATTGGAGCAGTAAATCAAAAATGCACATTCTTAGGTCAAATGGACGTTAATGCAAAATCAGGATTAGTCTGGGAATTTTATGAAGAGACTTTGGCAAAATTAAAGCGTTTTGGATGTAAAATATTACGATTAGATGCCTTTGCTTACTTGCATAAAGAAGTTGGACAAACCAATTTTTTTAATACACCAGGAACTTGGGATTACCTTGAAAAGATTAATCAAATAGCAGTAAAAAACAATCTAATTTTATTACCTGAAATTCATGCAGAATACGGTCTTAATCTTCATGATGAAGTCGCGAGCAAAGGTTATACCATTTACGATTTCTTTCTGCCGGGACTTATGATTCATACCTTAGAAAAAAAGACAAATAATGCCTTGTATAAGTGGATAACTGACATTCAGCAAAAAGGATATAAAACTGTTAATATGTTGGGTTGTCATGATGGTATACCAGTTTTAGATTTAAAAGGAAAACAGATAAACGGCACTTACAATAATGGCTTGTTACCAGATAAGGATATAGAACATATTATGGAAACTATTATAGCTCGTGGTGGCCGAGTCAAGAATCTTTATGATGCTGATGGAAACAAAATCTCCTACTATCAAGTCAATGCTACATTTTATAGTGCGCTTGGTGAGGACGATGCAAAAATGTTACTCGCGAGAGCTATCCAAATGTTTATGCCCGGAATACCTCAAGTTTGGTATTTAGATTTGTTTGTAGGTACAAACGATTATGAGGCAGTCGAAAAAGCAGGCGAAGGCGGTCATAAAGAAATTAATAGAACAACACTCTCTTTAAAAGAAATAGAAGAACGACTTAAGCTAGATGTTGTAAAGAAACAATTAGAGATTATTAGATTAAGAAATACATCAAAAGCATTTTTAGGTAATTTTAAAATTGAGGCCACAACTAATGACCTAATACATTTGTCGTGGAGAAACAATAGTCATTCTGTTAAGTTAGAAGCCAATCTTAACGACTACAAATTCAAAATTTACAGTTCAGACAGTGATAGTACTGATGCCCTTCAATTTTAAGTGTATTTAATTCAAATGAATTTTTTGACAGGTTTTCATTGCCTATCTTTGTAGCTTAATTTATTTTAAATTATATGAGCAAGCAAAGTAAAAGAAGAGAAGCCTTAGTTTATCACGCAAAGCCTACCCCAGGAAAAATTAAAGTCGTTCCTACAAAAAAATATGCCTCTCAACGAGATTTGTCATTAGCCTATTCTCCCGGAGTTGCTGAGCCTTGTCTAGAAATTGACAAGGACAAAGACAATGTTTACAAATACACCACAAAAGGAAATTTAGTCGCAGTAATTTCTAACGGAACAGCAGTTCTTGGTTTAGGGAATATTGGTCCAGAAGCCTCTAAACCTGTAATGGAAGGTAAAGGTCTGCTCTTCAAAATCTTTGCAGATATCGATGTTTTTGATATTGAAGTTGATACAGAAAATGTCGATGAGTTTATCGAAACTGTAAAAAATATTGCACCAACTTTTGGAGGAATTAATCTAGAAGACATCAAAGCTCCTGAAGCCTTTGAAATCGAACGTCGTTTAAAAGAGGAGTTAGATATTCCTGTAATGCACGATGACCAGCATGGTACTGCAATCATTTCTGCAGCGGCATTACTTAATGCATTAGAGCTCGCCGAAAAAACTATAGAAGATGTAAAGATTGTGGTTAGTGGTGCAGGAGCAGCTGCAATTTCATGTACTCGATTGTATCAAGCATTTGGAGCTAGGCGCGAAAATATTGTAATGCTCGATAGTAAAGGTGTTATTAGAACAGATAGAGATAATCTAACGAGCCAAAAGGCAGAATTTGCCACCGACCGAAAAATTAACACGCTTGATGAAGCAATGGTGGATGCAGATGTGTTTGTGGGCTTATCAATGGCAGATATTGTAACTCCAGATATGCTAAAAACAATGGCACCTAATCCTATTGTTTTTGCAATGGCCAACCCAGACCCTGAAATCGCTTACCAACTAGCCTTAGACACAAGAGATGACATTATTATGGCCACAGGCCGAAGTGATCATCCGAACCAGGTAAATAATGTACTTGGATTTCCATTTATATTCAGAGGTGCATTAGATGTAAGAGCTACTAAAATTAATGAAGCCATGAAAATGGCAGCTGTTAAAGCCTTGTCTAATTTGGCAAAAGAACCCGTGCCTGAGCAAGTAAATATCGCTTACGGCGAAACGCGTTTAACGTTCGGTAGAGATTACATAATACCAAAACCATTTGACCCAAGATTAATAGCCGAAGTTCCGCCAGCAGTTGCAAAAGCTGCTATGGAAAGTGGTGTTGCTAAAGAACCAATTGAAGATTGGGAGAAGTATCAAAACAGTTTATTAGAACGATTAGGGTCGGATAATAAATTGGTACGTTTATTATTAAATCGTGCCAAGACAAATCCAAAGCGTGTTGTATTTGCCGAGGCAGACCAGCTCGATGTGTTAAAAGCGGCACAGATTGTTTACGAAGAAGGCGTAGCCATACCAATACTTTTAGGCCGAAAAGAGACAATTTTAGAGTTAATGAAAGAAATCGAATTCGAAGATGCAGATGTCTTAATCATTGACCCAAAATCTGATGAAGAGTCAAGCAGAAAAGATAAGTATGCAGACGCCTATTGGAAGCAACATCAACGCAACGGTGTTACCAAGTACTCAGCTGGGAAAATTATGCGAGAACGAAATTATTTTGCTGCGATGATGGTTAATGAAGGTGATGCAGATGCTTTAATCTCAGGATATTCTCGTAGTTATCCGAGTGTTGTAAAACCAATGTTAGAGCTTATAGGTATGGGTAAAGGCGTAACGCGTATCGCGACAACAAATGTAATGATGACGCAACGAGGACCTATGTTTTTAAGTGATACAGCAATTAATATAGACCCATCCGCAAAAGACTTAGCAAAAATTGCCCAAATGACAGCAAGAGCTGCAAAAATGTTTGGTATAGAACCAGTAATGGCAATGATATCCTATTCAAATTTTGGATCTTCAAATAACGAAAGGACTAAGAAAGTAAGGGACGCAGTTAATTTATTACATCGTACCAATCCAGATTTGGTCGTAGACGGCGAGCTTCAAACAGATTTCGCTTTAAATTCTGAAATGCTTCAGGATATATTTCCGTTTTCAAAATTAGCTGGTCGAAAAGTAAACACACTTATTTTTCCTAATTTAGAATCGGCCAACATTACTTATAAATTATTGAAAGAACTCAACAAAGCAGAGTCTATAGGACCAATTATGATGGGCCTTAGAAAACCTGCTCATATTCTTCAGTTAGATGCTAGTGTAGACGAAATAGTAAATATGACAGCCATTGCCGTAATAGATGCTCAAGAGCGCGAAAAACGCAGGCAAAAAAAGTAAGACTATTCTCTTTTTTTCTCGTTTTTAAGTCCCAATAATTTTATTACATTTGAGGCATTAACTTTTTTTTAACTACATGATTACACACTTAGAGGGAAAGCTAGTTGAAAAGAATCCAACAGATGTAGTTATAGATTGTAATGGGGTAGGCTATTTTGTTAATATCTCGTTGCATACGTTTGGTCAGATTCCTGATAAAGAGCATATTCGATTGTACACACATCTTCAAGTAAAAGAAGATGCACATACGCTGTATGGGTTCTCTTCAAAAACCGAGCGCGAAATTTTTAAGCTATTGCTTTCTGTAAGCGGTGTAGGTGCTAGTACGGCGCGTACCATGTTATCCTCTTTAAATCCAGAGCAAGTTAAAGAAGCTATTGCTTCTGCTGATGTGGCAGTAATTCAATCTATAAAAGGAATTGGCGCTAAAACGGCCCAACGTGTTATTTTAGATTTAAAAGATAAAGTGTTAAAGGTATATGGTATAGACGAAGTTTCCATCACTCAAAACAATACGAACAAAAGTGAAGCGTTATCTGCTTTAGAGGTTTTAGGATTTAATAAAAAACAATCTGAAAAAGTTATAGAAAAACTAATGTCTCAGCAACCAGATGCTAATGTAGAAACATTAATAAAAGACGCCTTAAAAAACTTATAATCCTTTTGAATACAACCACCGCTATCAACTCATTTTCTGTAATCAAGTTAAGATATTGCTTAGTACTTCTAAGCTTTTTGTGTTTTGGTGTTAGCTGGGCTCAAACGAATCCAACACAACAGGATTCTACCAAAACAACGTTTACCTTCGGAGATATTAAGCTTCCTAAATTGGGTAGTATCGAATCTAAATACACATACGACCCAGTTTTAGATAGATATATTTATAACGAGAAGTTCGGAAAGTTTAATGTCAACTATCCACTGATTTTAACTCGGGAACAGTTTCAAAAATTAGTGCAACGCGAGCGACTTAATGCCTATTATAAAGAGAAAATAGATGCAACTTCTGGTTTGAAAGAAGGAAGTGAAGAAGGCCAGAAAAACCTACTTCCAGATTTTTATGTGAATAATGACTTTTTCGAGACCATCTTTGGAGGAAACACGATATCGGTTGTTCCGCAAGGTTCTGTAGATATAGATTTAGGTATCTTATTTTCACAACAAGACAACCCTACTTTTACACCAAGAAACCGTAGTAATTTTACCTTTGACTTTGACCAACGTATTAGCATGAGCTTAACAGGTACCGTTGGAACGCGCCTTCAGGTTAACGCGCAATACGATACAGAACGAACTTTTGACTTTCAGAATTTAGTAAAGTTAGAATACACACCAACAGAAGACGATATCATCCAAAAAATAGAGGTCGGTAATGTAAATATGCCTCTAAATAGCTCATTAATAAGTGGAGCACAAAGCCTTTTTGGAGTTAAAACACAACTGCAGTTTGGTAAAACTACCGTGACCGCAGTGTTCTCGGAGCAACAGTCTGAGTCGCGTTCTGTAACAGCTCAAGGTGGTGGAACCTTAGAAGAGTTTGAATTCTTTGCACGGGATTACGACGAAAACCGTCACTTTTTCCTAGCCCAATACTTCGAAGAGGATTACGACAGAGCCATGCTAACCTATCCGTACATTAATAATAATATTCAAATTACAAGAATTGAAGTATGGGTAACTAATAGAAATAACCAAACGCAAAACGTACGAAATATAGTAGCGTTGCAAGATTTGGGAGAGTCAGACGATATAGGTTTGGATAATCCTCCAGCAGGATTTGTTAATGTGCCAACAGGAAGTTTACCAGATAACGGAAATAATGATTTTGATCCAACCAATATCGGTGGTGCAGGTTCTTTATTAACAGAAAACGTAAGAGATATAACTAATGTAGAGAGCGGAATTAATGTTCCTGTCAATGAAGGGTTCGATTATGGCATTTTAGAAAGCGCAAGACAACTTCAACAAGGACAAGATTACCAGCTTAATACACAATTGGGCTATATTTCTTTAAACCAACGCTTATTAAATGACGAGGTTTTGGCCGTTGCGTTTCAATACACGGTTGGAGGTCAGGTTTTTCAAGTTGGAGAGTTTGCCAACGATGGGGTAAATGCCACAGATGTTACCATTAACCAAGGGAATGGAAATCAAATTGTAAACAATCAAAGTTTAGTCCTAAAAATGCTGAAAAGTGCTGTAACTGCAGTTGAAGAGCCAATCTGGGATTTAATGATGAAGAACATTTACGATACCGGTGCGTTTCAATTATCTCAACAAGATTTTAGATTAAATATTTTTTATACTGAGGCATCGCCGCTTAATTATATTACGCCAGCAGAAGGTCAGAGTTCATTCGGAGTTGATATTAACGGAAATGTAATTGATTCTAATAATCCTCCACCTCCTGAGGACTTAATAGAAAATAACTCTTTAATTCAATTACTATATGTTGATAGATTGAACTTTAATGGTGATCCACAGGAAGGTGGTGATGGGTTCTTTGATTTTGTTCCTGGGCAAACCGTTTTAGTGCAAAACGGAAAAATTATTTTTACTAAAGTACAACCATTCGGAAGGTATTTATTCGATGTTTTAGATAACGATGGCAATTCTTTAAATAACGAAACTGACTATAATGACCCTAATTCGTACAACCCAAACCAAGCCAAGTATGTGTATGATTTACTATATAAATCAACAAAAACCCAAGCATTAAACGATGCAGAAAAGAATAAGTTCCAAATAAAAGGGCGTTACCAAAATAGTGGCAGCGGAGGCGGAATTCCTATTCCATTCAATGCAGCTAGAGGTTCGGTAAGAGTTACAGCAAACGGGCAACTTTTAGTAGAAGGAGTAGATTATGTAGTAAACTATGCTGCTGGTCGCGTAGAAATTCTAGACGAATCTTTAAAAGCGTCGAATACACCAATAAGCGTAGATGTTGAGAACAATGCACTTTTTGGACAGCAAACACGCAGATTTACTGGGATAAATGTAGAGCATCAATTCAATGAAAATTTCTTACTTGGTGGTACACTTCTTAACTTAAATGAACGCCCAATAACACAAAAGGCAAATTTCGATTCGGAACCTATTAACAATACAATTTTTGGTATTAACGG
Organism: Winogradskyella wandonensis; assembly: GCF_004346845.1. Lineage (GTDB taxonomy): Bacteria > Bacteroidota > Bacteroidia > Flavobacteriales > Flavobacteriaceae > Winogradskyella > Winogradskyella wandonensis. Next base: position 411,824 of record NZ_SMGI01000002.1, on the reverse strand, counting down.
AAACTATGCTACAGAGGTGCCATTTTTTACGCGTTTAGTAAATAAGCTGCCAAATATAGATACAGATGTACCATCCAATTTCTCTGTAAGAGGTGAATTTGCGTATTTAGCACCAGGTGCTCCTAAAGGAACAGATTTTAATGGTGAGGCCACAGCGTATATAGATGATTTCGAAGGAACACAAGGTAACATAGATTTACTCTCACCATTTGCATGGAACTTATCTAGTAGACCAATAGACCTTAACGGAGATGGAGCGCCAGACCCAGAGGATGATATTGGTTTAGAGAATGGTTTTGGTCGTGCACTACTAAACTGGTATAGTATAGATCCTATATTTTACGGACCACAACGACCAAGTGAAATTACCGACGACGATGTCTCGGATTTATATACTAGGCGAGTCTTTATCAGAGAAATTTTTCCTGAAATAGATTTAGTACAAGGACAACAAGCCGTAATTAATACTCTAGATTTGGCGTATTACCCAACAGAGCGAGGTCCTTATAATTTTGATCCTAACGCTGCAAATGGTCAACCGTTAAATCCTAATAACAGCTGGGCTGGTATTACTAGACAAATTACCTCTACCGATTTTGAGCAGGCCAATGTGGAGTATATCGAGTTTTGGATTCAAGATCCGTACTTAGATAATCCTACAAACCCTGGAGGAAAACTAACTATTAATCTGGGTAACATATCTGAAGATGTACTTAAAGACGGTAAAAAGCAATTCGAAAATGGACTTCCAGAAGATGGCGATATTAGCTTTCTTCAAAATATAAGTGCGCAAACGCCCTATGCCGTTCCACAAACACAATCGTTAATTTACACGTTTGGGACTACGGGTCAAGAACGTATAAACCAAGATGTCGGTTACGATGGTTATGACGATGCAGAAGAAATCGATTTTGTAAATCAATTAGGCAATCAAGGCATTATACCTTCTGGTCTAGATTTTGGGCCTGACCCATCTTTAGATAACTACAGGTATTTTTTAAATACCGAAGGAAACATTTTCGAGCGTTACCGTCAGTACAATGGTTTCGAAGGCAATACACCAGACGAATTCTCTCAAACGAACAGAGGTAATACAACACAACCGGATGTAGAAGATATTAATCGTGATAATACCATGAACACGATTAATAGTTATTATGAGTATGAAATTGATATAACGCCATCAGCCTTAAACCCAAATAACACATTAATTAACGATGTTAAAGTTGCGCCTGTTACGCTACCTAATGGTACCACACGCGACGTAACGTGGTATCAATTTAGACTACCTATTTCAGAGCCAACTAGAGCCATAGGCGGTATTTCTGATATACGTTCTGTGCGTTTTGCTCGAATGTACCTTACGGATTTTACAGAGCAAACGGTTTTGCGTTTTGCAAGTTTAGATTTGGTACGTAGCGACTGGCGTCGTTTTACTCAACCGTTAAGTAATAATACCACAGCTACTAATGAGCCAGAATTTAATGTGGCTATTATTGGTATTCAAGAAAATGATGGAAACTATGTAATTCCGCCTGGCGTAAGACGCGAAGAGTTAAATAATAATAACAACGTTATTCGCCAAAATGAGCAATCTTTAGTCTTAGAGGCTTGCGATTTACAAGAAACCGATGGCCGAGGCGTTTTTAAGAATATTAGTTTAGATATGCGTCAGTACAAAAAATTACGTATGTTTTTACATGCCGAGTCTCAAGAAAACGAACCTTTACAAGATGGCGAGTTGGTAGCTTTTATAAGGCTTGGAAATGACTTTACCGAAAATTTCTATCAGGTTGAACTACCTTTAATAAATAGTGATTTAATTCAGTCTGGAAGTACATCCCTAGAGCGCCAAATTTGGCCAGAAGAAAATGAAATTAATATCCCATTAGAATTCTTTCAAGAGATAAAATCTAGAGGTATTTCTAACCAAACTTTAGCAAACGCAGATCCAACATATTACGATGTAATCAACGGTGAATTGGCAGAATTACCATCCTTAGAATTCCCTGTTGGTGGTATTCAAAATCAACGAGTCGCTATAAAAGGAAACCCTAACTTTGGAAACATCAGGGTATTAATGGTTGGTTTAAAACATTCTGGACTAAATCGTACACCTGTCTGTGGCGAGGTGTGGTTTAATGAGTTACGTATGTCGGACCTAGAGAACGAAGGTGGATGGGCGGCAGTAATGTCTATGGATACCAACTTTGCCGACTTTGCTAACGTTAGTGCTTCGGGTAAACGTAGTACTATTGGATTTGGTGGCATAGAACAAAACCCAAATGAACGTAGCAGAGAAGATGTTATTGGTTTTGATGTAACCACAAATCTTCAATTAGGACAATTATTACCAAAGAAATGGGGAATTAATCTTCCACTTAATTACATACATAGTGAAGAATTAATTACACCTCAGTTTGACGCGTTTTACAACGATTTAACTCTAGAATCTCGTGTAGCGGCTGCACAATCAGCAGAAGAAGCAGAGCAAATCGAACGACAATCCGAAACCTACACCAAAAGACGAAGCATTAACTTTATTGGTGTAAAGAAAAATAGAACAAGCGATAAGCCAAAGCGTTTTTACGATGTAGAGAACTTAACGTTTAATTATTCTAATAACAAAATAGAAAGTAGAGATTTTGAAATCGAGCGTGCACTTCAACAAAATGTAAGAGCTGGCGTAAATTACAATTATGCGTTTAATCCAAAGAAAATAGAACCATTTAAGAAAAATGATTCTTTGTTTACTGGCAAGTATTGGAAGATTCTCAAAGATTTTAATTTTAATTTGTTACCAACTAATTTCTCTGTAACTACAGATGTTAATAGAGATTTTAACAGTCAAAAATTTAGAGAGGTGGCACTCGCAGGAAATAACATTGGTATAGAAGAAGTATTTAGAAGAAATTATACGTTCGATTTTCAGTACGCTATAAACTATAATCTAACAGATGCGCTTAGTTTCAACTACACGGCAAACAATAATAATATTGTTAGAAATTACTTTATAGACGACCGTCTTAACGGGCGTCAAGACCCAGAATTAGATATTTGGGATGGGTTTTTCGATGTCGGTGACCCAAATATTCAAAATCAGCAATTATTAGTCAATTACGAATTGCCTCTAAACAAGATTCCTATTTTAAGCTTCTTAAAATCTACATATACCTACAATAGTAATTTTACATGGCAGAAAGGGTCGGATTTAAATCTTAATTTCGAAGCTACAGATCAAGATGGTAATGTTACAGGTGTTTTTAATCTAGGGAACACCATTCAGAACGCAAATACGCATACACTAAATACAACCCTAAATATGGAGTCGTTGTATAAAGAGTTGGGTGTAAAAAAAGCGTCTAACTCAAGACGAAATACGTCTAGAAGAACTTCAGGCGGAAATAGAAATACCTCAAATAATCCTGCACTACCTAAAAAGAAAACGGTTGGTAGAAAAATAGGCAACGCATTCTTGGATGTTGTAACTATGGTAAAACGTGTAAATATCAATTATGTAGAAAATAATGGTACATTTTTACCAGGTTACCTAAATACGCCAGGCTTCGTAGGAACGTTAAAACCTACTCTAGGATTTACTTTCGGAAGCCAGCGCGATATCCGCCAGCGTGTAGCACAAAACGGTTGGTTAACTATATTCCCAGAGTTTAACCAGCAGTACACAGAGAATACCGATAAAAGACTTGATTTTACGGCAAATCTTGAGCCAATGCGTGATCTTAAAATCGATTTAATTGGTAGCAGAAACTATCAAGAAAATACTGCGCAAAATTTTAGAGCTTTAGACAGTGACAATGATGGACTGAGTGATGCTTATGAAGAATTGATAAACAATTCTTTTGGTAATTTCAATATTTCAACATCGTTAATACGTACGGCTTTTAGTAAAAGTGATGCTAATCAGTCGGCCACATTTGATGATTTTAGAGCCAATAGATTAATAGTAGCAAATAGACTAGCAAGAGACTTTTACGGTAATACAACCTTCCCAACAGATGCAGATGGTTTCCCTATTGGGTTTAGTAAAAACAGTCAACAAGTATTATTACCTTCATTTTTGTCGGCATACCATGGGACTGATGCAGAAGATGTTAGTCTAGGCGCGTTTAGAGATATCCCAATCCCTAATTGGCAATTAAAATACACAGGACTGATGAAGCTGCCTTGGTTTAAAAAGAATTTCAAACGTTTTTCGTTGCAGCATGGTTATCGCTCAACGTATAGTATCAACCAGTTTAGAACTAATTTAGATTTTAATCCATCAAATCCTAATGAAGTAAATCAAGCAGGAGACTTTAAAAATGAAACACTTTTCAGTAGTATTAATTTAGAAGAATCGTTTAGCCCATTAATTCGTATTGAAGCTACGATGAAAAATTCACTTCAGGTTACAGCAGAAGTTAGGACTAGCCGCTTATTATTACTAAGCTTCGACAACAATCTAATGACTGAAGAGCAGAGTAAAGAATACACGCTTGGTTTAGGTTATAGAATAAAGAATGTAAAACTCTTCAAAAAATTAAGCGGAAACCGTGGCGGTAATGTAGCCAGCGATTTAAATCTTACCTTAGATGCTAATGTTAGAGACAATTTAACGATAATACGGTATCTAGATTTAGAGAACAATCAAATAACGGCAGGACAAACCATTTGGGGAGCAAAGTTTAATGCGCAGTACGATTTAAATAGAAACCTTACAGGAATCTTCTTTTTCGACTATTCGTTCTCGGATTTTGCAATCTCAACATCTTTCCCTCAAACCTCTATAAGATCGGGCTTTACTTTACGTTATAATTTTGGTAATTAATTTTGAAAATCGAATTTTAAAAAATTACATTTGCTAAGCAATAAAACAAATTAATTATGAATATTCCAGCGGACTTAAAATATACAAAAGACCACGAGTGGGTAAAAATTGAAGGTGATACAGCAACTGTTGGTATTACAGATTTTGCACAAAGCGAACTTGGTGATATTGTCTACATAGAAGTAGAAACAGTAGATGAAACTCTAGATGTCGAAGAAGTTTTTGGTACAGTTGAGGCTGTAAAAACAGTATCTGACTTGTTTTTACCATTAAGTGGTGAGATTATCGAGTTTAACGAAGCTCTAGAAGACGAGCCAGAAACGGTAAACTCAGACCCTTATGGCGCTGGTTGGATGATTAAGGTAAAGTTCTCGGATGAAAGTCAAATAGAAGAGCTTTTATCTGCTGATGATTACAAAGCCTTAATTGGTGCTTAAGAATCCCAGAGCTGTCCTTTTAGTCGCTATACTCTACACAATAGTCTTATTGTATTTTACATTTGCTAATGCAGAGAATGTTTTACCTGATACCAAAATAAAGCATCAAGATAAAATCTTCCATTTTATTGCGTACACAGGTTTAGCAATACTCTGGTGTTATAATTTTATATTATATAGACTAAAGAGGCCCCTTTTAATTGGGTTTGCTTCAACTTTAGTTTTAGGTCTTTTTTTAGAATTAATACAAGAAAAGGTTAACCCTCTAAGAACTTTTGATGTCTTAGATTTAACAGCAAATGGTTTAGGAGTTTTACTTGGTACAATTGTTGTTGCATTATTTTTTAGAAAACTAAAGTTAAAATAATATTACAGCTTGTTTTTTTAAGTAAATATTAATTAAATTAGCATCTTACAACAAATATAATTATGGAACCTAAAAAGAATCCAAAATCAGACGTAAGTCGTAACAGCTCAATCTACTTCGCTGTTGGTTTAGTGTTAATGTTATTAGTTACCAATTTAGCTATTAACTACAAAACGTATGATAGAAGTGACATCGCGTTAGATGGTTTAAATCTAGATGATGAGTTAGAAGAAGAAATTCCGATTACAGAGCAAATAGTAACGCCACCACCGCCACCACCACCGCCACCAGTAGCGCCAGTGGAAATTGAAGTTGTAGAAGACGAAGAAGAAGTTGAAGAAACGGTAATCGAATCTACAGAAACAGAGCAAGACGCAGAAATCGTTGAGGTCGAGGAAGTAGAAGTAGAAGAAGTTGAGGAAGACTTAGAGGTTCCTTTTGCAGTTATCGAAAATGTGCCAGTTTTTCCAGGATGTGAAAAAGAGAAAGGTAATAATGCTAAGAAAAAATGTATGTCTGAGAAAGTGGCAAAGTTTGTAAACAAAAAGTTTAATACAGATTTAGCGAGTGACTTAGGTTTATCTGGGAGACAGCGTATTAGTGTATTCTTTAAAATAGATAAAACTGGAAGAATTGTTAATGTTGGAGCAAGAGCGCCACATCCAGGATTAGAAAAAGAAGCTAAGCGTGTTATTGGTTTGCTACCACAAATGAAACCAGGTAAGCAAAGAGGCAAGGCTGTAACAGTGCCTTACTCACTACCAATTTTATTCCAAGTACAAGACTAAGAAAGCTTAGATTTAAAATATTAAAAATCCCGTTCAAAATTAATTGGACGGGATTTTTGTTTTAGAACCTATTTGGATTTTTTGAGTTTAAGCGAAAATTAAAAGTTTTGCTGACATGTTGAAGTCATTTTTTAGTTGCATAGCCGAGCTACGGAAATTAAAAATGACAAGGACAAGCGACAAAAGATAAATTTTTTAGCAAATTCAAAAGGTCCAAATAGGTTCTTGGTATGCTTCTTGTGACTTTGACACAATATTAACATTTTAATTATCATATATTATGAAAAATCAAAGTCAAAACAACAAAAGCGTTGGTCAGAACGCTTCTGAAGTGAGAAAATCTCAAAAGCACGAGGTTAATTTACAAAAAAACTCCACACTGTATTTTCAAATTGGGCTAATCCTATGTTTATTGGGAACCTTTACCCTTTTTGAAATGCGGTTTGAGAGTAAAATAATTAAACCAGAGCGACCAGAAATTGATGTCGAGGTCTACGATGTAGCCATGACGGACGTTAAGGTTTACGAGCCAGAGGTAAAGCAAGAAGCAAAAAAAACACCTAGTAAGAAGTTACTTGATACTTACGTTCCACAAGACAACGATACTCCAGAGCCTAAAGTTGAAGATATTATTACACCAGACATAGATGTTTCTGATAAGAAATTAGTTAAGATAGAAGACATCAAAGACCCAATAGATACTCCAGTCGATAACTTTAACATTAAGAATGTTGAGTTTGTTCCAATTTTCCCAGGATGTGAGAAGTATAATTTAAATTCAGAACGAGAAAAATGTCTTAACGAAAAGATGAATAAGTTGGTACAAAGAAAATTCAATACTGACATAGCAAGTGATTACGGTTTATCGGGTGAACAAAAAATCTATGTTACCTTTACAGTCGATAAAACAGGTCATATTAAAGATATTAAAACCCGTGCACCACACCCAAAACTTCAGCAAGAAGCAGAGCGTATCGCTAATAAAATTCCAAAAATGGAACCAGGTAAAATGGGAATTACTCCCGTTAATGTAATGTACAGTTTACCTATAAAATTCAAAGTTCAAGATTAAACTAAACCGTCGGTCTGAGTTTTTCTGAAAAGAAATGTATCGAGAACAAGGTTTGGTTATATACTCACTTCTAAATATATCTTGAAAGTATTTATTAAGTGAGGCCTTTCATCAATCATTTATCGAAGTGAAAGTCGTTATTTTTAATAACGGCTTTTTGTTTTTATACGCCATTAAAAAAATAGTATCTTTCGATTGTAATTTAAGCTGAGTCATCAATGCGCTATTTTTTTGCTTTCGTTTTTCTATTTGTTTTGTCTAAAAATGCTGCACAATCCGAAGTTAATTACCAAAAGCCACCAATTTTTGCAGATTGCCAGTCAAAAGCATACGAAGAACTTCAAGACTGTTTTAGATTAGAGCTTCATCGTTTTATTTTTAAAACTTTCGAAATACCAGATGTTGTTGATAAAGAAAACTATAAAGGCGATGTAAAGGTGCTTTTCGAGGTGGATAAAGAAGGAAAGTTTCAAATTATTTTTGTCGATGCTGCTTATGAAGAATTAAAAGACGAAACTAAGCGTGTATTTTCAGAATTGCCAAATGTTACACCAGCCATGTACGACGGTAAACCTACCTATGTACAATACTCCACCAAAATCAATATTCCGTTAATGTATCCTCTAGAAGTTGAGTTTTCACCAGAAACTTCGAAAAAGGAAAAAATAAAATCAAAAGACGACACCTTGAATGCTACGCTCTCTAACGAATTAGACAGTATCACAGCGTCTCTTAAGCCATATGACAAACGCGAATATAGTAGCCAGCTAAACATTCCATTTACACATTCGTATTACTCGCGTTTCGATGCTAATATGAATGTTATTGGCGCAAATTCGCACACAGCAGCTAAACCATTTATTTACAACGATGTTGCGCCATATTACGATTTTAAAGCAGAAAAAGAAAGCTTAGCAAAAGACGCGCATTCATGGATTGGTCGCAAACTTTGGAATGAGCATTTGGTGCAAGTACAGTCTAAAGATTACTGGTTTACCATCGACCCAATCTTAGATTTACAAGTAGGAAGTGATTCTGAAGGTGGCTCGACCTACAACAACACTAGAGGTGTTTTTATACAAGCAGGATTAGGAAAAAAATTCAATTTTACGACCTCTTTTTTTGAGAGTCAGGGACGTTTTGCAGAGTATTTTAATCAGTATGCAGAAAGCTTAAAAGCCTTTGGCCCAGACCCAGCAATAATTCCGGGTCGTGGGATTGCAAAACGTTTTAAGGATGATGCTTATGATTATCCGGTAGCAGAAGCGTACCTTTCTTACACGCCTGCTAAATTTTTAAATGTACAATTTGGACATGGCAAAAATTTTATAGGTGACGGTTACCGCTCTTTATTTCAAAGTGATGTAGCAAGCCCTTCACCTTTTTTAAAGACTAACCTTAACTTTTGGAAAATAAAATACACAAGTACGTGGATGTGGCTAAAAGATGTACGGCCAGCAGTGGTGCAAGACGGTGCCTTTTTAACAAAATATATGGCTAACCATTATTTAAGTTGGAATGTATCTAAACGTCTCAATCTTGGTTTTTTTGAATCCGTAATTTGGACCAACTCCAACGACCGAGGGTTTGATGTCAACTACTTAAATCCACTAATCTTTCTGAGAGCGATAGAATTTAGTACAGGACAAGATGCGGGTAATGCCGTTTTAGGATTATCAGCAAAATACAAATGGAATAATAAGGTGAATTTATACGGACAGTTTATAGTAGATGAATTCTCGTTATCCGATGTTAGAGATGGTAACAAAAGCTGGAAAAACAAGTTCGGCTTTCAGTTAGGTGCTAAATATTACAATGCGTTTAATGTTGATGGATTATTGCTACAAGCCGAATATAACCAAGTACGTCCGTATACGTATTCTCATAATACCATTGTGCTTAATTATGGGCACAATAACCAATCTATGGCGCATTTATGGGGTAATAATTTCCGAGAATTAGTTTTAATTGGTCGCTACAACAATAAACGATGGTTTGCGGATGCTAAGTTAATTTTTGGAGAGCGCGGCTTTGATTTTAGAGATGGTGGAGATACCTTCTATTATGGTGGCGATATTTATGGCACAGAGAACGACCGACCTAGCGATACAGGCATAGAAATTGGACAAGGTAATAACACTTCAGTTTTTCATGGGGAACTCATGGCGGGTTATATAATTAATCCAGTAAGTAACTTAAGAGTATTTACCAATATTAACTATCGTAACTTCGACCCGACGGCAGAAACTGCATTTGTAAATCGCACCAACACCACTTGGATTAGCTTTGGTGTCCGTACGGACTTGTTTAATTGGTATAATGATTTTTAGGAGTTAGTTCAATGAATATATCAATAAGAAAGATTTAAGTGAATTAGATATGAACTCTAAAATTTTAGAAAAAGAGCTTAGAATAGATGAAGAATTGCAGGACGACTCTGTAATTACAACTTATTTAAATTTAGTTTCAGAAAATATTAAATCGAATAATAAAAAGATAACAAGAAATTCATTTTGGCTTGTTTTGAGTTTTCTGTTTTATATCCTTATTAAAGACTATGAAGATTCTTTAGAGACAATTTCTATACAATTTGTAACTTTAAAAAACAATCTTCTTTTATTAAACTTAATACCAGTTTTTTTTTCGTTTCTTTTTTTTCAGAACATAGCTCTTTGGAATAACAATATCAATCTTATTTCTCTTTTTGATAAATTATCTTCGAGATTATTCAAATTACCTGTATTATCAGATACTAAAAATGTTATTAAACCATTCTCCTTTCTTCATCATGTAGTAAACTATCAGTATAAGAACAAAAGGGTGAATGAAATTTTAAAAATACCTTTGACTATAGTTTTTTTAACTGTAATCATTTTCCCATTATTATTTCAGGTATATGCTATCTATCAAATAGCAATAAACAATTATCCGACATTTGTTTCAATATCTTGTGCTGTATTAACATCAATATTGTTATTGTCTTCAATAATACAAGCAGTATCTAATCGATAAAGAGATTTTTTTTACTTTCCTTTCAAACTCTGATAAAACGTTACACGAATACGTTCACTATTAATAAAACCACTACCATAACCTAAGTCATCATATTCTTTTGTTAGTGATTCATCAGCTTTAACTTCATCTTCTGTTTTACCTTCAGCAATGGCTTGAGAAATATTGGCTTTTAAGGTTTCGAGCATTTTTAAGAAAGCTCTATAATCTTCTTTATTCGCAATAGTGCCATGGCCTGGAATAATCTTTGTTCCGTCATCTACTAGAATAAAACCACGTTTTACAGCTTCGATATAACCGTTAACACTTCCGCCTGAATTTAAATCTATATAAGGATAACGACCTTTAAAGTAGGTGTCTCCAGTATGTAAAATATTACTTTCAGTAAAATAGAGCATGGCATCACCATCTGTATGAGCATTGGCTACATGAAACACGCCAACGGGCTCACCATTAATGGTTATATAAAGTTGTTCCTTAAATGTAATAACAGGCAAGGCTTCTTTTGGGTTGTTGCTGCCATCCCGCCGTGGATTCAATAATCTTGTTTTAACGTTATTGTGGGCAATAATGGTAGCACCTGCTTTTGCCATGTTTTCGTTTCCACCTGCATGGTCACCATGCCAATGCGTGTTTACTAAAAACTTTAGCGGTTTATCGCTTAGGGTTTTTATTTTGGCTAAAATCTTTTCAGATAAAGGTGCAAATTGGTCGTCAATAACAAAAACACCATCCTCGCCAACAGAAACACCAATATTTCCTCCAGCTCCAAAAAGTACATATACATTTTCTGATAGTTTTTCGGACTTTATTTCAACATCATCAAAACGACCTTGCGAAAACCCAATAGCACTAGTTAAAACGATTAAAAAGGAGAAGAAATATTTCATGTTTATTTTATATTTTAAAGCGAATGTGTCGCTCAAATTTACGCTTTCTTACATAAAACGTTTAAGTTTAGTTAATAACTAGGTTTTTACGTTGTCCAAAACTAATTTTCAAGTTATCTTTGCAGTCGCAAATAAATTAGGATTGAGCACTGTAAAATCTACCATTTCTATAGCGTCTATTTGGACGGATTTTAAAGAAATTACCAAAATGGGATTATCTGTTGTAGTGGTATTCTCTTCTATTGCCGGTTATTTTTTAGGTGCAGAGTCTTTTAGCTTTTCTACATTTTTATTACTCTGTTTTGGTGGTTACTTTATGGTAGGTGCTTCTAATGCCTACAACCAAATAATAGAAAAGGATTTAGATGCTTTAATGGATAGGACTAAGAATAGACCAATTCCGGCTGGGCGCATGTCGGTTAGCACTGCCTTCGTTATCGCCGTTGCATTCACTATAGCAGGTGTGGCTACACTATACATAATTAACCCAAAAACGGCAATGTATGGGGCCATTTCTATATTTCTTTACACTTGTGTTTACACACCATTAAAAACAAAAACGCCTATTGCGGTATTTGTTGGTGCTATTCCTGGTGCCATTCCTTTTATGTTAGGTTGGGTTGCGGCTAGAGGTAATTTTGGAATTGAGGCAGGAACGCTTTTTGCCATTCAGTTTTTTTGGCAATTCCCACACTTTTGGGCTATTGGTTGGTTTTTACACGAAGATTATAAAAAAGGTGGATTTTTTATGCTCCCAACAGGAAAACCAGATAAGGCTACAGCCGTACAAATCATCCTGTATTCAATATGGACGGTTATCGCTTCAATTATTCCTGTTTTTGGGTTTACGGGAGACTTAAAGCTAACCATCGTAGGCGCTATTGTTATTTTTCTTTTAGGAATGGTTATGGTGTATTGCGCACTTAGACTTTTTAAGTTAAGAACAAATAAAGCGGCAAAACAGTTAATGTTATATAGTGTTACTTACATCACTTTGTTACAAATAGTTTACGTTGCCGATAAATTTTTAAGCTAAATGGATTTAACTCAAGGAACACAACAAGAAAAAGAAGCACGCTCTAAAAAAATGATGCTTTGGTTTGGTATTGGCTCATTAATAATGACGTTTGCCGGACTAACAAGTGCTTTTATTGTAAGTAGAAAGCGCGAAGATTGGTTAACAAATTTTGAATTACCACAGGCTTTTACCATTTCGGTTGCCGTTATCATAGCTAGTAGTTTAACAATGATTATGGCAAAGCGCGCCATGAAGCAAAACAACAGTAGCCAAGCCAGTATTTGGTTGTTGCTAACACTTGGTCTTGGAATTTATTTTATTGTAAATCAGTTTGAAGGTTTTTCGCAATTCGTAGCTCAAGGTTATAATTTTACAGGGCCAACTAGTAATGTTACCATATCATTTATTTATGTTATTGCGGTGGTACATATTTTACACGTCGCAGCAGGTTTAATTAGTTTAATTGTAGTGATTATTAATAACCTAAATAAAAAATACACCTCAGATAATATGTTAGGTCTAGAATTAGCGGCACAATTCTGGCATTTTGTAGACATTTTATGGGTGGCTCTATTTCTATTTTTATATTTTTTTAGATATATAATTTGATTATTTTTGTCAAATCTTAAAATTTAAATACGTTATATGGATACTACAGTAGCAAATACTGGTACAGAAGGTAAAACTTGGGGTGGTGGAAACAGACCACTAGGCGCAAGTTACGGAAAGTTGATGATGTGGTTTTTTATCGTATCGGATGCCTTAACATTCTCAGGATTTTTAGCAGCATACGGATTTTCAAGATTTAAATTTATTGGTGAATGGCCAATTGCAGATGAAGTGTTTACGCACGTTCCGTTTTTTCATGGGAATTATCCTATGATATATGTAGCGTTCATGACATTTATTCTTATTATGTCTTCTGTAACTATGGTACTAGCTGTAGATGCAGGACATCACATGAATAAGGCTAAAGTTACGCTTTACATGTTTTTAACCATTATTGGTGGTGCAATTTTTGTTGGTTCTCAAGCTTGGGAATGGGCAACATTTATCCAAGGCGATTATGGTGCTGTACAGACCAAAGGTGGAAATATTTTACAGTTCGGAGAATACGTAGATGTCGATGGTGAACAAAAATTCAAACGCATATCTATTGACGATTTTGCGGTTCCTGTAGCCGATGTAAGAGTGGAGCACGAGCGTAAAAACGGATTGTGGTTTGTGGACGAGGCGCCACTTCCAGAATATTCGGTAAATGAAATTTACAAGGGTCTCGAGGCTAATCCAAACATCTTAGTACGTAACCAGATTATTAACGAAGAAGGCGAGAAAACAGTATTGTCAAGAGAAGAGTCTCTTAAACAAATCAAAGAAAATGGTCAGTTAGTTGTTAAAGGCGCTAACTTGGTTGTAAACGAATACGGAACGTCACTCTTCGCAGATTTCTTTTTCTTTATCACAGGTTTTCACGGATTTCACGTTTTCTCTGGAGTCGTAATTAACATCATTATTTTCTTTAACGTAGTTCTTGGGACCTACGAAAGAAGAGGAAGCTACGAGATGGTAGAAAAAGTAGGACTATATTGGCACTTTGTAGATTTAGTTTGGGTATTTGTATTTACATTCTTTTACCTAGTTTAATTAAAATAATAGCATAACAATGGCTCACGCACATAAATTAGAAATATTTAGAGGACTTTGGAAATTTAAGTCCAACACACAAAAGATTTGGGGTGTTTTAGCATTTTTAACTTTAGTTACAGCAATAGAAGTTGTATTGGGTATTTACAAGCCAGAAAGTTTAATGCATACGTGGTTAGACCCAATGGAAGGTGGTTTTTTTGCAACACTTTACAACATTATCTTATCACCTTTTATTTATATGAAGCCTTTAAACCTTATTTTCATATTATTAACTATCGTTAAGGCTTACTATATCACTTGGGACTTTATGCACATGAGAGACGAGAAATCAAGTTTACGTCGTGCAGTAGTATGGACAGGTGTTTTTCTAATATGTTACTTAATCTTTATTTTATTACAAGAAGGAGGTTATGTATTTGAAGTTTACAATACAGATGACGCTTTAATTAAGAGAGATTTTTAATCATTAAATGAGTTTACACTGAGCTTGTCGAAGTGTTAATATGATATCAAAAAGGTGGTTTATATAAACCACCTTTTTTATTTTTGCACTATGAAAAAGAACAACGCCAAACGCAATACTATATTAAGTATTTTATTCTTTTTACCGGTGGCATTTATAATAATAATGATGCTATCTAAAGACAATTACAATCCATTAGATATAGTAAATAAAAACGTTAAAGAATTGCCTAATAATGAAGAGAATATATCTCTAAAAAATCATATCACGTTATTAGCATTTTTTGGCAAGAATCCCTTGCAACATTCCGTTGCAGCACTAAACTTAAAAGAGTTAGTCTACGATAGAACTAAAGGTTTTAAAAAGTTTCAAGTTGTAGTGTTATTGCCTAAGGAAGCAAAGGCTGAAGCAGAACAATTACTAAAGCAAATTAAGTCCTACGAAGATTTAAGATTTTGGCATTTTGTATATGCCGATGATGCAGATATTAAAAGCGTATATAATAGTTTAAAAACGCATGAGCCTCTAAGTGCCAGTTTATCAACAAATTCGGTTTTTATCGTAGATAAAGATAGATATCAACGCGGAAGACTAGACGATAGAACCAAAAAAGAAATAGAAGAAAAAAAACCTAGCTACCCGCTTTACGGGTACGATTGTATTGCTGTTTCAGAATTAAAAAATAAGTTGGCAGCAGAAGATATGCGAGTGCTGTTTAAAGAATATAGAGATAAAAGAACTGGTAAATTTGAAGGTTCTACAACCCGCAGAGCAGACGATTTAAAAAATTAAAACATGGCTAAGAAAACAAATTATTCTTACATAGGAATAGCATTTATAATCTTGGTTTTTGGGATAATTTTTATTCCAAAAATTATAGATAGATTATCTAACAACGATATCACGCGTGAAGAAAGTCGAAGTAAATCTGTGTCCACTCAAGATTTAGAAAACGCTTCAAACAATATCCAGTCGGATTTAGTGTATATTCCAGATGGTCGCGGTGGAAACCGAAAAGTACCAGCGTTTAGTTTTACAGACCAAAACGGAAAGACAATTACCAATGAAGATTATTTAGGTAAGGTGTATTTAGTAGAGTTTTTCTTTACAACATGCCCAACGATATGTCCAAGAATGAATTACAATTTGGTGCAAATTCAAAATGAATTTAAAGACTATGAAAACGATTTTGGTGTAGCCTCTTTTACAATAATGCCAGACGTGGATACACCCGAAGTTCTAAAGGCTTACGCCGACAAATACGGAATTACTAACCCAAATTGGCACTTAATGACGGGAGATGAAGAACAAATTTACAAACTAGCCAATGAAGGCTTCTATCTATATACAGCCAAAGGTGAAGATGCGGCAGGTTTTGAGCACTCGGGTAACTTTGCCTTGATAGACAAAGAAGGGTATATCCGTTCGCGATTAACATCTAAGGACAATCCTTTAATTTATTACAACGGAATTATTTCTGAAGAAGAAGGCGTTGATGATGAAGGTATTCCGCAAGAAATAACAATTTTAAAAGAAGATATCGCTAAACTTCTAAAAGAATAAAAAACTTATTTTTTTTGGTCACTGAGGTAACTCGAAGTGACCCAGTAATACAGAATTATGAGCAACATTAATATTGAAAAAGAAAAGAAATACAATAAATGGATAGTGGCACTATCTATTAGTATTCCGTTAGCTGTAGCTGCGTTATTTGGTGTAAATTTAAAACGTCTTGGTTTCGATGTAGAACCACTGACATTCTTACCTCCTATATACGCAAGTGTCAATGCATTGACAGCTGTTGTTTTGGTTGTAGCGGTAGTGGCTATTAAAAAGGGTAATCGTAAGCTCCATGAAAGCCTAATGAAGTTTGCAATTGCATTATCTGTTTCGTTTTTAGTGATGTATGTAGCCTATCACATGACTAGCGATAGTACAAAATTCGGGGGAGAAGGTGTGATTAAGTATGTATATTTCTTCATCTTAATAACGCATATTTTACTGTCTATAGTAATTATTCCTTTTGTGTTGATTACTTACGTTAGGGCAATTACAAATAATATAGAAAGACATAAAAAAATAGCAAAAATTACATTTCCATTATGGCTGTATGTTGCCATAACAGGTGTTGTGGTGTATTTAATGATTTCACCTTATTATTAATGAAACTCTAGATGTAAAAGTGCAAATCACGCATTACATCTAGTAAGTTGAATTAATGCCGCTGCATATCGGTACCTTTAAAATTATACAACTGTCTGTTCGAGCGCAGTCGAGACTATTAGTTATGAAAAACAAAATTGTACTTCTCTTATTTTCTCTTATTTTCTTTATCAAAGGAAACGCTCAATGTGCCATGTGCCGTGCTGTACTAGAGAGTGAAGAAGGTCAATCTGCTGCCCAAGGCATCAATGATGGGATTGTTTATTTAATGGCAATTCCGTATATCTTAGTTGGTGGTATAGGCTACATTGTGTACAGAAAATTTTTTAGAACTAAACCTCAGGCTTAGATTTTACACAAAGCTGTAACACTATTGGTATTTAGACGTCTTATAAATATCAATCGAAATGTTAATTCTTAACAAATACTTAGCACTTACCCGTAGGGCTTTTGCTTAATATTGCAAGGAATTAACAGTCTTTACTATGATTCAAATCAAAGATTTGCATAAATCCTACCATATGGGTAGTAATTCGCTTCATGTCTTGAAGGGAATAAATTTCAATGTAAAAGAAGGTGAGTTAGTCTCCATCATGGGCTCTTCGGGTTCAGGGAAATCGACACTACTTAATATTTTGGGGATGTTAGATGAAGCTGATAGAGGCAGTTACGTTCTCGATGGTGTCCCAATAAAAAATCTTAACGAAAAAATTGCGGCAAAATACCGTAACGAATTTTTAGGATTCATTTTTCAGTCCTTTAATCTTATAAATTACAAAACAGCTGTTGATAATGTGGCTTTACCCATGTTTTATAAAGGGATTAACCGTAAAGAACGTGTAGAAAAAGCACGCCACTATCTAGAAAAAGTAGGATTAGCAGATTGGTCGCATCATTTACCGAGCGAATTATCAGGCGGACAGAAACAGCGCGTTGCTATAGCAAGAGCTCTAGCAAGTGAACCTAAAGTATTGTTAGCCGATGAACCAACGGGTGCACTAGATACAAAAACCTCATATGAGGTAATGGATTTAATTCAAGGCATAAATGACGAAGGTAAAACCATTCTAGTTGTTACACACGAAGAGGACATTGCCCACATGACCAAGCGAATTGTAAACCTCAAGGATGGTGTTATAATAGACGATAGTCCAGTAGAACAAGTAAGAGCAAAACAGCATGTTTAACGTAGAGCGATGGCAAGAAATATTCGAAACACTTAGGAAGAATAAACTTCGTACATTTTTAACGGGTTTATCAGTGGCTTCTGGTATTTTTATTCTAGTAATATTGCTAGGCTTTAGTTCTGGCATAGAAAATGGTGTGACTTCAGAATTTCAGCAAGATGCAACAAATGAAATTTTCGTACGAACACGAATCACGACAAAAGGTTACAAGGGTTTAAATCCAGGACGTCGAATTCAACTTAAAGACGAGGATTTTGCGATGGTATCCAATAATTATGATGAATTTTTAGAGTACCGAACAGCGAATTACAGCATTTGGGGCGGTCAAGTGGCCTATAAGAACGAGACTGGAAATTATCGTGTTCAAGGTGTTTTACCAGACAATCAATTTATCGAGAATGCCGATATTGGTAAGGGAAGATTCATCAATTTTTCTGACGTAAACGAGAATAGAAAAGTTGCAGTCATCGGAAATAAAGTGAGCCAAGACTTATTTAAAACCGAAAATCCAATTGACAAATACATATCAATATTTGGCATCCCTTATAAAGTTGTAGGCGTTTATTTTGATCCAGGTGGCGAGCGCGAAGAAAGTCAAGTATTTCTGCCATTAACGTCTGCTCGGGTAGCATTTAATGGAGGAGATAATATCAGAAACATGTCGTTTACAGTAAAGATGTCTGAAAATTTTGATGAAGCCGTAGCTGTTTCAAAAAATATTACAGAAGCCATTGAAAAAGATTTAAAAGAAAAGCTCATCATTGCACCAGACGATACAGCTGCCATACGAGTCAACAATACACTGGAAGAAGCTCAAAAAATATATTCATTGATTGACACTATTAAAGCGGTGTTTTGGTTTATCGGAATTGGGACTATTATAGCAGGTGTAGTTGGTGTAGGTAATATTATGATAATTATTGTAAAAGAGCGCACAAAAGAAATAGGTATTCGTAAAGCCCTTGGTGCTATACCAGCATCCATAATCGGAATGATTTTACAAGAAGCAATTTTTGTAACTATGTTCTCTGGTTTATTTGGGCTAATCGCTGGTTTGGCCGTACTAGAAATTGCAGGCCCATATGTAGATAGTCCTTTTATAAAATTTCCACAAGTAGATTTCGGCACAGCAATTACCACTGTATTTATTTTAGTAATAGCTGGTGCTTTTGCAGGATTTTTGCCTGCATACAGAGCTGCAAAAATTAAACCAATAGTAGCACTAAGAGACGAGTAATATGTTTAATAAAGACCGTTGGGACGAAATATTAGAAGCACTTAATGCCAATAAGGTAAGAACAGCACTTACAGCATTTGGGGTATTTTGGGGAATTACCATTTTAGTATTGTTATTAGCCTTAACTAATGGTTTAAGAAATGGCGTAACATCTGATTTTGGAAATTTTGCCACGAACTCTATGTTTATGTGGAGCCAAAGAACTTCAATTTCTTACAAAGGTATTCCCAAAGGTAAGCGCTTACAGTATAAAATATCTGATGTAGAGGCTATCCGTGCAGAAATCCCAGAATTAAAATACATCTCACCACGAAATTCTCTTGGTGGTTACCAAGGCGCAAACAATGTTATAAGAGGAACAAAAACTGGGGCTTTTCAAATCTACGGAGATTATCCAGAGTTTATTAAACAAAAGCCTATGGATATTCTAGAAGGACGTTTTTTAAGCTATTCTGATATTAACGCTAAGCGAAAAATATGTGTTATCGGACCAGATGTTGTTAAAGGGCTTTACGATAAAGACGAAGAGGTTATTGGAAGCTATATAAAGATTAATGGTGTTAATTTTAAAGTAGTTGGCACATTTAAAATCACCAATTCTCAGGGCGACTCGGAAGAAGAAGCAAATACCGTATTTATTCCCTTTACGACATTTAACCAAGCATTCAACTATGGAGATCGCGTAAGCTGGATGGCAATTACTGCAAAAGATGGTTTCAGTATAACATCAATTAAAGAGCGTGTTTTCGATATCATCAAATCACGTAAAAACGTTCATCCAGATGACGATAGAGCAATTGGTCATTTTGATCGTGCCGAAGCCTTTGGTCGTATTAATGGATTATTCAATATACTCGCAATCGTCGGTTATTTCGTAGGTATTTTAATACTTGCTTCTGGAGTAATTGGTATAAATAATATTATGCTAATCGTAGTAAAAGAAAGGACCAAGGAAATTGGAGTGAGACGTGCTTTAGGCGCGACACCGTGGATGATTAAGGGTCAAATTCTTCAAGAAAGTTTAATATTGACTATCCTTTCTGGAATGTTGGGTGTTGCCTTTGCGGCCTTTGTTATATGGGGAATGAACTCTGTTTTAGACAGTGTAGGTCCAGTAGAAAATTTTGCAAACCCAAGCGTTAGTATGACAGTTGTTATTGTAGCACTAACCATTTTAGTTTTAGCCGGTGTTTTGGCTGGATTAATACCTGCAAATAGAGCAACTAAAATGAAACCAGTTGACGCATTAAGAATAGAATAAAATTACTAGTAAATATTTATTATGAAAAGAACCACCACTGTTATTGTATTAATTGTAATTGTCCTTGTTTTTGCAGGGTCGCTTTACTACTTATGGGATAAAAATCAAGAAGACCCAGTAACCTATACAACACAGAACGCATCAACCCAAACTATCGTTGTTAATACCGTAGCAACAGGAAGTATAGTTCCAGAGGAAGAAATTTTAATTAAACCAAATATCTCCGGTGTTATCGAAGAGGTGTATGTTGAAGCTGGTGAATTTGTAAAACAAGGCGACTTAATTGCAAAGATTAGAGTTATTCCTAATGTATCGTCTTTAACTAGCGCAAAAAACAATATAGCTTCTAATAGAACAGCTTTACAAACTGCTGAAATTAATTTTAATACTCAGAAATCGATTTTCGATAGACAAAAGCAATTATTTGATAAAGGTGTTATTTCTGCAAACGACTTTGACCAAGTTAATAATACATATTTACAGGCTAAACAGCGTGTAGAGCAAGCTAGAATTGATTTGCAACAGTCACGTCAAAATTACGACATCATTAAAACAGGAACAACATCAGGATTAGGAAATATAGCACAAACACAAGTTAGGGCTACAGTTTCAGGAATGGTTTTAGACGTGCCTGTAAAAGAAGGTAATCAAGTTATTGAAGCTAATAACTTTAATGAAGGAACCTCTATTGCGTCTTTGGCAGACATATCAAAAATGATTTTTGAAGGTAAAGTCGATGAAAGTGAAGTTGGCAAAATTAAAGAAGGCTTACCTTTAGAAATTACAGTTGGTGCTATTGAGAATAAAAAATTCGATGCTGTTTTAGATTATATAGCGCCAAAAGGTGTTGCCGAAAATGGGGCTATTCAATTCGAGATTGAAGGTTCTCTTAAAAAATTAGATTCAACAGACACATTCATCAGGGCAGGCTTAAGTGCTAACGCTTCGATTATTTTAGAAAAAGCAGAGAATGTTTTAGCTATTAAAGAAGCACTGGTTCAGTACGACCCAAAGACAAAAAAGCCATTTGTAGAGGTTGAGGTTGGAGACCAAGAATTTGAGCGAAAAGATGTCGAGTTAGGTATTAGCAACGGTATTTTTGTCGAAGTAAAAAGCGGTATAACAAAAGAAGATAATATTAAAGTGTGGAACCAATTACAAGGACCTCCAAAATATGCAGGTAGAAATTAATTCTTTTTTCTGTAACACTTTAACATTTACAAAGACATATAACATAATTATGAAAAAATCAATCATCATTATAGCGGTAATATTTTTAGGAATTACTGCAAACGCACAAAAGAAATGGACACTTAAAGAGTGTGTAGAATACGCTTTAGAAAACAACATTTCAATTAAACAAAGCGAGTTAGACTTAAAAGCTACAGATATCGAAGCGTTAACGGCCCTAGGTAATTTTCTACCATCATTTAGTGGCTCTGCAAGTGTTAGTGAAAGTATAGGTCTAGGATTTAACCCAGCAACAAATCAGCCTGAAACCGTAAAGTTTTTATCTGCAACAGGAAACCTAAATGTTGGTTATACAGTTTTCGACGGTCTAAGAAACATAAGACAAGCACAACGTGCGGAGATATCAAAATTAGCTAATCAATATCGATTGTCTCGAATGAAAGATGATATTTCATTATTGGTTGCAAATAGTTATTTAACGGTATTACTAAACAAAGCCAATCTTGAAGTTCTTAAATCTCAAAATGACGTTACAAAGCAACAAATAAGACAAACAGAACAATTAGTCGAAGTCGGTACACTGCCACAAGGTGATTTATTAGAAATAAAAGCAACAGATGCTAGTGAACAACAGTCTATTGTTAATGCAGAAAACCAAATAAAATTATCCTTAATAAGCCTAGCACAAGTATTATTAATCAAAGATTACGAGAATTTTGATATCGAAGACGAAGGTTACGGAATTGTTGATTCTGTATCAGACAAGCCTGTAGAAGAAATTATTCAAAACGCAAAGGAAAACCGTTCAGAAATCAGAATAGCAGAGCAAAATGTAGAATTAGCTAAAAAGGATGTTCAAATTTCTCAGGGTGCTTTATTACCAACAATTTCGGCATTTTTAGGATATAATACTCGATTTACTAACGCAGACCCAAGAGATTTTATCGACCAGTTATACATTAACGACGGTATTCGCTATGGCTTTAGTCTTAATGTTCCTATATTTAATGGATGGAATGCAAAAGCAAACGTAAAGCGAAATAAGATTAATTTAGAGCGTAGCAAATTTCAGTTAGAACAAGCAGAGTTAGATTTAGAGTCTAATGTTTATCAAGCTTATGTGGATGCAAAAGGAACATTAAAGGCTTACGAAGCCGCAGAGTCTGCTTTAGAGTCTCAAGAATTAGCATACGAATATGCAAAAGCTAGATATGATGAAGGCCTAACAAACGCTTTCGATTTTAGCCAAGCTAAATTAAGATACGATAATTCAAAAATCAATCTCAACAGAGCTAAGTACGATTATATTTTTAGACTTAAGGTCTTAGAATTATTTTTCGGAATACCAGCTACTGAATTAAAATTTTAAAAATGAGTAAACCAGTCAAAATAATTTTAGCAGTTGTTGTTGCTTTGCTTCTACTTTTAGTTGTAGGAAAGTCAACAGGACTATTCGGTAAAAAAGGAAACTTTAAGCAGGTAACAACCCAAAAGGTAGAGCTTAAAGAAATAATTGAAACGGTTTCTGCAACTGGAAAAATTCAGCCAGAAGTCGAAGTAAAAATTTCCAGTGAGGTTTCGGGAGAAATTTTAGAATTACCTTTTAAGGAAGGTGAGCAAGTAAAAAAGGGAGACCTTTTGGTACGAGTTAATCCAGACCTAATACAATCTGCGTTAAACAGTTCTCAGGCGCAATACCAAAACGTTAGAGCAAATTTAGAACAAGCCGAAGCCAACCTAAAACAAGCTAAAGCAGATTATAATCGTAGCAAAGCGCTTTTCGATAAAGGCGTAATCTCCAAAGCAGATTGGGATAGAGCAGTAGCTACATACGAGACCGCTCAGGCGGCAAGAAGTTCTGCCTACTACAGTTTACAGAGTGCTGGTGCAAATGTTAATCAGGCAAGGGATAATTTAAGCCGTACAACAATTTACGCGCCTATGAGTGGTACGATTTCTTTGCTGAATGTTGAATTAGGAGAACGTGTTGTTGGGACACAACAAATGGCAGGAACAGAAATTCTGCGAGTTGCCAATTTAAACAATATGGAGGTTGAGGTCGATGTTAACGAAAATGATATCGTAAAGGTAAATATTGGAGATACAACTATTGTTGAAGTTGATGCCTATTTAAAGAAAGAATTTAAAGGTATCGTTACAGAAATTGCTAACTCTGCAGCGGGTACTTTAGCAGCAGACCAGGTTACTAATTTTAAAGTAAAAGTTAGAATTTTAGAAGAGTCTTATTCTGAATTAACCGAAGGAAAGCCAGAGTCGTATTCGCCATTTAGACCTGGAATGACCGCAACAGTAGATGTAATTACAGATAAAAGAGAACGAGCGGTTGCGGTGCCAATTAGCGCAATTGTAATTAAGACAGATACAAGCTCAGCTAAAAAAACATACGGAAAAACAATAGAAAAGAAATCTTCAACCTCCGAGGAAGAAAAGTTCGAATGTGTTTTTGTAGACGATAATGGTGTGGCTAAGTTGAGAGTTGTTAAAACAGGAATTCAAGACGATACTAATATTGAAATTGTCTCTGGTTTGGAAGAAGGTGACAAAATTATTACAGGACCGTATAATATGGTTTCTAAAACGCTAAAACCGGGAGATAAGGTAGAAGATAAAGATAAATCCGAAACACCCAAAGAAGAGACCAGCGAAGACTAATATGGCTCTAATTCTAAATATAGAAACGAGTACAACTAATTGTTCCGTCTCCTTATCTAAAGATGAGGAGATTTTAGTTTTAAAAGAGGACAACAATTCAGGCTATTCACACGCCGAAAAACTACATCTATTCATTAAGGATGTCATTGATGCATCTGGAGAATCAAAGCATAATCTTGATGCTATAGCAATAAGTAAAGGACCTGGGTCTTACACAGGTTTGCGTATTGGTGTTTCTACAGCGAAAGGGCTTTGCTTTTCTTTAGATAAGCCATTAATTTCTGTATCTACCTTAGAAGCCTTGGCGCTTCAGGCAAATGTAAACGACGGTCTTATAGTTCCTATGTTAGATGCAAGACGACTAGAAGTGTATTCTGCAATTTACGATTCTAACCACAAACAAATTAGAGATATCCAAGCTCAAGTCTTGGATAGTTATAGTTTTTCTTCAGAATTAGAAAGCCAAAAGATTCATTTTATTGGCAACGGAGTAACCAAGACTAAAGAAATTATTAAAAACGCTAATGCCATATTTATTGAAGACAAGTTACCCTCAGCTTCAACAATGGGAGTTATAGCACATAATAAATACAAAAAAAGCGACTTTGAGGATGTCGCTTATTTTGAACCGTATTATTTAAAAGATTTTGTAGCTATAAAATCTAAAAAAAATTAGCCTTGTTTTTGTATTTCAACTTGATGAGGATATGGTATTTCTATACCAGCTTTATCTAGTGCTAGTTTTGTGTTTTCTGTAATATCAAAATAGACACGCCAGTAATCTTCGGCTTTACACCATGGGCGCACGGCAAAATTAACGGAGCTATCTGCTAATTCTAATACATCAACCGTAGGCGCAATGTCTGTCAAAACTAATGGATGAGATTTTACAACAGACATAAAGAGTTCTTTAGCTTGCTTAATATCGGCATCGTAACTTATGCCAAACACCAAATCTACACGTCGCGTACCTTCTGCTGTATAGTTAACTATGGCGCCGTTAGAAAGATTCCCATTTGGTAAAATAATTTCTTTGTTAGATAAGCCAGTTAGCCTGGTGGTAAATATTTCTATGGCTTTTACAACACCTACCTGACCTTGAGCTTCAATTAAATCTCCAATTTTAAAAGGTTTAAAAACCATAATTAAAACGCCACCTGCGAAATTGCCCAAGGAGCCTTGCAACGCAAGTCCGATTGCTAAGCCTATCGAAGCTAAAATAGCAGCAAAAGAGGTTGTGGCAATACCTACAGTTGTTAAAACCACGACAATCAGGACCACTTTTAAAGCCCATTTAACTAGGTTACCGAGAAATTTCTGAAGGCTTTCGTCGTAATTACTTTTTTGTAGTGCTTTTTTAACACCCTTAAGTATTAGTTTAATTACAAAACCTCCAATAATCCATATTAAAATTGCGCCTATTAATTTAGGACCAAATGATAGTATGAGGTCATAACCTTTGTTAATCCAATCTTGTGTATTCATTCCGTGCTTAAGTTTTGTGAATAAAAAAAGATGGTTAAAAATAACCATCTTTTTTAATATATATGTAATAACTTTACAGCGTTGCTAAAAATCCGGCGAGTTTTGCTATGTCTTTATCCTCATTTAAAGATATTTTATTTTCTTTAATAAAGCTTTTAATTGCTTTTGAATTTTTAGGGAATGAGTTTATGATATCTTTTTTTCTAACAGAAAAGTAAGAGACTTTATTACTTAATTTTATGTAGTATTTGTCATCTAAGCGTTTATATTTTGCTGGTTTTTCTTTGTCGTAAGAGGTTTTAGCTGGGACTAAATCCTGAAAAATAATCTCCTCTTTTTTGTATAGAGAATAATCATTAGTTTCTGTTACAACTACTAAAAAGCCTCTTTTTTCATCACTGTTTTTGTCAGTGTAATCAACGGTTTTATAAACCTTATTGCTTCCCAAAAAAGTAACTGTATAATCATCATTAACATCTAATGCTATAGTTTTTTCACTCGTTTCTATATGCATTTCTTGATGATAAGCGTTGTATCGTGCGTTAAAAACTTTATCCTTAAACTTATTAAGTCTTACAGGTGAAAACTCATCTTGGATAAATGGAGAACCCTGAGCTATAATTTCTTTTGCTGGGTCTCTCGCCATAGCATCTTGAAAGTTCCATACTCTTTGCTGATTAAATTGGGCAAATCCTAATTGAGATGTAAGCACAAATAATAATAAGATTTTTTTCATTTAGTATTATTTTAATATTATCTATTTAGTACCAAAAATAGTGCCAATACTCCTATTTTACCTCAAAAGTCAATTTTACATTAACACGAAACTCCACAACCTCACCATCATTAACAATAGCACTTTGGTCTTGTACATAAACAGAACGAATATTCTTTACACTTTTTGAAGCTTCTTTAACCGCTTTTTTAGTTGCGTCTTCCCAACTTTTATCTGAGTTAGATAATACTTCAATAACTTTTAATACTGCCATGATTTTATAATTTTAAATGATTAATAGTTTATAAAGTTACGAAATTTCATGCTAACCATTTACAGCATTAACAGTTATGTTTTGGTCATTAAGCATTTCTTTTAGCATATTTTCTATGCCATTTTTTAGTGTAAATGTAGATGATGGACAGCCGCTACATGCGCCTTGTAGTAGCACTTCAACTTTTTTAGAAGTGTCATCGTAAGAAATAAACTCTATGTTCCCACCATCACTTGCTACAGCTGGTTTTACGTATTCCTCTAATATATTTACAATGTTTTTCGAAGTATCATCTAGTTTTTCAAAAGTACTTTCTGTTTTCTCTTCTTGTACTTCTTTCTGTTGCGAAATAGGCTTAGCTAATATCGATTTCCCGTCCTCGACATAAGATTTAATAAACTCTCTTAAAGGCGTTGTAATCTCTTCCCATTCGGCAACATCGTATTTTGTTATGGAAATGTAATTTTTATCCATAAAAACACTCTTGACAAAAGGAAACTGAAATAAAGCAGTAGCCATTGGAGCGTCTTTAGCTTCGTCAATAGATGAGAACTCACAAATCTGACCGACTAATGCTTTATTGCAAACAAACTTTAATACACTTGGATTTGGTGTACTTTCGGCATATACTGTGACTGCATTTTTGGGTTTAGACGTTTCTTCTTTAACAATAGGAGCATCAGAGTTTAGGTAATTTTTAATTTGCTCTGCAACTTCGTCTTGTACATCTGCCCATTCCACAATATTGTAACGTTCTATCGCTACAAAATTCGAAGCGATATATACTTTTTTTACAAACGGTAGGTAAAATAATTGTTGGGCTAAAGGCGAATTTGAGGCTTCATCAATATTGTTAAACTCATAGCTATTGTGTTGTGTTAGAAAACGGTCAGCTTCAAATTTAACAATAGTATCGTTAGAGGTTGGCTGTATCTTTATTGTTGTAGGAGTCATTCTTTTTTTTGCAAAAATATGAAATCATTAAATCTTACGTTAGTTGTTTAACTAAAGTTTATTTCATGTTTCACTTCAACGGACAAAAGGTATTCGTTCCCGATTTTAACTAAGCAAGTCGTATAAAATCCTTAAATTTCGTCCCCGTTGAAAACTTACGGCTAAAAAGATGAAGAAAAATTACTCGAGTCGGTTTGTAAAAACCTTGGTTTTTATAGGTTTTGTGTGTCTGTCTCTAGCTACTTTTGCACAAGATTTAATTATGCAGAACGGTACTTTTAACCGTTGTGCTCCAGACCGTTTCTTCGATTCTGGTGGAGAGTTTGGAAGCTATAGCTCTAACGAAAATTTCACAATTACCATCTGTCCCACTACACCTGGAGAAGTCGTTATTTTAGACTTTACTAGATTTAGTACACAAGCAGGTTCTGATATCCTAACTATTTACGACGGAGATAGTACGGCATCACCTGTAATTAATAATTATTCGGGCACTGTAAGTCCAGGAAGAGTGTCATCTACACATCCATCCGGATGTTTAACGGTTAGTTTTTCTTCTAACGGTTTTGGTAATACGATAGGTTGGGAAGCTACTATAGAATGTGCTGCGCCTTGTCAAACAATTACTGCAACGATAGATAGTACTACGCCAGCTATTAATACAGTAACCAACCAAATAGAGATTTTACCTAGTCAAACAGTAACTTTTAATGCTAGTGCTACTTTTTCTGATACTGGAGCTAATGCTACGTATTTATGGGATTTTGGTACAGGAGGTACAGCAAATACCTTAAATACGTCGCATCAGTTTAATACCTCTGGCACCTACAATGTAACGCTAACGGTATCAGATGATAATCCTTTAGGCTGTTCTGAAACAGTTACTATAACCGTCAATGTTGCACCTCCATTTGTGACGATAAATAATGCTGCATTTCCCGAATCTTATTTTTTACCAAATGAGCTTATAGAAAATGTATTGGTCACTGGTGGCTGTTCTGCAGTTAGTAATTTCCAGTCTCAGGTATTTGGTGGCCCGGCAGATTTAATGTCTAAAAGTTATGGATATTTTACAAGAGGAGGTACAAACTTTCCTTTTGAAGAAGGTATTGTTATCACATCTGGAACTGCTTTTTTAGGAGGTAATGAAACTCATAATCCAACAATTAGTGGAGTAAATGGAGGATTAGGAGGTGATACAGATCTAGAAACTAGTTTAAATATAATTAATACCCAAAATGCTACCTTCATTCAATTTGATTTTACACCAACAACGGATGAAATTAATTTTCGATATTTGATGGCATCAGAAGAATATAATATGAATGATGAGTGTACTTTTGCTGATGGTTTTGCTTTTTTGATTAGACAAGCAGGAAGTGCAGATCCTTTTAGAAATTTAGCTGTGTTGCCAGATGGAACTCCAGTAAATGTAACTAACATTAATGAGGCTCCTGCATGTACTTCAAATCCTGATTTTTTTGAAGGTTATAATATTGGAGATACTAATTATGGTGGTAGAACAGAAGTGCTTACTGCTGTAGCAGATAACTTAACTCCAAATACTACATATGAAATTAAACTTGTAGTTGCTGATCAAGGTGATGATTTGTTTGATACTGCTATTTTCATAGAAGCAGGAAGTTTTAATCTAGGTGGTGATTTAGGTGAGGATATCACTTTAGCAAACGGTACAGCAGCTTGTGGTGTTTTAGAAGACATAACGCTAGATACCCAAGCACCTAATGCTATACATACCTGGTATTTTAATGGCGCGCCTATTGCAGGTGCAGGAACAGGGTCTACATTAACAGTTTCAGAAGCTGGTACTTATAGTGTCGACGTAGAGTTTGCACCAGGTTGTTCTACCTTTGATGAGATTATAGTAGAGTTTAGAAATAGCCCAGAAATTGTTAATCCGCCAATAAATCTGGCGGGTTGTAGTCCAACAGGTATGGCTATTTTTAATTTAGAGGAGAATATGCCAATAGTCTTTGGAGCTCAAGACCCAGCGGAATTCGAGGTATCTTACCATAATAGTCAAGCAGATGCGGATACAGGCGATAATCCTATAACAACTATTAATGCTTACAATGGGTCTGATGGCGAAGTAATTTTTGTAAGAATAGACGATAGAGTTACGGAGCAATGCGTAGTTACCGCTAGCTTTGTACTAGACGTATTTACAGCGGTTACCGCAGAAGATGTGACTTACCCTCTTTGCGATGATGATACAGATGGGGACGATACAAATGGCATTGTAGAGTTTAATTTACCATTAATAGATTTACAAGTTCTAGGTACACAAAATCCTTTACAATTTACTGTAAGTTATCATATCAGCTCTACAGATGCCGAGTTTGGTTTAAATCCGTTGCCTAATTTATACACCAATACAACGGCAAATTCTCAAGATATCTATGCTAGAGTGCAAAACAATAGTAACATCGACTGCTTTGCGACTTCAGAAGTTACATTGCAAGTTGACCCGCTACCTGTAATAACCGCAAGTGTAGACATAAGACAATGTGATGATAATACTGCAGATGGTTTATCATTTTTTAATCTTACCGAAGCTAATGACATTATTTCTACGAATTTTGCTAACGAGACATTTACATATTATACATCGGTAACTGATGCAGAAAACGAAACCAACCCGATAACTAATGAGTTGGCATACCCAAATACAGATGCTTCCGCGGCACCAGATATCATATATGCTCGTGTAGAAGATAATACTACAAGTTGTTTTAGAGTAGCACAATTAAATTTATTCGTGGATACAAGCACAACACCACCTGGATTTGTAATTCCGCCTTTTGAGGAGTGCGATGACACTCGTGTGGATGATAATATAACGGATGGCATAACTACGTTCGATTTTAGTTCTGCAACAGCTTTAATACAGGCATTGTTTCCAGTAGGTCAGAATGTTGATGTGACGTATTATGAGTCAGTGACCGATGCATTAGGAGAATTAAACGCTATACCAGACCCTTCAAACCATATTAACTCCGCATTTCCATTTACACAAACCATTTTTTACAGGGTAGAGAATCAAGCAAATGAAGAATGTCAGTTTATTGGGGACTTTGAGTTACGTACTATTAATCCAACGCCGAGAACAGATACAGAATCTGAAGATTTAGTACTCTGCGACGATATAACTATTGGCGACCTATCGGAAACATTCGATTTAACACAAAACGAGGCGTTTATTTTCGACGGTCAACCAAATCTTTCAGCAAGATATTTTACAGATTACAATAGCGCTTTAAATGCTATTGTCGCAAACGAGATAACAAATCCAGCAGCCTACATTAATACAAGTCCTACGCAAACCATTTATGTAAGAGTAGAAAATACGCTGACCACATGTTTTGCTATTGTAGATTTCGATATTACTGTAAATCCATTACCAGAAGTTATTGCAGTTTCGCGCATAGAGGAGTGCGAAAACGGTACGGATGGATTTTTTGACTTCGATTTAGATTCTAAAAGAGCTGAAATATTAAATGGTCAAGACGCATCACAGTTTAGTGTTACCTTTCACTTAACTCAAATAGATGCCGACAACTTAGCAAATCCACAACCAGATACATTTACAAACACGGTAAATCCCCAAGAAATTTTCTTTGCAATCACCAATACTAGTACAGGCTGTTCTAATAGTACAGGCTCATTTTTTATTGAAGTTTTCGAAGGAGCGCAAGCAAATTCGGACGGAGAGCCTCTGGATTTTGAATTGTGTGATGATAACATAGAAAATGATGGCGTTGCACAATTTGATTTACGTTTATTATATGATGAAATTTTAGATGGTCAAAACCCTGATGATTATACGATTACGTATCACTTGAGTGATACGGGAGCTATAAATAATCAAGAGTTAATACCAGATGTTTACGAAAACTTCTCTAATCCGCAGACCATTTGGGTAAGAGTAAGTAATAATATTTCACCAGATATTTGTTTTGATGTGCAACCTATACCGTTACGTGTTAATCCAATCCCAGAGTTTAATTTGGACGATTTATACATTTTATGTTTATTACCAACAAACGGTTCTGAAGTTGTACCAGTTCCTCCAGTTTTAGACACTGGTTTATCCGCTACAGATTATAGTTTTGAGTGGAGTCTTGACGGTGCTGTTTTACCTACTGAAACAGGTTCAACCCTCATCCCAGCTCAGGGCGGAACATATAGTGTATTAGTCACGGATATAACAACTTCGGCCTTAACACGTTGTACTTATATGGACGAAACTGTTGTACTAGAAAGTGAAGTGCCAGTAGTAGAAGCTCAAGTTACCTCGCAAGCTTTTGCTGGCAATCATATTATTGAAGCTACAACCGTTAATATTGGAGATTTTGAATTTAGCTTAGATAATGGGCCATGGCAAGATACAGGACTATTCGAAAATGTAACGCCTGGAACTCATACTGTTTACGCCAGAGATATTAATGGATGCGGTGTAGGTTCTGATACAGTATTAGTTATCGATTACCCATTATTCTTTACACCTAATGGTGATGGAAACAACGATACTTGGAATATCGTAGGAATAGACACACAACCTAGTGCAAAAATTTATATATTTGACCGTTTCGGAAAACTGTTGAAACAATTAAGTCCAACAAGTCCGGGATGGGATGGGACCTTCCAAGGAAACTTAATGCCAACTGACGATTATTGGTTTTCAGTAGAGTATGTAGAGCCTACAACTGGTCAACGATTAGAACAAAGAGCCCATTTTACACTGAAACGATAAACTTATGAGATTACAAAAAACCTTTTTAGTTGCCTTAGTTGGGATGTTTTCTTTTTTTGGATTATCCCAAGAAGGAATGCCTGTTTATTCAGATTACCTAACAGACAACTATTATCTAATACATCCGTCAATGGCTGGTGTGGCTAATTGTGCAAAAGTAAGATTAACAGCAAGGCAACAATGGTTTGGTGTTGATGATGCGCCTAGCTTACAAACATTAAGTGCTCATAGCAGAATTGGCGATGGACCTTCTGCAATTGGTGCTATCGTTTACAATGACGAAAATGGTTTTCATTCTAACACTGGAGCATACATTACTTATGCGCATCATTTATTATTATCACGTAATGAGGTTGACTTAAATATGATATCTTTTGGTTTAAGCGCCGGATTTATTCAATATAAACTAGATGAAACAAGCTTTTTAGCTCCAGGAGATTTCGATCAGCTTATCGCAGGTATAGAGCAAAGTGCTACCAACTTTAATATCGACGTGGGTATGTCTTATCATTTCCTTGATTTTTATGCTCATGTAACAGCAAAAAATATTCTTAATAATGATGGAATTAACTTTAACGAGCAAGGATTTCAGTTCAATAATTTAAGGACGTATTTAGCATCGGTAGGGAACGTTTTTCAGAAATACGGCAGTGATTGGAGTTTCGAACCATCTTTAATGTATATGTATAGAGATGCTACGCAAGAATCTTCGATAGACGTAAATATAAAAGCATACCGCGAGGTAGATTTCGGAAAAGTTTGGGGCGGCTTATCTTACAGACGCAGTTTAGATGGCGCGCAGTTTTTAGAGGGAAACACCGTTAGTAGTCAGAAACTACAATACTTTACGCCTTTTATTGGTGTAGATTATAACCAATTTACATTTGCTTATACCTATTCGTATCAGGCAAATACGATAAACTTTAATACTGGTGGATTCCATCAAATTACACTAGGCTATAACTTTAATTGCCGACGCGAGAAATACGAGTGTAATTGTCCGGCAATTAATTAAAATAACATCCTCAACTTACGTTGGGGATTTTTTTTGAAATAATAATAAGGATGTGTGAAGCATTAGTTTCAATGTGTGAAATAGCTTTTTGAATTCGTAAACACATCTATTTCTATTTATTTTAGCGCGTCTCGATAGCTCACTTATTTTTTAAATACAATTAAAGGCTATAACTTTATTAAAAATTAGGAATTAACTTCGGTGAAGAGATTAATTAAAATACTCGTAGTTGGTATGCTTGTAATACAAGCGCCCAATTATAGTTATGCTCAAGATAATTCGTCTAGTGAAGACGCTTACTTTACAGTACGCGGTTCTGTTAGAGAGAAATCGTCTTATGAGCCCATTGCAAATGCTTCAGTTCAAATTAATGGAGGTACCTATTTAACTACAGGTTACGACGGAACCTTTAAAATCAGAGTTAAAATAGGAGATCAGTTAATGATTAGTCACCAAGATTTTCAAACTGTATTTCATACTATTGAGAGTGATGACCGCATCTTAATACAAGTAGAAGAAGAAAATTCTAAACTTACTTCAAAAGAAAAACGCCGATTAGAAATTCAGGCTTTTAACCAGCTTATCGATTCCGCTGATACCTATCTTACAAAAGACGCAGAACGCAGTAACCAATTTATTGTAGATGCTTTAAATAAAAGTCTCTCTCAATCCCAAAATGCAGAGGCTTATCAAACCCTGGGCGATTTATATATGTTTTGGAAACAGTATGATTTGGCTGTTGCTAATTATAAGATTTCGCTGCAGAATGTCGATAATTCTGAAACACGATTAAAATTGGCCAAGGCGCACAATGCTAATAATAATCCGAGTGAAGCTATTAAAACGTACAATGCCATTAATTTTAGTAATTTATCTAACTATCAGCAGACGGTCTATTACGAAGGTTTAGGTGATGCGCAACTTAAAAATAAACAGACTACAACTGCAATCTCCAATTACAAAAAGGGACTTAAAGTGGCTTCAGACTATTTAATTCAGCCAAAAATCACAGACTTAAATTCTAAAATCGCACAAGCTTATAATGTAGAGGGAAATCCAGAGGAGGCTAAAAAATTCTTTAATAATTCTATGCGTATGGCTAAAAAAGTAAGTCCAAAACGTGCCATAGAAGAGCAAGCCACTGTTGCAGAATTTAATAGTGATAACAAGGCTTACGATGATGAAATTGAAATAAGAAAAGAAGTCGTAGAGGCTGTTAAGGGCATCGAAAAAGATTCTATTATATCTAACGATAGTCCAATTACACCGCAAAAACAAAACTATAAAATTGGCAACGCCTTAATACTTCAAAAAAATTATAACGAAGCGATTTCGTTTTTAGACGAGAGTATTTCCGAAGCAGATAAAAGAGAAGATTTAGAGGTGAAAAATGATGCGTTGAGGCGAAAGGCGGATGCGTTGGAAAATTTAGGAAAGTACGATGAGGCAAAAAAAACGTTTCAAGAGTTTATGGCTTCTGTAGATCAATTGTATTTAAAGAAACAGCAAGAAATAGCAAGGTCTGCAAGACTAGCGCGTTCTATCGCAGAGAGCCAAAATAGAATTTTAAGCTTAGAAAATGATAGAGCTTTAAGTAAAAGTCGTTACGAGCTTACCGAAGCACAAAATAAAACACAACAAATTATTATTTATGCCTTAATCGGCGGATTAGTATTACTCTTAATTGCTGCTTATTTTACATACAAGTATATTAAGCAACAGCGTTTGGCTAATAATTTACTAGCATTAAAATCGCTAAGAAGCCAGATGAATCCGCACTTTATATTTAATGCGCTAAATTCTGTAAATAGTTTTATTGCTTCAAGTGACGAGCGAACGGCCAATAAATATTTGTCCGATTTTTCATTTCTTATGCGAGCTGTTTTAGAAAATAGCGAAGAAGATTTTATTCCGCTTAAAAAGGAGATAGAGCTTTTACAGTTATATACCAAATTAGAGCATTTTAGGTTTAAAGAGAAGTTCGACTATACAATAGAGGTAGACGAAAACATAGATGTAGAGGATTACGAAATTCCGCCGATGTTGCTTCAGCCATATATAGAAAATGCCGTTTGGCATGGACTGCGATACAAAACGGAAAAGGGGCATTTAAAAATTGAGATTTCTCCAAAATCTGATAATGAGATTACAATTTCAATTGTAGATGATGGCGTTGGTAGACAGCGATCTCAGGCAATGAAGACTGAAAATCAGAAGAAACACAGGTCCAAAGGACTAAGCAATATAAAAAAGCGTATTCAGATTCTTAACGATATGTATAAGGATAAAATTGATGTTGTTATCGATGATTATCAAAATGCTGAAGACGCCGGAACACGAGTAGAAGTTACCCTAAAAAAAGATTAGTCTTATGAAGCTAAACGCCATTATCGTAGAAGACGAAAAAACAAGTAGAGACATTTTAAAAAACTATTTGTCTAAATATTGTCCAAATATTAATGTATTAGGAGAAGCAGAGAATGTAAACGAAGCACTAATCTTAATCCGAAATAATCAATTAGATGTGGTGTTTTTAGATGTAGAAATGCCCTACGGTAATGCGTTTGATTTACTAGATAAGGTTGGTGACATCGATTTTCAAACCATATTTGTCACTGCTTATAACCATTACGCTATGGATGCGTTAAATGCCCATGCGTCTTATTACCTTATGAAGCCAATTTCTATTGACGAATTAATAAAAGCGGTAGATTATGTAACAGAAATCCGAGCTAAAGAAGAC
The DNA here is from genome assembly GCF_004346845.1 of Winogradskyella wandonensis. Classification (GTDB taxonomy): domain Bacteria; phylum Bacteroidota; class Bacteroidia; order Flavobacteriales; family Flavobacteriaceae; genus Winogradskyella; species Winogradskyella wandonensis. Next base: position 375,630 of record NZ_SMGI01000002.1, on the reverse strand, counting down.
GCATTACAAAATCAAGTTCTGGTACCAAAGACCAATAGCGTAGAAGGAAAAATTACAATACCACAACAAAATGGCTTCGAGGTTTTAGAGACGATTAACATTCTCTATTGTAAGGCAGACGATAATTATACCGAAATCTTTACCAAAGACAATAAAAAGAAGTTAGTAAGTAAGACTTTAAAGTATATAGAAGAAGCCTTGAAGCAAGCAAATTTTGCGCGTGTTCATAAGAGTTACTTAGTTAATGTCGATGAAATTGTAGAATACCACAAAGGAAAAGGCGGAAGCATTGTATTAAGTAACGGAAAAGAGATTATGGTATCGGCTTCAAAAAAATCAGAATTGCTATCCTATTTTAAATAGTAAGAATTATTATGTCACACTGAGCGTTGCCAGACCTGTCGATAAGGAGGACTAAGTGCTCATAAACAAAAATTTTATGCCAATAATACAACCTGTAAACGGTAAACATCCAGAAATTCCTGAAGATTGTTTTGTTGCTGAAAATGCAACAATAGTAGGCGAGGTTTCTATGGGAAAAGAGTGTAGCGTATGGTTTAACGCTGTCATTAGAGGAGATGTTCATTTTATTAAAATGGGAGATAGGGTTAATGTGCAAGACGGAGCTGTTATCCATGCAACTTATAAAAAATCGCCAACCACTATTGGTAATAATGTATCAATAGGACATAATGCCATTGTTCATGGTTGTACGATTAAAGATAATGTACTTATAGGAATGGGAAGTATTGTTATGGACGACTGCGTTGTTGAAAGCAATAGTATAATCGCCGCTGGTGCTGTAGTAACAAAGAATACAGTTGTTGAGTCAGGAAGCGTATATGCTGGCGTGCCCGCTAAAAAAGTTAAAGATATTAGTGAAGATTTAGTGTCTGGAGAGATTAACAGAATTGCTAACAATTACGTTAAATATTCAAGCTGGTTTAAGCCGTAGAATCTAACATCAAAAATTTAAATAACTTACAGGAAATTGATTGTTTAAGATTTTCTTCAAAATTGAAATATCTCCATTTGAATAAAACTCTATTTTCGGAGTTGACGCCTCGTTATTAAGAATTTGTTTTGTTCTTAATACCGTTTCGGTTTGTTTTGCTACGGCTAAACCCGAGTCAATAATAGTAACATGACTTGGTAAGATTTTTTTTAATTCTGGTATAAGGTAAGGATAGTGCGTGCAGCCCAAAACGAGGTAATCTATTTCCGCTTTAATCATTGGTAATGTAAACTTTTTCAGTAAATCCCTAATGTCTTGAGAATGCAATTGTCCAGCTTCAATTAGTGGTACAAGACCTTCGCCTACTTGCTCAATTACCTTTACATCCTTAGCGTATAAATCAGAAGTTTTATGAAATAACGCGCTGCTCAATGTGCCTTTTGTAGCTAGAATACCAATAGATTTAGAACGACTGTTTAATGAAGCAGGTTTAATGGCAGGCTCTATACCAATAAAAGGAATATTATAATTTTGTCGTAGATAAGCAATGGCATTTGTTGTTGCTGTATTACAGGCCACGACTATAAGTTTACAACCTCTATCTATTAAAAGCTCTGTATTTTTAACAGAAAGTTGTAATATGTCTTCTCTAGATTTATTCCCATACGGTGCATTAGCACTATCTGCTAAATAGATTATGTTTTCTAAAGGTAGAAGGGCATGAATCTCCTTAAAAATGGATGTGCCGCCTATACCAGAATCGAAAATACCAATGGGATGATTACTCATAGTACTACAAAAATAAAAAGCCGCTTTAAATAAGCGGCTTTTAAATTATAATTCTTTAATAAAGATTAGTATCCTAATTCTTTCTTTACTTCTGCAGTAATGTCTTTACCGTTAGCCACAACTAAAGAGGCTCTATCTAATACATATTCGTATCCTAAAGTATTTGCTACTTTATTAATGGCATCCATTACTTTCTTTTGCACAGGTGCCATTTTTTCGAACTGCGCTTTTTCGATATTGTATTGTGATGTTTGCTGAAATTCTGCAATGCTATTACGCATTTTCTCAACTTCTTTTACACGCTCGTCATTCTTCTGGTCCGTTTGTGTAGGTGCCTCTTTTTGGTATCTTGCAGCAGTATCTTCTAAAGTTTTAACCATATCGTTAAACTGCTTCTCGTCAGTAGCCCTCATGCTTTCACCAAGCTTCTTTGCTTGCTCCTGTGCTGCTAAATACTCTGGAAATGTCTTAAGAATCTCCTGTGTGTTAACATGTGCAACCTTGGCCTGAGCGTTTACCATGCTTATACCACCAACAAAAAGGGTCATTGCTAATAGTAGTGTTTTTAATCTTCTCATTTTAATTTATTGTTTACGTGTTTTTACTTATTGTATGTTAATTATCTTCTTTTTCTTTCGCTTTTGCTTTACGAATAGAATCGTTTTTTCTTAATTGTTTTAATCGTTCTTCTCTGGCTTTTTTGCGTTGTTCTAAGATTTTTTTCTTTCGTTCTTCTAAAGCTTTCTTACGCGCTTCTCTTTCTTCTAAAGCCTTTTTTCTTTTTGCTTCTAGAGCATCTTTAGGTGATTTTGCTTTAGTCGAGTCTGATTTCACTGCGGCTTTACCTTTCTCAGTACTATTTGCAGTTTTTTTAGAGGCAGATGTATCTGCGCTCTTCTCAGCTTCCGCCTTTTCTGGATTCTCTCTTTTGTTACGTGCCTCGGCTATTTTTGCTCGTCGTGCTTCGGCTTCCTTTCTTTTTGCTTCTCTAGCTTCTTTCTGCTTTTGTCTTCGTTCTTCTAGTGCTTTTTCTCTGTCCAAACGTTTCTGTTCTAGTTCTGCTTCGCGCTGAGCTTTGCGCTCTTCTAGAGCTTTAGCGCGTTCGTCTTTAGTTTTACTTACTTCTGGCACAGCTTCTTCTTCCTCTAAAGCTTTACGCTCTTTTTTTGTTTTGGCCTGCTCTCTTGCCGATGCTCTTGTTATTATCCGTAAAACTTGTTCACTAATATCAAAACGTTCTGCTGAATATAGCATTAAAAAATCAGCGTTTTTATCAAAAACAAAATCGTATTTTTTGTTTTCTGCTATTTCTTTTACCGCTGCCCAAATTTGGTCTTGTACAGGCTGCATTAATTGTGTACGTTGAATTACCATATCACCACCCGGACCAAAACGCTTTTGCTGATAGTCTAAGACCTCTGCTTCTTCAAAAGATAAGTCTTCTAATCGCTCTTCGTATAGCTCTTTGGTTAAAAGCACTTTCTCGTTCTCCAAAGCCTTTTTTTTGGTCTCGATATCTGCTAATTTCTTTTCAATTTCAGACTTCCACTTGGTAAGCTTTTGCTCTAATTGCGCATTTGCTTCTTGATAATCTGGAACATTTTCAAGTATATATTCTGTATCTATATAGCCAATTCTTGCACCTCGCACCGTTTGAGCATTAAGGCTCATAAAACCAACGATAGCCAATATGTAAAGAACTCTAAATTTCATGGGTCTGTATTTTAATTTATCTAATTCCGTTATTTTATGCACTTTCATTACTATTGAAAGAGAGCAATACTTCAAATAAACGAAATATATTCTTAAAAATTTTAACACCAGTATGAAATGTTATTATGCAATTAGAAAATATCGTGCCAAACTTAAAATTGTTGTCCAATAATAAAGTGAGTTTCCCAACCATTTTTTTGTGACTGCCCAGGAAGTGGGTCAAACCCATGACCGAAATCTATACCTAATAATCCAAATGCTGGCATAAAAATTCTTACACCTAAACCAGCCGAACGCTGTAAGTTAAATGGATTAAAATCTCTAAAACTATTAACCGAAGCACCGCCTTCTAAAAAGGACAGAGCGTATATTTTTGCACCTTGACCTAAGGTAATAGGATATCTTAACTCTAATGAAAACTTATTATAAATAGACGCTCCATCTTGCGAAGACAACGATTGATTAGGATACCCTCTTAATTGAATAATTTCTCTCCCGTCTAATGCAAAGTTCCCTAAACCATCACCACCTAAGAAGAAACGCTCAAAAGGGATGACACCTCTATCATTATTATAAGCACCTAAGAAGCCAAATTCTACACTTGGTCTTAAAACTAATTTTTTTGCAACTTCTGCGTACCAATCTGCTTTAAACTTTACTTTGTAAAATTCTAGCCATTTAAAACGCTCTTGGTCAATTTCTGCAATACGCTCTGGTGTTGTTGCAGGATTATCTCTTTCTTCTCTTAACGCACCATAATCTACACCGTTAAACAAGGAATATGGTAAGGATAATTTAGCCGATATCGCAAAGTTTGAACCTCCTGTTGGATAGATTGGGTCGTTATAGGTATTGTTACGTGTTAATCCAATGGTGTACGCTAAGTTGTTAGATGTACCATTTTGAAACTGAAAAAGACCAGATCTAAAGTTATTTAAGTTATAGTTTTGATAACTTAAGGCTTGAGAAAACAAAAAGTAATCATCTGGTTCTTTAAGTCTAGTTGAAATGCCGACAGTTATACCCAAAATATTGAAACTTTGACTTCTATCTGCTCTACGTGTTGCAGGATTAAATTGAAATTGTTTAGAGTAAGATATAGAAGAGGATAACTGGAATGGCTTTTTACCACCTAACCAAGGCTCGCTAAAAGAAAAACTATATGTTTGAAAGAACTGACTTGCTTGTAATCTAAGTGCTAGACTTTGCCCATCTCCTCTTGGTACTGGTTTATAGGCTTCGCCATTGAATATATTTCTTAGTGAGAAGTTGTTAAACGATAATCCTAAAGTTCCGATGAAGCCACCGCCACCATAACCACCTTGTAGTTCAATTTGGCTAGATCCTTGCTCTTCTACGGTATACTCTATATCTAGGGTGCCATCAACGGGATTTGGATTTTTAATATCTGGAACAATAGCTTGAGCATTAAAGAATCCTAGTTGCCCAAGTTCTCTTATTGTTCTAATGATATTTGCCCTACTATACAATTCACCTGGGCGTGTGCGTATTTCTCTATAAATGACATGGTCGTTAGTAACATCGTTACCTTTTACAGTAACGCTATTAAAGTAAGCTGGTTTACCTTCGGTGATTCGTATCTCTAAGTCAATTACATTACCATCAGCGCTGACCTCTACAGGATTTATTGTAGAGAACATATACCCAGTATTTTGATAAACGTTTGTAATATCTATACCATCTGGTTTTTCTTCATTAGCGATACGCTTTTTTAATTCCACGCCATTGTAGGTGTCACCTTCTTCGATTCTAAGAATCTGAGACAAAAACTCGTCTGAATAAACCGTATTACCAACAAAATCAATTTTACCAAAAGTATATTTTTCACCTTCCTCAACATCAATGACGAGGCTTATAGTTTGGTCATCATTGTAGATGATAGAATCTTTAACAACTCTGGCGTCTCTGTAGCCGTTTTCTTTGTACTTATCGATAAGGCTAACTAAATCTTCTTTGTAATCTGCTTCGACGTATTTAGAGCGTTTTAAAAGTCGAATCGGATTTTTTTGTTTCGTATTTTTCATGGCTTTTCTAAGCTTCTTATCCTTAAGCTTTTCGTTGCCATTAAATGTGATGGATTTTATTTTTACTTTGTTTCCTTTATCGATATCAATACGCATATTAACACGCTTTTTTTCAATCGAATCATTTGTTACTTCGGACGTAGTAACGTTAACTTTAGCATTTAAAAATCCTTTTTTCTTGTATTTGTTAGTAAGATAATTCTTGGTTGTAGTGATTAAATTTTCGGTTACTTTAACACGCTGTTTTAAGTTGTTTTCGTCAAGAATTTCGTCTTTCTTTCCTTTTTTTACGCCTTCTATTGTTACCTCGTTTAGTTCTGGCAAGTCGGATAAATTGATTTCTATATCTACTTTGTTATCATCAGTAATATTTGTAAAATAAATATCAATAGAACTAAATAGATTAGATTTCCACAGTTTCTTTACAGCTTCGCCAATCTTTTCGCCACCTATAGTAACTTCTTGTCCCTTTTTTAATTTTGAAAATGTAATGATGGTATTGGCATTAAAAGCCGTGTTTCCTGTAACAAAGATGTCGTTAATAATATATTTTTCTCCTGTTTGGGCATTCAAACTTTGAGAAACCGTAACTAATATAATTAATAGAAAAGCGTAAAAATTCTTCAATGCTTTTTTGTTTATGCTTTTAGGTAAGCTGTTCGCTTGTTTTTCCAAATCGTCGTTCTCTGTTTTGATAATTTTTAATAGCTTCGATTAAATGTTCTTTTTTAAAATCGGGCCATAAAACATCCGTAAAATATAATTCTGCGTATGCAATTTGCCATAACAAAAAATTGCTAATTCGTTGTTCTCCACTAGTGCGAATTAGCAAATCTACATCAGGTAAATCGTGCGTGTAAAGATGCTTATTTATAATTGATTCGTCAATACTTTCGGCTGAAATTATATTATTTTTAACTTTAAATGATAATTCTTTAACAACATTAACAATTTCTTCGCGAGAACCGTAGCTCAGGGCTAAAGTCAATGTCATATGTTCATTATTTTTCGTTTTTTCTTCAACAAATTTCAGTTCGTTAAATGCTTTTTCGGGTAAATCTTTTAAGCATCCTATTGCCGTAAGTTTTATTTTGTTGTCTTGAAGTGTTTTTATCTCTTTTTTTAGAGATTTAACTAGAAGTTTCATTAAGGTTTGAACTTCTAATTTTGGTCTATTCCAATTCTCGGTAGAGAACGCGTAAAGCGTTAAATTTTTTATACCAATTTCTGCGCAAGCTTCGACTGTTTCTCTTACGGACTTTGTGCCACTTTCGTGCCCGAATACCCGGACCATTCCTTTTTGTTTAGCCCAACGACCATTGCCATCCATAATTATTGCAATATGGTTGGGTAAATTGTTACGGTCTATTTGGTCTATTAGTTTCATTTAAAAATCGCAATAACATGGTTTTTGACCAAAGGTATAGGTTAAGGTTAGTCCACTAAAGACATACCAATCGTTACTGTTTATATTCCCAAAACTAAACTGTTGTCTAAAGTCTGCGTCTGGTACGCTTCCGTCTAACTCATCAGAGAAGGTGTATCTAGCACCTACCTCTGCCGCAAGGATAATATGTGGACTTATAACTTGCTTATATCCAAGAACCATAGGGATTCCGTAAGCCCAGCTGTTTGTGTTTTCTGAGGTTAACGTGCCGTTGTCAAAGTAAAAATTCTCATGATTTGCAGCAGAAATACCAGTGTATAAATACGGTGTTCCTTTTGGTGCTAGGTCAAGAAGGTCCCAATCGAAAAATGTAAACTCCATACCAATGGATGCTTCGAAAAGTCCGTTCTGAAAACCATAACCACGTTGCACACGTCTAGGGTCATCGGATTTGCTGTCTTCTACTTTTAGATTGGTATAAATAATAGAGGCTCTAAATGCATGCCTTGGGCTACGATTCCATTTTACAAGTCCTCCGATGGCTAAAGTATTTGGTGAAATATAGTTTGTAGAACCTACGTCGCCAACAAAGTTGCTTCCACCAGCAAAAATACCAAATTCATAAATTTGAGACTGAGAGATTTGTATGCTAAATAGGCTTAATAAAAGAACTAAAAAATACCTCATAAAATTTTAAAAGTTTGCAAATATAACAATTAAGATTACTCTTTAACAATTTGATACAAATTGTCTTACAGAAAACAGAATTTACGGGCATTTATTGTTTAGTTGCGTCTATCTTCTCCCCAAAGCATTTTTTTTCTTAGTGTATCTAAAAAGCTTTCGCTGTGCAGTTCCACCATTTTAATTTCAAACTTTGCCTTTTCAATTTTTACAGTAGCAGAATTTGGTAAGGTAATGATCCTAGAATCTAGAGAAAGTAAAAATTGGTTTTCTCTACCGCTAACTCTAAGTTTTACCTTAGTTTTATCGGGAATAACCAATGGTCTGGCATTAAGGTTATGAGGTGCTATAGGTGTTAACACAAAGCTGTTTGTTTCTGGGGAAATCACTGGGCCGCCACAACTTAAAGAATATCCTGTAGACCCTGTTGGAGTGGCTAGTATTAACCCATCTGCCCAATAAGAGGTTAAATATTCGTCATCAAGATGCGTTTCAACGGTTATCATAGAGGTCGTATTTTTTCGACTTATGGTAACTTCGTTTAGTGCAAAATTGGTTATTGCTAAATCATCGTGCTCTGGGGAAACACTTACAGAAAGCAAAGAGCGTTTCGATAATTTATACTGGCCATTGAAAATAGATTTAAGAGCATCTTTTATCTCATTTGTCTGTATGGTTGCTAAAAATCCTAGTCTTCCAGTATTTATTCCAACAATATTAATGTCTAAATCTTTTACATAAGTTATGGCGCGCAGAATAGTGCCATCACCACCTATACTTATGAGTAAATCGTAACTGTTATCTAATTCCGTAAAAACACCAATGGACCAATCGTTGTGAAACACAACATCTTGTAATGCTAAGAAATCTTCTTCAACAAAAACATCAATATTATAATCTTGCAGATTATCTAGAAGCGTTTTAAAGGCAACTGAATTATTGCTGTTAGCATAGTCCTGACCGTAGATTGCAACTTTCATCAGCTACATGTTTAAGTACTTATCAAGATACTTCGAGCGATCCTTTAAGCTATTTATGTAACTATCGTCATCGTGTCCGGAAACGACATTGTAACTGTAACGTCTAAACGTTTGCATAACATCATTTAGACTTGTATTACCAATCTTTAAAGTGATTTGTACTAAATCATTTTCGATTTTAGAAATAAAGGCGCCTAATAACTTGGCATTATTAGACTCTACGATTTGACTAACTTCACTAAACGAATAATCTTGAAGCCCTTTTTCGACAATTAAAATGCCTCCTGGTTCTGAGAAAAAAGGCGTTTCGTTAAATAGATGAATAATATCATTAAGCTCGTAATATCCTAAGTATTTGTTTTCAGGACTTAATACAGGCATAATATTACTGTTGTTCTGTGCAAATGCTTCCAAAACATCTAGCCAATTGGTTGTGGTGCGCACAAAAAAACCTTCTGCGGTATAGCTGCAATCGGCAATCAATTTTTTAGCCTCAAAGCAGTGTGCGTCTGTTTCTGGTATGCAGCCAAGGTAAATACCATCTTTCTCAATAGGAATATGAGAATAGGTTAATTGGTTAAACAGCAACTGTAAATCGCCAATAGAATCATTAATGTTTAATGGTTTTATGTCGTTTATGATGTAATCTTGTAACTGCATAAATCAATTATCTAGTGTTCTGCAAATTAATCAAAAATAACCATAAAAAGCGTGGTCTACTTTGTATTTTTGTCTTTAAAATTAAGAGAAATGACAAAGCTAAGCGTTAATATTAACAAAATCGCAACTCTAAGAAATAGTAGAGGTGGAGATGTCCCAAACGTGGTGCAATTTGCCAAAGATGTGCAGCGATTTGGTGCAGAAGGTGTTACCATACATCCTAGACCAGACGAGCGGCATATTAGGTATCAAGATGCACGAGATTTAGTACCTGTTGTGCATACCGAGTATAATATAGAAGGAAATCCTATTCCAAAATTTATCGATTTGGTATTAGAAACAAAGCCGACCCAAGTTACCTTAGTTCCAGATAGCATTGATGCCATAACATCCAACGCTGGATGGGATACAATAAAGCATAAAGATTTTTTAGTTGAAGTAATTTCGGAGTTTAATCGAAATAATATCAGAACGTCTATTTTTGTTGATCCAGTGGTAAAGCAAATCGAAGGTGCTAAAGAAACTGGCACAGACCGCATAGAGCTCTATACCGAAGCGTTTGCGCATCAATACTCCTTAGGAAATCAAGATGCAATAAAGCCTTATACAGAGTGCGCCAAGATTGCAAATCAGTTAGGGCTTGGCGTTAATGCAGGTCATGATTTGTCTTTAGATAACATCAAATTTTTCAAAGAAAATATAGAAGGTCTTTTAGAAGTCTCTATTGGTCATGCTTTAATATCGGAAAGTTTGTATTTGGGTATCGAGAATGTAATTCAAATGTATTTACATCGGTTGTCATGATTCTACACAGTAACATTATAGGTAAAGGACAGCCATTCGTTATTCTTCATGGTTTTTTGGGGATGGGCGATAATTGGAAAACGTTAGCGCGGCAATTTTCAGAATTAGATTACCAAATGCATTTGGTCGACCAGCGTAATCATGGACGAAGTTTTCATTCAGACGTATTTGATTACGACATTATGGCCGAAGATTTAAAGGCATACTGCGATGCTAATAACCTCAAAGAAATAATACTCCTTGGTCATTCCATGGGAGGCAAAACAGCTATGACCTTTGCCACTAGATTTCCAGAATATGTCAAAAAATTAATAGTCGCTGATATTTCTCCGAGATATTATCCTGTACATCACGATGCTATTTTAGACGGCTTATCAAATTTAGATTTTACACTAATAAAATCTCGAGGAGAAGCAGATGAAACGTTGGCCCATTACGTCGCAGATGCAGGAACACGTATGTTTTTATTGAAGAATTTGTATTGGGTAGAAAAAGGAAAATTAGGACTTCGTATTAATCTCCCAATTTTAAGAGAACATGTGTCCGAAGTAGGTGAAGCTTTGCCGTCACAAGCGGTTTTTGGTAAGCCCACTCTATTTTTGCGTGGCGATAAGTCCGAATATATCGGCCCTACAGACGAGGGCATTATCCACCGGCATTTTATAGATGCTAAAATCGAGACTGTTTCTAATGCTGGACATTGGCTACACGCAGAAAACCCAAAAGCGTTTTATAAATCTGTTGTAGAATTTATCCGTGCCTAATGTTATAGAAAAAACGTAACTTTAAAATCTAACACTAACTGTTTCAATCATGAATTTAATCTTGCGCTTACTCATTAATGCTTTTGCCGTTTTCGTTCTAGCTCATTTTTTAAGTGGAGTTACCGTAAATGGTTACGTGGGTGCAATAATTGTAGCCCTTGTACTTTCTATATTAAACCTTTTAGTAAAGCCAATTTTAGTTATTCTAACATTGCCAATAACGGTTTTAACTTTTGGATTGTTCTTATTAGTTGTAAATGCACTCATAATTTTACTGGCCGACAAACTTATTGATGGCTTTGCGGTTAACGGACTGTGGACGGCTATACTTTTTAGTATCTTACTATCCATCTTACAATCGATACTTCTATCTGTATTTAAAGAAGAGAAAAAGCCTTAAAAATCAATACCTTAAAACTATTGTTGGGTTGCAAAAAAATATGTACTTTTGCAGCCCAATTTTAGTTTGTATTATAATGAACATTACAAGAGAAAACATCGATGCGTTAAACGCTGTTGTAAAAGTAGATATCGCTAAAGAAGACTATAGCGACAAAGTAGAGAAAATCTTATCAGATTACCGTAAATCTGCTAATATTCCTGGCTTTAGAAAAGGGCACGTGCCAATGGGTATGGTCAAAAAGCAATACGGTAAAGCGGTTTTGGTAGATGAGGTTAATAAATTATTACAAGATGCGCTTGGCAAGTATTTGGTAGAAGAAAAGCTAGATGTATTAGGTAATCCTTTGCCAAAACCACAAGACGATTTAGACTGGGATGCAGATGCATTTTCTTTTGAATTTGAGTTAGGTTTAGCGCCAGAATTTGATGTAAAGCTAAAAGGAAAGAAGGCTATTACACACTACCATATTGTTGCAGACGATAAAATGATTGATAATCAAATCAAGCATATACAAAAACAATACGGTAAAATAGTTTCCCAGAACGAAGTTACAGAAGACTCAGAAGTAACAGGTAAGTTTACAAATGAAGAGGCAGGAATAGAAAATGTAGCTACGTTCGAGGTAAGTAAAATTAAAGGCAAAACAAATCTTAAGAAATTTGTTGGAGCTAAAGTTGGAGATGTCATTACAGTAAAAACTAAGAATTTATTCGAAGATGCACACGATTTAATGACGTATTTAAAAGTATCTCATGACGATGCCCACGACTTAGATGTCGAAGTGTCTTTTGAAGTATCTGAAATTAATAAGCGCGAATTAGCAGATCTAGACCAAGAATTATTCGATAAGTTATTTGGTAAGGACGTTGTTAAAACCGTAACTGAGCTTAAGGCAAAAATTAAGGAAGATTCCGAAAAGCAATTTGCTCAACAAGGTGACCAAAAATTGTTAAACGATGTTACCGAATATCTAGTTGAAAGTACAAAATTCGATTTACCTGCGGAGTTTCTTCAAAAGTGGATGCAAACAGCAGGCGAAGAACCAATGACAGAAGAGCAGGCTAAAGAAGAATACGAAAAGTCAGAAAAAAGTATGCGTTATCAGCTTATCGAAGGTAAATTGATAACAGAGCATAATCTTCAAGTACAATTTGAGGATTTAAAGGCATACGCCATGCAAATGATAAAAGGTCAAATGGCTCAGTTTGGTCAGATGAACCCAACTGAAAAAGAGCTTGAAGACATCGCGGCACGTATCTTGTCTAACCAAGACGAGGTTAGACGATTGTCAGAACAATTGATGAGTCAAAAGCTTTTAGAATTGTATAAAAAGGAGGCTAATCTTAAAACAAAAGAGATTACCTATGATGATTTTGTAAAAGAATTTTACAGTTAATCATTTAGCAATATAAATTGTATCTTTAAGGCGTAAAATCGATTGATTTTGCGCCTTAATAATTTAAACGATAAACAGATTATAACATATGGATTTCGGAAAAGAATTTGAAAAATTTGCAACCAAAGATCAAGGAATAAATAGTAATTACTACAGTAAGATTATACAAAGTATGTATCCTACTAATCTAACGCCAAATATCATTGAAGAGCGTCAGATGAACATCGCTATCTTCGATGTATTCTCACGTCTTATGATGGATCGTATTATATTTTTGGGCACTGGCGTCAACGACCAGGTGGCTAATATTATTCAAGCACAATTATTATTCTTACAAAGTGTAGATGCATCAAAGGATATTCAAATTTATATCAATTCGCCAGGAGGTTCAGTGTACGCTGGTTTAGGAATTTATGATACGATGCAATTCGTAAAACCAGACGTAGCTACCATTTGTACAGGTATTGCAGCATCTATGGCAGCCGTATTATTATGTGCAGGGCAGAAAGGAAAACGCTCTGCACTAAAACATTCTAGGGTAATGATTCATCAACCCATGAGTGGTACACAGGGGCAAGTCTCGGACATGGAAATTGCTGTTCGAGAAACTATTAAAGTAAAAGAAGAATTGTATAATATTATTTCAACTCATTCAGGGAAGCCTTATGAGCAAGTAGAAAAAGACTCTGACCGAGATTATTGGATGAAGTCTGATGAAGCATTGGCTTACGGAATGATTGACGAAGTTTTGGGAGCAAAGTAAATTTCACTTAATTCGACAAATAAATAAATTTATTTTCGAGTGACATCCCGAAACTTCGGGAGAGAAACATTTTAAGATTATCAAATTATAATTGACAGTTTAAAAGCTTATAGCCTTAAACTTTCAGTTTCAAATTAAAATAGAGATTTCCGCTCATGCGGAAACTAAACAAAGTTTAAATGGCAAAAGAAGAATTAGAATGTAGTTTTTGTGGTAGGAAAAAGCCAGAAACCAATTTGCTTATTGCGGGATTAGATGCGCATATTTGCGATCGTTGTATAACGCAAGCCAATGGTATTGTTATAGAAGAATCCAAGCAAGGGTCCAATGCAGAGCTCAGTGCAGAGCTAATGCTAAAAAAACCAAAAGAAATAAAGGCTTTTTTAGACGAATATATCATAGGACAAGAATATACAAAACGTGTTATGTCTGTTGCGGTATACAATCATTATAAGCGTTTATTACAGCCACCAACAGATGATGATATCGAAATACAAAAGAGTAATATTATCATGGTTGGGCAAACCGGTACAGGAAAAACACTTATGGCAAAAACTATTGCTAGAATGCTTAATGTACCTTTAGCAATTGTAGATGCTACGGTTTTAACCGAGGCTGGTTACGTTGGAGAAGATGTAGAGAGTATTTTAACCAGATTACTACAAGCTGCAGATTATAATTTAGAAAAGGCTGAAAAAGGCATTGTTTTTATCGACGAAATCGATAAGATTGCGCGTAAGAGCGATAATCCATCAATCACTAGAGATGTTTCTGGAGAAGGCGTTCAGCAAGCGTTATTAAAATTATTAGAAGGAACCGTTGTTAACGTACCACCAAAAGGAGGACGAAAGCACCCAGACCAAAAATTTATAGAAGTTAATACAGAGCACATTTTGTTTATAGCTGGCGGTGCTTTTGATGGTATAGAACGTGTTATTACTAAGCGTTTAAATATGCAAGCCATCGGTTACAGCTCTATTAACTCCGATGATAATGTAGATAACGATAATATACTACAGTACATTATTCCAAAGGATTTAAAAGATTTTGGTTTAATCCCAGAAATTATTGGCCGTTTACCAGTCTTAACGCATATGGATCCACTAGATTCTAAAACCTTAAGGGCCATATTAACAGAGCCGAAAAATGCTATTGTAAAGCAGTACAAAAAGCTGTTTGCAATGGACGATGTTGATTTAAATATTACTGACGGTGCTTTGCAATTTATTGTAGATAAGGCCATCGAATACAAATTAGGCGCGAGAGGATTACGTTCACTTTGTGAAGAGATTCTAACAGATGCGATGTTTCATTTGCCAGGTTCTGATGAAACAAAACTCAATGTTACAAAAGCTTATGCGGAAGAAAAGTTGACAAAATCTACACTTAAGAAATTAAAGGCAGTTTCTTAATATTTAAATAGTCTAAGACAATAAGAAAACCCAGACAAAGGTCTGGGTTTTTTATGCTTTGGATTAATCAATACTAAATATAAGCGGCTGATATTAGTAGCAATATAGATTTAAGTTTGTATTCTTCAAATCAAATTAGACAAGGCGTTGTTATTTTTCGATATAAATTATAAATGAGTTCAAAATCGGGATAAACGGTTACGAATTTAGTCTTAGAAGTTCATCTAAATAATCTCGAGAATTTGATAACCGAGGCACCTTGTGTTGTCCGCCTAACTTATCATTCTGTTTTAACCAATCGTAAAATAAATTTGGTCGCGCTTGATGAATGGTAGGTTTTTTAAGCGTCATATTGTTGTAGCGCTTTGCCTCATAATCAGAATTAAGCGCTTTAAGTGCATTGTCAAACAATTCGGAAAAATAATTAAAATTCTCAGGTGGTGTTTTAAATTCAATTAGCCATTCATGAGCTCCCTTTTCTTTGCCTTGCATAAAAATTGGAGCTGCTGTATAATCTACAATTTCTGCTCCTGTTCGTTTGCATACTTTTTTCAGAGCATCTTCTGCATTTTCTATAATCAGTTCCTCGCCAAATGCATTGATGTGATGTTTGGTCCGTCCAGATACTTTTATTCTATATGGGCTAAGGCTTACAAATCTTACGGTATCACCAATCTTATAACGCCACAAACCAGCATTGGTGGTTATTATTACAGCATAGTTTTTATCGAGTTCTACCGCGCTTAGTGGTATCACTTTTTCTTCGGATGTGCCATAGGTTTCCATTGGGATAAATTCATAAAAAATACCATAGTCTAGCATAAGCAATAAATCGCCAGAGTAGTTTTTGTCTTGTATTGCAAAGAAACCTTCAGAGGCATTATAGATTTCATAGTATTTAAATGTTCTGCCAGGTAAGATAGACCGATACTGTTCGATGTACGGATTAAAGCTTACACCGCCATGAAAATACACTTCGAGATTTGGCCAAATATCAAATAGATTATCTTTTCCTGTTTCTTCTAACACATTATTTAGTAACACCAACATCCAAGAAGGTACACCTGCTAAACTGGTTACATTCTCGTTAATAGTTTCGTTAACGATGGCTTGCATTTTGGCTTCCCATTCGCTCATTAAAGAGACCTTACTACTTGGCGTGCTGCTAAACTCTGCCCAAAACGGCATATTGTCTATTAGTATCGCCGATAAGTCTCCAAAAATAGTTCCGTTTTCCTTATAAAGTTCTTTGCTGCCACCTAATCTTAAACTTTTTCCTGTGAAAAGCTGCGATTCAGGATTATTGTTTAGATACATACAAAGTAAATCTTTACTTGCCGCATAGTGGCAATCCTCGAGAGATTCTGTACTTACAGGAATAAACTTACTCTTTGCATTTGTTGTACCACTAGATTTGGCAAACCATTTTATTGGTTTTGGCCAAAAAATATTTTGTTCGCCCTGTCTAGAACGCTCAATCTGTGCCTGAATGCCTTCATAATTTACGATAGGTAGACGGCGATTAAATTCTTCATAAGACTTTATAGAGGCAAAATCGTATTGTTTTCCAACTTCTGTGTCCTTGGCAAATTTTAAGAGGCTAAAAAGTAATTCGTTTTGGACATCGTGAGGGTATTTTAGAAACAATTCAATCTGGTGAAACCGTTTTTTTAAAAACCACGAAGCAATGGAATTGACTATAGGAATTGGCATGGATTGGTTATCTTTAGCCGTTAAACGGCATTAGGCAATAATACGTTTGGTTGGTAATTAATACTAAAAGCTAAAATTAAGAAAATTTTGTTATGGTTTACAGCGGTGTGCTTACTAAAATGCAAACTGAGTTTCAAAATCCAATTCAGTATTATTTAGTATTTAAGAACGATTTTATCCACGTTAATCAGTTATTGGATAAGTTTATTGAAATTAAGTACGTGGGCGAAGAGTGTCTAAGCTGTGGTTTACAAAAAGACATATATCGGCAAGGGTTTTGTAAAAGTTGTTTTTTTGATATGCCTAGCGCAGGCGATTGGATTATGCGCCCCGAATTAAGTACTGCACATCTAGACAAAGAAGACCGAGATTTGGACTACGAAAAAAAAATACAGCTTCAACCACATATCGTTTATTTGGCGAATTCTAGTAATGTTAAGGTCGGTGTGACAAGAAAAAGTCAGGTGCCTACACGTTGGATAGACCAAGGTGCGCATGAGGCTATAGAAATTGTCGAGGTGCCAAATAGATATTTGGCAGGCATTACAGAAGTAGCCTTGAAAGATTACGTGGCAGATAAGACTAATTGGCGAAAAATGTTGAGAAATGACAATGCAGATGAAGACTTAAAAGCATGGCGAGAGCGACTTAAAATTCACATTCCCGAAGAAGCAAAAGGCTATTTTATTGACTATAACGAGGAAACTCAACTTCATTTTCCTGTACATCAATATCCAGAAAAGCCTAAAAGTTTGAACCTAAAAAAAGAGGGACGTTATTCTGGTAAGCTGGTTGGCGTAAAAGGGCAATATTTCATTTTTGAAGACGATACTGTTTTTAATATTCGAGCTAACGAAGGATTGGTCGTAGAGGTTATTATATAAAACTAGGTGTTATAAATGCGTTAAATTGCTTTTTGTTTAACTTTTTTTAAATTAATTTAGACAAAAAAGTAATGATGAAGAAAGTATCTCCAATGGTATATGTTACGATAACCACCTTGTTGTTAGTTACGATAATGGTGATGTGCGCTATGGGTTTTCCTTTTAATTGGGTGTTTTATCTAACGGTAGCAGGACAAATATTGGTAGTTTTAATGGTTTACAAAGTATTGACAGACGATTATGAAACTGATAAAACTTTTGAACACTTCTATGAGGACCGACCAATACAACCCGTAGAAGTTAAAGCAGAAAATGAAGAAGAAAAATTCAGGTAGTGCGCAAGTTGTTTAGACAATTTGAACACAAAAAAAGCGACCTATTTGGTCGCTTTTAATTTTATAGTAATATAAAAACTTATATGTTTTCTGCGTCTCTTAATCTTTGAATATACTCCGCTTTTTGGATTTCTCTTCTACGCTTAACAGAAGGTTTTGTAAAATAACGAGACTCTCTTAAGTTTTGCATAATTTGCACATTTCTGTGCTTACGCTTGTATCTTTTAAGAGCTCTTTCAATGTTTTCGCCTTCCTTGATTTCTATTTTAATCATATCGTGTTTTGTATTGTCTATTTACTAAAGAGTGTGCAAAGATAATACAACTTTTTAAATTACGTTAAAAAAAGCTGTTTTTTTTACTAGGAATGAGAGTGCTATCCTAAATATGTTTTTAAAACTTTGTTTCTACTTGTTTGTCTTAAGCGACGAATTCCTTTTTCTCTTATTTGTCTTATGCGTTCTCTCGTTAAATCAAAGGTTTGTCCTATTTCTTCTAAAGTCATAGGATGCTTTTCGCCAATGCCATAGCACATTTTTATAACTTGACTTTCCTTTTCTGGAAGGGTATTTAAAGCGCGCTCAATTTCTGTATTAAGAGACTCTGCCATAAGACTTTTATCTGGTTTAGGAGAATCTTTTTCAGAAACTACATCATATAAACTAAAATCTTCGTCTGCCTTAAGTGGCGCATCCATGGATACATGACGACCAGAATTTTTCATAGAGGACTTTACTTCTCTTATGCTCATATCTAATTCTCTTGCAATTTCTTCAGCATTTGGTGGTCGCTGGTTTACTTGCTCCAAATAGGCGTAGGCTTTTCTAATTTTATTGATGGTACCAATTTTATTTAACGGAAGTCTTACAACTCTTGCCTGCTCTGCAAGTGCTTGAAGTATGGATTGTCTTATCCACCAAACAGCGTATGAAATAAATTTAAATCCTCTAGTTTCATCAAAGCGCTTTGCTGCTTTGACCAAACCTGCGTTACCTTCATTAATTAAATCGGGTAATCTTAAACCTTGGTTTTGGTACTGCTTTGCTACCGATACTACGAATCTTAAATTTGCCTTTGTTAATTTATCGAGTGCAAGTTGACTACCTTTTTTTATTTGTTGAGCAAGTTCTACCTCTTCGTCTGCTGTAATTAGAGGAATTTTACTAATGTCTTGTAAATATTTATCTAATGATTTGTCTTCTCTATTCGTAACTTGCTTGGTAATCTTTAATTGCCTCATAGTATGTTTTTAAAATTAATACATTTAATAACATACTCTAATATCTGAGAATTCCAAAATTTTAGCTGTTTTTAACGCTTTTTGATTAAAAACGAACGAAAATCATCAATTTTTAGTCGAATCTTGTGGTTTTTTCTTCTTTTTCAGAATTCCACCCAAGATATTTTTTACACCTTCTTTAACCGTAGTATTGGCTTTTTTATTAGTCGTATCAACTTTTGTAGAATCTTTCGGTTTTGTATTGCCGCCTAAAATTCCGCCTAATAAATCATTGACTTTATCCGAACCTTTGTCTATTAGTTTTTGTTTCTGGATTTCAATAAGTTGTTTAGTCAGGTTAGAAACGCCGCTTGATAAATCGGTTTTAATATCTGGATTTGTAAATGTGCCACCAATATTTGCAGTAACAGGAATGGTGATTTTATTCACATCATTATCATTAATTTTTGCAATCAAATTGTTTACATCGGAGCCTAAGTATTTTGCAGGAACTTGCAAAACAGCACTGTAATTCATGTCGTTAGAAAAGCTGTGTGTACCCGAAATTTCAATGGGAATATCTTTATAGGTTATAGTAAAAGGTTTTACAGAAACCTGACCATTTTCAAAACTTAATTTTGTTTTTAAGTCCTTTAAATCAAGTTTACTAAAATCTATAAAATCGAATTTAGAGCTTAAACCTTCCAAAATTTTACTCTGTGAAACCGATAGCTTTGTAGTTAATAATTCTGCCAAAGCATCACCAGAAATTGTACTTAAATCAGGAGAGAAGTTTTCATCTAAAAGCCCATTTAATTTTATAGTAGAGTTAAGTTTTCCTTGAATAACTTTGGCGATTGGCGCTAATGCTTTTAATAATTTTAATTCTTTAAAAGATTTGGAAACGTCAAACTGTTGCATGGCCAATTCCATATCAAACTTTGGTTTGGCTTCTTTTGTAGAAACATTACCAGAGATGCCTAATTTGCCATCAAACAAATCTGTAGTCATATCACTAAGATTGGCATTTTGGTCTTTAATTTTGAGTCTTCCGCTTACATTTTTTAGATTGAGATTGTCGTAAACCACATTTTTAGCATTGGCATAAATAACACAATCTAAAAAGTCTGGAATTTTTAAAGATTCAGAATCTGATGTCACCTTGTTAGATGCGTCTGAGACTGTTTCGTCTTCAACCATAACATCTGAAATCACAAAATTATCAGAAGTCACTTTAAAATCGCCTTGCAATTTTTTATCACTTAGTAAAAAGCCAAGAAGATTATTAATAACTCCTGTAGCATACAAATCGCTTCTCCCTGTTAAGGCTTCAAATTTATTTAAGGTCACCATACCAGGCTTAAAGCTCATGTCGGCGGTATTAATTTGTATTGGATTTACAATATCTTCAGACGAGAAAATAAAATCAGTGACAGAGACTGTACCATTATTTTTAATGCGTTGATAGGCGTTGGTCTCTATCGCATCCATATCAAAAGACGTATTTAGCTTGCCTTTAAGTATGCCGCTCAATTGGTTATCTAGCTCAACAGGGTAAGCCTTTGTGATATTTGCCAAATTAAGTACGCCATCTAGGTCAGCATTGACCAAAATGTTTTTGGTTAGGTTTTTAATATGTGCTTCGGATTTAAAAACATCTTCGTCAATCTTAAAGTTAAGCTGATTGATGTCTATATAAGTGTCATCAATGTCTCCAGTTGTGTTTTTTACTGAAGCATCAATAACGATGTTTTCTACACGTTTTGGTAATTGAGGATACTTAAAAGAGGCGTTTTTAGAATTGATTTTAATATCTAATGTTGGGATAGTTTCTTCAGAAACTAAGCCTTTAATTATGCCGTTTACTGTAAAGTCACCAGTGGTTTCAACATTGGCTATATCTTTGGTATACGCTTTTGGAATAACCGCTAGAAAGTCTTTAAAGGACGACTCGGGATTTTTAAAGCTGATGTCTATCTCTTGCCCTTTTTCTACCAATTGAATATAACCTTGAAACTCTAAAGGAAGGGCATTTATAAACCCTTTATTATCCTTAAATGTGTATTTGTTTTGTTCTAAGTCTAAATCGATTAACGCATCTAATTTTATTAGATTATTTATGAGGTACTCGGAATCTTCGGAAGATAAACTGATTTTTGCATCGGTTTTAGTGTCTAATTCTGAGAGGTTGCCTGAAAAAATTCCGTTACCTGTATGATTAATCTCTGTTGCGTAGAATTTTGTATTAGTAGTTTCGTCTATATAGGTAAAGGCACTGTTGTTAATCTCGTAATGTTCTATATCGAAGCTAAACGCATCTGAAGAAGTTTCACTATTTGAGCTTTCCGAAGTTTCGTTAGTCTCTTTTACAATATCATAGTTAACATTGCCTGAGGCGTTAGTTTTAAGTGTTAATAATAACTCGTCGGCGATAATTTCGTTAACAGTCAAAGGTTCTTCAGATCCTTTAAGCAACTCTTTTATAGGCATCTCAAAAGTAAGGGACTTAGCAGCTGCCAGCGTTTCGTTTTCAAAAGGAGCTTGAGTAATAATCTTTAAGTTGTCAATACTAATTTCTGCCTTAGGGAAGCTACTAATTAAGCTTAGGCTAATATCATCAAAACTAAGTTCTGCCTTTAGATTTTTATCCGCATAGTTTTGGACGATTGTATCAATCTTCGATTCTAAAAAGAAAGGAATACTAACTAATAAGACTAGAAAAATTAAAACTAATATTCCTAAAACTTTAAATACTTTCTTCATTACTTTTTTTCTTAATAAAATTTATAGAGAGATAATTAGTATACGAAAATTATTGAGGAAAAGTTCGCTAAGGGCTTAAGTTTAAGAAGATTTTAAGCTAAATCAATTTCTTCGTTAACTTTTAGCCTGAATCGCCTTCTAAACAAATGTACTCCCAAATAGAGAAAAGGTGTGTCTATGATTGCAATGAGAACTTTAAATAAGAATCCAGCTACTAATAATCCTAAAAACTTGTCCCACTCAATTTTACCAAAACTACAGAGAAGGATAAGTACAGTTGCTGTATCTACAAACTGCGACAGAAAGGTTGAGAAATTATTACGAAGCCAAAGGTGCTTGCCTTTTGTTAGTCTTTTCCAGAAATGGTAAATCTGGATGTCTACAAACTGAGCTAAAAGATAGGCCATCATACTTGCAAAAACTGCTATTGCTGTACTACCAAATACTGTTGTAAAGATGCCATCTTTTACAGGAGACCAAGATGTTGCAGGAACGGTATTGGCGGTGTAAATAATAAGCATAGAAAAGAATGATGCAAAAATTCCTGCTATCACCACTTCATTTGCTCGCTTTTTTCCGTAAATCTCACTGATTAAATCTGTAATTAAAAAGGTAATAGGGTACGGTAAAATTCCTACTGAAATTTCAAAAAGTTTACTGCCAAAAATTTCGATATCCAAAGGATACCAATAAAAAAACTTTTGAAAAATAAGGTTGGATACAACCAGCGACGTGATGAAAAGTGCGCCTAAAAAAAGATAGATACGTTGCGCAAGAAGCTTGTCTTTTAATTGCATTAAAAATCGTTAATAAATAGTTCCTGTAAAGATAATCTATTAATATATCTTTTAGTTATTTTGGGCATTCAATGAAACCATCAAAACTAGTTTATATAGCGCTTGGCAGCAATAAAGGTAACAAACTGCAGTATTTGCAATCTGCTGTAGATGCTATTTTTAAGCGTATTGGCGCAATAAAAAAGCTATCTAAAGTTTACCAAACACCTGCGCTAGGGTTTGACGGCGAGCCGTTTTTTAATGCCTGTGTTAAAGTAGAAACAGAGCTTAAACCTAAACAGCTTCTTAAAACACTTCAATCTATTGAGAAGGATTTAGGACGTGCTAAAAAAACAACTTCTGGTTATGAATCTCGGGAAATAGATTTAGATATTCTGTTTTACGATTCTGAAATTATAAATGAGAAGAACTTAACTATTCCGCATCCCGAAATTCAGAATAGAAAATTTGTGCTTCAGCCTTTATTAGACGTTTTGAAGGATTTTGAACATCCGGTTTTAAATAAAACGATTGAAACCCTTTTGGAAGAATGTAGAGACGATTCTTCTATAGAACCCATAAATATTTGGCTTAAAAACCCTAAGAAAAACTATGCGTTTGGCAACTATAATTACATAGCTATTGAAGGGAATATCGGTGCCGGAAAAACAAGTTTGGCTAATAAAATTTCTAACGATTTTAATGCGAAATTAATCCTAGAACGTTTCGCCGATAATCCATTTTTGCCCAAATTTTACAAAGAGCCAGAACGGTATGCGTTCACTTTAGAAATGTCTTTTTTGGCGGATAGGTATCAGCAAATTAGTGACGATTTATCACAACTCGATTTATTTAAAGATTTTATAGTGAGCGATTATGATGTGAACAAATCACTTATTTTCTCTAAAGTAACGTTGCCAGAAGATGAGTTTCGCTTATACCGAAAATTATTTTATCAAGTCTATAAAGATATCGCTCGGCCAGATTTGTACGTCTATCTCTACCAGAATACTGAAAGACTTCAAAAAAACATAAAAAAACGCGGACGTAAATACGAGAGCGACATCAAAGCTGATTATCTTGAAAAAATCAATGCGGGTTATCTAGAGTTTTTAAAATCTCAAACTGATTTAAATGTAAAAATCATTGATATTTCTGAACGTGATTTTGTAAAAAATCGTGAAGACTATCTATGGATTTTAAATCAAATAAATAATGAAGTACAGGCTAGTAGAAACGAATAAAATTTATGTTGTCGGTCTAAGTTCTGAAGCTAATTTTCAAAGCATCAGTCAGGTAACCCCACGGTTGGCAAAACAATTTATGCCAAGATTAGGAGAAATTTCTAATAGAAAAGACAATTACACGTTATCACTTCAGAGTTATAAATGCTTCGATTTTTCTAAATTCAATCCAACCGAAACATTTGAAAAATGGATTGGCGTTGAAGTATCTAATTTAGATGATGTGCCTCAAGACATCGAAACTTTTACAATTCATGCTGGTAAATATTTGATAATTGATTTTAAAGGGTCGATTCCTGAATTTATAAAACAATGGCAATACATACATTCCACTTGGTTGCCAAATTCTGAATTTGAGCTAGATAATCGACCACATTTTGAGCGTTTACCACCGAGTTACAGTCCGATGAATGAAGTGAATGAGGAAGAGATTTGGATTCCGATAAAATAATTTTTTTGTATTTCGGTGTCACACTGAGCGCAGTCGAAGTGCTTATAACGAAATAAAAAGCGTCGTCACAATCCGACCATCCTTTTCGCTCAAAATAATCTCATTTAAAACTACTGTTTCTTTTACTTCAAAATTAAAAGGCTCAGCCAAAATATCTACACCACTATGTTGTTTTAGTCTGATGCCTTGACTCGCAATTTTATCTTTGTTTGGAATAAAATCACCAATAGGAATATGCTCTGTTAAGATGATGTATTTATAATCTGAAAGCTTCTTCAAAATATCCTGAATTTCAGAATTTGATAAATGCTGAAGTACTTGTCTTAAAATGACACAGTCAGCTTTTGGTAAACTATCTTTTGAAATATCGAGGCAATGAAATTCTAAGTTTTCAGCTTTAAAAAGTTGTTTGTTTCGCTGAATTAATTCGTCAACAATGTCAATGGCAAAATAATGTTTGGTATAATCAACAAAATGTTTTCCAATATTAAAATCGCCACAACCCAAATCGCAAACGGTCAATTTTTTGTCATGAGATTTTAAAAAATTTATGACCGCTTCAACATATGGTTTGGTAATTTGTTCCTCATGAGAACCTTCACCCGAATAAAAATCCGAGCCATCAGTTCCCCAAAGTTTCTGCTCGTAGATTTGCTGCATTACGGCTTTTGTTGGCCAAGGTTTCTTCGGACGATTCAAAGTTTATAATTTAATATTCAGTATATTAATGAGAATAGCGGAGCAAAGTCTTCCCTTTGGGAAGATTTAGATGGGCTGTTTTTTTAGTTTAGAAAACACATCCCAAATCACAACACCACAACTCACCGAAATATTCAAAGAATGCTTTGTACCAAATTGTGGAATTTCAATTACGACATCACTCGCATCAACCACATTTTGCGACACACCTTTAACTTCGTTTCCAAAAACAAAAGCATATTTGGTTTCTGGTTGAGGTGAAAAGTCGTTAAGCATTGTGGCGTTTTCGGCTTGCTCAATAGAACAGATTTTTACGTTTTCTTCTTTTAGCTTTTCAATAACATCCATGGTGTTTTCTGCATATTCCCAATCTACGGTTTCGGTACTTCCAAGAGCTGTTTTACGGATATCGTTATGTGGCGGTTGTGCTGTGATGCCGCAGAGATATATTTTTTCAATCAAAAACGCATCACTCGTTCTAAACACCGAACCGATGTTGTTTAGACTTCGGATGTTGTCTAAAACGATAATTATGGGCGACTTTTCAGCTTGCTTAAATTCTGAAACATCCAATCGGTCTAATTCGCTATTTTTTAGTTTTCTCATGTTGAAATCTTGGCATTTTTGTAGATAACTTATCGGTTTCAAGCTTTATAAAACTAAGCTATTTAGCTACATTAGCAATCTTACAATTAAAGCAAAAATACACAATCCATTGGCTAAAAAGGCAAAAAAAGAAACACCGTTAATGAAGCAGTACAATGCCATAAAGGCAAAGTATCCTGATGCTTTATTGCTGTTTCGTGTAGGTGATTTCTACGAAACCTTTGGTAGTGATGCCGTAAAAGCATCCAAAATATTGGACATTATTTTGACCAAACGTGGCGCTGGTAGCGAGAGCGAAACGGAGTTGGCCGGCTTTCCGCATCATTCCTTAAATACCTATTTGCCAAAATTGGTGAAAGCTGGCGAACGTGTGGCAATTTGCGACCAGCTCGAAGACCCAAAACAAACCAAAAAGATTGTAAAACGTGGTGTTACAGAATTGGTAACGCCTGGCGTTGCGCTTAATGATGATATTCTGCATTCAAAATCTAACAATTTTTTGTGTGCGGTACATTTTGATACAAAATATATCGGTGTTTCGTTTTTAGATGTATCTACAGGTGAGTTTTTAACCTCTCAAGGTAATGCCGAATATATAGATAAGTTACTTCAGAATTTCAGTCCGAGTGAAGTCCTGATTTCAAAAAAATGTAGAAAAGAATTTTCTGAAACTTTTGGGACTGATTTTCATACCTTTTATTTGGAAGATTGGGTATTTCAAGCCGATTATGCTAATGAAATCTTAACCAAACATTTCAACACAAAAACGCTCAAAGGTTTCGGGATAGAAGATTTATACGAAGGTATTATTGCTTCTGGTGTCGTTCTTCATTATTTAAGCGAAACACGACATAATAAATTAGAGCATATTGCCACGATTTCGAGAATCGCCACGGACGATTATGTATGGATGGACAAGTTTACCATCAGAAATTTGGAGCTGTACCATTCTACCAATTACAATGCGGTAACGCTTATTAATGTTATTGATAAGACCATTTCAGCTATGGGCGGACGCACGCTAAAACGTTGGTTGGCATTGCCATTAAAACAAGCCGATAAAATAAAGCAGCGTCACGAGGTTGTACAGTATTTGTTAGATAATGAGGCTGAACTTCAAAAGATTCAAAATCAGATAAAGCACATTGGTGATATTGAGCGTTTGATTTCGAAAATAGCGACGACTAAGGTTAATCCGCGAGAGGTCATTCAGCTTAAAAATTCGCTTGAAGCTATCGTTCCCATTAAATCTTTAGCTGAAAATTGCAAGAATGAAGCCTTAAGAATTCTCGGTGGAAATTTGAATAATTGCGATTTGCTTCGCGAAAAAATTAAGCAAACCCTTAACGAAGAAGCACCAGTTAACGTTTTAAAAGGAAACACAATTGCTGAAAGCTTTTCTGCAGAATTAGATGAGCTGCGAGGTTTATCAAAATCTGGGAAAGACTATCTCAATAATATGCTTCAGCGCGAAAGCGAGCGCACGGGAATCACTTCACTGAAAATAGCTTCAAACAATGTGTTTGGTTATTATATTGAAGTAAGGAATTCGCATAAAGACAAAGTACCAGAAGAGTGGATTCGTAAGCAAACTTTGGTAAATGCCGAACGTTATATTACGGAAGAACTCAAAGAATACGAGGCTAAAATTTTGGGTGCGGAAGAACGTATCCTTGCCATCGAACAACAATTATTTTCAGACATGGTACAATGGATGCATCAATATATTCTACAAGTGCAACAAAATGCACAACTCATTGGTCAACTCGATTGTTTATGCGGGTTTGCAAGTCTGGCAAAAGCTAATAATTATAACTATCCGCAAATCGATGATAGCTTCGCCTTAGAAATTAAAGACGGTCGTCATCCGGTTATAGAAAAGCAATTACCATTGGGCGAAGCATATATTGCTAATGACGTTTATCTCGATAGAGAATCACAACAAATCATTATGATTACTGGGCCAAACATGTCTGGTAAATCGGCAATTTTAAGACAAACGGCGTTGATTGTGTTGTTAGCTCAAATCGGGAGTTTTGTGCCAGCCAAAGAAGCAAAAATCGGATTAATCGATAAGATTTTTACACGTGTTGGTGCAAGTGATAATATTTCTATGGGTGAATCTACTTTTATGGTAGAAATGAATGAAACGGCATCTATTTTAAATAACATTTCGGACCGAAGCTTGGTGCTTCTCGATGAAATTGGTCGTGGTACAAGTACTTACGATGGTATTTCTATTGCTTGGGCAATTAGTGAATATTTACATGAGCATCCAGCAAAACCAAAGACATTATTTGCTACGCATTATCATGAATTAAATGAAATGACTGAGACATTTAATCGCATCAAAAACTTTAATGTTGCTGTAAAGGAGTTAAAAGACAATGTACTTTTTGTGCGAAAGTTGGTTGAAGGCGGTAGCGAACATAGTTTTGGTATTCACGTGGCTAAAATGGCTGGTATGCCGCAGCAAGTGATTCGTCGAGCAAATAAGATTTTATCAAAACTAGAAAAATCTCACTCGAGCGAAGAGCTTACGGATAAAGTTAAATCACTTAAGGACGATTTACAACTGAGCTTTTTTAATCTGGACGATCCGCTTTTAGAAGAAATAAAAGACGAAATATTACATACAGATATAGATACGTTGACGCCAGTAGAAGCTTTGATGAAGCTCAACGAAATAAAACGAATGTTACTTAAGAAGAAGCAAGCTTAAAATAATTTCAATTTATTTTTAAATTATACTTTGCTTTTTTAAGAAATAGTTTAAATTTGCATCCGCTTTTAAGGCGAAAAGTTCTTTAAAAACTGCGAAAGTAGCTCAGGGGTAGAGCATCACCTTGCCAAGGTGAGGGTCGCGGGTTCAAATCCCGTCTTTCGCTCTATACTTTAATAAAATATACCAATTTGATTACATTGATGTAATCGAGATGCTGAAGTGGTGGAATTGGTAGACACGTTGGACTTAAAATCCAATGGCCATTATGGCCGTGCGGGTTCAAGTCCCGCCTTCAGTACATACGAAAAGCCGAAACGAAAGTTTCGGCTTTTTTCATTTATACCCAGAAGACCTTTTACACTAAACTATCTTTAAACTGATGCCTATACATTAGTGTTGTATATTTCCCTATAAACTCAATAATAATAGTATTTGTTATGTTTTTACTACCTTAACAAAAAAAATCTCATGAGATTAAAGCGCATTGGTAAAGCAACTAAAGGGCTTTTTGCTCTAGCTATTCTAATTTCATTTTATTCCGCTTCACAAGAGCTTCCTCCGATAGAACGATTTGCGCCCCAGGACTATAAGGGAGATGATCAAAATTGGTCGATAAGTCAAGATGATAATCAAAATATTTATGTAGCCAATAATAGAGGTTTATTAGAATATAATGGAGCTAGATGGAATCTGTATACAATACCAAACCAAAGTATTGTTAGGTCTGTTGCTGTCGTTGAATCCAGGATTTATACAGGAAGCTATATGGATTTTGGCTATTGGGAAAGAGATAAGTATGGAACACTTAATTATAATTCAATAACAAAAGAGTTAAAACAAGAATTAATTGAGGATGAGGAATTTTGGAATATCATAGCTTACAACAGTTACATAGTATTTCAATCTCTTGATCGCATATATATATATGATCCTAGTAAAAAGTCTTTCGGAATTATTGAATCCAAAACTCAAATTGTTAAATCCTATCGTACAGAAGATGCTGTTTATTTTTTTGAAAAAGATGTAGGTGTCTCTAAGATTCAAGACGGAAAGGCAAGCTTAATAATCGATTCAAAATCGATCCAAAATCATAATATAATCAATATTTTTTCTAGTGGAAATAGTTTGTTAATTCAAACTAGAGAAAATGGATTTTACAGTTTTGAAGGTGCTGATTATGATAAATGGAATATTTCTACCAACAGCTTACTTTCTTCGGTTAGCGTGTACAATAGTTTAAGACTGCGTAATGGTAATTTTGTTTTAGGAACAATTTCTAATGGCGTCTTAATATTAGATAGCAGTGGAAATTTATTGTATCAGATTAACAAAAATTCGGGATTATCTAATAATACTGTATTATCAACATTCGAAGATAAAATGGGTAATGTTTGGTTTGGTTTAGATAACGGTATTAACGTTATTAATCTTAATTCGCCTTATCGCATTTATCAAGATAACGAAGGTTATTTAGGTACAATTTATGCTTCCGAAAAAACCAATGATTATTTGTATTTAGGAACTAATCAAGGGCTATTTTACAAGTTGTTAGATTCTCAAGACAGGTTTAAGCTTGTTCCTAACACAAAAGGTCAGGTTTGGTTTTTAAAAAAGATAAGGAATCAACTTTTTTGTGGGCACGATAAAGGCAGTTTTGAAATTAGCGATGGTAAAGCAATACCAATTTCTAATAATGATGGCGTTTGGAAAATTAGCAAAATAGAGAACAATTCTAACCTTCTTATTGCTGGGAATTATAATGGACTTAGCATCTTAGAAAAAGACATAAATAATCGCTGGAAGTTTAGAAATACGATTAGAGGTTTTAATATTTCTTCGCGATATTTTGAGTTTATTGATAATAAGAACATTTTAGTT
Organism: Winogradskyella wandonensis; assembly: GCF_004346845.1. Classification (GTDB taxonomy): domain Bacteria; phylum Bacteroidota; class Bacteroidia; order Flavobacteriales; family Flavobacteriaceae; genus Winogradskyella; species Winogradskyella wandonensis. The sequence goes on along the minus strand of NZ_SMGI01000002.1, from coordinate 345,583 downwards.
AGTCACGAATACAAGGGTGTCTATAATTTAGAGCTTTCGCAGGATTTCTACAACGTTGTCGATTATAATAAAATTGATATCGATAAAAGCATTGGGTCAGGTTTAGTAAAGTACAAGGAAAATATTCTATACAGTTATAGAGACGGTATTTTTCAATATGAAAATGAATCAAAGTCTTTTAAAAAAACAGATATTTTTAAATCGTATCATTCAGAAGATAATTATGTCTCTGGGAAATTGGTCAACCAAAAAGCTGATAGAGGACTTATAGCGTTTTTTAAAGATGAAATAGCGTTTTTGAATCCAGGTATGCTAGCAGACGAACCTACAATAAGGACTATATATCTACCAAGTAGCCTAAGAGGTAGCAAGTTAGGTTTCGAAAATATACTGAGTTTAGATGACGGTAGATATTTATTGGGTACAACGAATGGTTATCTAATAATTGATGCCAATAAATACAATTTAAATGAGTATGAAATTGCAATAGATAAAGTTTCGTATTCAAAACTTCTTCAAGATGAAATTGCTGTTTCTGTTAGTGAACCTGTTGAGTTAAAAAGTCGAGAAAACAATCTTTATTTTAAGTATAGTGTTCCTGATTTTCAGAAACTAGTTCCCTCTCTCTATCAATATCGACTAGTTGGGATTTATGATTCTTGGAGCGATTGGTCTTCACAATCTTCTGTTTTTTACGAGAACTTGCCTTATGGTAATTATACGTTTGAAGTTAGAGCTAAAGTAGGCAGTAAAATGTCATCTAATATGGCGACATACAATTTCTCTATTGCAAAGCCTTGGTACGCAACAGGATGGGCAATTGTAGGCTATGTGTTTCTATTTTTAATTATTGCGGCACTTATACAATATTTAAATAGACTCTATTACAAAAGGCAAAAACGACAATTATTATTGGCCAAGGAAAAAGAGTTTGAAATTACAGCACTAGAAAATGATCGAAAAATAATGGAGTTTAAAAATCAGTCACTCCAAAAAGATATTGAAAATAAAAGCAGAGAGTTGGGTATTTCCACGATGAATCTTATCCGTAAAAATGAATTTCTTAATTCACTTAAAAAAGAGCTGAATGCGCTTAATAAAGGAAATGAGCTCAAAAAAATTATTAAAATAATAGACAAGAATATCAATAATAATGAGGATTGGAAATTTTTTGAAGAAGCATTTAATAATGCAGATAAAGACTTTCTAAAGAAGATTAAAACGAAGCATCCTTCATTGACTCCTAACGATTTAAAATTATGTGCCTATTTAAGGCTTAACTTATCTTCAAAAGAGATTGCACCTCTTTTAAATATTTCTCACAGAAGTGTAGAAGTTAAACGATATCGTTTGCGTAAAAAGATGGATTTACCACATGAAGCCAGCTTAACAAATTACATTTTGGATATTTAGTACATTAACATTTGCTGTTTAAAACACAACATTACCTATACAAATGGAATTAAAGCGCCGCTGTCATTAGGTTTGGCTTGTTATATAAGTAGCTGTTAGACAGTTGGTTGTGTATATTAACTGAGAATTTATCAAAAAATTATACTTTTATTTAAGATGTATATTTTTTATTGTGGTTAATTTTATCAAATTCGCATTATATACACTTAATTTTACTAAATCTGCGATGGGAAGCTCTTTTTGCTACAACGATGTAGTTCGTGTCATCGAAGATTAATATACGTTACTTTACAATACAACTACCAACATGAAAAGATTATTTCTGAGTTTATTAGTACTAAGTATTTCCTTTTCTGCGCTATCACAATCTGCAAGTGTATACGTGCAAAAAGTCAACGACGGGCAAAAGCTTATAGTTAACGGAAAAGAATTTGTTATTAATGGTATCAATTGGGATTATGTGCCAATCGGAAATGGTATCCTAGACAAAGGTATTTGGAATAGTTCTGATGACATCATAAAATCTGCACTAGATTCAGAAATGCAGATATTTAAGAATATGGGTGTAAATGCTATACGCACCTACGGTTTAGAGCCGCGATGGATTACTTACATTTATGAGAACTATGGCATATATACAATGCTTAATACGCAGTTTGGAGCTTATGGACTTACAATAAATGGAGCATGGACGCCACAAACAGATTACACCGATGAAGCTACTCGTAAAGTTTTAATGAAAGAAGTAACCGACATGGCCAAAAAGTATAAGAATACGCCAGGTCTTTTACTTTACATGGTAGGTAACGAAAACAATTATCATTTGTCTTGGACCGGCGCGGAGACAGAAGCAATCCCTATAGATGGCGTTGACCCTGGAATTCGACTAGCAGCTGAAGGCCTCTACAAAGCCTTTAATGATGCGGCTATAGAAATCAAGAAAATAGACTCTTCTGTGCCAGTAGCCATATGTAATGGAGATTTATTATATCTAGATATTGTTAAGCAGTATTGTACAGATGTAGATATTTACGGAACAAATATGTATCGCGGGATTTCATTCGGAGATGCTTTTCAAAGAGTAAAGGATGAATTGGACAAGCCAATTTTATTCGCAGAGTTTGGTGCAGATGCGTTTAACGCTAGAGATAATAAAGAAGATCAATACACACAAGCGTATTATAATTTAGGTAATTGGAAAGAAATTTATCAGAACGCGGCAGGTGTGGGAAAGGCAGGAAATTCTTTAGGTGGATTTACCTTTCAATCTAGTGATGGTTGGTGGAAGTGGAACCAGACTAAAGATTTCGATGTTCACAACACAGTTGCCACTTGGCCTAACGGAGGCTACTCCAGAGACCAAGCTAAAGAAGGCGATTTTAATATGAATGAAGAGTGGTTTGGTATCTGTGCAAAAGGTCCAACCAACGAGAGAGGTTTGTACGATTTATACCCAAGAGCGGCATATTATGCTTTAAAAGAAGCGCATAGAATTAATCCTTACGAAGAAGGTGTTGATGTAGATTTTATAGAAAATTACTTTAGCAACATCAACATTATGGACGCTGTTTTAAGGGCTAGAGGAGACAAAGCAGCTTTAGACGCTATGGATGGCGGAAAGTTAAGTATTAGCAGACTATCGGCTAATTTTTCAACCTTTAGTACTGGCGGAAGTTTAATAACTACTCCTGAAACACCTGATGAAGATAATCCTACTCAAAGGCCAAATCAATTAGGTTTTGATCATATGCAGTCATTCTTTATCGGCGTAGAGGCAAAACCTTCTGCCAATTTAAGGGCAAATGTAGATTTTAACATCGTCGGAAATGTAGCAGGAAATCCAATTAACGAAATATTTTACGAAAGCATTACACGACCAGTAGAAGTAGATGAAGATAACAATGTTGTTAACAACGGCGAGCGAATTACACTTTATCAAGCAGCGTTCGAGTGGAATGCCAAAGATTTTGATATTCGCGGATTTTATAGAACTGGTCACTATCACTGGGGTTACGAAGGTGATTTCTTTGGGCTTTATCCAGAAGCAAACTACGGTCCTAATTTAGATATTTATGGCGGTGAAATATTAGGAGCAGAGATTGATGGTAAAGGTGCTTTTAAAGGTTTAAAAGCAGCTATTGGTCCACAATTATGGTGGGGAGCAAATCCTACCATGTTATTTAAGTATTCAAAAAATTATAAAGGTTTTGACATTACAGGTATCTACCAAAGAGATTTCGAAACGGATATTCAAATCGACCCTGAAACAGGAGAACGTGTTCTAGATGCTAATCAAGTACGAAGTGGTATTATACCACCATTTCCTGCTGAAAGAGCAACTTTAGCTGTTGAAAAAGATTTTGGAAAATTTAATATTAAGGTCGGTGGAATGTGGGCTGGAAGTCCACTAAACGGAACTACCTTTCAGGATGTAAGAGGCACACCTGGAAATTATGTGGTGTACACGGATAAAATTCAGTCTAGCGATAATTGGGGAGGTAAATTTAAAGTCACGTATCAAGGCGGTCGTTTTAATTGGTACGGACAAGCATCTTACATGGGCTTAGTAGCCAATGGTGGTGCAGACCAAACACAAACATTTACTGGCTGGAGATTAAGAGACTCAGGTAGTGGAAATATGACGAATATATTGTCTGGTTTCACCTATTCTATTGGAAAGTTTCAAATCGCACCAAATTTCATGTTCCAAAAACCTTTAATCGATGCAATGCCAAACGACGTTCAAGGTCCTGGGCGATTAAGAAACTTTATTGACGATCCTTTCGCTGTACGAAACGGAAATCGTGAAACTTATGGTTACGAAATGTTGGTGACCTACGATCCAACTCCTGGCACATGGATGTACGAATGGAATAATGATCGAGCAGAAGATGCAAAATTTGCAGCTAACCTTGGCTTTACTTATCGCCGTTTACCAACAACCATGGATGGCCATATAGGTTTCCAAGCAGACCGTAGTTTGTTAAGGTTTGGTCAATCAGCACCAGCTGAAGATTTATGGGAAATTAATTCTAGAATGGTATCTAAGCTAAATAACGAATTAGGTATAATTGGTAATTTCTATTATGGAAATGGCCAAGCAAATGGCGATAGTGATAGATTAATTAAGCGTTTTGGAGGTGACATTAGAGCCATCTACAAAAAGATGATGTTGCAAGCGCATGTAAAAATTAACGACTGGGGACCTTACGATTACCATAGGGATTTTAACCTCACCTTCCCAACGCAGTTGATGTTAGATATATCGACAAGTATAAGCAAACCAGACTGGTTTTTATTGCCAAGTACAAGAATCGGGATTAGAGGCACATGGCGTTCTTTAAATGAATTTTCACCAAGATTCTTACCGCTTGCTCCAGACCCTAATGCAACTAACCCTAACCAACCGCCACCAATTAGTCCAGTTGGCTTTCCAAATGGTCAAGAATGGGAGATTAGAACATACGTAAATATTAACATTGGAAAATAGTTTTAAGATGAAAATAAATAGAAGTATACATAATATAGTATTTGTTTTTACGCTGCTATGCTTGGTTGTGTCATGTGAAAGAGGATTGTCAGAGGATGTTCAGTTTGCTACCTTTCCAAAGAATGGTGATATTTTTATAGATGCACCGGTAAGTCTTACAGACGAGTTTTTTGTATCATTCGACCCTGCGGGTGGTGCAAATCCAGATGGATTTGGGACTGACAATAACGAGGCTTTTCAAGGAACAACGTCGATAAGAGTAGACGTGCCTGCACCTAATGACCCTGCAGGTGGTTTTATAGGCGGTATATTTTTAGACCGTGGTGATGGTAGAGATTTAACAGGTTTTGATGCCTTAACGTTTTGGGCCAAAGGATCTACTACAGCTACTGTTGGTCTCGTCGGTTTCGGAACAGATTTCGACCAAAACAAGTTTGCAGTTACCCGAGAAAACATTCAGTTGTCTACAGATTGGAGAAAATATACAGTGCCAATTCCAGATGCTTCAAAATTGGTACAAGAAAAAGGAATGTTTATTTTTTCTGCAGGCACAAATAGTACTAATGGTTTTGGATTTACCTTTTGGATAGACGAGTTGCGTTTCGAAAACTTAGGAACAGTAGCACAACCAAGACCAAGAATTTTTGATGGACAGGATATCGTTCAGCAAGCTTTTACAGGAACAACACTAAATGTTTCGGGATTATCTCAAATATTTAATATTGCCGATGGAAGTAATGTAGAGGTTAGTCCAGCACCAGCATATTTCAATTTTGAATCGTCAAACTTAGACGTAGCAATAGTAAATGAGTCTGGAGAAATCCAAATCATTGGTGAAGGTACAGCAACTATCACAGCACAACTTAACGGTGTTGCAGCCCAAGGTTCAATGGAATTAACATCCGTTGGAAGTTTTAATTTTGCACCAACACCAACACAAAGCCCAGAATCAGTCGTATCGTTGTTTAGTGATGCCTACACAGATATTCCTGTATCTAGATATAATTCTTTCTTCGAACCATTCCAAACAACACTAGGTGGTGTATTGCCAATAGGAAACCAATCCATAATTAGTTACACTAACTTAAATTTTGTAGGAATTGTATTTAACGATGTTATTTTCCCTGCTGAAGCAGTTTCTCCAGTAAATGCAACGAATCTAAATACTTTACACATAGATATTAATGTGCAAGAAGCATTGCAGGCAGGAGATAGACTATTATTACAATTAACAAACTATGGTTCTACTGAAACTGTTGGGTCTTACTTAATAAACGGAAGTGAATTGCAACAAGATGCCTGGGTGAGCTTCGATATTCCGTTATCAAGTTTCTCAGGTCTTTCAGATAGGTCTCGAATTGGCTTACTGTTGTTTAATTCAGAAGACGGTCCTGCTAGTCCAACCATATCTAACATTTTTGTAGATAACATATACTTCTATTAATTAGAGAAAAATAAATAAAAGATGAAATTGAAAAGAAATACAAAAGAAATGAGAGTCTGCTCAGTATTTGGGGTTAGTCTTTTATCATTTCTGTTTTTCACGAGTTGTAATACAGACGAAACACAGACCGTAGCGACATTCGATAATTTAGTACTCGAAGATAATTTTGATATTGATGGTCAAATCAATAGAGATATTTGGAATTTCGATATTGGTGATGGTGCAGCCCAAGGCATACCAGGTTGGGGAAATAATGAGCTGCAGTACTATACTGATAGACCAGAAAACGCTACGACAGAGAATGGTTATTTGCTAATTACCGCGCAGCAGGAAGACTTTAATGGCGCGCAATATACCTCTGCAAGACTACAAACTAAGAATAAGTTTCAGCAGCTTTATGGACGTTTCGAGGCGCGTATTCGTTTACCATACGGACAAGGCTATTGGCCTGCATTCTGGTTATTAGGGGATGATAGCGATGGTTCTATTTGGCCTCGGATTGGAGAAATAGATATTATGGAGAATGTTGGTGACGAGCCAACGACCATTTTTGGTACAGTACATGGTCCAGGCTATTCTGGAGCAGAGTCTATTTCTAAAAGTTATACACTTCAAAATACTAGAGTGGATACAGAATTTCATATTTATGGGATAGAATGGGGACCAAACTATATTAATTATTACATAGACGATGTATTGTATAATCAAATTACTCCAGAAGATGTTCCAGGAGAATGGGTATTTAATGACAGACCATTTTATATTATTCTAAACGTAGCTGTAGGCGGCAATTTACCTGGGCCACCAAATGCAGAAACCGAGTTTCCGCAAACAATGCTTGTTGATTACGTAAGAGTTTACCAAAGATAACAACCACACAATTCAAAAATATTATGAAAAACATAACCAAAGGAATAAAATTGCTATCAATCCTATTTTTGGCTTTAGCCTATTTAGGATGTGACGAGGATGATGTCGTTTTGCCACAGATTAATGCAGAATTCACACAAACAATTAATCAAGACACAGGCGTTGTATCTTTTATTAATACATCGACTAACGCTAATACCTACTCATGGGATTTTGGCGACGGAACTACATCCACGGAGGTTAATCCAATAAAGGTGTACACTTCAGGAACGTATACCGTAGTTTTAGAAGCAAAAAATGTGGCTGGTGCTTCAGATACCTTCGAAGATACCATAGTTATCAGCATTCCAGAAGAAATAGCTTTTCCAATTACATTCGATAATCCTTTAGTTAATTACGAGCCTTCTGTTTTTGGAGGTGCGTCATTCGCAATTGTAGAAAACCCAGATGCTTCTGGTGCTAATCCTACAGTCTCTAATGTTGGTGCTATTACAAATAGTGGCGCTACTTTCGAAGGTGTTTTGTTCGATTTAGGAGAACCACTTAACTTAACGGAAGACAAAACAGTAAAAGTTTTATTCTGGGCAACATCGGCAGTAGATATACTTTTAAAACTCGAAGATGGTACCGCAGGTGATATAGAAGTAACAGCAAGTCATGGTGGTTCTGGCTGGGAAGAATTATATTTTACATTCGACTCTGCAGCAAGCTATAATGGCGTTACTTTTTTTGTTGATGGACCAGGTGTAACTTCTGGAACATTTTACTTAGATGACATTACTCAAATTAATACAAACGATATTCCTTGTGAAGATACTGATTTAGCATTACCTATCGATTTTGATTGCGAAACAATAGATTATGCTACAAAAATCGTAGGAAATGTAAGCTTTACAGTCGTAGATAATCCAGAATTATCGGGTATTAACGCTACGGCGTCAAAGGTTGGGCAAATCACAAATGTTGGCGATAATTTTGAAAATGCCTTTTTCAATCTTGATGTGCCTATAGACTTTTCTACAGAAAATAGTGTGCGTTTAAAACTGTTCTCTAATCAAGCCCTACCTATATTACTGAAGTTTGAAGATGGTACTGAAGGCGATGTTGAAAACTTACAAAACCACACAGGAAGCGGATGGGAAGAGCTAACATTTACTTTAGGCTCTACAGGTTCTTATAATGATATGGTCTTATTCGTAGCATTTAATCAGACCGATGCCGGAACGTTTTACATAGATGATATCGAACAAGTGGCTGGCGATACTGGAGGACCTTGCACTCCTGAAACGACAGAATCCATAGCTGCAGCAGATTTAAATATTACATTTCAAACAAATACGCCTCCTGTAATTGAAGATAATGTAGCTTTCTCTTGGATTGACAATCCTGATGCTGCTGGACCTATAAATACATCATGTAAAGTGGGGCAAGTAACTAGATTTAATAACTCACCATTCGATAATCTTCAAATTGATTTAGCAGATAAATTGGATTTTAATACTTCTGAAGGTATCAAAATGAAAGTTTGGTCACCAGTGGCTAATACGCCGGTTTTATTAAAACTTGAAGAAATTGGTAATCCAAGTAACTTCGTGGAAATTTTGCAAACTACTGGAGCTGCCAATACATGGACAGAGTTAACGTATGATTTTGCAGCCACGGCGACACCTCAATTTAATAAACTAGTTATATTTTTCAACTTTAACGTTGGTGATGCTAGCACTTATTATTTCGACGACCTTATGGTTTATGGCTCAGGTGGTGGCGGAGGAACTTGCGTTCCAGAAACTTCTGAGTCCATTGCAGCTGCAGATTTAAATATTACATTCCAAACAAATACTCCAGCTATAATCGAAGACAACACAGGATTTTCTTGGATTGATAATCCTGACTTTGCTGGACCTGTAAATACGTCTTGTAAAGTAGGTCAAGCAGTTAGATTTAACAACTCACCTTTTGACAATTTACAAATTGACTTGGCAGAGAAGTTAGATTTCAACGCTTCAGAAGGTATTAAGATGAAAGTTTGGTCACCAATTGCAAATACTCCTGTGTTATTAAAACTTGAAGAAATAGGCAATGCTGGTAACTTTGTAGAAATTCTCCAAACAACAGGCGCGGCAAATACATGGACAGAGTTAACTTATGACTTTGCCCCAACCGCAACACCACAGTTCAACAAATTAGTAATATTCTTCAATTTCAACGTTGCAGATGGTAGTACTTATTACTTTGACGATATTATGGTGTATGGCTCTCCTGGTGGTGGAGGCGGACCTACAGGTGGTAATTGTACCACTGGAGAGGTTGCAGCATCCTCGTTACCATTAGATTTTGAAGGTTGCGAGACTTTCCCACAAAGCCTTAATTTTGGAGCGGGCTTAACCTCTGGTTTAGATGATAATCCTAATCCTTCTGGCATAAATACCTCAAGTGCAGTTTTAATGGTTGATAAACCAGCTGGTTCGGAATTCTTTGCTGGAGTGCAAAATAATTTTGGAAGTAATTTTGATTTATCAAATCCAAGTCATGAGTTTAGAATGAAAATATATTCAACTAAACCAAATACTGTTTTCCGATTCGAAGTAGCTCAAGACGAACCAACTGTTGGAAATCCGCCACCAGCATTTGTGACGGTAACCGATGCTAATGTCTGGACAGAAGTGAGCTTTACTTTCACGGCTATGCCTGCACCAACATCGTACTTTAGATTGGTAATCAAGCCAGATAACGACCAGACGGATAGTCCAATTACAACTGGAGGGACTTATTATTTCGATGATATCGTATTAATAGAATAATTCTAATAGACCTGTATATTAAAAGGCTAGCATTACGTTAGCCTTTTTTAAACATATAAAGTACAAGTAAGTAATGAGAAGAAGTACTGCTTCAAAATATAATTCCAAAGAATCTAATTCGGAAAAAGAAATAGAACTACAAAGCGTTAAAATAGACGGAGAGTCTTATTTTAAGATTTCTAATAGCGATGCCATGCGTCCATTTTTTATGAGCATCGTCAGTGACTCCAATCATTGGCTATTTATTTCTAGTAATGGTGGACTTACCGCAGGTCGAAAAAATAGCGAATACAGCCTTTTTCCGTATTACACAGATGATAAAATTACGGAGTCTTCAGAGATTACTGGTAGTAAATCAATTTTTTGGATAGATGATAAACACTTATGGGAGCCGTTTTCAATTAGGCAAGAAGGATTGTATAAAACCTCTAGAAATCTATACAAAAACAGATATGGTAATAAGATAATTTTTGAAGAAATAAATCACGACTTAGAGGTTTGTTTTAGGTACCAATGGAGTTCAAGTAATCGGTATGGTTTTGTTAAATCGAGTACTATAGAAAACCGTTCTAAAGCAAAAAAAGCAATCTCTATTTTAGATGGTCTTCAAAATTTATTGCCCTACGGCGTTGGAAGCGATTTACAAAATGCGAGTAGTAATTTGGTTGATGCTTATAAACGAACAGAATTAGACGAAGCATCTGGACTAGGAATACTTGCTTTAAGTGCTATTATTGTTGATAAGGCAGAACCAAGCGAAGCTTTAAAAGCAAATGTTGCTTGGTCTTTAGGATTAGATAAGCCTAAATATTTATTGTCATCACTACAATTAGATGATTTTAGAAAGAAAAAAGCGATTAATCAAGAAACAGATGTCAAAGCAGAAAAAGGAGCTTATTTCGTAAATTCGGAGATTTTATTAGCCCCAAATAGTAGCAAAACATGGTCTTTTGTAATTAATGTTAATCAGAACCATTCAGCTGTTGCACAATTAAAAAAGGCCATTATTAGTGATAAAGATTTACTTAATAAGGTAGAAGCCGATGTTGAGTTGGGAACTCAGAAACTAATTGAGTTAAATGCGTCTTCTGATGCGCTTCAGCTTACGCAAGATAGTCAAAGAGATACACGACATTTTTCGAATACGCTTTTTAATATTATGCGAGGTGGCATTTTCGACAACAATTATGTTATCGAAAAATGGGACTTCAAAGACTATTTAGCGAAAGCGAATAAAAAAGTGAATCGAAAGAAAGAGTCTTTAATTGAAGATTTACCGGATTCATTTTCATTGTCACATCTGCATGCTATTGCAGAAGCTAGTGATGACCAAAATTTTAAACGCTTGTGTTTCGAGTATATGCCGCTAAAGTTTAGTCGCCGTCATGGAGACCCGAGTCGTCCTTGGAATAAATTTTCGATTAATACAAGAGACGAAGAAACGGGTGCCAAAATTTTAGACTACGAAGGTAATTGGCGCGATATATTTCAGAATTGGGAAGCCTTGGCGTACTCATATCCGGAGTTTATAGAGAGTATGATTCATAAATTCCTTAATGCAACTACTTTTGATGGCTATAATCCATATCGCGTTACAAAAGATGGCTTCGATTGGGAAGAAAGTGACCCAGATGACCCATGGTCTTATATTGGCTATTGGGGCGACCACCAAATTATTTATTTACTTAAATTTTTAGAGTTTTTCAACGAGGTTAAACCAAGTAAACTAGAACAACTTTTCAACAAGAGCGTATTTGTATATGCTAACGTACCTTACAAGATAAAGGCGTATCAAGATATTTTAAAAAATCCTAAGGACACTATAGTGTTCGATGATGAGTTGGACGCCAAAATAAGACAACATCGTGAAGAATTAGGTGCTGATGGCGCGTTGTTAAGAGACGAAAATAGATTTATCGTAAAGGTGAATTTTATAGAGAAAATCTTAGCCACGACCTTAGCTAAACTTTCAAATTTTATTCCAGAAGGTGGAATTTGGATGAATACCCAGCGACCAGAATGGAATGACGCTAATAATGCGTTGGTTGGTAATGGCGTGTCCATGGTAACACTCTATTATCTAAGACGGTTTTTAAAATTCTTCGAAGGTATATTTTCAGAATGTAAAACTGGAAATGTTGAGGTTTCTACCGAGCTTATTACCTTTTTCGAGGGCATATTTAATACACTAAAAACAAATGAATACATCTTATCTGGACATATCGATGATAAGTCTAGAAAATTAGTTTTAGATGGATTAGGCCAATCGGCTAGTGATTTCAGAAATCATATTTATCACAAATCGTTTTCTGGCAGAAAAGCTGAAATATCAATATCTAAACTGCAAGAATTTATTGCATTAAGCTTACAATATTTAGAACATTCTATCAGTGCTAATAAGCGAGACGATAATATGTATCACGCTTATAACTTAATGACGGTGACAAAAGATGGAGGCATTTCCATTTCGTATTTAGACGAAATGTTAGAAGGTCAAGTGGCTGTACTCAGTTCAAAATATTTAACGTCTAAAGAGGCACTAGCCGTATTGGATAGCATGAAAAGTAGTCGATTATTTAGACCAGACCAATACAGTTATTTGCTTTACCCTAATAAGGATTTAAAAGGCTTTATGGAGCGAAATAATGTTCCTCAGACTCGTGTAAAAGCCTCTGATTTATTATCCAAATTAGTGGCCGATGGAGATACCCGAATTATTGAAAAAGATATAAACGGCAACTATCACTTTAATGGCAACTTTAAAAATGCAGATGACCTAGAAGTCGCACTTAACAAGTTAGAAAATACAGAGTACCAGTCGCTATTACAATCAGATAAATCGACAGTTTTAGAATTGTTTGAAACTGTTTTTAATCATAAAGCATTTACAGGTCGTTCTGGAACATTTTATGGTTACGAAGGATTGGGTTCAATTTATTGGCACATGGTATCCAAGTTATTGCTAGCCGTTCAAGAATGTTGTTTAAAAGCCATTAATAGTGGTGAAGATGATGTTACAGTTGGCAAATTATTAGAACATTATTACGAAATTAACGAAGGTATAGGTGTGCATAAATCTCCAGAATTATATGGCGCCTTTCCAACAGACCCTTATTCACATACACCAGCAGGAAAGGGCGCGCAACAACCAGGTATGACGGGTCAAGTAAAAGAAGATATCCTTAGCCGTTTTGGAGAATTAGGTGTTTTTGTAGAAGCAGGACAACTTGTTTTTAATCCATGCATGTTGCGTAAAGATGAATTTTTAAAGGAGCCTAAAACCTTCAATTATGTGGGCATTGGTAATCTTAAAAAATCAGTTAAGATTAACCGAGGTGAGTTAGCATTTACAATTTGTCAAGTGCCTGTTGTTTATAAAATTGCAGATGCTCAATCGTTATTAATTTTTAAATCTGATGATACCGAGTTAGAGATTTCAGGTTTAAAACTTGATAAAACGAATAGCAGCAGTATTTTTAAGAGAGACGAAAATATTCAGAGAATAGAGGTGTTTATTAATCCTTCAATTTTAAAATAATAGTTATGAAAAAGACGGTTAGCATAGCAATTTACGTTCTATTTCTAGCAATCGTTTTTTCCTGTAATAAAACTAAAACGAAATCAAATCAGATGCAGTCAAAAGCTACTGTTACAGCAAAAGATATATTAGGAAATCCAAATTACCAAGCGATATCCTACGGTGGATATAGAGCTAAATCAAGAGATAGTCAGCCAACTATTCCTCAGCTCAAGGAAGACATGAAACTATTGTCTGCGATGGGTATCAAGCTCATTAGAACATACAATGTCCAGCCTAAATTGCCTCACGCGGCCAATATCTTAAAGGCCATAAAAGAATTAAAATCTGAAGACCCAGATTTTGAGATGTATGTTATGTTAGGCGCATGGATAGATTGTCTTAATGCTTGGACGGATAAAACACCAAATCATAATGTAGAAAGCCCAAATAATAAGGGCGAAATAGAACGTGCCGTTAAATTAGCAAATCAATATCCAGACATTGTTAAAATTATTGCCGTTGGTAACGAGGCTATGGTAAAATGGGCAACCAGCTATTATGTGCAGCCAGACGTTATTTTAAAGTGGGTAAAATATCTTCAAGATTTAAAGACCGAAGGAAAGTTGCCTAAGGATTTATGGATTACGAGTTCCGATGATTTTGCGTCTTGGGGTGGTGGCGACACTTCCTATCATGTTAAAGATCTTGAAGAACTTATTAAGTCTGTAGATTATATTTCTATGCATACCTATCCTTATCATAATACACATTATAATCCAGAGTTTTGGGGTGTTCCAGATGCACATAGAGGTATGCCGGATAGTACAAAAATAGAGATGGCAATGGAGCGCGCTTTAATTTTTGCGCAAAAGCAGTACGATAGTGTAGCTAATTACATGAAAAGTTTAGGCGTTAATAAACCAATTCATATCGGGGAAACAGGCTGGGCATCGGTCTCAAATGGCTTATACGGTGAAAATGGTTCTAGGGCAACTGATGAGTATAAACAAGGATTATATTATAGTCTGATGCGAGAATGGACAAACCGAGCAGGTATTTCTTGTTTTTATTTTGAAGCGTTTAACGAGCAGTGGAAAGATGCAAAAAATCCTAAAGGTTCAGAAAATCACTTTGGATTATTTACTATCGACGGGAAGGCAAAGTATCCTATATGGGATTTAGTCGATGCAGGGATTTTTGAAGGATTAACTAGAGATGGTAATCCTGTTAAGAAAACATACAACGGTAATAAATCTGCCTTATTAAAAGAAGTATTAGTTCCGCCATCTCAAGAAGAAATTATGGCGCCGAAATAAGCCGGGTATATAGAATTAAATGAAAATAAAACTAACTAGATATTGTATTTTTTTATTGCTAATCACTATGAGTTGTAGCAACCAAAATATGTTGCAAGTTTCTGTTTACGAAACTTCAGAAAGTGGTAATAAGCTAACCGAAATAAAGTCTTTTGCTGCTCCATCTAGAGACTCTATTGCTAATGTAACGCTAAACCCAAATCAAACCTTTCAAAAAATAACTGGATTTGGTGGCGCGTTTACAGAGTCTTCGGCTTACTTACTAAACAAACTAAGCAAAGAAAATAGAGATGAAATCATAAAGGCGTATTTCAGTCGAGAAGGCGCTAATTATTCATTAACGAGAACGCATATGAACTCTTGCGATTTCTCGCTTTCAAATTATTCGTACACGCCAGTAGCTGATGATGTTAATCTAGAGCATTTTACGATTGAAGAAGATATGCCAGATTTAATCCCGATGATTAAGGGCGCAATGGCGGCATCAGAAGACGGCTTTAAACTATTTGCTTCACCATGGACAGCAGCGCCATGGATGAAAGACAATAACGATTGGGTTGGCGGAAAGTTACTCCCAAAGTATTACGATACTTGGGCGCTATTCTTTTCAAAATATACTAAAGCTTACGAAGATTTGGGAATTCCTATTTGGGGATTTACTGTAGAGAACGAGCCTCACGGTAACGGAAATAATTGGGAAAGTATGCACTACTCACCAGAAGAAATGACAGAATTTGTTCAGCATCATTTGGGACCAAAATTAGAAGCTGATGGTTATGGAGATAAAGTAATTCTAGGTTATGATCAAAACCGTGCTGGTATAAAAGAATGGGTTGATGTGATGTACGCCACGGAAGAGTCTGCTAAATATTACGATGGTACTGCTATACATTGGTACGAGAGTACTTACGAAGTGTTCCCAGAAGATTTGCAATATGCACATAATAAAGCCCCAAACAAATATCTTATAGAAACAGAAGGTTGCATTGATGCAGAGGTGCCAGTTTGGAAAGATGATGCATGGTATTTTAAAAAAGAAGCTACAGACTGGGGCTGGGATTGGGCGCCAGAAGACCAAAAATATTTACATCCTAAATATTCACCTTTTAATAGATATGCCAGAGACATCATTGGTTGCCTAAATAATTGGGTCGATGGATGGGTCGATTGGAATATGGTTTTAGATAAGCAAGGTGGTCCAAACTGGTTTAAAAATTGGTGTATCGCACCAATAATTGTAGACCCAGACAAGGATGAAGTGTATTACACGCCACTGTATTATGTTATGGTGCATTTCAGTAAATATATTCGACCTGGAGCGGAAGTTATCGGCGTGAATAATCAGAACGAGAATTTACAAATCACAGCTGCAAAAAACCCAGATGGTTCTATTGCTGTTGTTGTTTTTAATGAAGGCGATGAAGCTCAAGATTTTAATCTTGCATTAGGAGAAAAGCTTCAACCAATTACCATTAGTGCAAGAGCACTACAAACAATAATAATTCCAACTAACTAATATAATTATGAGTTCTACTAAAGTCCCTATTGGTCAAAAAGCTGCTTTTGGAGCAGGTCACTTTATATTGAATATTCTTCCTGGAACGTTAGGTGTCTTTATTCAGTTTTTTTTACTTACGGCATGGGGTGTAGATCCGTTGTGGGCAGGTCTTCTCGGCGGTTTGCCTAGAATATTCGATTCAATTACCGACCCAATAATGGGATTCATATCAGATAATACAAAGTCTCGTTGGGGAAGACGCAGACCTTACATATTCGTTGGTGCGATTATTAGTGGAATTTTATTCTTTTTAATGTGGCAAATCGATGATAATGCTTCTCAAACATATATTATATGGCATGTTATGGTTATCCAATTGCTTTTCCTTATTGGAAATACAATGTTTGCTACTCCACTTGTTGGCTTAGGATATGAAATGACTTCAGATTATAACGAAAGAACACGCCTAATGGCTTTTTCAAATACGATGGGCCAAATAGCATGGATGATTGTTCCTTGGCTATATGTTATTATTCCAGACTCTAATACGTTCAATACTCAGACAGAAGGTGTTCGTACAATGGCACTAATAGTAGGTGCATTGTGTGTCGTATTTGGAATTTTACCGGCCTTATTTTGTAAGGGGATAGATTCTGCTAACATGGAGAATCGTAAAGAGATTACTTGGAAGACTTTGTCATCAAACATGGTGGAATTATGGGATGGAATTAAACAAGTTTCTAAAAATAAACCATTTATGAAGCTTTGCGGCGCAACATTCTTGGTGTTCAATGGATTTCAGTTAGTTGCGGCATTTGGTGTTTTTATCATTGTGTTTTATATGTATAGTGGTAGTTACGAATTAGCAGGAACTTGGCCTGCATGGTTCAATACAATTAATGCTATAATAACAGCATTCATTGTAATTCCAATAATTACAAGAATGTCAAATAAGTGGGGTAAGCGTAGAGCTTTTATCATATCAACAATCATATCTATAGTGGGATATATTTTAAAATGGTGGGGATTTGATAAAGACTTAAATAGAGAATTTAATCAAACAGAGCTTGGACAGAGTTTAACTTCTGGTGTTGGTTCACTTTTTGAATCTTTAAATCCTATATTAGATGATATAGGGATGTCATGGTTTAGTATTGACCCTGGAAATGAAATCCCATGGCTTATATTTTTACCTATCCCTTTGTTTGCATTTGGTATGGGAGGATTATTTACTTTGATGATGTCAATGACTGCCGATGTATGTGATTTAGATGAGTTAGAAAATGGTATGCCTCGAAAAGAAGGGACTTTCGGAGCAATATACTGGTTAATGGTAAAAATAGGTCAGTCTATGGCTCTTGTTTTAGGAGGAGTAATTTTAAGTATTGTTGGTTTTGATCCAAATGTAACGGAGCAGTCCATAGAAACAATGAATAATCTTAGAATTGCAGATATAATTGTTCCAGCGGGTACGGCTGCATTAGCCGTTTGGGTCATGTGGAAATATAGCTTAAATGAAGATAGAGCTAGAGAAATTAAAGCAGAACTTGTAAAGCGAAGAGGCGAATTATAATAACATAAATTATAAAAATATAATGTCTTACAGAGAAGAATCCTATTACAAATCAAATTACAGTCAAACCCAGACAGTAGGAATTGAAATATCTCAATATAGTCTTGAGGATTTAAAGGCTTTATGGCGAAAAACTATAGAAGACGGAATGCATGGTATCTGCTTTAGTATGTACGAAGATGGTCAAGAACCAGGTGATGATATAAGTTTTGAGCAAGTAGAGCGTCGTGTAAAAATATTAAAACCATATACCTCAGCCATTCGTTCTTTTTCTTGTATAGAAGGTAATGAGCATGTACCCGTTGCGGCAAAAAAACACGGACTAAAGACATTGGTCGGTGCTTGGCTATCTGATGATAAAGATGATAATGAAAAAGAAATTGAAGGTTTAATTGCTTTGGCCAAAGCTGGGCATGTAGATGTTGCAGCAGTAGGAAATGAAGTGCTTTATAGAAATGATTTAAGCTTAGAAGAGCTTATCGGTTACATCAAAAGAGTAAAAGAAGCCTTATCAGGTTTGGATATTCCCGTAGGTTATGTTGATGCGTATTATGAGTTTTCAAGACATCCTGAGTTAGTAGAGAATACAGATGTAATTCTAGCTAATCTTTACCCGTATTGGGAAGGTTGTCCTATTGATTACGCATTAGGGCACATGCAAGCTATGTATGGGCAGGTGGTAGATGCTGCGCAAGGCAAACCAATAATTATAACAGAAACAGGATGGCCTAGTCAAGGCGGAAGTCTTAAAGGTGCTTTTGCAGGAGAAGAATCCGCAATGAAATATTTTATCGATGCAATGCGATGGACCAAAGAAAATGACATCCCAATCTTTTATTTCTCATCCTTTGACGAATCTTGGAAGACTGGAGACGAAGGCGATGTTGGAGCCTATTGGGGACTTTGGGATAAACATGAGAATTTGAAATTTTAGAAGCTGTAATTTTGACAAATTCATAAAATATTAACACAATAATGATGATTGTATAGTTATTGTAGTGGTGTTAAATACTTTATTCAAAATTATAACTGATATTTTTATAAATAATTAACTTAAAACTATAACACATGAAAAAAATTACTTTTTTTATCGGCGTATTTTTGTTTACGGCGTTTTCTTATTCACAAAGTTTTCCTCTAGATTTCTCAGATTCACTTGATGTTTTTTCTGGAAATAATGGTTCTTCTTCGGTGATTGTTGTAGACCCTGCGGGATGTTCTACGGATGGATGTTCAGGTGATGTCCTTCAAATAAATGGTGCTGGAGATCAGTTTGGTGACCCAGTTTCTTTAGACTTAACTCGATATGTTGATTTATCTGACTCAGCAAATAATACTATTACATTAGAGTTTTATGCAGCCTCATCAGGAAATTTGTTAGTACAATTTAGCAATGGAGCTCAAGAGGGCTCTGAAAATGGATTGCCTGTAGAAATAAACGCACCAGTAGTTGCTGGTTTAAATTCTTTAGTTTTAGATTATGATACAGCCGATAATGGATTTCCAAATTGTCAAGGATGCCCAACACCACTGCCTGTAACATTAGATAAATATGCAACAATTTCTCTATTCGTTGATTTTGGAGTTGCAAATTTATCACAAGTACATTTTGTAGATAATATTGCAGGAGGATTAGACGGTGGTGACATATTACCAACTTGTACAGATGGCGTACAAAACGGTTTAGAAACTGGTGTGGACTGTGGTGGACCAGATTGTGGGCCTTGTCCAGTACCTCCATCAACAGCGGCACCTAATGCTCCAGCTCGTGACCCCAATGACGTTATTTCTATTTTCAGCGGAGAATATTCTAATGTATCAGTTTCAGGAATTAATGTCTTCGCTGGAGCTAGTCTAGACAACTTTACTATTGATGTGGCTGATGATACTAGACGTCTTACAGCTCCTACTCCTGGAGGAGGCGCTCAGTATGAATTTTTCGGAGCCTCACCTGCTTTAGACTTAACAGATTTTACGCACATGCATGTTGATTTTTATGTTGAAGGAGATGTTGCTCCGGGTCAGCTATTTCAGGTTTTTCTTTTAGATTTTCCAAACTATCCAGCTGGAGATGGTGCTCAAAATATTAATACTTCGTTCGATGTTAATGCTTCTGGCTCTGGTGCATGGATTTCTGGAGATGTTGCTTTAGATGACTTTGCAAATAGTGCAGCTGCAAGAAATCAAGTTGCTCTAGTACAAATAGTAGCTGCAGGTCCTTCAGCTTTTGGTCCAATATATTTTGACAACCTGTATTTTTACAAACTTAATGATGACTGTGATAATGCAGAAGTTATTGATAGTATTGATTTTGGAGCAACCTTAAGCGGTACTAATGTAGGCGCTACTGATTCTGGATTATCAGATGGATGTGTTACAGGTAATGATGTTTGGTATTCTTTCACTGCTGCTCAAGATGGAGAAGTCAATGTGACTTTAGACGCTGGATTTGAATATGCATTCTACAGTGATTGTATGGGTACTTTGGTTGGGTCTTGTAATGCAAGTTTGACTGCTGCAACTACAGGAACAACATACTATTTAAGAATCGGTGATGATGGCTCTCCATCTACCAGAGCATCAGGTACTTTTAACTTTTCAATATCTGGTTCTGCATTATCTACTAATGATTTTAGTAACCTTGGAAGTCTTAAAGTATATCCAAACCCTTCAAACTCTATTTGGAATATAGAATCACCTAATACGGTGATTGAGCAAGTTGAGGTATATGACCTTTTAGGAAAAAATGTATTATCACTACAACCAGAAAGTCAAAATGTAGAAATTGACGCAACTCAACTAAAAACAGGATTGTATTTAGCTAAGTTTTCTGCAAATGGAACTACTAAGACAATACGCTTAGTTAAAAATTAATTAAGAAACATAATAGTAATTTCAAAAGCCACTCTTATCTTGGTGTGGCTTTTTTTTTGCGATTCATGGAATTTTAACAAAACAAAAGGATTTGTATTGTTATTATTGTGGTGACAAATCCTTAATTTTATATTTAATCAAATATTTTTGAATATTAATTAACTAAAAACATAATGCATGAAAAAAATTACTTTTTTATTTATTCTATTTTTATCATTGAGTCTTATTGCTCAACAAAATGTGACTTTTAGTGTAGATATGTCCACTTACGGCGGCTCTTTTACTACAGTTGAAGTTAATGGAACCTTTAATGGTTTTTGTGGAAATTGTAATCCATTGACTGATATGGGTGGAGGAATTTGGGAAGTTACTTTACCATTACCAGAAGGTACAATTGAATATAAATATACTGTAAATGGAGGAGCTGTCTATGAGGATTTAACTCAGGGAGCAGTTTGTTCTGTAACAAATTTTGGTTTTACCAATAGGTACTTAGAAATTGGCCCTTCGGCTATTGTTTTGGATACAGCTCCATGGGGTGGTTGTGCTGAGGATTTAGTTAATCCAGGTCCTCATAACGTTACTTTTTCTGTTGATATGTCAGGCTACGGTGGAGATTTATCGGCAGGTGTAAGAGTTATTGGAGAATGGAATGGATTTGATGCAAATTCTAATCCCTTAACAGACCAAGGTGGCGGTATATGGTCTGCTACCATACCTCTTGCAGAGCAGACTTGGCAATATAAGTTTGTCGTTGGTAATTATATCGCCGATGAACAATTTACTCAGGGAGCCATTAATACTTCGTCAAGCTCAGGACCCTGCGCTGGTGGTGTTTGCACCAATAGATTTATTCAAGTTGCTAATGACTTAACAGTTCAAACAACGTGGAATAATAGTAGCCAAACAGTTTTAAGCACAAATAGTTTCGATAATAATAGTTTCAAAGTATTTCCAAACCCATCAAATACAGTTTGGAATATTTCAGGATTAGATACAACTATCGAAAAGGTTGAGGTTTATGATATATTGGGTAAATCTGTTTTATCATTAGAGCCAAATAGCCAAGATGTTTCTATCGATGCTTCAGCATTAAAAACAGGATTATATTTAGCAAAGCTAAGTTCTAAAGGATCTTCTACTACGCTAAGACTTGTTAAAAACTAAATGTGCAATTATGCCAATTATTTCAAAAGCCACACTTATCTTAGTGTGGCTTTTTAATTCAATCCTATGGTAACCCTAAAAGAACTTGCAAAATTATTAAACGTATCTGTCTCTACTGTTTCTAAAGCGCTAAGTGATAGTAGTGAAATTGGTGAAGCAACAAAAAAAAGAGTAACAGAACTTGCAAATGAGCTTAATTATAAGCCCAACAGAATTGCACAGCAATTAAAATCTAGTGAAACTAAAGTTATAGGTGTCGTTGTGCCAAGCCTGATGAATCCTTTTTTTGCTGAAGTTGTACATGGAATAGAAACCACATTGGGCAATAATAACTACGACATGACTATTTGTATCTCTAATGAGAGTTTAGAAAAAGAGCAACGGAGTTTCTACTTGTTATCTTCAGGTAGTGTAGATGGTTTTATTGTTGCTGTTGCTAGAGAAACTCAGATAAAATACGATATCAAGCATTTCGAGACAATAAGTAAAAATGCTCCAATAGTAATGTTTGATAGGGTACTAAATGATATTGATTGTAATAAAGTTGTTGTAGATGATTTTAATACTGTTTTTGAAGCTACGAGGTACTTAATACAAAAAGAAAACAGAAAACACATATTGTTAATAAGTAATATTGAAGAGTTAAGCGTAGGTAAGCACCGTGTTAATGGCTACAAAAAAGCTGTTGAAGAACATAATCTTAAAACCAATATAATAAAACTCGACAGAGAAGAAAGTCCTGATGAATTAATAAAAAATTATTTACAGGCGCATCAAGAGATAGATGCAATAATTTCAATAGATCACATTACAGGAATTATGGCACTTAATTCAGTTAAAGCCTTAAGTAAGAATGTCCCTGAAGATATATCAATTATCGGCTTTGGCTACGTAGATTCAGAATATGTATCAAGTCCTAAACTATCCGTTATCAATCAAAAAGGATTTCAGATTGGTCAATTGGCCTCCCAAATATTGGTAGATACTTTAGCCTCGGCAGAAAAAGTAAATTTTAAGACCGAAATGATTAAGAGTGAATTAGAACTTAACGAAACAACAAAAAAGGCCTAGAGAAATCTCTAAGCCTTAGTTATAAATGTTTTATGAATGAACTAGTTTCCAGACTTCATTTTGTCCATAGCATCATTCACTGATTTTTTAGTGTCTTCAGCAGCGTCGTTAACCGCGTCTTTAGTGTCTTCTACTACATCATTTGCAGAATCCTTAGCATCATTAGCCATTTCTGCTGCTTTTTGTTTGGCAGCTTCAAACTTAGCTTTTGCTGCTTCTAAAGCTTTTTCAGCCTCAGCTTTGGCTTCACCAGTTGCATTATCGACAGCAGCTTGAGCATCCTTTAATTCTTGCTCAGCTTTTGCAAGCATTTCGTTAGCTGCGGCTTTTGCTTCGCTAACTGTTTCTTCAGCTGCTTCTTTCATATCTTTAGCCGCTTTGTCTATAGCATCTGACGTTTCGTTAGCTGCTTCCTCCATCTTATCTGCCGCTTTATCTGCTTCGTTTTTTGCATCTTTACAAGATGTAAAAGATAAAGCTAACACTGTGCATAATGATAGACTTAATAAGATTTTTTTCATAATAAAATAGTTTTAGTTTATTAGTTGAATTCGTAAAATAACTAAAAAAATGACAACAACTTAGTTTGCAGTCATTTTTATCTAATGTTATATACGTATATAATCCATGATATGGACTACGGCACCTTGATTATTTTTTATGTAAGTAGAATTAACGGCTCCCAATTTTTCCCTTTTAGCCTTATCATTTATTAAAGTTGAAATATAGCTTGAAAAGTTTTGATTATCACTTACAGAAATCACACCGCCAAGTTCTATTAATCTAGAGGCTTCTGGGAATTTATTGTGGTTTTTTCCTATGATAATTGGAACACCAAAAACCGCTGGTTCTAAAATATTATGAAGCCCTGTTTTACCCGCTGCGCCACCAACATAAGCAATGTCGGCATAGGCATAAGATTTGCTTAAATAACCAATGGTGTCTAAGATTAATACGTTGTAATCCGAAAGAATTTTTCCTGCCATTTCAGAGAATTTTACAACTGCGACATTAAGTTGTTCTACAATAGCGTCGATATAGCCTGGTTTGATATTATGAGGTGCAATTACAAATTTTAAATCAACGTGATTTTGATTGATAAAAGGAATAAAAAGCGCATCGTCGGCTGGCCAGGAACTTCCAAAGACTATTGTTGTTTTTTCTGCTTTAAATGCTTGGATAAAATCAATAGAATTATCCATTTTTAGTTGCTTGCTAACTCTATCAAAACGCGTATCTCCAGCAGCTGAAACGCTTTTGCAACCAATAGATTCAATCAATTGTTTAGAAGCCAAATCCTGAGTAAAAATATGCTCGAAAGTAAACAAAGCGTTCCGCATAAAACCACCATACCATTTAAAGTAAGATTGATTTTTTCTAAATGTAGCGGAAAACAGTATCGATTTAATTTGTCTGTTTTGTGCTTCAATAAGGATATTAGGCCAGATTTCGTACTTCACGAAAAGAATTAAATCTGGATGCACCAAATTTAAAAATCTACGAGCATTTTTTGGCGTGTCCAAAGGCAAGTAGACGGCAACATCTATCTCGGTAGCATTTTTTTTAATTTCGTAACCTGACGGTGAAAAAAAAGAAACTATGATTTTACGTTCTGGATACTTAGATTTTAGAGCTTGTAAAACTGGCAAGCCTTGTTCGTATTCTCCAAGAGATGCAGCATGCATCCAAATTGTTTTATCTGTTTTGGCAATCGATTCTTCAAGTTTTTTAAAGGTCTTTTCTCTACCCTTTACGCCAAGTCTAATTTTCTCATTAAAAAGCGATAATAGCTTTAAAACTAACCCGAGCAGATAGATTCCTAAAGAATAAAAGAATTTCAACATATTCAATTTGTGCTAAAATACATTCTTTCCATTAAATTTGTGAACGAGCCATAACATTTTTGTACTTTCGCTATAAGCCAAAAGGCATTAGTTTTAATACACTTTTTAGAATGAAAAAAATACAAATGGTCGACCTTCAAGGCCAGTATACCAAAATAAAGAATGAAGTTAATAGTTCTTTTGATGAAATATTAGGAAGTGCTGCTTTTATAAACGGTCCGAAAGTGCATCAATTTCAAAAAAATCTTGAAGATTATTTAGATGTAAAACATGTCATTCCGTGTGCTAACGGAACCGATGCTTTACAAATAGCAATGATGGGTCTCGGCTTAGAACAAGGCGATGAGGTTATTACTGCCGATTTTACCTTTGCAGCAACAGTAGAAGTTATTGCATTATTAAAGTTAACACCAGTTTTGGTAGATGTTGACCCAGTAACTTTTAACATAGATGTAGATGCTGTAAAAAAAGCAATTACACCAAAAACCAAAGCCATTGTCCCTGTGCATTTATTTGGCTTAGCTGCCAATATGGATGAAATTATGGATTTAGCTAAAGAACACAATCTTTATGTTATAGAAGATAATGCGCAAGGTATTGGAGCAAATTACACACATAAAGATGGTTCTAAAACCAAAACCGGCGTTATTGGTCACGTAGCTTCAACGTCTTTTTTTCCGTCTAAAAATTTAGGTTGCTATGGTGATGGTGGTGCTATTTTTACTAACGATGATGATTTAGCACATACCATAAGGGGAATCGTAAATCACGGGATGTACAAGCGCTATCACCATGACGTGGTTGGTGTAAATTCGAGATTAGATTCTTTGCAAGCAGCTGTTTTAGATGCTAAATTACCGCATTTAGATAGTTATAACAATGCACGCAGAGATGCTGCTCGAAAATATAACGAAGCCTTTAAAAATCATCCAAAAATTACAGTGCCATCTGGAAGAACAAACTGTGATGGAATTTGCGATACTTGTGACTGTCACGTGTTTCATCAATACACTTTAAACTTAAAAGATGTTAATAGAGATGCACTTGTGGCACATTTAAACGAAAAGGGAATCCCTTGTGGTGTTTATTATCCCATTCCGTTACACAAGCAGAAGGCCTATGCTGATAACCGTTATAATGAAGCTGATTTTCAGGTTACAAACGACTTGGTGCAATCTGTAATTTCTTTGCCAATGCATACAGAGTTGGATGATGAGCAGATTGCTTTTATAACAAAAACAGTTTTAGAGTTTATATAGATGCCAACTAATCTCTGAGTATGAAAATTTTGGTAACTGGAGGTCTTGGTTATATTGGCTCTCACACAGTTGTGGAGCTACAAAACGAAGGCTATGATGTTGTAGTTATTGATAATCTTTCTAATTCTACAATATCAGTTTTAAATGGTATTGAAGCTATTACAGGAATTCGACCAGAATTTGAAGAGCTAGATTTAAGAGACAACTCTAAACTAAAAGATTTTTTTGAACGCCATAACGACATTGATGGCGTTATACATTTTGCAGCCAGCAAAGCCGTTGGCGAAAGTGTTGGAAAACCCTTGTTTTATTATGAGAATAATGTTTCAACACTTATACATCTTCTTCAGGAGTTGTTGAAACTCGATAAACAAAATATAATTTTTAGTTCATCTTGTACAGTTTATGGCGAAGCCGATAAAATGCCAATTACTGAAAATGCACCAATAAAACCAGCACAATCACCTTACGGGAATACGAAGCAAATCTGTGAAGAAATTTTAATAGATACCTGCAACGTCAGCTCATATTTAAAAACAATTGCCTTACGCTATTTTAATCCTATTGGGGCGCATCCTTCAGCAGAGATTGGCGAGTTACCACAAGGCGTTCCACAAAATTTAGTACCTTACATTACGCAAACAGCAATCGGTTTACGAAAAGAGTTGTCAGTTTTCGGAAACGATTATCCAACGCCAGATGGGACTTGCATTAGAGATTATATCCATGTGGTTGATGTAGCCAAAGCACATGTTGTCGCTCTAGAACGATTGTTAAACAATCATCAAACTTCAAATTATGAAGTTTTCAATATAGGAACAGGAAAAGGAAGCTCAGTGATTGAGGTTATTGAAGCTTTTGAAAGAGTTTCAAACCAAAAACTGAATTATAAAATTGTTGAAAGACGTACTGGAGATGTGATGTCTGCCTATGCTGATATCTCTAAAGCCAAAAACATGTTGGGTTGGACATCAAGCCTCACTTTAGATGAAGCTATGCGAGATGCATGGCAGTGGGAACAAAAAATCAGAACAAAATAATTAATTATGAAACTATTATTCAGACTGTGCGTTTTATTATTTACAACGACGATTGTAGGGCAGACGACCTATCTACATTGTGGGAAATTGATTGATACCAATTCTGGTAAAATTTTAAACGAGAAAACAGTTATTGTTGAAGGGAATACTATCGTAGATGTTGTAGACGGTTACGCAAAACCAAAGTCAGGTACAGTAGTTGATTTAAAATCTAAAACAGTGATGCCAGGCTTAATAGATATGCACGTACATATCGAGTCTGAAACTAATCCGAAAAAATATCTTGAAGCTTATACGTTAAACGATGCAGACGTAGCCTATAATTCATTACACTATGCAAACGTAACTTTAATGAATGGTTTTACAACAGTTAGAGATTTAGGAGGTTCTGGTGTCAACGTGTCTTTGCGTAATGCAATAAACCAAGGTAAGGTTGTTGGCCCAAGAATTTTTACTGCTGAAAAAGCGCTCGCTACAACTGGTGGGCATGCAGACCCTACTAACGGAGCAAAACGAAGTCTCCTTGGTAACCCTGGACCAAAAGAAGGTGTGGTTAACGGCGTAGAAGATGCTAAAAAAGCAATTAGACAACGCTATAAAAACGGTGCAGATTTAATAAAAATTACGGCAACAGGTGGTGTTTTAAGTGTTGCCAAAAACGGGCAAAACCCTCAGTTTACTATAGAAGAAATTAAAGCCATTTGTGAAACTGCAAAAGATTACGGATTCCATGTAGCGGCACATGCACATGGAGATGAAGGCATGCAACGTGCCATAAAAGGTGGTGTAAAAACTATTGAACACGGAACACTCATGAGTGCTGAAACTATGGAATTAATGAAACAGTACGATGTGTATTTGGTGCCTACAATTAGTGCGGGCAAGTTTGTTTCAGAAAAAGCTAAAATTAAAGGCTACTATCCTGAAATCATTGTTCCTAAAGCCTTAGATATTGGACCTAAAATTCAAGATATGTTTGCTCGTGCTTACAAGGCTGGTGTAGGTATTGCGTTTGGTACCGATGCTGCTGTTTTCTATCATGGCGATAACGGAAAAGAGTTTGGGTATATGGTTGAAGCAGGTATGCCGGCTATCGAAGCTATACAAAGTGCGACAGTAACTAATGCTATGATTTTAAAGATGGAAAATCAATTAGGCCAGATTAAAAAAGGTTTTATTGCCGATATTATTGCCGTTGAAGACGACCCAACGAAGAATATTTCTACGATGGAAAACGTTGTTTTTGTAATGAAAGATGGCGTAGTATATAAGGGTGTCCAAAATTAAAATTGAGAACCTTGAGATTTTGAGGAGCCATAGTTTAGAAATTGATAACTATTTTCTGAAATAATTGCAAAAATCTAAGTAAAATAAAGGCTTAACATAGGTTTAACGTTAAATAATCGCTTGTTCTTCCTGCTATTTGTTCCTTTGTAATTAATGATAAAGGATAATACATGAAATTGATAAGCATAAAAAGGGAGACCAAAACAGAAAAGCGATTTTCACCAAGAATGGGCAAACTGTACACTAACGTAACTTATATAAGAAAGCAGTTTTTAAACATACCCATAAAAACACTTCATAAATATCGCGAAACGTATTACGGAGAAGTTAAAGACTGCCAAGATTGCGTACTAACAAGATAGACTAAGCTTCCGATTTTTTCTTCTTCAGGATAAAATTACTGAATATAAGCATAAACATTCCAGTCGTTACAGCAACGTCTGCAACATTGAATATACCAGTCTTAAATACACCTCCTAAATCGATAAAGAAAAAGTCCGTAACAGAACTGAATAGGAATCGGTCAATTACGTTAGCTAACCCGCCACCAACAATACAAGAAAATGCAATTAAGCTAAGCTTGTCCAAACTCTTAGTTTTTACGATGTAGTAAACAACATAGAGTAAAACTAAAAGCGGTAAAAGTTTTAATAAAATAAAGTGAAGTGTAGGATTCATATCACTACCCATACCTAAAAAAGCACCTTTATTTTCTACATACTGCATAACAAATTTATCGCCGATTAATTCTTTGGTTTCACCATAGATAAAATTAGCGCGCACCCATATTTTGGATAATTGGTCAACTGCTAAATTGCCGATAACAATTAATGCTATCAAGAGATTTCTATTCAAAATAATAAGTTATTAAGCGTTAGTTTCAAATGTGGCAGAAGCTGTTTCAGCCTCTCTATGTATTTTTTTCACCAATCCTTGGAGTACTTTTCCTGGCCCGACTTCGGTAAAATGCGTAGCACCATCAGCTATCATCTGTTGTACAGACTGTGTCCAACGTACCGGCGCGGTTAATTGCGAAATTAAATTGGCTTTTATTTCTGTTTCATTAGTAATAGCAGAAGCTGTTACATTTTGATAAATAGGGCAGTTAGGCTTATTAAAGGTTGTATTCTCAATTGCTGCCGCTAACTCTTCACGAGCAGGTTCCATCATTGGTGAGTGAAATGCTCCGCCAACAGGTAATACTAATGCACGTCTTGCACCTTCTTCTTTCAGCGTTTCGCAGGCTTTATTAATGGCTTCAATTTCTCCAGAAATTACTAATTGCCCTGGACAATTGTAGTTTGCAGCAACAACAATACCTTCTGTAGTTGCACATACTTTTTCAACTATATCATCATCTAATCCTAAAACTGCAGCCATAGTACTAGGTTGTAATTCGCAGGCCTTTTGCATGGCTTGTGCACGCTGAGATACTAATTTTAAACCATCTTCAAAGGTTAAAGCTCCAGCAGCAACAAGCGCAGAAAATTCGCCTAAAGAATGACCAGCAACCATATCTGGTTTAAAATCTTCTCCTAAAGTTTTTGCCAAAATCACGGAGTGTAAAAAGATAGCTGGTTGTGTAACTTTAGTTTCTTTTAGGTCTTCAGCAGAACCTTCGAACATAATATCTGTAATAGAAAAACCTAAAATATCATTGGCTTTTTCGAAAAGTTCTTGAGCTAAAGGTGAGTTTTCGTAGAGGTCTAAGCCCATACCTGAGAATTGAGCACCTTGACCAGGAAAAATATATGCGTTCATTGTAGTTTCAATTTAGTGATGCAAAAATAGGAATTAAATTATTTAGGATAATAAATAGATGTCTTTGAAAAAGATAATATCTTATCGACGAGCGTAAGTAATAAACGAAAAAGCATGTGCGTGCTTTTCATCGGCTTCATGCTTAGTTCTTGAAACTTCTTTCCATTCCATAGCATCTATCAAAGGGAAAAATGTATCGGCATCTTTAAAAGTAGCATGAACACGTGTAATTTCTAATTCATCGGCAAAAGGCATGGCTTGTTTGTAGATTTCGCCTCCACCAATTATAAATGGATTGTCATCTTTTCTAGAGGCATCCAAAGCATCAGCCAACGAGTTTACAACAATAACACCATCAGGTGCGGTATAGTCTTTTTGTCGAGTAATCACTATATGTGTTCTGTTAGGAAGTGGTTTAGGAAAACTCTCAAAGGTTTTACGCCCCATGATAATATGGTGTCCATTAGTGAGTTTTTTAAAACGTTTTAAGTCATCACTTAGATGCCAAATAAGGTCGTTGTCTTTGCCAATGGCATTATTTTCACCAGCAGCAACGATTACAGTTAGCTTATTCTTTTTTTTTATGGAAGTGTCTACCTTAGGTGATTTTTCTTGAGCATATTGCTTTTCAGCTAATTTTTCATCTTCTTTGGCAAACTTTTCTTTTAGCTTATCTATACGCTGTTGTTGTTTAGCTACCAATTTTTCTACTTGCTGTTTTTCCCAATCTTTACCCATAAATTTATTGGTAATAAACACATTGATAAAATGGTATATAAATAAAAATAACCAAGCTAAAATGGCATATACAAACCAATTAATACCGGCGATGGTAAAATCTTTTCCTATACCAAGCACAGTATTGGCAATAATTAAGAAAACGGCGCCAATAAGAAATACTACAAAATGAACGTATAATCGTTTTTTAGCTTTTATGCGTTTTTGTGCATTCTCAATTAATTCTAATTGTTCTTTATCAATGGATGGTGTCTGTTTCTTTTTACCGAACATAAGCTTGCTTTTTGCTAGGTTAAAGATACCCTTTTTTCACTAAATCGTTGTAGTAGATATTTGTATTGTATTTTATTAGTTTTTCGAAAACGATGTAGTTGAAAATCAGTCAAGTAAGACTCAATTTATTTATTGAAAGAATAGCGATTTTAGCATCTAAATTTTATCAATTTGCAATCTTGATATCGTCATTTTTATGAAAGTGGTAATTCTTTACAGGTCCTTAGCATTTCGCTATTCTAGGGTGAAATTCTTTTATACATTTGATTATTAATTAAATCGATTATTATGGCAATTAAAAAACAGTATTTAAAAAGTAAGCCAGTTTGTA
Organism: Winogradskyella wandonensis; assembly: GCF_004346845.1. Lineage (GTDB taxonomy): Bacteria > Bacteroidota > Bacteroidia > Flavobacteriales > Flavobacteriaceae > Winogradskyella > Winogradskyella wandonensis. The sequence continues at coordinate 314,013 of NZ_SMGI01000002.1, read as the reverse complement.
AAGTAACATTTTCTGTTCCTGCAAAAGAGGCAAAAAATGTAGCTGTTGTTGGAAGCTTTAACGAGTGGAATACTGAAGCTACAGAATTAAAAAAATTAAAGAACGGAACCTTTAAAGGAACGGTAGATTTACCTTGTGATAGTTCTTATGAGTTTAGATATGTCGTTGATGGTGCTTACATCAATGATGAGCAGGCAGATGCTTACGCTTGGAATGACTTTGCTGCCGCAGAAAATGGGGTGATTAATTTGTAATTAAAAATAAGACAGAATAAAAAAGGCTTCAAGTATTTGAAGCCTTTTTTAATATTTTACAGAGGATTAGCATAAGACTATCAATAACTTATTAAAAGAAGGATAGGTAAACTAATAGGTACAGTTACCGGTTTGTGAGCAATATAGCCTGGAGTTAAATCATTTAAATTTTTGATAACTCTAATTGCTTCATCTTCTAATATTTTATTTTTAGCCCTTGCACCAACATTAATAATTTTTCCTTGAGGGTTAATTTTAAAAAACACTGAAATTTTAACTTGTGAACCAGGTAATATTCCAGACTCTTTTATTCGTCCGTTAGAATTAAATTCAGATTTCACATAACGTGCTATACCCAAAGACATGCACTTCCTCAGTCTTTCATTTGGCCATTTTTCCTTACATCCGGAAAATATTGGATATTTTTCGGGCATAAAGAAATCTTTTTCTTTTGGGGATGTATTATTCCAAGTTTCAAAACCATTTTCTTTTAGCGAAAAGTAGAACGTATTTCTATAATAACTAGCTATATTTTCTCCTTTTTTATTGGCTGAAGGGATAGCAGTTTTAATTTGTGTTAAAATATCATTAAGTTTTTTGCTTACCTCGATTTCCTTTGAATAAAATAAGGAGTTTGAGCTATCAACTTTTCCATTTTCATCAAACCTAAGTAAAGAGGAAATAATTATTTCAGAGGGTTTGTTTTTAAAAGAGTTAACATCTAAAGAGTTAAGTTTAGAAAGTATTAAATTATGAATTGTGAAATACGAGCAGCTTAAACTGTTTTCTTGATTATTGCATTCTGTTAATAATGGGATTTTGTTGTTTTGCCCGTTAGCAAAACTAAATACAAGAATTGCAATTATTAATTTTAAAACTTTCATAAATAGTTATTATACAGCAACAACACCTTTAATATGTGGGTGTGGATTGTAATCCACCAAGGTAAAATCTTCGAATTTAAAATCAAAGATGTCTTTAACTTCTGGATTCAAAATCATTTTAGGAAGTGGTCTTGGCTCACGCGATAATTGAAGCTCTAGCTGTTCCATATGGTTATTGTAGATATGCGCGTCTCCAAAGGTGTGGATAAAATCGCCTGGTTGGTAACCGCAAACTTGGGCCATCATCATAGTAAACAATGCATAAGACGCAATATTAAAAGGCACACCTAGAAAGATATCCGCACTACGTTGATAGAGTTGGCATGATAACTTACCATCAGCAACATAAAACTGAAAAAATGCGTGGCATGGCGGCAACGCTGCTTTACCATTAGCTACATTTTCTGAAAAGGATTTTGAAGTATCTGGCAACACAGAAGGATTCCAAGCAGAAACTAACATTCTTCTACTGTTTGGATTGTTCTTCAATGTATGAATAACTTCTTTAATTTGGTCAATTTCGTCATCGTTCCAGTTGCGCCATTGGTGACCATAAACTGGCCCTAAATCACCATTTTCATCAGCCCACTCGTTCCAAATACGTACGCCGTTTTCTGTGAGATACTTAATGTTAGTATCGCCTTTTAAAAACCAAAGAAGTTCATAAATTATGGACTTTAAGTGGAGTTTCTTAGTAGTCACCATTGGGAAACCTTCGCTTAAATCGAATCGCATTTGGTAACCAAACACACTTTTGGTACCTGTTCCTGTTCTATCTCCTTTTTCGTTGCCCTCGGCTAAAACGTGCTTTACTAAGTCGTGGTATTGTTTCATATGCCCATCTTCCGTCTTCCCAAAGGGAAGAAACTAATTAAAATAAATGATAAACGAATTTAAGTAAATTGAATAATTCATTCTTTTAATATGACCAGGCAGATATCAAAAGTTATTAACTAATTTTCACAAGTATATGTTTTCCCCTTTGGGGAAATGTCCGTAGGACAATGGGGCTTCTTTTACCCAATAATCATTCCTGCAATTGTTGCAGAAATTAAAGAGGCGATAGTTCCACCAATTAAGGCTTTCATTCCAAATTTGGACAATTGTTTACGTTGACCTGGCGCTAAAGAACCGATACCGCCAATTTGAATTCCTATAGAGGCAAAGTTGGCGAAACCACAAAGCATGTAAGTGGCCATAATTACAGACTTGTTGTAATTAAGGTGAGTGGCATTTGCAACATTTTTAAGATCTGCTAACTGAATGTATCCAATAAATTCACTAGCTGCTAATTTAACACCTAGAAGTTGCCCCATAAGTGCCATGTCTTCTGATGATACGCCGATTAACCACATGAGTGGTGCAAAAGTATAACCCAAAATAAGCTCTAGCGAAAGTGTTTGGTAAGGTGTGTTTGCCATTACCCATTCATTTAGGGTAGTAACATCCCCAACCCAGCCTAAAACACCATTAATCATTGCAATAAAAGCAACAAATACTAATAGCATTGCGCCTACATTAACAGCTAGTTTTAAGCCTTCTGTAGTTCCGTTAGAAATAGCATCTAATATGTTTGACCCAATTTTTTCCTGAGATACACTTACGTCTGTGTTGATGTCTTCAGTTTGTGGATATAATATTTTTGAAATCACAATAGCGCCAGGAGCCGCCATTACCGATGCCGCTAAGAGGTGCTTGGCGTAAACCAAACGAAGCGCTGGGTCGTCACCTCCGAGAAAACCAATATAAGCTGCCAATACTGCTCCTGCAACAGTTGCCATACCACCAATCATAACAAGTAGTATTTCAGACTTGTTCATTTTTTCGAGGTAAGCTTTTATTAAAAGTGGTGCTTCGGTCTGTCCAAGAAAAATATTTCCGGCAACACTCAAGCTTTCCGCACCCGAAATTTTAAGAAGCTTAGATAGTAACCATCCAAAGGCTTTTACTACCTTTTGTATAATACCCAAATAGAATAGTACAGATGTTAAGGCTGAGAAAAATAAGATGGTTGGCAATACTTGAAAAGCGAAAATGAATCCAAAAGTATCCATATCCATTACAAGTCCTTCAAATAAGAATTTACTTCCTGCTCTAGTAAAATCTAATACGCTTACAAAAAGACTTCCTACCCATTCGAAAGCTGTTTTTACAAAGCCTACTTTTAAAACGCCTATGGCAATAATTAACTGAAAAGCTAAACCAATACCAACAGTTTTCCAGTTTATTGCTCTTCTGTTACTACTAAATAAAAAGGCAATAAAGATAAGCGTGACCATGCCTAAGGCACCGCGCCATAGACTATTAAGTGAAAAACCTTGACTAGGTATAAGTTGGTCTTCCGAAGATGTTTTGCTTAAGGTTGAAGTTCTGTCTTCGAAATTATATTTTAGATTAAAAGTTTTTGATTCGTTACTAAAGACAAACGTAGAGTCTGTTAATTCAGAAATTTTATAACGCTCAACACTATTAATTGAGTCGTTGATGTACAAAATCATTAAATTATTCTGTCTAATGTAATCTCCTTCTAAATCTTCATATTTAAAACTGCCATCTTTAAATTCAAAGATATTTCCAGATTCGTATTGCCATGTTTTTTCGATACCTTGAGCATTTACAGAAAGTCCAAAAAAAATAGCTGTTATAGCTAATAAAATATGTTTCATTTAGGATTGATTTAGCGTTTAGAAATCTCGTCTCTAATCTTTGCTGCTGTTTCGTAGTCTTCGTTAGCTACAGCTTCGTCTAAAAGATTATGCAATTCTTCTAACGATTTGTCTTTGTATATGTCATCACCAAAAGCAGCTGTTTCAATTTCTTCAGCAATAAGCTCATCCATTAAAATACTATCGTCATCTTGCTCGTCCTTCTTGGGATTAACTTTAAGATAGATTCCAGCTTTGTCTAAGATATTTTTGTAAGTAAATATTGGTGCCTGAAAACGTAATGCTAAAGCTATAGCATCACTAGTTCTAGCATCGATGATTTCTTCTATATTATCGCGTTCGCAAATAAGGCTAGAGTAGAAGACACCATCCACGAGTTTGTGAATAATAACTTGCTTTACAACAATAGCGAAACGGTCAGAGAAGTTTTTGAACAAATCGTGAGTAAGCGGTCGAGGTGGTCTAATTTCTTTTTCGAGAGCAATAGCAATAGATTGGGCTTCAAAAGCACCAATAACTATTGGTAATTTACGGTCGCCATCTACCTCATTTAATATCAAAGCATAAGCGCCATTTTGTGTTTGGCTATACGATATGCCTTTTATGTTTAAGCGTACTAAACTCATAATTTCTCGATAATCGAGATTTAAATATACTAAAACACAAAGAACCGTTTAAATTTTGAATTTACCAACTACTGGTTAAATCTAAACAGTTCTTTGAATTTTAAAGATAATAAAATTTAAGCGTTTTGTGCCTTAAATGCTTTTAACTTTTCGGTTAACACAGGTACAACTTCGAAAGCATCACCTACAATACCATAATCTGCTGCCTTAAAGAAAGGAGCTTCTGGGTCTGTATTGATAACCACTTTAACTTTTGAAGCACTAATACCTGCTAAATGCTGAATAGCTCCAGAAATCCCAATAGCAATGTAAAGGTTTGTAGCAACAGGCTTACCTGTTTGGCCTACGTGCTCGCTATGCGAACGCCATCCTAAATCACTTACCGGCTTAGAGCATGCTGTTGCAGCACCAAGAACTTCTGCTAAATCTTCTACTAATCCCCAGTTTTCAGGACCTTTTAATCCACGACCACCAGAAACAACAACTTCGGCATCGGCTATAGTTACTTTTCCTGCGGCTTTGTCTACTGATTCTACAGTTACGCCAGATTCTGAAATTGAAGGTGAAAAATCTTCAATCGATGCGGAACCACCAGATTCTACTAATCCGAATGAATTATTAGATAAGCCAACTAATTTTACGTCTGTCGAAATCTCTGTATTTGCAAATGCTTTATTAGTAAATGCGGTGCGCTTAACAGTAAAAGGCGAGAGGCTAGATGGCTTTTCTACAACGTTAGAAACATAACCTGCTTCTAAACCGACTGCTAATAATGGTGCTAAATATTTGCTATCTGCACTAGAACTAACGACGACTACTTTCGAGTCCGCTTTTTTAGCAGCTTGTTCGATAACGCCTGCATACTTTTTTGCGTTGAAAGGATTTAGAGCATCGTCTTTTACATTAAGAACTTTATCTGCTCCGTAATTTCCTAAGGTATCAACATCGTTTGCATTTATAGCAATTGCAGTAACGCTTGTTCCCATATCATTAGCAATTGCTTTTGCGTAAGACACGCATTCTAAAGCTGCTTTTTTAAGTTTTCCGTTTTCTGATTCTGTATATACTAAAACTGACATAATAAATCTTTTATTTATGGTTCCCGTGAAAACGGGAAACGTATTATTAATTTTTAAAAGCTTTGGTCACTGAGGTTCTCGAAGTGACCTATCCCTAAATGTCCATTTCGAGTGCCTCAATGGACGTCTTTGGGAATTTAAATCACCTTAGCTTCGTTATGAAGTAAGTTTATTAATTCATCTATATTATCTGCATCTACCAATTTAACAGCACCTTTTGGTGCAGGTTTTTCAAAACTGTTTGCGGCAGTTTCTGCATTCGCTCCAATAGGTTCAACAACGTTTAAAGGCTTTTTACGAGCCATCATAATACCTCTCATGTTAGGAATACGCAAATCACTTTCTTCTACTAAACCTTTTTGTCCGCCAATAACTAATGGTAAAGACGTGTTTACAGTTTCTTTTCCGCCATCAATCTCTCTTACAGCTTTTGCATTTGTGCCATCTACTTCTAAACTTATACAGTTGGTTACAAAATTAGCACCAACTAATTCCGATAACATTCCTGGAACCATTCCGCCATTGTAATCAATAGACTCTCTACCGGCAATTACTAAATCGTAACCACCATCTGTAACTACTTTTGCTAATTCTTTTGCTACAGCAAAACCATCTTTAGCTTCTGTGTTAACACGAATTGCAGAATCTGCTCCAATAGCTAACGCTTTACGTAATGTTGGTTCTGTTTCTGGGCCACCGACATTAACAACATCGACGGATGCACCTTGTTTTTCTTTAAACCACATGGCACGTGTTAAACCAAATTCATCATTAGGATTTATAACATATTGTACGCCATTGGTGTCAAATTTTGTATCACCATCTGTGAAATTGATTTTCGAAGTCGTATCAGGCACGTGACTAATGCAAACTAAAATCTTCATAACTCTTCTTTTTTGTTTAAATAACTATAATTTTATTTACGATAACGTTATCGTAATTTATTCTGAAACACTATATTTTACAGGGATTAAAGCTGAAAACACCCTTTTAAATTAAGTGGTTACGAAGATAAATACTTTTTTTCGAATATTTACTATGCGTGCATAATAAATTTTAAAGAAATTTCATCAATAAAGTTTTTCTTTTATTCCTATTTTTGCTTTTCTATTAAAATTTAAAGGATGAAGACGATTCAATTTAGAGAAGCGATTGCAGAGGCTATGAGTGAAGAGATGCGCAGGGACGAGAGCATCTATTTAATGGGTGAAGAAGTTGCTGAATATAATGGTGCATACAAAGCATCTAAAGGTATGCTTGATGAGTTTGGACCAAAACGAGTTATAGATACACCGATTGCAGAGCTTGGTTTTGCTGGTGTTGCTATTGGCTCTACAATGACGGGTAATAGACCTATTGTAGAGTATATGACGTTTAACTTTTCTTTAGTTGGTATCGACCAAATTATAAATAACGCCGCAAAAATTAGACAAATGTCTGGAGGGCAGTTTAAGTGTCCTATTGTATTTAGAGGTCCAACTGCATCTGCGGGTCAGTTAGCAGCAACGCACTCACAAGCTTTTGAGAATTGGTTTGCAAATACTCCAGGGCTTAAAGTTGTAGTGCCATCAAATCCTTATGATGCAAAAGGTTTATTAAAATCAGCCATTAGAGATGATGACCCAGTAATCTTTATGGAAAGTGAGCAGATGTATGGCGATAAAGGAGAAGTTCCAGAAGGAGAATACACAATTCCATTAGGTGTTGCAGATATTAAACGCGAGGGTACAGACGTTACTATTGTTTCTTTTGGTAAAATTATAAAAGAAGCTTACAAAGCTGCTGACGAACTTGAAAAAGAAGGCATTTCTTGTGAAATTATAGATTTACGAACCGTGCGTCCAATGGACAGAAAAGCAGTTGTTAATTCTGTGAAGAAAACGAATCGCTTGGTTGTTCTTGAAGAAGCGTGGCCTTTTGGAAATGTTGCTACAGAAATAACATACCTAGTACAGTCTGAAGCATTTGATTATCTAGACGCACCAATTGTAAAAATTAATACTGCAGATACACCAGCACCATATTCTCCTGTATTGTTAGAAGAGTGGTTGCCTAATCATACAGATGTTATTAAAGCTGTAAAAAAGGTGATGTACAAATAAATAATTCGCATATTTCTGCGTTAATTAAACTTCATCTTCTATTGTAATTTAAGTTTAGCACAATAGTTGATGAAGTTTTTTGATTATGAAGCAAAAATTACTTTTTCTTTTTTTAGCCCTAAATTCTATAATCGTCTTAGCCCAAACTAAGGTTAGCGGTTATGTTTTCGATGAAAGTAATCAGCCAATTGCTTTTGCAAATGTTATCTTTAAAGGCTCTACTATTGGTACCATTACCAATGAGGATGGTAAATTTTATTTAGAGTCCGATGAAAATTGGGATACTCTCGAGATTTCTTTTCTAGGTTTTGAAGTATTTACTTATCAACTTCCAAAACGCGTCAATTACGATTTAAAATTCACATTAAAAGAAGAAGCTGCAGCCTTAGACGCTGTAGTTATTGTCACTGGAAAGCAGTCCAAGAAAGCTTCGGAAAATCCAGCCATTCGAATTCTTAAGAAAATATGGGAGCGTAAGCGCCAAAACGGTCTTAAACAGTTTAAACAGTACGAATATGACCAATACGAGAAAGTAGAATTCGACTTAAATACCATAGACAGTGCCCTTATAAAAAGTAAGCTTTTTAAAGGGATGGAGTTTGTTTTTGAAGAAGTAGATACTTCTCGTGTTACAGGTAAGACCTATCTGCCTATTTTTTTAAATGAATCTGTAAAAAAGATTTCGGGTGATAATGTTATTGGTAAAAAGCGCGAAGAATTAGTAGGTAACAAGAATTCTGGTTTTAGCAATAATCAGATAATCATAGACTTTATAGACGATTTATATTCAGATTATAACATCTACGATAACTATCTTAAGTTTTTTGATAAAAGTTTTGTGAGTCCATTAAGCCGTACAGGTATTCAGACCTATAATTATGTCTTGTCGGATAGCGCATTTATTGATAATAAATGGTGCTATAATATCATTTACTATCCGAGACGCAAAAACGAATTGACCTTTAAAGGTGATTTTTGGGTTAACGACTCAACTTACGCTATAAAAGAAATTAATCTTCAAGCTTCAAAAAGTGCGAACATTAACTGGGTAAAAGAAATTTATATAGAGCAAGAGTTCGAGGTGCTTAACGATTCAATATTCCTTATTAAGAGAGATTATTTCTTATCAGATTTTGCCCTTAATAAAAAGGAGAAATCACGTGGTGTTTACGGAAAACGAACCACACTTTTCGATAATTATAAATTCGACATAAAAAAAGAGCCTGATTTTTACGATAAGGAAGTCTACAATTACGATGAGGATGTCTACAATAGGGAAGAAGAATTCTGGGAGAAGAATAGATTAGAAGCTTTAAATAAAGATGAAAAAGGTGTCTATAAAATGCTAGACACCTTAAAGACCGTAAAGAAATTTAAACGACTTTATAATCTAGGAAGCATTTTAGCATCTGGTTATATCGAATTTCCAAGTATTAATATGGATTATGGTCCAATATTCTCAACCTTTGGTTTCAATGATGTAGAAGGTGTGCGTTTACGTGCAGGCGGAAGAACCTATTTTGGACCAAATGATTTATGGCGACTAGAGGGGTTTTTGGCCTACGGATTTAGAGACGACAAGTTTAAATATGGGATATCAGGAAAATGGTTGCTAGATAAACGCAGTCGACTTACCATATTTGGAGGTAACCGTAGAGATGTAGAGCAAATAGGTGCGAGTTTAACGAGTTCTACAGATGTCCTTGGAAGGAGTTTAGCTTCCTCTGCCGTTATTGCCGGTGGAACAAACGATAAACTGACCAATATTAATTTATCAAATTTTGGTTTCTCAATAGAGCCGTTTAGAAATGTTGTATTTCGATTAGACGGAAGCTATCGAGAAATGCGTTCTGCATCGCCAACTTTTAGTCTTGATTATAATGACCCTGAATCGGCTTCAGGGATTTCTTCTGAAGTCAACCAGTTTGAAACTCGTTTTTCTTTAGGTTATTATCCAAAACGCCAAATGACAGGTTTTGGAGTAGAACGCAAGGAAAAGAATGATAATTTTGCTAGACTATTTGCGCAATATAGTCGCGGAGATAAAGATTTGTTTAACAGTGATTTCGATTACACCAAACTTCAGTTCTCTTACATTCAGCCATGGCAGATTGGGGGTTTTGGTAGATTAACGACCTCGGTAGAGTTAGGTAAGACTTTCGGAGACGTTCCATTAGCGCTACTTAGCGTTGTTCCTGGAAACCAAACTTATTTTTCAATTTATAACACGTTTCCTCAATTAGATTTTTACGAATTTGTTACAGATACCTACACATCTCTGCATGTAGAGCACAATTTTAATGGGCGCATTTTTTCTCGTATTCCTTTTCTTAAAAAATACAATCTAAGAGCTATTTTGGGAATTCGCGGTGTATGGGGAGAATTATCCGATGCAAACCGTCTTTTAAGTACCACAGGAAATCCTGCTGAAATTATATTAAGAGCTCCAGACTCTAGAGTTTATTACGAATATAGTTTTGGAGTAGCAAATATTTTTAAAGTGCTAAGAATCGATTTTAATTTCAGAGGGAATTATTTAGACTTACCAGATGCCAGAAGATTTGGTGTAACAGGAAGTTTTGGTTTTTACTTCTAGCAATAAGATATCAAAATATCAGTATCTCAAAATTCCAATACATATTTTCTGTCATTACGTTGTAATAACCAAACATTAAATTATCTTTGCACCCCTAAAAAATGAATGATTTATGACTGGTAATGGACAATTAACCTTTGATGTTTTAATAGAAATACCAAAAGGAAGTAGAAATAAATACGAGTACGATTTTAACCTAAAGAAGATTCGTTTCGATAGAATGCTCTTTTCATCAATGATGTATCCTGGAGATTATGGATTTATCCCAGAAACTTTAGCGTTAGATGGTGACCCTTTAGATGTGTTGGTTTTAGGCCATGAGCCTACGTTTCCTATGTGCGTTATGGAAGTTAAGCCAATAGGTGTTTTTCATATGGCAGATGAGAAAGGTCCAGACGAAAAAGTAGTATGTGTTCCTGTATCTGACCCCATTTGGAGTTTAAGAAATGACATATTCGATTTAAATCCACACAGACTTGATGAAATAACGCATTTTTTCCAAGTTTACAAAGACTTAGAAGAGAAAAAAGTAGATGTCGGTGGTTGGGGAAATGCCCAAGAAGCATACGATATTGTAACGAAATGTATGGAGCGTTTTGATAGTAGTGAGCATAAGAAAAATGGAGACTTTTCAATTTAATGCATTATCAATAATATTTAGCTAAAAATTTTGAGCCATCTTTAATTAAAGGTGGCTTTTTTTATCAGGTATATTTTTCTATTTTAGATCCCGAATTTTATTAACTAATTAACTTAATATTAAAATATGGAATTACTTATTAAAGGACTACCTGCGTTTGGGGTTTTGGCTTTACTATTTGTATTTATTAAAAGTGCATGGGTAAGCAAACAAGACCAAGGAAACGATAAAATGAAAAGAATCGCAAAAAACATTGCAGATGGGGCAATGTCTTTTCTAAAGGCCGAATATAAAATATTATCAATCTTTGTAGTTGCAGTTGCAATTTTACTTTATTTCAAAGGCGCCAATGAATCTGGGTCTAACGGTATGGTAGCTGTATCATTTATTATTGGAGCTATATGTTCTGCTCTAGCTGGTTTTATAGGCATGAAAGTGGCTACAAAAGCAAATGTAAGAACAACCAGTGCTGCTCGTACATCTTTGGGCAAAGCTTTAGAAGTGGCTTTTGCTGGTGGTGCAGTAATGGGCTTAGGCGTTGTTGGTCTTGGAGTTTTAGGCCTTAGTGGTTTATTCATGATATATAGCGAAATGGGCTGGGGAATTAATGAGGTTTTAAATGTACTGTCAGGATTTTCTCTAGGTGCCTCTTCTATTGCTTTATTTGCTCGTGTAGGTGGTGGTATCTACACAAAGGCTGCCGACGTAGGAGCTGATCTAGTAGGGAAAGTTGAAGCTGGAATTCCAGAAGATCACCCTTTAAACCCTGCAACCATAGCTGATAACGTTGGAGACAACGTTGGAGACGTAGCCGGAATGGGCGCCGATTTATTCGAATCTTACGTAGGCTCAATAATCGGAACAATGGTATTGGGAGCATTTATCATTACACCAGATTTTAATGGATTAGGCGCTGTGTATTTACCAATGGTCTTAGCAGCTGTTGGTATAGTTATGTCAATTATAGGAACATTCTTTGTTCGAGTAAAAGATGGTGGTAATCCACAGACAGCATTAAATATTGGAGAATTTGGTTCTGCAGGTTTAATGCTAGTAGCTTCTTATTTTATTATTCATGCCTTAATTCCTGAGACAGTAGAAGGATTGCCAGCAGGTGCAATGGGTGTATTTATTGCTGTAATCGCGGGCTTAGTTGCTGGTTTAGCTGTTGGTAAAGTTACGGAGTATTACACTGGTACCGGAACAAAACCAGTGATGTCTATCGTAAAACAATCTGAAACGGGTAGCGCAACAAATATTATTGCAGGGTTAGGTGTTGGAATGATGTCCACGATGATTCCTATTTTATTAATTGCAGCTGCGATTTTGGTATCTCACCATTATGCAGGATTATATGGTATTGCTATTGCGGCAGTTGGGATGCTTGCAAATACAGGTATACAATTAGCGGTTGATGCTTACGGACCAATTTCAGATAACGCTGGGGGAATTGCAGAAATGGCAGAATTACCAAGTGAGGTTAGAGAGCGTACAGACAAATTAGACGCGGTTGGTAATACAACAGCAGCCATTGGAAAAGGTTTTGCTATTGCATCTGCAGCGCTTACAGCCTTAGCTTTATTTGCAGCATTTATGAAAACGGCTAATGTCATTGCAATCGACGTGTCTAAACCTACTGTTATGGCAGGTCTATTAGTTGGTGGAATGCTACCGTTTGTTTTTTCGGCATTATCAATGAATGCAGTAGGTAGAGCAGCGATGGCCATGATTGAAGAAGTCAGACGACAGTTTAGAGATATTCCAAAACTAAAAGCGGCTTTAGAAGTAATGAGAGCAGTAGATTCTGATATGTCTAAAGCTACTGAAGCTCAAAGAAAAATCTTTGACGAAGCTGATGGCGTGGCAGAATACGAGAAGTGTGTCGCTATTTCTACTCAGGCGTCTATTAAAGAGATGGTGCTACCAGGTTTATTAGCCATTGCCGTACCAGTTGCGGTAGGATTTTTAGGCGGTGCAGAAATGTTAGGTGGTCTTTTGGCCGGTGTTACAACTTGTGGTGTTTTAATGGCAATTTTCCAATCTAACGCTGGTGGTGCATGGGATAATGCAAAGAAAATGATAGAAGAGCAAGGACGCAAAGGTACTGATGCGCATAAGGCAGCAGTAGTTGGCGATACAGTTGGAGATCCTTTTAAAGATACATCAGGACCTTCTTTAAACATTTTGTTAAAGTTAATGTCTGTTGTGGCTTTAGTTATCGCTCCTAGTTTGGCATTAGATAATGCTAAAGTTTCGACTTACGAAACACAAGAAGTTAATAAAGAAATTATACTTACTGATGCAGATTTAGCAGAAGCTACTATAGAATATACAATGGTAGTGAATGGAGAGGAAGTTTCTAAATCCAAAACGTTTACTGGAACTAAATCTCAAGTAGAAAAGCAACTTTTGGATTTTGAAAGTTCAATGAAAAATGCTTCTGAAAAAGAAATAAAAGTAGAGAAAGTAGATATATCTAAAGGATAATAGATTTAATTTATAACAGGAAAACCACACTGTCTTTCTAATTAAGATAAGTGTGGTTTTTTTTATATTTGATTGATGCTAAAAAAAGACCCTTTACAAATCATTCCGTTTTTAACTTACGGAACTTCTGAGCATCTATACTTACGCGGGCGTGCCTTAGAAGACGAGGATATCGATTTGTCTAAAAAAGGCTGGTTTAGCTTATTAGTAAATTCTTGGAAACGTTTCGAAACAGATGAAATTCGGAATACAGCAATAACAATTAAAATTCAGGAGAATCTGTTTAATCTAAAAACCGATGCCGAAGGCTATTACCTTTACGATTCACCTATAAGCAAAGAATTTAAAACAGATATTGAAGGTTGGTTAGACTATTCCGTGAGTTATAATGCACTAACGATAAAGCGCAAAATTCAACAAGAAAATGTATTTAAAGGCAAAATGTTAGTGCCATCTCAAGAGGCTCAATTTGGTGTTATAAGCGATATAGACGATACTATATTGCACACCGGTGTTACCTCTAGATTAAAATGGAGAGTTATTGTTAACACGTTATTCAAGACACCTCTTAAACGAAAAGCGCTCGACGGTACAGCCGAGTTTTACGACCTACTTCATAATACGGTTAACCCTATTTTCTACGTGAGTAATAGCCCATGGAATTTATATAGATACCTTGAGTTTTTTCTAAAATCGAACAAATTTCCAAAAGGTCCCATTTTACTTCGTGATTTTAGAACACCTTTTGACAAAACGCCTAAGCCAGAATTGGCACATAAGTACCAAGAAGTATTCAATATTTTAGAAACCTATCCTAGCTTAAAGTTTATTTTAATAGGGGATTGTGGAGAAAAAGATGCGGATATATATCTAGATGTCGTCGAAAAATTTCCTAATCGAATAGCTGCTATTTACCTGCGTAGTGTAAATGATAAAAAGCGTATGAAACGCATCAATAGACTTTTTAAAGATTATAGAAAGCTTCCTGTTTTAATAGTAGATAATAGTACAGAAGCTATTAAGCACGCAAGGGCTAACGGTTTTATCACTATGTAAACCCCATTGTATTGAAAAGAATATAGAAACTATTGTTTGGTCGTGCTAGCGATTAGAATAAACCGTTTATCTCAGCATCAATTTTATTAATTATACCTCCTAAATCTTCAGGATTTGCAACAAAGTCCAAATTATCTACATCGATAATCAATAAATTTCCTTTGTTGTATTTTGTTATCCAAGCTTCATAACGTTCATTTAGTCGGCTTAAATAATCAATACTAATAGTATTTTCATAATCACGTCCTCTTTTATGAATTTGCGCAACCAGATTAGGAATGCTACTTCGTAAGTAAATTAACAAATCAGGACCTTTTACAAAAGACTCCATTAGTTCGAATAGCGACGAATAATTTTCAAAATCTCGGTTAGTCATCAAGCCCATGGCATGGAGATTTGGCGCAAAAATAAAAGCATCTTCGTAGATGGTTCTATCTTGAATTATGTCTTTTTTACCTTGTTGGATTTGATTTACCTGACGAAATCTGCTATTTAAAAAATATACCTGAAGATTGAAACTCCATCGCTCCATCTGGTTGTAGAAATCATCTAAATAAGGATTGTCTACAACATCTTCTAGTTGTGCTTCCCATTTGTAATGTTTCGCTAATAATTTTGTGAGCGTTGTTTTTCCAGCGCCTATATTTCCAGCAACGGCAACATGCATAGTTTATTGAGATTTTAGTTGGTAGCGACGTAGCTTTTCGTCGTTGTAAATATACAAGGTTTCGTCGGTTACCAAAAACTGATTTATTAACAAATCCTCGGTGTTTATAGTCTTTAATTCTTTACTATTTTTTGCAAGTAGAAATAGGTTATTACCCGACTTTAAAATCAGTTGACCCTTACTAAAAGCCATGTCTGTAAAGTTGTTGTTTTCAATTTTATGGATTAAACTTCCAAAATAGCTGTAAACGTACAAGTAGTTTTCAGTGAGTAGGTAGCAATAATTATAGTCACTTTTTAGAGATAACGCCTGGGATTGTACGGGTACGGTTTTAATTCGTGTTTTTTTGGAGAGGTAATCAAATAGTTCTAATTGCTGTAAATCTTGATTAAAAAGCCAGATAAAATTATCGTAACCTGTAGAAATAAGAGTCACATTTTTATAATCTGAAAGTGTGTTAAAATCTACTTTAGTAATTTCTGCGAGCCGATTGTCTAATACAACCATGGTATTAAAATCTTGATAAAAAAGATTTATTTTAAGAGGATTAAACGTATTTGCAGATGATATTTCGCCGAGCTGAAAGTTGGCGTAGCTAATAATGGTATCTGTAGATTTTTTGTAAAAACTATGGTTTTTGTCCGAATAATAAAGTGTGCCAAATGTATCTACACCAAAAATTTTATATGCTTTTAATTCGGCGGTAGCTTCAAGTTTAAGCTCTATATTTTCTTGCGAAAAACTAAAAGAGCAAAGACAAAGAATAATGTAGAATATACGTTTCATTATAGCCAGAAAAGTACAAAAATTGAACCATTTAATTGCTTCAATATACTTTTTTAGCTTCTAAATCGTCAACTTGTAACCAAAGCCTCTCACATTTAAAATCTGTATGCTTTCGTCTTGTTTTAATTTTTTCCGAAGTTTAGAAATAAAAACATCCATACTTCTAGCTGTAAAGAAATCGTCTGTTCCCCAGAGCTTGTTAAGAATAAGTGAGCGGTCTAGTACAGCATTCTTGTTTTTAATGAGATGAAATAGTAAATGTGCCTCGCGGTGGGTAAGTTGCACGGCATCTTCTGTTTTGTAGGTTAAAAGTTGCTTTGGGAAATCGAAACTATAATCGCCGAGTTCTAAAATTTCTGATGATTTCTGAAGCTTCGTGCGCCCAATTAAATTATGAATTCTAACGATTAGCTCTTCCATACTAAATGGTTTTTTTAAGTAATCGTTACCTCCAATAGTAAAGCCTTCAACAACATCTTGCGTTTGGGATTTTGCAGTCAGAAATATTATAGGAATAGCGTCGTCTATCGCTCTTATCTCTTTAGCAAGCGTAAAACCATCTTTTTTGGGCATCATAACGTCTAGAACCAAAAGTTCTGGAGCTTCAGCTTTGTACGTTTTAAATGCCATTTCCCCATCTTCGCAAAGTAGTACTTCAAAATCTCTAGTTTCTAGACTCTCTTTTATAATTTGGCCAAGTGCGGCTTCATCTTCAGCAAGTAATATTTTGATAGGATTAGCCATTTGGAAGGGAGATTTTAAATGTTGTAAGTTGATTATTTAGGTCTAGCTTAATGGTACCGTCATGCTTTTCTATAATACTCTTAGTGTAAAACAAACCAATACCAAAACCTTTAACATCGTGTTTATTGCCTTTAGGAACACGATAGAATTTTTCGAAAATTCGTTCTTTATTCACTTTAGCTAAACTTGTTCCGTTATCTGAAATATTGATGTTAAACGAATTTTTGTTTGGTATTACATCTATTGTAATTATTTCGCCACCGTATTTTATGGCATTGTCTAGAATGTTATTAATCGCGTTTTCGAAATGAAAAACATCTACTTTAGATAGTAAGCTTTTTACTTTAAAACTTGTTTGGATTATTTTGTTAGTATGTTGAGTTTGGTATCGCCTGCATAGCGATGCTATTAGCGGAACAATATCTATTTCTTCTTTATTAAGTTCTAAACTTTCACTGTCTAAAGTTGCAGTTTCAAGCAGTTTTTCTACCATTATATTTAGCTTAGACAACTGAGTAGAAGACATATCTATATATTTTTTAGTTTTCTCTTTGTCGTCGATAATGTTAAAGTTATTAATGCCTTCTAGAGCAGCACTAATGGTAGCGATTGGTGTTTTAAATTCGTGAGTAATATTGCTTATCAAGTCATTTTTAACTTCGGCTAGTTGTTTTTGATTTTGGATGATTTTTAGTAGATAAAACAAGCAGGCAATTACACTTAATACTAATAATGTAGAAATACTAATTCCACCAAGCATTCGGCCTAAAATCACTTTGGTTTCGTTAGTAAAATTTACTTTAAGATTACTTTCTTTAGGTAAAAAAGTAGATTCAGAGCATACACTTAAAATATCTTTGGTCTTTAGATTTGTAGTATCCGCCTCAACAATAATTACCTCATCAATTGAGGTGTTTGATTCTTTTGGGTTTTCATACGCTAAATTATAAGTCATATTTATTTTTTTGCGCTGAAGTTCCTTCTTAAGTAACGTGTCTATGACTCTTAAATTTAAAGTGTCATTGGTTATCGAAATCATTATCTGATTTGTTAAGATTTTAATGTTGTCTAGTTTGGCATTTCCATCAGCTTGCTTTAATTCTTTCATTTTAAGTTGAAAAGAATCAATGTTCAATGATTTATTTTTTTTGCGACGAGCAGCCATCATGGAATCTGCTTTAAAACCTCTTAAAACAGAAAATCCTTTAATTTTTTTGGTTTTATTTGTGTCTATCTGCTCTATTTTACCGTTTTTAAAATCAAGATTATTAAAAATGTCGTTGAAAGTACTTTTTTCTTCAGTAAACTTAGATACCGGTATTTTATCAAACGTCATTGCCATAGTAGTTTGCTCAGCAATCTTTGCATAATAATCATCTACGGCTTTATCTAAACTCGTTTGTACGTCGTTTATAAACTGTTGCTTATTGGTAAGATAGTTTTTGTAATTCCAATAAATTTGTATGCCTATGGTTGCGATAATTACAAGGGTAATTACATAAAGTATATATCTATAGCGTTTATCATTCATACTTCAAAAGTAGAGGATATTCTAATAGCAGACTAATCGGTTAACACACATTAACGTTGGTTAACTTTAAAATCGTAAAGAAGTTGACATATTTGTAGTGTACTAATCAAAAAAACAAATACAACATGAAAAATTTAATCACAGTAGTTGCAATTATTATGGTAACCTCAGTTTTTGCTCAGTCCAATAATTTAAAAGGAGAAGTTAAGTTAGGAGACAACAAAATCGAAAATATGAGCATTAGTGTCGAAGTTGATTCTGCAGAAGAAATCGAATCTACCTTTTCAATCAAAGATTTTGAAGAACTATTAGATATTACCGAAAAAGGTGAAGAACTGAGTTTTAAAATAAAATGTAACGGAAAGACCATGTCTAATGGTGTAAAGTCTAGCATGAGCTATGAAATAAAAGGAAACACTAATGATAAAAAAGAGTTTCTTAAGAATATTAAAAAACTAAGAAAAGCAGCAATTAAATATTATAAATCAAAAGAATAAAATTATCAAAAAATGAAAACAGTTATTAGAGTTGTCGTCCTTAGTTTAGCACTGGTTTTTTCCAGTGCTAGTGCTCAAGATTTTAAAGGAGTTGCGACTTATAAAACGCAGCGAGCAGTAGATATTAAAATAGACAGTAGTAGTAATCCAAATATGACTTCGGATTTACAAAAGCAAATGTCCGAAATGCTAAAAAAACAATTTCAAAAAACGTACACACTTACGTTCGACAAAGAGTCTTCCATTTATAAAGAAGACGAAAGTCTGGCGCCACCGCAAGTTGGTGGTAACGGAATGCAAGTTATGACTATTGGAATCGGAGGCGGTAGTGACATTCTTTATAAGAATACTAAAACCAATACGTATTCAGAAAAAAAGGATACCATGGGCAAAATTTTTCTAGTCAAGGACGACTTAGAGTCTATAGATTGGCAATTGGGAAGCGAAACAAAATATATTGGTAATTATCAGTGTTTTAAAGCCACTTTTACTAAAATGGTACCCAAGCCAGTTGACCTAAAAACGTTTGGTAAATCCCAAGAAGAGGATAAAGAACCGGAGTTAGAAGAACGTACTGTAACAGCATGGTATACACCACAAATTCCTGTAAATAACGGACCAGCCAAGTATCAAGGTTTACCGGGATTAATACTAGAAGTCCATGATGGCAAGCTTAATATCGTATGTAGTAAAATTGTAATCAATCCAGAAGATGCGATTGATATTAAAGAGCCTACAAAAGGTAAAAAAGTTAATCAAGCAGAATACGAAAAAATCATGGATGCTAAGCAAAAAGAAATGTTAGAACGTTTTAAGCCACAACGGGGAAATAGAGATGGCGAAAGCATTCATATTCGTATTGGAGGCTAAAAATAAGGTGTTAATGTTTTGATAAACAGATAAATTGTGTTCAATGATTGTTTAGATTTGTTAAACAAAACAATAATTTTAGACCATCATCATGAAATCAATTTTCTTAAAACTTAGCATTTTAGTAGTTGTTCTTAGTTTTTCACTACAGAGTAAAGCACAAGAATTTCAAGGAAAGGCGTATTATTTCTCAAAATCAACTATGGATTTAGGACGATGGGGCGCTAGACTAAGCGAGGCACAAAAAAAGCAAGTCATGGCTAGGATGAAGAATAGACTTGAAAAAACGTATGTATTATCATTTAATAAAACCGAGTCGTTTTTTAAAGAAGATGAAAAGCTAGATGCCATGTCTGGAGCCACAGATTCTTGGGGAAAGAATTTTGCGCAAGGTGACCAGTATAAAAATGTGAAAGACAATCAGCTTGTACAAAGTCAAGAATTTTATGGTAAAAAATTCTTAGTAAAAGATAAGCTTCAAAAAATAGACTGGCAAATGGGTTCGGAAACTAAGCAGATAGGAAACTATACTTGTTTTAAAGCTATGGCTTTAATTCCGTCTGATGAGTTGTCTTGGTATAATTTCTCTTGGGATAAATTAAGAAATCAAGAGCCTCAGGTAGATTCAACAGGAGCAGTTAAAGAACCAGAACTAAAAATGACGCAGGTAGAAGCATGGTATACTCCTCAAATTCCTGTTAGTCATGGCCCATCAGAATATTGGGGATTACCAGGTTTGATTTTAGAAGTTAGTGCAGATAATAATACGATGCTGTGTTCCAAAATTGTTATTAATCCTAAAGAAACAGTAGAAATTGAAGCCCCAAAACGTGGCGAGGAGATTAATAAAGCAGATTATCAAGCTACTGTTATAGAAAAGATGAAAGATTTTAGAAACAATAGACCAAGTCGCCGAAGAGGTTAATTTGTTTAACTTAAGTTTAACGAACAGCGGTTTAACTTTTTGTTATTTCACAAGTCTAAAATTAGATAACATAAAGTTTAAACTCAATTACTGATGAAACAATCTCTACTTAAAACTTTTGTACTTGCCGTTGTTGCATGTATAGGTACATTCTCTTTCGGACAAGATTTCCAAGGAAAGGCGTATTACAAAACAAAAACGACTATAGATATGAGTCAATTTGGTGGTGGACGACAGATAAGTCCAGACCAAATGAAACGTATGCAAGAGCGAATGAAAAGTTTCCTCGAAAAAGAATACGTTTTAACATTTAACAAAGAAGAATCGATTTATAAAGAAGAAGAACGCCTCGAAGCACAAGGCTCTGGTGGTTGGGGTGGATTCGCAAGTAGTTTTACTGGTGGACCAAAATATAAAAATGTAAAAGACAAAGAGCTAATACAAGATCAAGAATTTTTTGGAAAGCAGTTTTTAATAAAGGACCAGCTTAAAAACCTAGAATGGAAAATGGGTTCGGAAACTAAGCAAATTGGTAATTATACCGTTTTTAAAGCTACTGCAACAAAACCTGTCACAGGATTCGATTGGAGGAGCATGAGACGTCGTCAACCTGAGAATAATAAGAAAGAAAAAGATTCCACAAAATCTACTGACGCCGATGACCCAATGAACGAAGTAGAGATTCCTAAAACTATAGAGGTTGTAGCTTGGTACACACCGCAAATTCCTATTAATCAAGGGCCAGATGACTATTGGGGCTTACCAGGTTTAATTTTAGAGGTTAACGCAGACAGAACAACCATTCTATGTACCAAGATTGTAATGAATCCTAAAGAAAAAGACAATATTAAAAAACCTGAAAAAGGAGAAGTGGTAACACAACAAGAATACACAGATATTACTACAAAAAAGATGCAAGAAATGAGGGATAACTGGCGTGGTAGACGAGGCGGACGAAGAAATTAACCATTTCTACATTACTAACCAATTTATAAGACATCACTAAAAAATGAAGAAAATATTCACGCTACTCACATTTGTAGTAGCATTAAGTTCCTATTCTCAAGTTAAGCTCTCCGGAGTAGTTAAAGATAGTATAGGTCAACCTTTAGAGTTAGCAAATGTTATTGCCATAAATCAAGAATCAAAAGCTTTAGAGTCTTACGGAATTACAGACGCAAAAGGCGAATATCGATTGTCCCTAGGTAAAAACGGTAAATACAAAGTACAAGTCACATACATTGGTATGAAAACTATTGACCTTATTCTAGAAACTAAAGAGGCAGATATCAAAAAAGACTTTACAATGCAATTAGACAATGCTCTTGATGCTGTAGAATTAACCTACGAAATGCCTGTTACTATAAAAGGAGATACGATTGTATATAATGCAGATTCTTTTAAAAACGGTACGGAACGAAAGCTCGGTGATGTATTAGAAAAGCTTCCTGGAGTTGAAGTTAACGAAAATGGACAATTAGAAGTTGAAGGAAATCCCGTGCAGAAAATCACCGTAAACGGAAAGGATTTTTTTGATGGGGACACAAAACTTGCAACGCAAAATATACCATCTAACGCAGTAGATAAAATAGAGGTATTAAGAAACTTCTCTGAGGTAGGACAATTACGAAGTGTTACTAATAATCAAAATAATGTAGCGATTAATATTAAACTAAAAGAAGGGAAAGAAAACTTTTGGTTTGGAGATATTACTGCTGGAGTAGGTTCTGCACCTTCGCCAAATGATGAGTTGTATTTAGTGCAGCCAAAACTGTTTTATTACAGCCCAAAATACAGTGTCAATGTTATCGGTGATATGAATAATATCGGTGAACCAGCCTTAACCAATAGAGAAGTACGTAATTTTGGAGGAGGTTTTAGAGCGCCGAGTCGCGATAGTGGTACCAACATAAATCTAGGGAATAATGGTTTAAGTGGTTTAACTAGTGTTGCAGACGCTCAACGCGTTGAGTCAAAGTTATTAGCGACCAACTTTAGTTATTCGCCAAACTCAGCCTTAGATTTAAGTGGTTTTATAATTTATAATACGACAAGATTAAATACAAGAGAGGAAAGATTTAGACGATTTCTTGATGCAGGTGCAGGACAAGTGGATGAGGAAACAGTAAGTACAGGTAAAGAAGCGTCTGATCAAGGTTTGGCAAAATTAAGTGCCACTTATAAACCAAATCCAAATAATCAACTAGATTACGATATTTTAGGACGTTTGTCAAAAGACATTGAGGGACAATCTGAGTTTTCTTCTGTAATAGGTGAAACATCGCAATTAGCAGAGGTAACTCCATTTAGCATAAATCAAAACTTAAACTACTATTATACCTTAGATGAGAATAACATCTTCGCCTTAGAGGCAGCACATTTATTGCGTAACGAAGACCCTTTTTTAAATGCTGTTTTAAATAATGACCCAGCAAGTGATAATGATGCTTATGACGATACAGCAGAAGGTATCGGATTAGACCAAAGTTTAGATGTTTACGATTTAGGACAAAATCAATTGGTCAAAACCAATCAATTAGATGCTAAAGTTGATTATTATAATATACTTAATCCAAAAAGCAACTTAAATTTTACCTTCGGAACCATTCTAAGTCGTCAAGATTTTAATTCTAATATTTTCCAGTTTTTAGAAAACGGAAATACTCTAAATCCCACACCAACTCTTGATGACGGCGATGGCAACCTTTTAAGAGCAGAGAATGACACGCAATATAATTTCAGTGATATTTATGCAGGCGTGCGTTATAATGTAAGAGTAGGTAAATTTACGTTTAGACCAGGAGTTTCATTTCATGCCTATGGTAATCAAAATGAGCAATTTGGTGTTAAATTTGAAGATAATTTCTTTAGAGTGTTACCCGATTTTGAAGCTAGAGTACAATTTAAAAAATCCGAAAGTTTAACCCTTAACTACCGTATGTCTAATCAATTTACAGACGTAACAAATATAGCCGAAGGTTTACTTTTAAATAATAGCCCAACAAATTTATCATTTGGTAATTCAGAATTACTTAATGGACTAAGTCAAAATGTTAGTTTGTTTTATAGAAGTTTTAATTTGTTTAATAATACTCAGGTTGTAGCCAGAGTTAGTTATTCTAAAAGAGAAGACCAAATTCGTAATCGTACAAACCTAGAGAATGTCATTAGGACAAACACATTTTTTAATTCACAATTTGCTGACGAAAGTTTAAGTGTATTTGGTTTGTGGAATAAACGTTTTGGTAAAATCCGTGTTGGTGGTACCGCTACATTTAACTACAATCTAAATAATCAGTTTATTAATAATGTAAGAGGAATTAACGAATCTTTCATTCAAAGTTATACACCAGAGTTTCGTACAAATTTTAGAGAAGCACCTAATGTAAGGTTGAGATACACCTATTCTGTAACAACTAATAATCAAGGTAATACAAGTACTGAGATTATAACTAATAGGCCGTCAGTACGTTTTGATGCTTACATATGGGATTCTGTAACGTTTGTCACAGATTATGAGTATAACAATCAAAATTTCAATGGTAGATCAGAATCTTTTACGACATGGAGTGCACGTTTGGGTTACAGAAAGGACAGAGATGCAAAATGGGAATATGAAATCAGAGCAAACAATATTCTTAATATTGATGCTAGAATTAATAATGGGGCAAACAATGTATTTGTAACTAATTCTGCGACTTTTCTTCAGCCAAGATTTATAACATTTAGAGCTATTTATACGCTTTAAATAAGTTTTGCAATACAATCATAAAGCCCATTTTGCTTTAAGTAAAATGGGCTTTATATTTTAGATGTGCAGCAAATATTGTAATTTGTTCCTTTAACCAATTAAAGTATCAAAACTTATGAAACGTGTTATTTACTTATTCATTATTGCTTTTGCATTTAACATAACCAATGTTAAAGCACAAGATAAAGACCCAATTATTGAAGCTATTGTAAAAGAAGCTAATGAAAATTCTCAATTAGAAAATATTGGTCATGAACTAATGGATGTTGTTGGTCCTAGATTGGTAGGTACACCGCAAATGCTCAATGCACATAATTGGGCCATTGAAAAATATAAATCTTGGGGAATAAATGCTAAAAAAGAAAAATGGGGCGAGTGGCGCGGATGGGAGCGTGGTATTACGCATATAGATATGATAGAGCCACGAGTACAATCGCTTAGAGGAACACAATTGGCTTGGAATCCTAGCACAGGTTCTAAAGGTGTTACAGCAGAGGTTATTGTACTTCCAGAAAATATCAAGGACTCTATTTCATTTCAAAATTGGTTGCCTAACGTAAAGGATAAGCTCGTTTTAATATCAATGAAGCAACCTACTGGCCGTCCAGATTATAATTGGGAAGAGTTTGCAACGGAAGAATCTTTTCAGAAAATGAAAGATGAAAGAGATACCCAGACAAAAGCGTGGCGCGAAAATATTAGTAAAACTGGTTATAATACACGTTCAATTATTCCAGTATTAGAAGAAGCAGGTGCTGCTGGGATTATTGCAAGTAATTGGTCGAGAGGATTTGGTGTAAATAAAATTTTTAGTGCACGTACAAAGAAAATACCAACTGTAGATTTAGAATTGGAGGATTATACCATGTTATATCGCTTAGCAGAATCTGGACATACGCCAAAACTGAAAATTGTTGCAGAATCTAAAGAATTAGGACGCGTACCTACATTTAACACTATTGCAGAAATTAAAGGCTCTGAAAAACCAGATGAATATATTATTCTTTCCGCCCATTTCGATTCTTGGGATGGCGCTACCGGAGCAACAGACAATGGTACTGGGACTTTGGTAATGATGGAAGCCATGCGCTTATTAAAAAAGTTTTATCCAAACCCTAAACGTACTATAATTGCAGGACATTGGGGCAGTGAAGAACAAGGCTTAAATGGTTCTAGAGCATTTGTTGAAGACCACCCAGAAGTTGTGGACGGATTACAAGCCTTATTTAATCAAGATAATGGTACTGGTCGTGTTGTGCGTATTTCTGGCGGGGGCTTTTTAAACTCATACGATTATTTATCACGCTGGTTATATGCTGTGCCTAATGATATTACAGAGCATATCGAAACTACATTTCCGGGACTTCCAGGTGGTGGAGGTTCTGACTATGCTTCTTTTTTAGCTAAAGGTGCACCAGCATTTAATTTAAGTGCGTTAAACTGGTCTTACTGGAATTATACATGGCATACCAATAGAGATACTTACGACAAGATTGTTTTCGATGATGTAAGAAACAATGCTATTCTAACAGCAATTTTAGCATATATGGCTTCGGAAGATGCTGAGAAAACTTCTAGAGAGCAGATTGTATTACCAATAAACCCTAGAACTGGAGAACAACGCACTTGGCCAACACCACGGTCACCAAATAGAGATGGTGGTAGAAACTAAAATAAAAAAGCCTTCTCATTTGAGAAGGCTTTTTATGTCATTCTTTTAAGAATTAAATTCCGAAAGCAGTTTTCACTTTATCTACATAATCTAATTTTTCCCAAGTAAATAATTCAACATCCATGGTTTTAGATTCGCCATTAGGCTGTTCAAAGGTTTTGGAAACAACTTCGTTTACGCGCCCCATGTGTCCGTATGCAGCGGTTTCGCTATACATGGGTTGGCGTAATTTTAAGCGTGCTTCAATTGCCGCGGGA
Source organism: Winogradskyella wandonensis (assembly GCF_004346845.1). Classification (GTDB taxonomy): domain Bacteria; phylum Bacteroidota; class Bacteroidia; order Flavobacteriales; family Flavobacteriaceae; genus Winogradskyella; species Winogradskyella wandonensis. Next base: position 287,923 of record NZ_SMGI01000002.1, on the reverse strand, counting down.
CGCATATCAAAAATCTCAGACACTTTTTCGGCAATTTCACCGTCGGTTAGGTTAAACGGACAAGTTCCGTACGTGTCAATAAAAATCCCCATTGGCTCTACAACACCAATGGCGTAGGATACTTGTACTAAAACTTCGTCACACAATCCTGCAGCTACAAGGTTTTTAGCAATATGTCTAGTAGCATATGCGGCACTACGGTCTACTTTACTAGGATCTTTTCCAGAAAACGCACCACCGCCGTGAGCGCCTTTTCCGCCATAGGTGTCTACAATAATTTTACGACCAGTTAAGCCAGTATCGCCATGCGGTCCACCAATTACAAATTTCCCTGTTGGGTTAATATGATACTTGATATTATCATCAAACAATGGGCGAATATGCTCTGGTAATTTTGCAATCACTCTTGGTATTAATATCTCAACGATATCTTTTCTAATTTTTGCTAGCATTATCTCATCACTAGAGTCAAAATCATCATGTTGCGTAGAAACAACAATAGCATCTATACGTTGAGGTGTATTATCGTCACTATATTCAATAGTGACTTGACTTTTAGAATCTGGTCGTAAATAGGTAATATCCTTATTCTCTCTCCTGAGTGCGGCTAACTCCTTTAAAATTAAATGCGAAATGTCTAAAGCCAAAGGCATGTAGTTATCCGTCTCCTTTGTTGCGTAGCCAAACATCATACCTTGGTCACCAGCACCTTGCTCTTCTTTAGAAGCACGGTCTACACCGCGATTAATATCTTCGGACTGTTCGTGGATTGCAGAGAATACACCGCAAGAATTGCCATCGAACATATATTCGCCCTTAGTGTAACCGATTTTGTTAATCGTATCTCTAGCAATTTTTTGTACGTCTAGGTAAGTATTAGATTTTACCTCACCAGCTAGTACAACTTGCCCAGTAGTTACTAGAGTTTCGCATGCAACTTTAGAGTCTGGGTCAAAGGCTAGAAAGTTATCAATTAATGCATCACTAATTTGGTCTGCTACCTTGTCTGGATGACCTTCAGAAACACTTTCTGAAGTAAATAAATACGCCATAATTTTATTTGTTTATCTAAAGATTTGACGTAATTGTATAGGAAGTATAACACTGTCTTTAGCATTTTTTTCCAGAGGTTGCAATCAGTCAAATCATTCCTCTTTTGTTATTTTGAAATGCAAAAGTACACATTTATAGCTTTTAACAAAGTCTTGACTCATAACTAATTCTTAAAAATAGAAATCAAAGATGATTTTTGTTAAAAACTGATAAAAAGTCCAAAAGATTTGGATTTTAATTCTTTTCTATCGCATATTTGTACCTTAAAAGTTCAAAACTTTACTGAAAATGTTATCAAGAAAGGCTGAGGGAATAGACCCGACGACGCCTTAGCAACCCTTAGAATTACTAAGAAGGTGCTAAATTCTACTCGAAGAAGCGAATCATTTCTCGCTGATTTTAGATAGATAACCCATCGTAATTGCTCATCTGCAATTGCTATTATTTCTTAATAACATATTCTTTATTACATCTTAATTAAGATGTGTGTTCAATTTTAAGAGGCTCCTTTTTGGGTCTTAAAATTAGGATTCCCGTTTTGGCTTTGTGTAGAGTTAAGCGGGAATCTATTTTTAATATTTGGTATGTATAACATAGTAAAAGAAATACAAAAACGAATTTTAGTGCTCGACGGCGCCATGGGAACCATGCTCCAACAATACAATTTTACAGAAGAAGATTTTCGCGGTGAGCGTTTTAAAGACTATCCATTGCCGTTAAAAGGCAATAACGATTTACTGTCCTTAACCCAACCCCAAGCCATTGCAGAAATACATCAGAAGTATTTTGAAGCTGGTGCAGATATTGTAGAGACCAACACGTTTTCTGGGACTACAATCGCTATGGCGGATTACCAAATGGAAGATTTAGTTTACGAACTTAATTACGAATCGGCTAAGATTGCGAAGCAGGTAGCTGAAGAGTTTACAGAGCTAAATCCTAAAAAACCTCGATTCGTAGCTGGAAGTATTGGTCCTACAAACAGAACAGCGAGCATGTCACCAGATGTAAACAGGCCAGAATTTCGTGCCGTGACTTTTGAAGACCTTAGAGTGGCATATAAACAACAAGTTGAAGCGTTGCTTGATGGTGGTGTAGACGTACTTTTAGTCGAAACCATTTTCGATACGTTAAATGCTAAAGCTGCATTATTTGCTATTGAAGAAGTAAAGGAAGACCGAAATATTTCAATTCCAGTTATGGTTTCGGGAACAATAACAGATGCTTCAGGGCGTACTTTATCAGGACAAACGGTTGAAGCATTTTTGACATCTGTTTCGCATATTCCATTACTCACTGTTGGATTTAATTGTGCCCTTGGAGCAGAACAGTTGAAGCCATACTTGCAGAGATTATCTAACAAAACAGAGTTCTTTACGTCAGCGCATCCTAATGCAGGTTTGCCAAATGCTTTTGGTGAGTACGACCAATCCCCAAAAGAAATGCAGTCTTATATTGAGGATTACCTCAAAGACGGACTAATAAATATTATTGGAGGTTGTTGTGGGACTAATCCAGAACACATTAATGCCATTGCAGAAGTAGCAAAGAATTACAAACCAAGAACAATTTCTGTAACAGCTTAAGATACTATATGAGTAAAGAGAATAAATATTTAACGCTTTCAGGTCTTGAGCCATTAGTGGTTACACCAGAGTCTAATTTTATCAATATTGGAGAGCGTACCAATGTTACAGGTTCAAGAAAATTTCTTCGACTTATTAAAGAAGAAAAATATAACGAAGCACTCGATGTTGCTCGTGACCAAGTTGAAGGTGGTGCACAAATTATAGATGTAAATATGGACGAAGGTATGCTTGACGGAAAGTATGCCATGGTAAAATTCTTAAACCTTATCGCTTCAGAGCCAGATATTGCGCGTGTGCCTATAATGATAGATAGCTCTAAGTGGGAAATTATCGAAGCTGGTTTGCAAGTCGTTCAAGGAAAATGTGTGGTGAATTCTATCAGCCTTAAAGAAGGCGAAGCTGAATTTATTCGCCAAGCAAAACTTGTAAAACGTTACGGTGCCGCGGTAATTGTTATGGCATTTGATGAAGTGGGACAGGCCGATACCTACGAGCGTAGAATTGAAATCTGTGAACGTTCTTATAAAATACTTACAGATATTGTCAATTTCCCACCTCAAGATATCATTTTCGATCCGAATATTTTTCCTGTCGCTACAGGTATGGATGAGCATAAACTAAATGCACTCGATTTTTTTAATGCTACAAAATGGATTCGTGAAAACTTACCTTATGCTAACGTTTCTGGAGGTGTAAGTAATGTATCATTTTCGTTCAGAGGGAATACTGTTGTTAGAGAAGCAATTAATTCAGCATTCTTGTATCATGCGATACAACATGGTATGAATTTAGGGATAGTTAATCCAACACTTTTGGAGGTTTATGACGAAATCCCCAAAGACTTATTAGAGCATGTAGAAGATGTACTTTTTAATAAAAGAGAAGATGCCACAGAGCGCCTTTTAGATTTTGCAGAAACGGTCAAAGGTCAAAAGAAAGAAGACGAAACTAAAGTTTTAGAATGGCGTAATGCTCCACTTCAAGATAGAATTACGCATAGTTTGGTGAAAGGGATTGATGCTTTTATAGTTGAAGATGTTGAAGAAGCAAGACAGCAAGCTTCAAAACCTATTGAGGTTATTGAAGACAACTTAATGGCAGGAATGAATGTCGTTGGAGATCTTTTTGGAAGTGGGAAAATGTTCTTACCTCAAGTAGTAAAGTCTGCTCGAGTTATGAAAAAAGCGGTGGCATATCTACAACCTTTTATTGAAGCAGAAAAAAAAGCCCCTAAATCCCCAAAGGGGACTTTACACTGGAAAACTGCAGACCCACTAAATTACAGTTTACTTAAAGCATATGCTAAGGAGATGCGAAACAAACCCACTGAAGCCGAAGCGCTTTTATGGGATGTTTTAAATAACAAAAAAGTAGATGGCTACAAGTTTAGAAGACAGCATATTATCGGTTCTTACATTGCCGATTTTGTTTGTTTAAAAACAAATTTAATTATCGAAATCGATGGACTTATTCACCAACTTCCTGAAAATAAAGTATCTGACCAAGAGAGAAAAAAATGGCTAGAAAATGAAGGCTTCAGAGTAATTAGATTTACGAACAATCAAGTTTTATCTAATCTTGACTTTGTTTTAAATAGTATTAGAGAGAATCTTGCGGTTCCTCCTTTGGAGGTTAGAAGGCAGGGCAAGATTCTCATGGCAACTGTAAAAGGCGATGTTCACGATATTGGTAAAAATATTGTGAGTGTGGTTTTGGGCTGTAATAATTATGAGATTATTGATTTGGGCGTTATGGTGCCACCAGAAAAAATTATTGAAACTGCAAAGCAAGAAAATGTAGATATTATAGGCTTAAGTGGGCTTATAACGCCGTCCTTAGACGAGATGGTGTATGTGTCTAAGGCTATGGAAAAGGAAAAATTAGACATTCCTTTAATCATTGGTGGAGCTACAACATCAAAAGCACACACCTCAGTAAAAATTGCACCGAATTATAATAATACGGTGGTACATATCAATGACGCATCAAGAGCAGTGACGGTGGTTGGTAATTTACTACAGCAGGATAACAAGGTTTATAAAGAACAAATCAGAGAGGAATACGATAAGTTTAGAGAGCAATTTGTATCTCGTGGAAAACGAAAGGAATATTTGTCTATTGTAGATGCTCGTAAAAACAAATATCAAATCAATTGGGATGAGACCGAAATCGTAAAGCCAAACGAATTAGGGATTCAAGTCATTGAAGATTTCGATATTACAAAACTTGAGAGTTTTATCGACTGGTCTCCATTTTTTAGAAGTTGGGATTTGCATGGAAAGTTTCCAGAGATATTAAAAGATGATATCGTAGGCGAGCAAGCTTCAGAATTGTATAAAGATGCCCAAGATTTACTGAAACGGATTTTTAATGAAACATTGCTAAAAGCGAAAGCCATTTTTGGATTGTTCCCAGCAAATTCAATTAATGATGATGATATTGAGGTTTCTGTCAGTCTGAGCGCAGTCGAAGACAAAGACACCCTAAAATTCCTAACACTCCGCCAGCAACTCAAAAAGCGAGAAGGTGTTCCAAATCACGCCTTAGCAGATTTCATAGCTCCAAAAGAAACAGGAAAACAAGATTATATAGGCGCATTTTGCGTTACAACAGGTTTTGGAACAGCAGAATTAGCAAAGAAGTTTGAGGAAAATAACGATGATTATAATTCTATAATGATAAAGGCGCTTGCCGACCGATTAGCTGAAGCTTTTGCCGAGTATCTTCATAAAGAAGTACGCACAAAGCATTGGGGATATGCCACGTCAGAAAATTTATCTAATGAAGAATTGATAAAAGAAGCTTACAAAGGCATTCGTCCAGCACCCGGTTATCCAGCTTGTCCAGACCATTTAGAGAAAAAAACAATTTGGGACTTGCTAAAAGTTGAAGAAACTATTGGTGTAAAGCTAACAGAAAGTTTAGCCATGTGGCCTGCAGCAAGTGTGAGTGGATATTACTTTGGAAATAAAGAAGCCAAATATTTTGGATTAGGAAAAATCACTAAAGATCAATTAGAAGATTATGCAACTCGAAGACAAATTAGTATTGATGATGCCGAAAAATGGTTAAGCCCAAATTTGGCAGATTAAAGCCCATCCTAACCTTCCCATCCGCGTGGCGCTGAAGCTTTAGTGGAGGCGTAAGGGAAGGAATTATTGGACTCCTGAAGAGTTTAATAATCTTATAGATGTGAATAAAAGGTAAAGCTTTTAAAAAATGAATGTAAATATAAAACGATAACAATTTCTCTCCTTTGGAGAGATTAAGAGAGGCTTATGAAAGTAACTGAACATATAAAGAATGCCAACGGAATTACTCAATTTTCTTTCGAGATTTTGCCACCTTTAAAGGGACAGAACATTCAATCTATTTTCAATAATATAGACCCACTAATGGAGTTTAATCCGCCATTTATAGATGTAACTTATCACAGAGAAGAGTACACGTATAAAGATGCTGGTAATGGCTTATTAAAAAAGCAAGTGGTAAAAAAACGACCAGGAACTGTTGGTATTTGTGCAGCAATACAAAATAAGTATGGCGTAGATGCCGTACCGCATATATTGTGTGGTGGCTTTACAAAAGAAGACACGGAAAACTTTTTGATAGATCTCGATTTTTTAGGAATTGACAACGTAGTGGCACTTCGTGGGGATGCTGTTAAAACAGAAACATACTTTAAACCCGAAAAAGATGGGCATAATTATGCAAGTGAGTTGGTACATCAAATTGCAGGTATGAACAAAGGGATTTATCTAGATAACGAACTCGAAAATTGCTCTAGCACAAATTTTTGTATTGGTGTTGGCGCTTATCCAGAAAAACATATGGAAGCGCCAAGTCTAGACAGCGATATTCATTTTTTAAAAAAGAAAATTAAAAATGGTGCTGAATATATTGTTACCCAGATGTTTTTCGATAATCAAAAGTATTTCGATTTTATAGACAAATGCCGATTAGAAGGAATCACTGTGCCTATTATTCCAGGTCTAAAACCAATTGCTACAAAGAAACAGTTAAACTTAATTCCACATAGGTTCCATGTGGATTTACCTGAAGAATTGGTTATAGAGATTGTAAAGTGCAAAGACAACAGTGCAGTAAAACAAGTTGGTATAGAATGGTGTATTAAGCAATCTAAAGAATTACAAAAGGCAGGTATCCCTGTTTTACATTACTATTCCATGGGAAAAAGTAATAATATTCAGCAAGTAGCAAAGGCCGTTTTTTAAATTTAATATTAGTTTCTTATTCATTTAACCTTTAAGACAACTTTCATCTTCATTTTTGTAAAAGTAAAGAAGATGAAAATTTTAGAAAAGTACAAAACTGAGTTAAGGTTTGTTTTCCAAATCCTATTATTAACAGGCATTTCTTTAACTTTGGCATATCTATGGTTTTAATAGTAAAGTAGAATTAATATAAACTATCATTTTTGATTACATTTGCGACTTTAACTTGGTTTAATGCGCAGATTTTTTTTCAGTTTTATTTTTTTTCTTTCACTTCAGCTTTTAGCACAAGAAAAAAAAACCGAATCTTACTTAGACTTAAATTATTTCAAAGGAAATATTGCGCTTCACAACAATAAAATTCTAGGACTTATAACAGGTCAGCCAGAGGGTTTTATATTAAGTTGGAATAAAAAAACCTTCGGTGAAGAGGCTTGGGAACAACGCTATAATTACCCAGATTATGGAGCTTCTTTTATTTATCAAAATTTAAAAAATGAAAGTCTTGGTAATAATTTCGGAATATATGGGCATTACAATTTCTATTTCTTAAACCGAAATTTAATGCTTAGAGTCGGACAAGGTTTAGCGCATACATCTAATCCTTACGATAGATTAAACAATCCAAAAAATATTGCATTTGGGTCAAGGTTGTTAAGTAGTACCTATTTAATGTTAAACTACAAGAAAGAGCGAGTTTTCGATAGATTTGGCCTGCAGACCGGTTTAACCTTTGTGCATTATTCTAATGCAAATGTAAAAGCGCCAAATACAAGTATTAATACAATAGCGTTAAATGTAGGCGTGACATACAATGTTGATGAAATTGATACTGAGTATGTTAAGAAAGAAAAAGAAGATGCCTTTACACAGCCTATAAAGTATAATTTTGCATTTAGAACGGGCATTAACCAAAGCGATATTGTTGGTAGTGCACAGTATCCGTTTTATATTGTTTCTGCCTATGCAGATAAACGTGTAACTCACAAAAGCGCGCTTCAATTTGGAGTAGATATGTTCTTCTCTAACTTCTTAAAAGAATTAATACAATACGAAAGTACAGCCTTGCTTAATAATGGCGTTACGGGAGATGAAGATTATAAGCGCGCAGGTGTTTTTGTAGGTCACGAATTATTTATAAATCGATATTCTGTGGAGTCGCAGTTGGGATACTATTTTTATTATCCTTTTGATTTTGAAACACGCGTTTATTTTAGAGCAGGACTTAAACGTTATTTTGGAGACAAATGGTTTGCCGCTTTAACCCTAAAGTCACACGGCGCAAGAGCTGAGGCGGTTGAACTTGGATTAGGTATTAGACTATGAAAAAAATAATATATATCTATTGTTGCTTTATTCTTTTTGCGTGCGATAGCGAGAATGCCTCGGATTGTTTTCAAACAGCTGGGACACTCGTACAAGAAGAATTTACTGTAGATAATTTTAGCCGTGTTTTAGTAAATAGAGATATAGAATTGATTATCAAAGAAGGTCCGCAACAAGTTATCGTAGAAACTGGTGAAAATCTTTTGAACGATATAGAGGTTGAAGTCGTCGGTAATCAGCTTGTCCTAACGGATAATAACACATGTAATTTTGTTCGCGATTACGGCATTACAAAAGTGTATGTTTCATCTCCAAATCTTACAGAGATTAGATGTTCAACACAATTTGAAATTAAATCCGATGGCATACTCACCTACGATAATTTGGCTTTAATTTCTGAAGATTTCTCGTTGCCAGATAGTTTTCCTATTGGAGATTATAGGCTACAGCTAGATGTGGAGAATTTGCAAATTACGTCTAACAATCTCTCTTTATTCTATTTGTCTGGTACAGCAGAGAACGTAAACATTAATTTTGCTAACGGTAACGGACGTTTTGAAGGCGAAAATTTAGTGGCAGAAAACATTTCCGTTTTTCATCGGGGAACAAATGATATACTGGTAAATCCGCAACAATCTTTAACAGGAAGAATTTTATCGACAGGAAATGTCATTTCTTATAATCTGCCACCAATAGTTGATGTCGAAGAGGTCTTTAATGGAAGATTAATTTTTAACTAGTCAACTCTCTAAACAAGCTTTCTAAACTCGCATTTTTCTGATTAAGCTGAAGAATTTTTAATTCATTATCATGAGCAAAATCAAATACATGAGAGCGCATATCCTCAGTTGTTGAAAATGTAATCTCATAGATAAAGTCGTGTGTGTTTTTTACAGATTTCACCTTGGGTAATTTTAATAAAAACGTGTCTTCCACACGATAATCGAACTCTACAACCACGATTTGTTCTTGTCCTTCGCGTAAGTCGTCAAGATATTTGTCAGCAACAATTTCACCTTTATTAATAATAATTACGCGGTCGCACATAGCTTCTACCTCTTGCATAATATGTGTAGATAGAAATACAGTTTTCTCTTTTCCTATGGTTTTTATAAGATGTCTTATATCCACTAATTGATTAGGGTCTAATCCAGTAGTAGGTTCGTCCAAGATTAAAACATCAGGGTTGTGTAAAAGTGCATTAGCTAGACCAACACGCTGTCTATACCCTTTGGAAAGTTGCCCAATTTTTTTATTTACCTCAGGTGTCAGTCCTGTCATCTGGATAACCTCTTCAATCCGTTTTTTACTAACATTATACACATCTGCGTTAAATTTAAGATATTCCCTTACGTACAAATCGGTATATAATGGGTTGTGTTCTGGTAAATAGCCAACAGATTGTTGTACTTCTTTTTTATTTTTATCAATGTCATATCCATTAACTTTTGCATCACCTTCAGAAGGATTGATGTAAGTGGTTAATATTTTCATCATTGTAGATTTCCCTGCGCCATTAGGACCAAGAAATCCAACAATTTCAGCAGAATTGACAGAAAAAGAAATGGAGTTTAGTGCTTTTTGCTCTCCGTATAACTTGCTTATATCTTTTACCTCTATTGACATCTATAACTATTTTTGTAAAAGTAAGTATTAATAGAGAAAACGAAAGCTGCAAAAAAGTATTTCAACAATTTTGTTTTTTTAAATAATTAGTTACTTTAGCCAAAGTTATAATTAACTATGAATCCAAACGCAACATATTACAACTGGTTTTACTACTTTTTTAACAAAAGAAGCGAGGCTTAGTATGTAATGTTTAAACATAAAAATTATTAAAGTCTCGATGAAAATCGAGATTTTTTTTTATCAAAATTTAAGGGTTGATGGTACTGAGATTGTTTCAGTATCTGATTAAACAAAATGAATAAAATTAAGAACATAGCAATACAAGGTATAAAAGGATCATTCCATCATAGTGTTGCCGAAAACTATTTCGGTAATTCAGAAGTTTTTGAAGAATGCATGACTTTTGATATTTTGGTAGATTGTCTTCTAAATGGCAAATCTGATGTTGCCGTAATGGCTTTAGAGAATTCTATTGCGGGTTCAATAATTCCTAATTACGCATTAATAGATGTTAATGATTTAAGGATTGTCGGAGAATATTATTTAGATATCCAGCATCACCTTATGGCATTGCCCAATCAATCAATCGAAGATATAAAGGAAGTGCATTCGCACCCAATGGCTTTGTTGCAGTGTAAAGAATTTTTTAAATCATACCCTGAAATTAAATTGGTAGAAGCTAGAGATACTGCAGATGTCGCCAAAGAAATTTCAGACAGACAGCTTTTTGGTATTGCGGCAATCGCTAGCGAAACGGCTTCAAACTTATATGCACTTAATATTTTACAAAGGAGCATCCAAACAATTACGCATAATGAAACGCGTTTTGTAATTGTTAAAAGAGATGATGAAATATTGGAAAACGATATTAATAAAGCTTCTCTTAAGTTTGAGCTAGACCACAAAAGAGGAAGTTTGGCAGTCATACTTAATGTGCTTAGCGATTGCAAACTCAACCTTACCAAAATTCAGTCGTTACCAAAGATTAATACACCTTGGAAATACGCTTTTTTTATAGATGTTACCTTTGATGCGTATTCAGATTTTGACAAAGCAAAGTCTATTGTAAAAATTATGGCAGAAAATTTTAAAATTTTGGGCGAATATAAAAATGCAAAATCATGATAGAAGTAGCAGACCGACTAAAACATGTTGAAGAATATTACTTCTCTAAGAAGCTTAAAGAAGTTGCTTTTTTAAAGTCTCAAGGCAAACCAATCATTAATTTAGGGATTGGTAGTCCAGATTTAGACCCGCCATTCAAAGCCGTAATGGCGCTCGAAGAGAGTTTAAATCACGCAGGCGCTCATAAATATCAGAGTTATCAAGGTATTCCTGAATTTAGGGATGCTGTGGCCAATTTTTATAAGACACATTACAATGTAAACTTAAGCGCTAAGACTGAAGTTTTACCACTTATGGGAAGTAAAGAAGGTGTGATGCATATTTCTATGGCTTTTTTAAATCCTGGTGATGGCGTGTTAATTCCCAATCCTGGATATCCTACCTATTCCAGTGTTGCAAAGTTGCTGCAAGCAGAGCCATTGTACTACGATTTGAAAGAAGATAATAACTGGCTTCCAGATTTTATCGCCTTAGAGCGTATGGACTTAAGTAAGGTAAAGTTAATGTGGATTAATTACCCAAATATGCCAACGGGTACAAACGCACCTCATAAGTTTTACGACGATATCATTGCGTTTGGGAAACGCCATGATATCTTAATTGTTAATGACAATCCATACAGTTTTATACTAAACGATAAGCCCAAAAGTATTTTGCAATACAGGCAAGCCAAAGATGTTTGTTTAGAGCTAAATTCTATAAGTAAAACCTTTAATATGGCAGGCTGGCGTGCCGGAATGGTTGTAGGCAACTACGATTTTGTCAATGCAATTCTAAAGGTGAAGAGTAATATGGATTCTGGGATGTTTTATGGTATCCAAAAAGGTGCTGTTGAAGCTTTAAAAAGTTCTGACATGTGGTTCGAGAGTTTAAATAGCATCTATCGTAAAAGACGTCAATTGGTTTGGGAATTAGCTGAAGCTCTCAATTGCACATATAATGAAGATGTGTCGGGTTTATTTGTTTGGGCAAAATTACCAGAACATGTAAAGAGTGAAGAATTTACAGATTTAGTATTAAAAGAACATAGCCTATTTATAGCTCCAGGAACAGTTTTTGGTTCTAATGGCGAAGGTTACGTGCGGTTTTCAATTTGTGAAGAAGAAGAAATTATTAAAGAAGCAATAGCACGAGTTAAGTAGGATGAAAAATGTTGTAGTCATTGGAGTTGGATTAATTGGCGGAAGTTTTGCTTTAGATATAAAGAATAAGTTTCCTGATGTAACTATTTATGGTATAGATACAAATAAAAAACACCTAGAAGAAGCGATTAGTCTTGGAGTTATTGATGCTGAAATATCGATAAATCAATTATCTAAAGCAGATTTGGTAATCATTGCCATTCCTGTTGATGCTACATTAGTGTTACTTCCAGAAGTATTAGATAACGTTGCGGAAAATACAATTGTTTTTGATGTAGGTTCAACAAAAGAAGATATATGTCTGAAGGTAAAAAATCATCCTAATCGCAGAAATTATCTAGCAGCGCACCCAATTGCAGGTACAGAATTTTCAGGGCCAAGTGCGGCAATAAAAGGATTGTTTAAGGATAAAACGAACATTATTTGCGAAGTAGAAGAAACAGCCTTTAAGCTTCAAGAGAAAGCTCTAGCACTTTTTTCAGACTTAGGAATGCGAATTCGTTACATGAATCCAAAGGCCCACGATAAGCATATTGCTTATGTCTCTCATTTATCGCATATTAGCTCGTTTATGCTAGGTAAAACTGTCATTGAAAAAGAAAAAAACGAGCGTGATATTTTTGATATGGCTGGTAGTGGTTTTGAGAGCACGGTACGTTTAGCAAAAAGTTCACCAGCAATGTGGACACCAATTTTTAAACAGAATAAAACCAATGTCATTGAAACCTTGGACGAATATATTAACAATTTAAAACATTTTAAAAGCTTGATGGAAAAAGACGATTTTCAATCGGTCTATCAAGAAATGGAATCAACAAATTATATAAAGCAAATTCTCAACGGAATTAAATAGAAAAGGAAAAGAAAAATTATGGAAAATAAAAAAGAACTTAGAAACTGGTTAGATGCCTTTGGATTAGACCATCCATTGGTTATCGCTGGTCCATGTAGTGCTGAAACAGAAGAGCAAGTCTTAAAAATAGCACATCAATTAAAAGATAGTGACGCTACCGTATTTAGAGCAGGTATTTGGAAACCAAGAACACGACCAGGAAACTTTGAAGGTGTAGGTGCTCTAGGTCTTAAATGGATGCAGCGCGCCAAAGAAGAAACAGGTATGCTTACTACTACTGAGGTAGCTAATGCCAATCATGTAGAGTTAGCTCTAAAGCATGATATTGATATTTTATGGATTGGAGCCAGAACAACCGTCAGTCCATTTATCGTTCAAGATATTGCCGATGCACTTAAAGGAACAGACAAACCGGTATTGATAAAAAATCCAGTTAATCCAGATTTGGCATTATGGTTAGGTGCTGTTGAGCGTTTTTATACGGCAGATGTAAATAATTTAGGGGTAATTCATAGAGGTTTCTCAACATACGAAAAAACAAGATACCGTAACAATCCAGAATGGCAAGTTGCAGTAGATTTACAAAATCGCTTTCCAGATTTACCATTGATTTTAGACCCATCGCATATTGCGGGTCGAAGAGATATTATTTTTGAATTAAGCCAGACCGCTTTAGACTTAAACTACGATGGCTTAATGATAGAAACACATCACAATCCAGATAAAGCGTGGAGTGATGCAGCACAACAAATTACACCAGAAACACTTATAAAATACACAGAAGATTTACGTATACGTAAAGAAGTGGGTGAGGCTGCTGAGTTTAAAAACAAGATAAATACCCTGCGTACCCAGATAGATGTGGTAGATCATCAACTTATTGAAATGTTAGGAAAACGTATGACTATCGCGGACGCTATAGGTCAACTTAAAAAAGACCACAATGTAGCTGTGTTACAATCTAAACGCTGGAACGAAATTTTGGGTAAAATGATTCTTCAAGGCGAAGAAAAGAACCTTAGCGAGGAGTTTATTCTAAGAGTCTTTAAAGCCATTCACCAAGAGTCTATTAATCATCAAGAAAAGATTATTAATAATTAGTGTAAAAGCAAAAATGCTCGCTGGCACATGGCTTATTTAAGTTAGCGAGCATTTTTATTCATTTACGTTAGACTTTCCTATTTCTTTTAAATATATATCTGGTTACAAATATACCTTGACCATCGTTTGTGCCAGCATCACTTTCTACAGCACTTGCAACAAACATAAGTTCCCAGCCATCTTCTGCCATTGCTGTAAGTTTAGAGCTTATCACGGCGTCATTGGCAACTATATTCTGAAATCTAATTCCGCCAAGATTATAGAAGTTTAAGAGCTTAGTTTCTTCAAAATCTTTTACTCTGATGTCACCTCTTTTAGATTTGTTTCTTTCATCCTCTTTTTTATCACTGGACCTTTCTGAAGTAAATTCATTATAATCTCTTTGTTCATTAGAAGATAATAATCGAGAACGCCCTAAACCATTGGGGACGATTGATTCTACACTTGTAATTACTTTATATTCTACTTGAGAATAAACTTCAACAAAAGAAAAGCATGCAATTGAAAGCAGCAACACTATTTTTTTCATAGTAAATGATATTAAAATTATTTTCATTGAATATACAATTAATATATGATTATGGTTTTTGGTAAATGTTGTTTCTTTGTAATTAATGACAGGAACAGTTTACAAATCGACCGGAAGTTGGTACACCGTAAAAACACCAAATGGTAAATTCTACGAGTGCAGAATAAAGGGTAGATTTCGTATTCAAGATATTAAAAGCACCAATCCTATTGCTGTAGGAGATGTGGTAGAATTTGATGTAGAAACTAAAAATAATACCGAAACAGGAGTTATTAAACGCATTGAAGAACGTAGAAACTACATAGTCCGGAAATCGGTAAATCTATCTAAGCAAACACATATTATAGCATCAAATATAGATCAGGTATTTTTATTAATTACCATTAATAACCCGCCAACATTCTCAAGTTTTATAGATCGGTTTTTAGTGACAGCAGAAGCCTACAGTATAAAAACAATACTGCTTTTTAATAAAATTGATACTTACGATGAGGAAAGTCTAATTGAAGTAAAATACTTAGCGAGTATCTACAGAAAAATAGGTTACGAATGTATCGGAATTTCTGCAACGACAGGAAAGAATATCGACAAAGTAAAAGCATTGATGGAAGGAAAGACCAGTATGTTTGCTGGTCATTCTGGCGTGGGAAAATCGACCTTAGTCAATGCTATTGAGCCAACTTTAGATTTAAAAACAAAGGAGATATCTAATCAGCATATGCAAGGGCAACATACGACTACTTTTGCAGAAATGTTCGATTTAAGTTTTGATGCAAAAATAATCGACACTCCAGGTATCAAAGGTTTTGGAGTGGTTGACATGGAAAAAGAAGAGGTTGGTGATTATTTCCCTGAGTTTTTTGAGTTAAAGCAAGATTGTAAATTCAATAATTGTTTGCATTTAAAAGAGCCAAAATGCGCAGTTAAAGAAGCTTTAGAAAACGATGAGGTGTCTTATTCTAGATACAGAAGTTATCTTCAAATTTTAGAAGGAGAAGATGAGCATTACAGAACTGATAATTGGGAAGAAAATTAGACTATGAGAGTTGTGATACAACGTGTTTCTGAAGCATCAGTAACAATAAGTAAAAAAGTTGTAGCATCTATTAATACAGGATTACTTATTCTTGTTGGTATTGAGGATGCCGATACACAAGAAGATATTGAATGGCTGTGTCGTAAGATTTCTGGATTACGAATTTTCCCAGACGAAAATGGTGTAATGAATAAAAGCATTACTGAAATTGGCGGTGATGTTATTGTTGTAAGTCAGTTTACACTTCATGCAAGTACAAAGAAAGGGAATCGTCCAAGTTATATTAAGGCAGCTAAGCCAGAAGTTGCTATTCCAGTTTACGAGAGTTATAAAAAAACGTTAGAAGCTTATATCAAAAAGCCAATACAATCCGGAGAGTTTGGTGCCGACATGAAAGTAATGTTAGTTAACGACGGACCGGTTACGATTCTTATTGATAGTAAGAATAAAATGTAAGAATAAAACGACATCCAACTTTTGATTTTTTTTATTCAATTATTATATTGTTCCCAGAAATAATAATTAATGAAATTTACAAAAGCGCTCTCTGCTTGCGTTTTTTCTCTTTTGTTTGCAGTTGCTTCCTCCCAGTCAGACTCAGATTTTAAAACGAGCGGAATTTCCCCAGAACTTACTATTAAGGCCAACGCCGTAGTCAGATACGAAAAACAAACTATCGAAATCAATGATTTTGATGATATGTATGTTACTACTAAACGAGTGGTAACCGTTCTTAACGAGTATGGTGATCAGCATACAAATGCCTTTGAGGGTTATGACAATAACACCAAGATAAAGAAAATGGAGGCTAAAATATATAATGAGTTTGGTAAAGAAATCAAAAAGTTTAAGATTAGGGATTTTACGGATCAAAGTGCTGTAAGCGGCGGGACACTCTATTCCGATAATCGTGTAAAATATCTAAGTTACACGCCTGTAAAATATCCATATACAATAGAGTATAGTTCAGAAGTTCAAATGAAAAGTACTGCCTTTGTCCCTCAATGGCGACCAATAGATGGGTATTACGTTTCAGTTCAATATTCGGAGTATGAGCTGGTTAATAACTCTGGTATTGAAATAAAGACTAAAACAGAGAACTTTGATAATTATAATATAGAAAAGCTTAGTGATACGCATTTAAAAGCCAAAAATTTAAAAGGAATTAAATACGAAGCTTATAATCCTGGGATTTCAAATATTGTTCCAATTTTTAAGACCGCCTTGACCACTTTTAACATGGAAGGTGTAAAAGGAATAAATAACAGCTGGGAAGATTTTGGAAAATGGATGTATAACGATTTAATCTCTGGGACTGGTCAAATACCTCAATCGGTAATTGATAATGTTAGGTCACTTACTTCAGGGGTCACTGATAATATTGAAAAAGCGAAGATAATTTATGAGTTCATGCAAGACAAAACCAGATATATAAGCGTACAAGTTGGTATTGGTGGTTGGAAACCAATGAATGCTTCAGAGGTTGATAAATTGGGCTATTCAGATTGTAAGGGTCTCACTAACTACACCAAAGCACTTTTAGAGGCTGTGGGTGTACCATCCTATTATACTGTAGTTTGGGGAGACAACGATATAAAAGACATAGATAGTGATTTTTCTGTAACAGAGGGAAACCACGTAATACTATGTGTCCCTACTAATGAAGAAAATATTTTTTTAGAATGTACAAGTCAAACAGCACCTTTTGGTTTTACGGCTGGTTTTACAGATGATAGAGATGTGCTATTAGTCACACCTGAAGGAGGCAAAATAGTTCACACCAAGGTTTATGATTCAGAAGAGAGCTTGCAAATTACAACTGCGGAGATAAATCTAATAAAAGACGGGTCGTTTGACGCCAATGTAAGCGTAAAAACAACGGGTTATCAATATGCAATTCACGAAGATATTATTAGCAAATCTTTAAGAGACCAAAAATTATATTATAAAGAGTACTGGGATAATGTAAACAATTTAGAAATTATGTCCATAGACATAAATAACAATCGTGATGAAGTTATTTTAACTGAAAATGTAAAGCTTCGAGCCACGAACTATACATCTAAAAGTGGAAATCGATTAATTATTATGCCAAATATATTTAATCGAGTCAGAAGTATTCCTCCAAGATACGATAGCCGAAATTTAGATTTCAGAATACAACGTGGATATAAAGATGTGGATGAGTTTATTATTAATTTACCAGAAGGCGTTAAAGTAGAAGCAATGACAGAAGGAGAAAAAATAGAATCTAAGTTTGGTGTTTACGAGTATAAAATTGAAAAACTATCAAATACTAAATTAAAGTATTCTCGTTCATGGACAATGAATAAGGGAAATTATGAAAAAGAAGATTATAATGCGTTTAGAGATTTTAGAAAACGCATTGTTAAACTAGATAAGACCAAAATCGTATTAAAAATAGATTAAAAAGAATTAATTAAACATGCAAATGAAGAATATTATAACACTTACAATATTTGTCAGTTTCGTTACATTTAGTGTGGCACAAGACTTTAAATTCGGAAAGGTGTCCAAACAAGAATTGCAAGAAAAAGCACATCCAATAGATGCTTCTGCCGATGCGGCAGTACTTTACAAAAAAGAGCATATTACTTTTAATTACGTGCAAGGAGAAGGGTTTGTTCAAAATCGTGAAATACACGAACGTATTAAAATTTATAATAAAGAGGGCTATGATTGGGCAACAGAAAAAGTCTACTTATATCAAGGCTCTTCTGGAGCTTCAAAAGAAAAAATAATAGGTATTAAAGGCTATACTTACAACCTTGTTAATGGTAAAGTTGAAAAAACTAAACTTAAAAAAGACGGCATCTTCGACGAGGAGTTAAATGAATTTATGGACATAAGCACCATAACTATGCCAAATGTTCAAGATGGTTGTATTATAGAATATACTTACGATATTAAGTCTCCGTTTAGTTCTATAGATGATATATATTTTCAATACGAAATCCCAATTAATCAACTTGATATTAAAGTGGCTACACCACAATATGCTCAATATAATAAGTTAGCTAATCTTAGAGCAAGTTACCAGCCAAAGTTGAGTAAAAGAAAAGTAGAGAGAAAAGTTGTATTTACTGACAGACAACGATCTGAATTTTATACTACGAATACAAAATTTAGTCAATCCACAGAAACTTATTTTGATAATGTTATAGAAATATCAGAAACTAATATCCCAAGCCTTAAAGAAGAAGCTTATGTCGGAAGTATGGAGAATTATGTATCTAAGATGAGTTTTGAAATGGTTGCTACACTGAACGATTTCGGAGCTATAGAAAAATCTTTTTCCTCAAATTGGGAAAAAGTTTCTAAGAATATTTATGACAGCGATGCTTTCGGCGGACAATTAAATAGAAATAATTTCTTTAAAGATGACATCGCGTCTTTACTACAGGGTGTAGAGGTACCTTTCGAGAAAGCATTTGTACTACAGTCTTTTGTTAAATCTAAAGTTAAATGGAACGGAAGCTACGGGTTTTACAGCCAAAAAGGCATAAAGGATGCTTATAAAGAAGGTAGCGGAAACATCGGAGATATTAATCTCTTACTCATCTCTATGTTAAAGTCACAGGGCGTAAACGCAAATCCAGTGTTAGTAAGTACTAAAAATAATGGAATACCATTATATCCAACTAGAAGAGGGTTTAACTACGTAATTTGCATGGTTGAAGACCAAGGTAAATATGTGCTTATTGATGCTTCAGAAAGATATAGTCTTTTCAATGTGTTGCCAAGAAGGGTATTAAATTGGCAAGGACGATTAATTAAAGAAGATGGTTCATCTAGCTGGGTTCCTTTAATGCCTAGTCAACAAGCAGTAGAGTCTAACTCTTTAAATATAAAAATTGAAGATGACTTTACCGTAAGCGGAAAAGTAAGACAGATGATGACAGGTAATTTAGCGCTCAATCTCAAAAAAAAATACCTTGGTTTAAGTCAAGACGATAAAGTAAAATCATTAGAGAGTGACAAAGGAGCTATTGTAATTTCAGAAACAGAATTGGAAGACAAGGAAAATGGTGATTTTATAATATCTTATGATTATGAACTCTCGGACGCAGTTGATGAGATTGGAGGTAAATTATACTTTAAACCTCTCTTATTTATGGGAGAAAAAGAAAACCCTTTTAAGCTTGATGAAAGAGCATACCCAATAGATTTTTTAATTCCATTTAAGAATAAGTTCAAGGTAAATATCATGCTACCTTCAGGTTACGAAGTAGAAGCAATACCGCAAAGTGAAGCTATCGAATATAAATCAGGTGCAGTAAAGTACACTTTTGTCGCAAAACAAAATGGTAGTTTTATTCAGCTAAGTACGGAGTTTGATTTAAAGTCTCCGATAATAGATTCTGCAGATTATAAGGTTTTTAAAGAATTTTATAGTAAAATTGTAGAAAAGCAAATGGAACAAATCGTACTTAAAAAGGTATAGATATGAACATAAATGATGCCCAAAAGGCAGTTGATAATTGGATAAAAGAACACGGCGTACGCTATTTTAATGAGCTCACTAATATGGCACAACTCACAGAAGAGGTTGGTGAAGTTGCACGCATTATTGCTCGGCGTTACGGAGAACAAAGTGAAAAAGAATCCGATAAAAATAAAGATTTAGGAGAAGAATTGGCGGATGTTGTTTTTGTAGTCCTGTGTTTAGCAAATCAAACAGGAATAGACTTACAAGCAGCCTTTGATAAGAAAATGGATAAAAAAGCCGAGCGTGACCACGATAGGCATCACAATAACAAGAAATTAAAGTAAATTTGTTCCCGCTTCGGCGGGAATTCTTTTTTTATGACATTACATATACAAAAATCCACGATAAAATCAATCTCTGAAGTTAAGATTACAGGCTCCAAAAGTGAAGCTAATCGTTTATTGATACTACAAGCACTTTATCCTCAATTACAAATAGAAAACGTATCTAACTCTGACGATTCTCAATTGATGCTAAATGCACTAACATCTTCAGAAGCGGTAATAGATATTCATCATGCAGGTACAGCCATGCGGTTTTTAACCGCTTATTTTTCTTCAAAAGAAGGAAGAGAGGTTGTTCTTACGGGGTCAAAGCGTATGAAAGAGCGCCCAATAGGCGTTCTGGTCGAAGCGCTAAGGCAATTGGGAGCTAATATCGAATATATTGAGAATGAGGGTTTTCCGCCGTTAAGAATTAAGGGACAAAGACTTACCAAAACCAAAGTGACCTTAAAAGCTAATGTCAGTAGTCAATACATATCGGCGTTATTACTTATTGCCCAAACATTAGAGAATGGACTTGAGTTAACCTTGGATGGAAAGATAACGTCTGTACCATATATAAAAATGACGCTAAGTTTACTCGATGAGATTGGAGTTGCTAATTCTTTTAAAGGAAATAGTATCACTGTTAAACCCATAAGCGAAATAAAGTCCAAAACGATAGTTGTGGAGTCAGATTGGTCTTCAGCATCTTATTTTTACAGTATTGTGGCTTTAAGTAATGTTGGTACAAAAATTACTTTGTCTTCTTACAAAAAAGACTCACTTCAAGGCGATTCTGTATTGGCAGATATTTATAAACTGTTTGGTGTAAGAACAACATTTAAAAAAAATACGATAGTTTTAGAGAAATCATCAATCGTTAATAATCAAACGTCAATCAACTTAGATTTAAGCAACGCGCCAGATATTGCACAGACTATTGCAGTCACATCATTTGGCTTAGGTTTAAAATGTCAATTGACGGGGCTTCACACTTTAAAAATCAAAGAAACAGATAGACTAGAAGCGTTAAAAACTGAATTAACTAAGCTTGGTGCCAAGATTGAGGTTACAAACGACACGCTAACTCTTTACAGTTCTACTTCCGTTATTGATGATGTACAAATAGAAACCTATAACGATCATCGTATGGCTATGGCTTTTGCGCCATTGGCTCTAAAGACTTCGATAACTATTAAGGATGCTGATGTGGTTTCAAAATCTTACCCAGATTTTTGGTTAGACCTAGAGCAAATTGGTTTCAATTTTGATAAAGCGTAAATAATTCCTCGTTTACTTGACAACCCCTATCACGAGATTGTATATTTGCAACTTTCAAAATTTAAACTAAAACTATGAAATTATCACACTTCAATTTTGACCTTCCAGAAGAATTACTAGCCGAGCATCCCGCAGAACACAGAGATGAATCGCGTTTAATGGTATTGGATAGAGCAAACCAGACGATAGAGCATAAAATGTTCAAAGATGTTATCGATTATTTCGATGAAGGAGATGTGATGATTCTTAACAATACAAAAGTATTTCCAGCAAGACTTTACGGAAATAAGGAAAAAACTGGAGCTAGAATCGAAGTTTTTTTATTAAGAGAACTAAACCAAGAGCAACGTCTTTGGGATGTTTTAGTAGACCCAGCTCGTAAGATAAGAATTGGTAATAAATTATATTTTGGCGATGACGAGACGTTGGTTGCTGAAGTTATAGACAATACAACATCTAGAGGTCGTACACTTCGTTTTTTGTATGATGGAAGTTATAATGATTTCAGAAATAAATTAAACGAACTTGGAGAAACGCCACTTCCTAAGTACATTAAAAGAGACGTAGAGCCAGAAGACGAGGAACGTTACCAAACCATATATGCGGCTAAAGAAGGCGCTGTTGCAGCTCCGACGGCTGGATTACATTTTTCTAAACACTTATTAAAGCGTTTAGAAATTAAAGGCGTAGAACGTGCCGAAGTAACATTGCATGTGGGATTAGGAACGTTTAATCCAGTAGAAGTAGAGGATTTGTCAAAGCACAAAATGGACAGCGAGGAAATAGAAATTAAACAATCAGCTGCAGATATAATTAACAGAGGTATCGCTAATAAAAAGCGTGTATGTGCCGTAGGAACTACATCTATGCGTACCATAGAAAGTTCGGTATCTTCTAGCGGAACATTAAATCCTTATTCTGGTTGGACTAATAAATTTATTTTCCCACCATATGATTTTAGCATCGCTAATAGTATGATTACGAATTTCCATACGCCAAAGTCCACATTGTTAATGATGATTTCTGCTTTTGCAGGTCACGATTTTATGAAAGAGGCCTATGCACAAGCTGTAAAAGAAAAATACAGATTTTATTCTTACGGTGACGCGATGTTGATTATATAATCGCGACTCACAAAAAAATAGAACCTCTCATTTACTAACTCTAATCGAGAGGTTTTTTATTTTGGCGTTCCCCCGAAATTTTTTCGGGGTCGGGCTTTTCGCTGTATTTTTTATTTGACGACTTTTCGACTGCGCTCAAAGGGACAAATAAAAAGATGCCGCTACAATCCCTAACGTGTAGCTCTTATAATTTAATAAATCAATTTACTCGCTAATTAGTGAAAATTCGTGCTATTCGTGTCTGTTACAATCGCCAATATCTGCTACCTTTGTAACCAAATGAAAACGATCAAAAAAGATATACGCGCACTCACTAAAGACCAACTACGAGAGTTTTTTGTAAAAAACGGAGACAAGGCCTTTAGAGGTAACCAAGTTTACGAGTGGTTATGGCAAAAGTCCGCGCATAGTTTCGAGGATATGACAAATATTTCTCTAGAAACTCGTCAGATGCTCGAGGATAATTTTGTGATAAACCATATTCGCGTAGATCAAATACAACGTAGTGAGGATGGTACTATAAAAAATGCAGTCCGTTTACACGATAATCTTGTAGTGGAGTCTGTTCTTATACCAACGGCGACACGTACCACAGCTTGTGTGTCTTCTCAAGTAGGCTGTAGTTTAGATTGTAAATTTTGTGCAACTGCAAGATTAAAGCGAATGCGTAATCTTAACCCAGACGAAATTTACGATCAGGTTGTAGCTATAGATAACGAGAGTAGATTATATCACAATCGTCCATTGAGCAATATTGTGTTTATGGGAATGGGTGAGCCATTGATGAATTATAATAATGTCTTAAAAGCCATTGACAAAATAACATCTGATGAAGGCTTAGGCATGTCACCAAAACGAATAGTGGTCTCAACATCGGGCGTTCCCAAGATGATTAAAAAAATGGCAGATGACGGTGTTAAATTTAAGCTAGCCGTGTCTTTGCACTCAGCCATTGGCGAGGTGCGTACATCTATCATGCCTTTTAATGCAACGTTTCCGCTTGCCAGTTTGCGAGAAGCCTTAGAATATTGGTATGCCAAAACAAAAAATAGAATCACCTACGAATATGTGGTTTGGGATGGAATAAATGATAAGCGAAAAGATGTAGATGCGCTTGTTGACTTTTGCAAATTCGCACCAAGTAAAGTAAATCTTATCGAGTACAATCCAATTGACGATGGCATGTTCCAGCAGGCTAACTCTAAAGCTATAGATATGTATGTAGATGTTCTGGAAAGAAACAACATTACAGTAACTGTAAGACGTAGCCGTGGAAAAGATATCGACGCAGCATGCGGGCAATTGGCAAATAAATCTTAAACTTTAGTACAAACCTTAATAAGGTCGTATCTTTACAATCTAACTGTTCTATATACCGAAACCGCAATTATCTATTGAAGATAACTGAACAAATAAAACAGCCCATAGCTTTCGAGATGGAACTTTTCGAGAAAAAGTTTCGTTTGGCGATGTCAAGCAAGGTGGCACTCCTTAACCGTATTACCCATTATATCGTAAACAGAAAGGGTAAGCAAATGCGGCCAATGTTTGTATTTCTAGTAGCTAAGATGCTTAACAATGGCGAAGTAAGTGAGCGCACTTACCGAGGCGCTTCGGTTATTGAGTTAATTCATACAGCAACATTAGTTCACGACGATGTTGTGGACGATAGTAACCGCCGCCGAGGATTCTTTTCTATAAATGCACTTTGGAAAAACAAAATTGCCGTACTTATTGGCGACTATTTATTATCTAAAGGCTTACTGCTGTCCATTGATAATAACGACTTCGATTTGCTTAAAATCATTTCAGTTGCTGTACGAGAAATGAGTGAAGGCGAATTACTTCAAATCGAAAAAGCACGTCAATTAGATATTACCGAAGATGTCTATTACGAAATTATCCGCCAGAAAACAGCAACACTCATTGCTGCCTGTTGCAGCTTAGGTGCTGCATCTGTAAAACCTAATTCGCCAGAGATAGAGCAGATGCGAAAGTTTGGTGAACTTATAGGTATGGCGTTTCAGATTAAAGATGATTTGTTTGACTATGGCGAAACTAAAATAGGGAAGCCAACAGGCATAGACATTAAGGAACAAAAAATGACGCTTCCGTTAATTTATGCGCTCAATAATTCTTCGAAAAAGGAAAAAGCTTGGCTTATTAATTCTGTAAAAAATCATAATAAAGATAAAAAGCGGGTAAAAGAAGTGATTGCTTTTGTGATTGAAAAAGGAGGTCTAGATTATGCAGAAAGTAAAATGGTAGAGTTCCAAAAAGAAGCCTTAACACTATTAGATGCTTATCCCAAATCCGAATTTAAAGCCTCATTAACCTTAATGGTGAACTACGTCATCGAAAGAAAAAAATAATTTTTTATTATCTTGAAAGTATTTATTTTATTGATGTTTCGAGAATAATTATGAGAAGTGCTCAAATATTTTTCAACCCTCAGGCAACCAAAAGCCAACCATTTGCGTCTTTATAAATAGAAGTGCAAACCATCACTTTAAAACGAGAATGAAAGTCATTCAACTTCATAATAACGAGGAGAAACTCATAGCAAAAGCCGCTAAAAATAATCGCGAAGCTCAGCATGTGTTATATGAGTTACACGCGCCAAAAATGTTAAGCGTTTGTCGTTATTATATAAAAGATGTGCATCAGGCCGAAGAAGTTATGCTTAACGGATTCTTTAAAGTCTTTAAACATCTCAAAAGTTTTAAAAATGAAGGCAGTTTCGAAGGTTGGATACGACGCATTATGGTTAGAGAAGCTATCTCGTGTTTGCGTGGCAAAAAGCAATTAGAATTCCCTGTAGAGGAAATAGATTTTAAACAAAACGCTACAGATAGCATTAATTCTAATATCGAAGTTGCAGAGATTCAAAGACTAATAGATGGTTTGCCAGAAGGTTACAAAATGGTATTTAATATGTATGCCATCGAGGGTTATAAGCATAATGAGATTGCGGAAATGTTTCAGATTTCTGAAGGCACATCAAAATCGCAACTATACAAAGCAAGACAATTGCTTCAGCAAAAAATTAAAGATTTAAATAAGACCGGTTATGGCACCAATTAAATTTGAAGAACAAATAAAAGACAAGTTAGAGCAGCGTACGCTTACGCCATCTACAGACGCTTGGTCTAAGCTTTCGCAGCAGTTAGATGCTGAAGATAAGCGCAATAAAAGGAAGTCGTTTTGGTGGTTCGGTATCGCCGCAAGTGTTGCTGCATTGGTATTTTTATCGATTAGTTTTTTTAATAATGAAGACGAAAATTCTTTGAACGACATTATTGTAAAAGACAAGATTAAAGAAACAATATCATCTCAGCCAGAAGGTATATTTCAAAATGAAACCAATGATAATTCAGAGAATCAGTTAGTAATCACAGAACAAAAAGAAACGTTAGAACATAAATCTGAAACAACTAAAAAAGAGAAATTACAACAGAGTTTAGCTGTTACAGACCAAAGAAAACAAAATCAATTGCTACAAAAAGTAAGTGCTAAGAAAGAAAATAGTGCAGTAGCTAAAGCTGAAAAACAAAAATTACTAGAGCTTGATAAGATAAAATTGAAAAAAAGTTCTGCTGAAGATTTAATACAAACCCCTAAAGTAGAATTCAATTCAGTAGCAGATGTCTTGCAAGAGGTAAAATCTAGTAATAAAACTACAGTGACAGACCAACAAATCGATTCGCTTTTAAAGGTGGCAAACAGAGAGTTACTTATGGATAAAACTATAAAGAAGAAAACCAACATTGTTAATGCGGACGCGCTACTTCAAGACGTTGAAGAGGCAATGGGGCAATCGTTTAGAACTCGAATTTATGAAACCTTAAAAGGTGGTTACGAGGAAGTGAAAACAAGAGTTGCGCAGCGCAACGATTAATCGAATGCATCAATCAAAAAAACACCGTTGCCAAGACTAGGGTGTTTAAAGAAACCGAACAGAAACTAATTTCATTAATTAAAATTTAACGAACAATGACAACACTATCAAAATACGTTGTAGCGCTTATCCTATGCCTATTTGTAAGCAATATAAGTGCCCAAGAAACCGAACAGACAGATGCTAAGAAAGACACAATTAGCACTTTAAAACTTCAAAAAATAAAAAGGCTAGAACGTCTTAAAGAAGATATAAAAATACAAGAGCGTGAATATCTTAAAGCCGAAATCGAAGTTATTAATAAACGATTAGACAACGATGAGATTACTGCAGACGAAGCCGAGAAGTTAAAAAAAGAGGCAGCAAAAAAACGCGCGGCTAATATTGAAGACCGATTGGCTATAGTCGATAAAAAAATTGAGCTTGTAAAACGTAATCCTTATAACGAAAATTTGGATGAAAACGGTACTTCGTTTGTAGGCCTTTTAGTAGATGGTAAAGACAGAGCAGAATTTGGAATATCAATTAAGTCTGGTAAAAAGAGACCGCCAAAATACGATATTCGTACTGGTAATAGAATGGTTTTTGCGATTGGATTTAATAATGCTATCGGAGATGGTCAGGATTTAGATAATACACCTTACAAATTAGGAGGCTCAGGCTTCGTAGAGTTAGGTTGGGCTTGGCAAACTCGTTTGTTAAAGGAATCTAATTTTGCAAGATTAAATTATGGATTTTCTTTTCAGTGGAACAAATTAGATATTAAGAACAATCAATATTTTGTAGAAAATGGTGATATAACCTCACTCCAAGATTTTCCTTCGGATTTAAAGAAAGCAAAGTTTAGAGTTACTAATTTAGTTTTCCCAGTACATTTAGAATTTGGGCCATCACGCAAAAAAGATTATGGTGATAGAATTCGATACTTTACAGATAATCATTTTAGAGTCGGTATTGGCGGATATGGTGGCGTAAGATTAGGGTCAATGCAAAAATTAGTCTATGAGGATGCAGATGGAGACCGAGTAAAAGACAAGCAAAAGCGTAACTTTAATGCCTCTAATTTTGTGTATGGTGTTAGTGGATATGTAGGTTGGGGAGATATTTCGCTCTATGCAAAGTACGATTTAAGCCCGCTTTTTAAAGACCAATCTTTAGAGCAGAATAATATTTCACTGGGTCTCCGTTGGGATTGGGATTAAACAAGTCTTTGAGTTAATAAAAAAGTCTTAATTAGCAATTTAATTAAGGCTTTTTTCTTTTTTAACTCTTACGACATAAGTCGCAACAAGAAAACCATTAATTTGTAGATGCACATCGTAAAAGCCTTTGCGTTTAAACTTATAGCTAATGTCTATGCTATTCCCGTTCTGTTCTACATTATCAGGTAATTTTGTGGTGGAAGAACTACCATCTACGATAGTTAGCGAAACATCTTCTGCATTGATTTTAGGCTTTAGGGTGTAACTAATCTCTAAAGACGAATTGACCTCTATTTCGTTATATAATCGATTTGGACCTATATGATTTGATAATAACTTATAAGCATCATTGTATAATATTGGTGCGTTTACAAAATCGTTAAAACTAGGTGTTTTGTCCATTAAAAACCATTTAGGTTCAATAGGAAAATGACTTATAGCAAACAGTTGTGGTGTGACTAAAAACAAGCCATTGTTGTAACTAAATTTAAATCGTCCACTTTCGGAATCTTGGATGCCGCTAGCCCAAGTTGGGTCACAGAGGTACCATTTTCCGTTAAGATTTACAGCATTCCAGCTGTGGTTTGGTTCTTCTAAATCTTCGGGATTGCCGGAACTTGGTTTCCCAAAACCATTAATTATTTTACAATCAATATTAGCAAGCTGGCTTAATGTTTTAACTAAGTAGGCGTAGCCTGTGCAAATCGTTCGTCTTCGTCTCAGGAGTGTTGAGAAAATTTTTTTCTTAAACTTTTCGTTCCAAGCCTCTAGTTTTAAGCTGTCGTCTTTAAATCGTTTACGTTTTCGCTTGTTTTTTGCGTACAGCCCATAATCGTTCTTTACGTTATTACATACCCATAGGTAAATAGCCCTGAAACGTTCGGCATCTGTTTCAAGACTATTCGTAAGATTATAGACCAATTCTGGCATATCGTCTAAAGATGCACCTCGATTTTGTTTTGCTAATTTATCAGCTTCTGTAAAGTCAATCGAAGAGAAATCTTCGGACTGCGCAGAAAGACAGAAGCTTGCAAAGTAAAACAAGAAAAGAACTAAAAATCTAGCCATTAATTTTACTAATTACGGCTTTGACGTTTACTCTTGTAAGGTACATTAGTGTTCAGTGCGCTTAGCACATCAATTGCTTCCTCTGACATCGTTAGCTCAATAAAACTTGAATCTTTGTCTATAACTACAGATTCTTTTTTGTAACCAAGGTAGCTAAAAATCAAAACGTCTCCAGCACTGAGTTTTTCTGGAAACGCAAAGCTTCCGTTTGCTTTAGACACTGTGCCAGATTTAGAGCCTTTTAGATAGATGCTTACCCCATCGAGAGGACCATTAGCATCTTTTACCACGCCATTTACAGAAATAGCATTATTCTGTGCTTGCACTGGATTAAAAACAAGAATAGCTAAAAAGAATAAGCCAATACTAAAAAGTTGTTTCGGTAATGCGTTTGTGTGTAAAATAGATGTTTTCATAATCATATAATATTTGTTCAACTCAAATGTATAATCCCCTATTTGTTATAAAAAGGGATATTGAGCCAACCTAGCTTTTAGTAACGTAAAACGACTGTTTTGTTTAGTAAGAACTAAAATAGCATATCTAATTCTAAAATGGAAAGTTTTAACAGCCCAATACAATCTTAAAAAATAAAGTTTGTTTTGTCGTTTAAATTAAATTCATTCGTAAATTAGTTTTACCAAATCATTTATTACTTTTAAAATATGAAATGCCATATCCAAAAAAAATGGAAGATTTGAATGATGATAATTAAAGCATTTCACCCTTATGCTGAGCGGAGTCGAAGCATGACTGAAAAAGAAAATAAAATTTACAGATGAAAGATAACTTGAAACGTGTTATTGTAGACTTTAAGAAACTAACACCAGAAATACTAGCTTTATTAGTAGAGAAATATCCTGATGGTTATGACGATGCCCATATTATTTCTTTTAGAAACGCTAAAAACGAACTAATTGAAGCGGTAGAAGTTACCACCGAGGATACTAAGTATTTGGTAAAAGTAAGCTCTACATTAGCTGTGACTATGGAGAACTATGACGAAGATGATTACGAAGACTTTGACGATGATGATCCAGAAGCAGTGCAACCACCAGACGAAGAGGATATGGAAGATTAGATTTTCAATCTTCTATTCAGCAATACTTCATATACGAATACACTAAATACAATACCGTATTCTAGAGCGATAATCCACAAATTTTCGGATTTATCAGCAGTACCAATTGTTAAGTAAGATAAATAACTAAGAACAATTACCGCACTCCAAATAATAGGAAATCGGTAGTTGGTAAATAGACATAAAATAACCAAAGTAGCTATGTACCATGGATGTACAGTAGTGCTTAAAAATAAATAAAATGTAAAGGTTAATAACATAGATTCTGCCAATTTGGGCAGACTGTTATTTTTTTTGAAAAGCGAAAAACACAGAATTATGGCAATTGATACTAAAGGCATAATTTTTCCAATTACTTTTATTTCATTGTAACCCGTTATGGCATATCCAATTTCTCTTGCTAGGTAATAGATGCTTGCATTAAATTCAAAATTACTAAACCAAAGTCCTACCGTTTGAGCATAGTTGTCTATAAATTCCATTGAGAAAAAGGGTAGAAATAAAATTGCTGTCGTTATTAGAACAATAGAATAGAAAGCAATAAGCTTTTTTAAATCTGGGATTCTATGGTTTTTCTCTTTTGGAAACCACCAAAAGAAAATTGGTAAGAACATTAACGGAATAAGCTTTACAGAAATAGAGCATGCCAACACCACAGCAGCCCATTTCCATTTACCAGATTGAAGTAAATATAAACTCCAAACCAGAAAGAAAATCATAACACCTTCAAAATGTAGGTTACCAGTTAATTCTATTATTATAAACGGATTTAGAATATATAACCAAATGCGATGCGCTGACAAGTTTAAATGCTCTAATAATTTTTTTCCAAACCAAAGTGTGCCAATATCTGCCGCTATAATTAGTAATCGTAAGATAATTACCGCGCCTGTAATGTTATTTCCAGAGAATAAAGCCGCGAAATAAAAACACAGTTGATTTATTGGAGGGTAATTGGTATAATGCGAAGCACTTAATGCACCCATTCCGTTATATAACTCTTGCGCTTGCGATATGGGAAATTGACCGTTTAGAATAAATGAGTCAGGAGTAAATAAATAAGGATTGAAGCCTTCGAGCAGCATGCGACCATCCCATATAAAACGATAAAAATCTTGTGATAGATTTGGTATTGCAGGCAGGAAAACGAGTCTAAATAAAACCGCCGCAATTGCTAAAAACCCAAAACTGATCTTGGGCTTAGAGGCGTTAGAGTCGAGGGATTTTTTTAAAATATAAGCAAAAACGAAAAGAGCACTATAAAGTAAAAGGAGTTTTAAGGCTTCTGTACGTACTAAGTTATAGACAAATGAAGCATACAATATCAAGCTTAATAAAATACAAACCAGTGGTAGTCTGTGATATTTTAATAAGTCTTGATTAAATAACATAAGCTAAAGATATGTCATAGAAATCTTAAGCTTTAGAACTTAAAGATTTAAAAAATACATAACCGAAACCAATAAACAACATTAAGTGAAATGGAAACAATCCAAAATCACCACCTTGGTCGCCAACCACAAATGCACTGTATAAGCCAAAACCAAAGTAAAGCATTAGGCTACCTTCGATAATTACATGAGGCGATATTTTTTTACGTAAGTATTTATTGCCTTTCCAGGAATCTTTAAGTGTACTAATGTTAAATTTGGGTGTACGTACAAATTCACTTCGTTTACCAATATGCCCTTCGATTACCGCAATAGAATTATGTAAAGAAAAGCCCATTGCAATCGAGAAAAACGTAAAAAACATACCAATGTAACTAAAGAACTTTTTGAAACCGCTTCCGTAAATATTTCTATACATAAACCAATAGCAAACAAAGAAGATTATAGTGCTTGTCACAAAGAAACTCATGACGTAAAAGTAGTTTCTTAGGTGTGCATATTCATTTTTAATATACAACATTGGAATACTAAGTATAGCAACAGTGAATATGCTTAAAAACATGGTGCTGTTTAATAAGTGCAGTAAACCATGAATTTTTGTTTTAAAAGAAATATTTTTAGAAGTAATTACGCGTTTTAGCATTTTTCTAAAGTTTTCCGCACCACCTTTATTCCATCTAAATTGTTGAGAACGCGCCGCACTAATAACTACTGGAAGCTCTGCTGGTGTCTCGACATCTTCAAGATACTTAAATTCCCAATTTTTTAGTTGGGCACGATAACTCAAATCCAAATCCTCTGTTAACGTATCACCTTCCCAATTTCCAGCATCGATGATACATGTTTTTCGCCAAATACCAGCTGTTCCGTTAAAGTTTATAAAGTGGCCTTTACTGTTGCGCCCTACTTGTTCTAACGTAAAATGTGCGTCTAAAGCAAACGCTTGGATTTTAGTGAGCAACGAGTAATTTCTATTAATATGTCCCCATCGTGTTTGCACAACACCTACTTTTTCATTTTTAAAATAAGGTACTGTACGTTTTAGCCAATTTGGTTGTGGTAAAAAGTCAGCATCAAAAATTGCAATAAATTCGCCTTTAGCAATTTTTAAACCCTCTTTTAATGCGCCAGCTTTAAAACCGGTTCTATCGGTTCTTGTAATATGTTTAATGTCTAAACCAGTAGCGGCCAACTTCTCAACATGGGCACGAGTACTTTCAACAGTTTCATCTGTAGAGTCATCTAATACCTGAATTTCCAATTTGTCTTTTGGATAGTCCATTTTAGCCATGTTGTCTAAAAGTCTATCCATGACGTACATTTCGTTATATACAGGAAGCTGAATGGTTACGAAAGGAATTTCATCTGGATTAGAAAAATCGAATTTCTCAGAATTATCAGTTTTCTTTTTTGAAGACAGGTAATTATAAAGCAAGTTTAATTGCGCCAAAGCATACATAAAAATAAGTATGATGGCAATCGTGTAAATAACGATTATGGTGTATTCTAAAAACATTATTTAAAGCTATATTTAAAAATCCATGTTAGGATTTTAACGCCTGCAAATATAGCACCTTTTACCGTTCCTGAAACTTTTGAGACGCCTATTCTGTTTCTGTAATTAACTGGTATTTCTCTGTAACTAAACTTTTTCTTTAAAACTTTAAGTTGCATCTCTACAGTCCAACCATAGGTTTTGTCTTCCATGTCTAGTGCTAAAAGTTTGTCATATTTTATCGCTCTAAATGGTCCAAGGTCTGTAAAAGTAGAACGAAAAAATAGTTTCATTAACGAGGTTGCAAGCCAATTTCCAAAAATTTGCGGTCCAGTCATGCTGCCAGCTTCGCGTAAATTTTTGTCTCTTGCTCCAATAACAAAATCGATATTGTCGTCTATTATTGGCGCGACAATTTTTGTAAGCTCTTCTGGATAGTCACTGTAATCGCCATCCAAAAAAACAATAATATCTGGTCGCTTTGTCTGGTTATTGAGCGAAGCGGAGGCGATATACGACATACCTTTTAGACAGGCATAACCGTAACCTTTTCTGTTTTCAACTAATACTGTTGCACCTGCGTTTTTAGCATTTGCTTCAGTATTGTCTGTAGAATTGTTGCTTACAACGATAATTTCGTCAACAATTTTTGGGATGTCTGCAATGACTAGAGGGATAGATTCTTCTTCGTTATAAGCAGGAATAATAACTTTGATACTTAGGCTGCGCTCAGCATGGTTTTTTTTCATTGAAGGTCTCTTAGTCTATTTTCTTTTTTAAAGGACCTAAAATCGGTCCATTGTTTAATTTTTTTGCCTAAGGAGTATTTTACTGCGGATATCAATTTTTGGTTTTTATACATTAAGCAATAACCATTTTTCTTACCATCTTTTAATTGACATTTATGGTTCACTTTTCCATGAATATCATAAAAAATCCACCAATTAACCTTTTCGCCAGCTTTATAATGGCCTTCTTCTTTCAATTTACCATTAGAGTGATAAAAGCGCCAATACTCTGTTTTTTCTCCTTTAATAATCCAACCAGCAGATTCTAATTTGCCATTTTCAAAATAATTTTTCTGATAACTCTTTTGTGCATTTGCAAAACTACTGATAAGTAATAAAAAAACTAAGAAGCGCATTACTTTTGATTTACAAGCTCCATTAAATCAACATCGTTACCCAAAAGAATTTCAGTAGGATTAATACGTCCTTTCATTGAGTCGTTTTCTAATTTAAGAACACCGCGAGGACAAACAGCCGAACAGATGCCACAACCTACACAGCTTGAGCGTACAATGTTTTCGCCTTTTTGGGCATAATGGCGGACATCGATTCCCATTTCACAACTGTTAGAGCAGTTACCACAAGAGATACACTGACCGCCATTTGTTGTAATTCTGAATTTTGAAAATAAACGCTGCTGAAAACCTAAAATTGCTGCCATAGGACATCCAAAACGACACCAAGCACGACTTCCTAAAATTGGGTAAAATCCGGTACCAATGACTCCTGAAAATATTGAGCCAATTCCAAAGCCATAAAACGTTCTTAAAGCTCCATTTAAACTATAAGTATTTTCATTTAAACCAAAAGAAAAATACTTAGCATTAATCCTTATTTGGCTTATGTCTACAAAGTACATTGTCGTAAAGAAAGCAATGACAACCCCAAAGCAAATACTAGCACTTATGATAGTTTTTCTAGGAAAAGAATTTCTTTTAAAAATCATAACTAAGATATAAACCATAGTTAAGAATATTCCAGAAAGTAATATGAATATCTTTTTTGTTAGCCAAAAATCATTCTTATCATAACCTAAGTAAGTTGATACCATGGCGACTGTCATTACAACTGCAAATACCAATACAGTATGGATTAGCCAACGTTCTAATTTCCAAGCAGATAGTTTTTTCGAGGATAAATGCCTAAAGGAATCACCAGCAGTTTCGGCTAGGCCACCACAACCACAAACCCAAGAACAATACCAGCGTTTCCCAAACTTATAAGTTAATATTGGTGTAATAACGAAAATAGATAGAATACCAAAAATAATTAAAGCTAAACCGATGGTACCATTAGACAAAAAGGCATTTACCGACCACTCATCGAAAAGATAATAGTTTAATGGCCATACACTTTTTAAATCATAATATGGTAAATCATTATTCATTACATACATAAATTCTGGAATCAAGAAGGCAAAGCCTAATTGAAAAAACATCACAGAAACCGTACGAATTTGTTGATAACGGTTATGGCGGTATTTTAGAATAAATTTATATCCAAAAGCTAAAATAGCTACGGTATATAAGGTGCCATAAACAAACCATTGACTCGCATTTCGGCCAGAAAGCAGTTGGCTTAATGGGTCGAATAAGGCTATTAGTCCATTGTTAGAGCCATCAACGCCTTGGCCTAAACCCAAATATTTAGGATAGAAATACAGTACAACATAAAATGTAGTTAAAATAACCCCAAGAACCCATCCCCAAAAACCGCGTGACGAAACGGACTTAAACCATTGGCCATCATTTTTAATGCCTTCTAATTTGGTGAGATAAGCCTCTCTAGAATACATGATTACTCCAATAGCAATTAATCCTAAAGCGGCTGTTAAAGAGAGTCCTTCATTAGGAAAATTAGTATTAAATAAGGCTAAGGTTAATATAAATAAGCCAACAATACCTACAGCTAAAGCGACTTTTTGTTTAGTAGTAATGCCCAGAGCGTCTGGTTTTGCCAAAGACATACTGTGATTTATTTTATTACTCATGGTTAAGTGGTTTGTAATGTGTTGTTGTATGCTGAAAGAATTTCAGCTTCGTAATGACTATAAAATTCTGGGTCGAAGTTGGCTTCCTGTAGATTTTTCATAACATAATCTACATCACGCTCTTCGGTAAGCCAACGGTCAAAAACCTCATGACGCATACGAATACCAAAGGTGTTGATGCCTAAAAATTTATTAGTGTCTTTATGGTAAGCTACAGTAATGCATTTGGTATCGTCTTTGTGTTTCCAATGGAAATGTTGCTCATAATCTTGCTTGTTTCTTTCACTAAATACCCAACCGTAAGTTTGGTATTCTATATCCATAAACTTTGCAGAATTAAACCAATGTCCTGGTTTGTATTCAATACGGTTTCCACAAATGGTCTGAGCTAAGGTTTCGCCCATCATACGGCCAGTGTACCAAACAGCTTCAATTGGTCTTCTGTTTCCAATAGCTTCACGTTGTTCGGCACAATCGCCAATGGCATAAACGTCTTTAATGTTAGTTTCTAAAAAACGATTTACTTTTACGCCACGTCCGACTTCAATGTCAGAGCCTTTTAAAAAATCGATATTTGGCGATACACCCGCGGTAAGACCAACGACATTACATGGAATTTCTTCACCAGTTTCTTCGATAATCACTGATTTTACCTTACCATTTTCATCTGCTTTTATTTCTCGAAGATTAGTGGATAAGCGTAAATCTATATGATGTTTTTTAATGTGTCTATTAATCATCTCGCTTTCACCAGATGGTAAAACGCCATTCCAAAAGCTGTCTTCGCGCACTAAAAACGTTACAGGGATACTTCTAGAATTAAGCATTTCTGCCAATTCAATTCCAATTAAACCGCCTCCAACAATCACAGCATGTTTGCAAACGTCATTGCTTGGTGCATGCTTTTCAAGATTGTCTAAATCTTGTTTGTGATACATGCCCATAACACCATCAAGGTCTTGTCCTGGCCAGCCAAATTTATTGGGCTTACTTCCAGTAGCAATGATTAACTTATCGTATTGCAATGTATCGCCGTCGGCAAAATGTAAAGTCTTCGATTTTGTTTCAATCGTTTTTACATAACCCTTTTTAAGGTCTATTCTGTTTTTCTCCCAAAACCAGTTCTCGTAGGGTTGGGTATGTTCAAACTTCATATGTCCCATATAGACATACATCAAAGCAGTACGAGAGAAGAAGTAATCTGTTTCAGCAGAAACTATGGTGATTGTCTTGTCAGAAAGTTTACGGATATGTCTTGCAGCGGTTACGCCAGAAATGCCATTTCCGATAATAACGATATGTTCCATATAATTGGTTGTTAGTGGTTGGTGAGTCGCACCTAAAGGTAATAACTTAAACTTTAGGTTTAATTTAGAAAGAGTTTAAATAGTAAAAGTTTGTAAGGATTTAAGATAAAATGAGACACGAAAATTCTTTGAAAATTTATGTAAGAACAAAGAGTTAACATCGACAGAAGAGCCATTATAACAAATTTACACTTTGTATATCATGAAAAAATTCTTCTTCATATTTATAACAATTATTGGAGTAAATCTGCAAGCGCAAAACTTAGATACTTTTTTTAAAGGTGCTGATGAGTTCCTTAAGGACTACGTAAAAAATGGAAAAGTGGCTTATGACGACATCCATAAAAATCCGGAAAAACTAAATGCGCTTTTGGCAAATGCCGAAACGATTTCTGTTAGTGAAAGCGACGCTAAAAACTACCAAGCCTTTTGGATAAACGCTTATAATCTTTCAGTCATTAAAGGTATAATTGATAATTACCCAACAAACTCGCCATTAGATAACAAAGGTTTTTTTGATAAGACAACTTATAGTTTAGCTGGAAAACAGATAACACTAAATGATATTGAGCACAAGCTGTTACGTCCAAAATTTAAAGACCCAAGATTTCACTTTGTTTTAGTCTGCGGTGCTGTTGGCTGTCCGCCATTAATCAGCAAAGCGTATTTGCCGAGCACTTTAGATGCACAATTAGAAGCGCAAACAAAAAAAGCTATCAATGGAAGTTTCCTAAAAGTGAAAAAAAACAAAGTTTCAGCTTCAAAAATTATGGAATGGTATAAAGAAGATTTTACCATGAATGGCACTACAGAAATCGACTTTATAAATAAATACCGAACCGAAAAAGTTTCAGACAAAGCAAAGCTGAGTTACTTTGATTACAACTGGAATTTAAACAAACAATAACATATTATTACCACTAACAAGTCAAATTAAATTCCAAAAAAGGGATTTTCAAACCAAACAAACATGGAAAAATTTATTATCGCAGCAATTGCAATTGCTATGAGTTTTACAGGATTTTCTCAAGAAGATGAAGAAACTAGTAAAAGTGTAATTCAAGAATATACACCTTCAATTTTATTAAAAAAAGGACAATGGGATATAAAGTGGTTTAATAATCTTTACACAGAAACTACAGATTTATTTGGTCCGAATGGTGATAAACAAGACATTCCTCGTCAAACATTTTTTACATCGACTTTAGATATTTTTACTGGAATTTCTGAAAGTAATAGAGTTAATATTGGATTGCTATTAGAATTTCGCTCTAACGCCATTGGCGGAAGAGATGCCATAGATGTATTTTCTTTTGATGGCGAACGCGGAACGGCTCGTTCTGGTTTTACATCTTTTGCACCGGCCATAAAGTTCAATCCTATAAAAAGTGTGTCTAATTTTACAATTCAGACTGCTTTTCACATTCCGTTGATTGATAATGAAACTGAGGACGGCGTATTTTTAGACCAAGATGGCTTTATTTTTCAGAATCGCTTTTTCTATGATTATAGTTTTACTGGCGGCGATTGGCAGTTTTTTACAGAGCTTAATACAGAATACAATTTTGGTGAACAAGATAGTTTTGCCTACAATAGTTTGCGCTTAACGCCAGGTGTATTTTTGAGTTATTTTCCAAGTTCTAGGTTTACAGTTTTAGGGTTTGTACAACATTTACAATTAATTTCTTTTGGAGGCAACGACCAAGGCTTTAACGATTTTAGTCAAGACGCATCCATTCTTGGAGCTGGAGCAAAGTATCAATTGTCTGACGAATTGAATGTAGAATTCTTGTATTCAAACTTTGTAAGAGGAAACGACACAGGTTTAGGTCAAACTTTTAATATAGGTTTAAGAGCTTTGTTTTAAATATATATTTATTTTAGGAGCTAAAATTCGTGTAATGAATAGAGTTAAGCTCCTAATTTGTTTTGTTTGTGCTATAATACTTTCGTCTTGCCTAAGTCAGAACAAGAAAATTAATGGTGCAAGTTTTGTCGCTTACGGTATCCCTGTCGATGAGACACACACTAAGCCATTGGTTACAAAAATCAATGCAAATTTCGCTGCGGTAATGCCTTTTGGGTTTATTAGAGGTTTAAATAGCCCAGAGATTATTCATAATACCGAACGTCAATGGTTTGGTGAGACACGAGCAGGCGCAAAGCAATATTCTGAAGAGTTACGTAAGCAGAATATTAAAATTATGGTGAAACCTCAAATTTGGATTCGACGAGGAGAATTTACAGGGTTCCTTAACATGACTTCTGAGGAAGATTGGAGAAAATTGGAAGAATCTTACACCAGTTTTATTTTAGAATATGCCGATTTAGCGCAAGAAATTAATGCAGAAATTCTTTGTATAGGCACTGAACTCGAAAATTTCATCGCAAAGCGACCAGACTACTGGAATAACCTTATTGATGAGATAAAGAAAATTTATAAAGGAAAACTAACGTATGCTGCAAACTGGGACGAGTACAAGCGTACCCCTTTTTGGAATAAGTTAGATTTTATAGGTATTGATGCCTATTTTCCTGTAAGCGATGAGCAAACCCCATCTTTCGAAAAAAGTATGGAAGGCTGGCAAAAGCATAAGCCAGTAATTAAAAGTTATTCAGACACCTACCAAAAACCCATACTTTTTACGGAGTACGGTTACCGAAGTGTAGATTACTCAGGTAAAGAACCTTGGAAATTCGACAGAAGTATGACTAAAGTTAATCTAGAAGCTCAAGTCAATACAACAAAAGCCTTGTACGAAACCTTTTGGCACGAAGACTGGTTTGCAGGTGGTTTTATTTGGAAATGGTTTATAAACTACGACAAGGTTGGTGGCAAAGACAACAACCAATTTACACCACAAAATAAACCAGTAGAGCCAATCATAAAAAATTATTATAGCAGTTATTAATTTTTAAATATTAGCGTAAGGATATGTTTTGTTTGCGACAAATCGTCTAATAACCATATCATGAAATACATTACGGCTTTAATTTTACTATTTACTACACTCGT
The DNA here is from genome assembly GCF_004346845.1 of Winogradskyella wandonensis. GTDB lineage: Bacteria > Bacteroidota > Bacteroidia > Flavobacteriales > Flavobacteriaceae > Winogradskyella > Winogradskyella wandonensis. The sequence continues at coordinate 247,888 of NZ_SMGI01000002.1, read as the reverse complement.
TAACTCGCAAGAAAACAGTGTGGCCGATTTAAAAATTCAAGGTAATAAAAGGCTAAAAACGTCTTTTGTAAAAAAGATATCACAGATTAAGCAGGGCGTAAAATTAGATTCAGCATTGATTGAAGCGGATATAAGATTACTAAAACGATTACCTTCTATAGCTCACGCCTACTATCAAGTATTTCCGGCAAATGCACCAAACCAATACAATGTGTTTTATAATATAGAGGAAAACTTTACTATTATTCCCTCGGCAAATGTTTATACGACTAACGACGATGAGTTTGCCTACAGATTAGGTCTTTATGAGTTTAATTTGTTTGGTCAGAACATCACTTTTGGGGGTTTTTACCAAAAAGACATCTTCGATTCTTACGCCATAAATTTTAGAGCGCCGTTTCTGTTTTCTAGGAAATTAGGATTAGCCATAAATTACCAAGACTTAACAACTTTAGAACCTGTTTTTTTCGATAATACAACAGCCGATTATCGTTACAATAACGCATCTATTGAAGCCTTAGGCTTGTTTCAGATTAATTTTACCAACAGAATAGAATTGGGTCTCAATTATTTTACAGAGGATTACCTCTATCAATCTGGTGCTACAAATCCAGAAGTACCTCAAGAATTACGAGTAAAGAAACTGCTATACAAGGCTATTTACGAGTATAATAATTTAAACTATACCTATCAGTATGTCGAAGGATTTCGGAGTATTTTTAATTTTCAGTATGTGCACTCTACAGAAGATGAGCAATTGCCAGATTTTCTTATAGGTTGGAATGATTTTCAGTATTTTAAACGACTTGGTAAGAAAGGAAATTGGGCCAATAGATTACGATTAGGTTTGTCCACAAATAATGATACACCTTTTGCGCCTTTTGCCGTCGATAATAATTTGAATATTCGAGGCGTAGGAAACTTAATTGATAGAGGTACAGGAGCCATTGTCTTAAATACAGAATATAGACATACACTTTACGAGAAAAACTGGTTTGTTTTACAAGGCAATGCCTTTGTAGATGCTGGCAGTTGGCAAAATCCCGGCGGGGATTTAAGTGATTTTGTAGATTCGGATAATTTAAGAATTTACCCAGGAATTGGTTTGCGTTTCATTCACAAAAGCATATTCAACGCCATATTTAGAATTGACTATGGCTATGGTATAACTCCAAATGCTACTAATGGACTAGTTTTTGGGATTGGGCAGTACTTTTAATGAAACTCAACTTTTTCAAAAGTTTTGCTTGCAGAAAAAGTTTTTAGTTGAATTAATGCCGAATTTATTTCGGTATCTCATTCAATTTTTAAATGATTTAAGCAATATGCTTTTTATAATATGCAAATAACTCATCTGCAGAAGCACCAAACCACCGTTTTACATAAATAGCCCAAAAGTGGTACTGCAGTTTCCAAACGCCATGTCTTTTGTAGAGACGTGCTGAGGTTTTTATCTTTTTGTTGATGACAACAAATTCTTTCCGTTTGTAGAGTTCGTTAATGAGAATATTGTCTTCGTATATGATGTAAGATTCGTCATAGCCACCAATATCATCGAATAATGCTTTTGTAATAAACTGACTTTGATCTCCACCTCGGCAAGCACGCCAACTAAATTGGGTGAGCCAACTAGCTAAGCGTAACCACCAATGTTTACTATCGAATTGCATGCGGAAACAACCAGCGTTATTTCCTTTTTTAACCTCGTCAATGATAAGTTCGTCGTAACTAATCGGCGGAAAAGAATCAGCATGTAAAAAGTATAAGATATCTCCTGAAGCATATTTTGCACCATAATTCATTTGCTTGGCACGTCCTTTTTTTGAATGTAATAGTTTGATGTTTAAATCGAGATTTTCAATAATGTTTTGAGTGCCATCTGTACTTCCGCCATCAACAACTATAATTTCAGAAATATGTTGAATTTGAGCACAATCTATGAGATGGTAGATAAGCTCCTCAATAGTTTCTGATTCATTTAAAACGGGAATAATTATACTAATCATTTAAATCCCAATTATAATCTAGGAAACTTTTTTTAGCGCCTGAAGAAATTTCAACTTCTGTGTACTTGTTTAAGAAATCGATAAGGTTACCGTCGGTTTTAAAATCTTTAGCAAACCACTTGAATATTTTAGAAAGTTGAAGTTTATCTGCGCTGATGATGTTTCGATTTTTATCAGCTAAAAACTCCTTTGTTGCATTCGTTAATTGGGTGTCTAAATTTGAAGCTGTAAAGGCTTTGTTCTGTAATTTTGGGCAAGAAAAAGAAGCACAAACAATAGCAAAGTGAATGCGCGGCTCGTCCATTTTCCTTAAAATTTCGTGTTCAATCTGGTTGAGATTTATCCATTTCTCGCCAAATTTCCAAAAACGTTGGTCCCAAGGGTCTTTTATGTCTTTGATGCTTTTTATAGGATAATTTCTAAGAATTAAATCTATGGTTAAAGCGTTGTAGGCGTTAATCCAATAAGCGAGTTTTTCGTTTTTAGACCAGCTGTCTTCAGGAAGATTTTCTGAAATATAATCAATGTAAATATCTAAATCTGTTCTATCATTTTTAATTTCAGAATAGTTGACTTCGCCGTTTTCGGAAACATAGTTTTGTAAAATGTTATTTAATCTTACATCGAAACTATTTTTAGAATTATTTGTCGATTTAGGAGGTTTTGGTGGAAGCGGCAATTCTGAAGTTTCAACTACGATAATCGTATCTTTCTGAACAACTCTCGGGTCAATATTTTCAACAGCTATATCTTCTTTATTAACAACTTCGATGTCTTTTTTAATCTCAATTTCATTCTCAACCTTTTTGGTTTCTTCGGTCTTTTCAATGGCTTTTTTACTGATTCCACAAGCAGTTGTTAATATGAGTAATACGAGTAGTGAAAATTGCTTCATTTCTTTTTAATTGGATATAATTCCTGACTAATAAAATCTTTAGGAAAGTTTTCATCGCCACTAAAGCCTAATTCAATATCACGTCCGTTGTGCGGCACGTAATCGGTTTTAAAAAGATAATCCCAAAGACTTAAGGTTAGTCCAAAATTAACGCCATAGCTTACATGCTTTGGCAATTCTTTTGCATGATGCCAAATGTGCATTTTTGGATTATTGAAAATGTATTTTAAAAATCCATAATCCCAACCTAGATTAGCATGATTAAGATGCCCAATTGCTATAGAAAAGAAATAAACAATGGCTACATCCTGCGCATCAAAACCACCAATAATGGCTATTGGAATGTAAAGTAGAGATTTGTAAACCACAGGTTCCATCCAATGGTAGCGTAAGTGGGCAGCAAAACCCATTTCTTTTACAGAGTGGTGTACTTTGTGGAAATTCCATAGAAATGGTACGCGATGTAACAAACGGTGTGTGTTCCATTGTACAAAGTCCGACACCAAAAAGAAAATGAGTAAGCCTAACCATTTAGGTAAATCATCAACATCAAATAGTTGAAGACTTCCAATGTTTAACCCAATAGATTTTAAAATATCATTAAAAAATTCTGAAACCGTATTCGATAATGCAATAAGGATAATGAGGTTGAGAATAAAGAAATTAAAAAACATGTAAAATGTATCTAGCCAAAAGTCTTTTCGAAAAATTGACTGATTTTTACGCCATGGAAAAGCAATTTCTAGTAACCAAACGGCGATAGAAATGACAATTAAACCATAGAAAAAATTATCCCAATGATTTAAATCAATAAGCTCGTATTTGAGATAGTTCCAATAATTAGAATAGGAGTTTTTAAATATGTCGATATACTTTTCCATAGATTTTTTAGGTCGAAAGACTTTAGTAAAAATAACACAATTGGATAGAATTGGTATATTGCATCAACACTAAAAAACGATTGTACCATGCGAAAAATAGATAGTTTATTAGAGGAGTACGCGGAAAGTCATCAAACAACATTTAATAAACGTGTGCATTATGTTTGTGTGCCAGCCATATTTTTAAGCCTTATAGGATTACTGGCTTCTATTCCTACAGGTGGATTTTTAGTAGACCAAACACCAACATGGATGGAGCCTTTTCTGCATTTTGGTACTGTAGTTATTCTTTTGGGATTGCTGTATTACTTGAGGTTATCGTTCGTGCTTTTTATTGGGATGCTTATTTTTTCAGCATTAGTACTCTATGGCATTCATCTTATTGAATATTCTCAAATCGCACCCTTATGGCTAGTTATGGTAGTTATTTTTGTTATAGCTTGGATTATGCAATTTGTTGGGCATAATCATGAAGGTAAAAAGCCATCCTTTCTTAAAGATGTACAATTTTTAATGATTGGTCCGGCTTGGACCATGAGCCATTTGTTTGATGCTTTAGGGCTTAAATTTTAAGAAGATATATAATAAAAAAGAGCGCTTATTAGCGCTCTTTTTTTTGACTTATATTTTTATTAGCAACATCCGCCACCATCATAGTGGTAGGTAGATTCGCTAATAAAAATATCATCTCTTCCTAAATCTGCAAGAGCACCAGCGGTTTTATCGCAAATGGCAATAGGCTGATTTTTGAGTAAAATATGTCCTTTTTTATCATCAAAATAGTCTTGGTCACCATAATAGATTGCTGCTTTACCTGTAAAAATACAAGGACCATCTTCTGGCATTGGGTCTTTAATGGCGGCAACTTCGATAGACTCGATGTAAATTAACTCATCTGTTGGGTAATGTTTTGGGTCTAAGATTCTGTATGGTTTACGTGCTCTAATTTCTATAGTCCCAAAACCCGCATCGGTTAATGCTTTTACGTATTCTGCTATTGGTAAACTTCCACTTAAACATAACGCACGTAGTCTATCATCATTACGCAAAGTATCGTTCATAGGTTGTTCGCAAGTTGGGTCGCTCATTACCAAACGTCCGTGAGGTTTAAGAACGCGATACATCTCGTCAATGGCTTTCTTTAAATCTTCAGCTTTAAAGATGTTGAATAGACAGTTTTGCGCCGCAACATCGATAGAATTATCTTCAACAGGAAGGTTTAAAGCATCACCTTTTTTAAGGTCAACAAATTCACTTTTAAACCAGTCGTTTTGTTCTTCTGCAACTTTAAAGTTTTTACGAGAAGCTTCTAACATTTCATCTACAACATCAACTCCGATGACACCACCTTTTTGACGGTTAAAATATGAGAATTGTAATAGCTCCATGCCGCCACCAACACCAACATAAAGCATTTTTGGATTGTTGGTTAAATCTCTTGCGTTTACTGTGCTTCCACACCCGTAATTCATCTCTTGCATTATTTTTGGAATCTTTAATCCTGGTAATTCCCAAATTGGGTTTGTGGTACAGCAAAGCCCAACATCTGGCGTTAATGCTGCTTCTTTGTATAAATCGTTAGTTGCATCTAAGTAACTCATAATATATTTCTTTTGTGTCTTCGATTGCCTCAGACACCATTTTAATTTTTAACTTGGAGGTTGACAATCTGGAAGCCTCCTAAAATTTATAATTTTTTTATTAAGTCTTTAAACAAGGTAATCATATTTGGCTCGGCTTTTCCGGCCATAGCAATAATTTCTGCAATGTCTACAGGTTTTAGATTATCCGGGTCGCATTCATCGGTTAAAACAGATAAAGCAGCGACTTTCAAATTAAGATGATTTGCTACAATAACTTCTGGAACAGTACTCATGCCGACAGCATCAGCGCCAATAGTTTTAAGCATGCGGTATTCCGCACGAGTTTCAAGCTGAGGTCCAACAACAGAAGCGTAAACACCTTCGTGTAATTTGATGTTATTAGCTTTCGCTATGTCTTTAATCTTTGCGTTAATGTCAAGATTGTAGGGAGCACTCATATCTACAAATCGATGACCGAGGTTTTCTACACCTTTAAAGGCTAATGGAGAGCTGCCTTGAAGGTTAATGTGGTCGTCGATAAGCATAATTTCACCTTTTTTGAAATTAAGGTTTATGGCACCAGCAGCGTTAGAAACTAAAAGCGTTTTAATACCTAATTTTTCCATAATGCGAACAGGGAATGTCACATCTTGAAGCGTGTAACCTTCATAAACATGAAAACGACCTTGCATCACCACGACCTTTTTGCCTGAAAGATTTCCGTAAATCAATTTGCCTTTATGAAACTCCACTGTAGCCGTTGGAAAATTAGGAATATGATTGTAACTAGCTTCGGCAATGATTTCTATTTCATTTATAAGTTGGCCTAAACCTGTTCCTAGGATGATGCCCACATCGGGCGTATCAAAGCCTTTACTCTGTAAATATTCGGTGCTTTCGGTTATATATTTTATCATATTTAAAAAATCGTAATTATAGCATCAAAAGTATCTATAACAATACAGGTAAACAATATAAAAATTCAAAAATTTAGACAGAAAACCGTGTGCAACTTAGAATAAATAATTAAATGCTTTATAAGGCTTTAAGTCCTCTAAATAGTCTATGTCGTTTAAAGTTTCTAAAACATACAGACTATCGCTAAAAAAATCTTTTTTTGTTTGTTCTAATACCGTTTCGGTTCCCCAATCTTTATTTTTAAAAACGTTTTTGTTTAAGCTTCTCATACCCAAAAGGTAATAGCCGCCGTCTGCTGCTGGTCCAATAACAGCATCGTTTTTATCCAATTTTTCAAATGCGGTCTCTATGATGGTTGTATCTAAATCAAGCAAATCACTACCAACAATAATTATCTTTTTAAAATCTTTTAAAAACAATGTTTCAAAAGCATTTTGCATACGTTCACCAAGGTCATTTCCTTCTTGTAATTGTTTATTAAAGAATGCATTATCCCAAATATCGTTCTGATGAATGTTTTCAGAATAAAAAACAAAACGTTCGGCATTTACTGTTTTGGTAACGTCTGCTGTATGTTGCAGAAGGTGCTTGTAAATCTTTAGGGCTTCTTCATCGCCAACAGATTTTGCTAAACGCGTTTTACACTTTCCTAATTCTGGATTTCGAGTAAATATTATTAGAGCGTTAGTCAAAGAGTTTGATTTTGGTACGTGAGACAAAAGTATGTAGAAATTTTCACAGATTTTTAATGGCAAAATTCAAACATCTATAAAGTTGGTCTTTTATCTATTCGTATAGGTGTTTTAAGAAAAAAAAATTATTTTGAGGGCATAAAGCAATATTTATGAAAAACATAATCTCACTATTTCTGTTAATTTCTGCTCAAATAATCTATTCTCAAGGTAATACGGTTACAGTTGGTAATGGCTACTCTAACTATGTTAAAATTGTAGATATTTACAATTTCTCTAAACTTAAAGAGACTGTTGTAAAACTAAAGTTTAGTCCAAAGACTGCCATTTCTGCGACATTACATGCGCCAAGCGGAACATCGCCTTTTGTTTTAACAGACAAGAAAGGGAATAGGTATGCTTTAAAAGCTCAAGTAGGTTGGAAAGGTAATCTAGCATCGGGTTTTGGGACGATTAATCTTAAAGCGAACGAAACCAAAACGGTAAGTTTGTACTTTAATCAAGTCAGTAACATTGAGGATATTTATTCTTTAACAGAAGTCGATTGTAGCAGTACAACAAGTTGCTGGAACTTCTACGACATTAAGGTAAAAAAAGGAAACAGTGTAATTAATACCTCTACAATTGGTATTGACAAATCGAAAGTTTCTGCAAAATATGAAAAGACTTGGCTAGAAAATGATGTTTTCGATTCTAACAACAAATTTGGTATTAGAATACACAATAAGTTTTTTATTTACGGACTAAAAGGGAAAAGCTGTTATTTAACTATAAGAATTATGGAGGGCGATAAGTTTATTAAATCTACCCAATTTGGTTATAAAAATGTTTCAGGACAATTAGAAATTAAGAAATCGCTTAAGCCAGGTTTTAGTTCTGCAGTTTATAATGATAAAGAGGTATTTCTCCCATATGAATTGTTAAGTAATAATTTGCCAATAGGAAAGCATAATTTAAAAATCGATGTTGACCTTTTTTATAAAGATGGTACGTTATTAAAACATTTAGGATTTAAAGAATTTGTTTATACAAAGCGTTAATTAGAGACTTTAATGCCTTTTTTAAGCCATTTACTCCATTCGTCGGAAAAGGTATGGATACTGTCTGTGGGCATATTCTTAGCATTGTAGACTTCGAAGTCATTGTTTTTCCACTCAAAAATGCCGCCATAAAGATTTTTTACGTTGGTGTAGCCTGCACCTTTAAGTTTCTCACCAATGGTTTCTGAACGAATGCCGAGAGAGCAATAGACCACAATAGGTTGGTCTTTGTCTTTAATTTTGTCTGTCACTGTTTTTAAATCAAAAAAATCATAACCTACACAAATGGCGTCTTTAAGATGACTCACCTCGTATTCTTTTGGCTCGCGAGCATCTAAAAGAATAGCTTCAGTTTTAGGCATTGCCAGTTCTTGGGCGGAAATGTAAGGAACACCTTTATCATTGTATTGTTGTAACAGCTCAGGAAGCGATTCTTGAGAGAATACTAACATAGAAATTAAAACTAAAAAAGATGTAAAAATGCGTTTCATGATTTATGAAAATTAAGCTACCGTACCTTGGCAGCTACTTCCTGCACCAGCGGTGCAACCGTAGCAATGCTGAGAAATTACAATATTTCGACCTTCTAGCAATTCGGTTTTGTATTCTGAGATATGCTTTGACTTGCTGTTTACAGGTAAGTCTAGCATTTGATTAAAATCGCAATCGAATAAATAGCCGTCCCAGCTTACAGAAAGTGTATTGGTACACATCACATTTTCCACCGCCATAGGATTGTAAGCTTCTACCAAACTATACATGTAGTCCTCATAATTTTCTGAAGCAATCAAATAATCTAGGAAACGCGAAATCGGTAAGTTGGTAATTGCAAATAAATTATGAAATTGAATACCAAAATCTTCCATCAATGCTTTTTTAAAGTCCTTTTCCATGCTAGCTTGGTCACCAGGTAAGAAAGCGCCTGAAGGATTGTAAACTAGGTCGAGTTTTAAATTGCTATCAGGCATTCCGTAGCCTACGGCATTGAGTTCTTGTAGTGCTTTTATGGACATATCAAAAACACCTTCGCCGCGTTGTTTGTCTGTCTTTCCGCGAGTCCAATGTGGCATTGAGCTTACAACGTGGATATTATGTTTTTTGAAAAACTCTGGTAAATCGTAGTACTTTTTATTTGCTCTAATTATGGTAAGATTTGAGCGTACAATGAAATCCTTAACCCCAATTTGTGAAGCTTCTTCGACGAACCATCTAAAATTTGGATTCATTTCTGGAGCACCGCCAGTTAAGTCAAGTGTATGAGCTCCAGTTGTCTTTACCACATCCAAGATTTGCTGCATGGTCTCACGCGTCATAATCTCCTTACGGTCTGGACCAGCATCAACGTGGCAATGTTCACAAACCTGATTGCACATATAACCAACGTTGATTTGTAAAATCTCTAATGGTTTTGCTTTTAATGGAAACTGATTGGTTTCGGCAATTTTGTCTTTAAACGTTGGCAACTCTCCGTTGGCAAAAATACCATTAGATAAAATTTCTAGTTGTTTATTAGTGTTAGCTAAATCGCTCTGTCTTTTTTTTAGCGATTGCGTTTTTAGTTTTGTCATATATAAAAGACTATCCGTCTAGTTTATTTACTTTATTCATCATTTGTACACCATGCACTAAAGTTGCGCCACTCTTTATAGCAGCACCCACGTGTATGGCTTCCATCATTTCCTCTTTAGTAACACCACGCTGTAGACCATCTTTGGTATAAGCATCAATACAATATGGGCATTGTTCTGTATGTGCTACGGCTAATGCGATGAGTGATTTTTCGCGAGCGGATAAGGCGCCTTCCTCGAAGACTTTTCCGTAGTATTCAAAAAATTTATTACCAAGCTCTTCACTCCATTCGGTGATTTTTCCAAATTTTCGAAGGTCTGCTGGGTCGTAGTATGTTTTAGACATATAAATGTTATTGTTTTGAAATTGAAAAAACAAGATAATATTTTAGGACGAAGTAAAACCTTAAAGCTTACATAAAATCTTAAAACCAAAAAACCCGACTCCAAAGAATCGGGTTTTAAAGTGGTGCCTCCAGGAATCGAACCAGGGACACAAGGATTTTCAGTCCTTTGCTCTACCAACTGAGCTAAGGCACCAGTTGCTTCATTGCTAAAGCGGATGCAAATATAAATTCATTTTTAGTATATCCAAAAAGAAAATAACAAAAATTGATTTTATAAATTTGTCTTTTCAAAAAAGCCCATGAACCTTATTGTAGATGTTGGTAATACACGCGTTAAATTTGCTGTTTTTCAGAGAAATAAACTTCTTTATAAAACCAGCAGTATTATTTCAAATTTTAAAAGGGAATACAAAGCAGTAAAAAAACAGTTTCCAGCACTTAATAAGGCAATTGTTTCCTCTGTGGGACGTTTAACGCAGGCGAATATTTCTTATCTAAAAGAGGACTTACCAATATTAGAGCTTAATTCTAAGGCTAAAATTCCGTTTAAAAATAAGTACAAAACGCCAAATACCTTAGGTGTAGATAGAATAGCTTTGGTGAGTGCTTCAGTTCTAAACTTTAGAGATAATAATGCGCTCATAATAGATGCAGGTACATGTATTACTTACGATTTTATAACTAAGGACAATCATTATTTAGGAGGTGCGATTTCCCCAGGTGTTAGACTAAGGTATAAAGCTCTAAATGATTTTACAGCTAACCTTCCTTTATTAGAAACTGAAGTACCTAAACAGCTCATTGGAGATTCTACAAATACCTCAATTCACGCTGGTGTTATTTTCGGAGTAGTTAACGAGATTGATGGTATTATTGAGGAATATGCCAAAAAATATTCAGATTTAACAGTTATTTTAACAGGTGGTGATGCCAAAATGTTGTCTAAACAATTAAAAAGTAGCATATTTGCCAACTCGGATTTTCTGCTAGAAGGTCTAAATTATATTCTAGAATTTAATTCATTATAATGATTAAAAAATTTGTTGCAATTTCAATAGCAATAATCGGCTGTTTGTCATACGCTCAGCAAGGAACGGCTTCTCCGTACTCTTTTTATGGCATAGGTAGCCTAAGATTTAAAGGGACTATAGAAAATCGAGGAATGGGCGGTATTGGGTCTTATATAGATAGCCTACATATAAATCTACGAAATCCGGCATCTTATGCTGGTAAAAATTTGCAATCTAAACCATATGATGGCGAGAGTAGACCTGTTAAGTTTTCTGTAGCAGGTACTTTTACAACCTCCAGCCTAAATAGCAACACCGAATCAGAAAATGCAAATTCATCATCATTTGATTATTTGGCAGTTTCGATTCCGCTTGGACGGTTTGGGGCAGGATTTGGATTACTTCCTTTTACGTCTGTGGGTTATCGATTACAGGATTTTAATCCTGTTGAAGACCGAGTAGATTTTAGATATGAAGGCGAAGGCGGATTGAATAAAGCGTTCTTTAGCTTAGGTTACTTGGTAACTGACAATTTCACTATTGGTGCCGACGTTAATTACAACTTTGGTAATACACAAAATAGCGCAATTCAGTTTGTTTATGATGATGAGGGAAATCTGGTGCAATTTGCAACCAGACAAAATAGTCGCTCAGATTTAAGTGGGCTTAACTTTAATTTCGGAGCGGCTTACAAAGGTAAATTAACCGATAAATTAGAATTTTCTGCAACTGCAACTTTTGCTCCCGAAAGTAGTCTTAACTCTATCAACGACCGTTCAATTTCTACTATAATAATTAATAATTTTGGAGACGAGTTTGTACAAAATACTATTGAAGTAGATTTAGGAGAAGACGAAGAAACAGATTTATCGTTACCTAATCGGTTATCTTTTGGTTTAGGTCTTGGTCAGGCTTCAAAGTGGTTTGTAGGTGCAGAATACGTATCTCAAAATTCAAGTGTGTTTGGTAATCCACTTTTAGATGCTTCTAATACTGGGACATCGTTCGAGGATGCATCGTCTTTTGCAATTGGCGGATTTTATTTACCGAGTTACCGATCACTCTCAAGTTACTTTAAAAGAGTAACTTACCGTGCAGGAGCCCGATTTGAAAATACTGGATTAGTCATAAATAATGAGTCTATAGACGAGTTTGGCATATCTTTTGGACTAGGATTGCCAATAGGACCACAGACAGGATTGTTTTCTGAGTTAAATCTTGGTTTCGAATATGGCCAAAGAGGTACAAAAAGAAGTAATTTAATACAAGAAAACTTTTTTAATTTCAACGTAAGTTTATCCTTAAGTGATAGATGGTTCCAAAAAAGAAAATATAACTAACAAAAATTTTAAACGATGAAGACGAAGATTACATTACTACTTATAGCCTTAGTTGTTGGTTTTAGCACAAGTTACGGCCAACAAGATGAGGAGTGTATGAACAACCTTTCTATTTTTGATTCTTATGCTAAGAACAAAAAATATGATGAAGCTTATGAGCCATGGATGAAAGTTAGAACAAAATGTCCACAGTTTAATAGAGCCATTTATGTAAGAGGTGAAAAAATCTTAGAGCATAAAATCGATAAAAGCACTGGTGCAGAAAAAGTAGCTTTTATAAATGATTTATTAAAGCTTTATGGTGAGTACAACCAGTATTATGCGTCTAAGTTCCCAGTAGGAAAGCTACAGTATGAGAAAGGTAAATTGTCTTATACTTATAGAAAAGAGTTAGGGTTGTCAGATGAGCAAATCTATAATATCTTCGATAAGGGTTATAATGAAGATTTACAGAATTTTAATGACCCAAAATCATTATACATCTACTTTAAGATGATGGTAAATTTGTATGATGCGGGTAAAAAAACACCTCAGGAGTTATTTGATAAGTACGACGATATTAATGATAAGATAGAAGAAGAAGTTGGTAAATTATCAGAGAAAATCAACAAGCTAATACAAAAAGAGGAGTCTGGTGCTACCTTAAGTTCAAAAGAAGCCAAAAGAAAAAGTAGCTATGAAAGTTATATAAATGCCTACGATCAAATTTCTGAAAGTGTAGATGCTGAAATAGGTAACAGAGCAACGTGTGATGTATTGATTCCTTTATATCAAAAAGACTTTGAAGAAAAGAAAAATGACAGCAAGTGGTTGCAGCGTGCAATGAATAAATTGTATTCTAAAGAGTGTACAGACGACCCAATGTTTATAAAAGTTGTACAACAAAAAAATACAATAGAGCCAAATGCAGATACAGCATATTATCTAGGTGTGCTTAAAGAAAAAGAAGGTAAAACTTCGGAGGCAGAAAAGTACTACAAGCAGTCTATGGACTTGCAAACAGATCCATTGAAGAAATGGAAGTTAGTATATAGATTAGCGGAAAAGAATAGAAAAAAGGGTTCTTTAAGCAAAGCAAGACAACTGTATAGAGAAGCGTTGCAGTTAAACCCATCTAACGGTACACCTTATTTAAGAATTGCAGGTATGTATGCGTCTAGCGCCAATAATTGCGGTACTGATGCGTTTGAAAAGAGAGCAACTTACTGGGCTGCTGCTAACGAAGCTGCAAAGGCTGGTAGAGTAGATGGACGTTTAAAAAGTACAGCCAATCAAGCTGTAGCAAGATATGAGGCGTTAGCACCAGACAAAAGCATGATTTTCTCTAAAGGAAATGGTGGTCAATCCATGACCATAGGATGTTGGATTGGTGTTACTGTTACGGTACCAAAAATATAATTGAAAAAACAAATTTCACATATCATTTTTAACATAGTCATGGCAATAGCTGTGACTATGTTTTTTTCATGTAAAAATAACTTTAAAGATGTGCAGCAAGTTGGCGTTCTGCAGAACGAGCCTATAGGTATTGCAGATACTATAAACTTGAAGTACACGGACTCATTTCAGCTTAGGGCAAATCTTATAAGTCCTAGAATGCTAGATTTCTCCAATCGTAGTTTCGCTTTTTCAGAATTTCCAAAAGGTATCGAACTTCATGTTTATGATGATAATGGTAATGTAAGTAAAATCTTTGCAGATTACGCCATTACTTATGATGAGACAGACTTAATAGATCTTAGAGGGAACGTGATTTTGGCAACGCATAATAAAGACTCATTATTTGCACCACAGATGTATTTCGACCAAAAAACAGAATGGGTATTTACTAACGAGAACGTTAGATTACGTTCAGAAGGTACAGATATTACTGGGCGCGGATTTGACTCCGATAAGAATTTTGACGTCTGGGAAATGCTTGAAACTTCTGGAGAAGTCGAAATAGAGAACTAAGACTAAAGCAAGTTCAATAGCTTTACAATCAAAAAATCGATTACTTTTGTGCTATAATTAGTTAAGGATATGATTAAAGCATTAAAATTTTTTCAATACGCATATATCATTTTTGCAGTGCTTTTTGCATGGGATGCTATTACCAATTGGTCAGTAGATAGAAACCGAAGCTACATTTCTATACTATTTGCGGCATTAGCGGTATTTATGTTTTTCTTTCGTAAGCGTTTTAGACAAAAATTTCAGGACCGTCAAAACAAGAAATAGATGTCTGCCGATATCATTATAATTATTAGTTCGCTAATACTATCTGCTTTCTTTTCGGGAATGGAAATTGCATATGTGTCTTCCAATAAAATTCATATAGAATTAGAGAAGAAACAAGATGATTTTTTAGGCAGGCTATTAACTAAATTAACAGCAAAACCCTCTAAGTTTATTACCACAATGCTTATTGGTAATAACATTGCCTTAGTTATTTATGGTTTTGTAATGGGCGATGTATTGGTACGTTGGTTTCAAGGTTTTCTTCCTTCGGAATATAGTCTAATAAACTATCTTTTTAATGATTTACAATTGCTGTCTCAAACCGTTATTTCTACAGCAATTATACTTCTTACTGCCGAGTTCTTACCAAAGGTGTTTTTTCAGATATATTCTAATACTTTATTGAAGTTTTTTGCATTACCGGCATACCTATTTTACCTTTTGTTTTCGATTATATCAGAGTTTGTTATTCGTATATCAGACATCATTTTAAAAGCCTTTTTTAAAACTGAAGGTGATGCTGTAGAACTAGCGTTGACAAAAGTTGAACTGGGAAATTTTATTACCGAGCAGATGGAGTCCGTAGAAGAACATGACGAGGTGGATAGCGAAATTCAGATTTTTCAGAATGCCTTAGAATTTACAGAAGTTAAAGCTCGAGAAGTTATGGTACCTCGTACCGAGATGACAGCTGTAGAAATTTCGGATTCTGTAGAAAACTTACGCCAATTGTTCATAGAAACCGGATATACAAAGATTTTAATCTATAAAGATACTATTGATGATATTTTAGGCTATGTACATTCGTTTGAGTTATTTAAAAAACCAAAAACTATAAAATCGGTTTTAATTCCTGTAGTTTTTGTGCCAGAAACCATATTAATAAAAGATGTACTAAATGTCCTTACAAAAAAGCGTAAAAGTATAGCTGTAGTCATTGATGAGTATGGCGGAACATCGGGTATGATGACCGTAGAGGATATTATCGAAGAGCTTTTTGGAGAAATTGAAGACGAGCACGATAGTGTAGAATTAATCGAAGAACAACTATCCGAGGATAGCTTTAAATTTTCGGCACGTTTAGAGGTCGATTACCTTAACGAAACCTATAAACTTAATCTGCCAGAAAGTGAGGCTTACGAAACTTTGGGAGGATTAATTGTAAACTACGCAGAGGAAATCCCACAATTAAACCAGACCATAGTAATTGATAATTTTAGATTTACAATTACCGAAGTATCCACCACAAAAATCGATAGTGTTTATCTAGAAATTGTAGAGGAAGATTAATACACTTTAAAACCTCTAAAAAAGAGTCGTCATCCTTTTATTATTTGGGATAAAATGTTATTTTCGCACACTTAATTTTAACAACCTATATACCATAAAATGGCAGTTTTAAATAAAATCAGACAGCGTTCATTCATTTTAATATTAGTAATAGCTTTAGCCTTATTTGCTTTTGTAATTCAAGGAGTTATTGATAGTCCAGGAGGATTAACGGATTCTCAAGATGTTATAGCGACAGTTAATGGAGAAGATATCAAAAGAGAGCCATTTATGTTGGCTGTGCAAAACATGCAGCAACGTATGGGACCAAGTGCTTCAGAAACTCAAGCAAAGAACAATATTTATAATCAAGAGTTAAGACGTATTATCATGAATACGGAGTTCGAGAAATTAGGACTTTCAGTAGAAAAAGATAAAATGCGTCAGCTTTTAGAAAATAGTTTTGGTAGTTATCCAGAGTTTCAAAACCAGGATAGCATTTTCGATGTCAATAAGTTAAATGCTTTTATTGCTAACCTTAAGGATATACAACCTCAAGGCGCACCTCTTAGTACATTTACCATTAATTATGCGCAGTGGACAAATAACGAACAGCAATTAGCAAATAACGCACTTACACAGCAGTACTATAATTTAGTTAAAGCTGGTGTAAACGCAACGCTAACTGAAGCAGAAGATGAGTATTTAGCAGATACAGAAACTGTAGATATTAAATACGTACAAGTACCATATACGTCTACAGCAGACAGTTTGGTTAAGATTACAGAGTCTGATATTAAATCTTATATAGAAAAAAACAAAGAGACCTACAAGGTAGATGCTACAAGAGAAATCTTATTTGTTGAGTTTAGAGAAGACGCCTCACCAGAAGACGAGGATAATTTAAAGGCAGAGTTGTTAGCACTTAGAAGTGATAAAGTAGAATATAATGAAGCAACAAAAGGTACGGATACTATCTTAGGATTTGATAATACAAAAAATATTGAAGCGTTTGTAAACTCTAATTCAGATATTAAGTTTTCAGATGCATATTTAAGAGCATCTCAATTAGGCGCTGCAAAAGATAGTTTGTTAAACACGGCTGTTGGTAACTATTACGGACCATATAAAGATGCTGGTTATTACAAATATTCTAAAGTTTTAGATAAGGCAAGTAAGCCAGACTCAGTTAAAGTTCGTCACATTCTAATTCCGTATGCAGGTGCAAATAGAGCAGCGGCAGATGTGACAAAAACGCCAGAAGAAGCTAAAGCAACAGCAGATAGCATTTTTAATATCGTAAAGAGAAACCGCTCTAAGTTTGTAGATTTATTAGACTTATCTTCAGACAAAGTGAGCAACGAAAAAGAAGGCGTAATTGAGTTTACATACAATCAAGGCTTTGCTCCAGAATTTAAGGCGTTTTCGTTCGATAATGAGAAAGGCGATTTAGATGTTGTTGAAACAAGCTTTGGATACCACATTATTGAAATTCTAGACCAATCGGGCTTTAACGAAACTCTAAAACTAGCAACTATTGCCCGTAAGATTGAAGCGTCAGAAAAAACAATCGATGATGTTTTTAATGCAAAACAAAAATTTGAAATAGCAGCTAAAGATGGTGATTTTAGAGCGCTAGCCGAAGAGCGTAATTTAGAGGTAAAGCCAGTTACGTTTAAAGAACTTGATGAAAACATCCCAGGTTTGGGTAGTCAACGACAAGTTGTGCGTTGGGCATTCGAAGACGAAACCGAAGTTGGCGATTACAAGAGTTTCCCAGTTGCTGGTGTTGGTTTTATTATAGCCAAATTGGTAGACATTAATAAAGAAGGCTTAATGAGTGTAGACGATGCTAAAGTTGCAGTAAGTGCTCAGGTACTTAAAGAAAAGAAAGCCGAGATGATTCGTCAAAAGATTTCTGCATCTACATTAGCTGATATTGCTAAAAATCAAGGACAAACTGTTAAAACCGCAAACGGTCTTAAAATGAAAACACCAACTATCGCTGGTGCAGGTTCTGAGCCTAAAGTTGTTGGAGCGGCATTTGGATTGAAGCAAGGTGAAGTATCTAAGCCAATCGAAGGCGAAAGAGGTGTATATGTCATTGAGGTTACTAGAATTAATGAGGCTACACGATTAGATAACTACGCTGCAGTATTGTCTAGATTAAACAATGCAAGAAAAAATGCGGTTCAGAGTAAAGTGTATTCTGCTTTAGAAGCCGCAGCAGAAATAGAGGATAATAGAGCTAAAACGGTTTACTAGTTTTAGACTTTATAAAATATAATTAATAAAAAAGCCTTGCAATTGCAAGGCTTTTTTATGCTTTAATCATATCTAAAAAACTAATTACTGTGTTATAGCCTTTGGAATTAAAATAATCCTTAGGATTTTCATTGGCTGTAACTAAAACAAAATCGCCACCCCAAGCGCCAAGACTTTTTACAGCACCATCAAAATCGTTAAATAGCCGTTGTTTTACGGGTTTTTGATTTATAATTTTTGCAACAATCTCTTCGTGAGTGGTAATTAAATCTTCAAAAGATTTTAGGTCACAGCAAGTAAGTAACGCTTCTGTTAAAGCATTAATGTCTTTTATTGGTTTTAGTAAGTCACCTTTAAAAGCTCGGTAGGTTTTAATACCATCTCTACTATTTTGCTTCTGATTGAGATATACAAAGTAAATGTTGTCTTTAAATGGAGGACTGAATTTGACCTCGGTAACATTAGGCTTGTTTTCTTCTAATTGATAGATAATAGCGCTATCGGATTGTGCGCAGGCAATATCATATCCACTTCCGCCAAAGGTTAGTTCTAACAAATCATAAGCATTGACATTTGCCCAACTCGCTAAATTATTTATTAAGGTTGAAGATGTACCCAAACCCCACGAACGATTAAAATCTTGTGTGGTTTTAATATTATAACCAAAATTAGAGTTTAGAAACTTAGGATTTAATTTTTTAATGCTTTTAAAAATCTGAATTAAGCGTTCGGAAACGTCATTATCTGGGTTAATGGTATTCGAGAAAACCTGAGAAATACTAAATTGCTCCTTAAACCAAATAGCATTTGTTTCATCATAACTTACCCAAGAAATTATAGGCTTTTTTGTTTTATCGACAATCAAACTTTGTCCAAAACGTGTTGGCAGTGCCATTGCTTTAGCTCCATTAAGAACTAAATATTCACCCGTGAGTAGAAGTTTACCGTTGCTTTTAAACTCCATTAATTTCTCAGTTTTTCAATAGCTTCAACAACAGCACTATGGGTTACAGTATTATTTTTAAAGTACTCAACGAGTTGTATACGCTCATTCTCGCTAGCTTCAAATTGGTTTAAGATATTCATTAAGTGCATTTTCATATGTCCTTTTTGAATACCTGTTGTAGTTAAGGATTTTAAAGCAGCAAAATTTTGAGCTAATCCGGCAACGGCAACGATTTCCATTAATTTTTTAGCCGAAGGTTTGCCAAGCAATTCTAAATTAAATTTCACTAACGGATGCAAACTTGTTAAACCGCCAATAGTACCTAAGGCAAGTGGAATCTCCAGCCAAAAACAAAATTCGTCGTTGTCTATACTACAATGCGTAAGACTGGTATAAGTACCGTCTTTAGATGCGTAGGCATGTACGCCAGCTTCTACAGCTCTGAAATCGTTACCTGTAGCAAGTACAACTGCGTCAATACCATTCATTATACCTTTATTATGGGTCACAGCGCGATGCGGTTCTACTTCGGCTATTGCTACAGCTTGTTTAAATTTTTCTGCAAACGCTTCAGGATTAGGAATATCTTTATCTTTTAATTCTGATATTTTACAACGTACCTCTGCTCTAACCAAGCAATTCGGAACATAATTAGACAAAATACTCATAACAACATTCAGCCCTCTGATGTGGTTGGCTTCTGCATGGGATTTAAATGTTTCTGCAAACTGTTCTAAACAGGAGTTGATAAAATTGGCGCCCATGGCATCCAAAGTCTCAAAAGTGGCATGCAACTGGTAATAGTTTTCTAAAACCGCTGTCTTGTCTCTCAATTCAATATCCAAAATACCTCCGCCGCGACGCTCCATGTTTTTGGTTATTGGAGCGGTTTCGGAAATTAGAGCGGGTTTTATTGCTTCAAAATAACGGATTAAATCATCTTTGTTTCCTGAAAACGTGAAATGAACTTGACCAATTTTTACGCTAGAAATGACATTGGCTTTAAAGCCACCACGATCCATCCAAAATTTGGCAGCTTTGCTAGCGGCAGCAACGACCGAGCTTTCTTCAATAGCCATTGGGATAGTGTAGAAAGCGTTGTTAATTATAAAATTTGGTGCTACACCAAGTGGTAAATAGAAATTACTTATAGAATTTTCGATAAATTCATCATGAAGTTTCTGAAGTTTTTCATCTGAATTAAAATATTGTGTGACGGTTTTTCTAGCCGATTCGCTATCACTAAAGTAATTTTCTAATAGCCAATCTATTTTTTGTGCTTTAGTTAATTTTGAAAATCCTGTAATGGGTTTAGCCATGTTTTTCTATTTAAAACACAAAGATACTACGATTGGTACAATATGTGATGAAGGTTTCTTGATATTGCCGATTTACTGTTAATAATTCGGGTTTTTTGCATATTTTTTAGTAAACTTGGCATTGCTTTATCAAATCATAATAATTAATGAAATTATCGCACGCTTTAGGCCTAATTGCCTTATTTGTTACAACTCTCGTAACAGCTCAGAACAAACAAATTAGCTTAGAAGAAATTTGGAATGGTTCTTTTAGAACCGAAGGCATGCAAGCCCTGCATTCTATGAACAACGGGCAACAATATTCCGTTTTAAATTTTGATAGAAGTGCCAGAACATCGTCTATAGATATTTACGATTATAAGACTTTAGAAAAAGTAAATACGCTTGTAAACTCTGCAAATTTAGTCGAGGTACAGGCGTTTTTTGATTATAGCTTCAGTAAAGACGAATCTAAAATTTTGTTGACGACACAGTCTCAACCCGTTTTTAGACGTTCGACGCTAGGCGAATATTACATTTATGATACAAAGACCAAAAGCATATCAAAACTTAGTGATAATTTGGTGCAAGAACCTACATTTTCTCCTGATGGGCAAAAGGTAGCTTACGGTTACGAAAATAACTTGTACGTTAAAGATTTAACTTCTGGAGAGACTAAGCAATTGACGTTTGATGGTAAGAAGAATAGTATCATTAACGGTATTACAGATTGGGTTTACGAAGAAGAGTTTAGTTTTGTGCGTGCCTTTGACTGGAATGCCGATAGCAATAAAATAGCCTTCATAAGATTTGATGAAACAGAAGTTCCAGAATTTTCGATGGATGTTTTTGGGAGTGGATTGTACCAAACACAGCAAGTGTTTAAATATCCTAAAGCTGGAGAGAAAAACTCCAAAGTATCCTTGCACCTTTATGATTTAAAATCTGATGCACTTTCAGAAATCAAAGTTGATAAGTCTTATAACGATTTTTACATTGCAAGATTGAATTGGACCAACGATGCTGATGTGTTAAGCGCACAGTATATGAATCGTCATCAAAACGAATTGGATTTGTGGATGATTGATACAGCTAAGAGTACTTCAAAATTAGTTTTGGCTGAAACCGATAAGGCCTATGTTGATGTGACTTTCAATCTTACGTTTTTAAAAGATAATAGCTTTATTTGGACTAGTGAAAAAGACGGATACAATCATATATATCACTACACTAAAGATGGTGAATTAATTAATCAAGTTACTGATGGTGATTGGGAAGTCACTAATTATTATGGGTTTGACGAAGATTCTAAGACTATTTTTTATCAATCGGTTGAAAACGGCTCAATTAATAGAGATGTCTATTCTGTAAAACTTAACGGAAAAAACAAAAAGCGTTTAACCAAACGAGATGGTACAAATAGTGCTTCTTTTAGCGCAGATTTCACCTATTTCATTAATACACATTCTAGTGCAACTTCGCCGCAAGAGTACACTTTAAACGATTCAAAATCAGGAAAACTGATTAAGAGCATTAAGGATAACGATAGATTAGCGCAAAAAGTTGCAGATTACGTAACTTCTAAGAAAGAATTTAGTACAATTTCTGTTAACGGAAACGAACTAAATATGTGGATGATAAAGCCTGCGGATTTCGACCCAAATAAGAAGTATCCACTCTTTATGTATCAGTATTCAGGCCCAGGTTCACAGCAAGTGGCAAATCGCTGGAATGGTGCTAATGACTATTGGTACCAACACTTAGCTCAAGAAGGTTATATTGTAGCTTGTGTCGATGGAAGAGGAACAGGATATAAGGGTGCGGATTTTAAAAAAGTAACACAAAATGAACTTGGTAAATACGAGGTTGAAGACCAAATTGAAGCTGCAAAAAAACTAGGCGCTTTGCCTTACATAGATGAAAGCAGAATTGGTATTTGGGGATGGAGTTATGGAGGTTTTATGAGTAGTAATGCCTTATTCAAGGGTAATGATGTATTTAAAATGGCTATAGCCGTAGCGCCAGTAACAAGTTGGCGTTTTTACGATACCATTTATACGGAGCGTTACATGACTACACCTCAGGAAAATCCTAGCGGATATGATGAAAACTCACCTATAAACCATGTTGATAAACTTAAAGGTGACTTTTTACTAATTCATGGTTCTGGAGATGATAATGTGCATTTACAGAATACCATGCGAATGGTTGAAGCCTTAGTGCAAGCCAATAAGCAGTTTGAATGGATGGTATATCCAGATAAAAATCATGGTATCTACGGCGGAAATACTAGATTACATTTATACACTAAAATGACGGACTTTATTCATAAAACACTTGGCGATAAACGCGTAAAGAGTGATAATAAAGAAGAAGTGAAGTCAAAGATTAAAGGATAAACTAACTAAATACTAACTAATATAATTATATATGGAATTTAAATTTGGAGGTTCGGAAACAAATCAAAAGACTGTTTTAGGTCACCCATCAGGATTATTTGTGCTCTTTTTTACTGAAATGTGGGAACGTTTTTCTTACTATGGGATGAGAGCGTTACTTGTACTTTTCTTAACTGCAGCTATTCTAGGTGAAGGAGGCTGGGGCTGGGAAAGATCAGAGGCATTAATTCTTTATGGATGGTATACAGGATTAGTTTATATAACCCCGATTATTGGAGGCTTTATAGCTGATAAAATAATGGGATATAGAAAAGCTGTGGTTCTAGGAGCTTTATTGATGACACTAGGGCATGCTTCGATGGCGCTTGAAGTTACTGCTGATATGTTTTTCTACTTAGGTCTTGGACTTTTAATTATTGGTAATGGTCTTTTTAAGCCGAATATTTCTTCAATTGTTGGGCAACTATATAAATCTCAAGGAAAAGAAAAGGATGCTGGTTATACGATTTTTTATATGGGAATTAACGCAGGAGCCTTCTTAGGTATTCTATTGTGTGGCTATATTGGTGAATCGGTTGGGTGGCATTATGGTTTTGGGCTTGCTGGTATTTTTATGTTTTTTGGGATGTTACAATTCTTCTTTGCGCAAAAAATATTTGGGAATATTGGTTTATCACCAAAAGATGCTGAAGATTTAGATGATGCTATCGAAGATTCTATTGAAGATACTAAAGATGCAATAGAGGCTGTAGCTGACCATGCTTCTAAATCAAAAATCACGGCAGATAGATTAAAAGTTATTGGTGTGTTTTCTTTCTTTACAATATTCTTTTGGTGGGCTTTTGAGCAGGCAGGAGGTTCAATGACAATTTTTGCTGCAGATTACACTGATCGTATTTTAACGGGTGATGGCGCTACTACATTTAAGATATTTAATACACTTCTTACGGTGGTGCCTATGTTAATTATTACTTGGGTTTTAATTCTATTATTTAAACAAACATTTGCAAAATATGCATTATCAAATGTTTTACTAGGTACGAGTTTTGTTATTATATGGGGAATCGTAATATGGATGTTGAATAGAGAGTTTAGTGCTGAAGTTGCTGAAGTTAAAGCATCATGGTTCGGAATTCTAAATTCCTTCTTTATTATTGCTTTTGCACCATTATTTTCTAAATTGTGGGAAAGTAAATACAACCCATCAGGTCCAGTGAAGTTTGCAATTGGACTAATGCTACTAGGTCTTGGATTTGGAATTTTAGCTTATGGTTCTATGGGTATTCCTCTAGGAGCTAAAACAGCTTCTGTTAGTATGATATTTTTAGTACTAGCTTACTTATTCCATACATTAGGAGAGTTATGTGTGTCTCCAGTTGGCTTGTCTTACGTTAGTAAATTGGCACCTTTAAAGTTAGTGGGTATGATGTTTGGTATTTGGTTTGTAGCAAACTTTATCGCTAACCTTACTGCTGGATGGACAGGAAGTTATATTGACCCAATTGTTGAGGAATATGGTATGGCGACCTTCTTCTTGATATTTACTGCTATTCCTGTCGGAGCCGGAATAATCATGTTAATACTAAATAAAACATTAATTAAGATGATGCATGGCATTCGCTAGAAAAAAGTTAAAATAAACACTACGCCCCGTAATGGGGCGTTTTTATTTTGTAAGTTTGGTCTAGTAATTGCTACTGAGTAGATATGATGAAAAAGATAATATTTGGAATGTTTGTTGTGTTCTTTACAATAAACATATCAGCACAAGAAATTAATTGGATAACTTTTGAAGAAGCCGTAGCACTTCAAAAAAAGAATCCTAAGAAAATTATGATGGACGTCTATACCAACTGGTGTGGTCCTTGTAAAATGTTAGATAGAAATACCTTTCAGAATAAAGATGTGGTAGAGTATGTCAACGCTAATTTTTACGCTGTAAAATTTAATGCGGAAGGTAACTCAACCATCACGTACAAGGATAATACCTTTTCTAATCCTGGTTATGACGCAAGCAAAGCTAATAGACGAAATAGTCCTCACGAATTTTCTCGATTTCTTCAAATTAGGGCATATCCGACCATTGCTTTTTTTGATGAAGAATTACGACTTATCGCCCCAATTACAGGTTATCAAAATCCTCAACAATTAGAGTTGTACTTAAAATTGTTTAAAAGCGATGAGTACAAATCTATGACATCTCAAGAGGCATTTAACGAGTACTACAAGAACTTTAAACCTAGCTTCGGACAAACAAAGTAATAAGTTTGGTGTGTGACCTTGAGCGTAGTCACAATGGCTTTTTTATCAAATTAATTTTATTTCAATATAAAAGCGCCCTTTTCATAAGTATTATGGAAAGAGATTTTTTTATGCCTACACGTTTGTTTCCATCGCTCAACATAAGATTTATAATTACTAGCATCGGCAATAATTTGCTTAGGTTGTAAAGAGTCAATAAGTCGATTGAGATTAATTTTTGGAGAGTCTTTTAACAGAACATAATCTGGTTTAAAGTTTTTTATATTGTAGACACCTAAACTATCGACGATTAGAATTTTCTCATTTTTAAAACTATAAACTAGTTCAAGACGGTCATAAATTGTGGAATTAACAAAATGACCAACTTTGTAATTTTTTAGAGTCTTTTCATGTAGGATAGCGTTAGAATCTAAATTGTGATAGACGACTAACTGGTGGTCTGCTTTTTTTCCTAAAATTGTAGCTCTGGTTTTATTGTATATCACCAACTCATTTGTACTGTTTTTATGTTTGGTATAAATCAAAACACAAGAAAATAGTAACACACTAAAAAGCGAGTAATGTATTGATTTCACTGACTTTTGTTTGAAGAGATAGAGTCCACTAATAATCATTAGATAGCTTGCTAAAACATGATAGATACTAAATGAGATGTCTCTTAATAGGAAATTTTCAAACTGGGCAATCCAAGCGATAAAGTTATTCAAGGATTCAATAATAAACCCGAAACCTTTAGCAAGGAAGCTAGGCAATATGTTTATTAAAGCTAGTAGAATAACCAAAATGCCTAAGCCTAGTATAACACCTAACACGGGAATGATGACCAAATTTGAAACAAAAAACAGTCCTGGAAATTGATGAAAATAGAACAAGCTAATTGGCGCAACACCTAATTGCGCTGCTATAGTCACTGTAAAAATTTGCCAAAAATAATCTACGACTTTATACTTAGGTGTCCATAATTTATAAAGCATAGGTTGAATGCTTACTATAGCTAATACTGCTAAGTAACTCATCTGAAAACCAACATCGAAAAGATAAATAGGCTTCAAGAGCAATAAAATAAAAGCCGATATGGTAATGGTGTTATAGATATTCGTTGGACGACGTAAAAACTGTGCAAACGTAATAATGCTAAACATGGTAACCGCTCTCGTAACAGAAGGTGATAATCCCGCGACAAAAGCAAACGACCAAAGTACGAGTAGAATTAAAATTGGTTTTAGAATATGCTTCCCATTTTTTAATCGGTGTAAAGGCCTCAATAAATAATTGAGAATGATAAAAATAATCCCAACATGAAGTCCAGAAACCGCAAGTATGTGTATAGTGCCCGCGTTAACGTAGTTATTGTAAATTTCGGGGCTTATATCTTGACGCTGCCCTAATAATAGTGCATTAATAATAGCTAAAGTGTCTGGTTTAAAACCTGCTTTTTCGAGCTTAAAGTTAACTTGAGTTCTAAAAGCGTCGGCATAACTCGCTATAGATTTTGAGTGGCTTACTAGTTTAATCAGTTCATTAGAATCTAAATAGATTTGGTGATGGATGTTGCGTTGCTTTAAATAATTCCTGTAATCAAACTGAAAAGGATTTTTTGGACCTGAGACTTGAGAAAGTTGACTGTTTGTAAAATAGAATTCTCCAATACCCAAATCATAAAGTGTAGAATCTTTTTGGAGATTCAGCAATACTTTTCCACTAGCTTTAATATCATTAAGGCTAATGATTTCTGCAACATATTTTAAGTTGTAATTATCAGGTTTTAGACGCTCTATTATTTTTAATTGGAAGTCTTGATAATTTGAATAATCAATTTTAGAATTAATGTAATGGGACGGTTGAATAGTTTCATCATAAAGCTGAGTTCTTAGAACACCTAACAGAACGAATATTGAAACAACTAGTCCGCCAAACAGATGAGTAAGTTTATTCTTCTTAAAAGCGTAGAGATATGTTGCTGTAAGTCCTAAGCCTAAAATTACAAGTGCATAAAGTGAGTTTTTTATAGAAATTTCAAAATAAAAACCAATACATATGCCAATAATAAGGCAAATGCTGAGCTTTATTATGTTGAAATTAAGCAACTTCATAACAGAAAGTTACTCAAAAAATTGAAATGTAATACACTTAATTTGGTAGCTAAGATTTTTTAAGGTTGGTAGCTGAGGCTCTCGAAGCTACAAATACCGTCTTGCTTGTACGTAAGCCAAGTACCAATACCGCTCCGAGACTTTAGATATCATTACGCCGCGGCTTGTAGATGCGTGAATAAAAGAAATATCACCATTTTTTACTTCGGTTACAATCCCGACGTGATTTACTTTTCGGCTATTTTTCTTAGTAGCAAAAAATACCAAATCACCTTCCTGCACCTTTTTTATATCAACCCAATCTCCAGCAGAAGAGAGCGCTTGGGTTGTACGTGGCATAACAACATCATGAGCGCCAAAAGATGCATAAATTAAGCCAGAACAATCCATCCCTTTTTTAGTTGTACCACCATATTTATAACGAGTTCCTTTAAACGTTTTGGCATAATTGATTATAGATTGTGCTTTGTCGGATATTTGGTTTTTCGATGTTGTTTTTGTGGTAATTACGGTTTTCCGTTTTGAACTTTTAGAGGCTTTTCGGGAAGAACCACAGCTGCTAAGTAATGCAAGTAAAATGAAGAGTAAGTAGGTTTTTCTCATAGTTGTCTTCTGTACAAACGGAAGTCTTTTAATTCTTAATAGCCTCGTAAATTAATTTTGCAGTATTCTCACTTGCGCCTCTACCACCTAACTTTTGTTCCAATTCGTAATAATCTAAAAAGAGTTGCTCGCGTTTTTCAGGATTCAAAATAGTATGCAATTCTTTCTTAAGTTGTTTTGTATTTAAATCGTGCTGAATTAACTCTGTAACAACTTCTTCATCCATAATCAGATTAACCAAAGAAATAAACTTAAGCGTGATAATGCGTTTTGCTATTTGGTAAGATATAGCATTTGCCTTATAACAAACAACTTGCGGTACTTTAAATAAGGCTGTTTCTAAGGTTGCTGTACCAGAGGTGACCAAAGCAGCAAAAGAGATACTCAGTAAATCATGTGTTTTATTATCTACAAAGGCAATAGGTCTGTTTTTTATTATAGACTGATAAAAACTATATTCTTGGCTCGGTGCGCCTGCAATAACAAATTGGTAATCCTCAAAATCTTCAATAACGCTTAGCATCACATCAAGCATTTTTTTAATTTCCTGTTTTCGGCTTCCTGGCAATAAAGCGATAATTGGTTTACTACTAAGTTGATGTTCTTTTCTAAAAAGAGTTTCATCAACAAGTTTTCTATCAGAAATAGCATCAATTAACGGATGCCCTACAAAATGAACGTCGTAACCATACGTTTTATAAAACGCTTTTTCAAAAGGTAAAATCGTATACATAGCGTCTACATCGCGTTTTATTTTCTTAACGCGACCAGCACGTGATGCCCAGACTTGAGGAGAAATGTAGTAGTGTGTTTTATAACCAAGAGCTTTTGCCCATTTGGCTATCCTAAGATTAAATCCAGAGTTATCAATAAAAATAATAACATCTGGTTTGTAAGATTCTATATCCTCTTTACAGAATTTTATAAAACCAAGAATGGTTTTAAGATTCATAATTACTTCGGCAAAACCCATAAAGGAGCGCTCTTTGTAGTGTGTTACTAAAGTGCCACCTACAGCCTGCATTAAATCACCACCCCAAAATCTAATGTCAGCATCTTGGTCCTCTTTTAAGAGGGCTTTCATCAAATTAGAGCCATGTAAATCTCCCGAGGCTTCCCCAGCAATTATATAGTACTTCATAGCTTATTTATTAAAAATAATATCCCAATTAAAATTGTGGCAAGGAGAACACCTTTAGCGTAATTATCTTTTTTTCTATTTAGAAAGAAATAAAAAACAGGGAGATTGATTAAAGCACCTATACTAGCGCGTTTGTCTAATAAAATGGTGCTAAATGACCTGTCGATTATTCGATTAATGGAGCTGCCTTTGTAGAGGCCGACACCTAAATCAAAAATAAAAATACCTATACCAACAGCAATTAGCCCCACAAAAAAACCAATGATAATTTCCTTTTTATGATTCAAAATTCCAAGTGTTTAATTTTTGAATGGCATGATGTGCTGTTAAATCAAATTGAACTGGCACTACAGAAATATAGTTATTAGCAAGCGCCCATTCGTCTGTATCTTCACCTTGGTCCATATTTACAAATTTTCCTGTTAACCAGTAGTAATCGCGACCCATTGGATTGGTTCTTTTATCAAACTCTTCTTCCCAATTTGCTCTTGCCTGACGGCATATTTTTACACCTTTAATTGCGTCTTTTTCAACATTGGGTATATTAACATTAAGTACAACGCCATCTTGTAATCCGTTTTCCAAAACATTAGAAGCAATTGTTTTTACAAATGGCTTACAATGTTTAAAATTGGCACTCCAATTATAGTCTAATAATGAAAACCCAATGGCAGGAATTCCCTCTATCCCAGCTTCTAGTGCTGCACTCATCGTTCCGGAGTATATAACATTTATAGATGAGTTAGAGCCATGATTAATGCCAGAAACGCACAAATCTGGTTTACGTTTTAAGACTTCTCTAACCGCTAATTTTACACAATCTGCGGGTGTGCCAGAACAACTATATTCTGTCTGCGGGCCATCATCAATGGTGACTTTTTCGACATGTAGCGTAGAATTAATTGTTATAGCATGGCCCATAGCGCTTTGCGGGCTGTCTGGAGCTACTACGACAACATCACCGATAGAATTCATAACATGAATTAAGGTGCGTAATCCAGGTGCGGTTATGCCATCGTCGTTAGTTACAAGAATAAGAGGTCTTTTAGCCATTTAAATGATTATTTAGCTATGCTAAAATACTAAAATACCTAGGAAAAGCGATATAATATTGGTTTAACAAAAAATTAGTAGCAGTTTGGTTTTATGGCACGATTTTTTCGTCTATTTTAGACAATTATTGATAATATTATTGCGCACAAATTGAAATTAGAATGAAACATCCATGACTAAATATTAGTCACTCATAAAGATGATTCTGTAGGATGTTCCGTGCGACCATTAAGAACAATAAAAATTAACACATGAAAGGGAGATACAAATTTTTACTACTAGCATTATTAATAGCCGTTGCATCTTGTAGTTTTACAAGTAAAGTTGATGGCGATGGCGATAAAGACAAGTTATTGGTTAGATTAATTACTTATCTATTAGACCAAGGTCACTATGCGCCACAAGATATAAATGACGATTTTTCTGCACGTGTTTACGAGGATTATATTAATCAACTAGATCCTTTTAAGCGCTATTTTTATGAGTCAGATATAAAAGAATTTGAAACTTACAAGAATCAAATTGATGACCAGCTTAAAGCTTACGATTTAAGTTTTTTTGATTTAACACATCAGCGTTTAATTCAAAGAATATCAGAATCTCAAGAGGTATATTCAAAAATATTAGATAAACCTTTTGATTATTCAAAAGAAGAAGAATTTAATTCGGATTACGAAGCGTTAGACTACGTTAAAAATAAAAGAGAGCTCAAAGAACGCTGGAGAAAGCAGTTAAAGTTTTCTACCATTGCAAATTATGATGAAGCTTTGGAAACTAATAGACTATTAGCAGAGGATGACGAAACGGTTGAATTAAAATCTGAAAAAGAAGTCGAAGCCGAAGCTCGTGAAACAACCAAAAAGTCGTTAGAAGAATTATTTACCTACATCCAAGAGCGCGACAGAGAAGATTGGTTTGGTGTGTATATAAACGCAATCGTAAGAGAGTTCGACCCGCATACATTTTATTTTACACCAGAAGACAAAGATCGCTTTGATGTAGATATGTCAGGTAAATTTGAGGGTATAGGCGCCAGATTACAACGTAAACTAGATGTTATTTCAATTAGTGAGCTTATAAGTGGTGGCCCAGCATGGCGTCAAAACGAATTAGAAGCTGGTGATCAAATATTAAAGGTTAGACAAGAGGATGAGGAAAAGGCTGTAAATATTGTAGGAATGCGAATTGAAGACGCAGTAAAATACATAAAAGGACCAAAAGGAACTTCTGTGATTTTAACTGTAAAAAAAGTTGATGGGACCGTAAGGGATATTACAATTGAGCGTGATGAGGTTGTGCTAGAAGAAACCTATGCTAAGTCTTCTACTGTAATAAAAGATGGAAAGAAATACGGTATAATTAATTTACCGAGTTTTTATGATAATTTCGACAGAAACAATAGAATTAGTAGTGCAATAGACGTTAAAAAAGAAATAGAAAGACTTAAGAAAGATGGCATCGAAGGGATTGTTTTAGACCTCCGCGATAATCGTGGTGGTTCACTTGGTGCTGTTGTAGATATGGCAGGATTATTTATTGAAGAAGGTCCGATAGTGCAGGTAAAGAGTACTACGGAAGACAAGCGTGTACTTAGCGATACGGATAAATCTATCGTTTGGGATGGGCCTTTAGTAATTATGGTTAATGAGTTGTCTGCTTCTGCTTCCGAAATATTAGCGGCCGCGATGCAAGATTACAAACGTGCTGTAGTTATTGGTAGTGAACAAACTTTTGGAAAAGGAACAGTGCAAAACGTGGTAGACCTAAATAGGATGGTGCGCAATAATTCTAATGGCGACTTAGGTGCTATTAAATTCACAACAGATAAGTATTACAGAGTTAATGGAGGTTCTACACAGTTAAAAGGGGTAAAGAGTGATATCATAGTTCCAGACCGTTACAAATATATAGGTATAGGAGAGCGCACTCAGGATAATCCGTTGTCTTGGGACAGAATAGATGCCGCAGATTACAAACTATGGGATAACTATTACGATTACGATGCCGCTATCGAGAAAAGTAAGCAACGTATTGCAAATAACGAGCAATTAAGACTTATTGATGAAAACGCAAGATGGATTAACGAAATAAGAGATAACGAAACTTTCTCTCTAAACTATGAGCAATACAAACAACGTTTAGAGTTAAATGAAGAACAGGCTAAGCGCTTTGAGAAAATATCAGACTACAAAACTAATCTGTCGTTTAGTTCTCTCCCTTACGAATTGAAGCTTATCGAAAAAGATTCTATATTAAAAGAAAAGCGTAAGCGTTGGCATGAGAGTTTAAGCAAAGATGTGTATGTAGAAGAGGCGCTTAATGTACTTAATGATTTAAAACTATCATATGCTATTAAAAATAATGTAGCGCAAATGAAAAACTAAATATTATCTTTATCATTTATACACTATTCTGTCACTTCGAGCGGCAGTCGAGAAGTAATTTAAATGTCTAAAAGCAACAACTCATTAACAGGTTTAGCGCTCCAAAAATTCAAACAGAATATTTGGGGCGTTTTCAGTTTTTGGGTTATCGTAGCAATAGGTTTAGTGTCTATCTTCGCTTATGTATTAGTGCCAGACGATTCTAAAAATGCAAACCAGATGCATTTGTCTATTCACTCTAAATCTCCGGGCTTTAAAGTGCTAATGCTGGAAATACCGAATGATATTAAAGACGAATCCACTTGGCTATCAAAACTATTTTTTGGAAAAAACAATGCAACCACAGAAATCCCAATTTCTAATTATAAGATTGAAGGCGAAAGTCTAGTCTATACAGAGTATGCAGATGACGGTTTGGTTGGTCAGCAGAAATCTATAAATATTTCAACTTTTCCAAATGCTGAAGCAGAGTCTTATATCAAAGAAAGAACTTTTGTATTTGGCACAGATAAGTACGGAAGAGATTACTTAAGCCGGATTTTAGTCGGTGCTCGAATATCATTTTTTATTGGTTTTGTAGCAGTTTTTATCTCCTTAATTGTTGGTTTGTTTATGGGTAGTCTAGCGGGTTATTATGGTGGAAAAGTAGACGCCTTTATTATGTGGATTATTAATATCACGTGGTCAATCCCAACGCTATTGTTAGTAATTGCTATAACGCTTGCTTTGGGTAAAGGATTTTGGCAAGTATTTATAGCTGTAGGTTTAACGATGTGGGTTGAGGTGGCAAGAGTAGTTAGAGGACAGATAATTGGTGCAAAACAATTGCAATATGTTACAGCGGCTAAAGCATTAGGTTTTACAGATTTTAGAATTATTACAAAACATATTTTGCCAAATATTATGGCACCTTTGATTGTAATTTCTGCAGCAAATTTTGCAGCAGCCATTTTAATAGAAAGTGGTTTGAGCTTTTTAGGTATTGGTGCACAACCACCAATGGCAAGTTGGGGTGCTATGATAAAAGACCACTACAACTACATTATATTAGGAAAACCTTATCTGGCTTTAATTCCAGGGATTTGTATCATGATTTTAGTAATGGCATTTATGCTTATTGGTAATGCCTTACGTGATGCTTTGGATGTGAAGAGTTAGAGCTGATTTCTTAATTTCTCAATCTCCTCATTCGTGTCACTGATAAAGCCAAGTACTTCATCTTGTCCAATTTTTTTACTAGAAGAAGTTACGAAGTAAGGTGGCAGTTCTTCCCAGAATTGCAAAAGCCGATTGCAATAGTCTTCTACATGTCTTTCAATAGCTTTTGGTTTCAGCTTGTCCGCTTTAGTAAAGATGATAGAAAAAGGTATTTCACGTTCGCCCAGATATTGCATAAAGTCTAAATCTATAGGCTGAGGTTTGTGTCTGATATCTATCAGTACAAAGGCAGAAACCAGTTGCTGGCGTTGTTCAAAATAATTGGTAATAAACTTTTGAAAGGTCTTTTTAGTAGATTTAGAAACTCGCGCATAGCCATAGCCTGGTAAATCTACAAGAAACCAATTATCATTAATAATAAAATGGTTAATGAGTTGTGTTTTTCCTGGGCGTCCAGAGGTTTTTGCTAAGCTTTTTCTGTCCGTAAGCATGTTAATAAGAGAAGACTTTCCCACATTACTACGCCCAATAAAAGCGTATTCTGGCAATGGCTGTTTAGGACATTTAGCCACGTCAGAATTGCTCATTACAAATTCAGCAGACTTTATTTTCATGGTTAGTTCCGTGAAAACGGAAATCTTTTTTAGTATTAAAACTCTCTAGATTGCAACCAGCTATAAAGAATTTTATTAAATTCATCCGGATGTTCCATCATGGCTGCATGCCCACATTTGTCAATCCAAAATAACTCTGAGTCTGGTAACAACTCGTGAAACTCATCCGCCACATCAGGAGGTGTAACAGTGTCATTTTTACCCCAAATAATACAAGTAGGTGTGTGCATTTTTGGTAAATCCTTTGCCATATTATGTCGGATGGCACTTTTAGCAATTGCTAAGGTTTTTATGAGTTTGTTTCTATCGTTTACTGTCTCGTAAACTTCATCTACAATTTCTTTAGTCGCAACTTTTGGGTCATAAAACACATCTTGCGCTTTTTTCTTGATAACCTCATAGTCGCTGCGTTTCGTATATCCGCTACCCATAGCACTCTCGTATAGGCCAGAACTACCTGTAATTATAAGGCCTTTTACTTTTTCAGGATATAGTTTGGTGTGGTAGAGACCGATATGTCCTCCTAAAGAATTGCCAAGAAGAAGTACTTTTTTAAAGCCTTTAAATTCTATAAAGTCATGTAAATATTTAGCAAAAGTCTTTACGTTGGTTTTTAATAAAGACATCGTGTAAATAGGTAGTTCTGGGATAAGAACTTTGTAGCCTTTAGCGCTAAAAAAATCAGTTACGCCGTCAAAATTACTCAAACCACCCATAAGCCCATGTAGAACAATTATAGGGGTGCCTTCTCCAACTTCGATATATCTAAAATCCTTTTCTTCCTTTAAAAGGTGTGCCATGCATTAGTTAGTATAGTTAAAAACAAATATAGTTAAATACTTGGGATAAAAGGAGCATTAAGCTGCTGGTTTTTTACCAATCCAGATAGACTTTAATCATCTCGTATTTTTTGTTTTTTATCGAAAAAAGGAAAACTTATCAACAAAAGTGGTAAAATGTGGTAAAATGTGGGTATTTTTTCAATATATTTGATTTTATAATTGTTTGAAACCTTTTTTGACCCAATCGTTTGAATGCATTAATAGGAACATACGAAGTAAAAGCCGATGCTAAAGGCAGGCTAATGTTGCCAGCTGTTTTAAAGAAACAGCTGGCGCCTGTTGTGCAATCTGGTTTTGTATTAAAGCGTGCTGTTTTTCAGCCTTGCTTAGAGTTATATCCTATGCCAGAATGGGAAAAATTAATGCAAAAAGTAAATAAGCTTAACCGTTTTAATAAAAAGAATGATGCTTTTATACGTCGCTTTACAGCAGGTGTAAAAGTGGTCGAAGTGGATACTACGGGTCGCTTACTAATTCCAAAAGATTTGTTGTCTTTTTCAGGAATTACCAAGCAAACCGTGTTAGCGTCAGCAGTAAATATTGTTGAAATCTGGGATAAAGAAAAGTACGAAAAAGCAATAGATGATGCGGCTCTCGATTTTGCAGATTTGGCAGAAGAGGTTATGGGACAAGACGATGTAGCAGATGGATTATCATAATGCGGTACTATTAAAAGAAACGGTCGATGGTTTAGATATAAAACCAAATGGTGTTTATGTCGATGTCACTTTTGGTGGCGGTGGGCATAGCCGAGAAATTTTAAAAAGGCTCGGTCCAGACGGAAAGCTTTTTGCATTTGATCAAGATACGGATGCTTTAGCTAATGTAATAGATGACGACAGGTTTACATTAATCAATGAAAACTTTAGGTACATCAAACGTTTTTTAAAATTCTATGGCGTAAAAGAGGTTGATGGCATTTTAGCTGATTTTGGCGTATCGTCGCATCAGTTTGATGTTCCAGAAAGAGGTTTTTCTACGCGTTTTGAAGCTGATTTAGATATGCGGATGAATCAAGACAGTGAGCTTTCCGCTTACCAAGTGGTTAATGATTACGACGAGGAAGATTTACGACGTGTTTTTGCTATGTATGGCGAATTAAGACAAGCACCAGCTATGGCTAGAGTGATGTGTGAAGAAAGAGAAATAAAAGAAATAAAAACCAGTGAAGAACTTAAAACGGTTTTAAACCGGTTTTTAAATCATAGGAAAGAAAATAAAGTGTTGGCTCAGATTTATCAAGCTATTAGAATAGAGGTAAATCAAGAAATAGAAGCACTAAAAGAATTATTAATCCAAACGCCAGAGATTTTGAAAAAAGGAGGGCGTTTAAGTTTTATCTCGTATCACTCTTTAGAGGATAGATTGGTAAAGCGATTTATTAGAAACGGCATGTTTGAAGGTGAACCGGAACGAGATATGTTTGGGAATTTCGAAGTTCCGTTAAAGAAGATAGGAGGTTTAATTGTGCCAACACAAGAAGAAATAAAAGCAAATAACAGAGCACGCAGTGCAAAACTAAGAGTCGCAGAGAAATTGTGAAAAAAAGTATCTACAGCATATTAAGAGGTACATTTCTAATCAGTGATGATTCGTTTAAAAATTGGCGGGTCATTCTTTTTATTTCAGGGCTAGCCATAATCATGATTGCAAGCGCGCATAGTGCCGATAAAAAGGTCTATGAAATTTCACGATTAACTAACGAAGCAAAAGAATTGCGTTCGGCATTTATGGATGGTCGCTCCAAATTAATGCGATTAAAAATGGAATCTACCATAGAAAAAAAGGTAGCGGAAAAAGGACTTGAAATTTCTGAAGTTCCTCCGAAAAAAATCAGAATTAAAAGACAAGAGTAAGCTTTGGCAACATCAGAAACTAACATATTAAACAGATTGTACTTCGTAGCAGGCTGTATGTTTGTCTTTGCTTTGGCCGTAGTCTTTAAGCTTTGCTCGATACAATTTATTCATGGGGACAAGTACCGTGCTATGGCGCAAAAGCGTACCATCAAAGCATTCGAAATTCCTGCTAATCGTGGTAATATCTACTCTGCCGATGGTAGCCTTTTAGCTATGTCTATTCCCAAATATGATATTGCCATAGACGCTGTGACGTCTTCAGAAAAAAACTTCAAAAAGTACATAAAACCACTTTGCGATTCTTTGGCGGCTTTTACTGGGAAATCTTCAAACAGTTTCGAACAGAAAATTAAAAAAGCGCGGAAAACAAAAAATCAGTATTTGTTGTTATTGCGAAATCTTTCCTATTCAGATTTTATTAGAGTAAGAAATTTTCCATTGTTCAAATTAGGAGCTGTTCGCGGTGGCTTTGTATATAATCAAACCACAAAACGAGAGCATCCAATGGGTGGTATTGCAGAACGCTCTATTGGTTACGAGCGTATTGACGAAAACAATTATGCAACACGAGTTGGAATTGATGGCGCTTTTGGGAAGGATTATTTAAGAGGCGAAAACGGAAAAAGGCTTAAACAAAAAATCGGAAATGGTGAGTGGAAGCCGTTACGAGATGCCAACGAAATTGAGGCAAAAGATGGTTATGATATTTATACGACCATCGATGTTAATATCCAAGATATAGCACATCATTCATTATTGGGGCAGCTAGAAAAATATGAAGCAGACCACGGTTGCGTGGTGGTTATGGATGTAAAAACAGGAGAGATTAAAGCCATATCTAACCTTGGTAGAGGTAAAAGTGGTAAATATTACGAGCGTCTTAACTACGCTGTAGGCGAGAGTCACGAGCCTGGGTCAACTTTTAAAGTGATGGCAATGATGGCAGCTTTAGAAGATAAGGTTATTGATACTTCTACTGTGGTCGACACCAAAAATGGTCGAAAAATGTTTTATGGGCGTCCTATAAACGACTCAGGAGAAGGACATGGTAAAATTTCTGCAGCACGGGCATTAGAAGTGTCTTCAAATATTGGATTGGCAACAATCGTAGACGACAATTATTCAAAAACCCCAGAGAAATTCTTAAAAAGACTACGAGATTGGAAGCTGGACCAGAAGTTAGGTGTCGCAATTATTGGCGAGGGTCAACCAGTTATACCAAAACCTGGAGACAAAATTTGGAGTAGAAACGCATTACCTTCTATGGCATATGGTTATAACATGCAATTAACGCCGCTTCAGACATTAGCTTTTTACAACGCCATTGCAAACAACGGTCAGCTTATAAAACCAAGATTTTTAAGAGCTGTAAAAGAATTTGATAGACCTATAGAGATTTTTGAAAAAGAAGTATTGGTAGATAAACTATGCTCTAACCAAACGCTCTCTAAAATAAAAGAAATCCTAAAAAACATTGTTGTTCGTGGTACAGGTAAGAAGTTGTATTCCGAAACCTTTTCTATGGCTGGTAAAACAGGCACAGCTCGAACAGATTATGCCAATTACGAAGAGTGGCGCAAAGACCCAAAGTATGTGTCCTCTTTTGCGGGTTATTTTCCTGCCGAAAATCCTAAATATTCATGTATTGTAGTAATTCACAAACCAAGTACAGAAGTCGGTTTTTATGGTGCAGATGTGTCGGGTCCAGTATTTAAGCGCATAGCTCAAAAAATTTATACAGACACACCTCTTGTAGAAGAAATACAGACTGTTGAGTTTAAAAACCCAAAGGTTGTTCAGGATTTCGAAAAATTTAACTCAGTATCAAATACCTATAAAACCATAATGCCAGATTTGGTAGGTATGCCGGCCATGGACGCCGTAGCCTTTTTAGAGAATATGGAGGTCGATGTTAAGGTGAAATTAAATGGAAGCGGTGTTGTTACAGCACAATCTATTTCAAAAAATATAAAACTTAAACCTAATCAAACTATCGTACTAGACGCATCGTGAAACTTTTAAAAGACATATTATACAAGGTTAAGATTAATGCTGTTGTGGGTAGTACTAGTATTACTATTAATAAAATTGAATTCGATTCGCGTAAAATTGAATCAAATGATGTTTTTGTGGCATTAGTAGGAACACTGTCAGACGGACATGACTATATATCCAAGTCAATTAAGGATGGTGCGGTTGCCGTGGTTTGTCAAAATTTACCCGAAGAATTAGTTGATAATGTTACCTATATAGAGGTAGAGAATTCTAATGAAGCTCTAGCTTTTATGGCGGCAAACTATTACGAAAATCCTTCGGAAAACTTGAAGTTAGTCGGTACAACAGGGACTAATGGTAAGACTACTGTTAGTTCCTTGCTTTACCAATTATTCAAAAAAGCAGGTTATAAGGTTGGGTTGTTATCTACTGTAAAGATAATGGTGGATAATGTGGAATATAAAGCAACACATACAACTCCAGATTCGCTTACTATAAACAAGTATTTACAGTTAATGAACGAGCAAGGTGTGGAGTTTTGCTTCATGGAAGTGAGTTCTCACGGTATACACCAGTGTAGGACGCAAGGGTTGCATTTTGCAGGCGGAATTTTCACCAACTTATCGCATGACCATTTAGACTATCACAACACATTTGCAGAGTATCGCGATGTAAAAAAAGCGTTTTTCGATGATTTACCAAAAACAGGCTTTTGTCTAGTAAATACAGACGATAAAAATGGCTTGGTAATGATGCAAAATACCAATGCAAAAAAATACACCTACGCTCTTAAAACTTATGCCGATTACAAAGCGCAAATTTTAGAAAATCAGTTCGGAGGTTTGCTTTTAAAGTTAAATGACAATGAGGTTTGGACAAGACTAATAGGCAATTTTAACGCTTATAATCTTTTAGCAATATACGCAGCCTCAGAATTATTAGGTCTAGAAAATGAAGAAAGCCTTAGGTATATAAGTGAATTAGAAAGTGTTAGCGGACGTTTTGAATATTTTGTGTCAGACGAAAAAATCACGGCTATTGTCGATTACGCACACACGCCAGATGCTTTAAAAAATGTTCTTGAAACCATCAATTCTATCAGAACAAAAAACGAACAATTAATAACTGTTGTTGGCTGTGGCGGTGATAGAGATGCAGCTAAAAGACCAAAAATGGGGCATATCGCTTCAGCATTGAGTACAAAAGTCATTTTTACTAGCGATAATCCTAGAACAGAAGACCCACAGACCATTATTAATGATATAGAAGATGGTGTAGAACCTCAGAATTTTAAGAAGGTACTCTCAATTTTAGATAGAAAACAAGCGATAAAAACAGCATGTCAATTAGCGCAGCCTAATGATATTATTCTTATCGCAGGTAAAGGTCATGAGACCTATCAAGAAATCAATGGAGAGCGTACGGATTTTGACGATTACCAGATTGTGAGTCAACTATTAAAACAATTGCAAAAGTAAACCTATGTTATACTACCTATTCGATTATTTAGAAAAGCAGTTTCAGTTTCCTGGAGCTTCACTCTTTGGGTTTCTAACGTTTAGGGCTGCTATTGCGATGATTCTTTCTCTGTTAATTTCAATTGTATACGGTAAACGTATTATTCGCTATTTACAGCGTCAGCAAGTGGGCGAAACTATAAGAGATTTAGGTCTCGAAGGTCAAGCTGAAAAAGCGGGTACACCAACTATGGGTGGCATCATAATTATTCTCGCCACTTTAATTCCCGTACTTCTGTTAGCTAAGTTGGCTAATATATATATTATATTATTGATAGTCACCACGGTTTGGATGGGTGCTATAGGATTCATAGATGACTATATCAAGAAATTCAAGAATGATAAAGATGGTTTAAAAGGGAAATTCAAAGTTTTAGGTCAAGTTGGTTTAGGCATTATCATAGGGGCGACACTTTACTTTCATCAAGATGTAACGATGAAAGAGAAGTTACCGATTGAACAACAAAAAGTCTTATTGGCAGAAAATCCTGATATCGAACCTTCTAAACTATTTGAAGCCGAAGAAAAATCAACCAAAACCACAATTCCTTTTGTAAAGAATAATGAATTCGATTATGCCGATTTAGTGACTTGGATAAGTCCAAGTCTTGAAAAATACGCATGGATTATCTTCATATTAGCAGCTATATTTATTATCACAGCAGTTTCTAACGGCGCAAATCTTACAGATGGTATTGATGGTTTAGCTGCCGGCACATCAGCCATAATTGTACTCACGTTAGGCATATTTGCATGGGTCTCAGGTAATATTATTTTCTCAGAATATCTCAACATTATGTACATACCACGTGTAGAGGAAATCACTATCTACATTGCGGCATTTGTAGGA
This sequence comes from Winogradskyella wandonensis, assembly GCF_004346845.1. Classification (GTDB taxonomy): domain Bacteria; phylum Bacteroidota; class Bacteroidia; order Flavobacteriales; family Flavobacteriaceae; genus Winogradskyella; species Winogradskyella wandonensis. The sequence goes on along the minus strand of NZ_SMGI01000002.1, from coordinate 206,840 downwards.
GCGCTAATCGGGTTTTTATGGTATAACACGTATCCAGCTCAAGTATTTATGGGTGATACAGGAAGTTTAACTATAGGAGGAATTATTGCTGTGATTGCAATTGCTGTTCGTAAAGAATGGTTAATACCAATTCTTTGCGGCATCTTTTTAGCTGAGAATTTATCTGTGGTTATGCAGGTAAGCTATTTCAAATACACAAGAAAAAAATATGGCGAAGGAAGGCGAATTTTTAAGATGTCGCCTTTGCATCATCATTATCAAAAATCAGGATATCACGAAAGTAAAATTGTTACCAGATTCTGGATTATCGGAATACTGCTGGCGATACTTACCATAGTGACATTGAAAATTAGATAAATGAAAAGGCTTGTAATTCTTGGAGGAGGCGAAAGTGGTGTTGGTACAGCGCTATTAGGAAAAGCAAAAGGTTATGAGGTCTTTGTTTCGGATAAAGGTGAAATAAAAAAGAAGTACAAGGACGTTCTTTTACATAATGAGATTGAATGGGAAGAAAAACAACATTCCGAACATAAAATTCTGAATGCTGATATCGTAATGAAAAGCCCAGGGATTCCAGATAAAGTGAATTTGGTAAAACAGATTAGAGAAGCAGATATACCTATAGTTTCGGAGATTGAATTTGCTTCAAATTATACAAATGCAACTTTGGTAGCAATAACTGGAAGTAATGGTAAAACAACAACAGCGAGTTTGACGCATCATATACTAAAGCAAGAATTAAACATCGGTTTAGCAGGTAATATAGGTGATAGTTTTGCAAAGCAAATCTTGGAAGAGGATTATGAAAATTACGTGCTTGAGGTTAGTAGTTTTCAATTAGATGATATTAAAGATTTTAAACCCAAAATTGCTATTCTAACGAACATCACTCCGGATCATCTAGATCGCTACGATTACAAGTTCGAAAACTATATCGCTTCAAAATTCAGAATTATAGAAAACCAGACTGAAGACGATTTTTTCATTTACGATGCGGATGACCCAGTGATAGAAAGTTGGATGAAATCTAATCCTATAAAATCTCAAAAGTTACCATTTTCATTAACGAAAAATTTTGAAAATGGTGCATTTATAAAGGATAAAAATATAATAATAACTATTGATAATAATCAAATAACTATGCCAATTAAAAAACTAGCATTAGACGGAAAACACAACGTTAAAAATGCCATGGCTGCATCGACAGCCGCTCACTTGCTTAAGATTAGGAAGCAAACAATTAGAGAGAGTTTAGAAAACTTTCAGGGCGTTGAGCACAGACTAGAAAATGTGCTTAGAATTAATAAAGTTCAATACATCAACGACTCTAAAGCAACAAACGTCAACGCAACTTATTTTGCCTTAGAGAGTATGCAAGCCCCTACAATTTGGATTGTTGGTGGTGAGGATAAAGGAAACGACTACAAAGAATTATTTCCTTTTGTAAACGAAAAGGTAAAAGCAATCATTTGCCTAGGCGTAGATAATGCCAAACTCATGGAAACTTTTGGGAACATGGTGGACGTCATTATCGAAACTCAGTTTATGAGTGAAGCTGTAAAAATTGCTTACAAAATTGCAAGCGCGGGTGATAATGTGTTGCTGTCTCCGGCATGTGCAAGTTTTGATTTGTTTGAAAATTACGAAGACAGAGGTCGCCAATTTAAAGAAGCAGTAAGAAAATTATAATTATGGTGGTTGAGGTTCTCGAAACCACAAAAAAGAACTTTTATGGATGTCTTCGAGAGGCTCAGTCATCATAAACTATTAAAATGCAAGGTGTTTTTAGAAATATAAAAGGAGATAGGCTTATTTGGGCAATAGCAACTTTATTGGCTATTTTCTCATTTTTACCTGTTTACTCGGCAGCTAGTAATTTGGCATATACTGGCGGTTCAGGGAATACATTTTCTTATTTATTAAAACATTTCATGCATTTGTTTTTAGGCTTTACCATTATGTACGCTGTACATAAAATTCCTTACAGGTATTTTAGGGGGCTTTCAATGGTAATGATACCTGTGGTTATTGTTTTGCTAGTTGTCACTGTACTTCAAGGAACAACCATCGATGGCGCTAATGCAAGCAGATGGATAAAAATTCCATTTATTAATATGTCTTTTCAGACGTCTAATCTAGCGTCGGTTGTTTTAATGGTTTACGTTGCAAGATATCTGTCCAAAATAAAGGATAAAAGAATAACATTTAAAGAGACAATTCTGCCTTTATGGATACCCGTTTTTATAGTGCTGATGTTAATATTGCCTGCAAATTTCTCGACAACAGCAATTATATTCTCTATGGTTGTTTTATTGACATTCTTAGGTGGTTATCCTATTCGCTATTTGCTAGTAATTATTGGCTCTGGAATTATGGCTCTAGTATTTTTTGTGCTTGTTGCAAAATCGTTTCCAGATGTTATGCCTAATCGTGTTGATACATGGATTAGTCGTATTGAAAACTTTGCAAATGGTGAAGATACCGAAGAAGATTATCAAATCGAAAATGCGAAAATAGCTATCGCATCTGGCGGAATTAACGGTTTAGGTCCGGGAAAAAGCAAACAAAAAAATATTTTACCGCAGTCGTCTTCGGATTTTATTTTTGCGATTATAGTCGAAGAGTACGGCTTGTTTGGCGGGCTATTTTTATTGGTAATGTATTCTTGGTTATTATTTAGGATAGTTATTGTATCACAAAAATCAGATACCATCTTCGGGAAACTTCTTGTACTGGGCGTTGGTTTACCTATTGTATTTCAAGCATTAATTAATATGGCTGTAGCTGTAGAATTATTTCCTGTCACGGGACAAACTTTACCACTAATTAGTAGTGGTGGAACATCAATTTGGATGACTTGTATGGCTATTGGTATTATATTAAGTGTCAGTGCAAAGCGCGAAGAAATAAAAGCAAAAGAAGACGAAATTAGGGAAGACAACCCTCTCGATATTTTGTCAGAAACTATATAAGAGAATGTTTCCTCGAGCGCAGTCGAGAGGTCAATAATGAAAGAGAGAAAATCAAAATATAAGTTCATATTATCAGGCGGTGGAACAGGCGGACATATCTATCCTGCAATCGCTATTGCTAACGAATTAAAATCGCGTTATCCCAACGCAGAGTTTTTATTCGTTGGGGCAAAAGACCGCATGGAAATGGAAAAAGTGCCTCAAGCAGGTTATAAGATTAAGGGACTTTGGATTTCTGGTATTCAGCGAAAGCTGACATTGAAGAACTTAATGTTTCCGATTAAGTTAATATCTAGTTTGTTTAAATCGAGACAAATCATAAGACAATTTAAACCAGATGTGGTCATAGGAACAGGAGGTTTCGCAAGTGGTCCATTGTTACAGATGGCAAATTCAAAAGGCATTCCGACATTGATACAAGAACAAAATTCTTATCCAGGAATCACAAATAAGCTTTTAAGTAAAAAGGCAAATTGTATCTGTGTAGCCTACGAAGGTTTAGAGCGATTTTTTCCGAAAGATAAAATTGTTTTAACTGGAAATCCGATTCGTAAAGAATTGATGGAGATAAATGGTAAAACTGAAATTGCAGAAAAAGAGTTTCAATTAGATGAAAATAAACTCACACTCTTGGTTTTAGGAGGAAGTTTAGGAGCGAGACGTATTAACGAACTTATTGAGTCTAAACTAAAATTCCTTAAAAACCACAACGTTCAACTTATTTGGCAGTGCGGAAAGCTATATATCGATAAATATCGCAAATTCAATAACCAAGAAAACGTTCAGGTACACGCCTTTTTAAATCAAATGGATTTAGCATATGCTGCGGCAAATATTATAATCTCTAGAGCTGGAGCAAGCTCAGTTTCAGAATTATGTGTTGTTGGTAAACCGGTAATTTTTATACCGTCTCCCAATGTTGCGGAGGACCACCAAACCAAAAATGCGCAAGCGATTGTAGATAAAAATGCAGCAGTTTTGTTAAAAGAGTCTCTGCTCGACACCAATTTTGAAGATACTTTTCATCAACTAATAGATTCTGAAGAAAATAGAAATCAATTAGGAAAGAATATTAAAAAACTAGCATTAATTAATGCAACAAAAGATATTGCAAACGAAGTAGAAAAGCTTTTAGAAGCCCATCTTCCGTCTTCCCAAAGGGAAGAAACTAATTAGTTATAGTGAGTAAGGAGAATAAAAATATTGACAACAGTGAGCAAGTCCTTTCCTTTGGAAAGGATTTAGGAAAGGCTAATGTTTACTTTATAGGCATTGGCGGTATCGGCATGAGTGCTCTGGCGCGCTATTTTGTGGCAAACGGAAACCAAGTGGCTGGGTACGACAAAACACCATCAGATATTACGCGAGCTTTAGAAGATTTAGGCGTTGCCATTCATTTTGAAGATGATTTTGATTTAATTCCGGAGCAATTTAAAAACCGTTCAGAAACATTGGTGGTTTACACGCCAGCAATACCAAATTCGCATTCGGAATTAAACTTTTTCAAATCGAATGATTTCGAGGTTAAAAAGCGTTCAGAAGTTCTCGGTGAAATTACAAAAAAAACGTTTTGTTTTGCAGTAGCAGGGACGCACGGTAAAACAACCACAACAAGCATTTTAGGACATTTGCTTAACGAATGCAACGTAAATATGACTGCTTTTTTAGGTGGAATAAGTGAGAATTACAATTCAAATTTAATTTTAAATGGTACTGAAGTTACAGTGGTAGAAGCAGATGAGTTTGATCGTTCGTTCTTAACCTTGTCACCAGATTATGCATGTATTACGTCTATGGATGCAGACCATTTGGATATCTATGGCGATGCTTCAGAATTAACTAAATCCTTCAAGGACTTCACAAAAAAAATTAAGCCAAAGGGCAAGTTGTTTGTTAAGAAAGGCTTACCAATTAGCGGTATTACTTACGGTATAGAAGATAATTCAGACTATACCGCACAAAATATTAGAATAGAAGATGGGAGTTATGTTTTTGATGTAAAAACGCCTAAAACTATTTTTAAAGATTTCAAATTTAACCTACCAGGTAGACATAACTTGTCTAATGCATTAATCGCCTTGGCAATGTCTGTAGAATATGGCATCCCTCAGCCGCAGCTTGCCAAGGCTTTAGCAACATACATGGGTGTTAAACGAAGATTCACCTATCAAATTAAAACCGAAAATTTAGTTTTTATAGATGATTATGCGCATCATCCGCAAGAAATAAATGCTGTACATCAAGCAATAAGGGAGATGTATCCAGACGATAAAGTCTTGGCAATATTTCAACCACATTTATTTTCAAGAACTAAAGATTTTGCAGACGAGTTTGCTATGGCATTAGGACAATTCGACGAGGTTTTGCTCCTAGATATTTATCCAGCTAGAGAACTGCCAATATCAGGTGTAAGTTCTGGATGGTTATTAGATAAAATTAGTAATCCAAGAAAAAAATTAGTTGCAAAAGATAGTTTAGTAGAGGCAATAAAAGAAACTTCGGCGAGGATAATACTAACTATCGGTGCAGGTGATATAGGAGAAGAGGTAAAAACAATTAAAAAAGCATTAGAGGTTGCGAGTTAATTACGGATATATAAAACTATTGGTTCTAATTGTATTAGTAGGGGTTTTGTATGCCTTTACAAACACTAGGAATAAGACACGTGTTATCACCAAACCAAGGATAGAATTTACCAGTTCTGACAATCTTTTCTTAACACATGATAATGTTAGTAAATTGTTAATACAAAATCCGAAAGGCCTTAATAATAAGAACAAAGAAATTATAGATTTGAATGAATTAGAATCTGCCCTAAATTCTAATCCAATGGTCAAAAATGCCGAAGTGTATATGTCTGTAAATGGGCAACTTTCGGCACAAATTGAGCAAAAAAGACCTATAGCTAGAGTGCATACAAACGCTTCATATTATATAGATGATGAAGGGTCATATATGCCTCTGTCGGCTAATTATTCAGCCAGAGTGCCTCTTGTTACAGGTACAGTTTATAAAACTAAGCTTGATAAAGTATATCAAATTGCTAAAGTTATAGATGAAGATCAATTTCTAAAACAGCATGTTATAGAAATTCGTCAAGACAAAAATGAAGAGATAAGTCTAAGATTACGGCAGTTTGACTTTGAGGTGAATGTCGGAGATTTAAGAAAACTCGAAAAGAAGATAAATAATTTTAAAGCTTTCTATAAAAAAGCAATAAAAGACAAAACAATAAACACGTATAGCAGTGTAAACTTAAGGTTTGATAACCAAGTGATATGCACCAAAAAATAGATTATGGAAAAGCATAATATTTCGGTAGGATTAGACATAGGAACCACAAAGATTGTGGCTATGATTGGTCGCAAAAATGAATACGGAAAGGTAGAAATTTTAGGTGTTGGTAAATCTAAGAGTTTAGGTGTGCACCGAGGTGTCGTAAATAATATTACACAAACCATACAATCGATACAGCAAGCTGTGCAAGAAGCAGAAGCAGCTGCATCAGAAAAGATTTCTGAAGTTACAGTTGGTATAGCAGGACAACATATCCGTAGCCTACAACATAGCGATTATATCACAAGAGCAAATTCAGAATTAGTAATAGATGAGACGGATATCGACCGTTTAATCAATCAAGTTCATAAGTTAGTAATGCTTCCTGGAGAGGAAATTATACATGTATTGCCACAGGAATTTAAAGTTGATGGCCAGGCTGAAATTAAGGAGCCAATCGGTATGTATGGTGGGCGATTAGAGGCTAATTTTCATGTGGTCGTTGGTCAAGTATCCTCAATCAGAAATATTGGACGCTGTGTTAAAAGTTCGGATTTAGAGTTAGAAGGTATAACACTTGAGCCTCTAGCATCAGCAAATGCTGTGCTAAGTCAAGAAGAAAAAGAAGCTGGTGTAGCATTAATAGACATAGGTGGTGGAACAACAGATTTAGCAGTGTTTAAAGACGGAATCATTCGTCACACAGCGGTAATTCCTTTTGGAGGAAATGTTATTACTGAAGACATCAAAGAAGGTTGTTCCATTATAGAAAAGCAGGCCGAATTATTAAAAATGAAATTTGGTTCAGCTTGGCCAGGAGAAAATAAAGACAACGAAATTGTTTCAATACCTGGTTTGCGTGGTCGTGACCCAAAAGAAATCACATTAAAAAATCTGTCTAAAATAATTCATGCGCGAGTTGTAGAAATTATTGAACAGGTTTATGTAGAAATAAAAAACTACGGACACGAAGAGCAGAAGAAGAAACTTATTGCAGGAATTGTCTTAACAGGTGGTGGAAGCCAGTTAAAGCACTTAAAGCAATTGGTAGAATATATTACAGGTATGGATACCAGAATAGGCTATCCAAACGAGCATTTAGCAGGTGGCAGTGACGAGGAAATTGCGAGCCCATTATTTGCTACAGCTGTAGGTTTAGTTATGGATGGTCTAAAAAGACAAGACAGAAAAATGGCTGAGAATGCAATAGAAGAAACTCATGAAGAGACTGAAGTTACCGCAGAAGAAACTATAGAAGCAGTTAAAGAAGTGCAAAAAGAACGTCGTTCGTTTTTAGATAAACTAACCGAGCGCGTTAAAGACTTTTTAGACAACGCAGAGTAGACAAACAAATAAGAATTAATTAATCAATACATATATAAAACCCATAATTAAGTTAATATGAGCAACAGCAACGAATTTGGGAATATTGCTTTCGACTTACCAAAAAATCAATCCAATGTTATTAAAGTTATTGGTGTTGGTGGTGGCGGAAGTAATGCAATCAATCACATGTTTCAACAAGGCATCAAAGGCGTAGATTTTGTAATCTGCAACACGGATGCGCAAGCCCTCCAAAACAGTGGTGTGCCAAATAAAATTCAGTTAGGTGTTAATCTAACAGAAGGCCTTGGTGCAGGCGCTAATCCAGATGTTGGTGAACAATCGGCAGTCGAGAGTTTAGAGGACATCCGACGCATGCTAGATACCAATACCAAAATGGTTTTTATCACCGCAGGAATGGGCGGTGGAACTGGTACAGGTGCCGCACCGATTATAGCAAAGATGGCCCGTGAGTTAGATATACTTACTGTTGGTATCGTAACAATGCCATTTCAGTTCGAAGGAAAAATGCGTAACGAGCAAGCCCAACGTGGTGTTGAGCGTTTACGTGAGCATGTAGACTCATTAATAGTAATCAACAATAATAAACTTCGTGAAGTTTATGGAAATCTCGGGTTTAAAGCAGGTTTCTCCAAAGCAGATGAAGTCTTATCAACAGCGTCAAGAGGAATTGCAGAAGTTATAACACATCACTACACACAAAATATCGATTTACGTGATGCTAAGACAGTGCTAAGCAATAGTGGTACGGCGATTATGGGTTCTGCAACAGCGTCTGGTCAGACTAGAGCGCAAGAAGCTATCATGAAAGCTTTAGATTCTCCATTACTTAATGATAATAAAATCACAGGAGCCAAAAACGTATTGTTGCTTATCGTTTCTGGTACTCAAGAAATTACAATTGACGAAATCGGAGAAATAAATGACCACATTCAGACAGAAGCTGGTCATGGTGCAAACATCATTATGGGTGTTGGCGAGGATGAGGCATTACAAGAATCTATTTCGGTAACAATAATTGCTACAGGGTTTAATATCGATCAGCAAAACGAAATCTCTAATACCGAGGCAAAGAAAGTGATTCACGCTTTAGAAGAAGATGATTTTAAGGATGATATAGAAGTTCAAGGAACTGATCCGGCAATTATATCTCCTGATATTGTTTTGGAGAAAGACAAGACCGAAGCTCCAATAATTCATACACTTACGGAAGAAGATTTTGAAGAAGCGCCATCTGTAATTGAAAACGAATTAATTAAAACAACAGATGCCATTAAAAACATTAACGTTATCTACGACGAGGTGCTTGATGCCAAGCCAGTTACAGACGAAGATTTTATAATTACACCAATTCAGAAGACTGAAATCGAACCAGTTGAAGAAAAGGAAGAAGAACAGATAACATTAACTTTTGACTTGCCATTATCTCAATTTGATGGTGAAAAAATTGAAGAGCCAGAAACAGGTGACGAAAAAATGCTTTTCCAACTAGAAGAAGAGGTTAAGGAAATTGATGTAACTGATCCTATCGAGTTAATTTCGGTGACGGAGGTTAATGAAGAAGGCGAAAAGCGTTATGCTCTAGATGATTTCACTTCTTCAGATTCAGACACATCGACTCAAGCAAAAACAGAAAAGGAAGTTAAGGAAGAAATAGTATTCGAAAAGAAAATTTTACCTACTGAAGAAACAGAAGATGCAGCGTCTTTAGATGAAATTGACCCAATGAATAGTCCGATTTCTGAAATATTAAAAGCAAGAGCTAATGAGCGTCGTCAGAAAATGAAGGACTTTAATTATAAGTTTAATAATGCAAAGATTGACGAAATAGAAAAAGAACCCGCATACAAACGTCAAGGTGTAAATTTAGAAGATACGCAACATTCTTCCGAGACTAATGCCTCACGAATGTCAGTAGGTACAGACGATAACGATGATATTCAATTAAGAAGTAATAATTCTTTTTTACACGATAATGTCGATTAATAATTAATCTATTGAAGTACGAGCTAAGTACGGAGATTAACCCGAGAAGTCCCTTAACTTTTCGGGTTTTGTTTTAATAGTTTAGTATCTTCGCAGACGAATAAAATTAAAAAGATATGAGCTTACAATCAGACATAATGACCGCAATGAAAGCGGCAATGAAAGATAAAGACCAAACGGCATTAGCGGCTTTAAGAGCTGTAAAATCCGAAATTTTATTGGCTCAAACATCTGGAGCAGAAGGAGAGTTAACAAAGGATGATGAGATTAAAATCTTATCTAAACTTGTAAAGCAAAGAAAAGATAGTGCAGCTATTTTTACAGAGCAAAATAGAGCTGATTTGGCAGAACCAGAGTTGGCACAAGCAGAAGTGATAAGTCAGTTTTTACCAGAGCAACTCGATGAAGCTGCAATTACAGTGGCTGTAGAAAAAGCTATCGCAGATACTGGCGCTCAAGGAATGAAGGACATGGGTAAAGTTATGGGAATTGTAAATAAACAGTTAGCAGGCCAAGCCGATGGTAAAACAATTTCAACTATTGTTAAGTCTAAATTAATGTCTTAATATATATTTTTGAGATGTCACCTTGAGCGCAGTCGCTAGATTTCTCAATAGGCCACGTAGCTCAGCTGAATAGAGCACTGGATTTCGGCTCCAGCGGTCGTAGGTTTGAATCCTACCGTGGTCACGAATAAATAGAATAGTCGTAAAAATGCTTAAACAGGTTTAGACATTTTTACGACTATTCTATTTTCAAAGCGGAACGTTTTGGGATATGTAATCCCTTCGAGGTCACAAATAAATAGTTCAATAAGAAAAAACGCTCAAGCTCGCTTGAGCATTTTTTATATGCATTAAAATAGTAAAAGTTTATATTTACATATGTTTTTGCCCCAATTTCTCGAAACCAGTTTTGGTTTAATACCAAATATTGTCTTATTCTCTTTTTTAGGGCTATTTGTTTTAAAGCATACTTATCGGTATGTCGAACAAACCTACGCAGAAGCTAACAAAAAACCATTGTTCTTAAATTTTGTTTTAATTCCTAAGAAATTGACTAACGAGCAAATACTTGTTTTAGAGAAACGATTTCAGTTTTACAATCAGCTCAATTCCAAGGAGCAGGACATATTTAAGCACCGATTAGCTACTTTTATATCAGACAAAAGTTTTTATGGTCGTGAGGATTTAGTGGTCACTGAGGAGATGAAAGTTTTGGTGTCCGCGACGGCAATCATGCTTACATTTGGATTTAAGAATTATACACTACCTATAATTAAAACGATACTCATTTATCCAAGACCTTTTTATTCAAAAATAAACGAGCAGCTCCACAAAGGCGAGGTAAACCCTATGTTAGGTGTTATCGCCTTTTCTTGGGAAGATTTTAAACATGGTTATGATATTAAAAATGATAATCTTAACCTTGGGATACACGAATTTGGACACGCGTTGCATCTTAATAGCTATAAAAGTAATGACGTAAGTGCTCTTATCTTCGGAGAAACTTTTAAAGATTTAAAGCGCTATTTAAAGGCTAATGATTACAAAAGAGAACAGTTAATAAACACAAAATATTTTAGAGCTTATGCCTATACAAACGAGTTTGAGTTCGTGGCAGTATTGGTTGAATGTTTTTTTGAAACCCCTAATGAGTTTAAATCTACCTTTCCAAATATTTATGATAAGGTAAAGGAGATGCTAAACTTTAATTTTGCAGGGTATTAATAGTTTGTATAAATAATTGCTAAAAGTGTAAATTTGAAAGAACTAAAATTCAGCTAAAATCCGAGATGTATAAAATTACAATAGTAGCAGGAGCACGCCCAAACTTTATGAAGATTGCGCCAATTATAAGTGCATTAAATAAAGCCAAAGATACTGGAGAAGATTTAGGTTATCGATTGGTGCATACAGGACAGCATTACGATAAAAATATGTCTCAAAGCTTTTTTGAGCAATTGGCAATACCAGAACCAAATACTAATCTTGAGTGTTCTGGCGGAACACAAGCTGAGCAAACAGCGAGTATTTTATTAGCTTTTGAAAAAGAGTTGAATAGCTTTCCTGCTGATTTAGTTTTAGTTGTTGGCGATGTAACATCCACCATGGCATGTACACTTGTGGCTAAAAAACTAGATATTAAAGTAGCTCATGTTGAAGGTGGAATCCGTTCTGGTGATATGACGATGCCAGAGGAAGTGAATAGGATTGTGACAGATAGTATTGCCGATTACTTTTTTACAACGTCGGAACTAGCAAATAAAAATTTATTAGAAGAAGGTAAGACAGAAAATCAGTTGTTCTTAGTAGGAAACACCATGATAGATACACTTTTGAATAATAAAAGCAGATTTTATAAACCTTCAATTTGGGACGCTCTAAAACTTGAAGCCCAAAACTATATGGTCTTAACAATGCATCGTCCTGCAAATGTAGACGAAGAGCGTAATCTCGAAGCAATGCTGAACGAAATTCTCAACCAAACAAGGGATTTGCCAATTGTATTTCCAGCACATCCACGAACGCAGAAAATATTATCACAGCTAGATGTAAATACTAAGCGTCTTTGTGTGGTTGAGCCTTTGAGTTATTTAGAATTTAATTATTTGGTACAACACGCCAAAGCCGTAATTACGGATTCTGGAGGAATTACTGAGGAAGCTTCTGTCATGAATGTACCTTGTCTAACACTTAGAGATAATACAGAACGCCCAGAAACTATCGAGTTAGGTACAAACGAATTAGTAGGCACAAATCCTCAGAATCTTAAATCTCATTTAGATAGACTCTTTAACAATCAATGGAAACAGACACAATCTATTCCGTTATGGGACGGGAAAACTGCTGAGCGTATTGTTGAGGTAATTACACAAAAGCTAATTAAGAATTAGCTAAACGCTTCAAATTAGCAATCGTTTCTGGCTGATTGTCACTTTTAAAAACGTGACTTCCAGCAACAAAAACATTCGCGCCAGCATCAGCCAGTTTTTTTATGTTTTGGTCCGTTACACCACCATCAATTTCAATAAGTGTATCTAAGCCTTGCTCGTCAATCATTTTACGAAGCTTCTTTACACGATTATAAGTAATGTCTTCGAATTTTTGCCCGCCAAAACCAGGATTTATGGACATAAGTAATACCATATAACATTCTGGTAAAATGTCTTCTAAAGCCGAAACAGGTGTTGTTAAGTTTAAAACAATTCCTGCTTTACAACCAGCCGCTTTTATTTGTCTTAGTGTACGGTGAAGATGCACAGTACTTTCGTGATGTACGGTGATAATATCAGCGCCAACTTTTGCAAATTCTTCAATATAGCGTTCTGGCTTTTCTATCATTAGATGCACGTCTAATGGTTTAGTAGCATGCTTTTTTATAGCGGCTATCACTGGCATTCCATAAGAAATATTTGGGACGAAATGCCCATCCATAACATCGATATGAAACCAATCGGCATCACTGTTGTTAACCATTTCTGTATCACGTTGGAGATTGCCGAAATCGGCAGCTAGCATTGAAGGCGCTATTAAGTTCGAAGCCATTTTTGTTGTGTTGTTGTTTGTGCAAAAGTAGGTAAAAAATGAAAGTTTGACTTATCAAAAGTTGACTAAAAAAACTTTTAATTGTTTTGCAAATATTTTTCGAATAAGGTTTTGAGTTTATCAAATAAACATATCTCGACTGTCGCTCGATATTGAAATAGCAACTTCAAAAAGTGATTCAAAATTCTTTTTATGAAACAGTGACAGTTTCTTTCAAAAAAAGAAGTAAATCTATTTGAAGAATATTTTAAGATACAACCTGCACAACAGTGGAAGTTCCTCTCCTTGGGAAGACAGAAGATGGGCTTCTAAAAAAAGTGAACCCACGGTAATCAGCCGTGGGTTCTTTCATCAATCAAAAAACGAACAGTTATGTTTTGTAACTGTTGTTACCGTAATTTAGTCGTAAATCGTATCGTAATCTAACAAAATTAATTAAAAATTAAAATAACGATATTACTATCCTAAATAAGTCTTTAATATTTTGCTTCGTGAGGTGTGTTTTAACCTACGAATTGCTTTTTCTTTTATCTGTCTTACACGCTCACGAGTCAAATCAAACGTTTCTCCAATTTCTTCTAAAGTCATTGGGTGTTGGTTACCTAAACCAAAATATAAACGAATCACATCTGCTTCACGAGGAGTTAATGTTTCAAGCGCACGCTCAATCTCTGTTCTAAGCGATTCGTGTAATAAATCTCTATCAGGGTTTGGAGACTCACCACTACGTAATACGTCGTAAAGGTTAGAATCTTCACCTTCAACAAGTGGTGCATCCATAGATACGTGACGCCCAGAATTTTTCATAGACTCTTTAACATCGTTAATAGTCATGTCTAATTCCTTAGCAATTTCTTCCGCAGATGGCGGACGCTCATGGCTTTGCTCTAAAAAGGCAAAGGTTTTATTGATTTTGTTAATAGAACCAATCTTATTAAGCGGTAAACGCACAATACGAGATTGCTCTGCTAATGCTTGTAAAATAGATTGCCTAATCCACCAAACGGCGTATGATATAAATTTAAAACCACGAGTTTCATCAAAACGTTGTGCAGCTTTAATCAAACCTAAATTACCTTCGTTAATTAAATCTGGTAATGTTAATCCTTGGTTTTGATATTGCTTTGCTACAGATACAACGAAACGTAAATTTGCCTTTGTTAACTTCTCTAAAGCGATTTGGTCACCAGCTTTAATACGCTGTGCCAATTCTACTTCTTCGTCTGCAGTAATAAGGTCTACTTTACCAATTTCTTGTAAATACTTGTCTAATGAAGCGGTTTCTCTGTTAGTAACCTGCTTGGTAATTTTAAGTTGTCTCATGTAAAATTATGTGTGCAATTTTTTCGGTGCAACACGATGTTGCGCTATAGTAATACGTACAGAATGTATGTTTTGTTACAAAAAAATAAAAATAATTTACAATTTGATGATTCGCACTGTATCTAAGTTAATTGCACTTGTGATTTCGTCGGAGAATTTATAATGCCCACGTTTAGTTATTAATCTAAATCTGTAGGACTTAATTTGGCTAAGCGTATTAAGGAATAGCCACTTGGATTTTAATAGCTTTGGCTTTACGCTCTTTAGGCTTAAATCAAATAAATATTTCCTACCTTCCTTTTCGGCTACAATATCAGGCGTAATTACAATATTACTTCCTTTCTTTAAAAAAGATTTCGGACTTTCAAAACCCTCAATATCGGCTTTGATATTTTGATAGCCTAAATTTTCTAAATAATTAATGGAATGTTCTAATTCTTCTTTGTAATTGTCTTTGTCTTGTTGTATCATAGTTTATAATATAATAAAATCAAGGAGAATTGCAAGTCTATAAATTAAAAGCCCAACAGTAATGTTGGGCTTTATAATTTGTGTTTGTTTTAAATGAGGTTGAAAAATTAGCAACCTACAGAAACGAGTATGATTTCTACAATGTATTCAGACATATTGTCTTCATCTACAATTTTTACAAAAATACTTTGATTATTCTCAGTGTTATTATAAATATCATCTGCGGTAATTGCATTTAAGTTGTTTTCTGCATCCTCAAGTGTTTCATGAAAACTAATTTCAGAATTTTCATTAATATCAAGGATGTCAATGATACATACTTCGTAATCACTTAAAACAAAATCAGAGATTTCTGAATTTGGCTCATTTTCGCAAACTTCGTATAGTAAACTCGCACATAAATCAAAATCTATATCGCATTTTTTATGCAATATTATCTCTCGGTCTTGATTTGTGAGTTTTATAGAATTATCGTCTAAATATTCTACAATCCAATCATAATTAAAAAACTCGGTGATGTCTTCGTTAGCTTCAACGAGATTAATATTTATATGTAGTTCACTTTCTATACTTAGAGCTGTCCATGACCCAATATAGTCTTCGCCTTCAAATGTAAAAGTGGTTAAGCCACTGGATTCTTCAAAAATGCCACCCAAATATGTGTTTTCGCCATCAAAACTATAGCCAACTCTAAATTTACAATCTTCAAGAAAAGCATTGCATTCTCCAACTCTTTCGATATCTAAACAATTATCAATCGATTGTCTAAGCTCTTCTTTATTAGTTATGGTAAATGCTTCTCCACTTTCCAGAGTTGCTGAAATAGGAAAGCTTATGCTTATAGAAAAGTTGTCATCTAAGTTTCCTAATAAGTCACTAAAATCATCATCATCTGTGACCGCATTTAAGGATACAAATTCATTGTTTTCGTCAAAAATGAATA
This sequence comes from Winogradskyella wandonensis, assembly GCF_004346845.1. Lineage (GTDB taxonomy): Bacteria > Bacteroidota > Bacteroidia > Flavobacteriales > Flavobacteriaceae > Winogradskyella > Winogradskyella wandonensis. The sequence continues at coordinate 190,977 of NZ_SMGI01000002.1, read as the reverse complement.
CGGATAGGGTGTAGTTAAAGTTAATACAGGTAATACTTTCATTTGGATTTTCGTTATCCGAAGAGATTTCTAATAAGTATCTAAATAAGTCTGAATCTTGAGTTATTTCTTCTAATGGTGAAAGCTGTATTTTTTCATTCTTATTACTTAAACTTTGGTTAATTGTATCATCATTGTCTTTGCTACATGATAACAGTGTAAGTATTAATGCCGAGTAAAATATAATTGTCTTTTTCATTTTGCAGTTTTTTGTTTATTGCTTTATTGACCTAACTAAGTGTATAGGAGAGTTTTTACTAGTTAGTTACTTCTATAATAAAATCTGAAATTTCAGCAAAGTTGTTGCTGTTTTCGGAGTTAGCAACAACTTTTATGCTTCCTCCTGTAAAATCAGAGTTGAATTGTATTGTTGCTAATGATTTTGGTAAATCTCCGTCAAAACTATTTTCAACAGCAATAATTTCCATATTGCCAGACTGAATTTCCCAGATAATTTCAGAAAAATTGGAAGAAGATTTACTAGCGTAAATTAAGGTTTCATTTGCATTAGCTAATGTTGATCCATTTATGCATATACCGATAAAATCTGGGTCAGAATCAAGTTGACAGTCAAATGCATTATTAATATTATTATCAATTGAATCTTTGGAACAAGAGATAAATAATACTAAAATGATTAGCTTTAGAGTAATAGTGAAATATTTTTTCATAAGCGATTTATTTTTTAATAGATGTAAGATTTTGTAAAAGGTTGCGTGTATAATAAAACAAAAAGCCCAACAGTAATGTTGGGCTTTTAAATATAAAGAGTTAAAAGAAATTAATCTTCCTTATTATCTTCTCTTGGTTTTCTGTCGTCTCTGCGGTTGTCTCTGTTACGATTATCGCGTCCACGGTTGTCTCTACCTCTGTTATCACGTCCGCCAGAGCGGTTATTGTCTCTTTTAGGACGTTCTACATAACCTTCTGGTTTTGGTAAAATAGCTTTCCGAGATACTTTCTCTTTCTTTGTTCTAGGGTCAATACCAAAATATTTTACATCAAAAACATCACCCATGTTTACAACATCAGAAACGTTTTCTGTACGTTCCCAAGCGAGTTCGCTTACGTGCAATAAAACTTCATTTCCTGGAGCTTCAGTATATTCTACAACAGCACCAAAATCAAGCATTTTTATAACTTTTACTTCGTAAACGCTACCAACTTCTGGCTTGAATAATAAAGAATCAATCTTTGCCATTACAGCATCAATACCTTTACTACCAACACCAAGAACTTCTACAATACCTTCTTCTGTTACTGGGTCTTCGTTAATAACGATTGTGGTGTCTGTTTCTTTTTGTAATTCTTGAATTACTTTTCCACCAGGACCGATTAAAGCACCAATAAATTCGTTAGGGATACGACGTGTTACCATTGTTGGCGCATGGTCTTTCACCTCAGGGTTTGGCTGTGCTATGGTATCAGTTAATTTTTCAAGAATATGTAAACGACCATCTCGTGCTTGTTTTAATGCATTTACTAAAATCTCGTAGGATAAGCCTTTTACTTTAATATCCATTTGGCAAGCCGTAATACCATCTGCAGTACCTGTTACTTTAAAGTCCATGTCACCTAAATGATCCTCATCACCTAAGATATCAGACAAAACAGCATATTTATCACCTTCAGAAATTAATCCCATTGCAATACCAGAAACAGGTTTCTTTAACTGTACGCCTGCATCCATTAATGCCATTGTACCAGAACATACTGTTGCCATAGAAGACGAGCCGTTAGATTCTAATACTTCTGATACAACACGTACTGTGTATGGACAATCATCTGGTACCATACCTTTAAGCGCACGCTGTGCTAAGTTACCGTGACCTACTTCGCGACGTGATGTTCCACGAATTGGTCGTGCTTCACCAGTTGAAAAAGGAGGGAAGTTATAGTGTAAATAGAAACGTTCTTCACCCTCAAAAGATGGCATATCTATTTGGTTTGCTTCTCTAGATGTTCCTAAAGTTACAGTGGCTAATGCTTGAGTTTCTCCACGTGTAAAGATGGCAGAACCATGAGTAGATGGTAAATAATCTACTTCACACCATATAGGTCTAATATCTGTAGTTTTACGACCGTCTAAACGTAAACCTTCATTTAGGGTTAAATCTCTAATCGCTGTTTTTTGAGCTTTAGCTACATACTTGTGAATCAGTTTTCCTAAATCTGCTTGTTCTTCTTCAGAAAATGAATTGAATACTTCTTCTTTAATTTCAGAAAAAGCAGCACCTCTTTCGTGTTTAGAAGAACCTGCTTTAGCTATAGCATATGTTTTATCATATACCATATCATGAATTTTTTTCGCTAGGTCTTCGTCTTCACGCTCTGGCTCGTACTCTCGAGTTTCTTTTTTGCCAACCGCTTCTGCTAATTTTACTTGTGCAGCACATTGAACTTTAATAGCCTCGTGAGCTACTTTAATGGCTTCTGTCATTTCTTCTTCAGAAATCTCATCCATTTCACCTTCTACCATCATTACAGAATCGGCAGATGCACCAACCATCATATCTATATCACATTCTAATAATTGGTCTTGTGTTGGGTTGATAATAAATTCGCCATTAATACGTCCAACTCTAACCTCTGATATCGGTGTTTCAAAAGGAATATCTGATAATTGAATAGCGGCTGAAGCGGCCAATCCTGCCATAGCATCCGGCATAACTTCTGGGTCATGAGACATTAATTGAATCATCACTTGAGTTTCTGCATGGTAATCCTTTGGGAATAATGGACGTAATACACGGTCCACTAAACGCATTGTTAATACTTCACCATCACTTGGTCTTGCCTCTCTTTTAAAGAAACCACCAGGATAGCGTCCTGCAGCAGCAAATTTTTCTCTATAGTCTACTGTTAAGGGTAGGAAATCTACATCAGCAGAATGATAATTGGAAACTACTGTACATAATAACATACATTTTCCTGATTGTACAACAACAGAACCATGTGCCTGTTTTGCTAATTTTCCGGTTTCGATAGAAATTTCTCTACCGTCGCCAAGGTCTATGACCTCTTTGTAAGTTTTTGGAATCATAAATTTTTATTCTTGCTTCTTATCTTTATTAGGCTTAAAAAACCTCTAATAAAAAGCATTGTTAAACAATGGTCGTTGTGTTGTTGTTGTGTAGTTGTTTGCCTTGTTAAGAGGACAGGTTGTTTGACCAATGAAAAACTGTATTTAGCTTCTTCAACTCGAATGTTATACGCTTTCGATTGCGTTATATTTATAAAAAAACCACGCTCAGAGGCGTGGTCTTTGTATTTCGATTACTTTCTTAATCCTAATTCTTTAACTATTGCACGATATCTTAAGATATCTTTCTTAGTTAAGTAGTCTAGTAAAGCACGACGCTTTCCTACTAATTTTACCAAAGAACGCTCTGTATTATAATCTTTACGATTATTCTTTAAGTGTTCTGTTAAGTGATTAATTCTTGCTGTAAATAATGCAATTTGTCCTTCGGCAGAACCTGTATCGTTTGCACTTTTACCATGTTTAGCGAAGATTTCAGCCTTCTTTTCTTTTGTAATGTACATGCTAATATTTATGTAAATGATTGTTATGTATCCTGAAAGTCTTTCTTTCAGGCGGCAAATATAGGAAAAATTAAAGATTAACAAGCTTATAATTCAATAATTTAAAGTTTTCGATAAACGGTTTTAAACCTTTTTAAAATATCAAGGTCTTAAAATCATGTTAACACCATAAATTCGAAATACTTTATAAAAAAAGTCTTTTATGCGCAGAAGATAACGAAGTATTTAAAGTAATTATTAATAACTTAAATAAATTGATTATGAAATATTTTAAAAGAATTATTAAAAGCATTTTAGCTTTATTAGTCATCGGAATGTCATTTAGCTCTTGTACGGACAACGACGAGCCTTTACAGATTGATAATACTTCTCAAGACACTTTAGAATTAGCAAGAGCTTCTGAGGTGGATGCAGCAAGCTCCTCTCTTGAAGATATGGTTGTCGAAGTTTTTGAATTTGACCTTGCTAATCCAAATGGAAGGGTTGCACCTCCTGCCTTACCCGATTGTGTAACGATTACTGTTGTTGCAGAACAAGGATTTAGAGAAGTCACTGTAGATTTCGGAAATGAAGGCTGTTTAGTAAGAGGGCATGTGTTAAAAGGACAAATCGTTTTCTCATACACGCGAGATGTTGAAGCTCAAGAAATACTTATTACATATAATCTTATTGATTTTTATTTTGATAATAAGAATGTCCTAGGTAGCCGAACAATATTAAGAGAAAAAGAAAACGATAATGGTAATCCGCAGTTTACACATACCTTAGATTTAACAGTGATTTGGCCAAATGGGTTACAGGCATCCAGAAATGGAACAAAAGTTAGAGAATGGGTAGAAGGTTTTGGAAGCGGTATTTTTAGTGATAATGTATTTGAAGTATCAGGAAACTGGACAACTACATTTGTAAACGGAAACTCACATACTTATGAAGTGCTAACACCACTGAGAAGAGAAGTTATATGCACTTATTTCGTAAGCGGAACTATAGATATACAACGTACAAACTTTGGGGGAATATTTGATTACGGTACTGGTGATTGTGATAACGAAGCCTTGTTTACCTTTAATAATGGCACAGAAATCATAATTACTTTAAATTAGTTTTGGTTGAGTTTAAATGAAAAAGCGAGCTGTTCACTGAGGTTACTCGAAGTGTTGCTCGCTTTTTTTATGCTCTCAAAGGCTGATTCTTTATTAAATCTATATAAAGATTAATCTTATCTTTTAAATCTTTACGATGACTAATAAAGTCTAAAAAGCCATGTTCTAACAAAAATTCTGAGGTCTGAAATCCTTCTGGCAATTCCTTTCCTGTAGTATCTCTAACTACACGAGGACCAGCAAAACCAATTAAGGCTCCAGGTTCTGCGATATTAATGTCTCCCAGCATAGCAAAAGAGGCTGTTGTTCCACCTGTTGTTGGGTCTGTACATAACGATATGTATGGAATACCAGCGTCTGCCAATTGCGCTAATTTTACAGATGTTTTTGCCAATTGCATAAGTGATAAGGCAGCTTCCATCATACGCGCACCACCAGACTTACTAATAATCATAAACGGCAATTTCTTTTTTAATGCGTAATCTGCAGCACGTGCTATTTTTTCTCCGACAACACTGCCCATTGAGCCACCAATAAAGGCAAAATCCATACAGGCAATGACTAAATCTTGCCCTTTAGATTTACCCACTGCTGTGCGTACTGCGTCTTTTAGTTTTGTTTTTTCTTGTGCAGCTTTTAGTCGGTCTGGATATTTTTTTGTGTCTTCGAATTTTAATGGATCTTTGGATGATAAGCCAGCATCTAATTCTTTAAACTTGTTGTCATCAAATAATATTTCAAAATATTCTTTACTGCCAATTCTAACGTGATATCCATCTTCCGGGCTTACGTAGAAGTTCTTTTCAAGTTCTTTGGTGTCTATTATTTTCCCAGTAGGGGATTTGTACCAAAGCCCTTTAGGAGTGTCTTTTTTTTCTTCGGTAGAGGTCTGTATTCCTTTATCTTTTCTTTTAAACCAAGCCATATGTCGATTTATGTTTTTGACCCTTCGACTAAGCTCAGGGCAAGTTAGCGATTTTAGATTGACTCTAAACTATTATCAGTTAGTCTGAAATAAATTCAGCATACAAAATTAGGCATTTTATAATAACTGTTCAACATTTAGAGTATTATGCTTAAGGTAGTGATTGTAAATTGAAAAACCCTGTTTCAAATTACTGTGAAACAGGGTTTTAATTGTATTAAAAAATAGTACTATAAAGTATTTACGTTATTTAAGTCTTCAAAAGCTTTTTTGAGTCTTGCTACAAATGCATCTTCTCCTTTGCGCAACCACACGCGCGGATCGTAGTATTTTTTGTTTGGAGAATCAGGGCCATCTGGGCTACCAATTTGGGTTTTAAGATAAGCCTCTTTTTCGCTCATATAATCTCTTACGCCAGACATAAATGCATATTGCATGTCTGTATCGATATTCATTTTAATAACGCCATAACCAATCGCTTCTCTAATTTCTTCTAAAGTAGAACCTGAGCCGCCATGGAATACAAAATCTATATGGTTATGTGATACACCATACTTTTTTGTAATATATTCTTGAGAATTTTTTAGAATCTTTGGAGTTAACTTTACATTACCTGGTTTGTAAACACCGTGAACATTTCCAAATGCTGCTGCAATGGTAAATTGGTCGCTTATTTTGCTTAATTCTTCATAGGCATATGCGACTTCTTCTGGTTGCGTATACAATTTAGATTCGTCGACATCACTATTATCTACACCATCTTCTTCACCACCAGTAATTCCAAGTTCTATTTCTAAAGTCATGCCCATTTTGCTCATGCGCTTTAGATATGTCTTGCATATTTCGATATTTTCTTCAAGAGGTTCCTCGCTTAAATCTATCATATGAGAACTGTAAAGCGATTTTCCTGTTTCTGCAAAGTGTTTTTCGCTAGCATCTAACAAACCATCAATCCAAGGCAGTAATTTTTTAGCACAGTGATCGGTATGTAATATAACAGGGACACCATAAGCTTCTGCCATTAAGTGCACATGTTTGGCGCCAGCAATACTACCTGCAATTGCTGCTTTTTGATTTTCGTTACTTAATCCTTTGCCAGCGTTAAATTGTGCGCCACCATTAGAGAATTGAATAATTACAGGTGCATTTAGCGCTTTGGCAGTTTCTAATACGCCATTAATTGTATTAGAACCGATAACGTTCACTGCTGGTAATGCAAATCCTTTTTCTTTAGCAAGCTTAAATATTTCTTGTACTTCACGACCAGTAGCAACGCCTGGTTTTATAGAATGACTCATGATGATTTAATTGTATGTTATTAACTTCAAAAATAATGAAAATACGCGGTTATCATCACTTTAGAGATGCTTATTTAACTAAATATGTACGAAAACGATGTCGTTTAAATTCTTTTCCTAGAATGGATAATTTATGCCAATATTATAAGTCGCATTGCCAAAATTGTAATTGGTAAACCAACGATTACCCGTTGGAAGTGATGGGTCGTAAGTCTTAAAACCGATATCTCCTCTAAGGACAAAAAAAGTGAAATCGTAACGAAGGCCAAAACCACTTCCCATAGCTATATCTATTAAAGATTTTAGGTTTGTAAATGTCGAATTTGGGTCGTCCTCTACATTACCAAATGCATTCCAGATATTACCAGCATCAACAAATAGAGCGCCATCAAAATTGCCAAATAAATTGAACCGTTGCTCTAAACTTAAATGTAGTTTTAAGTTAGCTTCGTTAAATTCATTTGTGTTTTGAGAGCTTCCAGGTCCAAGATTAAAAGCGGTCCATGCACGGTTATCATTAGGTCCACCAGCAAAAAAACTCTCGACAAATGGAATGTTGTTAGAATTCCCAAAAGGAATGGCCAATCCAAGATAACTTCTAAAAGCAAGTACATTTTTTCTACCTCTAAGACCAAAATACTTCACATAGTCTAACTCGGTTTTAAAGTATTGCGAAAAAGGAACATTTAGTATTTCGTATCTATCATTAGCGTTCTTATCTGTTCCTGTAAGACTAGAAATGCCGCTCATTAAATTCCCAGCCGTTTCTACATGAAATTTGAATGTCGAAAAACTATTGTCTGATAAATCCGAACGTGTATCACGCTTGTAGTCGAAACTCGAAGAAATAATTAAGTTATCCTCCGTTAATCGGTCTTGTCTTTGGCTAATATTACTTACATCTATAAAGGCATCATCTGTACCAGTTAGACTTGTATTACCACTTAAAACATCGTTAATAAATACATCTGCAGGACTAAAGTCTGCAGGCGCGTTAACCAAGGTTTCTGTGTCATTAATATATCCTATATTTCGTGCTATTTCGTTAAGTCGGTTAAAAGAATTAACGTAAACACCAAAATAATTTTCTGGATTTAAGTTTCTTACATACTGAATATTAAAAAGCTCTAGATTGTTTGTAACCTTCTCGGAAGGAAACCAATTGTACGCAAAAATACCCGACAGTGTTTGTCTATCTAGACCAATATTTTGCTGGCTGGTTGCAGATAGATTTATTCGGGTGCTTGGAGACATAGTCTTAGGAATTATTTTTTCGGTATTAAACGGGAAAAATAATCGTGGTATGGTTAACCCTATAGAACCTCCAAACTCATTAATATTAAAAAATGTGTTGTCACTGTCACTAACATCTTCCGAAGCTCCAATAGAACCCAAAGCAGAAATATCTAGCGTTTCTGCACCTCTAAATACATTTCTAATTTTTAGGCCTGTACTAAAAGCAAATCCTATAGTCTGGATGTTGCTTTGAGATACATCAAAAGAAAATCCTAGTTCGTATTTCTTTCTTGGCGATAGAAATATGTTGGCAGTAAGTGTAGAGTCTGCTTCGTTGGGCACAAAATCTACGCCAGGATATCTAAACATTTGCAATTGGTTAAGGTATCTGGATGTTCTTGTGCGGTCAATATCTCTGTAGATTTCTCCTCTTTTTATAAATACGGCATCTGTTAAGGCCTTAGGCTTAAACCGTAATTTGTCAAAACTATAAATATTATATCCATTATAATTTGTACTGTCGCTTATCTGATTACCTTCTATTCGGTTTTCGTTGGAAGCATCAGTAAATATATTAACGTCTTTTATAGTGTAAATTTTAAATGGTTTTGTGTTTGTCGAATCATCATAGCGTATTGTGCGATTTCCGATTATAAGTTCTGAGTTGTAAGTATTTCGAGATTTAAAGGTGTCAATCTCAAAACGCACATAGTCTTCACCGAAAAAATAGACTCCAGAATTTCGCATTAAATTATTAATTCTAGAGCGTTCTTTGGTAAAATTATCTTCTTCGTATTGTTCACCTTTCTTTAGAAATGATTCATTTTTATTTGCCTGGTAAATAGAATCGACAATGGGCGTGCTTATAGTAGTCTTTAGCGTGTCAAGAACACTTGGTTGATTTTTAGTAACTATATATTTTACTTTTGCCGTTTTATTAGAATCACGTTTTATTTCGTAGTCTACTTCATTATACAACCAACCACGCTTAAAGTAGTAAGCACGCAGCCTATTTTTTGTTTTCTCGGTTTTATCTTCGTTAAGGATTGTTGGTGCTTCACCTATTCGTTTTAGCCAAGAGTTAAAGTTTCGTCGTGCTTGTAACTCGCGTCGAAGTTGCTTTTTAGATAGAAGTTTTATTTTTCGTTTTACTTTAGACGAATCGTCATATATTTTGGCTTGTAAAATAGAGTCTATATTGGGTCTTGCCAAATTGTAGATATGTAGCTTAAACGGAATGCCTAAAAATGGAATTTCTGTATTTGGTTTCTGTAGCGGAATATTTGTAACACGTTCTTTGTTTGTTATTTTTCCGTCGACTTCAATTTTATTTTCTGTAAGTAAATATTGGTTGTCCTTAACTCGCTTAACCGTATTGCAAGACGCTAATAAAATTAGAATAAGAAGGTAAAAAGAAACTTGTTTTGTTTTCAATTGTAAGGTTACCAATTTATGCGTTTTACGATTCAATTATTCGGGTAAATTTTCTGATAATGATAAGAGCTCTCAAATATTAGTCCAAAAAAGTATTAATTTGCCAAGACTTATGCTACTAACAAATGTAAATACATTTTAATGTTATCAAAGAATCAGATAAAATTAATTAAAAGTTTAGCTCAAAAAAAATATCGAAGCCAACACGGTTTATTTACGGTAGAAGGTCTAAAAGGGATTTCGGAGTTTTTAGATTCGCCATACAAACTCTATCAAATCTATAGTACCGATGCGGTTTTTGATGTTAGTGAGAAAGACTATACCTTAATTTCGCCTGAGGATTTAAAACGAATATCCCAACTGAAGAATCCGAACGTAGCTTTAGCTGTTTTTGAAATACCAAAACCTAAACCTGTGGACAGCTCAAAACTTATAGTGGCTTTAGACGATTTGCGTGACCCTGGTAATTTGGGTACAATAATTAGACTGTGTGATTGGTTTGGCGTAGAAGATTTGGTTTGTAGTAACGCTACTGTAGATTGCTATAACTCTAAAGTAGTGCAAGCAACAATGGGCTCTTTGGCTAGAGTTAATCTGTCCTATGTAGATTTAAAAAAGTTCCTTTCGGAAATAGAATATGACGTTTTTGGAACATTTATGGACGGCGATACTATTTATAACACAACGCTGCCAGAAAGAGGTGTCTTAGTTATGGGTAACGAAGCCAACGGAATTTCTGGGAGCATTGAAGCTCTAGTTTCTAAAAAATTGGCCATTCCAAGATTTGGAAATTTAAAAGCTACAGAAAGTCTAAATGTTGCTACTGCAACGGCTATATGCTTAAGTGAGTTTAAAAGAGGTTCTATCTAAAAGTAAAGTTGATAAAAATACCTCTTGTACGCATTTTTGTAATATTACCTGTCCAAGGGCTGTTTGGGTCTAAATCTCTTATAACTTCATCGTTAATTGCAAAAATGCCTCGTATCGAAGGCGTAAATTTAAAATACAGCAAGTAAAGATCTATGCCAAAGCCAACCTCGTAAAAATAGTTGTTTGTGGTCATTCTAAACTGGCCGCCACTATTATCGCTAGGATTTTTTTCGTTGCTGGCTAAGTTTATAGCCGTAGAAACACCACCAACTATAAACGGTCTAATATTGTTGATTCTGTTAGTAGAAAATTTTACTAAAAGTGGCAAATGAATATATGTAGATTTAACCTCTCTTAGTAAATCTGAAGGGTTAAAGTCCTGCCCATCAAAATAACTTTCATTGTATTGTAGATTTCGTGTGGTAAAATACACACCAGGCTCGAAACGTAAATTAAAATGGTCGTTTAGTCGTAAATCACCCGTTAACCCAACTTGAAATCCTGCGGAATTATCTACCAAAATATCATCTAAATCACGCTCATATTCAAACTTAAAGTCGTAGCTATTAAATCCCAAAAAATAACCCCAAGACAAGATTTTTTTGTCCATAGTTTCGAGATTTAAAATCTTCTTTTTGGTAAAAAGTTGTGCAAAACTAGCGTTACAGCTTAGTAAAACAGCTAAAACAATAATTATTTTCTTCATATTTAGGCCTTTGACGCAGTATATATGGTTGCAACACCAAATGTTTGTGGTTTGTCTTCGACATTTATAAACCCAGTTTCCCTTAAAATATTGTTTAGTTCTTCTCCAAAAGGAAAAACAGAAGCAGATTCGCTTAAATATTTATAGGCGCTTCGGTCTTTAGAAAACACTTTACCAATAGTAGGTAAAATAAATTTAGAATACAATTTATAACCTTGTTTGTATGGTGTTTTTGTGGGTACAGAAGTTTCTAATATCACAAAGATGCCGTTTGGTTTCAATACACGTAGAATTTCTGATAAGCCTTTTTTTAGATTCATAAAATTTCTTACGCCGAAGGCAACGGTAATCGCATCAAACGTGTTATCCTTAAAAGGTAAATCTTCAGAGTCGCCTATAACCATTTGGATGATTTCGTCTAAGTTTTTCGACTTTATTTTTTTACGACCAACTTCTAGCATACCATCACTAATGTCTAAACCAATAATTTCCTTTGCAGAAGTTTCGGTTAAGCTAATTGCTAAATCGCCTGTTCCCGTGGCGATATCTAAAATATTTTCAGGTTTAGTGTCAGCAACAAGTTTAACAACTTTATTACGCCATTTTATGTCTATTCCAAAAGAAATCACTCTATTTAGTCCATCATACTCTTTGGAAATGGTATCGAACATTTTGGTGACTTGCTCTTTTTTATCAAGCTCGCTGTCTTTGTAAGGTTTTACGTTTTCTGACATTCTGAAAATTTTTTGCTAATATACGTATTAGTTAGCGGGAAGTTTATAAACTTTAATCGGTTAATTAAAAAGTGCTTTATAAGGATTGAGCCTTGTAATTCTTATTATATTTGTATGCTATTTTCAAATGCTTTTAAATGAAACCGACATGGTTAAAATACTGTTTAAACATTCAGCAGAATAATTATTTTAATCGTCAAAGGTTCCATGTGACCGTTTAAAAATAATAAAATAAACACATGAAAATTATTATTGCTGGAGCCGGTGAGGTTGGTTTCCATTTGGCAAAACTTTTGTCTTTCGAATCTCAAGAGATTACGCTGATAGATAACAAAAAAGATAGTCTCGTCTATGCAGGAGAGAATTTAGATATAAAAACGATTAAAGGCGATGCTACTTCTATAGCTACCTTAAGAGAAGGTCGTATTGAGGATTCTGAATTGTTTATTGCGGTTACATCTTCCGAAACTACAAATATTACGGCATGTGTATTGGCTAAACAATTAGGTGCTAAAAGAACAATAGCACGTATCTCTAATACCGAATTTATTGAGAATAAAGAAGATTTAGGGTTTTCGAAATTTGGAATAGACGAATTGATTTCTCCAGAATCTTTAGCGGCTTCAGAAATTGAGCTGTTGCTTAACCAATATGGTTTTAATGACACCTATGAGTTTGAAGAAGGTAAACTTACCATGTTAGGTTTACGTCTATCACGCACAGCAACATTTATAGGAAAAACCGTAAAAGAAGCGGCAGAGCTGTATTCCGAATTACATTTTATCCCAATTGCTATTCAGCGCTATGGTACGCAATACACTATAATACCAAGAGGCGATACAATTTTTAAAGAAGGTGATAAGGTCGTTTTTATTACCTCTAAAGGTGGTGACGAAGAATTATTTGATTTATCAGGAAAGGTAAAGGTTGAAATAAAAGACGTTATGATTCTTGGTGGAAGCCAAATAGGCTTAAAAACCGCACAAGACTTATGTAAGAGTAAGTTTAATGTAAAGCTAGTCGAAAACCGCAAAGCGATAGCAGAAGATTTAGCGGACGAATTACCAAACGCTCTAGTTATCTGTGGTGATGGGCGTAATGTTGATATTTTAGAGGAAGAAAATATTTCTCAGATGGATGCTTTTATTTCTGTAACTGGTAATTCCGAAACTAATATAATGTCGTGTCTTTTGGCAAAATCAAAAGGTGTAAAAAAGACGATTGCTTTAGTAGAAAATATGGATTACTATCAGTTGTCACAGTCCATTGGTATTGATACGCTAATCAATAAAAAGCTCTTAGCAGCCAATACCATTTTTAGATACATTCGTAAAGGCGAAGTTGTAGCAATGACCAAGCTTACGAATATGAATGCAGAGTTGCTTGAATTTGTAGTTAAGCCCAATTCTAAAATCACAAACAAAAAAATTAAGGACTTAGATTTTCCTAGGTCAGCAATTTTTGGTGGTGTTATTAGAAATAGCGAAGGCATAATTCCTTTAGGAGATTTTATAATAGAAGCTGGTGATAGAGTTGTTGTTTGTTGTTTGCCTCGCTCAATAGCCGAAGTCGAAAAGTTTTTTGCATAGCTTATGGCAAGGATGACACTTAACTATAAAATTATTTTCCATTTTTTGGGATTATTGCTTCTGTTTAACGGTGGCTTTATCCTTATCGCAACCCTAATTAGTTTTATCTACAGAGATGGCGTGACCTTGGAGTTATTGCTGTCTGGATTTACAATACTACTTATAGGTGCTTTTGTAATGTTTAATACCCGAAATCATCGGAAAGAATTAAACAAGCGTGAAGGTTATATCGTTGTGGCTTTTGGTTGGATAGTTATGTCGTTATCAGGAACACTACCTTATATGATAACGGAAGCGATTCCATCGTTTACCGACGCTTTTTTCGAGACGATGTCTGGATACACCACAACTGGTGCTAGTATCTTAAATGATATTGAAGTTGTTCCTAAAGGTGTGTTGTTCTGGAGAAGTATGACGCATTGGATTGGAGGTATGGGAATTATTGTTTTAGCCATAGCTATTTTACCGCTTTTAGGTATCGGTGGAATGCAGTTATTCGCAGCGGAAGCTCCTGGACCTGGTGGCGATAAATTGCATCCTAGAATTACGGATACCGCAAAACGTTTATGGCTAATTTATTTTGGTTACACTGCAGCAGAGACCATTTTGCTTCAAGTTGCCGGGATGTCTTTTTTCGATGCTATAAATCATGCATTAAGTACGTTATCTACAGGTGGTTTTTCTACTAAAAATGCAAGTGTGGCGTATTGGAATGATAATCCTGCCGTGCAATATATTATTATTGCGTTTATGTTTTTGGCCGGAACTAATTTTGTTTTAAGTTATTTTGCTTTTAAAGGAAGAGTTCAGAAAATTATTAAAGACGATGAGTTTAAACTATACTTTCGTTTCATTTTTGTTTTTACTATCGTGGCTGCATTAATTATCTATTTTAGGGCAGATGTTTCTCAATCTTCAATTGACCATCCGATGGTTTTAGGAGAGTTCGAAAGTGCTTTGCGTCATGGATTATTTCAAGTATTAGCTATAGTAACAACTACTGGCTTTGTTACTGCAGATTATACGATGTGGACACCATTTTTAACCGTTTTTTTCTTTGGGTTAATGTTTCTAGGAGGTTCTGCCGGCAGTACATCTGGAGGAATTAAAGTTGTAAGACATTTATTGTTAATCAAGAATGGCTTTTTAGAGTTTAAACGTGCGTTGCATCCAAACGCCATATTGCCTGTTCGTTATAACCAAAAGTCTGTGTCCAAGGATATTGTTTTTAATATCCTAGGTTTCTTTATTACGTATATGTTGCTATTTATTTTTGGAGCGCTGATTTTTTCTATGTTTCAAATAGATTTTACATCTGCCATTGGACTTTCTGCTTCCAGTTTGGGTAATGTAGGACCAGCACTTGGAGATTTTGGACCAGTTAATAATTATGCAGCATTACCACCACTAGGAAAATGGTGGGCGTCTTTTTTAATGCTTTTAGGTCGATTAGAATTATTTACTGTGCTTATTTTATTAACGCCTTTCTTTTGGCGAAATAGATAATTTTCAAGATTTTTTTGATATTTTTTTTGATGAAACTGAAATATTTTCAAAATATTTTAATGTTTAGCTAGCCTATATTTTTACTGATAATTCCCAATATTAAGGTTTGGTTTAGAAGTGTTTAGCGAGATATTCTGTGTAACATTTTTAAAACAGTCTCGTCATATAAGCATAACCAACAATTTTTATCAATCATGGAATTAGTAGTAAACACTTTTGAAACAGAACCATTACCCGAACCCAGAGAGACGTTTGTTTATATAAACGAACCTTTGTTAAACTCTAACTACAAAGCTGCAGTGCAACAGAACTTTATCAATTCTGATAAACCTTCAGTATTTGGAATGAGACAGCGACTAAAATTCAAACAATTTAATAGCGTGAATGCTATTGGAGTAGTCTTAAAATTATCAGTATTTGTAATTGCATTAACTATGATGTTTTAGACAATTCAACATAACAACAATCATTTTGAAAGTGCTTCTCATTTAAAAATGAGGAGCATTTTTTATTTAACCAACCTAAAATATTTAAGCTATGCATGGAAATTCAATGAATGTTAGCGTTCAAAATAATCTCAAGTTACTTCAAAATAGAAATAGAGATAAGTTTAAAAATGTGCTAGGTGGCTATAAGAGTAGCAAAAAAACAGAGTATAACTTACCTAAAGCTTCAGCGAAGCAATTACGTGATATTAGAAAGCGTATGCAAGCGGAAAGAAAGATATGGTGGTTAAAGGCTGTAGCCTTAACTATAATAGCTTCATCAATATTAGTTGTAATGATGTTTGTAATTTAATATAATAGAAAATTATGCCACTAGGAGAATCAATGTTAAGTACTATTAGAAGTAACAAGAGTGTAAGGCTGGATAAATCTAAGCACTTTAAGAAAACTAAAAATGTGCACAATAAAAGCTCTAAGGAAATCTATAATTTTCCTGAAGCTTCGCCTGAATTAAATCAAGAAATTAGAGCCCGAATGAGAGAAGAAAACAAAAAAACCAGAACAAAAACGGTTGTTATTTCCTTTGTTCTGGTTGCAATTATTTTAATACTTCTTTTTCTAATTTAAAGCAGCTTTAATACGTTTTATAGCTTCTATAATTTGTTCTTGTGAAGCCGCATAAGAAATACGAATACAGTTTGGATTACCAAAAGCCTCACCAGTTACAGTAGCTACATTGGCGTATTCTAATAAATACATTGCAAAATCTGACGCATTATTTATAGTCTGTCCGTTCAGTGTTTTTCCGAAATATACCGAGATATCTGGAAAAACATAAAAAGCGCCTTCTGGCTCGTTACAAGAAAAACCGTCAACTTCACTAAGCAATCCTAATATTAACTGACGTCTTTCTTTAAATTCATCAACCATGTATTGTACTTTGTCGGGACTTGCCTCTAAAGCAGCAATTACAGCACGCTGAGCGATACAATTAGCGCCACTAGTTACTTGACCTTGTATTTTATTACAAGCTCTTGCTATTTCAGTTGGAGCGCCAATATAGCCAATACGCCATCCAGTCATTGCAAAAGCTTTAGAAACACCGTTAACAGTAATAGTTCTTTCAAACATATCACTAAACTGAGCCATGCTAAAATGATCACCTATAAAGTTAATATGTTCGTAGATTTCATCAGATACAACGTAAATATTGGGATATTTTTGAAGGACATCTGCCAAACCTCTAAGTTCTTCTTTGCTGTAAACAGAACCGCTTGGATTACATGGCGAGCTGTACCAAATCATTTTAGTTTTTGGGGTAATAGCCGCTTCGAGTTGTGCTGGCGTCATTTTAAAATCATCATCTATGGATGTTTTTACTTCAACAGGAACACCGCCATTTAGCTTTACAATATCGCTATAACTTACCCAATATGGACAAGGCAAAATAACTTCGTCTCCGTCGTTTAGCATCACCGATGCGATATTGTATAACGCTTGTTTGGCTCCTGTAGAAACTACAATTTGCTGACGGTTATAATCTAGATTATTATCTCGTTTAAACTTTGTGATGATTGCATCTTTAAGTTCGGCGTAGCCATCTACTGGTGTGTAGCTATTGTAGTTATCGTTAATGGCTTGTATTGCAGCATCTTTTACAAATTCAGGCGTATTAAAATCTGGTTCACCTAAGCTTAAGCCAATAATATCTTTTCCTTCTTCTCTTAATTCTCTTGCTTTAGCAGCCATTGCTAAAGTAGCCGAGGTCGATAGATTATTAATTCTATCAGAAAGTTGGTTCATGTGTTGTGTTAGTTATGAAAGTTTGATTATGCGTGCATGGCAGGTTTCATTCCCATTTCTTTTAAGAATCTAAAATGCGCTGCTATTGCTTTTCTAGTTGTTTTGTACTCTTTATAAGGTAAATTAAATTCCTTAGCAGTTTCTTTCACAATTTGTGCAATTTTCCCGTAATGTATATGACTAATGTTAGGAAAAATATGATGCTCTACTTGATGGTTTAACCCACCAGTATACCAATTTATTAGCCAGTTTTTAGCACCGAAATTTACGGTTGTTTTTAGCTGATGAATAGCCCACGTATTTTTCATAGTGCCATCTTTTTCTGGCATTGGCATTTCTGCTTCGTCCATTACATGCGCTAGTTGAAATACAACACTTAAAATAAGCCCTGCGACATAGTGCATAATTAAAAAGCCAATAAGCACTTTGTACCAAGCTAAATCTGTAAGTACTATAGGAATGACAATCCACATCGCAACATAAATTAGTTTAGATATTACTAACTTACTCCAATTTGCAACTGGGTTAGGGAATTTTCCATAAGAGAGTTTACGCTTCATGTAACGATACATCTGCTGAAAATCTGTAGTAATGGCCCAGTTAATCGTTAAAAGTCCATAAAGAAATATTGAGTAATAATGCTGAAATCTATGATGTTTACGCCACTCGGCATGCTCTGAAAAACGTAAAATACGTCCGGCTTCTAAATCTTCATCATGACCATGGATATTTGTGTAAGTGTGGTGCAGAACATTGTGCTGTACTTTCCAATTGTACACGTTTCCTGCTAAAATGTAAATACTACTTCCCATTAAACGGTTAACCCATTCTTTATTAGAAAACGAGCCGTGATTACCATCGTGCATTACATTCATACCAACACCGGCCATGCCTATTCCCATAACAACGGTTAATAACAATTGTGCCCAAGTAGGTATATTTAATGTAAGTAGCAGAAAATAAGGTGTTAAAAATAGAGCAAACATAACAACGGTTTTAATCCATAGTTTATAGTTGCCAGTGCGTTTTATGTTGTTTTCTTTAAAATAATCGTTAACTCTTTTGTTAAGTGTTCTAAAGAATTTTGCTGAGTCTTTTCGGGAGAACGTAAGTGTTTTTTGGGTATTCATAGGTAATCTTAATTTTATACTTAACGCTTATAAATTATATTAAGTATAGATATGTCAAAGATAAAGTATTTAATCTTTCGATATATCCATAGATGTTAAATTATCAAATTTAAAAATAAGTATTTTTGCCAAAACAATTAGATGGAACTCATTCTTAAATATTTCCCTAATCTCACGGAGCTTCAAATTAGCCAATATGAAGCGCTTCTTGGCCTGTATAAAGATTGGAATTCTAAAATAAATGTTATTTCCAGGAAAGATATAGACGAGTTGTATTTACGACATGTTCTGCATTCTTTAGGTATTGCAAAGGTTATAACATTTAATAGCGGTTCTTCAATATTAGATGTTGGTACTGGTGGAGGTTTTCCAGGAGTTCCTTTAGCTATTATGTTTCCAGAATGTCAATTTCATTTAGTAGATTCTATTAATAAGAAGCTAAAGGTTATTAACGGCGTAGCAGAAGCCTTAGAACTTAATAACATTAAAACAACGCATAGTAGAGTCGAGGCGATTGACGAGGAGTTTGATTTTATAGTAAGTCGGGCCGTAACAGCTATGCCAGAATTTACGAAGTGGGTGAAAGGTAAAATCCTGAAAAGACAGCAAAATGAACTTAAGAACGGGATTTTATATTTAAAAGGAGGTGACTTAACAGAAGAGTTAAAACAATACACCACCGTAAAATTGTTTCCACTTACCGATTATTTTGAAGAAGATTTTTTTGAAACTAAAAAGGTGGTTTACCTTCCGATGAAGCACAAATAAGAAAAGCTCCAAAAAAGGAGCTCTTCTTAATTAAGTCATCAGTTTTTATTATTTATTTACAATAAACTTAGTGGTAAATCTGGTATTGTTTTCGCCTAACACTTTTAGGATATAAAATCCTGAATCTAAACTAATAGGAATTATAGTTCTATTGCCTAAAAAGGTATTTGTTTTAAATACTGTTTTTCCTGTGAAATCAATAATACTTAAAGAAACATTTTCGTTGCTATTGGATTGTAATATTAATTCGTTGGTAACTGGGTTTTTAGCGAGTTTAATAACTCTAGTATTAGTTTCAGATGTACTCAATGCTGTTCCTCTAATTTCTGATAACATAAATGCTGCATTTGCTTCTGTTACAGCGACGTGGTCTTCATTAGCATCTGGTAAAAACGTGTTATCAAATGGTGTGTTGTTAGTCGTCGCTCGGCCAGAGGTTAAGTTTATATCATGATACCAATTAATATTATCTGCATTATTTCCTTCATCTGTAATCTCAAGAGCCAAAGCACTTACAGTTGGGATAAAACTAAATTTGTCAATAGTTAGAGCGTTTAAGAAATCTGCTGCAACTCCCGTTGTAGGTAAATCGCTAGCTAATCCTGTTAAGTCAAACAAGCCGCCAGGAGCAGCGTCAATACCGTCGAAGTTTGTTGTGCCAGAAGATGCGATAGATTGAACTGTGCCTATAAAAATGACTGTAGTAAAAAAACTGCTTACTTGTTGAGAGCTTCCCGAATTAGGAGTCATATTTATATTAATATCTACATTAATTGTGCCTAAAAAACCTAAGTCAACAGGTAAGGTTGTATTTACTATTTCAAATCCAGGAGTTACAGGCGTTCCGTCAATTGCATTATAATTTGCGCCGATACCACTGCCGTTAACTACAGATACTTTTCTTACGTTTTGTGGAAAATCTATAGTATTAGCGTCGCCATCTAGACTATTAATGTTTGTTTCAAATTGTGTACGATAGGTATCTGCAATAGGCAAGGTGAGAGCAGGGTCGAATGTCACACCATCTCCAGAAGAATCCAAGTGAGCCAAGAAATGATCAACTAAAAGCTGTCTTGCTGCTGGTGAATTTAGAACATCATCTATAATGGGTTGGACTTCTGCTACAGGGCTTAATGAGTTGTTAGCTAAATAATTAAACTGGTGTTGCAAACCTATAGGTACATTAGCTCCTAAATGTGGAGCATCAAAAGAAATCCAAAGTCTAGTGTCTGCATCCAGCATATTATTTTCCATATAGTTCAAAGCATATCTGGATATTAAGCCGCCCATACTTGGTCCGATAATAACATTTTGTTCTGGTGTATTTGCTGCTTTGTCTGTGTTTATTGTTTCTATAATCTTAACTAATGTAAGTGCATTACGCTCTATAAAGTCAGCACCACCATCAACTTCTGTTCCACCAGAGTTTGTGTACGTCGGGAAGTTAACAACCACAATATCAAAACCTTCGGCGCGTAGCTCGTCACCCAAATTAGTAAAGTTTGGATTCCCAGTATAATCCAGTGAACTATACAATACATCAATATTTCTTGAATCTCCAGGGTCAAAACCATCGATTAAAAAAATAGGTTTATCTAACGTGTTGTCTGCGCTGAGATAGATAAAATATTCGGCTTGTCCAACAAATTCTGTGGCTCCCGAATAGCCAGTTAAATCTGCTGTTAAATCAGAGGTAATTGGTATAGGTGTTACTTGGGAAATGGCAAAAAAAGGGAAAACTATTAAGGCAAATAAGTAGTTTTTTTTCATGTTTTGATTGAATTAGTAGGCCTAAAGATACTAAGAAAGTGGTTATGTAATGAAAATAAAAACCCTTCAAAGAAAAACTTGAAGGGTTTACTAAATTGTATTTTCTAATTCTTATCCCAAAAACGGATATCTGTAATCTGTAGGTGTCACAAACGTTTCTTTGATTAATCGTGGTGAAACCCAACGTAGTAAGTTTTGAGCAGAACCAGCTTTATCATTTGTTCCAGAGGCTCTTGCTCCTCCAAATGGTTGCTGACCTACGACTGCACCAGTGGGTTTATCATTGACATAAAAGTTACCAGCCGAATTTTGTAGTGCTTGTGTAGCTTCTTCAATAGCATATCGGTCTGTAGATAAGATAGCTCCCGTTAGTGCATACTCGCTGGTTTCATCTACTAATTTCAATGTCTCTGAGTAGGCGTTGTCCTCGTAAACATAAATAGTAATGACTGGGCCAAAAAGCTCAGTACACATTGTCGTGTACTTTGGGTCGGTTGTTACAATAACAGTAGGCTCAATAAAATAGCCTTTAGATTTATCGTAGCCACCACCTGCAATAATTTCAGCATTACTGTCAGCTTTTGCGCCATCGATATATTTCGCTAATTTGTCAAAAGAGCCTTCATGGATCACAGCAGTAATAAAGTTGCTCATATCCTCAGGAGAGCCCATTTTAAACGATGCAATATCCTCTAATAAGTAGGTTTTAACATCGCTCCAAAGACTTTTAGGAATATAAGCTCTTGATGCTGCAGAACATTTTTGTCCTTGAAATTCAAAAGCACCACGAGAAATTGCTGTTGCTACTTGTTTAGCATTAGCAGATTTGTGAGCAACAATAAAATCTTTACCTCCAGTTTCCCCAACGATACGTGGGTATGTTTTGTAGTTATGGATGTTGTTTCCTATTTGCTTCCAAAGTTCTTTGAAGATATATGTTGAACCTGTGAAGTGCAATCCAGAAAAATCTGGACTAGATAACACGGTTTCTGTAATCATTACTGGGTCTCCAAAAACAACATTTATAACACCATCTGGTACACCAGCTTCTTTAAAAACATCCATAATGACTTTTGCCGAGTAAACCTGACTGTCACTAGGCTTCCAAACCACAACATTACCCATTAATGCCATACAAGATGGTAAGTTACCAGCAATAGCGGTAAAGTTAAACGGTGTAACAGCATAGGTAAAACCTTCAAGTGGACGATATTCTACACGATTCCATGCATCGCTCGTACTTTCGGGTTGCTCCATATATATGTCCGTCATAAACTGTACGTTAAAGCGTAAAAAGTCTATAAACTCGCAGGCTGCATCAATTTCAGCCTGATGTATTGTTTTAGACTGTGCTATCATTGTAGCTGCATTAATTTTAGCACGGTATGGTCCCGCAATTAGTTCCGCAGCTTTTAAGAATATGCCAGCACGTTGTTGCCATGGCATTTGCGACCACGATTTGCGAGCCTCTAAAGCGGTAGCAATAGCCTCTTCTACATGGCTTTTTTCTGCCAAATGATATTCGCCAACAATGTGTTGGTGGTCGTGTGGCGGTGACATTGTTCTTGTATTTCCGGTTTTAATGTCTTTTCCGTTTATATATAATGGAACTTCAACTTTACTATTAAACATTGATTTATAAGCTGCAGCAACAGCTTCGCGTTCAGGAGAACCAGGTGCATAAGATTTTACTGGTTCGTTAACCGCAACAGGTACATTAAAGAATCCGTTTGCCATGATATTTTGTTTTAATTAAATGATTTTTGAAAGTGCAAAAGTACAATTTTTAATAGAGTTAATTTAAGTTGAAGTCTTAATGAAAACTTAATTGTTAATTTTATTTTGTAAGTTGGTTCCTGTTAAATGGACTTATTATTTATGCCTCGAAACGATGCTTTTATAATTACCATGGCCTATCCCGAAACTATTGTTTCGCATGCTGAAGAATGGTATTCTAAATTTTTGAGATTTGCTTTTATTGGAAGCAAAAAACACGTCAGAGCTGGGCACGCCGCTTTGGTTTTAATTAATAAACGAACAGGAGTTTTAGAATATCACGATTTTGGACGCTACATAACACCGTCTCCTAATGGACGTGTTAGAGGACGACAAACAGATTTTGAGCTTAACTTTCCGCTTAAAGCTAAGGTTGTTAATGATACAATTGTAAACCTAGACGAAATCCTAAAGTTTTTGGCAACTAACCCAAAACTAACTCATGGTGATGGGGATTTATATGCGTCGGTATGCAGTAAAATAAATTACGATTTAGCTCGTAAGCATATTACTGCGCGTCAGAACGAAGGTTTTATAAGATATGCCGCTTTTATAGGAGACGCATGTAATTGTGCGCGTTTTGTAACGGATGCTTTAATAGCGTCTGTTACCAATTTAAAGATTAAAAAAAAACTGGTAAGGTCTAAGTGGTTTACGCCAAGTACTATTGGTAATGTGGTTATCGCAGATACAGAAGATTTTGTCTATCGGGTTACTGACAATGGCATTATAAACGAGTTTACATCTACAGTAAGCAAAGAGAATAGACGTTTATTTATAGATGCTCTTAAGGACTATAATCCAAGTTTAGTAGGTACGCTTAAGCCAAAGGAAAACAAAGAAAAAAGACCACATGCCCAATGGTTAGGTGGTATTGCGGCAGGCGCGTGGTTCGAAATTTTTGATATTGGGAGTTCTCAAGAATTTCGATTTAGGCGCATTTCGCCATATGGTAACATCGACTGCGATGGCTTATATAAAATTGAAAGTGTAGGTTTTGATATTCGTCAGAATTATGAGTTTGTGCATTATTCTAACTGTGGATTTTTTCATATTCAACAAAATAGAAGCATTTACCGATTCGAATACCTAAAGGACTTTGAAGGCTAGTTTAAAGAAAAAGGTGCACTGAGTTTAAAGGAAGGGATGTAAACTTTAAACTCTTTGGTGTTAGAAAAATTTACCATATTGTAGTAGCCATGCATGCTTCCAAAAGGCGAAGACAGCAGACAACCTGAGCTGTAAGTGTGAGATTCTCCTGGCTGTAAAATAGGCTTTCTACCAATAACACCTTCGCCACGAACAATTTCTATATTATTTAATGCATCTTTAATTTTCCAGTAACGAGAATTTAACTGCACAACGTCGTTACCCTGATTTTCAATCGTAATTTTATAAGCGAAGGCATAATTCATTTTATAGTTTTTATAAAATGTACCTTCGAAATCAGTTTCAACAGAGATTTTTATTCCGCTTGTAACTTGTTGTACCATTGCTTTTTTTGTTCTCAACGAATATAAGATAATTTTTTATTTGTTTAATACCTAAGCTTCTGGCAAGCTGCTTTTTAACAAATCTTTAGATACAAAAGCTTCGATTGTTTGGAAAAAGTTAAGAATATCTTCTTTTTTTAGAACCGTATTTATTGTTACCATTCTTACAAATTCTGTATCTCTAAACCTTCCGAATCCAACCATTAACTCTGCCTCTTTATACAGTGCAGTGCACAAAAGGTTAGCAGGAATATCTCTGTAATTAAAGCATACCGATATGGAATCATCGAAACTGTACAACGAATAATCTGGGTGATTAGAAATATAGGCTCTTGCATACTCTGCCAATTCAAATTGATGGTCTACAATTTTTTCTAAACCTTTTTTGCCTATCGACTTCCATAGTGTCCATAGTTTAAGAGCATCGTTGCGACGACCACACTGTAACGAAATTTTCCCAAGATTAAAATCATCGCTGTCGGTTTGGTATAAATAATCAGCCTCATTAGAAAACGAATGATGTAACTGTGCTTTATGCTTTGTAATTATAATGGAGCAACCAAGTGGTGTGCCCAGCATTTTATGCGCGTTAAGGCTAAACGAATCCGACAGCTCCAAGCCATTAACTAAATACTTGTAACGCTCACTAAAAATTACGCTGCCACAATACGCACCATCGACATGTAGCCACAAATTGTATGTTTTACAGATTTTGCTAATAGATGTAATATCGTCGAAACCTCCAAGAACAGTTGTTCCTGCTGTAGCATTTACAAAAAAAGGAGTGTGGCCAGCTTGCATATCTTTTTTTACCAATTGCTCAAGGTGGGCAGCATCCATTTCACCTTTTTCATTTGTTTTAACTAAACGAACATTATTTTTTCCGATACCAGATAAAACAGCATTTTTAGAGATAGAGTAGTGTGATGCTTCCGACGTATAGAGTGTCATGGTTTTGTTTAGACCTTCTGCTCTTACTTCTGGAGATTTTTGGTCTCTTGCCATGAGTAATGCCATAAAATTAGTCATAGAACCACCCGCAGCCAAAGTCCCGCTACTATCTTTTGGATATCCAGAAAGTTGAATAATGTTGTTAATTATCTCTTTTTCGATACCAACGTGTGGGCCAGCTACTTTGTAAGTGTACATACTGTTATTAAGCATTACAGCTAATAAATCGCCAAGTGTTGCCTTACTTACACGACCACCAAATAATTGATTAAAGAATGCTGTTGAAGCAGTTTTAGGCGTGTACTTTATTATGGATTTTAAGTTCGAGACTAAATCTTGGTCCACAACACCAAAATCGTTAAGAGATAAATCTAATTTCTGGAATAATTCTGAAGTTTCTACAGGTCTAGCAACTGGATTTTTTTGCTCTTCCTGTAATAAGTAGTCGCATAATTCTACGAAGAGGTTTAAGTCTTGGCGCATTTTAAAGTTTTGTTTGGCTAATTTGTAAGTCTATATAAAACGAATATACTTACAATATTAAACTTTAAAATATTAAGTTTAGTTTGTAATCCTTTCGGAGTCGGCTTCTCCAAAGCCAATAAGTCTATCGAATCGTGCGCCTAAATCTCTGTAATAAACAAGTGTTTTGTAGTTGTTTTCAGTCTGCCAAAAGTTGCCGCTTATGGCACCTTCATCTATAGTTCCGTCTAAGTCTACCGTTACAAATTTATAGTTGTAAAATCCTTGTTTTAATTTAAAGGAACATTCGTATTGGCCGCTTTCTCTGTTATAAAACATGCGCGTCATATCTTCGATTTCAAAATTGTTAAAGTTACCATATACGTGAACGTCTTTTCCGATTATTTCGTCTTCTAAGAGTGTAAAGTGAACAACCGTGTAGTCTGCCTGAGTATCAATATTATCTACCCCAACGGCATTGATTAAGAAGTTTCCGTTAATATCGGGATTCCATGTGTACGGTCTATTTTTTCTACTTATTTGTTTAAACAGGTAACTGTGATAAAGCTCTTTTAAATCTATAAACTGAATGCCCAAATTTGCAACACGTACATTTTTACTTTCAAAATTTAAGTACTCATTACCAGCCCAAAAAGAAGCCTCTTCGTCATATCTGTATATCAACTCAGAATTGGTGGTGTACTGCGGTTTTAAATCTGAAATAGCGGTTTTAAGGTTGTTATTCTGAATAATTTTCACCTTTACTGTTTCCAAAGGATTATTAAGGTTTATACCGTTGGTATTAATCTTTAAATACACCGTTTGTTTTTCGTTTATGGTTTCAAAATCTCTAGTACGACTAGGCTGCACACCCACAGTTACCAAGTCTTCGACAACCATAAACTTCCTAGAAAACATAATCTCATCGTAGTCGTCGTAAATTGTAATCATATAATTTCCAGACTTAAGTAAACCTTTTGTTTGAATATTTGGAATTCTTAAATCGTAATGCGAATAAATCTGATAGGTATTTAGCGAGTTGAGGTAATTGATAATTCTAACATTGTCCACACCACGAAGATATTCGCCTTTAACTAGTTGCGACGGCTTCCAGTCAAAATCAAAATGCTCTATTTTATAGTAGAAGTCTTCCTCATTTCCTGTCAAAGCATCAAACTCTAATGTAAACGGTTCTCCAAGTCTTAGAATTGGTAATTGCGCTTGACTGGTGCTTCCTTTAAAAGTAATTGTTTTAATAAAATCTGGAGGTAGAATTTCTTCGGCTTGAGAAAAAATCGAAACCGAAAATAGTAGACATAAGATAAGAGATGCTTTTTTAATCATATCTAGATGGTAAAATTGTTTTACAAAGATAATCAATTTCTATGCCTTACTATTTTTATGAATAACTCCGTTAGACTTTGTTTATCTTTTTTTGCGTGATTTTACGAAAGCAAACGTTAAACTTAAACAAATGAGATTTACGCATCTAGAAATCCTAATATTAACTAAAAATTTTACGTTAGCTTCTGTGCATTTATGGTTTAATTCGTATTTTTGCACCGATTTTTAGATAACTAATCTTAAGATATATGTCCAAAGACATTAGAATAAAAAAAGGCTTAGATATTAAATTAGTAGGCGAAGCCGAAAAAACTACTGAAAATGCTATCATTAGCAATACTTTCACTATCAGGCCAGAAGATTTTCACAGCATTACACCTAAACTTGTAGCAAAAGAAGGAACTAAGGTAAAAGCTGGTGAAACTTTATTTTACAATAAGGAAAACGAAGACATGAAGTTTGTATCTCCTGTTTCGGGGGAAGTTACAGAAATTCAGCGTGGACCAAAACGTAGAATAGACGGTATTAAAATAAATGCAGACAAAGAGCAAACGTATCTAGAACATGGAAAGTTTGATGTAAATGCAGATGCCGAAACTTTAAAAGCGCACTTATTAGCTGCGGGTTGTTGGCCGTTTATTAAGCAGCGTCCATACGACGTGGTAGCTAATCCTAACAAAACACCTCGAGATATTTTTATTTCTGGTTATGCTTCTGCACCTTTAGCGGCAGATTTAGATTATGTTTTGGCAGGAAAAGAGGCTGAACTTCAAGCGGCGCTTACTGCAATAGCAAAATTAACAGAAGGCAATGTGCATGTTGCAATTCCAAAAAATGGAAACTCCGTGTTTGCTAACTTAAATGATATTACGACGCACAAGGTAGCAGGGCCGCATCCGTCAGGAAATGTAGGTACACTAATAAATAAAGTGGCACCTGTTAACAAAGGAGAAGTTGTTTGGACGCTTAATGCTCAAGATTTAGTAATTATTGGAGAGTTACTATTAACAGGGAGATTCAATGCAGAGCGTATTGTAGCTTTAGCAGGGTCTTCTGTAAAAAAGCCACGTTATTTTAAAACTAAGATTGGCGCCGAGGTGTCTACTATGATTTATGATAATGGGGTTGAAAAAGATGGAAACGATAGAATTATTTCAGGAAATGTTCTTTCTGGTAAGGAAGTAAAACCAGATGGTAATTTAGATTACTACAGCAACGTTATTACCATAATTCCAGAAGGTGATGATTACGAATTCTTTGGCTGGAATAAGCCAGTATTCGACAAGGTTTCCAACACAAGAGCATTAACATTTTCTTGGTTAGCGCCAAATAAGAAATATGACCTTGATACCAATACTAATGGCGAGCATCGTGCATTTGTATTAACAGGTAACTACGAGCAAGTATTTCCATTAGATATTTATCCACTACAAATTTTAAAGGCTTGTATGTATAAGGATTTAGATGAAATGGAAGCTCTAGGTATGTACGAAGTTGCTCCAGAGGATTTTGCACTAACTGAATTTGTATGCGTATCTAAACAACCGCATCAAAAAATTATCCGTGAAGGTTTAGATTTAATGTTAAAAGAAATAGGTTAAATTTTAAAATGCTTCAGTTTGTTTGAAGCTAAATTGAAACATCAGTAATATGGGTTTAAAACAAAATTTACATAGCTTTAAAATGAAAAATAAGGACAAGAAGTGGCTTCCAGCCTTCAACGCCTTATTTACATTTTTATACACACCAAACGAAACAACGCACAATGGAACGCACATCAAAGCTGCGGACGATTTAAAGCGTACCATGAATACAGTAATTCTTGCGCTTGTGCCATGTTTGATTTTTGGTATTTTCAATGCAGGATATCAGCATTATTTGGCTTTAGGCGAGATTGAAGCAGCTAACGGGTTTTTAGGGGCGTCGTTTTGGACACTAGATAACTTGTTGGTTGGTGCAGCAACAGTACTACCGCTAGTCGTAGTTTCTTATGGAGTTGGTCTTGCCGTAGAATTCGTTTTTGCAGTTATAAAAGGTCACGAAGTAGAAGAAGGATACTTAGTAACAGGTATGTTAGTGCCATTAATTGTTCCTGTAGATATTCCTTTATGGATGTTAGCCGTAGCAGTAGTTTTTGGAGTTGTTATCGGAAAAGAAGTTTTTGGAGGCACAGGAATGAATATTCTTAATCCAGCCTTAACTATACGTGCATTTTTATTCTTTGCTTATCCTACGTGGATGTCAGGAGATAAAGTATGGGTGCATGGTGCAGTTGAGCGTGCAGGTACACCAGATGCTATTTCAGGTGAGACGCTATTAGGTGCTTATGCACAAAATTCATCATTAGCAGGTATAGATTATTGGGATATGTTCTGGGGATTAATTCCTGGTTCAGTAGGTGAGACGTCTAAATTTTTAATCATTATAGGTGCAGCTTTCTTAATTTTTACTAAGATAGGTAGTTGGAGAATCATCTTATCTACACTTATCGGAGCCCTTACAATGGGACTGATTTTTAATGGTGTTGTTGAATTAGGTTGGATAGGAGAATCAAGTAAATTTTACGGTTTAATGACTGTACCTTTCTGGCAACATCTAATTATAGGAAGTATTTTATTTGGTGCGGTTTATATGGCTACGGACCCAGTAACTGCATCGCAAACCAATAAGGGTAAATGGATTTATGGTTTCTTAATAGGGTTTATTTCCATTATGATTCGTGTATTCAATCCAGCATACCCAGAAGGTGTATTCTTAGCAATATTATTAATGAATGTTTTCGCTCCGACTATAGACCATTATGTGGTACAAGGTAATGTGAAGCGTAGACTTAAACGTGTAAAAGTAAAAGCAGCATAATTATGGCAGTCGATACAGAAAAAAATTCGTACACCATCATATTTGCTATCGCAATGGTAGTCGTTGTAGGGTCTTTATTAGCCTTTACAGCATCATCTCTTGCACCAAATATTGATGAAAATGAAAGAATGGAAAAGCAGCAAAACATTCTTTACGCAATGGGTATTAATGGAAATGAAGGTGATGGTGATATTACATTTATTTCTACGGATAAAGTTGCTGAAGCCTTTAAAACTAATATTTCTGAGCAATTAGTAATCGAAGTAAAAGATGGAGAAATTGTTAAAACAATGACCCGTCAAGAATTTATGGAGGCTAATAATGGTAAAGAGCCTTATTTAATAGATGTAAAAAAGCAGCAAGCTAGATACAAAAGCGGAGAATCTAGACTTCTACCATTGTTCGTTGGAGAGCAAGATGGAAAAAAGGTTTATGTCGCACCAATTCGCGGAAAAGGTTTATGGGATGCCATTTGGGGCTACGTTGCTTTAGACGATGATATGATTGTTAGGGGAACATTTTTTGACCACGCGGGAGAAACACCAGGTTTAGGAGCAAATATTAAGCAGCGTTATTTTATGGACGATTTTTATGGAGAGCGTTTATTAACAGAAGCAGGAGTATTTAAAGGTATTACAGTTGCTAAAGGAAATAACGATCCTAAGAATGAAACCAAGGACGATTACGAAGTTGATGCTTTAGCAGGAGCAACCATTACAGGCGACGGCGTATCTGCTATGATAAAGAGCGATTTAAAATTGTATTTACCTTACTTTAAAACTTTAAAATAACATGGGACTACTCTCTAAAAAAGACACAAAGTTAATCACTGACCCGTTAGCAGATAATAACCCAATCACAATTCAAGTATTAGGTATTTGTTCAGCGCTAGCAATTACAGCAGAGCTTAAGGCTTCTATTGTTATGAGTGTTGCCGTATTATTCGTTTTAGGTGTCGGTAATGTTGTTATTTCGTTAATGCGAAATATTATCCCTTCAAAAATTAGAATTATAGTACAGCTTATTGTTGTAGCGTCATTAGTGATTATAGTAGATCAAGTCTTAAAAGCTTTTGCTTACGAATTAAGTAAAACGCTTTCGGTATTTGTTGGTTTAATCATTACCAACTGTATTATCATGGGACGTTTTGAGGCTTTCGCTTTAGGTAACGGTCCTTGGAAATCATTCTTAGATGGTATTGGTAATGCTTTAGGCTATGCTGTTATTCTAATTATAGTAGGCTTCTTCAGAGAGTTACTAGGCTCTGGAACATTATTAGGTATTCCTGTTTTAGGAGACCCAATAGAAAAAACAGGAGTTTACTCAATAGGTTATGAAAATAATGGTTTTATGCTAATGCCGCCTATGGCACTTATTATCGTAGGACTTATTATTTGGGTACAACGTAGTAGAAACACAGATTTAATTGAGGATTAAAAATCCTTTTCAACTTTTCTTTTAAGAAATAAAAGTATAAGACAATGATAGAACACATCGAATTATTTTTCAAGTCGATTTTTATAGATAACATGGTGTTTGCCGTCTTCTTAGGGATGTGCTCATACTTAGCAGTATCTAAAAAGGTAGCAACAGCAGTAGGTTTAGGAGCAGCTGTTATCTTTGTACTAGCCATAACAGTACCTTTAAACTGGTTATTGGACCAATATTTACTTCAGCCAGGCGCGTTATCTTGGTTAGGTGATGAGTATGCAAGTTACGATTTAAGTTTCCTTTCCTTTATTATGTTTATTGCAACCATAGCTACGATGGTACAGTTAGTTGAGATTGTAGTAGAGAAGTTCTCACCTTCACTATATAATTCTCTTGGAATATTTTTACCGCTGATTGCTGTAAACTGTGCAATTTTAGGAGGCTCTTTATTTATGCAATCGCGTGAAATTGAAACCTTTGGTTTAGCACTTAACTATGGCGTTTCTTCGGGAATCGGATGGTTTTTAGCTATTCTAGCTATTGCAGCTATTAGAGAAAAAATAAGGTATAGTGCTGTTCCAGCACCACTAAGAGGCTTAGGAATAACATTTATCATAACAGGATTAATGGGTATAGGATTCTTAAGTTTTGGTGGAATGTTAACCGGAGGAGACGAAGAGACAGAAGCTCCGAAGACAGTACAAACTATTGAGATAGAAAAAGAACAAACTGAAGACGCTAAGACATTAGCCGAAAACACTAAAACTATAGATTAAGTATGATTTTAGCAGCAGGAACAACAGGAACAGTAATAGCTACAGTAGCAGCATTTTTACTAATAACATTGGTGTTAGTAAGCTTACTTTTAGTTGTAAAACAAAAATTATCGCCTTCAGGACCAGTAAAGATAACCATTAACGGAGAAAAAGAAATTGAAGTCGCATCAGGAGGCACACTTCTTTCCACTTTAGGTAATAATAAAGTCTTTTTACCATCTGCATGTGGTGGTGGTGGAACTTGTATTCAGTGTGAGTGTCATGTTTTATCTGGTGGTGGAGAAGCGTTACCTACGGAAACACCGCACTTTTCACGTAAAGAATTACAGCATGGTGCACGTTTGGCTTGCCAAGTAAAGGTAAAGCAGGATATGGAAATAACAATTCCAGAAGAGGTATTTGGAATAAAAAAGTGGGAAGCTACTGTAGTGCGTAATTATAACGTAGCGTCTTTTATTAAGGAGTTTGTTGTAGAGATACCAGAAGATATGAATTATAAAGCTGGCGGATATATTCAAATTGAAATTCCACCATGCGAAATTAAATATTCTGATATCGATATTACGGCGCATCCAGAAGAGCATGAGACGCCTGATAAGTTTCAAGCAGAATGGGATAAATTTGGTCTTTGGCCTTTAGTTATGAAGAATACAGAAACTGTAGAGCGTGCATATTCTATGGCTTCTTATCCTGCAGAAGGGCGCGAGATAATGCTTAACGTGCGTATTGCTACGCCACCATGGGATAGAGCTAAAAACCAATGGATGGATGTAAATCCTGGTATAGCATCATCTTATATTTTCGCTCAAAAACCAGGAGATAAGGTGACAATTTCTGGACCATACGGAGAATTCTTTATTAACGAGTCAGAGAGTGAAATGCTGTACGTTGGTGGTGGTGCAGGTATGGCACCAATGCGTTCACACTTATATCACTTATTTAAAACATTAAAAACTGGTCGTAAAGTAACGTATTGGTATGGAGGACGTTCTAAGAGAGAGTTGTTCTACATAGAACACTTTAGAGAACTAGAAAAAGATTTTCCAAACTTTAAATTTTACATGGCTTTATCTGAGCCATTAGAAGAGGATAACTGGAAAGTAAAGAAAGATATTAATGACGAAGAAGGTGATGGTTTTGTAGGGTTTATTCATAATTGTGTGATTGATAACTACCTAAATCATCATGATGCACCAGAAGATATCGAATTATACTTCTGTGGACCACCATTAATGAATCAAGCTGTTCAGAAAATGGGAGAAGATTTTGGTATCCCAGATGAGCATATTAGATTTGATGATTTTGGAGGTTAAATTTTGAAGGTTATGATGCTCTCCCGAAGCTTCGGGAGTTTCAGCATCTCATTATAAAACAAAAACCAACGCTTTTGCGTTGGTTTTTTATTTTAAGATGTTTTAAGTTTTAAAAAGCCAACTCATACTTAGGTTTATCATTTTCGTATTCAAAGAGCTTTGAGTAATCCATAATATTGGTAATACCTTCTAATCTGCATAAATGCGATATTACGGCAGAAAGCGCTTTAAATAGCACATCCTTATCTGTAATGTTATCAGGTCTTCCATTTTTATGGTGTAGCGGTAATTTATATCCGCATGCCTTTAGAAATATAGACTCTATGGTAAGTAATTCTAACGGTGTATAACCGTTAAATCGGCGACCTAAATTTTGATGAAATTTTCCTATATAATTTAACTGAGTAGAGCCATGATTATCAGATAAATATTTCCAACTTTCTGTGTTGTTAAGAATATTTCCTACAGCACACTGTTTGCAACACTCTGGATTTAATGTGTTATTGTGAAACGCTATATACAGTTTTTGTATAGCAGCTTCAAAACGATTTGAAGTTTTCATAGATTTTTCTTTTTCGGAGTATTAAGATACAAAAAACTTAAAAAATATTTTATCTGTATTCCATAATTAGAAAAACTGCTGTGCTATCGCCTACATTCAAAACTTCATGGGAGGTTTTTTTGTCGTTTGAAAAAGAATACCCAGTAGGTACATTTACTTCTCGTACGCCTGTGGCGTCCTTTATTCTAAATTTACTTCCGCTAATGGTATAACCTACATGTGGATTATGGTAGTGTAATTCATGGCCAATATTAGGTGGAAATGTACATTTTAAAACCCTTAAGGCTTTGTTTTCTTCTAATACTTCGCAAACGTTCTTATTTTTCCAACCAGCTTCTAAAGGGTCTGGCAATTGAGGTTTATCGTTACAGTTAAAAAGAATAATTAAGAGTATAGGTACTATATATCTGGATAAGCGCATAATATTCTTTTTAGTTAGCTAAAAAAACCATTGGCATTATGTATTGAAACATAAGGATTAATAAAACTACAGAAATGAAATTTAAAATAATGCCAGCCTTTGCCATTTGATTAACTTTTATAAATCCGCTTGCAAATACGATGGCGTTGGGTGGCGTGGCCATTGGTAACATAAAGGCACAGCTACTAGCAATAGTAACTGGGATTAGAAGATGTAGTATAGGTATGTCTAATCCTAACGCAATACCAGCAACAACTGGTGCTAGAACTGCTGTAAGTGCTACATTACTCATTAGTTCTGTCATAAATAGCATAAGTAATATTAGTAAAGAAGCTGTGACCAGGATTCCAACTTTAGCCTCAGATATGGTTTGTGCAACTACATCTACAATACCACTTGCAGACATGCCTTTTGCTAATGCTAAGCCTCCACCAAACAATATTAATATACCCCAAGCTAATTTTTGAGTATCATTCCAGTGTAAAATAAAATCGCCTTTTTTTAGATTATGCGGAACAGCGAATAATGCAATTGCACCAAAAATACTAATCATTGTATCACTAAGGCCTAGACTTGGTAAAATGGAATTGATTACACTTCGGAATATCCAAAGCGCTACAATAACCGAGAAAACAAAAAGCACATGCTTTTCTTTTGAAGATAACTTACCAAGCGTTTTTAATTCATTTGAAACAACAGAAGCAGAAGCTCCAAAAACAAGTCCTTTATTCGGGAATAATAGCTTAACTAGTATCAAATATACGATTGTAATAAGGCTGATTGAAAATGGTAAACCAAAAGACATCCATTTCACAAAAGATACTTGTGTGTTATACTCATTCTCTAAAAGTCCAATTAATACTGAGTTTGGTGGTGTGCCAATCACTGTAGCTATTCCTCCGGCATTTGCAGAAAACGCGATACCAAGCATGACGCTTAGTGCAAAATTTTTATCAGCTTTTGTAAAACCATCCTCATCGTTTATTAAAAGATTAATAACAGACATGGCAATGGGCAGCATTACAACAGTACTTGCTGTGTTGCTTATCCACATACTCATAAAAGCAGTTGCAATCATAAATCCTAGAATAACACGATTGGGCGAAGTTCCTGTAAGTTTTATAATCGTTAGAGCTATACGCTTATGAAGATTCACCTTCTCTAAAGCAAGAGCTAGTACAAAACCACCAAAAAATAAAAATACAATAGGGCTTCCATAATTAGCGCCGACATCTGCTATTGGCATAATCTTAAATAACGGAAAAAGCAATAACGGTAATAATGCCGTGACGGAAATAGAAACTGCTTCTGTAATCCACCAAATTACCATCCATAATGCTATTGCAATAACAGTATCAGCCGCCTCGGAAATAAAGTTAATGGATGAAAATTGAATTACTAAGAAAAGAAGTGGCCCAAGAATTAAACCAATACGTTTAGATATAGGATGGTGATTCATATGATTAAATATAAAATTTTAATACGAAATTTATGTTCAATTACGTTTGCTATATGATGAAAAAATTACTCGTATTTCTTTTTTTAATTCTTGTAATAGCTGTTTTTGCATTACAGTTTCAACCCGTAAAGCAAACAGTGGCAGCTGTTATAACAAAACCAACGTATCTTAACAAAGGAGGAGCCACCATAAAAGAAAGGGTAAAAGTACCTAACAATTATAAAAGAGTTGTTTACGATTCAACTTCATTTCAGTATTATATAAGGCATCAGAATTTGAAAAACTATGGTGCTAAAGTGATTAATTATGATGGCGAACCGTATTTCTATCAGTTAGGTCATTTAGGCGTTTTGGATATCGATGTGCCAAGTAATGGTTTACAGCAATGTGCAGATGCATTAATTAGATTACGCAGCGAATATCTATGGGAAACCAATCAAAAAAGTAAAATAGGTTTTGAGTTTACTAGCGGACATTATTGCTCATGGAATAAATATGCTGAAGGCTATAGACCAAAGGTTAATGGAAATAAAGTTACGTTTCATAAAACCGCTTCTTCAAATCATTCAAAAATCAATTTTTACAACTACTTAAACCTTATTTATACCTATTCGGGCACCATGTCTTTGAATAATGAATTAAAGGAAATCACATCTATAAAAGACTTAAAAATTGGCGATATGCTCATTGTTGGTGGTTTTCCAGGCCATGTAATTATGATTGCTGATATTGTTGAAAATGAAGCTGGGGAAAGACGATTTTTACTTATTCAAGGCAATACACCTGCTCAAAGTATTCATCTGCTTAAAAATTTAGATGATACTAGTATTTCACCTTGGTATAAACTGCAATTAAATTCGGAAATTTCTGTGCCAGGCTTTACCTTTACAAACTCTAAGTTTGTGAGATTTATAGATGAGTAAAGCACTAACAAAACAAGAATTACATAACCTTGCCATGAACCATGTGGGGAAGGATTTAGAATCTCGAGGGTTTGAGTTTGTTGCTATAAATAGTAAACTAAAAAAGCACCCACAATTTGTCTGCATTGATAAAAATGGGCAATGGTTTTTTGTAATTGTCAGAGCTGTAATATTGCCAGAAAATCCTAATAATTACGATGTGGTTTGGATGGAAACCTTTAAGCAACATGCCTTTGATAAAAATGCTAAGGTGTTGTACGCGGGCGTTGGTCTGGGAAATCCAAATGGAGAAGATTTACCTATTTATTTAAATGAAGATTATTTAATCGAGTATAACGGCATCCAAGTCATAGACATGAACCTGAATTAAAATTTTCTGTCATGCTGAACTTGATTCAGCATCTCTTAATTTATTGAAATGATAAAAAAAACACTACAACTAATAGTTCTACTTGCATTACTTATTTCTTGCAAAGAAGATAAACCTCAAAACATAAAATTATCTGGACCTGTTTTTGGTACAGGATATAACATTCAATACTATTCTGAAACAAACACAAATTATCAAAGTCAGTTTGATAGTTTGTTCACTGTGATAAATAAATCGCTTTCTACCTACATCCCAGATTCCGACATTTCAAAGTGGAATAGAAACGAAAACGTCCAAGTCGATGAGCATTTTAAAAATGTCTTTAACGCTTCAAAAATAATTAATAAAGAATCTAAAGGTGTTTTTGACCCAACCATAGGAAATGTAGTTAATGCTTGGAATTTTGGACCAGACGAAAATAAGTTTCTAACGGATAGTGCCACAATTAAAAGATTGATGCAATACGTTGGTTTTGACCATGTGCATATGCTACCCAATAGATTTATAAAAAAAGACTCTACCTATTTAGATTTTAATGCTATTGCCAAAGGATATGGGATTGATGTTATTGCTGAGTTTTTAGAAGCTGAAGGTGTCACTGATTATTTAGTAGATATCGGAGGTGATTTACGAACAAAAGGTATTAATCAAGAAAGTAAAAAAGGTTGGACAGTTGGTATAGAAGACCCTAATTTTGATGGTTCTAAGTCCTATTCTAAAACACTAGTTCTAAAAGATAAGGGAATGGCAACGTCTGGTACTTACAGAAAGTTCAAAGTAGATGAAGATGGAAACCGATATGCGCATATTATTAATACAAAAACAGGCTATCCGACAAAAACTAATGTATTAAGTGTTTCCGTCATTGCTCCAAACGCTATGTTGGCTGATGGTTATGCGACTACATTTCAGGCGCTTGGAGTAGAAGGAACTAAGACTTTTTTAAAAACGCATCTTGAGTTGCAGGTTTATTTTATCTACTTAGATGAAAAAAATGAATTGCAGACTTTGAGCTTAAACGGATTTCCAGAATAGACTTTTAATATAGTTATTCACAAGTAAAAGCTTACTGTTTACTAAAATTAAGGATTTTCAAAATTTTATAAATTGTATTTTTGATAACAATTTTTTTTTTTTGAAAAGACCACTACATCTATTATCAATTCTTTTTCTTTTTGCTTTAAATATATCAGCACAAGAGCCAGTTTCCATTCATTTAACTGAAGAAAATGGCTTGCCCGATGTAGAGTTTTATTCTATTTTAGAGGATAACGAAGGCTACATGTGGTTAGCTGCAAATAAAGGGTTGTTTAGATATGATGGAAAAGAATTTAAGGCTTATACAAATCTTAAGAAACGCGGACGTTCTTTTTTCAATTTGAAATTAGATAAAGATGGGAACGTTTGGTGCAATAATATTGCTGGACAGTTTTTTAGGGTGAAAAATGATTCACTTCAATTGTTTTTAGACTTTAAAGATGAACTTGGTGGCGCATTACCAGATTATATTTTTTTTAAAAACAATTTGGTTTTTAAGGCGAGGAATAATCTTTTTTTTATTGATTTAGTTACAAAGCAAAAAAAGGTTAAAGTTGGTTTTAATTACGGCACATATATAGGTTTCGTTAATAAAAACAACGATTTTGTTTCGTTAGATTCCACTCTAAATTTTCAAATCAGAAAAAGTATTGATAGCCTCACTACCTTTAGTTTTTCTGAATATTCAAATGAAATAAAGGATGATAAATTAGGATTCACATCTTTTTATAAATACAAGACTTCAGATGTGTTGTTGTTTCAAAACAAGTACAATTTAAAAAAAAGGTTATTTCTATTTGAAAGTAATCGTTTAACAAACATTAATTTACCAGAACAATTTTCAAGTTTTTATATAGATCAGATTTTTATTGACAACAATTATTGGTTTTTTTCTACGACGAAAGGTGTTTTTAAATGTGTATTTCGAAATCAAAATCTTCATATAATTCAACATTATTTTTCGGAAGAGCACATTACTGCCACAGTAAAAGACTTTAATAATAACCTTTGGTTTTCTACCTTAAATAATGGTGTTTTTGTTGTACCTAATGAGAATATCATTTCATTTTCAAAATTTGAAGATGTTACGGCTCTAGAAAAAAAAAATGATTCTGTAGTTTATGTTGGTGAACTTAATGGCGAGTTATCGGAGCTATCTCTTAATTCTTCAATTAAAACGAGACATCCTTTGTCATCTAATAGTGTCGTAAGACAATTGCACTACGATGATGAAAAACTATTTTACGCTTCAGACCAAAACACATATTTATATAACGAAATAACTAATTTTAAAACCCCTTATCAGCACTTTGCAGCCCTGAAATCAGTTGATAAAATTTCTGATACATCTTATGTCATTGGAAAGAATTATGAGTCTAGTATTTTAAATACAAATTCTGAGATTGTTTTAGAAAAAAAAAGAGCTTACAAAGCGATATATTCAGAACGAAATAAGTCAATTTTATTAAGTTCCGTAAACGGATTGGATAGGTATGATTATCCTTCGCTTGACAAACAGCCTATATATTACAATAACAAACCGATTTATGCTTTTGACTTAACCGAAACTAAAAATGGAATTTTTTGGGCGGCAACTTACAGTCAAGGTGTTTTTGGAATTAAAGATGGTAAAGTTATTAAGCATCTTAAAACCGAAAATGGTTTGGCATCTAACACGACCAGTAAAATTGCGGCTGATGGCAGCAACCTTTGGATTGCAACAGACTTAGGTTTGCAATTTTATAGTTCAGATTTAAACACATTACAGACTTTATCTCGGTTAAACGGATTAAACTCTTTTAATATTAATCAACTTGAAGTATTAAAAAATCATGTGGTTTTTTCATCAAATTTAGGTTTGTTTTCACTTCAAAAAGACAACGTTTTTCAAGATAAACAAATTCCAAAAGTTGAAATTACATCAGTTACATTAAACGAAACACCAACGATTTTAGAAGACAGCTACACCCTGAAGCAGACAGAGAGCGAAATTGCTATTTCATTTCATAGTAAAGGTTTTCAGTCTGACAAAACAATCGATTATTATTACAAATTAGATGGTTTTGATGAAAACTACAAAATGGTTAATGACGCGTCTCAAGAAGTGAAATATAATAGTTTACCAGCCGGAAATTTTACGTTTAAGGTAAAGGCCAAAAATAAATTTGCCAATAATTTTTCTCAACCTGCATTTCTAAAAATTAATGTTGTACTGCCATTTTATAAAACATGGTGGTTTTGGGCGTTGGTATTTAGTGTTGCAGTGGTATTAGTGATTTGGTATTTTAAAAAACAAACCAATAGGCTAAAAAAAGAACAACAAATAGAATTAGAAAAGGCTAAAATAAGTAAGGATTTAGTGTTTTCTCAGCTCGAAAATTTAAGAAGCCAGATGAATCCGCATTTTATTTTTAATGCGTTAAACTCTATACAAGATTATATAATTACAAACGAAAAAAAGCTAGCAAGGCAATATTTGGTGCGTTTTAGTAGATTAATCCGTACGTATTTAGAGCATAGCCAAAAAAACAGAGTGTCACTTTCAGAAGAGTTAAATGCACTTAATCTCTATTTACAACTCGAAAAGGACCGTTTCGAAGATGATTTCGAATTCGAGATTTCAGTAGATAAACAACTAAACACAGATGAGATATTTTTGCCTTCGTTGTTTATTCAGCCTTATGTTGAAAATGCTCTTAAGCATGGTCTATTGCATAAAAGCGAAAATAAAAACCTAAAAATATCTTTTGTAAAGAAAGAATCAGAAGGATTACTGATTTGCAAAATACGAGATAACGGAATTGGTAGAGAAGCTTCAGCAAAAATTAAGGCAAAACGGCAAAAGGACCATAAATCGTTTGCAACGTCAGCAAATCAAAAGCGAGTAAATCTTCTCAATAAATCTGGAAACAAAAGATTTGAGGTTGAAATTATTGATTTAAAGGACACAAACAATCAATCATTAGGAACAGAAGTTGTGCTTCAAATTCCTATGTAAGCTATTACAGTTTGCATTAGTCAAAAAAAAATAAGTTATGAAAGTATTAATAGTCGATGACGAAAATAGAGCCAGGCGCGTTTTAAGCACTATTATAAGTGATACACGAGATGATATTACGCAAATTCTTGAAGCTTCAAATTTAATTGAAGCTGTAAAAATTATTAAATCTCAGAAGCCTAAAATTGTATTTCTCGATGTAGAAATGCCACAACACAGCGGCCTAGAAATTCTCGAATTTTTTAAAGGCGAAGTCATTGATTTTCAAATCATATTTACAACAGCCTATGGGCAATATGCTATAGAAGCTTTTAGATTATCTGCAGTAGATTATTTGTTGAAACCCATTGATGAGGATGAGTTAAATAAGGCGGTTAATAAAGCGACTAAAGCTATAACCGAAGAAAATATAACGCATAAGCTCGAAAATTTAGAAAAAGCCTTTCAGCAATTATCCTTAAACAAAATAGCTCTTGAGGTGCCAAAAGGTATCATCTTTGCGTCTCATGACGATATTTTATTTTTTGAAGCTGATGGTGTTTACACCAAAGTACATTTAGCAGACGGAAAGTCTGAATTGATATGCAAAACACTTAAACATTTCGCAGACCAGCTAAGTGATAAGCCCTTGTTTTACAAACCACATCGTAGTTACTTGATAAATCTAAAATTCATGAACGAAGTTGTTAAAAAAGATGGTTTGCAAGTCATCATGAAAAACAACAAATCCATACCAATCGCTCGAGACAGAAAAGAAGAATTTATGAAAATGGTAAATCGGGTTTTTAACTAGTTACGGTTTACAAGTAAAATCTTGCAATTCACTAAATAATAATTAATGCAACCTTAATTGGGTTGCATTTTTGTTTTCAAATAAACTCATTTAATTTTTTATTATGAAAATACGATTACTTTTATTTGGACTATTAATTTCCAAGTTTTGTTTTGCACAGATACCAAATGACGAAGTAGTTAGATACAAGTTTACAAATGCCTCACTTTTAAATGAGGCAAGTACAACTGGTCAAGGAAATTTAAGTCTTGGAGATGATTTAGCAGTATTTATTACTGGTGTGGAGAATGACTCTGGAAGCGCGCTAGAGGTTAATAATGACTTTATTTTTGCAGATAGTAATGTTAATGCCTTTTCGAAAACCTTTACAGTAAGTTTTTGGATTAGATTATCCAATACACCAAGTACTACACAAGATGTCATATTTCAATTTTTTGACTTAAACGATACAGCTCAAGTTATGTTTTCAAAAAAAGTTTTAGCTTCAGGGCAAGTAGAATTTGCATGGCAAGCAAATTTAGCGTCAAATACTAATGTTGTACCTTCACTTACAATAGGTAATTGGCATAACATTACTATGGTAGCAAGTGAGGTGAATCCTAGTTTAACAGCTTATCGTTTATTTGTCGATGGTGTTTTTGATGCTGATTTAACAGGTAGTGCCACCGATATAAGAGCGAGTTCTAACAATTATTTGGTGTATAGAAATATAGCTATATCGCCAACTGCAGGGTACCAAGATGATATTGATAATATTAGAATATACAATAGAGAATTATCAAATACTGAAGTAGCGAGTATATTCAGTGAAAATGTACTGTCGTCTAATGATTTTAGTATAAATAATTTTCGATTAAATCTTTATCCTAACCCAACATCAAACATCCTAAACATCGAAAGCAACAACCAACAAATTAAGCAAATAGAAATCTATGATATATTGGGTAAGCAACTTTTAATAGCTAATAACTCAAACATAGACGTCTCTAATCTTAAATCTGGAATTTACATACTGAAAGCTAAAACAACATTGGGGGAAGTTGTAAAGCGTTTTATAAAGCAGTAATCCGTTTTATTTAGTTTTAGTTTTGAAGAAAGAGCATCAGAAATGGTGCTCTTTTTCGGTTTACTAAAAGAATCTTACGCTTCACTAAATCACTAAATATTTAGCTCTAAAATTGAAAGATATTTGCATCATATTAATCTTTCAATATTATTAAAATGAAGACTTTTTTAAAACTTAGTATTTATCTTTTTACGTTATTTTCTTTTGCTCAAACGTCT
The DNA here is from genome assembly GCF_004346845.1 of Winogradskyella wandonensis. Classification (GTDB taxonomy): domain Bacteria; phylum Bacteroidota; class Bacteroidia; order Flavobacteriales; family Flavobacteriaceae; genus Winogradskyella; species Winogradskyella wandonensis. The sequence continues at coordinate 147,821 of NZ_SMGI01000002.1, read as the reverse complement.
TTTTTTGAAACTTTAAATTCTCATGGAGCAGACGCAGAATATCTTAATTTTGGTCAAGTTTATATTAATGACGACGGCAAGCAACAAGTGAATTCAAGCAAACCGCAAAAAACAACTATTGTTTTAAATGAGTTTATGGGACTCCCTGCTGGTATTAAAGTGTTTTCGCACTTTGAAGGTAAAGAACCTATAAGACGTTATAATTATGATGCTACAAAAGAACCAGTAATAGATTTTATTGGTTTTCCAAATACTTCTATGTTACATCATGGCGGATATAATAGAGGCTTTGTTGCCATAGATAACTATGTATTTTTTCTCGAAGGTATCTCTAAAGACAAACTAGATTTTAGACAAATATCTCGTGCATACGTTCTTGTGGGTACAAAGAATGCATCCTCGGAAACAAAAAAGAAAAAGAAGAAGAAGTTTGGTAAGTTTTTAGGTAAACTTAAAGATGCTACAATTAATCAAGGGCGCACAAACACAAATGCTCAACCAGAAGGCCCTGAATATGATGCTTTAATGTCTCACGATGTTAGAGAAATGATTAAATCGTATTTAAAAACCATGAAAGCCAAGCAAGATACATACGTACTAACGGAAAAAGATAAAGCTGATTTAGCAACGATAAAAAACGCAGGAATAGATTACGATAAAATGGTACAAGACAAAAACAACGCATATTGGAATAGTGCCGAAGGTCAAGAAGTGTTACGCCGTCGTCGTAAAGCTAATGCCCATATGGAAACATGCCAAAAACACAAGGAAGTGTGTGGTTCTGCTTGGCATTGGTGGTAATTATTTAATAAGAAAGAAAGGAGCAGCAAACGTTGCTCTTTTTTTATTTGTAAACCACAGGAATAATTTCGCCTTTGGCTAAGCAATATTTCTCGATATCTTCTGCGGAAAATTTCGTTGTATAATCTACTTCTTCAACCTTAAAACCTATAGAGCGAAGTTTATCAAAATAATCACGCCCATAAACACGGACGTGGTCGTATTGTCCAAATATTTTAGCACGTTCGGCTTTGTCAGTTATCGTATCGTCTTCAAAAGTAGTCTCACGATTTAAATCTTGAGGAATCTGGAAAATGCCCCAACCACCTGGTTTTATGACGCGATATAATTCTTGCATGGCCTTGGTATCATCTGGAATATGCTCTAAAACATGATTGCAAAGAATAATATCGTAACTGTTATCTTCAAATGGGAGATTACAGATGTCTGCTTTTACATCAGCAATAGGAGATAGCAAATCTGTGGTTGTATAATCGAGATGTTGTAATTTTCTAAAACGTTTTAAGAAGCATTGTTCAGGTGCAAAATGGAGGACTTTCTTCTTCTGTGCTGAACTTGTTTCAGTATCTACTTTAAAGAAATTTGTTTCATTTTGTAAATACAACCATAATAAGCGATGTCTTTCTAAGCTTAATGTAGAAGGCGATAGCACATTATTTCGTTGCTCTCCATAACCATACGGTAAAAACGATTTGAAACTTCTGCCATCAATTGGGTCTGTATAGGCATTTCCTTTTAAAAAGAATGCTAAAATGGGTCGCGCAATATAGCTTAACCTAATTAGTATAGGTCTTGGAATTGTATTTAATATGAGTTTGAAGAGTTTTTTCAATTTAATGTAGTTGACACGAATGACACGAATGACACGAATTTACACTAATCATTTTGTTTTGAAACATTATTCGTGCGCATTAGTGAAATTAGTGTCAATACTTTAGAAGGTTATATTTTAAAGCACAACTCTCTTGTACGCCAACCTATCCTCACCAAAATTAATAATCAATCCAAGTTTTAACCCGCTTACAGCTAAATAGTTTAAGGTTTGTTTTACATGATTGCTATGGATAGCTTCAACAGCTTTCAACTCTAAAATTATTTTGTCATCAATCACGAGGTCAGCACAATAGCTTTTCTTAAGTAAGGTGTCTTTGTACTTAATTTTAAATTTCACTTCTTTTTTATAAGGCACTCCATTTTGCTTTAATTCAATTTCAAGAGCTTCGGCATATACGGCTTCACTAAAGCCTTTTCCTAATGTATTATGAACCTCCATGCATAGCCCAACGATAAAATAGGCTTCATCTTTATGGATTAGTTTTGACATGAGTTTTTGAGCTAATAAATAATTGAATTATTCGTGAAAATTAGTGTAATTCGTGTCAAAAATATTAGTTAAAGTACTAAAGCTTTGTTTCTAAATTCATCTTCCTCATTACTCTCAATTCCTAATGCATCGTAGATATAAGCAAAGGTTGATAGTAATTCTGGTTTTCCATCCACGATAGCAACATCGTGTTCAAAATGGGCACTGGGCTTACCATCCAGGGTTGTGATGGTCCAACCATCTCTATGTTGTTTTATGCGATGCGTTCCTAAATTAATCATAGGTTCTATGGCTACAACCATTCCTTCAACAAATTTTTTTCCACGACCACGTTTCCCGTAGTTTGGCATTTCCGGGTCTTCGTGCATTTTACGTCCCAAACCATGCCCAACTAATTCTCTGACAACGCCGTAACCATGCGCTTCACAATGCTTTTGGATAGCAAACCCTACATCACCAACGCGATTACCAAGTTTAAATTCACGAATACCAACGTACAATGATTCCTTGGTAACATCAAGAAGTTTTTGAGTTTCAGGAGCAATTTCACCTATAGCAAAAGTATAAGCATGGTCACCGTAAAAATCATTTTTTATGGCCCCACAATCTATAGAAATAATATCGCCTTCAACTAAAGGCGTATCATTAGGAATACCGTGAACTACCTGAGAATTGGGGCTCATACATAAGGTATTCGGAAAATCGTATAATCCTAAAAATCCAGGGATTGCACCTTGGTCTCTAATACATTCTTCTGCGATTTTATCTAGTTCAAGTGATGTTACTCCGGGCTTAACCGCTTTAGCGACTTCACCTAAAGTTTTAGAAACGACCAAGGCGGCCTCGCGCATTAATTCTATTTCTTCCTTTGTTTTTACAACAATCATTTTACTCAGTATTGGTGCGCAAAGATACTAAAATTAACAAGCTGTTCTTTTTTTGTTTAAACATGATATTTGACAGCTTTCTACCTATAGCTTATCTTTATTTTTGTACAACAAAATAAGTATTATGTATAAATTAGTTTCAGCGGAAGAAGCTGTAAAAGTCATAAAATCCAACGATAAAGTATATATTCAGGCGGCTGCGGCTGCGCCTCAAAAATTAATAAAGGCCATGTCGGCAAGACATGGGGAATTGCACAATGTAGAAATATGTCAATTACACACAGAAGGTGAAGCACCTTATGCAGACCCAGCGTTAAAAGATAGTTTTCATGTCAATTCATTTTTTATTGGTAAGAATGTAAGACACACATTAAAAGCTGGTAATGGTTCTTATACGCCTGTGTTTTTAAGTGAATTACCGCGTCTTTTTCAACAGCGAATTATAGAATTGGATGTTGTCCTTATTCATGTATCTGTACCAGACCGACATGGCTATTGCTCACTAGGTGTTTCTGTTGAAGCTTCCTTAGCAGCAATTGATAATGCTAAAATTGTTATAGCTCAGGTGAATAAAAATATGCCACGTACGCATGGTGCGGGAATAATTCATCATAGCGAAATTGATTATTTTGTAGAGTCAGATGAAGAACTACCATCTCACGAAATGGCTGAGCCAACAGCTATAGAAAGCAAAATTGGAGATTATGTGGCAAGTTTAATTGAAGATAGAAGTACACTTCAAATGGGTATTGGTTCTATTCCAAATGCTGTTTTAACACGTTTAACTAACCATAAAGATTTGGGTTTACATACCGAAATGTTTTCTGATGGTGTTATTGATTTAATTCTAAAGGATGTTATTAACGGAAATTATAAAAAGATTAACCGCGGTCGAGCACTTTCAACCTTTTTAATGGGGTCTAAACGGTTGTACGATTATGTAGATGATAATCCGTTTGTAGAGATGCGAGCATCTAATTACACAAACAATACGGCTTATATTAAGCAAAATCCTAAAATGGTCGCCATTAATTCGGCTATAGAGGTAGATTTAACAGGGCAAGTCTGTGCAGATTCTATTGGCGCTAGCATGTATTCTGGTGTTGGTGGACAAATGGATTTTATAAGAGGTGCATCTTTAAGTGAAGGTGGAAAGGCAATAATAGCGTTGCCATCAGTTACTCGGAAAGGTATAAGTAGAATTGTACCAAATTTAAAATTAGGTGCAGGAGTTGTAACAACAAGAGCCCATGTTCATTATGTAGTTACAGAATATGGTATAGCTAATTTATATGGAAAAACTATAAAGCAACGCGTAAAAGCTTTAGTTGATATTGCGCATCCCGACCATCGTGAATCTATTGATAAAGCGTATTTTGAATTATTATAAACTTATCTAAATAATCCGAAAAATCCTTTTTTTGATTTTGGTTTTTCAAGAATTGGAGTTTCGTTAGTTATTAGTTGATAAACTTTTCCCCAGCCTATAAATCCTCCGATATTTCTATCATCGATAAAAAGGTCGGCATGGATTTTTGGGCTTTTTTCTGTTGAAAACTGTTCTTCAGGAAAACTTTTATTTACAGCGTAAAAGTCAATACCATTTTCTTTACAAAACGCAACCGCTTCTTCTAGTCTTTTTCCATCTCTATAGGTCCAAAGTATTAGACGATGACCGTCATTTTGAAGTCTTTTAAGTGTCTCGAAAGCAAATAGCTTTGGTTTCCCGATATTAGGATAGGCATCTTCGACGATAGTACCATCAAAATCTATTGCTAATATGAGTTTTTCTTTAAAAGACATTTTATACTAATGAATGTTGCGTCATAGCTTCAGGCTGATTTATTCCCATAAGCTTTAAGATTGTAGGCGCAATATCACCTAAAATTCCATCTTTAATGCCTGTTAATTCGTTATCAATTAAAATTACCGGTACAGGATTGGTGGTATGCGCTGTATGAGGTGTGCCGTCTGGATTAATCATGGTTTCGCAATTGCCATGGTCTGCAATGAGTATTGTTGTATAATCATTATCTAAAGCCGCAGTTACAACGTCTTTTACACATTGGTCAACAGCCTCACACGCTTTTATTGCAGCTTCCATAACACCAGTATGTCCAACCATATCTCCATTTGCAAAATTAAGACAAACAAAATCAACAGCACCTTTATTCAGTTCTGGGACTAAGGCATCGCGCAACTCGTAAGCACTCATCTCTGGCTTCAAATCGTAGGTTGCGACTTTTGGAGAATTTCTTAGTATGCGGGTTTCGCCATTAAAAGGTTCTTCTCGACCACCTGAAAAGAAAAATGTTACGTGCGGATATTTTTCAGTTTCGGCAATACGGATTTGTGTTTTGTTATGCTTCTCTAATACTTCACCCAAGGTTTCGGTTAAGTTATCTTTATTAAAAACAACGTTAATACCTTTAAAATTTTCATCATAATTGGTTAAAGTCACGTAGTGTAACTTTAGTTTATGCATTCCAAATTCATGAAAATCATTTTGCGAAAGCGCATCTGTTAATTGGCGTCCACGGTCTGTTCTAAAGTTGAAGAAAATAACAACATCATCTTCTTTTATTGTTGTTATTGCATTTCCTTCAGAATCTATATTTACTATAGGTTTAATAAATTCGTCAGTTATATTATTCTCGTAACTTTCTTGTATTGCTTTTAGCACTGATGATGTTTTATTTCCTTCGCCATTAACTAAAGCATCATAGGCTATTTTTACGCGCTCCCAACGTTTGTCTCTATCCATGGCATAATAACGACCCGTTACAGTAGCTAGCTTTGCGCTGGTTTCTTCAAGTTTTTCTTCAAGCTCAGTGATAAAGCCATAGCCCGACTTTGGGTCGACATCTCTTCCGTCAGTAAACGCATGTACATATACATGGTCTAAGCCGTTTTCTTTTGTGGCGTCCAGAAGCCCAAATAAATGATTGATATGAGAGTGTACGCCACCATCACTTACTAATCCAAGAAGATGTATGGCTTTGTCGTTTTCTTTTGCATACTGAAATGCATTTTTAAGCACTTGCTCTTCTTGTAGTGTTTTGTTTTTAACAGCGAGATTAATTTTTACTAAGTCTTGATAGACAATTCGTCCGGCACCCAAATTCATGTGACCAACTTCGCTGTTTCCCATTTGTCCTTCAGGTAATCCTACATGTAAGCCATCTGTTCTTAATGACGCATTTGGGTATTTTTTATAAAGCGAATCAATAAAAGGTGTGTTGGCATTGTCGATTGCTGAAACTTTTGGGTCTGGAGACATGCCCCAGCCATCTAAAATCATTAAGATTACTTTCTTGTTCATGGTAATTTGTAAGTGAATACCAAAGATAATACTTACAGAAGGATATCAAATTTTCAGCTTCAGAAAAAATTCATTTTATCTTTTTTTAATCGCTCTATGACTAGAATATTGTGTTCAGTAGGTTAATTGTGAAGACCTTAACATATTTGTTTACAAAGCGTTAAAGAACTGTTATTTATTAAATTTTAATGTAACGTATGTCTGTTTCTAGAGTCTTAATAGTATAACTAAAACAATTTGTCAATCAAAAAACAATAATCATGAAAAAAACAGTAACAGTCTTGGCTTTAGCATTATGCCTAACATTTCCGACAGTAAATGCATTAAATTCCGAATTAGTGTCAACTACAGTTGAAATAGTTGAAGAGAAAACAAGTGTAAGTCCTTTATGTGAAGCAGCAGCAAAAGGCGATATAGAGACAGTAAAGCAATTAATAAATAATGGGGTTAGTGTTAATCAGAAATCGAATGGCATGCTACCCATACATTATGCAGCACGATTTAATAGAGTAGAGGTTATTAAGGTGTTAATTACGTCAGGCTCAGAAATACACGCGACTTGTGATAAAGGCTTAACGGCTTTAAGACATGCCGAAAAAACAAATGCTAAAGAAGCGGCTGAGTTTCTAAAGCGTTTTAAAAAATAGTCTGCTTTATCCTAAAGCAATTATTTGAGTTAGTTAGTTGAAAAAAGCATCCATTTAGGATGCTTTTTTGTATTTTGAGATGGCTTCTCTGATTTTTTGAATTCTATTTTCTGGGTCTGGATGAGTACTCTGAAATTCTGGTACACGATTTGGTCCAGCAGCATCTTTTAAAATCTGCATGACACCAATCATTTCCTCCGGATTATAACCCGCTTTTATCATAAATAAAACACCAAGCTCATCACTTTCTAGCTCATCATCACGTCCGTTGGCTAAAAGTTTCCCTTGGCCATATTGTTGGGCAACGGCTCCAAAATCTATGGCTGAAGCGCCCATAACTAAGGTTTGCCAAAATTTTGAATCTGTAATCCTCTCGTTAGAATGTTTACCTAATACATGACCAATTTCATGACCTAAAACACCAGCCAATTGGTCTTCGTTTTGTAGTTTAGAAAAAAGTGCATAAGTTATGAAACACTGTCCGCCAGGAAGTGCAAAAGCATTTATAGTTTTGTCATCTGCCAAAAGATGAAAATCGTATTTGTAAGGTGTATTTTTTGCAATGCTATTGTTTACTAGTTTTTGCCCTACATTATCTACCAGAGCTTGATAGCGATTGTCTGGATGTAAGCCACCATGTTGCTGAGCCATACCTGGAGCACTTTGTAAACCTATTGCAATTTCTTGTTCAGGCGAAAGAGATATTGCCTGTACGCGTCCTGTGTAAGGATTGGTTTCTTGTTGACTGCAGCGTCTAATAAATGCAAAAACAACTACTGCAAGTCCGATGAGTAATCTGACTTTAAAATTACCTCTTCTCATATCTAGAATGATTTAGCTTTCTAAAATACAAAAAGTTCATTTATTTTTAGAAAATCGTTAATTAGCTATTTTGATTATGAATTTTACATTTCAAATAATTTCTAGTGAAAAGATATCTGATGTTATTCCTCTAGTTTTTAAATTAAATCAAGAGCGTATTTCTAAAGCTGTATTAAATGAAAGATTTAATGAGATGGTAAAGCAGAACTATGAATGTGCTGTAATTTACGACGATGACAAAATTATAGGCGTTACAGGACTTTGGTTTTGTACAAGACACTACGCAGGTAAATCTGTAGAATTAGACCATGTTTATATTTATGAAGATTACAGAAGCCAAGGATTGGGGAAACAGTTTATGAAGTGGATTACTGATTATTGTAAATCTAAAGGGTGTAACTCCTTAGAATTAAATACCTACGTTAATAATTACCCTTCGCATAAATTTTATTACAATGAAGGTATGGAGATTTGGGGCTACCATTTTTTTAGGCACCTTTAATTATTTCAGAAAGCTCAAGTCTGTATTAGGTTTAATTTCATAAGGCGCCTTATTGTAAAAGAAGATTCTAGCGTTTAATTGTCCCCTAAGAATTATAGATTTGCCTTTAACTTCAATCCAACTTCCTTCACGTAGTCCAATAACTGGTTGTGTATTAAATTTATGAAATTCTTTTATTCTCGTTTCTCTAGTTTCTCCCATATGGGTACTTCCTTCGATTGGGTCTAAATAATGTGGGTTTATGTTAAAAGGCACAATACCTAAAGTTTTGAAGCTCGGAGGATAAACTATTGGCATATCGTTAGTTGTGTTCATTGTTAATCCACAGATATTACTGCCTGCGCTAGTTCCAAGATAAGGTGTCCCACTTTCAATTACTGCTTTAAGCGGCAGTAGTACGTTGTTTTTATAAAGCTGATTAACCAGAACAAAAGTATTTCCGCCACCAGTAAAAATACCTTTGGCATTGTTAATTGCATCAACCGGATTGTCATACGCGTGGAGTCCAGAAACAGTCTTATCAATTTTCGAGAATGCCGTCTTAACTAGACTTGTATAGTTATCATAAGAAATACCGCTTGGTCGAGCATAAGGAATAAATAGAATCTCTTCTGTATGGCTAAAATGAGTTTTTAATGTGTCCATTAGATACTCAAGGTAATCACTACCATGAATTGTAGATGTACTAGCTATAAGTGCAGATTTCAAGACGATATGTATTAAATTATTTAACGCAAAAATAAGTTTTTATAATATGAATTGTCCTAGTTATAACTTATCTTAAACTAAAATTATGATTATGAAAAAAACACTACAACTAATACTTCTCTTCTTATCCTTATCGGCATCAGCTCAATTAATAAGAGTAGAAATTAAAGGACAAATTATTGTAGAAGGTGACGACCTTGAAGGGATTACTATTTTTAACAAAACATCTGGTCAAGGTACCATCAGTGATGCCCAAGGTAATTTTTCTATAAATATTAAAGTAGGAGATGTGCTTCAAGTTAGGGCATTGCAATATCAAGATTTTAATATTGTTATTAATGAAGCGATGATTGCATCTAGACGATTAAATGTATTCCTAATCCAAGAAATTAATCAGCTAGACGAAATTGTATTAAGCAATAAAAAAGTAACAGGAAATCTTGTTACAGACCTTGAAGCTGTACCAACGTTTACGCCAAAAATGGATGCCATTTATTTTGCGGTTAAACAAGAGCCACAGCTTAACGAAAGCCGTTCGGAGTTTATTAGAAACAATATTAATTTAACCAATGCTACATCCCAAAATAAGCCGTTAGTCAATGGGTTAAATCTAGTAAATGTCGTAGACCAACTATTATTACCTTTATTTCGTTCGGAGGTTGAAGATAAAGACAAAGTAGGTGTGCCAGAAGTGCCAGTAGAAGCTATTAAGTATTATTTTGGGTCAGAGTTTTTATCGGACAATTTCGGGATTCCAAAGCATAGAGTAGAAGAATTTATTAGATATGTAGAGCGAAAGGATTTTGATTTTAGCCTGCTTAATTACGGTAGAGAGCTAGAATTTCTAGAATTACTAAACAAAAAAAGCATAGAGTTTTTAGAGAAAGAATCAACAGATAAGGACTAACAGTTAAATTGAATTAACAAAACTTTACCAGTAACTTATTACGTTTTTAAGATTTCAAAAACGATTTTTACGGTACTAACTACCAAAAGATGAAAACCCTTTTTAAGTCAATTATCCTAATTTTTACTTTTTCTTTTGGGTATGGACAAGATATTGAGCGTGTAGAAATTAATGGACGTATAAATGTAGATATCGAGGACAAAGAAGGTATAACCGTTTATAACCAAAGCTCTAATAAGGGTACAATAACCGATGAGAACGGCACTTTTAAAATATTAGTCGCTGAGAACGATATTATAGCCTTTGGCGCTTTACAATTTAAAGATTTTACGATTAGGATTGACGATAGAATAATTAAGTCCAGACAAGTATCTGTAAGACTTGTAGAAGAAGTTAATAAACTAGATGAGGTCATTGTTTTGCCCTACGATTTATCGGGTAATCTTAATGTAGATGTCGAAGCCGTAAGAACATATAATGTGGATATGGCAGAAGTTTACAAAGGTGAAGAAGATTTCGATGACTATAAATTCTCTGCAGATAACAAGACAAAAATAGACGACCCTTTGCTTGATGAAAATCGATTTAGAAACGGAATAAATTTTGTAAATCTATTTGGTTTATTAGTAAAGAAAAAGAATAAACCTAAAACAGAAATTGAAAAGCTAGAAGCTAAACAAAGTCCTATAGCAAAAAGATACACGCCAAAATTTTTAGAAACGACGTTTAATATTCCTTTAGACTTAACAGAATCTTTTTTAGTTTATTTAGAAGACAGAGGCTACGATAAATTACTTTTAGAACTTAAAAACGAGATGTATTTAATAGAGTTCCTAGAAAAAGAAAGCCAATTATTTTTATTGCGTCAAAAGTGAAAAGGGTTCTTCTTATTCTCATACTTTTTAATAGTTATTTTTACCTTAATGCACAACTGAGACCATTAAAAGGGTCGGTCAGTGCTAAAGATGATGTAGAAGGTATACATATCTTAAATAGAACCTCGGCAAAATATACTGTAACCGATATTGATGGAAGTTTCGAAATTTTGGCCAAAGCAAATGATACACTTGTATTTTCTGGCTTAAAATATCAAATAAAAGAAGTAATAGTTAATTATAGTCTTATAGATAACAATAATTTGTTGGTTCTTTTAGAAGAGAAGATTAACCAGTTAGACGAGGTTACGGTAGGTAAAGTACTAACAGGTAATATTGGCTCTGATATTGGTAATGTGGAGCTTAAAGAAGAAGTTAAGTTTTATGATTTGGGTATTCCTGGTTATACAGGAAAGCCAAAAACTATCGAAGAGCGCAAATTAGCAGATGCGGACGGAGGAGGTCCTATATACACTGGACTTGGAGTTAATTTTCACAAATTGTTAAATCGGATTAGTGGTCGCACAAAGCGCCTTAAAGAGCAAGTAGAGTTGAGCGAAAAAGATAAATGTATGAAACGCATGAAAGACTTTTATTCAGAATCCTTATTCGGAAAGATAGAATTCACCGAAACTCAGAAAACAGATTATTTCTACTTTTGTATGGATGATGAATCGTTTAAGGCAATTTGTGAGCGTAATAATCCGTCTGAAACCATACCATTTTTAAAGAAAAAATTAGCAGCATATCAACTAAATTTAAATTCAGTTAAAAATTAAATTGGCATGGGCTTTGCCAATGTAAGATGACATTAAAATTATAAAATGAAAAAATTAAAATACATCTCCCTTATATTGCTATTTTTCGTATTAAGTTCTTCCACCCAGAAGCATGAATACTATGTTAGTGTTACTAAGATGGAGTACGTTAAAAAACAAAAATCCCTTCAAATTATTAGTCAAATCTTCATTGATGATTTCGAAAAGCTGATAAGACAACGTTATGACGAATCTATAACTTTGGCTATAGCTAATGAATCTAAAATGGTAGATACCTACATAGAAAAATACTTAAAATTCAAATTAGACATTAAGATTAATACCTCAGATAGAGATTTCAACTTTATCGGAAAAGAATACAGAGACGACATTGTCTATTGCTACTTAGAAATTGAAAATGTAGAGACCATTAAAACGCTAGAAGTGAAAAACGAAGTCCTTTTTGATGTCTACCCAGAACAACAGAATATTCTTCGAACAAAGATTAACGGTAGAGATAAGAGTTTTATTCTCATTTCAGAGAATAACAAAGCCGTGTTAAACTTTGACTAATTTCTGTTAAAATATCGTCAATTTTGCTACTTTAGGCATCATTTTTAAAACACCAAACCTTTATTATGAAGATTTTTAAACACGTCTTACTTGGACTTTTATTTGTTTCAGCAGGTGCATTTGCTCAAGATGCTGAAAAGAAAGAAAAACAACAAGGACACACTAATCAAAACAAATTCAAACAGTTATATGATGAATTTGCCACGCCTAATATGTTCCGTACAGGTTCTGGAGCACCAGGACCAGCGTATTATCAGCAGCAGGCCGATTATAAAATGGACATCGAATTAGATGATGACAAGGCAAGACTGTATGGCTACGAAACAATAACCTACACAAACAACTCACCAGACGAGCTTAAATATTTATGGGTTCAATTAGACCAAAATATGAGAGCTAGAGACTCCAAAACACCACTAATTAATAGTAGTGGTATTGGTCCAGCTACAACACCTTCAAGATTAGCTACAACTTATTTACAGGAGCGTTTCGATGGTGGGTTTAATATCCAAGAAGTGTCAGATACTAATGGTAAGCCATTACCTCACATGATTAATCGAACCATGATGCGCGTAGAGCTACCAAAAGCCATGAAAACAGGAGATAAATTCTCTTTTAACATTAAGTGGTGGTATAACATTAATGACCACGTTAAAGATGGCGGTCGTTCGGGTTACGAGTATTTCGAGGAAAACGATAATAGAATCTACGTAATGGCCCAGTTCTATCCACGTATGGCTGTTTATAATGATGTTGAAGGTTGGCAAAATTCTCAATTCTGGGGAAGAGATGAGTTCGCACTACCTTTTGGTAATTTCGATGTAAATATCACCGTACCTGCCGATCATATTTTAGATGGTACAGGATATTTAACTAATAGAGAAGAGGTATTCTCAAAAGAGATGATGAAGCGCTATAAGAAGGCACAGAAATCTTACGACGAGCCGGTTTTAATTGTCACGCAAGAAGAGGCAGAAAAAGCAGAAAAGTCTAAGAGTAAAGACAAGAAAACTTGGAAATTATCTGCACAAATGGTTCGTGATTTTGGTTTTGCCACATCACGAAAATTTATATGGGATATGATGGCTGTAAAGTTAGATACCAAAGATGTCATGGCGGTATCTTTATACTCCAAAGAAGGAAACCCACTTTGGGGCGATTGGTCTACAAAGGTTGTGGCAAGTACATTAAAGAGTTATTCTCGTATGACCTTCGATTATCCTTATCACAAAGCTATTTCTGCACATGCACCGATGGGTATGGAGTATCCAATGATTTGCTACAATTTTGGACGTCCAAATAAAGACGGCACATATTCTGACCGTGTAAAATTTGGTATGATGGGTGTAATTATCCACGAGGTTGGTCATAACTGGTTTCCAATGATTGTTAATAGTGATGAACGTCAATGGACATGGATGGACGAAGGTTTAAACACATTTGTACAGTATGTAGCAGAGCAAGATTTTGGTGAGTGGTATCCTGCGGCGTTATCTCCAGGGCAAACAAAATATCCGTCTCGTCGTGGACCTGCAAAAAATATTGTTAGATATATGGGCGGAAATCAAGATTTTATTGCGCCAATTATGACCAAAGGTCTAAATACCTATCAGTTTGGCTCTAATGCTTACTCTAAACCAGCTACAGGACTTAATATTTTAAGAGAGACAATAATGGGTCGCGAGTTGTTTGACTATTCATTTAAAGAATACGCAAACCGATGGAAGTTTAAACATCCAACGCCAGAAGATTTTTTCCGTACCATGGAAGATGCATCTGCAGTAGATTTAGATTGGTTCTGGAGAGGTTGGTTCTACACAACAGATTACACCGACATTGGTATCAAAGAAGTAAAGAAGTTTGCGGTTACAACAAACCCTACCGAAGAAGGTAAGAAGCTTGCGGAACGTTATAATATAGACCCTAGTAACCTTGTGTACTTTGTAGAAGAAGGAAACGATGGTTACGACGAAGCGCTAAAGGCTGGTGAAATATCGGATTTGCCAACGGTAAAAGAATTTGTAATGGATAATTTTACGCCAGAGCAACGAAAAGAAATGAAATCTCCAAAATACTTCTATCAAGTTACTTACGAGAAGCCAGGCGGATTGGTAATGCCAATAATTGTGGAGTACACTTATGCAGATGGCACTAAGAAAAGGGAAACCTTCCCGGCGCAGATATGGAGACTTAATGATAAAGAGGTGTCTAGAGCTGTTGCAAGTGATAAAGAAATTGTGTCTATACAAGTTGATCCTGATTTAGAAACCGCAGATGTAGATACGTCTAATAATGCTTGGCCAAAAGAGGTTAAAGAAAGTGAGTTTGACCAATTTAAAAACAAGATTAAAAACTAAATAACCTTTTTCTAAATATTAAAGCCGACTTTAACTAGTCGGCTTTTTTAGTGAAACTCATTTTTCACAACTTGAAAAATGTTTAGTTGTCCTGAAACTTAAAGGTAAAAGTGCTTTATTATGATGTCTGTTGTAAATAAATAATACATTCCCTATAACAGTTGTATTGTAAACTCCATATATTTGCATTATGCTTAGTCAACCCACATTATTATTTATCGGCGGTACCGAAGTGATTTTTATACTATTTATTGTAGTAATGGTATTTGGTGCAGATAAAATTCCTGAAATTGCTCGAGGATTAGGCAAAGGTATGCGCGCGCTAAAAGATGCAACAAACGACATTAAGCATGAGGTCACAAAAAGTGCTCAAGAAAATGGCGTAATCGATACCGAAGTGACTCAAAGTATCAATGAAGAGCTTAATAAAGTACGTGATGAGGTTGAAGATTTTGCAGGTTCTGTAAAGCGTAACAAGTAATTCTTTTCTTAACTTTATAACTTTCTGCTAATCGTTAGCCCATCTCTTATAGGCAGAACCACAGTTTCAATCCGTGAATCATTCTTTAGAAGTGCATTATAATCCAAAACAGCCTTCGTGGATACATCTTTGGGATTAAGTTTTTCAACTACTTTTCCATGCCAGAGAACGTTATCGGAAAGAATTATTCCACCAGGCCTCATTTTATCAATTATTAAATGAAAGTAATTGCTATAGTTAGGCTTATCGGCATCTATAAAGGCTAAATCAAAAGTAGAATTTAGTTGTGGAATAATGTCTATGGCATTACCAATATGTTGAATAATTTGATGTCCATATCCAGACTTATCAAAATACTTTCGTTGAAAATCTTCTAGTTCCTCATTAATATCAATAGTATGTATTGTTCCATCTTTTTGTAAGCCTTCTGCCAAGCAAAGGGTAGAGTAGCCTGTAAAAGTTCCTAGCTCTAATATAGAGCTAGGATTAATTAATTTAGAAATCATGCTTAAAACGCGTCCCTGATACGGTCCGCTGAGCATAATTGGCTGTAAAATTTTTTGATACGTTTCTCTAGTGAGTTGTTGCAGTAATTCTGGTTCTTCTTCAGAGTGAACAACGATATAAGCATCTAATTTTTCAGGTAAAAAATGCATCTATAACAGTTAAGCTTTAGATTCGGTGTTTTGCTTTGCGATTTCTTCGGTTTCTTTAGAGCTTCCAACAAAGAATAAAACAGCGCCGATAACTACCAAGCCTATTTTAATGGCCCAGGCAGGAGTTTCTCCAAGCTCGTCAATCATACCAAAGAGTCTTAATGTTAAACCGAAATAAGGTAAAATAATTAAAGCTAAACCAATAAGAATAGCGTAAATACCGATTTTTTTCATAATTATATAAATTGATTAGTTTCGATAAATATAGAAAATTCTGTTTAACTCAAAATTCGTTTTACTAATTGGTCTTTGGCCTTTTGGTCATCACCACAAAGCCATTGAATAACGTTGTCTTCCCAAATGGCATCGCGCTCATCTTCGTTAATAATATTACGCTCCATGGCTAAATCTAAAATTTTACCTGGATATGAGGATTGCTGAGTACTCTCCATTTCGCCCAAAGGATAAGGGTCATCTAGCCCCATTAAAACTTGTTTAGACCCTTGATTTTTTATCAATAACTCCAAAGAGCCCGTGTCATGAACTAGTGTATCAAAAAATATATTTTTGTGTCCCACTGCTTTCCGAGGATGTATTTTTCCTTCGAATAAATCTGGACGACCATCAAATCCTTGGATACGTCTCCCTAAGTTAATCTGAGCGAGCTGACCGCCGTGCGCAAAGCAAATACGCATATTAGGGTATTTTGCATAATACCCATTTAAGGTTAAAAAATGATAAGCATCTGCACATTGGGCTAACATCCAAATAAGGTGAAAACGCCAAGAGGTATTTTCTAGTTTTATAAATTTTTCGCCATCATAAGGATGGATTTCGATGGCTAAATTATACTTATTCGCTAATTCGAAAATTGGCTCATTTTCTTCGTCAAATATGCAACGCCAAGTGCCAATAGTGTCCATGTAGTGTGTTGGTAAACATAGTAAACGCATGCCTAAAACTTCTACACAACGTTCAATTTCCCAACAGGCACCACGAACAAATCCAGGATGTACCACAAAACCAGTGGTGAATTTACTAGGGTTCTCATGCTGAATTCTTGCATTAAAATCATTTTGAAAACGCAAGGCTTGCTTCATTTCTTCAAGGCGCAGACCATTACCATAAAGTTGCGACAGATTAAGTACAACAGCATGGTCAATTTTAAAATGCTCCATCCACGCCAATTTCTCGTCTAAGAAGAAACTGGAATCTGTAATTGGACGATTCCAATCCTTTTGTAGCATGAATTTTCGGTCTTTATCTACCCAGAAAATACCTTTGTCTTTCATAAACTGAGGAATTTCCTCGGGATAAGGAAGTAGGTGAGAGTGCCCGTTTATTCTAAGTTTTCGAGCCCCATCTAACTTCCCCAAAGGGGAAGGATTATTTTTGTTTTCTGAAATCATAGTACGTTTGAGTTTCTTCCCTTTGGGAAGATTAAGATGGGCTTTTTACTTTTTTTGGAGGTTGCATTATTGCATTGCAATTTGGGCATGTGCGTTTATCAGAGTCGCCATAATATTTGTCAAATATTTTTGGCATATCGGTTTCTATATTATCTAGTGTAAAATCTTCTTCGTAAAGTTTTGTTGTACAGTTTTCACAAAACCATAAAAGGGCATCTTTTACTCCTTTTTCCCTAGGATATTCAATGACCAAGCCTACTGTGTTGGCGCCACGTTGAGGTGAATGTGGTACTTTTGGTGGTAATAAGAAAATATCGCCCTCTTTAATATGGATATCTTTGGGCGTTCCTTTATCAATAACTTTTAGAACAATATCGCCTTCAATTTGATAGAAAAATTCAGGTGTCTCATTATAATGATAATCTTTACGGCTATTTGGTCCTCCAACGACCATAACAATATAATCACCATCTTTCCAAACAACCTTATTACCTACTGGCGGTTTTAGTAAATGTCTGTTTTCTTCAATCCAAGCTTTAAAATTAATTGGTGGATATAATTTACTCATAATAAAGGCCCCTTTTAATTTCCCCTAAAGGGAAAAACTCTTTTTGGGAATAAGAGTTAATTTTTATTACAGAATTAGATAAATATAGCACTTTTTTTGCGCAATAATTCCTCCCTTTAGGAGGATTAAGGTGGGCTATAGAGATTTTGTTCGTCCTCCATCAACAGGAAGATTTATTCCATTAATGTATGCTGCTCTCGCGCTTGCTAAAAACGTTATGGCATAAGCTGTTTCTTCTGGCTTAGCAAAGCGCTTTGCAGGAATTGCGTTTTGCATGGCTTCTTTGGCATCATCAATACTACTGCCTGATTTTTCAGATTTATTTTTAATAATCTGTGATAACCGTTCGGTAGCTGTAGCGCCTGGTAAAACATTATTAACAGTGATTCCAAATTGACCCAACTCATTAGCCATGGTTTTACTCCAATTTGCAACTGCACCTCTAATGGTGTTACTAACACCTAGACCATCCAAAGGTTGTTTTACAGATGTAGAAATCACATTTATAATTCGCCCGTAGTTTTCTTCTTTCATAAAAGGTACTAAAGCCTGAACTAAAATATGATTGCATTTTAGATGTTGTGTGAATGCAGACTCAAACTCTTCAATTTTTGCTGAAAAAATAGGCCCACCTGATGGTCCACCTGTGTTATTAATTAGAATGTTAAAGCCGTGATTTTCCGAAATATAACTTTCGATTTTTTCTTTTAATTCTGAAGGATTTGAAAAATCGGCAACAATATAATTATGGTTGCGATGCTGAGGTAGGTTGGCTAATACGGCTTTGAGTTTGTCTTCATTTCTTGCAATCAAAGTAACATTAACACCTTCTTCGGCTAAAGCCGAAGCAGTAGCTTTGCCTATGCCTGCGGTGCTTCCACATACTAACGCGTATTTGTTGTTGAGTTCTAAATTCATTTAATTGACAAATTTGAAACTGCTAAACATTTTATCAGCTGATTCTACATACTTGTCGAATTCGGCAGTTGTACTGGTAAAGGTAAAAACATAACCCTCGCCACCTCTGACAAATGCTACTTGTTTAAATTTTAAAATCATATTATTGCCAAAATCAGCAGACCAAATGATTTCTTGTACATCTAAACCATTTATTTTTTTTGATTCATTAGAAATAATTTTGGCAGTTGGAATTTGGGAAGTAATCTGGTCCAAGGATATTTTGGCATACTCCGTTGCCGTCATCTTTTGACCTTGTAGCGACTCTGAAGATAAATTAATATTTTCTCTGAAGCTATCCGAAATCTGAGAAGACGCATCAGAAAGAATCATAAATTTAACTGCTGGCTGCATTTTTTGTTCGCTGATTTCCCATGTTGCATCGTAATCTATAGTTAAATTATCTTTTGTATAAGTTTTCATCTCTTGTGCAAAAGCAAAGGTCGTTGTAATGCAAAGAGCTAGGGTAAGTATTCTAATTTTCATAATTATTTGATCTAATATTTAATACATATGTTTTTTGGTTCTGTAAAAAAACGAAGCGCTTCAAAACCACCTTCTCTACCAATACCAGAGGCTTTTATACCACCAAAAGGTGTTCTTAAATCGCGCATCATCCACGTGTTCACCCAAACAATACCAGCTTGTAATTGATTACTCATCCGCATGGTTCGTTTTAGGTCATTCGTCCAAAGCGTTGCTGATAAACCGTATTTCACTTTGTTAGCCATTTCTAAAACTTCATCTTCTGTTTTAAAAGGCATTATGGTGACGACTGGACCAAAAATTTCTTCTTGGTTAACGCGACATTCATTACTAGAGACTTCGATTACCGTAGGTTCTAAATAATAGCCATTTTCATAACCATTTACAGTCACTTCATTTCCGCCACATAAAACAGTTCCGTTTTCTTCTTTAGCGACATCAATATACGTTTTTACTTTTTCTAGATGCGGTTTTGAAACTAAAGCACCAATATTAGTATCTGAATCTGACGGATGACCAACTTTAAGCTGCTTCACTTTTTCGACAAAATCGGCTTTAAATTTTTCATATATCGACGCTTCTACAAAAATACGACTGCCACATAAACAAATTTGCCCTTGATTGGCGAATGATGACCTTACCGTGGTATTGAGCATGTCGTCGTAATCGCAATCGTCAAAAATGATATTTGGGTTTTTTCCGCCTAATTCTAAAGATAATTTTTTAAACAGTAGCGCAGCGACTTTTGCGATATGTGCGCCTGTTGCTGTTCCGCCAGTAAAGGAAATAGCTTTTATGTCTGGATGTTCTACGATGGCTTGTCCGGTTGTTGTACCTAAACCATGCACGATGTTTAAAACGCCTTTTGGCAATCCAGCTTCGTCACAAATCTCTCCTAAAAGATAAGCTGTCATCGGTGTGACTTCACTTGGTTTGGCAACCACACAATTGCCTGATGCAATGGCTGGAGCTATTTTCCATGTAAATAAATAGAGCGGCAGATTCCATGGTGAAATACAACCAACAACTCCAATGGGTTGGCGTAAGGTATAATTGATAGCATTTTGCCCAACGCTTTCGTGACTTTCACTTGCAAACTGAGTTATGGCATTGCCAAAGAATCTGAAATTACTTGCTGCTCTTGGGATATCTACTGCCTTAGCCAAAGAAATGGGTTTACCATTGTCTTTACTTTCTGCTTCAGCAAAACGGTCTAGATTAGCTTCTAATAATTCTGAAATTTTGATTAGGATTCTACTACGTTCTTCCAGAGTAGTTTGTGACCAACTTGGAAAAGCAGATTTCGCAGCAGTGTATGCGTTTTCTACATCAGATCTTGATGAATTGGGGATTTGTCCATACACTTCACCATTCGATGGATTGTAGTTATCAATCCATTCATTTGAAGATGGTTTTACAAATTCGCCGTTTATGTAGTTTTTTATATTCAAATTATTCAGGTTTATAAGCCATCACCTTAATTTCAATCACTAAATCTGGATGTGGTAATTGATGCACAGCTACTGTTGTTCGAGCTGGGCCAGTTGCTACATCAAAAAATTCTGCATAAGCTCTATTGTAATCTGCAAAATCATTCATATTAACTAAAAATGAGGTCACATCTACCACATCTTTAAGGCTGGCGCCTTCCTTTTCGAGATTGCGATTTATGTTTTTTAAGACTTCTTGAGTTTGTGTGTAGGCGTTGAGTTTTTTTGTACCCATCTCGTCAATGATATCTACTCCTGCAATGGTGTTGTCTGGTCTGCGAGAACTTGTGCCAGACACAAATATAAAATCACCCACGCGTTTTGTGTGTGGATATGCGCCTCTTGGTGTTACTGTTTTTTCACTCATAATTATTAATATAATCCAGCAATTCTATCATCTTCAAGAATAGCCTCAGTTTGTTTTTTTACTTTACCTAAAATTTCTTTTAAAACGTTTTTGTCTGTCAGGTCTAGCGCAGTTGAAATCTCACCGTCCGATAACATATTTAAAATGGCTTTATCTTGTGCACGACCTCTCAGCATAGCTTCTCTGTAGCCAATGACTTCATTAAAAGTGACTAAACTATATTTTGATGAGTAGTCTTCTGGAAATTCTTTTTCTAGAGCCATTTCAATTTTTCGTTTTTCTTGAAAAATAGCTTGGCCGACGTGGTCTTTCATTTCGTGGAAGTTGTCTATAGCTAAGTCTGCTATAGCATCAGTGTCTTTTTTTCGTCGTTTTTCGTAAGCTTTAAAAATGGCTTCCCAGTTATCATGACCTTCATCTAAAACAGCATCAAATTCCACGACGTCTTCAAAAGAAGCGTTCATACCTTGACCGTAAAAAGGGACAATGGCATGCGCAGAATCTCCCATAAGCAATGTATTGCCTTTGTAATGCCATGGCGAACATTTTATAGTGCCTAAAGGCGCTGTAGGATTCTCAAAAAAATCATTAACCAGATTTGGCATAATTTCTAATGCATCTGGAAATTCTTTTTGGAAGAATTCCGTAACGATTTCTGGCGTGGTCAAATTATTGAAATTGTATTTGCCATCGTCATAGCTTAAAAAAAGCGTCACTGTAAAACTACCATCTAAATTTGGTAGAGCGATTATCATAAAATCACCGCGAGGCCAGATATGAAGGGCATTTTTAAAGGTTTTATAACCGCCATCTTCAGTAGGTAAAATACTAAGCTCTTTATAGCCATGGGTGAGATAATCTTGCGAAAAGCTGAATAAAAATTTCTTCCCTAAGTAGTAGCTTTTACGTAATGCCGAACCTGCGCCATCGGTTGCGATAATCACATCGGCATCTTCTATAAATACTGAATTATCTACATAATCTTTGAATTCTGCCGTTGTATTTTCAAAATCAACACGTTTACATCCTTTATTAAAGTGAATTTTTACATTTTCGTGCTTTTCGGCTTCAGTTAGTAATAGCGAATTTAAATCTTCACGTGAAATAGAGTTAATATATTCACAATCGCGACCGCTATAGTTGGACATAAACGTGTTTCCCTCTTTATCATGAATCATTCGTCCATTCATTGGAATGCATAATTTCTTCACTTCTTCTTCTAATCCGACGAGCTTCATACCTTTGTTTCCGCGGTCTGAAAATGCTAAATTTATGGAGCGACCTGCGCTTATATCGACTTTACGTAAATCTGGTCGTTTTTCGTAAACCGTAACATTATAGCCGCGTTGTCCTAAACGT
This sequence comes from Winogradskyella wandonensis, assembly GCF_004346845.1. GTDB lineage: Bacteria > Bacteroidota > Bacteroidia > Flavobacteriales > Flavobacteriaceae > Winogradskyella > Winogradskyella wandonensis. The sequence continues at coordinate 125,565 of NZ_SMGI01000002.1, read as the reverse complement.
AATGCGAGAAGGCTGCCGCAAAGTCCTGCGCCGATGATGAGTATGTTTTGTTTTTTTTCTTTCATAATAATGTTTTCAATCGCTCTACAAACTGATAAATATCTTCGAAAGAATTATATAAAGGCACTGGCGCACATCTAATAACATCTGGTTCGCGCCAATCTGTTATGATTCCAGCTTTGGTGAGCTTGCCATGTAGAGCTTTGTCTGCATTTTTAACCTGAATTGATAATTGACAACCACGTTCATCTGGATGTTTTGGCGTGATGATTTTAATGTCTGAATTATTGAGTTCGTTGATTAAAAACTCAAAATAACCCGTGAGTGCCTTCGATTTCAAGCATAGTTTATCGAATCCAGCGGATTTAAAAACATCTAATGAGGCTCGAATCGCAGCCATAGATAAAATAGGCGGATTGCTTAATTGCCAACCTTCGGCACCAGGCAACTGGTCAAATTCATCACGCATTTTAAAACGTGTTTCCTTATTATGGCTCCACCAACCTGTAAAACGGTTGAGGTCTTTTCTGTTGGCGTGACGCTCATGTACAAAAGCACCTGACAAACTTCCTGGGCCAGAATTTAAATATTTGTAGGTGCACCAAACTGCAAAATCGGCACCAGAATTATGGAGGTTTAATTGCACATTTCCCGCACCATGCGCACAATCAAACCCAACAGTACAGCCATAGCTGTGACCAAGCTCAGTAATACGTTTTAAATCGAAAAATTGCCCGGTGTAATAGTTAACACCACCAATCATGATTAATGCAATCTCGTCGCCGTGTTGCTCTAAAATGCTTTCTAAATCTTCGTAATTGGCTAATTCTTCACCTTCTCTAGCTTCCCAAAGTATTAGACCTTCTTTATCATCGTAGCCATGATGTCTCAATTGCGATTCCACAGCATATTTATCTGACGGAAAGGCGTCAGCTTCAATTAAGATTTTATAACGTTTGTTTGTGGGTTGGTAAAAACTCACCATCATTAAATGAAGGTTGACGGTGAGCGAATTCATCACCACTACCTCAATAGGTTTTGCACCGACAATTTCTGCCATGGTTTCCGTTAGAAATTCATGATAGTGTAACCAAGGATGTTTGCCTTCAGTATGGCCTTCAACACCCAGTTTTGCCCAATCGTCAAGCTCTTGCTGTATATAATCTTTTGTGATTTTTGGTTGTAAACCCAAAGAGTTTCCAGTCATGTAAATCAATTCATTTCCATTTTCATCTTTAGGAATGTGAAATTGATTACGGTAGTTTGCTAATTGGTCGTTTTTGTCGAGCTCTTTAGCAAAATCAAGGCCTAATTTATAATGAGACAAAGTTTAGTTGTTTATGGTGTCTAACAAAAATAAGGATTTAAGGCTTAAGAATTAAACTGAGATTATTGAATAAAAAAAGGTTGCCAAATAAATGACAACCTTCAAAATATATAGACGCCCAAGGGCGGAAAATGTAAGCTATACGTCTTAAGTCGAAAGACCCACGCGAAACTTACATTGTGCTATAAGTCTCTAATTTTCGGTTAATACCTTTACGTCGGTAAAATTTAAATTCCAACTGCCGTTATCTTTCTTATGGTCAATGGCAATTTTAATGCCATTGAAATCTTTGTAATTTTCAAAGGTGTTAGATAAAGAAGGCTCAGGCGCATTTCCCTTTCTAAAGGTCCATTCTTTAATTAAATAATCTTTGTCATAGTAGATGTCATATGCATCACCTGGTGTGTAGCCACCTTCGCTAGGATAAAGAATCGTTATCATATCCATTTCGTTATTACTAATTGGCGCTTTTGCTTTTTTGGGTTCTGATAGTGTAGCACCAGAATCCCAAATCAATTGAAACGGTACTAAAAGCCAATATTTATCATTGATAAAAGCTCTGTCTGCATTTTTAGGCAGACTATCTAGGTCTCTACGACTGTATTTTACATCCTGAACTCCAGCTTTTAGATAAACGCTGTCTTTTTTTGGCAACCATGACCAAGTACGACCGCTTCCTTTTATGGTATCTCTATCGACTTGAAAGGTAAACTGAACTTCGGTTACATTTTTCCAGTTCTCAAACCCGTGGGCATTTGCAATTTTCTGAGCTATAGAAAGTTCCTCTTTTACGTTGTCTACTGCGTCTTGTTTTTTATCCGATTTGCAACTTACAGCTAACAAACAGATACATAGAATTGTGAATAGCGACCTCATTTTTTGAAAAAGTTATTTAAATTGTATGCTAAATTAAGCAACCATGAGTGATTCGACTAACTATTTTGAAACTAATAAAGCCACTTGGAACAAAAAAGTAGCTGTGCATGCCCAAAGCGATATGTATGATATGGAAGCTTTTAAAGCTGGAAAAAGCTCTTTAATGCCATACGAGTTGAAAGCATTAGGCAATGTTTCAGGAAAATCCTTATTGCATTTGCAATGCCATTTTGGGCAAGACACCTTGAGTTGGAGTAGGATGGGCGCTAAGTGCACTGCTGTAGATTTAAGTGATGAAGCCATAAATTTGGCTAAGCAATTAAATGAAGAACTAGGCTTAGATGCCCAGTTTGTTTGCTGTAATGTCTTGGATACGTCTCAGCATATATCTGAAACTTTTGATATTGTTTTTACGAGTTATGGAACTATTGGTTGGCTACCCGATTTAAAACCTTGGGCGCAAATGATTGCCGAACGTTTAAAGCCAGGAGGTGTATTTTATATCGTAGAATTTCATCCTATTTTGTGGATGTTTGATTACACGGATGACAAACTTGAAATGAAATACCATTACAACCAAGATGAGGTCATTTACGATGAATATCAAGGCACTTATGCAGACCAAAACTCAAAAATGGTTAGTAAAGAATATGGTTGGAACCACGGTTTGGGCGAAGTGGTCAACGCACTAATTGAAGCGGGTTTGCAAATAGACTATTTAAACGAATATGATGAAAGTCCGTACGATGTATTTCCTAATTTAGTTAAAACCGAGGCAGGTCTTTATAAAATGAAAGACCAACTATTTCCTATGATTTTTGAGATAAAGGCCACAAAGAATTAGAGTTGCTAAGTAATTTAATAGTTTTCTTACTTAGGCTCTACTTAATTTTTAAAACTCGTTAATTATCACTTTGGTTCCTTTAGCATTTAAATCAATTTCATAGGCATATGTTTCGTAACGATCCGCAAAAAAGGTTTTGTACATTACAAAATATCGGTTGTCATCGATTTTAAATTCTTTCCAGTCCGATACTATTTTTTCATCAAAATTACATGGCCAACATAAGGATGGAAAAAAATAATCGTCTTCATTTAACCAATAGTTTAAATGTACGTTTTCAATGTCATCAAAAGCATCGTCAAAACTGAGCTTCTTGTTTTTGTATTTAGTATTAATATCAAGTTTTTCTTTATGGAATGCTTTTATAAGATTGGTATACTTAGGATTTTCAACTGAAATCGAATAGCTATCAGGAGTAATTTTATGTATTTCTTCACCATCTTTGAAAATGGTAATATCGAGCAGCGTATAAAAAATTAAGACATTATCCTGACGTTGACGGTCATAAGCGTTAGCATTCAATTCATAACTAAACAGTGACAATAGATTCCCTAAAATATCACCTTTGGGTTTAAACTTGTCCTTTTGGTATTTTTCTGGTAATGAATTTCTAAACGCCGCGACCTTATCACTTTGGTTATCGTAAACCGAAGGGTTTTTATCTGACCATAGGAAAGTATTATCATCAAAATTTAATGTTCCTAGAATTTTTGTTTTTGCAATGACCTCATAGCCATTATCCTCAACAAGATATTTTACTTCGCCTTTAACTTGGTCAAAGACATATTGGTTTAGAGGAGACATGTTCCAGATTATTCTTTGGTACATGTTTCTAAGTTCCATATTAGAATTTGCAGTCTTAAATCTAGATTCTAATTCCGACTGACCTTTAGAAAAGAAGAATAGAGCACACATAAATATTGAAAAAAATGGTTTTTGCATATGCGTTAAATAAATCGGTTGAGTAATTAGTAAATATTTAGTTACTATTTTCAGTATCTAAATTAGCAAATACAAACGGAATAGAAAATCAGAAAAGATTTTCAGAAGTAGAAGAGAACGGCGTCATTACTTATAGCGATTGTTATACAACGTTTTTTATTCAATATTCTTTTCGGAATCCAATTGATTTTTTACTTTTGGATTACTTATAATCTTCTTCTTGAATTCTTCGAAATTTTCGTAATTATTTGGTGAATCCTCAATTTGTTCATAGAAGAATGATTTGTCTTTTTGAGGATAAATAATAATAGTTTCTCCAAATCGTAAATCAAAAAGCTTCATATTCAAAATTAAAGTTGAAAATCCATCTGGACTTGACGAAAATACCCAATCAAAGTCATTATTATTAGCCTCAATTTTTCCTTGAGCAGTTAAGTAAGGATAATTTCTAGAGTCTACCAGTGTGTTTTCCTCAGAATCTTTATCATTTGTTAAAATCAGCAAAGTCAGTTTATCGATTATCTTTTCACTTTCTGGATTTTCGTATTCTCCAATTCTAACACCTTTGAGAACGACATAGTCCAATTCAATTACAAATGGAATACTGGAAACAGCATAGTCATATTCAGCTATTGGAAAAGGGGATTTGTTTAAAGGATAACTCTGAAAAATCTCAGAATACTTATTATATGTTTCAATGTCTTGATTTAATAATTCTAAATCCCAATTGGTGCTGTCAAGATGTTGACGGGCTCTAATACTTAATTTTTCAATATTCCATTTATTTACTTCAGTACTCTTTTCAAGTGAATTGAGTTTTTCATTCTCTTGACAAGAAGAAAAAAGAAGTCCAAATATTATTGTTATCAGTATCTTTTGCATCATTTTTTAATGTTGTACAACGTAATTATATCAATAATGGTAGTGATATATCACTTATATCTAAACCAAAATACTAAAAATAAAAAACCCGTTAGAATTTCTAACGGGTTTATGTTTTAATGCTTTGCGTTTTTCTTTAGCACTTCTGGCATTTTTGCCTGAAATCGCTTTAATCTTGGTATCGACACAGCTTGTATGTAACGCTGGTTAGGATGTAGTTTTTCGTAATCTTGGTGGTAGTCTTCCGCTACCCAAAACTTTTGAAAGGGATATATTTCTGCAGCAATTTTAGCATCGAGTTTTTTTGCTAATGCTGCTTTCTTTTCTTCAATAATTTTCTTTTGCTCATCGTTCTGATAAAAAATAATGGAACGATACTGCGAGCCTCTATCTGGACCTTGACCATTAACTTGTGTTGGGTCTTGTGATGCAAAATAGACATCTACTAAAGTGGCAAAGCTTACGACGTTAGGGTCATAAATAATTTCTACAGCTTCGGCATGTCCTGTGCGTCCGGTGTTGCTGGCTTCGTAAGTAGGGTTATCGGTCCAGCCGCCAGAATAGCCACTTATAGATTCTTCTACACCTTCTACGCTTTCGTAAATGGCTTCGACACACCAAAAACAGCCGCTGGCAAAATAGGCTCGGGCTTTACCGTCTTTTAAGGGTACTTCAATTGGCTCTGCATTAATAACAGCTTGTTGTTTTTCGGTAATATTCTGAGCTGCATTATTACAGCTAAATAATAGGGCAACACCTAAAATAGGAATGAGTTTTTTCATGGGATTTTTGTTTTCTTTTTCAATAGTCGAACAAAGTTAACCAACCTTAATTTTAAAGGTTTTAAAATTATGCTAAAGTAGGTAGTCGAGAATATATAATCAGAGATGTTGATGTTATCCCGAATTGCCGTGAAAACAGACTGAATCTTAAAAGCTATGTATTAAAAAAGCCTCTGATTATCAGAGGCTTTGCTAAAACTGTATTAGAAAATTATTTGCTAAGCTTAGCGAATAATTTATCCATTTTTTCTTTTTCTTCTTCTGCTAAAGCAGCATCTACTAAAATACGACCACTATGCTCGTCAGTGATTACTTTTTTACGTGCAGCAATCTCAACTTGTACCTGTGGTGGTATTGTAAAAAATGACCCACCAGACGCACCTCTTTCGATTGGTACAACAGCTAATCCGTTTTTTACATTATTTCTAATGCGCTTGTAAGCTACTACTAATCGTTCTTCGATTTTTTTCTGAAATTTCTCAGATTCTTCAATCAGTGCTTTCTCTTCTTTTTCAGTTTCTTTAAGAATTTCGTCCAGCTCACCTTTTTTGTGCTTAAGGTGCTCTGTGCGCTCTTTTAGTTTGTCTTTTGTCTCAGAAATAACTTCTTTCTTTTGCTCGATTTGCGCTTTAAATTCTTTAATATGCTTTTCGGCTAACTGAATTTCTAATTCCTGAAACTCAATTTCCTTACTTAAAGAATTGTATTCTCTGTTATTTCTAACGTTTTGTTGTTGTTCTGAATATTTAGAGATTAATGTTTTAGACTCTTCGATTTGGTTTTTCTTTGCCTTAATCTCTTGGTCTAAAGTCTCTAGGCTATCATTAAGTTTTTCTAATCTTGTATTAAGGCCTGCAACATCGTCTTCTAAATCTCTTACTTCTAAAGGAAGCTCTCCTCTGATGTTTCTTATTTCGTCTACTCTAGAATCGATTAGTTGTAAATCGTATAATGCTCTTAAACGTTCTTCTACAGTAGCTTCAGCTTTTTTTGCCATAATTATAAATACTTTACCGGATTTGTATTTGTGTTTGATAAAATTACCCTACCTGACGGTAAGGCAGGCGCAAAATTAGTAATTTTTTTCGAGAGATAGTCTACTAAAAACGTTTTTGTGAACTGCTCACTCTCATAATGTCCAATGTCTGCGATTACTATATTATCCTCGGCCGTAAAAAAATCGTGATATTTAAGGTCTGCTGTTAAGAACAAGTCAGCACCAGCGGCTTTTGCGGCATTAATTGCAAAAACACCAGAACCACCAAGGACTGCAATTTTTTTTACGGATTTTTTTAATAAAGCAGAGTGCCTAATTATGCCACAATTCATTTGTATCTTAACAAATAAAAGTATGTCTTTGTAAGGCTGAGGCTTTTCTAACTCACCAATCATGCCCATCCCGATATGTTGGTTGGTATTTTCTAGAGTCGTAATTTCGTAAGCAACCTCTTCGTATGGATGTTCTGAGAGTAAGGTTTTTATGACTTGAGATTCCAAATGTTTATGAAACGTAATATTAAGCTGAGTTTCTTCTTCTTTTTGAAGTTGCCCTATCTTGCCAACCACCGGATTTGAGTCTTCGTTACCCTTAAACGTGCCTATACCATCGGTATTGAAGCTACAATTATCGTAGTTGCCAATGCTACCAGCACCTATTTTAAATAAGGACTGTCTTAGGTCATCGGCATTAGCCTTTGGTACGTAGGTTGTTAATTTTTTTATGGTTCCTTTTTGTGGAATTAATATTTTCTTGTTTGTAAGTCCTAATTGGTCGCAAATAATTGAGTTTACCCCATTTAGCGCATTATCTAAAGCTGTATGAATAGCAAAAATGGCGATGTTGTTTTGAATGGCTTTTATAACTACACGTTCTACATAGGTTTTGCCAGTAAGCTTTTTTAAGCCGCTAAATATTATAGGATGAAAACTTACAATAAGATTGCAATCGTTTTCAATAGCCTCATCAACAACTGTTTCAAGAGTATCTAGTGTTACTAAAATGCCACTAACTTTTTGGTTTTTGTTTCCTACAAGGAGCCCGACATTATCAAAATCTTCTGCGTAAGCTAGTGGCGCTAATTCGTGTAATTGATTAATAACATCTTGTACAAGCATTGAATTTGTCTTTTTTTCAAATATAAATATTAAAGATATATATTACTTTCGTTATCATGAAATTCCTTAGAATCCTATTATTTCCGGTTGTGCCGATTTACTATTTGGTAACATGGTTGCGAAACAGATTGTATGATTCTGGTGTAAAAGCTTCGAAATCTTATGATTTTCCTGTGATTTGTGTGGGAAATTTAAGTACTGGCGGTACAGGGAAAACACCAATGATAGAATATCTTATTCGACTTTTATCTAATAAAAAGGTAGCCACATTAAGCCGTGGTTATAAACGTATTACTAAGGGTTTTTTGTTGGCAGACGACGATGAAAATGTAGATACTATTGGCGATGAGCCTTTTCAGTTTTATAACAAGTTTGATTCTATCTACGTCGCTGTAGATGAAGATAGGCAAAATGGTATAGAACAATTAAGAACGTTAGAACCGCAACCTAACGTTATTCTGCTAGACGATGCTTATCAGCATAGAAAAGTAAAAGCAGGATTTAATATTTTATTAAGTTCATACCACAATCTTTATACAAAAGATATGGTATTACCTACAGGAAATTTAAGAGAGCCTCGTTCTGGTGCAAAGCGTGCTGATGCTATTGTAATTACCAAATGTCCTTCTAAACTGGATGATGCTGAAAAGCAGAATATAATTAGTCAAATTTCTCCTAAAACATATCAACACGTATTTTTTAGTCATATTGCATACAGCGATATGGTATTTTCGGCTACAGAGAAGAAGCTTTTAGAATCGCTTGGGCATTTTACACTTGTTACTGGCATAGCTAATGCAAACCCGCTAGTGGAGTATTTAAAATCGAAAGCATTAGATTTTCAGCATGTAGAATATGGTGATCATTATAATTTTACGCTAAAGGATATTGAACTGTTGGAGCAGAAAGAAATTATACTTACTACTGAAAAAGATTATATGCGCCTATTAACTGAAGAAAGTCTCCTGAAGACATTGTTTTATATTCCCATAGAGATAAACATTGATAAATCTTCAGAATTCAACAAGTTAATTCTAGACTATGTAGGCTAGGTTGTAGCTTCGGTTTTACCAGAAAGCGCAGTGAATAACTTCTTTTCGAAGGTTTCTTGTTTAAAAGGTTTAGAAATAATGTCATCGAATCCAGCTTCGTCAAATTCTTGCATTTTGTCTTCTAGTGTTACAGCTGTTAGGGCAAAAATGGTTAATTCTTTATTAAATACTCTTATGCGTTTGGTAGCTTCTAATCCACTAATACCAGGCATGTGAATATCCATTAATACAACATTATATTCGGTATTTTTAACTTTTTCTACCGCGTCTTCGCCATTATCTACAATCTCACAGTTTAGTCCCATTTTTGTGAGAATCTTTTTAGTAATCATTTGGTTGATTTTGTTGTCCTCAACCACTAGAATTTTAATGTTTTCTAAATCCAATGTCTTAATGTTTTCTATGTGTTTGCTTTCTTTAGGTAATTCTTTTTTCTTAGCTACTACATGCGTTAAAGGTAACTCAAAGAAAAAGGTAGTGCCTTGTCCTAATTGACTCTCCAGATAGATATCTCCTTTTAAAATTTTAATTAGTCCTTTTACGATAGATAATCCTAGGCCTGTGCCACCATATTTTCTGTTGATTTGAATAGATCCTTGAGAAAAACTCTCGAACATCTGTTCTTGTTTTTCTTTAGAAATCCCAATCCCATTATCTTCGATTTCGAATAAAAGTCTGTAATTATTTTGGTCTACAGATTTAGATTTTACGCGTATCCATATATCTCCATCTTTGGTAAACTTTATAGCGTTACCAATCAGATTAATAAGAATTTGGGATATTTTTAGTTGATCACCAATAAAGGTTTCAGGAAGGTCTTCTTGATAATCCAAATGGATTTGTGTATTGTTATCTTTGGCGGAATTGTTTAGTGCCGCAACAACATTTTCAATCTTTATTTTTAGGTTAAAATCCTCAGGATCTAACTCTACTTTGTTAGCTTCAATCTTATTAATTTGAAGGATATCATTTATAAAAGTTAGTAAGTAATCTCCAGAAAACTTCAATGACTTTAAATGCGGTATTTGGTTTTCCTTAGGCGACTCATCTAACAATAAATTGGTAAGACCGGTGACTGCGTATAGCGGTGTGCGAAGCTCGTGCGTAACTGTAGATAAGAAATTGGCCTTTGTCTTAGATGCTAACTCAGCTTTTTCTTTAGCAACAATAAGCTCGTCATTTTTAATTTGAAGCATATTGTTAGTCCTAAGTCTAATATTATTATTCTTGTATAGGGATAACGTTAATAATGATAAAATTGTAATTAAAGAAATACTAAGAATGGTGGTAATTCTCGCTAAATTACTATCAGCATCTGCTTCTGTGGCTTGATTCTCAAGTTGTTGATTACTGTTATCGGCTAAGCCATACATATTGTTTGTCCTAGTGTTTAAAGGTAATTTTTCTAATTGGACCTTATTTAAAGAATCCGATAGTTGCAGGTGCTTGTTAAGGTATAGATGTGCGGATTTAAACTGATTTTTGCTTTGGTAAACATGGCTTAGCGTTAAGTAAGCGTCATTTATGTTATACATTAAATCGTTTTCTAAAGCAATATTTAAGCCTTCTTGTACTTGATCCAATGCCAAATTGTATTCTTTCTTTGCAATGTACACCTTAGCATTTTGGATGTAACTGCTGGATAAAACTCGGTTTAAATCATGTTTTTTAGCTATTACTATGGCACGCTCTAACTTGGTTTTTGCATTGTCTAATTGATTTAAGTCTAGATAAACCCGAGCTTCATTAAGATTTACTTCGGCTTGATATTTTTCTGAACTCGGTTCATCAAAATTTAGAAGTGCTTCTGAAAAAAAATTTAAAGCGTTTTTATATTCCTTTTGGTTACTAAGAATTACACCTCTAATATTATAAGTTAGCCCAAGATTAATTCTATCATCGTTCTCTCTCTGAATATTTACTGCTTTGTTAAGAGACGAGATAGCCTTATCATATTCTTTAAGTAGATATTGAAGCTTGCCTATTTTAGTATATATAACACCTTCGCTTTTTTTGTCATCTGCGGTTTGAGCAAGTTTTAGGGCCTCGTTTAAATTTTGTATGGCATTAGGATAGTTATCTCTGTCTATAAACAGTTCAGCTTGCTTAAGCTTTTCTTGAAGCGATATCTCTAAATCACGTTGGTTAAGATTACTTGTTGTTTGCCCATGAGCAGTGTAGGCAACAACAGTATAAAAAAATAAAATGATGTATTTTATTTGGGACATTAACATCTGTTTTACAACAAATATAATTATTTATTCGATAAAAGTGTATTTTTGTCCGATAAATTACATAATAAGTCTAGCAAACGCTGGCTATATCCTGTTTCGTTATCGTACCAACCAATAATTTTAACCATGTTACCAATAACGGAGGTCATTTGCGAATCGAAAATACAGGAGTGAGGATTACCAACAATATCAACAGATACAATGGAGTCCTCGGTATACTGGATGATACCTTTAAAACTCGTGTCAGCAGCTTTTTTAAATATTGAATTAACCGTCTCTATGTCTACTTCTTTTTCGACATTAAATGTAATATCCGTTAACGAGCCATTTGCCACAGGAACGCGAATTCCACATCCTCCGATAACGTTAGATAAATCTGGAAATATTTTGGTTAAAGCTTTTGCTGCACCAGTAGTCGTTGGAACGATGGACTGACCAGCAGCTCTGGCACGCCTTAAATCTCTGTGTGGTTGATCGTGTAGGCTTTGGTCGGTGGTGTAGCTATGAACGGTAGTGATATAGGCTTGTTTAATACCAAAATTTTCGTGCATTAGTTTTATCATCGGAGCAGCATTATTGGTAGTACACGACGCATTAGAAATAACCTTTTCATTGCCTTGTAAAATGTGGTCGTTTGTGCCTAGGACTATGGTCTTGATATCATCGTCGATAGGTGGTACGGATAGAATTACCTGTTTTGCGCCATTAGTTATATGATGAAGTAATTGGTCTTTTTCTTTAAATTTCCCTGTTGCTTCCAACACAAAATCAGGCTGAAACGAAGACCAATTAATTTTAGAAATATCTTTTTCGTTTAGTAAAGGGATGGTTATATTTTCAATACAAATTGAGTTTTCACTATAACTTACTTCTCTATTTAAAACACCATGAATACTATCGTACTTAAGCAAATGGCTCAGTGTTCTGGCATCTGCTAAATCGTTTATTGCAACAATTTTAATATTTGGATTTTGTAGCGATAACCTAAGAAAGCGCCTTCCGATACGGCCAAAACCATTAATTGCAACGGAAATCATTAATTAATATGCTTTTGCGCTTTGTAAGAAGAACGAACCAAAGCGCTACTTTCTATATGTCTAAAGCCTAAATTTAATCCAATCTCTTTGTATTCTTCAAATTCGTCTGGATTAATGAAACGTTGTACTGGTAAATGTTTTTTGCTTGGTTGAAGATATTGCCCAATAGTAACAACGTCGACGTCGTTTTCGCGCAGATCGTGTAAGGTTTGTATCACTTCTTCACGCGCTTCTCCTAGACCTAGCATTATTCCAGATTTGGTTCTACGCTGACCTTGGGACTTTAGATATTTTAAAACGCCCATACTACGGTCGTATTTGGCCTGTATTCTTACCTCTCTTGTAAGGCGTCTAACGGTTTCTATATTATGGGAGACAACTTCTGGCGCTACCTCTATTATTCTGTCTATGTGTCTTTCTTCACCTTGAAAATCTGGAATTAAAGTTTCGAGGGTAGTATTAGGATTCATTCGTCGCACCGCTTTAACAGTCTCTGCCCACATAATACTGCCCATGTCCTTTAAATCGTCTCTGTCTACACTTGTAAGAACAGCATGTTTAATATTCATTAATTTAATAGAACGCGCTACTTTTTCAGGCTCGTCCCAATCCACTGTTTCTGGTCTGCCTGTTTTTACCCCGCAAAATCCGCAAGAACGTGTGCAGATGTTTCCAAGAATCATAAAAGTTGCAGTACCTTCTCCCCAACACTCACCCATATTGGGGCAACTGCCAGATGTACAAATAGTATTTAATTTGTATTTATCTACAAGGCTTCTAAGTTCGGTATATTTCTTTCCTGTTGGAAGCTTTACACGAAGCCATTTTGGTTTACGTTCTGGAAGTATATTAGATGCAGTTGTAGTCTCCATTAAAATTTCTTTTTCAATAGCACAAAGATACAAAGTAAAAAACAAAAATTAAGCTAAAGAATTGTTACAAACCACACACTAAAACCAACTAGAAAAACAATACCTAACCAACTTAATATGTTTATTATTCTTTTTGGGCGATAGGCTTTTGGAACGTGCTCGGCGTTAATAAGTTTATAGTTTGCAATAGCATAAAAAGGTGCGGTTAAAAAAGATAAAACCGTGGCTATTTGTACTAAGTCTCCAAGATTTGCACTTAGAAAAAAGAATATAGACAATGTTCCGGCAAATAAAACACCTAACCATAGTCTATATGTTTCTTTGAACTTAAAATTTGAGAGAAGCGCCGTAGTACGAGACATTACTCTTGGCGAAGCATCAAAGGTTGTAAGTGTGGTGCTAAACATTGTAGTAACTGCTGCAATGCCAATAATTGCATAAGCCCAATCTCCTAAGCTATTTGTATACATTATGATAAGTTGAGAAGAAAATCCTGCTGCCGATGTTTGTAACACCTCACCAGAGCCATAAAAAACTAAGGCGCCAAGCGTAAGAAAACCTAATCCAAGGAGAATAGTTGTAATGTATCCTATATTAAAATCGAAAATAGATGATTTGAAATCGACTAAGTTGTCGTCTTTCTTTTTCTCTAATGACCAAACGGAATGCCAAATGGAAATATCTAAAGGCGCTGGCATCCAACCCATAAATGCTATTAAAAAAAGCCATTGTGACTGCTCTGGGAATATTTGACGGATGCTCAAAGGATTTTCAGAATTAAAACCTGAAGCGAAAACCGATAGTATAGTAGAAAGTGTAAGGGTGAGTACTATCAATTTCATCAAACGGTCCAAAAACTTATAACGTCCCAGAACTAAAATAGCAATACAAATTAGTAAAATAATAAGCGTCCATATTTGAACACTAGTTAGTGTGTACCCTACAAATGATACCGTTTCAAACTCGTAAATAACATAGGAGGTTAAACTTGCTGTTACAATAGTAACTGCTGTTTGTATGGTAAACATCGTGGCAAAAGTGAGTAAGAAATACAGTGCTAAAAATACTTTTCCTAATCTATAATAGCCGTCTATAAGACTCTCGCCAGTTGCCATGGCATATTGTGGTCCATACCTAAAAAATGGATACTTAAAAAGATTTACTAGCAATAATGCCCAAACCAAGCCAAAACCAAAATCGGCGCCTGCCCTTGTTGATTGTACCAAGTGAGATACCCCAATAGCCGCTCCCGCAAACAGTAAGCCAGGACCTAGTTTTTTAATACGACTAAGCATTAGGATTTGTTAGAATTTGCGCTAATAATTTTTTCGCCCTAAGGAGCTTAACCTTTACATTATTCATAGGTTCTTTGAGCTCTTCGGAAATATCCTTGTAACTCATCTCTTGAAAGTATCTTAGGTTAATTACTTCTTGATAATGCGGTTTTAATTTTTTGATGTTTTTAAGGAGCTTTGCCAGGTTTTGCTCTCGAATAATTTTATCTTCTGGTGTTGGTGATTCGTCTGGAATATCATAAACTATATCATCATCTTTAGTTTGTATTTTACTTCTAATGGACGATTTGTGTTTACGAATTAAATCGACATGAATATTCTTTGAAATGGTTATCAGCCAAGTTTTAAAGACGTATTTATCATCAAATGTGTGTATTTTATCAAATGCTCTAGAAAACGTTTGAATAGTAATATCTTCTGCATCATTCTCATTTTCTGTCCGTTTTAACTGAAAACCATAAACATCGTTCCAATAGGTATCTAGTAAAAATTTAAATGCAGCTTGGTTGTTATCCTTAGCAAGCTTAATGGCTTTTTTTATTTCCAATGTTTTGGTTTTGAAACGATATTAGCACTAAATATAGCTAATTGAAAAATAATTAGAAAAATTTCAAGCAAAGGCGTTAGCAGTATTAAGTCTTTTTCATTTAATTTTTTCGCAGAGTATCCTACTGTAAGGTATAAGATAATAATTCTAAGAATTAAAATGCCAAGTACAATTTTCCATTGAAAACCTGCAATAAGAAGGATGACAGCTAAAGTGTAAAATGATATTTGACTCACGTAGAACAACCCCAGCAAAAATTGATCTAAATGCTTATACTCGTGCGCAGTACTTACATGTCTACGTTTTTGAATCCACCATGATTTAAAGGTTTTTTTAGGTTCTGAAACTGTAAAGCTTTCTGGTGAATAACACAGTGCTGTGTTCCCTTTTGTTGCATTTTCGTTTATAAACAAATCATCATCACCAGATCTAGTAGACATGTGATTAATAAAACCATTGCTAGTAAAGAATTGTGCTTTTCTATACGCTAAATTCCGTCCTACGCCCATATAAGGGTTGCCAACTTTAGCATAAGAAAAATATTGAAAAGCGGAGAACAGTGTTTCGAAGCGAATGAGTTTATTAAGTAGCGAATACTTGATTTTCTTATAAGCACCATAGCCAAGAACGATTGATTTTTTCTTACTAAAATGTCTAGCCATGTGTGTTATCCATTGATTAGAATTGGGTGTGCAATCTGCGTCGGTAAAAATCAAAAAATCATGTTTGGCTGCTTTTATGCCTAATGTCAAGGCATATTTTTTATTTCCCCAGAAGGGTTCTATAGATTTTACATCAACTAGTTTAATGTTCCGATGTTTCTCAGCAAAACTTTCCATAACCTCTAATGTATCATCAGAAGAGCTGTCGTTGATTAAAACAACTTCAAAACTTTTGTAATCTTGTTCGAGTATTTTTGGAAGATTTTGTGTCAAGTTCTCGGCTTCATTTTTAGCACAAATAATTACCGATACAGGAATGTTGTAAGCTTTGCCTTTTTTTGGCTTACTCAAACCAAAAAAACTTAGAAATATACTGTAGTAAGCTAACTGAATACAAGCAATAACTAGAAAAAGATAAAACAGTATAGAGATTATAGTCATTTATAGACTATGAGTGTTGAGGTTCAGAACAAGAATCGAATTGGTCTGGCGTTTTTCCGCAAAAACCGCAGGCTTCTCCTTCTTTATTAAGCATTGGATTTTGACTAGCACAAGTCCCTGCAAATTTACCATCTTTTTTAGCCCAAATTTTTATTGCAATACCTGCAATAGCTAGAAGTAAAAGTCCAAGGGTTATAAGTAGCAGTTTCATATTAGTAATATCTAAAATCAAGACAAAGATACTGCTTTTGTAGAAATATTGATGGATTGTCTTACGTGTTATAAGAAAAAAAAGCCGCCATAAAAGGCGGCTTATAAATTATTTCAATATTGTCTTTAATTATCTTTAAGTGATATTTCGGCAACTTCAGTTTCTTCTAAAGAAGAGGAGCCATTTTTATTTTGAATAACTATGCTCAATGCTAAAGCGTCCTCCATGTAAGGTATTGGCTTTAAGGAACGTTGATAGTCTTCTAAATAGCCGAGACTAACCATTTTATCCTCGAGTTCTGCTCTTAATTGATAATATTGGTTTTCTGGTAGTTTAGGCAAAGACACTACGTCTATCATAGAGGTTTTTTCAATAGGGTTAATGTATGCTACAGTTTTTAAATTCTTAGCACGCTCGTTTCCTTCTAAGACATACTTTCTAGAGTCAGGATTATTCAGTTTTTGTAATTGAATTGCCAATGCATCTAATTTAGAATTGTTTTTATCGATATCGTCTCGAAGGTCAAAAATCTCCTCAACTACGATATTATTCTCGCTACTTAGAGCTTGATTCTTTTGGTACAACACAAGACTCCATAAACCAAATCCTACAGCGGCAACACTTGCAGCAATGCTATACCAAGGTGTTTTACGCTGCGGCATTGTTATAACTTTAGTTTCTTCTTTTGTAGATTCTAAAATCTTATTTAATACACCTAAAGGTGCCTCTACAGCATTAGCCTTGGCAACAATTTCTAGATTGGTTTGCAGTTCTTCAAAAGCCTCTGCAATTTCGGGATTATTATCTATTTGGTGTTCAACTTCCAAATTTTCAGCAATGGAAGTGTCACCTACTAAATAACGCTCTAGTAAGCCCGATTGTAAAAAAGATTGTAATTTTTCTTCCATAATTATTAATTTAAAAATCGTAAACTTTTTTTAGCTCTCGTAAGCCAATTTTTAGTCTAGATTTAACTGTTCCGAGCGGAATATCTAACTCGTCACTTGCTTCTTGTTGTGTCATGCCCTCAAAAAATAAAGCATTAAGCACAATTTGATATTTTTCTTCTAGTCTGGCTACGTGTTCTTTAATGTCTAATACATCTTGATTTAACTTGTTGCCAGGTAAAATATATACGTTAGAGTTGTCGATTTGGACTTCTTTATGGTAACGATTATTAAAACTCCTTAACTTATCAATAGCTGTATTTCTAGCAATCCGAAATAGCCACGTGAATAGCTTGGCTTTAGATGCATCGTATTTATGGGCGTTTTTCCAAACTTTTATAAATGTTTCTTGTAAGGCGTCTTCGGCTATTTCTTCATTTTTTGTCACTTTAAGAATGGCACCGTATAAACTGTCTGAATAGTTTTCATAAAGTAAATTCAAGGCAAAATGGTCTTGACGTTGGAGAAGTTGTACGATGCGTTGTTCTATATTCTGACTCAATGTTGTTTAATTTAGTTAGCGTTAGGGCAATGGCTTAAAATTAAATAATATTTACTTCTGTTTCGATATTTATGCTAAATAGTCTGTAAATTGTCTGTTGTATAAGTAGTGCCAGATTGTAAATGTCTTTACCTAAAGCGTTTCCATAATTAACGAGGACAAGCGCCTGCTTATTATGTACACCGTAGTTTCCGAATCGTTTTCCTTTAAAACCAGCTGTCTCGATAAGCCAACCAGCAGGAACTTTAATTTCTGAGTCAGAAACCACATAATGTGGGGCATTAGGAAAGTTATTCTGAAGTTTCTTGAATTGCGATTTGGTAATTACAGGGTTTTTAAAAAAACTTCCGCTATTGCCAATATCTTTGGGGTCTGGTAGCTTACTTTTTCTAATGGCAATTACAGCGTCTGATACATCTTTAATTGTTGGATTTGTAATATTTACCTCAAGCAATTGATTCCTTATGGCACCATAGTCTAGGCTTAAGTTATGGTGATTTTTGGTAAGTTTTAAACGGACGCTTGTTATTATGCATTTACCTTTTAATGCTTGTTTGAATATCGATTCTCTATAACCAAAATTACATTGGTCTTTGTAGAAAGTTGTTTCAGACTGTGTTTTTATGTCAATAACCTTACAAGATTCAAAAACATCTTTAAATTCTACACCATAAGCACCGATATTTTGAATAGGAGCAGTGCCAATATTTCCTGGAATTAAAGACATATTTTCAACACCTCCGTAACCTTTTTCGATACAATAGAGTACGAAATCGTGCCAGTTTTCTCCCGCATTTGCTTCTAGGATAATGTGGTTATTACTTTCTTCAACAACAGAAATCCCCTTAAGATTTAAATGTAAAACAAGCGCATCAATATCTTTGGTTAGGAGCATATTGCTACCACCTCCTAAGATAAAAATTGGTTTGGATGCTTCTAGTTTTAAAATAGATTTTAAGTCGTCTAGAGTTTGTATATCTGCATAACGTTGAGCTTTGGCCTCGATACCAAAAGTATTAAAGCGCTTTAATGATACGTTTTCTTCGATGGTCATTTAATCTTTGTAGACTTTTAATGCCTCAGCAATAATATTTACAGCTTTTTTTAAACTGTTTTCATTAAGTACGTATGCAATCCTAATTTGGTTTAGACCTACGTTTGGTGAAGAGTAAAATCCAGCAGCAGGAGCAACCATAACTGTCTCATTATCATAACTAAAATGCTCTAATAGCCATTGCGCAAAATGATCAGAATTTTTTACGGGTAATTGTGCAATACAGTAAAAGGCACCATTTGGTTTAGCGACCTTAACGCCATCGATTTTCTCCAATTCTGTAATTAGTGTATCTCTTCTGCCAACGTATTCTTCAATAACTTCTATGAAGTAAGAGTCAGGAGTATCTAAAGCCGCTTCACTAGCAATTTGCGCTAGGGTTGGAGGACTTAATCTAGCTTGAGCATATTTTAAGGCAGTCTGAATTACTTCTCGGTTTTTTGATACCAAATATCCAATTCTGGCACCACACATACTATAGCGTTTAGATACGGAATCTATAACTATGGCGTGTTCTTTTAAGCTTTCCTCTTGAAGAATAGAGTAATGAGAAATACCGTCATAAACAAACTCGCGATATACTTCATCGGCTATTAAAAATAAATCATGCTTTTTAACTAAATCTGCTAATTTTTTTATTTCTTCTTTTGAATATAAATAACCTGTTGGATTTCCAGGGTTGCATATAAGAATTGCCTTTGTTTTTGGCGATATCAATTTTTCGAAATCTTCAATAGGAGGTAAGGCAAAATTATCTTCTATTTTAGAAATAACCGGGACAACATTAACGCCAGATGCCGTAGAAAACCCATTATAGTTGGCGTAGAAAGGCTCTGGTATAATTATTTCGTCATCTTCGTCCATAATACTGCCAAAAGCAAAAAGTAAGGCTTCGCTTCCGCCAGTAGTAACAATAATATCGTCGTGCTTTACATTGATGTTGTTTTTACTGTAGTAGTTGGCTATCTTTTTTCTGTAATTCTCAGAGCCTTCAGAACGGGTATATGCTAAAATATCCAGGGAATGTACTTTAACAGCGTCTAAAGCTACTTGAGGTGTTTTTATGTCTGGCTGACCAATGTTAAGATAGTAAACGGTTTTTCCATCTTTCTCGGCTTGTTCTGCAAACGGCACCAACTTTCTTATTGGAGACGAAGGCATTTTATGACCTTTTTCAGAAATTCTTGGCATAATTATTTACGTATTTTAAAGTCTTAAAGTTTGTTTAAAAAATCATTGCAAAATTAAGGTATTACAGGTAGAATTGTATTTTTATTTTAATGAATATCCCAGATAGACCTATTAAGTTTTTAATTACAACTGTTTTATTTGGTTTTTGCCTTTTTATGAATTCGCAAAATAGCTTTAATCTTAGAGCTAATAAAAGTTCAAAAATCAGGTTTAAGCTGATAAACAATATTATTGTTATGCCAGTAGAGTTAAATGGCATAAAACTATCCTTCGTTTTAGATACAGGAGTAAGTAGGCCTATTCTTTTTAATCTTGCAAATTTAGATTCGCTTCAGATAAAAAATACTGAACAATCTTATCTTAGGGGTTTAGGGCGAAATGGTAATGTTCAAGCTATACGTTCTAGAGGAAACATAATAAAAGTCGGTGAAGCTATAGCTGTTAATCGAGATATATCCATGGTTTTCGATCCTAGTATTAACTTTACGGCGCGATTAGGTGTACCTGTTCATGGAATAATTGGATATGATATTTTTAAGGATTTTATTGTTGAAATTAATTATCAATCTAAATATATAAGATTGCATAAAAGGCGATTTTTCAAGCCTAAAGCATCAAAGAAATGGAAAAGGGTATCCATAGAATTAATAAATAGAAAGCCTTACGTTAAAGGATTTGTTTCCTATGAAGACCAAAAAATACCTGTAAAACTTCTTATAGATACAGGTGGAGGCGACTCTTTATGGTTGTTCGAAGGAAGTAAATCCGAAATAAAAGTTTCAGACTCCTTATATTTTGAAGATTTTTTAGGGAAGGGACTAAGTGGCCCGGTTTATGGTTTACGTTCTAAACTACCGTTTTTCGAATTAAGCACGTTTGGTTTTAAAAACGTTAATGTAGCTTACCCAGATTCATTGTATCTAAGTACCGCTAGAACAATAAAAGGAAGAAACGGCAGTGTCGCTGGGAATATCTTAAAGCGATTTAATGTTTTTTTCGACTACAGCAACAATGCTTTATGGTTAAAGAAAAATGGGAACTTTAAATTACCATTTTATTACAATAATAGTGGTATTGTTTTAGAGCAAAGAGGAGTAAGGATGGTTAAGCAGCGACAGAAACAAGTTGCGACAGATAGTTATGGACGAGAAGTAGAAGGTAATTTAGGAATAGATTTTTCGGATACTTACAAATATGTTCTAAAACCTTCTTACGAGGTAGTTGAACTGCGTAAAGATTCAAATGCAGATTTGGCTGGAGTAAAATTGGGAGATATAATTTTATCAATAAATAAAAAGGATGTCAGTGAATTAACACTTCAACAAGTCAATGAATATTTTTATAACAAAAAAGGATTTTTACTGAGATTACTTGTAGAAAGAGGTGGAAAAACTCGGTTGATTAAATTTAAATTAGACGATGTCTTCAAAAAAAAGAGCCCTCAGATTGAAGGCTCTAATTAAATAAATTTTATAATTTTTATTGCTCTACTGAACTTTTTCCTTTTTTGTCTAAGACACTACTTTTACTAGGGTCAATAACTAAACCTTTAATTTTTAAAGCTACTGTCGGAGTATCAGCATTAGATATAACAGTTATTGTTTTTCTAATAGGGTTTACACGATTAGTATCGTATTTAACTTCAATTTCTCCGCTCTCGCCTGGCATAATTGGTCCTTTCGGTTTTTTTGGTACAGTACAACCGCAGGTAGATTTAACACTAGATATAATAAGAGGCGCATTCCCTGTATTCGTAAATTCAAAAGTTCGAACACCGTCGGCACCTTTCTCTATAGTTCCGTAATCAATAACGTCTGTTTTAAATTCAATTTTCGCAACCTTCTTGTCTTGAGCAGTTAAGCCTAAACTCATGACTCCGATAAATAAAATTGTAATTATTCTTTTCATCATTTTAATTTTAAAAAATTAGTCTATCAAAATTATGTACTTTTTCGTTCTCTGCAAAATTAATCCGTTGTAATGCATCCTATTTAACAATAATCAAACTTTTTAGGTACATTATCTATACAATTATTCTTCAAAAAAAGAAATATAAGTACTTTTGTCAGTTATTAGCAAAAACGATACCAAAACATGGAAATTCCTTCAAAATATAACGCTTCTAAAGTAGAAAGTAAGTGGTACGACTACTGGATGAAGCACAATTATTTTCATTCAACACCAGACGAAAGAGAGCCTTATACTATCGTTATACCTCCACCAAACGTAACAGGAGTGCTACACATGGGGCATATGCTAAATAATACCATTCAAGATGTTTTAATACGTCGTGCTCGATTATTAGGTAAAAATGCGTGCTGGGTGCCAGGTACAGATCACGCATCCATTGCAACAGAAGCTAAAGTCGTCGCTAAATTAAAAGAACAAGGCATAGATAAAAACGATTTGTCTAGAGACGAATTCTTAAAGCATGCTTGGGAATGGACAGAAGAATATGGAGGCGTTATTTTAGAACAGCTAAAGAAGTTAGGATGCTCATGTGATTGGGATAGAACAAAATTTACAATGGACGATGATATGTCCGAAGCGGTTATTAAGGTATTTGTTAATTTGTACAACAAGGGCTTGATTTATCGCGGATATCGAATGGTAAATTGGGACCCAGAAGCAAAGACGACTCTGTCTGATGAAGAGGTTGATTATGTTGAAAAGCAAGGAAAACTCTATCACATAAATTATAAAATTGAAGGTTCGGACGACGTTTTAACAATCGCTACAACTAGACCAGAAACCTTACTAGGAGATACTGCAATATGTATTAACCCTAACGACCAACGCCACATACACCTAAAAGGGAAAAGAGCTATAGTTCCAATCAACAACAGGGTGGTGCCTATAATTGAAGACGAGTATGTCGATTTAGAATTTGGTACAGGATGTCTTAAGGTTACGCCAGCACATGATGAGAATGATAAAATGCTAGGCGATAAGCATAATCTTGAAGTTATTGATATCTTTAATGAAGACGCTACTTTAAATTCTTATGGTTTGCATTACGAAGGTAAAGACCGCTTTGTTGTGCGTAAAGAAATTGTTAAAGAGCTTGAAGAGCTCGGCGCTATTGTTAAGATAGAAGACCATACGAATCGTGTTGGTATTTCAGAGCGTACAAAGGCCATTATAGAGCCACGCCTGTCGGACCAATGGTTTTTAAAGATGAAAGATTTGGCAGAACCTGCTATTAAAGCAGTTTTAGAGACGGAAGAGATTAAGCTCCATCCAAAACATTTTAACAACACGTATCGTCATTGGATGGAAAACATCCGTGATTGGAACATATCGCGTCAATTACGTTGGGGACAGCAAATCCCTGCCTATTATTATGGTGATGGAAAAGAAGATTTCGTCGTTGCAGAAACAAAAGAAGAAGCCTTTAAATTGGCTAAAGAAAAGCTATCTGTCGCTTCGAGCGATTCCGAAACTTCGGGAGAGACGTCTTTTAAAATTGAAGACCTTCGCCAAGATGCCGATGCATTAGATACATGGTTTAGCTCTTGGTTATGGCCAATTAGCGTGTTCGATGGCATACGAAATCCTGAAAACGAAGAAATAAACTACTACTATCCTACAAACGATTTGGTAACAGGACCAGATATTCTATTCTTTTGGGTGGCACGTATGATTGTTGCTGGTTATGAGTTTAAAGGACAGCGTCCTTTTCAAAATGTATATCTCACAGGTTTAGTGCGCGATAAGCAACGTCGTAAAATGTCTAAATCTCTAGGTAATTCTCCAGATGCATTAAAGCTTATTGAAGATTATGGCGCTGATGGTGTACGTGTTGGTTTATTGTTGAGTTCTGCTGCGGGTAATGACTTAATGTTTGACGAAGAGTTGTGTAATCAAGGAAAATCATTTGCCAATAAAATTTGGAATGCTTTTCGTTTGGTAAAAGGCTGGGATGTTGCAGATATAGAGCAGCCAGAGTCTTCTAAAATTGCCATAGATTGGTATAAAGCTAGATTCCAAAAAGCATTAGCCGATACAGAAAATAATTACAGTAAATATCGTTTGTCCGATGTGTTAATGACAAGCTATAAATTAATATACGATGATTTTTGCGGATGGCTATTAGAAATGGTTAAGCCCGTTTATGGTAAGCCAATAGATGCAAAAACATTTAATGCCGTTATACAAGTTTTCGAGGATAATCTTAAAGTCTTACATCCATTTATGCCATTTTTAACAGAAGAAATCTGGCAGTATATGGCAGAGCGAACGCCAGAAGAAGCTTTAATTATTTCAAAATATCCAGAATTAGAGTCTTATGATTCAAAACTCATCGAGGATTTTGAATTGGTAAAAGAAGCAGTTTCGGGTATTAGAACTATAAGAAAAGAAAAGAATATTGCTTTTAAAGATGCTATTGAACTTTCAGTAATTAATAATGAAGGTTTAGAGGCATCCTATAATAGTGTTATTGCAAAAATGGGTAATATTTCTAATCTTGAAACGGTTACAGAACCTCTTGAAGGCACATTAACCTTTAGGGTAAAGTCTAATGAGTACTTTATTCCAATGGCTGGAGCAATTAATGTTGAAGAGGAAATTAAGAAACTAACAGAGGAGTTGAACTATACCGAAGGTTTCTTAAAATCGGTACAGAAAAAACTTTCTAACGAGCGTTTCGTAAACAATGCGCCCGAGCAAGTTGTAGCTTCAGAAAAAAAGAAAGAAGCTGATGCTCTCGCAAAAATCGAAACGATTAGTGCCAGCTTAAAAGCGCTTCAGTAATTAAATAATAGTAATATCATATTCAAAACGTCACAGTTATGTGGCGTTTTTTTGTTATACATAAGTGTTAGTTATGCTTACCATAAGAAACATATATGAAAATATATGAAAAATTCTATTCACCTTTGCGGTATTATTAATTTTCAACACTTAAAATTACGAATATGATAAAAGTAACATTAGCAAAAGGAGATGGTATAGGTCCAGAAATTATGGATGCCACATTAAGTATTCTCGATGCTGCAAATGCAGATATAACTTTCGAAGAAATTCAGGTGGGCGAAAAAATGTATCTCAATGGTCATACAACAGGAATTTCTAACGACACTTGGGAAACAATTAGAACGAATAAGATTCTTTTTAAAGCGCCAATCACAACACCTCAAGGTGGCGGATACAAAAGTTTAAACGTTACTATGCGTAAAACATTAGGCTTATATTCTAATATCCGACCATGTACAAGTATGCATCCTTTTGTGCAAACCAAACATCCTGATATGGATGTTGTGATTATTCGTGAAAATGAAGAGGATTTATATGCTGGCATCGAACATCAGCAGACAGATGAGGTTGTTCAGTGTCTTAAACTAATTAGTCGTCCTGGTTGCGAAAAAATAATTACTTACGCATTTGAGTACGCTATAAGAAACGGTCGTAAAAAAGTGACTTGTTTTACCAAGGACAATATTATGAAGCAGACAGACGGACTGTTTCACGAAGTTTTTAACGAAGTAGCATTGAAGTATCCTCAAATAGAAACAGAGCATTGGATTGTAGATATCGGCGCCGCTTTATTGGCGGATTCTCCAGAACGATTTGATGTTATTGTAATGCCTAATCTTTACGGAGATGTTATGTCCGATATTGCCGCTCAGATTGCTGGTTCAGTAGGTTTAGGAGGTTCGGCCAATATAGGTCAAGAATGTGCTATGTTCGAGGCTATTCACGGTTCTGCACCAGATATTGCAGGCAAGAATATTGCTAATCCTTCAGGTTTAATTAATGCGTCTATAATGATGCTAAATCACGTAGGAAAGAATAAAGTAGCAGAGAAGATTCATAATGCTTGGTTGCGTACAATAGAAGATGGTGTCCATACGGCGGATATTTACGACCCCATTATGAGTACCAAAAAAGTGGGAACTAAAGAATTTGCTGAAGCTGTTATAGCCAATCTTGGTGAATTGCCAAAACAATTACCATCGGTTGTTTATGAAGAAAGTACACCTCTAGTTTTGCCAAAATATCAGCGTAAACCAGCTAAAGATAAAAAGATTGTAGGTGTAGATGTTTTTGTAGATTGGCACGGCGAAGATGCGAACGAGTTGGGTGCTATTTTACAAAAACTAAACAACGATGCTTTAGAATTGGTTTTGATAACAAATAGAGGCGTAAAGGTATGGCCACATGGCTTTAAAGAAACATTTTGTACAGACCACTGGCGTTGTCGTTATGCAGCTAAAGATGACGTGCTATTAGATAAGGGAAAAATCGTAGAAATATTACAAGCAGGTTTAGAACATAACATAGATATTATAAAGACTGAAAACCTATATACGTTTGATGGAAAACGAGGCTATAGCTTAGGTCAAGGTCAATAAATCGAATAAAGTACAAATGAAGAAAGCAGACTGAAAAGTCTGCTTTTTTATTACCATTCATTAATTTTATTACTATCCAACTTTACAAAAATAAATAGCAAAATAGTAAAGCTCCATAACCCGGAGCCACCATAACTGATAAAGGGAAGAGGTATTCCTACAGTTGGAATTAGTCCCATGACCATACCTATATTTATAGTAAAATGAAGAAAAAAGATAGAAGCCACGCTGTAGCCATAAACTCTACTAAATTGAGATTTCTGATTCTCAGCGAGATAAATAATCCTAATGATTAAGAAAACGAATAAAATAACGACAAAACTACTCCCAAGAAATCCCCATTCTTCGCCAACAGTGCTAAATATGTAGTCCGTATCTTGTTCTGGAACAAATTTCCCTGTTGTACGTGTGCCCTGCATAAAGCCTTTACCCCAAAATCCACCTGCACTTATCGCTTCCTCTGATTGAATCAGATTATAAGCTTCGGCTTTTTTCATGCGTTCTAATTTCGCAGGGTCTTTTTCTAGACGCAGCCATAAACTAATTCGGTTTTGCTGATGCGGTTTTAAAATGTTGTTATAAAATAGTTTTACGCCCGAAGCAAAAATTAATGAAACGATTAAAATTAATATTGGCTTAAAAATTGAATTGTTTCTTTTTCGCTTTAAAAAATAAACGCCAAAAATAATTAGTGCCGCTAATAATCCTGTAATTGTTAGTCCATATTTCAATGCTAGGACAGCTAAAATCAGTAAAGAAAATCCTATAATAATGTAGATTTGCTGAAGACCTTCGCGATAGAAAACAAAGAAAAATGAGGCATAAACCAAAGTGCTTCCGGCGTCATTTTGCAATAGAATTAGTAAGGCAGGTAAAAAAATTAGCGCAGCTGCTTTAAGCTGATCTCTTATAGTTTTTAAGTTAGTTTGGATATCACTTATGTATTTTGCCACCGCTAGAGCTGTGGCAAATTTTGCAAATTCGCTTGGCTGTATGGTCATGCTCCCAATCCCATACCACGAGCGTGCGCCATTAATGTCTTTTCCAAAAACAAAAAGGCCGAGTAAGGATAAAATAGCGACGACGTATATAATACTTGCGAAACGTTCGTAAAATTTGGCTTCTACTGATAGTATAAGTACAATTAAAACTACAGAGAGTCCCATGAAAACAAGTTGCTTTCCATAAGATTCGCTCATATCTAGATAATTGGTGATTTCACCTTCATGTGAAGCAGACATGATGTTTAGATATCCAAATCCAATTAATAGCAGATAAATAATAATAATTACCCAATCGAAACTAAAACGTCTTTGGTTTTCTCTAATCATTGACTCTCTCTATTCTGCGTTTTTTACGTTGAAGTTCCTCGAATTCTTCTTCGGATATTGGGTCTAAAATTGTTTCTCTGTTGATGCCAAAAGGCTCTCCAGAGTAAGGTTTTTTATATTCGTGCTCAAGAGAATATCTTAGAACAAAATTCTCTAAGTCGGTTCTGGTTATTTCATTTCTAAGATATTTTTCAATCATTAAGCTTGCTATTTTTCCTGCGAAACGACTTCCAAAATAACCATTTTCAATAAAAACAGCTATGGCAATTTTAGGATTGTCTTTTGGTGCAAATGCTACAAATATAGAATGATCTGTAAGCTGAGTCTTTACACTATCTATTATGGCAAAATTTTCTGCTGTTCCTGTTTTTCCACAGATTTCTATTCCAGGCACTTTAAGCATTTTAGCGGTTCCTTTGTTGTACACATCGAACATGCCTTGAACGACAGGTTCAAAGTGTTTTTTATCTATTGTAGTGTATTTTGGTGTTGTAAATTTAGAAGGAATGGTATCGTCTTCAATTTCTTTAATGATATGTGGTGTGTAGTAGTAACCTCGATTTCCTATAGCTGCTGCCATATTGGCTAATTGTATTGGTGTTGTTAAAACTTCACCCTGTCCAATAGCGTTAGAAACCGTAAATGTAGGATACCATTTTCCTTCGCCATAAGCTCTGTTATAAGTTTGAGATGTTGGGATTTTTCCGGGTTGCCCAACAGATAAATCGTTATTTAAATAATCACCTAATCCAAAACTTCTCACATGCGCACTCCACTTATCCATGGCCTCTACACGAGATTGGTACTTGTCCATTATTTTTAGATAAACATTCCCAAAATAGGCATTGCAGGACTCATATATGCCTAAATTCATATCAGCTGGACTTCGATGCACGTGACATCCCATACGCTGATTTCCGTATTTAAAACCTAAGTTGCATCTAAATTTATCTTGTGGCGTAACCACGCCTTCTTGAAGGCCAATTAACGCATTTAAAGTTTTAAAAGGAGAACCTGGTGGATACATGGCTTGTAAGCCTCTATCAAAGAGTGGTTGTGCTAGACTGTCATTATACAGTTTATTAAAGTTTTTAGAGCGATTACGCCCAACTAGTAAATTTGGGTTATAAGTTGGTCCAGAAATCATTGCTAAAATTTCGCCACTGCTTGGCTCGATAGCAATAATACCGCCACGCTTATTGGTCATAAGCAACTCTCCATACTCTTGTAATTTAGAGTCTATTGTAATAGTAATGTCTTTGCCAGGTTTTGCTATAGTATCGTACTTGCCATCTTTAAATGGACCTAAATCTCTATTAAATCTATCTTTCTGAATAAACTTTGTACCTTTTACACCACGTAAAATTTTTTCGTAAGTCTTTTCGATACCTTGTTTGCCAATTAAATCACCTTTGCCATAATAGGCATCTTTATCGATTATCGATTGATTAACCTCTCCGATATCACCCAAAACATTTGCGCCTATGGTCTTTCGATAAGTCCTAATAGAACGCTTTTGGATATAAAAACCGTCGTATTTGCGCATTTTTTCTTGAAGAAAAGCATAATCGTCCTTAGATAAATTCGATAGAAAAACATAGGGTAATCTGGGCGAGTAGGCTTTCGCTTTAGTGTAGGTTTTTATAAAATCTTCTTTTGTGATTTTTAATAACGAACAAAACTCTAATGTATCTAACGGCTCAACTTCTCGTGGGATGACCATAACATCGTAAGATGGTTGGTTAGCTACTAAAAGTTCTCCGTTTCTATCGTAAACATAGCCACGCTTAGGATAGGTAAATACCTTACGAACAGCGCTATCATCAAGCGGGTTATACGACGAAGCGTCATAAACTTGAAGATAATATAACCGCGCTATAAATGCCAGACCAACAAAAACAACTAAAGTTAGAAGTAATAATTTTCTCATTTTCGGGCTTTAAATAACAGAATAAGTAACGTGCTTAAAACAACTGTAAATAGACTAAAAACTAACGTCTTTTTAAGTATGAGAAGTATTTGAAAAATGTTAAAAATTTCTAGATTAAAAACTATAAAATGATGAAACAAGGTCATAAACGAGATGTAAATCACCAATTCATTAAGTTGTAATTTATTAAACTTTAAAATTTGATGGTCGTATAAGGTGCCAAAGGCATATTTTAGGAATATCGGTCGCACAAAAGCCAAGGCAACAGAAGCTCCGGCATGAACACCACCAGAATCTAAAAACATATCGACTAATAAGCCTAAATTAAAAGCGCAGAGTAAAAAAAGAGGACGATTGCTCTTTACAGGAAATAATAGAATAAAAATAATATAGATATACGGATTTATATAGCCTAGCAAATTTATATTGCTGCATATTGTTACTTGGGCTAAAAGCAATACAAAAAATCGAATGGTATTTGAAGCTAAAGTATTATTCATTATTTAAGGCTTCAAGATTTTGTATTTCTTCTATATCGTTATTTTTTATGATATAAACGTGCTGTAAAGTCGTCATATCATTAAATAATTTCACCTCAATAGTATATGTGTCTCCTGTTGCATCTGTAGAGAAATTTTGTACAGTACCAATGCCAATTCCCTTAGGGAAAATGGCCGACTGCCCACCAGTGACTATCGTATCACCAATATTTAGTTTAGCAAACTGAGAAACGTCTTCTAGTTGAGCCAAATAAGGCGATTTTGTATTCCAAGTTAAAGAGCCATTTTGGTTAGAGGATTTCAGCTTAGCATTAATGCGACTCTTTTTGCTTAATATAGATAATACTGTCGAGAATTTATTTGAAGTATTATCGATAATTCCAACGATTCCTTTAGAAGTAATTACTCCAAAATCTTGTTTTATGCTATCGCGTTTGCCTCGGTTTATGGTTAGATAATTATTTGGTAAATTATAACTGTTTTTATAGACTTGTGCAGGAATAATGCTAAATCTTTTATCTCTAAGGGTTGAGTCTATTGAGGTAATATCATTAGTGCTTGGAGTATTTAAAAGCTGTTCGCGAAGTCGTTTATTTTCTTCTACTAATATTGAATTCTGTTCTTTTAAATCAAAATACTGACCTATGCTGTTAACTGTGCCATATACGCCTCCTGTAAGACTGTTAGCGGAATTAATAAATTTACTTCGGTGATAGGAGTGCGACTGTATGGTCATCGATAATGCAATACCAAAAAGTAATAAAAACAATAAAGATGTTTTGTTTCTTATTACAAAATTGAAAATTTGTTGCATTATTTAATTCCTATTTAATCAATACGCTTTTGTATTTATTTAAGTTTTTAAGTGTGATTCCAGTACCACGAACAACAGCTCTTAATGGGTCTTCTGCAATGTAAACTGGTAAATCAGTTTTTTGCGATAAACGTTTATCCAAGCCCCTTAGCATAGATCCTCCACCAGCTAAATATATACCAGTATTGTAAATGTCTGCTGCTAATTCTGGAGGTGTTTGCGATAGGGTTTCCATTACAGAATCCTCTATGCGTAAGATTGATTTATCTAGAGCTTTTGCAATTTCGCGATAAGAAATTTGAACTTGTTTAGGTTTTCCTGTAAGTAAGTCACGTCCTTGAACACTCATGTCTTCTGGAGGTAAATCTAAATCTTCAGTTGCAGCACCGATTTGAATTTTAATTTTTTCTGCAGTACGGTCACCAACATAAAGATTGTGCTGTGTACGCATGTAGTAAATAATGTCATTTGTAAACACATCACCAGCGACCTTTACAGATTTATCACAGACAATCCCACCAAGGGCAATAACAGCAATCTCGGTTGTACCACCACCTATATCAACAATCATGTTACCTTTAGGTTGCATAATATCTACGCCGATACCAATAGCAGCCGCCATAGGCTCGTGGATAAGATATACCTCTTTACCGTTAACACGCTCGCAAGATTCTTTTACCGCTCGCATTTCTACTTCTGTAATTCCTGAAGGAATACATACTACCATACGTAATGCAGGATTGAATAATTTTTTCTTAAGCGCAGGAATATTTTTAATAAAAAGATTAATCATCTGCTCAGAAGCATCAAAATCTGCAATTACACCATCTTTAAGCGGTCTAATTGTTTTAATATTCTCATGGGTTTTTCCTTGCATCATATTAGCCTCTTTACCCACAGCAATAATTTTACCTGTGAGTCTATCTCTAGCTACAATAGATGGGCTATCGACGACAACTTTGTCGTTATGGATAATTAAAGTATTAGCTGTACCTAAATCAATGGCTATTTCTTCAGTTAGGAAATCAAAAAATCCCATGTGTTATTCTTGTATTTTGGGGTGTGTATTCTCTTAAAATGTCGCTTAACGGTAAATGTAATAAAATATACGCTATTTCCGAGATTATAGATGTTTATTACTCTGTTTTTTTTGAATTAATTTTATCTATCGAATAATAATGAAATTAAAACACAAATTAGTGCTTAAAATGGCGTGTTCCTGTAAAGACCATTGCCATATTATTTTGATCACAATAATTAATGCTTAATTCATCTTTTATTGAACCACCTGGCTGAATTACAGCTTTTATCCCGGCCTTATTTGCAATTTCTACGCAATCTGGAAATGGAAAGAATGCATCACTTGCCATAACGGCACCATCTAAATCAAAATTGAAAGATTTTGCTTTATGAATAGCTTGATTTAAAGCGTCAACACGACTTGTTTGTCCTGTGCCACTAGCGCATAATTGTTTGTTTTTTGCCAAAACAATGGTGTTAGATTTGGTGTGTTTACAGATTTTTGAAGCAAAAATTAAATCTTCAATTTCTGTTAAACTTGGTGATAGCTTAGTTACAGATTTTAAATCTTCAGGACGGTCAGTTTTACTATCGCGTTCTTGAACTAATGCACCATTTAAACACGTTCTTACAGTAGTTTTAGGTAATTCTACATCATTAAGAACTAAAAGAATTCTATTTTTCTTGCCTTTTAAAATATCTAAAGCATCATCGCTAAAAGATGGTGCAATGACAACCTCGCAGAATAATTTATGGATTTCTTCGGCAGTAGCTTTATCAATTTCAGTATTCGAAATTAGTATGCCACCAAATGCAGATACTGGGTCACCAGCTAATGCATCTACATACGCTTGGTGAACAGTATTACGTTGAGCAAAACCACAAGCATTGTTGTGTTTTAATATAGCAAATGTTGGTGCTTCGCCCTTAAATTCTAAAATAAGATTTACAGCAGCATCAACATCTAAAAGGTTATTGTAGCTTAATTCTTTACCGTGAAGTTTAGTGAACATAGCATCGAAATCTCCGAAGAAAAATCCTTTTTGGTGAGGATTTTCTCCATATCGAAGCACTTTTCCATTAGTCTCGCTTATTTTCAGTACAGCTTCTTCATGATTTTTATTGAAATAATTAAAAATCGCTGTATCGTAATGTGAAGACACATTAAAAGCTTTTGCCGCAAAACGTTTTCTATCTTCTTCTGAGGTCTCTCCGTTTTTAGTGTTTAAAAGTTCTAAAAATTCAGAATAATCATCAACCGAAGATACACAAGTAACATCTGCATAATTTTTGGCAGCCGCTCTAATTAAAGAAATACCACCAATATCAATTTTTTCGATAATGTCTTGATTGCTTGCGCCAGATGCGACGGTTTTTTCAAACGGATATAAGTCAACAATAACCAAATCGATTTGAGGGATATCAAATTCTTGCAATTCAGCCACGTCACCCTCATGGCTTTGACGATTTAATATACCTCCAAATACTTTTGGATGAAGCGTTTTTACTCGTCCGCCGAGTATCGAAGGATATGAGGTTACCTCTTCTACAGGAACGACATTAATCCCTAAATCTTTAATAAATTTCTCGGTGCCTCCGGTAGAATAAATGGTAACGCCAAGGTCGTTTAATTTTTTTACGATAGGCTCTAAGCCATCTTTGCTAAATACCGAAATTAGTGCCGATGAAATGGTTTTGTTGCTCATGTTGTTGTATTGTAAAATAATGAAAGGCACAAAAATACAGATTACTCCAAAAAAAGAAGACCGTAAACTAGACTTTGTTTAAGTTTTTTGTAACATAAAATTGTTGACAACGTCTTATGATTATATTTACACAAACTAAGAAGTCAATGCTCGTTTATTTACGGTTGTTTAAGGAGAGTTTTTACTTTGCATTAAATGCATTGCGGAATAATAAACTTCGTACGTTTTTATCGCTTTTGGGTGTAACTGTGGGTATATTTTCTATCATTGCCGTTTTAGCGGCCGTAGATTCTTTGGATAGAAATATAAAAGATAGTCTCGAAGGTTTAGATAAGAATACAATTTACCTAAGTAAATACTCTTTTGGCCCCACACAAGTACCACGTTGGCAGCGTGACCGATTTCCACAAGTAGAGCATGACGCTTTTGAATTTGTAAGACGAAACATTGCAGACATCGAGGCTTCTGCCTACGTTATTTTTGGTGGTGGAGAAACCATTAGGTATCAGGCTGAAACATTGACTAATGTTGAGGTAACACCAATTTCTGAAGGTATATATACAATAGATAACTTAAAAATTTCTCAAGGGCGTTTTTATTCCGAGTTAGAATCTGAAAAAGGGGCACCAGTCATTGTTCTAGGGTATACCTTAGCCGAAAATTTATTTGGAGACGAAGTTCCTATCGGTAAACAAATCAGAGTTTATGGTCGTAAACTTACGGTTATTGGTGTTTTAGGGAAATATGGAGATGGTTTAGGAGACTCACCAGATGTAAAAGCATTTGTGCCAGCAAATTTTGTTAGACAATTTAGAAATGGCGGCGCAGATGGTCTTCCAGGTGCTGTAGTAATCAAACCAAAAGCAGGTGTAGATATCGCAGCTTTTGAAAGTGTTTTGAAACAAAAATTTAGAGTTTA
Source organism: Winogradskyella wandonensis (assembly GCF_004346845.1). GTDB lineage: Bacteria > Bacteroidota > Bacteroidia > Flavobacteriales > Flavobacteriaceae > Winogradskyella > Winogradskyella wandonensis. The sequence goes on along the minus strand of NZ_SMGI01000002.1, from coordinate 91,176 downwards.
CAGAGGTCTTAAAGCCGATGAGGACGATAACTTTTTTGTAAATAAACTATCGGGTCTTGTAGCAGCTGTGGATAGCATTATTGGTGTTATGAACGGTATTGGTTGGATGATAAGCCTATTTTCTTTATTAGTTGGAGGTTTTGGTATTGCTAACATTATGTTTGTAAGTGTAAAAGAACGTACCAATCTCATAGGTATTCAAAAATCGCTAGGCGCAAAAAATAGATTTATTTTATTTCAGTTTTTGTTTGAAGCGACCATCTTGGCTATTGTTGGTGGATTAGTAGGTCTTGGTCTAGTATGGATTTTAACGTTAGTCGCTTCTGGAATGGCTGGTGATTTTCAATTTGTATTATCACCAAAAAATATGCTTCTTGGATTTTCGTTATCCACAGTTATAGGACTAATATCTGGCGTTTTACCAGCACTTAGAGCATCACGCTTAGACCCTGTAGAGGCTATTCGTACAGGTATGTAAAATACCAGTTCTTTTTTTAGGCTTTCTGTAACAGTTTTTTGGTTTGGAGATTTTATCTTTAAATTCTGATTAAATTAGTCACCAATGTTTGTTTATCTAAGACTCTTAAAAGAAAGTTTTTCATTTGCTTTTAATGCACTTCGAAATAATAAGTTGCGAACATTTTTATCGCTTCTTGGCGTAACCATTGGTATTTTTTCAATTATTGCTGTTCTTGCGGCTGTAGATTCTTTAGACAAAAATATTAAGTCTCAACTCAGCGCTTTAGATAGTAATACTATGTATTTGGCACGATTCTCTTTTGGTCCAACCGATGTGCCACGTTGGAAACGACAGCAATTTGATAAAGTTAATTATAACGAATACAATTATTTAAAAGACAATCTATCTGGAGCAGAACACGTAGCTTACCAATTATTTGTAAGACCAGAAAGTGTGCGCTATGAGTCCGAGGTTGTTAGTAACGTTAATACGGTTGTGGTCTCACATCAATTTGCAGATATTCAAACTTTGGAGTTTTCTAAAGGACGTTTTTATAACGAAGCGGAATCTAATTCAGGTAAACCAGTAATAGTTATTGGAGACGAAATAGCTAATTCGCTTTTCGGAGATTTAGAACCCATTGGAAAACGTATTCGGCTTTATGGTCAAAAGTTTACGGTGATTGGCGTCGTAAAGAAAGAAGGCTCGGGATTGTTTGGCGATAGTAATGATGTATCCGTTTTTCTTCCAGCAAATTTTGTTAGAAATCGTTACGGTGATAATAACCGAAACATAAACAATATTGTAATTATAAAACCAAAGCCAGATGCAGATATAGCAGAGTTAAAGGCAGAAGTTACTCAGATGATGCGTAATCGACGAGGTTTAAAGCCTAATGAAATAGATACGTTCTTTATTAGCGTTATTTCTGGATTAAAAGATGCCATTGATGGAATTATTGGAAGTATGAATTTTATTGGTTGGATGATTAGTTTATTCTCGCTTTTGGTTGGTGGTTTTGGTATTGCCAATATTATGTTTGTAAGTGTAAAAGAACGCACAAACCTTATTGGAATTCAAAAATCGTTAGGTGCTAAGAATCGATTTATTTTGTTTCAGTTTTTGTTTGAAGCTGTTATACTAGCTGTTGTTGGTGGAATTGTAGGCTTAATAATGGTTTGGCTAGGAACCTTTGCGGCAGATGGTCTTACCGAAGATTTCGATTTTGTTTTATCGCCAAAAAATATGCTTATTGGCTTCACAATTTCTTCAATAATCGGCTTAATATCTGGTGTAATTCCGGCGCGTAGAGCATCTAGACTAGATCCAGTTGAAGCCATTAGAACTGGTATGTAAAAGCCCATCCTAACCTTCCCAAAGGGAAGGGATTCTATAAAATCTTCGCCACTTCTTTACAAACAAACTCTAAAAAGCGCTCATCTGCTTCGGTAAATGGGTCAGCGGTGTTAGAATCAATATCTATTTGGCCAATATTTTCACCATTTACAAAAATTGGGACTACAATTTCAGCTTTAACGGTTATACTACACGCTATGTAGTTGTCCTGAGCTTTCACATCTGGCACAACAAAATTTTGATTACTTACAGCTACTTGTCCACAAATCCCTTTCCCAAAAGGAATAATAGTATGGTCTGTTGGCTCGCCAACATATGGGCCAAGCTTTAGTTCGTGCTTGTCTCCGTTTTTAAAATAAAATCCAACCCAATTATAATAATCGACACTCGTTTCTAAAAGTTTGCATATGTTTAAAAGCTTTTCGTCACTAGTAGTCGAAGCGTTAGTCGTTATTTTTGTTATCTCTGGTTTTAATTCGCTAAAAGTCATTCATCAAAAATTTTGGTAAAAATATCTAAAAAGTGCTACTTTCAAATTCCATTTCTATAAATTTAACAGCACACTAACATATAGTCTTTCTTTGAGGTCTTTACTTACAAAATATAAACTTGTAATTCGTTTTATCATTACCTTTATTTTGGTTTATGGTGTGTTGTCTTTTGGCTATAAATTTTATCTAGATTTCTCTAACGGCTCCAAATATTACCCAGATTACGTTACCAATTTGGTGGGTAAGCAAACCGAAGCTGTTTTAAATTCTTTTGGTTACCGAACGAATATTGTGCCACATTACGATGAGCCTTCGTTAATGGTTTTTGTAGAACAAAAATATATTGCTAGAGTTATCGAGGGATGTAACGGAATGAGTGTAATTATTTTGTTTATAGCCTTTGTAGTAGCGTTTTCGGATACATTTAAACGCACATTTTTATTCATTTTAGCGGGAAGTGTGCTTATCTATGCTGTAAACCTTATTAGAATTGTACTATTAACTGTTGGCTTGCATCATTATCCATGGCGCAGCGAAATTATGCACGAAGTTATATTTCCGCTTGCGATATACGGAATGGTTTTTATGCTTTGGATGTTTTGGGTAAATCAGTTTTCTAAAAAAGTAAAACCGTCCAATGTCTAAAACACCATCATACATCATAGCTGCGATTCTAATTGTACTGCTTGTTTTAGTTCGAGCTTTCGAAGACGTTTTATTTTATGACCCTTATTTATTATTCTTCGAAAATGACTATCTCTACATAGACAGTCCAAGACGCGAGGTGGCTAAATTGGTTTTTTTTACATCCTTGCGATACCTAATTAATACCTTGTTATCCTTAGGTATTATTTATTGTGCCTTTAAGGACAAGCAAATGATAAAATTTTCAATAATCATATATGCTGTGGCCTATTTGTGCTTTTTAGTTCCTTTTCTATATTTTGTAATTAATCCGCGACAAGAAGACTATTATTTATTTTTTAATGTGCGTCGATTTTTAATTCAGCCAATACTCTTACTATTATTACTTCCTGCGCTATACTATTATAAACTAAAACGTTAAGGAAGCTCTAAAGTTTACCATTTTCATTGCTTTTAATTAACTTTGCAACGTGAAAAACATAATATCACATAAAGTATTGTCTGTTGCGTTGGCAGTTTTGGTATTGTTTTCAACATTTTCTTTTACTGTTGAAAAGCATTACTGTGGCGATAATTTAATTGATGTAGCCATATTCTCTGAGGCAAAAAGTTGTGGCATGGAGATAGAATCTGAGCCTAAACTAAAAAAAACCTGCTGTAAAGATATTGTTGATGTTATTGAAGGGCAAGATGAATTGCAATCTGTAACTTTTGATGACTTAGATTTTCCTACTCAAGTTTTTTTAAGAGCTTTTGTACAGGCATACATCGTAAATTTTGAAAGTCTCCCAAAGCAAATAATTCCGCATAGAGATTACGTTCCGCCCAACTTAATTAGGGATATACAACTTCTTAACGACGTTTTTTTAATCTGATTTTTATTTGATTTTATCGCTTTACAAAGCATTTTATAATCAAATTATTTACAATCAAATTAAAAAAAATGACACATACATATCATGTTTCTGGGATGACTTGCGGCAGTTGCAAAGCGGCTGTAGAAAAAGCATTGCAAGAACTAGAAACTATAACATCAGTCGATGTGCAGCTTCAGGATAGCCTTGTTACTATTGTTTCCGAAGAACCAATATTTATTGAAGAGCTTCAAAAAGCGCTTCCCGAGAAATACAAAATTTCAGAGAAAAAGACGTCTAATATTTTTTCTTCTGCAACCGCTAATCAAAAACCAAAATCTAAGCTAAAGCAGCTTTTTCCATTAGTATTAATCTTAGGTTATATTTTTACAGCTTCCCTATTATTGAATAAAAATCAATGGAATCTAAATCGTTTTATGTACGATTTTATGGGACTGTTTTTTATTGTCTTCAGCTTTTTTAAGTTTTTAGACCTAAAAGGATTTAGCCAAAGTTTTAGAATGTACGACCCTTTAGCAAAACGAGTTAATGCCTATTCAAATATTTATCCTTTTATAGAACTGGCATTAGGACTTCTTTTTTTAATGCGACTAGAGTTAGAAATAGCCTTAATAGTTACGGTAATAATTTTAACGATAACTACAATTGGTGTGGCTAAAGTACTTTTAGATAAGAAAGCAATTCAATGTGCATGTTTAGGTACGGTTTTAAAGCTTCCTATGACTACAGCAACTTTAATAGAAAATTCAATAATGCTTGTAATGGCATTTTGGATGATACTTAAAATCTTTGTGCTATGAAAAAGATGTTATCACTTATTATTTTTCTGGCTCTAGGAATTAGTATTACAGCACAAGAAACCTTAAGCGGAATAGTCTTAGAATCTGTAGATACCAAAGAACAACCCTTACCGGGTGCAAATGTTTATTGGTTAGATACGAGCGTAGGAACCATGACAGACGAGGATGGAAAATTTTCTATTCCATATCAGAAGACGTATTCAAAACTAGTAATTAGTTACGTTGGTTTTAAAACGGATACCTTAAACGTTAGTTCAAACACGCCTATCCGTCATGTACTACAATCGACTTCAAATTTAGACCAGGTGACCATTACATCTCGTAAGCAAGCTACATCCAGGTCTTACTTAAAGGCAACAAATACATTTACCGTAAGTAGTGACGAGTTGCTTAAAGCAGCGTGTTGTAATCTTTCCGAGAGCTTTGAAACCAACCCATCTATAGACGTTAATTTTGCGGATGCTGTTTCTGGGACAAAGCAGATTAAAATGTTAGGACTTACATCGCCTTATATTTTAATTGCTACAGAAAATGTCCCCGCAATTAGGGGCGCAGCCCAAACTTACGGACTTAGTTTTATACCCGGAACTTGGGTAGAAAGTATACAAATTACTAAAGGTGCAGGTAGTGTTGTCAATGGATACGAAAGTATATCGGGTCAAATCAATGCAGAATTACAAAAACCATCTAACGATTCGCCATTTTTTCTAAATGCCTACGGCTCGGTTAATGGACGACTGGAACTCAATACGCATATAAACACAAATGTTTCTGAGAAATGGAAAACAGGATTTTACATTCATGGGAATATTCGTAATCAGGAGTTCGATAGAAATGACGACTCATTCCTAGATGTGCCTTTAAAAAAGCAAATCAATGTGATGAATCGATGGCAATACACCGATGCAGAAAAAGGGGTTGTGAGCTTTATTAATGTGCGTTATCTAAACGACAATATTCAAGCTGGTCAAATTAATTTTAATCCAGATACAGATCGCGGTACTACTAATGCTTGGGGAAGCGAAATAGATACAGAACGTTTTGAAATTACTACAAAGCTAGGTTATGTTAATCCTGAGGTGCCATGGCAAACTATTGGCTTTCAAACGGCATTTAGCTACCATAATCAGCAGTCTTATTTTGGTTTAAACACCTATGATATAAGGCATAATAGTTTTTATTCTAACATTATATATAACAGCATAATATCAGACTCTAGACACAAAATTAAAACAGGACTTAGTTTTACATTAGATGATTATGATGAGGTGGTAAATGCGACTGATTTTGAACGAATTGAAAATTCCGTAGGTGCATTTTTTGAATATGCCTACGATAATTTAGATAAACTAACACTTACGGCTGGTCTGCGCGCAGATGCACATAATAGATTTGGCTTTTTTATTACGCCAAGATTGCATTTACGCTATACGCCTTGGGAGAAGTCAGCATGGCGATTTTCAGTAGGAAGAGGTATTAGAAGCGCTAATATTTTTGCGGAAAATCAGAATTTATTCTCTAGTTCTAGACAAATTAATATTCAGAATTCTGGTGGAAAAATTTACGGTTTAGACCCAGAAATTGCATGGAATTATGGCATTAGCTATTTGCAAGGCTTTAATTTATTTGGACAAAAGGCGGATATTACTTTAGATTTTTACAGAACCGATTTTCAGAATCAAGTTGTAGTGGACTGGGAAAATCCGTTCGAAATTAATTTTTACAATTTAGAAGGCGATAGTTTTGCAAATAGTTTTCAGTTTGAGTTTAATTATAACGCTTTCAAAGGTGTTGATTTACGAACGGCCTACAAGTTTTACGACGTTAAAACAGATTACAATTCTGGTCGACTAGAGCGCCCGCTAACGCCGAGGCATCGTTTATTTGCTAATGCGGCTTACGAGACAGAACTGACTGATAGAGGAAAGCAGTGGAAATTTGATTTAACCTACAATTGGTTAAGTTCGCAGCGGTTTCCTGATACAAGTTTGAGTCCAGTTGAGTTTCAACGACCAGAGCGAACACCTACATTAGGAACTTTGAACGCTCAGATTACTAGGGTATTTTCGCCTAAATTTGAAGTTTATGTTGGCGGCGAAAATATAACCAACGTTAGGCAAGATAATCCAATTATTAGTTCAGATAACCCGTTTGGTTCAAATTTTGATACTAACTTTGTATATGGCCCAATATTTGGAAGCATGTTTTATGCAGGACTTAGATATAGAATAAGCCCATCTAAATCTTCCCAAAGGGAAGGCTTTTAAATAAGAAGACCTAAAAAATAATAACTTGTCATTCTGAACTTGTTTCAGAATCTTATGAATAAAATGTCACACTGAGCGCAGTCGAAGTGCTCACAAATAAATATAAAAAATGAAAAAACTAATAACACTTTCAGTAATGCTAATAGGTTTTTTAGCATTCTCACAAAACAAAAACGCAAAGCAAACCATTGAAGTTGATGGTGTTTGCATGATGTGTAAAGAGCGTATAGAAAAAGCAGCAATACGCACAAAAGGCGTAAAGTCCGCAATTTGGAATGTAAAAACACACGAGCTTAAACTCATTTTTGACGAGCGAAAAACTAATGTGGAAACGATTTCTAAAAACTTAGCTGCTGTTGGTCATGACACCAAAGCCATAAAAGCAACCGATGAAGCTTACAACTCTGTTAATCCATGTTGTAAATACAGGGATGAAGATGTCGTGAAAGCACACAATTAATAAAAAGCCCAAATGTAAGTTTGGGCTTTTTAATTTTTATGATTTATAGGCTACATCTAATTTTATGTGGCCTATATTTTTTTGAGTCGCCCTTAGTGTTTATTGGAAATTTTTGTTCAACTTAGAGGATGGACTTTTTATATATTGAAACACCTATATATCTTAAACCTTTGGCTGTATGAAGAACTTGAGTTATTTATTCCTGCTTTTAGCATTAATAGCTGAAGTTTTGGGAACAATAGGAGGTTTTGGGTCTTCAGTGTTTTTTGTGCCCGTAGCTAACTTTTATTTCGATTTTGAATCGGTTTTGGGACTCACTGCTATTTATCATCTTTCAAGCAACCTAAGCAAAATTGTATTGTTTAAAAAAGGTTTAGACAAGAAGTTGCTTCTTAACATTGGTTTACCATCTGTCTTGTTTGTTATCGTTGGAGGGTTACTTACAAAAGTGTTTAATAACCAATACCTGGAGTTGTTGTTGGGTATTTTTTTAGTTGTACTAGCTTTAGTATTTCTGATTAAGAGTAAATTAGTAATTACTCCAAATAAACGCAATGCTATAATAGGCGGAGGTTTATCTGGCTTTTCTGCCGGACTTATGGGTACAGGTGGTGCCATCCGAGGATTAACAATGGCAGCATTTAATTTGGAAAAAAATGCATTTATAGCAACATCCGCTTTTATCGATTTTTTGATAGACTTTTCAAGAACATTTGTGTATTACTATAATGGGTTTATCCATAATCACGATTTGATTTATGTTCCGTTTCTATTAGTTATTGGATTCGTTGGTACGGCTATTGGCAAAAAAATATTAAAGTACATTCCGCAAGATAAATTCAAGAAACTCTCTTTAACCTTAATTTTGCTTATTGGCCTTATGACATTAATAAATGTAATAGTAAAGAACTAGAAATTCAAAATAAATAAATGAATCTATCTCTTTGGGAATTAATAGTAAAAAAGCCTTTGATGAAAATCAAAGGCTTTTTAGCTTATAATTAAGACAAATATATACACACAATAGTGAATTCATTGCCTGCGGTCGCTGACCGCTTACATCATACCTGGCATTCCGCCGCCGCCCATTGGAGGCATTGCAGGAGCCTCTTCTTTAATGTCTACCAAAGCGCACTCAGTAGTAAGAATCATTCCTGCTACAGAAGCTGCATTCTCTAAAGCAATACGTGTCACTTTCTTAGGGTCAATAATACCCGCTTCAAGCATGTCTACATATTCTTCAGATTTAGCATTGTAACCAAAGTCTTTTTTACCTTCTAGTACTTTGTTAATTACTACAGAACCTTCTCCACCAGCATTTTCTACAATTGTACGTAACGGAGCTTCAATAGCTTTGTTTACAATTTGTACTCCAGTAGTTTCGTCTAAGTTGTTTGTTGTAATTTTTTCTAATGTTTTCTTAGCGCGTACTAAGGCTACACCACCACCAGCAACAATACCTTCTTCTACAGCTGCACGTGTTGCGTGTAATGCATCGTCTACACGGTCTTTCTTTTCTTTCATTTCAACTTCAGAAGCTGCGCCAACATAAAGTACGGCAACACCACCTGCTAGTTTTGCTAAACGCTCTTGTAACTTCTCTTTATCATAGTCCGACGTTGTTGTTTCTATCTGCGCTTTAATTTGGTTAACACGCGCCTTGATATCAGCAGCTTTTCCCGAACCATTAACAATAGTAGTGTTGTCTTTATCTATAGTCACAGTTTCAGCAGTTCCAAGCATAGATAAATCTGCATTTTCTAAAGAAAATCCGCGTTCTTCAGAGATTACAGTTCCGCCTGTAAGAATTGCGATGTCTTCTAACATTGCTTTGCGTCTGTCTCCAAAACCTGGAGCTTTTACAGCAGCAATTTTTAAACCACCACGCAATTTATTTACAACCAATGTTGCTAAAGCTTGCCCTTCAACATCTTCTGCGATGATTAAAAGCGGGCGACCAGATTGCGCTACTGGCTCTAAAATTGGAAGTATTTCTTGTAAATTAGAAATCTTCTTATCAAATAAGAGAATGTATGGATTTTCTAAATCGGCAATCATCTTGTCTGCGTCTGTGACGAAGTAAGGTGATAAATAACCTCTATCGAATTGCATACCTTCTACAACATCTACATAGGTATCCATTCCTTTAGCTTCCTCGACAGTGATTACACCTTCTTTACCAACTTTTCCAAATGCTGTAGCGATTAGCTCACCAATTGTATTATCGTTATTAGCCGAAATTGCAGCAACTTGATTGATTTTGTCTGAGTCGCTACCCACTTTTTTGGCTTGTTTTTCTAAGTCTTTTACAATAGCTTCTACAGCTTTATCGATGCCGCGTTTTAAATCCATTGGGTTTGCGCCAGCGGCAACATTTTTTAAGCCTTCTTTTACGATAGCTTGTGCCAAAACAGTTGCTGTTGTAGTACCATCTCCAGCTAAATCGTTAGTTTTAGATGCTACTTCTTTTACCATCTGAGCACCCATGTTTTCTAGCTCGTCTTCTAATTCGATTTCTTTTGCAACAGAAACGCCATCTTTTGTCACCTGAGGTGCACCAAACGATTTTCCTATAATTACGTTACGGCCTTTTGGACCTAGAGTTACTTTAACTGCGTTAGCTAATGCATCAACACCACGTTTTAGTCCGTCGCGTGCGTCGATATCAAATTTTATATCTTTTGCCATAATTAATGTTTTTTAGTTTTTAATCTTTAAAATTTACGATTTATACTATAGCTAGAATGTCGCTTTCGCGCATCATTAAGTAATCTTTACCTTCTAGTTTAAGCTCGGTACCGCCATATTTTCCATAAAGTACAACGTCACCAACTTTTACTGTTAAAGGTTCGTCTTTTTTACCATTACCAACGGCAACAACAGTTCCTTTTTGTGGTTTTTCTTTTGCATTATCAGGAATGATAATACCTGAAGCTGTTTTTGTTTCAGCTGCCATAGGTTCTACAAGAACTCTATCTGCTAAAGGTTTAATGTTTAAGCTCATTCTATTTAATATTTTGGTTAATAAATTATAATTTTAACGCTTTAGCGTTATTCGAAAATTGTGCCAAGACAATTAGACTGACAAAGTTTCAGAATGAAAGCCCGTTCCAACCTTAGCAAAGGGAAGGAGCACTCGCTCAACTCATAGAAACGAAATTAATTATTAAAAAAAATCTAATTTATATGTCACTCTATTTCTTTCTGTTACATAAAAAAAGCCAACTTTTAAAGTTGGCTTTTATCTATTTTATTTTCTAAAAACTTAATCGTTGTTAGTTGTAGAGTCATCTGTCACAGGAGGCGTTACAGGTTGTTGTGTCTGAGGTGCATCCTCCGCATCTAATGCTTTAGAATCACTTACGCCGCCAGCACCTTCTATAGTGATGTTAGATAATAAGATTAATGCAATTAAAAGCGTTGCTAAAAACCAAGTACTTTTATCTAAAAAGTCTCCTGTCTTCTTGACACCACCTAATTGTTGAGTGCCGCCACCACCAAATGAGGATGATAAACCACCACCTTTAGGATTTTGTACCATAATTACTACGACTAGTAAAAAGGCTACTATTACGATTAATACTAAAAATATTGTAAAATTAGTCATTGTCTGTATTATTACGTTCTTTTAATTCTTTTACCGCTTTAATTTGGTCTGCAAAGAAACTACTTTTTTCTGGATATTTCAAACTTAAAATTCGGTAAGATTGAATAGCTTTTTCATAGTTCTTTTGCTCTAAGTAAATACGCGCTAAAGTCTCCGTCATTAGGCTGTCTTCGATGTCGTCGCTATTATCAACAAGCTTAGGTTTTGGTGTATTTACAGTGGGTTTTATTTTGGGATTTTCTAAAATAAACCTATCGATAGTTTCTAATTTATTAATAAGCGGTGCTTCAGTTTTGTCTGCTTCTTCAGTTCTGTCTATAGGTTTAAAACTTGTGATTTTTAACCATTCTGAAAATGAGTGCGTTTCAGAGGTAGAAAATTCTAACGGTTTTCCAATTTTTAATTTTTCTTCGGCAGAGTTGCTTTTTATAGGTTCTGCGACTGAATCTGAGCCTTCTTTTTTATTGAATAAATTTGGGTCTAAGACACCTTCCGTAGCTTCAATATGTTGTTTTAAGGCATCATCTATAGTTACGCTTCGATGTATCGAAATATCATCTACGGCATTAACTTCAATAGCTTTTATGTATTCTGAATTTTGTTTAATCTGTTCAGAAATCAGATTCTGATTAAAGATTTCCGAGGTGATAAAGTCAAACAAAATACTTCTATCGGTGGTGTGTGCTGCCGTGACCTTTAAAGCGTTGTTATATTTATAACTGTCCTTGTTTTTTAGGGCTTTAAGATATAATGCTCGTATTGGCTGAAAATAAGGGTAAGTATCCACTAGCGACTTAAGCTCCGTAATTTGTTCTGGCTTAAGCGTTTCTGGACGCTGTAATATGTCTGATAATTCTTGTAGTTGCATATTACCAATCTGCAAAAGCTTTTTGAAAAATATCTTGAGTAATACGTTGGAAAATTTCTTCCCAAGCACTGTCTCTTTGACTGCCTGTTAAGAGTGCATCACCATCGTAGTCTACAAAAAACGAAAAGCGCTGCTCGAAATTTTTTTCTTCGTCTTTAGTATCTGTATACCTAACATTAACACCTATTGTAAGTCTGTTTTGAGCGGCTCTATTATTAGCAGTTGCCGTTGTAGGACTAATACGATATTCTACAATCTCTCCATCAAAAATAACTTCGCCACCAGACGTTACAAGATTAGAGCTTGTTTGGTTTTGAATTAGGTCTTGAAGCGCGTTTGTAAACTGAATGTCTAAACCTGGCTCAATGAGTGGTGCATTATTTTGAAAGAAATTAACCTGAAACGAATTTGGCGTATCAGTTACACCAGTAAATGAGTAAAAGCCGCATCCTGTCAGGCTAAGAAAAAGTGCTACTATGCTTATATATTTGTATATTCTCATTGCTGTTTTTTACTAAAACGAACGAATTATAAATCGTATTGCTTTATCTTTCTATATAAAGTACGTTCGCTAATGCCCAACTCTGCAGCGGCTAATTTACGCTTTCCGTTGTGGCGTTCTAATGATTTTTTAATTAATTCTAATTCTTTGTCTTGCAGAGACAATGTTTCTTCTTCCTCAATCTCTTCTGCAAAGTGATATTTATCGTCGCTGTTTGTAACTGTTTCGTCAATTAGTTCTTCCTTATGTTCGGGAATTGCTAAAACAGATAAATCGTCTACGGTCTCTTCAAAATCCGAAACGTCATCATTGCCATAAATTTTCTGAATTAAACTTTCATTATCTTTCTGAACTTCAGAAGCATTACCACTTTTCATTAGTTCCATGGTAAGCTTCTTAAGGTCATTTAAGTCACTTTTCATATCAAATAAGACCTTGTACAGAATTTCCCGTTCGTTACTAAAGTCGCTTTCGGATTTAGACTCCTTGATTATCGCAGGTAAATTCTGCCCAGCGCCAGTTGGTAAATACGTTTGTAAAGTATTAGCCGAAATCGTACGATTATGTTCTAGCACAGAAATTTGTTCAGCTACGTTTCGTAACTGACGGATATTTCCATTCCAGCGATAACGCAATAATAATTGTACAGCCTCATCAGTTAGCTTAATGGTTGGCATCTTATATTTTAGAGCAAAATCGCTTGCAAATTTTCGGAATAAAAGATGAATATCTTCTTTACGTTCCCGCAATGCCGGAAGGTTAATTTCAATAGTACTTAAACGATAATATAAATCTTCTCTGAAGCGTTCTTTTTTAATAGCCTCGAACATATTAACATTAGTAGCAGCAACGATTCTTACATCTGTTTTTTGAACTTTAGAAGAGCCAACTTTTATAAACTCACCATTTTCTAGTACTCTTAGCAGACGTACTTGAGTAGTTAATGGTAATTCGCCAACTTCGTCTAAGAATATGGTGCCGCCATCCGCAACTTCAAAATAGCCAGAGCGTGTTTGTGTAGCTCCAGTAAAAGCACCTTTTTCGTGGCCAAAAAGTTCGCTATCAATGGTGCCTTCTGGTATTGCACCACAGTTTACGGCTATATATTTTCCGTGTTTACGATGCGATAGCTGATGAATTATTTTTGGAATACTCTCTTTACCAACACCGCTTTCTCCAGTTACTAAAATAGAAATATCGGTAGGGGCAACCTGTATTGCTTTTTCGATGGCGCGATTAAGCTTTGGGTCGTTACCAATGATACCGAAACGCTGTTTTATGGCTTGTACTGATTCCATAGGCATTTTCCGTATAAACGGGAATCTTTTTTTTAGGTATTCTAGTCACTTCGAGAACCTCAGTGTCCAGAAAAATAATTTGGTCGCTAAGGTTCTCGAAGCGACATTATTTATATTAATTATTTTCAGAGTACCCAACAGCTTCACCAATTAAGGTTGCTGATGTACAATCTGTAATTTTTACATTCACAAAATCACCAACTTTATAATGCTCTTTTGGGAAAACCACAACTGTGTTTTGTGTATTTCTCCCAGACCAGTGTGCATCCGATTTCTTCGAACTTTTTTCTATAAGTACCTCTTGGGTTTGTCCTACCTGCTTCAACGTATTGTAATGACTGTGTTTTCGTTGTAAAGCTTGAATTTCGTTAAGTCGTCTTTTCTTTACCTCTTCGGGCACATCATCTTTCATTTTACGACCAGCCAGAGTGCCAGGACGCTCAGAATAGGCAAACATAAAACCAAAATCATATTTTACATATTCCATTAAGCTCAATGTGTCTTGGTGGTCCTCTTCTGTTTCTGTAGGGAAACCAGCAATCATGTCTTGACTTATGGCTACTTCTGGAATAATACGTTTTATGTTATCAATCAATTCAAAATATTCTTCGCGGGTATGAAGGCGATTCATTTCTTTTAAAATACGATTACTACCACTTTGTACTGGTAAATGAATGTATTTACAGATATTTCTATGCTTTGCCATGGTTTCGATAACATCAAGCGTCATATCTTGTGGGTTGGACGTTGAAAAACGAAAACGCATTTTTGGCTGTGCTTTAGCACACATGTCTAAAAGCATTGCAAAATTTACAGCTGTTGCTTTTTGTATTTCAGAGGCTTTGTCGAAATCTTTTTTAAGTCCACCACCATACCATAAATAACTATCTACATTTTGGCCAAGAAGCGTAACCTCTTTAAATCCTCTTTTTGCTAAATCATTAATTTCTTCGATTATAGATTGCGGTTCTCGGCTGCGCTCGCGTCCTCTGGTAAAAGGAACAACACAGAATGTACACATATTATCACAACCACGAGTAATGGAAACAAAGGCTGTAACACCATTACTATTAAGTCTTACAGGAGCAATATCGCCATAAGTTTCTTCCTTAGATAAAATTACGTTTATAGCATTTCTGCCATCCTCAACCTCTTCTATAAGATTTGGTAAATCTTTGTAAGCATCTGGTCCAACGACCAAATCTACCATTTTTTCCTCTTCAAGAAATTTACTTTTTAAACGTTCGGCCATACAACCAAGAACGCCAATCTTCATTTTTGGATTCTTATCTTTTTTTACGGCGTTGTATTTTTCTAAACGTTTACGAACAGTCTGTTCTGCTTTATCTCTAATTGAACAAGTATTTACAAGTACTAAATCGGCTTCCTCAAGTGTATTTGTGGTATTAAATCCTTCTTGAGATAAAATTGATGCTACAATCTCACTATCGCTAAAATTCATTTGGCAACCATAACTTTCAATAAAAAGTTTTTTGGTATTACCATCTTTAGCTTCAATAACTAGGCGTTCACCTTGTTTATTTTCATCAATAATTTTTTCCATAGGTGTTTTCCAGTATAAATGGAATTCTGTTTCGTGTGTCAATAAGCATGCAAAGATAAGAATAAATGAATGATTGTGACAAAGTGGCAGTAGTAATTTGTTTTATTAATAGAGCTTCAGTGTGTATTTTTATTAGTTAAATAGGGCTTAATTTTTAGCTGTATTTAACCATAATTAGGTTGGTATATTTTTTTTGATATACATTTGTACCCTCAAAAAAAAGTAATAATGCCAAAGAATTTAGTTATAGTTGAGTCACCTGCAAAAGCCAAAACCATAGAAAAATTTCTAGGGAAAGACTTTAAAGTCGAGTCTAGTTTTGGTCATATCGCAGATTTGCCTTCCAAAGAGTTGGGTGTAGATGTCGAGGGTGATTTCAAGCCAAAATATCAAGTCTCTAAAGACAAAAAAGATATTGTAAAAAAACTAAAGGATTTAGCCCAGAAAGCAGAGATTGTTTGGCTAGCGAGTGATGAGGATAGAGAAGGGGAAGCCATTGCATGGCATTTGGCAGAAAGTTTAGGCTTGGATAAAGAGAAAACCAAACGAATTGTTTTTCATGAAATTACAAAAAGTGCTATCCAAAAAGCCATAGAAAACCCAAGAAGTATTGATTATAATTTGGTAGATGCGCAACAAGCAAGACGCGTTTTAGATAGAATTGTTGGTTATGAATTGTCTCCAGTATTATGGCGTAAGGTTAAAGGCGGATTGTCTGCTGGTCGTGTTCAATCGGTGTCGGTAAGATTAATTGTAGAACGCGAGAGAGAAATAGAGAAATTTAAAACGGATGCCACTTACAGGGTCGATGCCGAATTTAAAACAGCAAACGGCTCTACGTTTAAGGCAAAATTACCTAAGAATTTTGATACAGAAGAAGAGGCAGTTCAGTTTTTAAAGAATAATATTGGCGCTTCTTACGACGTTGCAGACCTTCAGAAAAAGCCAGCAAAAAAATCGCCAGCGCCACCATTTACAACATCTACGTTACAGCAAGAGGCTTCTAGAAAATTAGGCTTTTCAGTTAGTCGTACAATGAGCAATGCACAACGTTTGTACGAAGCGGGTTTAATTACGTATATGAGAACCGATAGTGTTAATCTTTCTGACGAGGCTAAGCAAGGCGCAAAAAATGAAATTATAAGCGCTTACGGTACAGAGTTTAGTAAACCACGTAATTATAAAGGAAAAAGCAAAGGTGCGCAAGAAGCTCACGAAGCCATTCGACCAACAAATTTTGCAAGTCATTCTGTTAATGCAGAGCGTGATCAAGCGAGATTATATGAGCTTATATGGAAACGTGCTATCGCATCACAAATGAGTGAAGCTAAATTGGAGCGTACCAACCTTAAGATTCGGATAAATTCTGATAAGGCGGTAAGCGAGCAATTTACTGCTAGCGGAGAAATCATCACATTCGAAGGTTTTCTAAAAGTATATTTAGAAGGCACAGACGACGAAGATACAGAGCAAGAAGGGATTTTACCAGATTTAAAAGTTGGCGAGGCATTAGATAGCAACTACATCACGGCAACCGAGCGTTTTACACGACCACCATCTCGTTTTACAGAGGCATCTCTAGTAAAAAAACTAGAGGAATTGGGTATTGGTCGTCCATCGACTTACGCACCAACAATTTCTACCATACAAAATAGAAATTATATAGAAAAAGGAACAAGCGAAGGCGAAGAGCGTAACTACAAACAAATTGTTTTTGAGGACGACAATATTAAAGAAAAGCAGTTGTCCGAAATTACAGGTTCGAATAAAGGTAAATTAGTACCAACAGATATTGGAATGATTGTTACGGATTTCCTTGTGAATCATTTTGAAAGTATTCTTGATTATAATTTTACGGCGAAAGTAGAAGAGAGTTTTGATGATATTGCCGAGGGTAAAGAAGATTGGCGAGCTATGATGAAGGATTTCTACAAAGGATTTCATCCACAAGTAGAAGATGTAAAAGAAAATGCCGAGCGCGAATCAGGTGAACGTGTCTTGGGTGTAGATCCAGAAAGTGGCCGCCAAGTTAGCGTACGTCTAGGTAAATTTGGGCCAATGGTGCAAATAGGGACAGTAGAAGAAGAAGAGAAGCCAAAATTTGCAAGTCTTTCTCCAGACCAACAATTGAGTTCTATTACCTTCGAGGAAGCTATGGACTTGTTTAAACTTCCAAAATCTTTAGGTCACTATAAAGAAGAAGAAGTTGAGGTGAATAATGGACGCTACGGACCTTATGTGCGTTTTGGAAAAAAATTCGTTTCCTTACCAAAAGGAGTTGATCCATTAAGTGTAGATTTCGACGAAGCTGTAGCGTATATTAAAGAGAAAGAAAAAGCAGACGCACCTATATATACGTATCAAGGATTAGATGTAATAAAAGGAAAAGGACGTTTTGGGCCATTTATTAAATGGAACAATATGTTTATTAATGTGAATAAAAAATATGATTGGGATAATTTATCTGAGGAAGATATCGTTACTTTAATCGAAGATAAAATACAAAAAGAAAAGGATAAGCTTATTCATGTTTGGGAAGAAGAAGGTGTACGTGTAGAAAAAGCAAGATGGGGAAGACACCATGTAATTAAAGGTAAGCAAAAAGTTGAATTGCCAAAGACTGTTGATGTTAGCGATATGACATTAGAAGAAGCTCAGGCAATTCTAGAAAAAAATGCTCCAAAGAAAAAAGCATCCAAAAGAAAGACCACCAAAAAGAAAACAACTTCAAAAAAATAACTGCTAATGAATTTTAATTTTCTCTCCCCAGTTTCGGATTTAGTGTTAGCACATACCGAGTTATTATCACAGCAAACCATAGGAAAGAAAGTTAAAATTCACTCAGAGCAAAATGGCATTCCAGACTTAGATGATGTTAAAATCGCCATAGTTGGTGTTAAGGAAAATCGAAACGATGTCAATTATATTGGTGCAACTCTGAATTTTGACGATATAAGAAAAACATTGTACAGTCTTTTTCCAGGGAATTGGCACACAACTATAGCAGATTTAGGCGATATTGAGCCTGGCGAATCAGTGGAAGACAGTTATTTTGCTTTAAAGACCACTACAGAGTTACTTATAGAAAAAGGGATTATACCTATAATATTAGGAGGCAGTCAAGATTTAACCTACGCCAATTATAGAGCTTACGATAGTCTTCAGCCAATGGTTAATATTGTAAGTGTCGATACGAATTTCGATCTAGGCGATTCGTCTTTACCTATTAAGAACAACAGTTATTTAGGTAAGATAATTACGGAGGAGCCTTATAACTTATTTAATTACTCTA
This sequence comes from Winogradskyella wandonensis, assembly GCF_004346845.1. Lineage (GTDB taxonomy): Bacteria > Bacteroidota > Bacteroidia > Flavobacteriales > Flavobacteriaceae > Winogradskyella > Winogradskyella wandonensis. The sequence goes on along the minus strand of NZ_SMGI01000002.1, from coordinate 72,691 downwards.
CGTTAGGTTACCAAACCTATTTCAATTCTCAAGAAGAAATAGATTTGATGGAGCGTTTGTATTTTGAAGCCTATCGCTTAGGAGAGGTTTCTAAAAACATTCATGCAGTAGAGCCAATAATGAGAGATGCTCACATCGTAACGGTAGATTTAAAATCTGTTAGAGCAGCGGAAGTCGGTGAGCGTCTAAAGTTTACACCAAATGGTTTAGACGGAAAAGAGATTTGTGCCATTACACGTTATGCGGGCATAAGCAATAAAGTATCTTCCTTTGGTATATACGAATACCATTATGCACCAAAGGATGACATAACGGCGATGCTTATCTCTCAAATGATGTGGTATTTTATTGAAGGCGTTAATTGCAGAGTTAAAGATGACGATTTTGTAAATTCCAATAACTATCAAAAATACAATGTACTTGTTGAAGATGAAGAGCTTATATTCTTTAAAAGTATAAAAACGGGACGCTGGTGGATAGAAATTCCTTTTTTAGCAAATCTTAATAATAAATTAAAAAAGCATACGTTATTACCATGCGCATACGACGATTACGTAGATGCAACCTCTGGTAAAATACCAGAAAGATGGTATAAAGCCTACAGGAAGAATAACTTCTAAAATATGCATTTCATCGAGTCTTAACATTATTTTTATCGACGAAATACCCTTTTTTGAGGATAAAGTGCAAAAAAAAATAGAAAAAAGTTGTTTTTTCCGATTAATTGAAATATGTTTACCAACTCAAAATTGAAGGATACTAATTAAACCTATAGTTTTATGAAAATTAATAAGCTTGTTTTACTAATCACAGTGTTGGCTTTTATGGTAAGCTGTAACTCTGGAGACCGCGGACAACTTGTTGGCGCAAAAGGTAAAAGATGGCACCCGGAAAAACCTTATGGAATGACGCTTATTCCTGGAGGTGCATTTATTATGGGTAAATCTGATGATGATTTAGCCGGAATGCAAGATTCACCAACTAAAACTGCTACGGTTAGAGCATTTTACATGGACGAAACAGAAATCACAAATAGTGAGTACAGACAGTTCGTCGAAGATGTAAGAGATAACATTATTAGAGAAAATCTTGCTGAGATGGCAGATTTAGAAGGAAAAGTTCCTGGAGATGGAGGAATTGGAGAGTTTGCTTATAAAGATGCAGATACAGCAAATCTTAGTCCATATCAAAAATACATGATAGAGACTTATGGTAACGAACAACGCGTTATCAATAAAGACATCGACTTAATTTTCGATACAGAAGATTATCCAGACGAGCTGTACTCTGAAGTAATGGACAATATGTATTTGCCTTTAGAAGAGTCTTATAACGGTCAGCGTTCTTGGGATGTGTCTCAGTTTGTGTTTAAATACACAGAAATGGATATCCAAGCGGCGGCAAAAGACCCATCTTTAAAAAGATCTGATGTTATCGAACAGAGAGAGATAATGGTGTATCCAGATACAACAGTATGGATTCGTGATTTTGCATACTCTTATAACGAGCCAATGCACAATGATTATTTTTGGCACGATGCTTATGGAGATTATCCAGTGGTAGGTGTATCATGGGATCAAGCTAAAGCGTTCTGTCAGTGGAGAACTATTTACCATAATAATTACCAAAAAGATAGAAAAAGACAACCTGTAAATGTATATAGACTACCTAATGAAGCAGAATGGGAATATGCTGCTCGTGGTGGATTACAAGGAGCAACCTATCCTTGGGGTAATAACTACACGTTGAACGACCGCGGTTGTTTTATGGCTAATTTTAAACCACTTCGTGGAGATTACGCAGCTGACCAAGCTTTATATACTGTAGAGGCAGATGCATATGAGCCAAACGATTTCAACTTGTATAATATGGCAGGGAACGTTTCAGAATGGGTTAATAGCTCGTATTCGACATCTTCTTACGAGTTTATGTCTAGTATCAATCCAAGTGTAAACGATAAAAATAACCAGCGTAAAGTTGTGCGCGGAGGATCTTGGAAAGATGTAGCCTACTATTTACAAGTAAGCTCTAGAGATTACGAATATGCAGACTCTGCAAGAAGTTATATCGGCTTTAGAACTGTACAAGATTACATGGGTACAGAAGTCACTAAAAATGCAAAAAATAAATAATAACTATAAACTAAACCTACTTACTGAGGGTTAAATCACTCGGTGAAACTAAAAACTAAAATTATGGCACAAAAAGGAAAACGTACGTTAACAAACTTTGTATATGGAATGGGAGCTGCAATTGTTATTGTTGGAGCGCTATTTAAAATTCAAAACTGGCCACTTGGTAGTGAGCTATTAACAATTGGTATGATTGTAGAGGCACTAGTATTTGCATGGTCTGCATTCGAAAAGCAAGAAGACGAACTAGATTGGTCACTTGTATATCCTGAATTAGAAGGTGGTTCAGCAAAAGCTAAAAAGGCTAAAGAAGACCCGAAAGATGCAGAAGGTTTGTTATCTAAAAAGTTAGATAGTTTACTTAAAGAAGCTAAGATTGATGGCGAGTTAATGGCTAGCCTTGGTGATAGCATCAAAAATTTCGAGGGAGCAGCTAAAAATCTTAACCCTACTGTAGATTCTATGGCAGCACAAAAGAAATATAGCGAAGAAATGTCTTTAGCAGCAGCACAGATGGAATCTTTAAACAGTTTGTATAAAGTACAAATGGAAGCAGCTAACAGACAAGCAGCAATCAACGAAGAGGCTGTAGAAAATGCTACAAAATTAAAAGAACAAATGCAATCATTAGCATCTAACTTATCATCTTTAAATGGTGTATATGGTGGAATGTTGTCTGCAATGAACAAGAACTAATTAGTTTTTAAGTATAACATATTTAATTAACCAAAAAACTAATTATGGCAGGACAAGGAAAAATATCTGCAAGGCAGAAAATGATTAACTTAATGTACCTCGTGTTTATTGCTATTATGGCAATGACTGTAGCTCCAGAAGTTTTATCAGCCTTTGGGTTGATGGAAGAAAAATTTGAAGCAGCTAACGAGGTTACAACAGACATGAATGCTAAATTACTAGCTAACCTAAAGACTAAGGGAGAAGAAAATCCTAAAGAATTTGCAGCAGCTTCAAACAAAGCTCAACAAGTAAGTATAGTTTCTGATAAGTTTTTCAATTTTATTGAAGAACAAAAGAAAGATATCCTTAGAATGGGAGATTACGAAGTAGAACCAGAAACAGGTCGTTTACCTTTTGAGAAAATGAAAAAAGGTGATAAACTTGATGAAAAGTGGTTTACGGGCGATCGCTTAACCAAAGAAGGTGAAAAATTTATGGCTGCAGTAGAGCAGTATAAGAATGAAATCAAAGATATTTTGGGTGTGGATCAATATTACACCAAGTTCATTGAAAATTTTGAAAAGAAGTTTGATATTTCTGATATAAAAGGTAAAGAAAAATTAGCCACACCTCAAAGATGGTTAGAATACCACTTCAAAGGATTCCCTTCTATTGCATCTTACACTAAGCTTACAGCGATGCAAAATGATGTTAAAGTAACTCAAGCGGATTTAAATAACTTATTCTTAGGAAATGCGGCTGTTGAGGCCACATCTTTAGATAAGTACAAGGCTATTGTGTTAGCTGATAAATCAGCTTTCTTTGCAGGTGAGAAGTTCCAAGGTAGAGTAGTAATCGGTAAATATGCAAATGTACCACCAACAGCTCTTGAAGTGAACGGTAAAAAATACGATGTTTCTAAAGTCATCGATTCTACAGGTGCAGCACGTTTAGACTTTAATGTTGGTAACGTAGGAGAGCACAAAATAGAAGGTAAATTCACCTTCTTAGAGAATGGAGAACAATTAGAAATTCCTATTATAGATGCTAACTACGTAGTTGTACCAAGACCAAACTCGGCAACGATTTCAGCAGATAAAATGAATGTAGTCTATCGTGGTGTAGAAAACCCAATGACAATTTCTTTCGCTGGAGTTCCTGATAATAAGGTAAAAGCATCTGCGCCTGGTCTTTCTGGTTCTGGTGGTAAGTACGTAATGCGTCCACAATCAGGTAGAGAAGTTAAGATTTCTGTAACTGGTACACTTGATGACGGTTCTACAGCAACTGATAGTAAGGTATTTAGAATTAAAGATTTACCAAAGCCAATAGGCGCATTTAATGGTCAGGTAGGTAATGCTAAATTACCAAGAAACAACGTAGAGATTGGTAAGCTTTCTGCAGACTTTGGTGATGATTTCGATTTTAGTCTTCCGTTAAATGTAGTTTCATTTACAATGAAAGTACCTGGTAAGCCTTCTGTAAACTGTACAGGTAATAGATTAAACTCTGCAGCTAAGAACGCATTACGTTCTGCACGTAGAGGTGATATTGTTCAGTTTATCAATATCAAAGCAAAAGCACCAAATAACCCAATACGTATTAAAACTGTAACACCAGTTGTTATTGAGTTAGCTAACTAAAATATATTGAAGCTATACACGTTTAAAATTAGCCTCAAACGTTTAAAACAGATTTAAAAATGAAATTAAAGCAATTATTATTAACTGGTCTTGGAATCATAACTATCAATGGTGTGTTTGCACAAGCAAATATCCTTAATGCTAAGATTCCAGAAGAAATAGGTGTCAAAACCGAAGAGCAATTGCTTTTAGATAATGACGAACCTTTGGAGTACGGATATGTAGACGATAGAGATCGCTTATACTCTAAAATGACTTGGGAAAAAGTGGTTTTAGATGAGCGCGTAAACTTTCCGCTTTATTATCCAGTAGACACTAATAACATTGGACCAGATCGTAGATCTTTATTTCACGTGTTATGGAACGCTGTAAAGTCTGGAGATATCCCAAAGGTATACGCAGATTCTTATTTCTCACAAGAGCGTACTTATGAGGAACTTAAGCAATCCATGCAAAAAATAGATACCTTAGATATTGGTTTTGATCAATTTAACGCCGATGGCTATGTAGACCCAGAATATATTACAAAGCGTGATATAGAAGCTTACGATATAAAAGCATACTTATTAAAAGGGCTTTGGTATTTCGATAAGCGTCAAGGCGAAATGAAATACCGTTTATTGGCTATAGGTCCAGCGGCACCAGACATCAATTACATTGATTCTGATGACGAGGCTAACAACGAGCCAGTACCTTTATTTTGGGTATTTTATCCAGAAGCAAGAGGTATTTTACACGAGTCTAAAGCATTTAATGAGAAAAATAGTGCAATGCCAATCTCTTTCGACCATATTCTTAATTCAAGAAGATTTAATGGATATATGTATAAGGAAGAAAATGTGTATGGAGACAGAGAAGTTAAGGACTACATTAAGGATAACGCCTTAATGCAGTTGCTCGAGTCTCAACGTATTAAAGAAAAGATTCGAAATTTCGAACAAGACATGTGGAATTATTAATTCTATGTTGACAATAATTAGAAACGCTCACTTTTTGGTGGGCGTTTTTTTTAGCTGATATTTTACGACGGTATTAATTTTCAATAGTTTTGCATAATGAAGAACGTAGATTACATAATAGTCGGTTGTGGCTTGGCAGGTATATCGTTTTGTGAAGTTTTAAAAGCTTATAACAAAAGCTTTATTGTTTTTGACGATGCGTCCCAACAATCATCTATAGTCGCTGCCGGATTATACAATCCAGTAATTTTAAAACGTTTTTCAGAGGTTTGGAAAGCTAAAGAACAGTTAGATATAGCTCTGCCGACATACGCTAAAATTGAAGAAGAACTAAATACACAAGTAGATTACCAGCATCCCATTTACAGACGCTTTAGTTCTATTGAGGAGCAAAATCTTTGGTTTACAGCTTCAGACAAACCCGCTTTAGAGCCATTTTTATCTGCCGAGATTATAAAAAATACAAATCCGTATATAGATGCTTCATTTGGCCTTGGAGAAGTCCTCCAAGCTGGTCGAGTTGACACAGAACATTTAATTTCAGTTTATAAAAAAGACCTTAGAGATAAAGATAGTATTAGGGAAGATGCATTTAATTACGAGGCGCTTGATGTGTCCGAAATAGATTGTGCTTACAAGGATTTAACGGCCAAGCATATTGTTTTTGCAGAAGGTTATGGCGTTAAAAAAAACCCATATTTTAATCATATTCCACTTAATGGTACTAAAGGCGAAGTTTTAACCATAAAGGCACCAAAACTTAAATTAGATACAGCGATAAAGTCCTCGGTATTTATTATATCAATTGGGGACGATTTTTATAAAGTGGGTTCAACTTACGAATGGACAGATAAAACCAATCAACCGACAGAAAAGGCTAAGGAAGAGCTCCTAACTAAGCTAAAAACTTTTATTACTTGCGATTTTGAAGTCGTGGAACATAGTGCTGGTATCAGGCCAACAGTAAAAGACAGACGGCCGCTAGTTGGAAGGCATCAAGAACATAAGCATCTGTATGTACTTAATGGTTTAGGAACTCGTGGCGTTATGATTGGACCTTATGTGGCCAAAAAGCTATTCAACTTTATAGAAAAAGATATTGCTTTAGATTCCGAAATAGATATTAACAGATTCAAAGACGATTTGCCTTAGTTTTTTTATTCACCAAAGACTTATCAAAACTCATAAATAGGTTTATCCAAATATTTCGAGACAGTCGCATAATTATGGGCATAAATGCTATAAGCGTTACTACGATAGCAATAAAAGCTGTTACCAAAGAGGTTTCTATTAAAACAAATGTTATGATAAAAGCGGCAACGGCAAAAGCAATTCCTACCGCGTAACTTACGTACATCGAACCATAAAAAAACGAAGGCTCCATTCTGTATTTAGTTTGGCAATTCGAACAACGGTCATGGATTTTTAAAGTATCTGAAATTATATATGGATTCTTTTCGATGTACATAGATTCCTGATGGCATTTAGGGCAAGCGCCAGTGATAATACTATAAATCTTATTTCCTTTTCCAAACATATATAAAACCTTTACTTTTGCGTTTTTTCAATACCATACAAAGATAATTTTTAGATGTTATGGTATTGTAACAATTGTAACGTTTTTCGTTATCTGAATATATTTAAAACTTATGCTTAATATTCATAACCTTTCTATTTCTTTTCAAGGCGAATACCTTTTTGAAGATATTACGTTTAAACTAGGAAATGGTGACCGTGTGGGGCTTATTGGTAAAAACGGAGCTGGGAAATCAACCATGCTTAGGATTTTGTCTAAGGAGCAGGAAGCAGATACAGGGCAAATAGCCGCAGATAAAGATTTAAAGATTGGATTTCTTAAGCAAGACATAGATTTCGATTTCGGAAAAACAGTACTAGAAGAATCTTACGAAGCCTTTAAAGAGATTAAAGCGTTAGAAAATCAACTCGAAACTATAAACACCCAATTAGCAGAACGCACAGATTACGAAAGCGAATCGTACAATCAGTTAATGATTGATTTAAACGAGATTCAGCATCAATACGAGATTTTAGGAGGATATAATTATCAGGGCGAAACCGAAAAAATTCTTCAAGGTCTAGGTTTCAAACGCGACGATTTCAATAAACTTACCGACACCTTTTCTGGTGGTTGGCGAATGCGAATTGAGTTGGCTAAACTTCTCCTTCAAAATAACGATTTGTTATTGTTGGATGAGCCTACAAACCATTTAGATATTGAGTCTATCATATGGTTAGAGAATTTTTTAAAAAACTATCCAGGAGCGGTCGTGATTGTGTCGCACGATAAGATGTTCTTAGATAATGTAACTAACCGCACCATAGAAATTTCATTGGGTCGTATTTACGATTATAATAAGCCTTACACAAAGTTTTTAGAGCTTCGAAAAGATATAAAAGAACAGCAATTAGCCACGCAAAAGAATCAAGAAAAGCAAATTCAGCAAACCGAAAAGCTTATAGAAAAATTCCGCGCTAAAGCTTCTAAAGCCACAATGGCTCAATCCTTAATTAAGAAGTTAGAGCGTATGGACCTTATCGAGGTCGATGAAGAAGACAATGCGGTAATGACACTTAATTTTCCAGTCTCTGTTGTTCCTGGAAAGGTAGTGGTTGAGGTCGAAAATGTATCTAAACATTACGGCGATTTACAAGTGCTTCATAATGTAAGTTTAAGCATCCCAAGAGATACTAAAACAGCTTTTGTTGGTCAGAATGGTCAAGGTAAATCTACGTTGGCTAAAATTATTGTTGGCGAAATTGAGCATAGCGGAAAACTTACTTTGGGACACAATGTGCAAATAGGCTATTTTGCCCAAAATCAAGCCGAATATTTAGACGGAAGTAAAACCGTTTTAGATACGATGATTGATGCTGCAAACGAGACCAATCGTTCTAAGGTAAGAGACATCTTGGGTTCGTTTTTGTTTCGAGGCGAAGAGGTAGACAAATATGTTCGCGTGCTTTCTGGAGGCGAACGAAACCGATTGGCATTAGCCAAATTATTATTACAGCCGTTGAATGTCCTCATTATGGATGAGCCAACAAACCACTTAGATATCAAATCTAAAAACGTTTTAAAAGACGCTTTAAAAAAGTTTGAAGGCACGCTAATTCTGGTCTCTCATGATAGAGATTTTTTGCAAGGATTAACCCAAACAATTTATGAGTTTAAAGACCAGAAAATAAAACAGTATTTAGGAGATATTGATTACTATCTAGAACAACGTAATTTAGAAAATCTCCGCGAAGCTGAAAAACGAACCGTAGTTACCAAAACTGAAAAGGTAAAAGACAACAAGCAGAGCTACGAAGACCAAAAGAAACTAAAATCTTTAAACAATAAGTTGAGTAATATCGAGTCTAAAATTAATGCCTTAGAAAAGGCGATAAAAGAAGACGATGTGGCGTTAGCTACAAATTATGACGAAACGGCTGCTAATCCTGATTTCTTTGATGCATATCAATCTAAAAAGAAAGACTTAGACCAACTTATGGAAGATTGGGAGAACGTACAAGAGTCAATAGACTCACTCAATTTTAACAATTAAGATTATTTTAACGAAGCCCACCTTTGGTTATAGGTAAATTTGTGATCTAAATAACCATCGAATGCGAAATATTATTCTTTCCGTCTTGGGCGTTGTTCTTATTATAGGTGCCATTTTTATTGGAAAAGAAATTGCTAATAGCAAAAAGAAACAAAGGCCAGTTCCAGCCAAAGTTGTAAAAACAGTTTTTACAGATACAGTAGTCAATAGCACGGTTCCTATTATCATATCAACTAATGGTAATTTGGTGGCTAAAAGACGTGTAGAACTGTATTCCGAAGTTCAAGGTGTTTTTAAGTCAACAGGAAAATTATTTCGTCCTGGTCAAGAATACAAACAAGGACAAACGCTAATCAAAGTAGATGCTTCTGAATATTATGCTAGCGTACAGTCTGCAAAGAGTGTGTTGTATAATTCTATTGCGGCGATAATGCCAGATTTAAGGCTGGATTTTCCTGAGGTTTTTCCTAAATGGCAAAACTATCTCAACGGATTTAATTTAGATAAAACCACGCCTAAGCTTCCTGAAATGACTTCAGAAAAGGAAAATTATTTTATTACAGGTCGAGGTATTGTTACTAATTATTACACGGTTAAAAATTTAGAACAACGGTTGTCAAAATTCAATATTCGTGCGCCATTTTCAGGAATATTAACAGAGGCTTTAGTTACTGAAGGCTCATTAATAAGAAACGGACAAAAACTAGGTGAATATATAGACCCAACCGTTTACGAAATGGAAGTTGCATTGGGTAAGAGCTATGCCAATCTATTAAAGGTTGGAGAAACTGTTGCTTTGAATAATCTTGAAAAAACACAAACTTTCACCGGAAAAGTCTCTAGAGTAAATGGAAGTATTGATGCTACAACACAAACGATTAATGCCTATATCGAAGTAAAAAGTAGCGACCTAAAAGAAGGTATGTATTTAGAGGCAAATCTAAATGCGAAGTCCGAAGCTAATGCTATTGAGGTAAGCAGAAGTCTAGTGCAAGATGGTAATAGAATTTTTGTTGTCAGAGATAGTATTTTAGATATTATAGATGTAAATCCTGTCTATTTTTCGGATACAAAAGCAGTACTAAAAGATGTGCCTAACGGAACGGTGATATTGTCTAAGCCTGTTCCTGGAGCATACGCAGGTATGTCTGTAAAACCATATAAAACTACTACTGAAAGTGTTTCAACTAACGCATCTTCAGAAAACTAACGATGAGACAGCTGATAACATATTTTATTAAGCACAGCGTCGCAGTGAACGTGGTGATTTTTGCTTTTTTGATATTCGGAATTTTTGGAGCTTCAAAACTTAAATCTTCTTTTTTTCCTTTAGTCGATTCTAAAAATATAAGTATTAATGTAACCTATCCAGGTGCATCACCGCAAGAGGTCGAAGAAGGTATAGTACTTAAAATTGAAGACAACCTAAAAGGGCTTAATGGCGTTGAGCGCGTGACTTCAACTTCTAGAGAAAATAGCGGAACGATAAATGTAGAAATCGAAAAAGGCAGAGATATCGATTTTATGCTTCTTGAAGTAAAAAATGCGGTTGACCGCGTACCATCATTTCCTGTTGGAATGGAACCCTTAATCGTTGCTAAGCAAGAAAATTTAAGACCTACAATTACCTTTGCTATTAGTGGTAGTAACATTCCTCTAGCGACCTTAAAACAAATAGGAAGACAGGTCGAAAATGATTTAAGAGGAATAGATGGCATATCTCAAATTTCAATTTCGGGCTACCCGCAAGAAGAAATAGAAATTGCTGTAGACGAGAATAGTTTACTAGCTTATAATCTAACGTTTACGGAAGTAGCACAAGCGGTTAATCAGGCTAGTCTAATAACCACAGGCGGAACTATAAAAACAGACGCTGAAGAATATTTAATAAGAGCTAACAACCGCTCGTATTATGCAGACGAATTATCTAACCTCATTGTAAAATCAGACCCTTCTGGTCGTAAAATTCAGCTAAAAGATATTGCAAATGTTAGAGACCAATTTTCGGAAACGCCAAATGCTAGTTTTTACGATAATAATCTATCTATATCTGTAACTATTACAAGTACCAATTCCGAGGATTTAATTTCTTCAGCAGATAAGACCAAAGCCTATATTGAAGAGTTTAATCAGAAGTACGAAAATGTAAAGCTTAATGTGGTAAGAGATTTATCGACTACATTGGTTCAACGTACACAACTACTAACGGAAAACGCAGTTGCAGGGATTATTTTAGTACTCATATTCCTGTCGTTATTCTTAAACACCAGATTGGCGTTTTGGGTAGCCTTTGGATTACCAATAGCATTCTTGGGAATGTTTATGTTCGCAGGTTATTTTAATGTAACCATTAACGTATTATCGCTCTTTGGGATGATAATCGTTATTGGTATTTTGGTAGATGATGGCATTGTTATTGCCGAAAATATATACCAGCAATACGAGAAAGGAAAATCACCAGAGCAAGCTGCAATAGATGGGGTAATGGAGGTGCTTCCAGCTATAATTTCAGCAATCTTAACTACAGTTTTAGCATTTGGTATATTTCTATTCCTTGATGGACGAATAGGGGAATTCTTCGGAGAGGTTTCTGTGGTTGTTATTTTAACATTGGTGGTGTCTTTGGTAGAGGCTTTAATTATTCTTCCAGCACATTTAGCACACTCTAAAGCCTTGCGGGCAGAAAGTAAAAAAGAAAAAATGGGTATTGCTGGATTTTTTCAACGTGCGTTTTCAAAGTTACGTTATATCAATACGTTTGGTGAACGAATAATGAACTGGCTTAGGGATAACCTTTATAGTCCTTGTCTTAGATTCTCGCTTAAGTATAAGTTCTTGACCTTCTCCTTTTTTGTGGTTTTTATGATACTCACGTTTTCTAGTATCGGTGGCGGAATTATCAGAGTTTCATTTTTTCCTCAAATAGCAAGTGATAGAGTGGCTGTAGATTTAAATATGCCGAACGGAACTAACGAAAAGGTAACTGATAGCATTATTTCATTTATCGAAGAGAAGGCTGTAGAAGTGACAAAGGAGATTAATGATGAGTATCTTGGAGCAGATTCTGAAAAGTACTTGGTAGAGAACATGATAAAGACTATTGGTCCTGGCTCTTCTACGGCACGTTTAGAAATCAATTTATTACCTGGTGAAGAGCGTCCTAACGAAATTACAACACAACTAGTGACTAACAAACTACGCGAGCGTGTTGGTCCAGTTTTAGGAGTGGAAAGTTTGGTCTATGGTGGTGGCGGAAATTTTGGTGGTAATCCAGTATCTGTTTCACTTTTGGGTAATAATATAGCCGACTTAAAAGCAGTAAAAAAAGAGCTTAAAGATTACCTAGAGAATAATGCATTACTCAAAGACGTAGCGGACAACGACCCAGCCGGTATTAAAGAAATACGATTAAAATTAAAAGAAAGTGCTTATGCATTAGGCTTGGATTTAAGAACCGTAATGAGCCAAGTAAGAGCTGCTTTTTTTGGTGCTCAGGCGCAACGCTTCCAAAGAGGTCAAGACGAGATAAGAGTATGGGTTAGATATAATAGAGAAAGTAGGTCTTCTATAAATAATCTCGATGATATGCGCATTGTAACGCCTCAAGGCAATCGTATTCCGTTAAGAGAAATTGCAGATTATACCATAGAGCGTGGCGATGTGGCTATAAATCATTTAGAAGGTAGAAGAGAGATTCAGGTTACTGCAGATGTAAAAGATGCTAAGAAAACAAGTACTGCAGATATTATGTTAGAAATTAAAGATGAGGTTATGCCAGAGATATTATCCAAATATCCAACTGTAACACCATCTTACGAAGGGCAAAACAGAGAGCGACTAAAATTAACAAACTCTTTGGGACCAGTTGGTTTGGTTATCTTAGTCTTGATTTATGTGGTTATTGCCTTTACGTTCAGAAGCTATAGTCAACCTTTAATTCTCCTGTTAATTATTCCTTTAAGTTTACCTGCGGTGGCATGGGGACATTGGATTCACGATTTTCCGCTTAATATATTATCACTTTTAGGAATAATAGCCTTAATAGGGATTATGGTCAATGATGGCTTAGTGCTTATTTCAAAATTTAATACCAACTTAAAAGAAGGTATGTCTTTCGATGCAGCATTGTACGAAGCAGGACGTTCGCGTTTTAGAGCCATATTCCTTACGTCTATTACAACGGTTGCGGGTCTTACACCTTTAATTTTTGAAGAAAGTCGCCAAGCGCAATTCCTTATTCCTATGGCAGTTTCTATTGCTTACGGTATAGGGTTTGCAACGGTTTTGACTCTTATTGTTTTACCAATATTTTTAGCCTTCGGAAATTTTATAAAACTAAATGCAAAGTGGTTGTATACCAATCAAGAGGTGACTAAAGAAGAAGTGGAAAGAGCTATAAAAGAACAAAAAGAGCTTGGCCATTTTGAAGCAGGAATACCCAAAATAGAACAAGCATCTAGTTACGAAAAGGTATAACTAAGTTGTTCAGAATAAAACACATGAAACAATTACAAATAATACTACTATTACTCGTTTTTAATCTTGCTAACGCCCAACAAGTTGTAAAACCATCGGATGCGGTTCAATTGGCTTTAGAACACAACTATGGTATTCAAATAGCAAATAACAATGTTGAAGTTGCGGAAAATAATAAAGCGATTTTAAACTCTGGTTACTTACCAACGTTGACAGGAAACGCTGGTGGAAATATAGACCGCCAGAATGCCGAAGGACAATTGGCCAATGGTGATACTAGAGTTGCAGAAGGCGCAGAGACAAGACGTTACAATGCATCGATAAACCTTAATTACACGCTTTTTGATGGATTAGGGAGATACTATAATTATAAGCGATTAAAAGAAGAATATAATTTGTCTGAGCTACAAGCGAGAGAAACCATTGAGAACACGATGGTTCAATTACTTACCGTGTATTATAATGTAGCGCGGCAAAGTGAAAATTTAAAATCTTTTGAAGAAACCATCGAAATCTCTAGAGATAGACTTACACGAAGTGAGTATCAGTTTGATTATGGACAAAACACCAAATTAGATGTTTTAAATGCCGAGGTTGATATCAATAATGATAGTATAAGTATTATTAACTCCAGACAAAATTTAATTAATCTAAAACGCGATTTAAACCTAGTTACTGGCAATAAAATTTCAAATCAATTTGAAGTCGATACCACAATTAATTTTCTATTTCAACTTAACAAAGAAGACTTGTTAAACAAGCTTTACGCAAATAATGTTAGGTTAATTCAGAATGAAAAAAACATCGCCATAAACGAGTTTGCACTCAAAGCCAATAAATCTGGGTATCTGCCAACGGTTGGCCTTACTGGCTCTTATGGTTGGAACGAGTCTACCAACAACAGTCCTTTGGCTTTTGTCTTGCAAAATACCAGTACAAATGTTTCAGCAGGTATTAATTTAACTTGGAATTTATTCGATGGTGGCGGTACAATTACCCGAGTAAAAAATGCCCGAATAAACCTCGAAAATCAAAAACTTCAGAAAGAACAGCTTAAAATTGAAATCGAGCGTAACTTTAACAATGCTTGGGACGACTATAAGAATAAGTTGCGCATCTACGAAGTGCAAGAGGATAATATTAAAACTGCAAAAAATAATTTTGAACGTACGCAGGAGAAATTCAAATTAGGACAAGTGACTTCAATCGAGTTTAGACAAGCGCAGCTTAATCTTCTCAATGCTGTTTTAAGTAAAAATCAAGCGAAGTACGATGCTAAATTGGCTGAGATTATCGTGCTTCAGATTAGTGGAGAGTTACTTAATGTCGAATTATAATCAATAAAAACGTGGAAGAGTATTTTTTTCAATGTCCGTATTGCTGGGAAGAAATTTCAATGCTAATTGACGTTTCTGTTACTCATCAAACCTACATAGAAGATTGCGAAGTGTGTTGTAATCCAATTCAAGTTACAGCAGTTACTGACGGAACTGTTGTAGAATATGTAGACGCAAACAGCATCGAACAGTAAGGATTCTTCTTAGAACTATTTAAATAGCGTGCATTTCATCGAAAAAATAGATTGTTTTGTCGGTAATAAAGTGATTTTCTTATATATTTGAGTTGTTAAAACGGTTCCCTCGCCCAAATCAACCAAATATGAAAACGTTTTACTTTTTCTTATCATGTCTTTTTGTAACTGCAATTTCATTTGCAAACATTTCAAAAACAGAAAAAGACGCTCTCATCGATTTATATAATTCTACTGATGGTGATAATTGGAAAAACAAGTGGGATTTATCCGCTCCTGTATCTTCATGGTATGGGGTTACTATCAAGAACGATTATGTTGTAGGCATTAAATTGATGTTTAATAATTTAAAGGGAGAATTACCAAAAAGCATAAAACATCTAGTAAATCTTAAATCTTTAGATTTATCGTTTAATGCTATCGGTGGAGAATTACCACAAGAAATTACAGAACTAAAGCAATTAGAGTCTCTTAGACTATATTCCAATAGAATTTCAGGAACTATCCCTAGAAGTATTGGTTTACTAGTTAATCTTAAATCATTAGAAATTTACAATAACGATTTTACTGGTGAGATTCCAGAATCTATAGGAAACTTATCAAATCTAGAAGATTTAATTTTAAGTAGTAACCAGCTTACGGGTAAGTTACCAAAGAGTTTATCTAAATTAAAGAATCTAAAAGTCCTCAGCGTTTTTGATAATAAATTATTTGGAAACCTTCCAAGTGATATAGGTCATTTAGGCAATCTTAAAGAATTAGTGTTATCTAACAATAGTTTTTATGGGAGTTTGCCATCTAGTTTAGCGCGGTTAAATAATCTAAACACATTATTATTAGGCAACAACAGTTTTACGGGTAACTTTGCAAAGCTTCAAGAGCAGATGCCAAACATTGTAACATTCGATATAGACGATGAAAATCGTAAAGGTCAGCTTGTAACTTTAGATGAAATCGTTGATGGCGATAACTAGAAAATAAAAACAGAAGATAATTTTGATAACCTTCAACAAATTTTGAAGGTTATTTTTTTGATAAAACTTTTAAAAGTAAAATAAAGTGTTATCTTTGCAGTCCTAAAATGATTGAGTCGGCATTATGAACCGAAAGTTAAAAGCTAAGTTTAATCAATTTAGATTTATATCGCGGGATAGAGCAGTAGGTAGCTCGTCGGGCTCATAACCCGAAGGTCACTGGTTCGAGTCCAGTTCCCGCTACTAAGGCTAAGCCAGTAAAATCAACGGATTGTGTACGCACAATCCGTTTTTTTATGTCTTTAATTTCTTTAATTTTACAAAACGTATACGAAAACGTACACGTTTCTAAAATGAAAAGTAACTACTCCGAGCCAAAAATATACACAGGCGGTATTCAAATAAGCCAGTGGTCAAAACTTACTAAAGCGCAACGGCAAGCTGCACTTTCTAAAGATTGGTATGTGTATTATTCTTTTCGTAATCCAAAAACAAATAAATTAAAACGACAGCCTAATATAAAAGCTGGCGCTAATCGCTTTAAAACAAAATCAGAACGCTATAGGTTTTTAAAAGTATTACAGCGTAATCTGTCTATGTTATTGCAGGAAGGTTATAGTCCTTATAACGATAACAAAAAGATAGATGAATTAGTAGATAAGAAAAATAAAGAATTAACAACAAAAGTTGTCATTCCTTCAGCTAAAGAAGAAAATAAAACGACAATTAAGGAAGCTTTTGACTTGGCTTTAGAACTTAAAAAACGAGTCCTCGCGGAAACATCTTACCCTAAGTTTAAAAGTAAAGTTAACCGATTTAGAGCATGGTTAATTGAGAATGACTTTAAGGAAACAGATGATGTGCGAAGAATTAAGAAAAAGACTGTAGTGGATTACTTAAATTCTGTATTACTGGTATCTTCGGCTAGAAACCGCAACAATACGAGAACGGATATTAATACTTTGTTTAAGTTGTTAGAGGATAATGAGATTATAAAAGAGAATTTTATCACTAGCATTAGTAAACTTAAGACGCAGCCTAAACGAAATAAGACATATAAACCAACAGTTGAAAAAGAAATATTACAACACCTAAAACAAAATGATAAAATACTATTACTGTTTATTAGATTCATTAACTATAATTTCTTGAGGCCAATAGAGATTTGTAGATTAAAAATTAAGGATATAGATATAAAGGATGCCAAAATCTATTTAAAGGCTAAAAACAAAATGGTTAAGGTTAAGATTATACCTGAAATACTTATCAAAGAATTACCAGATTTATCGCAACTAAATCCAGAATCATTTTTGTTTACACCAGAAAAAATTGGCGGGGATTGGGATACTACAGAAAGTAACAAGAGGGATTATTTTACAAAACGATTTAAGAAAATTAAAGACAAGTTTGGTTTAGGCGTAGACTATGGTTTGTATAGTTTTAGGCATACTGCAATAACAAATTTATACAGGGATTTTAGAAAAACAATGACACCTTTTGAGGCTAAAAGTAAATTGAAAGAAATTACAGGACATTCAACAATGACGGCACTTGAAGCTTATTTGCGTAATATTGATGCGGAACTGCCAGAAGACTATTCTAAACATATAAGTAATTAATGAGTTGTAGAGGTATATTAAGTGAGGTAGATTGGGAAAATCTATCAGATAAGAATCGCATGGAAATATTAGTGGATAATGGTATTATTGAAAAATATCAGAGCTTGACTTTCAGTATACCTGACAATCAAGACCAAGCGTCTAGTAATTTAGAAGGATTGTATCCTAAAACTAAATACAAAGCCACTGAACAATCTGTGAAAATGTCACTTTCCAATGCTGTAGAAAAAACGAGATGTACTTTCAGTTTTAAAAAGGAATTGTACTTCTTTATGGTTGACTTTTTTAATCCTTTGATTGAAAAACAATTTAATGAATTAGTTGGCAGTTTTATGACTGAATTGGAATCAATAGTTGATGAGTTAGACGAATTAAAACACGCAAAAACTTGTTTCGTAGAGGCTGGTAGAAAAATGCATCCCAATTATTGTGATGACGATTTAATAAGCTTTAAAAAAAATAACAAAATCAGCTCTGAACATCTATGGAACTCGCATTTACGTCAAAGGTTTTTGATAGAGAATTTGGATAATGATGCGTTGCTTGTCGCTGGTTATTTGTGTGAAAGTAATGACTCTTTAAAAAAGAATGTCTTACCTTATAGTATACGCCTTGAAGAAATAATAGATTACGCTATTTTAAGTAAATTTTTAAAATGGATTAATCACGAGTATAAATTTGAAGATGTTATACCAGACCCTTTAAATTATAGACCCAAACAGTTATATAATGAACATAAGGATTCAATTAAGGACTTCCGTGATATGCATTTGATACTCAATGTTTTGGGCGGTATAAAAAAGAACGAGACAAATCTTACACAGATTATAAGTGCTCTTTTTACGGCTCTTCAAGAATTAGATAAAATTCATGCTAATAAAACTGCTTTTCTAAGGTTCATAAATAATGTGTTAGAAACTAAAATTTCTAAAATAAGAGCAAACCCTGTTCATGCAAATGAAAAATTTAAGAACATAAAAGATGAATTTATATCTCAGATTAAACGATAAATAGAATCTTTTTATCGAAGAAATTCATCATTTCGACAGTCTTCCTTTTTTCTGACACTTTTTAGTCATATTCCGACACTTTATTCTTGTTTTCAGACACCAAATCGGACACTTTACATGCTTTAGTTATCAGTACTCCAATCTAATTTGGCATTTAAAATAATGTCTAACGGTCTTTACAGGGGCCAAAAAATAAATTAGATGAAACAGACACTAACAGTCCGAGTCGAAGAAGACATCAAAACCCACATTGAAAATTTAGCTAATCAATACAGTATTACATCCTCTGAGTACCTCAGAGGAATCATTGAGCAGCACTTAATTGATAATGATTTAATTGAGGAACAAGATGACTTTGTTGATGTACATGAATTGGAAGAAATAGTGATTTTTGTAGATTCATGGCATAAGGATATAAAAGACCAATTACCAAAACTCACCTTGTGGCTATTTATTACAAAATATTCCCATAATTATTGTTCTTTAGATATTTTATCCAACATAAAGAATTATTTAGAAAATGCAGTTAAGTCAACTATTATTACACCTCAACTGCGTTTTGAATTTGTAAAGGTGTTGAACAATATTAATATTGTAATACACGAGCAAGGAAATCTACAAAATCTTCAGTTTACACAAGCGGGTAATATGTATTCGCTAGATTATCATCTTTTGTTTACGGCAGTTTACAATCTAATCGATAATAATTATGCTGGGTAAAGGTATCAATATAGATGCTTTATCTAGCATCAATGAAGATTTAGAAAAACATGAGTCCGACTTAGCTAAAAATGATTGCTTTGTAACAAAGTCTGCTAATACATGGATAGAAGAAGCGAAGCGTAGACCAATTCCAAATATGTTATTTGGTGCCTTATGGTTTGAGGGCGAAATATGTATTCTCTTTTCAGATACCAATACGGGTAAAAGTGTTTTAGCCGTTCAAATTGCAGAAGCTATTAGTCGCGGTAAGAGTATACAAGATTTTTCGACACAAACAAGTCCACAAAAAACGGTGTATTTTGATTTTGAGTTATCCGATAAGCAATTCGAAAAACGGTATTCAAATAATTACAAAGACCATTACCAATTCAGCCCAAATCTCATACGTGCAGAAATTAACCCAGATGTAAAGCTACCCAAGGAGTTTTCTTGCTTCGAGGATTTTCTTGTAAAATCTATTGTTGAAGTAATTCAAAAATATAATGCTAAGGTAGTTATTGTTGATAACCTTACATATTTGCGTGAAGATAACGAGAAAGCAAAGAATGCGCTTCCGTTGATGAAGCATCTTAAAGCTATTAATAAAAAATATGGTGTATCAGTACTCGTTTTAGCCCATACTCCAAAGAGAGATTACAGTAAACCTATTACTAAAAATGATTTAGCAGGTAGCAAAATGCTTATTAATTTCTGTGATAGCGCCTTTGCTCTTGGGGTAAGTACAGAAGGTCACGACTTAAGGTATGTCAAACAGATAAAGCAACGTAATACAGAGTGCGTATACCATTCGGAAAATGTTGCCCTCATGCGAATACATCAAGATTTTAATTTTTTAAAATTTCATTTTGTTGATTTCGATTGTGAAGCTAATCATCTTAAAGCCAAAGACGCTTCAGAAAGGAAGAATCGTTTAGAGAAGATTCAAGAACTGAAGTCGCAAGGCTTAAGTAATGTTGACATAGCTGAACGCTTAGGTATATCTGAAGGTACGGTTAGATATAATCTCAAGAAAATAGAACATTAATAAGTGACGGCGACAGATGTACATATCATAGCTAAGGCACTCCCTAAAGAGGAGTATGTACGTCTGTTCGAGATTATGCGAGAAAATATCAAAGTACCAGTCAAAACGAAATGCACACGGAAAAAGATAATAATTTCAGATTATGAGGCGCGCAACTACCTTTTAACGAATGTATTTAAAGTCAAATAATCGTAAAAATCGTAAAGAATTTAGACTCTACGGTTTTACGATTTTACGAATCAAAGAAATATGTATAAATATAGCTTAGATAAAAGCAGTAAAAAGTTTAGATGTCCCCAGTGTAATAAGAAAACTTTTGTGTGTTACAAGGATAATGAAACAGATAATTATTTAAATGTGTCAATTGGTCGTTGTGATAGAGAGAGCAAATGCGGTTTTCATTCTAAGCCGAATGGTAATAAAACTATAGTAAATATACATAGTATAAATAGTGTTGCTGAGCCTACTTGTCACAATGATGATGTTATTGCTTACTACAGCAACAATTATTGCAATAATAATTTTGTGAAATATTTATTGCAATACTTTTCTAGTCAGCAAATAGCAGCAGCAATAAAGAAATACTTTGTTGCAACATCGAATCATTGGAACGGTGCAACAATATTCTGGCAGGTAGACCATAATATGAACATAATGGCAGGTAAAGTTATGCTTTATGACTCCCAAACGGGTAAACGAGTAAAGAAACCATATCCGCATATAAACTGGATGCATAAAGTAATTCCCGTAAACAACTTTGTGTTACAACAATGTTTATTTGGTATACACAATTTATACGATTATGAATACGGCAGCACTATTTGTATTGTTGAGTCCGAAAAAACAGCAATAATATTAAGCATATTATTTCCGCAGTACTTATGGCTTGCAACGGGAAGTAAGTCTAATTTTAAAGAAGCACTTTTAAGACCTTTAAGAAAGTATAAGGTCATTGTCTATCCTGATAATCTCGAGTTTAGTTGTTGGGAAAAAAAATCAATTGAATTTAGAAATAAGGGTTATAATATTTTATGTAGTGCCCTGTTGGAAAGTGAAGATGTTTCTAGAGGCGACGACTTAATAGATTTAATTGGTTTCTAAGAAATACGTTCTTATTGAAATCATTTTATGAGTATTGTAAAAAAAACCATATTAAATAGGTAAGTTAATATTTCGTTTTATAATAGATATTTCTATTTTTATGTTCTTTACTTCACCTCCAAAGTAAACAGTACAAGAAATTTTTAAATTGTAGTGACCTAGGTCCCTATACCTATTTATGGAACAAACTAAAATTACCTTATCTCAACTCGAACAATATTTATCTAAAGCCGCATGGATTCTTAAAGGTCCAGTTGACGCTTCAGACTTTAAAGTTTATATTTTTCCCTTACTTTTTTTTAAACGTTTATCAGATGTTTATGATGAAGAATATAAAACGGCATTTGAAGAATCCGACGGGGATGTTGAATACGCATCCTTGCCAGAATTTCATAGATTCGAAATTCCAAATGGATGTCATTGGAAAGATGTTAGAGAAACAACTGTCAATGTTGGCTTGTCAATCGAACATGCGCTGCGCGGTATAGAACAAGCCAATCAAGAATCGCTTTATGGTATTTTTGGCGATGCGCAATGGAGTAACAAAAACAAACTTTCAGATAGACTTCTTATAGATCTCATTGAACATTTTTCACAGTACAATTTATCTAACTCACAAGTAGAGCCGGATATATTAGGTAATGCTTATGAATACTTAATTAAACATTTTGCAGATTTAACTAATAAAAAAGCGGGTGAGTTTTATACACCTCGGTCTGTTGTACATCTACTAGGTTTAATTCTTGACCCGCACCAGGGAGAAAGCATTTATGACCCAGCATGTGGTACAGGAGGAATGCTTTTAGAGTGTGTTGACCATTTAAAAGATAACAATGAAGATTATAGAACTCTTAGACTGTTCGGTCAAGAGAAAAATCTAACATCTAGCTCTATTGCTAGAATGAATATGTTTTTACACGGCATAGAAGACTTCCAGATTGCACGTGGAGATACATTAAGAAATCCAGCATTTTTTGCTGCTGATGGATTAAAAACTTTTGACTGTGTAATAGCAAACCCTCCATTTTCACTTAAAGCTTGGGGCGCAGAGAATTGGGCCAACGACCCTTATGGAAGAAACATTGCTGGTGAACCACCAAAAGGAAACGGCGATATGGCTTGGGTGCAGCATATGATTAAGTCTATGAATAGTACCGGCCGTATGACTGTTGTATTACCTCATGGCGCCCTGTTTAGAAAAGGTGCTGAAGGTAAAATACGTAAGAGATTATTAGAAGATGATTTGTTAGAGGCAGTAATTGGTTTAGCACCAAATGTTTTCTATGGGACACAATTAGCAGCTTGTGTTATGGTATTTAAGCAAAATAAAGAAGCTAATAAAAAGAATAAAGTCTTATTTATTGATGGGTCAGACCAAGTACGTGTTGGTAGGGCTCAAAACTATTTAGAATCTGAGCATATTAACCAATTATTTGACTGGTACACTAACAATGAAGACGTTGAAAATTACGTCAAAGTAGCTTCAATGAACGAGATTGAAGAAAATGACTATAATTTGAATATTCCTCTATACGTGGAGAAAATCATAGAAGATAATCTACCTAGCGTTGAGGAAGCCTTAGCTGATTTGAAAGCAGCTTGGTTTGAAAGTCAAAAGGCAGAAGATAAATTTAAGACTATTTTAAAAGAGTTCATTTAATAATGGCATACGAAAAACCAATATCTATAAAAGAGGCAGTAACATCTATCAAGGATGAAGAATTTATATTACCAGCCATACAAAGAGAGTTTGTCTGGAACACCAAGCAAATTGAGTTGCTTTTCGATTCAATAATGCGTGATTATCCAATTAGTACTTTCTTATTTTGGAAAGTAAAAGCTGAGAACATAGAACGTTTTAAATTCTATAAGTTTTTATCAGTTTATCACCAAAGGGATAAAAAACATAATGAACCATTGTATCTAGAGAATGATAGGGACCGTTTTGCTATCCTAGACGGGCAGCAGCGATTGACCTCATTGTATATTGGCCTTAAAGGCAGTTATGCTTATAAATTATCGAACTATAATTGGAAGAGTGACCATGCTTTTCCTAAAAGGCATTTATATATAAATTTATTAGGCGAAGCCGAAAACACAGAGTTATTGTATGATTTCAGGTTCTTGTCTGATGACGAACTAAAAAAGTTCAATGACCTTTACCCAGATAAATATCACTGGTTTAAAGTTGGTCAAACTATAAAGTTTAATGATTTTCCAGATATTTTTAAATATATCGCTGAGCATTCATTAATGGATACTTCTAAATATAATCAAGAGCAAACCAAATTTGCATCAGATACGCTTTCAAAACTATTTCAGTATTTTAACCAAAAGGAACTTATAAACTTTTATTTAGAGAAATCTGTTGAGCTAGAGAAAGTGCTTCATATTTTTATTAGGGTTAATAGTGGAGGTACTAAGTTGAGCTATTCAGACTTATTATTATCCATTGCTACTGCGCAATGGCAAGATAAAGATGCAAGAGAAATCATCCACAAATTTGTCGATCAAATTAATGCTATTGATCCTGGATTTAATGTTAACAAAGATTTGGTGTTAAAGTCTTGTCTCGTGCTTTCTGATATAAAGGATATTAAGTTTAAAGTAAATAATTTTTCTGCCGAGAATATGGCCCTTATTGAATCTGATTGGGATTATATAGCTAAGGCATTAAACTTAGCTATACAACTCATTGCATCTTTTGGATTTAACAGTAAAACCTTAACAGCCTATAATGCCATTATCCCGATAGCCTATTTTATTAAAAAGAATAATCTGGGTGATGAATTATTACATAGCAGCAACCATCTTGAAAATAGAAAATCAATTAAAGAATGGTTGGTGCGTGCTTTATTAAAACGTGTTTTTGGTGGTACACCAGATAATTTATATCCAACCTACAGAACTATTATTTCAGCTAATTTAGGGCAGTTTCCTCTACAACAACTCATAGATAAGTATAAAGGAACTAATAAATCCTTAAGTTTTGATGAAGAGACTATTGAGCACTTGCTAAACACGCAATATGGAAGTGCCTTTGCTTATATGATGTTAAGCTTATTATATCCACTAAACCATAATTATAAGTTTCATCAAGACCATATTCATCCCAAAAAATATTTTAAGCATAAAGAATTAATTAAAATGGGAATAGAAGATGAAGAACGAAGAAACGACTATCTAAATGCTTTTAATGCCATTGGAAATTTACAGCTAATTCAAGAAACTGAAAACTTGGAAAAAAGTGCAACGCCATTTAATGAATGGTTAACTAGCAATTACAAAGATCATGATTTAGTTAATTATAAAAACATGCATTTTATTCCTTTAAATAACGATTTAACAATGGATACGTTTCTCGAGTTTTATCAATCACGTAGGGAGACTTTGAAAGCTAAATTATTTCAGGTGCTAAACGTAACAGATACTCAAGATTTTATTGAGGATAATCAAGAAATTATTGAAGAAGAACTATCATAACATATGACTCAAAAAGAACTAGAAAAATACCTTTGGGGCGCAGCAACCTCTTTACGTGGTACTATTGATGCCGGTGATTATAAACAATACATATTTCCGTTATTGTTTTTTAAACGTATTTGCGATGTGTACGATGAAGAGTTTGAAAAAGCACTTAAAGAAAGTGATGGCGATTTAGAATACGCTGCCTTTGCCGAAAACCACCATTTTATAGTGCCAGAACACGCCCACTGGAACACTGTACGTGAAACCACTACAAATGTTGGTATTGCCATACAAAACGCTATGCGTACTATTGAAAAAGCCAACCCAGAAACACTTTATGGTATTTTTGGCGATGCGTCTTGGACCAATAAAAACAGGTTAAGTGACGAAACCTTAACCAACCTTATTGAACACTACTCACAGCACAAACTTAATATAGAAAACGTACCAGATGACCAACTTGGGAATGCTTACGAGTACCTCATAAAAGAGTTTGCAGACGATTCTGGACATACCGCAGCAGAGTTTTACACCAATAGAACGGTTGTAAAACTCATGACCATGATTATGGACCCACAACCAGGAGAGTCTGTGTACGACCCAACCTGTGGCTCTGGTGGTTTGCTCTTAAACTGCGCTTTGCATTTACGTGACGAAGGCAAGGAATACCGAACCCTAAAATTATACGGACAAGAAATAAACCTCATAACCTCGGCCATAGCACGTATGAATATGTTTATGCATGGTATAGAAGAGTTTAGCATTGTACGTGGCGACACACTTGCGCAACCTGCATTTTTAGAAAACGATACCCTAAAAACCTTTAATGTGATTCTGGCAAACCCGCCTTACTCTATAAAAGCTTGGGACCAAAAAGCATTTTCCAACGACCCTTTTGGACGTAATCTTTGGGGAACGCCACCTCAAGGTTGCGCAGATTATGCATTTCAGCAACATATACAAAAAAGTTTAGATGCTGAAAACGGACGCTCTATTTCATTGTGGCCTCATGGTGTTTTGTTTAGAGATAAAGAGGTCGATTTGCGAAAGAAAATGATAGAAGAAGATTTAGTAGAATGTGTCATTGGTTTAGGACCAAACTTGTTTTATAATTCACCAATGGAAGCCTGTTTGTTAATTACCAAAACGAATAAGAGCGAAGATAAAAAAGGAAAAATCTTATTTATAAATGCTGTTGAAGAAGTAAAACAAGAAAAAACAATGGGATTTTTAGAAGAAAAACACATTAATAGAATTTTTAAGGCTTATCAAGATTTTACTGATATAGAAAATTTTTCAGCTTTAATGACTAATGAAGAAGTACTTGCAAATGATGGTAACATGTCTATTAGTTTGTATGTGAGAACGCAGGATCTAAGTATGGAAACTGAAGTAAATTTTGAAGATGTTTATGATAATTGGGAAGATTCTTCAAAACAGTTGAAAAAATCAATGAATGAACTTTTTGAAATACTTGATAATTAATGGAAGAAGTATTGGATAAGAAAATTGTAATGGATAAATCGAATTGGCTTCCAGTCAAATTTGGAGATGTTGTTTTTGAACCTAAAGAATCTACAAAAGACCCAATTGGTGATAATATTGAGCATGTTGTAGGATTAGAACATATTATAAGTGAAGATATTCATCTTCGCAATTCTAATGGTATTGAAGAAAGTACCACATTCACAAAGAAATTTGCAGTTGACGATGTTCTATTTGGAAGACGTAGAGCATATCTAAAAAAAGCAGCACAAGCTAAATTTAGTGGTATTTGTTCAGGAGATATAACCGTATTTAGAGCAAAGGATAATTTACTTCCAGAGTTACTACCATTTATAGTTCAAAACGATAAGTTTTTCGATTATGCCGTAAAACATTCGGCTGGTGGTTTATCACCTCGTGTAAAATTTAAAGATTTAGCCAATTACGAATTCCTACTACCATCAAAAGACCAACAAGCCAAACTTGCTGAATTACTTTGGGCTATGGATGAGGTGATTGAGAGTGACATTGCAATATTAGAAAAATTAAAAATTGCTTACCAAGTAGAAATTGAAGAGTCAGTACCGAGGGATTTTAAGGAATATTGGACTTTAGGTGATGTAATTCAGACTAGAAAAGGAGTAACATACAAGAGTTCTGATTATTCAGATGAAGAAAATGGAATACCTCTATTAAACTTAAAGTCAATAGAGAGAGGTGGTGGATTTAACACAGGAGGGATGAAGTATTACAAAGGAGCCTTTAAAGAAGACCATTTCGCAAAGAATGAAGATTTAATTATAGCTTGTACTGATATAACGAGGGAAGGTAGAGTTGTTGGGTATCCACTTCATCCATCTGTCTATCAGAATACAAGAATGCTTTTCACAATGGATTTAATAGCCATACAGATTAGCGATAAGAACCTACTACGAGACTATTTATATTATGTTCTTAAGGCGGGCTGGGTGCATTGGTTCTTATTTGCATATTCCCCAGGGACAACAGTCTTGCATCTAGATTTAAAGGGAATGAAAAAATTAAAAATCCCTAAATATGATATTTCCGTTCAAAAGGAAATTGTAAATAAATTGAAGCAATTTGAAAACTCAATATTTGAATTAGAATCAAAAATATCAAGTTCCAAAGCCTTACAAAAAAGTTTAATTAATCAGGTGTTTTAGGGTATGAAAGGTAAAGATATGTTTTGGTTAGTTATAGCTGTTCTTGGGTTACTTATAGCATGGTTATTTAATGATAAACATAACCGTGCCATTAAAACAGATCGTATAATTAAAAAATTACGAAAAGATAATTATGACACTAAGAAAGCTTATTTGAGTTTGTTAGAGAAATACCTAAAAACACAACAAAATGTAGATCTTGGTATTATTGCAGAGTTAGAAAAGTTAAAAACATCGATAGATACTTTAGATTTTACTGTTCATATTGAGTTGGAAACGGTAATTTCTAATTTAAACGAAGGAAGAACAACAGAAGCAGTTAGAGTATTAGCAAAAGTGGTAGAAAATAAATTAAAAGAAAAAGCAAATAAAGACGAGTCTTTTAAGGGAAAACCAATGTTACATAATTTATTAGAACATGCTAAAAAGTGTAGTTGGATTACTCTAAGGCAATTCGAAAATGCTATGCTTTTAAAGGTAATTAGAAATAAAGAAAGTCATGATTTAGCTGTGCAAGAAGAAACAAAAACTTTGGGGTTAACTATTTTTTCTGGCATTGATTTAATATATGCGTTAAAATAAATAACATGGCAATAACCAAGATACATAATGAGCTATTTGAATTACTCTATGAACATTTTAGATTAAACCCTGAATTTAAATTTAGACCAAGGAAAACCAATAGATCAAACAGATTAGAAGAAGGCTTCTGGTTTTTGGGTAATAATGAATATCTAGCTGTAGGGTTTTGGACTGGTGACGACTGGAGAACTAAACTGCCAAACATTGCATTTATGGTAAATTATGAAGGTCATTGTTGGCTCCATTTTTCTATGACAGATGAGGGAAGAAAATTTGATTTTTTATTGGATCAAGTCTTTCCTTCATTAGGTTTAAATGTGCGAGAAAAGGAGTTTAGAACTGATGGAGGGAAATTAGATGTTCAATTTGAAAGCAAAAATTTACAAGATAGCTTGTTTGAGTTTTTAACCAAATTCTGGCCAATTATTGATGAAATCGTTAGAAGAGAAGAGAAGTCTGATTACGGGATAGGTATTATTGAAAATAAAACCTTTATAAAAGACCTAAATAAAATAATTGAATATAAAACTAGAATTGAAAGATATGAAGAGGAACTTCAGAATATTAGACCTTCAAAAATTAGTGGATTTAAAATAAGTAACTATAAATCAATAAAACAACTAGAATTTTCATCTATTCCTTTTAAAGCACAATGGGTGTTTTTGACAGGTGAAAATGGTGTTGGTAAAAGTAATATTCTAAAAGCATTAGCTAGAACTATTGGTTTTAGAAAATTAAACGCTAACGAGACCAACAATATAAATCGATTTGATTGTAAAATTTACACAAATTCAGATACTTCTATTAAGCTTCATTTTCATAGAAAAGCAAACCTCAAAACAGGTAGAGTAAGACCTTTACTTTTAGGGTTTGCTGCCTATGGTCCTTTTAGGTTAAATCCAATATATGGAGGTTTAAGTAGTAATCAACTCAAACAAGCAAGGAGTAAAAATGGACATTCAAACACGTTATTTAGCAATAATGCTTATTTATTGGATTTGGAGTCGCAATTTTCAGAATGGTATAATTCTGATAATAACCAAGAATTTGCAAGTCGTACTTATGCGATTAAAGAGTTTTTAGAGGGTCTTCTTTTAAATGTTGGAGAAGTAAAGTTTGGAATGAAAGTCAATGATATTCCAGTTACGCTATTCAGAGAAAAGGATGGTGAAGATAAATTATTTGATGCGGTGGGAATAGAAAAACTATCATCTGGTTATATGAGCATATTATCTATGATGAGTGACTTACTTGTTAGATTATACAGACAGCAACCAGATATTGATGATCCAGGAGAACTACGTGGCGTTGTTTTTATTGATGAGATAGATATTCATTTACATCCGAAATTTCAAAAACATTTTGTTGAACAGTTAACTGCTGCCTTTCCTAAAGTCCAATTTATAGTTTCTACACATAGTCCGATTCCTTTATTGGGAGCACCAAAAGACAGTGTCATTTGTGTTGTAAAAAGAAATTTAGAGAAAGGTACATACATTGAAAGAATAGATGATAAAATCTACTTGGAAGAATTATTACCAAACACAATATTGACCTCGCCAATATTTGGTATGGATAATATTTCTAATGAAAATAGAGAAAAAGGAACATTTGTGAGAACAGAGAAAACTTTTGCCGAAGTTGAGTTTGTAAATAAACTAGAAGGCAAAATCCAAGAATTTATTACGGATGAAAGAGAGAAAGAATTGATTGAAAGATTTGAAAATAAAAGAAAATGAGATTTGTAACTAAACCTGACAATCATAAAACAGCCACATTAGCAAGTCAAGATACTGCTAACGCTTTGTTAGATATTGCTACTAATATGACAAAAGATGATATAACAGATGCCATCTATAGAGAATCTTATGGGAATCCAGATGAGAAAAGGTCTAGAGTTGAGGATCAACTAGCATTAAGTTATTATAATAAGTGCGCTTATTGTGAAAGGCTTGCGAAAGCAGATATAGAACATTATAGACCCAAAAAGAAAGTTGTTGAAGATAACACACATAATGGTTATTATTGGTTATGTTATGAATGGACTAATTTATTGCCTTCGTGTGTAAAATGTAATCGCGAAGGAGCCAAACATTCAAAATTCCCAATTTTAGGTATTAGAGTTTATACGCCAAGCTTTTTAGCAAATGCACAGTTAAATTTAAATCATCAAAGAGCAGAGAATACACCGTTACTTGATGAAATGCCTTATCTACTTCATCCAGAAGTCGATGACCCAGAAGCTTATTTTGATTTTTTTAATGATCCTTCTGGAGATGGAATTAGAATTAGAGGAATAGATGCTCAAAATAGAGGAAATGAAACAATTGGAATTTGCTTACTTAATAGACAGGAGTTAAGATTGGAGAGAGTAGAGAACGTCATTAACCCATTTAAACAAGCCGCAGAGAGTGCATTTGCTATGTTAAGTATTGGAATTTATGATGAGGATCAATTTGATCAGCAAATAATTTTTCAGTTGAATCAATTAATGATTAACGCAAAAAATGAAAAGAGTACACATACATTATTAAGAAAATATATAGTAAAATCTCATCAGAATTTTTCTGGTATAGTTTTACCTTATTTGTCTAGCCCAATTCAGAGTATTGTATTAGCTGCATTTAAATCAATATAATTTATGTCATTTAACGAACTAAACAGTGTAGAAAACTACATCATAAAGCAGCTGACAGGTGTTAACTTAAATACGAATGAAGTTTCAGAAGATACATCATTGTATCATGGTTTTTGGCAGTATAAAGCCCCACAAGAGTTGCAGCGCAGCGTAAACGAAGTTTTAATTGAGTCAGATTTAAAGGCTGCTTTAATTAAATTAAACCCAGAGATTACATCTAATCCAGATTTAGCAGATGAAGTTATTTATAAACTACGTGCCATTTTAATTTCTGTACATCAAGTAGGTTTGGTTCGTGCTAATGAAGAGTTTTTTAAATGGCTGCAAGGAGATAAAACCATGCCTTTTGGAGAAAACAATAGACATGTTCCGGTTCGATTAATTGATTTTGAAAATTTAGAGAATAATAATTATATCGCTGCAACTCAATTTAGGGTTCATCATCGTGAAACCAAAATACCAGATGTTGTCTTGTTTGTAAATGGTATTCCTGTGGTTATAGGTGAAGCTAAAACACCGATAAGACCATCAATAAGCTGGTTAGATGGTGCTCATGAAGTACATGATATTTATGAAAATACAGTTTCACAACTCTTTGTGCCAAACATTTTATCTTTTGCTACAGAAGGCAAAGAATTGTATTATGGTGCTGTAAGAACTCCATTAGAATTTTGGGCGCCTTGGCGTTTAGAAAATGATGAAGATGCCATCGCAAAACGATTAGGATTAGGTGAGGTAGGTAAGGAATTGTCAGATTTATTACATCCAAAGCGTTTATTAGATATTCTGCAAAACTTCTCATTATTTACAACTAATAAAAAGAAACAACGCATAAAGGTAATTCCTCGTTTTCAGCAATATGAAGGCGCAAATAAAATAGTTAAACGTGTAAAAGAAGGGCGCATTAAAAAAGGGTTGATTTGGCATTTTCAAGGGTCTGGAAAATCATTATTAATGGTATTTGCTGCTCAAAAATTAAGAAGAGAACAAACTTTAAAAAGTCCAACAGTTATCGTTCTTGTAGATAGAACAGATTTAGATACTCAAATCACAGGAACCTTCAATGCTGCCGATATTTCTAATGTAGAAACTACAGATAGTATAACCGAATTACAAACGTTATTAGAAAGAGATACTAGAAAAATTATTATCTCTACTATTTTTAAGTTTAGAGATGCTAAGCCAAACATGAATACTAGAGAAAATGTCATTGTTTTGGTAGATGAGGCCCATAGAACCCAGGAGGGAGATTTAGGTAGACAAATGAGAGCCGCATTACCTAATGCATTTTTGTTTGGTCTTACGGGAACACCGGTTAATAAAGCAGATAAAAACACGTTTTGGGCTTTTGGTTCAGAAGAGGATGAAGGTGGCTATATGTCTCGCTATACGTTCCATGATTCTATTCGTGATAATGCTACACTTCCATTACACTTTGAACCGCGATTGGTCGATGTACATGTGGACAAGGAAACCATAGATAAAGCCTTCGCTGAATTTAAAGAAAGTGCTGCGCTAACAGATGAAGAAGCAGATGCTTTGAATAAAAAATCAGCTAAAATGTCTGCCTTTTTAAAGTCACCAGAACGTGTTGCAAAAATAGTTGAAGATATAGCAACCCATTTTAAGGAAAAAGTGATGCCGCATGGCTTTAAAGCAATGATTGTTACACCAGATAGATATGCCTGTGTGCAATACAAAGAAGAGTTAGATAAATATTTTTCAGAAGAGGCAAGTAAAGTTGTGATTTCTACATCAGCAAATGATGATTTAGAGTTTAAACAAAAATGGGGCATAGATAAAAGTCAACAGGAAAGAATAGTTGATGAGTTCAATGATGCCTTATCTGATTTGCAATTCATAATAGTAACAGCTAAATTATTAACTGGTTTTGACTCACCTATTTTACAAACCATGTATTTAGATAAGTCTATAAAGGACCATACATTATTACAGGCCATTTGTAGAACAAATCGTTTATACCCAAATAAATCCTTTGGTCGTATTGTAGATTATTTTGGTGTTTTTGATGATGCAGCAAAAGCATTACAATTTGATGAAGAAAGTATCAAAACGGTAATATCAAACTTATCAGAACTTAGAGATAAATTACCAAAAGCAATGAAAGAAACCTTATCGCATTTTGAAGGTGTTGATAGAACGATTCAGGGTTTTGAAGGTTTAGAAGCTGCACAAAATGCTATTGGCAATAATGATAAGAAAGATGCCTTTGCTAAAGACTATAAATATTTATCTAAACTATGGGAATCCCTATCGCCAGATAACATCTTAAACCTCTATCAGGAGGATTATAAATGGTTGTCGCAAGTTTTTGAATCAGTTAAACCAGCAGCAGATAATATCGGAAAATTATTATGGTTCTCTTTAGGTGCACAAACCACCAAATTAATTCATGAAAATATTCATGTTGGAGAAGTACATTCTCTTGATGAATTTGTCTTAGATGCTGATGTGATTGAGGATATATTTAATAATCCAGACCCTAAGAATGCTAAAAAACTGGAAAAACTGCTTGTAAAACGTTTCAAAAGGCATGCTGGGGACCCAAAGTTTAAATCTTTGAGTGAACGACTAGAGGCATTACGAGATAAGGCTGAACAAGGGTTAATTACATCAATAGAATTTGTTAAAGAATTATGCAAACTGGCGAAGGAAACTATAGCTGCTGAAAAAGAGTTAGAAGAACTCTTGGTAGAAAAAACTCCAAAAGCAGCATTGACAGAATTGTTTTTAGAGTTAAAAACTGATGAAACTCCAGCTGTTGTTGAGCGTATCGTTGGAGATATTGACGCTATTGTGAGAGTGGTGCGTTTCCCAGGTTGGCAAAAAACAAGTTCTGGAGAGCGAGAAGTTCAAAAGTCATTACGTAAAGCCTTATTAAAGTACAAGCTACATAAAGACCAGCTCTTATTTGAAAGAGCTTATGCTTATATCAAGGAGTATTATTAGCTTTAAGAATAAGTAGTTGAATTTCCTAGGTCAGATTGAAAAGGTAAT
Source organism: Winogradskyella wandonensis (assembly GCF_004346845.1). GTDB lineage: Bacteria > Bacteroidota > Bacteroidia > Flavobacteriales > Flavobacteriaceae > Winogradskyella > Winogradskyella wandonensis. The sequence goes on along the minus strand of NZ_SMGI01000002.1, from coordinate 38,877 downwards.
TATTTGAGCTATGTTAAAATCATAATTTATTACCTATAATCACATTCTAGAATTAAGTAAATGACCCTACCAATATTTGTTAAAAATTGAAAACAGAACACCCAAAGATTGCTAAAATATTTACTGAGTGTGCTAACAAAGCTAAATCAGAAACGAATATTTGTATGCATCCGAATTGCAATGAGAAGGCTATAAATTCTCATATAATGCAAAAAAACGGAATTTTATCTTCAATAGCAGAGGATAAACATTTATGGGAATCTTCTATTGACCATTTCAAACAAGAATACACAAGGTTTCACAGAAAAGGAATTAATAAAATCTACACTTTTACTGGTTTTTGTAATAATCACGACACGTCTATATTCAGCAAAATTGAGACAGAAGGAGCAATTGATTTTCAAGATTATGAGTCTTGTTTACTATTCGCTTTAAGAACAACATACAATGAACTATGGCTAAAAGAAGTAGTCATAAAAGTGCAAGAATGTGTAATTAATCATTCAGGTGTGGATACGGATAACCAAATGTTACGAGAAACTATTCGTCAAAACAAACTTGGAATTAAAGATTTAGAGCATTACACAAAATCAATGTGGAATGATTTGGATAACAAAACTGAATCCTTTGTTTTTGAACATAGGGAAATGGATTACAAAGAAATATGTCTTAATGCAATATTTACTTATGATACTTCGAGTGAGATAATGGACTATCAATACAAGTATGGAAAAGATATGGAACGAATTTCTGAAATTTTTATATCGTATTTTCCATATAATAACAAATCTATTTTACTAATGGGTTATCACAAAGATGATACTGCAAAAGTGAAATCATATGTAAATCTCTTTTTTAAAGAAAATATAAAAAGAACTCATAAAAGACTATCAAGCCTAATAATTTTTAATTGTGAAACTTGGGTTTGCTCTAATACATTTTACAAGGAGAAATTTGAAGGGCTTGATTCTGAATTTTTCAAAGCAATGAAGTTCTCTGCAAAAAATGGAAATGAGAGAAAGACATTTAATTTTGATTTATTTAAAACAGATTTCAAAACCACATTTAAGAGTTTTATAAATAAAAATGTTGGTTAAAATGGTCATAAGTATTTGACTATTTTGGATTACTTAAGAGTATTTATTAGGATGTTCGGTTCAATATATGCTTATAAAGTTAATACTAACCCACGTAACTACTCATAGCTGAGACTTTTATAATTTATAATATTCAGATTTTTAAACATAGATACTCGTCATTAACGGCATAAGGACATTTAAGACAGTAAAATCTTTAGAAGTGTTATAATCATTTTTTTCAATTTATATTAAGACATGAAGTACCATCCATTAGTCGAATCAACAAGAAAAGAACTTTTAAGGTTAGATAAGCATTCAAGGCTTACATGGGAAGAGCGAAAAGAATATAACAGTTAATATCTTCCAATAAGTACAGATAAAAGACTTAGAAAAAGAGCTTTAGGTTGGATGAATGTCTTAGTTGAAAAACTATATACTGACGGTCACTCAATTAAATTCGAATATAATCGGTGCCATGTAGAAATGTACGGACAACTTACTGAAATATCGCTAAGACAAAAATACTTTAGAATACGCATAAAGGATGAGAGAGGATACTCAAGTGATACCTATGAGAAAAGTGATAAACTCGAATTTTTAGTAGGTAGTTATGCTCGAAAAAGTTGGATTGATAGAAAAACAAAATGTTTAGAAGACTATTTTCCAGTCATATATGATTACATTAAAAAAGATAGTGAAAAATGGGCAGATTTAAGAAAGCTTCAAGATATTAATGAAAGAAGGAGAGATTATATTAGTAAAATTAATGAACGGAAAAAGAAACTTGAAGCCATAGAAGAGAGTAAATTTCAAAACTTACTCAGTGATGCTGATAATTATAATAAAGCCGAGAAGATTAGAAATTATTTAACTGCATTAGAGAATAATCTTAAACAGAAATCAGAATTAACCCTAGAGAACAGAATTTATTTAGAATGGGCGCGTAAGAGAGTTGATGGATTAGACCCACTTAATAGTTAGTTTACTATTTTTAACATGTAATCCAATCTTTCTAGGTTATGAAAAAATCATTATTGATAATCCTTTTATTCGTATTTAATTCATTGCATTCCCAGCAATCCAAAATAGATAGTCTAACGATAGAATTTCAAAAAGCCAAACAAGACACCGTAAAAGCCAAAATTTTAGCTGAAATAGGAATAGCTGCATATTATACAAATTTTGATTTAGCATCTATTTATAATGATAGTCTTATACAGTTTTCAAAAGGAAGAACCAAGAAGTATGAGGCTTTGGGTTATCGAATGCGAGGCACACTTCAACTTATAAACGGGGATTTTGATGAATCTGAGAGTTCCTATAAAAAGAGTTTAACAATATTTAACGGAATTGAAGATAAAGGCTATCAAGGCGCGCTTCTATCAAATCTTGCTACACTTTATGCAAGACAAAACGAGATTGAAAAAGCAGATAGTCTTTATCTAGAAGCGATAGAAGTTTTAAAAGACGTCAAGGACGATAAACAAACGGTTAATTGTTATATAAATCTTGGGATTAATGCGTTAAACGCAAATAAATTAGAAAACGCTACAAATTATTTTTTGAAAACGTTAAATCTAGCTGATGAGCAGAATAACAAAAATTATCAGTTTTATTCCTATAACCAGCTGGGAACAACATTTCTAAAACGAAACATGTATGCTGAAGCAGAGAAGAATTTGATACAAGCCGAAACAATCGGAAAGGAAATTGAAGACTATTCTGGTTTGGCAAGTACCTATAATCTTTTCGGCGTTCTATTTGATGAGTATAAAAATCATAGTAAAGCGTTGGATTATTTTATACTTTCAAAAGACGCTGCGGAGTCGGTTGGTGATAAAGAGCAATTATCTAGAGCTTTGGTCAATGTAGGACGACAATATAAATTTCTTAATAAATTTGACGAAGCCAAGTCAAGCTTTGATAGAGCATTGGAGCTATCGAAAGCGCTCAACGATTCTAGCAGTATAACATTTGTTAATCTAAATAAAGCAAATCTATTACTCGAGCAGAAACTTATTAGTAAAGCGGAAGAAAGTATTTTAGAAGCAAATAGATTTCTGCCGAAAATACCAGACCAAGATTATCACGTCGCTTATAAGGAAATCGCAAAGAATTATTCTATTTTAGGAATTAATGGTCAGGCTTATAAATACTTAAAAATTTATGCAGATGCTTCAGATTCCTTATACATTAAAAATGATTTAAAGAAAATTGCAGATATATCCGCCAAATATGAACTGGAGAAAAAAGAAAAGGTAATTGCACAAAACCAGGCTTTAGTTTTAGAAAAGGAATTAGAATTAAAATCTAAGCAACGACTAGTTTTGGTAGCCTTATTATTTGCTACAGTGACTACAATAATTTTACTTGTTTTCTTGTATAGGAATATACTTAGAAAGCTTAAGGCGGAAAGATTAAAAGAAGCCTTCAATAAGGGTCTCAATAGTTATTTAAAAAATAAATATAGCCTAAAAGAAAGAGAACTCAATCTATGGTTGGTATTGGTTGAAGGAAAATCTGAAAAAGAATTGGCAGAGCTCTTTTTTAAGTCCGTAGATACTATTAAAAATTGGCGAAAGTCACTGTACAAAAAATTAAAAGCAGAAGGCGAATCTTTCAAGCAAAAGAATGCTGTCGACCTCTATTACAAAGAGAAAGAAACCTTTTCTACCCTTAACGATTAGTATACCCTCAAGGGTAAATTTTTATTTGTAAGAAAAATAGACTTTTTCATTTTTGGTATCCCGTAAGTTTTTGATTAGTATTGCTGTAAGTTAAACTACTTAAAACCAACCAAATGAAAAAATTTATACTAGTCATTGTTTCCCTGTCTTTTAGTTCTTTAAGTTCATTTTCTCAAAATTTAATTGCGGTACAGAACAATAATACACCTCAGTTTTTTTCCGATGCAAACGAAGCATTTGATGCAGCAGTAGAAGGCGATACATTGTACTTTCCTGCTGGTACGTTTAGTTTGAATCAAACTATAGATAAAACTTTACATATTGTTGGTGTGGGACATAATACCAACAGTACAGCTGCTACAGGAAGCACTGTTTTTTCTGGAGCTAGTCAGCAACTACCACAATTGATTTATGTTTCTGGTGGTGGGGGAACAGTAACAGGAATAAGCTTTAGCTCGGTATCGGCTAGTGCATTGGCAAATATCAGAGTAGATTCTAATATTGGTAATTTATTGGTTGATAGAGTTTACATCTCGGGACGAATAATGTTTTATACAGGCATAGCGGAAAACATCTTTATTTTAAGGTCAATAATCGGAACTTTAGATTTAAGAACACAGAATAGTAATGAGCCCTCTGGTTTAATATCAAATAATATTTTGCTTGGAAGGCCCCATTATGTGAATAATATTCAGATTGACTCGAATAATTTTTTAAGTACACCTTCCACGGGCTTTCCAGTCCTTTATGCTAACGGTTCTTCGGTAGTTAATAATATTTTCCTAACGTTTCAATCCAATATAACTAGCAGTTCTTCTAACTCCATTTTTAGAAACAATTTTGGCTTAACGATTGCAGGTAATTCAGGAAGCAATTTCGGTAGCAATAATTTATTTGATTCATCTATTGATGAAAATAATATTTTTGTAAACTATATTAATTCAAGCTCAGTTGTCTCTTACAATTACGATATGAACTTTCCAGAAGGGTCACCATTACTCACCTCAGGGACAAGTGGTGGTCAAATCGGTATCTATGGCGGCCGTTTCCCTTGGAAAGACGGGTCTATACCATTTAATCCGCATATTGTTTCCAAAAACATATCTGGCACTACAGATGAAAATGGAAACTTACAAGTGCAAATAGAAGTACAAGCGCAAGGCAATTAATCATGAGAAATTTTATTTTTTTAAGTTTTGCCTTATTAGGCCTAATGAGTTATGGGCAAATGACTCAAGGGAATGCTGAAACATATCACAACGGAACCCAATCCATTGAGGCTTTTTTTAATAATGGGAAATATGAGCTTAGAGACATTAATAGGAACTTTGAGACTAAAATTGCAAGAGAAGATCCAAAGACGAGTTTAAACTCTATAAATTTTAATTCAATATTCGACAATGATAACAACTGGGAGCCTTTAAAGTCTATTTCGTTTGTGAAAATTCTAAGTACACCTTCCGCTTATAGTCATTTTACAATAGTAGATAATGGTCAAGAAGTTTTCGATTCTAGAACAGATAGTCAAAATAATATTATAGTGGTTAATAAAGCGTACTATTTATATGGGCTTCAATTAACAGATGCAAACCCCATTATTAAATTTTACAGTTCGTTTTTAGATTTTTTCCCAGAGGTAATAACTTTAAATCTAAACGAAGGACTACAAAATGATACTTCATCAAATGGCATAAGTATAGAATACGAAGTGCATGTGGAACCAAACTATGTCGTCGATGTCCACAGAAATTTGACTTTAACATATGACTATTTCAAAAACGTACACAATAGAGAAGGCTTGGGTGGTTATTCAGACAATATTATTGCCTATGTATACAGGGGAAATAAAGATCAATTAACAGTTAAAGCTTTTGCAAGACCAAGTACAGGAATCTTTATAAAAGATATTCTTTTTTTTGGAGCTGGTAGGATAAATGTTCGAAAGCCTCAAACAGGATTAGAAATTGTTGCGCATGAATATACACATCTACTTTTGGCAAGAGAGGAAAAGTTCCAAAGAATTAATACTATTCAAGATTGGCAGGGCTTTGAATTAGTAGAAAAGAGAGCTATTAATGAAAGTATTTGTGATGCATTTGGAATCATAATTAACCACTACTACAAAACAAATGGGTTTGACCCAAATATTATGTCAAATAATCCTCCTCCTATTAACTGGATTATTTATGATCAAGGACTTGGTGATTATTCTGGTGAAGTGCTTAGAGATGTTTCAAATCCAGATGCTTTAGGTATGATTAATAATTTCCCTGGTTATTTGCCTAAGGATAATAGAAAAACTGATACTTATGAATATGTTCAAAATGATGCTAATATAGTTGGTGATAACATATTAAATGGTCCAAATTGGGTTGCAGAATCATATAATGAAGGTGAAGACATGGCCTACAAAAATATGGGGCCAGCTAACTTTTGGTTTTATCTTATAGCAAATGAGGATTTTAAAGTTAATCCTCAATTGGGAGTAAGTGACAAAGGAACTAATTACAGTGTCCGGTCATTAGGTATCGAAAAAATACAACACCTATTGTATTACGTAATTACTGAAAGTAACGATGTTGATAATAATAGTGAATACGAAGAGTTTGCAAATGCTACCATTAACACAGCATTTCATTTTTTGGATAATAATTTACATGGATTTACATTTCAAGACGTACAATCTGTTATTGACGCTTGGTACGCTGTTGGAGTAATACCCAATGTAAACGAGTTTTGTGATAGTGGAAATGTATTAACCTCTACGGTAGGTAATCTTTCTGATGGAAGTCTAAGTCAAAACTACAATAACGACCAAAATTGCTCTTGGATTATAGCGCCAAATGGCGCTTCATCAGTTACCTTAAATTTTATAGCCTTTAATTTAGGAAATGGAGATTCAGTATCCGTTTATGACGGCTTAGATAATTCAGGGACAACTTTAGGCACGTTTTCTGGGTCAACAATTCCAGATGAAATTACATCCACAACGGGAGCGGTTTTTATTGAGTTTTTCACAGATGCAAGTGATGTTGGGCAAGGCTGGACATTAAGCTACACAAGTACGGTTCCAAATGAGAATTGTAACACATTAACAGAGCTATACTTTGCATCTGCTGTTTTCGACGATGGTAGTGGAAACGACAATTACCTCAATAATAGTAATTGCACTTGGCGGATTGCTCCGGAAGGCGCAACGTTTATAAATCTTGATTTTCAATTTATAGATATTGAGAATAGCCAAGATTTCGTAACCATATATGATGGTTTAGACGAAAATGCGCCACCAATCGGCACATACACAGGTAACACAATACCACCGACAATTACTGCCAATTCAGGTACTGCATTTGTAAAATTTACCTCAAACAATGTTACAACTACAGAAGGTTGGGCAATTAGTTATACTTCTGACGGCATTGAACCTTGCTTTGGTACAACAACACTTACAGATAATACAGGAACAGTTTCAGATGGAAGTGGCGCAGATAATTATGGAAATAATGCCAATTGCTCATGGTTAATTCAACCACCGAACGCTACATCTATTACTGTGGTATTCGATGAGCTAAATCTACAGCAAGCAACTATTGACGGAAATACAACAACGATTAACGATTATTTAGAAATTTATGATGGAATTGATGACCAAGGTAATCTAATCGCTTTCTACACAGGTAATCAATTGCTGCCTCTTATTGTGCAGTCTAATAGCGGTTCTTTATTTGTGAAATTCGTTACTAACTCATCTGTTACAGATTCTGGCTGGCAATTTACATACGAAGCTTCTTACGATGACTTTTGTGCAGGTACAAACATATTAGAAGCAACATCAGGAACTATTACTGACGGAAGCGGCACAGGAAATTATAATTCAAATTCGGACTGCCGATGGTTGATACAACCAGAAAATGCAACCTCAATAGAGCTCGACGTTACGTTTTTAGACACTGAATTAGGGAAAGATGGTATTGTGGTTTATGACGGGCCAAACACTTCATACCCTTTTATATCTTATTCGGGTTCAAATTTGCCTAGTAAAATTTATTCTACAGGTGGAGCTATGTTAATTCGTTTTTTATCTGATGATGTAAATGAATTTCAAGGTTTTGAGGCAAATTATGTCGCTAATATTGCTCCAGAGGGAAATCCAAATAGTATGGTAAAATACCAATATTGGTTCAATGATGATTATTCTAATGCGATAAATGAAAATAACTTCGGTGCTGTAAACTCTCTTAATATCAATGTGCAAGCGAGTACGCTAAATCTCAATGATGGTATAAATACACTTCATATTAGAACAAAAGATAAAATAGGGTTGTGGTCGTCAGTGCTTTCAGAATATATTTACGTACAGAAGCCAACAGGAGGTTTAAATAATGAGATTACGGAATACGAATACTGGTTTAATGATGATTATGGGTCGAGGATTTCTGGTACTGGAAATAATTCAAACCCATTTGTTTTAGGAATTAATGAGGGTGTCGGTGATTTAGCTATAGGTTTAAATACATTTCATATAAGATTTAAAGATAAAAAAGGACTGTGGTCTTCAATTACTTCAGAATATGTTTATAACAACAAGCCATCTGGCTTAGGTACAAACGTAATTACAGGTTATCGCTATTGGTTTAATGACGATTATGACAATAGAGTTTCTCTCGAGATTACTCAGAATGAAACTCTAACTTTAATTGAGGATATTGATGTTTCAAATCTTCAGCCAAGTTCTACAAATTTGATTCATTTTCAGTTTAAAGACCTTTATGGAAACTGGAGTTCAGTTGTTACAGAGGAGTTTTTCTTCCAAACGTTGTCAACTAATGGCATTGATTCATCATCTTTTGGAGTGTATCCTAACCCCACCAACGGGAAAATTTTTATTGTATCTCAATACCAAGAAGGAATATTAGAGTTGTACAATGCTTTAGGTAAAAAAATAATGAGTTTAGAAACCGTTCCAAGTGAACTAGACTTAACTAATCTTCAAGACGGTATCTACGTTCTAAAAATTGTAGACAAAGAAAAAATATTCGAGAAAAAGATTATTAAATTTTAGCAATTAATTCTATTTTTGAGTTTTAACAAGCGTATACAATAACGTACACGATTTCATGTGAAATTGTCCTTATAAGGGGTAATATTGGATAAAATCTCGAACTCATAACCCGAAGGTCACTGGTTCGAGTCCAGTTCCCGCTACTAAGATTAAAAGTCAATAAAATCAACGGTTTGAAGTCCTCAAACCGTTTTTTTATGCTTAATTTTAAAGCTTTAATTCAAAGAGAATATAAAAATGCATATGAAAGTGCATATGATTTACCCTTGAAGAAGCAGTTTTCAAATCCTAAAATCTACACCGCTAAAGGTGATTTAAGTAAACGTTGGTATGTCTATTTTTCTTTCAGAGACCCAAGGACAAATAGGCTAAAAATGCAGACACCATATTATGGTTCAGCAAATACTTATAAAACTAAAGAAGAGCGAATGGCTGTTCTTACAGTTTACAGGCAGATTATATTGAAGTATCTCAAACTTGGCTATAATCCTTATTTGGATAATACGGATATGCACTTTGATAAAATCGGTTCTATTCAGAAAGATATAAGTAAGGAGACAGAGCATGCAACTGATTTAAAAAGTATAAAGTCAAATGATTCGGACGAAAGCCAAATGATGACTTTGGAAGAAGCATTTAGTTTTGATATGACTTTTAAAAAGAAGTCTCTTCGCGATAGTAGTTTAAGGTCTTATTCAAGCCATTTAAAAGTCTTTAGAGTATGGTTAGAGAAACATTATAATGATATTAATGGAATTAATAGAATTAATAAGAAAATTGTTATAGGTTTTTTAAATCATATTCTTCAAAAGACATCAGCAAGAAATCGCAACAATTATCGCGCAAGTCTAAGTAGCTTCTTTCAGTTATTAGAAGACAATGATATTATTGAAGTAAATTTTGTAAAGAAAATTAAAGTGCTAAAGTCAGTGCCTAAAGTTAACAAGCGGTATTCTAAAGAAGAGCAAAAAGCCATATTTAGCTATCTTAAAGAAAATGATGAATTGCTCTTACTTTACGTAAAGTTTGTAGCCTATAATTTCTTACGTCCGATTGAGGTATGTCGACTAAAAGTCGGAGACATTGATTTAAAGCAAAGAACAGTAAGTTTCATAGCAAAGAATAGTCCATTCAAAAGAAAAAGAATACCCGACGTATTATTTGAAGAGTTGCCAGATTTACGTCAATATGATAAAGATGCGTTATTATTTACTAGGTATGGAATAGGACAACACTGGGATTCGAGTCTAGAAAGCCGAAGAGGGTATTTTACAAAGCGTTTTAGCAAAGTAGTAAAGCGCAAGTTTAATTTGGATTTAGAACACACACTATACAGTTTTAGACATACATATATCACTAAGCTTTACAGAGGGTTTCTTAAAGATTTTCCACCTCATGTAGCTAAAGGAAAGCTAATGCATATCACAGGGCATAGTTCAATGAGTGCATTAGAAAAATATCTTCGCAATGTGGACGCGGAACTTCCAGAAGACTACTCTAGCATGTTAATAGATTGATGAACATGGATTTAATTGACAATTTATACATAAGCCTAATACAGAATTTTTTCAGAGCAACTATTCTTTATCTACCTAATACGCTAGTAGATGTTATAGAGGATGAATCTGACAAGGAGACACTATACCCGCATACGAATAAGGCTTTTATAATAGAGCGCAATGGGAACAATTATTTTTTAAGTCCTGAACAACAATCCCTGTCTCATGTTAGTCACAAAAGAATTGTACTAGAAGATAATATGTTCAAGTTGCTAAGATATAAAGACGAGGCAACACCATCTTCATTTCAGTTTTTATTAGAAAAGTATTTAGAACAGCTAAAGGGATGTATTTATATCTTCGAATGGCTCTATGAGCATATAGATGCTTATTTGGTGACTTCGGAAACAGATTTTAAAAAGACATTTGAATTACAAGTTAATATTTTAATAGAACATCTAAAGAGTGTAAAAATTCGTTTTGGCGTCCAAAAAGAAGATAAAGATGTTAATACTATTGCTTATGAGGCTTTAGAGGAGTTAGAAAAGATAGTTACTGAAAAAGAGCTCAGTAAAGCTTTCTCCAAAACACCAGCAGCAAATAGCCATAGAACAAGTAAGAAGTTATATCTAAAGATGTTGAAACAGGAAACCATGAAGAAATCAGAACAGTCGATATTAGAAAGTGTTTTTAATGTCAAATTTTAAAGAGATTACTATTGATGAAAGTAAAAAGTAATAAGATAAAATACGAAGAAGCTACTTTAAATTTTAGAGTACCGACAAGCCTTAAATTAGATATAGCTAAAATATCAGCGGATAAAAATATAACCATGTCGCAATACCTAAGAGATTTGCTTGTAAGCATTCATGATGGCTCTTACGGTAAGATGATTATGGAGTCCAATGCAAAGAAAGCTTTTTTGTTTTCAATTGATTTTTTGCAGTTAATGATTTGGGTATTAGGAAAAAAGGGAGAGAGTAAAGTAGTTGAAAGTAAGGAAGAATTAGAAAAATATCTTAGTACTCTAAAAAGAGCAGATATTTATTTACCATCCGATATAAATCATGAATTGAATAAAATTATTTTGGATTTAATAAGAGTTTTGTCAGCACGTAGTTATGATTACAAGGGTTTTGACTTTAGTAAGGATTATGGAGAAAATAGTTCACTGAATTATGAACTAATAATTAGTTTTTTTACATCTAATAATTTTGGAGAGTTTATTCAGCCTAATCAGAAATAACATAATAATTAATGCAATAAAATTGTAATAAAAATTTATCACAAAATTTAATAATTTTGCTATTGCTATTAAAATCATTGTTTTTAGCTCATAAACACTACTTTTTTGAGATGTCTTTTAAAATAATAACAAGAATATTATGTAATAAAGTTTTTGTTCTGAAAAAATAGGTGATACACTTCAACATTCGAAAAGGTTAGTGTTTCTTACAAGAAATTGACTGGCTCATTATTTTGGCTATGTATTTTTCAAATTAATCGTTATGTTCTGCGTAAATCAATAAAGAAGTCCACCAATGCTAATTAGATTCAATTCCTACTAAGTGTTATATTAAATTTGGTTTTTTTGAGTTCAGATTTTGAGTTTTCTAGAATTATTTTACTTAAAAATCAAAAAAAATCGCTTCGCGATAAAATCGTTGAGAGGTCCACTGCGATGATGTCGAACTGCTTTTGGATACATTGTCTGCGAAGCAGCGCAGACAAAAGTACGCCGCAGGCGTATTCGACATCATCGTGTTTGTGTATGATTTCGTTGGGTGTTTGAGCAACTAATTTAGCAAATAAATCACAGATAGAAAGTCCGCGAGGACTTTCGTAAGTAGGCTATAACTAGCAATGAATTATACACGGTGTTGCCAGTAGTTTTTATTCATAGTCAATCATTCTAATTTCCTCACATCTGATATGAGTTGAGTAAGATTTAGAGCTAATTTGATTAAATTCCATTACCTTTTTCCAAATTCCGTGGTCATTTCTGTAAAGTCCAGTAAATCCATTTCCGTTGCAACGTCTTTGTTTAAAAAAAGAAAGTATCGCATATCTTTTATTTTCTGAAAATATTGGTTTAGAAAAATGATAATAAATTGTTTCTTCTGGATTGTTTTTGTCATCCATTTTCCAATTTTCAATAAATTCCGCATAAAGTCGTTTATTCTTCCAAATTCTGTTTTTGTTCCAATACCATTTCTTTTTTAGAATTAATGTGTATGGTTCTTTATTATCGACCAAACTGTCATATTTATTTTGGTCAATATTGTATTTGACAAATTTTATTTTTTTTGTTTTTGGTGGTGATAACGTATTATTATAATTGTTCTCGTCAGAAACTAATTTTGATTCATTCAGGTTATAATTTTCCCAATTTACCATTTCTTTTTTTGGCTCTGTATTAATGAATTTTTCTGGAAAGTGCTTGTCAAATATTTTCAATTCTCGGATTTGATAATTTTTTAGTGAATCATCAATTTTTTCTTGTTCAAGGCTTTTGGGAACTAAATAATAGTATTTAAAATTTTCAGGGACTTCAGCTTTTGCAACTTGATTAATCAACTCTTCAATATCAGTTTTTTGTCCAAAAGACAATGAACTAATTAGCAATAAGATAAAGATTAGTCTTGTCATAATTTTAAAATTCTTTATCAAATTTAAATCCGTTGGTGGTAAATTAAAATCGAGAATGAGCGAACAACTGTTTTGAATTAGTAAAGAGGTCTGTTTTGATTCCGCCAAATTACTGGCAACGCTGCGCTATGTGCAGTTGACTGTTTTTTTGTGAAGATAATGAAAAATCGTGTTGATAAATGGCAATAGATGACTCAAGTTTAGATTGGTAATTGCCATTTATCGACCACAGATAGCTTCGCGTTAGCGAAGTGTTATCTTGATTTTTCTTTTATCGGGAACAAAAAAAGAGCAACCAATTGCATTTAGCGACCTGATATGCCGAGTTGATAAGCCGTAGCGGCGATGTTTGTTGATTGTAATGGTACTTTATTTTAGATGCAATTGGCATAGCGCAGCGATGATGTCGAACTGCTTTTGGATGCATTGTCTGCGAAGCAGCGCAGACAAAAGTACGCCGCAGGCGTATTCGACATCATCGGTCTCGGCTATGGTTTCGTTACGGAATAGTACGCGAGTATCATTCCGCCGTAACCATAAATTTAGCAAAAAGGCTCGAAATTCCGATTAGGAATTTCAGCCGTAATGAACTATAGCCGTTGTTGTGTGTAGTTATATTAGCTTGTTTATTTCAAAAACTCACTAATACTTTTTATCACTCTTGATTCATCTAAATAGTATATTTCGCCGGCGCCTGAGTGTTCACATAAAATAGCTTTCGTTTTGCTATTTAATTTTGCTTTATTTTGTTTCCAACATTTAGATAAATATTTTTGTAAGAATGACTCTTCTACTTCATAAAATAACTCTAAATCAAACTCATCCCATTCAACGTCATTTAGCTCCACTTTTTCAGCAATTTTATTCCACATTTCTTCAAATATATCATATAGATTTTGATTTATATCTTTGTCCTTTGTGATATTATATCTGATTTCGCCATTATTACTATGAGTTTGATTATACGGTGTAATAAAGAGATTGAAATATCCTGCTAAATAATATATTACTGCAAACTCATTTATTTCTTCAGGTATATCAAATTCAGTTTCCATTTGATGTAGTTGAACTTTATGAAACGTAGCCATTACATCATTTGATATAATAGATTCAATATATTTTGGATAAATGAGTTGCCATTCTTCATAGAAGACATTGAACAAGCCCATTAAAAATGCATCAAGATTTTCTTCCTTTTCTTGTTGATTTTGATTGGTATAATTAAGAATGTTTTCGTAAGATTTATGGATTAAATTCCTATTATTTTTCAATAATTCAGACTCGTTAAATCGTTCCATAAGTTTGTTCAAATAATTACACACAACGGTTTGGGCTATGGTTTCGTTACGGAATGGTACGCGAGTATCATTCCGCCGTAACCATAAATTTAGTAAAAAGGCTTGAAATTCCGATTAGGAATTTCAGCCGTAATGAACTATAGCCGTTGTTGTGGTTAGTTTTTTATCCAAATGCATTTGTTAATCCAATTAAAATTCCCCAAATCACAGCGTTTACTCCGATAACTAAACCAACTATTGATAACAATCTGTTTTTAGTCGAAATCGTTTCTTTCAAGAGTATTTTTAGATTATTAGGACTTATTTTTTTCTGAAACATTCTTTTCGAAATTAGCATTGAATGTTTGGCAATCAAATCATTTAGATTCTTAAAAGTCAGAATGTATTTTCCGCTTTGAGCTATCTCAAAATGCCAGTACTCTAATCCAAGTTTTCCATTTTTCCGAAAACGATAATTTGGAAAAGTTTTGTTGAGTTTTATCAGATTTCCGTTTTCCGATTTTAATTCAGCACCAAACTTTCCTTGATTGTCAACAAATCCAGCACCCAAAAAACAAAGTGAATAAAGTCCAGTTGAATTCAACTGAATTTCTTTGCTTTCAGATTCAAGAGTAAATTCAGCCACCGATTTATTTTTACTCGATTTAATTAAAATTCGGATTGAGTAAATCAACAGTAGAATTCCAATTATTCCGATAAATATGAATGTTAACTGCATTGTTTTTTAAATTAATCACAACGGTCTAGTATAACCGTCAGTTACGGGTTAAATTAGCGATTATTTTCGGCTTAACACAGACTTTAGCAATTCCGAGTGGATTCGGACGTAGTCGAATCCGCCGTAATTGCGGTTATACATTGTTGCCCACAGTTATTTTATCCGTTTCCAAATCGTATAATATTTTTCGGTTCCAAGTTCAATTCGATTTTCAGAGACTGATTTTAAATCCAATTCAAGTGGTTTGAAATAGTAAAATCCGTCATTTTTCTTTTTCATTAGATTCCGCTTTAAATGCCATTCAACTGCTTCTTTTCGGCTTTCCGCTTTTTCTTTGGATAGACGTCGCTCAATAATCAGTTTGTCATTTTTAATTCTGTATGCTCCGATATCTATATGATTTGAATTGTAATAAAATTCAAATTCTCCGTTTTCTTTAAAAGTCCTGTCAGCATAACCAGTTCCGTTTTCAGTTTCTATTGGATCAATGGCAACATCTATAAATTCTGATTTTTCTTTTTCCGTTCTAAAATCACATTCCTTTTCAAAACGCCACGTTCCAATTATAAATTCAGATTGAGTTTTTTGAGCAACCAAAATCCCAATTTGAAATATCAATATTATTGTCAGAAGAGTTTTTTTCATAATTGTGGGCAACGGTTTTGGCTATGGTTTCGTTACGGAATGGTACGCGAGTATCATTCCGCCGTAACCATAAATTTAGCAAAAAGGCTTGAAATTCCGATTAGGAATTTCAGCCGTAATGAACTATAGCCGTTGTTGTAAAGCGTTATTTTTCTAACCATTTTATCCAATTTTCCAATATGGTTTGGTCAGAAAGCATAGTTTTTGACTCATAATCATAAAATGGTTCTAACTGCCAACCTTCTGTTCCTACACATCCTATTTGAGTCCATTTACTTATAAAGTCAATGAAGTTATCCCCAAGTATTTGACCGTGAAACTCATCTCCGTCGTGACTCAAGTAAACTACCTGATTTCCGTTCTCTGTTTTATCTCCAAAGGCTATGATATCACCATTTGGAATATCTAAAAATGGAACTTTGTTATACCAAACTTTATCATAGTCATCTTCGGGATTTGAGTAGCATTCAGCAATCCATTCTTGAATATTTACATAGTCGTTCCTAAGTGTTTTAAAATCCCATAAATAGCCACGTCCTGCACCGCAAAAAATTTGTCGAAACTCTCCGTTAGGTTCTTCACCGGCAATTTTCCAATCCATTAATATTCCAGACGAATATTTGGTCAATACTTCTTTGAAATCAGCAGGATATTCAAGATTCAATTCTTTTTCAAGGATTTCGAATGTACTTTCAGAAATAGGTTCCTTTATTCTTAATTCAGAATATTCCCAATTTCTTTTTTTTGCAATATTTAAAATCCACTCGATTCTTTCAATCCAATTATCCCAAATGTCCTTATTCATTCTTGTTTTTCGTAATGCTTTACAACGGTTTTGGCTATGGTTTCGTTACGGAATGGTACGCGAGTATCATTCCGCCGTAACCATAAATTTAGCAAAAAGGCTTGAAATTCCGATTAGGAATTTCAGCCGTAATGAACTATAGCCGTTGTTACCCAACGTTTTTATTCGCTTAAGTTTTTCCAACCCGAAACTCCTTTTGATTTAATTTGCAAAATTCCGTACAATAATCCAATTCTGATTCCGATTCCTAAAATCGTGTTTATATTCAAAATTCCAGATTTATCAGAAATATATAGGTTCAAAAAGTAGGCGAGTATGACCCCATAAAATCCGAACTTTTGCCATTTGAAAATTAAATAAATAGAAAATATTTCAACGAAAGTAGAGAACAACTGAATATATAAAAGTCCCTTTGTGAATTTTGGAACCAATTCAGCCGTTTCTTCATAAAATAGTACGCTGCCAATTCCAGTTCCTAATGAGGTCAGAATTAACAGAATTAAATAGATAGTCAGAATTATGTGCCTACTTTTACTCAACTTCTCCTTTGCTTTTAATTCGTTTCCCAATTGCTCCGCTAATCATTCCAATTATAACTGTTATAACTATTGCTGTCCAATCAATTCCTGTATTTTCCTTTTTCAAAACAAGTGAAAACGCCATAAATGCAATAGGTGGAAAATAAATTATAAAATTTCCTAATATTTTTTTATCCATAATTATTGTTTAAATGTTGGGTAACGGTTTTGGCTATGGTTTCGTTACGGAATGGTACGCGAGTATCATTCCGCCGTAACCATAAATTTAGCAAAAAGGCTTGAAATTCCGATTAGGAATTCAACCGCAATGAATTATAGCCATTGTTGGGCACAGTTTTTATTTTTTCTCAAGTTCAAATCCACCAATTTCAGTAGCATTAGCATCTGAACCTGCACCTTTCAATAAAATCAAAGTCCTTTTCCTTCTGTCTTTATAATGAAGTTCAGTCATCAATTGTTCGGGGTTATTTCTTAATTCTTGTATTCTTTGATTATAGTTGGCATAGACAATTGTATCTTGGACATAAACATAATTGTATTCTAAAATTGCTTTTTCTCGTTTACCTTGAATTTCATAAAGATTTCCGATATACCATTTAAAGTCACTATTCACATCTGAAGCTTGTTCGAGTAAAGTCATTGCCTTTTCAAAATTTCCTTTTTTAACATAACAACCAGCCTTATTAGCCTTATTTCTGGGTGAATCAAAAGTTAATTCCTGACTTTTAAAGAAACGGTTAAGTGCAAGGTCAATACTATCATTGTCATAATAAACTTCTCCTAATATGGTATTTAGGTTGGAAATTTTCCATTTATCCAATGTTTTATCATTTTCAATTATTGAGTCAGTATATTTTTCTCCGAGCTTTAGATTTTTATCTGCAAGTCGATATAGCTCGTCAATTTTAGATTCCCAAGCATATACTTCTTTATTCTGTTGTTCGGCTTGTTTAGCAAAATCTTCTCTTATTCCATCCATAAAATTGTCCATAGAGTTTTGCTTCTGCTGACAACTGAAGATAAAAATTAAGATTGTTAATATGTATATTGTACGTTTCATTCAAATTGTGCCCAACGGTTTTGGCTATGGTTTCGTTACGGAATGGTACGCGAGTATCATTCCGTAACGAAACCATAAATTTAGCAAAAAGGCTTGAAATTCCGATTAGGAATTTCAGCCGTAATGAACTATAGCCGTTGTTGTAAGCTGGCTTTATTTACTTTAAATTTCGTTCTAATCGTTTATTGTATTCCATTAAGCTTTTATTAACTAATGAAACTACGACTCCATGTGGCATTTGATATTCAACATCTTTGTCAATTTCACTTATTCTTGCTACAAAATGTTCATAGTTATCAAAGTAGATTAACACATCATCATAAAAAATTGCTATCCTGATTATAAATTGGATATTATGTTTGTCTTGGTCTAATAAATCTGTTCCCCCATAAAATCCGTCTTTATAATGGTCTCTAAAAGAATTGGATTTAATTTCAAATGTAATGTCTGCATTATAACCATAAGTAGGTACTAAATGGGGTTTATAAATACCAGTCAATATGTTTTCTTCATTTAAGAATCCACAGTTGTATTTTGTCAAGTTGTCTTCCTTTACTTTATAATCAATGCTACTAAAATGCTTTTTAAGGGCGGCAATAATATTTTTTTCAATTTCTTTTGTTTTGATTAAAAGATTTCCTTCAGTTTTATATCTCCGAAGTTCTATTTTTTCTTGCCTTTTACAAAGCATTAATCTATTGATTTTTAGAGTATCGATAGGCTCATATATTTTTTGGAAATAAGTCGAACGCTTGTCATGTCGGTACCAAAAATTTCTATAATCATCGATAGCTACGCAGCTCATTACTAAAAAGCATAATGACAAAATCAAAAATCTTTTATATTCCAAACTATTCATTTGTATGATTATTGTGTTTAGCTTGCTTACGGTCTAGTGTATGATTTCGTTGCGTGTTTAAGCGTTAAATTTAGCAAATAAATCACAGATAGAAAGTCCTTGCGGACTTTCGTAAGTAGACTCTAACTAGCAATGAATTATACACATTGTTAGCAAACGTATTTTATAATCGATATACAATTTCTGTTACAATAAGACGCTTAATGAAATAGTCGTCGAAGTCTAAATCAGCAATTAACATTTCATAAGCTATCATTCTTGGGTCTAACATTCCAGCTTCTTTGGTCATTTGAAGATATTTTTTAACGAATTTATCTTCTTTCGAGACAGTTTTTAATGCTTCTCGATATTTACCAAAATAGTTTATGTCATAATAATTTTTAAGAGTTGCTACTAGAGAGTCCTCATCAGTAACTTTTGGAATTGACGCTTCCAAAGTTCCGATTTCATATCCTCCTTTTGTGTTTAAATATTTTCTTCTAATTCTGTATTCAGTTCGATTTTTGTTTCGACTTTCCTCAACCCAAATAGAATCAGGAAGTCCATATACAACTTTCTTTAATTCACTTTTATTGAATTTGTCAATATTCTTTTTACTTGGTCTTTCCCAATTGCCAGCAATATTTGATTCCAGTTCAGTTAAGTATTCAGAATATGCCTTTTCGGTAGATATATTCGGATATTTTGTTTTTAAAAAATCATTTTCAAATTCGGAAACCATTGAAGTCAAAGTTCCGCTATTTTCTTTCCCTAAAACATTTTCAAATTCCGCAATCTGTTCTTTATTCGAACAACTAGAAATTAGAAGTAGAAAAGTGAATAGCTTAAGAATTTTTGTTGGTCTGGTCATATGTTTGCTAACGGTCTCGTATAACCGTCAGTTACGGGTTAATATGCGTTAATTTTCGGTTAAGCACAGACGTTAGCAATTCCGAGTGGATTCGGACGTAGTCGAATCCGCCGGAATTGCGGTTATATATTGTTGTAGCCAATTTAACAAAACCGTTATCTATTCTGAAACTTAACCAAAAAGAATTTCATTTATATAAACAAAAAAATACGTAATCTGTCGTATTTTTTAAATCAAACAACTGCTCTAAATTGCCAACCAAAATTAAAAGTTCATGATGCATAAAAGTATTTTAATATTAACATTTATTGGTTTATTTTCATCTGCATTTGCACAAAATATAGATTGGGTAAATGCCCCAATAAACCCATTACCAAAAGGTGCTAACTTAAAAACCACGCAACTAAAAGGAGATGTGTTTCAAGAATATTTTTCCTTTTACGATACCAATGGTAATGAGCTGGATTTTGATAACAGTTACCATATTAAAAGGGACCAGCAAAACAGACCTATTAATTATACCTATCCTGATGGAAAAACAACAGTCGTTACATATGATGCAGATGGAAATTTAATTAACGATGAGGGTAGAATTTATGAATATGACAACTATAACCGAATAATAAAAGCAACATTTCCCTACCGAACTATCGAATACAGTTACCAAAAACAAGATGACTTACTTATGGTAACTATCGTGTCTAAATCAAAAGATAAAGCACCAACCACTAAAATAGAATACTACAAAAATGGCTTATTAACTGCAAAAAAGTTAACCCTAAACAGTGAGAAAACCTTTTTTAAATACAAATACGATGAAAAAGGCAACTGGATAACTAGGATAGAAACCAACGCAGCAGGTAATTTAATAAACCAATATACAAGAAGTATAATTTACCATAGTGAATATGAGGATTTTAAAAAAAATGCTGTAATAAAAACAACAACAGGAGATCAAAATTTGAAAGGAGGGCTTGCAATGCCTCATTTATACATTAATGGGAAATTAGACAATACAAACTTATTTTGTAGATTCAATAATGATTATATTTTTTTCAATCCTTTAACATTTACATATTACATTGCCCCAAATGCCTTTGATGAGTGGATATCTTTAAAAGATTCAATACCCTTTAAGCCTTTAATTAACGCACAAAATATAATTGTGAGTGATGGAAAAACTGCAATTTGTATAGAAGAAGGAAAAACCGGCATGTTTTCCGATAGAAAATGGGAGGTCAAAACCGAATATAAAAATATTATTTTAATTGATACCAAAAGTGATGACGTATACTTTGCTGAAAATGCTTTTGGTAATGGTACAAATAATGGAACCACGGCATACCCAGCCATTTCTATGACAGATAAAGGCAACGAAGTATGGTATGTACTAAACCAAGATAAGTCTCGCATTGCATTTTATCATAAGGGGAAAAAAGTACCTGTAACTTCCAAAGGTTTTATTGCTAACTCACAAGACCAAGTATATGCTGTAAATGGGGTAGCTACTTATGTTGCTCAAGATTATAGCAATGCAAAACCAATGCAATTTAACAAAGGCCGCATTTTTGATTATTCTAATGATAAGCTAGCTACAACCACCAATAACAATAATATAAACACATCACAAAAGAAATCATCAACCACTTCGTGTATATCAGGAAATTGTACAGACGGTTACGGAACATATACTTATGAAAGCGGTGCCAAAGTAGAAGGTTTTTTTAAAAACGGAAAACTTAACGGTTACGGAGAGTTTATTTACGCCAATGGCGACACTTATAGTGGTAATTACCTTGAAGGTCAACTCGATGGTTATGGCATTTACCACTGGAAACAGAACAACTTACACTATTATGGCCATTGGAAAAATACAAAACAACACGGTTATGGATATTTTGTGAAAAACGGAGAAACTGTTGAAGCTGGTATCTATACTAATGGTCAACTAACTACCAATTTACTCACAGCCTTTCAAAACAAAAAAAACAACGGTACTTGTTTAGGAGATTGTACCAATGGCTATGGGTCTATCACCTACAATCAAGGTGATGTTTATGAAGGACTCTTTAAAGACGGTAAGCCATACAAAGCTGGTACTTATATGTGGACTAAAGGGAATAGTTATATAGGCGATTGGGACGATTTGGGTAAAATTAATTATACCGGCCAATTTTTTACAGACAGCTTTGTTTATAAAGGTGCTTTTGAACACAATGGATTTATTACAGGACTTGGTGTAAAACTAGATAAAAAAACAAACACTAGAAGCTATGGAGAGTTTAAAGAAGGAAAATTAGTGGTTGATTATGCCAATCGCAATGCATCTACTAACAGTACAAATATCACATCAAACAAAAAAAGCAACTACAAGTATATAGGCAAGGTAGATATAAGTAATAGAAACGTATCGCCAGAAGTCAGGACATTTATTAATTCATTTAACAATAACCCAGATAATATCTCACAACATATAACAGATTTAGGACAAGTTATTAGAGAAAATAAAGCTGAAGGTGAATCAGACCGCAAAGTGTTTTTAAGAGTTTTGAACGAAATTTATAATGTAAATAAATATTTGGCTTTTAGAACTGTTATGGCAGCAGATAAGAAAACTTTAGACTACGTAATAGCTAATGCTCCAAAAGATATGAGAGACTATTTTAGACAAGAAGCAAAATATTTTCAACGCATGAATAATTGAAAACAACAATAATGATATATATTAATAAACCATTGTTTTTGTGCATACTATTATTGAATTCACCTGCCTTTTTAGCTCAATCCTTACCACAAATAAATGTAAAGGACTATGGATTTGAACCAAACACTAAACAAGTTGAAATTACAACCTACAATGTTGAAAATGACAGTGTAATGGTGTCAAAAATTAGTAGCTACAGCTTTAACAATGAAGGTGATATTGAAAGCTATGAGAACCGAAATAAGCAAAACAAGACTTGGGGAAAAGAAAAAAACACTTATAAAAAAGGGAGATTACACAACAGAACTGGGAAGTATAGTAATTCTACCCTAAATAAAAAGCATTACTACGCCTATGATGACAATGGTTATCTAATCAATGAGCAAATTCGTTTTAATAACGGAAATACGAATACTATCAAATTCGAATATAAAGATAATTTGCTTCACAAAATTAGCAGTAATGCCGATGATGTAGTAATCACACATCACTATACCCAAAAAGGACATTTATTTAAAAAAGTATATTCTAAGAAACAAGCTGGTAAACCTAATGTTGTTACCAATCATTTTTATTTAGAAAACAAAGAAATTTTCTCTTACACAGAGTCAAAATACCATTATAAAGCACATATCTATAATGAAAACGTATACATTGGTTTTGAGCTTATAGATGATGAGCGTCTTAAAAGCAAACTAGATACAGGTATACAACGATTTAATAAAGAAGCCCCAAAGGACAACCTTCCATTTAATTTACAAAAACATTGTAACCAAACTTGGCAGTTTTACGATAAAAATTTAGACAAAGTAATCCCTTTCGAATTAAAAATTTACAAGTATAAAAAAGATGCTTTAGGCAATAAAATAAAGTATGCCGAAGCAGTAGTTGATATAGAAACTAAAACCATTTCTAGCGTTAGTTTTTACAAAACAACATTTAAAAATAATACTGTTGTAGGTAATACATCTTTCGATGAAAACCTATTTTCAGAATTCAAAGAAGATATTACCTATATAAATATCCCTTAACACTTCTAAAATGACCTCTACCAATTTTGAAATAAAACCACTATCCTCTCAAGACAAAAGTAAACTTAGAAGACAGTACCTATTTGCTGTTTTGTTCTTACTTGTTGCAAGTGCTATATTTTCTTTCATTTATTTTTTTGTTATAAAACCAGATAATTTCAGTGTGGTTCCTATAGTGATGTTTTCTGTATTCCTGTTAATTTTTACAGGTATTGTTTCTTATATGTTTTGGAATACTTATATTGATTTAAAACGAGGTATTAAGTACTGTTACACTGGAGTTATTACCGATAAACGTGTTGACAAACACACTACTAAATCAAGAAGTTATAATACCAGAATGGGTACAAATATAAGACGCAAGTCTAGCAGAACCTATTATTATATAACTATTGATAATAAAGAACACAGTGTGCCTTATTCAAAATATGCAAAAGTAAACGTTAACGATAAAGTGTATTTAGAGTCTAGTCCAAAAAACAAAGAAGTTTTAGCTTTTACCATATTAGAAAAAAATCAAAATCCGGTTACAATAACTACCAACACATCTTATTTTGCACCTTTTAAGAGTAAAAGCATTACCAAGCCAATGCGCCAAAGTGAAATTGATTTAGTAAAAAAAATATTTTTTAATAAAGTAAGGAGAGCATTAATTTACATAGCTATTTACAGCATCTTATTGTTTACACTATGGCAAGGAATTTTCATCTTTTTAATTCCTGTAATAATAGCCTTTATTTATACTTCAATTAAATTGCTTATTCTAATTAATAAGTATGCAAAATTTAATAGAAACGGAAATCTAAAACAAATAACTACGGTACAAGTTACCGACAAGTTAACAATGACTTCTAATACTAGCTCTACCAAATTTAGAGTGATGACAAATGTTGAAAATATAGACGTTTCAGAAAAAATATACAACAAACTAAAGGCAAACGCTATTATAGAATTACACAAAGCAACCTTTCTTAAAAACTTAGTAGGTATTAGTATGGATGGAGGAACACAATATTTAGAAAATTTATGAAAAATGTGTTTTTCAAAATAGCATTAAACATAGTGCTAATATTTTTTATTAGCAATAAGCTATATAGCAATGCAGCTCAACCAGGTGTTTGGAACGCTGGAGGCACTGTTTTTACAATGCTACATCCAGAAGATTCTCTAAGTTTTAAAAAGGTGCAAATGCAACAAGAGAAAATCTACATTCAACTATACAAAGGTTTTGCGGTTGTAAAAGGCATCTACTGGTTTCGCAATACCACAAAAGACCGCTCACAGTTTAAAATGGGGTATCCTGTAAATGGTATTTATGCTGGCGGAGAAACAAACTTAAACCAAGTTAGTATAGATTCATTAAATGAGTTTAAAATAAAAGCCAATAGCAAATGGTTACCATTACTTAAACAATCTTATCCAGAGCTTAATAATAACAATAAAAACCCTATACCATTTAGCGACAATTGGAAAGTATGGGAAATGACATTTCAGCCCAACGAAATACAAATAGTCGAAGTTTATTTTATTGTAAACACCAATAATGCGCAAGTAAGAAAGGGCTATAATGTTGATAACAAAAATACGTTTATTTATCTGTTAGAAAGTGGTAGCGTATGGCAGTCACCAATTGAAAACGCAGCGTTTTATGTGCAGTTAATGGATGGATTACTGCCAACAGATATAAATGGAATTTCTACAGGTTTTAATTTTAAATACAGCGAAAAACATAAATTATATATTGGTGAAAAACTCAACTTTTCGCCTACCCCAAAAGACAATCTAGTTATTAGCTATCATAATAAAGAAGATGAATTTTTATTTAATAAAATTCTTTCAAACAGAAATGATTTGTACTTATCTATCAACAGTTTAGAAACTTTACCTAAAAATGGTATTCTCTTAAAAAAAATAGATCTAGGGAATCCGTATGCTGTTAAACCAAATTTTAGTGGTTTTTTACCAATACTATTAACCTATTTTGTAATGTATCTTCCAGGTATTATAATCGCTATTTTACTAATAATATTTATACGATATATGCTTAAACGAAGAAAACTAAAAATCAATTCTTAAACTAAGCTAAACAATGCATTCCTTTATTGAAAAACATCTAAAACACTATTCTCAATGGGATTTTTTGGTTTTCACACTCTTTACAATACTTTCCATTTTAAATGGAAAAACCACCATTTTTTATATTCTCTATTTTTTTTGGTGTAATGAAGTATTGCGCATTATTATTGACCGTCTACTTTATAAAAGTAATTCAAATGCCTTAATAGGATTTTCTGAAAAGACCTCTATTTTACTTTATCTTTTCCCAATGGGAATATATTTTGTGTTTATTGTAGTCTTTTTTGGATTTGTTTCCAGCTGGAAAAATGAGGAAATTACATTAATGAATATGCAAATATTGTATTTTAAAAATACATTTTTTGTACTTAACTTAATTTTTGTAGCCTTAGAACGAATACTACTTCATAGAACACAACAAGCAGTAATAGTTATTTTTGGAATATTCACACCTAATATGCTAATACTCCATATTTCAATTATACTTGGCGCTTTATTAATGTTTATTGTAATACGTAGTTTTCCCGACATATTTACACCAAGCAACCTTTGGGGTTCGGTTATTATTATCTTTCCATTCTTACTTATAAAAGCTTTTTTTGCATATTACAGACAGAATAAATAAAAAAATTAACTGGCTACAACAATGTATAACCGCAATTACGGCGGATTCGACTACGTCCGAATCCACTCGGAATTTCTAACGTCAGTGCTTAACCGAAAAACATTAACTTTAAATCCGTAACTGACCGTTATACGAGACCGTTAGTTGCAGTTTTTTCAACAGAGTAATTTAATTTTCGTGGCTTAAAAAACTTTGCCCGAACTTCTCGGACAATAATCTACACTGAAATAATTTTTTCAGATTTTGAATTGCACGCTTGAGTATAAAAATCCGACCTAGTGATTGCGTTTGCAGGCTTAAAAATCAAAATTAAAAGGCACGAATTTATCGGATAAGAGTAAAATCCGACCGCACGGTTTTAAATTGCTACTAACGGTCTCGGCTATGGTTTCGTTGCGGAATGGTTCGGCAGAACTATTCCGCCGTAAACCAAAGTTAGCAAACACGCAGGAATTTCCGAGAGGAAATTCCGCCGCAATTACTTATAGCCATTGTTAGCTGTAGCTCTTTTTTTATTCGTTATTTATTAAATTTCTCAAATGTTTTACCATTGAATTTATATGCTCCATTTTCGTGAGTTCCAATCCAAAGCTTTCCATTATTGTCTTTGTAAATGCTGAACAAAGCAATCTGTTTTGATTTTTCTTGAATTGGATAATGTGTGATTTTTGTTCCATCATATTTCCAAACGCCATCAAGATAGGTTACAAACCATAAATTACCATTATCGTCTATTACACTTGATAGATACTCGTCCAAATTGCTATCCTTTTCCCCGTCTAAACCACCTATGCTTTCGTGTCTTGTGTATAATTTATTACTATTCAATGTTGGATTGTCGTAAACACTGTAACGATATTCGGTATTGAACCAAAAGTCACCATTTTTATCTTCCGTAATTGAACGCACTCCGTTTGCACCTTCATTTCGGAATTCTGTCACATCTTCTTCAGTAATCCATTCAAATAATTTCCCGTCATATCGGCAGACTCCTACAGGGTTGGTTCCAAACCAAATATTCTCCTCTTTGTCTTTGTAAATACTGTAAACAGCAAAAGGATTTGAGAGTTTTGGTGGATTTGGCAACTGCAATTCAAATAAAGTATTACCATCATAACGATATACTTTACCTGTATTTTCATAAGAGTATTTAAACCACAAATCTGTGGGCTCAAGCTTCCAATTTTCACTTGGCATTGCTTTCAATGTTTCGAATGTCTTTCCGTTAAACTTTGATATTTCCGAAGTTGCGTTGGCGCTGGAAAAATAAATGTTACCAAATTTATCTTCTTTTATTTCATCAATCCTGTTGTTTAGCAAACCGTGTTCTGTTGTGAAATTAACGATTGTTTTTCCATCGTATTTATATACTCCTGTTTTCCAACTGCCAAACCAATAATCTTTATTACTGTCTTGAAAGATTACCATTACGCTATTACCAAGTACTGAAACAGTATTTCCATTAATAATATTTTCAGTCTTAACTTGTTTATTTGAGGTTTGTCCATTACAAGATGTCAATAAAATTAATGCGTTTAAAAATAGTAGTATGTATATTTTAATTGTCATCTGTTTAAATGTATTCGGCTGTTTTTGAGTTACAGCTAACGGTTTTGGCTATGGTTTCGTTACGGAATGGTACGCGAGTATCATTCCGCCGTAACCATAAATTTAGCAAAAAGGCTTGAAATTCCGATTAGGAATTTCAGCCGTAATGAACTATAGCCGTTGTTACCCAACGTTTTTTTTATTCAGATTTCCATAGAACGACTTTGGTTTAATCCAACTGTATAGAGTTCTAATTTTTAACTTCCAATCCTTGTCAAATAAGTCATTCCAGTATTTTTCTTTCGGGTAAATTACTTTGTCAATTTTCCCATAATGGTCGTCGTATTCCAATTTACTCCATTCCTCTTGGATGGATTCCAATCCAAAATACTTTTCGAAACTTTCCAGTCCTTTTGTTCCCATTACGTGGTCAGATATCAGATGAATTTTTTCCGATTTGTCAATTACGAGAATGAAAATGCATTCATCATCCAAAACAAGTCTTGGACTAATTCCGATTAGCTTTATTTCATTCAGTTTTAGTCTAAATGACTTGCAGTATTTTGCTATTCCAGTTTCTTTTGAAGGGAATTCTGTAAATTTTAATTCAGTGTCTGTTATTTCAATTCCAGCAGTCATTTCTCAAATGTTGGGTAACGGTTTTGGCTATGGTTTCGTTACGGAATGGTACGCGAGTATCATTCCGGCGTAACCATAAATTTAGCAAAAAGGCTTGAAATTCCGATTAGGAATTTCAGCCGTAATGAACTATAGCCGTTGTTGTATGCAGTTATTTTATCAGACGAAATGATTTCATAAACGTATCCACATTTTTGTCATTTTGTCCCATATATGTTATTGTATATACTCGATTTCCCTTTCTAAATAGCTTTCCTTGAATGTGTCCGTTAATTCCTTTGTCAATCGCATTTTGCTTTAAGTTAAGAACAAAGTATTGTCCATCCAATCCGTGTTGTTCAATCGATTCTTGAAATTCCAATTTAAACATTTCTGCCATTTTATTCGAGAAGTTGGTTACTCCTTGAGAATAGATTTGTTCGTCTGTCATTGACTTAATCATATGTTCAGGATAGTCATTATATTCTATAGAGAAAATTTTGTTCGGTCCTAAAGTCGAACGGAATAAATGGATTTGAAATTTATCAAGTCCTATTTGGTTGTCAATTGCAGAATAACTTGGCTCTGTTGGAAAGTCAGCTATAAAATTCCCAGGTTGTGAGGCAAATTCTCCACCTTTGGTTTCATAAATCATTTTGTCGGATTGATTTCCGCACGATATGAAAGTCAGAATTGTAAAAATCAGTAGTAGGTTTTTTGTCATTTATTGTTTTGTTTTAATTGCATACAACGGTTAGTATATGAAAAGTAGGCGGTTTCGAAGCACGAAACTTTCGATTAAACATAAACTTTGATAAGAGCCAAAACCCTTGATTTCATTACTATTTCGCCTATTTTTTATATACATTGTTGTATGCCGTATTTTATTCAGTTGGAAAAAATCCATATCTGCCTTGTTTCTTACTCTTTGTAAATTCAATGATGTTAATGCCATCTATTTTTTTAGGAATCTTATTTTCAAATATTATTAACTGACTTTTTAAAGAAGTTTTTCTGATGTCATCAAAAAATAAGTCATCTAATTCAATCGAGTCATCTTCAGTTTCTGAAATTTCTTTGTCTTTGAATGTAGTTAAAGGTGAGTCAATAACTAAGAAGTTGCTAAAATTCTTTTCTTCTTTTAAACAATAATCTAAGAAACCTAACAAACAAGCAGTGTAAGAAATTGCTCTTCTACCTTTGCCATAACTACCTCTACTTTTATTAGAAATGACAATATCAAATGTTTTAAAATCTGAGTTAAATACTACCTTAGGGTTGACGTTATAGTTCCAAGTTTTTAGTCTTTGCTCAATAAATCCCGATAGCTTTTTTAAAATGTCGTAATCACAAACATTTACTATGTCTGTAGACTCTTTTTCAGATTTTAAAATTTCTAGAGAATCTTTTGTTTCATAAAGAGTTGCTGTTTCCGTATCAATAAACTCTATATAATTTCCAATTTTTTCAATTTCTATATAATCATTAAGAATAGTCTTTAAATTCTTAATTTCTGGTTTTATACTTTCTAAGCGATTTTCTAATTTTTCTAAAGTTCTTTTTAGGTCGTTGGATTCAGATTCAAGCTTTAAAACATTTTCTTTGGACTCAGTTATACTCTCTTTTAGGTCTTCTAATTTTTCTTTAATAAGAGCTATTTCAGCAATCACTCCTTCTTTAAAATTTTCTATCTCATTCAAATGCTGAATTTCATCAATATTCATTGGATTTGAACAGATAGGGCATAATTGACTAGGCAACTGTGATGTAAGTGATTCAGCTTCTAGTATAAACTCCAATCTATCTAAATCACTCAAATATTGTCTTTCGAGTATTTCAAATCTTTTTATTAATTCCAACGCATAGATTTTTTTTTCAGTGGTAGAATTAACGTCATTTAAATATTTAGTTACCTGGGATTCTAAATTATATGAATCTTCAATACGTTTTTGAATTTGGTCATTTATTAGAGCTTTATCCAATGAAGTTTTGTTTGAAACAAGTTTTTCATATTTTGAAATGAGCTTTTGTCTTTGCTCCGAATAACCAACAATTTGTTTGTCAATAAATTCTAATTTTCCTGAAATTTTAGTTTCCTTCTTTTTAGGGTCTTCAATTGCTGTAACATTAGAAAAATCAGTTCCCTCCAATATTAAACTAATCATTGACTGTTCAAGAATGTGATTAGAATTTACATTAGTAAAATAGAAAGGTGAACTTTCTGTTATTATTCTATCTTCTGCAACATTGGTAAATTGTATAAGGTTTTTAAAACTTAGTGCAATTTTCTCACCTTTGGTTCTATTCTTTAAAAGAAGACTACCCTTTAGTCCGCAGAGATTTAAAAGAAAATTAGAGATATGATTTTCACTAGATAAATTTACGGTAGTGCTAAAAATATCTACTAAAGTTAAACCGCTTTGTGATTCATTAGTATTCCAAACAGAGACTTTGTTTTTTCCTAGTTTTCGTTGAAGTCTGTATTTATCATTGGTTTCGAAAGTCTCAATATCTATTGTAAAAACGTCATAATATATACCTTCCGGTATATCTTTTGGCGGACTTGTTCTTCCAAATACAAAATTGATTACTGAAAACAAGTATGACTTTCCTGTATCAGAAGGACCTGTAATAATATTTGCTCCTTTCTTTAGTATTATTGAAGAATCCTTTTTCTCTTCACCACTTGCGGTTATCTTATAAATCCAAAATCCTTTCATACTTGATTTGCTTGGTTACCGTCAGTCATAAATTCTTCTCCCCATTTGGATAAATTTTGATTAACATAAATTTTTAATTCACTATCTGAGAAATTTCCAAATTTCTTAGATGTCCACTCAACTTTATTTTTTAATTGGTTGAAATATTTTGACTCAAAATATGTTAAATAATTAATTCCATTTTCTGTTATTTCATAAAGCAATCCATTCTTATTTGGATTTATATTAATCAAGTCTTTTGATATCAATAATTTTATACTTTCATTTAATATTTCCTTTCTAGAATATATTTGAACACCTCTGTTAGGAATTGGTGCGTGAAGGCTTGCTGGACCACCAACATCATAGGTATTAAGTGAAATATGGTCTAAAACCATCAATTGATAAGTTGATGCTCGCTTAGATGGAAGATTTATAAGAATGACAAGTATCCTAATAGCAATTTCAAAGTTACTATTGTAGACTTTGTATTTAGAGTTTACTTTTTCCATTTTACGCTTTTTTCATTAGCTAAATAATGACACATTCCTACTTTATCAAGATTACGAATTTCCTTATGCAAAGGATTGCTAGAAAATTGCTGAGAAAGTATTTCCAATTTAGCATCTTCGAGTCTTTCTAAATCTTCTACATAAGTACTTAGTCTTAATTTGGATTTTATAACTAATAAAGAGTCTTCTTTCAATTCTTCAAAAGGTGGTGTTGCCAAATCAGCAAAATTATCTCGACTAAATCTATCTAAAGATTCCGTGCAATAAAATGAAGTTCTTTCTTCTTCAAAATGTTTAGCTAAATCCTTGTTTGTAGTTTCTAATTTTTTTTGATTCTTTATAACTACACCCGTTTTTGACGAATACGCGTCAAATAATAAGGTAGTGTAGTTCAGTTCGTGTTTTTGAATAGTTTTTGTTGGTTTTGGTATTAGATTTCTGTACTTAATTAAACCACCTCCGAAACGCTGTGGGTAGTAAGTAGTTTGTTTGTGCTCATTAATAAGCTCTAAAGGCGATTTGTCTTTTATTATAGAAAAATCAAAATTTTCAATGTATTCTTTAAATTCCTTGGTTAGGATGGTTTTTGTAGACTTTATTTTAGTTTCACACTTATCTTTCCATTCTGAAATTAGTAAATCATTAAATTCAGTTGGATTATTTATATAATCTAACAATTTTGTTCCGACTCCTTTCGTAGTTACTATATAATATGCTTTTGGAATTTTATATTGGTTCGTAAAGGTATAGTGACATAATTTACCTAGTTCAACCCAAAATAAAGAAGGTGATAAGATTGCAGAGTAATGTTTACATTGATAAATATCAATATCCCCATTTTGATAAAATCCTACGATATCTCTTCCCTTATCTCCCGAACCACCATATTGTCTTATCTTGTCATATTTGTTATTCAAATACCCGTCCGCCCATTCAAGAACTAAGTCTTCGAATTCATCTTCAGATAAACTTCTCATTCTTTCAATAGCTGGTGTTATTTGACCGCCAAGTATATCATTGGTTGAAAGCCTACCTTTTCCTTTAGGTTTAGGTATGTTTGAAAATTTACTCATAGGTTGTTTTCATATGGCATACAACGGTCTTGTGTATGATTAGTGGCGTGTTTAAGTACTAAAGTTAGCAAATAAATCACAAATAGAATATTCCGCAGGAATGTTCGTAAGCAAGCTAAAACTAGCCATTAATTATACGCGTTGTTGTGCAACGTATTTATATTTTCTTTATAATCCAATTCGATATTTTTTCAATGCGGAATATTATAATTAGTGTCAAAATCGTTTTTAGAATATAATTCGCAATTGCAAAATCAGGTAATTCAATTTCTTCATTTCCATTCAGGCTCGAAATGAATTTTGAGCAGTAATCAATCAAGTCCGGAATTAGATAAATTAATTTCGCCAACCAAATAACTCCAACTGTCAATAAAATCACTTTTGTCAGAGATTCAGCGTTCAGTTCCGTTTTTATTTCATTGTCCGTTTTTATTAGTTTTTTAGCAATCCATTCCGCTTTCAAGAATAGAAATATGGATACGACAATATTCGCTATTGTCAGAAATGTTCCAGTAAAATAGAATTTATCAATCGGTTCACTTAACAATTCGTCAAATCGAGCCATAGTTGCAGTTCCGTAAACAGAAAAAAAGTAAGAACCAAAATGGTCAAAAATTTTCGTCAGTAAAAATATTCCAGCAATTCTAATTATTAGAGCTGTTAAAATTCGGTTTGTCATTAACTTTCGGTTTTGGTCATATGTTGCACAACGGTCTAGTGTATGATTTCGTTGCGTGTTTAAGCACTAAAGTTAGCAAATAAATCACAGATAGAAAGTCCGCGAGGACTTTCGTAAGTAGGCTCTAACTAGCAATGAATTATACACATTGTTGTAACCAGTTTTTTTATTCAATTCCAATTTCCGCTTTTTTTCTCTTATTCAAGTCAATTGTTAATTTCATTTTATCAGGACCATCAATTTTCACATCGCATTTTATTCCATTTTCGTTTTGAAAGAAATAGAATGAATAATTATGGTCGTGCCAATTATTTGTTTTGAAGTGCCTAAATGTCTCATAGTATTTTCCATCATAGGATAAATTCCAATCATTTTCTCCATAACCTTTTGGGATTTTGTATTCAGAGCTTTCGTTAAAAATTTCGACCTTGTTATAATCCGTTCCAGATATAGATAATTCAATTTTTATGAGTTCTCTATTCAGTTTTTCGTCTGTATTAACTTCAATTGAATTTTGGTTTACGAAATGAGCAATTCCGTCAATATTCTTTGGAATGAAGTATTTCGGAACAATAAATATTAAGAATAAAAATAGTATTGAGAATATTATAATTTTCTTCTTTCGCATTGGGTTTCTCAAATTGGTTACAACGTTTACGTATATGAAATGTTGCGTGTTTGTGTGCGAGGATTTTCCGAAGGAAAATCAGAAGCTAGCAAACGAGCAACTAACTTTGGTTAAGCTAAAACTAGCAATTTTTTATATACTTTGTTGTACACCGTTTTTTTTATAATTCTGCTTTTATATGTTCTGCTAAATTTCCAACAGCTGAAGTCATATGTTTTAGAATGTATTGTGTGGTATTCTTAAAATGTTTGTCATGCTCAATGTTCAATTCCGTTAAATTATTAATTTCTCTAAAATTTGGAATTTCAGGTCTTTTCCAATGATTTATTTCTCTCATCAATTTGTCAAACTTTTCAGATTCCCCAAAATATATGCCATAGTCAATCGCAAAAGAGTCAATCATTTCAGATTTCTCAATAATTTTTAATTGAGATTCGTCTCTTTTATTTTGATGATATTCAGCTTGTTTTTTACTTAATAGGTTATTATTGTCCAAGTCTGTAATTCTCCTTTGATATTTAAAATGCAAATCGTTATGAGCAAAATTCTGCTCATATCTTCTTAATTGATTAATGCTAGAAATTAGTCCTTTATAAATTAACCTTTTTTTTCTTTAAGTTCTTTTCTTTTATTCCTTATGTCTATTGCAAACACTGATAAAAAAGAAATTACACCTCCAATTAATACGGCAATTAGTGTTCTTATAAATTCAGAATTAATTAAGTCGTTCATAGTTTTTCTCAAATGGTGTACAACGGTCTCGTATAACCGTCAGTTACGGGTTTTAAATTACTTTTTTTCGGTTAAGCACTGACGCTCGCAATTCCGAGTGGATTCGGACTTAGTCGAATCCGCCGTAATTGCGGTTATACATTGTTAGGCACAGTATTTTATTTTTTTTCATCAGTTCCTTTGCGTCCAAATAAATTTCCAAAAATTGGTGGTTTGTCATTATGCGATTGCTTTTCTAAAGTCGAACTCGGATTGAATCCAGCAGTATCTATCATAGTCCGAACTAACTTTTCCATTATTTCATTTTTCTCATCGCTTTCGGGTAAGTTTTCAATTTCCCTTTTGTAACCATCATAGGATTTTGCTAAACTTTCTTTATATGCATATTCTTGTTCAAGCCTTCTATTCTGACTTTGTTGTTTACTTGCAAATAAGGCTAACCAAATTGTGGGAATAAAGAAAGGTGCTCTTGATAAAATATTCATAAATGCATTTCCAATGTCAGTACTGTCAGTTACTGTCTTAATTGCGTAGTAAACCATTCCAATCATAGTTAAGGTGAAAACCGCTGACCAGATAATATTCGGCCATTTATAACTGTTTTTTTGGTCGTGATATGATTTAGCAAGTCCTGCTGAAGTTGCTCCTGGAAGAAGTCCTTCAATTTTGGCTGTCAACGTTTCGTATTTTCCTTCCCATTCTCCGTGTAATTCTTCGTGTTGGGTTTTTAAGTCGTTTAGTTTAAATTTTAGAGATTCTTTGTCCTCTGGTGTTTTTCCAAAAACTTTTGTTTCAAATCCGCTAACTTTTTCCTCGATTTCTGATATTTCTGAATTATACTCATTGATTTTTTCAAAAGTTTCATTCAGTTTTTCTGCTTTACTTAAAACAGCAGAACTTGGTTTTTTTACGAAATCATTATAAAGTTCAGTAATGTCGTTTAATTCGCTTTTTAAAGTCGAAATTTCTTCTTTGGCATTTCCGATGAAGTTTTCAAATTTTTCTTCGAAAGTTTCAATGTTCTCCTCTTCTGGTTTTTGTTCTTCCATATGGTTGGTTCTATATTGTGCCTAACGTTGTTGTATAAGATTAGTGGCGTGTTTAAGCACCTAATTTAGCAAATAAACACCAGATAGAAAATCCGCAAGGATTTTCGTAAGTAGGCGAGAACTAGCCATTAATTTTATACGGTGTTGTAGCCAGTATTTATTTCAGCCAATATTCCAATTCCGTTTCCGCATAGAAAGGACCATAAGAAATTTGAACTTCTCTTTTTCCAGCTTTCGGAATCAAAAATGAGACTTTTGTTTTTCCAGTTTGGCTGTCAATCAAAGTCTCGATTTTCACGTATTTTTCTGTTATTATTCCTTCTTTCTCCGCCATTTTTGCGATTTTCCTTGATTTCCTTATTGTTCTATTATTAGGTGAACAACCAAAAACCGCTGTATATTTTCTTGGTCTAATAGAGTCCAAAGTTTTTTTATTTAGAGCTGGTTCTATAAAATATTCGTAATCGTTAAAACTTACTCCAATTCCTTTAGTGTCATTTTCGTAAGAGTATATTTGATTATTATCGAAAAGAAATTCTTCTTCAATTCCATACTTCTTTTCAGAGAAATTATATCCCTCAACTATTGAAATGGTTGCATTAGTAGTGTCAATTCTTTTTTGAGTTTGGTAGTCTTCTCTTTTTGAGATTAGTAAGTTAAAATACTTGACTTGTTCCGGCTGTAATTCAGTTTTTATTGAGTCCAAAGTCTTAATTGTAACTTCATTCCAACTGTCTTTCTTTTGGGAAAAAGATAGAATAGGAATCAATAATATTAATATTTGGATACGTTTTCTCATATTGGCTACAACGGTCTCGGCTATGAGTAGTTGCGTGGGTTTGCGGTTAACTTTGCAAGTACACACCAAGCTGAAAATCCGAGAGGATTTTCAGAAGTAGGCGAGAACAAGCAATTACTTATAGCCATTGTTGGGCACAGTACTTTTTTAAATTATCTCTAAAATCCGTTCTTTTTCAGTCCACTTAATCGGTTCCCTCGTAACTTTTTCATTCAGTAAATCCATCATACTGCTCAATTTTTCGGGATGATAACCATCAGCCTTGTCATTTATTATTGAAACTTTTTCACGAATGAAATCACGATATTTTGATTTTTCTGAAATCTCAAAATTCACGATTGTTTTTCTCAAATCATTAGTGAAATAATACGAACTACTCCCTGTAACATAGGAAATTAAATAAATATCAGAATTTCGAGTTATTAAGGCGTTAAAGCGGATATTCTTAAAATCGTCTAGTGATTTTTGTAATTTAACGTTATCATTATAATTTACTTTTAAAAACGTATTTGCATCTTTTCTAAAAGTTTCCCTTTCTTTTTCTTCTTTTTCGTCTTTATATCTAATTCCCATTGAATTTACAGCACCAACGACAAAATTTGCTAAATCATAAACATTTGTTGGAATGTCTTTTGGGTTAGAACAAGTTTTATAATAATGTAAAGTTCCAGCTTTGTCAGAAGTTGTTAAAATTCCAAAACTTTGTTGATAGTATGTAAAAATTCTCTCTATTATATCATCAGATTCTTCGCTGATGTCAACATTGTAATAATTTAAATCAGTCCAGCCAGCGTCAGAAATTATGAATTTTCCCTTAAGTTCTTTTATGAAAACTGATACAAATTTGTTGTTTAAAGTAGAAAATGGCGTGATAATTTCTATGCTTTCTCCCCTTAATTTATAAGTGGTTAATGCACAAAAGTCATCTTTTATTGTTTGATATATGTCGAACAATTTATCCATTTTGCTAATCTAAAAATTCAATTCCATTTAAAGGGTCAATTTCAGGTTCGATTTCAAATAATTCTGGTTCGGTTACTTTAATTTCTGGAAACTCCTCGCCATTGTTGAGTTTCAAGTTTGTTTCTTGGAAAAAGTGGCTAATCCCAAAGTCCAAATTTTCGACAATTGCTTTAGCATCTTCCTCACTTTTAAGAACATCACTTTTGTATGCAAACTCTTGCCCTTTTTTGTCAAATGAATTAAAATGTGGTGTCGTAATTAATTGTTCATTTAATGGTTGGTCAGTTTTGTTTCTATGAGCTGGTCCGTCCGAATCGAATCTGAAATATGGTTTTTCTGTAAAACTCGGACAATGTAATTTTATTCCGTATTTATATAAAGAGAGTTTTTTTTCAATTATCAATTTAATATTTTCCTCAATAGTTGAATGGTCAACTTTAGTAGATTGTTTAAGCCAATCTCTATTGTTTCTTTTCGGTTCGAGAATAATTGGATTATCTTTTATGTTTTTTTCCGAATATGTCAATTCTTCAAAATATTCATAATTGTCTCGAACGTCCAAATTTATTTTACTCATTCTTTAATTTTTTCGTATTGTGCCCAACGGTCTCGGCTATGGTTTCGTTGCGGAAAACGTCCGCCGGACTTTTCCGCCCACACCCTAAAGATAGCAAAATTGCAAGGAATTCCGATTAGGAATTCGGCCGCAATGAATTATAGCCAATGTTACATACAGTAGTCTTTTTCGAACTGCTCAATTCCAATTTACAACTCCAATCCCTGCTTTCAAATCCGCTATAATTCGCACCGTTCCATTATAAAAAACTCGCAGAACTCAACTAAAATTTACTGGCTTTAAAATTCCAGTTTTTCAGTCCAACGTAATGTCTTTCCAGTTCCGTTCCGCCCATTATTCCGACCGTTTTAATTCCATTCGTATTTTTTCGCGTAACGTTCAACCTTAATGAGTTCAGTTCGGTCTTTTCTATTTCGAGCCGTTATTCAATTCCGACTTTATTTCAATTTCGATTCGGCTATTTTAAACTATTCAGGCTTTATTAATTCGTACCGCAATTCAATTCCGCCGTTAATTGCGTATCGATTCCGTTTTTATTAGTTCCAATTTCAGCCAGTAAATTTTCAGCCCGAACCTTAACGGAATAGGTCGTTTCAATTCGAACCGTATTTTTTTTGAACTATTGTATGTAACTAGTTTATATGGATGATTGAATATTCTATAATGTGACAAATTGGAGGGATAACGATGATTATTCGTCAAATTTCTCATCTATATATTATTCAAAATCCAATTTTAAATATAGCTACTTTTTAGAGATTATCGAAAGGATTTTTAATTTCCGATAAACTAGTCGACGAAACATGGGTGTATA
>NZ_SMGI01000001.1:653115-1050617 GCF_004346845.1 Winogradskyella wandonensis | reverse complement strand
AGTGATATCGAAAAAGTCTCTGGCGATTATGTTCCAAGTTCAGAATGTCCACAGAGTGGTAGTTACACGAACACCTGGACAGTAACAGACGACTGTGGTAATGTCTCAGCCGTTTACACGCAAGTGATAACCATCGTAGATACGACAGCACCAACCTGGAGCACAGCAGACAATGCCTTAGATGTGACTTTAGAATGTGATGATGCGACAGGCTTAGCCGAAGCACAAGCGTTATTCCCAGTAGCTATGGACAACTGTGATATGGATGTTAGTGATATCGAAAAAGTCTCTGGCGATTATGTTCCAAGTTCAGAATGTCCACAGAGTGGTAGTTACACGAACACCTGGACAGTAACAGACGACTGCGGTAATGTCTCAGCCGTTTACACGCAAGTGATAACCATCGTAGATACGACAGCGCCAGTAGTTGAATGTCCTTCTGAGGACATGCAACCTATTTATTTCTGTAACCCTGAAATTGGTGATGACAAATTACCAATAGACATTCCTGAAACCCTACCCGTAATTGATAATTGCGATGATGATGTAGAAGTCATATATTCGGACAGCGGCATAACCTATGATGAATGTGTCTATAGTGTAACACGAACATACACGGCAGAGGACGACTGTGGTAATATGAGTTCTTGTTCTGTTGAGTATACTTGGTCGATTGATTCATACAGTAATTGTGAAACTGCATTTGCGAGATATGAAGGTGATGACATCAATGCAGAAGGCGCATGTTTTATCCCAGATTTTGATAGATGGGGTTGGACAAATCAATTTGTTCCTAGAGAAGAAGCTTATATAATGCCTTTCTATGCAGGAGCTGCTCAATGCGACTATGAGAACAAAGGTACGCAAGTTGGTACTATTAGTATTTTGTACTGGAATGATGAAATCACAGTTACTTATAATCTCGAGACTAATACTGATGGTGGTTTTACAACAGGATATGTATTAAATGAGGCTCACGTCTATGTTGGGTGTGATCCTTATCCTGAAAATAATGGAACTCCTACAGTAGCGCCAGGGCAATATAATTACAATTTAGGTGAGTACTTAGATTATGTTTCAAACTATACTGTAGGACCTATAAGTGCTAGCGGCCCTGTTTACGTTATAGTACATGGCGTAGCTTGTGAAATTGTTTGCAAATGTTCTAATCCAACAAGAGACAGCTTTGACACTTCAGGTTTAGATGGACAGAATTGTTCTTCAAATTTCAAAGAAACTTTAGATGAAACGATAAGCTTTGTTGCATATCCAATTCCTTTTAAAGATTCGGTAACTTTAGAATATGAATTTGATTATGATACTGACGTTAATTTTGATGTCTTTGATGTTAAAGGAACAAAGATTGAATCGATTTCGGACACAAACTATAACAAGGGTAAAAAATCTGAATTAACTCTGAACATGGCTAGATATAATGATCAGATGTACTTTGTAAGATTAACAACAAATAGAGGTTCTATAGTTAAGAAAATAATTACAAGGAAATAATAGAGTGATTAACTTTAAAACTCGCTATTAAAATTACTTTAATAGCGAGTTTTGTATAATAAAAAAAAGCCATTTCAAAAGAAATGGCTTTTCTAATATAATTAAATGAATGTATTACGATTCTTTAGGCTTTTCTGATGATTTTACTTTAATTTTTAAAGTATCATTCTTCTCATCTAAATCCATAGAAATGGTATCACCTTCCTGAATTTTCGAGTTAATTATCTCCTCAGCTAATGCATCTTCAATATATTTTTGGATGGCACGCTTTAAAGGTCTAGCTCCGTACTGAGAGTCGAAACCTTTCTCGGCAATGTAATCTTTTGCTTTAGCAGAGAGTTTAAGTTCGTAACCTAAATCGCTTATGCGCTTAACTAATTTTACTAACTCTATGTCAATTATTTTGTTGATGTCTTCTTTTTCTAGCGTATTAAATACAACAACATCGTCAATTCTATTTAAGAATTCTGGTGCAAACGCTTTTTTTAGAGCATTTTCAATAATTCCTTTAGCGTGGTCTGCTGCTTGAGATTCTCTTGCGGCTGTTCCAAATCCTACGCCAGTACCAAAATCTTTTAGTTTACGTGCACCGATGTTAGATGTCATTATGATGATTGTATTTCTGAAATCAATCTTACGACCCAAACTATCCGTTAGATAGCCGTCATCTAATACTTGAAGCAACATATTAAATACATCCGGATGTGCTTTTTCAATTTCATCAAGCAGTACAACAGCATATGGCTTACGGCGCACCTTTTCTGTTAACTGACCTCCTTCTTCGTAACCTACATATCCTGGAGGTGCACCAACTAATCTAGAAATGGCAAACTTTTCCATGTATTCGCTCATATCAATTCTTATAAGCGCATCATCATTGTCAAATAGCTCGTTAGCTAACACTTTTGCTAATTGAGTTTTACCAACCCCAGTTTGTCCTAAGAATATAAATGAACCAATAGGTTTATTTGGGTCTTTTAATCCAGCTCTGTTACGCTGAATTGCTTTTACAACCTTCTTAACAGCATCGTCTTGACCAATAACTCGACCTTTAATTAAATTTGGTAATTCGGCTAATTTATTAATTTCGGTCTGGGCAATTTTATTAACAGGTATTCCAGTCATCATTGAGATGACGTCAGCGACGTTATCTTCTGTGACAACCTCACGATGTAGTTTAGTTTCGTCTTCCCATTTTTCTTGAGCTAGCGCTAAATCCTTCTCCAAACGCTTTTCGTCATCTCTAAGCTTAGCGGCTTCTTCATATTTTTGCTTTTTAACAACAGAGTTTTTCGTCTCTCTTACTTCTTCGAGTTTTTTCTCTAACTCAATGATTTGCTTTGGCACATCAATATTTGTAATGTGTACACGAGAACCAGCTTCATCTAGAGCATCGATAGCTTTGTCTGGTAAAAAACGTTCCGTCATGTAACGGTTAGTTAATTTTACACAGGCTTCGATAGCTTCGTCCGTGTAATCGACATTATGGTGCTCTTCGTATTTACCCTTAATATTATTTAGAATTTCTATTGTTTCTTCAACGGTTGTCGGCTCAACCAAAACCTTCTGAAAACGACGTTCTAATGCGCCATCTTTTTCGATGTATTGTCTATATTCGTCTAGAGTTGTAGCGCCTATGCATTGAATTTCTCCTCTTGCAAGGGCAGGCTTAAACATGTTTGAAGCATCTAAACTTCCTGTTGCACCGCCAGCACCTACGATGGTATGAATTTCGTCAATAAACAGAATAATATCATCGTTTTTTTCGAGTTCATTCATAACTGCCTTCATTCGCTCCTCGAATTGTCCTCTGTACTTAGTACCTGCAACTAGACTTGCTAAATCCAGTGTTACAACACGCATATTAAATAATGTGCGAGAGACTTTGCGTTTTACGATACGCAGTGCTAGGCCTTCGGCAATTGCTGATTTACCTACTCCAGGTTCACCTATTAAAAGAGGATTATTCTTTTTTCGTCTGCTAAGTATCTGAGAAACACGCTGTATTTCTTCTTCCCGACCCACTACAGGGTCTAACTTTCCTTCTTCGGCTAATATGGTCAAATCACGACCAAAGTTGTCTAAAACTGGCGTTTTAGACTTTTTGTTTCCTTTTTGAGA
This sequence comes from Winogradskyella wandonensis, assembly GCF_004346845.1. GTDB lineage: Bacteria > Bacteroidota > Bacteroidia > Flavobacteriales > Flavobacteriaceae > Winogradskyella > Winogradskyella wandonensis. The sequence continues at coordinate 1,046,987 of NZ_SMGI01000001.1, read as the reverse complement.
TGTACCACCAAAAGGATTTTGCTTTTCATTTTCTTGAGATTCGCTCATGTCATCATCAGAAAAAGACTCAGCTCTTGGTGTTTCTAAGAAATCATCTTCGTTTGTTATCATAGATTTAAATTCTTCTTTTGTATTATCGTAATCTACCTTCAACTTATTTAATAGCTTAGTTGTAGGGTCGTTTTCATTTCTTAAAATACACAACAGTAGATGTGCAGTGTTTATTGATGTGCTCTGAAACAATTTTGCTTCCAAAAACGTTGTTTTTAAGGCACGTTCGGCTTGTCTAGTGAGGTGTAAGTTCTTTTTTTCGTTAGATGTAACTGACACATTTGGATTGGCAGGACTAAGGATTTCAACTTTTCGTCTTAGCAGATTTAAATCTACATCTAAGGAATTAAGTATATCTATAGCTTTCCCATTGCCATCTCTTAGAAGTCCAAGCATTAAATGTTCAGTCCCAATAAAATCGTGACCCAATCGTAACGCTTCTTCCTTACTGTAGGCAATTACATCCTTTACTCTTGGTGAAAAATTATCGTCCATATAATATATCGTTCAGCATTAAAAATAATAAATTCAATAATCAAAAAAGCAAAAACTATACCTTATTAATATGAAATTAACGAATTGACTAAAAAAGCTAATGAAATCAAAATTTATACTAGGATACTTATTAACGAAATTACCCTTAAAAATTGTTAATAAATACCGTTAAATGTACCGATGAAAAACCGGTCTAAACCCAATGAAATTCCTATATTAGCACGTTATGAAAATTAAGTAAATAAATTAACATTTATAATATGGCAGAAGGCGAAAAATTAATCCCTATTAACATTGAAGATGAAATGAAATCGGCTTACATCGACTATTCGATGTCAGTCATTGTGTCACGTGCGTTACCAGATGTAAGGGATGGATTAAAACCTGTGCATAGACGCGTATTATACGGGATGCACGAATTAGGCGTAAAATCTAATACAGCACATAAAAAATCGGCAAGAATTGTAGGGGAAGTGCTAGGTAAGTATCACCCACATGGAGACACATCCGTTTACGATACTATGGTACGAATGGCGCAGGAGTGGAGCTTACGTTACATGTTGGTCGATGGTCAAGGAAACTTTGGGTCTATCGATGGCGATAGTCCTGCGGCAATGCGTTATACAGAAGCACGTATGCGCAAGATTTCCGAAGACATGTTGGCAGATATCGATAAAGATACTGTAGACCACAAGCTAAACTTTGATGATACATTGAAAGAACCAACTGTTTTACCTACTAGAATCCCTGGTTTATTGGTTAATGGTGCTTCTGGTATCGCTGTTGGTATGGCAACAAATATGCCTCCACATAATTTAACCGAAGTAGTTGACGGAACAATTGCATATATCGATAATCACGACATTGAAATTGATGAATTAATGCAACACATTAAAGCTCCTGATTTTCCTACTGGTGGTACAATTTACGGTTATGATGGAGTGAAAGAAGCCTTTCATACTGGAAGAGGTAGAGTTGTTCTTAGAGGAAAAGCTAATATAGAAGAAGTTAATGGTAGAGAATGTATTATAGTTAATGAAATTCCTTATCAAGTTAACAAAGCAGATATGATTAAGAAAACTGCTGATTTAATTAATGACAAGAAGATTGATGGGATTTCAACTATACGTGACGAGTCTGATAGAAACGGAATGCGCATAGTGTATGTATTAAAACGAGATGCTATTCCTAACATTGTTTTAAATAAGTTATACAAATATACAGCGCTTCAATCGTCGTTCAGTGTTAATAATATCGCACTCGTTAATGGACGACCAGAAATGTTAAATCTCAAGGACTTAATACATCACTTTGTTGAGCACAGACACGAAGTGGTTGTTAGACGTACTAAATACGAATTAAAGAAAGCTGAAGAGCGTGCTCATATTTTAGAAGGATTAATTATTGCTTCTGATAACATAGATGAAGTGATTGCCTTAATTAGAGCATCCGCCAATGCAGATGAAGCTCGCGAAAAACTGATAGAACGTTTTAAACTTTCAGAACTTCAGGCGAAAGCTATTGTAGAGATGCGTCTACGTCAATTAACAGGTCTAGAACAAGATAAGTTAAGAGCCGAGTACGAGGAATTAATGAAAACAATAGAAGACCTTAAAGATATCCTTGATAAGAAAGAGCGTCGTATGGACATCATTAAAGAGGAATTAAGAGAGGTACAATCTAAATACGGGGATGAACGTCGTTCTACTATAGAGTACGCTGGTGGCGATTTAAGTATTGAAGATATGATACCTGATGAGAAAGTAGTTATAACTATATCTCATGCAGGTTATATAAAACGAACATCATTAACCGAATATAAGACTCAAAATAGAGGTGGCGTTGGTCAAAAGGCGTCTACGACACGTAACGAAGATTTCTTAGAGCATCTATTTGTTGGTACAAATCACCAATACATGTTATTCTTTACACAAAAAGGTAAGTGTTTTTGGATGCGAGTTTATGAAATTCCAGAAGGAAGCAAAACATCTAAAGGTCGTGCGATACAAAACTTAATAAATATTGAGCAGGACGATAAAGTCATGGCGTTTATTTGTACTCAAGATTTAAAGGATGAAGCGTACATAAATAGTCATTATGTAATAATGGCAACAAAAAACGGCCAAGTAAAGAAAACATCATTAGAGCAATATTCTCGACCAAGAACTAATGGTATTAATGCAATTACCATTAAAGAAAACGATGAGTTGTTAGAGGCTAAACTTACTACCGGAGAAAGTCAAGTCATGTTAGCACTGCGTTCTGGTAAAGCCATTCGTTTCGAAGAGGCTAAAACACGTCCAATGGGTCGTAATGCGTCTGGTGTTCGTGGTATAACGCTTCAAAATGAAAATGACGAAGTTGTTGGTATGGTCGCCGTTGATGATATGGATAGTAATATCCTAGTTGTATCAGAGAACGGATACGGTAAACGCTCAAGTTTAGAGGACTATCGAATCACTAATCGAGGAGGAAAAGGCGTCAAAACCATATCAATTACCGAAAAAACTGGTAAATTAGTGGCAATTAAAAACGTTACAGACGAAGATGATTTAATGATTATCAATAAATCTGGTATAGCGATTCGTATGGCCGTTTCCGATTTACGAGTTATGGGTAGAGCAACGCAAGGTGTAAAACTCATTAATTTAAAAGGAGACGATTCTATCGCAGCAGTAGCCAAGGTAATGAAGGATGATGAGGAAGAAATTGACGTTGAAGCTCCTGAAAATGCTGATACCACAGACAATGGCACGGCTATTGATAATACAGAAAGCGAAAACTAAGATTAACTAAAAATAAATTTTAAAATGAAAAAAATTATAACTTTAATTTGTGCTTTAGTAATTAGCACGATGTCGTTTGCGCAGAAAAACGAGATTAAGGCTATAGAAAAAGCACTAAAAAATAACGATTTTGCCACAGCTAAGGCAAATGTACAGTCTGCAGAGTCTTTATTATCTAATATGGATGATAAGATGAAGTCAAAATTTTATTTTATTAAAGCTGAGTCTTTTTATGCAAATGGAAATGCATCAGATTCCGATTTAGATAAAGCGATAGAAGCATTAGAAATTTTGAAAGAACATGAGAAGCAAATAGGCAAGCTTAAATATACTGATGAAGCCAACGAGATTAAATCAAGAATGCTTGAATCTGTATTAAAAAAAGCCGACGAAGCATTACAAAATAAAGACTATCTAAAAGCGTCTAAGAAATTTAGTAGGGCCTATAATTTGTCTCCTCAAGATACTAGCTATTTGTATTATGCTGCTTCTACTGCTGTTTCAGCAAAAGCATATGATACTTCATTAGGATTTTACGTAAAACTTCGTGATTTAGGGTATACAGGGATTAAAATGAATTATTATGCTACCAATGTCGACACTGGTAAGGAAGAGGTTTTTTCTACAGAAAAAGCACGAGACTTTTCAGTACAGGCTAAATTACACCAAAATCCTAGAGACGAAATGTCTGATTCTAAGGCATCAGAAATCGCAAAGAATATTGCTTTAATTTACGTTTCTCAAGATGAAAATGAAAAAGCTTTAGACGCCATTGAATACGCAAAAAAGAATTTAAAAAATGATTATAATCTAGTTTTAGCAGAAGGGAATATTTACCTAAAACTCGATAATAAAGAAAAGGCTTTCGAATTATTCAAAAAAGCTTTAGCTATGGAGCCAAATAATGCAAGTCTAAATTTCAACGTTGGTGTTTTATCGATGAATTCTGGTGCTTATGAAGATGCCTCAAATGCTTTTAAAAATGCCTTAAGGATAAAACCAGATTATTCAGATGCAGCACTTAATTTATCTACAATAGAAATAAACAAAGGAAATGCTCTTAATGATGAAATGAATAGTTTAGGAACATCCGCCGCAGATAATAGAAAATACGAAGAGCTTAAGAAAAAGAAGATTGATTATTTAACAGAAGGTGCCAATATACTTGAGAATTTTATAAGTAACAATCCGAATGTAAAAAATATGGATATATTAAATCAACTTAAAAGTATATATAGCTTTGTAGGTGATACGGTAAAATTTAAGATTATTAAGGAAAAAATTGAAGCAATAGAAGCAGGCAATTAAAAAACATCTATAAAAAAAAGCGGTCAAAATTAATTTTGACCGCTTTTTTTATATCACTTTTTTTATAACTCTTAATTTATGGGTGTGCTTATTAGATTCAACATTATAAATCCCACTATGGTCTAAGCGGTCTATTCTTACTTTGCCGTGCGCATGAATTATATAATTGTCTTCCATAATTATACCAACATGGATTATGTCTCCATCAGCATTATCAAAAAAAGCTAAATCACCTGGTTCACTTTCTTCAATAAAACTTAGAGCATCGCCTTGCGTGGCTTGTTGGGAGGCATCGCGCTTCAAAGTATAACCATTAAGCCTGTATACCATTTGGGTAAAACCAGAACAATCAATTCCAAAAGGCGTTTTACCGCCCCATAAATAGGGAGAATTTAGATACAAGAATGCCGTTTTTATGATATTGGATTTATCTTTTTTATCTGTTTCTTTATGTCCATCGAAGGTATGTTTTAAGATATCACATCCGTTTAATGTGGCGCCTAAAGGTATGGTGTATATACCTTTTCTTTCGTCAGCAACATATTCTAATAAATCTCCTGATAAAACAGGTATAGATTTAGATATAGTTTCATAGTTTTCATTAGAAATTTCCAAATACTGCTTATTATCTATCCAACCTTCATATTTATCGTAAGAGATGCGAATGCGGCTCCATTTCTTTCGTTTTTCTAGTACCTTAAATGTTTCACCGTACAAAACTTGCGACACAAGCTCCGATGTGTCACTAGGTTCTAAACGCATAGGTACAATTCCAAGATTACAGATGCCGTATTGCATAGATGATTCTTAAGAGCGCTCTAAAACTAATGCAGAAGCACCACCACCGCCATTACATATAGCAGCTGCTCCGTATTTAGCATCATTTTGTTCAAGAACATTAAGTAGAGTTACTAAAATTCTAGCACCGGAACATCCTAAAGGGTGACCAAGTGATACTGCACCACCGTTAACATTTACATTTTTATCGTTAAGACCTAAAATTTTCATATTTGCTAAACCAACTACAGAAAACGCTTCATTAAATTCAAAATAATCAATATCACTTAATTGTAAATTAGCTTTTGCTAAAGCTTTTGGTAAGGCTTTCGCAGGGGCAGTAGTGAACCATTTTGGTTCTTGCGCTGCATCGGCATAGCTCTTAATGGTGGCCAAAGGCTTTAGCCCTAATTCAAGAGCTTTGTCTTTACTCATTAGTACCATTGCAGCGGCACCATCATTTATCGTAGAAGCATTCGCAGCAGTTACGGTTCCGTCTTGAGTAAAGGCCGGACGCAACGCTGGTATTTTTTCCATTTTAACGTTTAGATATTCTTCATCTTTATTAACGATAATGGCATCTCCGCGTCTTTGCGGAACTTCGACAGAGACAACTTCATTATCAAATTTACCAGAATCCCATGCAGACTTAGAACGATTGTAAGATTGGATAGCAAAAGCATCTTGGTCCTCACGCGAAAATTTATATTCTTCAGCGCAAGCATCTGCACACACACCCATAGCGTTTTTGTCATAAGCATCAACCAAACCATCCTTTTGCATGCCATCTTCCAAAGAAGCTGGACCAAATTTTGTAGCAGTACGTGCATGAAAGTAATGCGGTATTAAACTCATGTTTTCCATTCCGCCGGCAACAATTATTTCTGCATCTCCAAGTTGAATTGACTGCGCGGCTTGCATTATAGCTTTCATACCAGAGGCACAAACCTTATTTACAGTTGTACAAGGTACAGTGTCAGGAATCCCTGCATAAATAGCAGCTTGTCTCGCCGGTGCTTGTCCAGTACCAGCTTGTACTACATTTCCCATCAACACTTCTTGTACCATTTCTGGTTTTAAACTAATCTTATCCAATGCACCTTTAATGGCTACTGCTCCTAATTTTGGTGCCGGTACAGTAGATAACGCTCCCATAAAACTACCTATCGGAGTTCTTGCAGCAGATACAATAACAACTTCTTTGCTCATGATTGCTTTCTTTATTTTAATGATGCGAATTTAATGATTTTTGAATGATTAGATAATGAAAACTGATTTAAACAAACTTCAAAAACTATATATTTATTACATTTGATTATATATGAAGGAACTTATTAATAAATGGTATAGAAATCATGCGCTTATCTATAAGTTGCTACTACTTCTAAGTACTACGTTCTTTATAGTTTACCTTTTTCCAAAGACAGGGAAATTTAGATACTCGTTTGAAAAAGGCAAGCCTTGGCAGTCCGAGAATTTATACTCACCCTTTGATTTTGCCATTAAAAAATCAGAAAGTCAACTCGAAAAAGAACGCGAAACTGTTATCAGTAACAGTGAAGTTTATTTTGAAATTGATTCTGAAGTTGCTGCGTCCGTAAAAGATTCGTACTTACAAAAATTTAATGCAGTATTTAAAGACTCATTAACAGGATTCGAGGATAGAGTTCTCTTGTTTAAGGTTGGTCAAAACGCTTTAAAATACTTGTATCAACATGGGATTTTAAATTCTGTGTTTAATTATCCAGACAATCAAGATGTAATTTTAGTTGAAAACAATAAGGAATTAAATAGAATTCAGTTTGGAGAATTAATAAAGCAAAGTGAAATAAGGAGCTATCTTGAGCGATTACTTAATCAAAATAATTTAACGAAGTATAACAAAGAATTTCTAGCTTTGTTTTTCGATTTAATTGAAGGTAATGCTAGTTTTAATAAGTCACTTACCAATAAGGCTTTAGAGGCTGAATTGTCAAAGGTATCACCAACGAGAGGTGTAGTCTCCGAAGGGACTTTAATTATATCCAAAGGGCAAGTTGTAGAAGAAGGCCAATACAATATTCTTAACTCTTTAAAGTCAGAATACGAGTCTCAGGTATGGAGTTCTAATAGCTATAATTGGGTAATTGTAGCCTATACGTTATTAGTAGCCTTAACTTTATTAATGTTGTTATTATTTCTTAGAAAGTATAGACCTAAGGTATTTGAAAATAATACAAAAGTTACTTTTATATTTTTCAATGTGGTCGTAATGATTTTGCTAACTACATTGGTGATTAACTATAATTCACAATACTTATATGTCGTACCATTATGTATTTTACCTTTAGTTTTAAAGGCCTTTTTCGATGCACGATTAGGACTTTTTGCTCATGTATTAACAGTTTTACTGCTTGGTTTTATAGTACCCAATAGTTATGAGTATATGTTTTTGCAGATTATTGCAGGTATTGTAACAATCCTTACAGTTTCAGAATTATATAAAAGGGCAAATCTTTTTATTTCAGTAGGTCAAATAACACTGATATATATAATTGCCTATTTTGCATTTTTTGTTATTCATGAAGGCCAGATATTTACATTAAAGTGGACAACTTTTGGGCTATTTATCTTGTGCGGATTAGCAACGCTTTTCGTGCAGCCATTAATTTATATCTATGAAAAGTTATTTGGATTGGTTTCCGACGTTTCATTATTGGAGCTATCAGATACAAACACAAAACTTTTAAAAGAACTTTCTAATAAAGCGCCAGGTACGTTTCACCACTCGCTCAATGTAGCAAATTTAGCTGAAGCATCTGCGAATGAAATCGGTGCCAATGCAATGCTGGTTAGAGTAGGTGCTTTATATCATGATATTGGTAAAATGAAGAATCCTACTTTTTTTACAGAGAATCAGTCTACAGGAATTAACCCTCATGACGAATTATCTCCTAAAGAAAGTGCTAGTGTAATAATAAATCATGTCTTAGACGGAATAGAAATTGCGAAAAAGAATAATCTACCAGATCGCGTTATCGATTTCATAAGAACTCATCACGGAACCAGTTTGGTTTATTATTTTTATATGAAAGAGAAAGCGGCAGACGATACTGTTTCAGAGGAAGATTTTGAATATCCTGGACCCAAACCATTTAGTAAAGAAACAGCAATTTTAATGATGTGCGATAGTGTTGAAGCCGCATCAAAAAGCCTTAAATCTCCAACAAGTACTAAGATTAATGACTTTGTTGAAAGCATCATTGATAAGCAAGTGGAAAGCGGTCAGTTTTTAAATGCAGACATCACATTTAAAGATATAGAGGCAATCAAAAAAGTATTGAAGCTTAAACTTGCAAATATTTATCATCTTAGAATTGAGTATCCAGAATAAAATAAGCCAGTTAAAAACTGGCTTTTTTAGATAGTGCTATACCTTAATTCAGAAGCTCTTCAATCTTTTTTTCTAAGGCTGGACCTCTTAAGTTTTTAGCAATTATTTTTCCTTCATTATCTAGAACGAACATAGCAGGAATAGCATTGACATTGTATTTCTTAGCAATTTCATCAAAGTAGTTTAGGTTAGATACTTGGTGCCAAGTCAATTTATCATCTTCAATTGCTTTTAACCATGCTTCTTTAGGATTTTGTTGCCCTCTACGACCATCTAATCCTACACCAATAATCTCTAATCCTTTATCGTGGAATTTTTCATAGACCTTTACTACGTTCGGATTTTCTCTTCTGCACGGTCCACACCATGCGGCCCAAAAATCTACAATTGTAATTTTACCTTTAGAAACAACGTCACTTAATGCTAATAATTCTCCGTTTGGTGTTGGAGCCGAAAATTCAGGAGCTTTTACTCCAATAGCTGTGGCTTTTTCTAATTTTTTAATTTCTAGTAATTGGTCTATTCTTTTTTTTATTATTTCGCCATCGGATGTATTTCTAATCTCAGCAGGCATTTTATTGAATAGTTCATTTGCCATTTCTATATCGACATCGGTACGTCTAAGTTCATTTTTGAATACTTCTATTGCAGAATAATCATCTAAATTTTCTCTTATATATTCTAAACCTATATTGGCCAATTTTTTTGATTCGATATTTATTTTATTATCTAATTCCGACGATTTCAAAGTGTCATTTTTTAGTTTGGCTTGTCTATAAGAGATGGATAGTTCTTTAATCCCAGATTTTATAGTTTCAATCCTTTTTCTAAAGTCTATAAGTTTTTCATTCGATTTTAAACCAAGAATTTCAGATTCCATTAAATTTTTGTCATTTATATTAATTTCAATTTGGGAATTTTCTAGAATAATAGGGAGTCTTCCATTAATGCCATTAACAGTTAAAAAATACAACGAAGGATGGTCTAGGGAACCATTTAAAACAAACTTCTCCTTCATGATAATTGCTGTGTCTACTGAAATCATTCGCCCACGTTCATCCATTTTGTTTAGGTATACTCTAATTCCATTATACAAGCCTTCCGCAGTACCATTTATTACATAATCTGTTTTAGGTTCGGTTTTACAGCCTAAAATAGTTAAGCCTAAATAGGCAATACAAAGTAACTTTTTCATCATTCAAAAATTTAATTGAACAAATATAAAAAGTCTATTAAAAGTATAGCTATATGATTAGTGCAAATAATATCTTAAAATATTCAAAAGCCTTACTTTTGTTTAAATTTTTGATGAGATGGTAACTAACGACACTATAGTAGCATTGGCAACAGCATCTGGGAGTGGAGCTATAGCGGTAATACGGCTTTCAGGTAAAGACGCTATCGAGATTTCTAATCAATTTTTTAAATCCGTAAGGCCTTCTAAGACGTTGCTCAATCAGAAGACACATACAATACATTTAGGTCATATTGTAGACGGTTACAGAGTTGTAGATGAGGTCTTACTATCCATTTTTAAGAATCCAAATTCTTACACAGGAGAAGATGTTATAGAAATTTCTTGCCATGGCTCTACCTATATACAACAAGAAATTATACAACTATTTTTACGAAATGGTTGTCGAATGGCAAACGCTGGAGAATTTACACTTCGCGCATTTTTAAACGGAAAATTAGATTTAAGTCAAGCTGAAGCTGTAGCCGATTTAATAGCTAGCGATAACGCTGCTTCGCATCAAATAGCTATGCAGCAAATGCGCGGTGGTTTTTCTAGCGAGATTGCCAAACTACGAGAAGAACTAATGAATTTTGCTAGTTTAATAGAACTTGAACTCGATTTCTCTGAAGAAGACGTAGAGTTTGCAGATAGAACACAATTTAAAGAGCTGATTGATAGAATTATATTTGTTTTAAAGCGCCTTATAGACTCATTCTCAGTTGGTAATGTTATTAAAAACGGAATACCGGTTGCTATAGTGGGTGAGCCCAATGTTGGTAAGTCAACATTATTAAATGCGCTTTTAAACGAAGAACGGGCAATCGTTAGTGACATAGCAGGAACAACACGAGATACTATTGAAGACGAAATTTCTATCGGAGGTATTGGTTTTAGATTTATTGATACAGCAGGAATACGAGAGACTGAAGATGTTGTAGAAAGTATAGGGATAAAAAAAACGTTTGAGAAAATGGAACAAGCACAAGTGGTTGTTTTGTTATTTTCTGCTGAAGAATTTAAAACTGAAAGCCAACGCTTGAAAATTGAAATCGAAAAAATAAAAAACCGTTTTCCACAAAAGCCTTTGGTGATTATTGCGAATAAGATTGACAAACTTTCAGATGACGAGTTGAACAATTTAAAATCTGAATTTGAAGACATACATTTATTATCTGCAAAAACTGGTATTGGGGTAGAAGAATTAAAAGAAAAATTAATTGGATTTGTTAATACAGGATCCCTCCGAAATAACGAAACCATAGTCACTAATACACGTCATTATGATGCACTTTTTAAAGCCCTAGAAGAAATATCTAAAGTGAAATCAGGATTAGAAATGGGACTTTCTGGTGATTTAATGGCTATAGATATCCGGCAAGCCCTATTTCATTTCGGTGAAATCACTGGTGAAATCACAACTGATGATTTATTAGGGAACATTTTTGCAAATTTCTGCATCGGGAAGTAACTTACTTTCTTTTTATTGTTAATGTATTGATTTTATTGACTTTATAGAATTTTATCTTCTCTTTTTTGTTGCTTTTTTGCTCTTTTTTAACTAAATTTGTTGTATATCTGTTGCCTTAAATACGGATTTGTTGCCCAAATCTGTTGGCTAAAAGATTGGCGAAATGATGCACCATATTGCCCCACGTTGCACCATAACGCTACATAAAGCACCATTTATGAGCAGTAATTTATACATCCCAAAAACCTGTAAACATTGCGGTAATGCTTTTACAGCACGCACAACAGTAACTAAATACTGTGGTGATACTTGCGCTAAAAAAGCCTATAAGGCACGTAAGCGTAAAGAAAAAGTACAAGCTACTCTCACAAAGGATATGCAGCAGCAAAAGGAAGCTGTCCAAATTCCAAACCTCAACACGGTAAATAACAAAGATTTTTTAAGCGTGACAGAAGCTTCACAATTGATTGGTGTAAGTAGATGGACCATTCAAAGAATGATTCAACAAGGACGCTTAAAAGCAGTCCCTTTTGGAAGAAAACGTATTGTAGCCAGATGGCAAATAGAAAACCTCTTTAATTAACATCCTATGAAAGTAACATTAAGACAACGCAAAAAGAATGATAAGATAAGTCTGTATTTAGATTACTATCATAAAGGAAAACGCAAAACCGAGTATTTGCGATTATACCTTACACCTAATCCTAAAACTAAAACTGAAAGAGAGGTTAACAAGAAAACCAAGCAATTAGCAGAAACCATTTGCGCACAACGTCAAATAGAAATACAAAATGGTATTTATGGCTTTCAGGATATTGAGAAATTAAAAGGAAGCTTTATTACTTATGTTACGGCTTTAGCTGAAAAGAAAAACACAAGCTCTGGCAACTACGGGAATTGGAACAGTATGCTAAAACATTTGAAAATCTTTTGTCCTACGGATGTAAGTTTCCAAGATTTGGATAAATCATTTGTTGAGCGTTTCAAAGAGTATTTAGACAAAGATGCTATGGCAAGAGCAGGTAAAAAATTGTCTCAAAACTCTAAATATTCATACTATGGTAAATTTTGCGCAGCTTTAAAGCAAGCGGTAAAGGATGGTATTTTAAAAGTCAATCCAGCTAATGGTGTAGATTATTTCAAACAAGGAGAACCTCAACGAGAATTTTTAACGCTTGATGAATTACAAAAAGCAGTTAACACAGAATGTGAATTACCACTATTAAAAAATGCGTTTATATTTTCAGCCCTTACCGGATTACGTTGGTCAGATATTGAAAAATTGTTGTGGTCAGAAATCCAACACTCTAAAGAAATGGGTTATTACATACGTTTCAGACAAAAGAAAACCAAAGGAGCAGAAACTTTGCCAATATCAGAACAAGCAAGAGAATTATTAGGTGAAGCAGGAAAACCCGAAGCAAAAGTTTTTGAAGGCTTACATTATAGTGCTTGGTCAAATCTAAAATTGCAACAATGGATGTTAAAAGCAGGTATTACTAAAAATATTACTTTTCATTGTGCGCGTCATACCTATGCCACTTTACAATTAACTTTGGGTACAGATATTTACACAGTATCAAAATTATTAGGACATAAAGAGTTGAGAACAACACAGATTTATGCCAAAGTAATTGATGATAAAAAGAAAGAAGCTGCTAACCGTATTCAATTGGATTTATAATGAAAGGAAATGTATTTGCAAGTTTGGTATCGATTACCAACGGGTTACATAGAGACAATAGATCAGAACGAGAATTTAATTTTTTGGACTCTGAATTAAAGGAACTACCAAAAGCTGATAATGCGGTTTTTAAAGTAAACTTTAAAAGACCTTTGAACAGTAAAAAAGAATATTACTTTAAGCTGATTTCAAATGATACCGAAACTGAATTAGCAGCATTAAAATCCGAATTTCCAACCGATGCAGGAGAACCCGAAAGCAAATACAGATATACAAGACAATTTAATAAATACGATAAGTATCTAAAGGATATTGCCGCCTACATCAAAAAGCAGTCTATAAGTAACGATTTAGGCAACGATACTGATTACATCATCAATTACTTAAAAGTAGCTGCAATTCGCTTATACATTGAACTACAAGAACAATACGGACAATTTTCAGAAACTGGGTTATTCTCAATTCAAGAAATAGCAGAAAAATATTTTAGTGATACTGATTTTGATACTTCAGTATTTGTAAAATTAGAAGTAGATAAAAAAGAGGTAGTTAAAAAGCCATCTAAACCGAAAAGCAAACAAAAAACCTCATTTGGATATTTAAAAGATGATTCTGAATGGTTGTCTAAAATATTGAGCAGGCTTCAATTAAGTATTGATTTACTTGATGCAAAAACAGATGTTAAAGACTTGCATAATTTATTAGTGGCTAAAGATTTTAAAGGTTTTCAAAAGAAAATCTATTTAGATTGTAAAACAACCGAGTTTAAATATGTTGTTAAACGGTTGCAGCCACATTTCAAAAATATGACACCCACTTTAATTGAATCTACGGGTTTATTTTATACAAAATTGGGTAAACCATTGACAGCTCAAAATCTTTATACCAAAAGTAAAGCACCTCTAAAAAAGGAAACCATTGATAATATCTTCAAACAAATACAATAAAAAACAATGAGATTATTTAGAAATCTCATTGTATTCTCACACTCATATAAAACTCTCACACTTTAAAAATCATTGATTTTAAACCTTTGTCCTGTTCTTGAAAACCAAGAATGACATTTGGCCAGATGTCCATTTCTATTACTTAAAATTAATTAGTTATGGACGAAATATTAGAACGTCTTAAAATTATCGAAGCACACGTTTTAGACAGAAACATTATTGTAAAAAACGTATTGAGCTTTAACGAAGCCTGTAAATTTTTGGAATTGTCACAATCCCATTTATACAAGCTTACGAGTACTGGAACCATTCCGCATTACAAACCGAATGGTAAGAAAATTTATTTCAACAGAGTTGAACTGGAGCAATGGTTATTAACTAACCGTGTTGATTCACAAGATGAAATCGAACAGCAAGCTGCCGATTACTTAATTAAGAAAGGAGCGGTGAAGTTATGACTGAAATAATCGATTTACTCTTGGCACTCTCACAAGAAATAAAGGACTTAAAAGCACGTATCGAGTTGTTACGACATTCGAGAGCAGAAGTACTAAAAGATAAGTGGATAGACAACCAAGACGTATTGCAGACCTTACACATCAGTAAGCGAACCTTACAGACCTTTAGAGACAACGGAACACTACCTTATAGCAAGGTAAAGGGTAAGTTTTATTACAAGGTTTCCGATGTGGAGCAATTGCTTCAAGATAACTACTACAACCATAATTTCAAACGAGATGGAAGTAAGTAGAGAGGCAATTTTAGACAAAACACATTACGGCTTAAAAATTTATGCCTACGTGTTAAGACAGTATTATCCTGAAACAACAGTCCTTTCTGTAAAAGGAAGGGACTGCGGGATAACCCGAAACCCTTTTAATGGTGGTAACGAAACCTTACGGATTCATATTGATGGTGTAATAGCAACACATCGAGACACAGAGCTAAAGACCTTTAACGGTGATGTATTTGATTTTGCACAATACCATTTTAGAATTACCGATGAAGAAGAATTGTTGCTCAAGATTAACCAAGAATTACATCTCAATTTAGAAGTCAAGGAAAAAAGCGAATTAGATTGGTTGAATGGTCCAGACGATACCTGGTATGCTTACTGTAGCTTTTTCAAAGCCCCAGTTCGCAATGTGTTTCCTGCGGAAACTATGCGGTTACATCAAGTATTTGCATTAATCACAAGTGATAAATACAAAAGAATTACTGAAGATTTAAGAGCAATAACCGATGTAAAAGAAGCACGTAAATTCAAAGCGAATCGCTTTGATTACGTCACCTTTTCAGGAACGTTTGAAAAGCGAAATGATAGTAATTTGTTACAGCATTCCAATCTATTAACTATTGATTTTGACCATTTAGATAATCTTCAAGAGTTAAAAAAGCAATTACTAAACGATGAATACTTTGAAACCGAAATGCTATTTACATCACCATCTGGAGATGGACTAAAATGGATTATCAGAATTGATGTTTCAGAAGTAACACATTCAGAGTATTTCACCGCAGTAGCCAATTACATTAAGCATACCTATAATATTGAGGTTGACCAGTCAGGTAAAGACGTTTCCAGAGCGTGTTTTTTACCATACGACCCAACAGCCTTTTTACATAAAAGACACCAAGCATTATGACCAAAATATTTAATCCAAAAGAATGGTTGGAAGTTCCAGAAGAGCAACCGCAACCAACAAGCAACAACGCAACAACATTTGTTGTTGCTGTTGCTGATAACGACATTGAAACCTACATTTCTACAATTGAGCAATCAGGTATAGACATCACAGGAAATTATGCCACTTGGAGAGATTTAGGATTTTCTTTGGCTGAAGAATATGGAGAGACAGGAAGAGATTATTTCCACAGAATAAGTAAAAACTATGTAGGTTATGATTCAAAAGAATGTGACGAACAATTTAACAAATGCCTAAATGCAAAAGGTCACGGCATTACCATTGCAACGTTTTACCATTATGCACATCAGGCAGGTATAAAACCGATGAAGCAACAAAACAACAACGAGATTGTAACAAATGTAGCAACTGTTGTTGATGTACCAGAGCAAGCAATGCCAACAATACCGGATGAGGTATTTAATAGCTTACCGCAGTTTTTACAACAAGTTGTAAATCCTGCGAGCAGTCAAGAGGAAAAAGACATTTTGTTATTGGGAGCTTTAACCGCTTTTAGTGCCTGTTTTCCTAAACTCTTTGGTATTTACGACCAACGTAAAGTCTTTGCCAATTTATATCTTTTTGTTACTGCACCTGCATCTGCAGGTAAAGGCAGGCTTAACCAAATTAAAAATTTGGTAGATCCTGTACACAAGTTAAAGCGTGAACAAGCTAAAGTGCTAAAGCAACAATTTAATACAGAAATGGCAACCTATAATATGAACAAGGGTAAAGATGAAAACTTGGAGAAACCAGGTAAACCACCCGAAAGGATGTTGTTCATTCCTGCTAATAATAGTGTTACGGGTGTCTATCAATTAATTTCTGATAATGAAGGCAAAGGACTGATTTTTGAAACTGAAGGAGACACATTAGCACAAGCTTTTAAAAGCGATTACGGTAATTATAGCGATGGTTTTCGTAAAGCCTTCCATCACGAAACCATTAGTTATTATCGTAGAACCGACAGAGAATATGTGGATATTGAAAAACCGTGTTTATCTACTGTATTATCAGGAACACCCAAGCAAGTAGCTACATTAATCCCGAATGCCGAAAATGGTTTGTTTAGTCGTTTTATGTTTTATTATATGAATATAAAACCTACTTGGAAAAACGTGTTTTCAAGTAATAATAATGTTGGGTTAGATGATTATTACTCACAATTAGGAAAGGTATTTTTGGACTTGTATAAAACCCTCAAAAACAATCCCGAAATTGAAATAAGGTTAACTACACCTCAACAACAGCAATTCAATACGTTTTTTGAATCCTTACAGACTAAATACATCAACTTACAACCCGAAGAGTATATTGCAACCATAAGGCGATTAGGCTTAATTGCATTTCGGCTAATGATGCTATTCACAGCATTTCGCATTATGGAAGATGGTGATGTGAATCAAGTAAAAGAATGTGAGGATGTCGATTTCAAAAATGCGCTAACTATCATTTCTATTTTAGTAAAGCACAGTAGTAAAGTGTTCAATGATTTACCAATAGAACAAAAAGCGGTAAAACGCTTAAACAGAAAGGAAAGGTTTTTAGAAAGCTTGCCAAAACAATTCAGTAGGCAAGAGTATTTAGATTTAGCCACCAAACAAAACATCCCACATAAAACGGCAGAAGGCTACATTACCAAATTTGTAGAAGCAGGATTAATACATAGAGAAGCACATAATAGCTATTCAAATCCTGCAAAATCATTATAAGGAAATTGAGGAAACAAAGGAATTTGCGTATGTGTTTCCTTAAATCCTTAACTTCCTCACTTTCTGTTAATAACTGTTTATATCTTTTTGTTTTCCTTTAGCTTCCTTTTCTTAAATTAGACAAAATCTGACAAGTCTAATTAATGCTATTATGGAGTTTGGAGAATACATACGCTCATTGCGCGAAAAGCGCAATTTGTTATTAAGGGAAATGGCTGCAAACGTCAATATGGATGTGGCTTATTTAAGCAAGATTGAACGAGGAAACCGTATGGCAAGACGAGAGCAGGTAATAGCATTTGCAAAAGAATTAAAAGAAGATGAGAACAAATTAATTAAGCTTTGGATGTCCGAACAGATTGTACAAATGATAAAAAATGAAAAGGACAGTACGGAAATCCTCAAAATAGCTGAAGAGAAAATTAGTAAGATTGTTAAAAAGCAGTAAAAATTAAATGTTTAAAGAGAATAAATATTTCGGTGAGGTATGGTTTAAGGAATCACAAGATGTGAAGTGCTTCTGTGTCCTTGAGCTAAAAGATAACAAGATATTTATAACCACAAATTTGAATAAGAAATATGCAGCATACCAAATTGAAGTGATTTATGGAATGTTCACAGGTTTAGGTTATGTAACCTTTGTTAATTGTAATATACAAAATAGTAGTACAGGTATAATTGAAACTAAAGTATATCGCCCTAAATACACCTTTGTGTGTGCTCATCACTTAATAGAACCGGTAAATTTAAAAGTGAGTGAATTTCAAATTGACAATGCAGCAATTGTAAAGTGGGTTAGAAAAATGAATTGGTATAATTCATTTGAAGATAAGGTTGAAAAACAAGAAGACATAAAACACCAAACAGTTATTTCACAAGACTTAACTTTAACAATAACAAAATCTACTTCATACACTTCCAATCACGACTTTTTAAGAATGGATAACATAGGCTATGTAGACTTCAAGTCTACAAAGAATTTGAGTATTCTGGAAAGCATTGAACTTTACAATTCATTTCAAAAAATATTTCATTTCATTTACGGTAAATCTGTTCAGTTTAAGTCCTTTAATTTTAAGTGTTTAAGTTGTGGTGAGTGGGCTTCATTATATTATAAGGATGATTTTAATAAGGAGAACATTTCTGGTTTTATTACACTTGATTATGATACAATTAATGAAGACTTATCTAAATTAATCAAACATTGGTTTACGAATCCAGACATTACTTATTGTGCCGATATAATAATTGAAAATTTATTAACTGTAAAGACAAGTCATAGTAGAAGGTTCACTAATTCATATTCAGCCTTTGAAGCTTACAGTTTTAAATTTGGTAAAACTCATAAAAACCCAACTGTAGAAAAATATTTATTAGAACATAAAGAGTTAATTCATAGAATTACTTCAATTCCAGAAAGCGAAATCAAAGGTTATGTTTCTAAAATAGTAAGACATAGGGATTATCTAACTCATCGAAATAAGACAAAGAATAACATTTTTTCTCAATTTGAGTTGCTATACATTTCCTTTTTATTGGATTATATAGTCGGTATAGGTTTAATGAAAAAGATGGAAGCTTCAGAAGAAGTAATTGAGAAGATAATGTTAAGGGCAAAATCTACTTATCAAGATATGCAGTCGGTTAATAGATTGTTGAATAAGGATATTTTAGAGATTAATACTTAAATAATTTAATTATGTAGGAAGTAATAACAAACACCTCATTATCTATGCAAGAACACTTAAAAACCAACATACTCAATTTTAAATGGCCAAGTAGTACACCTGTCATATATCTATCGTTAGAAGATATTGAGGGTAGCCATCCCATCCATAGATCAAAGTTTTCAAAGCAGATAAAAGAGGCGTTTCCAGATACAGATTTATCAGGTTTAGAGCATATTTTTACCACATTTACCCAAGAAATACCCAATGCCCCAAGTATCAAAATAAACTTGGTAAAGGATAAAGAACTACGCATATACAAACAATTCCTGAAGCACCAATTAAAAAACTACTTTTTAGAAAAGGGCTATATCGTAGTCAAAAACTTTGTACGTGATGTACAAGTGTGGATACCTTCAAAAAAAGGGAATACAGTAGACTATAATTTATACTACAAATTTTCATTTAAGATACAGTTTGCAAAACTTACAGATTTACCAGAGCTAATAGTCTCATATGATGGTACGTCAAAAGTGCTAACAAAGTCAGTTCAGGATATTGAGGAAACAGAGTTTATTAAGCGTTGCGTGTATGGTCAAAAGACATTCAATTACCAAATGGACCTCGATTCAGAGGATAGAGAAGACTTTTACAATAGCATAGATTTTAGTCAAGCCTTTCCAATATTCAATTTACAATTGGCAAGAGCTATAAGCATTCCAATTGAAGAATTAGAAAGGCCAAAAAACAAATACGAAAAGTATGTGACACTCATTTCCAATTTTGCAGAAAAGTATTTGTTTACAGAAGACTTCAAAGCCTTATTCCCTTTTAAGCAAGATGCCTTTATAGATGTTCCTGGCAACCGTATTAATCATATAAATCCTAACTTGGGCTTATTAGAGTTTGGTAAAGACCAATATGGCAATAAGAAAACCCATTTAGTGCCTAAAAAGGCAATGAATATCTTAAGCCCATATCGCAGACCAAACAATCAAAATATCAAGATATTTTTCATTTGCCACACCTCTCATAAAAACGATGTATTGAAGTTTTATGACAATTTTAAAAATGGTGTACAAACAGAGAAAGTTTTTTACAAAGGTTTAGAAGCCTATGTAAACATCAAAGCATCATCATCTAAAGAACACTTTATTGAGTTTACCAATGAAAACGACCCGATTCCAGAAATAATTGAAAAGTTGGAGAGCTTAACCTTCGACCACGATAATATAAAATACGCAGCATTTTATTTAAGCCCATTCGATAGGTTCACACCAGATCCAGACGACCGCGAAATTTACATCCGTATTAAAGAACTGTTTTTAAACGAAGGCATAGTTACTCAAGTGGTAGATTATGAAAAAATGGTAGTCAATATTGAAAATCAATACAACTTCCAATTTTCATTACAAAATATGGCATTGGCTATCCACGCTAAATTAGGTGGCGCACCTTGGAAGCTGGCAGTAACTGATAAAAAGGAATTGGTGATTGGTGTAGGAGCATTTACCAATCAAGGAGAAAACAGAAGGTATATAGCCAGTGCGTTTAGTTTTCAAAACAATGGTTTGTTTAGAAATTTTGAATATTTCAACCAAAACGAAACAGAGTTACTGGCTGGGAGTATTTTAAAAGCTATTAGGGATTTTACGTCTGTAGCAGAAGCAGATAAGGTAGTGATTCATTTTTACAAGGAAATGAAATATGAGGAGTTAAAACCCATAATAGAAGGGATGCACAAACTAAAATTAGGAGTGCCTTTATACATACTAAACATCAACAAAACAGAATCCGAAGACATCATTGCCTACGACTTAAATTGGGATAACAAACTAATGCCGGTTAGTGGTACATACATTCGTATTGCCGAAAATCAGTTTTTATTGTTTAACAATGCACGTTATCCAAGCGACCGTTTTTATTCAGATACCGATGGTTATCCATTCCCAATTAAAATAAAAATAAGCAGTCCAGATGAAGATGCTTTTGAAGATGTAGAGGTGATTGAAGAATTGTTAACCCAAGTATATCAGTTCAGCAGGTTGTATTGGAAATCTTTACGCCAACAAAATGTACCAATTACAATAAAATATCCCGAAATGGTAGCCCAAATAGCACCTCGTTTCGAAAACGGTGTTCCAGAGGATGCAAAAGACACACTATGGTTTTTGTAATTTCTTTTTTGCACAACCATTGCATCACTAAATTTTTATCTTTGTAACTGTGAAGTTTATAACAATCATATTATCCTTAATAATACTATTGCTTTCGGCAAAACCTTGTTCTGATGGTCAAAACATAGAAGACCAACATCAAGACGCAATAAGTGTTAATCACAACCATCAAGAAGATAGTGACGATACTTGTTCTGTAACTTGTATTTGCAATTGTTGTGGTATGTCTATTACTTACGAACCAATCAAGACATTTAATTTAAAACTCAATATTGAAATTTCATCGGAGTTAATTTCTACATATCAACCTATCTATAGGTTCAATTTCCTTTCCAACATTTGGCAACCGCCACAAGTAATAAGCTAAAGTAACACGATTTCAAATCAATTATTTAGTTAATTACAAATATAATTCAATGAATAAATACATATTGAGCATAAAGCTCATATTAATACTTTGCTTATCATTACAGGCACAAACATCAGACATACAAATTAAAGTCATCACAGAGGCAGAAAATGAGCCGTTAATGGGTGCTACCGTTTACTTTGAAGCATTAGAAAAAGGTGCGGTTACCAATTTTGATGGGATTGCAGAATTTACAGAAATACCAGATGGCGAACATCAAATAGTAATTTCCTTTTTAGGTTTTGAAACATTAGAAACCACAATTCAAATTCCAAGTAATATAGAATTAGTGTTTAAGCTAAAAGAAGGTGGTAACGAATTGGATGCTGTTGTACTTCAATCTACAAGAAGTACAAGAACTGTACGAAAAATACCAACTCGTATCGAGTTTATAGGTGCAGAAGAATTGGGCGAAAAAGCAATAATGAATCCTACTAATATTTCAATGGTACTTCGTGAAAGTACAGGAATACAAATGCAACAAACATCATTAAGTAGTGGTAGTACCAATATCCGTATTCAAGGATTGGATGGCAGGTACACACAGCTTTTAAGAGATGGGTTTCCATTATATGGTGGTTTTTCAAGTGGTTTAAGTATTTTGCAAATACCACCTTTAGACTTACAACAATTTGAAATAATCAAAGGAAGTTCATCAACACTATATGGTGGTGGTGCAATAGCAGGATTAGTGAATATGGTATCTAAAACACCAGATGAAGAACCTGCATTAGACATTATGCTCACACAAACACAAGCATTAGGAAGTACAGCTAATATCTTCTATAGTAAAAGAGATGAGAAATTTGGTTTTTCACTCTATGGTTCTGGTTACTATCAAAAAGCATACGACCCAGAAGATGATGGCTTTAGCAACCTACCAAAAACAACATCAATTTCTTTCAATCCTAAATTGTTTTATTATCCATCGGATAAAACAACACTTTGGTTTGGATTAAACGGAACGTATGACGATAGAATTGGCGGAGATATAACTAAAATTGAAGATGGCGAAAATGGGATTCATCAATACATAGAAGAAAACAATTCAAAACGATTAAGCAGTCAATTTGTATATGAGACCCAATTAGATTCTGTTAGCGCATTACAATTTAAAAATAGTGTTTCTTTTTTCGATAGGAATTTAACTGTTCCTGATTTTAATTTTGATGGTCAGCAAACAAACACTTTTACTGAAATCTCATATAATACAGCATCAGAAAAAACAGATTGGATAATTGGTGCTAATCTATATACCTCAAATTTTGATGAAAATGATAACGCACAATTACAGCGAGACCAAAAAGATGTAACCTTTGGAGCATTTGCAAATAACATTTATGATATTTCTGATAATTGGATATTAGAAACAGGATTAAGAGCAGATTACAATACTGATTTTGGTTTCTTTCCACTTCCAAGAATTTCATTACTCTATAAAAATAATAGTGGATTTTCAAGTAGAATTGGTGGAGGTTTAGGGTATAAGATTCCAGATATTTTTACTGAAGAAGCAGAGTATATCAATTTTGAAAATGTACTTGCTATAGATAAATCAACAGTAGATGCAGAACGTTCTTATGGTTTAAATTTCGATGTAAACTATCAAACACGTTTAACTGATGAGATTGGTTTTTCTGTGAATCAATTATTCTATGTTACAGCAATAAATAATGGACTGCTTTTAAATTCAACAAATAACGGATTATTTCAGTTTGAAAATGCAACAGATGAAATCTTTAGTAAAGGAGCAGAAACAAATATTAAATTCACCTACAAAGACTTTAGATGGTTTTTAAACTATGCATTTATTGATACCAAACTAAATTATTTACCTGGTAATCCACAGAAGCCTCTAACCGCAAAGCATAATGCAGGTAGTGTTGTAATGTACGAATCTGAAAAATGGCGAATTGGTTATGAAACCTACTATACAGGAAAACAATTTTTATCTAATGGAACTGAAACTACAGATTTTGTTACAATGGGTTTATTAGTTATGCGTAACTTTAAATTAGGTAGTGTATTTGTGAACTTTGAAAACTTTACAGATAGAAGACAAAGCAGATTTTCACCTTTGGTTTTACCACCTCACGAAAATCCCGTTTTTCCTGAAATTTACGCACCTACAGATGGTTTTATTTTTAGTGTAGGGCTTATTATTAAACCATTTGGTAACGAAGATGATGACTAATTATGGAAACGATAGAACAAGTATTAGAGTCAAAAGATATTCGCGTAACAGCAATGCGGTTGCTAATTTATAAGTTTCTTGCGGAAAAGAATGTTGCAGTAACCTTAAGTGATATTGAAAATGCTTTTGGAAAAGCAGATAGAACAACGCTTTACAGAACAATAAAAACTTTTGAGGAAAATGATATTGTACATCAAATAGACGATGGCACAGGGATAACAAAATATGCGTTATGCGAAAAGGGATGTAATTGTGATATAAAAACCGATTTACACTTACATTTCCATTGTAACAATTGCAATGAAACGATTTGCCTAACAGAACATAAAATACCGCAAATTAAAGTACCTGATGGTTTTGTGTCAGAGAATGTAAATTTGGTGGTAAAAGGTATTTGCGATAAGTGTAGTGGCTAATAATTGCACTTCCATTGCACTTACTATTAAAGTACATTTATCCAAAATTAGTGGATATGAAGTTTAATACTAAAATACCTAAACATCTGAAACAGGCGTATAACGAAGAATTAAAACTATACAGTTTCTGTTTAGAAAATAAGCATTTTAGCAATGCTTGGTATCATTTAGAACGTAGTCATATAATAGGACAATCTTATCCTATAGAGCATACCTATTCACATTGGCTAATGCTAAAGTTTGGATTTAGACAAAAAGATACTAAAGAAGTATTCGGTCAAATTATTAGATTGCTTGTTGGTGGCTGGAAATCATTTATAAATCACGTTCCTCTTGGTAACACAGGTGGCGCAAACGTACCACCATTAAAACGTATGCCTATTCCAAATGACATTGAAAAATTATTATATATAGAATGAAAAATAAATTAGCGGTTACAAGTATCCTAACAGCAATCACAGCTTCATTGTGTTGCATCACACCTGTTTTGGCATTAATTGCAGGTACAAGTGGTGTAGCTTCAACTTTTTCTTGGATAGAACCATTTAGACCTTACTTAATAGGGCTAACTATATTAGTTCTTCTCTTTGCTTGGTATCAAAAATTAAAACCAGAAAAAGAAATCGACTGTGAATGTGAAACGGATAAAAAACCAAAATTTATTCAGTCAAAAACCTTTTTAGGAGTTGTAACAGTATTCGCAATAGTGATGTTGGCATTACCATACTACTCAAGTATGTTTTATCCAAATTCAGAGAAACAAATTGTTATCGTTGATAAATCAAATATCAAAACAACAGAGTATAAAATAAGTGGAATGACTTGTGCCAGTTGTGAAGCTCACGTAAACCACGAAGTAAATAAACTTAACGGAATTGTAAACTCAAAAACATCATACAAGAATGGTAACGCAATCATTGAGTATGACCAAACTAAAACTAATGAATTAGAAATTGAGAAAGCAATTAATTCTACGGGTTATAAAGTAACTGATAAAAATTAAAATTGATGCAAACTATATTAAAATCGGAAATCACTTGCCCAACCTGTGGTCATAAAAAGAAAGAAGATATGCCAACTAACGCTTGTCAATTCTTTTACGAGTGTGAGCATTGTAAAACGGTTTTGAAACCAATCGAAGGAGATTGTTGTGTGTATTGTTCTTATGGTACAGTTCCTTGTCCACCAATTCAACAAAACAAAAGTTGTTGCTAAAACAAAACTAAATGAAAAAAAAGAAAGTCAATTTAAGAGATTTAAAACCAAATTCAGAAGAACAACATTCTCACGATGATGGTCACGACCACGGAGATGGAAGTGCATTCAAGACATACATTCCTGCTATTATAAGTTTTGTTATGTTAATGGTAGGTATCGCTGTAGATTATTTTGATGCGATTCCTCAATTTGAAGGATTGATTCGAGTAGTTTGGTACACTTTAGCATATATTCCAGTTGGATTTCCTGTAATTAAAGAAGGATGGAAAAGTCTTATAAAAGGCGATGTTTTTACCGAGTTCTTTTTAATGTCTATTGCCACCATTGGTGCGTTTATCATTGGCGAATATCCCGAAGGTGTTGCAGTAATGCTATTTTATGCAGTAGGAGAATTATTTCAAAACGCAGCAGTTAATAGAGCAAAAGGAAATATTAAAGCCTTATTAGATGTTCGACCAAAAGAAGCTAATGTATTTCGTGATGGTGATTATATAAGTGTGTCGCCAGAAGCTGTAAATATTGGCGAGAAAATACAAATTCGAGTAGGTGAAAAAATTCCATTGGATGGTATTTTATTATCCGAAAAAGCATCTCTAAACACCGCAGCATTAACAGGCGAAAGCAAACCAGATTCTATTCAGAAAGATGCAAAGGTTTACGCAGGTAGTATCAATTTAGAAAGTGTTGTTGAAGTTGAGGTAACCAACACCTTTGAAGATAGTTCTATTGCGAGAATATTAGACTTGGTTCAAAATGCTACAGCTCGTAAGTCTAAAACAGAATTATTCATCAGACAGTTTGCTCGTATCTACACACCAATTGTAGTGTTTTTAGCTATTGGTGTAACTTTTATACCATACTTTTTTGTAGATGATTATGTGTTTAGAGATTGGTTATACAGAGCATTAATTTTCCTGGTAATATCTTGTCCTTGTGCGTTAGTGATTTCAATTCCATTAGGATATTTCGGTGGATTGGGAGCAGCTTCAAAAAATGGAATATTATTTAAAGGTGCTTCATTTTTAGATGCAATGACCAAGATAAATACTTTGGTAATGGACAAAACAGGAACGGTAACCAAAGGAGTTTTCAAAATCAAAAGCATTAAGACCTTTGATTGGGATGAAGAAGAATTTATGAACTATCTAATGGCAATGGAAGAGCAATCTACACATCCTATTGCTAAAGCTATTATGGAATACCAGAAAGGAACCAACAATTTTGAAGCAAATAAGGTTTCTGAAGTTGCAGGAAAAGGGTTAAAAGGTATGGTAAAAGGTAAAGAAGTTTTGGTTGGAAATAAGGCTTTAATGGTATCCAATAATATAGAAGTGCCTAATGAAACTGAATCTATCGTGGAATCTATTGTCTTGGTAGCTATTGATAATGTTTTTGCAGGTTATGTGGTAATTGCGGACGAATTAAAGGAGGATGCTAAAGAAACCATATCAAGTTTACATAGGGTAGGGATTAAAAAAATAATGATGCTTTCAGGAGATAAAGATTCCATAACTCAACAAGTGGCAAAGGATTTAAAAATAGAAAATGCCAAGGGAGGTTTATTGCCAGAGGATAAATTAAATGAAGTTGAAGCATTAAAGAAAAATCCACAAAATAAAGTAGCCTTCATTGGTGATGGTATTAATGATGCACCTGTTTTAGCAGCAAGTGATGTAGGTATAGCAATGGGCGGATTAGGTAGCGATGTAGCCATAGAAACAGCCGATGTTATCATTCAAACCGACCAACCTTCAAAAGTAGTGAGAGCTATTAAAATAGGCAGTTCCACTCGAAAAATTGTATGGCAGAATATCATTTTGGCTTTTGGTATTAAAGTAATTGTACTGATTTTGGGAGCAGGAGGTTTGGCAACAATGTGGGAAGCTGTATTTGCAGACGTAGGCGTGGCTTTATTAGCAATTCTAAATGCGGTAAGGTTACAGAAAATGAAATGGAGTTGAGCATTAAACTTCTGTTAATTAAATAAGTATTTGTTAAAATTTCGTAACTTTGCAATTACAATGAAAAAAGTATTGCATAAAATAATGGCTTTCGCAATGGCTTTTGTAGTGTTATTCTCTACAATGTCATTTACTGTGAATATGCATTATTGCGGAGATACGTTAGTAGAAACTGCTATTTTTCATAAAGCCAAAGGGTGCGGAATGGAAATGGAAAAGCCTTCAACCGAAGGATGTTCTATTACCAAGAAAAATTGTTGTGATGATAAACAATTAGCAATTGAAGGTCAAGACGAATTACAATTGCAAGTTGACAAAATCACATTTGAACAACAAGTATTTTTAGCTTCATTTGTTTACACTTACATTAACCTTTTTGAAGGTTTAGAAAATAACGTTTCTACTTACGAAGAATATAAACCGCCACTCGTCATAAGGCAACTCTACAAGATTGACGAAACATACTTAATTTGATTTTTAAACAATAGACTTTTTTATCCTATGACTGCAATGTCGTAAGGATAATTTGCTGTATTCGGTGTTTTTCTTACACCAATGTCTAACTGTTTAATAATCAAAGCCAATGCTCAATAAAAGCATCAAATTTTTAATAGAAAATAAACTCGTTGCAGTTCTGCTACTCGTCCTTTTTGTAGGATGGGGAACGGTTAATGCACCTTTCAATAGGGATACTGGTTTCTTACCAAGTAATCCAGTTGCTGTAGATGCCATACCAGATATAGGCGAAAACCAACAAATCGTTTTTACCAAATGGGATGGTCGCTCACCACAAGATATAGAAGACCAAATTACCTATCCATTAACCACATCATTATTGGGTATTCCTGGAGTAAAAACCATTCGTAGCTCGTCTATGTTTGGCTTTTCCAGTATCTACATCATTTTTGAAGAAGATATAGAGTTTTACTGGAGTCGAAGTCGCATTCTCGAAAAACTAAATTCCTTACCAAGTGGTTTATTACCTGATGGTGTTAATCCTGCTTTGGGACCAGATGCTACAGGATTAGGTCAAATATTTTGGTACACACTCGAAGGTCGTGATGAAAATGGAAATGTAACGGGTGGTTGGGATTTGCACGAATTACGTAGTATTCAAGATTACTATGTAAAATATGCATTGTCATCTGCAAGTGGTGTATCTGAAGTTGCATCTATTGGTGGTTACGTGCAAGAATATCAAGTTGATGTAAACCCAGAGTTAATGCGTCAATATAATATTGGCTTGCACCATATTGTAAAAGCAGTTAAAGAAAGTAACCGAGATATTGGAGCACAGACTTTAGAAATCAATCAAGCCGAATATCTGGTACGTGGTTTGGGTTATGTGAAATCCATAGCAGACATCGAAAATGCAGTTGTAACTTCAGAAGATTACACAGCTATCAAAATTAAAGATGTGGCAAAAGTGTCTTTAGGTCCTGCAACAAGACGTGGAATTTTAGACAAAGAAGGTGCAGAAGTGGTTGGTGGTGTTGTAGTAGCACGTTATGGCGCTAACCCAATGGAAGTGATTAATAATGTAAAAGCCAAAATAAACGAATTAAGCGCAGGACTACCTACAAAAACGTTGGCAGATGGTAGAACATCACAAGTAACTATAGTACCATTTTACGACCGTACAGAATTGATTCAAGAAACATTGGGTACACTCAATGAAGCCTTAACTTTAGAAATACTCATTACCATTTTGGTCATTATCATAATGGTATTTAATCTTCGTGCTTCCGTATTGATTTCAGGGCTATTACCTGTTGCGGTGTTAATGGTATTTATAGCAATGAAGCTCTTTGGTGTCGATGCCAATATTGTAGCACTATCAGGCATTGCTATTGCTATTGGTACAATGGTAGATGTTGGTGTCATACTTTCAGAAAACATCGTAAGGCATTTAGACGAAAACGAAAACAAATTACCAATAAACACAGTCGTTTACAACGCAACAGCAGAAGTATCTGGTGCAATCGTAACCGCAGTAATGACAACCATTATCAGTTTTATTCCTGTATTTACAATGATTGGTGCAGAAGGAAAACTATTTAGACCATTAGCATTTACTAAAACCTTTGCTTTAACAGCGTCCATAATTGTAGCCTTATTTCTAATACCACCGTTTGCGGCCTTTTTATTCCGAAAAAAGAGCATTCAAAAACATTTTAAATATGCTTTAAACGGTGTTTTAATAGTATTAGGAATAGCAGCAATAATTTATGGATATTGGTTAGGTGTCATACTCATCGCTTTTGGTGTGACAGCTTTATTGAATCTTCAAAACAAGATTTCAGATAAACAGGCAAACTTTGCCAACATCATCATTTCGGCTTCAGCAATTGTATTCTTATTAGCAGAATATTGGCGACCGTTAGGCGTAAATAAAAGCATCTTCTTAAACCTCATTTTTGTAGCTATTATTTGTTTTGGTTTGTTAGGTGTATTTGGATTATTCATTAAATACTACACACGTATTTTAAGATGGTGTTTAGACAATAAATTATTATTTCTTTCCATACCTACAGCAATTGTCATTGCAGGATTTTTCATAATGAAAAATACAGGTAAAGAGTTTATGCCATCATTAAATGAGGGTTCTTTTCTGTTAATGCCTACCTCAATGCCACATTCGGGTGTAGAAGAAAATAAGCGCGTTTTGCAACAATTGGATATGGCAGTAGCAAGTATTCCAGAGATAAAAACTGTTGTTGGTAAAGCAGGAAGAACTGAATCGGCTTTAGATCCTGCACCATTATCAATGTATGAAAACATCATTCAATACAAACCAGAATATATGCTGAATGATAAAGGAGAACGTCAGCGTTTCAAAGTCAATGAAGACGGTGAATACATATTAAAAAATGGTATGTCATTGCGAGCGGAACACCGTGAAGCGTGGCAATCTCTAAATGCAAAAGAACAACTAATCCCAGACGATGATGGCGAGTTTTACAGAAACTGGCGACCAGAAATACAATCACCAGACGATATTTGGAACGAAATTGTAAAAGTCACCAAATTACCAGGTGTCACATCAGCACCAAAATTACAACCTATTGAAACTCGATTGGTAATGCTACAAACAGGTATGCGTGCACCAATGGGAATCAAAATAAAAGGACAAGATTTAAAAGAAATTGAAGCCTTTGGAATGCAGTTAGAAACCATTTTAAAAGAAGCTGAAGGTGTAAAGGATGAAGCCGTTTTTGCAGACCGTATTGTAGGTAAACCGTATTTACTTATTGATATTGACAGAGAAAAAATTGCACGTTATGGTGTAAGTATTGAAGAGGTGCAAAACGTATTAAAAGTAGCTGTTGGTGGTATGTCATTAACCCAAACCGTTGAGGGTCGTGAGCGTTATGGCGTTCGTGTACGTTATCCAAGAGAATTACGAGCAAATCCAACCGACTTACAACAAATTTATGTACCTGTTGAAAAAGGCAGTCCTGTACCTTTAAACGAATTGGCAACCATTCGTTACGAACAAGGACCACAAGTCATAAAAAGTGAAGATACCTTTTTGGTAGGCTATGTGTTATTCGATAAAATGGATGGTTATGCAGAAGTAAATGTAGTTGAAAATGCACAGGCGATGATTCAAAGCAAGATTGATGCAGGTGAATTAATTGTACCAAAAGGCATTAACTATCAATTTACAGGAACTTATGAAAACCAATTACGTGCCGAAAAAACCTTATCGATAGTTGTGCCTTTAGCATTGGCTATCATCTTTTTAATTCTGTACTTCCAATTCCGTTCTGTCGGTACATCCTTAATGGTTTTTACAGGGATTGCAGTAGCGTTTGCAGGTGGTTTTTTAATGATATGGTTGTACGGACAATCGTGGTTTTTAAACTTCAGTGTCTTTGGTGAAAACCTGCGTGATTTATTCCAAATGCATCCCATTAATTTAAGTGTAGCTGTTTGGGTAGGCTTTATTGCGCTTTTTGGAATTGCCACCGACGATGGTGTGGTTATGGCAACCTACTTAACACAGACATTCGACAGAAATTCACCAGAAACAAAAAAGGAAATTAGAGCCTCTATTGTGGAAGCAGGTGAAAAACGTATTAGACCGTGTTTAATGACTACAGCAACAACCATTTTAGCACTCTTGCCTGTACTCACATCAACAGGACGAGGTAGTGATATTATGATTCCTATGGCAATACCGAGTTTCGGTGGAATGTTAATAGCTTTAATCACCTTATTTGTTGTGCCAGTTTTATATAGCTTGAAAGCCGAAGTTCAACTTAAAAGAGCATCAAAATGAAATATAAATCAATACACATAAAAATCGTCTTGGCTCTTGGCTCTTGTTTCTTGAGTCTTTTTGTAAACGCTCAACAATTAGAAACATTAATTGATGAAGCGTTAGAAAACAATCCCGAAATTCAAAAATTTGAGTTGCAATACAAACGAGTTTCAGAAAAAGTGAATGAAGTCAATACGATTCCTAATACTGAATTTGGTGTAGGTTATTTTGTAAGTGAACCAGAAACACGAACAGGCGCACAACGTTTTAAAGTGTCAGCAAAACAAATGTTGCCTTGGTTTGGTACAATAACGTCAAGAGAAAATTATGTGAGTGCATTGGCAGATGCTAAATACGAAGACATTGTTATTGCCAAACGAAAATTGATGGCATCGGTAGCACAATCCTATTACAAGTTATACGCCAATAAAGCTAAACAAGACGTATTAGCTCAAAATATCCAACTATTAAAAACCTATGAAACACTGGCACTCACATCTGTTGAGGTTGGTAAAGCATCAGCAGTAGATGTATTGCGTTTACAAATGCGTCAAAATGAATTGCAACAACTCAAAGATGTATTGTATCAACAATTTTTATCTGAACAAACGAATCTAAATAACCTTTTAAACAGGGAAAATGATGTTGAGGTTACTGTAGTAGATAGCTTAACCATTCCAATAGAAGATTTTGAAATTAATACTGAAAATCTATCAGTACATTCTGAATTGTTGAAGTATGATAAACTCTACCAATCCATTGAACAATCCGAATTGTTAAACCAAAAAGAAAGTAGCCCAATGATTGGTTTTGGATTAGACTATATCAATGTTTCCGAAAGGC
This sequence comes from Winogradskyella wandonensis, assembly GCF_004346845.1. GTDB lineage: Bacteria > Bacteroidota > Bacteroidia > Flavobacteriales > Flavobacteriaceae > Winogradskyella > Winogradskyella wandonensis. The sequence goes on along the minus strand of NZ_SMGI01000001.1, from coordinate 1,014,312 downwards.
CAGATATGAATTTCTCGGATAACGGAAAGGATGTTGTAATGCCAATGGTATCGGTTTCAATCCCCATTTTCAATAAGAAATACAAATCTATTTCTAAACAAAACGAACTGGAACAGCAAGAAATTAATTATCAAAAACAAGAGCGTTTAAACAGTTTAAAAACAATGTTAGATAAAGCTATTAACGACCGTATATCAGCAAGGATAAGTAATACTACAGCAACAAAGAACATCAAGCAAGCTAAAGATGCAGAACAAATTCTCATCAAAAGCTATGAAACTGGCACTATTGATTTTAACGATGTTTTAGATATTCAAGAGTTACAATTAAAGTTTCAAATGGGCCAGATAGAAGCGATTAAAAATTATTATTTACAGAGTACCATTATTAATTATTTAATTCAATAAAATATGACACATACATATAAAATTACAGGAATGACCTGTGGCAGTTGTAAAGCATCTGTAGAAAAAAGTTTAAGTAGCATAGATAATGTTACCAATGTTGAAGTTAATCTCGAAAAAGGAGAAGCTGAAGTTACAATGAGTAGCCACGTTGCTACAGAAACACTGAAAGAAGCGTTACCTGAAAAATATACACTATCTGAAAAGAAAGAAAAGAATGTTTTTGTTTCTTCAAGTATGTCGGCAATGCCAATGGGAGAAGAAAAAAGTAAGTTACAGCAATTAAAACCTCTATTGCTTATTATTTTTTATATCGCTTCAGCGAGCACATTACTACATTATAAAAATTGGAGTTGGAGTGCATTTATGCTCGACTTTATGGGCTTATTCTACATCGTGTTTAGTTTCTTCAAAATGTTAGATTTAAAAGGCTTTCCAGAATCATTTAAAATGTACGACCCATTAGCAAAAAAAGTTCCTGCTTATGGTTGGGTTTATCCATTTATTGAAACTGCTTTAGGTTTAATGTTTTTGATGCGATTTGAAGTTGAAATTGCTTTAATAGTAACGCTTGTTGTTTTAGGTATTACAACTGTTGGAGTTACAAAAACATTATTGGATAAAAAATCTATTAGATGTGCTTGTTTAGGGACAGCTCTGAAACTTCCTATGACTGAAGCCACATTTATAGAAAATGCCATTATGATTGTGATGGCGGTATTAACGTTAACAAATATTCTTTAAGAATGAGAAAAATACTGCAAATATCCGTGATTATTACACTTCTTTTCGCCTGTAAAAACGAATCCAAAAAAGAAGTAAAAGATGAGCATCAACATAATGCGGTTGAAAAGACAGAAACACAAAAGAAGAAACCATTAAGCCCGCATACTTCAACTATGGCAATGATTGGAGATGCACACATTCATATAGATTATTCATCACCAGGTGTTAGAGATAGAATAATTTTTGGCGGTTTATTGGCTTACGACCAAGTATGGCAAGCAGGAGCACATATGGCAACGTGGGTAGAGACCAATAAGGATTTGCAAATAGAAGGTAAAACACTTCCTGCTGGCAAATACGGATTTTTTACAATTCCCTCAAAAGAGGAATGGACAGTTATATTTAATTCTAATTGGGAGCAACACGGTAAAGATGAATATGATGAAAAGGATGATGTAATTCGCTTTAAAATAAAACCTAATTTTTCTGAAGAAATAAAGGAACAATTAGAATACAAAGTCAATAAAATAGACGATAACAATGGAAGCATTTCATTGGCTTGGGAAAAGGTTAAAATAGAGTTTCCATTTAAAATAAATCAATAAAATGGTAAACAGATATACAGCATTAAAGATTAGAAAAACCCATAGATATTTAGGCTTGTTTTTAGGTATTCAGTTTTTGTTTTGGACAATTAGTGGTTTATACTTTAGTTGGACAGACATTGATGATATTCACGGAGACCATTTTAAGAATTTAGATTATCAACCTCAATCTTTCAATAATTTAATAAGTCCATCACAACTCAATGTTGCTAATGGCATCAATACTATTGAATTGAGAGACATTAACAATACACCTTACTATTGGGTAAATAAAAAACAATTATACAGTGCTATTGATGGAAGCCCAAAGAATAGCATCACAAAAGAAGAAGCACTTTACATAGCAAAAAACTATATGAAAAGTGATTTGGTAGTTGAAAATCTAGAGCAAATTAATGAGACTGGTAAGCACCACGAATATAGAGAAAAGTTATTGCCAGCCTATGTTATTTCATACAAAACAGATGAAGCATTAAAAGCTTATGTATCTGTTAAAGATGGTAAATTTCAAACCGTAAGACATCGTAGTTGGCGTTGGTTCGATTTCTTATGGATGACGCATACAATGGATTATGAAGGAAGGGATAACTTTAATACAGTTGTTTTAAGAGCATTCTCGTTGTTAGGCTTAATAACGGTTTTGAGTGGCTTTTTACTATGGTACACATCGTCACCATCAATCAGAAAAATATTAAAGAGAAAAAATAAAAATAAGTAAACTAAAATATTATGGAAAATCACAACAATATGAAAAAGTCAAACTATAAAAAATTTGGTCTAATGATGTTGGTATCATTTGTAATGATGTATGCCATTATGTTTTTAAATGTGTTCGAATTAGACCACGTAATGTTGAGCGCCACAAGAACCTATATGACGTTGCTGATGGTTGCGCCAATGGCTATTTCAATGCTGTTATTTATGTGGAAAATGTATGAAAACACTAAAGTAAACTATGCTATTATTGGTGTTTCCATTATTGTGTTTGTTGGATGTCTTTATGGTTTAAGAACACAAACACCTATTGGAGATATTCAATGGATGAAAGCAATGATACCGCATCATTCATCGGCTATATTAACAAGCTCGAATGCTAACTTTGAAGATGCTGAAGTTCAAAAATTAGCAAATGACATTATTGAAGCACAAGAAAAAGAAATTGCTGATATGAAAGCAATGATAAAACGATTAGAAAATGAAAAATAATAAGATAGTAATTTACATTGGTATTCTCGCTATTGGACTGTTATTAGGTTGGTTGCTATTTGGTGGTTCATCAAAAGAAGAAGCAGACCATAATCACGATGAAAAAGCAGAAACTAATCAAATGTGGACGTGCTCTATGCACCCACAAATTATGCAACCCGAAGCTGGCGATTGTCCTATTTGTGGTATGGATTTAATTCCTGCCGAAGCTGGAGCAGATGGGTTGGCTGCTGACCAGTTTAAATTGACTGCAAATGCTATGGCATTAGCTAATATTCAAACGTCTGTTATTGGTAAAGGAAATGCTGAAGGTAATACGATTAAGCTATCGGGTAAAATTGCTGAAAACGAGGAATCCAATGCAGTACAAGTCAGTTATTTTTCAGGTAGAATTGAAAGATTGAATATCAATTTTACAGGTGAAGAAGTACGCAAAGGGCAGCTATTAGCAACAATCTATTCACCAGAATTATATGCAGCACAACAAGAACTCATTACAGCAGCATCTTTAAAAGAATCACAACCTGCTTTGTATAAGGCAGTTCGTAACAAATTGAAGTTATGGAAGCTATCTGAAAATCATATTAATCAAATAGAAGAAACTGGAAAAGTAAAAGAAAACTTTCCAGTATATGCAACCGTTTCTGGTACAGTTACCGAGAAATTAGTAGAACAGGGTGATTACATCAAACAAGGTCAACCTTTATTAAAAATTGCAAATCTAAACACGGTTTGGGCAAACTTTGATGTCTATGAAAATCAAATTGATTTATTTAAAAAGGGACAAGAAGTTTTAGTGACTACAAACGCTTATGCTAATAAGGAATTTAAAGGGAGAGTAGATTTCATTGACCCAATATTAAATACCAAAACAAGAACGGTAACATTGCGTGTAGTTCTTAATAACAAAGAAGATGTATTTAAACCCGGAATGTTTGTATCTGCAAAAATTAATGGTGTTTTAAATAAAAATAAGAAAGTGCTATCAATTCCTGCATCTGCTGTATTATGGACAGGTGAGCGTTCTGTGGTGTATTTAAAAACCAGTCAAGACCAACCTGTTTTTGAAATGCGTGAAGTGAAATTAGGTAATCAAACAGGAAATGAATACGAGGTTTTGGAAGGATTGTTTGCAGGAAATGAAATAGTAACTAACGGAACATTTACAGTGGATGCAGCAGCCCAATTGCAAGGTAAAAAATCAATGATGAATAAAGATGGTGGTAAAGTAATGACAGGTCACGAAGGACATACAATGGATATGATGACAGAAAAAGTTGATTTTAATAGTACTGTAGAAAAGTCATTTCAGGCTGTAATTGAAGCTTATATAAACTTGAAAGATGCTTTAATTCAATCTGATGTGTCGTTAGCATCATCCAAAAGTGAAGCATTTAGAAAAGCATTGGAAGAAATTCCGCCAAGTCAAAGAGAAGAAACACATAACTACTGGTCTATATTACATAAAACATCTAAAGGAATTAATGAAAATGTGAGTTTGGAACATCAGCGTAAACAGTTTCAGACAATTTCCGATAAGCTCATAGAAATGGTTAAAAACTTTGATAAGGTAAATGATAAGCTATATGTGCAGTTTTGTCCTATGGCAGATAGCAATAACGGTGCGTATTGGTTGAGTAAAGAAGAACAAGTTTTAAACCCATATTTTGGTGATGTAATGCTTAAATGTGGCGAGGTTAAACAAACAATAGAATAAATAAACACAGATAATAATTAAATTTTTAAAAATGAAGAAAGTAATTTTAAGTGTAGCTGTAATAGTAGCTATGGGATTAACAAGTTGTAAAAATGAAACTAAAAAAGTTGAAGAAACGACAACAACAGAAGTATCAAAAGAAATTGCAATGACAGATTTATCTTTTGGTGTAAGAGGTAATTGTGGTATGTGTAAAACTACCATTGAAAAAGCAGCCAACGGAGTTGAAGGTGTAGCAAGTGCTAATTGGGATGTCGATAAAAAGAAGATTGATGTATCATTTGATAGCTCAAAGACAGATGCTATGGCAATTCACAATGCAATAGCAGCTTCAGGTTATGACACTGAAAAAGTAGCAGGAAACGAAGAAGCATACGATAGTTTACCAGGTTGTTGTAAATATGACCATAATATGGCTATGAATCAGTCTGGAGAAATAAAAGCTGATGACCATTCAAATCACGACCACTAAATAATAGTAAAAGAGTCTTTTTCGGAAGGCTCATTTATTACATTTAAACTTTTCAAAGGGCAGGTAATAAGGTGTTCGTTAGTTGTTCCATTTTGTTTCATAAAGCATAATCACAAATGCGATGCATTAGTGCTTACCATACATAGCACTACTGCGGTGACACATCCGCGTTAGCACTATGTATTTGCTTTACTTCACACACTACACAACTTCCTCACCCGCAGCTACTCTTGCACCCTAAAACCCAATAATGTATGCGCTTGTGGCGCATATAAAAATAATTAGGGTACAACCGCTGCTTAATAATTTGGCTCGCCTGCTGTTCGCTTCGGGCTAATCAGGGTGTCACAGTTTTTGAAGGCATCCATTTTGCATATAAAATAACCGCTTCAAGTAAAATGAAATTTTGGATTAGTTTTAAAGTGTATATAAATGTTGATTAAATAGTCTTCAAATCACAAAGCGGATTATTCTATATTGCAAACCCACAGCAAGAGTAACGCATTCATTCAGCTATTTCAGCAACCATACATATCATTTTCAAAATGACAATTGTTCGCAATTATACAGCAGAAATCCTCAATTTCTTGTATATCCTTTAAAGCCTTAAACTCGAATTTAATTAATTGAAAAACTCACAATTGCTAAATTTTAAAAATGAAACCATCCTTCAATAGCTTCATTCAATTGTTACACTTGCTTTCCACGCTACACCCAAACCATAGCCAACGGCATCAAAAAACTGCGCCACCCTTGCGTTTTCAACGTAGGCGTGGTAGCCTTATCAGGCTATTTTCCCACACCACCCTTGCTCAACTCGCTGGCGGCTCGCTATTATGGCTATCGCCATACGCTACGCGATTACCTGCTAATTAAACATTGTCGAAAAAAGAAAACCCTCAAAAAGACGGCTGTTGCTATTATAATGATTTTAGTTTAAACTTAAACTTCTACAACAGAAGCATTTGGAGCATTAGTTTTAACTGAAGCTATACCATTTTCCATTCCAGAGGAAGACTCATACATTTCACTGGTTCCAATCACTTGACCGTTACTGGCCTTTAAATTAAAATAATGTTTCCCATTACTCGATATTTTTCTATCGAACTTACTATCATCTTGCGAATTTTTGCGTACCGATTCAATACCATTCATACAACCAGCTTTTGCTGAATAACCTTCACTTGCTAATATGGTTTGACCATTGTTAGCTTTTAACCTAAAACGATACTCACTTCGAGCATCCTGATATACTTCAAATTTTGCCATAATGTTTTTATTTATAATTATCCTTAAAGATAGGGAAAAGCAAAAAAAGGCAACAAATATAGATGGCTTCCTTCATCCCACGCTTATCATACTATAAAGTTCAAGCCCTACGGGTTTTGAAAAAAATATTGCACCTTTGGTCAGGCGCAAATTTCAAAACCCTTTCCATTAGCAATATTTTTCTCAAAAAACTTGACAGTATGTCAACGCCATCAACGAAACGGCTTTCTTTTTTCTCTTTTTCTTTGTAAAAAAAATGTTCATTTTTTTATTTCTGATGCAAAAGGAAGCAATCCGAAGCAACAAAATCCATATCTAACGAATAGCATAAAACTTGCCATATATTCAATCGGAAGGTACAACTTCGTGTTAAGTCCGTACCAAGTCCGAAGAAAAATAAGTTTCATTTAAATTATTTATGTTATGGGTAAAATTTCCCAAGGTATTTTAGGAGGGCTTTCAGGTAAGGTTGGAAACATTATCGGTGGAAGCTGGAAAGGTATTGACTATATTAGAATTAAGCCTTCAAGTGTAGCCAATCCAAGAACTGTAGGTCAAGTAAACCAAAGAACCAAGTTTACTACTACTTTAGAATTTTTACAGGCTGTAAAGCCTTTTATAAAGTTAGGTTATAAAGGTTTAGCTGTTAAGAAAACAGAATTTAATGCTGCGATGTCGTATGTATTAAATAATGCGATTACAGGTACTGAACCTAACTTTGTTATTGACTATCCAAACGCTTTAGTAAGTCGAGGAGGTTTATCTGGTGCGTTAAACCCTACGACTGATTTGGCAACAGCTGGAGAAGTAACGTTTGGTTGGGATGATAACTCTGCTGAAGGTAACGCGAATGCTACTGATAAAGCGATGTTGTTGGTTTACAATCCATCAAAAAAGGAATCTATTTCTTTACTTGATGGAGCAGATAGAACAGTAGGTTCTCAAATTGTTCCAATCCCAACAACTTATGCAGGAGATACAGTAGAGCTATTTATGGCGTTTATTTCTGCTGATGGTAGTCAAGTATCAAACAGTATTTATTTAGGCTCTGGTACAGCTAATTAATGCTTGGTGTTTTTATTTGGAAACCGCTCTAATCGAGCGGTTTTTTTATGCTATATTAGTAACTCAATTTATTAATGTTTACCCTTTATTGACTCTTTTTATGCGTTTTTTGTACCCTATTTGTTGCCCAAACGCATTAACACTAATAAACATAAGGGTAGTTAAATATTGTATTGGGAAGTAAATCAACTTTTCTAACTGACTTTTATCATATTTCATGTTTATGTTTTGGTATAGTTTTACAACAATACTAAAATTTTAATTTATGGTTAACTTACTAACTACACTTTTATACGATTGGACCAACGGCGTTATTATGATGGGTGTTTTTGCTTTAGTGGTTATAATCTTAATTGGTGTTCTAATTAATTTTATGACTAAAAAGAATAAAACCGATAATTAATTTAGGCTTAATGGATTGCCAAAGAAAATTAGAGCACGTTTGTGCTCTTTTTTTGTAACATTTTTAAAATCTTGACGTCTTATAATAAAAACAATAATCATGGAGTCTAATTATTACGAGGTATCAATGCGAAAAGATAATCAGTTATTGGTTATAACCCATTTGTGTCAATTATTAACCTGCTTTACTGGATTTGGTGGTTTAATTGTGCCGCTAATTTTATGGGTAACGCAAAAAGATAAAGTCGAAGGAATGGATGCGCACGGAAAAGCAATTATTAATTTCCAGTTAAGTATTATTATATATACAATCATAAGTATTCCACTTATTATTCTTTTTGGACTTGGAATTTTATTACTTATAGCTATAGGTCTGTTTGCTTTTATCTTACCTATAATAAATGGTATAAAAGCTAGTAACGGTGAGTTACCTAGCTACCCATTATCTCTTAATTTTGTTAGTTAGTTATTTTGTAAAAGAGGTAATCAAAAAAGGCTCACTAATCAGTGAGCCTTTTTTATGATATTATGTATTCTTTCCTCATTTAGCTATTTAGCATCACAGGCATAACTAGCATGGTAACATGTTCGCCTTCATCAAGACCATCTGTTGGTGTTAGGATACCAGCTCTGTTTGGTAAGCTCATTTCAAGTTGTACGTTATCAGAACTTAGATTATTTATCATTTCTGTTAAGAAACGAGAATTAAAACCTATTTGCATGTCGTCTCCTTGGTAATCACAGCTTAGACGTTCTTCTGCTTTGTTACTATAATCGATATCTTCTGCCGAGATATTTAACTCTGCACCAGCGATTTTTAGTCGAATTTGATGTGTTGTCTTATTAGAAAATATACTAACACGTCTCACTGAGTTTAAAAACTGAGTACGGTCTATTACTAACTTATTTGGGTTTTCTTTTGGTATTACCGCTTCATAATTCGGGTATTTCCCATCAATTAAGCGGCACACTAATTCTGAATTATTAAAAGTAAATTTCGCATTAGAGTCGTTATACTCAATTGTCACGGGTTCTTCACTTCCAGCCAAAATGCCTTTTAAGAGATTTAATGGCTTTTTAGGCATAATAAATTCCGCTACACCTTCAGCCGAAACATCTTCACGCGTGTATTTTACCAATTTATGTGCATCTGTAGCTACAAACGTTAAATTCTCTGGTGAAAATTGAAAAAACACACCGCTCATTACTGGTCTTAAATCGTCATTTCCTGCGGCAAAAATAGTTTTGCTAATTGCAGTTGCTAAAATATCACCTTCAATTTTTGTCGTGCTAGGGTTGTCTAAAGCGACAGCTTTAGGAAATTCAGCACCATCGGCATAGGCAAGGGCGTATTTTCCGTGGTTTGAGCTTATTTCCACAGTATTGTTATCTTCAACAATAAACGTTAAAGGTTGTTCAGGGAAAGTTTTTAATGTGTCTAACAATAATCTTGCAGGTAAAGCAATACTGCCTTCAGAATCACTTTCTACATCAATTGTAGAAATCATTGTTGTTTCTAAATCGCTCGCAGAAACCGTAAGGCTTGACTGATTTAATTCAAACAAAAAATTATCTAAAATTGGTAAGGTGTTACTACTGTTTATTACACCGCCTAATACTTGAAGCTGTTTTAATAAATAGGTGCTTGATACTATAAATTTCATATATAGATATGGTATTTCTAAATTTTTAATCTATTTACAAATATATCTCAATAGCGCGGCTTTTTGAAACAAACTTATTAACATTTGTTAGCCATCTATGCATGTGAGTTATCTAGCGTACTTTCGTTTTCTTAAGAAATTAAATAGCAGTCCAAATAAGCCCAAAAGCAGTAGAGGTAGGGCTATATTAACAAGTTGCCAAGTGCCTTTAGATGCTTCAATTTTTTCAGAATCTAAAAATGCCACTTCTACAGACTTTGCTCTAATGTTTATAAGTCCGGAGTCGTCTAAAAGATAGTTAACGGTATTTAGTAAAAATTCTTTATTACCATAGGTTCTTCCTGTGATACGCTCAAATCCTAGTTGAAGCGGTCTATTACGAGACACTTCGTTTTTTATTACATCGCCATCAGAAATAACAACCATCTTGGTTGGCACACTTTTCTCGATATAATTATCAATGTCGAATGGTAAAACACGATTTTTATAAACCGAATTAAACTCGCCTTCTAAAAGTACAGCCAAATTCTGTTTTCCTTGATTGTAATTTTCCGTATCTGGCTGTTGTGTTACTGAAGATAGTGATATATTTTTTAATGGTCCTTCTAACTTTGTGCGTTCTGACGACTGCAGGAGTACCGTTTTCTTAATTGTATTCTTAAGCGTGTCTATTTGACTAGCAAAATCGAATTTTACCAAGTCAATATTATCGCTAATTGGATGTTTTAAATCCGAAGTTGCTAAAGGCGAATATTGCCATTGTACAGGTTGAAATTGTGTATTACTACCTTCGCCAATGGCTAGCGGAATCGGAGCAGAGTATAAATCCTTAACTAAGTTTTGATTTATTCGCACGCCGTACTGAAAGAAAAAATCAGTTAGGTTTAACTCTTTTCCAACGCTTACTGAAGTCCCTTTTTCGTTGTACAAGCTATCTTTATCCATGATTATAGACTCTGTTAGCCAAATACTTTTTCCACCAGACATGGTATATTGGTCTAAAACCAATTTTTCGTTTTCAGAAAATGCTTCACTTGGTTTAGCCGAAATTATAAGGTCGTACTGCTTTAAATCGTTTAAGGTTTTTTTGGGGTTTGTTGCAACCGAGTCTAAAGTAAACTGAGCCAGGTTGTAATAGGGTTTTACAGTCTGAAGGAAATCTGCAATATAGATATCTCTAAGCTGTCCATTACCTTTTAAGATGGCAATAGATTTGGATTTTTCTTTAGTAATTTGGTTAAAGGCATCCGCAAAATTATACTCCAACTGTTGAATGGAGCTAGCAACTTGCGTTTGTAAATCTTCGGTTATACTTTTTTTAAAAAGCGGAATCTTAACAGTTCTGCCTTGATAGCTTGCAAAGCCCCAAGGAAAGAGAAGCTCTTGAGTTATTTTTCCACTTACTTTTTTACTATTTACATAAGGTTCCAGACCGCTGCGAGTCAATTCGCTTATGACACGGTCACGATTATCTTCATCTGCAAGTGGATTAATATAATTGACTTTTATAAGCGGATTTATAGCCTGAAATTCTTCGATAAGCTGCTTAGTCTCTGTTTGCAATAACTTAAATTCCGATGGTAAATCACCTTCTAAGAATATATCAATAATTAATGGGGAATCCGCTTTATAAATAATTGTTTTTGTAGTTTCGGAAAGTGTGTAACGACCGTCTTTCGTTAAATCAAAACGTTTATAAACAGCATTACCTAGAATATTAACTATAATAATTGCTATTAAAACGATTAGTATATATGCTATTTTATTAGTCCTCAACGGTATCAAAAATTATAGGTTCTGTGTATGTTTTTAGCGATGCGACTTTATTGTTTTTAAAAGATATTTCAACATTACTCTTTTCGTCTGTAAATGCACCAGGCTCAATACCTAATCCATAGTTCCATTTATTAGTATCATGTGCCTTTTTTTCATCATCCCAAGTTAGCCATTCGGCTTTTCCTAGAAGTGTTTCTATTTCGGTTTTTGTTTTCCCTTTTAGAGTATCTGTTTCTATTGTAGAATCTATCATCTCGTAACGTAAAGCAGGTTTTTCTAACCAGGCTTCAGAATTAAAATATTTTTGATGATGATAACTGCTAACAATATTTATAAAAGGATATACAACATAGAAATAGGTTAAAGGTGTTAACACTAAACTTATAAGAAACACTAACCATTTTCTATTATCTACGGTTTTTAAAAACAAAAACAGCAGTATAAAGACAATTGCCATTAAAATTACTAATGTGGGTGTAATTATCATCTAGGTTGTTTTATGTTTAGCTTAGTAAGCAAAATAAATAATGTAGCGATGCTTATAAAGTATAATAAATCTCTTGTATCTATAACGCCGCGACTCATACTCTTGTAGTGAGATGACATACCTAAATTTTCTAAACTAAAGCCAGAGCCAAATAGGTTATAACTAGCAATACCATCAAACCCAAAATAGAAGATAAAAGAAATAAAAATTGCCATAATAAATGCAACAATTTGGTTGTCTGTAGTACTCGAGGCGAAAATGCCAATTGCAGTATAAGCAGCTACCAAAAAAAGCAAGCCAAAATAAGAGCCAAGTGTACTACCCATATCTAGATTTCCTTTAGGATTTCCTAATTTATAAATGGTAAACACATAAAGCAAAGTAGGTATTAAAGCAATGGTAATTAACAGAAAAGCCCCGAAATATTTACCTAAAATAATCTGAAAATGTGATAGAGGCTTTGTAACCAATAATTCCAAGGTACCTTGTTTTTTCTCATCACTAAAACTGCGCATGGTTACTGCAGGAACCAAGAAAATTAAAATCCACGGCGCTAGTAAAAAGAATGACGATAAATCTGCATAACCATTATCTAAGATGTTAAACTCTCCAGTAAATATCCAAAGAAATAGACCATTAAGTAATAAAAATACAGCAACTACCAAATAGCCTATTGGTGATGCAAAAAATGTGCTTATTTCTTTTCTAAGTATGGCTAGCATATTAACTTCAGTATTCAGTATTCAGTATTCAGTATTCAGTATTCAGTATTCAGTATTCAGTATTTTGTATTCAGTTATTTATATTTCTAACATCTCCATTAAGCGAAACGAGTTTATCTACACTCCAAGCTTCTGGTTTGGCGTTAAACAAGGGTTTGGTTTTTGCCCAAACACCCTTAAATAAATCAGATGTTCTGTAAGTATTTAAATCTGCTTCCGAGGTCCAATAGCTGTACGTAAAAAAAATATTCGTATTGGTTTGGTCTCTGTACAATTCTAATAAATGGCAACCTTCAAACGCACGAATCTTGGATTTATTTGCTTCAAAATTAGACAAAAATGTATCTATTTTTTCAGGTTGAAAACTCATTTTTACAATTCGTATTAACATTTTAAAGCTTATTAAATGTTACCGTGACCGTATCCATTGCTTTTAAACCCATTAAAGTAGACGCACTACCCACAGTACTGCAATTACTTTTATAGACGGCAATTTCTAAATAATTCGAGGCATTAAACACAACTAAAGCCTTGCCCTCATCATTACGTTTCTCTTCCGGGATATCAAAGTTAATAATATCACTATAGCGGTCGTGAACAGTATTAAATTTATAGTTCCTTGCGGCTATCTCGTAGCTTCGTGTTTTTTGTATGGACTCAAAAAACTTTCGCTTAATGTTGGTAATTACATTTCCATAATTATCTATGTAAATAATGGTGCCAATAATCTGAGTTTTATCATCGTTAACAAAGGGTACTAAATATTTAATCGGTTTTATATTGTTAATAACTTTTCCAATCACTTCTAATGTTCCACCTCGAGCAATATGGCAAGCAACTTTTACAAAAACATCTAATACAGGAAAGCTCGTTTGTATTTTATCGTGTATGTTAATCTCTACAATTTTCTCTGGTGAAATGTCTTGGCAAATCATACTCATAATGCCGTTGTTGGCACAGATAAAATAGTGGTCGTCTAATTTTACGGCAATATGCTTATTTTCTGGGCTTAGTTCTGAGTCAATCCCAATAATATGAATTGTTCCTTTAGGAAAACTACTGTAAGCATTCTGTATGGTGTAAGCCGCTTCGATAATATTAAATGGCGAAATAGAATGCGAAACATCAACAATTTTTATATCAGAAAGCTCGCTGTAAATAGCACCTTTAACTGCACCTGCAAAGTGGTCTTTTTCTCCAAAATCTGTAGTTAAGGTTATGATTGGCATTTACTAATTGTTAATATTTTTTTAACTTATCGAGAGATTAAATTGTTAGATTTGTTGAAAGACAAAACTAATAAAATTGAACTGATATATTCATTAAAAACAACTCGCTTTTGAACGAACTTATCCTTGAACTTGAAGAAATTTCCCCTAAAGAATTTTTCGGCGCACAAAACGCCAACATAACCTTACTTAAAAAATATTTTCCTAAACTAAAAATAGTCGCTCGAGGCAATAAAATTATGGCGTATGGAGACGAAGAACTTTTAGAAGAGTTTGATCGTCGCATGACTATGCTAATGATGCACTTTGGTAAGTACAACAAACTCGACGAAAATGTTATCGAACGCGTCTTAACCAGCCAGACAAGTGATGATTATAACACGTCCGAAAAAAGCGGAGAAGTCATAGTTCATGGTGTGGGCGGAAAACTAATCAAGGCACAGACTGCAAACCAACGTAAGTTGGTAGAAAGTATGCGCAAAAACGATATGGTTTTTGCGATTGGCCCAGCTGGTACCGGAAAAACCTATACAGGTGTAGCACTTGCAGTACAAGCCTTAAAAAACAAACAAGTAAAGCGCATTATTCTTACACGTCCGGCAGTAGAAGCTGGCGAGAATTTAGGATTTTTACCAGGCGATTTAAAAGAAAAGTTAGATCCATACATGCAGCCGCTTTATGACGCGTTGAGGGATATGATTCCTGCGGAAAAGCTAGCAAGTTATATAGAAAAAGGCGTTGTGCAAATTGCGCCATTGGCCTTTATGCGTGGCCGTACATTAGACAATGCTTTTGTAATCTTAGACGAAGGCCAGAATACAACGCATAATCAAATGAAAATGTTTCTAACCCGTATGGGCAAAAACGCCAAGTTTTTATTAACTGGCGACCCGGGACAAGTCGATTTACCAAGACGAACTATTTCGGGGCTTAAAGAAGCACTATTAGTGCTTAAGAATGTAGAAGGCATAGGCATGATTTATTTAGACGATAAAGATGTTATTCGCCATAAATTAGTAAAGAAAGTTATCGCAGCATATAAAGAAATTGAAAATAGAGATTAATGAGCCGAACTATCGTAGACACAGATTTTAATTTTCCTAATCAGAAAAGTGTTTATAAAGGAAAAGTAAGAGAAGTATATAACATTAATAACGAGCAATTAGTAATGATTGCTACAGATAGGCTTTCTGCTTTTGATGTGGTTATGCCCAAAGGTATACCGTATAAAGGACAAATTTTAAATCAGATTGCCACACAAATGATGAAGGCTACTGAGGATTTAGTCCCAAATTGGTTAGTGGCTACACCAGACCCAAATGTTGCTGTAGGTCATTTGTGCGAACCCTTTAAGGTAGAAATGGTTATTCGTGGTTACATGTCTGGTCATGCGGCGCGCGAATATAAACTGGGCAAACGACTACTTTGCGGTGTTGCAATGCCAGAAGGTATGCAAGAAAATGATAAATTTCCTGAGCCTATTATAACGCCTGCCACAAAAGCAGAAAAAGGCGACCATGACGAGGATATTTCGAGAGAAAACATTCTTAAGCGAGGCATTGTCCCTGAAGAAGATTACATAGTTCTCGAAGATTATACCCGTAAACTATTTCAACGAGGTACGGAAATTGCTGCTAAGCGTGGTTTAATTTTGGTGGATACCAAGTACGAATTCGGAAAAACTAAAGACGGAAAAATTGTGCTCATTGACGAAATACACACGCCAGACTCATCCCGTTATTTCTATGCCGATGGTTATGAAGAGCGCCAGAGCAGAGGAGAAGCACAAAAACAATTGTCCAAAGAATTTGTTCGTCAGTGGTTGATATCAAATCACTTTCAAGGGTTAGAAGGGCAAACTGTTCCACATATGACAGACGAATACATCGAATCTGTAAGCGAACGTTACATAGAACTTTACGAGAATATTACTGGTGAACCATTTGTAAAAGCAGATGTCTCCAACATTCAGCAACGTATCGAAAAAAACGTACTTAAGTATTTAGAGACATCTAAGTAAAAAACAAACAATATCTTATTAAAAACAATTGATGACACCCAAATAGAGCGGTAATCCAAGAGTGATATTAAACGGAAACGTAATGGCCAAAGCCATTGGTAAATATAAGCTTGGGTTTGCTTTTGGCGCTGCTAAACGCATAGCTGCTGGTACGGCAATATAGGACGCACTTGCCGCAAGTATAGAAAACAAGAGTCGATTTCCCACACTATCTGTAATCCAACCACTAACTATCGCAACGGTAACGCCGTTTATAATTGGAATAATTATTGCAAACAGAAATGCAAACCATCCTTTTTTCAAGAAAGACCCTAATTTTTTTCCACTTGTAATTCCCATATCTAACAGAAAGACCATTAAAAAGCCTTTAAAAATATCTGTGGTAAACGGTTTAATACCGTCGGCTTGTGCATCGCTTGTAAGCATTCCAATAATAAGACTTCCTAAAATTAAAAGCACGCTTCCGTTAGTAAAAGAATGTTTTACTAAACTAGGAATAGAAATATCTGCTTTATTCGTTTTATCGTAAATAGAAATAAGTAAAACACCTACAATAATTGATGGCGCTTCCATCAACGCCATAATGGCTACCATATGTCCACTAAACGGAATGTTTGCTATTTCTAAAAAAGAGACTGCTGTTACAAAGGTTACAGCACTAATAGAACCATAGGTTGCAGCAATTGCGCCAGAATTTACCACATTAAATTTTCGTCTTAAAATAAAATAGGTGTAAAACGGTACTATCACGGCTAGGAGTATTCCCAATAACAATGATAGAATAATTTCGGTATTTAGTGTGCTATGTGCTAACTCATGTCCACCTTTAAAACCAATGGATAATAAAAGATATAATGAGATAAATTTTGAAGAATTTTCCGGTAAAGCTAAGTCACTTTTTACTTGTACGGCAATAATACCTAAAAAGAAAAATAAAAGCGCAGGGTTAGTAAGATTATCAAAGAGTAAATGTAAATCCATTAAATAATCGTTTAGTAGTTCAAGTTCGAAAGACTTGGATTTTAAAATGTTAGTCTGAAAAAATCCCGCTGGTTAAGCGGGATTAAAGTGGTCTGCTATTTTTTTACAAATCGTATCTCTAGAACACCATCAATAAAGACATCATAGCCTTCTTTTCGAGCTTTGTCTATATAGGATTTCGCGATAAGCTTTTCGTTTTCTAATTCTGCAATACGCTTATTGGCATAACGTGTATCGGAGTTTTCATCACCTTCACACAGTCTTAGACGTTGTAGTTTGTGAAAATTTATTTTTTCGTTAATTAATTCGTTAATAACAAACGAAGCTTCGGAGCACGTAAATTGTCCTTCGACTAACTGTACTTCTTGTTTTGTACTTACTAATGGCTTTTCTGAGATTTTAGACATATTGTTTAGTTTTTAATAGATTAAGCTTGTTTTGTTGGTCCACTCATTTTTATCAAGAGGATACATGAAATAATAAATAATGAAATGGCTAAGTGGTCAAAAATAACACCTTGACTTGCAGAGAAAATTGTTATTGAAGCCATTATTATTAAAAAAAGAAATGCAGCGTATATTGCACTACGCTTCTCCTTGATTGCGATAGAATCTTGCTTTTTTGACTTAATATTAGATATAATACTTTCCGATTGCTTAGTGTGCTTTGGTATATAATTGCTATCCATAGTGTTTATTTTACGGTGCAAATTTTAAATAAATAATTCATATATTTTTATATATATTTGTTATGTATCATATAAGAAAAACTTATGAATTATACATTGCATCAACTTCAAATCTTCTTGAAAGTTGCAGAACTAAAGAGTATTACCAAGGCTTCGGAAGAATTATTTTTAAGTCAACCAGCGGTTTCAATGCAGCTAAAAAAATTTCAAGATCAATTCTCAATTCCATTAACAGAAGTTGTAGGTAGGCAACTTTATGTCACCGATTTTGGTAATGAAATAGCCGAAGCAGCCGAAAAAATATTAAACGAGGTTGAAGCTATAAATTATAAAACGTTATCTCGTCAAGGTCAACTAGCCGGAAAACTAAAAATAGCTATTGTATCTACTGCAAAATACGCTATGCCATATTTTTTAACAGGTTTTATGCAAAGGCATAAGGGTATAGATTTAGAGATGGATGTAACCAATAAAGCAGGTGTAATTAGAAGTTTAGAAAATAATGATGTCGATTTTGCAATGGTTTCAGTTTTGCCAGAACATCTGAGTCTTAACCAGGTAGAACTAATGAGTAATAAGTTATATTTAGTGGGCAGTTCTCATACAGAAATGGGCTCTACTCGTGTAACAAAAGCTATATTCGAAAAATATCCACTGCTTTATCGCGAGAAAGGTTCTGCTACACGCTCTGCAATGGAGTCTTTTCTTACCAAGTTAAATGTGCCTAACAAGAAAAAAATTGAATTAACATCTAACGAAGCTTTAAAGCAGTCATTAATTGCTGGTCTAGGAATTTCTATAATGCCATTAATTGGATTGAAAAATGAATTAAAAGATAAAGAACTACATATCATTCCTTTTAAAGGGCTACCCATTAAAACCAATTGGAATCTTATTTGGTTAAAATCCAAGAATTTATCGCCAGTTGCGTCGGCATATCTTAATTATGTGCAAACCGAAAAAGAGAAAATTATTAATGAAACTTTTAATTGGTACGAAGCTTATGATTAAAACCCTATTGTACGTTCCGTCTGACGTTTCGCATTATTAAGTACATCATTATATAAAAAATCTGTGACCTCACTGACACAACGACTCATAGGAATACCAGACCAACTGTGTGTTCCACCGTTAATGGAGAATAAATAATAAGGTTTACCAAGTCCCTTTAATCGGTCTGCAATTGCTCTCGAGCCATAGAGCATCATATAGCCTTTGTCACTAGGGCTACAATAATGGTGTGCGGCAATATGATACGGCACCAAATTATCATTTGTGCCATGGAATAGCTGTGTTGGTATAGCTTTATCCGAATCAATGCGTTCTAGCGTTGTAATGGCACCTGCTAGACCGATTACGCCAGCAAGTTTAAACTTTCTAGGTAATATTCTATTTTCATAGACATAGGCGAGGTGTAAAACGGCTTCAGCTCCAGCACTTGTTCCAGAAATTACCACTTTGTCTTCATCTATATTAAAGATATTATCATTCTTTAAAATGAATTTTATAGCCAGACTTATATCTTCGGCAGCAGTATTAAACGCTTTAATTTTTTCTTTGGTTTTAGTAGCGCAACCAAAGCCTAATTTCTTCATAATGAGTTGGTAGGAAATTGAAGCTACAGCATAACCTTTCTCTGCCATTTTTGTAGCAAATTGTACAGTGTTACTATCATCACGCACACCACCAGAAAAACCACCACCATGCACGTAAAGCAGAAGCGGTAACTTTTTAACGACGCCTATAGGTTTGTAAAAGTCTAGTTGAAGACTATCCTTTTTATTTAGTTTTAGATAAGTATGGGTAGAGGTTTCAACCGTGTAAAGCGAATCTAAAAATTCAGTTTGGGAATATGCACATAGAAAATTTAAAAAAACTATGAGAAGAGTAATTGTGTATTTCATTGTTTATATGTCGTTAACTACGCTTAAGTCCTTTCACCTTAAAAAATAAAGTTCGCAATTTTCCATAGATATAGGCATTTGTTTGTACATAATAGAACGAAATAAAGCAAACTATCGTTAAGAAAAGTGCTGCACCAATAACAGCTTGCCATGGCGTTAACGTTTTTCCTATCAATTGGCTAAGTCCAATACCCGTAAAACTACCATAAATTATTACAAAATGAATGACATAAATAGATAAGGTTTTTTGTCCAATTTTTAGTAATAAGGGCGGTTTTAAATAACGCTCTAAGCCATAAAAAATCGCGAAATAGATAAAGACGTTGCCTAATCTTGAGAATAAATAGTTATAGTTAGCAGAATCTAAAAACAATTGAATACCTGTCCACTTATTTAGGTAGAATAGGGCGTAGGACGACCATTCTATTAAAAAATAGCCCACAATAAAAAATACCGAAAGCGTTACAGGTTTAAAATTAGGTTTCTCTAAATGCCTATAAAATGACGTAGCGATATACGCCCCAAACGCCATATAGCCAAACCACGGAATAATAGTAAACACTGAACCGTTAGATTTAGTTAGATAGTTAGAGAATATTACAGGCACGTTCTGTAATTGTAATGTTCTGTACAGAGGTTCTGAAACAAAAATAAGACAACCCAATAAAAGTGTTACAAAAGAGAAGATAATGTTATTTTTTAGGCAAATAATGTATAGAACTATTACAATAATTAAAGATAACCCAATGATTTGTAGAACATCGGTCACCAAAAAATAGGTATTAAATTGCCCTGATAACCAGCTTAAAAAAGGAGCTCTTAGTAAATACCCAATACCAATAAGCATTAAGCCACGGTTAAGCCCTTTTCTAATACGTTGTTTTTCTGTTCCCTTTTTTTTTGCTTTAAGAAGTAAATAGGTAAATATTAATCCAGAAATTGTAAAGAAGGTTGGCGCAGTAATACCTCTAAAATAAGACCAAACTTTATAGGCTATTTTAGACATATCTTTATACTCTGGGGCTAGCAAAGTATCGATAAAATGCCCTTGAAGCATCATTAAAATAGCAAATGCACGTACGGCATCAATAAAGTAGAGACGTTGGTTAGTACTCAATGGTGTTTACGTTGATAACGTAAATATAATATTTAAGGAATTAATAGGAGTTTTTTTGTGACGCTTATCGGTCATGTATATGAAAAGTAGCGGATTTTATTCACCGACTTTTCGGAAATTAAGATACTCAATTAAACACAAAAACGGTTCAGGTTATTAACTAAACCGCTATTTTTATATACGTTGTTGGCAACAGTTATTTTTTATTCAATTCTGAATGGCTTATAAGTTTAGAAGCAAACGTTACAACATCTCTATATGTTCCTGATGTATTAGATAAGACAACCACAACTGTTTTTGATTTCGGAATTATAAATAACTGACTTGTACATCCTGACTGTCCTCCTTCATGACCAATAACAATATTTTCATTGGGTTTTGGTCCATAAAAAAACCAACCGAAGCCATAAAGACTTCCATCATAAGTTACAGGTTGACTTTCTAACATCAACTTAAAGGTGCTCTCACTAATTAAAGTATTGTTAACAATAGCTTCACCAAATTTAATAACATCATCTAAAGTACTATAAAAACCACCTGCAGGTATTCTATTGCTTAAGTTGTTTTGTTTAGTCTTTTTGGTTTTTCTTTTTTGGTTGTGATATAAACAGGATTTATTATCATATTGCTTGTTAATGTTTTCAATACCAGTATTTTTCATATTTGCAATATCAAAAATATTTTTTTGCATATAATCCTCATAACTCAAGCCAGAAACCTGTTCAATTATTCTTCCTAATAGTACATATCCATAAGATGTATAAAAATATTCACTTCCAGGTTTAAAGAGTAAAGGTCTATCTCTAAATACATCAATAGCTTCTTGTAAAGAATTGAATTGGGTTTTATTTTCTACCTCTTTATTACTTTGATATTGACTAATGCCAGATGTATGTGTTAATAATTGCTTAATGGTTATGTCTCCCTTTTCTTTTCTAGGAAAAGTAGGCAAATAGGTTTGAATTGGTGTATCTAGTTCAATGAGTCCTTTTTCAAAAAGTTGCATTATTGCAACAGCTGTCATAGGTTTAGCAATAGACGCAATTCTAGTTAAGGTAGTAGAAGAAAAAGGAATTTCGCTATCTTGACAACTAAAGCCAGATGATTGCGACCATTCTGTAACTCCGTCTATGGAATAGGCTGCTGCGATACCAATATTTTGCTTTTTTCCTGATAATTCTTTGAGTTGTTGTTCTGGGTTGAATTGTTCTTGAGCAACAATGTTTATTGTTGCAAATGACAAGAGTAATGTTAAGATGTGTATTTTATTCATTTTCGATTTTACTTTACATGTATTGTTGATTCTGATTTTGCTGGATTATCGATAGCAATCCAATGGATAACAAAACCGCTCCAAAAACTGGAATTACTTGATTACCAAATATAAGATGCCCTATGCCAATTAGAAGAGCACCTATATTCAATACGATTACCTGCCATTTGTACTTCTTGAAAAGGCCATAAGTCGAAATACATATTCCCATATAAAAAAGAGTGGGACCAACTATCAGAAATGGAAATTTAATAGTAGGATCGTTCATAACAACTCCCAATAAGCTATCCTTTATAGTAGGATTATCATTCAGCGACCACAACACAAAATCAATGGTACACATTCCGATGATTCCTGCTATACCCAACGACATGATGCCCAAACCATGTGGCTTACTTCCATTTGAGGGTAATGCAAACCAAAGGGAAAAATGTGCTAAAGCAGCTAAGAGCAAGGTCCAGTGGGCAAAGTCGATTGGCTTTTGTGCCATAATAAAGTCATAACCAAAAGACATTAAAAGCTGACTTGTAATTAGTAGGAATAAACCTATTGTTAATATTTTTTTCGGATTCATTTTCTTCCAAATTGTAAATTAATTTTTATGTTTTACATCTAACTACACTGTGTAATAAGCCTAATAAACTTCATACTCTCCCGCATTTAATTCTGGCAATCCTATTTCTTTTCTTGCCTTATTAGTTTCTCTAATATCTTCTATTATTGGCAATCCTTCACTCATTGTTTTTATGTTAAATGATTTATTTGTGCCATATAGCTGCGGTTGTTTTAAAACTTTCTGCCTAATGTTATCAACTAACTGAGCATACAAAATGGGCTCTAAGCGTTTGGACTTTACTTCTGGCATTAATAACTTTTCCATTTTCTTTAGATAGATTTTAGGCTTGATTTCTTTGGGCGGATGTAACAAAATCTCAAATCCTATATCGGTCTTTATTTTTAAACGCTGTTTTGATGGATAACCATATTCTTCAACTAGCTTAACAAATGCTTTATGATTTTTTAAATCTAATTCGTGTTGTAGTTTCCATAATGAGTCTTTTTGAGCTTCACTTATCGTAGATATGATAGTTTTTCTGTAAGCCATATATTCTTCAACTGGCTTTTCTCTCATTTCGTTGTCTTTTTTAAGTATCGCTGAATCTTTAGTGCCTAAAGCAATCATTCTTCTGAAGCTCTGGTCATATTCTACCATTTTAGTTAATGAATCAATTAGCATTAATCTGTTTTCTTCTGTTAATTCTTTAAATTCTGAAATTGTTTTAGATGCCTTTTTTTCTTTACAGTTATAACAAATTGCAAGAACTATGACTAAAACCATGTATTTGATATTTTTCATATTTACTCTAATGATTTTAAAACCTTTCTAGCATTATCATTATTTGGGTTTAATTCTAATGATTTTTTATAGGCTTTTTTTGCTTCTGTTTTGTCTCCTTTTTTTAATAATGCCTCTCCAAGACTATCAAAAGCATTTGCCGAATTTGGAAAACTTTGAGTGTTTAATTCAAATAAAAAAACGGATTCTTCAATTTTTTCTTCATTTAAAAAGATGTATCCTAAAGCATTTATGTTTGCTTCGAGATGTAAACCAAGTTTTACTTTGTCTATATTTTTAAAGTAATCTTTAGCGTCATTTTCTTTACCAGCGTCTAATAATGTTTTAATTACATAGGCGTGGTTTATAGCTTCAAGGCCATACTCTTTTTCGTATTGTCTTGTTACAGTGCCTTCTATAAACCATTCTTGAGCATAATCTGCTATTAAATCTTTGTAGTCACTAATTTTATTAGTCATTACTACAATACCAAAACCATTGTCAGGTCTAATAATTAGTTTAGAGTTTTGCCCATCTATAGCACCTGAATGTCCAATATTGCGATTTCCATTTTTTGAAAATCCTCCTAGTCCTGCATAGTAATACCATAACTCGTCTTTGTTTCTTATACTTATCCTCTTGTGAGGTGACATGATGTAGTTATATGATTCTGGCATTAAAAACGAAGTGTTATTATGTTTACCATCATTTACTAACATTAAAAGCCATTTAGACATATCCTTTGGTGTTGAACTTATTGCACCTGCTGGTGCTATAGCTGTTGTGATTACAGGTGGTTCTGGTGTTAAACCGTCTGCTTTATACCCAATAGATTTGTTTTTATGTGTGATAAACTCATCAAAATAAGTGTAGGTGTCATTCATTCCTAAAGGCGATAATATTTCTGAAGTGATTAGTGATTCCCACGCCTTACCAGTAGCTCTTTCTGCCGCAATACCAGCTACGGTAAACATCAAATTATTATACACATAACTTGAACGAAAATCGGCAACAAAATCAAGATTTTTAAGTGAGGCTAACAGACTATCTCTACTAATATTTTTGTATTTCCATAAAGCATCATTCCTTTCCAATCCTGTTGCGTGAGATAATGCATCTGCAATAGTTACATTATTTTCAATATAGTCTTCTTTAAGGTCTAATTCTGGAACATATTTTTTTAGCGGGTCATCCCATTTCATTTTACCATTGGCAACAAGTTTTGCAATTAATACACCAGTAAACGCTTTGGTGTTTGAGCCTATAGTAAATAGTGTGTTTTTTGTTACAGGTGTTTTAGGGGTTATATTACTGTAACCCAAGCCTTCATTATAGATTACCTTGTTGTCGTTTACAATGACTAACCCAACTCCAGGAATTCCTAAATTTGTGCGCAAGCTATCTGTTAAAGCAATAAAATAATCTAATTTTTCATTGCGTGTAGTTTCATTTTTGTTTTGTGAATTACCGATTAAAGGAATTAATAATAGTAACAGAATTATTCTTTTCATATTTAAAATTTTGATTGATGAATAGGTTTCAATTCAAATTAAAAAAATAGAAAATGAATAGAGGTCTTAAAAAGAGTAATGGTGATTTTTTGAGACTTATTTAATGCTTTTTTTTGTATTGTGCTGGTGAAATGCCTGTGTGTTTTTTAAATATTCGGTAAAAACTAGCTTTAGAATTAAAACCGCATTCTTCAGATATAGCTAATAGAGTTAGTTTATCATAGTCTTCTGATTTTAACTTTTCCTTTACTGCTTCTACGCGATAGAAATTTATGTAATCAGCAAATTTTGTGTTTAAATGAGTGTTTAAAAACATAGAAAGTTTTTTCTCTGATATTTGAAGGTTATCAGACAATTTCTTTAAGGTTAAGTTTTCATCTAAAAACATTTTTTCATTTTCTAGAATTTCTTTAATTTTTTGTTCAATTACTGAAGCTTCATCTTCTGAAAAAACATAATTAGTTTTTTTATCGTCCTCAATTAAAAAAGATGGAATTAAGAACCTAGCTTCATTAATACTGTAATACCCAAAATAAGTTAAGAAAATAATTATTGCGACAAACGTTAACTGCCCACTATAAAGCTCTAAATGAAAACCAAATAATTCTAGAGTACGCATCAATATATCTATAGATGGAAATACTAGAATGCCAATAAGTAATTTTAAAATCCAGTTATAACCTTCTAAAGAAATGTTTAGTTTTTTGTTAAGAGTCTTTTTTAACTTCAAAAATAATTTGATAGAAAAAATTATATATATCGAAAAATACATATCTCTTATAAAAAGAACCAGTAACTGATAGCTTTTAATAAATTTTAAATATTCTGCATCTGCTTCAAACATAAAAAAAAGTAAATCAAAAAGAGGTAAGAAAATACTTGGAAGGAAATGGTATATGTTTTTAAGAACAAGGTTTTTATTATCAAAAAAAATAGATTTAACGTATAAAAACATTAGTGGTCCTAAAACCCAAAACAGGATTCCATCGAATAATGCGCTTATATATAATAATTTTTCTAATCCATGTAGGTCAGAATATACACTTACACAAGTAAAAAAAATAAATGAGAATATTACAATTAAGATATTTTTATCTAGTTCTCTTTTTTTTTCTTTAAACAAAAGAAATATCAGAATAAGAGAAATGGCGACGCCAAATACTGCAAGAAATGTTATTAAATCTTTCATTGGTTAATAGTCCCAAGAATATATATACCTCAATTTAATAATATAAGATTAAGATTGTGTTAAATTTCGGATGGAAATCATTTTTATTGGTTGATGCTCTAATTGTTGCCAACTTTAAGATATGGTTCGTTAATAATGAAATATATCGTATGATAAGCGAAGTTATACTTTTAAAGCATTAAAGTCAATACGTAAGACTATGCGGTTTTGCAAAAATTGTTAACTCTGAGTAGGTTTTGTATTTTTAGCATCCATGGAAAAACTAAATACTATTCTTGCTGAGTTTTCTTCTCTAGCTTGGGGATTACCCTTACTTATTATATTAATTGGTGGTGGTTTATATCTTATTATCCGCTCTCAATTTTTACCGTTTCGTTATCTCGGTCATGCTATACAAGTGCTGCGTGGTAAATACGATGACCCCAACGACCCTGGTCAGATAACACACTTCCAAGCTTTATCCACGGCTTTATCTTCTACTATTGGTATGGGAAATATTTCTGGAGTGGCATTAGCGATTGCTGTTGGTGGCCCAGGAGCCGTTTTCTGGATGTGGGTGAGTGCCGTAATTGGCATGAGTACTAAATATTTTACATCAACTCTAGCCATCCTATATCGAGGCAAAGACAGTGAAGGCGAGCTACAAGGCGGCCCCATGTACTTTATAGTTGAAGGTTTAGGTAAAAACTGGAAATTCCTTGCCCTAATGTTTAGCTTTTTTGGAATGTTGGGTGCTTTACCTGTGGTAAATGTAAACCAGTTAAAGCAAGCCATTAACGATATTATTTTAATACCTAATGGTGTAGAGGTTTCGTTAACATCCAATCTTATTATTGCTGCTATTTTGGTTATTTTTACAAGTATTGTTATTCTTGGTGGTTTAAAGCGCATAAGTAATTGGGCATCTAAACTTGTACCGTCTATGGTACTCTTATATTTTGTTTTGGTGCTTATTATCCTGCTTGTCAATTATACAGAAGTTCCAAAATATCTAGCCATGATTGTTACGGATGCCTTTAGCGCAGACTATTACCCAAAGGATAAACCGTTTCTTGGTGGCGTATTAGGTGCATTAATACTACATGGTATTAAGCGCGGTGCGTTTTCTAACGAAGCTGGTTTAGGTACAGCAGCCATGGCGCATGGTGCTGCAAAAACAGATGAGCCAGTTCGTGAAGGTTTAGTAGCTATGTTAGGTCCAGCAATAGATACTTTAATTGTATGTACATTAACGGCTTTGGCAATTTTAGTTACTGGAGTTTGGGAAACTACAGCGAGTAATGGTGTGAGTTTAACGGCAGAAGCATTTCAAAATGCCATTCCTGGATTCGGGCAGTATTTATTAATGATTTGCGTATTTATCTTTAGTGTGTCGTCCTTGTTTTCGTATGCCTATTACGGAAATAAATGTTTATCCTTCCTTATTGGTGCAAAACGAAAGCACTATTACAATTACCTCTATATTGCGAGCATCGTTTTGGCATCAACAACAGATTTTAAAGCTATGATAAACTTTATCGATGGCGTATTTGCGTTGATGGCTATTCCAACAATGACAGCAACTATTATTTTAGCTCCAAAAGTGATAGCGGCGTCTAAAGTGTATTTTAAAAATCTAAAGCCTTAAAATCTATGTTGTTTAACTTTTTTCAGTTCTTTTTGAAACACAACCTATCAATTTGTGTATATTTTGCTAAATTAATATATTTATGCTAAATTGCTATATATGAAAGTCTCTCACTGTCCAACTTGTAATTCCGAAGACTATGTTAAAAGTGGTGTCATTAAAAATAGGCAGCGTTACAAATGTAAGTCTTGCAATTATTTTTTTACAGTAAATAAAATAGGGAAGAAGATAGACGATTACTACGTTAACAAGGCGCTTCAGCTTTATTTAGAAGGTCTAACTTACCGAGAAATTGAACGTATTTTAGGTATTTCTCATGTTAGTATAATGAACTGGGTTAAGAAGTATCAAATTAAACGTCCTCACAATTCAAAATACCATCCAACTTACAAAATTTTAAATGCTGAAGAGTTATCTTCATTCTTTTCAAATTCAGAAAATCTTAAGGGAGCAGGAACTCTTGTAACAGAGCTTGGAGATAAATTTATGCTTATAAAATGGGAACGTTTTAGAGAGTAATAGCTGTTTTATTCTTTTTTGTTTAACATAAGAGTTTATACTTTACAATTACTCTTTTTAATGTTTGTATATAAATTTAACAGATATATATACTTATTTTTTTTTCATAATTCATTTTTTAGAGTTTAGTAGTGCACACAAAATCATTGTTTAACTAACTAATCTTCAATTTGTATGAAAAAATTAAGCATAGTACTGATAGGTGTTCTCTGCACATTTCAGTTATGTTTTTCCCAAGGTGCTCCAGATTATACTGGTGGCATGAAGGTAAAACTTAATGAAGAAGGTACGAAGTACTTTCGCATTATATCATGGGCTCAGTTCTGGGCACAACACAATTCGGATAGACCATTAGACGTAAATGGCAACGAGCAAAGCGATTTAAACTTTAGTATAAGACGAGCACGTGTTTTAATGTACGCACAGCTTAACAAAAAGTTTATGATTTTAACGCATTTTGGACTTAATAGTCTTAATGGTGATAACCTATCGCCAACTGGTAAGGGCGAAAGCTCTCAATTATTCTTCCATGATGTTTGGGGTGAGTATAGCCTTTCTAAAAATCATGCTATTGGCGGTGGTTTGCACTATTGGAATGGCATATCTAGAGCAAATAATCAAAGTACCTTAAATATTATGATGCTAGATAATACGCGTCAAGCTTGGGCAACTATCGGTTTGTCGGATCAATTTGCACGTCATATGGGTGTATATGTAAAAGGAAAGTTTGATAAACTTCAATACCGTGTATCTATAAACGATGCGGTAACAAACAATTTACAGGCTTCTGCTTCTCCAGTTAATGGAGCTGCTATATACTCTGGTCGCCGTTTATTAGGTTCTAAAGATGCGGGAAGAACATATGCTGGTTATTTTGATTATAATTTTTTAGACCAAGAATCGAACTTCTTGCCTTATAAAGTCGGTACATACCTTGGAACCAAAAAAGTATTTAATGTTGGTGCTGGTTTCTTTTTACACCCAAAAGGCTCGGTTTCTTTAGATAATAATTCAAATATCGAAGGTGAAGACGTTTCTATTTTTGCTGTAGATGCATTTTATGATGCACCTATTGGAGAAAATGGCGCGGCTATTACTGCTTATGGTTTAGCACAATTTAATGATTATGGAAATAACTTTACGTTAGGTCAGACGTATGAAACTGGTACAATGCTTCATGCGCATTTAGGTTATGTTATTCCTTCTTCAAACAGTACAAAGTTTCAGCCTTATGCCCATTTTACAACACGAAGCATTGATGCTTTAGACGATAATGCCAATCAATTTGGCATTGGAGCAAACGCCTATTTTAGTGGGCATCATTCAAAACTAACCTTAGAATATCAAAATACGAAGTATGCTAACAATGATGCTGTTGGCACAATTACGCTTCAGGCTATGATATATCTATAACATCTAAAATTATGTCAGAAAAACAAAAACGTGCAACAGCATATTGGAAAGAGAATGTAAAATACCTTTCTATCCTTTTAGTCATTTGGTTTATAGTATCCTATGGCTGTGGTATCCTTTTTAAGGATGCATTAAATGAAATTAGACTTGGTGGCTTTAAGCTTGGCTTTTGGTTTGCACAACAAGGCTCAATCTATGTATTCGTTATTTTAATTTTCGTTTACGTAAGAATCATGAATAAACTAGATAAAAAATACGGTTTCGACGAATAGTCTGCCACTACTAAAAATAAAATATTATGAGTGTACAAGTATGGACATGGATATTAGTAGGTGTAACATTTGCACTATACTTCGGAATTGCAATATGGGCCAGAGCAGGCTCTACAAAAGAATTTTATGTTGCTGGTGGTGGTGTATCACCCTTAGCAAATGGTATGGCAACAGCAGCCGATTGGATGAGTGCTGCGTCATTTATTTCAATGGCAGGTATTATTTCCTTTACAGGTTATGATGGCTCTGTTTATCTCATGGGATGGACTGGTGGTTATGTGCTTTTAGCTTTATTGCTAGCGCCTTATTTAAGAAAGTTTGGAAAATTCACAGTACCAGATTTTATTGGAGATCGCTATTATTCTAACGTAGCTAGAACTGTTGCCGTGATATGTGCGTTAATAGTTTCTTTCACTTATGTTGCGGGTCAAATGCGAGGTGTTGGTGTTGTTTTCTCACAATTCCTTCAAGTCGATATTACTTTTGGAGTAATAATAGGTATGGCTGTGGTATTAATTTTCGCTTTTCTCGGCGGAATGAAAGGTATTACCTATACACAAGTAGCACAATATTGCGTATTAATTTTCGCCTTTATGGTTCCAGCATTTTTTATCTCTATTCAAATGACTGGAAATGTAATTCCGCAATTAGGAATGGGCGGCACAGTTGAAGATGGTACTTATCTACTTGATAAGTTAGACCAATTACATACACAATTAGGTTTTAAAGAATATACGGACGGAACAAAATCTACTTGGGACGTTTTTGCAATAACACTAGCGCTTATGGTTGGTACAGCAGGTTTACCACATGTTATTGTTCGTTTTTTCACAGTACCAAAGGTAAAAGATGCTCGTAAGTCAGCGGGTTATGCATTATTACTTATTGCTATTCTATATACAACTGCACCTGCAATTGCGGTTTTTGCAAGAACAAACCTTATCGAAACTGTTAGTGAAACTAAGTATGCAGACGTACCAGATTGGTTTAAAAATTGGGAAGATACAGGCTTAATTGCATGGAGCGATAAGAATGGTGATGGTAAAATACAGTATGTTGCTGGAGGCGCAATAGAAGGTAAAAAGCCAGTCTATACTGAAGAGCGTGGTGTTTACGGAGAGCGTTTAATCTCTAATGCTAACGCAAATGCTAACGAATTATATGTGGATAGAGACATTATGGTTTTAGCAAATCCTGAGATAGCTAAACTTCCAAATTGGGTGATTGCTTTAGTTGCGGCAGGTGGCTTAGCAGCGGCGTTATCTACTGCTGCGGGATTACTTTTGGTAATTTCTACATCTATATCTCACGATTTAATTAAAAAGCAGATAAAACCAAATATTTCGGACAAAGGCGAATTAATGTGGGCACGTATTGCTATTGTTGGAGCTGTAATTATTGCAGGGTACTTTGGCATTAATCCACCAGGATTTGTCGCCGCGGTAGTCGCATTAGCCTTTGGTTTGGCTGCAGCATCATTTTTTCCAGCAATCATTTTAGGAATTTTTGATAAGCGGATGAACAAAGAAGGCGCCATTGCTGGTATGATTGTAGGAATTACACTAATGCTTTTTTACATGATGAAATTTAAGCTCGATTTTTTTGGCGGTGGTACAAAAGAAGACTGGTGGTTCGGAACATCACCTGAAGGATTTGGAACTATAGCGATGCTAGTCAATGTAGTTATTTCCTTAGTAGTGTCAAGAGCAACCGCTGCACCACCACAACATGTTCAAGAAATTGTTGAAAATATCAGAATCCCTTCTGGTGCTGGTGAGGCGCAATCTCACTAGGTAATTTTTTAATTAGCTTTAAACAGTGTTGTGAAATATCAACACTGTTTTTTGTATTTTAGTTCATTATGAAAAAACGTCACGAGCAGAAACTTATCATTAATAGCATAGCAGTTTTTATTATTCTAAATATACCTCTGATATTTATTTTTAATAGTGATAAATCAGTTTTTGGAGTTCCTATTTTCTATTTTGCTGTATTCTGTGTTTGGGCAATTTCAATACTTATCTCTTATGTTGTCTTAAAGCGTCATTATGAGTAATTACGTGCTGTTTTTTATTATAATTATTTATCTCTCGCTACTTTTTGGAATTGCTTTTTATGCTGAAAAAAAGTCAAAGAACCGCTGGGTAAATAGTCCAATTATTTATGCCCTTGCAATGGCTGTTTACTGTACGGCCTGGACCTACTATGGCAGTATTGGTATTGCAGCCACTTCTGGCATAGATTTTCTACCCATTTATTTAGGACCTGTAATTGCAGCGCCACTTTGGATACTTTTATTGCGTAAGGTTATAAGAATATCAAAACAACATAAGATAAGTTCTATAGCAGATTTTATTTCTCTGCGCTATGGCAATCATAGGTTTTTAGGGGCTTTGGTCACTATTATTTGTTTATTGGGAATAATACCTTACATAGCTTTGCAACTTCAAGCGGTATCAGAAACGTTTCAGATATTGGCAGATGATACGAGTTATGTTTCCAAATCCATTTATGACGACTCTACACTTTACATTGCCCTTATATTAGCTGTGTTTGCAACATTTTTTGGGACGCAATCTAGCGACGCATCTGTAAAACACAAAGGGATTTTAGTTTCCGTTGCTTTCGAGTCTGTAATAAAGCTAATTTTTTTCTTGTGTATTGGCGTTTATGTAACTTATGTTTTGTTTGATGGTACTGAGGATATCTACACAAAAATGTCTCAATTTTCAAATTTTGAACGTTTAACTATTATTAATGGTTTTGAGAGTGGATTTAATTGGATGTATACAATTTTACTTTCATTTATGGCTATCTTTTTATTACCAAGACAATTTCAAGTTTCAGTTGTAGAAAATGTAAGAGAAAAGCATCTTAAAACCGCAATATGGTTGTTTCCTTTGTACTTATTGCTCTTTAATATTTTTGTGATTTTTATAGCTTGGGGCGGCAACTTAGCTATAGGAAATCCTGAGCAAGCTGAATATTACGCACTCTTGTTGCCTTTGCAAAATGACAATACGTTTTTGGCATCCTTGGTTTTTTTAGGCGGTTTTTCAGCAGTCATTTCAATGGTTGTAGTATCAACTTTGGCGTTGTCTACTATGTTGAGTAATAACTTAATTATTCCTTATGGGTTTTTAGATAGGTTTTTAAAAAATCACCCAGACAGAAATGCAAAATATATTAAGAATATTAGGCGTATATCCATATTCTCGATTATAATATTAGCTTATGCATTTTATGTAAATTTCTCTTATGAGCTATCATTATATTCTATAGGTCTTATGGCTTTTGTAATAATAGCGCAGTTAGCACCAGCTTTTTTTATTGGATTATTTTGGAATCGCGGATCTTCTAAAGCTACGATTATTGGTATTATAGCTGGTTTTTCAGTGGTTTTTTACACACTAATACTACCGTTTTCTATTCAAGCACTCACAGGTTCGGATGACTTTGTAGAATATGGGTTTTACGGTATTTCTTCCTTAAAACCTCATGCCTTATTCGGAATAGATTTTCTTAGTCCACCAGCACACGCATTCTTTTGGAGTATGCTTGTTAACTGTTTATGTTATGCGCTTTTCTCTTTATTGTACAAAGGCAACTATCGTGAGCGTAATTATGCCGAAATGTTTATTGATAGCAAAAATTATAAGGATTTACAAGATGGCGCATTGGTTTGGAAAGGTGAAGCCTACGTCGCAGAAATTAAAAATGTATTGAATAAATTTTTAGGAGAAGAAAGAACAAATCGTGCTTTAAATCTATTCTTTAAGAAATATAATATATCACCAGAAGTGCAAATGGCGGATGCACGACTTATAAATTTTTCGGAGAAGTTATTAACGGGTAGTATAGGCAGCGCCTCAGCAAAAATTTTAATTAGTAGTGTTGTTAAAGAAGAAGAGGTAAGCCTTGTAGAAGTTTTAAAAATTCTTGAAGAGTCTAAAGAAACCATTGCCCGTAATAAATTACTACGCGAAAAATCTGAAGAATTAACTAAACTCACAGATAAGCTAAGTGAAGCTAATGAAGAACTAATTCAAAAAGATTTGCAAAAAGACGAATTTTTAGATACGGTGGCTCACGAACTTAAAACGCCAATAACAGGTATAAGAGCCTCTACCGAGCTACTCATAGAAGACGCAGAAATGCCAAAAGAAATTCAAGCTCAATTCCTTAGTAATATGCTCCAGGATAGCGATAGACTCTCACGATTAATTCAGAATATTCTCGATTTCGAAAAACTATCTAATGGTCGCTCAAGTCTTAATTTTAAGAAAAATAATATCAGAGAGACGATACAAAAAGCCATTGGTGGACTTAGGCAAATAGCTTCAAAAAAGAACATTAAAATTATTAGTTCTAACACAAGTGATGTCTTTGCTGTGTACGATGAGGACAAAATCTGGCAGGTATTAACCAATTTAATATCTAATGCTATAAAGTATTGCAAAGATGGTGATGGCATTATTATTGTCGATTATAAATACGAAAAAGGATTATTAGAGGTTACTGTAAACGATAATGGAACCGGTATTCCTAATGCAGATATGCCATTTATTTTCGACAAATTTTTTCAGTCCAAGAACCAAAATATTATAAAGCCGCATGGCAGCGGATTAGGTCTGGCAATATCTAAACAAATAATAGACAAGCATAAAGGCTCTATTTGGGCTAAAAATAACAAGAAAAACGGGGTAACCTTTGGTTTTTATTTACCATTTAAGTAAATTGTAAAAGCTTTTAAATGAAGAAGAAGATTGTAATTGTCGATGACGAGCCTAATATCGTAATGACGCTAGAATATACCTTTAAAAAGAACAATTTCGAGGTATATATAGCACGAGATGGTAGTGAGGCTTTAGAAATTTTAGAAAGCATCATTCCAGATGTTATTATGCTAGATGTAATGATGCCTAAAGTAGATGGTTATCAAACTCTAAAAGCTATAAAAGAAAATAAAGCGTTAGCAAACACAAAAGTGGTGTTTCTTACAGCAAAAAATAAAGCTTCGGATGTTGAAAAAGGCTTAAAACTTGGAGCAGATAAATATTTAACCAAGCCGTTTTCGATAAAACAAATAGTTTCAGAAATTAATGAGCTCATCGCTTAGTATTTCAAACTTTAATCTACAATGGTTTTGTGTGCAAACAAACAATGTATAATTAAAGTTAAATTAAAATGAAACGACTTCAATTCAATGCTTTAGCATCAGATATATTCATCACTATCTATGTTCTAGTCACCCTATTTTTACGTTTTAAATTAGAGAGTCAAACAGCAACAGGAGCCATAGAATCTGTCGTTATGGGCTTGTGTTTTGTGGTGCTCTTATGGGCTATGATAAAACTAAAATTTTTAAATCCTAATTGGTTTGGACTTTTTAAAACCAAATCTAAAAGTTAAATTAATTAAAAGTAAAACATCATGAGTAATTACCATATAAAACACTTCGAAGAGTATTTTCAAGTCTATCGCAAATCTGTACGCAATCCCGAAGTTTTTTGGGAAGAAATTGCAGAAGAGCATTTTCTTTGGCGAAAAAAATGGGATAATGTATTAAGCTGGGATTTTAAAAAACCAGAAATTAAATGGTTTGAAGGTGCACAACTAAATATTACCGAAAACTGTATTGACAGACATCTGCATACTAGAGGTGAAAAGACCGCTATTTTATTCGAACCCAATAATCCCGAAGAGCCGGCAGAGCATATTACCTACCGCCAATTACACGAGCGTGTATGTAAATTTGCAAATGTTCTTAAATCCAAAGGCATAAAAAAGGGCGACCGTATTTGTATTTATTTGCCTATGATTCCAGAATTAGCTATTTCTGTCTTGGCTTGCGCAAGGATAGGAGCCGTACATTCGGTAGTTTTTGCAGGGTTTTCCGCAACAGCTTTATCCACTAGAATTAATGATTGTGATGCAAAAATGGTAGTAACTTCTGATGGGTCGTATCGTGGGTCTAAAACAATAGATTTAAAAGGTATTGTAGACGAAGCTTTAGAGGACTGTCCAGGAGTAGAATCTGTATTAGTAGCAAAACGTATTAATTCAGAAATTAATATGAAAGCCGCTCGTGACGAGTGGTTACAACCTCTTTTAGATGATGCCTACAGTGATTGCGCCATCGAAGTCATGGACGCTGAAGACCCGCTTTTTATCTTGTATACATCAGGTTCTACTGGCATGCCTAAAGGTATGTTACACACTACTGCTGGTTATATGGTTTATACGGCATATACATTTAAAAATGTGTTTCAGTATCGCGAAAATGATGTGTATTGGTGTACCGCAGATATTGGGTGGATTACAGGTCATAGTTATATTGTTTATGGGCCATTGGCTAATGGTGCAACAACAGTAATGTTCGAAGGTGTACCGAGTTACCCAGACTTTGGCCGTTTTTGGGATATTGTAGATAAACATAAAATCACTCAATTTTACACAGCGCCAACGGCCATTAGAGCATTGGCAAAACATGGCACCGAATTGGTAGAGAAATACGATTTATCGTCACTAAAAGTTCTAGGTTCGGTAGGAGAGCCAATTAACGAGGAAGCTTGGCATTGGTACAACGAAAATGTAGGCAAAAAGAAAAGCCCAATCGTAGATACGTGGTGGCAAACCGAAACAGGCGGAATCATGATAACGCCAATACCGTTTTCTACACCAACCAAACCAACCTATGCCACATTGCCATTTATAGGTATTCAGCCGGCATTAATGGATGAGAATGGTAAAGAAATTAAAGGAAATCAAGTTGATGGTCGTTTGTGTATTAAATTTCCTTGGCCATCTATGGCACGAACCATTTGGGGGAATCACCAACGCTATAAAGAAACTTATTTTTCGGCGTTTGAGAATATGTATTTTACTGGAGATGGTGCGTTAAGAGATGAAGTGGGTTATTACCGTATTACAGGAAGAGTTGATGACGTAATAATAGTTTCTGGTCATAATTTAGGCACTGCGCCAATAGAGGATGCTATTAACGAGCACCAAGCAGTAGCAGAATCGGCGATTGTAGGCTTTCCGCACGATGTAAAAGGCAACGCACTTTATGGCTATGTAACCTTGAAAGATACAGGAGAAGGTCGTGACCATGATAATGTACGTAACGAGATAAACCAACTTATTACAGATAGAATAGGACCTATCGCTAAGCTCGATAAGATTCAGTTTACTAGTGGTTTACCAAAAACTAGAAGCGGAAAAATTATGCGTCGAATTTTAAGAAAAATTGCTTCTAACGACACAGAAAATTTAGGTGACATTAGTACCTTGTTAAATCCAGAAGTAGTTCAAGAAATTAAAGATAACGTCATGTAGAATTGCAACTATCGTGGAATAGCCGCGAACTTAAAACCTCAGACGCCAGTAAATTACGCATATTGGTGTTTGAGGTTTTTTGTTATAATTTCTCACAAAAATAGATTCTTCTTTCCTAATTTCGCTTCAAAATTTAAACTTATGCTAAAAGCCGTACTTTTTGACATGGACGGTGTCATTGTAGATACAGAACCATTACATAGAAAGGCCTATTTTAAAATGTTTTCTGATGTAAATATTAATGTTGATGAGGCTTTATATACCTCTTTTACCGGACAGTCAACCGTTAACATTTGTAAACGTTTGGTTAATCACTTTAATCTTCCATTCGGTTCTGATTATTTAGTAAAATTGAAGCGTCAGCACTTTAAGTATTTATTCGAAAATGATGAAGATTTAATGCTTATCGATGGCGTTTTAGATGTTATAAAAGATTATCATAATAACGGTTTAAAGCTGGTGGTAGCATCTTCTGCTTCAATGCCTAACATTAACCGTATTTTCGATAGGTTTAATTTAAATCAATATTTTATTGGAAAATTTAGTGGAAATGATTTAAAGCAATCTAAACCACATCCTGAAATTTTTATAAAAGCTGCTGCGCATACTGGCTACTCTAGGTCGGAATGTATGGTCATAGAAGATTCTACAAACGGTATTAAAGCCGCACATGACGCAGGTATTTTTTGTGTAGGCTTTAAAAGTCCTCATTCAACTCATCAAGACTACTCCAAGGCAGACATTATAATTTCAAAATTTGAAGAGATAGCATATTCAAAAATCGTTAAGAAAAGTAGGTTTACAGCAAACCAATGCGATTAATTGGTTGTAATAAATCTTTTAGTTTCACTTTGTCTTTTGCGCTAAGTTTAGAGATTAATTTTAAAAATAAAATCGACGTAATGTAAGCATCTCCTGATGCTGTGTGTCTGTCGTGCAGCGGAATATTAAAACGTTGCGATAATTCGTCTAAGCTAAAATGTGCCTTAGAAGTATCTAATTTTGCTTTTTGAAATAAATGTCCAGTATCTAATACTTTATTTTTAAGTCTTGGTAAGTCTAATCTTTTTAATGCTGCATTTATCATAGCAACATCGAAAGCGGCATGATGTGCAATTAAAACGGCATCCTTTACATAATCTAAAAATGCAATTATCGCTTGGGATTCTTCGTATTTTGCGTTTTTCCCTTCTTTTAAGAGACCATGAATTTTAACAGTATTAGTATTAAAGTGGTCTTGTTTTACATAAATTTCAAGTTGGTCTGCAACATTAATTTTTAAGTCGTTAATTGCAATACAACCAATGGATAAAATACGGTCGGTTTTGGAACTAAGCCCAGTAGTTTCGGTATCAAAAACTACAAAACGAATATGATTTAAGTCTTGCTCTTGTTTATGTTTAAAACAAGAGGCGTATGCTTGCCAGAATTGAGGATAAGATTTACGCTTAAACCATTTCATACTAGAGTAATTGAGAGAGTTTAAAGCGTGTTGTAATTAGGTCTTGAATGTTTTTAACGGCTTTAAAACTGCGTTTTAGGCGAAGTCGATTTCTTTTGTCTAAAGATTCTAAATCTATAAAACGCCCAGAATCTTTATTTTCTAAACCTTGTTTTGTTCTAAAATGTAGTAAGTCTTTAAAGGCATCAACACAAAATAGATAAGTATCTTTATTTTGTGGTTCCAATTCCGCTAGTTTTTCGTAACGTTCTATCGTATTATTTACGGACTTAATATTATACGAAAGTATCAGTAATCTAGCAGCATCCACCAATGGCATCATTGCTCTAGCCTTTATGTCAAAAAAATCTTTGTGTGCGCCATCGGCTTCTACTAAAAATTGTCTAAAAAAACTTAGTGGTGGAGGATTTTGAAGGGCATTTCTACCAAGATAAGTCAGAAAGATATCATTAGAATCTATACTCTGAAAAATACGTTCTGATAACTGTTTTACTAATGTTTTGTCTCCATATACATAGTCATAATCAAAAAATATGGTGCAAAGCATTAAATTGTTTTGATCTGGTGTTGTAATCCATTTATGAAACTGATTGCCCCATTCTGTTAAAGATAAACACCATTTTGGATTATTGGCCATCATTTCTGCGGGACATAATTCAAAACCTACGGTTTCTAAATTGGTATTAATTCGCTTGGCTAGCTCAAGAAAATAAAATTTGGTAGCCTCAAGAGCTGTATCATCTACGTCCTCAAAAACAAGAGCATTATCTTGGTCTGTAAGCAACAACTGCTCTTGTCGACCTTGACTGCCTATTGATAACCAGGCAAATTTAGATGGTGGTTTGGTAGGCATCTTTAAAATTGCTATATCTATTATTCGTTGAGTTATAGCATCATTTATTGAAGAAATAATTCTTGCAACAAAATCAATAGGAATATTTTGGTCTAAATATCTTCTTATTA
This sequence comes from Winogradskyella wandonensis, assembly GCF_004346845.1. GTDB lineage: Bacteria > Bacteroidota > Bacteroidia > Flavobacteriales > Flavobacteriaceae > Winogradskyella > Winogradskyella wandonensis. Next base: position 974,952 of record NZ_SMGI01000001.1, on the reverse strand, counting down.
AATCTTGAGCACGATTTCTAATGACCTTTAATTGTTCTGATGACTTACTCCTTCTCACTTCTTTTATTAGTGCAGAGGCATTGTGTTCTCTTAAAACTATAATATCGTGTTCGGATAAAATACCTATAAGTTTAGTATTTGCCGTTCCATCTTCTGTAATACACAAGTGGGTAATTTTATGACGTAGCATGGCAATTTGTGCTGCTGCCACGGTAATGGTTTTTGGATAGGTAATTACCGGAGATGACATAATTGAAGACACTAAATCGTTAATGTTATACTTTCCAGTCGCAATTTTTGTCCGTAAATCCTTATCTGTTATAATACCAATTGGTCTTTCTTGTTCTACAACAACTATAGAGCCTACGTGATTATCGGTCATAATTAAAGATGCTTCTTTAACTGTTGTTGTTATAGAACATGTAATAGGATGTTTTGAATAATCTGCGGACTGTAAATCTGAGTATAAAGCATTACTAGTTAGAATTGCCGAATCCTCTGAATTATTAATCACTTTTGTATTAGCAACAAATGATTGCATTAAAAATTGACTAGCCTCGGCATTTGTAGTGATGTACGTATTTAGTAATTCGGAAGAAATACTGTATAAAATAGATTCTTCAATGGCTTTGGCTTTTAGGGTGTACGTTCCTTTTCGGATTAAGGCCCTAAGCCCAAATATATCTCCGTCGTCACAATGATCAATTAACTTATTGTTTTGGTCAAAAAGTCCGATAGCACCATCCTTAACAACGTAAAAATGCTGTTCTATGCCTTGATTAATATCAAATACAATTGAATCGTTTTCGATATAATGGACATCAACAGCATTAGAAATTGCTAGGAGTTGACTTTTGGTAAGTAAATTAAAAGGCGGAAAATCTTTTAGAAAATCATGTATGCGTAAGGCTATGGTATTCATTTTAGCAAATTAGCTAAAAAACCAAAAACGGCAAATGATAAGTGTCATATAAAAATGGGCTAGTCGTTGTTCTTGCTATCCTCTTTTTCTTCTTTTTTTCGCTTCTTTCTTTTTTTCTTTTTTCGTTCTTCTTTGTCTAATTCTTTTAAATTTTTTCCTTCAATCAAATCGTCAATTTTTTTCATGTCTGACTTAGACATTAAGCTTCTTAAATCGGCAAAGTGTTCATCCTGCATTTTTTTTAGGGCATCATCTTTTCCAATTTGTCTCTCAAAAGTTTTTTGGTTAAATAATATAAGTTTTTCAAAATATTCGGTCAAAGTTATTTTGACAATTTCCTGCTGAAACTCATCTGCATCAAGTTTGAGTAAAAATTTTGATATGAATTCTTGTTGCTTTTCTTTCATATCATTTTTAAATTTTTCTTTCTGAGTATCTGTTGGTTCTGTACTAGTTCGCGGTTGACGATTAAATCTATTTTGACGCTGACCGCCAAATTGAGCTTCGGCAATATTACTAGCCAAAATAAGTGATAATAATAGGATTAATTTTCTCATAATATCGTTTTTATAGCTTCTGCTGGTCGCCCAACAATAGCCTTATCTTTATTAATTACAATTGGACGTTCAATCAATTTTGGATATTTAACCATAGCTGTAATGATGTCTTCATCAGATAGATTTTTTCCTTTGTAATCGCTCTTCCAAATAGCCTCATTTTTTCTTACTAAATCCAAAGGTGAAATCCCCAATTTACTGATAATGGATTTTAATTCCAAAACAGTAAGTGGATGGTCTAGGTATTTAATAACTTCAAATTCACTATTAGCGGCCTCCAAAAGTTGTAGACCTTCTCTAGATTTCCGACATCTCGGATTGTGTAAAATTTGTATCATATTTATTTTCCTTGAAAACGAGAATCTTATTTTGTTAAACTCTTTTAATCAATTACTGTACCGAATCTTTTTGACCCATCATCATCAAATATTCCTTTAAAAACGCTTCGATATCGCCATCCATAACGGCATCGACGTTCCCTGTTTCGTGCCCAGTCCTAACATCTTTAACCAATTTATAAGGATGCATCACATAGTTACGTATCTGGCTTCCCCATTCAATTTTCATCTTTCCAGCTTCAATATCTTCACGTTGTGCCATTCGTTTTTGTAATTCTATTTCATAAAGTTGAGACTTCAACATTTGTAAAGCACGTGCTCGGTTATCGTGTTGCGAACGCGTTTCGGAGCACTGAATTTGAATTCCCGAAGGCTTATGCAATAGCTGCACTTTTGTTTCGACTTTATTGACATTTTGTCCACCAGCACCGCTTGAACGTGCTGTTGTGATTTCGATATCCGCGGGATTTATTTCAATCTCAATAGAATCATCCACCAAAGGATACACATAAACCGAAGCAAAACTCGTATGGCGTTTGGCATTACTATCAAAAGGTGAAATACGTACCAAACGATGTACACCATTTTCACCTTTAAGCCAACCAAAAGCAAACGGACCTTCAATTTCTAGGGTCACAGTCTTAATTCCAGCGACATCACCATCTTGAAGGTTAAGCTCTTTTATTTTAAAACCACTTTTTTCGGCATACATCATGTACATACGCATGAGCATACTTGCCCAATCGCAACTTTCGGTGCCGCCTGCACCAGCAGTAATTTGTAAAACTGCACTTAACGAATCGCCTTCTTCCGAGAGCATATTTTTAAACTCCAACTTTTCAATGGCGTTTACGGCTTTTTCATAACGCTCTTCAACGTTTTCCATTGGTGCCTCATCTTCTTTGAAAAACTCGTAAATAACTTCTAAATCTTCGAAGAGTGTTTTGGCATTTTCAAAATCATTGACCCAACTTTTTTTCTCGCGAAGCGATTTCATTACGGCTTCTGCCTTTTTAGAGTCGTTCCAAAAATTTGGGTCGAAGGTTTGCTCTTCTTCGTTGGTAATTTCTATGCGTTTGGCATCTAAGTCAAAGATACTGTCTCAGTGTGTCGAGACGGGAATTAAGTGCTTTTATTTGGTCTGAAGTAATCATCAATCATCAATTTCTGCAAATATAATAGGATGCTTTAAAGTCTTGCTGATTTTGAAGGAAATTTTTAGAAATTCCGTAGTTTTATGTCGCTTAAAAAAATCAACTATGAAACACCTTATAAAACTCACTTTTCTTTTTTTGTTTTCCACATCTATTCAAGCTCAAGTTACCAATAAAAAAGATCTGAAAGCTTATGAAGGGTATTTTGATTTTTATTATGAAGAAGCTACTGATAAAATTTATCTAAAAGTTGAAAAGCTGAACGACCAATTTCTTTATGTGAATTCTCTCGCTTCTGGTGTAGGTAGTAACGACATAGGCTTAGATCGAGGACAATTGGGTAACGAACGTGTGGTTTATTTTCAAAAAGCAGGAAATAAATTATTGCTAATTCAGCCAAATTTAAAATTTCGTGCAAATACCGATAACGAGTTAGAAAAGAAAAGCATAGAACAAGCTTTTGCGAAGTCCGTTTTATTCGGATTCAAAATATTAGAACAAAAAGACGGCGCATTTTATGTTGATTTTACGCCATTTTTAATGGAAGATGCACATAATGTTTCAGAACGTTTAAAAGGTAGAGGCGAAGGCACTTACAAAATAGATGCATCAAAAAGCGCATTAGCTTTAGAACGCACAAAAGCATTTCCTAAGAATGTAGAATTTGAAGCCATGCTAACCTTTAAAGGAAATCCTACAGGTCGAAATCTTAGAAGTGTAACGCCAACACCAACATTAGTTACAGTGACGCAACATCATTCATTTATAGAATTACCAGATGATAATTATAAACCAAGAATTTTTGATACGCGTAGCGGTGCGATTTCTATGAGTTATATGGATTATGCAACACCAATTCAAGACGATATTAGAAAACGCTTTATTATTCGTCATCGTTTGGAAAAGAAAAATTCAAATGATAAAGTGAGTGAAGCTAAAGAACCCATTATTTATTACCTCGACCCAGGAACGCCAGAACCAGTGCGTTCTGCATTGTTAGAAGGTGCGCGTTGGTGGAATGAAGCTTACGAAGCTATTGGTTTTAAAGATGCATTTCAGGTTAAAATGCTACCCAAAGACGCAGACCCAATGGATTGTAGATACAACGTGATTCAATGGGTGCACAGAAGTACACGTGGTTGGAGTTATGGCGGCAGTGTGGTTGACCCAAGAACTGGAGAAATCATTAAAGGTCATGTGAGTTTAGGAAGTTTGCGGATTCGTCAAGATTTTATGATTGCGCAAGCCTTGATGAACAAGCCTTTTGCTGAGCGTGATGATAATTACCAACCAATGTTAGACATGGCATTGGCACGTATCCGTCAATTAAGTGCTCACGAAGTTGGTCATACCATTGGTTTTGCACATAACTTTGCAGCCAGTGCCAATAATCGCGCTTCGGTTATGGATTATCCGCATCCACAAATTGAACTTAAAAACGGAAACATAGATTTCAGTAACGCTTACGCGACAGGCATTGACGATTGGGATAAAGTCACCGTAGCTTATAGCTATTCTGAATTTGATAAGAACGCAAATGAAAAAGCTGAATTGCATAAAATTTTGAAAAGAGCAACTGAAGAAGGTCATCGTTTTATCACAGATTCTGACGCTCGTGCAGCAGGTGGCGCACATGCTACGGCACATTTGTGGGACAATGGCAAAAGTGCTGCTGAAGAATTAAATGCTGTTTTAGAATTACGCAAACAAGCCATAGCAAATTTTTCTGAAGATAATATCAAGAGTTACGAGCCGTATTCGGTTTTAGAAGATGTGTTTGTGCCGCTTTATTTTTATCATCGTTACCAAACCGAAGCCGCGACTAAGGTTATAGGTGGATTTGATTATAATTATGCGGTTAAAGATGGTGAAGAGTTTACGGTGAAACCTGTTGACGTTAAACTTCAAAAAGAAACTTTGGACGCTGTTTTAAAAACGCTTTCGGCTGAAAACCTTGCCATTCCGAAGAATAAATTGAGTTTATTTCCGCCACGAGCATTTGGTTATGGTCGCACAAGAGAATCTTTTAAAGGAAAAACGGGTGTTGCTTTTGACCCGTTTAGTGCTGCTAATACCGCAAGCGATATGACTTTAAAATATCTATTGCATCCTGAGCGTGCTAATCGTTTGGTGTTGCAGAAGAGTTTGGACGATACACAAATTGATTTGAATACAGTATTGGATATACTTACAAAAGAAAAGGCTTTTATCGTTCATAAAGACAATTACCTGAATGAAATCCAAAACATGATTAATAAGAATATTTTAAAATACTTGATGAATTTAGCTACAAATGACAATTCTTATTTCCAAGTGAAATCATTAGCAAAAAAATATATAAACTCAATCAGCGAAGTTTTCAAAAAATTTCCAGAAGAATTTAAATACTCTGAAGAATATTTGTCTTTAATTGAAGAATTTAAAGAACACCCAGAAAAATTCAAATTAGATGCAGCACCAAAAATTCCTGATGGTTCACCAATTGGAAGTGGTTTTTGTGAGTATAATCAGTATTAAATTAAATCGACACGAATTCCACGAATGTTTATAAATATGATTTTTAGTATTCCATTCGTGTAAATTAGTGCTATTCGTGTCAAAATAAAACTTAGTTTAACAAAATAAATTCCGGTTTTTACGGGAAATAAATATGATAATAGACCTAAGAAGCGACACCGTAACCAAACCAACCAAAGGCATGTTAGATGCCATGCTATCCGCAGAAGTTGGTGACGATGTATATAAAGAAGACCCAAGTATTAATGTTTTAGAGCAACGCTTAGCCGATATGTTTGGCATGGACGAAGCCTTATTTTTCCCAACAGGAAGTATGGCCAACCAAGCCGCCTTAAAATTACATACCAATCCAGGTGAGCAAGTGATTTGCGATAAATACGCCCATATTTATAATTATGAAGGTGGCGGCGCATCATTTAATAGCGGAATCTCATGTAAATTGGTAGATGGTCATCGTGGAATGTTCACAGCAACACAAGCGGAAGCATCTATAAATCCACCAGATTTTTATCACAGTCCGCTAACTTCATTAATAGCTGTTGAAAACACCACTAACAAAGGCGGAGGTGCATGTTGGAACTTTGAAGAACTTAAAAAATTGAGACGCGTAGCAACAAAACACGATTTAGGCTATCATCTTGATGGTGCACGTTTGTGGAACGCTTTAATCGCAACAGGACAGTCGCCAAAACAATATGGCGAATTGTTCGATACCATTTCAGTCTGTCTAAGTAAAGGTTTGGGTTGCCCAATGGGTTCGGTTTTAATTGGTAATTCTGAATTGATGAAAGGTGCCATCCGTGTTCGTAAGATTTTAGGTGGCGGAATGCGACAAGTCGGTTTTGCAGCAGCAGCAGGGTTATATGCTTTAGATAATCATTTTGAAAGACTTGCCGACGACCATAAAAAAGCCAAAGAAATAGGTGAGGTGTTGCGTCAACATTCAGACATAGAAAAAGTAGAGCCAATTGAAACCAACATCATAATTTTTGAATTAAAATCGCATATCGATGAAGCTGAATTTCTAAACAAGCTGACTGAGCAAAACATCAAGATTATTGGAATGGGAAGCAATAAGCTGAGAATGGTAACGCATTTGGATTATACAGATGCGATGCATGAGCGGGTTCTAACTATTTTGAAAAGCTTGTAGTTTAAATTAAAAAGACCTCACAGGTTTTAAAAACCTCTGAGGTCTAAAATTATATGTTAGATGCTGAATCAAGTTCAGCATGACAAACTATTATAAGGTACTGTTACGACACAACAGTGAACAGATTTTCCCCTATTGGGAAATGTCCGCAGGACAATGGGGCTACAATCCAGGAATATTCGGCATACCTTCTTTAGCAACTGCCGCCAATTCTGCTTCATTTACGGCAGTAGCACGTTCAATCGCTTTATTCAGAGTTAAGATTAAGTAATCTTCGAGCATTTCCTTATCCGTTAATAATTCTTCGTCTATTTCTAGAGATTTTATCGTTCTGTTTGCCGTAATCGTTACCTTCAGTTTGTTGTCATTGCTGGCTTCATCTAACAAAACGCTATGCAAACGTTCTTTGGTTTCTTCAACTTTCTTTTGGGCTTCTTTCAATTTATTCATCATGCCCATCATATCTCCAAACATATATAGTCTATTTTAAATTTTATGAGATGCAAAATTAGTAAATTGCGCCTCTTTTTATTTTAAAATCGTCTTAAAAGAATGGCTGAAACATTTAACGTAAAACCTCCAATTGCAAAAAAGATTCCTTTCAAACTGACAAAACATAACGATGTTAGGGTCGATAATTATTTCTGGATGGCTAATAGAAAAGACGAGGATGTGGTTAATCATTTAAACGCAGAGAACGCTTATTGCGATGCGATAATGGCACATACAAAAGACTTTCAGAAAGATTTGTTTGAAGAAATGAAATCCAGAATTAAAGAGGATGATGAGTCTGTGCCTTACAAATACAATGGCTATTGGTATATCACCAAGTTCGAAAAAGGAAAAGATTACCCAATCTACACGCGCAAGAAAGAGACATTAGAGGCAGAAGAAGAGCTGCTTTTTGATTGTAATAAAATGGCCGAAGGGCATAGTTATTTTAAGCTTGTGGGTATATCTATAAGTCCAGATAATACCACAGTTTCTTATGGCTTGGATGTAACAGGAAGACGTAACTACACGATTTATGTAAAAGATTTAGATAGCGGCGAAATTAAAGAAGACCGAATTGAATATACCACAGGTTCTTCAAGCTGGGCGAATGATAATAAAACCTTGTTCTACACTAAAAAGGATAAAAAAACGCTAAGGTCATTTCAAATCTATAAACATAGACTTGGAGAAACTAAAGACCAACTTGTTTTTGAAGAAGGCGATGATACGTTTGGGGTTGCTGTTTATAAGTCTAAATCCAGAAAATACATCATCATTGCTTGCTACAGTACGCTTACTAATGAATACCATATACTAAATGCAGACAACCCTGATGGTAAGTTTAAAAAGTTTAGTTCTAGAGTTCGTGGACTAGAATATAGCATAGCACATTACGACTCCCATTTTTATATTTTAACGAATAAAGACAAAGAGTCAAACTTTAAACTCATGAAAACCCATGAGTCCAAAACAGAGATGGAATATTGGGAAGAACTCATACCACATCGACAAGAGACGCTTTTAGAAAATGTCGATATTTTTAAAGATTACTTAGTTTTAAGCGAACGTACTAATGGCCTAAATCAACTCCGTATTATGCGATGGGATGGAAGTGATGACTACTATCTGCCTTTTAATTCAGAAACCTACACATGCTACACAGATACCAATGTAGATTTCGATACGGATATCTTGCGTTATGCCTATAATTCTATGACGACACCAACCTCTGTTATTGATTTTAATATGAAAACAAAGACTCAGGTTGTAATGAAAGAGCAAGAAGTTTTAGGTGGAACATTTAACAAAGAGAATTATGTCGAGGAACGTTTATGGGCAACTGCAGAAGACGGAACAAAAATCCCCATGTCTGTAGTTTATAAAAAAGGATTAAAAAAAGACGGAAATAACCCGTTGTTGCAATATGCGTATGGGTCTTACGGCTCAACGGTAGACCCTTATTTTTCTACGATTCGATTAAGTCTTTTAGACAGAGGTTTTATTTATGTGATTGCGCACGTTAGAGGTGGCGAATATTTAGGACGAAATTGGTACGAAGATGGAAAACTTTTAAAAAAGAAAAACACGTTTAGAGACTTTATTGCCTGTTCCATTCATTTAATAAAGGAACGCTACACATCATCAAAACACCTATATGCAATGGGCGGAAGTGCAGGCGGTTTGTTAATTGGTGCAGTAATTAATGAAGCTCCAGAATTATATAATGGGGTTGTTGCCGCTGTTCCTTTTGTCGATGTTGTAACAACTATGTTAGACGATTCGATTCCGTTAACAACAGGCGAGTATGACGAATGGGGAAACCCAAATGATAAATTATTTTACGAGTACATGAAATCTTACTCGCCATACGACAATATTAAACCAACGGCCTACCCAAATATACTAGTCACTTCTGGTTTGCACGACTCTCAAGTACAATATTGGGAACCAACTAAGTGGGTTGCCAAGCTAAGAGAATTAAAAACCGATGCAAATAAACTGTTGTTACGAACAAATATGGATGCTGGTCATGGTGGTGCTTCAGGACGATTTGAGTCCTTAAAAGAAGATGCTGAGGAGTTTGCTTTTCTATTAGACCTTGAAGGAATTAGGGCTTAATCCAAAAAAATATTGTAATTTTGCGCGGTTTTAGGTAGCATTTTATATATTGTTACTTGTAAATATCGATTATGACAAAAAGTAAACACGTTTACGATAATGTGCTTCAACTCATAGGAAGTACGCCGCTAATTAAATTAAACAAGGTTACAGAAGGTTTCGAAGGCAATTTTTATGCTAAGGTAGAAGCTTTTAATCCAGGTCACTCATCAAAAGACAGAATAGCACTTCATATTATAGAAGAAGCTGAACGCCAAGGTATTCTTAAGCCAGGTGATACTATCATAGAGACAACATCCGGCAATACAGGATTTAGTATTGCAATGGTTAGTATCATTAAAGGTTACGAATGTATTTTAGCAGTAAGCTCAAAATCTTCTCCAGATAAGATTGACATGTTAAAGTCAATGGGAGCAAAGGTTTACGTTTGCCCTGCTCATGTAAAAGCAGATGACCCACGTTCTTATTACGAAGTAGCAAAACGTCTGCATTCTGAAATAAAAGGTTCGGTTTATATCAACCAATATTTTAATGTGTTAAATACAGAGACACATTATAAAACTACAGGGCCAGAAATTTGGGAACAAACTGAAGGAAAGATTACACATTTAGTTGCGTGTAGTGGAACAGGAGGTACGATTTCTGGTATTGCAAGATTTCTAAAAGAACAAAATAAAGATATTAAAATTATAGGTGTTGATGCTTATGGTTCGGTATTAAAAAAATACCATGAAACACGTGAGTTCGACGCTAATGAGATTTACCCATATCGAATAGAAGGTTTAGGTAAAAACTTAATTCCTACAGCTACAGATTTTGATGCTATAGATAAATTCGTAAAAGTTACGGATGAAGAAAGTGCACATTCAGCGCGAGAAGTTTCTAGTAAAGAAGGATTATTTGTAGGTTATACAAGTGGCGCTGCCTTACAAGCCATTAAGCAGTTGAATGACGACGGTGAGTTTAAGCTCAATGACAACATAGTAGTCGTTTTTCCGGATCACGGTTCTAGATATATGAGTAAAGTTTACAACGATAAGTGGATGGAAGACCAAGGCTTTTTTGATTCTAAAACTGAAATGCAAGCAGCTATTGAGTACATCAAGTAGCCAGCTAAATATGCCACTAAAGATATACCCTTCGGAATTTCTGAAGGGTTTTTTATGTTTAAAACTTGGTGAATATAAAGACCAAATAAATTATGCAATCATAATATTTTGCCTTAATTTTGCTGAGTTAAGCTAAACTAATTTTAACAAAAAATTAATAAATCAAATTCAAAGTAATTTGGTTTACATGATTTCGAAAGCGATAATATGAAGGATTTATTCGAAAAGATTTACAGAGACAAAGGGCCGCTAGGAAAATGGGCATCACAAGCTGAAGGTTACTTTGTTTTTCCTAAGCTTGAAGGACAAATTTCTAACCGAATGATGTTTCAAGGTAAGGAAGTTATTACATGGAGTATTAACGATTATTTAGGGCTTGCTAATCATCCAGAAGTTCGTAAAGTAGATGCTGAGGCCGCAGCAGAATATGGTTCTGCTTACCCAATGGGAGCGCGTATGATGTCAGGTCATACAGATTTACACGAGCAACTTCAGAACGAATTGGCAGCATTTGTAAATAAAGAAGCTGCTTATCTTTTAAATTTTGGTTACCAAGGTATCATGTCAACTATTGATGCTTTAGTTGGTAAGGACGATATTATTGTATATGATGTAGATGCACATGCCTGCATTATAGATGGTGTGCGTCTTCATATGGGTAAGCGTTTTACTTACAAACATAATGATGTAGAAAGTTTAGAGAAAAACTTAGAGCGTGCAACAAAAATGGCAGAGCAAACAGGAGGCGGAATTCTTGTGATTTCTGAAGGTGTTTTTGGTATGCGTGGAGAACAGGGTCGTCTTAAAGAAATCGTTGAGCTTAAGAAAAAATTTAATTTTAGATTCTTGGTTGACGATGCTCATGGTTTTGGAACGTTAGGTGCAACCGGTGCTGGAGCAGGAGAAGAACAAGGCGTACAAGATGATATAGATGTGTACTTTGCAACATTTGCTAAATCAATGGCAAGTACAGGTGCATTTATTGCTGGTGATAAAGAAATCATCGATTATTTAAAATATAACTTACGTTCTCAAATGTTTGCGAAGTCATTGCAAATGACATTGACAAAAGGCGCTTTAAAGCGTTTAGATATGTTAAGAACGATGCCAGAACTAAAACAAAACCTTTGGAAGATTGTAAATGCTTTACAATCGGGTTTAAAAGAACGTGGTTTTGATATAGGAACAACGCAGAGTTGCGTAACTCCAGTCTATTTAAAAGGAAGTATTCCAGAAGCCATGGCTTTGGTTAGAGACTTAAGAGAAAATCACGGAATCTTCTGTTCTATAGTAGTTTATCCTGTAATACCTAAAGGGTTAATTTTATTAAGAATGATTCCTACAGCGACACATACATTACAAGATGTTGAAGAAACTCTTGATGCTTTTGATGCGATTAGAGAGCGCTTAGATAATGGTACTTATAAACGCATGTCAGCTGCTTTAATGGCTGCAATGGGCGAATAGAATACCTCTAAAGAACATAAAAAAGGCTACAGGTCACTGAGGATTCTCGAAGTGTGGTAGCCTTTTTTTATAGGTATTTCTTAAATGTTTTTCTGCGTTTATACACGACAGGGTCAAAGTGCTTCCAAATTTTATGAATAGCCTCATTATCTTCTAGTTCTGGCGTGCGGTAACACATTTCTATACCTTTGGCAGTAAAGGTTTCGTACATTTCGTTAAAAATAACGGCATGTACGCCTTTGTTTTGGTAATTAGGATGTATGCCAATTAGGTAAAAAATTACGTCTTTGCTATTTTTCTTTGCTTTTAAAATATGTCTAAATCCAAAAGGAAAAAGTTTGCCCTTTGCTTTTTGAAGAGCTTCAGCAAATCTAGGCATTACAATAGCAAAGCCTATAAGATTGTCATCATCGTCAACAACGAACTTGATGTATTCTGGATTAACAAAGCTTATAAACTTCTTTTTGAAGTATTCTTTTTGAACATCAGTAATTTCAACAAAAGACGATAATGACGCATAGCTTTTATTAAACAAATCAAACATGCGGTCTGCGTAAGGCATAACTTCATTTGTTTTTGTAAAACTCAAAGCTCTTAGCTTATATCGTCTTTTAATAAGTTCTTGCGCCTTTTTAAAAAACTCGGGTTTTACGTTGGCAAAAGGAAATTTACTTTCGGAATATTCTTTCTCTACGGTAAAACCATGTGCCTGATAATGCTTTACATAATACGGATGATTGTACCACGTTATCATGGGTGCAATGCTATCGAAACCTTCAGTCATTACACCAACTTTATCTAAATTTGAAAAACCTACAGGTCCTTCGGTGTATTTCAGTTGATGCTCTTTACCAATCTTTTCAACGACATTCAGTAACGCTTTGCTAACCTGTAAATCATCAATAAAATCGAACCATCCAAAACGCATTTTCTGGATATCTTGGTTTTTAATTTCTAGCCAGTTAATTATTGCTGCTATACGACCGACAATTTCACCATTTTTGTAAGCCAGGAAAAATCGAGCATCTGCATCTTTAAAAACAGGATTCTCATTTTTATTAAAAGTTTTTAACTCTTCACTAATAATAGGAGGAACCCAGTATTTAGAGTCTTTGTAAAGTTTAAAAGGAAATTTTACAAAATGCTTCATTTCCTTTTTAGAAACCGCTTCTTTAATTTCAATCATGCAGTTGGTTATATATTGTCAGAATCGAAATCCGTATTTTTCTTTTTACGCTTCTTTTTACGGTTAGATGTATCTGTTTTATCTTCAACATTACCGCCATTATCAATTTTCTTGTCTTTATGCCAGTCTAAACGATAAGAAGCTCCAAAAGCAATATTAAAGACTGAAGGGGTATCTTTTGCATTAAAAGCAATATTTGCATCTAATTGAAAGTTTTTGGTCCATAAATAAGCGCCACCAAATCTAAAAATATTATCGGCATAGAAATCGCTTTGAATCCCTTGCGCTTCACCAAATAACACCCATTGGTCAGAGAACGAATGTGTTAATGTTAGTATGTATTGAAAGTCTGAATAATCGGTACCTATTCTATCTTTTAAAAAGTTCATAACAAAAACCCAACCTCCAGCAAAATTATTCTGGGTTGCTATCATAATTTTTGGACTAAAACCGCCATCAACAGATTGTGTAAATGGCGTGTAAGGTACAAATGGATTGTTTTTACTATCGATATTAGCACCAAGGTAAACCGCAACAGCAGGAATTAAAGATTTCCATTTAAATCTTCTATTAGCATGATAACTGTATAGGTTTGGTTTTTCTTCTTCAGCATTTTTGTATGGGTCGTAAACTAGATATTTAGCGCCTATTGTGAAGCTTCTAAAATTTGACCGAGAATCTTCAAAAGGAATTGCCGATGTGTTACTGGTAAATGTATCATTTTGAAAGGTGCCTTCTACATTTACTTCTAATTCTTCTAATAATAGTCCAAACCTGGCAGCAAAGTCGACACCAAAACCAGATATTTCATAATTTAAAGGCGTATGCTCTTCTTTTACAGTATAGCCTCCTAATTCAAACTGTAAAACATTAGTTCCGACAGAAAAAGCAGCCTTAGATACACCTGGTCTATTAGAGTTAATAACATCCGTGTATTGAGCTAAAATGGGCAAAGTTGCTAACATGGTTAGCATTGTAAAAAACGGCTTTAATCTTTGCATGGTCTTATAGTTAGATTTCAAATATAGAGATTTTATACTTTTTTTATAGATTATTAACGGATTATAAATGATGTTAATTGTATTTTTGAATTATAATACTGTTATATGATTTTTACCTTATCTGTCGTAGGATTAGCCAGAACTATTTTATGGATAATAGCCATATATTTTATAATTAAAATACTTTCTAGATTATTAGCACCTTTTTTAATACGATTTGCTGCGCGAAAAATGGAAGAGAAGTTTGGGCAACAGTTTAACCAACAGTATAAGCAAGATAACCCTAAGCGAAAAGAAGGCGAAACCGTAATAGATAAAATGCCAAACGATAATAGCCAATCAAATAAAAAGGTTGGAGAATATATCGATTACGAAGAAATTGATTAATTTTCGGCTTAATTCTATTATCTATTTTCCATGTTTATTTACGTGAAGCGATTTCTACCGCATTTATTAATTTTAATAGGTTTTGTTGTTTTATCATTAGCATATTTTAGTCCTGTTTTACAGGGTAAAAAAATATTTCAGAGTGATATTATGCACTATATAGGCATGTCTAAGCAACAGGTCGATTTTGCAGAAGAACAAGGCGAAGAAACCTACTGGACAAATAGTGCCTTTGGTGGTATGCCGACCTATCAATTAGGTGCAAAATATCCACATAATTATATAAAGAAGTTAGATTTAGCGATTCGGTTTTTACCGCGACCAGCAGATTATTTGTTTTTATACTTCATTGGGTTTTACATCCTTCTATTAAGTTTAAAAGTAGATTTTAAACTCGCCGCTCTGGGTGCATTAGCATTTGGGTTTTCGACATACCTAATTATAATTCTGGGTGTTGGGCACAATGCCAAAGCCCACGCGATTGCCTACATGCCTTTGGTTTTATCAGGTATAATTTTAACATTTAGGGAAAAGTATATTTGGGGTTTTCTGTTAACAACAGTGGCGTTGGGTCTAGAAATTGTAGCTAATCATTACCAAATGACCTATTATTTGTTGTTATTGGTTATAGTATTAGGTCTAGCATATTTTGTAGATGCCTACAAAAAGAAACAATTACCTCATTTTTTTAAATCTGTTGGGTTATTAGCAATAGCAGCTATTTTGGCTGTTGGTTTAAATGCGACCAATATTTTAGCGACTCAAGAGTATGTAAAGGAGAGCACACGTGGTAAGAGTGATTTAACAATTACGGCTAACGGAGAGCCAAGAGAAGTTAAAGAAGGTTTAGACCCAACTTATATTACGGAGTATAGTTATGGTTTGGCAGAAACTTTTAATCTATACATCCCCAAATTTATGGGTGGCGGAAGCACAGAAGATGTTGGGAAAGAATCTGCAACTTATAAAGCGTATATTAACTTAGGAGCATCACCAATTGATGCTATTGAAGCCTCCCGCAATGCACCAATGTATTGGGGCGACCAAACTATTGTAGAAGCACCAGCCTATGTAGGCGCTGTAGTTATTTTTCTCTTTGTCCTAGGATTATTTCTTGTAAAAGGCCGATTAAAATGGTGGTTAGTAGGCGGTACCATACTCTCTCTTTTACTGTCTTACGGAAAAAACTTCAGCCTACTTACCGATTTCTTTATTGATTATGTGCCACTTTATAATAAGTTCCGTGCGGTAAGTTCTATTCAGGTTATTTTAGAATTATGTATTCCTGTTTTAGGTGTATTCGCGCTGGTAAGGCTTTTTAATGATTTTCAGAAAAGAGAAGAGAAGGTAAAGGCATTAAAATATTCAGTTTTAATTTGTGGAGGATTAGCTCTGATATTGCTGTTGTTTCATTCATTTTTATTCAATTTTGAAGGTACAAGAGACGACCAATATGCTCAAGCCTATGGACAAGCTTTTGTAGATGCTTTAGTGTCCGATAGAAAAGCGTTGTTGGTAGCGGATACGCTGCGAACGTTGATTTTGGTATTATTATCTGCAGGTGCTATTTTCTACTTTTTGAAAGAAAAACTATCCGAAAAAGTATTAATTATAGTTTTTGGGGTTCTTATTCTTTTTGATTTAGTTTCGGTAGACAGAGAATATGTAAATACAGATAATTTTGTGTCAGCACGTCAAGTAGATAAACCTTATCAAGTTACAAAGGCAGACCAACAAATTCTACAAGACCAAGGTCATTTTAGGGTTTTAGATGTTACAAGACAAGGACAGCAACAGCCAGCACGCGCAGCCTATTTCCACAATTCGTTAAGTGGTTATCATGCCGCAAAACTACATAGGTTTGATGCATTAATGGATTTTCATATTTATAACAATAACACCGAGGTTCTAAATATGCTTAACACAAAATATGTATTGGTCGAAGACCAAGCAGGTAGGATAGAAGCATCTACACAATACACAAAACCTAATGGGAATGCTTGGTTTGTTACTAAAATAAATAGTGTTGAAAATGGCGATGCAGAGATAGGTGCTTTAGACAGTTTAGACACAAAGAATGAAGCTGTTATTTTAAAATCTATTTCCGAAGCGTTTCAACTAAAAAAGAGCTATCAAAAAGATAGCTTAGCTGCGATAAAATTAATTCGTCATAAACCGAATGAATTAATCTATGAGTCCAAAAACACAAATAAAGGATTTGCAGTACTTTCAGAAATGTATTATTACAAGGGTTGGAATGCCTACATTGATGGCGAATTAGTACCTCATGTCCGTGTAAATTATGCATTACGCGGATTAGAAATTCCATCAGGCACGCACACCATTACCTTTAAATTTGAGCCACAAGTAGTAGAAACTGGAAGTAAAATTGCTTTAGGAAGCTCTGTTTTGTTAGGCATACTTTTGCTTTTAGGTGGGTTATTGCAGTTTAGAAAACAGAAGTCGACATCTTAGCTAGGTATGGGCGACAAAAAAGTACTTATTATTACCTATTATTGGCCACCAGCCGGAGGTCCAGGTGTACAACGTTGGTTAAAGTTTGTAGAATATTTGCCAGACTTTGGTATTAAGCCTATAGTTTACCATCCCAAAAATCCAAATTACCCTATAACAGATAATAGCTTGTTGGACGAGTTGCCTACTGATTTAACGACTATTAAAACACCAATAAAAGAGCCTTATGGGCTAGCTAAACTAATATCAAGAAAGCACACGAAAACTATTAGCTCCGGACTAATTCCTGATAAAAAAAAGCAGACGTTTTTAGAAAAAATAATGCTTTTTGTGCGTGGTAATTTCTTTATTCCAGATGCTAGGAAAAATTGGGTAAGACCATCAGTGGATTTTTTATCGGATTACATAGCAACTCACAATATCGAAACCATTATCACCACAGGACCACCGCACAGTCTGCATCTCATAGGGCTAAAATTAAAAGAAAAATTAAGTGTTAATTGGTTAGCCGATTTTCGCGACCCTTGGACAACAATAGGATACCATAAATCTTTGAAACTACTAAAATCTTCGAAACTTAAACATGAGAAATTAGAGCTCGACGTACTAAATAATGCCGATAGAATACTAGTTACCAGCAACCATACCAAGAATGAATTTCAAAGTAAAACTAAGACACCTATATCTGTAATTACAAATGGTTACGACACCAATTCTATTATGATTAATGAAAAAGACAAGGCGTTTACAATATCTCATATTGGCTCTTTACTTTCAAACAGAAATCCAAAAATATTATGGGAGGTATTTTCAGAACTGATTACTGAAAATGAAGTATTTAAACAAAATTTCCGGTTAAATTTGGTCGGTGTGGTCAGTGATGTCATCATCAATTCTATAAAGTTTTACGGATTAGAAGATTATACAAAATTAGTCGGGTATGTCAGCCATAATGAAGCTATTCGATATCAAAAAAAATCGCAGTTATTACTATTAATTGAGATAGATTCTGAAGACACAAAAGCTATTATTCCGGGTAAATTATTTGAATATATGATTTCTGAAACGCCTATTTTAGCCATTGGACCAAGGGACTCGGATGTTGAGCAAATCATCACTTCTACAAACTCGGGCAGTTATTTTAGATACACAGATAAATCAGAACTAAAAAAGCAAGTTTTGTATTACTTTGAAGCTTATTTAGAAGGAAATCTAAAGTCAAATCCTATAGGTTTACAAAAATACAGCCGTAAGGCATTAACAAAAACGCTTTCAGAACTTTTAATGTAAATTTAAAGTCTAAAAAACTTAAAATTAATTCATGGGAATAGTTATTAATCAATCGTTAAAAAATACCTTTACGACTTATGTCGGTTTTGGTGTAGGAGCGATTAATACGCTTTTTTTGTATACTAATTTTTTGTCCGATGCGTACTATGGTTTAGTTGCTTTTATATTGTCTTCAGCCAATATCATGTTGCCCTTTATGGCTTTTGGCGTGCAAAATGCGTTAATAAAATTCTATTCAACATTTAAAACTAAGAACAGTCTCAATAGTTTTCTTACGCTAATGCTTCTTTTGCCATTGATAGTAATAGTTCCAACAGCAATAGCAGGTTTAGTAGGATATGACGTAATAGCTTCTTTATTATCGAAAAAAAATCTTTTAGTTTATGATTATGTATGGCACATCTTTTTTACTGCGATTGCCATGGCCTATTTCGAAGTTTTTTTCTCGTGGTCCAAAGTGAGACTTAAGACCGTGTTTGGAAATATCATGAGAGAGGTTTTTCATCGTGTTTGTATCATGATTTTATTATTTGGTGTTTACTTAGATTTTATATCTGTAAACACATTTATTTCTTCTGTTGTAGGCGTCTATGTTCTAAGGATGCTAATAATGAAGATTTATGCCTTTAGTTTACATTTACCAGTAATTAGTTTTAAAAGATTAGAAAGTCAATCTTCTATTTTAAAGTATAGTTTTTTAATAATTATAGCAGGTTCTATTGCTATGATTATTTTAGATTTAGACAAGTTTATGATAGGTCAATATCTTGCGATTGAAAATGTGGCCTATTATAGTGTTGCCATTTTTATTGCGACAGTAATTTCTGTACCACAGCGCTCTATGCATCAAATAATGATGCCACTTACAGCAAAGTTTCTAAATTCTGGAGAACGCGACGAACTTTTAAGTTTATATAAAAAAAGTTCTATTAATCTATTGGTAATTAGCGGTCTTATTTTTTTGCTTATTGTAGCAAACATCAATATGCTCTATGAAATTTTACCAGAACAATTTTCAGGTGGATTATTTGTCGTAATTACTATTAGCATGGCAAAATTATATGATAATATCCTAGGAAATAATAATGCGATACTATTTAATAGTGATTATTACAGAATGGTGTTGGTATTTGGGGTTTTATTGGCGCTTCTAGCCATTGTTTTTAACATGATTCTAATACCAAAGTACGGCATAGAAGGTTCTGCAATAGCTACATTTATGGCTGTGGTAATCTATAATTCCTTAAAAATAGGTTTTGTAAAACTTAAGTTCAATATGCAACCTTTTACATGGAAAACAGTTAAAACCGTTGCTATTTTAGTAGCTATGTCATTTAGTTTCTATTATTTTGAATTTGGGTTTCACCCATTGATAAACATAATTTTAAAATCATTTATAGTAGTACTAGTCTATGTGTTTATTGTCTATAGATTGCAAATATCAGACGACATAAATTTTCAAGTAAAAAAGTATTTACGTTTCAAATAAAAAATCCCGCAAGCTTTTAATTTAACTTGCAGGATTTTCAACTTAACCAATCAAAAAAATTATTATCCTCTTCGTCTAGATTTTGAACCAGAACGTGACGCTTTAGAATTTCTACTAGAACTAGGTTTTGTAGTTACTGAGCGCGATTTTCTTGTGTTTTGAGACACCGTTCTTTCCTGTCGCTTAGGAGCTGTTCTAACTGACTTATTACTCCTTGACGAGTTTGACCTAGTGACAGATGAAGCATTAGACCTCTGTGTTCTATTCGATGCAACATTTGCTCTTTTAGAATTTCTAGACATGCCAACACTTGTGTTTCTGTTAGACCTACTATTTACAGTAGAACGATTTGACCTATTAGAGCGCTGTTTTGTCGTTGCCCTCTGAGTTCTACTAGATGAACCTCTTATATTTTCATTTCTTGCAGAACGATTCTCTACAGTACCACTATTATTACTTCTATTAGTACGAGTTCTATTTGCATTAGTATTTCTGGTAGTTCTGTTGCCATCTATAGTAGCATTACCTCTTCTGCTAGAATTTGTATTAGAAGCTAGTCTAGTACTTCTGCTTCTTGTTATCGCCTCGTTACGCTCCTGTACACGTCTTCCGATACTTCGTTCTCTAGAATTTCTAGGAGATTGTGCATAACGTCTATAATAATTATCATTAGAGCGTCTTCCAAAGGCGTTACCTCGACGACCATTTACATTAACATATCTTACATTATTTCTATAAGGTCTGTACCAAACATTTCTTATTGGTGTATAGAATTGTCTATAAGGTCTTGTGTTAACGATACATAGATTAACAGCAGGTACTGCATAGAATCTATGCCATGGTCTATAAATATAGCCTCTATTGTAGACGTTAATAAAGCCTGTGTAGTGAGAGAATACATTACCGCGGTAAAAGATATTAAGTCCTCCGATACGTCTTACACGTCCAAAACCATTATAATCTATAAATACGTTGCCAATTTGATTGACCCTTCCAAAAAAGTCATAGAATATAGGTGTATTTTCTATTTGAATAACAGCACCAAAGCTATCGTACTGCACATAAGGATTATAATTATATCCTGTATTAAAACTAAATGCAAAGTTTCTATTCTGAATTCCAAAATTTACGTTTGGACCAAAAGCCTGTGCATAAAAGTCAAACTGCCCATCTGGGAAGACAGAAAATTCGATGCCGTCTTCAACAAATATGAAAGAATTGCCATAACCTCTCACAAATGTATTTAAAGAAGACTCTGCTTCTGTAGTTGCGTTGGTTGTTGCGTAAGATGTGTTTGCTATAAGTAAAACACTTGCCAATAAAAATAGTATCCTTTTCATAATGTTTGGGTTTTAAAGTTAAACTCATCTAGATAATACCAAACAGCGTGCCAAACTCCAAAAAGCCTTATTTATAAAGTGTTTTGAAAGGAAAAGCCCAAAAGCTATTAACTTTTGGGCTTTGCTAAGTATAGAGATTATGTTTAATCGTCTCTTAATTGTTTTTGTAATTTTTTATGCTTCTTTACAGTACCGTTTTTACGATAATAGTAAAAATCATCGTTGTCATCAAAATCATAATTATCATCCCAATCATGGTTTACAGGAAAGTGATTATCAAAGTGATTGGCTTGACATCCTGAGATACCACAAAAGCCACATCCTTGATTACTAAAATTTACAAATCCTGTAGTTCGGATTAATCGACCTCTTCTATTGTAGTGTAATTTTAAATTACCTACTTGAGACAACTGTCCAAATTTATATCTCATATATACAGTTCCTGCACGCTTTATGCGTCCTTGTCTGTCGTAGTTAATAAACACGTTTCCAATTCTTCTAACACGACCTAAATAATCGTGAGTAACTCTAACACCTCGAGCTCCAAAATGTCTAGATTGGGTTCCTGGAGCACCGGATGCTCTGTTAATTCGACCTCTTCTATTTCTGTAGAAATTGTTTCCTAATGCTGAATTTCCTAGGAAATCGGTGTTAAAATCAAAGCTTCCATCAGCAAAGATTAAAAACTCTACACCACGCTCTACAAACAAAATAGGTTGTGCATAACGATAGCGCGATGTAAGGTCTAAATCTTTTTCTAATGTTGCATATCCTTTCTCTTTAGAAGATGCCACTGCTACAGTTGTTAATCCAATTAACACAGCTGTAAGAAGTAATTTTACTGTTTTCATAATAAAAAATTTAGATGTTGCCTACTCATTTTTAGCTTTTCGGCTTACGCTATTTGTTAAGATAAAACCAATTAATGTGCCATAAATGTAAAATATTGGTGTATAGACTATTGCGAGTTAAAATGATGTCCTTCAATTAGATTAATTTGTGGACTGAAGTAACTTTTTTCAGTTTTATTCTTCGTATCTGTAAGTATTAATAGTCTTGACTATAGAATTTTGTAAATTTAGCATAGCTAACTATCAATCATGAGTAACAATCCAATCAATTGTCAAAATTGTGAAAAATCTATTGTAGGTGAATTTAGATTTTGCCCAAACTGCGGTCAAAAAACGAATGATGAACTTACTTTAGGGGTTTTATTTTACAATACCATAAGTAATTACTTATCTTTCGATGCCAAGTTTCTCCGCAGTTTTGCGCCTTTAATGTTTAAACCCGGTTATTTAGCAAAGGCTTTTGTACAAGGTAAGCGCTCGCGTTACTTGCATCCTGGAAATATGTATTTATTTGTTTCGGTGATTTTCTTTTTTCTGTTTTCGTTTGTAATTAATGATTGGAGCAAAGACGCGGACGAACTTAATAAGCGAATTGCAGAAGCCGATGTTGTAGAGAATAGCGAGTCACAACGTAAACGAGATTCAATCAATAATATTAAAGTATTAAACGCTTTAAAGCGAAACCAAAATTTAATTGGAATGTCTGATGAAGAGTTAGCACGTACTGACTCAATAATGCGTTCGCAGAAATTGGGAGGTATTAAAACGTCTTGGGGTTTTAATAAATCTAAGGTAGATTCTCTTGTTAATGTTGGCGCACCAGAAGACGTAATTTACAAAGAAATGGGTATGTCGGAGGATGCAGGCTACTTTGAGCGACAAATTTATAAGGGTAGTTTAAATATTGCTAAAGGAAGTGGTTTTGGTAAAATTATAAAACGAATGTTTGATGCTGTTCCCGTAGCAATGTTTATACTCTTACCACTTTTTGCATTATTATTAAAGCTATTTTATTTTAGGCGCGGACGCTACTCTTACCACTTGGTGTTTAGCTTTTATTTTTTTTCATTTTTATTTACTGTATTCGCAATGTTATTGGGCATTGGAAGAATATTCCCAGCCTTTCCGGCCTGGATTAGTTGGCTTATTGTTTTCTCGACGTTTTTATATTTTTATTTAGCCTTGTTTCATTTTTATCAACGGCATTGGTTTACTACATTGCTTAAAAGTGGCGTTATTACGTTTATCTTTTTACTCACAATTATACCAACAGCCTTTGGGATTTTATTTGTTTTTGGGTTGGCCAATGCTTAGAGCGATTTATAATATTCAAACGCCTCAAGAATAAGTTCGTTTGGTACTTCGCAATCTCGTTTTGCCTTACCGATAGATTCTAATAAAACAAATTTAACCTTGCCATGACTGTTTTTTTTGTCGTGTTTCATTAAATCGATAATATTCTCGTAATCCTTATCTTCAAAATTAGTCTTAGAAAATGTTTTTAGTATTCCCGCGGAGATATCATCGAGCTCGGGGGATTTTAATTTACAAATTTTAGTAGATAAGTAACTTTCTAGTATCATACCAATAGCAATAGCTTCGCCATGAAGTAATTGTGTTTTCTCTTCGTTATCTAAAAAATAGCTTTCTATAGCATGTCCGAGTGTATGACCAAAATTTAAAATTTTTCGTAATCCTTTTTCTGTAGGATCTTCGGTAACAATCTTGTTTTTAATTATTACAGAATCGTAAATCAGTTTATCGAGGTCGCTAATGTCTAAATCTTCAAGATGCGTTAGCGTGTACCAGTAGGTCGCATCAAAAATTAGCCCATGCTTTAACATTTCGGCAAAACCCGATACCATCTGATTTTGGGGCAGTGTACCTAAAAAAGACGTATCAATAAGTACCATTTCGCCCTCACTAATTACACCTACCTGATTTTTTAAAACACCCAAATCAACACCAGTTTTTCCGCCTACAGAAGCATCTACCATTGCTAAAAGTGATGTGGGTACATTGATATACGAAATTCCACGCATATACGTACTTGCCACAAAACCACCTAAATCTGTTACCACACCGCCACCGAGATTTATTAAAAGGCTTTTTCGGTCTGCACCATATTGCGACATAGCTTCCCAAACGCCAACACAAATATCAATAGATTTATGGTCTTCGCCTTCTGGCATTTCCATAACTTCTGTTTGAATAACGCCTGATTCTAAGTTTGACATAAACTGCGGCAAGCAAAAATCGTGGGTGTTCGTATCTACTAAAACAAATATTTTAGACGGATTTTCTCGCTTTATATAGGCGTTTAATTCCGAATAGACCTTAGAATTAAAATGAACAACTGCAGTTTTGGTAGCAATAGATTGCATAAATAGATAGGTTTAATTTTGAAGTGAAAATAGGGTGTTTTTTCAAAAAATTAGGAATGTTATATTTATTTTTGTGAAAAATGTTATGAAATGACCAACAACGCCCTTTTTAACAATACCGAAGTTGCTTTTTCTCTAAAATCAGATTCGGAATTAGAACGTGCTTATTTCTTATTCAAAATGATTTCTAAGGAGCCTTTAGTGCGCATAGGTACTGCGGTTACAAAGTTTGCATTAAACGCTAGTTTGCCGGTAGAAGGTTTAATTAGGTCTACCGTTTTTGATCATTTCTGTGGTGGTGTTAACGAGGAAGATTGCCTTCCTGTAATTGATAAAATGTACACAAAAGGCGTTAGTTCTGTATTAGATTATTCTGTTGAGGGTAAAGCTTCCGAAGCTCAGTTCGATGATGCCTTAGAAAAGATTTTAAAAATAATTAGGTTTTGTGAAGAGCGAGAGGCTATGCCAATCGTTGTTTTTAAGCCAACAGGATTTGGTCGTTTTTATCTGTATGAGAAAAAATCTGAAGGATTACGTTTATCCATAGAAGAGGAAGAAGAGTGGAACCGAATTGTAACACGTTTTCATAAAGTCTGTAAAATGGCGAAGGAAAAAGATGTAGAAGTCTTAATCGATGGTGAGGAGAGTTGGATGCAAAGCGCTGCGGATGATTTGGTTGAAGACATGATGCGCCATTACAATACAGAGAAAGCAATTGTGTATAACACCTTACAGTTGTATCGTTGGGATAGGCTAGATTATCTAAAAGCCTTACATCAACGTGCAAAAAAAGAGGGCTTTAAAATAGGAATGAAGATTGTTCGCGGTGCTTATATGGAAAAAGAACGAGAGCGCGCCGAGACCTTGGGCTATAAGTCGCCCATTTGCGAAACTAAGGCCATTACAGACCAGAATTTTAATGACGGATTACAATATATTTTAGAAAATAATACGGACATATCCATATTCATCGGAACTCATAACGAGAAAAGCTGCTATTTAGCTATGGATTTAATGAACCAATTGCATATTTCTAAGTCCGATAATAATGTTTGGTTTGGTCAACTTTATGGTATGAGCGACCATATCAGTTTTAATTTAGCGGAGCAAGGTTATAATGTAGCGAAATATTTACCCTTTGGTCCTGTAAAAGATGTTATGCCTTATTTAATTAGGCGTGCAGAGGAAAATACGTCTGTTGCAGGACAAACTAACAGAGAACTAGAGCTTATAAAAACTGAAAGAAAACGCCGAAAAGTTTAGCTTTTAATTTTAAAATCTAAAATTGTAGCAGCTTCAACACAATTTTTAACTTTTAAGGTGACGTCACGATTTTTATAGGTATTGTTTATTTTGTAGGTTTTACACGGTTTTGATTTAGTGTCGCTTTCTGAAAAGTCCACACTCCCATATTTTATGAGTTCTCTTACTGTAGACGTGTCAATAGCATTTTGGGTTATAGCTGTTAGGGCGTCTTCACTATAATTAAACGTCTTTAGTGTAATATTTTTTACGGTTCGTGCATTAGGTCCATAATCGCAAGACGCCTCTTTTCCGTTTAAAAAGAAAAGTAGGATTACAATTCCAATAGATAATCCACCTAAATAATAACCAAGTCGGTGTATAAATTTCATAATAATTAATACTGTAAGACTGTTGCACTGAGCGCCAGACTTGATGCTAGTCAGGCAGTCGAAGTGTATAAGTTTAACAATACATCTAAAAAATTAATAAATTGGCATCATTAAAGTCTAGACCAAACCAATCGGCAACTGACTTATTAGTTAAGATTCCGTGGTAAAAATACAACCCATTTCGTAAACCTTTATCAAATCGTAAGGTATTTTCTATACCACCATTCTCACCAATTTGGAGTAAATAAGGCGTAAATATATTACTTATTGAAACCGAGGCTGTTCTAGAGTATCTAGCTGGTATATTTGGTACACAATAATGGATAACGCCATTATATTCAAATGTAGGTTTATCGTGAGATGTTACCTCGCTAGTTTCAAAACATCCACCCATATCTATGCTTACATCAATGACAACGGCTCCAGATTTCATATGGTCAACCATAGATTTTGTAACAACGATAGGTGA
The DNA here is from genome assembly GCF_004346845.1 of Winogradskyella wandonensis. Lineage (GTDB taxonomy): Bacteria > Bacteroidota > Bacteroidia > Flavobacteriales > Flavobacteriaceae > Winogradskyella > Winogradskyella wandonensis. The sequence continues at coordinate 948,616 of NZ_SMGI01000001.1, read as the reverse complement.
GCGGTTACTTCCTCTAACAGCACCAATAGCCACATCACAACGCTTTAATGCTTTTAATACGTTTTTGGGTTGCATGGTAGATGTGTAAACGGTTTGTTTAAGATTAGATTGTAAACAGCGTAGTTTTGTTATAGAATTATCAAATACCTTAATATTTGCGCCCAAACCAATTGCAGAGCGTGCAGCAAATTCTCCAACGGTTCCTGCACCCAGAATAACAATTTCTGTTGGAGGTACACCATTAATGTTACCAAACATTAATCCATTACCACCATTGGCATTAGACAATAATTCAGATGCAATAAGAACTGAAGCTGTCCCAGCTATTTCGCTTAAAGAACGTACCGCAGGATATGCACCGTCCTCGTCTTTTATAAATTCAAAACCAAAAGCAGTTATTCTTTTTTCGGCAAGTGCTTTAAAATAATTCTTTGATTGGGTTTTTAACTGTAATGCAGAGATAAGTATTGTTTGGGGATTAATAAGCTTAATTTCGTCAATAGATGGCGGTTCTACTTTTAGCAAAATGGGGCAGGAGAATACCTTAGCAGTATCTTTTGTAACTTCTGCACCAGCTTCACTGTAATCTTTGTCTTTAAAGTTAGCGCCTTTACCAGCTTCGGACTCAACCATCACACGATGACCGTTCGCAGTTAGTGCGGATACAGCATCTGGAGTTAAGCATACGCGTTTTTCTTGAAATGAGGTTTCTTTTGGTATACCTATAAAAAGTTCACCTTTCTTCTTGTAAATCTCTAAGGTTTCTTCTTGCGGAAGTAATTGGGCCTTGGTAAAAGGCGATAGCGATTTGCTCATGTATTGAGTTAATTTGTTTTGTAACTCAAATTACAAATAAATTATATAATGCTGATTATCTAATACTAAAAATACTGCTTTATTTTTCCCCAAAGTGTTTTTGGTTTAATCATAAATTCTGCCTCTAGCTCTTCCATAGACTTATCGGCGTAATTAATCTTGTTAAATATTTTTGCTCTAATTAAATAAATTGAAGGAACTATAATAGCCATGATAGGTACTAAATATAAAAGCTGGAATTGATCAAGGTAATTTAACTCATCATTAAAGAAGGAGAAAATTTGAAATGTATACATAGTGATAGGTACTAGAATAGCGTGATACCACCAATGACGACAAGTGAAAAACCATATGACTAAAAACAAAAGTGGTAACAATTTACCTGTTAATATCCACATTGCAAGATTAGCATCTCCCCATGATCTACTATTGTATGAAAATAAAAAAGTGTCCCAATGTTGAGAACTTGGAACACTTTCATGTAAATAAAATAAATAAGGTGATAATGCTATTATCGTAGCAAGAATACTACCAACAATATAACCTCTTTTATCTGTTGAATTTTTAACCCATTGTTGGTTTTTTAAATTTCTTTCTTTCAATTTCTGACTTTGCTTGTCCATCTAAATCAATGATATTTGTTGCTTCAGCTGTGAACAACATACCACCGAAAATAGCAATAGCTAAGATTAGTTTTTTACTTTTCATAATTCAAGGGATTTAATTAATTAATTACTATCCAAAAGTAAGGCTGCGAAGCTCCTTTTTTAAAATCAATTAATGTTAAAGTCCAATGAATTTTAGTATTTTAATTACGGAAAAACCGTAATACTAAAACTAATTTGGTGGTAATTTGTACGTTATGTTAGCTGTTGTATTGCATGTTTTCGGTTAAATTATTAGTCTTTAGGGTTAATTTGAGGGCTCTTTCTGTTGGATTAAGTATGTTTATGTCTATAACACAAGCATCTTTAGGAAGTAGTTCTTCTACACGTTCTGCCCATTCGATAAATATCCAATGGTTAGTTTCAAAATAATCTTCAATTCCTATACTATACGCTTCTTCAATCGATTCTAGCCTGTAGAAATCGAAATGAAAAATTTTATCATTGTCTAAGCTGTATTCATTTACTATAGAGAAAGTAGGGCTGCTAACATCGTCCGTACTTCCCAATTGTTTTGCAATGGTTTTTATAAGCGTTGTTTTTCCTGCGCCCATATTTCCATTAAAGCGTACAACTTTAGATGTAAGTGATGAGAGTACAACCTTAGCAGCGTTTTCTATTTCTTCTAAATGATATGTAATGCTTTGATTTTTCAAGTTTTATACTTAAAAATTTCCATGGACAATATTACATATAATTCATCAAAAAACCTAGAGAAAAGTGTATTTCGTCGGATTTTTATGCTTTACATAGACTTACTTAGGGTCTAAAACTACGAAAGGAATTATCATTTCTTCTAAGGAAACACCGCCATGCTGGTAGGTATTTCGGTAATAGCTTACGTAATGGTTAAAGTTGTTAGGATAGGCTAAAAACAAATCGTTTTTTGCAAATATAAACGAGCTGCTCATGGTAATAGATGGTAGATGTATCGATTTTGGGTCTTTTATAGCCAAAACATCTTTATCGTTATAAGTTAAGCTACGACCTGTTTTGTATCTTAAATTTAGGCTGGTATCTCTATCGCCAATTACTTTTGTCGGAGCAGAAACATTTATAGTCCCATGGTCTGTTGTTAATATAAGCTTGAATCCTAGTTGTTGTGCTTGTTGAATCATCTCTAATAACGGTGAATTTTTAAACCAGCTTTGTGTTAAAGACCTATAGGCTTTGTCATTAGATGCTAGTTCCTTTACAACCTCCATTTCGGTTTTAGAATGGGATAACATATCTACAAAATTGTAAACAACAACGCTTAAATCGTTGTTTTTTAAACTCTTAAAATTTTCAACTAACTTTTTTCCCGATTTTAAACTCGTGATTTTATGATACTCATAGCTAATATGGCTTAGTCCTAATCGCTTTAACTGCTCTCTTAGAAAATCTTCTTCATGTAGATTTTTACCGCCTTCATCAGTATCGTTTTTCCAATACTGCGGGAACAATTTTTCCATATCAGCAGGCATCAATCCAGAAAATATGGCATTTCTAGCATATTGTGTAGCAGTAGGCAAAATACTGTAAAATGATATTTCTGAGGATTTCTTATAATAATTATTTACAATAGGCTCGAAAGCGCGCCATTGGTCATATCTTAAATTATCTATAACTACCATAAGCGTAGGTTGCTTATCACTCAATTCTGGCACAACTTTTTCTCTGAATAAATTATGAGACATTAAAGGCGCATCGGTATTGGGCTGAAACCAATTTGTATAGTTTTTCTCTATAAATTTCCCAAACTGTGTATTGGCTTCATTTTTCTGAGATTCTAATATATCTGTCATGCCAATATCTTCAATATTTTCTAACTCAAGCTCCCAATAAATTAGCTTTTGGTATAATTCAGCCCATTCTTCGTAAGTATTAACCATAGATAAATCCATGGCTATTTTTCTAAATTCTTGTTGATAGTTCGATGTTGTTTTTTCTGAAATTAATCGCGAATGGTCTAAATTTTTCTTTAAGCTTAGTAATATCTGATTAGGATTTACAGGCTTAATAAGATAATCGGCGATTTTACTGCCAATGGCTTCCTCCATAATATATTCTTCTTCACTTTTGGTAATCATTACCACAGGAAGATTTGGGCGACGTTCCTTAAGCTCGGTCAATGTTTCTAAACCAGTAAGACCTGGCATATTCTCGTCTAAAAAAACAATATCAAAGTTGGTGTCATTAATAACCTCTAAGGCTTCTGTACCGCTTTGACATGTAGAAACATTGTAATTTTTGCTTTCTAAGAATAAAATATGAGGCTTAAGTAAGTCAATTTCGTCATCTACCCAAAGAATATTTATAGTGTTCATGTATATTTGTTTTCTGGTTAATAAATTATAGTCATTTGTCAAATAATAAGCTAAAAATATTTAACGACCCAATTTACGGTTTTATTACAATCCCAAATACGCTTGTTTTTGATTTAATTGAGCATAAATACTTCCAAAGACTACGCCGAATTAGTCAAATGGGTATGTCTTATTTAGTGTATCCTGGTGCACATCACACGCGTTTTCATCATGCTATTGGTAGCATGTATTTAATGCAAAAAGCTGTCAATGTACTTCGTTTTAAGGGTGTTAGAATTTCAGAGGATGAAGAAACAGCACTTTATATTGCCATTTTATTGCATGATATTGGTCATGGGCCGTTCTCTCATGCTATGGAGCATAGCATTGTTAATGGTATTTCTCACGAAGAAATTTCGCTTCGTTTTATGGAAAAGCTCAATGACGATTTTAACGGAAGTTTAACCTTAGCCATTCAAATTTTTAAAGGAGACTATCATCGACAGTTTATGTGTCAGCTTATTTCTAGTCAGTTAGATATGGATAGAGCTGATTATTTAAAACGAGATAGTTTTTATACCGGAGTCGCCGAAGGTAACATTAATAGCGAACGATTAATAACTATGCTTAACGTGGTCGATGACAATATTGTTATCGAAGAAAAGGGCATTTACAGCGTCGAGAAGTTTTTAATTTCTAGGCGATTTATGTATTGGCAAGTTTATCTTCATAAAACTGGTTTAGTTGCAGAACAACTATTAACAAGAGTTCTTAGAAGAGCTAAAGAGTTGGTAGAAAACGGAGAAAAACTAGAAGCAAGCAAGCCGTTAACCTATTTCTTAGAAAACAACGTTGACCTCCAAAGTTTTAATGATTCACATCTTGATATTTTTTCGCAATTAGACGATTATGATATTGTTTCTGCTATGAAGGCGTGGCAACATCATGACGACTTCGTTTTAAAGAATCTATGCGATATTATTATAAATAGAGATTTATTAAAGGTGAAATTGAAGAATAATGCCATAAAATCTTCAGTTTTAAAGCTACATAAAGAGGCATTAATGAAAGAATACAACATCTCTGAAGAAGAGGCTAGTTATTTTGTATTTAGTGGCCAAGTTTCTAATAGAGCTTACAATCCTAAGCAACAGCAAATTAAAATTTTACTTAAAACAGGTAAGGTAAAAGATATTGTTAAAGCATCAGACCATCTTAACCTAAAGGCTCTTAGTAAACCAATGACAAAATATTATATATGCTATCCTAAAAACAAATTGTAAGACATTTTTTCTATTTTTGCGAGAACAACCAAAGATTAAACAAATCACTTGAAATTTACAGCAGAACAAATTGCAGGCATTTTAGACGGAACCATAGTTGGTAATCCTAATGCTGAAGTGTCTCAATTAGCTAAAATAGAAGAAGGTACAGAAGGTACACTAACGTTTTTAGCAAATCCAAAATATAAGCCCTACATCTATTCGACTAAGGCATCTATAACCATTGTTAATGCGGACTTTGTTCCAGACGAGGAGCTTTCAACTACGCTTATAAAGGTAGAAGATGCTTACAAGGCATTTACCAAGCTTTTAGAATATTACAATCAAATAAAATTAAACAAGACTGGCGTAGAGCAGCCATCTTTTGTTTCAGATTCGGCAACAATAGGAGAGAACCATTACATTGGTGCGTTCTCTTATATAGGTAATAATGTAGTAATTGGCGATAATGTTAAAATATTTCCAAACTCATACATTGGCGATAATGTTACTTTAGGCGATAATAGCATTGTTTTTTCTGGTGGTAAAATATACTCAGAATGCATTATTGGAAAAAACTGTGTAATTAATTCTGGAGCAATTATTGGTGCCGATGGTTTTGGTTTCGCTCCAGATGAAAATGGCGAATACTCCAAAGTACCACAAATAGGAAACGTAATTCTCGAAGACAACGTTGATATTGGAGCAGGAACTACAATAGATAGAGCTACTTTAGGTTCTACAATTATAAGAAAGGGAGTTAAGTTAGATAACCAAATACAAATTGCACACAATGTAGAGATTGGTAAAAACACGGTGATTGCTGCACAAACAGGTATTGCTGGTTCTACTAAGATTGGCGAAAATTGTCAGATTGGAGGCCAAGTCGGAATTGTTGGCCATATTTCAATAGGAAACAACGTAAAAATACAAGCGCAATCAGGGATTGGTCGAAACATTAAAGATAACGAAGTGCTTCAAGGTTCTCCAGCACTAGGATACGGAGACTATAATAAGTCTTATGTTCACTTTAAAAATCTGCCAAAGATTGTAAAAAATATTAATGCTATAGAAAAAAAATTAGATGGCAATAATTAAAACAGACATCAAACAGAAAACTATAGAGAATGAGGTCAGTCTAGAAGGTGTAGGTCTTCATACTGGAGCCAATGTGACGTTAGTCTTTAAATCAGGAGCTCCTAATTCTGGTTTTGTTTTTCAACGTGTAGATTTAGAGGGAAATCCTAAAATCGAAGCAGATGCTAATTATGTAACCAGTACACAACGCGGTACGTGTTTAGAGAAGAATGGTGTTACAATTCAAACATGCGAACACGTTTTAGCCGCTTTAGTTGGCTTGGATATCGACAATGCAGTAATAGAATTAAATGCCTCAGAGCCACCAATTATGGATGGTTCGTCCAAGTTTTTTGTCGAAGCTTTAGAAAAGGCTGGGATTATCGAGCAAGACGCTTTACGTGAAGAATTTGTTGTAAAAGAAGTCGTATCTTATACAGACGAAGAATCAGGCAGTGAAGTTATTTTAATGCCTGCAGATAGCTATCAAGTGACCACCATGGTCGATTTTGGTACTAAGGTTTTAGGCACCCAAAATGCGACCTTAAATAAAATTTCAGAATTTAAAACTGAAATAGCAGATTCTAGAACATTTAGTTTCTTGCATGAATTAGAAATGTTATTAGAACATGGCTTAATAAAAGGCGGCGATTTAAATAACGCTATAGTTTATGTAGATAAGGAGTTGTCTCCTGAAACTATGGATAAATTAAGAGTGGCGTTTAATAAAGATAAGATTGCCGTTAAGCCAAATGGAATTTTAGACAATCTAACACTTCATCACCCTAACGAAGCAGCAAGACATAAATTATTGGACGTTATCGGAGATTTAGCTTTAATAGGCACAAGAATTAGAGGTAAAGTTATCGCCAATAAGCCAGGACACTTTGTAAACACACAATTTGCAAAGAAAATGTCTAAAATTATAAAAAATGAAAGACGCAATAACGTACCTCAAGTAGATTTGAATGCAACGCCGCTCATGGATGTTAATCAAATCATGGATATGCTTCCGCATAGACAACCTTTCTTGCTTATCGATAAGATTTTCGAACTGACAGAAAGTAGCGTTATTGGTATGAAAAATGTCACAATGAACGAGGAGTTCTTTAAAGGACATTTTCCTGGTGCGCCAGTAATGCCAGGTGTGCTAATAGTAGAAGCGATGGCTCAGACAGGAGGAATCTTGGTTTTGAGTACAGTACCTGACCCAGAGAACTATTTAACATTTTTCATGAAAATTGACAAAGTAAAGTTTAAGCAAAAAGTTATACCTGGCGATACTTTAATCTTTAAGTGTGATTTAATAACACCAATTAGACGAGGTATTTGCCACATGCAAGGCTATGCCTATGCCAATGGTAAATTATGTGCCGAAGCCGAGTTAATGGCGCAAATATCTAAAGTAAAATAAATGTACCTCACGAGTTTTAATGATAAACAACGTTGGTCAATAGGTGGATGCGTTTTCTCCTATTAATAAAAAATAAAATTTCAAGAAAATGAATCAACCTTTAGCTTACGTCCATCCTGGAGCAAAAATTGCTAAAAATGTAGTTATAGAGCCTTTTACAACCATACACAATAATGTGGTTATTGGCGAAGGTACATGGATAGGTAGCAACGTTACCATTATGGAAGGCGCTCGAATAGGTAAAAATTGTAACATTTTTCCAGGAGCAGTTATTTCTGCGGTACCTCAAGATTTAAAGTATAACGATGAAGAGACAACTGTAGAAATTGGTGATAATGTAACTATTAGAGAATGTGTAACTATAAATAGAGGTACGGCAGACCGCATGAAAACGGTTATTGGCAATAACTGTCTTATTATGGCATATTGCCACGTTGCTCACGATTGTATTGTTGGTAATAACTGTATTTTCTCTAATAATAGCACATTAGCAGGACATATTACAGTAGGCGATTATGTTATTCTAGCGGGTATGACAGCTGTGCATCAATTTTGTTCAATTGGTAATCATGCTTTTGTTACTGGCGGTTCTTTAGTAAGAAAAGATGTGCCTCCGTATGTAAAAGCTGCTAGAGAACCATTATCTTATGTTGGTATTAATTCTGTGGGGTTAAGACGTCGCGGATTTACAACAGAAAAAATTAGAGAAATACAGGACATATACAGAATCCTTTATCAAAAAAACTACAACAATTCTCAAGCATCCGACTTAATTGAGGCTGAGATGGAAGCTACTCCAGAACGTGACGAAATACTTCAGTTTATAAAGAATTCGCACAGAGGAATTATGAAAGGGTATTTTAAATCAAACTAAAAATAAAATCTCATTTAGGAGAAATAATAAATAAAATAGAAAAACGACTATACTATAATTATGGCAAGTACATCAGATATTAGAAACGGTTTATGCATTAAATATAATAACGACATTTATAAAATCATCGAGTTTTTACATGTAAAGCCAGGAAAAGGACCGGCTTTTGTTAGGACTAAATTAAAAAGTGTAACCACAGGAAAAGTTATTGATAACACATTTTCTGCGGGACATAAAATTGAAGATGTTAGAGTAGAAACTCACAAGTTTCAATATTTATACAATGATGGTGAATTTTATCATTTTATGAATGAGGCAGACTATACACAAATCCGATTATTAGAAAGTGCGTTAGATAGACCTGATTTAATGAAAGAAGGTGAAATTGTAACCATTCAGATTAACACAGAAGATAACATGCCGCTTTCGGTAGACATGCCTGCTACAGTAATTTTAGAAGTTACGCACACAGAGCCAGGCGTAAAAGGTAATACTGCAACTAACGCTACCAAACCTGCAACTGTAGAAACAGGAGCCACCGTAAACGTACCGCTTTTTATAAACGAAGGCGATAAAATTAAAATCGAAACTGAAAAGGGGACGTACAAAGAACGTATTAAAGACTAAGGAAGCCTACGCGATTAAATTATTCTTAAAGCATTCATAAGAGTGAGTGTTTTAATCGTTTAAGTTTCCATGTTAACGTTTCAGAATAACAAAGTAAACACATGAAACAAATTTTAAAAGCTAGCTTTATTCTAGCATTATTTTTAACAGTATCTAGCTGCATTCAAATGCTTAGCGAAGCGGCAGATAATGTTACTTCTGGTGGTTCGGAGTCTTTATCCGAGAGTGCCTATCAAACTATTACCATCGATAGCTTATATCAATTAGATGTTCCAAAATATATGAAAAACATGCCATCTCTACATCCAGAGGCATCTTTGGAGTATGCTAATATTTATAAAGAGGCATATTCTGTAGTTATTCATGAGAATAAACAAGAATTTATCGATATTTTCAAAGAAATTGAAGAATACGATAATCAGTTATCTCCAATCGAAAACTATGTGATAGTTCAAAAGAAAATGTTCGAAGAATCAATCGATAACATTAAAATTCAAGATTATGGTTTAACTATGATTAACGGCTTACCTGCAAGACAAATAAAAGCTACAGGTAGAGTAGATAGTATTGATGCTTTCTATGTCGTTGGTTTTGTTGAAGGTGAAGAAAATATCTACATGCTTATGAATTGGACACTCGATGATAAGAAAGATAAATTTGAAAATACGTTTGAATATATAAATGGGACATTTAAAGTGTTATAAGTCATGAAATTCCCAAGAATTTACAAACTCAAAGAAATTGCAGAAATCATCAACTCTAAATATGTGGGAGCTGATGATTTTTCTGTTTTAGGAATGAACGAGATTCACGTCGTAGAAGTAGGTGATATCGTTTTTGTTGATCACCCTAAATACTACGATAAAGCTTTAAATTCAGCAGCAACAATCATTCTTATCAATAAAGAAGTTGATTGCCCAGATGGCAAGGCATTACTTATTTCGGACGACCCTTTTAGAGACTTTAATATTCTAACAGATAAGTTTAAGCCGTTCATTACCGCGACAGCTTCTATTTCATCTTCTGCATTGATAGGCAAAAACACAGTCATTCAGCCCAATGTATTTATTGGTCATAACGTAACCATTGGCAATAATTGTATTATACATGCAAATGTTAGTATTTATGATGATACAGTAATTGGTGATAATGTTACAATTCATTCGGGCACCGTTTTAGGAGCTAATGCGTTTTATTACAAGAGACGTCCGGATGGCTATGATAGACTAAAGTCAAGTGGTAAAGTAGTTATTGAAGATAATGTAGATATAGGTGCGTCATGTACCATAGACAGAGGTGTTACGGGCGACACAACTATTGGTAGAGGCTCTAAGCTAGACAATCAAATTCAAGTTGGGCATGACACTATAATTGGTAAAGATTGCCTTATTGCATCGCATTCTGGAATTGCAGGTTGTGTTGTTATCCAAGATAGTGTAACAATTTGGGGACAAGTCGGTATAACAAGCGGCATTACTATTGGTGAAAAAGCTGTGATTTTAGCCCAATCGGGTATAAGCAAGTCATTAGATGGTCATAAAACTTATTTTGGGTCTCCAGCGGAAGATATAAGAACCAAATACAAAGAATTGGCTTCAATAAAACAGATTCCAGAATTGATTAATAAAGTAAAACATTTAAAAGGTTAACAATGTCTTCAAAAGAACTTTTACAACAATTTTATAACTCAGATATGGCCAATAATAATGATTTGGTTAAAACATTTTTTCATAAAGATTGCGAGTTACATTGGAATAGTAGTAGTGGTTTTTCTTTACTTAGATACAATGATGTTGTTGTTTTTTTCGAAGGCATACGCTCGTCTTACGAAAGCCTGAGATTCGAGCATACACATCTATTTGAGAGTGGAAACCATGTAATTAGCCGTCATCACGCTTACGCTAGAACAATAGAAGACTCTAGCGAAGAAGTTCTTTTAGCCCATTTTATTGCCATATGGGAAGTTAAAGACAACAAGCTTTTTCGTTGTTATGAGATTAGCCAACTAGCTGACGAGAAGACCATAGGTTCTTAACAAATAATTACTATAAACATTTCGTAAATAAGTTGTAAAAGACTTATTTTTGCATCGTTTTAACCGAATTAAAATTCAAAATATTCATGAGCGTTTTAGTCAATAAAAATTCAAAAATAATAGTACAAGGATTTACAGGTAGTGAAGGAACGTTTCACGCCAGTCAAATGATAGAATACGGAACGAACGTTGTAGGTGGTGTTACACCAGGTAAAGGTGGTCAAACACACTTAGACAGACCAGTTTTTAATACAGTTTCAGAAGCTGTAGAAAAAGTTGGTGCGGATACTACAATTATTTTTGTGCCACCAGCATTTGCTGCCGATGCTATTATGGAAGCTGCAGATGCAGGAATTAAAGTAATTATTACAATTACGGAAGGTATTCCTGTAGCAGACATGATTAAAGCTGCAGATTACATTAAAGATAGAGATTGTCGCCTAGTTGGCCCTAATTGTCCAGGCGTAATTACGCCAGGAGAAGCAAAGGTGGGTATTATGCCAGGTTTCGTTTTTAAATCAGGAAAAGTGGGTATCGTTTCAAAATCTGGAACTTTAACTTACGAAGCGGCTGACCAAGTTGTAAAACAGGGCTTAGGAATTACTACTGCGATTGGTATTGGTGGTGACCCAATAATTGGTACAACTACTAAAGAAGCAGTAGAGCTATTAATTAATGACCCAGAAACAGAAGCTGTAGTTATGATTGGCGAAATAGGCGGTCAGCTAGAAGCAGATGCTGCAAATTGGTATAAAGAAAGCGGAAGCAAGAAGCCAATTGTTGGATTTATTGCTGGCGAAACTGCTCCTGCTGGACGTACGATGGGTCATGCTGGAGCTATAGTTGGTGGTAGTGATGATACTGCACAAGCCAAAAAGAAAATCATGAGAGAATGTGGTATTCACGTAGTAGACTCTCCAGCAGAAATAGGAAAGAAAGTCGCTGAAGTTATCGGCTAATTCTAAAATATATTTGTCATTCTGTCCCGAAACTTCGGGAGATTCAGAATCTCATAAACTGTTAAAAACCTTACAAAATCTTGTAAGGTTTTTTTATTCGATGCAATTTGTAATTTATATCTTTGAAAGTATCTAACAAATCAACGTTTACATATGAAATTATTAGAAGGAAAGACAGCTATCATTACAGGTGCCTCTAGAGGAATAGGAAAAGGAATTGCAGAAGTTTTTGCAGACCACGGCGCAAATGTAGCATTTACATACAGCTCATCGGTTGAAGCCGCTAATGCTTTAGAAGCAGATTTAAATTCAAAAGGAATAAAAGCAAAAGGATACCAGAGTAATGCTGCTAGTTTTGATGATGCACAAAAATTAGCTGAAGATGTTTTAGCAGAATTCGGAAGCATTGACATACTAGTTAATAATGCTGGGATTACAAAGGATAATCTTTTAATGCGTATGGGCGAGGAAGATTTTGATAAAGTGATAGAAGTTAACCTGAAATCAGTTTTTAACATGACAAAAGCTGTGCAGCGTACAATGCTAAAACAACGAAAAGGCTCAATTATTAATATGAGTTCTGTTGTAGGTGTTAAAGGAAACGCGGGGCAAACAAACTATGCAGCATCAAAAGCTGGGATTATCGGATTTTCAAAATCTGTGGCATTAGAATTAGGTTCCAGAAACATTAGGAGTAATGTCATAGCGCCAGGTTTTATAGAAACTGAAATGACCGCCAAACTTGATGAAGAAACTGTAAAAGGTTGGCGTGCTGCTATTCCTTTAAAACGCGGTGGAACACCAGAAGATATTGCCAATGCCTGTGTATTCTTAGCAAGTGATTTAAGCGCATATGTCACAGGCCAGACCTTAAATGTAGATGGCGGAATGTTAACTTAAACAATACTAAAAATGAAGAAAATCCTTCTAATAGCCCTAATATTTAGCGCATCAATAAACGGCTTTAGTCAAGATGCCGGACAGCATGGAGAAGAATCAAATTCATCTGCTGTTGTTACAAATGTACCCAACGGTTGGGTAAAGTATAAATCAGAAGAATTAGCAGTAACCGCAATATTTCCTGCTACTCCAAAAGAATCTGTTCAGAAGGTACAAACGGCAGTTGGGAGTCTAGACATGCACATGGTAATGTATGCACCATTGATGAGCGGTGATGACAATGCTGTTTATTCGCTCATACGGTCAGATTACCCCGAAGAGCAATTTAAAGATGCTGACCAAGAAAAACAGTCTAGTATTTTAGATGGCGCCGTGGAAGGGGCTGTGACTAATGTAAATGGCACAAAACTTTCCGATAAAAAAATAAAGCTTAATGGCTATCCAGGACGGTCTATAAAAATTCAAACAGAAAGTGGTTACATTTATATCAATGCCTATTTAGTAGAAAATGTAATGTTTATTACCCAGGTTATTACTATGCCAAGTAACGATGGCAATAAAAGTATTAGGCGTTTTATGGACTCTTTCGACATTTTAAAAGTGAAATAATATTGAGCAATCAAACCATAGCATATATTATTATGTCTGGAATCATAGCGCTTTTATTAGCGCTATTTCAGTATGTGTATAAATCTAAAAAGGTTGCATCAAGAAAAGTTTTAATACCGCTTCGCTTCATTTCGATTTTCGCAACGCTTTTATTACTTGTTAATCCAAAGTTTGAGTCTGTTTCATATTACGAAGAGAAGCCAAATCTGGTTATAGCTATAGATAATTCAGAATCGATTTCATACTTAAAGCAAGATGCTAAAGCCAGAAAGTTAGTAGAAGAATTGGTTAAGAACAACCAGCTAGCCTCCAAATTTAATATTGAAGCTTACGCTTTTGGTAATGACGTCTCTTCGTTAGATTCGTTAAGCTTTAGTGATAAAATTTCTAACATTACTAAATTTTTTAAAAGTTACAATGAGCTTTATAAATCCAATACAGCTCCCGTAGTTCTAATTACAGATGGTAATCAAACATTAGGTAGCGATTACCAGTATAATGCAACAACTAATAAGCAGCCTATTTTTCCTGTTATATTGGGAGATACTGTAAAATTTTCAGATCTAAGGATTACACAGGTTAATGCAAATAGATATGCCTATTTAAAAAATAAGTTTCCTATAGAGATTATTACCAATTACAATGGTAATTCCGATATTAATACTAGCTTAAAAATATACTTAGGAAACAGTGTAGTATTTTCTAAATCGTTAACTTTTGGGCCTGAGAAGACTTCAGAAATTGTTACTGCAAACCTGAATGCCAACAGCGTTGGTGTTAAAACCTATAGAGTAGAGTTAACACCTTTAGCTAACGAAAAAAATACAATTAATAATCAGAAAAATTTTGCGATTGAAGTTATTGATCAAAAAACAAATATCGCTTTGGTTTCGGAGTTAATGCATCCAGATTTAGGTGCTTTAAAAAAATCCATTGAGTCCAATGAGCAAAGAAGTGTTTCTATAATTTCTCCAAAAGACTATATTTCACAACAAAATGATTTTCAATTGGTTATTTTGTATCAACCAAACAATCTGTTTAATGAGGTCTATGAAAAAATAAATAGACTTAAACTAAATACATTTACAATAACAGGCACCAATACAGATTGGCGTTTCTTAAATTCAATTCAATCTAATTTTGTTCAAGACATTACCAATCAGTCAGAAGAATATCAACCCATACTAAATCAAAATTACGGCATATTTATAGTGGATAATATCACTTTCGAAAATTATCCACCACTGACATCAGAGTTTGGGGCAGTAACATTTACGGCTCCAGAGCAAACAATCTTATACAAAAGTATCAATGGCATTAATACAGACGAGTCGCTTCTAAGTACATTTGAGGTAGATAGACAAAAGCATGCGCTTTTAAATGGCGAAGGCCTTTGGAGTTGGCGTTCTCAGACATTTTTAGATACGGATGGTTTTGAAAGTTTCGATAATTTTATGGGGAAATTGGTACAATATTTAAGCTCAAATAAAAAGCGAAGACGACTTAATATCGATTATAAGTCCTTTTACAATCAGACAGAAAGTATAAAGATTAGCGCACAATTTTTTAATAAAAACTATGAGTTTGACACAAATGCTAATCTTCAAATTACTTATACGAATAAAGCCTCTAACGTTTCGAGAACCTTACCTTTATTACTTAAAAATGCGTCTTATAGCATTGATTTAAGCAGTATTCCGCCAGGAGATTATCAATTTACAATAAAACATACTGAAGAGCCAATAACAGCCACAGGTAGTTTTAAAGTGTTGGCTTATAATGTAGAACAACAATTTTTGAATGCCGACGTAACCAAACTACAATTCATTGCAAACAATTCTAGTGGAAAAACATATTTTATAGACAAAGCCGATAATCTAATTAGCGATTTATTCAAAGACGAACGTTTTGCAACGATTCAAAAAAGTAAACACAGTGTAATTCCGTTAATAGATTACAAATATCTATTAGGATTAATCGCTTTAGCCTTATCTTTGGAATGGTTTATAAGAAAGTATAAAGGATTAATTTAAAAAAAGAAAAATGGAAAGATTACCAAAAATTGGATTACCTATTTTAATTACGGTTGTTGTACTTATCATAATACTAGCAAAATCTGCTGTGACTATAGATTCTGGTCATGCGGGTGTTCTGTATGAGACACTTGGTGACGGCGTTGATTCGGATGCTGCACCGTTAGGTCCAGGATTTCACATTATAGCGCCTTGGAACCGTGTAATAGATTATGAAACACGTCAGCAAGAAATTCCAGAAAAAATGTCTGTTTTATCGTCTAATGGTTTGGATATTAAATTAGACGCTTCAGTATTATACGAACCAGATTATAAAAATCTAGGGCGTTTGCATAACGAAAAAGGCCAGAATTACTTAAATAGAGTGCTACAGCCAGCGATAAGGTCTGCTGCCCGTAGCGTTGTAGGTCGTTACACACCAGAGCAGTTGTATTCTAGCAAAAGAGATGCTATCCAAGAAGAAATTTTTGAAGAAACTAAAAAAATCGTTGAGCCGCAATACATACAGCTTAATGATGTGTTAATTAGAGATGTGACGTTGCCACCAACAATAAAGGAAGCTATTGAGCGTAAATTAAAACAAGAACAAGAGTCGTTGGAGTACGAATTTAGATTAGTGACCGCGCAGAAAGAGGCAGAAAAACAGCGTATTGAAGCACAAGGTAAGGCTGATGCAAACCGAATATTAAGCGCGTCTCTAACGGAAAAGATTTTACAAGACAAAGGTATAGAAGCCACAATAAAATTATCGGAATCACCTAATAGTAAAGTAGTTATTATTGGTTCTGGCGAAAGTGGAATGCCTATTATTTTAGGAAATCAGTAACCGCAGTTTTCTCCTATGATGTACCTTAAGGCATTGACCTTTTTAGGGTGTAGATTTAGGAAAAGTGTTAAATCGCGATTATCGCGTAAAAAGTTTGTTAAAGACTTGGAATTGTAATTATTTTTTCTGAAAATTTGTTCCAAGAAATAAGAAATGAGAACTATTCAATTACATCACCATCATTTTAGTACTTGCCCTCAAGCGAGCTAATGATGTATTGAATAAAATCAAAACATATATAAACCCGTTTGAGAATATCAAGCGGGTTTTATTTTTTAAAACTCATGATATTTTTAAACTAACCAAAACTAAAAATGAGTAAACTAAAAATTGCAGTACAAAAATCAGGACGTCTTAACGAAGACTCCATGAAAATTCTTAAAGCTATAGGTATTTCTATAGATAACGGAAAAGACCAACTAAAAGCATCGGCAAGAAATTTCCCTTTAGAAGTGTTTTATTTACGCAATGGAGATATACCTCAATACCTTAGAGATGGCGTTGTAGATGCAGCGATTATTGGAGAAAATGTGCTAATAGAAAAAGGGAATGATTTAAACATTGTAGAGCGCTTAGGATTCTCTAAATGCCGTGTATCTATCGCTGTACCAAAATCATCTGATGCTAAGTCAATTAAAGATTTAGAAGGCAAACGAATTGCAACATCCTATCCAAATACCGTAAATCAGTTTTTAGAAAAAGCAGGTATTAAAGCTAACCTTCATATCATTAATGGTTCGGTTGAAATTGCACCAAATATAGGTTTGGCAGATGCTGTTTGTGATATTGTTTCTAGTGGAAGCACGCTATTTAAAAATGGTTTAAAGGAGATAGACAAACTATTAAATTCAGAAGCAGTTTTGGCAACATCGCCAAGAATATCAGATGACAATCAAGCTCTTATTGATAAAATTCAATTTCGTTTAAAATCGGTATTAAGAGGAAGAGAAAACAAATATGTATTGTTAAATGTGCCAAATAGTAAGCTAGACACCATAATAAAGATTTTACCAGGCATGAACAGTCCAACAATTCTGCCTCTGGCAAAAGAGGGTTGGAGCTCCTTACACTCAGTAATTAATAAAAATGATTTTTGGAATGTTATAGATGAGTTAAAGGCTAATGGTGCCGAAGGTATTTTAGTTTGTCCAATCGAAAACATGGTGTTGTAATGAGAATTATTGATAACCCAAAAAGAGAGGATTGGAAAACCATTCTTAAGCGACCAACAAAAACAGTAGATGATATTGAAGCCACTGTAATTCAGGTCTTTAACGATGTTAAAGAAGAAGGCGACACCTCAATTAAGAGATATACATCTGAGTTCGACAAAGTCAATTTAAAAAACTTGATTGTTTCTCAAGAGGAAATAAAAGAAGCGGCTATTTTAGTGGCGAAGCCTTTGAAGGAAGCTATTCAACTTGCAAAATCTAATATCGAAAAATTTCATAGAGCGCAGAAAACTAATCGCATATCCATTACAACTATGGAAGGTGTGGATTGTTGGCAAGAAAAACGTCCTATTCAAAAAGTAGGTTTATACATTCCAGGCGGTACAGCACCTTTATTTTCTACAGTTTTAATGTTGGCAGTACCTGCAACTATTGCTGGTTGTAAAGAGATTGTATTATGCTCTCCACCCAATAAAGAAGGAAAGATTGCTAATGAAATTTTATATGCAGCTCAACTTTGTGGTGTCACTAAAATTATAAAAGTAGGTGGCATTCAGGCCATTGCAGGTTTAGCCTTTGGAACAGAATCAATTCCGCAAGTGTATAAAATTTTTGGACCGGGAAACCAGTATGTAACCGTAGCTAAACAAATAGCAACAAAATACGGCGTTGCTATCGATATGCCAGCAGGACCAAGTGAATTATTGGTCATGGCAGATGAGTCGGCTAATGCTGCTTATGTAGCTTCGGATTTATTAAGTCAGGCAGAGCACGGTTCGGATAGCCAAGTAATATTAGTTTCTACGTCTAAACAATTTGCAGAACAAGTCACCACCGAAGTAAACAAACAGCTAGACGATTTACCTAGAAAAGACATGGCAGCGAATGCGATTAACAACTCAAAAACAATTATAGTAAATGACTTTGAAACGGCGCTAGCTTTAATCGATGAATATGGACCTGAACATTTTATTGTGGCCACAAATAATGACGATTATTTTGTAGATAATATAGGTAATGCGGGTTCAGTATTTATTGGTAATTATACACCTGAAAGTGCCGGGGACTATGCCTCAGGGACTAACCACACATTACCTACAAACGGTTTTTCCAAGGCGTATTCTGGTGTAAATCTTGATAGTTTTCAAAAGAGTATGACATTTCAAAAAATATCTAAAAACGGTATAAAAAATATAGGTCCGGCAATTGAGTTAGTGGCAGAAGCAGAAGGCTTACAAGCACACAAAAATGCGGTAACTCTTAGATTAAAAGATTTGGAATAATGAACATAGAAAACCTTCTAAGAGCAAACATCAGGACAATTAAAGCCTATTCATCTGCGAGAGATGAGTACAAGGATGCTTCTGCGGATATGGTATTTATCGATGCCAATGAAAACCCTTTCGAAACTAATATAAACCGATATCCAGATCCTAAACAGACCAAGGTAAAGGACAAAATAGCCGAAATTAAAAATATCAAAGCGTCTCAAATTTTGTTGGGTAATGGCAGTGACGAAGTTTTAGATTTAATTTTTAGAGCTTTCTGCGAACCTAATAAAGACAATATCGTTACGTTGCCACCAACATATGGCATGTATTCTGTTCTGGCAAATTTAAATGCAGTTGCTATAAAGCAGGTTGTGTTAGATGAGAATTTTGAACCTAAAGTAGCCGATATTTTAGCAGCTCAAAATCAGAATTCAAAAATTTTATTTTTATGCTCACCAAACAATCCAACAGCCAATAGTTTTAAAACGTCAAAAATTGAAGAATTAATCAATAAATTCAACGGTATTGTTGTAATCGACGAAGCGTATATCGATTTTTCAAATCAAGAAAGTTGGGTCTCACGTTTAGATGATTTTCCAAATTTAATCGTCACACAAACATTATCTAAAGCTTATGGTATGGCGGGAATTCGGTTAGGAATCTGCTTTGCTTCAGAATATATTATAGCTGTTCTAAACAAAATAAAACCGCCTTATAATATTAATCAACTCACACAAGATAAGGCACTAGAACGCTTGAAAGATTTAGAGACTGTTGAAAAAGAAGTTCAATCAATAATTTTTGAACGTGATAAGTTAATCGAGCAACTAAAATCAGTGTCTATAGTGAAAACTATTTATCCATCGGATGCCAACTTTGTTTTGGTTCAGGTAGATGATGCCAATAAACGCTATACACAATTAATCGAAAAAGGTGTGGTTGTAAGGAATAGAACAACTCAGCCACTTTGTGAAAACTGTTTACGATTTACTGTAGGAACACCAAATGAAAATAAGACATTAATTACGATATTAAATCAGCTATCATGAAGCCTGTATTATTCATAGACAGAGACGGAACTTTAATCAAAGAACCAGCAGACGAGCAAATTGACGCATTCGAAAAGTTAGAGTTTTATCCAAAAGTGTTTCAATACTTAAGTAAAATTGCTAAAGAATTGAATTTTGAAATAGTAATGATTACCAATCAAGATGGTTTGGGTACTGAGGTGTATCCCGAGGAAACCTTTTGGCCTGTTCATAATTTTGTTTTAAAAACTTTTGAGAGTGAAGGTGTTGTTTTCAAAGAACAATTTATAGATAGAACCTTTGCCAAAGACAATGCGCCAACGCGCAAGCCAAATACGGGCTTATTAACCAAATACTTTTCTGATGACTATGATTTAACGAATTCTTTTGTGATTGGTGATCGCTTAACCGATGTAGAATTAGCTAAAAACCTAGGAGCAAAAGGTATTTTTATCAATGACAATACTAATCTAGGAACAGATGAAGTTACAGTTAGCAATAATGAATTACAGCAATACATTGCTTTAGAAACCAACGACTGGGAAACTATTTATAAATTTCTAAAAACCACAGAACGTATTGGTTCTATTGAGCGTAATACTAATGAGACTAAAATAAAAATTAACCTTAATCTTGATGGTACAGGTAAAAGTAAAATAGATACTGGTATCGCTTTTTTCGACCATATGCTAGACCAAATTGCAAGACACGGTCAGTTGGATTTGGATATTAAAGTTATTGGCGATTTAGAGGTTGATGAGCACCACACCATTGAAGACACAGCAATTGCCTTAGGTGAAGTTTTTGCCAAGACTTTAGGCAATAAGTTAGGTATTGAGCGTTATGGCTTTTGCTTACCAATGGACGACTGTTTAGCGCAGGTAGCGATAGATTTTGGCGGACGAAATTGGTTGGTATGGGATGCCGATTTTAAGCGAGAAATGATAGGCAAAATGCCAACAGAGATGTTTTACCATTTCTTTAAATCATTTACAGATGGGGCAAAGTGCAATCTAAATATCAAAGTAGAAGGCATAAACGAACACCATAAAATTGAAGCCATTTTTAAAGCCTTTGCAAAGGCCATAAAAATGGCAATTAAACAAGATGTAGAAAAGATGATTTTACCTTCAACAAAAGGCGTATTGTAATGAAATTAGCAATTGTAAATTACGGCGCAGGAAATATAAAGAGCATACAATTTGCTTTTAAACGATTAGGTTATGAGGCCATGTTAACAAATGATCCTAAGGTCATCGAAGCTGCTGATAAAGTAATTTTTCCTGGAGTTGGTGAAGCAAGCTCGGCAATGCGTATGTTAAAACAGAGTAAGTTAGATACGCTTATTCCAAAATTAAAACAGCCTGTTTTGGGCATTTGTTTAGGTATGCAATTAATGTGTAATCATACAGAAGAAGGTGATACCGATGGCTTAGGAATTTTTAAAGTTGATGTAAAACGCTTTTCAAATGCTGTAAAAGTGCCTCAGATGGGATGGAATACTATTAAGAATTTAAAATCTGATTTATTTAAAGACATAAGAGAAGAAGAATACATGTACCTTGTACACAGCTACTATGCTGAAAATTGTGAAGAGGCTATTGCAACATCAGATTATGACATAGAATATGCTTCAGCATTAGAAAATGATAATTTTTTCGGTGTACAATTTCACCCAGAAAAATCATCGACAGCAGGAGAGAAGCTGTTAAAAAATTTTCTAGAATTATAAAATGATAGCTATTGTCACACTGAGCTTGTCGAAGTGAAACTTTAGGAGTGTTTCAAAAGCGTTAAAGAAATAATAATTAAAAGATTCCCACTTTCGTGGGAAATAAATATGAGAATAATACCAGCAATAGATATCATAGAAGGAAAATGTGTAAGACTCACTAAAGGCGACTATGATACTAAAAAAATATATAATGAAAATCCACTCGAAGTGGCAAAAGAATTCGAAGCCTCTGGCATTGAGTATTTACACTTAGTCGATTTAGATGGTGCTAAAGCCAAACACATTGTTAATTATAAAGTGCTAGAACAAATTGCCTCAAAAACAAACCTAAAAATAGATTTTGGAGGCGGTTTGAAGTCTAATGAAGATTTAAATATTGCCTTTAACTGTGGCGCAAGACAGATTACTGGCGGTAGTATTGCTGTAAGTGATAGAGAAACTTTTGAAGGCTGGCTATCAAAATACGGACCACAAAAAATTATTTTAGGAGCCGATAGCAATGAAGGAAAAATTGCTATTAACGGATGGCAAGATAATAGTAAAGAAGAGGTTGTTACGTTTATTAAGGATTACCAGAGAAAGCATATTCAATATGTCATTTGTACAGATATTTCCAAGGATGGTATGCTAGAAGGGCCTTCATTAGATTTATATAAAACAATTATTACATCGTGTTCCAGTAAAAGCGGAGCGCAATCCATAAAACTCATTGCATCTGGTGGTGTTTCTGGAATTAAAGATTTAGAATCTTTAGCAGCTATTGGTTGCGAAGGTGTTATCATTGGTAAAGCCATTTACGAGAATAGAATTAGTTTAAAAGAACTAGAACAATTTATATAACATGCTAACAAAACGAATTGTTCCTTGCTTAGATATAAAAAACGGACGTACCGTAAAAGGTGTTAATTTTGTTGATTTGCGCGATGCTGGTAATCCTGTAGAACTAGCAAAACAATATGCAGCTTTAGGCGCAGATGAGCTGGTCTTTTTAGATATCTCGGCAACCCAAGAAAAGCGTAAAACCATGCACGATATGGTGTTGAAAGTCGCTGAGCAAGTTAATATTCCTTTTACAGTTGGTGGCGGTATTTCATCAATTGAAGACGTCGATGATTTATTACATTGTGGTGCAGATAAAGTATCCATTAATTCTTCTGCAGTAAAGCGACCAGAGCTTATTAATGAGTTGTCTGAGAAATTTGGAAGTCAGTGTATTGTTGTTGCCATAGATGCTAAAAAAATAGGCGAGGAGTGGTTTGTACATTTGGCTGGCGGTACCATTCCAACAGATATTAAACTTTTCGATTGGGCTAAAGAAGTAGAAGAACGTGGCGCAGGTGAAATTTTATTTACGTCAATGAATCATGACGGAACTAAAGCGGGTTTTGCAAATGAAGCTTTGGCAAAATTATCAGAATTGGTAAATATACCCATTATTGCTTCTGGTGGCGCAGGAACGATTCAGCATTTTGCTGATACATTTAAACTTGGAAAAGCAGATGCCGCTTTGGCTGCCAGCGTTTTTCATTTTGGTGAAATTCCTATTATCGAATTAAAAAAAGAATTACGAAAACAGAATATCGAAGTAAGATTATGAACGTAGATTTTAATAAAAGTCCAGACGGATTAATACCGGCAATTATTCAGGATGCGTTAACAGAAAAGGTGTTAATGCTTGGTTATATGAATGAAGAAGCACTCCAAAAAACCATAGATTCGAAGTTAGTTACATTCTACAGTCGCAGGAAACAACGACTATGGACAAAAGGTGAAGAAAGTGGTAATGTTTTAAATCTCGTAGATTTAAAACCCGACTGTGATAATGATGCCTTACTAATTAAAGTGAATCCAAATGGTCCAACATGTCACAAAGGCACAGATACCTGCTGGAAAGAGACAAATAATCAAAGCTTTGGGTTTATTTCAAAGTTAGAAGAAACCATTAGCTCTCGTATTGACAATGCTGACACTAACAAATCTTATGTTGCTTCCTTGTTTGCAAAAGGTATCAATAAGGTTGCTCAGAAGGTAGGTGAAGAGGCCGTAGAGGTAGTCATAGAGGCAAAGGACAATAATGATGAGCTTTTCTTAGAAGAAAGTGCAGACTTATTATTCCACTATCTAATGCTGTTACAGGCAAAGGGTTTTAAACTAAATGATGTGGTTGACGTGTTAAAAAGTCGGGAGAAATAGTTATCTGGTATAAATCATTGTAGAAACAACATTACCTTCCTTGTCATAATACGTCCATTTTCCGATAGGTCTTTTCCAGTGTAGGTATTGCCCTTTAGATTTTATACTTCCATCTTCGTAGAAAAAGGTAACTGGGCCTTCTACACGATTGTCTTTGTAGGTACCCTCACATACTTTACGTCCATAAGGGTCAAAATCTATCCATTTTCCATTTCCGATACCATTTACATATTCTTGCATCGTCATGTAATTTCCATTGTCGTATTTACCGTAGAGAATACCAGTGAATGGCTTATCTGAACCTGTCTCATAATACAAAGCGCCTAATTTATAGGCTTTCTGATAGGTGTCTGACATGGCAACTAATTTTTTACTCTGACTAAATGCGCTACTCATAAATACAATAGCTAAAGCAAACGATAATAAAGTTTTCATAGAATTCTTTTATTGTATATACACAAAGAAATCAATTTTGGATGAGTAAACTAAAACTGCCACTAAATAATATAATGGCAGTTAATCTAATGTTGTTTAGAAAGTTTAATCACGCATTAGAACCATGATAAGCCTAGTTGCTATCTTTTTCTACAATCTCTAAAGTTTGCTCTACCCAATCTTTTTTGAAGTCTAGTGCAATACTAGGCGTAATTCCCTTACTTTCATAGTCTATATATTTATGAAAGTTCATATCTGTAGGTGTAATATTAAAGTAGCCTGATGGTGTTGTGTAGTTGTATCCATAATTCTTGCCGTATGCAATAATGCCTCTTGTTGTTTGGCCAAGATGCTTTGCATTTTTATTCTTTAGTAGTTTTAGAGTAAATTGCTCACCATTACTGCCTGTAAAGCAATTAGTAATTACATATACATTCTTATTTCTTAACAATTTTATATACGAGTCTGAGTATTTGCTATTTCCACCGCTATTACTACGTAAATCGACAATAATATTCGGCGCGGTTAATTTATCTTTTATTTCATTATAGAATTTAAGTAACTCTTTTTTCTTACTATTGCTAAAGGTTTTAAAATATAAATACTGTGTATCGTCACTAATTTGTTTAAAGTCTGCAACTTCAATTTTTTCAGACAACAGTTCAAAATTATCTGTATTTCCAACCTTTTTGTAAGACCAAATGCGACCGTTTTCAAAAGACAAACTTCTTACGAAGCCAGGTGTTTTCTTTTTCGTTTTATAATAGTACATGTTGTATTTATTGCTACCTATAGGATAGAGATAAAACCGAATTTCGCCTTCAATCCAATTTTCTAAGTTCGTTTCTATAACAAACCCAATATGCTGTTTACTTTTCTCATTATATACAATACCTATTTTTTCTTCTCCATAATTATAAATACCCTCTTTATCTGAGATATCTTTCTTTTCTAATTCCTTTGTTATGCTTTTTAACGATTGTACTTTGTTGGAGTTATTACCATAAAGTTTTTTTGGACTAAAAACAATGTTATTATCTTGATTATTGATTTGCAAAGAAGCATGAACATCATTTACCATGTTCATTTGTTTAAGAAGTAACCTATAACATTCTTCGACATTTATAGGTTCTATCATTTTTTGCAGTAAAGACTCGTATATGTTCTCGAATTTAATTGCCTCTTTACCCTTAATCTGTTTTTTATAAGAAGGCATTTTCTTAATTTTTTCAACAATAAAATCTAAATCTGTTTTACAATCACAGGTTTGTATTTGGGCTGTTAAAACTTGAAAACCAGATATAAATACGAAAAGGAAAAGAGTGATTTTTTTCATGGTTAAAGGATTTATATGATTAAACTTTCTGAAACAAATATATTTCAGATAAAGTCATATAATTCAATAATAGAAAGGCTTTGGGGCGAAATTCAGTTAATTTGTGGCGAGTTAAAGTGAAGATTTTATTGAGGCCAAATAAGTTTTAGAAACAGGGACTTCAATATTATAATTAAGTTGCATGATGTGCTTGCTATTTTCAACTTTCCATTGCTGAAAATGATACAGATTTACCAAATACGAGCGATGCGCACGATGTAGATTTTCGAATTCATAATCTATTGCGGACAATTTATTTCGTATTAAAGTTTTCTTTAAACTATTTGTATTGATGTAAAAAACTTCTACGTAATTATCCGAGGACTTAATAGCAATAATATCGTTAAAGTCTAATCGTAAACCTTCGTAATTGCCTTCGCCTTTAATTTCAATTTTTTGGTTTTCTAGTTTTTTTTCGTGATAACGTCCAAAGGCATAGCGACCAATAATAATTATGGGTAGAATGGTAATTATGGCCGGTAAAAAAATAGCTTTGAGCATATAACTTAAACTGTAAGGATTGGGTTCATTAGCAACTACGACATATAAATAATAGAGCCTTGCGATGGTAATTCCTAAAACAGAAAATGATGCTAGAAACAGAATTTCAGTTATTATTGTCCATTGTTTTTTGGTTTTACGGTAAAGCATATTTTGAACAGGTAAATAAAAAATATAGCATAAACCAGCAATAAGTCCGTAACCAGGCAGATATATCAATTTCTCATTAAACCCTAATTCGCTAACGTCTAATGGCTCCGTGAAAAATAAAAACACAAATACCCAAAGGGCGGTTATTAAACCAATAAAAACATGGTGTTTTAATAAAGGATCAAATGGATAGTTTTTCAAATCTAAATTTTGATTATAAAAATAGAAAAAGCACCAGTAAAACTGATGCTTTGATTTAGAATTAATTTTCAGGTATTATTTAATCCATTGTTTTGAAATTGCATTTTTCGAAAAATAAATTAAGAATAAGCAAACCACAATGACCATTACTGGCATTATCATTTGCGCGCCTGTCATTTCAACATTCATAAATAAATAGGCATGCTGAATAATGGCTCCCAATGCCGAAAGTACAAATAGAAAATAAGCCCATTTTTTTCGTATTAGTAAACATATTGCTCCTAAAGCACCAGCGAAAACAGCTGTAGCAAATGCAGCTGTATACCATGCAGGATGTTCCATAAGATATTGTGCTTGTTGGTCTGCAGGTAGTTGCGCAATCATGTCTTCTGTGATAAAGGCTTGCCCAATGTAAGCGAGTACGCCCATACCGTTCCAAAGGAGTGCTAAAACACTCACAATCCAGAACCAAATAGGAGGTTTTGATGATGTCATAATAAATTGATTTTAGTTAGTTAATTACTTCAAGTTAAAAAAAATTTGAAGAACTTAGGTTAAAAAAGTAATTTCGGCAACCTTATGATGTTCGAAAAACGATACTATTATCTTATAAAATTCCAATATTTAGGATACCGATTTCACGGTTGGCAAAAGCAACCTAATGTAAAGACCATCCATTTAATGATAGACCGTACGCTTAAATATATTTTAGGTGAGCAAAGGTTTAAGACGCTTGGAGCAGGTCGCACAGATGCAATGGTATCGGCAAATGAAGCAGCTTTAGAACTATTTCTATATGACGAGCCAATAGAAGATTTTGTGGCATTTCTCAACCTTTTCAATCAAAATTTACCACAAGACATACGAGCGTTATCTATTAAAGAAGTTGATAAATCATTTAATGTTATTCAAGATTCAAAAATCAAAGAATACCATTATCTGTTTTCAGAAGGTCAAAAAAATCATCCATTTTGTGCCCCAATTTTAACGACTATTTTAGAGCCTTTAAACGTTGATATTATGAAAAAAGGCGCAAAGTTATTCGAGGGTACACATAATTTTAAGTCTTATTGCTACAAAGCTACTGCCACGGGCGAATTTGAAAGGACTATTGAAAGCTGTGAAATAGTAACTAATACCGACTACGTGGCTAATTTTTTTCCAGAGACATCTTATGTTCTAAAAGTCAGAGGAAAAGGTTTTATGCGCAACCAAATTCGACTAATGTTCGGTGCATTAATAAAACTTGGTCGTGGTGAGTTTACCTTAGATGATATCAAAAAAACATTATCGACAGATACTACGACGCCTATGGATTATATAGCTCCAGCATCTGGCCTAATTCTGCATGCTATAGACTTTGATTAAAGTTATAGATATTTCTATCCAAATGACTATTGCTTAAACCAAGAGCGTTGACTTACATTTGAAGCAATGTAGTACAATAAAAATGCAATAACTGGTATAATAAAGTACCTTACATTTTCTGCTAAAGAAAATAGCTCATACATTTTACCAATAAACACATTGTAGATGTATTGAACGACAATAGCAAAAAACGAAACTAGAAATAGTTTCTTAGTCCATTCTTTTCTTAAAATTAAACCAAAAACTCCAAAAACTCCAGAAATCACAGCTACACCAAAAGCAACAATAGCCCAAGTAGGCATTTTATCTACAACCATTAACTGTTCTGGTGAGTACATTGCTCTATAACTAGAGGTGTTAAAAGTTTGTGCAAAAAAATAGTACACGCCAAGCGCATACCAAATAAAAGCCAATATTGACACTATCCAATACCATACTGGCGCTTTAGTTTTAGAAAATACCATAATAATTGATTGTTAGAGAAGCAGAAAATATCTACTATTAATTACAATCAGCAAGTTATAAAGGATGCCAACTAAAAAGTATGATAAATGTCAGCCGAAAGCTAAAAAGTGTTATTTCACGACGTGTAATATAGGTTCTTTCTCTACAAACTTACCGTTTACAGATTCTCCTAATATTAAAACTTCTTTAGAACGCTCGTACATTTTTATGGCACGTTGCATTTGCATTTCGGTACTATTGTAAAGTTTTACTCCAGACCTAGAGCCTTTGTTTCTTATTTCAATGTAAAAACCATCTTTAAGTTTGGTTGGCTTTGTTGCGGGTCTACCCATAATTGGAAAATAGAATTTAAAAATTTCTGCATTATACTGAAAATTCTTTCATTTCACAAATTAATTTTGAATTATTCTAAATTATTTGATGATTTGGCTCATAATATTTCAAAAAATGGCTGTTTTAAAGTGTTAAATATGCTTAAAATCTAATTTAAACCTGTTAAACCCCGTTAAATGACTTGACTTTAGGCCTGTTTAGGTTATATTAAAAAGAGTTAAACAAATAAATTAAAACAATAGTTATGAACTACTTAAACATTGAAGACGAAAAGTTACATGCAACTGTTGTAGAATTAAACATTTTACTAGCAGACTACCACATTTATTATCAAAATCTAAGAAATTTCCATTGGAATATCTTAGGCGAAAACTTCTTTGAATTACACAATAAATTTGAAGAACTATATTCAGATGCACGTTTAAAGATTGACGAAATTGCAGAACGTATCTTAACCTTAAGGTATCATCCAATAAGTAACTTAAAAGATTATTTAAGAATAGCTACCATCAAAGAAGCCGTGTCAGATATTACGGATAAGGAAATGGTATCAACTATTTTAGATAATCATGCGATTTTACTTACACAAATGAGTAAAGTAGTAAAAGAGGCAGAAAAAATTAATGACGAGGGAACAATAGATTTAATAGGTGCCTACATTAGAGAGCTAGAAAAGAATAGTTGGATGCTAGATGCATTTAATCAAAATACAAATGCACAATTAAAGAAAAGTGAATTCTAAAGGTAAGTTCTAGAATCAAAAAACCTTTAATAATTCAAACACTTTTCTAAACCATGAAAGAACAATTTAACTCAGCATTCTCCAACTTAGTAGATAAATTACTAAGTTGGTTTAATACCTTAATTCAATATTTACCAAATTTTATTTTAGCGATAATAGTTTTAACTGTATCGTATTTCACCGCTAGATACATTAGTTCTCTTGTAGAGAAATTAGTGTCTAAACGTGTAAAGCAAAAAAGTATCAGCAAAACCATTTCACGAATTTCTGCCGTAGTGGTTGTTGTAGCGGGATTATTTATTTCATTAGGAATTCTTAATCTCAGCCAGACTTTAGAATCTCTATTAGCTGGTGCTGGAGTTGCTGGTTTGGCTATTGGTTTAGCTTTGCAAGGTACTCTAGCCAATACTATTGCAGGAATTGTTCTTTCATTTAGAAAAAAAATTCAGATAGGGAACTGGGTTGAAACAACTGGATATGCTGGTGAAGTGATTGATATTAATCTAAAGGATTTCACTTTAAAAGAAGCAGATAATAACATTGTTGTTATACCTAACAAAACCATTTTAGAGAATCCATTAAAGAATTACTCTTTAACAACTAAAATGCGAGTCTCTCTCGAATGTGGTGTAGGCTATAGTTCCGATTTAGAAGAAGTAAAACGTCTGACTAAAGAAGTGATTAAAAATTCTTTTAGTCATATAGAATCAACAGATGATGTGGAGTTTTACTTTACAGAATTTGGTTCATCTTCTATCAACTATTTATGCAGATTCTGGGTAGATTCAGAAAGTGCTTTAGAGAAACTTAGAGCAAAAACTACTGCAATTATAGAAATAAAAAAGGCTTATGACAAAGCAGGGATAAATATTCCTTTCCCAATTCGTACACTTCAATTCGATAACAAATTGAATGTTAAATCGACACAATTAGAGAACTCTTTTTCTAATAATTAAACCTACGCACAATCATTCCTAAACGTTAGGAATGTAATTAACTAACTTAAAACACTTTATTATGTTACGATGGATGATAATATTTATAATTATAGCATTAATTGCTGGAGTATTAGGCTTTGGCGGAATTGCAGGAGCTTCTGCAGGCCTAGCAAAAATATGCTTTTACGTTTTTTTAATCTTATTTCTAATTTCTCTAATTAGACGATTGGCAAAAAAATAAAACACTACGAAAAAAATTTTATCATGAAAAAATTAACATACCTATTTATAGCATTAGTCTCCATGAGCTTACTTACATCCAGTTGCCGAGAACAAAAAACAACTGAAGAAAAGGTTGAAGACGCTGTAGATGAAGCAGGAGATGCTATAGAAGACACAGCGGAAGATATAGAAGATGCTGTGGACGGATAATATTAAATAAATACTAACCTTAAATATTTGTAAAATTTATGAAACTTAAAATAATAATTTTAGCACTTTTAACCTTTATCGGTGTAAGTGCACAAGATAATCCAAAAGATAAATTAGTTGAAACGGAAACAAGAATCATCAATGTCATGAAAGATGGTGAAATGGTTGAAAAAAAAATCATGGTAAAAACCGTCGAGACACAAGATGTTAAGACAGACCCAGCTTACAAAGGAACAATTGATGCGCCGAGGGTATTTCCTAAGGCCGAAGTTGAAAAAATAATTTATATCGATAGCGATAATGACCCATTTTACGATAGCAAATCCAAAATTGCATATTATAAGAAAGACAATAAGTATTATAACTTTAAAATAAATACCTATGGTTTTGATATTTTAAATTCTGAAACTGATGCTATCGAAGGAAAAGCTAGATTTACCAACAATTCAGATGTTTATCTGATGAGTATGAATGGTTATAATGGCATAGGGTATTTTGAAGATGATAGCTTTGTTATCGAATTTTATGATGACAACGGCGTATTAATTATCGAAAATTTTGAAAGTAGAAAGAACTAATTCTAAATATATTCAAGCATTAAAGTCAATCATTCTGATTGACTTTTTTTATTTTTAATCAAAATTGAAAAATGGACACATCAATACCTAAAGACTTATTTACGTTCTTTAAAAAATTACAAAAGAATAATAACAGAGAATGGTTTAATGAGAATAAATCAGAGTTTAAAACTCTGGAGTCAAAAGTCAAAAAAATATACAATCATTTAGGTGAATTAATGAACGTCCACGACCAAATCGATAAGGTAAAAGTCTTTAGAATATATAGAGATGTACGTTTTTCTAAAAACAAACTGCCTTATAAAACGCATTTTGGTGGTTCTTTCCATCGTAAAAAACCAGAGCTTAGAGGCGGCTATTATTTACACATTCAACCAAATAACGAGTCTTTTATTGCTATCGGGTTTTGGGAGCCAAATAAAGACGATTTAATGCGAATACGTAAAGAATTTGAACTAGACGACAATGAAATTAGAGACATTCTTTCTGATAAAAAGTTTAAATCAGTTTGGGGAGATTTTGTAGGAGAGGAGCTTAAAACCGCACCAAGAGGTTTCGATAAAAATCACAAAGCCATTGATTTAATCCGGAAAAAGCAATACATATTTATCAAGAAGTATAGAGACTCAGAGGTTTTCGCGGATAATTTTATCGAAGACGTGAACACTTCTTTTAAATCAGCAAGACCTTATTTAGATTATATGAGCGATGTATTAACTACTAATCTTAATGGTGAGTCGTTACTTTAAACCGCTTTTAAATAATCAGGCTTTTCAAAAACTTGGACACTATCCAACAAACGTTCTTTTACAATATTCATCATACGTTTATTAAGTGCTGAAGAATTCTGAATGTAAATCGCATATTCTTCGACCGTAAATTGGCCAATAATCATTCCTTTTAAAGAATTTCGAAATTTCATGTCTTTATGAATAGCATTTTCAATATAGGCCAACTGCTTCGTTAAACTCAAATCGTAAAATACATTCTTTCGTTTTGTAATGTAGTTTCTAAAAACTTCTATAAGTAAATCGTGTTGAAACTTAATAATTGGTCGCAAAGTGCTATTCTGAAAAGCTTCATCACTAGACATATTATCAAAAATTTTAGCAGAAGAAATTGTCGGACGACCATTAAGTAGGTGTTTAGAGCGGGTTTCCATAAGAATTGGATTGAATTAATATGGAATTAAATTTAAATATTAAGCAGTCTAAAAATAGGGCTATGATAATATCTTGTCAACGGTCTTATTAACAAAAGCTAATTTTAGGACTTAAGCGTATTAGTAGTTATCTTTATATAAATTTTCTAAATATGAAATTTGGAGGCGTCGATAATCCAGAATTAATTGATTTTACATTACAAAAAGACCACCCGGATACAGTAAGAGTATTGAAAGAAAATGCCTCTGAAGAATTTAATGTCTTTGTAGGTTGTGCTAAATGGAATAGGGCAGATTTAAAAGGGTTTTATCCTCGAGGCACAAAAGACGAGCTTGAATATTATTCCAAACAATTTAATTCTATTGAATTAAATGCCACATTCTATCGCATATTTCCACCAGAACAATTTGAAAAATGGTACGAAAAAACACCTGATAATTTTAAGTTTTTCCCGAAACTAAATCAAGAAATTAGTCATTGGAAAAGATTAAATGAAGATGTGGGTCCAGTAGTTGAAAATTATCTTTATAGCGCCGTTAACTTAAAAGAAAAGCTAGGATGTGTATTTCTTCAAATGCATAACAACTTTGCGCCTAAAGATTTTAATCGTGTTGTTGACTTCGTAGAATCTTGGCCAAAAGAAATTCCTTTAGCCGTAGAATTCAGGCATACGGATTGGTATAACGACACATCTGTTTCCAAAGCGTTATATCAGCTTTTAGAGGCTAATAATATTTCAAATATTATCGTAGATTCGGCTGGGCGTAGAGATATTATGCATATGCGTTTAACTAATTCTAGAGCGTTTATTCGATATGTCGGCGCTAACCATCAAAGCGATTATGATAGACTAGACGATTGGATTAAACGCTTGCAGACTTGGAAGGAAGCTGGAATCGATGAGATTAACTTTTTTGTTCATCAGAATATCGAGAAAGAGTCTCCTTTACTTTCAGCTTATTTTATAGAACAACTAAACAAAAATCTTGGTACTAATTTGCATATTCCTAAGATGAAAGATGACTTAAGTACAGATACATTGTTTTAATTAGTAACCACTCGACTTATCACTAAACACATTTATGAAATTTAATACAAGAAAATGGGTAAAACCCGAAGATTTAAACCCTAATGGCACCTTATTTGGCGGGCAATTGTTAGCATGGATTGACGAGGAAGCCGCACTTTACACAATTATTCAACTTGAAAATCCTAAAATAGTTACCAAATATATGTCCGAAATTAATTTCATGGCCTCAGCTAAAAAAGGAGATATCGTAGAAATAGGAATGGAAGTTATAAAATTTGGACGCACGTCCATAACAATGAAATGCGAAGCCAGAAATAAAATGACACGCGAAACTATTTTGACTGTTGATAATATGATTATGGTTAATCTAGGACCTGATGGCAAGCCAAAGCCACACGGAAAAACAGAAATAGAGTATGTGAAAGATAGACTTAAAAACGATTAATTAGTCGTTGCGTATAGGTAAACCTAATTCGTAAACCTCCAAGTCAAAGAATTTAACAGCCGCTAATACGTGGTCAAAAATATCACCCATAATGTATTCGTAGTTTTGCCAACGTTGGTCACTACTAAACGCGTAAATTTCTAGGGGAATACCTTGAGTTGTTTGCTCTAATTGTCTCACCATGAGCGTCATATCTTTATTAATTGCCGAATGGTTTTCAATATACGTTTGAAGGTATTTTCTAAAAATTCCAAAATTTGTCAAATTACGACCGTTAATTAATACTGATTTATCTGCGCCTATGGCTTCATTATGCTTTAAAATCTCTTTGGAGCGCGTATTTAAGTAATCCGAGATTAATTCAATTTTCTTAAAGCGTTCAATCTCGTTGTCTGTTAAAAATTTTATTGTAGAAGCTTTAATAATTACGGAGCGTTTTATTCGTCGTCCACCAGAGTTAGACATGCCTCGCCAATTCTTAAAAGAGTCAGATATTAGCCCGTAAGTTGGTATGGTCGTAATGGTCTTATCCCAGTTCTGGACTTTTACTGTTGCTAAGGTTATTTCTATAACATCACCGTCGGCGCCGTATTTATCAAATGTAATCCAATCGCCTATACGCACCATATCGTTTACCGTAACCTGTATGCTTGCAACAAAACCTAAAATGGTATCTCTAAATACCAAAATAATTATTGCTGAAGCCGTACCGATACCAGCAAAAAATTCCCAAAACGAAATTCCTGTGATTATTGCAAAAATTGCAAATATGGCAAGTACCCACATAAAAATCATAAAGACCTGTATGTAGCTATAAATCGGCTTGTCTTTGTATTGCGGTAATGTTTTTAAATAATCTCTAATCGAATGTAATAAGCTTCTTAGAATTCTTAATGTAAGAAGTATGGCAACAACTTTCAATGTCTTCTCGATAATCACTTCAACCAAATCAAAATCCGAAAAGACTTGCGGTACAAAGTCAATTAAAATAATAAGCGGAATAATATGAGCGACATTTCGGGGTAGTTTGTTGGCAATAAGTATGTCGTCGAAATTGGTTTTCGTCCTTTTGGCAATTCCTGAAGAAATTCGCCATAATACGCGTTTAGTTATAAAATCTATAACAAATGCTAAGATTAGCAAAGCCAAAAGTAGCGCCAACATATTCAAATATTTGGCAACATTTTCAGAAATGCCATTTTCTAATAATAGGTCATAGATATAGTGTCGCATAATTTAAGCTTGATAAGACTTTAAATAATTTCTTTCAACATAAAATGTTCCAAATGGAATTACAGATGCAAGTAAAACAAAGAAAAATGTTTTCTTGTCCCATTTAAAATCTGGTTTCAACCATACGGCCAAAACAATATATGCCACAAATAATAAGCCATGTGGCATCCCCAATAACTTTACATATTGCGGGTCATTATTTAAGTACTTTACAGGTACTGCTATAAATAAAAGTAGCAGGTAGGATAAGCCTTCTAAAAAAGCTGTAAGTCTAAAAATGGTTAGCATAAAAATAGCTTCAAAATTTGTTGCAAAAATACGCTCTTACAAAAGAATATACTTGGATTTTAACAGCTTTTAAGAATTCAATTAAAACTAAAAACGGATTATTTATCTTTACATTTTTTAAAACTTAACTATAACTAATTTCTAATGATTTTCTTAAAAAAACCACTAGTTCTAATCGCCGTTATTTTAGCTTCTTTAACAACGTTTAATTCCGAAGCGCAATCCAAACGTAAACGTAAAAAAGACGAAAAAACAGAACAATCAGCGCCAAAACCTGCATCAAAAAAGAAGGGCAAAATAAAAGAATACAGTAAAGTTATTACAAAAGACGCTGTAACTGACGACGGTTTGTTTAAGGTACATTCTATCGATGATAAATATTATTTCGAAATACCTAATAATTTCCTTGAGACTGATATGCTGTTGGTTAGCCGATTTGCAAAACTACCATCCGGTTTAGGTGGTGGCTACGTTAACGCAGGAACTAAAACCAATACACGCTTAATACAATGGAAGCGCTTTAAAGATAAAATTCTAATAAAAGAAAAGTCATACAGTGCCGTTGCCGAAGATAGCCTTCCTATAAATATTTCGGTTCAAAATAATAATTACGAGCCTACGATATATGCCTTTGATATTGAAGCAATATCTCCAGACTCCAGTGCAGTGGTCGTTGATGTAACTTCCTTTTATGGAAGTGACGTTAAAGCACTAAGCGGACTTTCGGCAGGTTTTAGAAAGCAATACAAAGTCAGAAACCTTGACAAAAGCAGAAGCTTCGTTAACTCGGTTAAAAGTTTTCCTAAAAATATAGAAGTTATTCAGGATTTTACATATAACGCCGCAGAGCCACCGTCTGGTTATGGTACAGAGACTATTAGTATTCAGATGAATCAGTCGATGATTTTGCTACCAGAAGATAAAATGCAGCCACGTTATTTTGATGAGCGTGTGGGTTGGTTTACTTTAAGTCAATACGATTACGGTAGCGAAAAACTAAAAGCAGACCGAAAAACTTACATTCGTCGTTGGCGTTTAGTTCCAAAAGATATCGAGGCTTATAAAAGGGGAGAACTTGTGGAGCCAGTAAAGCCTATTGTGTACTACTTAGACCCAGCTACACCAGAAAAATTTCGCTCTTATATGAAAGAAGGTGTAGAGCTGTGGCAAAAGGCATTTGAAGCAGCAGGTTTTAAAAATGCCATTATTGCAAAAGATCCGCCAACTAAAGAAGAAGACCCTGATTTTAGTCCAGAAGATATTCGCTATTCGGTAATTAGATATGTAGCAAGTACTACACGAAATGCTACTGGTCCAAGTGTATCTGACCCGAGAACTGGTGAAATTATTGAAAGCGATATTATTTGGTATCACAATCATCTGCGTTCTTACAGAAATCGTTATTTATTAGAAACTGGAGCAGCAAATCCTTCTGCAAGAACACTAGATACACCAGATGAAGAAATAGGCGAAATGATGAAAATGGTGATTGCTCACGAAGTTGGACATACGCTTGGTTTGCCTCATAACATGGCGGCAAGTTATGCCTATGACGTAGAAAACTATCGTGATGGCGCTTTTACACAAAAAAATGGTATAGCAGCAACCATAATGGACTATGCGCGCTATAACTACATAGCACAACCTGGTGACCAAAATATTAGATTTATTAGACAGCTTGGACCCTATGACGACTATGCCATTAATTTTGGATACCGCTATTATCCTAATGCTAAATCAGCAGACGATGAGAAAAAGGCTTTAGACCAACTTGTGTCTTCTAAAGCTGGTGATCCAAAATATATGTTTGGTAGTCAAGGTAGCCGTTTCGACCCAAGGTCACAGACAGAAGATATTGGAAACAACAGCATGAAAGCAAGTACTTACGGCCTAAAAAATCTTAAAATCGTAGCGGCTAATTTGCCGGCATGGACAAGCAACCAAACCAATGATTACGATGACTTAGCTGAGCTCTATGGCGAAATGCTAGGTGTTTGGAATCGTTATGTTGGCCATGTTACAACGCATATTGGTGGCGTTTACGAGGATACTAAAAATCCATCGCAAAATGGAGATGTTTATAGTATGGTGCCAAAGCTACAACAGAAGGACGCTATGCAATGGCTTCATAAGAATGCTTTTGCAAGTCCTACCTGGTTAGTAGATAAAAATATTCTTAATAAAATAGATTACGCGGGCTATACTGAACGTTTAAGAGGATTGCAAGTAAGACAGCTTAATCGCATATTAAATTTTGAAACGATTGGTCGTCTTATTGACTTTAGTGCATTAGACTCTAGCAATTATTCTGCTTTAGAGATGCTTAGAGATTTGCGTAAAGGACTGTGGTCAGAAATTAATTCAGGTCAAAACGTTTCTGTTTACAGAAGAAATTTACAACGTGCGTACATTGACCAAATGAATTATTTAATGACAGAAGACATGAACAGAGCACGTTCTAGGAAATATTACAATGTCAATCAATCCGATGTAAGAGCATTGGTTAGAGGTGAGCTCAACGTATTAAAACAACGCTTAAGAACGGCTTCAAATAGTGCTGTAAATCCTGAAACTAAATATCACTACAGAGATGCTCTAGAACGCGTAAATGCTATTTTAGACCCAAAATAAGCTAGCTAATGAATAGGGAAGACTATAAAATACATATTGTTGGTGCTGGTATTAGTGGTTTAATAGCTGCTAAAACATTGGAGAAAAATGGTTATCATCCTACTGTAATCGAAGCTACTAACAATGTTGGTGGACGCGTAAAAACAGATATCGTAGAAGATTATCAATTAGATCATGGTTTTCAAGTATTGCTTAATGCGTATCCTAAAGCCAAGGAGCATTTAGATTTTGAAACCTTAGAATTGCAAGAGTTTTTACCAGGAAGCATTATTTTTTCTAATGGCAAAACACAAACCATCGGTGACCCACTAAGAAATTTAAGTTTTTTATTTCCAACAGTCTTTTCTTCAATTGGTAGTTTCAACGATAAGATTAAAACATTAAGGCTTAATCAAAAGTTGAAGAAAAAGTCAATTCAAGAGATTTTCAGTAGTCCAGAAACATCGAGCTTAGACTATTTAAAAGAGAAAGGATTTTCTGGTAAGGTCATCGATGCCTTTTTTAAGCCATTTTTTTCAGGAATATTTTTAGAATCTGACTTGAAGACGTCTAGCCGAATGTTGGAGTTTGTTTACAAGATGTTTGGTGACGGCCTTGCGGTCTTACCAAAAGGCGGCATTGGTAAAATTGCAGAACAGTTAAAATCACAACTAGAGAAAACGGATTTTATTTTTAATAAAGAGGTGGTAGAAGTAGGTGATAGGTCGATTACGTTATCAGATGGTACACTTATCGATACACACTTTACTATAATAACCTCTGGTGCTAATCAATTAATTGGCAATCTTAATAATCAAGATATAGCCTGGAAATCGTGTTATAATTTATATTTCGAGGTTGATAAAAGGACTATAGATAAACCCATTATTGGTTTAGTTGCTGATAAAGACGCGCTTATAAATAATCTATTTTTTCATAATAGCCTTGCAACAGCAACCAAAGGAGATAAAGAACTGTTATCTGTAACAGTAGTAAAAGACACTACGTTAAATAAAAAGCAATTAATTCAGCGCGTAACAGAAGAATTGCTTACAAAATGTGGTATTGTAATCGATAGACATTTAAAAACCTACCATATTACCAAAGCATTACCAGATATTAATGGGCTTCAAAATGATATTTCTCCAACAGAAACCCAGCTTAAACCAACAATATTTTTAGCGGGTGATTATTTGTTAAATGGTTCGTTAAACGCAGCAATGATTTCTGGAGAACGTGCAGCACAAGGCGTAATTATGAGCTTAGAAGACGGAATTGTTGTAGACCATATTGCTTCCGAATACGTGTAGAATAAAAAAGAAAAGATGATGAAAGACAAAAAACCAGATATGGTTGTTTATGACGAGGAAAAAGAGCAATACAACGCTGCTTTTTTGCCATATGCTACAAGTTTTAGTGCACCGCAAATAAAAGCACCTAATAATGGAAGTTGGAAAAACTCCCAAATCTATAAAGCTAATAAACATTTAAAAGCCAAATACGAAGCATTAAAAGCCGAATACGAGGAGTTGATGAAGGTTTTAGAGTATAACGAGCTTATTACAAGCTCAAAGTTTTCTTTTGAGCCATTAATTGGTGAAATTTACCATCTCTACAATAATAAAAATAGTGAACCCTTTTTATCTATCATTAATCCAGACACTTGTAGTTTCGAATACTTAGGAAGCTTCAGATTAACATCCGATTATTTGTGGGAAAAGATAGAGAATAAGTCAGATTCTCTTTCCTTAAACGATTAATTTTTAAAGATATTTCTGTTTTTAAGCCTTTTACTGCTTTTATAGGCCTATCTTTAGGCGAATTCAAAAAAACAGTAAAAATAGTACATGGGTAGATCGCAACAAACCTTTAGTAAAAGTGAAAAAGAAAAAAAACGTTTAAAAAAGCGCGAAGACAAGCGTAAAAAAATGGAAGCACGTAAAGCAGAGAAGGAGGCCAATGGAGGAGCAGATGGCATTCCAATCGCTTATGTGGATTATAATGGTAATTTAACAGACACGCCTCCAGACCCTGATAAAAAAATAGAAATAGAAGCCGAGAATATCGAGGTGAGTATTCCAAAAACACTACCGGGAGAAAAGGAAGAGTTTGACCCTATCAGGAAAGGAAAAGTCAATTATTTTGACTCATCTAAAGGTTTTGGTTTTATTATCGATGAAGAAAATAACGAGAAGTACTTTGTACACGTAAGTGGTTTAATAGATGAAATCGCGGAGAACGACAAAGTAGAGTTCGAACTCGAAAAAGGTCAACGCGGCATGAATGCCGTTAGAGTAAAACGTGTTCAGTCCTCTAAAATAAACTCATAAAAAAAAGCCATTATCGACGATAGTGGCTTTTTTGTTTACGAACAAACTTATTCTTTCAGTATTTTATATACCAATTCTTTTGTAAGGGTTTTACCATTAGCTTTTTGGCGTAACAAATCATAAGAAAATCTAAAACCACATCCTAATTTATAGTCAGAACAGCCATAAGCTGTTTTTCCCTTAATAATAGTACCCTTTTTACATTTAGGACATGCATTTTCTGGCATTTCAGTTTTAAGATTTGTACCTTTTTTTGGTTCTAATTTCAACTTAAAAGCATCATCAAATCGCAATAAGCCTTCTGTAGTTATATTGTTGATTTTAAAACCTTTAAGATTAACTGTCGAACCTTTACTTAAAAGTCTAATTAGTTGGTTTTCTGATATCTTTTTATTCTCAAATTTGAATGGTAAAGTGAAATCACAAGACGTTCCGTAGTGACTACAACCAAAAGCTGTTTTTCCTTTTATTAATTGTCCAGATTTACATTTCGGGCAAGCTTTCCCAACAACACCTTTAGACTGTTTAGCTTTTGTTTTCGACGTTTTTGAAGGCTTATTATTTACTGAAGAAATGCGCGTCGTTACTTTCTCTGTCCTTACTTCGTAAACTAAGGCATCTACCATACGCTTCATACTCTTTATAAATGCTGATGCGGAATATTCACCTTTTTCAATGTCTTTAAGCTGTTTTTCCCATGTTCCTGTTAACTCGGCGGACTTTAATAATTCATTCTGAATGGTATCAATGAGTTGAATTCCTGTAACCGTTGGTAGAATCTGTTTCTTATTACGCTTAATATATTTACGCTTAAAAAGGGTTTCAATAATATTGGCGCGGGTTGATGGTCGACCAATACCGTTTTCTTTCATAATATCGCGTAACTCTTCGTCATCTACGTGTTTCCCAGCAGTTTCCATAGCGCGTAGGAGAGAGGCTTCAGTATATTGATTTGGTGGTTTGGTCTGCTTTTCTATAAACGAGGGCTCATGCGGTCCTTTTTCGCCTTTTATAAATGTTGGCAATAATTTATCTTTTGAAGTCACACTGAGCGCAGTCGAAGTGTCTTTCGACTCAAACACCACACGCCAACCTTTAGACAATATTTCCTTTCCTGTAGTTCTAAATTTCACATCTGCTGCCTGTCCTATGACCACAGTATTTGACACTTTACAATCCTCGTAAAACACAGCGATAAAGCGTTTTACAATAGCGTTATAAACTTTAAAATCGGGATGATGCGTGGTGATTTCTATCCCGGTAGGAATAATTGCATGGTGGTCTGTGACCTTTTTATCATTAAAGACTTTTGCAGACTTCTCTATCTTTTTATCGAGTAGAGGTAAGGTTAGCTCTGAATAGTTGGTGAGTTTACTTAAAATACCTTTTACCTTAGGATACACATCGTTTGGTAAAAATGTGGTGTCTACTCTTGGGTAAGAGATGGCTTTTTGTTCGTATAAACGCTGGGCAGCTTTTAACGTTTCATCTGCAGACATTCCAAATTTGGTATTACAATAAACCTGTAAACCCGTTAAGTCAAATAGTTTTGGCGCATATTCTGTGCCTTTCTTTTTGGTAATGGATACAATTTCAAATTGGTCGTCTTTAACTTTATTGGCCAAAACCTCACCATCTTCCATCTTCAAAAAGCGGCCTTCTTCATAATTAAAAAGGGTATCTCTGTAGGTCGTTTGCAATTCCCAGTAGGGCTGAGGGTTAAAGTTTTCAATCTC
The DNA here is from genome assembly GCF_004346845.1 of Winogradskyella wandonensis. Taxonomy (GTDB): domain Bacteria; phylum Bacteroidota; class Bacteroidia; order Flavobacteriales; family Flavobacteriaceae; genus Winogradskyella; species Winogradskyella wandonensis. The sequence continues at coordinate 906,479 of NZ_SMGI01000001.1, read as the reverse complement.
TTTGTATCTATTAACTAGCATTGCGAGCGTGGGTGTTTGCACGCGCCCAACAGAAAGTACTTGCTTGTAACCACCGTGTTTTACGGTATATAATCTTGTAGCATTAATACCTAACAACCAATCACCAATAGAGCGCGAAAAACCAGCATAATAAAGATTATCGTAATCTTCTGAAGGTTTAAGATTTTCAAAACCTTCCTTTATAGCTTCTGTGGTTAAAGATGAAATCCAAAGACGCTTAACTTCGCCTTTATAATTAGCTTGATTAAGTACCCAGCGTTGTATCAATTCGCCTTCCTGACCAGCATCACCACAATTTATGACGACTTCAGCTTTATCAAATAAACGTTTTACAATATTGAATTGCTTTTTTATACCATCATTATCAGCAACTTTGACTTCAAACCGTTCTGGAAGCATCGGTAGATTATTTAAATCCCAACTTTTCCAATACGGTTTATAATCCGCCGGTTCTTTAAGCGTACATAAGTGTCCAAACGTGTAAGTTACGGCGTAACCATTACCTTCAAAATAACCATCATGTTTGGTGGTAGCACCAAGAACAGCGGCAATTTCGCGAGCAACACTGGGTTTTTCGGCAATACAGACTTTCACTTAACAAGTAATTATTAGGCAAGCAAAGTAAAGAAATTTATCATGTTAGAGTAATATAAATTTTTCTTGGTGGCTTGAAAGAAATTGTAGTTTTCAGGCGCTTTTTTTTACTATGCCACACATATTCAGTGTAATAGATGTTTTTTATTTTAGGATATCAAAAGAATTTTACCTAATTTTAACAATGCCATCTCTATCTTCAACTATCTAGATTTTTGTTATCCCTAATTTACTACCTAACAGAATAACTTAATTGTTCGCTTTTTTATGTAATGTTAATTATATGTGTCTAATGATTTTGATATGCTAAGTTAGATGAAATTAAGTTTATCTAGAGTCCAAGATGAGATTACTGAAAAAGACCTTTCCTATGTTCTAAAAAATCCATGGAAATTTTCGACTTATGAGTGGAAGCTCTATAACATTCACAATGAGAAAACTGCATTTGAGACGTTAATAGAGCAGTTTGAATTATGTCGTAAAGATGGCTTTAGCAAAGTATTTAGAACTCCTGATAATTTCCCCTTACTCATCCTAATGGCTGTTAAAATAAGCGAGACGAAATTACATTGCTATTTGGTGGCAAGTAAGCATATGGAAGAGAATAACCAAGCCTTGAAAGTAACTTTTGAAATGCGTAAGATTTTAGAGGAGCAATCTCGTAATTATAAAGGCTGTACGCTAGTGGTATATTCTCAGTCTAGAGAGACTGAAAAGCAAATGTCTTGGCTACGTTTTATTGGGTTAAAGTATAAGCCCGAAGGCAATGTGGGAGATTCTAAATATTTTGAATATGAAGCACGAGGAAATGTCTGAATAGACAGACTTTAGTATCACCATCAATAAAGAGTAATTTTTAATACATAATCAAATTAATCAATATATTTTTAACTTAAAACACACTAATTATGGGAGGAGGAAAACCAGGTAACACAGTCATTACATTAACGGTTGATACAGACAACATTCAACCAAACGAGCAAAGTATTAAAGACAATGTTGTTTTTACTGACAATCAAAGTGACCCAGCAGAAAATCCAGGACATCCTGAAATATATGTGTCTACAGTAATTAAGGGGTCAACTTGTACATGGCAAGGCGCTTCAAAAAATGGAAGAGATACCATAAACATTACCGTGGTGGCAAAAAAATCTTTAGATGGAGGCGCTGATATTTTGGAGGAAATCACATTGGGAGACCCAATTAATGAACCAAAGGTTATCGCCAAGGTAAAGAACAAAGATATAAAAGGGCCAGAGTCTTATTTCGTCACATTTATAATAAATAAAAATGCGAGTCAGCCTTATACAGTAGATCCGAAATTACAAATGAAGGGTAATTGATACTAAATGAATGTCAGATTTTTTAATAAACTAAAAATTGGCTATATATATTTATTATGTACAGTCAATTTGTTTTCTCAGAATCAAAAAAGAGCAGATAGCCTTAAATTTGTCTATGGTTCAGGAGAATATAATTTGACAGAATTTCGGATATTAAGCAGAATTTCTGAAAGCGAAACTATTCCAGATTCTTCTCTGTATTACGCAAATAGGATTTTAAGTATTGCACCTAATACTTATCCTAAAGATTCTTCTTTACTTGCATTCCACTTGGGATATTTATCAAAAGGTAATGCTTTTCAACGTAAGGGCAAAAACCTTGAGGCTATCGAATCTTTCTTAAATAGCTTGGAATATGCTGAAAAAATGGGACATGAAAGTTCAATGGCCTATTTACAGATTTCAATTGCTGATACTTATGCTATGATGGAGAATAACTCCAACGCTGAACTCTATTATTCTAAAGGAATTGAATTAATGAGGAAGGGAGACACTCATAAAGAAAAAAGAGACTTGGCTTCAGCACTATTAAACAAAGGCGATTGGTTATTTAGTCTGGGTAGGTATGATGAATCGTTAAGCTATTTTAAAGAATCGGACAGTATTTGCGACCAAATCGATTTTCAATTGGGAAAAGCCTATAATCTAGGTAATATTGGATTAGTATATGCTGAACAAAACAAACACGATTTAGCGGAAAAGAATATAAACAAAGCTATTGTCATTTTAGAAGATTTAGAGGACTACTACCCTGTTTCTGTATATCTAACTTATCTCGCTGATATTTATGTTTCAAAGGCAAATATTGATGAAGCCTTTAAATATGCAGAGAAAAGTTTAAACTTAGCTAAAGGGTATGGACTAAAAGAACAGATTAGAGATGCTAATTTAAAATTATCAGAATTACACGAAAATGCTGCAAATCACGAACAGTCACTCGACTATTATAAAAATTTTGTAGTTTATCGTGATAGTATTAGAAATATCGAAGCTGTACAAGGTATAGCCAATGAAATTACTGAACGACAGCAGGCAGAAAATGAGTTGCTTTTGCAAAAACGAAAAACCCAGCGCATCATCCTATTTGCCACATTAGGTGTGTTGATTTTAATTGGTCTCTTAGCTTACGGCCTATTTAGGCGTAATAAATTTGTACAAGCAACCAACAAAATCATAGCGGCAGAGAAGGAGCGCTCAGATCATTTATTACTTAATATTTTGCCAGAAGATACGGCTGAAGAATTAAAAGAAAAGGGTAGAGTTGCAGCCAAAAAATATGATGACGTTACAGTGTTATTTTCAGATTTTAAAGGTTTTACCAGTTATGCCGAAAATTTATCTCCTGAAGAATTAGTGCAAACTGTAGATTACTATTTTACTCATTTCGATAGTATTATTGACAAATACGGTTTAGAGAAAATTAAAACTATTGGAGATGCCTATATGGCCGCAGGTGGTTTAAGTTTTGATAATGTTGACAAAGCCAAGGAGATGGTTTTGGCGGCCAAAGAAATGAAGGATTTTGTAACCCAAGCAAAAACTGATACCCATACATCTGCAACTTTTGATATCCGAATAGGAATTAATACAGGTCCTGTAGTAGCTGGAGTTGTTGGCACCAAAAAATTTGCATACGATATTTGGGGCGATACGGTAAATATTGCGGCTCGGATGGAGAGTAACTCAGAATCTGGGCGCATTAATGTTTCGGAAGACACCTATAACATTATTAAATCGGATTTTGATTGTGAATATCGTGGTGAGCTCGAAGTGAAAAATAGAGGCATAATGAAAATGTATTTTGTAAATTGTTGAAAAATTAACCAATGGCACAACAAGATCCAAACAATTATTGGGAGCAATTAGAGCGTCTGGAAAAACTAATTAGAGCATCAGAGCTTAAAGCTGGTGTGTTATTTTCTTTTCATAGTTTAATATTAGGTCTTTTTGCCGATAGGTTGGATGTTTTTAAAGACGTTTTCATTAATCATCCTTATATGATAATCATTCTTGTTTGTTGGTTATTGTTAGTTGGCATATCTATATTTTATTGTTTTAGATGTTTTAGGCCATCTATGGATTTATCCTACGATAAAAATGTATTCTTCTTTAGAGATGCTGCCAACAAGTTTTCTAGTACTGACGAGTATACAGAGGAACTCATTAAAATTTGTGGTTCAGAGAAACAACTTTATCAAAAACTTGCTGAACAGATTCACGCAGAAAGTAAAATTATAGATAGAAAATTTCTTAATGTAAGACGTTCTATTTTTGCTTTTGCGCTAAGTTTTTTATTTCTAGTGATTATGGGTGTGCTTTGGGGCTTAGCATCGTAAAATCAATTCTTACAATCGTTCTCTAATTTTGGAGTTAGTCCCTTCTAATATGTAAACAACTGTTAAATACGGACATATACCGTTAAGCTTTCTTAAAATATTTGGGTTTTTCCTTTTCATCTGTATATTAAATAGTGAACCATAAAAACACTAACAACTATGAAAAAGATTATTCTTACCCTTTCAGCAGTTCTCGTGCTGATTTCATTTAATTCATGCAAAGACACCAACAAAACACAAGAGCAGACGCCAGTAGCTGTAAAGCCGTTGGATGAACTACAACCCGATACGACGTTTGATGATGTTGTAACTACTTTTGAAGCTTTGGAGCAAGACCCAAATTACAACAGCTTATTAAAACTAGTTAATCAAGCGCGGATGATTGATGCCGTAAAAGGATTGAGCGATGTTACGTTTTTTGCACCAACAAACGCAGCAATTAATCGTTTACCAGAAGGCACTTACGATAATTTAAGACTACCACAAAATCTAGGAAAACTTCAAAATATTCTTAAATATCATATTGTGCAAGGCGAAACGGATGCCGCAACACTAGTCGCTACTTTAAAAGATATGGATACGCCTTACAGATTAAAAACATTAACTGGCGGCTATATATCGTTACGCTTAGTTGAAGGCGTCATCATAATCACAGACGAGCATGGTACTGAGAGTAAAGTGAGTGAGCCAGACATCGAAACCTCTAACGGCGTTATCCATGGTATCGAAAATGTTCTTATTCCAATTACCAAATAGAATATCGTCGACTCATTTAAGACATTAATTATTAATTGAAAAACAGAATTATGAAGAAGATAATATACACCTTAATCTTGTCGCTTTTCGTAGCGCAAGGTTTTGCCCAAGACCCATTATTACAACGAAATAACGAAACATTAGACGAAATAGCCACTAAAATTACAAGAACCTATGACGATAAATTGTCCTTAGAAGGTGAGCAGTTTATGTTATTTCAGAAGAAAGTCGAAGAATTTTTGATTCGAGAAGAGAAAATTCACAATAACTATAGTGGAAAGCAAAAGCTTGATTTAATCAACGAGCTACGTAAGGCTGAAACCATGGAAATGCGAAATGTATTAACGCAAATTCAGTTTGATTTATACAAACGTATTAAACCAGAAATACAGCCGCTTGCTGTAGTGAAAACTGAGAATAACTAATTAGCTTTTCAATTAAAATTATAAACCTAATAACCATAAAAACAACATAAAACAACGAATATAAACTATGAACATATTTGAATCTTACCAATTAGGAGATATCACACTAAATAACCGAATCGTCATGGCACCAATGACCAGATGCCGTGCCATTGATAACATACCAAACGATTTAATGGCAACCTATTACGGACAACGCGCCACAGCAGGACTGATAATTTCAGAAGGGACATCACCATCTGTAAACGGTATAGGCTATGCCAGAATACCTGGTGCATACAGTCCGGCACAAATTGAAGGTTGGAAAACCATTGCCAAAAGCGTGCATGATAATAACGGAATACTGTTTGTACAATTAATGCATTGTGGTCGTGTCAGTGCTTCAGAAAATTTACCTGAAGGTGGAACTGTTGTAGCGCCAAGTGCTGTAAAAGCAGCAGGAGAGATGTACACCGATTCTAAAGGTATGGTGGAGCATGCGATGCCAAAAGCAATATTAACCGAGCAAATAGAAACCACCCAACAAGAATTTGTGGATAGCGCACAAAAGCTAGTTAGAGCAGGCGTGGATGGTGTGGAATTACATGCTGCTAACGGGTATTTATTAGACCAGTTTTTAAACCCAAAATCGAATATGAGAACCGACGATTACGGTGGCAATTTTAAAAACAGAGCACGTTTTGTAATAGAAACAGCCGAAAAAGTAGCATCAGCTATTGGCGCTGGGAAAGTTGGTATTCGTATTTCGCCATACGGCGCGATGAACGATGTAGACCATGATTACGATGATTTAATTGATTTGTACGCGTATTTGGCACAAGAATTACGAAAAATAGGAATTGCATACATCCATATTGCGGACCACAGCGGAACTATGGGCGCACCAGACTTTAAAACCGATATTAAATCGACTATAAAACTGAATTTTAACGGCACAATAATTACTGGAGGCGATGTAAATTCTAAAGACGATGCCCAAAACGTAATTGATGATGGTTACGATTTAGCGTATGTAGGACGTCCATTTATCTCTAATCCAGATTTGGTAGCGAAGTTTAAAAACGATAAAGATTTAAAAGAACCAAATGCCGATTTATTTTATACGCCAGGCGCAGAAGGCTACACCGATTATGAGTAGTTAGTTGTTTAACTATGGTTCGCAAAAGGTCATATTTATTGAAAATATGGCCTTTTGTTGGTTTAAAAGCGAAATTAAAAGCTTACGAGGCGTGTTTATGGCTCTTTACAGAGCGCTTAATTTGTAGTAAATGCGAAACGATAGAAGAGAGCTCAATTCTAAGGAAACGCTGGTCTTTTTTGCTAAAATCCTCAATGTGGTGCTTATAGATAGATTCTAAACCGTCTTTTATGGAAATAAAGAAACTATCGTCTGTAGCATCTAAGGATACAGAACTTTTAAAATTGCTTTCTTGAAGTAACCAATACGATAAACTATTGATTTGCGTGAATAAGGCTAAATTTTTGTCCATAATACATAAGTTTTAAGTCGAGGGCTTATGCAATTTAAAAACAGCCAGATATAACTTTTAAATTTCTAAGTTAAGTGACACAATTTTTCGCTAAGCGTTTGTAATTGGATAAAAGTATCGGTGAATAACATAAATAGCGAAAGAGAAGTATATTGGTATTCTGTGATACTTTATATTTTACATAATATAAATTATAGGACAATTGTATAAATTTGTATATATATAATATCTTTACGATATGGAATGGCTAAACAACTTAAGTAGTGATGATTACATGATAATACTAATGGCGTTTATATTTATAATCATTTATATTTTAAGTTCATGGTATAGAAAATACACCTGGGAAAAACATAGGAAAGCTCGACGTGATTATTATAGGAACGTATATTTAAAATCTGATGCTTGGCAGCGTAAACGCTATGTTGTTTTAAGACGGGATAATTGGAAATGTGTGTATTGTGGCAAACGAGCAACACAAGTACATCATACGCGTTATGCAAAATATAATATTGGTAAAGAACCTATAGAATGGTTAGAATCTGTATGTAAATCATGTCATGATGATTTACACTAAATATTATTTGTTACAAGCAATTATTCACCCTTTTCACTAATCGTACCATCAGCGTTAACAACATAATACGAGGTTTCTTCAACTTTCTCGTCATACCAGGTAGTTCTAGTGATGGTAAGTAAATGGGCTTCGATAAGTGATTCGATTTTAGACCAGCCTTCGGCAATTTCGTCGTAAGACACGACCTTATAATCTATTAAACTGCCATCTAAACGGTAATTAATAAGTAAGGTCTCCATTTCGCTATCACCTTTTTTTACCGTTATTAAAAGCGTGTAGAATGTTTCAGAGATATTTAGTCTGTAGGCAGCAATGGCGTTGTGGCCATAATCACCTTCGGTATAATCTGGATATATCTGGTCGATTTTAAAGGTTTTAGCATCTACCCTTTTGTAATCGTCTGGATCGATAAAACTATCAAAATTTGTGGCTTCTTTTAGTGGCAAACTCTTAAACTCTAAATCCCTAATTTTCATCTGAAAATTAATGCTATCGTTCTCAATAGTTGTTGCTTTTTGGTACGTTTCAGTATACAATTTGCCATCATACTTCAGATAATAATCTTCAACAGAAATGAGTGCTTCTACTGGATTACAGTCGCCATTTTCATCCTCTTGATAAGTGGTTCTAGAATTGGTCTGCTTTACGATAATATCATTAAAACCATTGGTTTTATCATCACTAACCATCAGCTGTTTGTCCATAGTAATATATTCGGCAAAACAGGCATTCACGTTAACTTCGCCACCTCGTTCATATATAGGATAATAATCTAAAATCTTTTGCAGCGTTCTGTCTTTTTTTAAGTATAGGGATAGATGCTTTTCGCTGTAAGGATTTGGTCGTGAGTTGTTTCTATGAGAAATCGTAAGCCCAAAAGCGGTTTCTGTAGCATTAAGTGTGTAAATGGCTTTGTTTAAGGTTATGTCTGTTAACATCACAGCATCAGACACCCAACCGTTAGCAGATGATGGCTGTGTAAAGTAGTTAAATACGCTTTTTGTACTGGTATCGGCAATAATAATATGACTTGTAAAGGCCATATCGTCGTACTCAGAGTTTTCGTTTTCAATTTCCGCTAAAATAATGAGTGTTTCATCTGCATTTAATGGACTCTGTTCCTTGATAATATATTCGTATACCGATTTGTCTGGATTTAGATTCAGCTGAGAAATAATCGCATCGACCATATCAATTTCTGGTCGTTCCTCAGCTGCAGCTTCTACAGCATCATCTTTGGCAACAACAGGAGTTTTAGGACTTGTTTTTTTTTCTTCTTTACAGGTGAAAAAAATCAGCGCAATAATAAGGTAGATGTACTTCAAGATAAATTGTTTTAAACAATATCGGCGACTTTTTCTAAAATATAGTGCACGACCATAACTAGAATACAAATAGATACTATGCTAAAAAGACGCACTCCTACTCGACTTTGCTTGTTTTTAAGTCTTGGTCTAATATAAAGAAAATCAAAACCTAAAAATAACACTGAAATGATAGTGCCAGTTATGGGGAATACATGCATTATCACAATCTTGTTCACAACCGAAATACTTAATGAATTAGAATTGTCATATAAAAGTAAATACATAGATACAAACGCAAGCGTAAAAGCCAGAAGTATCCAAAAACAATACGCAATAAATTGTCTAAATATATCCAACTAACGCTTTTATATTTGTTTATTAATAGCTCTTAATTTCTATGAAAAAGAATCGCATCTAAGTTCCCCCAATTATAAATGCTAGATACGATTCCGTTTTCATATCAAACAATGAGCCTAAACCATTTGGTTATGCCGTAGCCCTTTTTATGGTAGTTTGTAACTCGTCAAAAGCTTTTTTTTGTGAGCCAGCCAAAACCGCTTCTTTAATAACGCCAGTGGCAATTTCTAGAATGTTTCGTCTTGCTTTTACACTTTTACCAAAATAAGCATGCAACACCTTATTTGGGATTATGTAATTAATTTTAATGGTATTGTCGTTAATAAAATAGGCTTTAACGGCATGCATTCCACTTTTTTTAAGCACTAGACATTGTGCCATTTGGCCATTAGCATCGGTTCTTACTTCCCAAGAATCGTAGGTTTTAGAACAGTCATAATTGGCTTCCTTTTTAAGGCGATTATGTAGTTTATCTAATGTGTTATAGTCGTTTTTGACTTCGATTAAGTTTTCCATAGTTGTTGTAATTTAAATATACTATTCGTCCTCTTCTTCTTCCCTACCGAAAAGAAAGAAAAGTGCGCCACCGCCAACGATTAGAAGAATGCGAATTATCCAGCCAGTGGTGTTTCCCCACATGTCAATCCAGGCTAATAAGCGTAGATTATAATTAAAAATCGAAAGAAGAATTGAAATAATTCCCATAGCAGCGAGTAAAAGTCCGCCTTTTCCTAGTTTTGAAGTGATTTGTTCCATTTTTAAAGTTTGATTTTGGTTAGTGTTTAATTGTTATGCTTATCGAATTATGACTTTTTTGGTTACGGTTTCCTTATCAAAATTTAGCTGAATAACATAAATACCGTTTGCTAGAGCTTCGGTAGACATTTTAGCCGAATTACCCGAAGCCACTTTATTCCCAGACATACTGAATATGCTATAATTCTCTAGAATGATTTGATTGGGATATCTTACGAGAAGTTGTTTTGTGCTTGCATCAATTTCTAATCTTACTTCTTCATTAAAGCTGAATACTTGATTATGTAATGAAGACAAAGCCCAACTAATATCATCGATACCCAAATTACCTAAGTCAGAAGACGTAATTACAATTTTGTCAATATCATCAAAACTGGCATTGGATGAAAAAATACTATTTAGCCCATTAGTTGTGAATGTTTGACTGCCAGTCGATACATTGTTTTTAAAACCTTCGATAGATAAATTGTATTCAAAACTAAAACAGCCAAAAACATTGTCGAAGCGTATAGTTCCTAAATCTATTTCGTTTCCTGATACGGTCTCTATGGTCCATGTGGTTGCAGGAAAAGTGCCAGCAGTTACGTGACCTAAACCTGTACTAGTACAGCTATTTTCCTGTGTCACATATCTATGCTGTGTTGTTGAATTTGTGCTTCCAGAAATTGTAAACCGAAATGTCTCGCTATTATTTGTTATGGAATACGGATTTCCTAAATTTTGAGAATTCGTATAACCTTGGTCATCAAAATTGATAATTTGGGCAGTGCTTTCAACAGCACAAAGCGTTACTATTAAAAATGTAATTATTGTTCTCATAGGTTTAGTTGGCTTGTTATAATTATAATTGGAAATAATGATTCCAAATGATAGAAAATAAATAAAACAAAAGAGCCGCTTATGATGTATCTTCATTAGCAGCTCTTTGTCTTGATATTTAAAAATCGGTCCAAGCTCTTATTACACGTAAATTATATGACATTGTTTTTTGTCGTGTTAAAGTAGAACCGCTAGCATTAATTCCTCCAACAGAGTACAATACCGCAGTTGTACTACTTAATTCAGTAGAAGACCAACTTAAACCAAAGAATGAATCTCCATTATTAGCTTGAATTACAGGAAATATTATTGGTAATGTAGCATCTATTTCTACCCACTCATCAACACTTGGAATAAACCAATCGTCAAATCCATTTAAAATCGTATTGTTTGCCTCATCGAATAAACTTCCTGTTGCTGCACAACCAGCCGATGTTACAGCGGTAAAATTGGTTGCACCTGTTCCGATTGCCGTCCCTGTTGCTCCTGTGCTTATTCCTGAACAACCCCATGCAAAGTCTGCCGTTGTTGTATTCGTCATAGCAACTACCAAGCCTTCAGAATTATTACTTGTAGGATCTATCCAAAAAATTACACCGCCATATGCAACGTCTCCTATTTCGTTAACATTATCAATTTGTATTTCAAAATCAGAAGAGTCGTCAGCGTCATCTGCAGATATAACAGCATCTACACCTTGATTTATTTCATAATCAAATAAAGATGCATCAGCAACAGTAACTACGCCAGTATTAGGGTCTATGGCAATAGCACCAGCTGGAGTTTGCGATACAATACTATAATTGGGATTTCCAGTGGCGTTACTTTGCACTGTACCAATAACTTGACCATTTGTAGGATTCTCGTCTATGCTTTCATCAAAAGTTTGGAATACGACTTCATTAATATTTGTCAGATTTATTGTTACAGTTGCAGGATTTGCAGATTCACTATCAGAGATTGATGCTGTGATTACTGGATTAGTTTCAAAATCAAATAAAGCAGCATCAGCTACCATTAACTCGCCGGTCATCATATCTATGTTTAGAGCGCCAACAGGCGTTTGAGATACAATGCTAAAATTGGAGTCAACTCCTCCACTAGATTGCACGGAACCTAGTACTTGCCCATTTGTTGGGTTTTCGTCTATTGAAACGGTTAAATCCTGGACAGTCACTTCTACGTTGTTAAGATTAACAGTTACTGCGGCAGTATTTGCAGTCCCAATAGCTGAAACTGTCGCTGTGATTACAGGATTGGTTTCAAAATCGAATAATGTAGCGTCTGCAACACTTAGTTCACCAGAACTATTATCAATAGCTAAGGCTCCGTTTGGTGTTTGGCTAGTAATGCTAAAATCTGGACTTGATGTTCCCATAACTTCAATAGTGCCGATTATTTGACCATTAACTGGATTTTCGTCGATAGTTACGGTTAAATCTTCAAGTGTAATTTCTACACTGTCGTCATCGCTACAGCTAAAACTGATAAGTAATAGCGCTAACATGAATAGGTTTGTAAATTTGAGTGATTTTTTCATTTTATAATATATTATTAAGATTATACTGACACCAAAGTATTATGAGAAAACTGTACTTTAAGCAAGAAAAAACAATTTGTGACGAAACCCATATTAAAAAGTGATGAAGTTCTTTTGACCCATAACCTAGGTTACAGACCATCTTAAACGGGCTTGAAACCCAGTAATAGTAATGAATTGTGATAAAACACTTTAAAATAGTGACGAACATAAAAAACCAAATATTCGTCCTATTCTAAATAATATTACATTTGTTTAAACTCATTTCTATTGAAGTCTACTTTACATTTAATCGCATTTGTTTTTACCCTTTTTGTAGGAAATTCACAGTCCTATATTTATGACCATTTTGATGTAGATGATGGTTTACCAAGCTCAGAAGTATTTGATGTCTATCAAGACAAACTAGGATACATTTGGTTTGCTACGGATAGGGGTTTATCACGATATAATGGGTATGAGTTTAAGAATTTTACATCCGAAGATGGATTACCAGGAAATACCATTTTGGACTTTTTCCCACAAGAAGATGGCCGAATATTTTGTTTTGAACTTCACAGTAAGACACTTTTCTATTTTAATGAGGTTTTTGATGGATTTAAATTATATCAATTTAATGATGAATTAAAACAAAGCTTAACTTCTAGAACAATCATTAAGTCAATACATGTTGATAGCAAAGGAAACCTAACAATTGGTGGTTATAGTATTTTTGGTTTTATTGAGATTACAAATAAAGGTGAAGTTATAAATCATTATAATAAATACTATAGGGCAGATTTGTCTTATTCAGAGCGAAAATCTCATATAATGGTTGGAGTATATAAGAAAAGTAAACTGTTTGGTTCACTTTATTATAAATACGACTCGGATAATCAAATCTTAGCGATACCTACTGAAAATCCGAATTCGTCTCGTCTGAGTGTAGAGTTTCTTAATGATACGTTAATTGCATTTATTAATATTAAATTGGTAACATTTAGTACTTCAAAAGGTGTAAGCTATTACGAAACCGCTCAAAACCCAATAGGAATTAAGCGAATAAACGATACAATATTTTGGGTTGGATATTATAGTCAAGGTGCTGAATTTAGAGATATTTATGGGAATGTATTAGGTACTTTTTTACCAAACAAATCCGTTAGTAATTTTTTAATTGATGCTCAAGGCAGTTACTGGTTTACAACACTCGACGACGGTATTTTTAGAGTTAAAAATTCAGATATAAAAGTTTTTACTAATGAGAATGTAAATTCCTTAGTAAAGGACGATAAAAATCAACTATACGCTGGATATTATAATGGTGACGTGGCTAAAATTAAAAATCTTAAAATCAAATTATTATATAAGGGCAAAAATGATCGCCCCGCACAAGTGGAGTTTAATTCGGAAGCATCTGAAGTTTATGCTTCTAGTGATTTTGTCATAAGAAATCTTGCGCAAAAGCAAAGTGCTATTTCAATAGAAGGAGGCAGAAAACTACCTGAGAATGTTTTAAGCCCTTTAGTAACGACGGCTTCAACAACCTATAGAATTGTTCAAAACGATACTATTGCACTTTATGATGTAGGAATTAGAACCGAAGATGTTTGTATATATAATGGCAATATTTTAATAGCGTCACCTTCTGGATTATACGCAAAAAAAGACAATAAAACTGAACCTTATCAACCATCTCCTCTGCTAAAATCAAGACTGTACGATATTGATATAAACTCTACTAAAAATACAGTATACATAGCATCTCAAGACCATGGTCTTATTGTTTTTGGCGACAGTATTTACAATATTAATAAAACTAATGGTTTAACGCATAACTCTATAAATGAAGTTCATGTAGAAAATGATTCTACCATTTGGGCATGTACCAATACTGGTTTGAATAGAATTAAGTTTAAGTCCGATAACTCTTATACTGTAGATACGATAACCAAAACTGATGGTTTATTAAGTAACGATATAAATGATGTTGAAATTATAAATGATACGGTTTGGGTTGCTACAAAGCGTGGACTCTGCTTCTTTGAAAAAGATTTAATTGATAGAAAGGACACACTAAACGTGCTATCACTGAGTCTAAAAGAGGTTAGAGTTAATAAAGCCATAATAAAAGAGAGCAACATTAAATTAAGCCATAACCAAAATTCTATTGATTTTGAAGTAGAAGCTATTTCACTGAAGAATACCGACAAAATAGAATATCTCTATCGTCTAAAAGAAATTGATTCGTCATGGTCTAGAACATCCAATCGCATCATTAGTTTTCCGTCACTCTCGCCTGGAGCGTACACGTTTGAGGCTAAAGCCCAAGTAAATGACATAGAAAACGAACTTTTAAGCTCATATAGTTTTAGAATTCTTCCGCCTTTTTGGAAAAGTTGGTGGTTTTATTCGTTAACTGCGATTATTTTCTGTGGACTGATTTATTTGTTCTTTAAGTTTAGAGTGCTTTCTTATAATAAAGATATCATAAGAGAGCTTATGCGATTAGCTGTTAAACGTCTAAAACGCAAAGAGCAGTTTTATAAGTTCAGAGCAAATGGAGAAGATTTTAAGATTCCGACTCACGAGATTTTATTCGTTCATTCTCAAGGTAATTATTTAGATATTGTCACTTTAAAGAAGACATATACTATAAGGTGTAAAATAGGTGATTTTATTAGTAGCACCCCAGATAGTTTAGAATACCTTAGAGTTCATCGCTCCTATATTATACGAATAGACCAAGTCTCTAGCAAAGGACGTAATTGGGTTGTTATTAAAGATAATAAAATCCCAGTTGGAGAAACCTATCTAAAAGAACTAGAAAATATTAAATTTTAATAAGTCAACTTTCTTTTTATTAAAATTTTAAATTCAGAAGTAACTAGAAAAAACACATACCTTTACTGAATGACTACATTATCATTGATCATATACTTTGTAGCACTCTCTTTTATTATTTTCGGTAAGAGTTGCCTTCATAAAAAATATATGAAACTCGAATTTGAGCGTTACGGTTTATCCAAGTTTCGAGTCATTGTAGGTATTCTTCAGTTAATTGGTGGTTTAGGCCTATTATTAGGATTACATTATAATCTTCTACTCTTAAAAGTTTCAGCGTTTGGTCTATTTATATTAATGGTTTTAGGGTTTTTGACCAGGCTTAAAATAAAAGATGGCGCTCTAAAATCGGCGCCAGCTCTTATTTATGCTCTACTGAGCTTATATATATTTTACAAAAGTTTTTCGTTATCCCTTTTATTAACTTAATGCTATAATAAGACATAGTGTTAAAAATAATGCCGCAGGAAAAGATTTAAATAATGGGTCTTTAATTTTAAGATGCATTGCAATAGAACCAGTTAATAAAATAGCCAATCCAATAGCACATATTGAGGCAATGCTTGTATAATAGATTGATAGCAAGAGGCCAATTGCAAGGATAATTTTAAGTCCACCAACTATTTTAAACATATATGGCGATAGCCCATAAACCTTAAACTCTTCACTTAAAGTAGTTGCATTTCCACCACGCCATTTTGTGTTTTTATCACGTTGTAAAAGCCATACATTCAATAGGCTAAGACCTACAATAAGTTTTAATGCTGTAATTAAATATTCCATAATATGTGTTTTATGCTTCCGTAATTAGTAAATTCTCTGATAATCCCATGGCATATAAATCTGTTTTAACAGCAGATTCCATAGCTGGTGGTCCACATAAATATACGGGTTTAGAAATATCTAAGTTCTGTGCTTTAAGAAATTGTTTGTTTATGTGCCCATTGTAATAATCTGAATGGTTTTCTTCTGACAAGACAAAAGTTGCATTATTACCAAGCCATGCTTCAAAATTATTTTTTAGGATAATATCTTTTTCTGTTTTATTACTAAATAATAATTTCTGATTTTTTAATTCGCCTTTGCGCTGCAAATCCTTTAGAATAGCAATAAACGGCGTTATACCAGCACCACCAGCAATAAAAGTTCCTTCACCTTTATAAGAAATCGCACCCCAAGCATCACCTATTATTAGCTTGTCATCAACTTTTAAAGACTCTAGCTCGTCTGTGACACCGTTATGGGAATTATATACTTTAATGGTAAATTCTAATTTATCGTCCTCTGGTAAACTTGTAAACGTAAATGGCCTTTTCTTTTCTCTATAACCATCTTTATCTATAGCCATCTCGGTTGCCTGACCAGGTGAAAAAGAATATCCACCTGGTTTACTTGTAATTATTCTTAATACGTTATGATTAATGTGTTCAATTTGTTCAATAGTAATTTTATGTTCCATTAGTTATTTTCTTTTTAAAATATAGAATAGAATTTAAAAGTTCCTTAAATAAAAATTAAAATTTAAAGATTAGATATAAGTCTTAAAATACTATTAAAGTCTTTGTTTTTGTTTAATTTTTATGTATCATATGTTAAACAAAACGAACAAATAATGAAAGACATAATATTTGAATACCACGATGTAACAGCTAGTGAAAGTCTAGAAACTTACACAAGAGAAAAACTAGAAAAGATTTTCAATCATAACGAATTTGTAGTTCGTGCAGATGTTTTCTTTAAAACTGAAAACACATCCAACAATAAAACAGGAATGATAGCAGGTATTAGACTTAGCGCTCCAGGACCAAGATTGTTTGCAGAATCAAGTCAAGATAATTTTAGAGGTGCCATAAACGAATGCATCAATGATTTGACAAGACAATTGAAAAAGAAAAAAGAAACCATGAAATCTTATTAATAACCAACTTACAATGACAATTAATACCGAAAAACAACAAATTACTTGTATTTATGCATCTGGAACTAAATTTGGTAAACAACTAAAGGCACTTGCAGAAGCAACAAAAAAAGCAGTTTTCTTTAATGACATTAAAGAATCTATGCCGTCTGATACGCAATGGCACGATATTGTGAATCGTTTAAAACTTAGTTTAAACGACTTAATAGATAAAAGTAAAATTGAAGATTTAGATGAAAACACCAATTTTAAAGAGGAAGATTTAGTAAAAATACTGGCAAAATACCCTGATGCTTTAGTCGGAGCTATTCTTCTAGAGGATAATCACATAGAACATATCACTCAATACACATCTTTATTAAAATTTTTTAATGTAGATTCAGCAGGCTTAGAAAAAACACTACATTTTGAAGACCCTGTAACAGAAAGCCAAACAAAAAATGAGACGTTTCTGTAAAATCAAAAAACTAAAAAGTCGATAGAATTTATACTATCGGCTTTTTTATAGCCTTTCTAAATCTAACTGTAAAACCATATCCCGATTTACAACCATTTTATCATTAATTTTCTCGAGTTTTAAAATTCGAGACGAATCACTTCGTTTAGCAATTTGCTTTCTACAACGTTTCGTAAGTTTTGGGTCTGCATCGAATAAAAGCGTAGGCATGGCATAGCTCTCTCCAGTAGGTGTTTCAACCTTCATAAAGATTTCTTGTAGCTTATTATGTAAGCGGTCTGTACCTGGAATAAAGGTTTTAAATTCATACCGCCCGCTATTATCTGTTTTAATAACAGCGCTGGTAATTAAATTATCGTTTTCGTCTGAATTAAAGTCCCCATTAGAATCAGCTTGATTAATCGTGATAATGTAATCCTTAGCTGGCGTAATACCATCACTTAAATACAATATACCTGCTAGCGTAAATTTGTCTTGTGCTTCTTCGTAAGTTCCAACAGTTGCAGAAAAGCTTAGGTCTTTAGTTTGTGAAAATGATGTTAGACTAACTAAAATAAAAAATAGAAACAAAAATTTTGGAGCGGTATTCATTACAGGCTACTATTTAATTATGAGACTAAAATCATAAAAAATGTTCGTAAACCATTAAAAATCATGTAAATGAATAATAATACCGATGAATGAAATTTATATGTAATTATTATAGATGAAAAGCACAGTATTCTAGGATAATTCTAGCTTCAACTAGATTACAATTAATGCACGTTTACACTATAAAAAGCACCTGTGTCATTCATCTAAAAAAAGTGTATTTTATCTATATTTTAAACACTTTATCAGATAAAATTGACATTTCATGGATAAAAAAATTGAAAAAAAACATCAAAATTTCTTGGTTTTCTTAAATTATTCAATAGTTTTGTTTCACCCAAGTCTATAAAACCTATAAAATGAAAACAAAATTACTCCTACTTATGCTTGCACTATTTTGTGTAACATCAGTTTCGTTCGCCCAAAAGAAAAGTAAGCAGCTTAGTTTTATAAGCGGTAAGGTAAATATCTCAAAGTACCACGAGCGTGAAGAGTTAGACCGTATGCCTAAAGGAAAACTACTTCAACTCTATATCGAGCGTATCGAAGTTATTGTTAATATTCTTCCAAATATCGCCTTTGCTACAAGCAAAAACGTAACGATGAACGATTTAGGAATTCCTATCACAAAAGAAAACGTTAAAGCCTTAGAGGATAATATAGAAGCATCAACGGTCTATTTTGATAGTACGATTGAATTTCAGAAAAAAATATTGCCGTATTCGGACACCAGAGATTTAATAACTGCGATTCTGTTTTACGAATCGACGCTGAAATCGCTTTATACTTACAACGATTTTAAATCTAATTAGTTGCTAGTATAGTTAATTTAAGATTTAAAAAAGCTCCATTTTAATGGGGCTTTTTTTGTTTTGTTAAGAACTGAGAAACAAGAATATAACATAGAATCTAATCTTAACCTCGACAAATTGTATATAATTGTAAGTAATTTCTTTTTTTTCTAAATAATTTATGCTATTCATCGATATTATTTGTATTTAATAGGTGATAATGTTATGTTTGAATTGCCCTTAAATTATAACTTAAACTTAACCTCTTATGAAAAAGATAGTACTCAGCATTGCCACGATATGTTTTATAACTCTTGGTCTATATGCGCAACAAGAAAAAGGAATTTACGGCTACGACAACTGGTTGAGTTCTTGGACAGACTTCTATCCAGCAAAAACCACATACGGAGAGCCAACCCAAATTCTTACCGGTTCTATCGATTCCGATATTACTTTAAAGAAAAGAGACATTTACTTACTCTTAGGAGATGTTTTTGTTACTGATAGCACAACGCTAACCATCGAACCTGGAACCGTTGTTCTTGGTGATTACAAAACTAATGGTAGCCTTATAATTAGCAAGGGTTCTAAAATTGTTGCCAAAGGTGAACAAACAGATCCAATCGTATTTACATCTAATCGTCCGCTTAAAAAACCAGGTGATTGGGGCGGAATATTTATTCTTGGCGATGCACCTACAAACAAGTTTGGAAACGAAGCATCTATAAACTATGGTCTAAAACCAGATTCTTACGAAAATCTTAAATATGGTGGAGAGAACACAAAGAGCGACTCTGGCATAATGCGTTATGTTAGAATTGAGTTTGCGGGTAAACGAACCAAAGAATACGGCTATTTTAATGCATTTACACTTGCTGGTGTGGGCGAAGAAACCGTTATAGACAATGTTATGGTAAGTTACTGCAAAGGAAACGCTTTTAACGTATTAGGAGGTAATGTTATATTGGATAAATTAGTGTCTTACAGAGCAAATAAAAATGATTACAGTTTTAACTATGGTACACAGACGTCTATTAGTAATTCTTTAGCTGTTAGGTCGCCATACGTTTCTAGTCCAGATGGATTTAAATCTATGCACATTCTTTCTTTTGATAATAAGGACGATGCGGATTTAGCCAGATTACAAACTAACGTGTTTGCATCTAATATGTCTCTAATTAATGTAAGTAAAGAACTCGAAAGAGACATAAATATGGGATTAGTTAAAGAAGCTATTTTTATAGGAGAAGCTACAAGTTTTAAGTTAGATAAAAGTGTAATCTCAGGGTTTAAGCCTGCCGTTTTTTTAGATGAAAATATTGTAATTAATAATGATAATCTTCAACGTATTCAGTTTGAGCGTACCTATTTTAATAATTGTAAAGGCAATATTTTTAGCAAGTTTAAATCTAACAACGATGACTTAGAAAGTTGGTACGGAAGCCGCGCTTTTGATAACGTTTATTCTAAAGGTCCGGACTCTGAAACATTTATTGATTTAAATAATTCAAGAACTCCAGATTTTAGACTTCGTATTAATAAAATTATAGCAACAACAGATGCAGATAATCCAGATGACGATTAGTTATTAAACTCTAGTAACTAATAATTATCCTGATGCATCTGCAGGAATAATTAAAACCTAAAAAAAAAATTTATAGAACACAACTACACCACCTTCCAATGACTATTTTAACTATTAAAAAGCAAATCGCTTTAGGGTTGTGCTTTACAGTCGCTATAATATTTAGTGCTGTAAAGGCACAAATAGTTATTGGTGCACCATCTTTGGGATTCTCTCAGGCTTGTGCAAGTGAAGAATTTAACTCCTACAGCACATCCTTTGTCTTTTCTCCTGAAGCATCGTTAGAAGCTTCCAATCAATTTATAATCGAGTTATCTGATGCAGACGGTGATTTTGCAAATGCCGAAGTTATTTATACAACTACGTCAGGTGAAATTACATCGTCTCCTGCGTCTATAAGTTTTTCAATACCAGAGTCTACTGCTGGAGAAAATTATAAAATTAGAATCAAAAGCACTGCTCCGGCAGCAACAAGTTCTTCATCTAATGCTTTTGCCGCATATTATAAATTACAAGATTCACCTTTCTCAATCAATAATCTGGTGTCAACTGGTGCGTTTTGCTCTGGAAGTAGTTATTTACTAACTATAGATAATCCTGGAATTAATGCTAACGATTCACCTCTAAATTATCCGTCATTAACATTTAATTGGTATAGAGAAACAAGTGCGACTACTTCAGTTTTTGTTGCCGAAGGCGAAACTCTTGAAGTCAATACAGAAGGCACTTATTTTGTTGAAACTAATTATGGTAGTTGTACCTCCAATTCAGTTTCTAATAAGGTAACTATTACCGAGGCTTCTAATGGACAAGCGGATGCTACAATAGCATCAAGCTTAGGTAATCCCTATTGTCCGGCACAAGGTTTAACAACATTAACTACTATTGGTGGATTAAGCTATCAATGGTTTAGAGATGGCGAAGTCATCGATGGTGCCACAAACCAAATGTACCAAACCAACGAATCTCGTAATTTCTCTGTGCAAGTCGATTTGGGGGAATGCATGGCTTCTGGTTCTATAAATCTAATTAGCGAATTATTTAATAGTGACATTAATGTGGACAGTGTTAACTACTTAGAAGAAGGTGAAACACTGACTATTACCATAACAGATGACGCCAATAACCCTACTTACGAATGGTTTTTAAATAACACATTGTTATCAGAGACATCAGCCACATTAGAAGCATCAGAATTTGGTAATTATACAGTTATAATTTCAGAAAATAATGGATGCACAGGCGCTGTAGAATATCAATTTAGCATTCAAGAAGCAATAGAACAGTTTCCAGATGTTGCCAATATTCCAAATGTTATTAGTCCTAATGGAGATACTATCAATGACACGTGGATAATCCCTCAAGAATATACTAGTGGCTCTAACACATTAATTAGGATTTTTAGTAGTCAAGGTAAACTGGTGTTTGAGACTAATGATTATCTAAACGATTGGCCTCAAGGCAATTTAGAATTAACCAATATAAACCAAGTCTTTTATTACATCATCGACACTGTAGATGGCAAAACCGAAAAAGGGTCTATTACAGTAATTAAATAATTAATGAAAGCACTATTTCTAACCATATTGTTAAGCACTTCTATGCAACTGCTGCTTTCGCAAGAGCAAGCAGATGGCGTAGTATCGTTTACTTTGCCGGTAAGAAATTCGTTAATGTTTAATCGCTATGCTTTAAATCCAACCTTTAGTTTTGTGCGCGAACAATATAAATACGCAAGTGTATATAATAAACGAGAACTTGTACAATTTAATGATGCACCACTCACCTATTTAGCCAGTTATTCTGGTCGATTTGCTGAAAATATAGGAGCTGGAATTGGTTTATTTCAACAAAACTATGGCGTATTAACTACTTTCGGTGGACTTCTCAATTTTGCGTATAATGCTAGGCTTAATAGAGACAACAACTTAACATTTGGGCTAAATTTAGGAGCTTACAGCAGTGGCATAAATACAGGAAACACAACTACAAATTTTACCGACCCATCATTACAAAACGTACCATCAAATTTTCTAATTACAGTAAGTCCGGGAATAAATTACGGCACAACATTTTTTGACTTTGGGGTATCTCTAAACAATCTATTTGTCTATAATTTAGAGTCATCATCGATGCTTGAAGAAGACCCGAATCAAGGTATCCAAGGTCATGTGATGTACACAGGCTATATATCAAGTCGCGGATTTTTTGATGATGCTCGCTTCTCTGGTTTGTTTCAAAGTGAATTTACAAAAGATGAAACCATTCTTTCTGCAAATGCATTAATCTATGTACCAAAAGGGCTTTGGTTTCAAGCTGGCTATAATACGCGATTTGGTGTTTCTGCTGGTGCGGGAATTAACATCACAAAAGAAATTGCTATCGAATATAGTTTCGAGAAGACATTAGGTGATTTAATAGATTTTGGACCATCGCACGAGATTACCTTAGCCTATCGCTTTCAAAGTAGACGCTATTTTGATTACAGTCGTCAAGATGAAGTTTCAGGTCTTATATCAACAAAGAAAAAGCCAAAGCGCTATGTTGCTAAAACTAGTAAACCAAAACGAACTGTTATTACGCCAACTGTAGAAGAAACACCTGCAAAAGCAACACCAGAAGACGTAGCTAAACAAAAAGCCGAAGCTGACCGTGTTTCTAAACTAGCTGAAGAAAAGAAAAAGCAGGAAGAGGCTGAAAAGCTAGCTTTACTTGAAAAACAAAAAGCAGAGAAAGCAGAACAAGAACGTATAGAAGAGCAAAAGCGCATTGCCCGCGAAAAAATAAATGCTCAAAAACGAGAACAAGAGCTCGCTGAAAAACGTGAGCAAGAAAGACTTGCAAAATTAGAAGCTGAGAAACAAGCTCAAGAATTGGCTGCCGAAAGAGAGCGCGAAAGACTTAAAAAAATTGAAGATGAGCGTTTAGCCAAATTAAAAGAAGAACAAGAGCGAGAGCGCGCAGAAGCGGAAAAACTAGTAGAACAAGAACAAGTAGCAAAAGAAAAACTTGAAGCTGAAAAACAAAACCAAGAATTAATTACAAACCCTAAAGATACCTTCGGTAAAGAATTACTTAAGCTTGCTAAAGTTGTAGAAGAAAATAAAGAAAAGCAAGATGACTTATTAGAAAAGTTTAACGAAGCTGTAGAAGGTAAAAACGACAATCTTAGGAATCTGAAGGAAGAGAACGATTTAAGTGAACAAGGAATCGTTGTAAGACCTAAAGAATTTAAGAGCGTAACTAAAGAAAACGAACGACTAAAATCTATAAAATCTGATTTAGATAAAATATTAGAAGAACGAACAGAACGCATCAAAGAATTAGAAGAGCGCTATGAAGATATGACTGAAGCAGATACTATAGTTAACGAAACTGTAATGCTTTATTACAGAAAAGAGCTTGAGAAACTAAAAACTGAACAAAGTGATGCGAATGATATTAGATTAAAGCTCGAAAATAAATTAGAAGCTATTGAAATCGGAATTGAATTCGAAAAGCGTAGACGAATTAAACGTGCCGAATACGATAACGAGGAAGAGCGCTACACACAAGACAGAGCAAGATTACAAACTATTAAAAACACTACCGAAATCGGTAATAAAGAATTAAACCCAGAGGATTTTGATTTTGGGTTAGAACAGAGTACTAATATTAAAATACTTAAAAATGTAAATTATACCGATAGTGGTTATTATATGGTGTTGGCTGTGCATACCGATACCGATAAACGAGACGAGTTTATAACTAAAGCAATGGCTTCTGGAGCCACTAATATAGATTTCTTTTACGATGTAAACACTAGCCAATACTACATCTATCAGAACAAACTAGAAAGTATTGGCGAAGCAAATTCAACATTAAAACAAAGAGGAACTAAAGCTTATAATTCAAAAATGACAATAATTAAAATAGAGAACTAATTACATATAAAACGTTTTTAACCTAAGCCCCAAACAATTGGTTAAGAATTCATAAACAAGAATTATCATGAAAAAACCTACTTTTTCTAAGATAGCCACTATAATAATTTCGGTTTTTATAGGACTGCAAGCGTATGCACAAAATTACGTACCCTTTACCCCACGATTTAATCAAGATTTAAAAGGTGATATTATCCTAATTGGAAATAATATTCTTGGTCCAGATAACAATGCCTTTAATGATAATTCAGTTTACAATCACAACGTCGATATGCAATATATCGATATTGATGGCGACCCAAGCACGTTTAGTTCTTCTAGTGCAGATTTAGATATACCTAATCCTAATTGTTACGAAATTATATATGCAGGACTTTATTGGGGCGCTGTTAGTCCAGGAGATGAACCCATCACCAATGTTAGGTTTAGTGGGCCTACAGGTGGTTATAACGATATTACAGGAACCATAATTTATGATGCAGGTAACACCTCTGTAGATGGCGGTGATAGTTTTTCCTATGCCTGTTTTGCCGATGTTACAGATATTGTAACCAATCTTGGTAACGATTTAGGAACTTACACCGTTGCTAATGTATCGGCAGCTACTGGAGAAACTTCGACTTTCGACCCGTATAATGGCACTGGACAATCTGCTGGTTGGTCTCTATTTGTAGTTTACGAAGATCCAACATTACCAGGGAAGTCCATTACAAGTTTCGATGGATTTAGCGCCATAAGTGTTCCAGGTGGGAATCCTAATTTAGATATAAATGTATCTGGATTTAGAACTGTCCCTGCTCCTGCTCCAGTTAGAGCAAATTTTGCTTTTGCTACACTCGAAGGTGATAGTCCAATTTTAGGAGATAGATTACTCCTTAATGGAGTTCCACTATCTACAGTAGATAGACCTGTTGGCAACTTTTTTAATAGCTCCGTGACGCAACTTGATGCCACACCTGTTAACGATAGAGTGCCAAACAGTACAAACACATTAGGTTTCGACACTGGTGTCATGGCTGTGCCAAATCCAGGAAATTCAGTGATAGCGAATGATGCTACAAGTGCAACAGTACGTTTAGAAACGAGCGGCGATACGTATTTCAATTATTTCTTCGCTTTTGCTGTAGATATAATAGAACCTAATATAGTTTTGACTAAAATTGTTGAAGACGATTCTGGTAACGACATTGGTGGCCAAGGTGTAGGGCTGTCTACACCACTTAATTATGTTATTGGAATTCAGAATACCGGAAATGATAACGCGACCAATCTTCAAATAAGGGATATTCTTCCTATAAACATCATCTATAATCATCCAACAGATTTAGTATTACCCGCAGGTGTAACCGTATCTAGTTACAATCCTGTTACACGCGAATTAATCTTTGATGTAGCAGATTATTTGGTTGAAGAAAACGACCCTAGAATCGAAATTAGAATAGAAGTTCAGACCGTAGATTCGTGTAACCAATTGGCAGATGCATGTTCAAATATTATTAATAATCAAGCATATGCGACCTACAACGGATTTTTTAATCCCACTTTTGAGATAACCGATGACCCTAGTGTCAATAGCAATACAGGTTGCTTATTAAGTCCGCAAGCAACTAACTTTTTAATTAACTTAGATTGTACTTTTGAGTATGACCAAGTTCTATGTGGCTCGACATTAGATTTAACAGCAGCCAATGGATATACCTCCTATTCTTGGTCTACAAGTCCTTCTGGTACGCCTGTTATAGGAACAACACAAACAATAACTGTTTCTAATACAGGAACATATTATGCTTTTAATACTGCAGATGCACCTTGCCAGTCTATAGTACAGCAATTTAATGTAGAGCTTTTTGGAAGTACCACTACCAATCCTGTTATTCCATATGCAGATGAAGTGGTTATTTGTCCTAATGACGGGAAAGAGTTGCCAAATATTTATTTATGTGGTGCTGAGGACTTTGTGGATATAGATACTGATATATCGGGTGCTTCGTCTATAGTATGGGAGCAACTCGACGAAAATAGTTGTCCTGCTGTTAGCGATACAGATTGTGCAAACGAGGACACTAGCTGTACATGGAATGAAGTGGCCACAGGTCAAGATTTTGTAGCAGACACTGCAGGTCAATATAGATTAACAATTAATTATCAAGGTGGTTGTTTTGTTCAGTTCTATTTTAACGTGTATGAAAATTTATTGAATCCATCTGTACTTGCCGAAGATATCATTTGTACATCGCCTGGAAGTATAATTGTTAATGATGTGCCTTCGGGATACGAATACAGTCTAGATGGTGTTAATTATCAACCTAGTAACGTGTTTACCGTAAACACTCCAGGACTATACACCGTTTATATTAGACAAATTGGAATAGCTACAAACCCATGTGTTTTTACAGTTCCAGATGTGCTAATAAGAGTAAGAGATTTTAATGTGTCATCTGTAGTGACGCAACCATTGTGTCATGGTGAGTTTGGTAGTATACAAGTCTCGGCAAATGATGTAGAACCACAATATACGTTTACAATTTCACAAGGTGGAAGCATTGTAAATACTGTCGGGCCAATTATCGAGAACACCTATAATTTTAATAATCTAAATCCAGGAACATACACATTAACCGTAGAAACAGAAGATGGTTGTATATATTCTGAAGATTTAGATATTACTGAGCCTCCGCTGTTAACTGTAACTGCTGCTTTAACTACGCCACTTACGTGCGTTGATGGAGAAATAACAATATATCCAGAAGGTGGTACTGGTCCTTATTTCTATTTTATAAATAGTACTACAGATTTTCAGACTGTACCAGAATATACTGTTACAAGTGCAGGAACTTATAATATCACTGTCATTGATGCTAATAATTGTTCTGCCACGACTACAATTGAGGTCGAAGCTGCTTTATCTCCAGACTTTACAGTAGCTGTGACTGATATTTTATGTCCTGGAGATAATAGTGGTAGTATTACCATCGATGTAATTAACGCCAATGGAAATAGTATTGCTTATAGTATTGATAACGGTATAAGTTTTACAAATTCGAATGTATTTGCTGGTTTAACAGCAGGAACTTATAATATAGTTTTAGAATATACATTTGGCGGTAGTACTTGTACAACTGCGCCCCAAATTGTAACAATTAATGAAAATCCGCCAATAACAGGCACTGCAGAATTAAGTGCACCTTTTACTTGTACAGACAATGGTATTATAACAGTTACAGGTGTCGCTGGTGGTGATGCACCTTATCAGTATAGTTTAGATGGGATTAATTTTCAACCTAGTAATACATTTACTGGCTTGACTCAAGGGACATATATCGTTACTATAACAGACGACAGTGGTTGTGCTGTTATAACTAATTCAATTACAATAGCGCCTTTAAATCCACCTACGGATTTAGAATTTAGTCACCTTCCTATTGACTGTTCGACTAATACAACTACTGTATCTATCACCAATATAGTGGGTGGCACAGGCAATTTGGAGTTTCAAATTACTGCACCTGCATCGTATGCTACACCTTATCAATCGTCGACATCATTCTCTGGTTTAGAGCCTGGGACGTATACTTTTCAAGTAAGAGATGAAAATAATTGTGAGTATAGTGAAACTTACACAATAGACCCGTTACCAACGACTACCGTAAATGTGGTGTTAACTGAGGCTCTAGACTGTACTACTTCACCTGATGCAGTAATTACAGGAACAATTAATGGAATTGCACCGTTTAATTATGGTGTATCCATAAACGGTTCAGCGTTTACAAATTTAGGTACTACAGGCAACACATTTACATATTCTACGAGTACTGCAAGTGATTATCAATTTGAAATTACTGACGGGAATGGATGCACATCTTTGTCTTCAATTATAACCATAAACCCAATTACGCCACCATCAATTTTAGCATTAGTGCAAAGTCAGGATATAAACTGTAATGGTGAATTATCAGGGGCAATCGATATTACTATTGATAATACACAAGGTACGCCACCATTTGTGATTACTGTTATTAATGACAGCACTGGGACAGATTATGGAAATCAAACCACTAGCTTACCAGCTGGAGACTACACCATAACCATCACAGATGCTAACTTTTGTACAGATACACAAAGCATAACCATAGCTCAACCCGACCCTATTATTGTTAATTACAGTACGGTAGATATTACATGTACCGCTTCTGGCGTTTCTCAAGGTTCTGTCATTGTCGATTCCGTAACTGGTGGTACTGCGCCATATAACTACTTTGTGACAGGAACTAATGGCTATTCCAATTTAGAGCTTAATGCTACTGGGTCAACATCTGTAAGTTTCGATGTTGTAGATTTTGGCTTGTACGAAATTAATGTGGTAGATGCCAATGGCTGTTTTGTTTTGGTACAGGATGTTTTAGTGGCTTCACCTCCATCAGATTTAGATATTACTATTACACCTACTGTGAACTGTTCTACAGGTGGTGAAGCTACTATAGCTGTAAGTTCTGCGCTTAGTAGCTCTGGCCCTTTCTTCTTTTCGATTTATCAAGAGCCATTTGTACCTTATACTGTTGGTGACCCAAATTGGTTGGCAGAGAATCCAGCAGGAAGTGCTTCGACAATCTTTACAGGATTAATTCCTGGTGTACAATATACCTTTGTGGTATACGACAGCGCTACTAATTGTACGTATTACGAAACATCTACAGCATCTATACCAACAAACTCAACATTAACGCTAAGTGCATTTGGCAGTAACAATATTACGTGTACAGGTAATGCAGATGGTAATGTATCATTTACAGTAGAAAGTGTCTATACATCTAATGTAGATATTAGCTATCAGGTTTTAGAGACTCAGTCTTTAACACCTGTTGGGACAATAGGTACAGGAACGGTTCCTGCCAATGGAAATTTAGTAGTAACAGACTTCGAAAATTTACCATTTGGGAATTATTTTGTGTCTATAGTCGAGACTTCTGGTCCCAACGCTGGTTGCGGAATTATAACTGCACCTTTTAATATAACAGAATCACAATTTCCTTTGGATTTATCAGTTGTAGTAAATCAAAATGCCAATTGTAATCCAAACTCAGGAGTTATTTCTGCAGTTGCCGAAAATGGTACTGCACCTTATTTATTTCAGATAACCACAACACCTACAGCACCACTGGCTTTAGATTCTGGTTGGAACTCGGCTAGTACATTCAATTTAGACGCAAATACATATTATGTACATGTATTAGATGCTTACGGTTGTATCGTATCAAGCCCAGCTACGATTCTTCCTATGGATGATTCGCCAGTGATTACAGCTGTTGTAAATGATGACTGTTTGGATGTTGATGGAACGTTTCAAATAGATGTAGATTTAGTTTCATCTGGAATTGCACCTTATAGCATAAGTATTGATGGAGGTGCTTTTCAAACACAGAGTTTTCCATTCACAATTTCAAATTTAGCATCAGGAACTCATACTGTAGAGATTAACGATGCTAATGGTTGTGGGAATCTTGTTTCTGTTGATATTCTACCTGTTTTAGAGCTTACTCCTTCTATAAATACGCCACCAACTTGTAATAATGATGATGGCGAAATCACGTTAACTACCCTAGGAGGTTCTGGTAATTATACGTATGCCGTAGTACCTACTGCTCCAACAATTGTTATTAGTGGTGATACCATAAGTGGTATTCCTTCTGGAGATTATACCATTACGGTTACGGATACGACGACAAGTTGTACCGAAGACGTTTCTGTTTCTTTACCTGAAGCCATCGCTCCGACATTTACAATGACAGGAAATTCAGTGACGTGTTTTGGAGATAATAGTGGTGCTTTTGATTTAGAAATTTTAAATTATTCAGGAGCATACACTTACGAAGTCATTGATGCTTCAAGTGCATCTGTTTTTGGAGTTGTAGCAGCGAATACCTCAACAAATCCCATAACAGTTAGTGGATTAACATCGGGTACATACACCGTTAATATTATACAAACTGATGTGCCATTTTGTTCATCTACTGCCGAAGTAATTATAGGTTCTCCTCAAGAAGAATTATTACTAGATGTAACAGAAACTTCTAACGTTACTTGTAATAATAATCAAGGAACTATCACTGCAATAGCTACAGGTGGTTGGGGTGATTATCAATACGAACTTACAGGAGATGCTACAGTGGCCTATTCTCCAAGTGGAACATTCCCAGATTTATCAGCTGGTAACTATACCGTAAATGTTAGAGATGCTCAGGGTTGTATAGTTTCAGAAAATATTGTTTTAGTAGAACCTACACCAATTGATGCTACGTTTACACCAAGTACAATCATGCTAGATTGTTTTGGTGATGCAAATGCAAGTATAACTATAAGTGCTGTTTCTGGAGGTCAGGGTGATAACTATACATACACACTCAATATGATTTCGCCAGTGGTCACAACTTCTGGACCACAAACATCTAATGTGTTTAACGATTTATCAGCTGGAACATACTCAGTAACTATTACTGATGGCTATGATTGTACAATGACATCTCTAGAAATGACTATTGACGAGCCTTCACCTTTAGAAACAAATCTGGTTTTAGATTCTAGTCAAACATGTGCTACAGAGGCTACTCTAACATTGAGCGCTTCTGGTGGTACAGCACCATATAGCTACAGCACTACTAGTAATTTCGCAACGGTATTAGGTACATTTAACGTATCTACCACTTTTAATGTTCCTGTTGGCACACATTCGTATTATGTTAGAGATGCTAATAACTGTATCACTCCTATTTCTAACGAAATAACTATTGATTCATTACCAGATTTGTCCGTAGAACTTCAATCTGAAAATCCTACGATTAATTGTGCTGGTGATAACTCGGGAAGTATTACCGCCACGGCTACAGGAGGATTAGGCAATTATATCTATACATTACAAGACTTAAGTGGAAATACCATAAACGCCACACAAAATAGCCCAGGTTATTTTACAGAATTAATAGCAGGTGATTATATAGTTTATGTAGAAAGTGGCGACTGTGATTTTACCACAAATACAATATCCATTACAGAGCCAGGCACAATACTTGATGCAAATCTATCTGTTACAAATGTGCAATGTACTGGTACCAACAATGGGTCTATTACTGTAAATGCATCTGGCGGTACAGGAATAATTAAATATGCTATATCACCACAATTAAATCAGTTTTTCGATACAAATGTATTTAATAACCTCGCTCCTGGCACTTACGATATTATCGTACAAGACGAATTAGGTTGTTATCTAACATTTACAGAAACTGTCACAGAACCCGTTCAGGTATTATTGGGGTTAGTGCCTAACTCGATTTTACCTGAGGTTTGTGACGGTGATGCTGATGGCGAATTTAGTGTTGATATTTCTGGAGGTACATTACCATACAGTGTTAGTCTAGATAATTATGATGGCCCGTACACTACTGGAGAAATTGGTCAGACACAATTCGATTTTACAAATTTATCTGGCGGCGACCATATTGTTTATGTTAGAGATGCTGAAGGTTGTGAGTCTGAGTGGAATATTACTTTCCCAGATTCTGCAAGAATAAATCCTGTTGTAGATATTTTTTATAACTGCGAACAAAACGCTCAGATAAATACAGTAACTGTTATTGTAGACGCGTCTATTACAGACATGTCTGAGCTTGATTTTTCGCTCAATGGTGGTCCATATCAAGAGAGTAATATTTTTACAAATATCGCTCCAAACCCAGATAACTATATTGATGTTAGACATAGTAATGGCTGCATCCAAAGAACAGAGCTGTTCGATATGTCAACCTACCAACCTGTAGAACTTGTATTAACTGACGGCGAGGAACTTAATCAAATTGTCGCAGAAGCCTCAGGTGGTACAGGTGATTATACATTTACATTTAATGAAGAAGATTACGGCGCTGAGAACACCTACACTATCAGCCAATCCGGAATATATACAGTCACCGTTACAGATACTAACGGCTGTACAGCAATAGCTCAAGTAGAACGTGAATTTATAGAAATATGTATTCCTAATTACTTTACGCCTAACGGCGATGGTGTCGTGGACACTTGGGCGCCTGGATGCATCCAAAACTATCCTAATCTAGAATTTGACATTTTCGATAGATATGGTCGTAAAGTCGCTACCTATCGTGCTGGAGAATATTGGGATGGACGTTACAATGGAACCGAACTACCTACAGGAGATTACTGGTATGTCGTTAGGCCTAACAACGACACCGTTAGAGAATCGTTTGTCGGGCATTTTACACTTTATCGTTAATCCTAAATCTACAAAAACAACCCCAAATGAAAAATTACCTACTATATATACTAATGTTCTTATCAAGCTGTATAACGGCTCAAGAACTTAATTTACCTGTTTTTACACAGTATTTAGCAGATAACGAGTTTGTAATATCTCCAACATTTGCTGGTATTGGAGATAACATGAGAATTAGAGCTAATGGTCTAACCCAATGGGTTGGTATTAAAGGAGCGCCAGATAATCAAGCCTTATATGCAGATTTCAGAATATCTAACCGTTCTGGTATAGGTGTAAGTGCTTATAATGACAAAAATGGAAATACACGACAAAAAGGAATTAAGTTCTCTTTTGCCCATCATTTAACTTTGGATTATAAGTCCAAACAATATCTGTCTTTAGGACTTTCTTACAATGTTAATAGTTTTAGAATTGATATCGAGAATTTTGTGGCTACTCCAGATATTCCAATCGTAGACCCTAGTGTTATAGATGATCGCTCGCAAACCAATAATAATTTCGATGTTGGTTTTTTATACAGATACAAAAATTTCTTTTTTAGCTTTAATGCCAATAACCTATTAGAAAAAGATGTAAACCCTTTTATAGGTGTTGAGCCAAATAGCCTTTTGAATTTTCAGGCATATACGGGTCTTGTTATGCGAAGTGAAAGTAATAGAAGAGTTGAATACGAACCTTCTGTTTTTTATCAACGTTTTAATAGTGATGGGCGCTCTAGTACAGATATTAATTTTAAGTATAGAAAGTTTACCAATCGCGAAGGCGATTACTATTGGATAGGTGCTTCTTATCGATTTTTAAATGATCAAATTCTGAAGCCTTTAAACATTGGTCCAATGGCAGGAATAATGATGAATAAATTTTATTTCGCGTATTCCTATCAAATTACCATAAACGATTTAGCAGCATATAACTCTGGTACCCATATGATTACCATTGGTATTGATTTTCTTCAAAATGCTAGTAATTGTGCTTGTACTACTGGTGCAAGACGCTATTGGAAATATCAATAATTAAACAATAAAAAAAGCCATAAATTTTTATATCTATGGCTTTTGATAATTGATTTAGTTAGGTTTTAAAGCACTTCTAAGAAATAGTCCATCATTTCTTCCTTAAGCTCGTAATGCAGTTTTATATATGTTCGCATATCTTCTTTTAAGGTATTTTGTTCATTTTGTAATCGACCATCTATATTCTCATTAATATCAGCATTAATGATATTAGCCATTTTATTTCTACATCTATGTAAAAGCTTAGAAATAGCATCTTTTTCTATCATTATTCTATTCTGAAAAACCTCTAGTTTTACTAACACCATAGGGTCTTGTTCGCGTTTTACAATCTCTTCAAGTTTTTCTTGAAATGTATCCATCTCGTTAAAATGAAAACGTAGTTCACGTTTCCAAGTATCTATATTAAACTTTAAATCGCTTAAATACATTAATTTAGTTTGCATATCTCTTTGGTTTTATACGGTTAATAATTCTCGTTTTTGTATAATTTCTTTCTGAATATGATTCGGTACAACAGCGTAACCGTCAAATTTTGAAGTATATGTGGCACGTCCTTGTGTAATTGAACGTAACTGACTTGAAAAATCTGAAAGCTCTGCACTCGGAATTGTACATTTTAGTATCTGATAATGCGTTTCTGTATCAATACCTTGGATAATGGCTCGACGGCTTTGCAATTCGGTCATTACATTTCCTATCATTGATTCCGGAAGACGTAATTCCATTTTCTCAGTAGGTTCTAAAAGTTTTGGATTTGCATTTAAAAAAGCATCTTTAAATGCGTGCGCTCCAGCAATCTTAAAAGAAATATCATTAGAATCTACAGGGTGCATTTTTCCGTCATAGACAATAGCTCTTACATCTCTTATAAAAGAATCTGTTAAGGGTCCAGATTCCATAACCTCTAAAATACCTTTCATTATAGAAGGTAAATAGCGCTGATCTATTACACCACCGACGATGCAATTATAAAACACTAATTTTCCGTCCCATGGCAAATCAACCACTTCTTTACCACGCAAAGAGAAACCTTCTGGTTCTGGCATACCCTCAAAATAAGGTTCTATTTTAAGATGTACTTGGCCAAATTGCCCAGAGCCGCCGCTCTGTTTTTTGTGTCTATAATTGGCTGTTGCGCTTCTCTGAATAGTTTCGCGATAAGAAATTTTTGGCGTTTCAAATCGAGGTGTTACGTCATAAATATTCTCTAAAAGCCAAGTAAGTGTCGCTAAATGTAATTCGCCTTGAGTGCCTACCAAAGTTTGTTTGGTTTCGCTATTGTAGCTTACATCTATTGTTAAATCTTGACTGTGAATACGTCTCAATGCCTCACTGAGTTTTTCTTCTTCAGATTTATCTGCTGCAAAGGCCGCTTTAACCAATCTTGGTTGTGGATATTTTATTGGTTTAATAGTTCCTGCTTCGGCTTTTGTAGCTAAGGTATCATTAGTTTCGGTAAACTTTAATTTGGTGGTTGCCCCTATATCTCCAACCGTAAGTTTTTCTACCGAATGCTTCTGTTTACCATCCATTATGTATAATTGATTGATGGTTTCAGATTCTCCAGTACGCGTATTAAAAAGCTTATCGTTACAGCTAACCTCACCAGACATAACTTTGAAGAATGTGATTTGTCCTAAGTTAGGTTGATAAATTGTTTTAAAAACAAACAAAGAGGTATCTGCACTTACATCAGGAGTAATTAGTTGCCCTTCAATCGTTTGTTCTGGTTTTAAATCAGCGGCTGCAGGTGCAACATTATCTATAAAGCCCATTAAACGACCTGTTCCCATGTCTTTTAATGCCGAAACGCAGAATACAGGAAACATATCGTGATTAAGCATACCTAGCTTAATTCCCTTACGTAACTCGTCTTCGTTAAGTGTGCCCTTGTCGAAATACAATTCCATGAGCTCTTCATCATTTTCGGCAGCCTTTTCTACCAAAATATTATGCAGTTCATTGGCATAGTCTAATTGTGCCTCTGGGATAGGAAGCTTTTCTGGTTTTCCGCCTTCGGGCCCAAATTTATAACAGCGCATTTTTAGTACATCGATTATACATTGCGCACCGTCAATAACTACCGGATATTGAATTAGTACCGCATTATTTCCTACCAATTCTTTAAGGCTATTAAAGCTCATCTCAAAATTGGCTTTTTCACTATCTATTTTGTTAATAACAAATAATGTAGGTTTATGAAAACGGTCTGCGTAATTCCAAATGATTTCTGTACCAATATCTGCACCATGTTTGGCATTAATCACCGTAACAATAGTGTCTGATACACGAATAGCAGATATAATATCACCTATAAAATCATCTAACCCAGGAGTATCAATAATGTTTATTTTATAGTTGCGCCATTCGGTATGTAAAGGTGTAGAAAAAACGGAAGCACCGCGTTGGTGCTCAAACTCATGATAATCGGATACAGTATTTTTTTGCTCTACAGTGCCACGTCTGTTAATTAAACCTGCCTCATAGAGCATGGTTTCAGATAGTGTGGTTTTGCCAGAGCGATGAGCACCAACAAAAGCCACATTTTTAATGTGTTTATTGTCAAATACTTTCATATAATTTGATTTATCAGTTAACGATTCCTTGAAAAAAATAATCTCTTAAAGATAACTCTGATAAATCGTAAAAAATATGACGCCTGTTAGGTTTCGATAATAAAATATTAGAACATTCTAATAATTAAAAATGAATATATTCAACAAAGATTTACTAACGTTTTAACGTAAAATGACCTGTTAAATTAGAACCTTCAAAACGTTCTATTTGGTACCAATAATCACTGTTAGGCAATGGTGTGCCATTAAATTGCCCATCCCAACCCACAGATGTAGACGATAATGTTTTTAGGAGCTTGCCAAATCTATCGAATATATAAATACGTTTTATTTCGTTTTGAGGGTCTTCTACTCGCCAATAATCGTGATTAGAATCATTATTTGGTGTAAAGAATTTTGGGATAATTATCTGTCTATTTTCAGTTGTAAACTGAAACGTAAAACAATCTAAGGCATTACCGGCTTCGTTATATGGCGTAATATTTACAAATATTAACGTATTGTCTGGTAATTCTGTACTTGGATTGAATGTGGTAGTATTACCAACATCGACGCCATCAACAATGGTATCTAAGTCTTCTGTTTCTATAGATAATATATACCCGTCTGCATTATTAATCATGTCCCAAGAAATCGAAGTAGTCACCAAAACATCTTCCGCATTATCGGCAGGCGAAATCATTTCGGTACATTTTGGGATAATAACTTCAGTTTCAAAAACTATCTCGTTACAGCCAATAGCTTCGCCTTCAGAATTATAAGGAATAATTGTAAGATATAATGTGGTTTCACTTGGCAAATCTTCGGATAACGTTATTGAAGTGCCATTTCCTACATCTAGATTATCCACAACATCAGTTGCTCCAGTTGATGTGCCAATATTTAGTATGTAGCCATCAGCATAAAGAACACTATTCCAACTAATTTCAGTATTAACAGCAACATTTATTGCTCCGTTCATCGGCGCTGAAATTATAGCACATTCTGGTATTAAAAGTTCTGTAGTGAAACTTGGTCCTACACAAAACATATTTACACCAGCTGAATTATATGGGTGAATTGAAACAAAAATTTCTGTGTTTTGTGGTAAATCTGCAGGGAAATTATAAGTGGTTACATTACCAACATCTACCGCATTAACGATATCTGTGCCATCTGGTTGTGTACCAACATTAACAATATAACCTGTTGCATTAGAAACCGAACCCCATTCTAAGCCAGTAGTAATAGAAACATCTGTAGAACCATCAATAGGAACTACAAGATTGGTACATTCTGGGATAACTTCTGTTGTAGTAAATCTATCATCGCCACAGGCAAGGCTATCTCCAAAGTCGTTATAAGAAATAATGGTTACGTAAATCGTCGTATTACTTGGCAAAGGTGATGCTGGTGTAAATGTGGTGACATTACCAACATCTGTTAATGCTACAATGTCATCCAATCCTGTTGCTGTTCCAAGAGAAATTTGGTAGCCTGTTGTATTTGCACTTGGCGGCCAAGAAATAGATGTATCTAGAGGAACATTGACTGCATCGTAAACGGGAAACGACATATTTGTACATCCAATAGGAAGTATTTCTGTTGTAAAACTATACGCTGAACAATTCACGGCATTACCTATTGCATTATATGGCGTAATGGATACATATATCGTTTCGCCTTGCGGTAAATCTGAAACAAACGTATAGTTGTTGGTATTGCCAACATCTTCTGCATCCACAATATTGTTACCACCAGGAGTTGTTCCAACTGTTAAAATATAACCGTCTGTATAAGCTGTTGTATCCCATTGTAAATTAGTTGTGATAGGGACATCCGTTAATGCTGCTGGTGATAATAGAGTTGTTGTGCAATCTGGTATTAGTAACTCTGTTGTAAATGAAATCTCATTACATCCCGAAGCATTTCCTGAAGTATTGTAAGGTATGACAGTTACAAATATCTCGGTATTTTGCGGTAATTCATTTGACAAAGTATATGTCGTAACATTACCTACATCGCCATTAAATAGTTCTGCTCCACCTGTCGTTGTTCCCACATTAAGAGTATATCCAGATGCATTAGCAACGGCATCCCATACAAATGAGGCATTTATATCAATATTTGTAGCACCATTTGCTGGTGATGTAATTGTGGTACATGAAGGCGGCAGAAGTACTGTGGTAAAAGATTCTTCAGCGCAGTTTATAGCAGTTTCGGTTGCATTGTAAGGAACAACTGTAACAAATATTTCTGTATTCTGCGGAAAGCTACTCGGCAAATCATAGGTTAAAACATTACCAACATCTCCTGAAAAAATATCTGTACCACCAGAACTTGTTCCGACATTTAAGGTATAGCCTGTTGCGCCGGTGACCGAATTCCAATTTAAAATAGCATCTACTGCTACATCCATATCGCCGCTACTTGGCGATGTTAGGTTTGTACAGGCTAATCCCATAGACTCCGTCATAAAGGACTCATTAACACAACCTGTAGCATTGCCAAGACCATTATACGGCGTTATTGTAATGTAATATGTCTCGCCTGGCATAAAGTCCGATGGTGGATTGAATACTGTTGTATTACCAACATCTAACATATCGTAAACATCATTGCCACCCGGTGTAGTTCCAATAGTCACGAAATAACCAGTAGCAAAATCTGCAGGAGACCATTCTAAATTTGTATAAGTTGGTAACGTGGCACTAGCATAAGCAGGCAATAAAGCGGTACAAATTGTCGGAGATTCTATAGCACTAGTGGTAAAAGTATCTGTAGTATTATCACAAGTCAACACATTTCCAGAGGCAAAATATGGCGTGATTGTTACGTAAACTAGAGTATTAGGTGGTAGATTGGTTCCAATATTATAAGACGTTACATCTTCTACATCACCAGTAAAAATATCAGTTCCGCCAGAAGTTGTTCCTATGCTTAATATATAACCGCAAGCACCAGCATTAGAGGTCCATTCTATAGTTTGATTCAAAGGGATATTTGTACTTCCAGCGATTGGAGTCACTAAACTACTGCACGTTTCGGCAGGTGAAATGATGTTGAGCGTTATATCGTTTCGTCTTAACAATAAATTTTTTCCACCTGTACCTGGCGGATTTGCGTTTTCAAAAGGCACTAAATCGCTCCGTATTTCAGAATGATACACGGCTTGATCACAACTATTTACATTAGTAATTGTATATTCTGGAGCATCTGGAGCATCTGGTATTACCACGCCATCTTTAAACCATACATAATGATTTTGCTCGCCTCTAACTGTTGTAGTTAAGGTAATGTCATCACCAGCATTGACGGTAAAGTTTTCAATATTATTTACGCGAGCTTGTGGTGCGTACCAATATTCGCGCATCACAACGTCTGGCGAAGGACCAATGGAAATCGTAGTTAAAAGACTAACTAAACCAAGATGTTGTGCTTCAAAATCTCCAAAATGGAATCGATTTTCATTTATAAATAGTTCAAAACGTCTGGTCTGAATGGTTGGGTCGTATAAACCATAAAAGTCTGGAATAGGACCTTCTAAAAAATTATTGTTAGCTATTAATCTACCACTAAGTCTACCTTGGTTGGCTACTATATTTGCAAACTGATTTAAAATATCATTTCCAGGAAATAAATTATGAGACAAATTAAACGAATTCAAATCTACATTTTGCGTTATATCTAAAGACTCGATTTGGTTATAAGAAACATCTAAACTAATGAGCTCGATATTCTGAGTTAAATCGAAACCTGTTGTAGTTAAAAGATTATTGTTTATACTCATGGTTAATAATTCCACATTTTGCGTAACGTCTATATTTGGAATCAAATTGCTGTTTAAATTTAAATACCTAAGAACTGTGTTTTGAGATAAATCTACTCCTGGTAGCTGATTGGTATAAGCCTCAAATCTGTTTAATAACACATTTTGAGTGACATCTAAATTGGTGAAATTATTGAC
The DNA here is from genome assembly GCF_004346845.1 of Winogradskyella wandonensis. GTDB lineage: Bacteria > Bacteroidota > Bacteroidia > Flavobacteriales > Flavobacteriaceae > Winogradskyella > Winogradskyella wandonensis. Next base: position 866,248 of record NZ_SMGI01000001.1, on the reverse strand, counting down.
ATTTAACCTTAGGGTTTCTAAAAGCGAATTTTGGGTTAAATCAATTGAATTCATGTCGTTTCGGGATAAATCTAAATCCTCCAAAACTGGATTTTGCGTTAAGTCTACTACTAACGGTGTATCTCGATTAGACGTAATGTCAATATCAGTAAGATTAGGAGCTACAGAAAAATCCAAAGGATTTTGGATATCGTGTAAAATGATAAAAATATCCGTAAATGCATTAGAGTTTGGTAAAATTAAATTCTGCACATAAGTGCCCCATAAATACAAATTCTCTAGATTGGTAAATACAGATAAATCTATTGTTGGTATCTCTATGCTCGTAATACGTAAGTCTCTTAGTGTATTTGTTGCTGGTAAAACAATATCAACATTACTACGCCAGCCACCAATTCTAAAACTTTCCAGATTTGTCATCCCAGAAACATCTATGGTTGTGTCTGCTAGATAACGTAAGAAAATATCTATGAGCGTTGGTGTAACAGGAAAAATAAAGTCAGTAACATTATCTAAAAAATCTCCATTAATTGATACTAAATTTATATTTTGAGATAAATCTATCTGAGTAATTGGTGGTGGTGTCCCTGGAAAATCGCCATGCGCAAAGAATGTTTCTAGAAGTATATTTTGCGTTAAGTCTATATTCGCTAAGGCCGAATTATCGTTTGTCCTAAAATTTACCAATCCCGTCAAAGCTGTAGGCGCAATATTAGCAATAAGATTATTTCCCAAATCTAAATCGGTAACATTTACAAAAGCATTAATTCCTGTTATATCTGTAATGTTAGTTGTACCACTTAAGTTAAGCACGGTGACAGATTGGGCATCGACATCTAAAATATCGCCAGTAACACCATTAGTGTCTATTCCTAAATTAATAAGTTCTTGTTCAAAAACTGGGTCAACTACAGTGGTCTGACTGTAACTAAAAACATTAAATAAAAAAGCAATTTGGAAAAGTAGGTAAAAGCGTTTCATGTAGGTATGATTGGTAATTCTTACAAATAACTGAATTTTTACTGTTAAAACAAACACCGTACTATGTTAATTATCAATATGTTTTCTACAAAAAAGTTGGCTGTGTTAAATTTTATTTAAGCCAATACTACTAATCTAAATACATCGTTTACATTTGCAACGTCCTCTAAGTTTGTCTGATGAAATATTTGTCTTTTCTACTTTTTGCCTTACTGATTGGTTTTAATACATCTAGTCAGACTGTTACGAAAGACACGCTGAAGATTGTAATTAAACCAAAAATCGCAAAAGGATTATCCAAACAAGAAATTGTTATACCCTTAGTTAATACAGACACATCCTTACTTAAAGACGTTGATATTAAATCTGAATTTTGGGATACCGTAAACTTTAATCCTTATCGTAATTCAATCGTCAAATTTCCTTTAAATATTACCTTCTCCGATACCACTTATGCAGCTCCAATAAAAAAGAAAAAGGTAATAACGTCTCGCTACGGATGGCGTCGTGGAAGACCACATAGAGGTATAGATATCGATTTAGTTACAGGCGATACTGTTGTAAGTATGCTCGACGGCATTGTTAGGTTTGCTAGGTACAGCCAAGGTCATGGGAAGGTCGTTGTGGTAAGGCATTATAACGGCTTAGAGACTGCTTATGCTCATTTATCCTCTATAAATGTTAAACCAAATGATACTGTTTCAAAAGGACAATTTTTGGGAAAAGGTGGTAATACCGGACGTTCTACGGGCAGTCATTTGCATTTAGTAACGAGTTACAGAGGACAATACATTCATCCAGAATATTTGTTCGATTTTTCTTCAGAAAATAGAATTAGAGCTAAAGAATTATGGGTGACTAAAGAATGGACACGCGCATCATTTTACAATGCTAGAAAAAAGCCTAAATTAAAATTATACACCACAGAAAAAGACGCTTTGGCTAGCCATGTTAAAACACGTAAGGTTTACGTTGTTAAGTCTGGAGATACGCTTTCGAGAATTTCTAAGCGAAACAATGTGTCCATCGCAGCGATTTGTAAAACAAATAGCATTCGTAAAACATCTACACTAAGAGTTGGACAGAAATTAATTTTAGAACTCTAAGACAACTTTCTTTTATTAATTGATGCTATTTTGATTTCTTAACGAAGTCAACTAACTTCACGTTCAAATTTTTTAAACGATGAGATACCTTTCCTTTTTTTTCATTATTCTATTATTTACCGCCTGCAAAACAGAAGAAGCCCAGCTAACCGATGCCGAAAGATGGCAGAATATTGCAGAGAATATCACTATAATTAGAGATAATTTTGGTGTACCTCATATCTACGGAAAATCTGATGCCGACGCAGTTTTTGGACTTTTGTATGCGCAATGCGAAGATGATTTTAATCGCGTAGAACAAAATTACATCTGGGCGACAGGACGTTTAGCTGAAGTCGAAGGTGAATCTACCATTTACAGTGATTTACGCGCAAAATTATTTATGACAGAAGATGAAGCTAAAGAAAACTATAATAAAAGTCCAGATTGGCTAAAAGAACTATGCAACGCCTTTGCCGATGGCATCAATTACTATCTATACACACACCCAGAAGTAAAACCAAAACTAATTACAAAATTCGAACCTTGGATGCCGATGTATTTTTCTGAGGGCTCTATTGGCGGCGATATAGAACGTGTCTCTACTAGACAACTTAAAGCGTTTTACGAAGGTGAAGACTCAAAACAATTTTCTAGTTCCGAAGTAAAAAAAGAAGAACTTGAAGCGGAACCTTCTGGGTCTAATGGAATTGCCATTTCAGGAAAATTAACCAAATCCGGAAATCCTATTTTATTAATTAATCCGCATACATCGTTCTTTTTTCGGGGTGAAGTCCATGTCGTTAGCGAAGAAGGTCTTAATGCTTACGGCGCTGTAACTTGGGGGCAGTTTTTTGTTTATCAAGGCTTCAACGAAAATACAGGTTGGATGCACACCTCTACATATACCGACGTGATTGATGAATTTGAAGAGGATTTAGTAAAGATAGACGATAAATTAATGTACCGTTATGGCGAAGAATTAAGAGAAGTGCAAACGTTTGAAACTACCTTAAAATACAAAGATGGTGATACACTAAAATCTAAAACGTTCCCTTTCTACAGAACGCATCATGGACCAATTACGCAAAGTAAAGATGGTAAATGGATAGCTACAGCCATGATGTGGGAACCCGTAAAAGCCTTGGAGCAATCCTATATACGTACAAAACAAAATGGTTACAAAGGCTTTAGAAACATGATGGATATAAAAACCAATTCGTCTAACAACACCGTCTATGCCGACTCCGAAGGTAATATTGCCTATTTTCATGGCAATTTTATACCAAAACGCGATACTAATTTTGATTACAGACAACCTGTTGATGGTAGCAACCCTAAGACAGATTGGCAAGGTTTGCATGAGGTGGATGAGCATATTACACTTTTAAATCCAAAAAATGGGTGGCTACAAAACTGTAATTCTACTCCTTTTACAGCGGCTGCCGAGTACAGTCCAAAAGCGGAAGATTACCCAAACTACATGTCTTTAAATCGTGAAAATTTTAGAGGTGTCCATGCTATCGATTTATTGTCTAAACACAAAGATTACACATTAGATTCAGTTATAGAACTAGCGCACGACCCATACTTACCAGCTTTCGAAGCTTTGATTCCTGGACTAGTCGAAGCCTACGACCAATATGACGATAAAAATCCTAAATTAAGGGAAGCTGTCAATGTGCTAAGTGTTTGGGATTTTAAAACCTCAAAAGCGTCAGTAGCAATGACCTTAGCTCATTTTTATGGTATGAATGTTCTACGGAATGGTAAACGTCCAGAACCCATGTCGTCGATGGAATTTATGATGTATTTCGGACAACAATCACCTAAGGAAGAACGATTAAAATTGTTTGAAGATGTTATCGATTATTTAACAGAGACCTTTGGTACTTGGAATTTACCATGGGGCGAGGTAAACCGCTATCAAAGACTTAATGGCGATATTAGACAAAAATTTGATGATAACCAACCTAGCATTCCCTTTGGTTTTGCTTCTGGTCGCTGGGGCGCATTAGCTGCTTACGGAGTGAGCTATTCTAACCCAGAAGCGAAGAAAATATACGGAACACGTGGTAACAGTTTCGTCGCTGTAGTAGAGTTTGGAGATAAAGTAAAGGCAAAAAGTATGTTGGCAGGTGGCCAAAGTGGAGACCCAAATTCACCTCATTTTAATGACCAAGCGCAACGCTATGCAGATATGAAATTTAAGGATGTGCCTTACTATAAAGAAGACGTTTTAAAAGTAGCAGAAGAAACTTATCAACCAGGAAAAAGAGCAAACTAATCTGCATTATCTTCTTCGATGGCTTCTATCTGGCCATCGTAAGAAATAATTTGTCGATTTGTACTATTAACTGTTAATCTGGCGTTTCCACCAGCGGTAATTCTAAAATGAAATTTTATAAAGTCGTCTGAGGTTTTTGCTTCGAACTTAATATTTATAATTTTCTTTTTATCGTTAATATCTAAGTCGTAATTGTCTATTTCGCCTTTATACTCAATACCACCTTGATTGTTTATTCTATTTGGAAAGAAAACACGACCAAAGAAAGGCAAAAACAAATCGGTTTTAGAATCTGTAAGTTTTAAAAAATTAGGATTTGTAGAAACATCTACCCGATTACCTTGAAAAATCGCCGCGCCACCTGGCAATGAAAGACCAATATTTGTAGCGTCGTTTCCTAGCGGATTTGCCCATTGGGCTTCGAACTGAAAATTTTGGGATTCTACTAACGTTTTTGTTTGTAAAAACGCTGCTTCTAACTGCGCTTTTTTTTCAGCTTTACGCTCTTGTCGCGACTGAGAAAAGACGCTAAGATTAAAAGCTATTATGGTAACTAATAGGACTAACTTTTTCATTTTTATGCTTTTACATAAAGTTACAACAAAAATTAATCCAAAGAATAATAAATTATCATAATTGTTTTACAAAACCTTCAGCACTAGATTTGTACTCTTCAAAAAGTGGGATAAGTGCATCAGATAAAACTACATTAGCTAGGGCAATTCTGTTGATGTATTCTTGCGTTGAAAAGTAATCAGCACAATCTTGATTGCATTTCCCATTAATAAAATAGTCCTTAAACCATGGTTTATTATCTCTTAGATATTTATTAAATGTAATGACTTCATCTTTCATAAACTGATTATTTATATCTATAGTTTCAATATAATTATCATAAAAAATATTAATACTATCCACAAGAACCCTTATGTCTTCTGGTATTTTATTATAAGATTTTAGAAGATTTCTGCCTTTAGTGTTTATTAATGCCGTACTGTATTCACTAAGAATATACCGACAATTAGAACATTTGCTTAAAAAGTCCTTAGATTGGTTTTCTGCTTGAAGCATTTTAGACATTAAATTTTCAGTAAACCTAAAATCAACTAATACTTCATCAATTGTACTAATATCATTTTTTAAATCATTCTTTACGATTTCTAAAATTCTATTAAGCTCTTCTCTATCTTCTTTTTCTTGTTGTGAATTATTGATAGCTACAGCGATTAATATCCCAATTACAACTAGTACGATTTCGCCTAGGGCATACCCTAAATATTTGACAATTTTGTTAGATTTCAATGCGCTTTTTCTTGAATTATTAAATATCTTCATCTTTTATAAAAAGAACTAAAGTTAAGTATATATTTATTAAAACTTCGATTTTATTAATTCAATTGAACGACAATATAAGGGCTATATAGACACACCAGAATTATGGTCTACGTCAATCTTAGATTTACAGCAATATATATTACCAAAAACTCCATATTCTATTTATGCTCCAGAGCAGTTTAGTAATATTCGATTAGGTAAACGTGTTGAACAATTTTTTGATTTTCAAATTAAAAATAATCCTGACACTCATCTTCTTTCTAGTAATATTGTTGTTAAAAATGAAAAAAATACCATTGGCGAATTGGATGCCTTAATTAAAGAAAGTGGCACTATTTTTCATGTAGAACTGGTCTATAAATTCTATCTATTCGATTCAAAAATAAATACAGCTAATGCACTAGATAACTGGATTGGACCAAACCGTAACGACAGACTTAATTATAAATTTAACAAACTAAAAGAAAAGCAATTACCACTACTCTATTCTAGGTTTACCAAACCTATTTTAGATAATTTAAAATTAAATGTCGAAGAAATACAACAGAAGGTTTGCTTTAAAGCACAGCTTTTTCTTCCTTATGAATACAAGGATTTACCATTTTCTGGATTACGAAAAGAAAGCATCTGCGGCTTTTATCTATCCTTTGACCGATTAGATGTTTTAAAACATTATAGGTTTTACATTCCAAAAAAACTAGATTGGTTGGTTGAGCCGCATATCGATGTAGATTGGCTTTTATTTTCTGAAGCTAAGCCAATTATCAGTCGTTTTATAACCGAAAAACGTTCGCCAATGGTGTGGATTGTTGATAGCGAGAATAACCTTCAAAAATGCTTTATAACGTTTTGGTAAATCATAAACATTATAAAATTTATAAGCCTTACGGATATTTGAGTCAGTTTGTAAACCATCAAAACAAGCGACGCAATAAAAAACTGTTGAGTGATTTATTCGATTTATCTAAAGATACAATGGCCATTGGACGTTTAGACGAAAAATCCGAAGGGTTACTCTTGTTAACCACAGATGGGAAGTTTAGCCAATATATAAGAAGTAATGCGGTTGAGAAAGAATACCATGTTATGGTGGATGGCTTAATCACCGAAGAACATCTTGAAACCCTAAGAAATGGTGTGGAAATCTCCGTGAATTCTAAGCCTTATATTACAAAATCTTGTAAGGTAGATGTGTTAGACGACACGTCCCATATTGTTGAACGTTTTGTGCGTGATGAACGTCATGGTGCAACGTCATGGCTAAGTATTACTATTACTGAAGGAAAATTTAGACAAGTACGTAAAATGACGGCTAGTATTGGCTTACCAACATTACGATTGGTAAGAGTAAGAATTGGTGACTATAAATTAGAGATGATGCAACCTGGTGAGATAGTAGAATTTAATTCCCCTCGTTTTTAGCCGTAGTAATTTTAGGCTTCTCGTTAATAAAAGTAATAATTGCTTTAACACCAGTGAGTAGGTTCCACTCTTTAGAAGACACAACAGTACCTTTATCGTCGTAAACAACAAATTCTGCCGTGTTAGGGCCAGAATCGCCCTGATTTAATGCTTTAATATTTATAACATTTATGCCTTCTGTAAGATTAATTTTTAATCGTCTATACTGAGAGGTTAATAAGACATTAGGATACACAATTTCATCATTAACAGAAACGCTTACACGGTCGCCATCTGGGTATTGGTGGTCTCGACATACAATATTTACAAATTCTGTATCGATATTATACTGACCCAAAAACTGGTCGCTCATATACTTTACAACGCCCGAACGTTGTAAATCTTTCCGCCAACGCTCCTCGAAAAGTTCTCCTGGATTTCTTAGTCCATCACCCGCAATCATAGAAAAAGGGCGCTCTAATTCTTCGACTTTAGTGCGCGATATTGACGCATCTTTATCTTTAGATTTATCTGCCTCTGCTTTTGGGTCTTTTTTGGGCGCTACTTTTATTTTTTGTGGTGTGGAGTCTTTTTCCTTTTTAGATTCTACAGCAGGAATACGTATCGATTTTTTCTCTTTATCGGTAACCTGCGCATTAAGCGAGAAGCTAAACGCTAAACAGCAGAAAAAGATGAGTAAACCGTGACGCATTTTGAAATTTTTAGTTGAATTAATTTTATTACAAAAACTATACCTATTTCAAATTAAACGTATAAAAACTAAAAACCTTTCAAAAAAAAGTTAAAACTTTCCGTTAAAACTAAGGCGTAAACGTCTGTTGTATTCTTCGAAAAGCCAGTCTTTATAATTCTGAGTACTGTTCATTATGCAATAACAATACTGTTTAATACGATAAGCAATTTCATCTTGAAGTTCCTTGATGCGCTCTCTTGCTTCAAAAACATCTTCGCAATTTTCTATACAAATTTGGGAGTGCTGTTCTATAGAACGTTCTATAACCGTAAACGACTTTTTTCCAGAGTTTAATACCTTTTTGTATTCTGCCTTAACATCAAAATCAAGAGATTCGGACTTTTTAAACTTTTTACGAAGCGCATCAGGCATTTCGTATACAAAATCTCTTTCGAGTGTATCATCGTCAACAATATTTTCTAAATAAAAATCAGGATATTTAAAAATATGCTGCCAATCAACCGGCTGGTCCCAAGGACCAAAACGGGCAATATTATTACCCAAATCTACAACTTGAAAAGTGTCTCTGTTTTTATAAATACGAGAACCACGACCAATCATCTGAAAATAAAGTGTTAGCGAACGTGTAGCTCTGTTAAGAATAATGGATTCCACAGATGGCTCGTCGAAACCAGTAGTTAGGATACTAACTGAGGTTAATACGGCGTCTGGCGTCTTTTTAAACCAAGCTAATGTTTCCTTTCGTTCTTCTTTATTTGCCGTATTATCTAGGTGTTTTACATTATAACCTGCTCGCTTAAAAGTGTAATACACTTCTTTAGACGTGTGGATACCGTTATTAAATATTAATGTCTTCTTCCCTTTTGATGTCTCCTCGTAAGCCGATAACAGCTTTGTTTGCATAAAACTGTTAGTATATAATGCTTCAGAAGATTTTACTGTGTAATCTCCGTTAATACCTATTTTAAGACTTGTTAAACCCACATCGAAACTTACCATCTCAGCCTTAGCCAAAAACCCATTTTTTATAAGTGTAGAAATATCATCACCAACAATAAGTTTGTTGTAGTTGTCCTTCATAGGTAGTTTTATATTACTACTTAAAGGCGTAGCCGTTACTCCTAAGATAAAACAGTTGTCAAAAAACTTAAATAGCTTTCTAAAGGAGTTGTAATGCGCCTCGTCTATGATAACTAAACCTATATTTTTGAGTTCGAAATCATTTTCAGATAAACGATTGTTTAAGGTTTCTACCATAGCCACAAAACACTGATAATCGTCTTGATCAGGTAAAGCTTTAACCTTGCTATTTATAATCTTGTTCTTAACGTTAAAACCAGATAATACTTTAGAGGTTTGCTTACATAACTCTATGCGATGCGTTAGAATAACTACTTTTTGGTTTTTCTCTTTTATATAGCGTCTAACAATCTCAGAAAAAATAACGGTTTTTCCACCACCTGTGGGTAATTGGTATAGTAGATTATAATCGGCAGGCGACTCGTCCATGACATCAAAAATGCGTCTTAAATCAGCAATTTGGTAATCGTAGAGTCGTTTTCTACTTTCTTGTTCTACTTGTGATTGAGTCTCTACAGACATATATATTGATTGTATAGTATTAATAGCAAGGCCAATGACCAATTTTGCAAAAATAGTATATAATACTGTTTTACAGAGCTGATGTTAACAACATTTTAAAAGTGGTATTGTTTTTGTGATTTTCTTAACATTAATCCTAAAAACGTAAAGAATTATGAGACATCTTAGACGAAATGCCCCAACAGTTAATGCAGGTTCCATGGCAGATATTGCATTTTTATTACTTATTTTCTTTCTGGTTACAACAACGATTTCTGCAGATAAAGGTATTTTAAGAAAATTGCCAGCAGATTGTGCCGAGCCTCCTTGTAATGTTACCATTAACGACAGAAATATCTTTAAAATCTTTGTTAATAGAAATAATGAAATAATGATTGAGGATAAGGATATCATAGAGTTATCTGAATTAAAAGAAACTTTGATACGTTTTATAGATAATAACGGCGATAATTCTTGTAATTACTGTAACGGAGAACGTTTAGCTACATCATCCAATAAACCATCAGAAGCGGTTATTTCGTTAAAACACGATGCTTTAACGAATTACAATGCCTACATAAAAGTTCAAGACGAAATTAGTAAAGCCTATTTAGAGCTTAGAACTACTTATGCAAAAAACACATTTAATAAAACGCCTGAGACATTAACTAAAGACGAATTAAAGCAAGTTAAGGAAGCGTATCCGTTTATACTCTCTGAGGTCGAGGTGGAACGTAACTAAATCTTAAAAAAGACAACAAGAACGTTAACGTGTGTTAAACCAATTCATTAGGTGTAACATGATTCTTTTTTAATCGTCTATAAAGTATAATCAATTAAAAATCGAACAATCATGAGAACACTAGACAGTAATCAGTTAACGACGCGAAATTCTGAAGCAAAAAGTTTTACATGGAACAGCAAGAGACGATTTAGATAACCTTTTAAAAGTGATACATTATGAAAGCATTATCAAAAATTGTCAATACATCTAATAGCTTAGATGATGACCTAGAAAACATTAGAGGATGAAATTTAAAGAGGTTCTTCCGTAAACCAGTGTCTGTTTTGATGCTGGTTTTGTTTTTAATAGACGTTCGTTTATTTTTATGGAAAATTGAAACCAAACCATGAAACTAAAAGTCTTATTACCTCTATTTGCCATTGCGCTATTAGCTGCTAGCTGTAAATCTGAGCCTAAAACCGAAGAAGAATTGATAGCCTATGCCAAAGACATTCACGACCGTGTAATTACTTTAGATACGCACTGCGATATTAATGTTGCAAATTTTACCGATTCGATTAATTATACCCAACGCCTTAAAAATCAAGTAAACTTGCCAAAAATGATAGAAGGCGGATTAGATGTGCCGTGGTTTATCGTTTACACAGGCCAAGATTCCTTGTCCCGTGAAGGTTTCGAGAAAGCTTACGACAATGCCATGTCAAAGTTTAATGCCATCCATCGATTGGTTAAAGACTATGCACCAGACCAGATTGAATTGGCTACAACTTCAGACGATGTTAGACGCATTATTAAATCGGGGAAAAAAGCGGCTATGATAGGTATAGAAAACGGCTATCCTATAGGTTTAAATATAGAAAATGTGCAGAAGTTTTACGATTTGGGTGCGCGTTATATGTCATTGTCACATAACGGCCATAGTCAATTATGCGATAGCAATACAGGCGAAGCCGATGGAAAATGGCTGCACAATGGATTAAGTGATTTTGGCAAGTTAGTTATAGAAGAAATGAATCGTGTTGGCATGATGATAGATGTTTCGCATCCATCAAAAGAGGCCATGCGCCAGATGATAGAATTAACAAAAGCACCAATAATTGCATCACATTCTTCTGCCAGAGCGCTTTGCGACCATAGTAGAAATTTAGACGACGAACAATTACAGTGGCTAAAAGAAAATGGTGGCGTCGTCCAAACGGTGGCTTTTAAAACCTATTTAAGCAAAGAAAAATCAGAGGCTCGTAATGCTAAAACCCAAGAAATCCGTAACCAAATAGCGGACTCTATGGGCGTTAAGTATTACGGTCGTCGAGAATTTAGAGCTTTAGATAAAGCCCTTCAAGATTCAATTAGAGAAAGTGGTTATTTATCGAAAATTAATGAATTGGCAAAGGTGAAAATTGAGAGCATGAGCGATTTTCCTCCTGAAGTTAATGTTTCGGATTTTGTGGACCATATCGATTATTTAGTTGAAAAAATAGGATTAGGCCATGTGGGTATTAGCAGCGATTTTGATGGCGGTGGTGGTGTTGAAGGTTGGAGCGACGCCTCAGAAACCTTCAATGTTACCCTAGAATTGGTACGTCGTGGTTATACCGAAAAAGAAATAGAACAATTATGGTCTGGCAATTTATTACGAGTTTTAGATGAGTGTCAATCTGTGGCTGAGAGTTTGAAGTAAAATTTTGTCACGCTGAACTGTCACTTCCGAAGCCTCGTAAGAGTGTAGTCTAAGTGTTGCTTCAATATCTCATAAAACTATAATAAAAAAGCCAGCAAATGCTGGCTTTTCACATTATGTTCAACTTCAATTTAGGATACCTTAATTTGTTTTACAGGCTTCTTTTTTGCCTCGTCGCGTTTTGGTAATACCACTCGTAAAATACCATCATCGTATTTAGCATTAATCTTCTCTACTTCTACCGTTTCTGGTAAAGAAAATGTGCGTTTGAATGACGAGTAACCAAACTCTCTGCGTGTATAATTCTCGTTAGTATCCTCGTTAGAGGTATTTATTTCAGCAGAAATCGACAATAATTGATTATCTAAATTGATATCAAAATCGGACTTTTTTAGACCAGGCACTGCCATTTCTACGATGTATTCTTCAGCATTGTCCAAAACGTTGACCGCTGGTAATGTAATGCCTGTATTAAAATTAGACATCAAATCATTATTAAATGTTCTGTTGAAAATATCATCCATCCAAGATGATAAACTCGGTAGTGTTCTTAAACCTAAATTAGAATTTGAGTCACTACCATTCTTTAATGTTGGAATTAAATTACTCATAATAAAATAGATTTATAATTAAACATTCAGTTCATTTATATATAAGCAAAAAAAATACCAACTACCTAAATATGAAATAATTGCAGGTATTCTGACATTTTTTCAGATTAAAATAATGTTCCTTGATTTGTAAAGAACTTTAGGTGAGTGTCAAGCTGTGGCTCAGAGTTTGAAGTAATTTTAGTTATCTTTTTTTCTTATGTCAGAATTTCTAAATCTTTTTTTACGTTTTTGATATAACTTTATTTCTGCCCATCTTTCAGGATAAAATGTGGACCAAAAACTTTCATAAAATTCTCTTTTATTTGGATTATTGTTTTTAATTAATTCGGACATATAAGCAATGAGTTGCTTTTTATATTTTGATTTTGACTCTAATAAATCATTTAATGAACTATCAAAAGCTAAAAAACTAGTATACGTTTTATCTGCACTCTCTAATCCATCTGTAGCAATTGTAAATAATTCATTAATATCATCAAATAATCTTTTTTTAGTCCAAATAAGTATAGGCTTATTACTATTCTTATAAACTACTTTATCCCATTTACCAAATTTGTCAAACATTACTTTTGAAGTGTAGAAAGCAGTATGCACACATTCAAAATTAATTTGATTAGACATTACAGTATCCTCTTCAACTACTGAAATAAACTTTTCTTCAGTAATAAATTGAAAATCATTTTTCTTATTTGGTTTAATACACTTTTTAGAGGTTTTATTCATTTTATAAATAGAATCTTTGTATCTCTCTTTTGATTTTTCATATACAATTCTTTCCCAATTTTCAGGATTCATAGATAACCAATAGGTCTTATAAAAATCATTTTTTCTTGAATCATCTTTGATTATAGATTTTGAAAAAAACTCTATTAACTTGCTTTTATATGGTGAATCATCAGAAAGCAAATCATTGTTATTATTATCGTAAGCCATAAAAGAAGTATAATTCATATTTACTTTTTCTTCTCCAAATGCAACGATAGATATTTTTGTAGTATCATCGCTAAATAATTGAATATTATTCCATACTAACTTTTCATTATTAGTAGTTTTATCAACCACTTTGTCCCATTTACCATAATTATCAAACATAATTTTCTGAATATACAATGATGTATATACACATTTATATTTGACTTGATTCTTAATTAATTTACCACTTTCAGTCTTGAATTTATATTTCCTATGAACTATTGAACCATGTTCATTCTTTTTAATATCAGCACAATCAAATGCTTTCATCACTAAAGGAGACGTAAAAAATAAAATAACAATCATGATTTTCTTCATAATTTTAATAATCTAAAAGGTTTATCAATTCCTCCTCAAACCGCCCTTTTGCCAAATATTGCTGCTCTAATTGACTATCAAAGGGAATAGGTGTTTCTAAACTCGCTACACGTTTTACAGGTGCGTCTAGATACTCAAAGCACTCTTCCATCAACATAGCAGATAAATCGCTGGCAATCCCGCCAAATAGAGAATCTTCTTGCAAAATAATAGCTTTATTAGTTTTCTTAACGGAAGAAATAATAGTGTCTTTATCTAAAGGTTGTAAGGTTCTTAAATCGATAACATCTGCGGAAATTTCTGGATGATTGTCTAAAGTCTCTAAAGCCCAATGTACGCCTGCACCGTAAGTAATTATAGTAATATCAGTGCCATCGCGCAATAGCGATGCTTTTCCGAAAGGTAACGTGTAATAATCTGTTGGTACATCTTCTCTAATACTTCTATAGAGCGCTTTATGCTCGAAGAATAACACTGGATTGGGGTCATTAATTGCAGTTGCCAATAAACCCTTAGCATCCGCAGGAAACGCCGGATACACCACCTTTAGACCTGGTGTTTTGGTAAACCATGCTTCATTAGTTTGCGAGTGGAAAGGTCCTGCAGCAACTCCTGCACCACATGGCATTCGTATCACCACATCTGCCTGCTGATTCCAACGGTAGTGAGATTTCGCTAAATAATTAACAATAGGATTAAAACCAGAAGTAACAAAATCAGAGAACTGCATTTCTACAACAGCCTTCATTCCTGCGATAGACAATCCCATAGCCGCTTCGACGATGGCAGATTCGCAAATGGGTGTATTTCGTACACGCTCTCTTCCGAACTGCTGTACAAAACCATCTGTAATTTTAAATACACCACCGTATTCGGCAATGTCTTGCCCCATAATTACAAGGTCGTCATGGCGCTCCATGGACTGTCTCAAGCTTTCAGAAATAGCATCAATCAATCTAAGTTCTTGAGTTTCGGTATTAGGTTTAACCTCTTGATATACAAATTCTTTATAAACATCATTTAATTCAACACTTAAATTAGGTTTAATATGGTCTTCGGCATAAGCCTTGTCTAAATTTTCATTAATATCATGAAGTATTGCTTCCTTAAATTCCACTTCTTTTTCTTCAGATAAAATACTTTTAGACTTTAAATAGCTTTGATAATTCTCGATAGGGTCTTTTGCTGCCCAAGTATCCATTAGCTCTTGTGGGACATATTTAGTGCCGCTAGCTTCCTCGTGTCCACGCATTCTAAAGGTTTTAAACTCTAGCAAGACTGGTCTGGGGTTTTTGCGAATGTCTTCTACCAGACTAGAAACTTTAGTATAAACTTCTAGAATATTATTGCCATCAATAATATGAGATTCCATACCATAGCCTTTACCTCTATCGGCTAAATGCTCACAGTTATACTGCTCAGACGTTGGTGTAGATAAACCATAACCATTATTTTCTATACAAAACAAAACAGGCAACTGCCAAACCGATGCCACGTTTAACGCTTCATGAAAATCGCCTTCGCTAGTTCCGCCTTCACCAGTAAAAACAGCTGTTACCTTATTATTTTTCTTCAATAGGTTTGCTAGAGCAATGCCATCTGCAACACCTAACTGTGGACCTAAATGCGATATCATCCCAACAATATTGTAGTCTTGCGTACCAAAATGAAACGAGCGGTCACGACCTTTTGTAAAACCACTAGCCTTACCTTGCCATTGGCAAAACAGACGAAACAAAGGAATTTCTCTTGTTGTAAAAACGCCCAAATTTCTATGCATTGGCAGTATATATTCGTCCTTATCTAAAGACATCGTCACACCTACCGAAATAGCTTCTTGGCCAATACCAGAAAACCACTTAGAAATCTTTCCTTGACGTAATAAAATAAGCATCTTCTCCTCTATTAACCTAGGACGAAGCATATTATAATATAGCTGAAGAAGTTTTTCGTTGCTTAGCGAAGCGCTATCAAACTGTAAGGGTTTCAAGGTTGGATTAGACATGAAAGCATCATTTATAGAATAAATCAAATGTAATTAAAATAGCGAGAAATCATAATCTCTATATCATCAATTTTGTTTCTTTAAATCTGTTGAAATTATTGTGTTTTCATTAGATTTGTAGTTAGAGTATAGAAATAATTTAGTATCATGGATAGAATACCTAGTGTAGACCTGAAAGATTTTTTATCAGGAGACCCAAATAGAAAACAAAAGTTTATAGATGAAATAGGAAAAGCCTACGAAGAGATAGGTTTTGTGGCTTTAAAAGGTCATTTTCTAGATGACGAACTTGTTGATAGCTTGTATAAAGAGGTTAAAAACTTTTTTGACCTTCCTGTTGAAAAGAAACGTGAATATGAAATTGAAGGTATTGGCGGACAACGCGGCTATATTTCGTTCGGAAAAGAGAGTGCAAAAGGAAAAAAAGAAGGCGATTTAAAAGAGTTTTGGCATTTTGGTCAATACGTTGAAGACGATGACGAACGCCGAAAAGAATATCCTGAAAATGTCGAAGTAAAAGAGTTGCCAAGGTTTAATGAAGTAGGTAAAAAAGCCTATAAAAAATTAGAAGAAACCGCAAAATATGTGCTTAGAGCTCTTGCGCTGCACGTAGGTCTAGAAGAAACCTATTTTGATGGTTACATCCACAATGGGAATTCAATTTTAAGACCCATACACTATCCGCCTATTTTAGAAGAGCCTAAAAATGCGGTAAGAGCTGCAGCCCACGGCGATATTAACCTTATTACCTTATTAATGGGTGCTCAAGGTCGTGGTTTACAAGTGCAAAATCATAAGGGCGAATGGATAGATGCTATTGCAGAACCAGATGAACTTATGATAAATGTTGGCGACATGTTATCTAGACATACCAATAATAAATTAAAATCGACCATTCATCGTGTGGTAAATCCGCCACGTGAACTTTGGGGCACTTCTCGCTATTCTATCCCGTTTTTTATGCATCCAATCAGCGAAATGAAATTGGATGTTCTAGAAAGTTGTATTGACGAAAATAACCCTAAGTTATATGAAGATATCACTGCGGGCGAATTTTTAAATGAGCGATTAATTGAACTTGGTTTGAAAAAATAATGCCCATCTTCCGTCTTCCCGAAGGGAAGAAACTATCTCTCTTATGAATATAACTAGTAAAACATACGTAACAGTTTTTCCCCTTTGGGGAAATTAAAAGGGGACTATGGACTTAAGCGATCAACTTAAAAATCTTTTTCCAGACCACGTACCAGAAGCGTCTGACGACTCAGCAGAGGAAACTTCTGATATTTGGCTCCAAGACGAACCGATTATTTGTAAATACGAGAAGCGTAAGGGCAAGCCCATAACTATTTTAGAAGGCTATAACGGTGCCATAGAAGATTTTAAGAAATTGGCTAAAGAGCTTAAACAAAGCTTAAGTGTTGGTGGTAGTTTTAAAGATGAGAAAATAATAATTCAAGGAGATTATCGAGATAAAATTATGGCTATCCTTAAAGAAAAAGGCTTTAATGTAAAACGTGTTGGCGGTTAACTATGTCTGTAAAACGTTTACATATAACCAATGGCGACAGCCTTACCGATTATCTTAGAGAATTAGATTATAAAGACGATATCCTCACTTGGCGCGAGATGCTGTGCGAAGGACCAACTGTGCCTCTAATAGATTCGGAGGAGTTTTATAATACAAGAAAATCGTTTTTAAACACCTATTATAATATTCCTGAATCCGATTATAATCTCAAAGCAGAACTTTCTATACTGGATGATGCAACTACATATGATGAAATTAATCTATGGTTCGAGTACGACTTATTTTGTCATATCAATCTAATCGCAGTCATTAGTTTGTTACATCAAAAGGAAATTAACAAGCCTTTATATTTAATTTGTAGTGGACGTATCGAAGGTGAAAAAGAGTTAAAAGGTCTGTCGGAATTAACTCCAGCGCAATTAAAGCATCATTATAAAACAAAAATTAAACTTAAGGCTTCTGATATAGATTTGGCGGTCGCACTTTGGCGTACCTATTGCGGCAAAGACCACAATATATTTAAGCCCTATATTTTAGAAAATTCAAGTTTTAAGTATCTAACTAACTGCCTAAAAGCACATATAGAGCGTTTTCCCAAACAAAAAACTGGACTTTGTAGTATAGAGGAAAACATTTTAAAACTCATTAAAAATAAGGATATTAAGTCCAAGCATCATTTATTGGGCAATTGTCTTAATCATCAAGGGTACTATGGTTTTGGTGATATCCAGTATAGCAGGATGATAGATAAACTTTCAGACTTTTACGAGGTCAGTGAAGATGGTTTAAAACTTAACAGAAAAGGTTACGATGCGTTATTAGGTGAACATAATTTTGCCTCTGAAGTTATGAATGCTTTAGATTTTGGAGGTGTTTCTAGACTAGATTATCAGTTTAGCACTTCCGAAAACAAACTTATAAAAACAGTAAATCATGTCAATTAAAGACTCTGAACTCATACTAAACCCAGATGGTAGTGTCTATCATTTAAATCTTAAGCCAGAGGACATTTCGGATACCATAATTTTCGTAGGTGACCAAGACCGCGTTGAAAAAATAACCAAACACTTTGATAGTGTTGATTTTTCAACACAAAAGCGTGAATTTAAAACGCAAACAGGCTATTACAAAGACCGAAGAATTAGTGTCATTTCTACTGGAATCGGTCCAGATAACATAGATATTGTTCTTAATGAACTAGATGCTTTAGTAAATATCGATTTAAAAACAAGACGACCAAAACAAGACCTTACAAGTTTAAATATTATTCGTATTGGTACATCGGGTTCGCTTCAAGCAGATATCCCTGTAGATTCCTTTGTCATGAGCTCTCATGGCTTGGATATTAACGGAATGCTCCACTTCTATCAAATAGATGGCATCTCTAATCCCGAAATTGAAGATGCTTTTATAAAACACACAAATTGGGACAAGAATAAGGCAAGACCAATAATTATCAATGGAAGTAAATATCTTCAAAAGTATTTTGAAAGTGATAGTATCCATACTGGTATGACGGGTACTGCCGGTGGTTTTTATGGTCCACAAGGTCGCGTATTACGGTTACCGCTTCAAGATGCCAGTTTAAATTCTAAATTAGACAATTTCAACTATCGCGATTTTAGAATTACAAATTTTGAAATGGAAACCTCTGTAATTTACGGACTATCAAAGCTGCTCGGACATGAAGCATTATCCTTAAATGCTATTATTGCCAATAGAGCCGATGGCACATTTAGTAAAAATCCAAAACAAACTGTTGAGAAACTAATTAAGTTTGCTTTAGAACGCATTGTAAACGTATAACATGAATAAACTCTTAAATTTTCTGAGTATATCAGCCGTTGTAATTCTTATAGCTACGATATTTCGCACAATTATATATTACATCATCGGACTACCAAATGACCGTGTCTTTAGGACTGATTTATTATGGTTATGGGTTATTGCTGTAATTGTAATCCTGATTAAAATTATTTACGATAAAAACGCAAAAAAGTAAAACACCACATTTTGAAATTAATTAATATTGGCGGCGTGCCAGAACATTTTAATCTCGCCTGGTATTTAACCCTAAGAGATGGTGAGTATAAAGCTGAAGGTATAAATCTCCGTTGGCACGATTATCATGGAGGTACAGGACAAATGTGCAAAGGTCTCAGAGAAGGCAGTATTGATATGGCGGTAATCCTTACCGAGGGCATTGTAAAAGATATTATTGCTGGTAATCCGTCTAAAATTGTACAAACCTATACACAATCACCTTTAATATGGGGAATCCATGTGGCGGCAGATTCAGAGTTTAAAACTATAGATGATATTAAAGGAACTAGGGCAGCCATCAGTCGTTATGGTTCGGGCTCTCATCTCATGGCGTATGTTAATGCAAAAAACAACGATTGGAATCTAGAAAAAGATTTAGAATTCTCGGTTATTAAAAATTTAGATGGCGCCATTGAAGGTCTTACCAATGGTGATGCCGATTATTTTATGTGGGAAAAATTTACTACTAAACCTTTGGTAGACGACGGAATATTTAGACGCATAGGAAATTGTCCATCGCCTTGGCCTTGCTTTGTTATCGCCGTTCGGAATGATTTCTTAGAACATCATGAAGAAGATGTTAGAACTATTCTAGAAATTATAAACAATACAACTTCAGAATTTAAAAATATACCAAGTATCGACCGAACAATTGCCAACCGTTACGAGCAAGAGCTCGAGGATGTGCGAGAATGGTTATCGCTTACCGAATGGTCTCAAGAATTAATTGATAAGAAAACACTTAATCACGTGCAAGATGAGTTACTTCATTTAAATATCATTCCAGAAAAATGGGATTACAAGGATTTGGTATATAAATTATAAGTCTTACACGCAACCTTTTTAAACTTTATACATCTAGTAAAAAATTAAATGTATGAAGGCACTCTCTTTTTCAGTAATGGTTGGTATTTCATTATGTGCATCGCTTTGTTGTCCAGAAGAAGACGACTATTTAGACCAAACCCTTTTTGTCCAAAATGATACAATTATTTCTGTAGAGAATAATCAAACCACCTACGACGTTGGCGATACTATTGTTATAGAAACTGTTATTGAAAATGACCAGTTAACCATAGATGATATTAATATTACGTTAAGCGATTTTACCTATGCCGAAATTGGAGCGTCAAAAGCTTTTCATCAGTTAGCGCTGTATAAAGAAACTGCATTTGAATCTGTGGTACAAATACCCTTAAACGAAAGCAGTATAGAAGTTAGCTCTGGTGACGTTAGACTAAACAATCAATTAATAGAGGTTATAAGTTTATATGATGGTAATACATTCCGCAGTAAATTTAGTATTCGACTACTAGAACCTGGAACTTTCTATCTCGCAGGTCCACGATTGCTCTTTAATAATTCTGGCGGCGAAACAACTATAAATATTGGTGTTTACGAAAAAGGGTATGTGGATATTACATCTAAAATTATTAATTCTGACGAAGACGGTAAATTTGTATTTACAGTCAATTAATTTGCCAATCTATTGGTGTCTTACCTATCGATTTTAAAATAGCATTAGTCTTACTAAAGTGTTTGTTTCCAAACCAATAACCTCGGTTAGCGCTTAGTGGCGATGGATGACCAGAGCTTAAAATGTGATGCTTACTGGCGTCAATAAGTTTTGCCTTCTTTTTAGCAAATCCACCCCATAACAAAAATACAATATCGTTTTGCTGCTCACTAATGGTTGTTATAACGGCATCTGTAAATAGCTCCCATCCTTTATTTTGATGGCTACCAGCTTCGTGCGCTCTAACTGTTAAAGTAGCGTTTAACAATAACACACCTTGATCAGCCCAAGGCATTAAATTACCACTTGTTGGATAGGGCATCTCTAAATCTGTTTCTAGTTCTTTAAAGATGTTGATTAATGATGGTGGATGTGCTACACCATCATTGACTGAAAAGCACAAACCGTTCGCCTGGTTTGGCCCATGGTAAGGGTCTTGTCCGATAATCACTACCTTTAAATCTTCAAATTTACAGTGATTAAAAGCATTAAAAATATCTCTTCCTTTAGGGTAACAGGTATGGTTGTTATATTCAGATTTTACAAAGTTTACAAGGTCCGAGAAATAGGGTTTTTCGAACTCCAGATTAAGATAGGGTTTCCAGCTATTATCTATAGATACATTCATCCTACAAATATAAAATTAAAGACTTATAAAAGCCTCTTAATGCATTAGGTGTGCATTGGTAATTCACTTAAATTTGCATTCGGAATTAGGAAAAGCTATTTTGAAAAAAGAACGAATCATAAATATTCATCAAAAAACACTAGACGATTTAGAGTTTGGTACGGTTCAGTCTCAACTAAGCGAACATTGTGTCACTAACTTAGGCAAAGAAGCTGCGCTTCAAATTCAGCCATTTTCTGATGCTAAACTATTAAAACAAGAATTAGCTTACACCAATGAATATCTATCGTCTTTTGATAATGACAACCGTATTCCCAATCATGGTTTTGAATCTTTAACTAAAGAGATTAAGCTTTTAAATATTGAAAATACATATTTAGAAGTCCCGAGTTTGCAAAAGTTGGTGAGTACATCGCTGACAGTAAATAGTATTCTTAAGTTTTTAGAGAAATTTAAAGAATATTATGAAAAATTGCATCAGCTTTCTCAACCGATTGAGCATACTACAGCCATAATAGAACAAGTAGACGCTGTTGTTGACCGTTTTGGCGACATTAAAGACAATGCATCTCCTGCGCTTTCTGTGCTTCGAAAATCTATTGCTAGTTTACGCACAAAAATCAATACGAGTTTTGCTTCGGCATTAAGCAAATATCATAGTTTAGACTATTTAGATGATATCCGCGAATCTGTAGTAGAAAACAAACGCGTTCTGGCCGTAAAATCCATGTATAGACGCAAAGTTAAAGGTGCTATAATGGGTGGAAGCAAAACGGGTAGCATTGTTTATATCGAGCCAGAAACTACGCTTCAGTATTCTAGAGAATTAAATAACCTTTTGTATGAAGAAAAAGAAGAGGTTATTAAAATACTGAAAGAATTAACCGATTACATTCGATTATTTTTACCGCTTCTTAACCAATATCAAGACTTTTTAATTAAGATAGATGTGATCTCTGCTAAGGCAAAATATGCCAGAAGTATGAATGCTATTCTTCCTGAAATTTCAGAAGAACGCAACATGTATCTTAGAGATGCGTACCATCCATTACTCTATTTAACCAATACAGAGAAAGGTGAAAAGACATTCCCGCAGACGATAAGCCTAGAAGACGATGCCAGAATTATTGTTATCTCTGGTCCAAACGCTGGAGGAAAGAGTATTACGTTGAAAACTGTTGGTTTGCTTCAAGTTATGTTACAAAGCGGACTACTTGTTCCCGTACATGAACGCAGTAAAATGTGTTTATTCGACAGAATCTTGAGCGACATTGGCGATAATCAATCTATAGAAAATCAACTAAGTACGTATAGCTACAGGTTAAAACAGATGAATTATTTCTTAAAGAAATGCAATAAAAACACTCTATTTTTAATTGATGAGTTTGGTACAGGTTCTGACCCAGAATTAGGTGGTTCTCTTGCTGAGACATTTCTAGAAGTCTTCTATGACCGAAAAGCGTTTGGGATTATAACCACTCACTACTCTAACCTAAAGCTACTTGCTAACGAATTGCCATATATGCGCAATGCCAATATGTTATTTAATGAGCGTACGTTAGAGCCAATTTACAAATTAGTAATCGGACAAGCCGGAAGCTCATTTACTTTTGAAGTCGCTCAAAAAAACGGTATTCCGTATAGCTTAATCAATAAAGCAAAAAAGAAGATTGAACGTGGCAAAGTACGCTTTGATGCGACTATCGCAAAGCTTCAAAAGCAACGTAGCCGTTTAGAAAAAACCGAACAATCTTTAAAAGCTAACGAAAAAAAGACACAAACTGAAGCAGAAAAACTCGAGGAGATAAATCAAAAAATTCAGAAAAAACTAGAAAGTTACCAAGAGCTATATGACAGCAATCAACGCCTAATATATCTCGGGCAAAAGGTCAATGACTTGGCAGAAAAATTTCAGAATAACAACCGAAAACGAGAGTTAATGGGCGAATTATTTAAACTCGTTCAGATAGAAAATTCTAAGCGTAAAAAAGTGTCTGCAAAACAGAATCGTGCTGAAAAAGCAAAAGAAGCTCAGATAAAAAAAGAAGCTGAGAAAAAGGTTGAAGTCATCAGAAAAAAGAAAAAAGAGGCTAAACAAAAAGAGAAAGAAAAGCCAACTCCGCCTAAACCTGTCTTAAAGGTTGGTGACCGCGTAAGAATGCATGATGGACGTGCTGTAGGTAGCATAGATACTATAGAGAAAAATAAAGCTACAGTAAACTACGGCTTATTTACAACCAATGTTAGTATGGACTTATTAGAACTGGTAGAAGCATCAAAGTAATTAGTATTATACTTTGTGGAATCCACATAATAATCTAATTTTAAGCAAACTAACCAATCATGAGGACTTTAATTATAAGTATAGCGTTATTGCTAGTAGCAGAAGTTTCTTCTTCACAACAATCTCAACTTATAGATAGTCTAAAATTAGAATTAAAAAACAGAAAAGAAGACGACTCGATTAAAGTTCTAATACTTACTAAACTTCACGAAAAACTTATGTTTTCCAAACCAGAGGAAGCAAAACAATATGCGCTGCAGACTTTGGCTATTTCAAAAAAAAATAATTACAAAAGAGGATTAGGAATTGGCAATATGCATTTAGGGAATTACCACTCTAATCGTGGTGAAAATGATTCCGCCTTATACTACTTTACCGAGGCCAAATCTATTTTTAAAGAGACGAAAAGTACTCGCGGTATAATTTTTATTAATCACTCCATTTCTAGTATTAAACAAACTAATGGCGAATTTGATGAAGCAATTGCAATCACAAAAGAAACTCTTAAAGCCATTGAAAAATTTGAAAAAGACGGTGACCTAAAAACCAAATTCATAGGGGCACAACACAATTCTCTAGCTGGTATTTACATAGAAAAAGGTAATTACAATCTAGCCTTATCGGAAGCCTTAAAGGCTATAAAATACTTTGAGGAAATTAATCATAAAAGCAGAAAAGCCGATGTTCTGAAACAGATTGGCGATATAGAAACTGCTTTAGGAAATTATGAGTCTTCTATATCATATTTTCAAGAAGCAATTGATTTATACAAAGAGTTGGATGATAAAATGTATCTCGCTTATGCACATAACTCTTTAGGCATATCTTATCAAGAACTAAAACGATATGATGATGCGAAGACACAATATAATTTAGGTCTTGAAAATTCTAGAGCAGTCGAAAACAAACTTTCTACATCTAATGCCTTACACAATCTTGGAGAGTTAGAGTTATTGAAGAAAAATTATAAAAAGGCCAAAGATTTGTTTTTTGAAGCAAAAGACATATCCGAGAGTGAAAACTTAAAACTTAGTCTTGTAAACGCTTACCAAGGCTTATCTCAGGTAGATTACCATCTTAATAAATTTAGCAGTGCATTAGATTACAATCAAAAAGCGTTAGATATGTCTAAATCGATTAATGCGTTGCCACATTTAAAAGACACCTATCAACTTCACTCCGACATCTTGTTAAAATCTGGTAATTCTAATGAAGCTATAAAATATCTAAAAGAAGCTCAAAAAATTAATGACAGCTTATATACTCTAAAAAAGTCGAGGCAGATTGAAGAGCTTAAGGCTATTTATGAAACAGAAAAAAAAGAAGCAGAGTTGGTAATAAAAAATAGGGAAATAGAAAGTCTAACGGTAAAAGCAAAAAACGATAAGCTTACAAAATCACTTTATGGTATAGGTATGTTTTCTTTTCTAACGATAGCAGGACTTCTCTACTTTGGGTTTAAACAACGAATAAAAAAGAATAGAATTGCTAGAGAGAAACAAGAGGCCATTTACAAACAAGAAATTGAATTTAAAAAGAAAGAATTGGCTTCACAAACATTACATCTGGTTCAGAAAAATTCATTTATTCAAGAGCTAAAGGAAAACTTAGAAAAAATAAAAAAATCACCAGAACTTTTTAAAGTAGAATTTAGACGACTAGTTATGTTACTGAAAAAAGAAAGCGCAGAAGACAAAGATTGGGAAGTTTTTAAATCTTATTTCTCTGAAGTTCACAATAACTTTGATATAAAAATTAAAGAAATTTCTAACGATATCTCTGAAAAAGAAATACGTCTCGCTTCGTTTTTACGAATGAATTTAACAACTAAAGAAATCGCATCAATGCTTAATGTTCAGCCAGATAGCGTAAAAAAATCTAAATATAGACTGAAGACTAAGTTATCTTTAGGAAAGGATGATGATTTAACGCAATTTTTAAACTCAATATAACACTGTATTCTATCTTTGTATTGTGATAGAACGTGTACCAAAAGACAAACAATTAATACTGTTTGATGGGATTTGCAATCTCTGTAATAGCAGCGTATTATACGTAATTAAAAGAGATAAGAATAATAAGTTTCTTTTCGCGCCTTTACAAAGTGCTATAGGAGAAGCCATCATTAATGAATTTAATATAGACACCAATCAGACAGATTCTATATTACTTTACAATCCTTCAGAGCAAAAAATTTTCAGCAAATCTACCGCTGCGCTAAAAATTGCTAAAGACTTAACGTTTCCTATAAAACTTCTTTCTGTATTTTTAGTATTTCCATCAGTACTTAGAAACTGGTTCTATAATTATATTGCGAAAAATCGCTATAAATGGTATGGCAAACGAGAGTCTTGTATGATTCCAACTCCAGAATTAAAAGCAAAATTCTTAGATTAGCATTTACTCATTAAAAAGACCCATTTACTCCTAAATCTACCTGGTTAACTCAGTTTTAGTTTCATAGCCCTATTATTAATCCTACTTTTAGGTAGAGTTTAAGGTTGATGGTTGATGATTGGTTACTTTTTGTAGCCAAGTAACAAACCTCAAAGCTAGATAATGTTAGCTTGAGCCTATCTTCAGTTAGATAGGAACGAATCAAGCTCTTTCAATATGGCAAGTCTACCCTATCGTAAGTATCATTGAAAAATGGTAGACAATACTATCTGGCTTTGAGGTTTTCTTATTTTAAGCCGCTAAGGATAAAATCTAAATTAGTATTAGTATTGTTATTTATTTTATAAGCATCTGTAAGATGTATCGGTGGTATTGCTAAACCTAAATCTAGAAGTTTTTCTATTGTCGGCAGGTAAGACATACTTACTTTTCCCATTAATAGCTTACCTAAGTCGTGGTGTTCGTTAGCATATTTAAAGACGTTTCGCAGTCCTGTTAAGTACAAAAAATCTTTAGTAAAACCACCTCCACGATGAATGCGTTGTGTAATACTAAAGGCTTTATTACGTTCTAACTTATGATGCCTATGTAACAAATCGAACGTATCGGCAAAGCTATAACCTTTACTTAAACTATCCGCTGCTATCACTCTAAATGCCAATTCTCTTAGGCGAAACATGGTTAAAGAACCACTCATATACTCTGCATAAACAGCCAAGCCTTCTTGAGTTTCTACATTATTAGGAAAACCATTCGAAAATACTTTTAGTGGCTGAGATAAACCATTAAATGTTGTTACCATGTGCACACCTATTTCATGATTTGCTAAAACCTTAAGCTGATTATTACTAAACTTATGATTTTTCCGTAATACTAAAGTCTGCGTATTATTCAGAACCATTGCAGCTGCAGAAATGTTATTACTTATCTTTAAATTATAATTAAAATCATAACGCTTAGCGTAGTCCTCGAAATAGGACTTGGCGTAATCTACATCGTGAACAGGCTCTAAATCGGCGTCCTCTACATCATCAAAACGTAGAATAAATTTGGCGTTTTCGATGTCATTCTCTGTTGGCGTTCCAAAACTTTTTAGACTGTTGTAATAGAATTTTCGGCCTTGACCTATAGTTTCTATGCATTCTATCAATCCTGAATATTCGTAAATAATGTCTTCGTACAGCTGCCGGATATCATCATCTTCTATGCGCTCTAAACGCTGTGAAAAGAATAAACGATGAAGTTTATACCCATTAAATTTAATCTTAGGATACTTAAATTCTGGCTCGTAAGTATATTTAGACGAGAAAAACTTCTTTTTTTCCGCAGTTATATTTAAGGGATTTATATAATTAAGTAATTCGATATTCTTTACCAATCTATCTAGATTGGCATCGATATCAAATAGCTCTTGAAACTCTGATGTGGTTTTTATTTGTGCCATTTAGCTAGAAAACGCATTGTAAAAATCCGAAGCGTGCTTAGGTAAAATAACTTTTAGTTGTTTTTCTACAGCAGACACAACTTCTGGATATATGATTTGGTTATATTCATCGCAATACACTTTTGCGATTTCGGTTGCCAAAACTAGTGTATTTTTAAAGTTCTGCGTAATAAATTTTAAGAAATACCCATTTCCATAAAACGTATTATTTATAGCGGATGTTTGCTTAATACCATGTGGCAAATGTATTGTTGCTAGCGCTTTCCTCCAATCTTCGATGCAAGTACCAAAGCGCTCGTTATCGACATTAGAGGTGCCCAAATTCCAAGTAGGTACTTCTCTATCCCAACGCTGCCAATTGTAGCTGTGCATATCGTAAACAATACAAATACCAAACTTTTCTTCGAGTTTAGATATTAAAGCAGCAACGACCTTGTAAAAATTGGCGTGCTTTTGCTGACTTACTTTTTTTTGAGTATCAGGAAGTGGCGTTTTCCAGAGCTGTTTGCCCCAAGCCGTTTCAAAAACGGCCTCTTCTGGTGTACGATTCAAATCATACTCAAAACGAGAGTCACATCCTGCAATTACAATAGGATGTGAAGCAATCATGGCCTTAGTTTCTGGGTCTTCTTCGTACCAACGCTCATATTCTGTATGCAAGCAATTGTCCCATAATTCCTTTCGGAATTGATGTCCGTCATGTACCGCGCCACAGGCATAATGTACATACTTATCAATTTTTAAGGTAAACGAATAATCATCCGCTACTGCATGAAAACACACCTCATTATTAATGTTTTCGATGATTTTTGAAACTGAAAGTCTTTCCATTTATTTTAAAATACGTTTTAGAAATAATAGCATTGAATGTTCTCTGATATCAAAATCACCATCAGCAAAAAATAAACCTTTGATGTCAGCCAACATTTGTTCAAGAGCATCCTTGGAGTAGTTATGCTTCTCGACAGAAGCTAATATCTTTTGAATACTCTGAAAGTCATTATCCTTCGAAAACTCATCATGAATTTTTTGAAAGGTTTGCATATCTACTTTAGAAATAATAACATTTCGCTCCTTATTATCTTCTTTAAAATCGGAGTGCGCTGCATATAGTAAAGTATATGCAATAAGTTCTTCTTTTGTCCAATTAGGTGCTTCCATTATTGTTCTGTTAGTGTTCCGTATTCCGTCCATGAACCGTCGTAAACAACGATATCGTTATAATCAGCGATTGTAGCGCCTAAGGCTAAATTACAAGCTGTAATACCAGAGCCGCAGCTAAAGACTAGCGTTTTATTTTTGTCTGAAATTGAATTGAACAGTCCTTTCAATTCTTTTTTCGATTTAAGCTTGTGACCATCTAGCAATTCGGTGTAAGGTAAATTTACGGAATTAGGAATTGTTCCGCTTCTTAATCCTGCTCTAGG
The DNA here is from genome assembly GCF_004346845.1 of Winogradskyella wandonensis. Taxonomy (GTDB): domain Bacteria; phylum Bacteroidota; class Bacteroidia; order Flavobacteriales; family Flavobacteriaceae; genus Winogradskyella; species Winogradskyella wandonensis. The sequence continues at coordinate 837,258 of NZ_SMGI01000001.1, read as the reverse complement.
TTCTGGAATTTCACCAGAAAATCGTTTTTTTGGGCGCGCATCTATAATCTGGACATCGGCACATTTTGAAAAATTTGATACGCCATTAAAATCTGTAAACAATGAAGCGTTTAATTTTGGGTTAAAATCGCCTTTGTCTGTAGCATCCGAATAATGCTTAACCGTTAAAAATCCCATCTTATGCCATTCTGGTAAACCACCATTTAAAACAGCCACGTTTTTATGACCAAAATATCTAAAAAGCCACCAAGCGCGAGCGCTAGAATATATACCGTGTTGGTCGTAAATAACAATACAAGAACTAGAATTAACTCCTAAATTTCTAGCTTCAGTTTGAAATTGATTTTTACTTGGAATCGTATTCGGAAACTGGGCATCAACTGCACTGAATTTATTTTTAATATCAAAAAACCGAGATTTTGGAATGTAACCAATCGTGTTTTCTACACCAGAACCAGACACTTTAGGAATTGTAGCATCAAGAACAACGAGATTTTCCGCTTCAATGTTAGCATTAAGCCATTCAACTGAAACTAAAGAAGAATTAAGATTAATGCCTTTCATATGGAAACAGATAAAAAAATTAAAACTTTGAGCTTCAGTTGCATCTTGACGGCAAGTCGATTTTACAAATTACTAATAACCACGGTATTTTTCTGAATACTGCTACTGAATACTGCTTACTCTCTAAGCATCTTCTACAGTCTTCCGTAATCGGGTACGTCTATTAAATGCTTCAAGATTATCTAAGACTTTACTTTCAAGAAAATCGATAACCTTCTCCTCTACTTTTCGTTTGTTTTTATAAACTTTATTGATGTAAGTAATACCGCCAGGAGACATTACATTTACTTCTACCAACTTTCCACCAATAACATCTATTCCAACAAAATACAAGCCATCTTTTACAAGCTTAGGTCCTATTTGTCTGCACAAGGCCTTTTCTTCTTTTGTTAAAGTATGTCGCTGCACAGAACCGCCAGCAGAAACATTTGAGCGGTGGTCATCATTACCAGGAACACGTTTCATTGCACCAACGGCTTCACCATTAAGCATTAAAATTCTAACATCGCCCTTATCGGCACCTTCGATATAATCTTGAAGAATAACATAATTAGATTCACCTTCGCCAGCACTGATGTAAAAATCCAATAGCGAATTAATATTGTTCATCGCTGATTTTTCTATTAGAATTACGCCTGAACCACCAAATCCGTTTAATGGCTTTAGAATCATTTTATCTGACTTTGATTCTTTAATCTGCTTTATTAAATACTCCTTATTCTTTGATACGTGGGTATTTGGAATAATATTGCTATGCGCATCACCAAAAGCTGCCGTATATAATTTATTGTTGGCTTCCCGCATACCCTGCAATGAATTAACGATAAAAACATCATCTTTTACAGAATCTAAAAAGTTAAGCATTAACGGGTCTAGCGGTGGATTTGCTCTAAAAAATATGGCATCAAAACCAGCCAAAGGCAACATTTCTTCACGTAATTTTGCTTTATTATAAAATGCTTTAAGTGAAGTAGGAACCTTATCCATACGACCAACAACAGTACAAAAAGCATTAGTCACGCTATCACGTATCGTTAAATTGGCAGGTGTACAAGTAGCGACGCCATGGCCTCGTTTTACACATTCTTTTATAAGCGCTAAGCTGGTATCGTTTTCAGGGTCTATTTTTTCCCAAGGATACATTATAAAGCAAATATTCATAGTATTTGGTTGGTTTTTAAAAAATGAAAGGAAAAGATACTAACTTTTATTTAGTTGGTAAAACTGAATGTGAAAATCCCTAGCGTTTTTCACTTAAAAATTCAAACTGGTGTTTTTTAGAACGCTTCGACGTCACCTAGCGTAAAGCGATTCAATATATTTTCTTAGGAAAAAATGTGTTCTCTGCTTATTTTACAGCCTCATAATTATCATCCCATTCCTTGGGTTTTGGATTATCATGGAGTTTTCCTAAAGATTTTGCAACGAGCAGCGACACTGTAGCGTCTCCTGTAACATTAACTACGGTTCTACACATATCTAAAGGCCTGTCTACAGCAAAAATCAATGCTAAACCTATCGGTAACAATTCTGACGGGAAATTTATAGATTCTAAGACTATAACTAACATTACCATACCAGCACTTGGTACAGCCGCAGAACCGATAGACGCTAATAATGCGGTAAAAACAATAACCAACTGATTGGTAAATGATAGTCCTTCTGGCCAAATAACCTGCATAATAAATACAGCTGCAATGCCTTGATACAAACTTGTGCCATCCATATTAACGGTAGCGCCTACTGGAAGTACAAAGCCCGAAACCTCTTTGTCTACGCCAACATGCTCCTCCACACGTTCCATAGTTACGGGTAAGGTTGCCGCACTACTACTTGTAGAAAAAGCCAATAGCTGTGCTGGACTAATTTTACTTAAAAACCACATCGGGGATTTTTTGCCATAAACTTTAACCAAAAGCATATAAAAGCCAATCATAAGTACTAATCCGCCAACAACACAGAACGCATATTGTAGCAGTTTAACTAAGATGGTGGTATCATCAAAAGCGATAATAACATTAGCCATAAGCGCAAATACAGCATAAGGTGCAAAAAGCATGATTAAGTCGACCATTTTCATGACGACCTCGTTTAAGGAATCAAAAATATCAATCATGGGTTTCGCTTTCTTTTCGCCTATGAGTAAAAGACAAATTCCAACAAATAAGGCAAAGAAAATGACTTGTAACATGCTTGCATCTGCCATAGATTGAAAAATATTACTTGGAAAAATATCTACCAAAGCCTGCAACGGACCTGCATCTTTTTGTGCACTCGCCTTTACTAATTTATCTGTAACTCCGGCATCGTTCTCATATTTTAATTTAATGTTCTCGATGGTGTCTTGAGGCATCCCAGTTCCTGGTTTTACAATATTTACGATTGATAGACCAATAACAATAGCTACCAAAGTTGTCCCTACATAAATTAGGATGGTACGTAAGCCCATAGCCTTAATCTTAGAAATGTCTTTTAAATCTGAAATCCCTTTTATTAAAGACGCTAATATTAAAGGTACTGCAATTAACTTGAGAAGATTAATAAATATCGTACCAAACGGCGCAATCCAATCGGTTACAAATTGCTGTCCGTTGACGCTATTCATAATAAAACCAAAAATGATTCCGAGAACCATTCCTATAATAATCCTCCAGTGTAATGCTAGTTTTTTCATATTTTCCTTCTAATGCTTAACTTTTTTAAATAAATTATAACTTATAAGTGTCAAAGATGCTTTGATAATCTATATTTTCTTTATTATTTACTATTACTCCAAAAGACCTTAAGTTGTGACTTACTACATAATGAGTGAAATAATGACTAAATTCGTTGAAGTCTTTTTTAAACTTAACTTTAATAATTTCAGCTAATCCGTAATCTAAAAAGGTACTCTCAATTTTTTCATATTTTATACCATAGGTTTCATAATCTACATCAAATGCATCTTCCAACATACTTGTATAAATATGTTGCATTTCTTTAGACATTTTAAAATAATTATTGGGATGAAAAGTAATACTGTTTTCGTGATTTAAAGTATCAGCAAATATTTCGACAAGTCCTCCAATACGATTTAAACCTTTGAATCTTTGAATTTCTCTTTCTGTATAGGCATCTCTTCCCAAGGAATCTTTTATCTTTTTTATATAATCATCAACTGAAATTCTCTTATAGCTTTTTGGAATTGGGAAATTTCTATTCAAAAATTTAATCTTTTGAAGATTAATATTCATATCTGCTTTTTCCGACTCACAAGATGTTAGAAAAAAAATAAAAGAAAATATTAAAAAAAAACGCATAAACACTACCAATCCTTAGTTTCTTGTCGTCTGAGTAACATATAATCTGCAATAACCAATGCCGCCATAGCTTCGACAATAGGTACTGCACGAGGTACGACACATGGGTCGTGACGTCCTTTACCTTGCATCTCTACAGTTTCGCCTGAGCTATTTATAGTTTCTTGCTTTTGCAAGGTTGTGGCAACTGGCTTAAATGCCACTCTAAAATAGATATCCATGCCATTACTTATGCCACCTTGCACACCGCCAGATAAGTTGGTTTGCGTGCTTCCATCTTCGTTAAACTTGTCGTTATGCTCGCTACCTTTCATTTTAGCACCACAAAAACCACTGCCATATTCAAAACCTTTTACAGCATTTATAGATAACATTGCCTTGCCTAATTCGGCATGGAGTTTATCAAAAACTGGTTCGCCTATTCCTGCCGGAACATTCTGAATGACACACATAATAGTACCACCAATCGTATCCCCTTGTTTTTTTACTTCGGAAACTTTTGCAATCATTTTCTCAGCAGTAGCTGCATCAGGACAACGAATGTCATTAGATTCAATTTTAGAAAAATCTAAGTCTTGATACGGCTTATCAATAAAAATATCACCCACCGAAGATGTGAATGCGTTTATCTTAACGTGCTTTAAAAACTGTTTTGCAATGGCACCAGCCACTACTCTACAGGCAGTTTCTCGTGCGGAACTACGTCCGCCACCGCGATAATCGCGCACACCATATTTTTTATCGTAGGTGTAGTCGGCATGGCTTGGGCGATACACATCTTTTATATGCGAATAGTCTTTTGACTTTTGGTTTGTATTATGTATCAAAAACCCTATAGGCGTTCCTGTTGTTTTGCCTTCAAAAATACCCGAATAAAACTCAACTTCGTCCGCTTCCTTTCGTTGTGTTACAATTTTAGATTGTCCTGGTTTTCGACGGTTCATTTCGTGCTGAATAGCTTCGAAATCGAGCGTTATTCCAGCGGGACAACCGTCTATAACACCACCAATTGCTTTACCATGCGATTCACCAAACGTGGTGAGTTTAAATAACTTTCCGAAGGAATTTCCTGCCATTAAAAATTTATTTTACGCTAATGTAATTCTTTATGAATACAATTTAAAATGCATAGATCAATTTTACAAATCGGTTTAAGTTTTAACTGGTAACTTTTTAATAACAATTCCCTTAACCAGAGTTAATTATGGATTAACGGTTAAGATACATTGGTGTATGTTATTTGCATCTATAAAAATCGATTGATTTGAATCTAAAACGAAAACTAGATGTTGTTGTTATTTCGGATGTTCATTTGGGAACTTTCGGATGTAATGCCAAAAAACTACTGAATTATCTAAATAGCATTGAACCCAAGCATATTGTTTTAAATGGTGATATTATTGATATATGGCAATTTAAAAAACGCTATTTCCCTAAGTCGCACCTTAAAGTTATTAAGAAAATAATGAGTTTTTCTGCCAACGGTACTAAAGTAAGTTACGTGACAGGAAACCATGACGAAATGCTAAGGAAATTTACAAATACCCAGATAGGTAATATTTCTATTGTTAACAAATTGTTACTTGATTTAGACGGAAAAAAGACTTGGATTTTTCATGGCGATGTATTCGATATTTCTATTCAGAGAGCAAAGTGGTTAGCCAAACTTGGTGGTTGGGGTTATGATTTTTTAATTGTCTTAAACCGCCTTGTAAATTGGTATTTGCAAAAACGTGGAAAAGAGCGTTATTCTTTTTCAAAAAAAATTAAGAGTAATATAAAAGGCGCTGTTAAATACATCTCGGATTTTGAAAAAACAGCATCCGATTTAGCTATAGAGAATAATTACAATTATGTGATTTGTGGACATATCCATCAGCCTTCTATTGAAGTTAAATCGAACAAAAAAGGCAGTGTTACTTATTTGAATTCTGGAGATTGGGTAGAAAATTTTACCGCACTAGAATATAGATTGAAACGATGGAAATTATATTATTATTCTAAAGATAAACTATTGCCTTTTGCTCCAGACGAGGAGCTTAAAGAAATGAGCGTTAAAGATTTAATAGCAGCAATTACCATCGTGAAAAACGAGGAAGAGTAACTATAGTAATGCTTCTTTAAGAATTGTAATTGGATGCTTTGCAATAACTCCAGTACCATCTTTTATTTGGTGACGACAACTTGTGCCATTTGCCGCGATTAAGGTCTCTCCTGAAGCTTTTCGCACTGCTGGGAACAAAGTTTGTTCGCCTATTTGCATGCTAATGTCGTATTTATCCTTTTCGTAACCAAAGCTGCCGGCCATACCGCAACATCCACTTGGTATAATTGTAACGTTGTAGTTTTCGGGTAGATTAAGAACATCGAAACTAGACTTTTGATTAGCTAATGCTTTCTGGTGGCAATGTCCGTGAAATTTAATTGTTCTGGCTTCTTTTGTAAATTGTTCGGAATTGATACGTCCAAGTTCGATTTCTTGCTGAATAAATTCTTCAATCAAAAAGGTGTTTTTTGCAATGGATTTAGCCGCCTCTTTATCATCAGCAAGTTTTATATACTCGTCACGAAAGGTTAATATAGCTGAAGGTTCTATACCAACTAAGGGTGTCTCTGTTGAAACTAAATCTTTGAAAACCGATACATTCTTATTAGCTAATTCTTTGGCTTCTTCTAAAAAACCTTTGGATAAATGGCTTCGCCCACTTTCTAAATGATTAACAAACTGCACATTATAATTCAGTTTTTTAAGTAGAATTATTGCATCATTAGCAATATGAGATTCTAGATGATTAATAAACTCATCAATAAAGACATACACCGTTTTTATACCCAAAGCCAGTGACTTATAACTGGTTTGATTGAAAGGTCTTGTAAACTTGGGTAGACTTCGCTTAGTATGTACACCAAGAAATCTTTTTATTATACTAGAGGCAAAATTGCTTTGAAAAACGGCATTAGCTAGACTAGGCATTTTAGAGCCCAATTTGTTATACTTCGTGGCACTGGCAAAGAACTTATCTTTAACAGAAAACCCATTAGCTTTTTGGTATTGGTATTGAAACTCTGCTTTTAAACTTGCAACATCTACACTACTCGGACACTCGCTAGCACAAGCTTTGCAGCTTAGACATAAGTCAAAAACCTCTTTTAATTCTTTATGATTGAATTTATTCTCTTTTTCTGATGTGGTAAGAAACTCTCTTAATGCATTTGCGCGAGCTCTTGTGGTGTCTTTTTCATTTTGTGTTGCTCTATAACTTGGACACATTGTTCCTCCAAACTCAGGAAGTTTTCTACAATCTCCAGAGCCATTACATTTTTCAGCTTCACGAAGAATCCCTTGTGATGCTGAAAAATCTAGCATTGTACCTATTACTGGCTCCTTTCTATCAACTTCATATCTCAAATTTTTATCCATTGGTAAAGCATTAACTATTTTACCTGGATTAAAAATAGTGTTAGGGTCGAAAGCAGTTTTAATTCGTTTTAAAATCTGATAGTTTTGTTCGCCAATCATTAAAGGAATAAATTCCGCACGCACAATGCCATCGCCATGCTCTCCAGACATGGAACCCTTATATTTTTTAACTAAGTGCGCTACATCCGTCGTTATTTTTCGGAATAAAGAAACATCCTCTGAAGTTTTTAAATTTAAGATAGGACGTAAATGAATTTCGCCGGCACCTGCATGCGCGTAGTACACAGCATTTTGCTTATAGGATTTCATAATGGCAGTAAACTCCGATATAAAATCGCTTAAATCATCTAATGTAACAGCAGTATCTTCTATACAAGCCACTGCTTTTTTATCACCTATCATGTTACCTAAAAGGCCTAATCCAGCTTTACGAAGTTCCATAGCCTTGGTTATGTCCGCGCCTTTGAGGATTGGATAAGCATAAGCCAAATTTTGCGATTTTACGGTATCTAAAAATTCATTTATAAGATGCTCTAAACCTTCGTTTGCCTTTAATTCACACATTAAAATGGCAACAGGTTCACCTTCAATAAAGATTCTATTTTTCTGTTGTGTTTTATTGTGTTTGGTAAGATTTAATATGGTGTTATCCATCATCTCACAGGTGTGCAAATTGTGCTTCATTAAAGCCTTAACCGAAGACATGCAGTCCTCTATACTTTTATAATGAAGTGCAATCATAACATTATCCGTCGGTGGCAAATCGTCTAATTGCAGTGTGATTTCGGTTGTAAATGCTAGCGTTCCTTCACTTCCTGCCAATAGCTTACACATGTTAAAATCTGCAGAATCGTTTTCGGTAAAGACATCTGTATTTATTAATTCGTCAATGGCATAACCTGTGTTTCTACGATGTATTTCTGGCTTTGGGAATTCTTTTCTAATAGTATCGTGAACGTCTGCCAGCGACAATTCTTCATAAATGGTCTTATATATAGAACCTTCTAGATTGTTTTGTTGGGTTTTCTTAAAAAACTCGTCTTTTGTTATTGGCGAAAATTCGGCATCAGAACCATCACTCAGAATGGTCTTTAGCTTAAAAACTTTATCTCGTGTAACTCCATATTTTATAGATGTTGTGCCAGAAGAATTATTACCGACCATCCCGCCAATCATGCAGCGATTGGATGTAGAAGTGTTAGGCCCAAAAAACAAACCGTATGGCTTTAAATAATTATTTAGCTCGTCTCTTACAACACCTGGCTGTACAGTAACTGTTTTTTTTGCCACATCTAGATTAATAATTTTATTGAAATATTTCGAAACATCGACAATAATACCATCTCCTACACATTGCCCAGCGAGAGAAGTTCCTGCTGTTCTGGGTATTAAAGAGGTGTTATTAGTGGCAGCAAAATGAATAAGGCGTTTTATGTCTTCAGTATCTTTTGGTAAAGCTACGGCAAGTGGTATTATTTTATAGACGGATGCATCCGTAGCGTAAATGCGACGTATTAAGTCGTCCGTAAAAAGTTCGCCTTTAAAGTTTGATTTTAAGTCTTTTAAACCTTCTATCATTATAACTTATGTCAGAAATTCTGTTTATAAAAAATTCTTAATAGCTAATATAAATTAAGTTTTGGCGTTATTTTTGAATAAAGAACTAAAATCATTAAAAAACGATACATTATGAAAAAATTATTTTTAACAGTTTTTGCAGCTATAGGCTGTTTATTTTTTACCAATGCACAAGAAATAGCAGATAACGCCATAGGTTTAAGATTAGGCGATAGTGATGGTCTCGGAGCGGAGGTTTCTTATCAAAGATATCTTGGGGATAACAACCGATTGGAAGTAGATTTAGGTTGGCGAACTGGAAATAGCTTTGACGGTTTTAAGCTCGCTGGTTTGTACCAATGGGTATGGAATTTAGATGGTAACTTTAACTGGTACGCTGGTGCAGGTGGTGGTGTTGGGTCCTATGATTTTGATGCTCCTATTAATGATAGTGAAACCTTTTTCTTTGCTGCTGGTGATATTGGGATAGAATATAATTTTGATATCCCGCTGTTATTATCATTAGACTTTAGACCAGAAATTGGTTTTGGTGATTTTAATGACGATTTGGATTTTGATATTGCGCTAGGCATACGTTATCAATTCTAAATATCAATCGATAAATAAAAAAGTCATCCACTTGGATGACTTTTTTATTTTACAAAACAATCAGCCAATGTTTCTTTGTATATGGCTTCATATTTTGGAACAATTTTATGTAAATCGAAATTTAAAGACTGTTTCTGTGCGTTAATTTTGAATTGTGCTAAAACGTCATCATCTTTTAAAATTTCTAAAGCATTTTTTGTCATCTCTTTTATATTACCCACAGGACTTAGATACCCCGAAAAACCATTTTTATTAACCTCTGGTAAACCGCCTCTATCAGAGGATATTACAGGAACACTTGAAGCCATAGCTTCTAACGCTGCTAAACCAAAACTCTCGGTTTCCGATGGTAATAAGAATAAATCGCTAAAGCAAAGTATCCTATCAATTTCGTTACTATTGCCTAAGAAAACAACCTTATCACTTATTCCTAATTCTTCAACTAGAATTTCTGCCGGCTCTTTCTCAGGACCTTCCCCAACCATCATTAACTTGGCAGGAATCTCTCTCTGAATATTGTAAAAAACCTTTATGACATCTGGGATGTTCTTTACTTCTCTAAAATTACTTATGTGTGTAACTATACGCTCTTCCTCTAAAGCCATCATACTGCGCTGACAATCCGTAAAGTTTGGTTGATGCTTTTCTAAATCTATGAAATTAGGAACGACTTCAATTTCCTTTTTAATATTAAAAAGACGAAGAGTATCTTGCTTTAAACTTTCTGAAACTGATGTCACTGCATTGGATTTATTTATACTAAACGTCACAGCAGGCTTGTAAAATGGGTGGCTTCCTACAAGGGTGATATCGGTACCATGCAGCGTGGTTACGATAGGCACATAAATGCCTTCGTCTTTTAACATCTGTTGTGCCATATAAGCGGCATAAGCATGAGGTATGGCATAATGAACGTGTAGCAATTCGATTCCATGGAGTTTTACCATATCAACCAATTTGCTAGACAACGCTAATTCGTAAGGCTGATAATGAAATAAAGGATATTCAGGCACATGAACTTCGTGAAAATGAACATTCTTACTTAACAACTCTAAACGTACTGGCTGTTTATATGTTATAAAATGAATATCATGGCCACGTTTAGACAGTTCTAAACCTAGTTCTGTAGCTACAACACCGCTTCCTCCAAATGTGGGATAACAAACAATTCCTATCTTCATTAATAATAATTTACGATAGCTAATTTAAAGGTTTTGACTAATTGTTATTGAATGAATACAAGTTTTAACTTATAATTAGAACTTACTAGTCGATGATGGCCTCATAAATTAAACGCTGAATTTCTGTTCTAATATTTTCGCGAAGTAATCGATTTTTACCAGCCTTAGGGTAAGTTCTATTGGCTAAAAATATATAAACAATTTCCTCTTCTGGATCTGCCCAAGCATAGGTGCCAGTAAAACCAGAATGTCCAAAACTAGTCATGGAAATACAACCACAAGTTGGTCCTTCTTCTCCTAGCTGTGGTTTATCGAAACCCACACCTCTTCTGTTGTCTTTATGGCAGAAATGGCACTTATTAAATTCTTCTAGCGTTGTAGTTTTAAAATAACGTTTACCACCATAAAAGCCTTTTTGCAAATACATCTGCATCAGTTTAGCTACATCGTTAGCATTACTAAAAACTCCAGCATGACCACCTACACCATCTTGCATAGCTGCTCCCATATCATGCACATAACCATGGACTTTTTGATATCTAAAGTACTCATCTATTTCTGTAGGGACAATGTCTTTTAGACTAAATTTCTCTCTAGGTCTATATGTTGTGTAGTTGGCTCCGATGGACTGATAGAAGTGGTCTTGTACTAATTCGTCTAAACCTTTGTTATAATATTTTTCTAAATACTGTTTAAGAATATAATATGGTAAATCGCTATATCTGTAACGTAATGTAGATAACAAATCTGTGTCTTTAATAATTTGATTTATGGAATCTTTGTAGTCATTTCGCATAAAGAGCTTATCTGTAACTTCTACATCATAAGACTTTCCTTTACTATTACGATACCACTTCTTTAAAGGTTTCCCTGTAACAGTATCTAATGTTTTTGCATAAAAGGGCACCCATGGTTTTAATCTAGCGTAGTGAGAGAGCATTTGTTTTATGGTAATATTCTCTTTGTTGGTGCCTTTATATTCTGGTAAAAGTTTTGATAGCTTAGTGTTTAGAGAAATGATATTCTTCTCTTTTAGCTCCATTATTAATGGCAGAGTAGCTAAAATCTTAGTTAAAGATGCAACATCATAGACATCATCAAAGTCAACTTTATTGGTTTTATTGTAAGTATGAAATCCAAAGTTTTTATTGTAAATCACCTTTCCTTTCCTTGCTACCAAAAGCTGTATACCTGGCGTCATCTGCTCATTAACTGCGTAATTTGCAATTGAATCTAGTTTTTTAAGTCTCTCCGAACTCATACCTACATCCTCTGGTAATCCATATGATAAGTTATTAAGTGCATTATAAGAAATACCCTGACCTACATTAAAATCAGGACCAGCCGAAACAGGCAATTTACCTTTAGCTCCAATTGCTCCAAAAATAAGTTGTGCTGATTTTTGTTGTGATATATCGCTATTCTGATAGCTCATTACAATAGACTCTATATTTTCTATAGTTTTAAAATCCATTAAGGCATATGGTCTAGCAAAAACATCTAAAACAACAGTATTAGTTCTTGCTATTTCGTAGAGCCATGTCAATTCTTTGCTAGAGAATTTGTATGATTTCCATGGATTTTCATTTGATTTATGAAAACCAACAACTACAGTATTATAATTTTTTAATTTCTCGATTAAATCTCCCAAATTATCAGCCGAAACTCTATGAATTTTTGTGTATTTCTTTAATTCAGAATAAAAAGTGGTTCCTACATCATCACCAAGACTTACATAAGCTATTTTTTTAGTTTCTAAATCTCGTAATGGTAATAAGTCGTTTTTGTTTTTTAATACTGTTATTGCTTCTTCTAGTAGCCTTCCGTATAAAACATCATCCTTAATTCTATTAATATCACTATGGACGCCACGCTCAATGAGGGGTTTGTAATTATGAAGACCAACCTTATATTTAGCCATTAAAATCTTCTTTACCGAGTGTGCCAATCGCTCTTCTGTAATTTCTCCTTTTTCAATAGCCCCAATAATCTTCTCAATGCCTTTTGGAACGTTTTCTGACATTAACATTACATCATTTCCTGCTTTAAAAGCCATGAGGTCTATTTCACCAGATGTATCAAACGATGCACTCGACGCGCCATCGACTGAAGCTTTAATGAAATCGGCAGCACCTTTCATGGTAAGCGCGTCTGTAAAAATTAAACCTTTAAATCCTAATTCATTTTTCAATATATCTGTTACCACATATTTAGATAATGACGTCGGTAATCCGTTTTGAATATTTAATCCAGGAATATTTAAATGCGCCACCATAACACTCGACAGACCGTCTTTTATAAGTTTCCTGTAAGGATATAATTCTATAGAATCTATGCGCTGTTTATTAAAGTTTACTGTTGGTAAGGTTATATGGGAGTCTGCATCTGTATCGCCATGTCCAGGGAAATGTTTTGCGTTGGCTAAAACACCAGCAGCCTGCATACCTTTCATAAATGCAGCTGCTTTTTCTGTAACATTAATCTTGTCTTCTCCGAACGAGCGATTACCGATAATTGGATTTTTTGGGTTTGTATTTATGTCTACAACTGGCGCAAAATTAAAATGAACGCCAACTCGTTTACAGTGCTCTCCTATTTGATAGCCTGTTTGTTCTATAAGTTGATTATTAGAAACTGCACCAAGCGTCATATTCCAAGGAAAAGCGTAGGTGGAATCTAGTCGCATATTTAATCCCCATTCGGCATCCATACCTATTAAAAGCGGTACTTTAGCAAGTGATTGTAAATTGTTATCCATCCGTATTTGTCGGCTAGGGCCACCTTTAGAATAAATAATACCGCCGATATGGTAATTGGTAATTAATGCCGAAATTTCGTTTTCGTGTTTATAGCCTTTATTAGAAAATGCTTGTACCATAAATAATTGTCCAACACGCTCTTGAATACTCATGGTATTATAAATGCTATCAACCCATTTAGCCTGAGCTTCAATATCTTCTGCTAATAAGGGGTTAGGAGTTTGGTTTTGGGCTTTACAAAAGGAAGTAAAAAGTAAAAATATAATAAAAGCAATACGCTGCATACACTTGTTTTTTTCTAAACTATTCTTATAACGAATACTATGCCAAATTAGCATAATTAAAAACAAGTAAAAAGACTTTAAGATAGATTTATAAAGGAATTAATTAACATCTATGACTTCAATTTAATCCACCAAATCAATATGTCTATCGTGATAACCTAGTAAATACAAAACGCCATCTAAGCCTATGCTAGAAATTGAACTTTGAGCATTATCTTTTACTTTAGGTTTTGCGTGAAAAGCGATACCTAAACCAGCTAAATTTAACATGGGTAAATCATTGGCACCATCGCCCACAGCTATAGTTTGACTTATATCAATGCCTTCCTTAATTGCTAATTCTTTTAGATACTCTGCTTTTTTGTTGCCATCTACTATTTCGCCAATATAACCACCGGTGAGAACGCCATCTTTAATCTCTAATTCGTTGGCATAAACATAATCTATGTCTAATTTTTCTTTCAGATAATTTCCAAAATATGTAAAGCCTCCAGAAAGTATTGCAGTTTTAAAACCATAACTATGCAGCGTATCTACAAGACGTCTGGCGCCTTTTGTAATTGGTAATCGCTCTGCAACAGATTGTAAAACGTCTTCGGATAAACCTTTTAGAAGCTTCATGCGTCTTTCAAAACTTTCATTAAAATCTATTTCGCCTTGCATGGCTGACTCCGTAATTGCTCTAACTTCGTCACCAACACCCGCTAACTCTGCCAACTCGTCTATAACTTCTGTTTGAATTAATGTCGAATCCATATCAAAACAAACCAAGCGCCTGTTCCTCCTAAAAATATTATCTTCCTGAAATGCAATATCAACATCTAAATCCTTAGAAATTTCAATGAATTTTTCAGTTAAGTCTGATTTATTTTCAATTTTTCCTCTGATTGATAATTGAATTGATGCGCGTGGATACTCTTCTTCTCTTATTAAGGATAATCGGCCTGTAAGCCGTTTTATATTATCGATATTCAAGCCTTTTTCAGAAATAACACTTGTCACCTTCGAAATTTGTTCCGCCGCCAATTTTTCCCCGAGAATAGTAACAATGTATCGGTCTTTTCCTTGAAGATTAACCCACTTCTCATAATCTTCTAAAGAGATGGGTGTAAACTTTGCTGTAATCCCCAACTCATACGCTTTAAACAATAAGTCTTTTTGAACGGCCGAGGATTGACTTCCAGATTCAATTTCGAATAGCATTCCCAAAGACAGCGTATCGTGGATGTTGGCTTGCCCTATATCTAAAATCTTTGCACCGTATTGTGCTAAAACACTAGTTAAACTCGACGTTAGCCCAGGCTTATCTTGGCCAGAAATGTTAAGTAGAAAAATATCGGTTTTCAAGTAAACTAAGGGTTTAGAATTTAGACGTTGTAAATATGCTTAATCTCTTTGAAATAGTAAAATAAAACCGACTGCTATATTGATAAAAATAAAGCCGAAATGATAAACATTTTCTAAACTAAAGAAAACGACTATGCCAACTCTCGCTGGCTGGAACCTCCCAGTTTTCTTTAAACTCAGCTATATTAGTTACTAAATTATTAAAAACTATAGTGTTTTTAGAGACTGCCTTGTCTTTAGCCATTTTTTTAAAATCAATTAGTGACTTGTGGGCAATATAATCGCCTTGCTTGTAGGACACATTCATTTTGTCCATTAAATCCACATTGTAGTCTTTTTCTAATTGTTGAATAAAATGAACAGAAGCGTCAATAGAACAACCTGTTGCTGCATTTAAATTTTGATTAAGCGCTATGACAATAAAACGCTTATAAACCACTTTAAAGCCTGCTTGCAAATCTTGTCCATGAGCTGTCCAAGCGGTAATAAAGGCTTGAAGCTTCTCCGCTATTTCTTGAATTTCTACTTCTGAGAATGAACGATTAGCTTGGTATATCCAAATGCGTGATTCTTCAGGAAGTGTATCAAAATCTACTAGCATAGGTTTCTTAATCTTTAGATTTTTTATTCATGTAATAATAACGAAGCGCACCAGTAGCTGCAAAAAATAAAAACCAAATAGGAATCCAATTGTAATAAATCATTCCGTTTTTAAAATAGCTAATAACCAAAAGGACTAACGTAAATAGTACACCATTGCGTAAAGCTATCTTAAGCATTTGCTTTTCAGAACGATTCATTTTTATTTGATACGAATTTCACTAATTAACACTAATCAAAAGAAAAATCTATAAAGAATTTGCAATCACTTCTGCCACATCTAGAACTACTATGCTATCTTCTTTTTCTTTTGCTTTAATACCATCCGTCATCATTGTATTACAATACGGACAGCCTGTTGCAATTATATCTGGCGTAGTTTCTAAAGCTTGTTCAGTCCTTAAGATATTAACATCTTTATCTCCTTTTTCTGGTTCCTTAAACATTTGTGCGCCACCAGCACCACAGCATAACGCAAAACGTTTACTTTTTTTCATCTCCACCAAATTGGCATTAGATTTAGAAAGGACATTTCGTGGCGCATCGAACTCACTATTTGCACGTCCCAAGTAACATGGGTCGTGAAACGTTATTCGTTTGCCTTTGTATGTATCTCCTTTTACAGATAATCGTCCTTTGTCTATTAACTCTTTAATGTATTGGGTATGATGGATAACATCGTAAGCGCCACCTAAACTCGGATATTCATTTTTAATACAATTAAAGGAATGTGGGTCGCAGGTTACAATTCGTTTTATTTCGTAAGCATTTAAAACCTCAATATTCATCATGGCTTGCATCTGAAAAAGAAATTCATTCCCAGCACGTTTTGCGACGTCGCCAGTATTACTTTCTTCTGCGCCTAGAACCGCAAAATCTACGCCTGCATTGTTTAGAAGCTTTACAAACGCCCTTGTGATTTTTTTTGCTCTATCATCGTAACTACCAGCAGAACCCACCCAAAATAAAATTTCTGGTTGTTTGCCTTCTGCCATATATTCTGCCATTGTTGGCACTTTTAATTGCTCACTCATAGCTTAATTCTTTTTTTTAGATTCTAACTGAAGTTTCTGATAATAGTCCATAGACTTCTCCAAAACATCTACTGGTAACAAATCTGCGAAAATTGGTGAATTTGGGTCATAGTTAAGCATTTTCCATTCATCCTTGGTATCCTCATTTTTAATGAAAATTACTAGACGGTTAGGTGCTTTTACGTTGACCTTACTATTGTTTTCGAAAGAGGCTTCCATGCCTTGGAGCTTCATCATTTTAATCATCATGTCTTTGCCTTCGTCGTCAAACTCTTGCTTTTTAAATGTCATAGACATAAACATGTCATAACTCAAAAAAGCAAAATCGGTGCTATCATTTTCGGTCTTATAAATATCTGATAAAACATATTCTGGATTTTGCTTCGGGAGATCTACAGACATCTCTTCGGTTCCTTGAAACATAGAAACAAAAACCGTTTTCATTGTCTCTTTTGGGACAAGCTCAAAAATTTTAGGATAGGTCATATCCAACAAAGCATCGAAATCACGGTCGTTAGTGTACTGAAACATTTTGTCCGACAATTCTTTAAGCTCCGAGTTATTTGTCTGAGCAAATGAGTTTGCTACTACTGAAGAAAATGCCAGTAAAAGCAATAAAATCTTAAAATTCTTTTTCATAATTTATTCGTTAACCCAATTTAAGCGGTCTTGTTGATTGTAAGGCCAAGGTGCGCCGTTGTTTTCGATATTGGTCATCATATTATTTAATTCCATTGGCGCAGCACTTTCTTCCATAACCAAATAGCGACGCATGTCCATAATAATAGATAATGGGTCTATACTAACAGGGCAAGCTTCTACACAAGCATTACAGGTTGTGCACGCCCATAATTCTTCGTGTGTGATATAATCACCTAAAAGTTGTTTTCCATCATCCTTAAACTCGCCACCATTAGCGTCGATATTTTTACCAACTTCCACCAATCGGTCGCGGGTATCCATCATAATCTTACGTGGCGATAGTTTTTTTCCTGTTTGATTTGCCGGACACTCACTTGTACAACGTCCGCACTCCGTACAGGTATACGCATTAAGTAACTGAATACGATTTAAATCCATAACATCACTAGCACCAAACTTTGCTGGCTCTTCTGCATTATCATCTTCGGCAGGTGCTGCAAAAGGGTCAGCATTTGGGTCCATCATTAGTTTAACTTCTTTTGTTACAGCTTCAAGATTATTAAACTGTCCTTTTGGTGTTAACTTACCGTAAAAAGTGTTTGGAAAAGCTAAGAGAATATGTAAATGCTTAGAGAAATATAAATAATTTAAGAAGATTAAAATTCCAATGATATGCAGCCACCAAGCCGTTCTCTCTATTATGTGCAGTGTTTCAGCATTATCACCAAACCAAGGTGCGATAAATTGCGATACAACGTTGCCTGCTCCCATTTCTTGAAACGAGACATCCGTTGCATTCATCGTCAAAAACAGACACATTAAAACGACTTCGAAATACAGGATAATGTTACCATCATTTTTTGGCCAACCTTTTAAACTTTTAAAACGTTTAAGGTTTATCACATTTCGTCTTAACCAGAAGACGACGACAGCGACTAATACCAAAACAGCCAGTATTTCAAAACTTCCTATTAAAAATCCATAAACTGATTCTGGCAATACGCTTAGTCCTACACGATGTGTTCCGAAGAGTCCATCGATAATAATTTCTAAGACTTCGATATTAATAATTATAAAACCAACATAAACTATAATATGTAATATACCGGCTATTGGTCTAACCACCATTTTACTCTGTCCAAGCGCAATTCTAGCCATATTCTTCCAGCGTTCTGGCTTATTGTCACTAGCATCGACATCTCGTCCAAGCTTTATATTACGAATTAGTTTTTTTATGTTTCTTGCAAAATAGCCTACACCAGCTGCTAGGATTATTGCAAAAGCGATATTTGGTAAATATTGCATCATATAACGTTAGTTCTTTTGTAATTGGTCTTCTGTTGGGGCTTCGTAAGGAATTTCTTTTTTAGATAAAATACGTCTATATCGTGCAGGATGTAATTTTATGTCTAAAAGGAGTAATTCCATTTCTTTGCTCGCTGCTTCTAAATTATTATATAGCTTATCGTCTTTAAGAAGTTTTCCTAAAGAGCCTTCACCTTTTTCAAAACTATCTAATAACCCATTAATACTTAACAAGGTTTTATCGAAATCGCCAATAGTCTTTGACAATTCTGCTTTCTTTAAATCCTCTGATAATATTGAAAGATTAGCACTAGCCGTTTTAAAACTCTCCAAAGTTTCGGAAATTTTTTCGTCATTCGCCTTCACAACGTTTTGAATAGAAAAAGACAAATTTTTAAACGCCTTTAATGTTGCATTTAACTCTGCTATAGTAGCTTTTAAACCAGCATCTGTTTCATCTGAAACAAAATCGTTAAGACTTACCATCAGCGTATCCGCAGAGCGTAAAGTTTTATCTAGATTAGTGCTTAATCCTGAAAAATTATCTTTTAAAGAGCTTATTAGGCCAGGTTGAATTTCGGATTTTATAAAATCTCCCTTTTTTGCTTTTTCGCCTTCATAGGAGTCGATTACAGCCAAGGCATTGCCACCCATGATTCCTGTTTCGTAAAGTCTAATTTTTGATGATTTAGAAAACGATAACCTTGGGTCTACCGAAAACTCGACACGTGTCATTCCAGATTTAAAATCGTATTTAATATCCTCTACTTTGCCTACCACATTTCCTTTTATAGTTACAGGAGAAGACATGGTTAAGGCATTGTATTCGAATTCCGTATAAAATTGAACTTCGTCAGAGAATAAATCTTGTCCTTTTAGGTAGTTAAATAAGTATATAAAAAGTAGTACGCCTGATATAACAAGTACTGCTGTTTTAATTTCTCTAGAAATCTTCAATGGTCTTTTGTTTGGTTATTAGCAAAATTAGGAATAAAAAAATTAAGAAGCCTTTTAATTTATCTCCTTTTAAGCGCCTCCGTTACTGAGATTTTCTTTCCGTTTTTATAAGCCACAATAAAGCAAGAACCGTATCCCTTAGATTTAGCTTTCTCTTGAAGTATTTGGGCTTCTGTGTAATCTGAAGTTGACCCGAAATAATACTTATACATGTTACCGTTACTTTCCCGGCTTATGTCTGTTAAGCCATTAAAATTATAAGACTTTGGTTCTAGTTTACGTGAGCTTGCGGCAATTTGCACTTTAAATGTAACGTCTTTAATTATCTGTGATGATGCGTTGTTTGTTTCTGAAGATGAATTATCTAAATCAACTGAAAGATTTTCACCAATATTAGCTTCTAATTCTTTTTTATAATCGATAACGGCATCTTTAATGGCTTTTGCCATTTTAGATTGTCCTGTTTTGGTATTCAAAAATGCGCCTTCTTTTTTATTGGTTAAAAACCCTAATTCTACTAAAACACTTGGCATGTACGTATTACGTATAACTAACAAGCTTTTTTGCTTAAGACCTCTACTCTTTCGTTTTACTTTATTTTTAAACGCATCTTCAATTTTTTGGGCTAAAAGTATACTTTGCTCTACATAAACCTCTTGCTCTATTCCTATAGCAATTGTAGACTCAGGAGAGCTTGGATCAAAACCTGCATAATTCTTTTCGTAATCCTCTTCTAGAAAAATTACCTCATTTTCACGTTTTGCAAACTCGAAATTACGTTCTGTATTTTTTTCACCTAAAACCCAGGTTTCTGTACCGTATGGTTTTGGATTTGCCACAGAATTGCAATGGATAGACACAAACAAGTCTGCATCTGCCTTATTGGCAATATCGGCTCTTTTGTATAGAGGAATAAAAACATCTTTTTTTCTTGTATAAATTACTTTTACACCATCTAGTTTTTCTAATTCCTTTCCTAATTCTAAGACAACCTTTAATGCAATTTCTTTTTCCTTATGTCCGTTACCCAAATTACCATGGTCTTTACCGCCATGACCGGCATCTAATACCACAACAAATTGATTTTCTCGTGGCTGGGCAAACGTTAAAGATGTTATAAATACTACAAGAAGTAATACTAATATGTTAGGTGTGTTCGTTTTCATTTCAGTTTTACAACGGCAATGTTATGGTGTTTATTACTCTAATTTATTTGGCGCTATGTTATTAAAAACTTTAATTGCAATATTAAATCAATCACAAAAAAATTAATGTAATTTTGAGGTTTCAAAAACCGAGCCATAATTTTACAAAAATACTATTTAAAGGTTTGCGTACAAATAGCCTAAAATTACTTTTTGCCCTTAGTTTTACAGTGTTTATTAACACTTTTGGCTATTCACAGGATATTCCGCCTAAACAAGAGCCTATTCGTCCAAAAGAAACACCAAAACCAATAATTAAGGATACAACAAAAGCTTCTATTGATTCAATAATTAAACCGCCTTTAAATATTAAAGAAGTCGATTCTGTAAAAAACGATTCTATAAAAAAGCCGAAGGAGTTTCTCGAAGATGTAGTGACTTACAGTGCCGATGGCTATGTGTCCCTAAATAACAAAGAGAAAAAAATCTATTTATACGATAATGCTGTTGTTAAATACCAAGATATGGAGATAACAGCTGGTGTCATTGTAATTGATAATAATACTGGATTAATTTATGCTGGTCGTGTTAAAGATTCTACTGGTTATTCGCAACGACCCGTATTTACCCAAGCACAAAATAAGGTAGAACCAGATTCTATAATATTTAATAAGGATAACAAAAAGGCAATTATTTACAATTCTAGGACTGAAGATTCTGGTATGAATATTTTTGCGCCAGTAACAAAGCGTGAAAATGACTCGACCTTATTTATGAAAGATGCTAGGTTTACTACGGCAGAAAATTTAGATGACCCAGAATACCAGTTTATATCAGATAAAATAAAACTTGTTCCAGGAAAAAAAATTGTTGTAGGCCCAACATATATGGAAATCTATGGTGTACCAACACCTATTGCCCTTCCTTTTGCATATTTTCCGCTTAATAAAGACCAAAAATCAGGAATCATTTTTCCAACATTTGGAGAAGATACAGGAAGCGACCGTGGTTATTTTATCCAAAATGGTGGGTATTATTTTGCCATTAGCGACTATTTAGATTTGGCTGTTTTAGGTGATTATTACACCAACGGAAGTTATGGTGTTAGAGTTGAAAGCAATTATGCAAAGCGCTACAGATATAGTGGTAATGTGGCGATACGCTACGAAAATCTATTAACCAGCGAACGCGCCTTTCCAGATTTTACGCAAAACACCATTTACAATATAAGATGGTCTCATACACAAGATGCCAAAGCCAATCCAAATTCGAGATTTTCTGCTTCTGTAAATTTAGGTAGTAGTCAGTTTTTTAGACAGTCCATCAACCAAAATAACATCGTTAACTCTCAGAATAACACCTTGGCATCTTCCGTTTCATATTCTAAAACGTTTCCAGGAGAACCTCAGGTAAACTTAAATTTAACAGCGACCCACTCGCAAAATACCCAAACCGAAACAATTAACTTAACCTTGCCAACACTACAAGCTTCAGTTGGCCGTATTTTTCCTTTCGCGCCAAAGTCTGGCGCTAAGAAAGGTATTTTTCAGAATATCAACTTTCAATACAACTCGAGGGCAGAATATAGAATTACAACCACGGATAGTTTATTTGGAAAATCCGAGATGTTTGATGATGCTTTAGCAGGCATGCAACATTCCATTCCGATTTCTACAAATTTTAAAGTCTTCGATTATTTTAGTGTAAGTGCTAGTACAAATTTTCAAGAAAATTGGACGCTTAATACCATTAATAGACGTTTTGATGAAAATACGCAATCCGTTGTAACTACAGACATAAATGGTTTTGATAGTTTTAGAACCTATAATTTTAGTGCTAATATAGGTACAACATTATACGGTATGTTTAATTTTAAAAACGACAAAAACAATCCAAAGATTCAAGCCATTCGTCATGTCATGCGGCCATCTATAAGTTATACCATTCAGCCTGCTTTTGACCAGTTTTATGAAACCTATGACGTAATTGATGCTAACGGAAATACAACAGACACCGTAGAATATACTCGTTTTGAGCGTTCTATTTTTGGTGCACCAGGAAATCGCTATTCAAGCTCTATTGGTATTGATATTGGAAATAATTTTGAAGCCAAAGTACGCTCTAAAGATTCTACAGATGCAGAACCTAAAAAAATCACCTTAATTAATAACTTAAGCGTTAGCACACGTTACGATTTAGCTGCAGACTCTCTGGCCTTAGCTCCTGTACGTTTAAACGGTGGTTTAAAATTATTTAAAGATAAAATGAGCGTTAACTTCGGAGCTACATTAGACCCATATGCTTTAGACAATAACAATAATAAAATTAACACCTTTAATATTGATAACGGTGGAAGCCTCTTTAGATTAACCTCCGCAAATGTAAATATGAGTTATGCTTTAAGTAACGAAACATTTAGCAAAAAAGGTGAACCAGAAAATGACCAAAGGCGCCAAGACGAGGCGATCAGAGCCAATGGTCGTACAGACGATTTATTTGGTCGTACAGAAGATTTTTCTACCCGAATCTACACCGACGAAGACAGAGAACGCCAAAAAGAAAAAGAAGCCAACCTAAGTAATTACAACTACAAAATTCCTTGGAATTTACGATTGGCTTACGCGGTTAATTATAATAATACAAGGCGCGAAGACAGAATAGCATCGCACTCTTTAATGTTCTCTGGAGACATAGAAATATCTCCAAAATGGACAGTTGGCGCATCATCTGGTTATGACTTTTTAAACAAAGGATTTTCGTTTACACAATTACGTTTTGAGCGCGATTTATTAAGTTGGCGAATGAATTTCTCTTGGGTGCCGTTTAGTAACTTATCCTCTTGGAATTTCTTTATTGGTATTAAATCTAACTTCTTACAAGACCTTAAGTACGAGCAGCGTCGTCAACCAGACCAACGTTTATAAAACTTGTTTTGAAGACTATTTGTCTGTCAATATTAGCTCGTCACACCAAGTGTAAGCTAAGATAAACTAACTAATATTTAATTCTTAATTTTGAATAAACTTAGCTTGTCAGGTCGAGCGCAGTCGAGACCTCTCAACGGACAAATAATTAAATAAGTTCAGTATAAATGAAAAAAATCATCAATACCACTCATGCTCCAGCACCAATAGGACCTTACAACCAAGCTGTTTTATCTGGAAATACACTCTATACATCTGGACAAATTGCCTTACATCCTGAAACTATGGAATTGGTTTTAGACGATATTAAAACCGAAACCAAACAAGTGATGGAAAACATGAAAGCCGTTTTAAAAGCAGCGGATATGACTTTTGAAAACGTTATTAAAACCTCTATATTTATTAGCGATATGAATAATTTCTCACAAATTAATGAAGTGTATGGTAGTTATTTTGACGAAGCCACTGCTCCTGCTCGAGAAACCGTAGAAGTCGCAAACCTCCCAAAGTTTGTAAATGTAGAGATTAGTATGATTGCGGTGAAGTGATTTTGGGGTTACGCTCATCGTTAAGGTATGGTTCGCTAACAATACTTCGGCTAGTTCAACAACATAACTTTATCATATAATACTGAAATCTGTCTAGTCGACAAGACTGACAGGTTCAGCGCAGGTATACGAAGTTAGCTCTTTATTTACAAAACTTCAAGAGTAGGAAATTCCTGGGGAATTTCCAGTAGTTCTCTTTATTCATTATTTAGCTTTTCAAGCTTTTCTTTTTGTTGTGCCAATGTGTCAACTCCATATTTTAACCTTTCCTTATCAGAGACTTTTGTTGTGTCGTAATTTTTCATAACCCAAGGTTTGAATTTGGTTTTGGTATATTGAGTCCCATAAATTTGTGGTTTGTCAAGACTTAAGAGGTATCTATCTGTGGCAGCAGCATACAATCTTTTATCAATTGTTGAGTCTAATTCAATTGCTTTTTTCATAAGACTTATAGCTTTGGCATAATCACTAGAATCATTACCATGCTGAAAAATATATGCTATCATTTGATGTTCTTTCGCAGAGACTACCATGCCCGAATCTATTAATTGGTTTGCTCGGTTTCTCCTTAGTTCATCTCTTTTAGAAAGTCTAGTCCATCTTAAATCAGATTTCCTGTCATTTTGGTCAGTTTCAAATAATTCTATTATATCTGCAGTCATGATTTCTTGGTCATCATTGTGGTTTTTTGAGCAACCAACTACCGCAAGTAGAATTAGTAAGTAAATTTTTTTCATATTTCTTTATTTATTACACACAATGTTAAGATAAGCTCAATCTTAGTTGGTATATCTTCTGATACTGAAATCTGTCTAGTCGACAAGACTGACAAGTTCAACACATGTAAGAGAAGTTAGTTTTTTTTCAAATAATTTCAAGAAAGGAAAACCGCACTAATCAATTGTATGTAGATGTTTTATTCTGAGCTAATTTCCAAAACATTTTTGTTTTTGTACTTTTTTTTCAGTTCCTCGCGTTCTGTTTTCAGTCTATTTTCAATTTCATCTACATCTAATTTTCCTTTTTGGAATTGTATTTCCAAATCCATTAAGACAATTAATTCCGACAAGGCTTGCTCGTATGTTTCAGCCGTTTGATAATCCGCTAGTTTTTTTAGATTTAACAATCCAGTATAAATTTGACTATGAGAATAGGTAGATATATTTTTAGAGACAATTTCGTTTGTTATCACAGTTTCTAACAAATAGGGAAAAGGAATTGGGTTATCCTTTTTCATTTGGGTAATCATCTCTATACTGCTCGTAGAATCTTTTTCGAGGTTCTTAACCGTTCTTTTTAGCCCTTGACTATATGATTTTGTATTGATTAATATTAATCTTGACGTATTAAGTAGTTTAATAGTATCTTCTTTCTCTTTCTTTCGCATCTCCGAATTAGTCAATGATATAGCGATAAAGACACCGACCAGAGTTGCAATCAGTGTTAAAATAAAAGACCTTAATTCCGTTTTTGGTATACTAAAATTTTTCAAATTTAACTTCATTTTTATTCAACTACGCATTGTTATTAAATTCAAAATAACAATCGATAAACAAAGTTAGTTTTTTTATTTACACAACTTCAAGAGCAGATAATTACATTTATTCATAAACGGATGTTAACTTCGTTTTTTAAAATGAACACAAATTGAAACTCAAAAAAGCAGAACTCAAAGACTTCTTAGACAGCAAAGTTGTAGAATACAACAACCCACAGTTTATTGAGAGTGACCCTATACAAATTCCGCATTTATTCTCTAAAAAAGAAGATATTGAGATTATTGGGTTTCTAACAGCGACCATTGCTTGGGGAAATCGAAAAAGTATTATCATCAACGCAAAGCGTATGGTTACGCTTTTAGATAATTCGCCTTACGAATTCATCATGCAACATCAGGAGCAAGATTTAAAGAAGCTTTTGCCTTTTGTGCATCGCACGTTTAATGGCTCTGATTTTATTCAGTTTGTGACTAGCTTAAAGCATATATATAATTATCACGATGGATTAGAAGCTGTTTTTGCTAAATATGCCGAAGCTAATTCGCTTCAGAATTCAATTCATCAGTTCAAAAAACACTTTTTTGAGATTACGCATTTAGAGCGTAGTAAAAAACATGTGAGTGACCCGCTTAAAAATTCAGCAGCAAAGCGTATTAATATGTTTTTACGTTGGATGGTCCGAAATGACAATACTGGTGTAGATTTCGGTATCTGGAAAAGCCTCTCTCCTGCTCAGTTAAGTTGTCCTCTCGATGTTCACTCTGGTAATGTGGCTCGTAAATTGGGGTTGCTAAAGCGTAAACAAAACGATGGGAAGGCATTAGCCGAATTAGATAAAAACCTACGAAAGCTCGATGCTACCGACCCAGTTAAATACGATTTTGCTCTTTTTGGTCTCGGTGTTTTTGAAGGGTTTTGAGTATATTTAGACTTCAAAAAAACAAACGAAACATGTCTTATAGATTTACAATCCTTTTTGCTTTAATTTCAATTTTTAGTTTTTCACAAAACCTAGAAACACCTATAGATACAGTAGTCACAACGACGCATACCACCAAAATAAAAGGGCAAACAGTCAACTACAAAGCTATGACTGGTTTTCAACCCGTTTGGAACAACGACGGTGAAGTCATGGCGTCTTTGTATTACACGTACTACAAACGCACCAATGACACCAAAGGCAATAAACGTCCTTTAATTATATCTTTTAATGGTGGACCAGGCTCTGCATCGGTTTGGATGCATATTGCCTATACTGGACCAAAAGTTTTGAATGTAGATGACGAAGGTTATCCTGTACAACCTTATGGCGTAAAGACGAATCCAAATTCCATTTTAGATGTTGCAGATATCGTATTTGTAAATCCTGTAAATACAGGTTACTCGCGCAAGGTAATGCTGAAAAATGGCAAATACGAAGACGATAAAACCTTCTTTGGTATAAACGCAGATGTAAAATATTTAGCCAGTTGGATAAATACGTTTGTTACCAGATACAATCGTTGGGAATCGCCTAAATATATTATTGGCGAAAGTTATGGCGGAACACGAGTTATGGGCTTAGCATTAGAGTTGCAAAATAGCCAATGGATGTATCTCAATGGTGTAATCATGGTATCTCCTGCAGATTACAAAGTGTTGCGCGTTGGTGGACCTGTGTCTTCAAGTTTGAATTTACCATATTACACAGCAGCAGCATGGTATCATAAGATGTTACCAACTGAGCTTCAAAATAAAGACTTATTAGACATTCTTCCTAAAGCCGAAGATTTCGCAGTTAATGAACTAATGCCTGCTATTGCCAAAGGAGGCTTTATATCTGATGATGAGCGAAATGCTATCGCAAAAAAAATGAGCTACTACTCTGGCCTATCTGAAGACGTTATTCTTAAACAAAACCTCGATGTCCCAAATCGCTTTTTCTGGAAAGAATTATTACGTGATAAAACAGGGCAGACTATCGGAAGATTAGACAGTCGTTATTTAGGTATTGATAAAGTTGAAACTGGAGATGCACCAGATTATAGTGCCGAATTAACCTCGTGGCTGCATTCGTTTACACCAGCTATAAATTACTATATCCAAAATGAATTAGGTTTTAAAACCGACCTTAAATACAACGTCTTTGGAAATGTTGGCAATTGGGACAGAAGTAATGATAACGTACGTGATAATTTACGCCAAGCTATGGCGCAAAACCCTTACTTAAAAATCTTAACACAATCAGGTTATTACGACGGTGCAACAACTTATTTTCAAGCCAAGTATAGCCAATGGCAAATTGACCCAAGTGGAAAGCTAAAAGACCGTATGTATTTTAAAGGCTATAGAAGTGGGCACATGATGTACTTACGTAATGAAGATTTAATCAAAGCTAATGATGATTTAAGGGAGTTTATTAAAAACTCATCGGCTAATGGCAAAGCGGCTAAATATTAAAAATTATTGTAAGATGAGATGCTGAAATAAATTCAGCATGACAAATTATAGTAATTATTTTTTATAAAAACGAGCGTCATTCTGAACTTGTTTCAGAATCGATTAAAGACAAAAAAGGCTTCCTAAACTAGGAAGCCTTTCTTAAACCTAAAACATTATAATTATCCTTTTAACCAAGCCTTACGCAATGCAATTTGCGCTTCAGAAGCATTAGGGTTTTCTATTAAGCCGTTAGTCACAGCCATAGGCTTTGTCAACGTTGTTTTAATATCTATCTTTTCGCCATTACGCTCAATAAGCATTTCAATCTCTTGACCTTCTTGCCAAGAGAACATACCAGTAATAACTTGTTGTGCATTTTGTAAGGTTAATTCTTCACCATTGACAGACTTAATAACATCATTAGCTTGAATGCCTTGAGATTTCCAGAACGAATTTTTTAATGCCACTTCAGTAAAGAAAATACCAACATCTGGTGCACCACTGAAAATGATATTTTGTCCACCTGCAAATATGAAATTGGTTTCTACTTCGGTTTCACCTTCTATTAATCCAACCATTTCAAAAAATTCGTTATAATTAATGGGTAAATCACCTTCTACATGTGTTTTTAGAAAATCTGCAACACTCGGATAGGTCATTTCAGATAATTCGGCAATTAAGTTATCGTCTTCAAATGGTTTATTTTTACCGTATTTGGCCGAAAGTTCCTTCATTAAAGACAACATGCTGCGCGTACCTTTACTTTCCTTTCGCATTAAAATATCAATACACATACCTATTAGCGCTCCCTTTTGGTACACATTGACATAGTTTTCTTTATAAGGCGACTTTAAAATATTCTCACTCATTACGGTAAAACTCATATCATCGGCATAACGCTTAGAAAATGCTATTTTACCTTGTATAACATTATAAAAATCCTCTGGTGTTACTAAGCCTTCATACACTTGAAAATGCTGAGCAAAGTACTCTGTTACGCCTTCGTACATCCACAGATGTTTTGAGAATGACGGCTCGTAATAATCGAAATAATGCACATCTTCGGAATGTACAGACAATGGTGTTACGATATGAAAAAACTCATGAGCAACCACATCTATCATTGATTTTGCCAATCCTTCTTTAGAAGATGCTTCTGGTAAAACAACCACTGTAGATGTATGATGCTCTAACGCACCAAATCCTTTAGGAGCATCGGCATCGCCATCAGATAAATACAAATACACATCGTAACGTGGTGTACTGTTAACATCGCCCAAATAGGTTTTTTGGGCCTTCATCATGTCGTATATGGTTTGTTTTAAACTTGCGGCACTATGAACTTTGTTTGGCGAATAAACGCTTAATACAATTTTTATATCGCCGACCATAAACTCTTCGACATCTAATTTTCCGTACATCATTGGGTTATCTGTGATGTCAAAATAACGTTGAGCAACGTATTTACTAGTAATTATCTTTCCGTCTTCAGAAGTTTCGGAACCATTATCTTGTAAAGCAGAAGTTCTTACAAAATCGGCTGGAGCCGTAACATCCAAAGTGTATTGATTGTTCTTTAAACTATCAAAATACCCAATGAATCCATGAAGATTTAAAACATAATTTTCTGGTTCTATATTAGTTCCCGCAGGCGAGAAAATATCTTCGCCTCCTATGCCGCCTTGTTTTTCGGTATCGAAGGTATCATTTACCAGATAAACGATTTTATCGAGTTGTACAGCGTTTGTTATGGTCCAAGTATTTTCGTCTACTTTGTTTACCTCTAATTCATTTCCGTCGTAATCCAAAGCTTTTAAATCATCTACGTAGCGCCCGTAGTCTGCAACAGAATATGTGCCTTGCACTACTTTTGGAAGACGATAGGTCACTGTTTCTACTGTAAATCGACCTGGGTTTATTGTAACAGGAACTCTATCATTATCGATATTTGTTAAATCTAATGCTGTAACAATTGGGTTGTTTACTGCCAAGTCATCGACTTTTGGTTTAGCAGCACCACAACCTAATAAAAGTCCTGAAAGGACCATGATTGCAATGTAATTCTTCATGTTTATATTGAAATTTTGTTAATGGACAAATCTAAACTACTTATTGATTTATTAAACCAAAGGATATGTTAAAATGAAGTTGCTATATTCGTGCTGTGGCAAATGACCTAGTTAGCATATTAACCCCATTTAAAAATGTTTCTGCTTATATCGAAGCCTGCTTGGATTCTATTCTAAATCAAACCTATGAGCATTGGGAGTTAATAATTGTTGATGACAACTCCACGGACGATTCTTATAAAAAAGTTGAAGCTTATGCTAAGAAAGACCAGCGAATTAAGCTCTTAACAAACGATGGAAATGGTATTATCGAAGCTCTAAGACTGGCCTTTAATGCAAGTTCTGGTACATTTATTACCAGAATGGACAGTGACGACATCATGGTATCAACTAAACTCGAGGTAATGGTTGACCAACTAAAACACTTTGGAAAACAGCATATTGCTACTGGATTAGTAAAATATTTTAGCAGCGATGGTATTAGTGACGGTTATGCAAAATATGAAGCTTGGTTGAATAGACTGACGTTAAAAGGTGCTAACTACTCCGAAATTTATAAAGAATGTGTTATTGCTTCGCCATGTTGGATGGTTTATAAAAGTGATTTAATTAACTGTAATGCTTTTAATCCCAACCGTTATCCAGAAGATTATGACTTAACATTTCGGTTTTACGAGCAGGGTTATCGATGCATTCCTAATAATCAAATCCTTCATTATTGGCGTGATTATAGGACGCGGACATCTAGAACGCACGAACATTACGCCCAGAATTATTTTCTAGATATAAAGCTTCATTATTTTCTTAAACTCGATTATGACGCATCTAGACCACTTACCATTTGGGGTGCAGGTTTTAAAGGTAAAACTATCGCCAAGACTTTGGTAGAAAAGGATATTCCGTTTTATTGGATATGCGATAACGAAAAAAAAATTGGTAAATCTATCTATGGTGTTAAGCTTCAACCTTTCGAGGATTTAAAAAACATAGACCACCCGCAAACCATCGTTACTGTTGCAAATTCAAAAGAACAAAACGATATTATTTCTTATTTTAAAAAGCTGAACATGTTGGCCATGACAGACTATTTCTTTTTCTGTTAAATTTCTCAAAATCGGAAGGCCTTAATCATTATCCAATTGCTATATTTGAAATCAATAAATAACAGACAAAAAAGCGAATGCAGTTTAAACATCCAGAATTACTTTGGGCTCTACTCCTACTGCTTATACCAATTATCGTTCATTTATTTCAATTACGTCGCTTCCAAAAAGTCGCCTTTACCAACGTTAAATTTCTAAAGAATGTAGAACTACAAACACGTAAAAGTTCTCAAATAAAAAAATGGTTCACCTTAATAACACGATTATTACTCCTAGCCTGTATTATACTTGCCTTTGCACAACCATTCACAACTAATTCTGATACATTTAATACTAAAAATGAAACCGTTATTTATCTGGATAATTCCTTTAGCATGGAAGCAAAAGGTAACAACGGAAGTTTGCTTAATGAAGCAATTCAAGATATTATAAAAAGTTATTCCGATGCCGAAGAATTAACCATTTTCACTAATACGGAAACCTTTAGAAACACGTCTGTCAAGGCAATTACAAACGACTTAATAAAACTAAAACATTCTACACAACAGTTATCCTATAACTCGGCATATTTAAAAGGAAAACAATACTTTTCTAAAGACAAATCTTCGACAAAAAATCTCATTTTAGTTTCCGATTTTCAGCAAAAAGAAGAGCCTTTAGAATTTGAAGGTGATAGTACGATATCATTAAAACTGGTTCAGCCAAAAGCGATTTACACCAATAACATAAGCATAGACAGTATCTATGTGCTAAAACTCAACCCTGAAACCATAGATATCGGCGTAGATTTATTAAATTCTGGAACCTCGTTAAGTAATGTCTCTGTTGCCTTAAACAATGATGATGTTTTGGTGGCTAAAACAGCTGTAGATTTAAATCAAGAGGCCTCTACAACATTTTCTATACCTAATAATACTGTATTTAATGGCTCCGTTGTTGTGGAAGACACCAGCTTACAATACGATAATGTCTTTTATTTTAATATTAATGCAAACAATAAGATAAAGGTATTAAGCATAAACGAAGCATCTGATGCTTTTCTAAAAAAACTATATACACCAGACGAATTTGTTTATGCTTCTGTAAATTATAACGCCATAGATTACAGTCAAATAGAATCACAAAATCTTATAATTTTAAACGAACTTAAGACCATTCCGAATGCACTAGTTTTAGCACTTAAAGCTTTTAAGAATGACGGCGGAAGCATTGCAATAATTCCTTCCAATGATGCTAATTTAAATGCTTATAATCAGCTTTTTACATCTATCTCTATTCCTGAATTTAATGAGAAGATAACTACTGAAAAAAGACTGACAACCATAAATTATGACCATCCTTTAATCAATGATGCTTTTTATAACCGAGTGGCTAATTTTCAATACCCAATAGTTAACACATCATTTGGTTTCAGTAGTATTTCAAATGCCGTATATCGTTTTAGTGATGGCTCACCATTTTTACTCAATTCTGGGAAGACCTACACATTTACGGCTGCTCTAAACGAAGACAATGGAAATTTTAAGAAATCTCCTTTAATTGTGCCTGTGCTATACAACATGGCTAAAAAAAGCCTGGAAATTCCTAAACTTTATTACCAAACCGAGACTGACAATATCATAGATATTAATATACAGTTGCCACCTAACGACATATTAACACTAACAAATGGCAATAGCGACATAATACCTTTACAGCAAACCTTTAGTAAAAAAGTGAGTCTGTTTACCAACGAATTTCCAAAAACAGCAGGCATTTTGGATGTCACGAATAAAAATGAAATACTAAAAAAGCTAAGCTTCAATTACCCTCGTGAGGAAAGTCAACTAGTGTATTATAACTTAAAAAATAATAGAACTTACGCCGTAGAAACATCTTTAGTTTCTGCAATAGAAACCATAAAAAGTAATGCGAGTATTAATGCGCTATGGAAATGGTTTGTTATTTTTGCACTATGCTTTCTAATTATAGAAATGCTAATTCTAAAATATCTTAAATGAATGCACTCCTAAAATCTGCAACCATAGTCGATTCTAAAAGTGATTTCCATAATCAAGTTGTAGATATTTTAATTGAAAGAGGTGTTATAACCAAGATTTCAAAACGTATTTCTAATCCTAATAATTATCAAGAAATAAAATTAGACAACCTGCATGTATCGCAAGGATGGTTTGATAGTTCTGTGTCTTTTGGAGAACCAGGATATGAAGAAAGAGAGACACTTGCAAATGGACTTAAAGTTGCTGCGATTTCAGGATTTACAAGCCTTGCGCTTAACCCAAATACAAATCCAGTACTAGACAGTAATGCTGATATTTCGTATGTGTTATCCAAGGCAAATGCAAATGCCGTAACATTAAAGCCAATCGGTGCGTTAACTAAAAGCTCAGAAGGTACAGATTTAGCAGAATTGTACGATATGTCTAGTGCTGGTGCTGTAGCGTTTTACGATTATAAAAAACCAATAGACAACCCCAATCTTTTAAAAATTGCCTTGTTATACGCTAGTAATTTTAATGGTTTGGTACTATCCTTTCCTCAAGAAAATAAAATTGCTGGTAAAGGTGTAATGAACGAAGACATAAATAGTACAAATTTAGGCTTAAAGGGTATCCCAAGTTTAGCCGAAGAATTACAAGTTGCTAGAGACCTTTTTTTACTAGAATATACTGGCGGAAAGCTTCATATACCAACAATAAGCAGTGCAAAATCGGTTGAACTTATTAGAGCTGCAAAAGCCAAAAAACTTGATATCACCTGTTCTGTTGCAATTCATAATATTTGTTTTACAGACGATAAGCTATTAGATTTTAATAGCAATTTTAAAGTGATGCCACCTCTAAGAACAGAGAACGACAGAGTTGCACTTATCGAAGGCCTAAAAGATGGTACTATAGACATGGTAACCTCTGACCATAACCCTATTGATATAGAGCATAAAAAAGTAGAATTCGACCATGCAGCATATGGTACTATTGGCTTAGAATCTGCGCTTGGAGCCTTGCAGCAATTATTTTCAACAAAAAAAGCTGTTGGATTTTTAACCAAAGGAAAAGAACGATTTGGAGTTAAATCTTATATAATTTCCGAAGGCGAAATAGCAAATCTTACGCTGTTTAATCCAGATACTAAATACAATTTCTCTATTCCTGAAATTAGGTCAACATCGAAAAACAGTTGTTTTTTAGATTCGGAATTAAAAGGAAAAGCTTACGGTATTATTGCAAACAACAAAATTGAAATTCGCTAATGACTGAAAATACTATAAAAGAAGGTAAGACTTATGCTATAGTAGCCTACATTACCATTATAGGCACCTTAGTTGCATTTTATATGACTCAAGACAAAAAAAATGCGTTTACCGCCTTTCATGTTAGACAAGGTCTAGGTTTATGGCTGCTCTATTTTATTATAGGCTATATGGTCAGTGGGTTTGACAATATTATGCTCAGCACCTCTTTTTGGGTTTTCTTTTTAGTGTTGTTTACCTACGGAATCATAGGTGCTGCAACCGGAAAACTTCATAAATTACCCTTGGTTGGCGATTTTTTTCAAAACATATTTAAAGCCTTAAACTAATGCCTTCTCCATTAGAATACATCAAAAGGCCATCGTCCTTAAAAAGCAATGCACCACTATTACTTATGTGCCATGGTTATGGTAGTGACGAAAACGATTTGTTTTCGTTCTCACAAGAGTTACCAGAAGAATTATATATCATTTCTTTAAAAGCACCATACCGTTTACAACCATACGGAAATGCATGGTATGCCATTAACTTTGATGCAGAACAAGGTAAATGGAGCGATAACGAACAGGCCAAATTATCTAGAGATTTAATTGCGGGCTTTGTAGATTACGCTATTAGTACGTATCCAGTGAATAAAGATAACGTGAGCTTGTTGGGATTCAGCCAAGGCACTATCTTAAGCTATTCTGTTGCACTTACCTACCCAAATAAGATTAAAAATGTAATTGCCCTAAGTGGCTATATTAACAAAGATATTTTACCAGAACACATAAATAAGGAAGACCTATATCATCTAGATTTTTATTGTTCTCACGGAAGTGTGGACCAAGTTATTCCTGTAGATTGGGCCAGACAATCTAAACCGTTTTTAGATAGTCTAGGTATAAAAAACACATATAGCGAATTCCCAGTTGGTCATGGTGTGGCTCCTCAAAATTTTTATGAATTTAAAGACTGGTTACGTCAACGGATTTAATTAATTGGGTACAAGAAATAGTCACTTAACTTATAAGTTATTTCGCCTTCATCAGAAACGTCATAATTTATAAAAAGCTCACCCCAATGCTTACCATCTGTAAAATTAGCCAAAATCCATTTGTGGTTTAAAATCTTAATCTGATCAATCATTATTTTAGAGTCCGTCATAGACGCATAAGAAATGATTGGATGGTCAACACCGTCGTAAACATTCATTTCTAGCAGACCATCTTTAAGCTTGGGTAGTAACTCTTCTGTATCTAAACCTTTGTCTTCAAAATAAGTTAAGGCTTCTTCATTGCCATCAACAGTGAAATATGATAAATCATAAATTTTATCATTTAATGCTTTTTTATCGTCTTCAAGTTTAGAAATTTTCTCTTTAAATGTATTGATATCCTTCTCGTACTTATCAATTATATTTTTTGAATTCGAATACTGAAAAATTATAGCCAATACAGCAAAAATAAATAAGTACATAAAGAGTCTACTTCTCATAATTATATGGTGATTTGAAGGTTATCGTAAGCTAAATAAACGTTCTGCGGAAGTTTTTGTTGTACCTCGTCATGGAATCCCATGTGGTGACTTATATGGGTTAAAAACGCTTTCTTTGGTTTTACTTTATCTATAAAATTAAGTGCTTCTTCTAAATTGAAATGCGAAATATGCGGTTCTTCTCTCAAAGCGTTAACCACCAACACATCAAGATGTTGAAGTTTTTTAATTTCTGAATCTTCGACCGTCTTCATATCTGTGAGATAGGCAAATCTATCGAAACGAAATCCATAAACCTGAAGCTGATTATGTAAACCATTGATTGGAATTACCTCCAAACCTCCAATTTTAAATGGGGAACCATCTATGTATTGCTCGTTAACACTAGGTGCGCCAGGGTATTTGTTTTCAGTTTCAAAAATATAAGAGAATGTTCGTTCAAGTGCTTGGATAACTCGCTTATGTCCATAAATATCTATATTACCCTGTCTAAAGAAAAATGGTCGGATGTCATCTAGGCCCATCACATGATCAGCATGCTCGTGAGTAAATAAAATACCATCAATCTTAGTACATTTTGCCCTAAGCATTTGTTGTCTAAAATCAGGACCACAATCAATAACATAACTGTAATTTTCCCACTCAACAAGGACGGAAACTCTTAAACGTTTATCCTTAGGATTAGAGCTTAAACAAACTGGATGTCTACTTCCTATAACAGGAATTCCTTGCGATGTTCCGGTACCAAGAAATGTTACTTTCAAAATGTGTTAAGTTTAAAACAAAAATAAGGTTATTTTTTTGTTTGCTCATACAAAACAGTACCTTTGTATTGCTTGAAAATTCAACTATAATGAACGAAATCACGTATAAGGCAGATAAGGAATTCGATAACATTCCATCACTTAGAGATAAGTGCTTGCGTATTAACTTAAACGCGGATATTTATGGGTCGTTTGCCGAAATTGGTGCAGGACAAGAAACTGTTAGACAGTTTTTTAGAGCTGGTGGCGCCTCTGGAACAATTGCAAAAACAATGTCTGCATACGACAAAGATTTTAGTGATGCCATTTACGGTATAGAAAGCGATAAACGCTATGTAACTGAGGCGCGTTTACGTAAAATGTTAGATCACGAAATGAATCTAATTGAACAAAGAATTACGCGTGATAAGCATCCCGACAAATTATTCTTTTCGTATGCAAATACAGTTGCAACAATTGACTTTGCAAAAAAATATAAAGGTCATGGATGGGTTGGCATTAAATATCAGGTAAAACCAGATGAAGATTACAACGAAATTGTACTACATATACGCTTTAAAGAAAATGACGCCCGATTACAGCAAGAAACACTTGGTGTTTTAGGAACAAATTTAATTTATGGCGCGTTTTATAAGTATAACGAACCAAAAAAGTTATTACGTTATTTATACGACCATCTAGACAAAGACCAATTAGAAATTGACACCATTAATTTTTCTGGACCTGTTTTTAGTAATATCGACAATCGATTAATGAGTTTACAACTTGTAAAAAACGGAATGACAGATGCCGTAATGTTTGCACCCGATGGTAATAACGTACTACCTGCTCGTGTTCTTTACAAGAAAAATATCTTAGCTTTAAGAGGAAGTTTTAGACCTGTTACTAAGGTAAATATGGACATGTTCGAGAAATCCTACGAAATGTTCATAAAAGAGAATAAAGTAGAAAAAGAGAAAACTCAGGTTATTTTCGAAATTACGCTATCTAACCTTAGAGCAGAAGGTGAAATAGATGAGCAAGATTTTATGGACAGAGCAAGGCTACTTTGCTCTCTTGGTCAAACTGTATTAATTTCCAATTTTAAAGAGTATTATCGTCTTGTTGAATACTTCTCGCAATATTCTAAGAACAGAATGGGACTTGCAATGGGCGTTAACAACTTGGTTGATATTTTTGATGAAAAATACTATCGCCATTTAAGCGGAGGAATTCTTGAAGCCTTTGGTAAACTATTCTACAAGGACTTACGCGTATATTTATATCCAATGGAAAATGAAGATGGAAGTATAACGACTAGCGAAAACCTAAAGGTTCACCCACGAATGAAAGAACTTTACAAGTTCTTTAAATACAATGGTAAAGTTGTAGATATTAACGATTACGACCCATCTATCCTATCGATTTTCTCTAGAAAAGTATTAGCAAAAATTGCAGCAGGAGAATCTGGCTGGGAAGAGATGCTTCCGGAAGGTGTTGCAAAACTCATTAAAGAAAAGAGTCTATTTGGTTGCGAATCTGAAGAGGTAATGCATAAATAAATGCAACTAGAATAAAAAAAGCTTCAGTTATTCTGAAGCTTTTTAATTTTATATAAAAAGAGAAAACTAAGCATCTAGTATCTGCTCTGCGTGTGCTTTAGTTTTAACCTTCGTAATAACGTTTTCTATTATTCCGTTTTCGTCAATTACAAAAGTGGTTCTGTGAATTCCGTCGTATTCTTTTCCCATAAACTTTTTTAGTCCCCAAACGCCAAACGCTTCTATTACGGTCTTGTCCTCATCTGCTAATAAAGGATAAGGAAATCCGTATTTATCTTTAAAATTAGATTGACGCTTTTGGCTATCTGCGCTTACACCTAATATAGCGTAACCTTCAGCTTCAAAACGTTTATAGTTGTCGCTAAGATTGCAAGCCTCTGCAGTACAACCTGGCGTACTTGCTTTTGGGTAAAAGAATAAAACAAGCTTCTTACCTTTATAATCAGATAATTTAATAGTATTTCCATCTTGGTCTAAGGCTTCAAAATTTGGAGCCTTATCTCCTACTTTTAAGTGCGTCATAATGATTAAATTTGTTTTTTGTAAAAATACAATGAATGACTAAGCAAGAAAAGGTTGATTTTGTTATAACTACGTTAAAACAGCTTTATCCAGAAATACCGGTTCCTCTAGACCATAAAGACCCTTACACGCTATTAATTGCGGTTTTAATGTCTGCACAAAGCACAGATGTGCGTGTTAACCAAATTACTCCGCTGTTATTCGAAAGAGCTGAGAATCCGTACGATATGATTAAACTCTCAGTTGAGGAAATTAGAGAGATTATAAAACCTGTGGGGCTATCGCCGATGAAAAGTAAAGGGATTTATGGGCTATCTCATATTTTAATAGAAAAACATAACGGAAAAGTACCCCAAACTTACGAAGAACTCGAGGCTTTGCCTGCTGTTGGTCACAAAACTGCGGCCGTTGTCTTATCCCAAGCGTTTGGTATTCCTGCCTTTCCTGTAGATACACACATCCATCGTTTAATGTATCGCTGGAATTTAACCAATGGTAAAAACGTAGTCCAGACCGAAAAAGATGCCAAACGACTGTTTCCGAAAGAATTATGGAATGATTTACATCTTCAAATTATTTGGTATGGACGTGAATACTCTCCTGCGCGTGGTTGGGATTTAGATAAAGATATTATTACCAAAACCATTGGACGCAAATCTGTTTTAGACGATTATTACAAGAAGAAAAAATAAATCTCTGGAATAAAATTCATTATCATATGTACCTTACAATAAAAAACCCTGATTTACTCAATCAGGGTTTTTTCAACTAATTCAGAAGCGCTTCAAACTTCATTTTTTTATAACAATTAACACGTAAAGCCTTTGAATAATTCAGCAGAAAATCTACTGTTTCTTTTTTTGGGTTAAGTTTAA
Source organism: Winogradskyella wandonensis (assembly GCF_004346845.1). GTDB lineage: Bacteria > Bacteroidota > Bacteroidia > Flavobacteriales > Flavobacteriaceae > Winogradskyella > Winogradskyella wandonensis. The sequence goes on along the minus strand of NZ_SMGI01000001.1, from coordinate 797,562 downwards.
TGTGTTTTGAGGTGTCTTGAGAGTAAATTTTTGCCATTTGCGTAATTTTGTGTTCATATTACACAGAAAACGCAAAAAATATTACTTTATTATATCAATTTGTTAAAATTATATTATGCTGGTCTATAACCTTGCGTAAATTAATTAGAGCATAACGCATTCTTCCTAAGGCTGTATTAATACTTACACCTGTCCTTTCCGAAATTTCTTTAAAGCTCATATCTTGATACATACGCATTAATAACACTTGCTTTTGGTCTTCTGGTAACTCTTCAATAATACGTCTTACATCAGACTCTACTTGGTCTTTAATGATAGATTTTTCAGCATTTAAAGAAGAATCGCTTAATACAGAAAAAATACTAAACTCGCCAGAATTATCAAACTTTGGCATTCTACTATTTCGTCTAAAATGGTCTATAACTAAGTTATGAGCAATCCGCATTACCCAAGGTAAAAACTTTCCCTCTTCGTTATACTTACCTCTTTTAAGCGTTTTTATTACTTTAATAAAAGTATCTTGGAATACGTCTTCTGTGATATCTCTATCAAAGACTTTAGAATATATAAAACTATATATTTTTTGCTGATGCCTATTAATTAAAATAGATAATGCATTTTCATCACCGTTAATATAATTTTTGACAAGGACTGCGTCGTCGATAAGTTTTCTTTTCATAATAAGTACTTTAAGCAACAAAGACTGGCTTTGTTCGGGGTTTTAGCTTTTTCTTAAAGTAATATTATGCTATACGCAGTTGTTTTTGATGAATTAATGCTTCAAATAACAAGAATCATTCCGAAAAAACAAAATTTCAACCCAAATTTTAACATTTAATCTAACATATCATCACTTTTAGCTGTAAAATAGTTATGGTATCTTTGCAAAACTTTTAGCAAAATATCTGTATGAGCAACACGGTTTTAGACGTCAATCCAAAAGAAAATATCATTATTAAAGGTGCAAAACTTCATAATCTTAAGAATATTGACGTTGTTATACCAAGAAATAAACTGGTTGTTATTACAGGTCTTTCTGGCTCAGGTAAATCGAGTTTAGCATTCGACACCTTATACGCAGAAGGACAGCGCCGGTATGTCGAGAGTTTAAGTAGTTATGCGCGCCAATTTTTAGGTCGACTGAACAAACCTATGGTCGATTACATAAAAGGTATTGCTCCTGCTATTGCCATAGAACAGAAAGTAAATTCTACTAATCCACGCTCTACAGTTGGCACAACTACAGAGATTTACGATTATCTAAAACTATTATTCGCTAGAATTGGCAAAACTTACTCGCCTATATCTGGAGATTTAGTAAAAAAACATCGCACAAGAGATGTTATAGATTACATAAAAACCGTTGAAGAAGGTTCAAAATTATTGCTTCTATCTCCGATAATACTAGAAGAAGGCCGTACCATAGAAAATAAACTGCAAACGCTATTGCAACAAGGCTATGCACGAATTAAAGTAAAAGACGAAGTTCTGAGAATAGATGATGCATTAAAAACTGAGATTAATCCTAAAACAAACCTTTTTTTAGTTGTTGACCGTATTGTTTACAAAGACGATGAAGATTTCTTAAATCGGTTGGCAGATGCTGTAGAAACCGCTTTTTTTGAAGGTGTTGGTGCCTGTATTATCGAATCTTTATCCAATAACAAGCAAAAACTGTTTAATAATAAGTTTGAGCTAGATGGGATGACATTTTTAGAACCAAATGCCCATTTATTCAGTTTTAATAATCCTTATGGTGCCTGCCCAAAATGTGAAGGTTATGGTGATGTCATTGGCATCGATGAAGATTTAGTAATCCCAAATACCTCTTTATCCATTTACGAAAATGCAATTTTTCCTTGGCGAGGTGAAAGTATGAGTTGGTATCGCGACCAATTGGTTAATAATTCGCATAAGTTCGATTTTCCTATACACAAGCCTTATTTCGAACTTTCTGAAGAGCAAAAAGCATTAATCTGGTCTGGAAACACGTATTTTGAAGGTTTAGACAGCTTCTTTTCGGAATTAGAATCCAAGGCTTACAAAATTCAGAACCGCGTTATGTTATCGCGCTATCGCGGAAAAACCAAGTGTAACGTTTGTAAAGGAAAACGGTTACGCGAAGAAGCCAACTTTGTAAAGATTGCTGGAAAAACAATTACCGACTTGGTGGATTTACCATTAGAGGAACTCACTCTTTTCTTTAAAAATTTGGAGCTTAACGACCATGATGCTAAAATTGCAAAACGTCTACTAAAAGAAATTAACACAAGACTTGAGTTTTTATCTAATGTCGGACTTAATTATTTAACACTAAACCGAAAATCTAATACCTTATCTGGTGGAGAAAGCCAACGAATTAATTTAGCAACATCACTTGGTAGTAGTTTGGTAGGCTCTATGTATATATTAGATGAGCCAAGTATAGGTCTTCACCCTAAAGATACCGAGCGCTTAATTAACGTTCTAAAATCATTACGTGATTTAGGAAATACCGTCATTGTTGTAGAGCATGACGAGGATATTATGAAAGCCGCTGACGAAATCATTGATATTGGGCCAGAAGCTGGTACGTTTGGCGGAGAAATAGTTGCTACCGGAACATTTAAAGATATTTTAGTTTCCGACACCTTAACTGCCAATTATCTAAATGGAAAATTAGAGATTGAAATTCCCAAAAAGCGCCGAGCAGTTAAATATTATATCGATGTGATTGGTGCTCGGGAGAACAATTTAAAAAACATAGATGTATCCTTTCCTTTAAACATGCTTACTGTAATAACGGGCGTGTCTGGTAGCGGAAAAAGTACGCTAGTAAAAAAACTGCTCTATCCTGCATTACAGAAGAAACTTACTGGCTTTGGAGACAAAGCAGGGCAATTTACCGAGTTAAAAGGAAACTTCTCCAATATCGAAAATGTAGAGTTTGTAGACCAAAATCCTATTGGGCGTTCCTCACGCTCTAATCCGGTAACCTACATTAAAGCCTACGACGATATTAGAGCGCTTTTTGCTTCACAAAAACTAAGTAAAATTAGAAATTATCAGGCTAAGCATTTTAGCTTTAATGTCGATGGTGGTCGATGCGAAACCTGCAAAGGCGAAGGCGAAGTTACTATAGAAATGCAGTTTATGGCGGATGTACATTTAACTTGTGAAACCTGTGGCGGAAAGCGTTTTAAAAAGGAGGTTTTAGAAGTGACATTTGAAGGAAAATCCATTGACGATGTACTAAACATGACCATAGATGATGCCGTTGCGTTTTTTGAAAAGTATGGAGAGTCAAAAATTGAGCGTAAACTACAACCGCTTAAAGATGTTGGTTTGGGTTATGTAACATTAGGACAATCCTCTTCTACCCTTTCTGGTGGCGAAGCACAGCGTATTAAGTTAGCTTCATTTTTAGGTAAAGGCTCTAAGGGAGATACAACCCTTTTTATATTTGATGAGCCTTCTACTGGACTTCATTTTCATGATATTAAAAAATTACTGAAATCATTTCAAGCTTTAATAGACATCGGACATTCAATAATAGTTATAGAACATAATATCGATGTTATTAAATGTGCGGACTATATCATAGATTTAGGTCCTGAAGGCGGTAAAAATGGTGGTCAACTTGTGGCGTATGGAACTCCAGAAGAAATTATTGCTAATCCTAATTCTGTTACTGGTAAATATTTAAAGGAAAAATTATAAATACCGCTCTTGTATCACTTTGTTATGGTGGTTCTCATGACCAGTAATAATGTAGCCTATAGCCCTAACAGAAATATTAGAACCACTCGCCTTACCTAAAGCCTTTAACGCTTCATCATTAAAGGAATTAAATAAAGTTATAGTGGAATTACGCACAGCTATATACTCTTTGATTAAACTTTTTAAATCTCTTTTATTAGCTTCTCCAGACAAAACGTAGTCGTCTTGCTCAAAACCTGCCATCTCCGTTTTATCGCCTCTAGCAATGCGCAAAGCACGGTAACTAAAGATGCGCTCTGTATCAATAATATGAAGCAAAATATCTTTTGGCGTCCATTTACCTTCGGCATAAGCGTACTCCTCTTTTGCTTTTGGTAAGCTCTTGTAAAACCGAACCACAGCATCTAAATTATCTTTTAAACCTGTGATTACATCTTTATTTGTAGTCAAATTAATATAAGGTTGATAATAAGCATTGTATTCCTCTTTAAGTAAATCCATAAGCACTTGTTTTATTAAATCTTGAAGATAAAAAAAGCCCTAGCAATATGGCTAAGGCTTCAGATTGTTTTGCATTTTATTTATAATTCATTAAAAATAGTGTGCATTAAACGCTTTTTGTCGTTAATACTTTCTTCTAACGAAATCATAGTCTCTGTTCTGTAAACACCTTCGATATCATCTAACATAAAGATAATATCCTTAGCGTGCATCGTGTCTTTAGCTCTTATTTTACAGAAGATATTAAACTTACCAGTTGTAATATGAGCCACGGTGACATAAGGAATTTGATTTATACGTTCTAAAACAAATTTAGTTTGTGATGTGTTTTGCAAAAATACACCAACGTATGCAATAAAAGAATAACCTAACTTTTTGTAGTCTAAAGTCAACGAAGAACCTTTAATAATTCCCGCCTCTTCCATTTTCTTAACACGCACATGTACAGTACCCGCTGAAATCAATAATTTTTTTGCAATATCTGTAAAAGGAATACGCGTATTATCGATAAGCATATCCAAAATTTGGTGGTCGATTTCGTCTAATTTAAACTTTGCCATGGTATAATTTTGTTGAATTATATGCAAAAATAAGACATTTTCTTTGATAAAAAGAAGCTAAATCGAGTAATATTTAAGATTTTATCAAGATTTTTCGATTATTTAACATTACGAAAACGATTTCGTTAGTAATTTCTAACGGCTGATTTTTCTCATTTAATACGAGTTCTCCGTTTCCAAAAATTTCTTTATGCGCATAATAGTTATTTAGGCGTCCAATTTTCTCAACTATAGGCACAAAATTAATGCTTTTGTTTTCTAAAACTTCTTTAAACTGAATAGCAATATCTACCGGAATTTCATCGTTCTTAGAAACACGGACATCTCTGATTATTATATCGTAAAAGTTCTTTTCATTTTCTGGGATGGAGAAGTAATCTTTATGTGCCGCTGGATTAATGCCATCAGAAATCGCTTTTATTCCAAAATAGAGAGCCTTAAATGCGTAAAGTCGTGTTACTTCCCTATCGTAATCATTTTTATAATGGCCTGCCTCATAAAGCACAGTTGGCGCACCTAAGGATTGAAATGTATCACCAACACAGTTTAGATTAAAACCATCGTCATACCGTCCTATCGACATCGGAAGCTCTGCTTGAAGGGCTTTATATATAAACGAAATTATAGCCATAGCCTTCTTCCTGGTAAAAGTCACCGTTCTTTCGATATTCTGCGCAGGTGATAAAAAAGAAAGTGTAGCCGAATTCCCCGTATTTCCAGCTCCAAATATGGTACGCTGCCCATGAAGATTAAAACAATAATCTGGCATGAATGTGTCGAAACATTTTCGTAAAACTATACTTTCTGGCTGCGTTAGGTTTTGTGCATCCCTATTTAAATCTACAATATTTGCATTTACCCGAGTGTAGTTTTCTGCTCCATCAGGATTTAGCATTGGTAGAATTAGTAATGTACATTGCTCTAACAATGCTTTGACCTCAGAATCGACTGTTAAAAACCAATTTAATAAATCAAATAGTGCTTTTGTTGTTGTAGATTCATTTCCATGCATTTGGGACCAGAGTAGAATTTTACTCTTTCCATGTCCAACCTTAATAGTATAAATTGGCTTGTCATTCACAGATAATCCGATCGTAGTAACTTCGAAAACAGAACCCATTTTTTTTACTAATGGTTCAATTTTTTCAAGCGTAATATATCGTCCTAAAAGAGAATTTTCTTTATGGATTTTATGTAATTCTGTTAACCGACTAGGTTCCATAAAAGTCATTTAGTTTGCAAAGGTATACAATTGTAAATTTACATTTGTAAACATGATTTTAATCAAAATTTGTTACTAATGTATACAGAACTATTACAATTATAACTCGAGATACACCATGAGAATGAAAATAATTCAATAAAATCATATTTAAAAAACTAAATTATTTATTTTCAGTATTTTAAAACATTTTATATGAAGTTTTAATTTATATATTAAATTTATAATATCGTTTTTATTTAGTTAATCAAAGCAACTATTGTTACATTTGTAACGTATATTATAAGAAAGTTAAGTTTACAATGATAAACATGACAGAATTTACCGAACGCTTGCAAAAAATCATAAATTTTTACGATGAAACGGCATCTAGTTTTGCAGAAAAAATTGGCGTGCAACGTTCTAGTATTTCGCATATTCTTTCTGGTAGAAATAAACCAAGTTTAGATTTTGTAATGAAGGTTTTACATGCCTACTCTGAGGTCGATTTATATTGGCTAATGAATGGTAAAGGTGAATTTCCTATGTCTGCAAAAAATGAAATAAAATCGTCGGAGCTTAAATTTTCTGATTCGCATCCCGAGGCTTCTACGCAAATTTCAAAACCTTCAAATTCTTCAGAAATAGATAAGATTATTATTATTTATAAAGACGGAAGTTTTAAGAGCTATCAGAATTAAGCCATACATAATTCTTATTTTTGTAAAAATTTTTATTATACCTATGAGGCGTTGCTTTATTTTTCTGATTTGCATAACTTTTTTTAGCTGTTATAACGTAGAACGTAATTGCTTAGACTACAAAACGGGAACGTTTAAATTCTCCTACACTGTTAATGGTGAAGAAAAAACTGGGCATTTTATTAGGGATGAAAACTATAGTATTGACTATTTTGATGGTAAAATAGATTCGTCTTCTGTGCGATGGATAAATGATTGCGAGTTTATCTTAAAAAAAATAAATCCGCAAAACACATCTGAAGATGACGCTATACACATGAAAATTTTATCGACTACAGATTCTTCATACACCTTTGAGTATAAATTAGCCATAAAAAAATCAAATAGACCTTTACGTGTAGAACGAGGCGTTGCCTTTAGAGACAGTAGTTTTAAAATTTACAATACAAAAAATTAAATGATAGAATTTTTACTTTCTGGCGACGCTATTATCGCCCTATTAACGCTTACTTTCCTAGAAATTATTTTAGGTATAGATAACATTGTTTTTATTTCTATTGCTGCCAATAAGCTCCCAGAACATCAAAGAGGCAAGGCTACTAATATTGGTCTAATACTCGCAATGGTTCAGCGTATTGTATTATTATTCTTTGTTTCGTTTTTAGTTGGGTTAAAAGAGCCGTTTTACGAATTTGAGAATTCATGGTTAGAACTTCATCTTAGTTGGCAAGCTATTATTCTTTTTGCTGGTGGGTTATTCTTAATATACAAAAGTACATCGGAAATTAGAGAGAAAGTCGAAACGCCCACACACGATGAAGATAATATTAAAGGTAAAATTATTAGCTCTCTATCTCAGGCTATTGTACAAATATTAATTATTGATTTTATATTTTCTGTGGACTCTATTCTAACGGCAATTGGTATGACTAATGGCTTGCATCCAAATGCAAGTTACAGCCTTATATTAATGATTATAGCCGTGGTAATTTCTATTATTATAATGATTGGGTTTGCAAACCCGATAAGAAAATTTATAGACAAACATCCAAGTATGCAAGTGCTAGGATTAGCATTTTTAATTTTGATTGGTTTTATGCTAATTACGGAAGCCGCACACCTTTCTGATACCAAATTCTTTGGCAATGAAGTTGGCGCCATACCAAAAGGCTACTTGTACTTTGCTATAGCATTCTCTTTGTTTGTAGAGTTTTTGAATCAAAAAACAGCACGAAAGAAGTAGAGATTACTGAAAATCTAAGGCTTCAATTCAGGAATTGGGATATAGGTGTTGTCGCCAGGGACTTTAGGAAATTGTTTGTTTTTCCATCTTTCTTTTGCTTCTTGAAGTTTCTCTTTACTACTTGAAACAAAATTCCACAGCAAGAAATGCTCTTCCTGTAGCGGTTCTCCTCCGAACAATAAAAGGCGTGTTCCTTTATCAAGGCAGATACTGCACTGCTCATCTGTTTTACTTATTAACATTTGTCCAGCTTCAACCTTATGGTCTTTTTCGGTAATTTCGCCCTTAACGATAACAAAAGCAACTTCACCTTTAAGCTGGTTAGCTAGATTAAGTGTCGTCTCTTCTTCTGCCAGTATATCCACCATAAACATAGACGAATAGCCTTGAAGTGGCGAAGTTTTTCCAAAAGCATTACCAGCGACCAATCTAAGCTTTAGGCCATCATTTTCCCATGAAGGAATCTCTGAACTCGAATAAAATTTAAAGTTAGGATCTATATCCTCTTTATCTTTTGGAAGCGCCACCCAAATTTGGTAACCGTGCATTGTAAAATTTTCAGGAGTTCTTCGAAATTCTGGTGTACGCTCTGTATGTGTAACACCGTGACCAGAGGTCATAAAACCCACATCACCAGGTGAGATAATTTTGTGGCTCCCCAAGCTATCTTTATGTTCTATTTCACCTTCAAATAAATAGGTAAGTGTACTTAAACCAATATGTGGATGCTGGTCAACATCTACATATTTGCCATTACCCAAAGTTGCTGGTCCCATGTGGTCTATGAATGTAAAAGGCCCAACTTGCCGCTTTTTACGAAATGGCAATAAGCGACCAACCAAAAATTGTCCTAAATCAGCCTGTCTTTCGTTTACTAAAAGTTTATTATTAGCCATGTTTTGTTTAAAACAATGTTACTTGTCCAGAGTCATCTACATCCAAGTCATTATCGTTTTTACTATCATTTGGTTTTGATTTTTCAGTCTTTGATTCAACATCTAGATTTACCTTAACTTCGTTATCTGTGACTTTATAAGACTCGGCGGTAACTTGCTCTTCATCAACAACCTCTAAATCCTCTGCATGTACTTCTTCTGGTGCATCAAACGGAAGTGATTCTATTAAATCTATTTGATTCACTTTATCCTTAGTCAACTGATTTCCCATTGCGGTAATGCCCTTAACATCGATAAACTCTTCAAAGTTGACTTCCATATTTGGCTTTCGGTCTTTACCACGTTCTTTGGTAAACTCAACCTCAGCAACGGGTCGCCAATCTGTAGAAACGACTTCTAATTGAGAGTTTGGATGGTCCGAAATAAACGACTCTTCTTTTCCTTCATTTTCAATTAGAAAACGTTTAACGTAATACAGCTCTTTTTCGCCATTATAATAAATTGCTGAAATTGGTTTTTTAGGAATCCATTTTTCTAGAACAATCATATCACTATCGAAATGCGTTGTCAATTCTGGAATAATGGTTTTTACTACTCCAGACTGATTGATAATTAACAAGCGGTCTTCGCCTCTAAACTCACCAATCAATTCACCTCTACCATCGACATTAAGGCGTTGCACAGTATCATCAAACCAAATTTTACGTGGTTTTAAAGTTGAAACACCTTTTTCCTTAAGTTCTACACGTTTAATCGCGTATTTAGTAACAAGATTACCTTTCGATGCTCTTCCTTTTATTAATACATCCGAAAAGTCTAAATCCCATTTAAGCTTTTTAATACTTCCTACTTGACGAAGTAAGACTGAAACTACTTCTGCTTCACCATTTGGATTGGCAGAAAAATACCAAACCACGGAACCTTTATTTCCATTAGTTAAATCGTACTCACGGTCACGCGTTATAGAGGTAACAGCAAAACGTTTAACGTAAGATGGTCCACCTTTACCATCACGATAAATCATGTTATAAATCGTACGCTTATCTTTCTTTTTAAAGACCGCAACATGAATAATATCCTTACCTATAAAGGTTTTAGAATCCACCTTGGTGACCATCATTTTACCATCTTTGGTAAAAGCAATAATATCGTCAATGTCACTACAATCGCAAACATATTCGTCTTTTCGCAGTGATGTACCTATAAACCCTTCTTCTCTATTGACATACAATTTGGTATTACGTATAACCACCTTAGTTGCATCTACATCATCAAATATGCGGATTTCCGTTTTGCGCTCTTTTCCTTCGCCGTATTCTTTCTTTAATCTTTCGAAATAAGAGATAGCATAGTCGATAAGATTAGCTAAGTGATGCTTAACTTCAGCAATTTGCTCCTCTAAAGCATCAATTTTTTGCTGTGCTTTATCAATATCAAATTTTGAAATACGCTTGATTCGGATTTCAGTCAAGCGCGTAATGTCTTCAACTGTGATTTCACGTTTAAGATGCTTGATATGTGGTTTTAAACCTTTATCGATAGCATTAATAACGCCATCCCAAGTTTCTTCCTCTTCGATGTCTCGGTATATTCGGTTTTCTATAAAAATACGTTCTAAGGATGCAAAGTGCCACTGTTCTTCGAGCTCGCCTAGTTTTATTTCTAGTTCACTTTTTAAGAGTTGTACCGTGTTGTCTGTAGAACGACGTAATATCTCGGAAACACCAATAAACAAAGGCTTATTATCTTCGATTACACAACCTAATGGCGAAATTGACACTTCACAACTCGTAAATGCGTAAAGTGCATCAATGGTTTTATCTGGTGAAATACCAGAAGGTAAATGTACTAAGATTTCTACCTCAGCTGCTGTGTTGTCCTCAATCTTCTTAATCTTAATTTTGCCTTTATCATTAGCTTTAAGAATAGAATCTATAAGCGACTGAGTGGTTGTACTAAACGGAATCTCTGTAATTACAAGCGTATTCTTACTATGCTGAGAGATTTTTGCACGCACACGGACTTTTCCTCCTCGATTTCCGTCATTGTAATTGGTGAAATCAGCAATTCCAGCTGTTGGAAAATCTGGAACTATCGTAAAGCGTTTTCCTTTTAAATGCTTAACAGAAGCATCGATAAGTTCTATAAAATTATGGGGTAATATTTTTGTGGAAAGCCCTACAGCAATACCTTCTCCTCCTTGCGCTAACAACAGCGGAAACATGACAGGCAAATTGATTGGCTCTTTACGGCGACCGTCGTAAGAGGCTTGCCATTCTGTAATCTTTGGGTTATAAACAACGTCTAGAGCAAACTTGGATAAACGCGCTTCTATATATCTTGAAGCCGCTGCTCTATCACCGGTAAGAATATTTCCCCAATTTCCTTGGGTATCGATTAACAAATCCTTTTGCCCTATCTGTACCATAGCATCTGCAATACTCGCATCGCCATGCGGATGGTATTGCATGGTGTGTCCTACAATGTTTGCTACTTTATTGTAACGTCCATCATCCAAATCTTTCATGGAATGCATAATACGACGCTGAACAGGCTTAAAACCATCTTCGATAGCGGGTACGGCGCGCTCTAAGATTACGTAAGAGGCGTAATCCAAAAACCAATCCTTGTACATGCCCGTAACCTTAGTTATGGTTTCTTGGGGTTCAGTAGTGTCTTTAGACTGTAACTCTTCTTCGTTTTCGTGTTCGTTAATTTCTTCGCTCATAAGCCTCCTAAATCCTCCAAAGGAGGACTTTCAGTTTATCACTTAATTAATTATTAAATTTTATAATTCATTTTAAAACTTATCACTTCATGTTTAGAATTCCTTTCCTTAGTGAAGGTTAGGATGAGCCTTTTACTCTTCAACAACATCCAATTCCACTTTCAGGTTATCGATAATGAATTCTTGTCGTGATGGTGTGTTTTTGCCCATATAGAATGACAACAACTCTTCAATAGACATATCCTTGTCTAGCATCACTGGATCTAAGCGCATATCTCTACCTATAAAATGCTTAAACTCATCTGGTGATATTTCACCCAAACCTTTAAATCGTGTAATCTCAGGTTTCGGTTTTAGTTTTTCTATGGCATCTCTTCGTTCTTCTTCAGAATAACAATAGATAGTTTCTTTCTTGTTTCGGACTCTAAATAATGGTGTTTGTAAAATATACAAGTGCCCTTCTTTTATCACTTCTGGAAAAAACTGCAAGAAGAATGTAATGAGTAACAAACGAATGTGCATACCATCAACATCGGCATCCGTTGCAATAACAATGTTGTTGTAGCGTAAATCTTCGAGTGATTCTTCAATGTTTAGAGCCGCTTGTAATAGATTAAATTCTTCGTTTTCGTAAACAATCTTTTTTGATAAACCATAAGAATTTAAAGGCTTACCTTTTAAACTAAAAACGGCTTGTGTATTGACATCTCTAGATTTTGTAATACTACCTGATGCTGAATCTCCTTCTGTAATAAACAACGTCGATTCTAAATTGCGTTCGTGCTTGGTATCTCCAAAATGCACACGACAATCCCGTAATTTTTTGTTATGTAGACTGGCTTTTTTAGCACGGTCTTTGGCCAGTTTTCTAATTCCGGACAATTCCTTACGCTCGCGCTCTGCTTGAAGAATCTTTCGTTGTAGTTTTTCTGCCGTTTCTGGATTTTTGTGTAAGTAGTTATCGAGATAGGTTTTTACAAAATCGTTAATATACGTTCTCACCGTTGGCAGGTCACCACCCATATCGGTAGACCCTAACTTAGTTTTGGTCTGACTCTCGAATACAGGCTCCATAACCTTAATCGCGATAGCTGAAACTACGGACTTTCTAACATCGGAGGCATCGTAATTCTTTCCGTAGAATTCTCTCACGGTTTTGACTAAAGCTTCACGAAACGCAGCCAAATGCGTACCACCTTGAGTTGTATTTTGCCCATTGACAAAGGAGTGGTACTCCTCGCTATACTGCGTTTTGCTATGCGTTAATGCGATTTCGATGTCATCACCACGTAAGTGAATAACAGGATATAGTAAATCACTGTCGTTTATATTTTCGGCCAATAAATCCTTCAGACCATTCTCACTAAAGTATTTTTCGCCATTGAAGACTATTGTCAACCCAGGATTTAGGTACACATAGTTCTTCAACATTTTAACGACATATTCACTACGGAATTTGTAATTCTTAAAGATGGATTCATCTGGAATAAAAGAGACCTTAGTTCCTTTACGACGCGAGGTATCATCTAACAATTCTTGATTGGTCAAATTTCCTTGCTCAAATTCGGCTGAAGCAGATTTTCCATCTCTTGTAGATTCCACTCGGAAATAGGTTGATAGTGCGTTTACAGCTTTTGTACCTACACCATTCAATCCAACAGACTTTTTAAAAGCTTTAGAGTCATACTTACCTCCGGTATTCATTTTAGAGACCACATCTACTACTTTGCCTAAGGGAATACCACGACCATAATCGCGCACTATAACTTTGTCGCCATTAATCGAAATCTCAATAGTCTTTCCTGCACCCATTACAAATTCGTCAATAGAATTGTCGAGGACTTCTTTTAAAAGGATATAAATACCGTCATCTGGAGAAGACCCATCGCCTAACTTACCGATATACATACCAGGACGCATACGGATGTGTTCTTTCCAATCAAGCGAGCGTATATTATCTTCGGTATATTTTGTTTGTTCGGACATAGAAATGAGGAAACTTGGATGAAAGGCTAAATATAATATTATACCTCAAAAAAAGAAATACGGATGAAGTAAAGTAATTAACAATAAAAAGCCAAAGTTGTTGAGAACATTGGCTTTTATGGATTGGTCAAATAATTGATTGATGATATTCAAATATACACCACTAGATTGCTCGTTTGCGTTAATAAGCGTTAACTTCTGTTAAGCTTCTTATTTTAAAAATTCTTTAAAGTAAACCCAAAGGTTAGGAACTGGTCTTCTTCTTCTTGATTTTCAATAACTATACTTTCAAAAGTTCTAAGGTAATTGATTTTAAAACTCAAAAACTTCCAGATAGGAAATTCTGCCGAAAGGTCCGCACTCCAGCGGTAATTGTCTTCATTTTCTAATGAAGGTTGAAAATAACTTTCGTGCTTCAACACTACTTTCTTTTTAAATAGCTCGTACTTGCCACTAACCCAAATTGTACCGCGAAGCGTATTTATAGATTTATCGCCATTAAACTCCATTTTGTTAAACAAGGCTCTTCTAAAGTCCGTTTCTTCATATTCCAACGTAAGTGAAGCCTTAAGCCAATTTTTATCGCCTTGAATAATTTGATATGTGCCGCCAGCACCAACCAAATAACGTTGCGCAATTTCACGTCTAAAATTAGTACTTATAAAGCCTAAAACTTGAGGATAAAATCGTTTTTCGGGATTAAAATACAGAAAGTTAAGACTCAGAAAATCGGAATCTGCCTTGGTTTTGTCAAAAGCCTGATAAACATAAGAGTTAGTTGATTTATAGACCCATTTTTTCCATGGGCGAATACTAAAATCTGTGCGTCCTCTTAGAATTAGCGTTTCAACATTTCCAGATTGCCATAAGCCCGTAAACGATAAACTGGCTTTAAGCTTCAGCGTATCGCTCTCATTAATTTGAGAAAAACCAAAAATTGGAAAAACTAAAAAATAGAGAATATAGTTTTTCATTGTATTCCTACTTAAAAGTTTAAAATGTGACTAATATCTACACATTAAACAAGAAATGCATCACATCACCATCTTTGACGATGTAATTCTTTCCTTCGACACGCATTTTACCAGCTTCTTTCACTTTTGCTTCACTGCCGTAAGACACATAATCATCGTAAGCAATAACTTCTGCTCGGATAAAGCCTTTTTCAAAATCGGTATGAATAACACCAGCAGCCTGTGGTGCCGTAGAGCCCACTGTGACAGTCCACGCACGCACCTCTTTAACTCCAGCAGTAAAATAAGTTTGCTGATTTAATAGTTTGTAAGCCGCACGAATTAACTTTGCAGAACCAGGTTCATCTAAGCCTATATCGGCTAAAAACATTTGGCGCTCTTCATAATCGTCCAATTCATTGATATCGGCTTCTGTACCAACAGCTAATACCAAAACTTCGGCATTTTCGTCTTTTACAGCTTCTCTAACCTGCTCTACATAAGCATTTCCAGTAGTAGCAGCACCTTCATCTACATTACAAACGTACATCACTGGCTTGTCCGTAATAAACTGTGATGGCTTTACATAATCTGCATAGTCTTCATCAGAAAATTCTAAGGCACGAACAGACTTTCCAGACTCTAAACCTTCTTTTATCTTTAGTAAAACAGCTTCTTCAGCTTGTGCTTCTTTATTACCGGTTTTGGCAGCACGCTTTACTTTATCAAGTTTCTTCTCTACAGTTTCAAGGTCTTTTAACTGTAATTCCATATCAATGGTTTCTTTGTCACGAATAGGGTCAACAGAACCATCGACATGTACAATATTATCGTTATCAAAACAACGCAATACATGTAAAATCGCATCGGTTTCGCGAATGTTAGCTAAAAACTGATTTCCTAAACCTTCGCCTTTACTTGCGCCTTTTACCAAACCAGCAATATCTACAATCTCTACAGTTGCAGGGATTACTTTTTCTGGATTAACCAATTCTTCCAACTTTGCCAATCTTGGGTCTGGTACGTTAACCACACCAATATTGGGCTCTATTGTACAAAACGGAAAGTTTGCACTTTGCGCCTTGGCATTAGATAAACAGTTAAACAAAGTCGATTTTCCTACGTTTGGTAATCCTACTATTCCGGCTTTCATATTCATTTCCCGAACAGACGGGAATATTATTAGTTAAACATTATATTTTTTGATGAATTCGATAACCTCAATCACCAAAAAAGCGAGTGCAAATGTAACTAATTCGAATAAAATTTAGTCCAGAATGTTATGAATAATAGCATCACTCAATGAAATGTTGGTTTTACTCATTAAAAATAGGTTTTGACGTGTTTTAGATTGTAAAGATGCTACCACAGATTTAGTTTAGCCTATTATTCATCAAATCAAAATATTATGAAACTGAAAACACAAATTTCCATTATCGTACTAACCATTCTACTTTTTAATTGTAGAAACACCAACGAAGTTCAAGCACTAAACCACAATCCGAACAAACCTTTAGTGAAATCTGCAGATAGGCATCCTACAAAAAATGCTGAAATTGTATTTTGCTTAGACGCCACAGGCAGTATGGGCGGACTTATAGGTACAGCAAAAGAAAAAATCTGGGATATTGTTAGCGAACTCGCACAAGATGGTGATATCGATACGCTACGAATGGGTATGGTGTTTTATCGCGATAAAGGCGATGCGTTTATTACTAAGCGTATTGACTTAACTACGGATTTAGATGAGGCCTATACCGAACTTTTAGATATTAATGCGGCTGGTGGTGGTGATTCTCCTGAGAGTGTTAACCAAGCCTTGCACGAATCTATTACACGTATGCAATGGTCATCCGATAAAAAAACCTACAGAACCATATTTGTAGTTGGCGATTGTCCGCCACATATGGATTATCAAGATGATGTAAAATATACCGAAAGCTGCAAACTCGCTGCTAAAAAAGGCATTACAATTAATACTATAAAGCTAGGCAACGCTTGCCGTGAAGCCATTCCGCATTTTAAAAGCATGGCCGCTTGTACTAATGGTGAATTTTTAATGCTAGACCAAAACGCACAAGATTACGTGGTAGCAACACCTTACGACGATGATATTAATCGCTTATCCCGCAATATAGATGATACCAGAATGTACTATGGCGATAAAAAACTACGCGAAGCTAACTACTCTAAAAAAGCCATGTCTATGGCGGTTTACGATAGTGGTTCTACAACAGCAAATAGTGCTCGTGCCGAATACAAACAAAGCAAAGCGGGACAAAAAGTTGCTTACGGAAGCCAGGAAATTATTAGCGATTACGACAACGGAAAACTAAAACTTAACGAGATTGAAAACGACAAACTCCCTGAAAATCTAAAAGGAAAATCTCTTGAAGAAAAAGAACGTCTGGTTAAAGCTATGAGCAACAAGCGAAAGGCAGATAACCAGAAACTAAAGGAACTTCTGAAGAAAAAACGCGACTACTTAAAGCAAAAGGCATCCGAAGGGTCAAGCCAACCGTCTTTTAGTAAAGAAGTTTTAGAGGTGATGAAGAAACAAGCCCGTAAAACGGATAGTTAATTGATAAAGCTGTCAAAAAAAACACTGTCTTATCGAGCTTGTCGAGAAATTCAACATAATATAATGAATATCAGTTTCGACAAGCTCAACTTGAAAAATCAAGTAAAAGAAACCTTTTCTGTCATTTCGAGCGACAGTCGAGAAAACTAAGGCGTTTAGTTTCATAACATTTCGACTGCGCTCTTCCGAGGGTTCGGAAGTGACAGATTTCGGTTTACAGAAATTTTTACACAGTTTCTTTTTTTTCATTTTAAATTGATAGGTAAAACCATTATAATTGTGACATAATAAAACACTTATAATGAAATACGTTTTTTCACTTTTTGCTATATGCCTTTGTTTCCTCTCCACAACGGCTCAAGACACGCCAAAACTTACAGTAGAATACGGAAGCCTTTTTAAAAACGATAAAAGAGAAATACCCATAGATATTATCGGTAAAGACGAGTTTGGCTATTACATGTTGTATTCCGAAGGGCGCTTTGGACAGGGCGATGAGCTTAATATCCGAAAATTTCATCTCGATTTAACGCCATCTGGCATGGAAATTAACTTAAAAAGTAAGCAATATGCTGGTAAATTTAATTCTCTAGGTCTACGAAAAATTAAAAATCGGATTATCCATATCTTTTATGTCCTAACCAAAACAGGAAAAACCTACTATTACCAAACCGTAGATTTAGACCAATTTGTACTCTCTGAAGAAAAGGAAATTTTAAACATAGAACATGGCGATAAAGACGCTTCAGAATCTGTGAGCCGATTTATAATTAGCGAAGACGAGTCCACGATTAAACTTATCTACACGCTGCCAAATGACGATGAGGATAACACCACCTTTCAGTTAAAAACCTTTGATGTCTTTTTTAACGAGCAATCCTCTACAACCTATGAGTTTCCTTATGCTAATGAGGTATTTGTACTAAGGAATATTTTTACAAGCGAATCGGACGATATCTTTTTTATCAGTAAAAAATTTGATAGTGATAAAATTGGCAGAGAAGCCATGGACTTTGGTTACGAATATCTGTTTCATAAGATTGAAGGTGATAGTTTAAAGCTTATCACCACCATTAGACCTCGCGATGTGCATTTACGCTACTTATACCCAACCATTGCAGATAATAATTTGCTACTTACAGGTATTTATTCCGAAACCGATTTATACGCCATGTCGGGTATTTTTACTGCTAAAATTAACCTTGAAACCTCAGAAGTTGCCTATACCAACTACAACAAACTATCTGCAGCATTCTTTGCGCAGTTGCTAGAAGATGGCAAAAAGAAAGACCGCTTGGTAAAGAAGTTTAACGAAGGGAAAAGAGACAACCAAAACTACATTTTAAAGAGCGTTAAGGTAATGGACAATAACGAGCTTTTGGTGTTAGCAGAACAAACCAGAACCTACTCGTATAACTACTCTATTACCTATTATCACGAGAATGTTGCAGCCATGCGCATTGGTAACGACGGAAAACTTATTTGGGCCAACAAAATTGCCAAAAACCAAACTCGTGGTAACGTACCAATTTACAGCTCATTCTATTCTACAAAACGCGATGATAAGGTGCTACTATTTTACAATGGCAATGCAGATAATGTAGGTCTAAGAAAAGGAAAACCAGCAAATGCTTTTAATACTCAGAATATGGCGTTTATGTGCACAATGATTGGCTCTGACGGCAGCTACCAACGGCAAAAGCTATTTACCAAAGATGGTTTAGGCGGTGTTACGATACGCCCAGGCTTATACAATTGGGAAGACGAGAACACACTAGTTTTATTTGGGCAAGATGTAGATAACCTAAAGAACCAACGATTTATTAAAGTTAAGTTTGATTAATAGAATTAAGCGAGAACCAAATGTTACTGATTCATTATTTTAATCGTCATTTGTTAATTATCCTTTTCAGGTGGCGATGCCTCTCAAATCTATTGCTTTTTTGTCTTGTACCTTCTTTTACAAGTGATTTATAACTATAAATACTTGAAAGCTGATCCGCATAATATTTTTCTAATAGTGCATCATTGTCGTAGTTGTCAATGAAATTTCTATAGTTTGAAATTTGATTTTCAGTCAATGTCTTTTGATTATTTAGAATATCAAAGATTACTGTGAAAAGTGTATAAAAATGAACTTGCCTTTTGAGAATTTTAATTCTCTCTTTATTATTTTCGATTACCTTGTTTATTTCGCTTAAAATCTCTTTGAATTTATTTTCATCTTTATCCTTGTCTGGATAGTCGTCGTTATACAAATCATATATTTGATTTAAATTGGTATTTCCTATATCTTCTTCAATTCCTTTCTTTAAAAACACTAATAAAGTACTTACAAAAGATATATCTCTCATTCTTCTTCTATCAGCTACACCAAAAATATTATTGTCTTCCCAAAAATCGAGTTCAGCTAGCTTCGAAGACAGAAGCATGAATTCACCCTCAAATTCTGCATTGCGTAATTCTTGAGGATTTAATGTCATATTATTGCTATTCAGCCTTAAAAACATATTGACAATAGACACTCGTTCTACCTGATTTCGTACTAACCTAATTGAAAAAAGATAACTCCAAATGGACTTTTTATCATCGGCTTCTAAATCCTTGAATAATCTGTCTTGAATTCTTCCTTTAATAGGATTATTAGCATCTAAACTTGAAGCTTTTAATTTGAAATTGTTTGCTATATACTGAAAGACAGCGCCACATCTTTGCTGACCATCAATAATAGAATATTTTGTGTCGCCAGTATCTCCATCAGTGCCTGTATTCCAGAGATAAATCTCTGGAATTGGGTATCCAATTAGTATTGATTCGATAAGTTGAATTTGATTTTTCTCAGTCCACACATAATTTCTTTGAAATGAATTATCAACTTCCAATAAACCTTTTTGACTTAAATCATAAAGCCATTTGGCTGTTTGAGGTTGTATGTCTATTTGTTCAATTAATTTCATTTATAATATTTTTTAGTTTTGTAATTCCTTTTAGATGATATTCCTGAACAGACTCCCAATCAGAATAAATCCTATAATTAATATCATGTTGAATATTAAAAGTTAATTGAAGTTCTGCTTTAAATGAAAGTACCTTTTTTTGCCAATTTTCTAAAGTCTGATTTCCATAAGTTTTATCATTATCACGAATACTAATGAATCCTCCAAAAATATTTCCGCATTTTTTAATGTAGTTTTCTAGGTATTGTGTTTGAGCAATTGCTCTATATGCAGTCCATATATCATAAAAAAGCCGTCTTGAAACTATAATTAAATCAAAATCAGAGTTTTCGTGAAACTCTTTCAATTCTTTACTTGGTGAAAAACTATATCTAGTTTTCGCACTTCCTACAATTGAAATATTGTTAAAAGGTATGTTTATTTTTTTTGAAATAAACTTTTTAAAAGCATCATAATCTGAACTAAAGTCATCTCCATTGTTCTGAAAGTACCAAACATCTTGCCCCAGCAGATATTCATAATAAATATCTAATTCAGTTTGAGTATTTAGTTTTTGGATTAAACTTTCTTTGCTCATTTTCTAATCATGCTAGAAATTAAAACCTTTTATGTTATTGACACATTATAATGTCGTATACTAAAATTAGTTTAGCATCAGGAAGCTAAATTAAAATATTAAATTCACATGGATCTACGTAAAACTACGTAGTAGGGCAAAAAAAAATCCCAAGTAAAAACTTGGGACTAATCGTATATCTAAAAATAGTAAATCTAATATCAATCGTCTGGGTGCATAAACTTTTGCTTGGCTAAAAGTTCCTCTTCGGTTTCTACATGGTTTTCGTCCGGCACACAACAATCCACAGGGCAAACCGCAGCGCATTGTGGCTCTTCGTGGAAGCCCATACACTCCGTACACTTATCTGGTGCAATGTAATAGACCTCGTCGCTAATAGGCTCTTGCGTCTCATCGGCATCAACTTCTCTACCATCGGGTAATACAATTTTACCTTGTAAACTTGTACCGTCTTTGTAGCGCCAATCGTCTGCGCCTTCATATATCGCTGTATTTGGGCACTCTGGCTCGCAAGCACCACAGTTAATACATTCGTCTGTTATTATAATTGCCATTTTTTTCTTT
Source organism: Winogradskyella wandonensis (assembly GCF_004346845.1). Taxonomy (GTDB): domain Bacteria; phylum Bacteroidota; class Bacteroidia; order Flavobacteriales; family Flavobacteriaceae; genus Winogradskyella; species Winogradskyella wandonensis. The sequence goes on along the minus strand of NZ_SMGI01000001.1, from coordinate 776,415 downwards.
TCCTTTTTCGTAATTTTGCAGTTGCAAAAATAAAGCCAAAACCTATTATTACCAAACCTTATATGGAATTACAACAAAGAGTTAACGCTTTTGTAAAATTAGGGCACTTTCTAAGTCTGTTTACAGCGTCACCAAAGGCCAATGATATCGACAAAGCCTTTATCGATGGTTTTAAACTTCAGTTAAAGCTTGCTCAAGAACATAATGGGTGGTTTACAAAAAATAATCTAGATTTTGCCTTACAGTCTTGGACAGATGCTTTATCGGAAGATAATCTTAACAAGTGGACGGCTAATTATAATTTCGATACCGTAAATCCACAAACCATTGCTATAATTATGGCTGGGAACATTCCACTGGTGGGATTTCACGATTTTTTAAGCGTTCTTATTTGTGGTCATAGTGTTTTGGTAAAACAATCCTCTAACGACAAGCATCTACTACCCTATTTAGCCAAGTATCTAGAGCTATTAGAGCCTAATTTTAAAGGGAAAATCACCTTTACCGAGGACAAATTAGAAAATTTTGATGCGGTGATTGCCACAGGCAGCAATAATACAGCCCGCTATTTTGAATACTATTTTAAAGACAAACCGTCGATAATTCGTAAAAACCGAAACTCAGTCGCCATACTTACAGGTAACGAAACCCACGAACAACTTGAGGCGTTATCGGATGATATTTTTAGATACTACGGATTAGGTTGCCGCAATGTGTCTAAAATTTACATTCCGAACGACTATAATTTTGATGCGTTCTTTAGAGGTGTCTTTAAATGGAAAGACATTATTAACGAAAGTAAGTATGCCAATAATTACGACTATAATAAGGCCGTTTACATCATGAGCGAATTTGATATGCTAGAAAACGGCTTTTTAATGGTAAAAGAAGACCAAAGTTTTGGTTCGCCAATAGCTACCGTGTTTTACGAGAAATATTCGGATACTGAAAGCTTAAAACAGCATTTAGAGTCGCAAAAAGATAATATTCAGTGTGTTGTGGCAGATGGGTTTACGGATTCTGAAATCCCATTCGGAAAAACGCAACAACCCCAATTATGGGATTATGCAGATAGTGTAGATACTGTTGATTTCTTGTTGAAATTATAGTCCAAAAATTATCGATTTCTTAATAGAATTTTCTCAATTAATCGCCACCTTTGTAACGTTTAAAAATTGAAAATCAGAACAAATGATTAAGAAACATAACTTTAGTGCTGGTCCTTGCGTATTGCCAAAATCAGTTATACAAAAAGCCTCCGAAGCTTTAATAGATTTTGATAACGGCTTATCGCTTATCGAAATATCGCACCGTAGCAAACCATTTGTAGATGTTATGGAGCAAGCACGCGCTTTGGCTTTAGAGCTTCTTGGTTTAGAAGGCAAAGGCTATAAAGCCTTATTTCTTCAAGGTGGAGCAAGCACGCAGTTTTTAATGGTGGCGCTAAATCTACTCGAAAAAAGAGCAGGTTACCTAAATACAGGAACTTGGTCGGATAAAGCGATAAAAGAAGCCAAAATCTATGACGATATTTACGAAGTAGGGTCTTCTAAATCAGCTGGTTTCAATTATATCCCAAAAGGTTACGATATCCCAGAAGATTACGATTATTTCCACTGCACATCTAACAATACCATTTTTGGTACGCAGATGAAACAATTTCCAGACTCACCAATCCCAATGGTTTGTGATATGAGTAGTGATATTTTTTCGCGTCAGTTAGATTTTTCAAAATTCGATTTAATTTACGCAGGCGCTCAAAAAAATATGGGACCTGCTGGAACAACATTAGTCGTAGTTAAGGAAGATATTTTAGGCAAAGTATCGCGTAAAATTCCATCGATGATGGATTATAAAGTCCACATCAGTAAAGGCAGTATGTTTAATACGCCTCCTGTTTTTGCAGTTTATGTGTCTATGCTAACAATGCAATGGTTAAAAGACTTAGGCGGTATTAAAGCGATTGAAGAAGAAAACGAAAAGAAAGCACGTTTAATCTATTCTGAAATAGATTTAAACCCATTATTTAAAGGTTATGCCGTTAAGGAAGACCGTTCTAATATGAATGCAACCTTTACACTAGAAAACGAAAACCTTAAAGAAACCTTTGATGCCATGTGGAAAGAAGCCGGTATTAATGGTCTTAACGGTCATAGAAGTGTCGGTGGTTACAGAGCTTCGATGTACAATGCCTTATCGCTAGATAGCGTTAAAGTTTTAGTTGAAGTAATGAGCGAATTAGAAAGTAAAGCGTAAATACCAGTGGTAGCTGAGGCTCTCGAAGCTACTATTTATGTATAATAAAATGGATTGTGGTTTCGAGAGTCTCAACCACCAAAACTTTAAACTTAAAATGAAAGTATTAGCAAACGATGGTGTTTCACAAAGCGGAATAGATGCGCTTGAAGCTGCAGGATTTGAAGTCTTAACAACGACCGTTGCCCAAGAACAATTAGAAAATTATATTAACGATAAAGGGATTACGGTATTACTAGTGCGCAGTGCCACTAAGGTTCGTAAAAATATTATAGACAACTGCCCTAGCCTTAAAATTATTGGTCGCGGTGGTGTTGGTATGGATAACATTGATGTAGATTATGCACGAGAAAAAGGCTTACATGTTATTAATACGCCGGCAGCATCGTCGCATTCAGTTGCAGAATTAGTTTTCGGACATTTTTATGGTTTAGCACGCTTTTTACACAATTCTAACCGTGATATGCCGCTAGAAGGCGACACTAACTTTAAAAAGCTAAAAAAAGCTTATGCCAAAGGTATTGAACTTAAAGGCAAAACTCTTGGCGTTTTAGGTTTTGGCCGTATCGGTCAAGCTACAGCTAAAGTTGCTATTGGTTCTGGTATGAAGGTTGTTGCTTTTGACCCATATATGGATGAAGCTAATTTAGAATTAGAGTTTTTCGATGGGCAAAAAGTTAATTTCAATATCAAAACTGTTTCAAAAGAAGATGTATTAAAACAAGCAGATTTCTTAACGCTTCATGTACCAGCTCAAAAAGAGTATGTCATTGACGAAAAGGAATTCAGCCAAATGAAAGATGGTGTAATTATTGCCAATGCTGCTCGTGGTGGTGTGGTTAACGAGGTAGCGCTGGTAAAAGCTATTGAAACTGGCAAAGTTGCTGGTGCGGCCTTAGATGTATTCGAAAAAGAACCAGAGCCAGAAATGGGTCTTTTAATGAATCCTGCATTATCCTTAACACCACATACTGGTGCTGCAACGAATGAAGCACAAGATAGAATTGGCGAAGAATTAGCATCACAAATTATAAGTATTTTAAAATAATAGCACTTAAAAAATTCCCTGTAAAAAAGTCTCAATGAAAATTGAGACTTTTTTCGTACATTGAAAAACTTTACTAACAAAAACTTTACAACTATGGAAGGCATTTTAGACTTGCTAAATAGCGATTTAGGAAAAACAATCATTAGTGGTGTATCTGGCACTACAAATACAGAACAGAGTAAAACAAGCAGTGTGCTAACAATGGCACTACCTGTTTTAATGAAAGCTATGGAGCGCAATGCTTCTACTCCAGAAGGTGCTCAAGGCTTAATGGGCGCTCTCAGTAATAAACACGACGGAAGCATCTTAGATAATTTAAGTGGTCTTTTTGGAGGCGGCGTTGATGAAGAGGTTAAGACCGATGGTTCTAAAATTTTAGGACATATTCTTGGACAAAAACAACAAGGCGTACAACAAGTCATTGGGCAAAAAGCAGGATTAGATTCTGGTTCGGTGGGCGAAATACTTAAAGTTGCTGCTCCAATTCTTATGGGTGTCCTTGGTAAGCAAAAACGACAAAATAACGTAAGCTCAGAAAACGAGCTTAGTGGCTTATTAGGCGGATTACTTGGCGGTAGCAAAGCGAAAAACGAGCAAAGCTTTTTAGAGCAAATATTAGATGCAGACGGTGATGGTAGTGTTGTAGATGATGTGGCAGGTATGGTCCTTGGTGGCTCCAAAAAAAGAGGAGGTCTAGGCGGATTACTGGGCGGACTTTTTGGTAGAGGTCGATAGGTCTTTCTTAAATATAAATATGATAAAGCAGCTTTCTTTAGCTGCTTTTTTTTATGGCTCATTTAAAGTTATGTTTCACTCAATGTAATACATCGCTAACGCATTTATGCTTTGTTATTGGGTACTCTATTCGGTTATTTGAAGTGTTAAATAGAACATATAACACCAAAACAAATTCAATATTTAATAACTTTATAATATGAAAACACTTATCCCATTTCTCATTCTTTTAGTACTAATTTCTAGCTGCAAAACTGTAGACGCTCCAAAACCTCCTAGTAATGAACGTGAGGAAAGTCTTGTAGAAAACGATACGGTAGTCATAGACAGCGATGAGAACGAATACGAAATTATAATCATAGAACCAGGTTTTAACGCATGGTTACAAAGTACTGCTAGACCTAGACATTATTATTCTCAAAACTTTTTAGAGACGCGTAATCAAATCTATGTGACGAATTGGAATTTAAGAGTCAATCAACCACAACAGTTCGACCCCAATCTATATCAGCTACAAATTGACTACAATCCTCGCGAAGATTATGGTTATGAAATAAATTACAAACTTTATAATTACTTCATTTACTTTCAGTTAAAATACAATCAGAAATTAGGGCCTTTCGTCGTAAGAATTTAATGTAAATTTGTAGCGTTTTTAAAACGCTATGGAAAAATTTAAAAAACGCTGGGAAATCACCGAAAATTGGCAACTTCTTTTTCCAATCGCAGGGATTGTAGCTTTAGGGTATTCGTCCTATAAAATTTCAAATACTATCGTTGGCGACTTTGGTTTATTTGCCTTAGTAATTTCAACGATGGTATTATTTTTTGTTTTATTAAAATTTACCTTATTTCTTTTCAAAAAACTTGAAAACAAATGGATTCTCGATGCCAAATGGGAAATGATTCGTGTTTTTATTGTATTTGCCATCACTGGTAGTTCTTCTATGTTTATTGGCAGACCAATAATTAAACTCTTAGGAATTACTAAAGAAAACTTAAACCCTATACTCTATTGGGTTTTATTTATTATCATTGGGCTAATTTTTTACCAAATTCTTTTAGTTACCTTTGGATGGCTATTTGGGCAGTTTCAATTTTTTTGGAATTTTGAAAAGAAAATGCTCAGACGATTTGGTTTAGGAAGATTTATAGATTGAAAGACTTTAAACGACATATCATAGCGCGCCTGTCGGCAGTGTTACTAGTTATGGCTATACTTGCGCCATCTATGGTGAAGTTTGCCCATGGATTTCAAAATCATGAGCACGAAGTCTGTTATGGTAAATCTAAGTCACATCTGCACGAAATAGACATAGATTGTGATTTTTATAAGTTTAAACTCAATAATCAATATGTTCATAAACTAAAACAAATAGATGTTTTAGAGTTAGAGCATCATCTTGAAGACATCACTTCACAATATCACTTTGTCAGTGATTATCAAAGACTACAGTTATCTCTTAGGGGACCACCACTAAGCATATAATCTCAGAATTGTTTGGATAGGCTTTATTATTTAACTAAGTCTCTTAAAATTGGTTGTCACTTAAACTTAAGTATGAAATATCTTTCGCTGCTCTTAGCAGTAGTATCTTTTTATAACAGTTTTTCTCAGAATTGTAATTCAGTTTTTTTAGGAGAGCTCACGGATTATCATGATAAAACACCTATAGTCGGTGCTACAGTGTATATTAAAACTTTAGACAAATACACCACTTCCGACTTAGATGGTAAATTTAAAATTGAAAATCTTTGCAATGGACCATTGACCTTAGTCATAACTCATGTTGCCTGCGAAACTAAAACACTAAATTATAATGTAACTGGAGATTTATTTCGGGAAATTGCCTTAGAACATCATATCGAAGAACTCAATGAGGTTTCTGTAAAAACTAGTGCAACAAAGAAAGCGACGGTAACAGCACAAGAAACGCTTATTAAATCTGATGCTTTAAAAAAGTATAGTAGCTTAAGTTTAGGAGATGCACTAAAAGAGGTTCCAGGGATATCATCTATAAACACAGGGAATACTATTGTAAAACCAATGGTAAACGGTATGCACAGCAGTAGATTACTTATTATAAATAATAATGTAAGATTACAAGACCAAGAATGGGGTATTGAACATGCACCAAATATTGACATTAACTCTGCTAAGCAAATATCTGTTATTAAAGGCTCTGGTGCGTTAAGATATGGTGGCGATGCTATTGGAGGCGTTGTTGTATTAAATCCTGCTAGAGTAATATTAAGAGATACGCTTTACGGTTCTACTACAATAAATGGACAAACTAATGGTAGAGGATATAATATAACCTCTTCATTAAATAAAACATTTAAAAGTGGTTGGTTTGCCAATATCCAAGGAACAGCAAAACAGAACGGTGATTTTGAAGCTCCTGATTATACCCTTACTAACACGGGTTTAAAATCCCAAGGATTTAGCGTTAATGGCGGTAAAAAGAAGTTTGAGTCAGGATTTGAGGTGTTTTATAGTTTCTTGAATAATGAGATTGGCATACTAAGGTCATCACATATCGGAAATGTTGAAGATTTGGTAGATGCCATTAACTCTCAACAACCTTTTATTGTAGAAGACTTTAGCTATGATATTAATTCACCAAAACAAGAAGTAACACATCACCTTCTTAAAGGTTTATATTATAGACGCTTCAAAAATTTTGGAAAAGTAAGTTTGCAGTACGATTACCAAAACAATCAACGTTTTGAATTTGATGTAAGAGTTGGTGACGACAGAAATAAGCCAGCCTTAGATTTAAACCTACAGACACATTCTGTATTAGCAGATGTTGTTTTAGATAATAATTTAAGGCGAAAAATAAGTTTTGGGGTTCTAGGTCGCTATCAAAATAACTTTGCCAATCCGGATACTGGTGTAAGACGATTAATTCCTGATTATGATAAATACGATTTTGGAACTTATGTCACTACCGAATGGGTCTTAAATGATGTATTAACATTAGATGCTGGACTACGGTACGATTTTAATCGTATTGATGCAAAAAAATTCTATCGGACATCACGTTGGAATGAACGAGGCTATGATAGTGACTTTTCTGATATCGTCATTGAAGATTTCGGCACTCAGCTATTAACGAATCCTGTATTTAATTATCATAATATATCTGCTTCTACTGGAGTTAGGTATAATTTAAATGACGTTAGTTATCTACTTGGAAATTACGGCTTGTCTAGTCGACCACCAAATCCTTCAGAGTTGTTTAGTGATGGCTTACATCATTCCGCAGCGCGTATAGAGCTTGGAGATTTAAGGCTAAATAAGGAAATTTCAAATCGTGTATCGGTATCCTATAATTTGCAAAAATCAAAGTATAGTTTAAATGTTGATGCATTCCTTAATAGAATTAACGATTTTATGTACCTAAGGCCAGACAGCGTTGAGCAAACGATTAGAGGTGCTTTTCCTGTTTGGGAATTCACACAAACTAATGCATCATTTTTTGGAATTGATTTGGCATCGACGTATAATTTTTCAGAGAATTGGACTTGGTCAAATATTTCTGCTTATGTAAAAGCAGATGATTTGTCCCAAGACAGACCTTTAATTGATATTCCTGCCTTTAATACGAGGAACGCTATAATATTTAATAAGCCAGAATGGAAGAATTTTACGGCGTCGTTAACCTCGGAATGGGTGTTTGAGCAACAAGAATTTCCAGATTTCAATTTTGAAACACTTATTGCTTCAACTAACGAAACTGTGTTAGTAGATATTAGCACACCTCCACCAGGATATCATCTGTTACATCTTTATAGTGAAGCGACTTTTAATATATCAGACAAAACCAAATTAAATGTAGCGCTTAGCGTTAATAATTTATTAGACACTAACTACAGAGCCTATCTAAACAGATTACGATATTTCGCCGATGATTTAGGCCGAAATATCATGCTACAATTACAATTAACTTATTAAATTTTAAACCAAAAAAAAAATGAAAACTTTAAAATACACATTCGCCTTATTAGCAATAACTCTTTTTACCGTATCATGTTCTGACGATGATCCAGTAATAGTAAATGAAGAAGAAGTTATAACTACAATGACTGTTGAGCTTGTTGCAACTGGACAAACAACAGTAACTTTAAGAACTCGCGATTTAGATGGTGATGGCCCAGACGCGCCTATAGTTTCTGTTTCAGGCCCATTGGCAGCAAATACAACTTACACGGGAAGTATTGAACTACTTGACGAAACTGATTTAAACGATGTAGACAACATTACTTTAGAAGTTGAAGAAGAAGACGAAGAGCATCAATTTTTCTTTACCTCTACCGTAGGAACTGTGGCATATGCAGATGCTGATGCTAACGGTAATCCTGTTGGTTTAAGTTTTACGTTAACTACTGGTGCTGCTGGCTCAGGAAATTTTACAGTTACATTAAGACACGAACCTGTTAAAGATGCTGCTGGCGTAAGTGATGGAGATATTACAAATGCTGGTGGAGAAACAGATATAACAGAAACTTTTCCTGTGACGGTACAATAGCCTGTTATGACCGAAATTGATTTTGCCTTAAATCAAAAAAGCGATACCGACAAAATTGAATTAGTTGGTACAGTGTTATGGAATAAGGCTAATGAAGTAGGTCATTTTACAAAACTTTCTGAAGCCGAAAAGGTCTTTGTTTTTATTGATATTTTTGAAAGCGAAATCAATAGAAACGGTCTTTTCGGCTTTTTTTATAATGCCTCTGGCAAATATGCTCACGAGGTGTTGCAAGCATTTCAGACCATTGGAGCGAATGAAACAGCGTTTATAATTAACGATGCTATAAAAGGTTTTGAAGTCTTACCTGTTCCTAAGGATATTCTTTTAAGACGTCAAATTATCATCAAAAGAAAATTAGCTTTAGAAAATTTCTGGTCTAAACTCGATGATGCACTTATAAATGTTAGTGAAGACATTGTTACGTTATTGATTGCGTATATTGCAGCTCGAAAAACAGACTTTCAATATTGATATATTTCAGCAAAATGTATTCTGTTTAATTTAAATGTCTAAATTACCTACAGCGCATAAATTTATTGACCTTTCAGACTACGGAAGACCAGCAGCAAGAGTTATATCCAAAGCTCTAAAAAATACAAGTTTCACGCCTATTCATGTTACTATTGGCTTTATAATATCTGGTTTAATCGCCACAATTTGTATACTCCACAATATGTATTGGCTAGCCGCTTTTTTTCTTATTTTAAAGTCTATTCTAGATGCTGCCGATGGTGAATTGGCAAGAATAAAAAATACACCATCCTATACTGGGAGATATTTAGACTCCGTATCAGACATTATTTTAAATGCCATTTTTCTATTTGCTATTTATCAAATTACAGATACAAATATTTGGTATATACTTATAGCATTTATTGGCATTCAGCTTCAAGGTACACTTTACAATTACTATTATGTTATTTTAAGAATGCGGTATAATGGCGATACAACTAGTCGCATTTTTGAAGAAAAAACACCAAAAGCCTTAAAGGGTGAAAAACAAAAAAATGTAAATATCTTATTTAGACTTTACAGATTACTTTATGGACCTTTTGATAAAGCTATTTATACATTAGACCACAATGCGCCACACGGAAAAACATTACCAAATTGGCTAATGACCATATTATCTATATATGGGCTTGGTTTTCAGATTTTAATAATTGCGCTATTCTTAGTTTTAGGTTTAAAACTATATATAATCCCCTATTTTATTATAACTACGGCGTTTATTTTCGTCATTATAGCCATACGAAAATCTTTATAAGTTATCTAGCTATTTTTTTTAGATGTAATCAAATATGTATAAATCCACATAAGTGTAAAGGTTGGCACAACATCACTAAAAGGAAAGGCTTCTTCTACAAAAGCTATTATACCTGCTACACGGCCAGTTTTCCCTTTATAAAGTTTTGTCATTATATATCCAGATAGTGGTGCCCAAATAACATCCGAAAGTTCTCCGACACCAGGAATTACAAACGAAAGATAACCTACGCCATCAAGGAGCAGGCTTAAAAAAAGTTTAGTGTATTTATTCATTTAAAATTTTAAAAATTAACTGTTTTACTAAGAACAAGAAGTGTTCCAAAAAATATTTAAGTCATTTTGACATTTATTAAGCATTCTTTTAACGTTTAATTAAGAGCCGTAATCTACCTTGCTTAGTAGCTTTGCGGCGTTGTTATTTTGAAACTAAACACTTAAGTCATCAAACTATCTTATTCATTAAATATTAAGATTTTTATCGTATGCATTACAGTTATAGCATTTAGCTTTAATAGTTTTGGGCAAGACAAAAAAAGGTTAAACATTACGCGTACCTCGATAGCACCAAAAATAGATGGTATTCTAAATGACGAGGCTTGGAAAACTGCTGAAATTGCAACTGACTTTATCTCCTTTCGACCAGAAATAGGTATTCTGGAAAACAAAGAACAGCGTACAGAAGTAAGAATGACGTACGATGACCAAGCGATTTATATTTCTGCTTATTTATATGACGACCCCGATAAAATGCTTAAGCAACTAACAGCAAGAGACGATTTTGGGCAGTCAGATTTTTTTCTTGTGATTTTAAACCCTAATAATGATGGTCAAAATGACACACTTTTTTTTGTGTTTAGCTCTGGTACACAAGCAGATGCTGTAGCAAATCCAACATTTGGCGAGGATTTTGGGTGGAACGCCGTTTGGGATAGCGCCGTAAAAATGCAGGATGATGGATGGACTTTAGAGATGAAAATTCCATACAGAACACTACGTTTTGAAAAGCAAGACGAACCGACTTGGGGCATACAATTTCATAGAGAATTTAGGTATAACAGAGCAAGATATACATGGAATCCGCTAGATCCTACACAAGGTAATCCGGGATTATATCATGGAGAACTTAAAGGACTAAACAATATAGAGCCGCCTCTTAGGCTTAATCTTTACCCTTTTACCACAGGAATTGCCAGCACTTTTGACGGCGAAAGTGAAACCGATATTCGTTTTGGGATGGACTTAAAATACGGAATTACAGAAAATTTCACTCTAGATGCCACGCTTATCCCAGATTTTAGTCAAGTTGGTTTCGATAATTTAGAGCTTAATTTAGGACCATTTGAACAAACCTTTCGAGAACAACGCCAATTTTTTACTGAAGGCGTTGATTTGTTTTCTAAAGGTGGTCTATTTTTCTCTCGAAGGATAGGAAGTGCGCCTGTTGGTCAATTAGACTTAAATGAAGGTGAACGATTTAATAGACCCAGCACAACAAAGGTTTTAAATGCTATTAAAGTATCAGGACGTACACCAAACGGTCTTGGGATAGGTGTTTTAAATGCTATCACAGAAAAAACAAGTGTTGCTATTGTAGATGAAGATAACGATGTGGTTAGAAATGAAGTTATCGAGCCTTTTACCAATTACAATATTATTTCCATAGACCAGCAGTACAATGGAAATTCTTCAATAAGTCTTATTAATACTAATGTACTTCGCGAAGGGTCTTTTAGAGATGCCAATGCAACGGCTGTAGTGAGCAACTTTCAAAACAAAAGAAACACTTACAGAATTGATACAGAATTACGTATGAGCCATGTTAACTTTCAGAATCAATCTGCAGAAACAGGGTTTAGTAGCTTTCTGTTTGTTGGAAAAACCCACGGTAATTTTAGATACAGTTTTGATCATAGATTTGCTGATACAAAGTATAATATCAATGACTTAGGTCTAAACCTTAGAAATAATCGAAACGATTTTGGAGCTGATGCGTCTTATGAAATATTTGAACCAACAGAGAAACTAAATACCTACAGGATAAATACTTTTGTAAATTATAGACGGATTAACGATCCAAATCGATTTGCCAGATTTAATTTTGGGGCTAATTATTTTGCAGTCTTAAAAAAATCCTTAGATGCTTTTGGCTTTAACTTTAGAATGAGTCCTGGAAAACAATATGATTTTTTCGAATCTCGGGATGGAAGACCTTTTATTTTCGAAAATTTTGCACGCGTAGGTGGTTTTTATTCTTCAAACTATAACAGAAAATTTGCTTTTGATGTTAACTTTGGTATCGCAGATATTTTTGAAGATGGACGTGATTTCTTTTCATACGAGTTCGAGATTTCACCTAGATACCGATTTAACGATAGTTTTTTATTGATTTATAATCTTAATTACGATAATAGCCTAGGACAACGTGGCTATGCAACAGAAATACTAGACAATCCGATTTTTGGAGATAGAAATAGATTACGTATAACCAACACCATTAGAGCAGATTATACCTTTAATCCTTTTCATGCTTTGTCATTAAATTTTAGACATTATTGGGATACGGTAGCGTATGATGGACGTTTTTTTACACTTAAAGACAATGGTCGTTTAGAACTGACAAATCTAACAAGGGAAAACTTGAGTAATGACCCAGACATAAATTTTAGTACTTGGAACATTGATTTAAGTTATTCTTGGCAATTTGCGCCTGGTAGTTTTTTAACAGCTCTATATAGAAACCAACTTTTTAACATTAACGACAATGCAATGGATGGTTTTGGAGACAGTCTAGACAATCTATTTATGCAACCAGCATTACATAACTTCTCACTTCGACTTCAATATTTTATAGATTTTAATGGCATAAAATCTGTTTTCAAGAAAAATAAGCAAGTGCCATTGCAAGGCTAAGGGATAAATAGTATTTTCACGGTCTATGGCGGCGATAATTACAGTAAAACATATCTATAAATCTTATAAGGATTTACAAGTTTTAAAAGGTGTAAACCTTTCAATTAAGGAAAGCGAAATAATATCTATCGTGGGTGCCTCTGGAGCAGGTAAAACAACTCTGCTACAAATATTAGGTACCTTAGATAAACCTGATTATAAAGATGATACTCAACTTATAATCAATAACACCGCTATTAGTCAACTTAATGACAAAGATTTAGCCAAGTTCAGAAATACTAATATTGGTTTTATCTTTCAGTTTCATCAATTATTACCCGAGTTTACAGCATTAGAAAATGTTTGCATTCCTGCTTTTATAAATAAAACACCAAAAGCCGAAGCTGAAAAACGAGCAAAGGAACTTCTCTCGTATTTAGGATTATCTGAAAGAATACATCATAAACCTAATGCAATGTCTGGTGGTGAACAACAACGCGTGGCGGTGGCACGCGCGTTAATCAATAATCCAAAAATTATATTTGCAGATGAACCTTCAGGAAATTTAGATAGTGAGTCTGCAGAGCAGTTACATCAGTTGTTTTTTAAACTTCGTGAAGAATTTAAACAAACGTTTGTTATTGTAACCCATAACCAGGAATTGGCGGATATGGCTGATAGAAAATTAACTATGGTTGATGGTACAATAATCGACTAAAATTCTATTCTACAGTTTCACCATGCTGACTAATATCCAGTCCTCGCTCCTCTTGGTCGTCTCTAACACGCATTTTTAATAGCTTATCAACTAAAAAGAACAGTAAATAACTTCCTCCAAACGTAAATATTGCTGTAATAAATAAAGCAATGATGTGATAGTAGAAGGTTTCTGTCTCTCCGTAAACCAGTCCAACATTTGCAGCAAAAACAGCTGTTAAAATCATACCTACAACACCGCCTATACCATGCGAAGGAAACACATCCAACGTATCATCAATACTTGTTTTGTTCTTAAGGTGAATCATCCAGTTAGACACTATCGAAGCAACAAAACCAATTAAAATAGACTGCCCAATATTAACAAAACCAGCTGCAGGTGTAATTGCTACTAAACCAACAACAGCTCCTATACAAGCACCAACAGCAGACATTTTGCGCCCCATAAAACGCTCGTAAAACAACCAAGCTATCATTGCTGTGGCAGAAGCAACATTGGTATTTGCAAAGGCAATAACCGCATCGCCATTTGCTCCAAGCGCAGAGCCCGCATTAAATCCAAACCAACCAAACCAAAGCAATCCTGTGCCTAAAATAACATATGGCACATTAGCTGGACTTTCTTCAGCTTTTTTACGCTTTCCTAAATAAATTGCCCCTGCTAAAGCAGCAAACCCAGCTGACATGTGTACTACTGTACCACCTGCAAAATCTAAAACACCCCAATTTCTAAGCAATCCATCAGGATGCCAAGTCATGTGTGCTAGTGGGCTATAGATTAATAAGCTAAAAAGCACCATAAACAATATGTAACTTCTAAAACGAATTCGGCCAGCAAAACTTCCTGTAATTAATGCAGGCGTAATTATGGCAAATTTTAGTTGAAATAATGCATACAATAAAAATGGAATAGAATCCGAGAAATTAGGATTTGGTTCTATCCCAACATCTTTAAAATTAAGGTATGTCAATGGGTTACCGATTATTCCCCCAATACTATCTCCAAATGCCAAGCTAAAACCAACCAAAACCCAAAGTACGCTGATTACACCAAGTGCAACAAAACTTTGAAGCATCGTAGATATGACATTCTTCTTATTTATCATACCACCATAGAAAAAAGATAATCCAGGCGTCATAAGTAAAACAAAGGCACTCGCCACAAGCATCCAAGCCGTATCGCCTTTATCAATTGTTGAAGATAGTTCTTGATAACTCGTAGCCGTAAAGGCACAAAAAATAACAATAAGTGTTAAGACAATGAAGTTGATTTTCTTTCCCATTAGACGTGAGAATAATTTAGTTAGTATTAGCGAAGCAAATTAGTTTTTATGCAATTGAAAATCAATGTGAATTTCATAAAAATAGATTTGAAATTTTTAGAATTCCATAATTTGTATTTAAATTTTTCAAGAAGATTACTTATCAAAAATGACTTGTAAATCGTACTTTTGTAGTACTACAATTAAACACAATTCAACATGAATTACAGAATAGAAAAAGATACAATGGGCGAGGTAAAAGTCCCTGCAGATAAACTATGGGGTGCACAAACAGAACGCTCTAGAAATAATTTTAAAATTGGTGCTCCTGCATCAATGCCGTTAGAGGTCGTGTATGGTTTTGCTTATCTAAAAAAAGCCGCGGCGCATGCTAACTGCGAGCTTGGCGTTTTAGAAGAAAGTAAACGCGATTTAATTGCGCAGGTATGTGATGAAATTTTAGATGGAAAACATGACGACCAATTTCCATTAGTTATTTGGCAAACAGGTTCTGGTACACAAAGTAACATGAATGTTAATGAAGTTATTGCCAACCGTGCCCATCAAATCGCAGGCAAAGTTATTGGCGAAGGCGAAAAAACCATTCAACCTAACGATGACGTGAACAAATCTCAGTCATCAAATGACACCTTTCCTACCGGAATGCATATTGCTGCCTATAAAAAAGTTGTAGAAACAACTATTCCTGGAATCATTCAACTTAGAAATACGCTTCATAAAAAATCTATTGAATTTAATGACGTAGTAAAAATTGGGAGAACGCATTTAATGGATGCTACACCTTTAACCTTAGGTCAAGAATTTTCTGGTTATGTATCGCAATTAGACCATGGTATCATTGCTTTAGAAAATACGTTAAAACATCTTAGTGAATTAGCACTTGGCGGAACGGCTGTTGGCACAGGATTAAACACGCCAGCTGGCTATGATGTTCTTGTTTCAAAATATATCGCCGATTTTACCAATCTGCCATTTATTACAGCAAAAAACAAGTTTGAAGCTCTTGCAGCTCATGACGCCATAGTTGAAACGCATGGTGCTTTAAAGCAAATTGCCGTATCCTTAAATAAAATAGCAAACGATATAAGAATGATGGCTTCTGGACCACGTTCCGGTATTGGAGAGATTATAATTCCTGCTAATGAGCCAGGCAGTTCAATTATGCCTGGAAAAGTAAATCCAACGCAATGCGAAGCCTTAACTATGGTTTGTGCCCAAGTTATGGGTAACGATGTGGCTGTTACGGTTGGTGGTACCCAAGGTCATTACGAGCTAAACGTATTTAAGCCAATGATGGCTGCTAACCTATTACAATCTGCTCAGTTAATTGGTGATGCTTGCGTTAGTTTCGATGAGCACTGTGCGTCTGGCATAGAACCAAACCATAAAGTCATTAAGCAATTGCTTAATAATTCGCTAATGTTAGTAACAGCTTTAAATACAAAGATTGGTTACTACAAAGCTGCCGAAATTGCCAATACAGCACATAAAAATGGTACGACTCTAAAAGAAGAAGCTGTTAATTTAGGCTATGTATCTGCGGAAGATTATGATAATTGGGTAAAACCAGAAGATATGGTAGGAAGTTTAAAATAATTGCCGTTTTTTTACTCTGAACTCACTTCAGAGTCTTAAGAAAAACTATACTCAAGATGCTGGAACAATCCCGAAGCTTCCGGACAGCATGACATAAAATTATAACTGCCAGTTCAATACTATTTGAGGTGGCAGTTTTTTTTAAGACCATCTTTAATTTTTTGTAACTTTAATTTTTTCAACTTTAAAATGTTAGCCTTTGTCTATTCTCATTAAAAATATAAAACAACTTATTCAGGTTCACGAAAACAATGTTTTGATTGTTAAAGGTAAGGACATGAAAAAACTTCCAATCATTGAGAATGCCTATCTATACATACAAGACGATACTATTGTAGAATTTGGAACTATGGACTTTTGCGAAGGTATTGATGCAGAAACAGTTATTGATGCCACAGGAAAGATTGTTTTGCCATCATGGTGCGATTCTCATACACACATTGTTTATGCTGGTAATCGCGTGTCTGAGTTTGTAGATAGAATTAATGGATTAAGTTATACCGAAATCGCTAATCGTGGTGGTGGCATATTAAATTCTGCAAAGAAACTTCAGAATACCTCTGAAGATGAATTGTATAAGCAATCTGTAAAGCGATTAAATGAAATGATTTCTATGGGTACTGGTGCCGTAGAAATTAAAACAGGATATGGTCTTACAGTTGAAGCCGAGCTTAAGATGCTTAAGGTAATTCGCAGAATAAAAAGGGATAGCTTAGCAAGAATCGCACCTACCTTATTAGCCGCTCACGCCATTCCATCAGAATATAGACAAGACAAAACATCTTATGTAAACAAAATAGTTAAAGAGCTTATCCCTAAGGCATCTGCGCTTCGTATAGCAAAGTATATAGACGTATTTTGTGAAGAAGGTTATTTTTCTGTTGAGGATACTAAACAGATTTTAGAGGCTGGTAAGAAACATGGTTTTATTCCAAAAATACACGTAAATCAATTTAATATTCTCGGCGGTGTAGCGCTTGGCGTAGAACATAATGCGCTTTCGGTTGACCACTTAGAAGAATTAAATACCGACGATATAAAAGCCCTTAAAAATAGTGATACCATGCCAGTAGCATTACCCGGTTGCTCCTATTTTTTAGGAATTCCATATACACCAGCGCGCCAAATTATTGATGCTGGACTACCACTTGCTATCGCGACAGACTATAATCCAGGGTCTTCCCCAAGTGGTAATATGAATTTTGTTGTAAGCTCTGCTTGTATAAAATTAAAAATGACTCCAGAAGAGGCTATAAATGCAGCTACTATAAATGGTGCTTATGCTATGGGCTTTAGTAACATGTATGGAAGTGTCACACGAGGAAAAAAAGCTAACATAATCATT
The DNA here is from genome assembly GCF_004346845.1 of Winogradskyella wandonensis. Lineage (GTDB taxonomy): Bacteria > Bacteroidota > Bacteroidia > Flavobacteriales > Flavobacteriaceae > Winogradskyella > Winogradskyella wandonensis. The sequence goes on along the minus strand of NZ_SMGI01000001.1, from coordinate 758,739 downwards.
ACAAAACCAATGGATAGTTATGCTGAAATCCCTTATGCTTTTGGTCACAATCCTATTGATACTGTTATTATCAATGGGCAGCTTTGGACATAAAAAGCCTGAAGCAGTTCATCTTTGCTTCAGGCTTTTTAAATAAACTAACCAACCAAATATTAATTTTTACTTGAGTGTAAACTCAGATGTAGAAATTAAATCTTTTTCGTTAAATACATTTACAACATAGCGTCCTTTTTCGAATTTCTCGTCCTCGTTTGGCGCTACAAATTCGCAAATGTTTAAGTTTCTATTTTCGTAGTTAAATCGACTAATTAAACTGTAGTTTAAAACTTTGTCTTCAAACTCCACTTGGTTGTTAGCACCTAAAACATTGTTTGATGGGTCAATGATTTGCACATATAACTCTTTGTCACCAGCTTCTGCTAACGTGTTACGTGCAACAGTATAACATATTCTAATTTTATCGCTTCGTCTAGCACGTTCTGTTGGAATTAGCTTTCCGCTACTTCTTTCGATAACACCAAAGCCTTTAAGACCAATGGTTTGTAATGCACCTGCATCTTTTACAACATCTGCTAATTCAGTGTTTTGAACTAAAAGAGAGTCTGTAAACGCAGAACGCTCTGCCAATTGTATTTGTGTGCTATCTAGTGTCGTAGCCAACAACTCATTTTCTACTTTTAAACGGTCGTTTTCTTTAAGCAATACATCCATTTCTTCTTGTAAAGCCATATATTTCTTTCTGTATCTCCATAAGCTATTAACGCTATTTTGCGATACTTTTAAAGAATCTATAAGACCTTGTATGCGCTCTCTTGCTTGTACAAGCTTTTCGTTAGCGATTTCATTTTCGCCAATTGCAGCATCGTATTGCTTTGCCATGACATTTAGGTCGTTCATTACCTGATTTTTCTGACTTAGCAAGTCTTTCTCCATCTCATTTTTCTCACTGTACACCTTGGATGCATAAAATCCGGTTCCTAAAAATAAGGCGAGTAAAATCCCTAAACCTACCTTAAGACCGATGTTGCTGTTTGTGTTACTCATAATTCTTGTTTTTAAGTTATTTTTAATTCTGTTTTTTCGTTTGTTTCAATTTTGATATCAGATTAAACTGTACTTTTAAATCAAATTTTAGCTGAAATGCAAAATCTAATCCTATTTACGTTTAATACCCTAAAAAAGTTTACGAAAACTCGTAAAGGTGAAACCAAATTTGGTGAACGTGTTCAGTTGATATCCAACTTCAATAATAATTACGAAGACATTGCTGCTTTGGATGTCGACTATGTTATTTTTGGTGTAAGTGAAGACATTGGTGTTATAGCAAACTACGGAAATACAGGAGCTTACAAAGCGTGGGAAGCCACTGTAAAAGTTTTGTTAAACACACAAAATAATTCGTTTTTGGATGCTAGTCGTGTTCTTATTTTAGGTCATTTAAACTATTCTGAAGCACTTAATCAACTAAGAAATGAAAATTTATGTAAGAAAGAACGCATTGCATTAGCTAGAAAACTAACAGAGGTTGTAGATAAAGATGTAACACATCTTGTGTACTCTATCGTAAAAGCTAAAAAAACACCTATTATTATTGGTGGCGGTCATAACAATGCGTATGGAAACATTAAAGGCAGTTCGCTGGCATTAAACAAAAAAGTCAATGTTGTAAACTTAGATGCGCATCACGATTTTAGAGCCTTAGAAGGCCGGCATAGCGGTAATGGCTTTAGCTACGCTCACTATGAAGGTTTCTTAAAAAACTACTTTATTTTTGGACTACACGAAAATTATATTTCTGAAGAAAACCTGAAAGCCGTTAGAGATACTCAAGGCATTGAATTTAACACATTCGAGGATATTTCAATTAGAAAACAATTGCGATTTTCAAAAGAGCTTAAGCGCGCTAAATCTCATGTAGCTACAACTAATTTCGGAATAGAGATTGACTGCGATGCCATAGAAAACATGCCAAGTAGCGCAATGACTCCAAGTGGATTTTCTACAACTAAAGCTAGAAAATTTGTTACTACATTTGCTAAGGAAACTAACGCCACATATCTGCATATTTGCGAAGCTGCACCAGATAAAAAAAACGACAAAAAAGTCGGAAAATTTATTACTTATTTAATTACCGATTTTATAAAAGCACATGCAAATCGAAATAATTAATTACCATCCTAAATACGCGAAGTTTTTCTACGATTACAATATCGAGTGGCTTCAAACCTTTTTTTACGTAGAACCTTATGATGAAGAGGTATTAAGTAAGCCTGAAAAATATATAATTAATAAAGGCGGTCATATATTTTTTGCAAAACAAGGTGAAACCGTTTACGGAACAGTAGCCTTGATGCCTACAAACGAAAAAGGAATTTTTGAATTAACAAAAATGGCAGTTTTAAAAAACGCTAGAGGTAAAAAAATAGGTCAACGATTATTGCAACACTGCATTGATTTTGCAAAGACTCAAGGTCTAGAAGCACTGATGCTCTATTCTAACACCAAACTAGAAAACGCCATTTACCTTTACCGAAAATATGGATTTAAAGAGCTAGAATTAGAAAAAGACAATCCTTACGAGCGCGCTAATATTAAGATGCTCTTATTATTTTAGTCCACATTCACTTCTTCACAATGCTTACCATAATTGTAACACGTTATTATTGCAGTGCCTTTTAATAATTCTTTTACCTCTTGATTGTCTGGATAAATCGCGTATGCAAGTTTGAATTCTGAATAAGCACCTAGACTATTACCATTATCAAACCTTCTTTTACCTGAATTTATTAAAAAGTTAAAGGCAGAATCATCTTGGGATTTTCTAATTTCAATTAATTCATAAGAGAGATTGTGCTCGTATATTCTCCATTGATTAAACATTTTAATAAGTATAAAAAAACCTAAGATAACTATACTAAATCTTATGATATAGTTTTGTTTAGTGTGAGAATATTGAAGCTTAAATTCCCATTGATATTTAGGTAAGACAGTAAAAGAACCTTTCCGATTCATGGAAAATGGCTTTCGAGGACGCATTGAATAAATCCATTTTTGTAAACCAAACCCCATATAACCCATAATAATCTCTTTTTATATAAGTATAAAAAGCACTAAAAGAGTTACTGTTTTTCTTAGAAAAAATCTCTACTATTATAGTCTATTAGTGAGGTGCTACTAAATCTAAATATTGTACTGCCGCTTTAAGTAGTCAAAAGCATCGTTGATATTATCGAAAATATGCGCTTCTGAAATTAAATCTGGTACAATATCAATGGAAATTAGTTTGTCTTTAGGTTGCTCTTGTACTGCGGTTAAAACGACTTCTACACCACGTTTTTCCAAATCTAAAATCGCATCTTCCATTGCATATAATCCCGATTGGTCGATAAACGGCACGCGGTCCATCCGAATTATTAAAGCTTCAACCTGTTCTGGAATATTTTTTATTTCATCTTGAAAATGAGATGTAAAACCAAAAAACAAAGACCCGTATAGGTGTTTTATATAAACTCTATCCTTATATTTTTCGTAAAATTCTATTTCGTCCTGCCATGGTTTCTCACCGTCAAAACCTGCTAAAGTACCGACTTGCATACCTTTTTCGTTAATATCGCTAGAACGTTTCATAAATAATAAAGATGCTAATAAAAGCCCAACACCGACAGCTTGTATTAAACTTCCAAAAGTTGTCATAAATAAAACTAAAATCAGTACAAAAGCATCTGCTCTAGGCACTCTTAATAAGTGCTTTAATCCTTTGGTATCTATAATTTTAAAACCTATTGGAATTAAAAGACCGGCTAAAACAGCTAACGGAATATAGCCTGCCAATGTCCCTAAACCAAGAAGAACCGCTAATAAGACTAATCCGTGAGCAGTTCCCGAGACACGTGTTTTTCCTCCTGAATTTATATTAACAACGGTTCCTTTTGTCGCGCCAGCTCCTGGAATTCCGCCAAAAATAGCAGCAATGGCATTTCCTATACCTTGACCAATTAATTCGCGATTACTATTGTGCTTGGTCTTTGTCATATTATCTGCAATGACAGAAGTTAATAAGGAATCTATTGAACCCAAAACCGCCAGAACCAATGCATATTCTAAAATAAGACCATAAGCACTAGAATCAATAGTAAGTAGGCCTTCAAGTTGTAACGATGGTAAACCTGATGGTATATCACCGATAATTGGAACATCCCATTGCAAAAAATAACTAGCAACAGATGCTAAAATAAGTGCTACCAAAGCACTAGGAACAGCTTTTGTTATGTATGGAAACACATAATATATTACTACGGTTAATCCCCCAAGAACTAAGGCTTGCCAATTAAAATCTGTAAATAGGCGTGGTAAATCTTGCATTACAAGCCAAGTTGATTTTTCTGAAGATAACCCCGCAAAAGGAAACAACTGAAGTATAATTATAATAAGTCCAACACCGCTCATAAATCCAGAAACTACTGGATATGGAAAGTATTTAACGTAACTTGCAATATTTAAAAACCCAAAAATAATTTGAAAAAGACCACCCATTAAAAAGGTAAGCACAATTATAGGCATAGCAACTTCTAAACTACCAGTTAATTCAATAGCCGCAATAACTAAAGCGGCTGATACTACTGTCATTGGCCCTGTAGGCCCACTTGCTTGCGTAGCTGTCCCTCCAAAAATGGCTGCAAATATGCCAACGGCAATAGCGCCATATAAACCAGCAGTTGCACCTAAGCCAGATTGTACACCAAAGGCTAAGGCTAATGGTAAGGCTACGACGCCAGCAACTAATCCGCCTGTTAAATCACCTTTTAAATTTTTTAAATCGTAATATTTTGAAATCATCCTAGTAATGGTTAGTTAGTTAATACATAGAAATATATTGAAATCAATAGATTAGAAAGTGTTCTTAGTTATGAAAATTTCTTCCTTCTACCTTAACATTTTCAGGCACCAAATAATCGGTTATAAAGCGACTTGTATTTGCAAACTGCTTATGCCTAAATCTTACAACCAATAAGGAATCAGATAAGTCTAATATCTTAAAAAACTTATAGTCCTTTTCTTGATTGAGCAATTCTTTTACCTTATCGCCTTTAAACTTTATATAGCTTCCATTTTCATCAGTGTAAAAACTCCAATCAACATTCATAGAATCTCCACAATCCCTATTTAAAGCGTTGTTATCGGTAGTTGTTCCGTTATCATTATAAGTTACTCGGTAAGATAAAAAACAATCTCCCATATTCATACGATAATCGCCATTATATCGCTTTGCCAACATCCACGTTTTTGAAGAATTATTAGTCAATAACGCATTGGCATTAGACGGTAGTTGAAATTTATCTTCTGAACAAGACGTAAAGAGGATTATTAAAATTAGAATATAATTTAACTTCATATTAATTATTCAAAGCCTTTAAAGAATCTAATTTTCGCTGAAGTGCTTCAATTTGCTCAGCATTATCATTGATTTTGGGTATGATTTTTAGAGAATCTAAAGATTGTTGTATATCAATTTCTGGCTGTGGCTTTTCATTAAAATAGTAACCGATGCCTTCTTCGGAACGCCAAGCTTCATTTAATTGTTCATAGATGGATTTATCCCAAGTACTTGGATGTTTTACATCTATCCAAACCACATCTCTATACTCACTATCTACCAAGGCTAAGTCTGGTGTAGCAGAACCATCGAATTGCCCTTTTTTATTAATTGCTGAAACCGTTCCTAGGAAAAATAAACGCTTACGACCTGCAATATCTTTAATATACGGTCTAAACTCAACAGGTTTATTTGCATCCCAATCGAACTCCTTTCTTGATTCTACAATTTTTAATGGCATCGCAGAAACGCCTGCATATCCTTGTTTTTTTGTTGCATGGTCGTAATAATAGAGTTTATCTGTACCATCAGCAGGTATAAAAACACTATAACTTAGACTTGTACGCTCGTCACCAACAGGCTCTAGTCCAAACCAGTGATATAGACCACTGTAAGCGTTGGTATTTGTACCAGCAAAATCGAAATCTGTAACATAAGGTTGTTGATTTTGGTCAGCTGGCATTTCAGGAATTTTTACAGCAGTTTCCATATTCCATGGTAAAGGATCGCTAAACCCGCCTAAAAATTTTAAAGACTCAGCTTGCAATTGCGATACCTTTTCAGATAGAGTGTTCTGCTTTGTTAAAAATGGGTAATTTTTTAATTCAGATGGACTAACAAACGTACCTTTACCGATAGTAATTCTTTCGATATAATCATTAAAATCGTGTTCGCCATTGTCTATAATCATCACACCTCCAAATGTTGGATAAGGAAAAAAGAAGCCCTTCCACTTAATTAAGCTAACGACTTGTACCCAATCGCCTTTGTCGTTTTTCATATAAAACGTATCGCTAGGCTCGTAATTAAATAACATCCAAGGATTAAAACGTTGAACCACGGCATTGTATGTGTTACGGCTAAACTTTAAAGTTTCGCCTATAGAAAATGTTACTGGTATGCGATTCTCGTTAGAAAAGCGCGGAAATGGTGTTGTACTACTTACGGAGAAAACCTCTTCGGTATTATCGCTAATACGCTGCATAATATACTTTTCACTTGGCTGAATGGCCATCGTCCATTTATTTTCATCATCTACTCTAACCAAATGTGGTAGTGATACATCTTTGGTCTCTCCTACGCTTTCGTTTGCCATAGAAAAAATGTTCCGTAATGGCTGAATACGCTCGTTTTGTGTCAATGGAAGCTCGTGAATTTCAACTTTATTTAAGTGATTAAATACGTTGTAGGTTTTCATATAATCGTACATACCGTAATGCCAACCAAAAACGTATAATATCCCAAAAAACAATAGTAGTAAACCTAAAATACCCAAACGTGCCGCAGTACTTGCCGTTTTTCTAAACTTTCGTAAGCCTAGAACTAGAATAACTAAACTAACGACTATTACAAAAATGAATTTTCTTAGAAACAATAATGCTGGCTGATAGTCGTCTCTTAAAATAAACAAGAGAATAAATAAAACTATACTGAGAATTACAGTAATGATTTTTTGTTTACGTCCTTTTTTCCAGTAAGATTTTATCATTTCTAATATTTTGTCATTCTGAATTAATTTCAGAATCATTTTCAAATTACTTATTCATTAATGTGAGATGCTGAAACTAGTTCAGCACAACAACGTCTTCAAGTTGTTGTCACATTAACCCTTTATCTTTTAAGCGTTCTCTGGCTGATTTTTCTTCTTTATCTAAAGTTTCTTTTGGCTCTGTCTTAATCTCTTTTTTTGCCTCTTCTACTGCCTTTACATCTTTAGTTTTTAAATCTTGTAATAAGTCCTTACCCTTTTCTACAGCATCGTCAACTAAATCGCTAATAGAGTCACTTTTCTCTTCAATAACTTCAGTAGATTTTATAACAAAACTAGCTAAATAGGTACCTATCAACGTTCCCGCTGCAAATGAAGCGAAAGCTGAAATACCATTATAACTAGAAAAAACGGCTATTGGTGTTAGAAACTCCACAATTAGGGCTGCTACCAAAACTAAAGTTACAACAAATATGATACGAGGTAGAATGCCTTGTTTATAGACAAAGCCTTTAGGGTCATCTGGTGACATCTGAAGCTCTTTGCTATTTACAATTTTGTTTAGCATACGGTAAGCACCATTACCATTAGATTCTCTCCAATACAAGAAAATTCCAAATAATATAGCGGCAATAAATATAACGAGTTCTAGTCCCATGGTTGATACATTTGTAGTTCTATAAAATTAGTCTATAAAATTTAAATATTGTTACTAATAGTTTGAATTACCCAATCTCTAAACGAATCATCCCAAGTCTCATAATTCTTATAAAACTGTTCTTTATCATACCAATATAAAAAGAGCACGTCTTTAGGCGAAATATTCACTAAAAGTTTCCATATTAAATCTTGATGCTTAACATCTAAAGATGAGTGTGGCTTATGCAGTGCGAAATACATCTTCTCATCTACCATATCTTCTAGTTTGTAAGCATTACTCCGCTCAAGTCGTTCCAGATATAATTCTACACTCATCACTTGTTTACGCGATTGTACATCAAGCTTATTTAAATAACTCTTAAATAATACCGAATCTGATAAAATATCGTTAATTGGGTGTTGTGTATCCTTTAGGATTTGAGCAAATTCATATTTTTTAATTCGCTCGTACTTGGGTGTATTAACAATCTCATCTAAGTTACATTCTATAATAATGTGGTCTTTTAGTTTTTCTACCAACTCCGAATGCGATACATGATACATTAAAACATCGTAGTGCGTGTCTTTTATCGCTTCTTTATAGGATGCCATATCTTCAAAAACCACGATAGGTTTTATAAAGTCTCTTAGCACGTAAACACCTCCAAAAGCCTTTGTGTAAAAGGAATTAGTTTCAAACTTAAGATTTGGCAATGTTAAATCTCTACCGCGCAAATCACCATAAGCTTTAGCTGATTCTAAAATTTGAGCCTGCAGCGTTTCATCTATAAAATTATGACCAGTTTTAAACTTTTCAATAAGCTGAAATTGCTCTTGCTGCTGATGATACAGATTATCCATTAAATGGAAGTTAATCGTTATTGTACCGTATTTTAGGACATCTAGCGGTTCATAAAACGTATCTATTTTTTGATCAAAGTCTATAATAATCGCCGAATCACGTGTAATGTCATTGATTTTTTTTGAATAGCTTTTAAAAATCAGCTGCATCATATCGCGGTCAAACGAATGGTATGGCGAATAAACCGGTTTTCGGTTTTGTAAGGGCGAAATAATAATACCATGCGGATTTGAAGGTCCATTACATAGGTAATTGGTATCATTTTTTTCTTCGGCAATTTCTGGACTCCAACCCACACCATCAATTGAAAACTTTTTGAGCTTTGTTTCTGTAAAGCCTAATTTTAATAGGCATTTATTGTAACGCTCAACCAATTTTCCACTTACGGGAATGAGTTCACTTCTATATAGATTTGCTTGTTTTAGTTTTTGCATTACTATTCTCTATTCCCAAATTGCTCTCTCGCTTCAGTTTCAATATTTAATTGATTAATTCTAGCGTCAACTTTACGCTTAAAGTCTGTATCGGCAATGGTTGCCACATTATCTAAATAGCGAATAACCTCTTGACGACGAATGTCTGAGAAGTTTAAACCTTTCATATTGGCTTTCATCAATTCTTGAAGCATATTGAATTTTGTCTCATAATCCTTCTTAAAATACTTATCTGGATTATCGAACCAATCTTTTTCCAAATCAAAATCAGTTAAACGCAATGATATAGCGGATTGAATGTTACGCACATCACGAGACGAAAAGAACGGAAATATCTTCTGAATCTCTTTGTATAAGATTGCATAAAACATATGGTCTTCAGATTGATGTAACTTTTCCACCTTATTAAAAGTATCATGAACTCTTTCTTCTGTTGGCTTTTCTACTGCATTAAGGATTTCTCCCATGCTTTTTGCTAAGCCTTGGTCTGCTAAATATTTGTAGCCTTCAGGGTCGTTCATATTAACAAAATCCGGCATCGTATCTTGTAATTTACGCCACCAAATATGGTCTTGATCTAAGAAATCGTGCTCAGTTCGTGCGCCATCTATCTTAAAACGACCTTGCACACGAGAAATTACGGCCTTATCCAACATTTCTGGTAAATTTGTAAATAACCCAATAGAACTATTACCGTAGTTTACAGCGTAAGCACCTTCAGTATATCTTAAGAACACACCAATGACTTCCTTAACACCAGCAGAAACGCCTTGAGCCGTACGTTCTTGTAAATTATTTTCGGCATCATCAATAGGTGCGAAAATTAGTTTTGTTGGGTCTTGAAGTGGTTTCATCCACTCTACCATTTTCTCAGCCGAACCACCTTGAAATGTACTAATCAAGGTATCTGGCATGGGATGAAATAAAAACGGAATATCTAAATTATCGCAATGCTCTTTTAGTCGCGTAGCGATAGCTGCAATGAGCATACTTTTACCTGTTCCTGGAATTCCGTAACCCATAAAAACTGGCATAAATCCACCTAATTCTTGAAAAGGATTTTTTTGAGCCTCAAAATCGTAGCTTAACATACGCTCGGTTAAACGACGTGCAAAATGTTTAGCATCTCGATTACCTACGATTTGTTCAAACTGTATTTTATTGAATTCTACACTTTTGGCAGTACCTTCAAACGTATTACTCCAACCATCGATAGCAAAGTCACTATTTTCTAACTTGTAAGCTCTATCGACGATAGTTTCGGTATATTCTAAAGTGCTTTTTCGCAATTGAATTTCTCCAATTAAAGCTTCAAAGTAAACAACGGTGAAATCAACAACGTCTTTATCTGATTTTATAATTTCAGGATGACCTAAATACTTATCATAATAGAACAAGCTACATGAAATTCCTTTTAGTGGTGTTAAAAAAGATACTTCTGGAATTCCTGCAAACTTCTGTTTCATGACGCTTAAATCATCGGAAGCTTCAAGTTTTAAATCGTGTAAAATTTTATAAGCAATCGAGAACAACATAAATGCTGTTGCGGTAAGCATTTTACTTTCGTACTCGCGTTTACCATTACTATCTAAAGCCGATTTGTTTTCGATTAAAGATGATAATCCTGATGCATCATAATAACTATCTCTAATCCATAAGCCTAAACCGATACCTTCTTGAACTGCATAAAGCGTATTATTTAGATGAATTGGAAGTGCTACGGATTCCGGTAACAAACGTTTTTTAAGTTCTAAAATCGTTTTAGAAACCGACGTCAATTCAGTACCGCCATTGCCTTTTGCTCGTGACAAGTAAAGTAAAATAGATTCGTCTTGTGCGTCTTTATCTTTATTTCTTGCGCGCTCGCCTTGCTCCCATTGTATACTTTTTATATACGATGTGGCTTCATCACGAAGCATATCTAGTTCGGATTGTTTTATAGGGAATGTTGAGTTGTGTTCCAAAGTAGTTTAAAGTTTTAAGTTCTAAAGTTTCAAGTTGAAAATTTTATAAATCACTCACTTGTATCGGTGGTTTTGCCAATTTATCAATGACTTCTGGAGTTTTGTTATATAGTAATTGAATGACGCGATGTGGTGCCAGAACATATTTTTGCTTAATAATCTGACCCCATTTTTGAAAGATTTGCTTACTAAAAAAACTGCCTTCTTTAAATTCTGAAGTTGATTTTAGCTCGTCTATTTTTAGTGAAAACGCATAGCTTTCTAAAGGAATGTCTTTTTTGGCAATAGCGTCTAAAATAGTATGTGTAATATCATTCTCATCTTTGGCAAAAACGTTATGTAACGGCCCTAAATCAATACGCTTTACATATTTAGGCATTACATCTGGCAACTTTCTATCTAAAGCGTAAGCCATTGCATCGAGATTCATTTCGCGGTCAGCAGATTGCTTAATAGCTTGGTAAATTTCTGTTTTATCTTTATTAGGGTCTCTACCGTCGTAATTAAAATACATAAAGCAAATAAAAGGTCTGTTATGAGACACATCGTAAAAACTCCAACTTGTCATGTATTCTGCAATCTCTGGATTTGGCGATTTTAAAATCTTTCCTTGTACAAAACGATTAAAGATAAATTGCTGCTTAACATTGGTATAATAGACTATGGATGCAGCCTGAAAAAGTTTCGATTTTTTAATCGGCTCTTTTTTTCGCATTAAGGTATCTAAGAACTCGTCTTGAAGTGTTTCTACCGAAGTTAAACGATTCAGATATTCCTCACGCAGTGCCAAGTCATTAAATAGATAACGAAACTCTAAATAATTTGGAAAGCCTGAGTCAGTGAGGTCAATTTTCATATTATCCTCATCATCGTACATGTATTTTACACGCATGGCTTCGATTGAATACAGGAGTAAATCGCAATACTGCTTGAAAAACACCAATTCTTGCTCACTGCACAATTGCTGTTGTTGCATTTTTACAATCAACTCCTTGACCGTAAAGTCTACCATACGATGGTAAAACTCGTATTGCTGTTTGGAATCTAATTGTGCGGAATCTAAAGGTGTTACTATCATAAATTTAGTATGCAGTATACAGTCCCAGTTTGCAGTCTATATAACTGCAAACTGAGTACTGCTAACTTAATTTTTACCCTAACAAATCGTCTTCTTCCTGTGGTTTCGGTGCATCGTTGCCGCCAGCATTATCACCTTCAGGGTTATTTGGCACGGTATTGTCAGAATTATAATATTCGTCAAAAATAGCTTTCATATCTATACCGTAACGGTCTGCAAAGTTTTTCTGAATTTCGATATCTTTATTACGGATTTCCTTTAAAGCTTCAGCATAGCTGCCATAAACACCTTGCATTACTTTTTCGTGAACCGGAATATTATCCATCATTTCTTGACGTGCTCTAGCACTAGCCGTATGCATAGCCGCCAATGTCTCGCCAATATGCTCATCTGTTTTAACACCTAAGTGTTCTAAAATGGCAGCGAATTCTTGGTCTGTACGTGCTTTTAAAGCCACAACGTAACCATCGTAATACTTTAATCTTTCGTCCGTATCACTCTTTAATTTAGCACGGTGCGTTTGTAAGTTGCTACGCAAAGAAGTTAATACTTTAATAGTTAAATTATGCTTGTGAACAAAACTGTCTTTGGAAGCAGCTAATGTTGTGTAAGCATTTTTAAGACCTTCAAGTTCTTCAACAGACTGCTCTAGTTTTGTTACTTTAGATAATGCTTCGGAATACTCAGTAGATTGCTTATCCGCAACGTCGGTCAGAGCTTGTCTGGCCTGTTTAAGTAATGCATATTCAGCTTCCAACTTATCTTCAACTTCAGCTTTTTTCTCTAAAGCTCTAGTATGATTTTTACTTGCCTCTACAATAGCATCTTGAAGTTTATCTTCAACTTCTTTGATTTCAACTTCACGGTCTTTAAGACGTTTAATTGCTGCCTGACTTTTAAATGATAATTCATTTAACAAAGTTTGCACATCTGCCGTTTCAATACGTTCTTGAAACATAGCTTTTGCTCTGTTATCGGCAGAATCGCGTTCTTTTTGTGCAGCGGCAAGCTCTTCTTCGGCATTTTTAATCTTGCTCTTACGTCCCCAAAGATTGTTCCACCAAGTATCGGGCTTATTTTTAGCATCTTCAAGTTCAACTTTAGCGCGCTCTAAACGTTTAATGGCATCATCGATAATTTTTTGTTCTGCCGCATTAAGTGCCGAAAATCCTTCGAACATAATACCAACTTCGTCTTGATAATCTGTTAAATCTTTAATAGCATCTAAGAGCGTGGTTCTATCTTTTTCTGCCATATCGACAACATTGTCTAAGGTGGCATTTAAGATTTTCTGACGACTCTCTGGGTCGTCCTCTTGCGCTAGTTTAGATTTCATTTGGTCAATGGCCTTGCCCCAATTAACATCAACTTTTTCTGGTTTTTCTTGTGAATTGGTTTCTAGTAAGTCAAAATCATCAGACATATTTTATTTGGTATTTTAAGGTTGAACACAATTAGATAAGCAATTTCGGTAATTTTTTATGAGAATAAAAAGATTACGACTAAAATATAAGTAGGAAAACGATTAAAAATGTTACAATCCTTTTTCGGCGAACTAACTTGTAATATCTTTGGTAAAAATAACAACGATGAAATTAACAAAATATACCTTGATTTTTGTGTTGAGTGTTTTCCTTTTTAACTGTAATTCGGATAAGAAAAAAGGTGCTTACGCAGAAGATTTGAATAACGTAAACACACCCAAATCAATTGAAGTAAAACCAATTAACCACGGTACTTTAGTATTAAAGAGTGAAGATTATAACTTTTACATAGACCCTGTTGGAGGTGCTGACAAATTCTACGGTTTGGGTAAACCAGATTTTGTGCTCATTACAGATATTCACGGTGACCATCTAAATATTGATACTCTTAAAGATTTAAATTTAAGTGAAACAACATTAATTGCTCCAAAGGCTGTTGCAGACAGACTTCCAAGTGATATAGCTAATACTATAGTTGTGCTTAACAACGGCGACAATTTTGAAATTGATAACCTGAAAATCGAAGCAATACCGATGTATAATTTAAGGGAAGAAGCTTTAAAATTTCATCCTAAAGGCAGAGGAAATGGTTATGTTATTAATGTTGATGATAAGCGCATTTACATTTCTGGTGACACGGAAGATATCCCTGAAATGAGAAATTTAAAGGATATAGATATGGCATTTGTTTGTATGAATTTACCATACACTATGACAGAAAAAAGCGCTGCTAGTGCCGTGCTAGATTTTAAACCTAAAAAGGTTTATCCTTATCATTATCGTGGTAAAGATGGATTGAGTGATATTGAAGCCTTTAAAAATGAGGTAAGTGCAAAAAATTCGGATATAAAAGTAATGCTATTAAACTGGTATAATTAACACTTAATCGTACATATGTTTATAAGTTTTTTGTAAAATATTTATTATGAATAAGTTATAAATTATACTTTTTACCTATATTAGCGCCATATCCAAGTCTTAATCACATAAAAATGAGTGATATTTTCCTACTTCTCGCATCTGCTGTAAGCACTCATCAGCTCACCCTAATACTTTTAATGGTATGCTTTGTTTTTATAGTTTTAATTGCTATCGCAATTATAAAAATGTATAAACTAAAAGCTCAGAATAAAAAGCTAATGGAAACCAATGCGTTTAAAGATGTAGATGAGTCGTATAAAGACTTTACCAGCGGCCATCTTTATGATGACCTTTGAAATAAATAGTATAAAACAAAAAAACCAGCCTATCATTGGCTGGTTTTTTTATGATTGTATTTCAAAATTATCTTACTAACTTTTTGTACTTAATTCGTTTTGGCATTAAATCACCTCCTAAACGTTTCTTTTTATTTTCTTCGTACTCAGAGAAACCACCCTCAAAAAAATAGACTTGCGAATTGCCTTCAAAAGCTAAGATGTGGGTACATATTCTATCTAAAAACCATCTGTCGTGAGAAATAACTACAGCACAACCAGCAAAGTTCTCTAATCCTTCTTCTAAAGCTCGTAAGGTATTAACATCTAAATCGTTAGTTGGCTCATCTAAAAGCAAAACATTACCTTCTTCTTTTAACGTCATTGCTAGGTGCAAACGATTACGTTCTCCACCAGACAGCAAACTCACTTTTTTGTTTTGTTCGCTCCCGGAGAAATTAAATCGGCTTAAATACGCTCGAGAATTGACTTGTTTTCCACCCATCATTACTAATTCCTGCTCATCACTAAAGTTTTGCCAAATCGTTTTTTCTGGATCTATATTAGAATGTGATTGATCCACATAAGCAATTTTAGCTGTTTCTCCAACGATAAATTCGCCTTTATCTGGCGTTTCTTCACCCATAATCATTCTAAAAATTGTGGTCTTTCCAGCACCATTAGGTCCAATAACACCAACAATTCCTGCTTGAGGCAAATTAAAATTTAAGTCCTCGTATAACAATTTATCGCCGTAGCCTTTGCTAACACCTTTAGCCTCGATAACATTAGTCCCTAAACGTGGACCATTTGGAATATAGATTTCCAGCTTTTCGTCAAGTTGCTTTTGGTCTTGACTCATAAGCTTATCATAATTTTTTAAACGTGCCTTTTGTTTAGTCTGGCGCCCTTTTGCGCCTTGTCTTACCCATTCTAACTCTCGTTCTAATGTTTTCTGACGCTTAGACGCTGTTTTACTTTCTTGTGCTAAACGCTTAGACTTTTGGTCTAACCAAGACGAATAATTTCCTTTCCACGGAATACCTTCTCCTCTATCAAGTTCTAAAATCCAACCTGCTACATTATCTAAGAAATATCTATCGTGCGTTACAGCGATGACAGTACCTTTATATTGTGCTAAATGATGCTCTAACCAATGTACAGACTCTGCATCTAAGTGGTTAGTAGGTTCATCCAGTAATAGCACGTCTGGTTCTTGCAATAACAAGCGACACAAAGCTACACGACGACGTTCACCTCCAGAAAGTACACCTATTTTTTTATCGCCTTCTGGCGTACGAAGTGCGTCCATAGCGATTTCTAACTTAGTATCTAATTCCCAGGCGTTAGAAGCGTCTATTTGATCCTGTAATTCGGCTTGACGGTTCATAAGCTTTTCCATTTTGTCTGGATCGCTATACACCTCTTCTAAACCAAATTGGTCATTAATTTTATTGTACTCATCAAGAATGGCTACAGTTTCTGCAGCACCTTCTTTAACAACTTCGAGTACGGTTTTATTTTCATCTAGCTGTGGTTCTTGCTCTAAATAACCTACAGAATAATCCTGAGAAAACACCACATCACCTTGGTAATTCTTGTCTACACCAGCTATAATTTTAAGCAAAGTCGATTTACCAGAACCATTGAGACCAAGAATACCAATTTTAGCACCATAGAAGAAACTTAAATAGATGTTCTTTAAAACAGGTGTGTTTGCAGACTGAAATGTCTTGGTAACACCAGACATTGAAAATATTATTTTTTTATCGTCACTCATTTATATACAATTTACTGGTGGTTGAGGCTCTCGAAACCACCATAATTTTTTTGTGACTTCGAGAACCTCAGTCACCAAATTGATTAAACTCTTCCTTTTAATGCATTAAATACCCAAGCGATACAAAAGAAGCCACCACCAACGGCAGCAAATCCCCAGCCTGCGACGTCGTCGTACCTAAAGGCACCTAGAGCAATTAAACTTAATCCAACTATTATCATAATCCATGTAGCCCAAGCCAACACCGTATTTTTATTCATTGCCATAATTGTAATCTTAATTTTTGTCAGTTAGATGAAATACAAATATCGTGAATTAAACAAAAATAAGCATCCAAAAAATGGATGCTTATTATATAAATAGAGATTGGACTTATAACTCAATCATAGGAACTTCAATAAATAAAAGCTCACTATCAGTTTTAGATGTTATTTCAAAACCATCTGTTTTAGATATGCCTACTGCATCTCTAGAATCAATTTCTTTTTCCTCAATACTAACACGACCCGAGATACTCATAACATATACGCCATGGTTTTCACTTTTAAGTCTATAATTAAAAGACTGTTCAGCCTTTAAATCAATTCGTGAAAGTCTAGCATCTTGATGAATTTTTAAACTTTCTTCGTCTTTATCATCAAAGGATGAAACTAGCATCTGTAATTTTCCTTTTCGTCCTTCAACGCTAAAACGCTTTTGGTCATATCGTGGTTGTACGTTTTGTTTTGATGGAATAATCCATATTTGAAACAAACTTAAATATTCATCAACAGACCCATTAATTTCTGAATGTTGCACGCCAGTCCCAGCAGACATAACTTGCACTTCGCCTGGAGTTACCGGTATCCACGCATCACCCATATTGTCACGGTGCTTTAAAACACCACTTAAAGGAATTGTGATAATCTCCATATTATCATGTGGGTGTGTCCCAAATCCCATTTTTGGTGCAATGATGTCGTCATTTAATACTCGTAATGCCCCAAAATGAACTTTTTCTGGGTTATACCAACTTGCAAAACTAAATGAGTGGTTAGCTTGCAACCATCCATGGTTAGCGAATCCTCTGCTATCTGCTTTATGTATTATTGTAGTCATTATTTTATGATTTTTATTTTTTCTAAAAAGTGCTTAACGCATTTTATCTAGAAGATTACTCAATTGCTCTGCTTCTTCCTCAGAAAGATTTTTTAATAAATCTCTATTTAAATTCTTAGGAATCTCATTTAAGAGCTTTAGACCTTCTTGAGTAATTACAATTTTTACAACACGTCTATCTTCTTCAGATGGTAAACGTTCTATATATCCTTTTGCACAAAGCTTATCCATAAGTCTTGTTGCATTTGGAGCACGTTCTAACATTCTGTCTTTTATCGTTTGAACTTTTAAGGGTGTATTTGCACCACGTAAAATTCTAAGAATATTGTATTGTTGTGGAGAAATTCCAAAAGGCTTAAAAAATTCATTCTGGCAGCTTGTTATCCAATTAGCTGTGTAAATAATATTTAAAAGTGCTTTTATCCTATTATTTTCGAATGTTGAGTTTATGTCTTTTGCTAAATCGCCCATATTACAGTTCTCTTTTTTCAGTTCTCAGTTTTATCAAAACTCTTGTCCTAAAACAACACGTCTTTATAACTATCGTTTTTTTTAAATACTGCTTTTGCAAATGGACAAAGTGGCAGAATTTTAAGATTGTTCTCTCGTGCAAAATTTACAGCTTCTTCAACCAACTTAAAACCAATACCTTGCCCTTGTAAAGATTCATCGACTTCTGTGTGGTCGATAATAATTTTTTCTGAACCCGCTTTGCTATACGTCATTTCAGCTATGACTTTTTCTTCATTTTCAATATAGAATCGTCCTTTAGATTCTGAATTGTCGTGTTTAATATCCATATCTATAGTGCGTTTTCGAAATCTTTAATTTGAGCCAATAGTTGATTGTAAAGCTCGTTATTCGTTATTTTTCCATTCTCAAAATTGTCACCAAACGAAGGCAATGAAAACTTGGCTACGATGTTTGCAGCGTGGATAGGAAATCTATTATTTGCTGCTGCCAATACGTTTTGTCCACCACGCGCTCCAGGAGATGTCGCCATGAGTAACATTGGTTTGTTCTGAAAGGTTTTGACTTCTACTCGAGACGCCCAATCGAACGTATTTTTAAAAGCAGCCGTATAAGAGCCATTATATTCTGCTAAAGAAATAATAATGCCATCTGCATTTTTTATTTCGTTTACAAAGTCCTTTGCTTCTTTTGGCTGTCCATTTAGGTCTTCACGCTCTGGGCTGTAAAGTGGCATTTCGTAATCATTTAAATCTAAAATCTTGACTTCAACATTATTCACTAATGTGGATGCATAAGTCGCCAACTGTTTGTTAATTGATGTTTTACTTAAACTACCTCCTATTACTATTATTTTTTTCATGGTTGTTATTTTTTGATGCTTCAAATTTAGATATAAAATATTTATATTCCAAGGAATATATTTCCATGTAAATAATATTTAACGTTTCATTTAGATTTTAAGCTAAATACAAAAGCATATAGTTTTGTAAATTCGTGCAAAAGAAAAAGCACCGATGGATTTAAAATTCAATAAAAACGAAGATTACAACAAACTCCTTGTTTCAGATTTAAAAAAACGTCTTACTAAAGTAAAACTAGGTGGTGGCGAGAAAAGCATCGAAAAGCACCACAGTAAAGGTAAACTAACAGCAAGAGAGCGTATTGATTATCTTTTAGACGATAAAACCAAATCTATAGAAATTGGCGCTTTTGCTGGTGAAGATATGTATCCAGAATACGGTGGATGTCCATCTGGTGGTGTTGTTGTAAAGTTAGGTTACATAAAAGGGAAACAATGCATCGTCGTGGCTAATGATGCTACTGTTAAAGCAGGTGCCTGGTTTCCGATTACTGGGAAAAAGAATCTACGCGCTCAAGAAATAGCCATAGAGAATAGATTGCCAATTATCTATCTCGTTGACAGTGCTGGTGTATTTTTACCTATGCAAGATGAAATTTTCCCCGATAAAGAACACTTTGGCCGCATTTTTAGAAACAACGCGGTAATGAGCAGTATGGGAATTACACAAATTGCTGCTGTTATGGGTAGTTGTGTTGCTGGTGGCGCCTACTTACCTATTATGAGTGACGAAGCACTTATCGTAGATAAAACTGGAAGTATCTTTTTAGCTGGAAGCTACTTAGTAAAAGCGGCAATTGGCGAAACCATTGATAATGAAACTCTTGGTGGCGCAACGACACATTGCGAAATTTCTGGAGTTACCGATTACAAAGCCAAAGATGACAAAGATGCTTTAGATAAAATAAAAAATATCGTCGATAAAATTGGAGACTTTGATAAAGCTGGCTTTAACAGAATTAAAGCTGCAAAACCAAAGGAGAAACAAGAAGATATTTACGGTATTTTACCAAAAAGCCGAGCCGACCAATACGATATGAATGAAATTATTAGTCGTTTGGTTGATAATTCGGAATTTGAAGAGTATAAAAAGGGTTACGGTCAAACTATTATCACGGGTTACGCACGTATTGATGGATGGGCTGTTGGTATAGTTGCCAACCAAAGGCAAATCGTAAAAACAAAAGGCGCAAAAACCAAACCTTCTGAAATGCAATTTGGTGGTGTGATTTATAACGATTCAGCAGATAAAGCCACGCGTTTTATAGCAAATTGTAATCAGAAAAAAATTCCGTTAGTATTCTTACAAGACGTTACTGGTTTTATGGTTGGCAGTAAATCCGAGCATGGCGGTATTATTAAAGATGGCGCAAAAATGGTTAATGCAGTAAGTAATTCGGTTGTTCCAAAATTTACAATTGTTATTGGTAATAGTTACGGCGCTGGTAATTATGCTATGTGCGGAAAAGCGTACGACCCAAACCTTATAGTTGCATGGCCAAGTGCTGAATTAGCTGTAATGAGTGGAAAATCTGCAGCTAAAGTGCTTTTGCAAATTGAAAAAGCATCATTGAAGAAGAAAGGTGAAGAAATAACCGAAGAAAAAGAAGAAGAGTTATTCAATAAAATTAAAGATAGATACGATAAACAAGTATCACCCTATTATGCGGCAGCGCGTTTATGGACAGATGCCGTAATAGACCCATTAGATACCAGAACTTGGATAAGTATGGGAATTGAGGCTGCAAACCACGCTCCTATCGAAAAACCTTTTAACTTAGGGGTTTTACAAGTTTAAAATGACAGACAATCAAACCGAAAAAAAGCAGCCTCTGTACGTTATATTATTACTGATATTTGCCGCAGAGGCTATTTTTATTTTACCATTTGTTCTACAGCGTATTTTTAGGACAACATTTTTAGAATCCTTTAATATTACGCAAACCCAACTCGGTGTTTGTTTTTCGGTTTATGGTATTGTCGCTTTATTTTCTTATCTGTTTGGTGGTCCACTCGCCGATAAGTTTAAGCCAAATCAATTAATGTCTGTCGCGCTAATTCTTACAGGATTAGGTGGATTGTATTTGGCCACTTATCCCAGTCTTTACAAACTACAGATACTTTATGGATTTTGGGGATTTACAACCATATTTTTGTTTTGGGCAGCAATGATTAAAGCAACAAGAATTTGGGGCGGAAAAAACAAACAAGGGATTGCTTTTGGATTTTTGGATGGTGGTCGTGGTTTAGTTGCTGCTCTGTTTGGTTCAGTCGGTGTTATGATTTTTTCACTATTTATAACAAAAGATATTGAATTAACATCGGTTGAAGAACGCCGTATTGCTTTCGAAAAAGTAATAACTTATACCTCTTATGTGGTAATCGCAGTCGGAATCATCGTCTATTTCTTTTTAAAACTAAATTATGAAGATTCTAACAAAACAGAATCTAATGCTAAACTTATTACACTTCAAAATTTTAAAACCGTTATCCAATACAAAGCAGTTTGGTTATTAATGATAATCATTTTATGTGCCTATTACGGATATAAAATGACCAATCTTTTTAGTCAATATGCAGAACAAGTCATGTACTATAATAAGATTGAAGCTGCCGAAGTCGGAACTTATTTATTATATCTTCGACCAATCATTGGAGTTGTTATTGGACTTTTGGCTGATAGAACTAGAGCAAGTTTATGGATAATTGTCGGCTTCTTTTTAATGGCACTAACTAGTCTACTATTTGCATCCGGAATTATTACTAACTCAACAAATTTATTGTTTGCCCTTTCAATTGGTTTAATGGCTGTTGGCGTATATTCAGCAAGAGTTTTATATTTCGCCACATTAGAGGAAGCAAAGATACCATTAGCTGTTACTGGTACTGCCGTTGGCTTTATTTCTGTGATTGGCTACACGCCAGATATCTTTACAGGACTAATCAATGGCTATTTTTTAGATAATTACAATCAAGTTGTTGGTAATCAAATCGTATTTGGTGTAATGGCCGGATTTTCGCTAATTGGACTTGTAGCTTCATATACATTTTACAAACACTCTCAGTCTAGTTCCCTTGATGTGCTTTAACTCTTGGAACGGTTAACAGTTTTGTTTGCCGTCCATTGACATATCTAAACCCTTTTTCTCCCCAAAAACCTGCTTCTTCGAGCATTATTCTAATGTCACGTTTCCATTCGGGAATTGTAACCGTGGTGTTTAGTTCAATAGCATAAACCGTATTTTCGTGCAAAGGATAATCGCCATTTACAGGGACACCGTCTTGAGAATCCCACATGCCTAAAGTTGTACCAGACGAATGGCCATAAGTACCTAACGGATGTGTATATATTGCAGGTCTCAATCCTTCTGATTTTGCTTGATTTAATGATTCTAATAAAATTTTATTTCCAGTTTTTCCTGTTTCAAAATTACTGGTAAAAATATCCTGAACGCGATTACCATCTTTTAAAGCGTTTTGTAAAAATTTAGGAGGTTCAGTTTCATTTGGCTTTAAAACATAAGCTAATTCCTGGCAATCGGTATTGAGTCTTAAATAGGTAATTCCAAAATCGCAATGCAGTAAATCTCCTGGAAGAATTACCATGTCCTCAGGACGATTTGAAAACGCATACAAGTGATTTCCTAACTTTTCGGCAGTACGTTGCACATCTACTGTAGGATGAAACCAAGTTTCTAAGCCAAGAGCTGTCACTTTATCTCTCATCCACCACTCTACATCGGTTGTGGTGGTAACGCCTGGTGTAATCACTTTTTCCGAGAATGCCTCTGCAATAATATCGTGGGTGATGTCTACCAATTGGTTGTAAATAACCATTTCAGTTTCGGTTCTAGTTTCAATCCAGCCAATGGCTAATTTTTCAGCAGATTTTACTCTATTTTTATAGGTGTTTGGCAGATTAGCCATAAACGCTTCGTAATCTGTTTTTACAATGCCATCACAAATATTAAAATTGTCGGAATAATTAAGTCCGATAGATTTTGGGTTTCGTTCTTCAATAATCTGCATCAAACGTTTCCATTGATTGGGTTCTTTTTCTTTATCCCATGCCGAATTTATATTTTCTCCAAAATTATAACGAGCTACAGCGAATTTTTCAATTGTGTTTTGAGCCTTATTCCTATAAAACACTAAAATTGTTCTACGCCTGGCGTTCAACCATGTAGCGGGCAACATCGTTTTAAGCACTGGGTCTTCGTTATATTCTCTAGAAATCAGAATCCACATATCAAAGCCTGTGTCATCCATTAGCTGTGGTAGTAAGTTATCGAATCTATCCTTTAGAATATTATCTACAACTTCAGCGCGTTGTCGTTCTGGTAAGATTTGCTGGGCATGAAGACTTAGAGTAAAACAGACAACAAATATGTAAATCGATTTCATAAAAATGTATTTAAGACTACTAATTTACTTAAATAGACTGCATAAAAAAAGAGCTCCGAAGGGAACTCTTTTTTTATTATAGTTTATGCTTTTAGTGAGCTGCCGCTTCACGCTTAGCTTTTTTCTCTTCTCTTATTTCTTTTAGGCGCTCGATTGAGGCTCCGAAAACCCAGTAAGGTATAACGAAAGTTAAAAGGAAAATCATTAACCAAAAACCAATAGTTAAAATGGTTAAAAACGCTAAAAATCCTAAATACTGATCAAATTCGAACATAATGCTTTCTTTTGTTTATAAGATGTAGCAAAGATAAAACCAAAATATAAGTTTTACAATAGCTAATTGCAGATTTATTAACAGGTAATAAACACTACTAAACGGCCTTAATAAGTAACTGTGCTGTTGCAGGATTAGTGGCTAAAGGCACATTGTGTACATCACATAATCGCATAAGCATCAAAATATCAGGCTCATGCGGATGTCTATCTAAAGGGTCTCTAAAAAACAATACCATCTGACATTTACCTTCTGCAACTCTGGCTGCAATTTGTGCATCACCTCCTAGCGGTCCTGAAAGTAAGGCATTAACTTCGAATCCTGCTTTTTTAACTTTATCTCCGGTAGTCCCAGTAGATATAAGATTTATTTTCTTTTGATGTAATATGTCGCGATGCTCATTTAAAAACTGAACCATATCCGCTTTCTTTCCATCGTGTGCTATTAGCGCAATTTCCATTTTATAAATTATTGATATGATAATCTACCAATCCATCTATTGGGCGTCTTACAAAATTGCCAACAGTATAACCATATTCTTTAGCTACTTCATGAATTTCCTCTTGAGCAAAAAAAGCAATAGACCCGGCAAAATGAACGGGCACTGTTTTTAGCTCTTCTTTAAATTGAAGAATCATACTTTCAGTAAATACCCTAAGTCCTTGTTTAATTAGCTCATGTATGTATTCTGAATCCTTATTTAAAAACATAAACTCTGCGAAACTTGCTAGGTATGCATTTGGATTTGCCTGTTTATAAAGATTAAACTTTATGTAATCTGCATCTAGATTGTACTTATGCTCAAACGCCAATCTAATGGTATCGGGCATTTTATTAAAATAGTAATCTCTTAATAATTGTTTACCATAATAATTTCCGCTAGCGTCGTCCATAATGGAGTAACCTAAACTCTTTACACGTTGGTGTAATTTTTTTCCGTCAAAGTAACTACAATTAGAACCTGTACCCATGATACAAACAACAGCTGCTTCTTCATTATGATTTAAAGATGACCTAACAGCTGCCATGGTATCTTCTTGAACTTCTACGTTTGCATTGACAAAAACATCTTGTAGTACTTCTGTAAGTGTCTGTTTTGGCTTTTCTGTTCCGCAGCCTGCTCCATAGAAAAACACATGAGTTACTTCTCTTTTTAATTCTTGAAGTTCATCACTTTTTTTTAATATTTTTCTAAGTTTGCGCTCTTCTAAAATTGCAGGGTTTAATCCCTTAGTCCTAATTTTATTTGTAGCTAATTGGCCGTCACTGTTTATAGCAATCCAATCGCATTTGGTAGAACCGCCATCTGTTATTAAAATCATTTTGTATGCTTTTAAAAAAAATTCCGTAGTACTACACTATTTATATAGGCCTACGGAACTTTTACATTTTGTATTTAAAAATTATAAGGCGTTAACTTTCTGAGCTAAGTCCACTAATTTGTTAGAATATCCAAACTCATTGTCGTACCAAGATACAAGTTTAAAGAATGTTGGATTTAATTCGATTGAAGCCTCCGCATCAAAAACACTTGTTTGAACTTCACTAACAAAATCTTGAGATACTACGGCATCTTCAGTATATCCCATAACACCTTGCATTTCTCCTTCTGATGCAGATTTTATCGCTGCTTTAATAGCCTCCAAAGATGTAGCTTTTTTAGTCTTTACTGTTAAATCTACAACAGAAACATCTGCCGTTGGCACTCTAAATGCCATTCCTGTTAACTTTCCGTCTAGTTCTGGAATAACTTTACCAACAGCTTTTGCAGCTCCTGTTGATGTTGGTATAATATTATTAATTGCAGATCGCCCTAAACGATAATTTTTACGTGAAGGTGCATCTACAGTAAATTGCGTTGAAGTTGCCGCATGAATTGTTGTCATTAAGGCTTCTTCGATACCAAAATTATCTTCGATAACTTTTGCTAAAGGTGCTAAACAGTTTGTTGTACATGATGCATTAGAAACTATCGTGTCGCTAGCTTTTAGTGTATTGTCGTTTACACCCATTACAAACATAGGTGCATCTTTACTTGGGGCAGATATAACAACTTTCTTTGCACCACCATCGATGTGGTATTGTGCTGTTTCTAAAGTTGTAAATATACCAGTACATTCTGCAACAACATCTGCGCCTGCTTCATCCCACTTTAAATTTTTAGGGTCACGTTCTGCTGTAACTCTAATAGTCTTTCCATCTACAACTAAGTGCCCGTCTTTAACTTCTACAGTTCCGTCGAAACGACCATGAACAGAATCGTACTTTAATAAATATGCTAAATGATTAACGTCTAATAAATCGTTAATTGCAACAACATCTACGTCATTTCTTTTTACTGTTGCTCTAAAAACGATTCTTCCTATTCTACCGAATCCGTTAATTCCTAATTTTAAATTTGCCATCTTTCTATCTTGTTTTATTATTTCTATTTTAAATTGTCATTATATCCGAAACTCTTATAAGTTCCATGTTTATTTTCGATTTTCCTTTTACAGCTTGGTCAAACGGTGTTAAATCCATAACATCATTTTTAAGACCAACCATATAATTACTTTTACCTATAATTAAGCTCTCTACTGCCTTTACACCCATACGGCTTGCCAAAACTCTATCAAAGCACGACGGAGAACCACCGCGCTGCATGTGTCCTACAACAGAAACTCTGACTTCGTATTCGGTCATATTTTCTTCAACATAATCTGCGAGTTCAAAAACGTTTTTTCCTATTTTATCACCTTCGGCTACAACGACTATACTCGAGGACTTTCCAGAGCGTTTACTTCGTCTTAAAGATTCTAAAAGCCTATCTAATCCTAAATCTTCTTCAGGAATTAAAATTTCTTCTGCACCTGCTCCAACTCCTACGTTAAGAGCAATGTGCCCAACATCGCGGCCCATAACCTCTATAAAAAATAATCGGTTATGAGAACTTGCAGTATCTCTTATCTTATCTATGGCTTCTACAGCAGTGTTTAAAGCTGTATCGTAGCCTAGAGTGTGGGTAGTTCCAAAAATATCATTATCGATAGTGCCTGGAATTCCCATAACAGGAAAATTATATTCTTGATTAAAAATCATGGCTCCAGTAAAACTACCATCACCGCCGATGACTACAAAAGCATCTATTCCCGCTTTTTTAAGTTGTTTATGAGCCTCTGCTCTACCTTCTTTGGTTCTAAATTTCTTGGAACGAGCAGACTTTAAAATTGTACCGCCTTTATTGATTATACCCTTAACGCTTCGGGCGTCCATCTTTTCGAAGTCACCTTCAATCATTCCTTCGTATCCTCTATAAATACCGTAACATTCGATATCATGAAAGGCACATGTTCTAACCACAGAGCGTATCGCTGCATTCATTCCTGGAGAGTCACCTCCCGAAGTTAAAACACCTATCTTTTTTATTGTTTGAAGCATTTCCATCAGTTATTTACAGTAAAATTATGAAAGATAAAACACAATAATATGACTAAAATCATAAAAAAATGCCCTCGAAAATATCTCAAACGTTATAGTTAATAAATATTTACACGATTTATTAATAATATGGCAATTTTTTAATCTTTTTTGTTCTTTTCTTTGATAGAAATGAATTCTGGAGTTGGGTCTTCTTCTTTTGGCTTGTCCTTTTTCTCTTTTTCTTCGGATGCTTTGGCTTTAGCCTTTCCTTTAAAAATTTTTTGAAGCAATTCTTTAAAGTTATCGAACTCCACATTATAAGTAATTCCCACACCTTGCGTGAAATTTATGTCTTCTCCAAAATTTTGAATTCGGTTTTCTCTATTAAATACTATTGCTCGTAATGTACCATCATCGTTTAATAACCAATCTATCTGAACATCGCCAGCAATTGTTGTTTGTGTAGCGCTACCAAATGGAACACCAACGCGTCCATTGATTAAAACTTTATCAGATAGTTTTGTTTGTACTGTCACCGCTACTCTACTTTCTGTTTCGAAATTTGGGTTATTCTGAGCTAAATCTAAATCTACACCTACTTTAAAATCGTCATTATCATCACCAAAAATATTACTTATGATTCCATTAAGACGCTCTGAAATTGTACCTGAAACGTTTAAATCTGCTAAACCGCTAGCAAAGCCTCCAGTAGCTAATAAATACAACGCTTGGTTATCTCTTTCTTCTTTGGAGGACAGTCTATAATCTAACTCTGACTTTATAGTTGAGCCGACGCTAGGGAAACTAAACCTAAAATCAGGCTCAGGTCGTTCTAATTGGCCCGTAAGATTTATTTCTAAATTAACAGGTATAGAACGGTTAATTGGCGCATCTAATAAAACAGATGGATTTGTTGTTGTTTTGTATAACGCTTTAAGATTAATCTCTGCACCAAGTGGTGAGCCTGTCCAGGTAATATTTCCGCCTTCGACTACCGTAAATTTTTTCTCGGCAAGACCTCTGTACTTAAAATTATACTCACCTTCAGACACTACGAAATCACCATACATTTCAAACTTTCCGTTTGTATTTATAAAGAAACCTAAATAACCATTTCCGCGACCTTTTATGGTACTACCAGATTCTTTATCAATAACAATTTCTATTTCGGCATTAGGATTAACTACCAAATCGAATTCTAGATTTAAACCTTTAATCTCTGTATTTCTTGAAATTTCTCCTAATGCACGTTTTTCTTTTTCTTCTGGGCTTAAAAACTTTATATAAGAGTTGTCTCCAAAACTTTCTGCGTCATTGAGTGGAATATTAAATACAGTGCCCGGCTCGGTACGTCCATCTACTTTTATTGTTAAATTATCCGTATAGCCGTTAATTTGTGCATCACCAGATATAAATCCAGTTCCGTAATATAATTCGTCTTCGGATTCTTCTGTGTTTAGGACTAAAAGCCTATCGGCCGTTAAGTCCAAACCTAAGCGCCAGTCACTGAAATTATTGTGCTCTATAAATCCATTTAAGCGACCTGTAGAAAAATACTTTGTATCGGTTAAGGCTACATCATCAAATATAAATTGTTGATTTTTTAGTTCTACACGAGAATCGAAATCGAAACTTAAATCTACATTTAAATATGGAATACTAAGACCTGCCTTATCTAAGAGAAGTTCTCCTGTAATATTGGGTTTCTTTAAACTACCTGATACATTAGCTCGACCAGAAACTAGACCTCTGATATTACTTATCACACCTTCACCCAATGGGTTTAGCGGGTCGATTAAGAAATCATCGAAATTAACATTAACATCGATATTTGGTCGCCTTTTATTTATATCTACAAAACCATTAACATCTAGGGTTTTAATATTAGTGTTTTGTAATTCTATATCGACGTTATATTTTGTTAAGGAATTGTCGCCTTTTACAATTGCCTTAAGGTTGCCTAAATTGTATTGATTTACAGTAAATTGCTCTATCTCCACGTCTGATTTAGGTAAGAAACTCCCACTTTCCTGCAATAATGCTAATTTTCCATTAACGCGCCCGCCTAATGCCAAGCTATCTATTCTTGGTGTTATTTTAACAAGTTGTACATTATTGAAATCTAGATTAATGTCTTTGTAGGTCGAATCCCTTAAAATACCTGAGAGAAGAATTTCCTCTTCACCTTGATTAACTCTAACATCTTCGATAATAAAATTTTTAAAACTTTTATCGAATGTGATTTTATTAAGATTATCTTTTTCAGAATTAACAATCCAATCAAAACCTTTAAACTTAAAATTAGATTTGCGTAAACCGACTACCGAGGTGTTATCTTCATTGATTGTGTAGAAAAAGTTCATGTCGTATTGGTCTACTTCATTCTCTCCACCTTTAAATTCTGTTTTTACAAATAAAGTATCACGTTTTGTTACATTGATAAGATTGAAATCTGATATGTTATAGATATCAGAGTCTAACTTTTGTATTTCTATGAAGGTATTATAAACAGGGTTAGTGTTATCTACTTCTAAATTAATATTTGTTGCAATGTAATCTTTGAAAGAAATTTTTGGCGACTGAAAGTCTAACTCAAAGCCATTTGCATCTGTTTCGACACGGCCTTTAATCCTTGTGTTCTGTGAAAGACTGAGGTTCTTGTCGAAAATTGCTGCTATTTGATTATATATTTTGAAATTAAAATCGAGGTATTGATTTTCTGAAATTTCATGTGGTACGTAGTTGGTGTAAATACTTCCAAGAGCATTTTCTACAAGCTTTGCGACTTCCTCTATTTTAAACTTACCAACGACATCTCCAGAAATTATGTCTGGCGAATTTATTGTAATAGTTCTCACATCGTCGTTAAAGCTAGAAACGATAGCGAAATCTTTAAAGTTGTAAGACTCGTCTTGATTTTCGTAGGTTGTATTTCTTACATCGATTTTACCTCTAAGATTATCGTAAGTAGAGCCTGTAACCGCCATATTTACTAAACCTTTAAACTCCGAAATACTATCTCTAGTTACAAAATTTAGTGCTTTAAGATTTGCGTAAGTTACATCTGCTTTAAAATCAAATTTTCTAATTTCGTTAGATACGTCTGCCAAACCGTCAAAATCTAATAAGAGATTTGGGTCTTTTGCCTTAAGCTTCCCGTTAAAAATATTCTTACCAACATCTCCTGAAACTGTAATGTCAGAGTATCGGTAATTATTGTAGTCTAAGTAAGTAACTTCTCCCTTAATAAAGGTTTCAATAGCTTCAAGTTTAAAGCTAGAACCTTCTACATCGAGATTTAGAGAGGTGTTTTTTACAAGAGGGTCGTTTAGCAATTCTCCTATATTAAAATCTTCTAGGATGATATTTCCCTTGTAATCGGCATTATCAATGTCGTCTATATTGGTTAGCCTTAAATCAGATTTTACAAACCCAAGCTCTGTAGTTATATCTAAATCGGCATCAATTATTTCGTTTGTAATTACAGATGTACCATTTAACCTAAAATTACCCACTTTAGAGAAAACCGTCGGGATAGAATTACCTAATACATTTGGTAGAAGCGCTGTTAAATCGTTATAGTTTGATGAAAGATTGCGATAACGTCCGTCTAAAACAAAATTATCACCTGCGCCATTAAAGATATTTTTGAAATTAATATCGCCGTCGATTTTTGTGTTTCTAGAGGTACTGATTTTTAAATTATTGGCTTGCAAATTATTTAAAGTGCCTGACAAATCTACCTCTAAACTCGCACGTTGATTTGTACCAAACTCGTTATAAAAAGCATTAAGCTCACTTAGTTGCACATACGAATCCGAGAAGCTAGCCGAAACATTTACCTTATCTGTAAAGTCTTTTAAATCTTCGCGCTGGTAGTCAAACCGAAGATTACCCACTAAATTAGAGGCTTTTGTTTTTATGTTAAGCTGATTAAAACTCATATGGTCTAGAGCATATTCAAAATCGGCCATAAGATTTTCAACTTTAACGCCTCTACTATCTAAAAAAGAGAACTTGTTTATCCGTGTTCTTACTTCGGGACCATTGATTACAAAATTTGTTGCATTAGCATTAATCTCTGTAAACTCCAGTAGGTTATCAAGCGATTTATTTTCATCAATCAACCTAAACGTTCCGTTGTAAATAGACACATCGCTAGATGACAATAAAAATTCACTA
Source organism: Winogradskyella wandonensis (assembly GCF_004346845.1). Classification (GTDB taxonomy): domain Bacteria; phylum Bacteroidota; class Bacteroidia; order Flavobacteriales; family Flavobacteriaceae; genus Winogradskyella; species Winogradskyella wandonensis. The sequence continues at coordinate 727,527 of NZ_SMGI01000001.1, read as the reverse complement.
GGTCCTTGACGCGGATTATCATCTTCAAAACGGTCTACAAAAATATCTAAATTGGTATCTGCTTCACCATTATAAGTTTTTAGATTAAATACTAAATCTTCGATATCTATATCGCCAAAAGTTAGCTTACCGTTGTAGAGATTGCTAATACTAATAATAGACGTATTAAGTTCTTGTATGCTAAAAAGTGTATCTAATTTGTAGTCTTTAATTAAGATTTCCTTAAGTTCCACATCACCGTTAAACTGAAGCCCAACCTTACCAATATTAATGTTGGTTTTATAATCTTCGTTAAGTCGTTTGGTTGCATATTTGCCAAGTCTTGTTTGTACGGCAGGAATAGAAAGAATTAAAACTGTAATAACAAAGAGCAACAAGATGATTCCTGTAATTTTTGCGATTATTTTTAGTACTCTTTTGATAGTTTTTAGCTCTTATTTAATGTGTGCAAAACCCTTATATTTGCACTTAGTTATACGACTTTAAAATAGTTTTGGTCTTTACCTATCAAAATTAACAATTATTGTGCCTAATCATAATTAATGTCTAAAGAAAATATTTACATTTTAGGAATTGAATCCTCTTGCGATGACACCTCTGCTGCTGTGCTTTGTAACGATACAATTCTTAGTAATGTTGTTGCTAGTCAAAAAATTCATGAAGACTACGGTGGCGTTGTCCCAGAATTGGCATCTAGAGCACATCAATCTAACATAGTTCCTGTGGTTAATCAAGCCATTAAAAAGGCTGGAATAACAAAATCTCAGTTGCATGCTGTAGCCTTTACTCGTGGTCCAGGTTTAATGGGCTCTTTGTTGGTTGGGACGTCCTTTGCAAAGTCTCTGGCCTACGGTTTGGATATTCCTTTAATTGATGTCAATCACATGCAAGGCCATATTCTGGCGCATTTTATTAGCGAAGACGATTATTTAAAACCACCTTTCCCTTTTTTGGCAATGACGATTTCTGGAGGTCACACACAGATAGTAAAAGTTAATAGGTATTTTGATATGGAAGTTATAGGCGAGACTATTGATGATGCCGTGGGCGAAGCCTATGATAAAAGTGGCAAAATTTTAGGCCTTGGTTATCCCGCTGGTCCACAAATAGATAAATTAGCCCAAAAAGGAAATCCAAAAGCATTTAAGTTTACGAAACCTAAAGTGGATGGTCTTAATTTTAGTTTTTCTGGGTTAAAAACAGCGATATTATATTTTGTGCAACGCGAAACTAAGGGAAACCCAGATTTCGTAAAAGACAATTTAGCCGATATCTGTGCGTCTATTCAATACACGATTGTTGGCATTTTAATGAATAAGTTAAAGTTAGCAGTTAAACAGACTGGAATTATCCACATTGCAATTGGCGGCGGTGTTTCGGCTAATTCAGGTATTAGAGCTGCATTGAAAAATGCAGAGCAAAAATTTGGATGGACAACCTACATCCCAAAATTTGAATACACTACAGATAACGCAGCAATGATTGCTATTGTTGGCTATTTAAAATATCTCGAAAAAGACTTTTCGGATTTTAACGTTATGGCAACAGCACGATTGAAGATTTAAAATGGCAAAATTAATTCAATTAAAGGCCCATAACTATTACTGGATTACAGCAATTTGTATCCTAATCTTAGGTTTATTTACACTTATTTCAAGTCAGGATTCATTCCTAGATATAAACATTTATGATACGTATTTTGTTGTTGCAGAATCTCATATTACATTTGTTTTATGTTCATTTTATATATTACTCGGTCTGTTATATTTTATATTCCATAAAGCTGATATTACATTAATACCTTGGTTATCGGGTTTGCATACATTAGTCTCTATTGGCGCATTCTTTATACACAAATTATTAGTTGTTTTCGTGTTTAGTCGGGGTTCCATGATTAGTGGTGATTCATCGATGATACAAAAATCTATTATTATATTAACCATGAGTGTTTGTATAGCTCAAATTCTATTTATATTTAATATTGTTTATAGCTCAATCAAGTATTTCAGGATAAGAAAAAAATCCACAATACAGTAACATTTAAAAATGAAACTACACTTACTTTTCTTAGTCTTCTTTTCCTACATCGGCTTTTCCCAAACCAATTACGAAAAAGCGTTAGACAGAGTATCGACTAAAACACAAGCAGAAATCTTTCTGAAACGTTATAAATCGGATGTCAAAGGAGAACTACTATCTATAACAAAAAATAATCCTGAAAATGCCGCACTCCTTCAATTACCTATCGGTGAAATAAAAACTGAAGAGCTTAACGGAAAAAAGGTGATTTACAAGGCCATTTCTAAAGGCAAAGGACAAAGCTATCGCATAAGTCTAATGGAGTTTGATAGTAACAAAACTACCATAGCCGAAATTAATTCGCTTCGGTCGTTTATATTAAAAGGGATTAAGAACGGTGAGCATAAATTTGAAAATTTAGCGCGGGTCTATTCCTCGCACCCAACAGCTAAAACCGGCGGTGACATAGGGTGGACGCCAGAAGGTACATTCTCCAAGCGTTTCGAAAACGTAATTAAAACAAAACGTATTGGGCAAGTTTTTAGCTATGACGAGCATCGCCAAAAAAAACATTATGTCGTTGTTAAAACAGAAGAAAACAAATTAGAAGATGTCGTGAACGTTTTAAAAATTACCGAGCTTTAATTATGCAATTGTTTTATAATCCAGATGTATTAGAACGTGCCGATAGTATCAGTTTTGATAAAGACGAGAGCCGACACATAGTTAAGGTATTGCGTAAATCCGTTGGAGATACGCTTTATATAACAAATGGAAAAGGTTGCTTATTTACCTGCGAATTAATAACTGTAGAGCAAAAACATTGCACCGCTAAAATTATTAACAAAACAGAAAAGCCAAAACCAAATTATAGTTTGCACTTAGCCGTTGCACCAACAAAAATGAATGATCGTTTTGAGTGGTTCCTTGAAAAAGCTACAGAAATTGGTATAGATACCATCACGCCATTACTTTGTGACCATAGCGAACGTAAAGTCATTAAAGCCGAAAGATTCGAGAAAATCATTCAATCAGCGATGAAACAATCGCTTCAGTTTTACTTACCAGAGTTAAAACCCTTAACGCCATTTAACGCGTTTATCAAAGAAGATTTTACTGGACAAAAGTTTATCGCCCATTGCGAGGAAACCGACCGAAAATCATTAAAATCTCAAATAAAACCAAACCAAAGTATTACTATCCTTATTGGCCCTGAAGGCGATTTTTCTGTTAAAGAAATTGAAACTGCTTTGCAACATCAGTTTATTCCTATTACTTTAGGACAAACACGATTGCGTACGGAAACAGCCGCCGTAGTTGCATGCCATACTGCAGCATTAATTAACGAATAAAAAAAGCACATGAAAAAAGGTTTTATCATTCTATTTATGTCATGTCTTTGTATTTTAAATGCCCAGAAAGTTGCCGTTTTAAAATATAGTGGCGGCGGCGACTGGTATAGTAATCCTACAGCCTTACCCAATCTCATAAAATTCTGCAATGATAATATTGAAACGAATATCACGGAGACCGTAGAAACTGTAGAAGTTGGTAGTACTGATATTTTTCAGTATCCGTTTTTGCATATGACAGGTCATGGCAATGTCTTTTTTAATGATAACGATGCTGAAAACCTTAGAAATTACTTGTTATCAGGAGGTTTTCTTCATATCGATGATAATTACGGGATGGAACCCTACATCACTAAGGAGCTGAAAAAAGTATTCCCAAATAAAGAGTTAATAGAAATTCCGAAAACCCACCCCATATTTAATGCAGAATATAATTTTCCTAATGGGCTTCCAAAAATCCATGAGCATGATGGTAAAGCACCAAAAGCCTTAGGTATTTTTCATGAAGGCCGATTATTACTACTATTTACCTTTGAGAGTGATTTGGGCGATGGTTGGGAAGACCCCGAAGTACACAATGACCCAGAAGAAGTTAGAGCGAAAGCGCTTAAAATGGGTGCAAATATTATGAAATATGTATTCGTGAATTAGAAATTAGATGAAGGAGATTAGAGAAGAGAAAATACGATATATGGGTAAATTTCCGCTTAGATTTAAGGTAGTAGCTATTATATTAGCTCTAGCTTTTATTTTTCAATCATTACATAGTATTAATTGGCATACTTACAAAATAAGTGGAGTTGAAATACATGCGCACAGTTCTTGTTTAGTTACCATGGATGCTGATAAAACACACCTTTCTTATTTTTGTAAAAAATTACACTGAAGGTGCAATTAACCCACTACAATTCAGAATTTAAAAAGCAAAGCTTTCCCATTACGATTGTTTGCGATAACGTAAGTAATGCGCCTAATATCGGTAGCCTTTTCCGGATTGCTGATGCTTTTGGGGTTGAAGAGCTTATCTTCTGTGGTGAAGACATTCCGCTGGGAAAACGAATGAAACGCACTTCTCGTTCTACTGAGAAATATGTAACGCATCGGCTCGAAAATGATATTCAAGAAGTTCTAGAACATCTAAAGTCTAATAATTATCATCTTATTGCCTTAGAAATTACGAAGAATAGTAAGCCTTTAGACAAATTTAAAATACCAGACAAAAAACCAATTGCACTTATTATCGGAAACGAAAACCACGGTATTTCAGAATCAGTCTTAAATCATGCTAATGATGTAATACATATCAATATGTTTGGTGAAAATAGTAGTATGAACGTTATACAAGCCACTGCAATTAGTTTATACGAGTTTACAAAACAACTTTAACCAAAATTTGTAGCGTTTAATTTATTTCAGCATCTTTGAAAAAACCAAACCAATGAATTCAAAAGTTATAGCTAATGGTATTTTACGCGCTGTGGGTATATTACTTGCCGTAGCTTTAGTTTTGTATTTTCTTTACCAAATACAGTCGGTCATCGTTTATGTATTGGTAGCTGCCGTGATATCTTTAGTTGGGCGCCCCATAGTTTTATTTCTTAGACGTAAACTAAAGTTTAATAATACTGTTGCCGTGGTCGTAACTATGGTATTATTTATTGGTGTTTTTCTTGGTCTCATTGGGTTATTCATACCTCTTATTGCCGAACAAGGCGATAACCTTGCACTGCTCGATTTAAAAAAACTACAAAACAATACCGAGGATTTGTATAACCAAATCGTAAACTATTTTGAGTTTAATAATATAGATGTCAAAGCCTCGATTAAGGACTCTGGTTTACTGTCTAAAATAGACTTCTCTTTAATTCCAGATTATCTCAACAAAATAGTAAGCGGTTTAGGTAGTTTTAGTATTGGACTGTTTTCAGTCTTATTTATTGTCTTTTTCTTTTTAAAAGACAGCCAGCTTTTCGAAAACGGCATTATGACGTTTGTTCCTCAAGGAAATGAGCCTAAAACCCGACGTTCCATTAATAAAATTAAAGACTTATTATCACGCTATTTTGGCGGTCTCTTGCTGCAAATACTAATCCTATTTGTTATTTACACGATTATTCTATTAATCTTCGGGATTAATAATGCCGCAGTTATCGCATTTTTATGTGCGCTCTTAAATCTAGTACCTTATGTCGGGCCACTTGTTGGTGGTTTTTTAATGCTGCTACTTAGCATGTCTAGCAATCTTGGTGAAAGTTTTAGCGAGGTTATTCTACCAAAAACCACCTATGTAATGATTGGTTTTGTTGTTGCCCAATTGGTAGATAATTTCTTTAGTCAACCTTTTATTTTTTCAAAAAGTGTAAAATCCCATCCGCTGGAGATATTTCTTATCATCATTATCGCTGGAATTTTATTCGGAATTGTAGGTATGATTATCGCCGTACCTACCTACACTGCTATTAAAGTAATTTTAAAAGAATTTTTATCCGAGTATAAGTTTGTTAAAAAACTTACTAAAGGCCTTTAATCACTTTTGAATTCTGAAATTCTAAATACCGAAATTCAAGCGTTTATAAACAAAAATTTAAAAGCAGATATCAATACACTTTTACTAAAAGGAATACCATTTAGCACTATTGATTCTAAAACACTTGTAGCGCAGATTGAAGCTAAGAAACGTTGTGAAAAAAAGTTGCCGACTTGGTACAATTCTCAACAAATCTACTATCCTAATAAATTAAATATTGAGCAAACATCGTCTGAAGCTACAGCAAACTATAAAGCTAATTTAGTCTCAGGCGAATCACTAATAGACATAACTGGCGGATTTGGTGTTGATACGTTTTACTTTTCTAAGCAAATTAAAAAGGTAACACATTGCGAAATTGATACAGAGCTATCTCAAATTGTAAAACATAATTATAAAAAATTAAAAGTAAATAATATCGAGTGTTTAAATGAAAACGGAATAGATGCCTTAAAACGAATTAATCAGCAATTTGATTGGCTATATGTAGATCCTTCTCGACGAGACAATACCCAAAAAAAAGTGTTTCTATTGACTGATTGCGAGCCTAATGTAAAAACATTTCAAGGTCTATTTTTGAAGTATTCTGAAAATGTAATGGTAAAAACGTCGCCGTTATTAGATTTGAAAGCGACGTTATCAGATTTAAATCACGTCAAAGAAATTCATATAGTAGCCCTAAATAACGAAGTAAAAGAGCTACTCTGGATTTTAGAACGAGATTATAAAGATGAAGTTTTAGTAAAATCAGTAAATCTTCGAAAAGAGACGCAACAACTTTTCGATTTTATGATAACAGAAGAATCACGAAATCACGCGCTATTTAGCTTACCTCTCACCTATTTGTATGAGCCCAATGTCTCAATTTTAAAAGCAGGCGCTTTCAATACTGTTAGTGCAAAATTGAATATCCCAAAGTTGCATCAACATTCGCATTTATATACTTCTAAAGATTTGATTGACTTTCCTGGAAGGCGCTTTAAAATTGAAAAACAAATACCTTTCAATAAGAAATCCTTCGCCAAAGAAAAAATCTCAAAAGCCAACGTCACTACACGAAACTTTCCATTATCTGTTGGAGATATTCGAAAAAAACTAAAAATTAAAGATGGTGGTAGTCTTTATTTGTTCTTCACAACTAATTTCAATGACGAGAAACTAATTTTGATTTGTTCTAAAATTTAAAAATCGATTCATCAGTAAACGCGTAACACGTTGCATTTTCAGGTTGCGCATGGATATTCAATCCTGTAAATAAACTAAAAGCAGGAAGCACCAATTGATTTGATGAAATTTGATAACAAGGTAACTTTAGTTTTTGTCGTCCCTTTCCTTTTATTAAAACACCTGGATGTGTGTGACCCGAAATAAAAAATACTTTGGTTGATGATTTAGGAGGTTCATGAATAAAGGTAAATGGCTCTAATACCAATTCTGCTTTTTCATGAATATTAAAATGGCTCAGCAGCTGCGTGGAAAGCTTATCATGATTACCTTTAATCAAAATAAGCTTTAAATCTATAAATTGAGTAAGCCACTCCTTAAAGGTTTTCATATCCGTATTGGACTCAGCATGAAACAAATCGCCAACAATCAATAAAATTTCAGTATTAAAATATAGAATTAAATTTTTCAAACGTTCCAAATCTTTTTGAAGAATATCGTCAGGCATCGGAATTCCATGACGCCTAAAATGCGCTGTTTTTCCAATATGAATATCGGAGAGAATTAACGCATTTTCCCGTTGCCAATATATAGCTCGATGATTGGTTAAGGTTAAAACCTCGTTTTTAATTGTGATATTTTCGGTGATGATTTTCATTTAATCCATCTTAAAGGCTTGTGCTTTTATCCGTTGAATTCGTTTATCTAAACTCTCGTTACTCATTGTACCGCGTAAACTATCTACTTTTAAAGGAAAGCTTAACGGTGTAAAAGACTTGGCACGTTTCACTATTATTTTACTTTTAGAAATACGTTCAAAAGCTTGCTGCAGTCGCGCTTCTTCTAATTGTTGGTTAAACACTTCGGTATACGCCTGTCTTAACAACAAATTATCAGATTCGTAATCTTCTAAAACTCTAAATATAAGACCCGAAGACGATTGAAGGCTTTTACTCGTCTTACGAGCGCCTGGTTGACTTTGTACTACCAAACCTGCAATAACTGCAATATCCCTAAATTTTCGAGATGCCATTTCCGATGCATTAATACTGGCAATGACATCGTCCATCAGATTTTCTTTTTTTAATATCTCTTCAATATTGCTTTCATTTATCGGAATGGATTGGTCACTGAGTAGTTCAAAACCATAATCATTCATAGCTATAGTAAATGTTAGTGCTTTGAGCTTACTTATTCTGTAGGCAATTAAAGCAGAAAATACTTCGTGTACGAGTCGCCCTTCAAATGGATACATAAAAAGATGATGCCCATCTTTAGTTTCTATGAGCTCTACTAAAAATTCATCTGCTTTTGGGATATGAGAATAGGCATCTTGCCGACTGACCAACGGATTTAAGAAACGTAATTCTTTTTCTAATCGACCTGGTTCTAGAGCATCTGATAATTTTAACCGTAAATAATGACTTAGATGTGATGTTAACGGCAATCGGCCACCTAACCAGCTAGGTGAAACAGCTTTCTTAGCCTTACTTCGCCTTACTAAGACTGTCATATCTTTGATTTGCACCAATTCTAAAACACGTCCTGCAAGTATAAAACTATCTCCCGGTTTTAATTTTGAAATAAAAAACTCTTCAACCATACCAATATAACCACCAGAGAAATACTTTACTTTCAAGTTGACTTCACTGACAATAGCACCAATATTCATGCGATGCAGCATGCTAATACGCCGACTTTTTACTTTGTATTTTCCGTCATCATCTAGAATTACTTTATGAAATTCCTCGTAAGAGTTAAGTGTTTTTCCGCCTTTTGTAATAAACTGAAGGCACCATAACCAATCTTCTCTGGAGAGATAACTAAAAGCGTGTGTTTGCTGAATGCGTTGACATAATTCTTTTTCCTCGAAGCCTTGCCCAACCGCTAACGTTACCATAAACTGAACAAGTACATCAAAGGTTAATACCACAGGCTCTCGCGATTCGATTTGTTTCTCTTTTATAGCCGTTTTTAGTGCGGATACTTCAACAAGTTCTAAGGAATGTGTTGGCACAAAATAAATTTTTGAACGCTCGTATGGCGAATGTCCACTACGTCCTGCGCGCTGCATAAAACGTGCAATCCCTTTAACAGAGCCAATTTGGATAACACAATCGACAGGCTTAAAATCGACACCTAAATCAAGAGAAGATGTACAAACTACCGCTTTTAAGTAGCCAGAAGCGATATTATCTTCAATCCAGTTCCGTAATTTTTTATCTATCGATCCATGATGTATGGCCAATAAGCCCGCCAAATCTGGCTGTGCATCGAGTAATAACTGGTACCATAACTCCGCTTGTCCTCTGGTATTTGTGAATATTAAGGTGGTGGTATTTGCTTCGATAATTGGTAGAATCTTATCAGCCATTTTAGCCCCTAAATGTCCAGCCCAAGGTAAAATCTCGATTTCATCAGGAAGTACGGAGATAATATCTAGTTTCTTTTCCTCCTTTGCTTTAACCGTCGTAATTTTTAAATCTGAATATGGCAATAGAACGCTGTTGGCTTCTTCTAAATTTCCGATAGTAGCAGTAATACCCCAAATTTGAAGCTCGGGTGAATAATGTCTTAGTTGATTTATGGCTAATTCTGTTAAAACACCGCGTTTATTTCCTAGAAGTTCGTGCCACTCGTCAATGGCAACACATTCTAAATTTTTAAACCATCTGGAATTATTTTTTTGAGAGAACAATAAATGCATGGTCTCTGGCGTGGTAAGCAATACATCTGGCGTTAAGCGTTCTTGCTTTCTGCGTGTAGCCGTTGGCGTATCACCGTTTCTTACTTCTACAGACCAATCGAGTCCAATCTCGTCAACAGCTTCGGTCATGGCTTTTGCCAAATCTTTTGCTAAAGAGCGTAACGGACTTATCCATAACAACTTTAAGCCTTTACCATAATGCTCTGGACGATTGAGATAATCGATAACGACCGCTAAGAATACAGAAAATGTCTTTCCAAAACCTGTTGGCGCAATAACCATACCCGAATAACCATCGGCATAACGTTGCCATGTTTGCATCTGAAACGTAAAAGGTGCATGACCTTTTTCTGCCATCCAGTTCTCTATAATTCGCAGACCTTCGGTTTGTTTAAAGTTTTTCAAGATGCTGTAATTAATTGCTTTACGCTTTCAATAGTATCTATTTCGTCTACTGGTTTATCTCTTCGCCATCTAGAAATTCTGGGAAAGCGTAAGGCTACTCCAGATTTATGCCTATTGCTTAGAGCAATTCCCTCGAAAGCGATTTCAAAAATAAGCTCTGGTTTTACAGTACGTACTGGACCAAATTTTTCAATAGCATTTTTGTTAACCCATTTAGAAATTTCGGTAATCTCTTGGTCTGTTAATCCAGAATACGCTTTAGCTATAGTCACCAAAGCATCATCTTTCTTTACAGCAAACGTGTAATCTGTATATTTTGAGCTACGCCGCCCACTACCCTTTTGGGCATAAATCATTACAGCGTCTATCGTTAATGGGTCAACTTTCCATTTCCACCAATCCCCTTTTTTTCGCCCAGTATGGTATGGTGATGCCTTTTGCTTTAGCATCAAGCCTTCACTATTAATAGTTCTAGAATTGGCTCTAATACGATATAAATCCTCCCATTTTTTAAAATTAACCAAATGCGATAATTTTACATGACTAGGTAACGCCATCAAACCAAAAAGTAATTCTAACACTTGTCGTCGTTCGGCAAATGGTTTTTCGCGAATATCTTCTCCATTAAACTCTAATATGTCGTAAGCGTAAAAACCAATAGGGACTTCTTCTAATAATTTTTTAGTGACATTCTTTCTATTTAGGCGTTTTTGTAAATCGTTAAATAACAAAACAGCACTGTCTTTAATAGCTAATATTTCGCCATCAATGACAAAATCGTCATTAAAATTAGACATGGCTTCTACCAATTCAGGGAACTGTTGCGTGACTAATTCTTCGCCTCTAGACCAGATATACACCTCATCATTACGCTTAACAATTTGTCCACGGATACCATCCCATTTTTGCTCTACAAACCAATCTTTAGGTTCTCCTAAATCTGGTAACTCTTTTTCTAAAGCATAAGCCAAACAAAACGGATAAGGTTTGGAATTATCGTAATTGATATGCTGTCCGTGTATTAACTCTTCAAAAGTAATTGAATCGATATCCCAATGACCTATAATGCTATGCATTAATTGATTTGCGTCAATTCCTGTTAGCTTTGCTAAGGCATTAACTAATGTTTTTTTAGAAACACCTATTCTAAAACTACCGCCAATTAACTTATTAAAAATTAAGCGTTCTTGCTGTCCTAAACCAGACCAAGCCTCTAAAACAAATGCTTTTTTTTCGTCATCAGATTTAGGTTTTAAGGCTTTTAATTCAGTCATCCATTCGCTTAGCGATAAATCCAAATGAGAGCTATTATTTGGTAAGAGCAAGGCCATTGTCTCGCCTAAGTCACCAACTGAACTGTAGCTTTCTAAAAACAGCCACTCCGGCAGGTTTGTAATTTCCATGCACCATTCCTTCATAAGACTTGTTTTTACAGGCCTAGAAGGACGTTTTCCTGTAAATAAGGCTATTAACCACAATTTATCTTTATCTGGCGCTGTATCAAAATAATTTACCAAAGCATCGATTTTGGCATTGGTCTTATTCGTAATCTCAATGGTACTTATTAAATCTGAAAACTGCTTCATTCCCGCTCTATTATTTCAGTTTCCTTTTCGGCTTTTGCTAAGGCTTCATCACCATATTCGGTTTTTAGCTCGTAGGCTTCTATACCAATTTCATTAAGATATTTCGAAAACACGGCTTGAGAGCCATGAGTAACATAAACTCGCTCTGCTTCTGAAGCTTTTACCGCTGAAATTAAACCATTCCAATCCGCATGATCACTTACGGCAAAACCTGCATCTACAGACTGCCAACGACGATTACCCCTAATTTGCATCCAGCCAGAGCAAATCGCTGTAGCAGGATTTGGTAAACGCTTGAGCATCTTAGAGCCTAGCAGCGATGGTGGCGCAATGATTATTTTATTCTGAAGACTATTTTTATCCAAATCTGCAGACCATAATTTTGATTTAGGTAAGTCTATCCCAGAGCCAGTAATTGCATCGTTTAAATTATAAATTGAACGGTGTACAAAAATATCGTCGGCACCATCTAAAAGCGATAATAAACGTTGTGCCTTACCTAAAGAATAACCAAAAAACACAGATGTTCTATTATTAGACTGATTGGTTCTTACCCAGTCGTGCAATTCGCTCTGAAGATTTTTTTCTGATTTCCAATGATATATAGGCAGACCAAAAGTACTTTCAGTAATAAACGTGTGACACTTAACAGAATCAAACGGTGTGGTTATAAAATCTGGTTGGGTTTTGTAATCACCAGTAAATACAACAACATAGCCTTTATACTCTAGTCGGATTTGAGCCGAACCAATAACATGGCCAGCAGGATAAAAGCTCACATTGACACCATTAATACTTATTGACTGTCTGTAAGGAATACTCTGAATATTAATAGCTTCGCCCAATCGATGTTTTAAAATCGCTTTTGAGTCATCTGTGCATAAATAATGTTTCATTCCCCATCGTGCATGGTCCGCATGGCCATGAGAAATAATAGCGTAATCTACAGGATACCAAGGGTCTAAATAGAATTTCCCTTTGGGACAATAAATTCCTTTTTTAGTGAACTTAATCAGTTGGTTGTCTTTTAACATAGCTTTACGAAACTATTGAAAAAGAAATTTAACCCTATAAAAATTGCGTTAAATTTTAAGAGATTAAAAAAGAGAAAAAAAGAAATATTAAAAGTAAAGTTCCTATGTTCAATGGAATAAAGTACATGATGCAAGAATGAAATAAAAAACTCTAAAAAATTGTTGCGTTCTTTAATATGTTAAGTTACATTTGCATCCGCAATTTAAGAAATGTTCTTAATTTATTGGAGAGGTGCCAGAGTGGTAATGGAGCAGATTGCTAATCTGTCGACGGGTAACTGTCGCCAGGGTTCGAATCCCTGTCTCTCCGCAATTTTTTGAAATGGTAACCGTTTTCGGGGTGTAGCGTAGCCCGGTTATCGCGCCGCGTTTGGGACGCGGAGGTCGCAGGTTCGAATCCTGCCACCCCGACAAATTTTTCATCATGCTAAGCGTGATTGAATGGTCGCGTAGCTCAGCTGGATAGAGCATCTGCCTTCTAAGCAGACGGTCACAGGTTCGAATCCTGTCGCGATCACAAAAAGTCTTACTAAGTGTAAGGCTTTTTTTGTTTTAAAATATCGGGATGTAACCCCGAAGCAAGTTCGGGATAAACTCCGCCTGAACAGACTGCTTAAAAAAGACTGTTCTTGTAATTTGTTTTTTATATTTTGAAGTCTTGATAATTCATATGAATTACTCTCGGGATGTAGCGCAGCCTGGTAGCGTACTAGCATGGGGTGCTAGGGGTCGCTGGTTCAAATCCAGTCATCCCGACTAAATGAAGCTTTGGGATTTTGTAGAAAGCTCGCTTTCTTAAAAAATCCAAGGCTTTATTTGTTTTAAAGCAAAGCTTTAATTTGCAATAAGGGTTTATTTGGGTTCTAAAAATCCAGTTATCCCGACTTAAAACGAGGCTGTCTGAAAAGTAATGTTTTCAGTCATTTCGAGCGTAGTCGAGAAAATTAAAACATTGAATTTCAATGCATTTCGACTCCGCTCAATGTGACAGATTTACATAAACTATACTTTTCAGACAGCTTCTTTTATTTTTTAAAGAAATGGGCTATTACAAGAACCTATGACTAACTTAGCTTGCCCATTTTATACATTACAAATAAAATAATAATTGGTATGGCTAAAAGCCCAACATGAAACAAGTCGGTTTCAAAAAGTGATGGTTTTAGCAACAAGGTAATAACGTAGCCACCAATAGCGCCTCCAAAATGGGCGTCATGACCAATATTTCCTATTCGATTTTTCATGCCGTAGATAGAATATAGTAGGTAACCAATTCCAAAAACATAACCAGGTATTGGAATAGGAATAAAGAACATGTATAAACTCATATTAGGCTGCAATAAGATTGCAGAATACAAAATCCCAGTAACAGCACCACTTGCACCAATTGCACTATACCAGTATTCATCTTTGTGCAGATATAAGGACAGTAAATTGCCAAACAGTAAACTCGCCACGTAAATCATTATAAAATTGAAATTCCCGAGCGGAACTATTACTGCATTGGCAAAAAAGTATAATGTAAGCATATTGAATAACAAATGCGTAGTGTCTGCATGTAAAAACCCAGAGCTGAACATACGAATGTGCTCGTTCCGTTTTATACTACCTACATTAAACTTATAACGTTCAAAAAAAAGACGGTCTTCAAAGCCTTTAAACGACGCAATAACATTTGCAGCAATGATAACAACCGTAACCAAACTTAAATTGAGCATAAATCTTACTGTTATACTTCAAATATAAATATATTTGCGCTTTAAAACAGTGCTAAATGCAACTACTCGCCTATATCATAATCTATCCCTTTCTTTGGCTGATTTCAATCTTGCCATTTCGGCTGCTCTATGGATTATCTGATATACTTTACTTCTTTATTTTTAGAGTATTTAAATACAGAAAAAAAGTGGTTAAATCTAATCTAAGATTAGTATTTCCTGATAAGTCTCGCGATGAAATTGAAACTATTTGCAGTCAATTTTACCGTCATCTGTGCGACATGATTTTAGAGGCTATAAAATCTATGACCATATCTGAGGCGTCTATGCTAAAGCGCTACACATTCACCAATCTAGAGTTAATTCATGATTTAGAAGCTAAGAAAAAAAGCATTATGCTAATGTGCGGCCATTATGGAAGTTGGGAATGGATTTTTATTCTTCAGCCCCAAATTAATCACAAAGGCTATGCGGTTTATAAACGATTAGCCAATAAATATTTTGATAGACTTGTAAAACGCATTAGAGCTAAATACGACTCGCACCTAATTACAACGAAAGAAACGTTTACAATTTTAAGCGAATCTCAAAAAAAAGGAGAACTAACTATAAATGGCTTTGCTTCCGACCAATCACCGAAAGCCACAAAGGCTTTACATTGGAATGAATTTATGGGTATAAAAGTACCTATGCATACTGGCGCCGAAACAATTGCCAAACGGTTTGATATGGCTGTCGTATTTTTTAGTGTGAAACGACTAAAGAGAGGCTATTATCAAACGACATTTCAGACAATAACCGAAAATCCTAACGATTTTGAAGATTATGAAATTACAGATAAGTTCTTCAAATTAGTTGAAGCGCAAATTTTTGAAGCGCCACAATACTATTTATGGACGCATAAGCGCTGGAAACATAGAGATAAAGTTCCAGAACAGTTCAAATAACATCTAGTCTAAGCTAAACCAATTGTTAACTACTGTGATTTCAGAAGGTTTCCCTATTTGACTTTTGTGAATAAATTCATTAGTGCATTTAGAATACACGTAATCCATAGCCCATTCTTTATGGTGCTTGGCTAGAGCAATAATACTATCGCATACGTATTCAATTTCTTGGTTAGTTGTTGTTGGGTGAATGGACATGCGAATCCAACCTGGTTTTCTGACCAAATCTCCAATGGTTATTTCATCTGTTAATTCCTTGGATGTTTTTTGGTCTACATGCAGTAAAAAATGCCCGTAAGTACCAGCACAACTGCAGCCACCGCGTGTTTGCACGCCAAACTTATCGTTTAATAATTTTACACCAAGATTGTAATGCAAGTCGTCAATATAGAAAGAAATCACTCCTAATCTATCCTTATGTTGTCCTGCGAGAATATTTATGTTGTCTATCGCATCTAGCCTATTAAAAACAATATCAACCAATTCGTGCTCGCGTTTTAGGATATTACTAACACCCATTTGCTCTTTCAGCTTTATTGAAAGAGCTGTTTTTATAGTTTGAAGAAATCCTGGCGTGCCACCATCTTCGCGTTCTTCAATATTATCAATGTACTTATGTTCTCCCCAGGGGTTTGTCCAACTTACTGTACCGCCACCAGGGCAATCTGGCACCATATTCTTATATAGTTTCTTACTAAAAACTAGTACACCTGATGTACCTGGACCTCCTAAAAATTTATGTGGTGAAAAGAAGATAGCATCTAAGTTTTCGTCTTCATTCTCTGGATGCATATTAATATCTACATAAGGTCCTGAACACGCAAAATCCACGAAGCAAACGCCACCATTTTGGTGCATTAATTTAGCAATATCATGATATGGAGTTTCTATACCAGTAACATTAGAGCCCGCAATAACAGAGGCAATTTTTATGGTACAATCTTTATACTCAACAAGTAGTTTTTCTAAATTCTCTAAGCTAAATAACCCATCTTCGCCTGGAGGAATAACCTCAACCTTAGCCATCGTCTCTAACCATGAGGTATGATTAGAGTGATGCTCCATATGAGATACAAAAACCACAGGTCGCATTTCATCAGGAATTCTAGTATAATCTTTTAAATTTTCTGGAACCTTTAATCCTAAAATACGCTGAAACTTATTAATGACGCCTGTCATCCCATTACCAGAGACAATTAAGACATCATCTTCATTACAGTTAACGTGGTTTTTAATAATGTGCTTCGCCTTGTGGTAAGCCTGTGTCATAGCTGTACCAGATACTGTAGTTTCGGTATGTGTATTGGCTACAAAAGGACCAAAATCGTTTAGTAGCTTCTCTTCTATTGGTCTATACAAACGACCAGAAGCTGTCCAATCGGTATAGATTATCTTCTGTTCCCCATAAGGCGAAACAAACGTTTGGTCAATTCCAACAATTTGCGCTCTGAACTTTTTAAAATACTGCTCGAGTTCTGTTGATGACTTTGAAACTGATGTTGAAACAACTGACATAATTGACTGTTAACGTTTTACGAAGATATTAAATATTTGCGATAGCTTTTATCTCTCCTATTATTCTATCAGCAAGCGTATCAGCTTCAATTTGTGATGGTGCTTCGGTGTATATTCTAATAATCGGTTCCGTATTGCTTTTACGAAGATGCACCCAACTATTTTCGAAATCAATCTTAACACCATCTATTGTGGTTAATTTTTCGTGACTGTAGTTAGACTCCATTATTTTTAAAATCCCATCTACATCCAAACCTGGTGTTAATTCTATCTTCTTTTTACTCATAAAATAGTTGGGATAGCTTGCTCTTAAATCGCTCACCGCTATTTTCTTTTCGGCTAAAAGGCTTAAGAATAAAGCGACACCAACTAAAGCATCACGACCATAATGCGATTCTGGGTAAATGATACCACCATTACCTTCTCCACCAATAATGGCATTGTTTTTTTTCATTAAGTCTACAACATTTACTTCACCAACAGCGCTAGCTTCGTAAGTACCGCCATGATTTTTAGTGACATCGCTTAAAGCGCGGGTAGAACTCATGTTACTCACTGTATTTCCAGGAGTTTTGCTTAGCACATAATCTGCACAGGCCACAAGCGTATATTCTTCACCAAACATTTCACCTTTTTCATCCATAAATGCCAAACGGTCTACATCTGGGTCGACAACAATACCAAAATCAGCATGGTTTTTTACAACAGCATCTGCTAAATCTCCTAAATGTTCTTTTAATGGCTCTGGGTTATGCGGAAAATGACCCGTTGGGTCGCAATATAGTTTTACGGCTTCAACACCTAAACGTTCTAATAATAAAGGAATAGCGATACCTCCTGTGGAATTAACACCGTCTACAACAACTTTAAAATTAGCAGCCTCTATGGCTTCTTTATTTACCAATGGCAAATCTAAAACCTCATCAATATGGATATCTATATAGGCATCATTTTTAGTGATTACTCCTAAATCATCAACTTCAGCAAACCTCATATCAGAAGACTCGGCAATCTCTAAAATTTTCTTGCCTTCTTCACCATTCAAAAATTCGCCTTTAGCATTCAACAACTTTAGCGCATTCCATTGTTTAGGGTTATGGCTTGCCGTTAAAATAATTCCACCATCAGCATGTTCTAAAGGCACAGCAATTTCAACAGTTGGTGTAGTTGACAAACCTAAATCTATAACATGAATTCCCATACCAATAAGTGTGTTCATCACTAAATTCTGAATCATTTCTCCAGACAAGCGCGCATCACGACCAACTACAACTCTATAATTTTCTTTAGAACGTTGTTGTCTCAACCATGTGCCGTATGCTGCTGCGAATTTTACAGCATCAATAGGTGTTAAATTTTCTTCAACAGCGCCTCCGATAGTACCACGAATTCCTGATATAGATTTTATTAAAGTCATGTCTATTTTGTTTTTGGCAAATATAATTAGTTAATCCTATTTTATGATTACGAATTTGTAAATTCGGGGCAATGAACTTTTTAGCCCATATTTACCTATCTGGAGAAAACGAACTATTGACCATTGGCAATTTTGCCGCAGATGGCATAAGAGGAAGACGTTATAAAGACTATCCTAAAGCAATGCAAGTCGGTATTTTATTGCATCGGTTTATCGATTCTTACACAGATGCACATCCCAACTTTAGGGATAGCACAAGAAGATTGCATAAAGCTTATGGCCATTACAGCGGTGTCATTGTAGATATTTTTTATGACCATTTTTTAGCAAAAAACTGGAGCGATTATAATGAGCAATCTTTGGACGCTTACATTCAGAACTTTTACAACAGTTTGAAAAGACATTTTGAAATATTACCTGAACGCTTTAAAAAACTAGTGCCCTTTATGATAAACGATAACTGGTTGTTGAGTTATGCCACTATTGAAGGTATTCAGAAAGTTTTAGATGGCATGAATCGTAGAACAAAAGGACGCTCTAACATGAATGAAGCAACAAAGGAACTTGTGGAATTTTATGACGCCTTTGAAAATGACTTTAAACTCTTCTTTGAGGAACTAAAACAAGAAACTGAAACAAAGCGAATAGCATTAGAAAAAGAATACAGCTTATGAGAAAACATCTTTTTTTATTACTTCTAATAGCTCTACTATTCAATTGCAAAGAGACAACTAAAGAATCCAAAACCACCATTAATAATAGAGGACTAATTACCGAAAATGCTATGGTAGTTAGCGCACGTAAAGAAGCATCAAAGATAGGCTCAGATATTATGGCTAAAGGCGGAAATGCCTTTGATGCCATGATGGCCACAGAACTAGCTCTGGCTGTAAGCTACCCTTACGCTGGCAACCTTGGCGGTGGCGGATTTTTGATTTACCGATTAGCCAATGGAGAAGTTGGTGCATTAGACTATCGCGAAAAAGCGCCTCTGGCAGCAACTAAAGACATGTACCTTGATGAAGAGGGCAATGTTATAAAAGGAAAAAGCACTATTGGTCCTCTAGCTATTGGAATTCCAGGTACAATCGCTGGTATTTTCAAAGCTCAAGAACGCTTTGGGAACTTAGATGTAAAAACCATCTTACTGCCTGTGATAGATTTGGCTAATAATGGATTTGTCGTAACCAAAAACCAAGAGAACAGATTTAAAAGTTACGATAGCATTTTTAGAGTTGTTAATGGAAAAAAAATCCTCTTTAATAAAGACTTAAAGGAAAACGATAAAGTCTTCAATTTCGCTTTAGCAGAAACATTAACCCGTATTGCAACTAATGGACGAGATGAGTTTTACAAAGGCGAAACAGCCGAAAAACTCGTGACATTTCTTCAAGAAAAAGGTAGCATTATAACGCTAGAAGATTTAGCAAAATACGAAGCTAAATGGCGTCAACCCATTCAGTTTATGTATGATGATTTAACCATCACATCCATGTCGCCGCCGTCGTCTGGTGGTATTTGTTTAAATCAGATTATGACGATGATAGAAAATTTCGATTTAGCTGGTTATGGACATAACTCATTAAAAACCATCCAAGTATTAGTGGAAGCTGAAAAACGTGCTTATGCAGATCGAAGCTATTATTTGGGCGACCCTGATTTTGTTGAAATACCCACGGAAACCTTAACTAGCAGTGTTTATCTAGAAAATAGAATGAAGGACTTCTCTTTCAATCAAGCAACGCCAGTAGATTCCATCTCTCACGGACAGATTATTGGCTACGAAAGTGACGAAACCACCCATTATTCTATTGTAGACCAATTTGGAAATGCCATTGCCGTTACTACGACCTTAAACGGAGGTTATGGCTCTAAGCTCTACGCAGACGATTTAGGCTTCTTTTTAAATAACGAGATGGATGATTTTAGCTCTAAACCTGGAGAACCCAATTATTATGGTCTTATTGGCGCCGAAGCCAATAGTATTGCTCCAGAAAAAAGAATGCTAAGCTCTATGACGCCCACAATTGTTGAAAAAGATGGCGAGTTGTTAATGACGGTTGGTACACCAGGTGGATCTACAATAATTACCTCGGTTTTGCAGACTATTTTAAATGTGCATGAATTTAAAATGACCATGCAAGATGCCGTTAACGCTCCAAGATTCCATAATCAATGGCTACCAGACGAAATAAGAATGGAACCCAATTCATTTGATAAAAACCTTATCAAACAACTCGAAGCTAAAGGCTATATAATAAATGAGTCACGTTCACCTATTATTGGCATTGTAGATGGCATTCTAAAGCTTGAAAATGGTAATTTAGAAGGTGGCGCAGACAAACGCGGAGACGATACTGCAGTTGGCTTTTAAGGTTTTAACATTGTCTTATAATTTCATATAACGCATAGTTGTATCTTTAGTTGGTATAATTAAATCGACCAACATGAAACATCTATTATCGGGTTTAGCACTACTTCTTATGCTTAATCTTAACGCTCAAGGCACACAACTGCTTAGACAACCAACACTGCATGGAAACGATGTGGTATTTGTTTATGCCAATGACCTTTGGAAGGCCGATGTTAATGGCGGAAATGCCATTCGACTAACTAGTGACGAAGGCTACGAATCTAGCCCGCATTTCTCTAAAGACGGAAAGCAAATCGCTTTTACAGCGCAATACGATGGAAATATAGACGTTTTTGTTATTCCTTCTGAAGGTGGCGAACCAAAACGATTGACCTACCATCCTGATGGCGACTTCGTGCAAGGCTGGACACCTGATGGAAAAGTATTGTTTCGTTCGGGAAGAGAGAGTCAACCAACAATGACCAGTAAATTTTTCGCAGTAGATATCAATGGCGGTTTACCTGAGGCTCTTGATATTCCGCGTGCTGCTTATGGCGAATTATCACCAGACGGAAAATATCTAGCCTACACACCGATTACAGGTTGGGATGCAGAATGGCGAAATTATCGTGGTGGACAAGCCATGCCAATTTGGGTGGTTAATATGAAAACAAAAGCGCTGATAAGAACCCAGCAGCCAACCCAAGAACGTCATCTTGACCCGGTTTGGTTAAACGGATTGGTTTACTATTTGTCGGAGCGCGACTATACGATGAATATATGGTCTTTTAATCCCGATACAAAAGAAGAAAAACAAGTGACGTTTCATAAAAAATTTGATGTCAAAAGTTTAGATGCAAGTGACAATCAAATTGTTTATGAGCAAGGTGGCTATTTACACGTTTATAATCCTTCAAACGGAAATACAAAGCAACTCAACATCACCGTTAATGGCGACCTCAACTTTTACAGGCCAAGATGGGAAGATATTTCAGCAAGAAGTTTAAGCAACCCTAACGTATCGCCAACAGGCAAACGCGCTATTTTTGAACACAGAGGCGAAATTTTCACAGTACCTAAAGAAAATGGTACTTGGACCAACTTAACCAATTCACCTGGTGTTGCAGACCGTGCACCAATTTGGTCTCCAAAAGGTGATAAAGTTGCTTGGTTTTCTGATAAAAGCGGTGAATACCAGCTGATGTTGGCAGACCAAGATGGCCAGAATATAGAAGCTATTACTTTACCAAATCCTACGTTTTATTTTCAACCCGATTGGTCTCCTGATGGAAAGCACATAGCCTACACAGATACACATTACAATATTTGGATTATAAATCTTGAAACAAAAAAAACAAATGTTGTAGATACAGATAGTTATGCCCATCCAAACAGAGCTATGAATCCTGTTTGGTCGCCAGACAGTAAGTGGATTGCCTATGCCAAGCAACAGAAAAGTCATTTTAAATCCATCTTTGCTTACCATATAGACTCTAAAGAAATCATTCAATTAACAGACCCAATAGCAGATGCCATTACACCTGTTTGGGATGCTTCAGGTAAATACCTTTATACACTAGCAAGTACTAATTACGGCTTATCGTCTGGTTGGTTAGATATGAGTAATTACGACCCAGGCGCCAATTTAGCAAGAAGTCTTTATGCTATTGTACTGAGCAAAAATGATAAAGCGCCAAACCTTCCAAAAAATGATTTGGAAGACGTTAAAACTGACGATGACAGCGAAAAGAAAAACGAAGATAAAAAAGACGTTGTAGTAAGCATTGATAAAGAAGGCATTTTTGATAGAGCTGTAGCCTTAGATTTACCAGCAAGAAACTATGTAGCTCTTGCTAAAGGTCCAAAACATAAAATATTTATAGCGGAAACTATACCGAACAAACAAGGGTTTAAATTATATTCTTACGATGTAGAAAAAGAAGAAGCGTCGGACTTTGCCGACGGCGTTACCCAAATTGTGATTTCAGCAGACCGAAAATCAATTCTATTATTTAGTGGTGGAAAATGGATGCTAACAAGTACGTCTTCAGCTCCAAAACCAGGTAAAGATGTCCTAAAAACAAATCTAAAGATAAAATTAGACCCTAAAGCAGAGGCACATCAAATTTTTAAAGAAGGCTGGCGCTATATGCGAGATTTCTTGTACGTGGACAATGTACATGGTGCGCCTTGGGATGAGGTTTACCAATGGTATTCGCCTTGGATAGACCATGTGCGCCATAGAACAGACCTCAACTATGTTGTAGATATAATGAGTGGTGAGGTAGCCGTAGGGCATTCTTATGTCTCTGGAGGCGATTTCCCTGATTTAGACAATGTGCCTGTTGGCCTACTAGGCTGCGATTTTGAAGTTTCTAACGGACGTTATAAAATCTCAAAAATTTATAACGGTGAACGTTGGAATCCAAATCTTGATGCACCATTGGCAAAACCTGGTTTAAATATTAATCAAGGCAATTATATTTTAGCCATTAATGGTAAACCTATTTCAGGTTCTGAAAACATCTACAAACATTTAGAACAAACAGCGGGAAGAGAAATTACTATAACAGTAAACTCTAAACCTTCAGAAAACGGTTCAAGAGACGTTTTAATAAAACCAATTAGAAATGAACGCGGACTTAGAACCATCGATTGGGTGGAAAGCAATAGACGTAAAGTGGATAAATTATCAAACGGGAAATTAGCTTACGTTTATGTACCAAACACATCAGGTGGCGGATTTACTTCTTTCAATCGTTACTATTTTGCACAACAAGATAAAAAAGGTGCGGTTATCGATGAGCGTAACAACGGTGGTGGCTCCGCAGCAGATTACATGATAGATATTATGTCAAGAGAGTTGTTTGGCTATTTTAATAGCAAAGCTAACGACAACAGGCCTTGGACGACGCCAATGGCAGGGATTTGGGGTCCTAAAGTAATGCTTATTAACGAGCGTGCAGGTTCTGGTGGTGACTTGTTGCCGTATATGTTTAAAATGAAAAATATTGGGCCGCTCATTGGAACCAGAACCTGGGGCGGACTAGTTGGTACATGGGATACACCAAGATTTATCGATGGTGGTCGTATGGTTGCACCTCGTGGTGGATTTTATGATGTAGATGGTAAATGGGCTGTTGAAGGTGAAGGCGTCGCTCCAGATATTGAAGTTATTCAGCATCCAAAAGAAACATCTAAAGGTAACGACCCACAATTGGAGCGTGCCGTTGAAGAAGCCATGAAGCTATTAAAAACCGAAGAATTTCAATTAAAACCAGAGCCTGCTCCTCCTATTAGATGGAAACGTCCAGAAGGTTATAAAAATGATAATTAGATTTTTATAGTAATTATTAGAGTGAGGATGTCTTAAAAGTCTATTCTCTGTCTTATTGAGCTTGTCGAAATATTTCAATATTTTGATAATCAATATCTGTTTCGATAGGCTCAACTTGACTGGTTGGGATTAAAACTTTTTAAGACATCCTTATTCTTTTTTAGTCTTTATTGTAATTTTGAAGTTCTAAATCAATAATATCTTGTTTCGTTTCAAAAAAATAAAGCCATTTAGTAAGCTTTCACCAAAGCAAAAGCTAATCAGAATATTAAAGTTCATAGGCGGTGCTGTAATTTTTATTACACTTCCTACACTACTCTTTTTTGGATTTATTTACTTAAAATACAATGAGCCTCTACCCGAAGCTACCGAAAGCCCAAAAGCAGACCTACTAGCCCATAAAATGCTGAACGCTCTTGATTATGAAGCTTATAAAAATACCGATTATATTGAGTGGACATTTAAAAGCATACATAGCTATAAATGGTATAAATCTGCTGATAGTTGTGAGGTAAAATGGAAAGATTTTACAGTAATGCTTCAACTAAAAAATCCAGAAAAATCAAGTGTATTTGTTTCAAATCAAAAATACAATGGTATTGAGAAACAAAATTTAATAACCAAGGCAGAGTCTTATTTTAATAATGATTCGTTTTGGTTAGTAGCACCTTATAAAGTATTCGATAAAGGAACGATAAGAAAGCTGGTAAAAACAGAAGACAATAAAGACGCATTACTTGTAACCTATACTTCTGGAGGCACCACACCAGGAGATTCTTATCTCTGGCATATCAATGAAAAAGGTATGCCAACAAGTTATCAAATGTGGGTAGACATTTTACCAATTAGTGGTTTAGAAGCTACTTGGAATCAATGGAAAACCACTTCTAGTGGGGCCAACTTACCAACACAACACAAGCTTCTATTCTTAGATTTAGAGTTAACTGATATTAAAGGAATTAAATATTGAGGATAACTTTGACGACTTTATTAACACATTTTTTTCTTAAAATCTGTTAACTTTAGCCACTTAAATTTATTTACTCATGAAAAAAATCTACCTATTCTTACTGATTTTGCCCTTTTTTGCTTTTTCGCAAAAAAAATCATTTTGGACAAAAACATCAGCAAGTAAAATTCAGCAGAGCCAATTATTAGAAAGAGGCTCGACACCTACTAAATTTGATGTTTACAATCTTAATTTTGAAGGTATTAAAAACGAACTAGGAAATGCGGTTAGCCGTTCTTCTTCTTTAGAATCTAATACTTACATTAAATTCCCTAATGCCGAAGGGAAATTGGAGCGCTATCAGATTTATAATGCTTCCATAATGGAACCAGAGTTTGCGGCAAAGCATCCAGAAATTCAATCTTACGTTGGTATTAATATTGATAATCCTGGCGTAACGATGCGCTTTAGCACCACTATATTTGGTTTTCATGCAGCGATTTACACAATTGGCAAAACATATTATATAGACCCTTATACAGAAGATTTAAACGCTTATATTCTTTATGCAAAAGAAAATTTATATTCAGATATCGATAGAATAGGCTGCCAATTAACGGATGAAATGGCCTTAGAAAGTCCTTACACACCAGATACTAACCGTGTTTCGGGTCAAAGAAATGCTAATGATGGTCTTTTAAGAACATTTCGTTTGTCCTTATCGTCAACACAAGAGTATTCTAATTTTCATATTAATGCTGCGGGACAGCAAACGGCTTCAGATTTAGTAAAAAGACAAACCGTCTTAGCCGCTATGAACGTAACTATGACTCGTGTAAATGGTCTTTTTGAGCGTGATTTATCTTTAACTATGGAATTAGTTGAGATAATCGACCCTCCATTTTCTAACACTAGTACAATATCTCTTGTCGAGCCAGACGGATTTACTGATAATGACCCAGGAGCTCTTTTAAGTGAAAACCAGTCTATAACTGATACAAGAATTGGTACTGCAAACTATGATGTTGGCCATGTTTTCACAACAGGTGGTGGTGGAGTTGCTATTCTTGGGGGAATTTGTTTTTCTAATGCAAAAGCTAGAGCTGTAACTGGATTACCAAGTCCTGTTGGTGATCCTTACGATGTCGATTTTGTTGCACACGAAATGGGACATCATTTTGGGGCAAACCATACCTTTAATGGTAGTCAAGGTAATTGCTCTGGTACGAACAGAAATGCTTCAACATCGGTAGAACCAGGTAGTGGCACAACCATTATGGCCTATGCTGGAATTTGTGGCGGCGATAATATTCAAAACAATAGTGATGACCATTTCAATGCCATAAGTATAGATGAAATATATGCTAGAATTACATCCTCACCAACCTGTTCTGTTAATACATCAAACGGCAATACAGCACCAACAGTAAATGCAGGACAAGATTATACTATACCATTTGGTACAGCTTTTACATTATCAGGTACGGCAAGTGACCCTGATGGTGGTGCCGTCCTTTCTTATAATTGGGAGCAAGTAAATCCAGGTACTGTGGCTGGACAGCCTTCATCAACCGATACTGATGGACCAATGTTTAGATCAAGACCTTCATTACCTACCGGTGAGAGAACATTTCCACAATTAAGTGACATACTTGCAGATAATTTAACGCCTCAGTGGGAAGTTATCCCAAGCGTAGCACGTACAATGGATTTTGCCTTAACGGTTAGAGATAATCAATCACCAAACGGCGGACAAACCAATAGAGATGATATGACCGTCACAGTTGCTAATACGGGACCATTTGCTGTTACTGCTCCTAATACAACTAACGAAAGTTTTCCTTCAGGCTCAAGCACAACAATTACCTGGGACGTAGCTGGCACTACAGCTAATGGTATAAATACGAATAATGTAAATATTTTATTCTCAACGGATGGTGGTTTAACCTTTAGTACTATCCTAGCTAGTAATACACCGAATGATGGATCAGAAACCATAACTTTCCCGTCTGTTCAAGAGCCCTATTGTAGAATTAAAATAGAGCCTGTAGATAATATTTATTTTGCGATTTCTAAGTCGTTTTCAGTTGGTGCCACTGTTACAGTTACAGAAACTTGTAATACATACACAACTGGACCAATATCTACTCCTATTCCTGATAATGACGGAACAAATAATGGTGTTGTTTTTGTTCCAATCACAGTTACAGAAACTACGCCAGTTACTGATTTAAAAGTAAGTGCAAATGTTTCGCATACAGCAATCGGAGATTTGTTACTACAATTGCAGCCTGCAGGAGATGGATTTGCTAATATTTGGTTCAATAATTGTGGGGTAAATGAGGATATGAATGTAACTCTACAGGATGGTGCTGGTCCTATTGTATGCGGAAGCCCCACAGTTGGTACGTTTTCACCAGATAGTCCTTTGAGTGCATTTTATGACGGAAGTGACAGGTCTGGTGTTTGGAATTTAGTATTTGTAGATTTGGCACCTGTTGACACAGGAATTGTAAACGAATGGTCTGTAGAATTATGTACAACAACTACAAACATAACATTAGATACAGATAATTTTGAGCTTAACGATTTCACCTTATTCCCAAATCCTAATAGCGGTGATTTTACGCTTCAGTTTAATTCTAATTCTGGAAAAGACATCAATGTAGATGTTTACGACATTTCAGGGAAATTAGTTTATAAAAATAGCTACAATGCAACGTCGAGATTTGATAAGCAAATTAATCTTAACAATGTAAGTACTGGTATTTACATTATGAAAGTAAATGACGGTGATAAAAGCGTTACACGAAAACTTATTATAGAATAAACGCCATTAAAAAATAATTCAAACAAAAACGCCGAAGCTAATACCTCGGCGTTTTTGTTTTTACAGGAATTAATATTTCTTATTTTGAAGACTGCCCTTTAAACTGCTGACTTTTAAGTTTAAACAACACATTAAAACTTGTTAAACTACCGTAGCTACGCGTAATATATTGTTGCAAGTCTATTTTTTCTTGCTCGTCCAAATTCTTACTAGAATTAATTTTCTGCTCCATAACTCTAAGTCTATCGCGAACCATCGTTATCTTATGAAAAAACGTGTCTATGCCCATTTCTTTTCCTTGAAGATTTGTATCACCTGGTTCTAAAATAAGTTTTCCGCCTTTCCATTTATCTGCTATTGAAACAACCTCAGATACATCAGACCATTTTTTAAGAATAGTCTTAAGGCTTTTTTCAACTTCATAGAAACTTACTGTATCTACGTCATCTTCGGTGGCTTCAATTACTTCAAAATCTTCATCTAATTCTAAAGTTTCTAGACCGTTCTCAATAAAGGTTACCCAATAATGTTGCGATGTCACATTAGTAACAACACCTTTTCCATATTCAGCGTGATTTATTCTTGAGCCTATTCCTAGTAATTTCATTGTTTATAATATTTGTTATGCGTTAAAATTAAAGCTATTGTTTTCAAAACTTTCACACAATTATAAGAATTTCATAGTAAATGGTCCTACCAAATTAACAACTAAAAATCGTACCTTTGCAAACTTGTCGGCCAAAGTAAAAATTGCTTCGGTTGGCATTGCTAGTTCACAAGAAAAATTACACAGTTTATGACAACATACGAGGATTCTATTGAAGTAAGGGGCGCCCGCGTTCACAACCTAAAAAACATAGATGTTACTATTCCTCGTGAAAAATTAGTTGTTATTACAGGATTATCTGGCAGCGGAAAATCTTCATTAGCTTTCGATACTATTTATGCTGAAGGACAACGCCGCTATATCGAAACATTCTCTGCCTATGCACGTCAGTTTTTAGGAAGCTTAGAGCGTCCTGATGTTGATAAAATCGATGGTCTATCTCCTGTAATTGCTATTGAGCAAAAAACCACAAGCAAATCACCACGCTCTACCGTTGGCACCATTACAGAAATCTATGATTTTCTAAGGCTCCTTTTTGCTCGTGCTGCAGATGCCTACAGTTACGAAACTGGAGATAAAATGGTAAGCTATTCCGATGAGCAGATTAAAGATTTGATTTTAGAATCTTTTAAAGGAAAACGCATTAATATATTAGCACCTGTGATTCGTTCTCGTAAAGGACATTATCGCGAGTTGTTTGAACAAATTGCCAAACAAGGTTTTGTAAAAGTTCGTACCGACGGTGAGATTGTTGACCTCGAAAAGGGTATGAAACTCGACCGCTACAAAACACATGATATAGAAATTGTTATTGACCGTTTAAAAATTGACGATTCAAAAGACAACGAAAAACGCTTAATGGAGTCTATTAATACAGCGATGTATCATGGTGACGATGTGCTCATGGTTATAGACCAAGATACCAACGAACCGCGCTACTTTAGTAGGAATTTAATGTGTCCGTCTTCGGGGATATCGTATCCAAATCCTGAGCCTAATAATTTTTCATTTAACTCCCCAAAAGGTGCTTGCCCTAAATGCAACGGTATTGGTGAGTTGTACGTTGTAAATGAGAAAAAACTAGTGCCAGACGACTCTTTATCCATTAAAAACGGAGCTTTAGCACCGCATGGACCGCAAAAAAAGAGTTGGATTTTTAAGCAATTCGATACCATAGCACAACGTTTCGATTTTTCACTAGACACGGCTTGGAAAGACATCCCAGAAGACGCCAAGCAAATGATTTTTTATGGTGGAAAAGAAAAATTTACAGTTGAAAGCAAACTGCTAGGTGTGGCCAGAAATTACGATATTGATTTTGAAGGTGTTGCCAATTTTATAGAGAGCCAGTATAAATCTAATTCGACGTCACTGGTTAGATGGGCAAAGGATTTTATGGATAAGGTGGAGTGTCCAAAGTGCAATGGTTCTCGCTTACGTAAAGAATCGCTTTATTTTAAAGTGGACGATAAAAGCATCGCTGACCTTGTAAAAATGGATATTATAGAGCTAGGCGAATGGATAGAACATCTCCCCGAAAGACTCACGGATAAACAAAACAAAATTTCAGGAGAGATTATAAAAGAAATTAAAAGTCGTGTTCAGTTTTTATTAGATGTTGGTCTTACGTATTTATCGTTAAACCGGAGTTCTAAGTCGCTTTCTGGTGGTGAGGCACAACGCATACGCTTAGCAACACAAATTGGCTCTCAATTGGTCGGTGTACTTTACATTTTGGACGAACCGAGTATTGGTTTACACCAGCGTGATAATGAAAAGTTAATCAATTCGCTAGTTTCGCTTCGTGATGTGGGGAACTCTGTTATTGTTGTAGAACACGATAAAGACATGATAGAACGTGCAGACCATGTTATAGATATAGGGCCGTTTGCAGGTAAACATGGTGGTGAAATTATTAGTGAAGGAACACCTGCAGAGCTTCAAAAACAAGACACGCTTACTGCGAAATACCTTAATGGCAAAAAAGAAATTGGCATACCCAAAAAGCGTCGTAGTGGTAATGGTAAAAAGTTAGTGTTAAAGGGCTGTACTGGTAACAATCTTAAAAATGTGTCAGTAGAATTTCCATTGGGTCAAATGA
This sequence comes from Winogradskyella wandonensis, assembly GCF_004346845.1. Lineage (GTDB taxonomy): Bacteria > Bacteroidota > Bacteroidia > Flavobacteriales > Flavobacteriaceae > Winogradskyella > Winogradskyella wandonensis. The sequence goes on along the minus strand of NZ_SMGI01000001.1, from coordinate 696,959 downwards.
TAGGCGTGACAGGTGTATCTGGAAGTGGTAAATCTACGTTAATTAACGAGACACTCTACCCTATCCTTAACGCTCATTATTTCAACGGTGTTAAAAAACCTATGCCTTATAAAAGCATTAAAGGATTAGAACATCTCGATAAAGTTATTGATATTAACCAATCGCCTATTGGTAGGACGCCACGAAGTAATCCTGCGACGTACACCAAAACGTTTGATGAAATCCGAAAGCTTTTTGCACAAATTCCTGAAGCTATGATTCGCGGTTATAAACCAGGACGCTTTAGCTTTAACGTTGCTGGTGGACGCTGCGAAACCTGCCAAGGTGGTGGTTTAAAAGTTATAGAAATGAATTTCCTTCCAGACGTTTATGTCGAGTGCGAAACCTGCCAAGGCAAACGTTTTAATCGTGAGACCTTAGAGATTCGTTACAAAGGCAAATCTATTAGTGATGTACTGGATATGACCATTGACGAAGCTGTAGATTTTTTTGAGCATATCCCTAAAATTTTCAGAAAACTAAAAACCATAAAAGACGTTGGACTAGGCTATATTACTTTGGGTCAACAAAGTACAACACTCTCTGGTGGTGAAGCCCAGCGTATAAAGCTAGCAACAGAACTAAGCAAACGCGATACAGGAAATACGTTTTACATTCTCGATGAGCCAACAACAGGCTTACATTTTGAAGACATTAACGTATTAATGAAAGTATTAAATAAATTAGCAGACAAAGGCAACACCGTATTAATTATAGAGCACAATTTAGATGTCATAAAAACCGTTGATTATATTATAGACATTGGTTACGAAGGCGGTAAAGGTGGCGGACAAGTTGTTGCTAAAGGAACCCCAGAAGAACTAATTAAAAATAAAAAAAGCTACACAGCTAAATTCTTAAAGAAAGAATTAAATTAGCGAGTTACGATTACGTAAAACGCACACTACAAATAGTATTATATGAGAAAAGGAAAACACTATAAAGGCTGGAACGAGATAAAAACAAATGACTCATGGGCAATTTTTAAAATCATGGGCGAGTTCGTCAATGGTTATGAGAAGCTAAGTAAAATTGGGCCTTGTGTCTCTATTTTTGGTTCCGCACGTACAAAACCAGAGCACGATTATTATCAACTTGCCGAAGAAGTAGCGAGCAAAATTGTAGATAGTGGATATGGTGTTATTACAGGTGGCGGACCTGGTATTATGGAAGCTGGTAATAAAGGCGCCCATATTGCAGGCGGAACTTCGGTAGGATTAAATATAGAATTACCTTTTGAGCAACACGATAATCCGTATATAGATTCTGATAAAAGTTTAGATTTCGATTATTTCTTTGTTCGTAAAGTTATGTTTGTAAAATACTCCCAAGGCTTCGTAGTTATGCCTGGTGGTTTTGGTACGTTAGACGAACTTTTTGAAGCAATTACACTAATACAAACGCACAAGATAGACACCTTTCCTATTGTGCTTGTAGGTACTAAATTTTGGGGTGGTTTGGTCGATTGGATAAAAAACACATTACTAACAGAAGGTAATATTAGTCCTAAAGATATAGACTTAATTCATGTTGTTGATACTGCTGACGAGGTTGTAAGTATTCTTAACAATTTCTACGAAAAATCAGATTTAAGCCCTAATTTCTAATTATAATTTGAATAAACTTAGTCTTATAACCTTAGTTGCTTGCTTCTTTATCTTTTTGGGTTTTTCTCAGAATAAGATAGCGTTGAAGGGTACTGTTTATCCAGAAACTAAATCGATTCAAATTAGTCAAACGATTGTTTATAAGAACACATCGAAAGATACGCTAAACACCGTTTATTTAAATAATTGGAATAACAGTTACGCGACCAAATCTACTGCCTTGGCAAAACGATTTGAAGAAGAATTTAGCACTAAGTTTCACTTGGCTAAAAATAGTCAGAGAGGTTTTACAGTAATAACCAAGCTAACCAATGATACAGGGACTAATCTCTATAACGAAAATATAGAAAACCAAATCGATGTCTTAAAAGTGGAGTTAGATGTGCCTCTAAAACCAAACGAAGCATATACACTTCATCTTAATTATACACTTACACTACCCGATGCTTCGTTTACAGATTACGGTTTTACAGAAAATCAAAATTTTGAATTAAAGTACTGGTATCTCACTCCAGCCGTTTACGATGGTGAGTGGCACTACTACAGTAACAAGAATTTAGACGATATGTACATCCCAAAATCGGATGTTTCTATTAAACTAAGTTATCCGAAGTCATATCATTTAACCACAGAATTAAATACTGTTGGCTTAACAACAACAGGCGACACAAAAACAGCTATTTTAGAAGGTAAGGATAGAGTTGACACCTACTTGTCTTTAAACAAGATTACATCGTTTCAGCAAGTTACTACTGATGATTTCACGCTAGTTTCAGATATTTTCGAAAAAGGACTTTCGCCCCAAGACAAGGCTATTATAACCGATAGAGTTACTAAATTTCTAGTAGATAATCTTGGCGATTATCCGCATGACCGCTTATTAGTTAGCCAAATAGACTATAACAAAAACCCACTTTACGGACTTAATCAACTACCTAGTTTCTTAAGACCTTTTAAGAATGATTTTCAGTACGAACTTAAGCTACTAAAAACGGCACTTAATAAATACATTTATAACGTTCATCTGGTAAATCCACGAAAAGACCATTGGTTAAACGATGGTTTAATAATTTACTTTTTAATAAAATATGTCGAAGACTTTTATCCAGATAGTAAACTCTTAGGAACCTTAGCTAATGTATGGGGTATCAGAGCATTTCATTTAGCAGATTTAGATTACAATTTTCAGTATTTCTTATACTCTATGGAAGCTGCCAGAAAAAATAACGACCAACCCATTACGCTGCCTAAAGACGAGTTGACCAAATTTAATGCAAATATTGCTGGACGCTACAAAACGGGTATTGGTTTTAACTATTTAGACGATTATGCCACAGATATCGATTTTAGGAGTTTAGTAAAATCGTATCTAGCAGACCATCAACTAGAAAGTGTAAAAACAGAGGAATTTGAACGCTTCATTACTTCCAAATCTAGTAAAAGTTTAAAGTGGTTTTTTACAGATTACTTAGACACGAGAAAGAAAATAGATTTTAAGTTAACTAAAGTAAGAGCTTCTGAAGATTCAATTCAACTTACTATAAAGAATAAGCGCAATAATAACATGCCTATTTCTTTATTTAGCCTAAGGAATGATTCGGTTGTAAACAAAATATGGATAGATAGTGTTAGCGATACCAAAACCTTAAAAATTCCGAATTACGATACAGAACGCTTGGTGTTAGACTACGACAATGTAGTTCCAGAGTTTAATCAACGCGATAATTACAAATCGACCAATGGCTCTTCGTTTTGGGCAAAACCACTGCAGTTTAGACTGTTTAAAGATGTGGAAGACCCCTATTACAATCAGGTGTTTTTTATGCCATTGGCGGAATTTAAAAACATTTACGACGGATTTACTTTAGGCGCAAAAGTTTACAACAAAACCATTTTAAGAAAACGACTTAATTACAGATTTTCGCCACAATACGCGCTAAACTCAAAATCGCTAACAGGCTCAGGAACTGTATTTTATACCCATAACCTAGAAAATACCAATTTGTTCAATATTACCTATGGTGTAGATGCCAGCTACCAATCCTTTGCCCAGGATGCATTTTTTAGGCGTATTCGCCCAAATATTTCGTTTGGTTTTAGGGATAAAGACGATTTAAGGTCCGATAAGCGTCATGTCATATCGCTTCGTTATGTCGATATTGCCAGAAGTATTGGTCCTGACGCTATTATCGATGAGATTACTGACGAACCTGACTATGGTGTTTTAAACTTACGTTACGTAAAATCTAGTCCTGGACTCATTAACTTTTCACGCTTTTTTGCCGATTTTCAGGTGTCCAGTAAGTTTAGCAAATTCGCTGTGAATTACGAGTTTAGAAAACTCACTAAAAATAACCGAAATGTAAATCTTCGCTTATTTGCAGGTACGTTTTTAACTAATAACAATGACCCCAATTCTAATTTTTTCAGTTTTGCACTAGATAGACCAACGGATTATTTATTCGATTTTAATTATTTAGGACGTTCTGAAGCCGCAGGACTATTTAGCCAGCAAATCATTATTGCCGAAGGTGGTTTTAAATCGCAATTAGACACAGCCTTTGCCAATCAATGGATGGCAACAGCTAATTTTAGTACGTCTATATGGCGTTATATTCAGTTTTACGGAGATGTTGGTTTTCTTAAAAACAAATTTAATAGCGCTAAATTTGTTTACGATTCTGGCATACGCCTTAATTTAGTAGAGGATTATTTCGAAATTTTCTTTCCGCTCTACTCTAACAACGGCTGGGAAATTGGTCAAGACAATTACGACCAAAAAATCCGCTTTATGTTTACCATTGACCCACAAGTACTCTTGGGCTTATTTCGAAGAAAATGGTATTAACATATTCTTACTGAAATGTTAAATTTCGATATTATTTTTAATAATTATCGAAATAACGGTGTTTTACTAAGAATAATTCAAAATTATAACACATTTTCATATTGCTTAACATCGTAAGAAACCTTACTTTTGTAAGACCAAAAATTAATGTACATGAAGCCAAATACCAATACCAAAACTGAGATTACATTTGAAGATTTTAAAGCAGAAGTTTTAAATGATTACAAAACTGTAGTCACCAGTCGTGAGTGTAGCCTTTTAGGCCGTCGCGAGGTATTAACAGGTAAGGCAAAATTTGGAATTTTTGGCGACGGTAAAGAAGTTCCACAAATTGCTTGGGCAAAGGCATTTCAGAACGGTGATTTTCGTTCGGGATATTACCGCGACCAAACCTTTATGATGGCTATTGGCGAATTATCGATTGAACAGTTTTTTGCAGGATTATACGCCAATACCAATTTGGAGGACGAACCAATGTCAGCTGGTCGCCAAATGGGAGGCCATTTTGCCACACATAGTTTAGACGAAAATGGCGAATGGAAAAACCTCACTGAGCAGAAAAACTCAAGTGCGGATATCTCTCCTACCGCTGGACAGATGCCAAGACTATTAGGTCTAGCACAGGCTTCTAAAATATACCGAAATGTAAAAGATATTGATGCTACTAAATTTTCTAAAGAAGGAAACGAAGTGGCCTGGGGAACTATTGGTAACGCTAGTACAAGTGAAGGTCTGTTTTTTGAAACTATAAATGCTGCTGGCGTTTTACAAGTTCCAATGGTGATTAGCATTTGGGATGACGAGTATGGTATTTCTGTGCATGCAAGACACCAAACGACTAAGGAGAATATTTCTGAAATTCTTAAAGGTTTCCAACGTGATGAAAACGGAAATGGTTACGAAATTCTCAGAGTTAATGGATGGAACTATCCTGAATTGATAGACACGTATCAGCGTGCATCTCAAGTGGCGCGAAAAGAACACGTTCCTGTTATGATTCATGTGCAAGAATTAACGCAGCCACAAGGCCACTCAACCTCTGGTTCTCATGAGCGTTACAAAGACGAAGCGCGTTTAGCTTGGGAAGCAGAATACGACTGTAATGCGCAGATGCGCCAATGGATGATTGCCAATAATATTGCCAGCGACGAGGAATTAAAAGCCATCGAAAAAGATATTAAAAAAGCCGTAAGAGACGGCAAAAAAGCCGCTTGGTCTGCATTTATAAACCCTATAAAGGCTGAAAGAGACGAAGCCGTTTCTTTATTAGACCGCGTTGCTAACTCTAGTGCTAACGGTGTGTTTATTACCAAACTTAAAAACGATTTAGAGGCTATAGACGAGCCTATTCGTAAAGATATATTATCGGCAACACGTAAAGCCTTACGCTTTGTGGTTTCTGAAGCTTCTGCCGAAAAGACAGAGCTTCAAAACTGGATAACTACTTATATTAATACAATTCAACCCAAATACAGTTCGCACTTATTAAGCCATTCAAATAAAAAAGCACTTAATCAAACCGAAGTCTTACCAACATACGATGCAAATGCCGAAGAGGTTGATGGTCGTGTGGTATTGCGTGATAATTTCGATGCTATTTTTAGCAATTACCCAGAAGCCTTAATCTTTGGCGAAGACGCTGGGCATATCGGTGACGTTAACCAAGGTTTAGAAGGTTTACAAGCCAAATATGGCGAACTAAGAGTTGCGGATACAGGTATTAGAGAAGCTACCATTTTAGGCTCTGGTATTGGTATGGCCATGCGTGGTTTGCGACCTATTGCAGAAATTCAGTACTTAGATTACATCTTGTATGCGTTACAATTAATGAGTGACGATTTGGCAACTATACATTACCGTACAAAAGGGCGCCAGAAAGCACCACTAATTGTAAGAACACGTGGTCACCGTTTAGAAGGTATCTGGCATTCAGGCTCACAAATGGGAGGCATCCTTAATTTAGTACGTGGTATTCATGTGCTTGTACCAAGAAATATGACCAAAGCTGCAGGATTCTATAATACACTTTTAGAAAGTGACGAGCCTGCTTTAGTTGTAGAATGCTTAAATGGTTACCGTCTTAAAGAAAAAATGCCAAATAACATTGGTAAATTTAAAACGCCTATTGGAGTTGTAGAAACCATTAAAGAAGGTGAAGACATTACTTTAGTCTCTTACGGTTCTACGTTACGTATAGTTGAGCAAGCGGCAAAAGAATTATTAGAAGTAGGCATACATGCCGAAATTATTGATGTACAGTCGCTACTTCCGTTTGATATTAATCACGATATCGTTAAAAGTATTGCTAAAACCAACCGTTTAATGGTAATTGACGAGGATGTTTCTGGCGGTGCTTCGGCTTATATCTTAGACGAAATACTAAACAAACAGAACGCTTACAAACATTTAGACAGCCAACCAAAAACATTAGCTGCCAAACCGCACAGACCTGCTTATGGTACTGATGGCGATTACTTTTCGAAACCATCTGTCGAGGATGTATTTGAAGCCGTTTACGAGGTGATGCACGAGGTGAATCCAACGGATTTCCCTAAGCTGAGATAAGTTTATTTTTTGTATAATATTAAAAGAGGCTGTCTGAAAAGTATAGTATAAGTAAATCTGTCACATTGAGCGGAGTCGAAATGTATTGAAATTCAATCTTTTAATTTTCTCGACTACGCTCGAAATGACAGAAAAAATTACTGTTCAGACAGCCTCTTTTGTTTTTTATAAAGTCATTATGATTTTTATCATATACCAGTATTTCTAATTATAGTAAGTTTAATTCTTATATCACATACTCAACTAAATATATGCTTACAGAAGAACTCTTAAAAACTCTAAAAACAAATACAGATTTAGTTGCATACCTAACAGCAAATAAAGAACATAATCCGATTTATAAATCTGCTCTTGAGAAATTTGAATACGAACAAGAACTACTACCTCTTCAAGCAGAGTTGGTTGAATTTCAGCGTTGGGTTCAGAAAGAAAATAAAAAAATAGCCATCATTTTTGAAGGCAGAGATGCTTCTGGAAAAGGTGGTACAATTAAACGTTTTAAAGAACATTTAAACCCTAGAGCAATGCGGATTGTAGCTTTAAACAAACCTACAGAAGTAGAAAAAAATCAATGGTATTTTAATCGCTACATTAAAGAATTACCAAACGCAGGAGAAATTGTATTTTTTGATCGTAGTTGGTATAATCGCGCTGTTGTTGAGCCTGTCATGGGATTTTGTGACAAAAAACAATATAACCGATTTATGATACAAGTACCAGAGTTTGAAAACATGCTTCATGAATCTGGCACTACAATTATAAAATTTTGGTTTTCCGTATCTAAAGAAGAGCAACAACGGCGTTTTGAAAAACGTTTAAATAATCCATTAAAAAAATGGAAATTTAGTCCTGTAGATGAAAAAGGTCAAGAATTATGGGATGATTTTTCAACTTATAAAAATCAAATGTTTTCTAGGACACATAATTCCTTTTCACCTTGGGTTATTGTAAAATCAAATAACAAAAAACAAGCACGACTTGAGAGTATAAAATATGTTTTAAGTCTTTTTGACTACGATAATAAAGGCAAAAACTGCAAAACAATTTTACCGGACCCAAATGTAGTACAGCGCTATTTTAGAAATACAATTCAATTAGACCGTTAAACCCTTCATCATGATAGAAAAAGATTTAAAAATTATCAATTCAAAAGAGGGATTAGAAGCACTGTTAAGGCTAGATCGATTAGATACTAATAAAGCTATACGCAATGTTAAGTACGAAAAACGCTTGTCTCGTTTGCAAGAAGAAATGCTAATACTTCAGCAATGGGTTGCTAAAAACAATAAAAAAGTTGTTATTCTTTTTGAAGGACGAGATGCAGCCGGAAAAGGTGGAGCCATACGTCGTATAATACAACATCTTCCGCCAAGAGCTATTAGAGTTGTAGCTTTACCTAAACCTAATGAAACTGAGCAAGGACAATGGTATTTTCAACGCTACATCAATAGGCTACCAAACAATGGCGAAATTGTATTCTTTGACCGTAGCTGGTATAACCGTGCTGTAGTAGAACCCGTAAATGAGTTTTGTACCAAAAAAGAGTATGATATTTTTATGAAACAAGTAAACGAGTTTGAACAAATGATTCAAGACTCTGGTATTTATCTACTAAAACTCTACTTTTCTATTACTAAAGCCGAACAAGAACGTCGGTTTAAAGACATTATTAGTTCTCCTATTAAAAAATGGAAATATAGTGCAGTAGACAGACGTGCATTATCTCTTTGGGATGAGTATACAACCTACAAAGAAGCTATGTTTGAAAAGACACAACAATATGCACCTTGGAAAATTATAAAAGCTAATAGAAAGACCAATGCTCGTATTGCTGCATTTGAATATATACTTAAAGAAATACCTTATGAAACTAAAGACTTAGACAGAATACGTCATAAGTCCATGCGTAAATTATTAGAAGATTAAGACATCTTGCTAAAAATCATATAAGAGGCACTAATGAATATGATAAATACACAGCCGAAAATGGAGTTATTACAAAAGTGGTAGCAGAAACAACTCAAGAATAATTACAATCTAATCAAAGGCTTGTAATCGTCAAGACACAGTAAAAATTATGTGTACAGCTCATTTTATTAATCAAGAATCATTTATTAATATTGATAAAAAATAGTAAAGAACAATTTTATGCGCAGAAGGTCAATAAACATTTACAGTCTATTATTTATTACGTTAATACTTCTTAGTTACACAAACAAACTACATGCACAATTCTATATTACGAGTAGAAGTCTAAAAAAAGAACAACCTAGAATTGCTTTTGATTCATTGACCTATACATCTGTTAATAATGAAACAGTATCAGGTTTTGGTTTTGTTAACCCTATAGATGCCAAATCAATTGTATTTGTAAAGGAAAAGCCTAAAGAAAATGTTGTTAAAGGATGGAAAGACATAAAAGTAAAATCTGCAACAATATATACTTCAAAGCTCAAAGACTTATCTTTTAAAATGCTTGACTTAGACCCTAACCTAGATTCTATTCAGAAAAAAAGAATATTATCTACTAATTATGCTATAGACGATACTATACAGGTGTTCTTCTTAAGAAATATAAAAGGTGCTATAGCCAATAGTCTGCGTACGTTATATTATGAAAATAGCAAAGCTCGAATTTTTAAAGATATAAGTTCAAATTATTACGCAACTTCGCAGATAGTTTACTTTCAAAAGAAAGAAAAACCAGTTTATGAAAGCGACACCTATTTTCTAAATTATAATAATCATAAAGCTTTTAAAAAATCTGTAAAACGCTTCTTTAAAACCTGTCCAAAAATTGTTGAAAATGCTCAAAATGGGGATTACTTTCCAAGAAGCGGAAAAGCTTTTAGAAAAATAGCTGATGATTATGAACGTTATTGTGAAAATTGATGGAATTTTTCCTGTAGTTTGCCTTTGAAACAATTTGAGCCGTATTCATTTTTCAATTCTCTCGTAAAATAGATACATTTAGGTTTTAAATCAAGCACAGAATGTTTCCAGATTTTAACCGTTGGAGTTTACCGCTTTTAATTTTGGCTTTGCAAGGCCTTGTTTTTGTGTGTCTTCTATTCGGTAGGTATTTTAAAAAGCGTAACCTTTCAGATTTATTTTTAGGATGCATTCTATTACTTACCTCATACTCTCAGACTTGTTATACTCTAGGATTTATGGGATGGTATGATGCTTTTAGAACTACAAAAATCAATTACTTTCTTATAAATATTGGCATTGCATTAGCGCCATTGATTTACTTGTATGTCAAGTCTGTTACGACTTCAAATTTTAAATTCAAAAAAAGCTATTGGTGGCATTTTGCTTTGGCAATAGCTTTCGTAGTCTACCGATTTTCAATTTACACTTATGATGCGCTGCAACCTGGATTTAGTGGTACGCAGAATGGTGTGCTTAAAATCTCCTTAGATGAGGAATACATTTTAAGCATCATGTCTTACATAGAACCTCCGTTTATGTTGCTGTATTTAGCATTTACGTTTCAACTATTTTATAGCTACCGTAAAAAGATTATGCAGTATTTTTCAAATACGTATAAGCTAGAACTTAATTGGATTTTAACTTTCTTAATACTCTTTAGCACGCTATTTCTTTACGGTACCGTTCAAGATATTATCGGTTCTCGTTTTATGGAATTGGGATATCAAGAACGTTGGTGGCTCAACTTATTGGCTGCTTTGGTGACCTTATTTGTTGGTATTAAAGGTTACTTTACAGACACCACAAAACTGAATAAATTAGACTTTAGCTTCTCTCCAAAGACTATTGGAATTCCAGAAGAAAGAGATAACATAGAGCATAAATCTGTTTCTGAAGACGATATTGCTACGGTGAATCATTTAATGGTAGAACAAAAAGCCTATTTAAATCCTGAGCTTAATTTATCAGACTTAGCCAAAATGGCGAACATGACTAGAGGACAACTTTCCGAAACTATAAATTCGGGCTACAACAAAAACTTCAACGATTTTGTAAATGGCTACCGTGTTGAAGCGTTTAAAACTATGCTGAAAGAAAATAAACAACAACAATTATCCTTACTTGGTATTGCCCAAGAATGTGGTTTTAATAGCAAGGCTACTTTCAATAGAGTATTTAAAAAGCTAACGAGCTTCTCTCCTACCGAATATTTAAAAACACAACTAAAATAAGACGTCTCAAATCGTATTTAGGACGTTCTAGTACGCTTTAAGTCGTTCACGGAGCGTTTGTGTCGCAAATTTGTGTCATCAATCTCGCTGATGTATGTCAGCTTTAAAACACAAATACGATGACACGCTTAAAATCTCTCCTCAAATTTTTAATTAAACCTACTGTTCAGAAAAACTGGTTTTCAGATTTAGTCTTCTTTATCATCAGATTTGGATGCGGAATTGGACTCTCTATTGGTTTTGGTGCCGATAAATTTGGTGTGCCATGGACGCCAGATAGTCAAAATCTCAACTTATTCGAAGTTGCTGCCTGGTTCCCAGAAGATGTTAAAGCTTACGGCGGCATATTTGCTATGTTCCCCATCTTTTTTGCTTGGATGGGCGCTTTTAGCGAAGCTGTAGGCGGAATTCTATTGGCTTTGGGTATTGGCACGCGTATCTCTTCTTTCTTAATTATGTGTACCATGCTCGTTGCTATTTTTCTACAAAAATGGAATGGACCTGCTTGGAATATGCTACCTGCAATGGGCTTTTTATGGGTTGCTATTTACAACTTAACATTGGGTTCAGGACGCTTTGGACTTGACTTTCTTATCAGTAAAAAATTAAAATAATCATTTAAAAAACAACATAGTATGAAAACTCTATTAACAACATTCGCTTTACTGTTCACAGTAATAACTATTAACGCACAAGACACCATTTCACTTTCAGATTTTGAAAGTATGAACAATACCAGTTGGGAAGGCACTTTAACTTACAAAGACTACCAATCTGGCAAACAAGAAACTGTAGATGCTACTATGCAGTTTAAGATTGAAGGTGACAAGTTAATCTCCAACGTACAATACACTTACGAGCCAAGCAAAAACCACAAAGGCTCTGTGAAAATCAAAAAAAACGGCACCTATTTTGGCAATGAGAAAGTGCTAAGTTTTAAAGAAGAAAACGGAACAAAAACTCTAGTGACCACCTACCAAAGTAGAGATAATGGTAAAAAGGCCGATATGTTTATCACGCATACTTTAACGGATTCAACATATACTGTGACAAAAGAAGTCTCATATCTAGACAGTGATGAAAAATTTGTAAGAAACACTTACAGTTACACTAAACTTTAAAATAAAGAACTTATGAAAAATTATAAATCACTTTTAGTTCTAATCGCAATCTTATTTATAACAAGTTGCGTACAAGAAACACATCTCAAAACCATCACATTTAAAGTAGATATGAGAGGTTTAGATAATATTACTAATCCAGGCGTGAGAGGTCAGTTTACAAGTCCGGCTTGGAAAGCGTTAGTTCCGCTTACAGATGAAAACAATGACAGTATTTATGAAGCTAAAGTAGAATTTCAAGCGGCGCAATACGATATCAAATTCAAATTTGTAAATAATGACGAATACGAATTACAAAATCAGCCAAACCGTTCGATAAAATTTGAATATGAGCCTGAAAACTTCACTTATGAAGCAACTATCAATAATCCTAAAGCAAAAACCACAAAAAAATAATTCGTAATATGAAAAAGTTAAGCTTATTGCTAATGTTTGTAGGATTTGCAGGTCTAGCACAAATAAAAGGAAACAAAAATGTAGAAACACGAGCATTTCCGTTTGAAAATGTTGAAACTATAAAAATAGATTTATACGCCAATATTACCATTGATAATTCCGCGAGCGAAAGCTTGGAAATCACGGCAGACTCTAACCTATTTAAATATATTGATACAGAAATTGTAGATGGCACCATTCACTTTAGTCAGCTAAAATGGATTGCACCTACTCAAAAGATTATCATCAAAATTGGTGCGCCCAACCTAAAGCGCGTGGTGCACGATACGCACGACAAAACCATAATTACCAATGTAAACAATGCTATTTTAAGAGTTAATGCCAATATTGGCAAGGTAATTATAGAAGGAAAAACAAAAGAGCTACGTTTGGGCACAGAAATAGGTCAAATAGACGCATCAAACATAGAGGCAGAAAAGGTTTTCTTAAACCTTTGGGATTCTGGGACTATAAAAGTCAACCCAACCAAATATTTATGGGCAGATGTTTCAAACGATGGAAAATTACTTTATACACAACTTCCAAAAGACAATAAAATAAAAACGAAGTCTGGCGGCATGGTAGAATCGTCTTCAAATTACAAGATGAAAAAAGAAGATATAAAGTGGATATCTTTTAAAATAAAAAACAATTCGTCTAACAGAAATCAATTTATCGTTAAAGGACCAAAAGCAGACGGTAGTTATTTTTGTTATGGTTTCCCTATGATGCCCAACTCTAAACGTAAAGAAAAATGGTCGGTAGGCACAAAAGTTTACAAACAAAACGCATTGGGCTTTAAAAAACTATTAGTGATTATTATGCCAGAAGACGAAGGTAAAGTCGTCAATCTATTTGAATAGACGTAATTGTAGAACACATGTTTTAAAAACTTCAAAATTTGAAGGTTTAATATTTCTGTCTATATTTAGACGATAACTAATTAATAAAACCCATTATTTTGAAAACAAACTACAACGACCTAGCGTTATTTATCCATAGAGTTGGATTCTCAGCACTAATGCTAATAAATCATGGTATTCCAAAACTCGATAAACTAAGCGGACCAATAGAGTTTGCAGACCCACTAGGTATTGGTGCAACGGCATCGTTAATCCTTTGTCTTGTTGGCGAAGTATTAGCACCAGTACTAATTATTTTTGGCATAAAAACTAAGTTTGCTGCAATTCCGGCGGCTATTACAATGGCCGTCGCAGCATTTATTGTTCACGGTAGCGACCCATTAGCACGTAAAGAAATGGCATTATTATATTTAATTGCTTTTGTGATTATCTTTTTGGCTGGTCCAGGAAAATTCTCTATAGACGGAAGAAAGGGACGCTAGAACTTATAATTTCAAAGTGTTTGACATGAGTTGCAACGTGTTTGTCGAAAAACGTTGCAACTCATTGTCTTTTATAAGAGTTTAGCTGAAACTTTTAAAATCAAAAATTATGAAAACGAGATTAGTATTAGTGAGTTTATGTGTTTTGCTATTTAGCTCTTGTATTGTAAAATCTATTCAGCCGTTTTATACAAAATCAAGCATAAATTATTCTGGAAAGCTTGTAGGCAATTGGACAGATAATAAAAACGGACAATGGGATATTCGCTCGTTTAAAGACGAATGGGAAAAAGAAACAGACCCAAATACAACGTTATCTAAAGAATCGAAAGAGGCTTTTGAACGCTTTAAAGATGGGTATTACATTAAGTATAAAAAGAAAGATACTGAAGCCTCGTTTATCGCCATGCCCTTTATGGTAAATAAACACCTTTTTATAGACCTTACACCTTTTGAATACGATAGTGATGATTTAAATAAATTAGTTGCGCAGCACCTATTAAAAACCCATTCTACCGCTTTTGTAGATATCACAAATGAAGGCTTTACTTTAAAATGGTTATCAGAAAAGGCAGTCAATAAACTGATAACTGAAAAACGATTACGCATTAAGCACGAAAGAACTGGTATCGACGAAGATTTGGTCTTAACTGCCTCAAGTGATGAACTGCATAATTTTCTAAAGAAATTTATGGTCTCAGATTTTGAAGATAAATGGGATAATGATGATATTAGAAGATTAAAGCCAAACAATGCAAAGCCTTAATATTAAAACCATATTACAACGCAGCAATTACCACAGACCGCTATTATTTAATGGCATTCTGTGGTTTTTGGCATTTCTTATTTTACTCTTTATTTTTTCAAAAGGAAAAACTCCAATTACTGCAGATTATATATACACATTAGGCTTTTTAGTCGTGGTAATAGTTCCTGTTTCCATCAACTTTTACATACTAATACCCAAGTTTTTAAAACAAGAACGCTATGCCATATATATCCTCCTTTTTATTCTGAATTTTGGTGTGTTTTCATTTCTAAACGCACAGTTTTTTAATTCAATTCTAGATATTTTATTTTCTAAATATTTCTTTATCTCCTATTTGTCTAAAACCAATATTTACTTAACCTATGGCATTGTTTTAATTGCAACAACGCTCCTTAAATTGGCTGAAGACTGGTTGTATTACAACACCAATGAGAACAAGCTATTAAAACTTCAAAATCAGCAAATACAAACACAATTATCAGCCTTACGAGCTCAGATAAATCCGCATTTTTTATTCAATTCACTAAATGTTATTTACGCCATGGCATTAGAAAAAAAGGAGAATATAAAAACTGCTATTGTAGAACTTTCGGACATTCTACGTTACATTATTTACGATTCGGACACAGAGCGTGTTTCACTTAAAGACGAATTAGAATTACTGCACAACTATATTTCGTTTCAAAAATATCGTGGACACTCAGAAAATACGGTTGATGTCATTGTAGATATCGAAGATGAGACCTTCAAAATATATCCTATGCTTTTGTTACCACTTTTAGAAAACGCGTATAAATACGGATTTTCTGAAGATAATACCTTAGACAAAATTAAGATAGAGTTTATTCAAAAAAGTGATGATTTTATGTTTAGAATCGAAAATTCAAATGGAAATAATCAACAGAGTATAGACGACAACTATTCTGGCGTGGGCTTAGAAAATTTGAAGAATAATCTAAATTTGGTCTATCCAAATAGGCATAATCTTAATATCGAAAACACAGCGCAAACCTTTATAGTCACTCTGAATCTAAAGAATGAATAACCAAAACCGCATAACCTGTATTATTGTTGATGACGAATTATCGTCTCAAAAAGTGTTGCAGCATTTTGTTTCAGAAACCGAAGTTTTAGAGCTTAAACAAACTTGCAGTAATGCTGCGGAAGCCTTTAAATATCTACAACTCAATTCGGCAGTGGACTTGTTATTTTTAGATATTAATATGCCAAAACAAACTGGATTGGATTTTTATAAAAGTTTACAGCATCCGCCAGCTGTAATTTTCACAACCGCTTATCCGCAATATGCTGTAGAGGGTTTTGAGGTCAATGCTACCGACTATCTTTTAAAACCAATTGCTTACGAACGATTTTTAACGGCGATTAATAAAGTTCTGAATGAAAAAGCACTTCAGCCAAAACAAGATTTCTTGATTCTAAAAGAAAATAAAGCACTGCATAAAGTCTTCTTTTCAGACATTGCTGTTATTGAAGCCTTTGGAGATTATGTAAAAGTGCATTTGGCAGACAAAACGATAGTAACGCACAGTACATTTTCTGGTTTTATTGAGCAATTACCAACTCATTTCATCAGAGTTCACAAATCGTTTAGTATTAATTTGAATAAAATGGAGCAACTTTCGGGAAATCAAATTCAGATTTCTGGACATAAAATTCCTATAGGACAAACCTACAAATCAAAAGTTTTAAAAGCCTTAGATTTGTAATATGAAGGCTGAGTCTATAGTTACCATAAAAAAGGAATTACAACATCTTCCTAAAGAAGAATTATTACAATTATGCTTACGACTAGGGCGATTTAAGAAAGAAAACAAGGAACTGCTTACCTATTTACTCTTTCAGGCTCACGATGAAGAAGGTTATATAGAGAGTATTAAAGAAACCCTAGACGCGCAATTTGAAAGTATGAATACGGACAGTTATTTCTACATGAAAAAAACCATCCGAAAAATTCTGCGCCAGATAAAAACCTTTAGTCGTTACAGCCTTACCAAAACGACGGAAGTTGAACTTCTACTCTACTTTTGCGAACGTCTTAATCGGTTAAAACCTAACATTCATCGTAACCGAACCCTTGATAATTTGTACCAACGGCAAATCAACGCTGTTGAGAAAAAGATTTCGACATTTCATGAAGATTTGCAGTATGATTATCAAGTATCATTAAACCAATTACGAATTAACTAGGGTTAAAAAAATGAGAGAAATAAAAATTATATTCTTTGCAATAGGTACATTTTTCGGAATAGAAAATAGCAGTATTTTTTCAGTAACTACAACCGTAAATATTGACACAAAGCAACGCATAATTTCAATTACACAGGAGAACTTATTCGCCTTAAGTCGAAGTGCTGAAGACAGTATTAATATTTATAATCAATTACTTAAAATTGGTCGTCCAAAAGATGAAGTGCCATCTTGGCGTGATGAGTTTAAAGATTATGAATTTAAAACTATTGAATTAATAAGCGATAAAAATAATAATCAACTTAATGCTAAAATTCAATTAAAGTATAATCATCAAAAACAACTCGAAGACTATGCTATTGATTATGTATCCGATAGCAATGAGTACGCACTTATTAATATTGACTCTTGGAATATTAGCACAGAAAAAGGAAGTTTAAAAGAAAATTTCTGGTATTTTGATAGTGATATTTCATTTACTCTTTCACCGACCAAGACTATGCCAGAGGCATATAAGATTCATAAAACAAGTCTTTATAATTATTGGGAAAAAATAAAACAATGAATATAAAATTTGAATCTTAGACATTTTTCTTTTTTAAATTAAAAATTAGCAGGATTTACAAAAAATAAATCTATTTTACAGGCCATACATTCGTCCAAAAAATCCTTAATTTAGCGTTTCAAAATTTGAAACGTAAATCATGAAAAATACTGCATTAACAGATACTCATATAGCTTTAGGTGCAAAGATGGTGCCTTTTGCAGGCTACAATATGCCTGTACAATACGAAGGTGTAAACATAGAACACGAAACCGTTAGAAATGCGGTTGGCGTATTTGATGTATCTCACATGGGAGAATTTTTAATCGAAGGACCAAACGCCCTAGATTTAATCCAAAAAGTATCTAGTAATGATGCGTCAAAATTAGAAGTCGGTAAAGCACAGTACAGTTGCTTACCAAATGATGATGGCGGAATTGTTGACGATTTAATTATCTACAAGATTAAAGAGGAAACTTACCTCCTAGTTGTTAACGCTAGTAATATAGAAAAAGATTGGAACTGGATTTCATCAAAAAACGATGTCGGTGCCGAAATGCGTGACTTAAGCGAGGATTATTCATTACTTGCCATTCAAGGCCCAAAAGCTGTTGAGGCCATGCAATCTCTATCTAGTCATAATTTATCAGAAATCAATTTCTACAATTTCGTCGTTGGTGATTTTGCAGGAATAGAACACGTAATCATTTCGGCTACAGGTTACACTGGTAGTGGCGGATTTGAGATTTATTGCAAAAACTCTGAAGTGAAACAGATTTGGGATAAAGTGCTTGAAGCTGGAGCCGATTTTGGCATTAAACCCATCGGATTAGCAGCGAGAGATACACTACGTTTAGAAATGGGATACTGTCTTTATGGTAACGATATCGATGATACGACTTCACCTATTGAAGCGGGATTGAGCTGGGTTTGCAAATTCAATAAAGAGTTTACAAATAGTGAAGCACTACAAGCCGAAAAAGAGCGTAAACCAGAAAACAGACTCGTAGGCTTTAAAATGGACGAGCGTGGTATTCCACGTAACGGCTATGATATTGTCGATAGCTCAGGAAAAACTATTGGACGTGTAACGTCTGGAACCATGAGTCCAAGTTTAGGTATTGGTATAGGTCTTGGTTATGTACCGCGCGTTTTTGCTTCGGCGGATAGTAAAATTAACATCCAAGTCCGTAAAAAAGCAATTCCTGCTACTGTGGTAAAATTACCATTTTATAAAGGCTAAATTTCTGTTCTTAGCGTTGTAAGATTAATGAAGAAGATAGAAAAGAAATATAGAATCTTGGTTCTTGGTGCTAGTGGTTACTTGGGCAATGCTATTTATAAAGAACTTTGTGTTTACTTTAATACCTACGGCACTTATTTTACACCAAAAAGGGAATTCGAGAGGAATAAACATTTTTTTCAATATAACATTGAAGAAGATGACATCTACGACATTTTAGAAGCCACAAAACCAGATATCATCGTTTCGGCTTTACGTGGCGATTTTCATGCACAGACTATAGCGCATGCACATCTTGCCGAATATGCTTTAGAATACGGCTCAAAAATAATATTTCTATCATCTGCCAATGCATTTGACGCATACAGCAAATATCCAAGTTACGAGACAGACAAAACCCTAAGCCATAGTATTTATGGGCATTTTAAAATAAAAATTGAAAATATGCTAATGCGTATGCCAAAACGGCAATACGCCATATTACGCCTGCCAATGGTTTTTGGCACTAATTGTCCTAGAATACAAGAGATAAGACAATTGATTTCGGATAAAGCATCTGTAGAGTTGTTTCCTAACTTAATAATGAATGTGACACTCGATAAAAAAGTGACACAGCAAATTCATTATATCATTAACCGAAAAAAATCTGGAGTCTTTCACTTAGGAAGTGTTGATTTGGTACATCACGACGAATTTGTTAAAGAATTAGTAGCCAGCATATTCCCCACTAAAGTCTCTTTTAAAAACGTCTACACAACCAATGACGACCGTTATTTGGCGGTGTTACCAAAGTATAATTTATTACCTAAACACCTTCAAATAACAAGTGAAACCGTTTTAGAAGAACTTCAGAAATAGTTTGTAAAAACAACAATATGTATTACATTTCAGTCTAAAATTACTGTGCTATGAAATTAGACGAATCAACTATAGAAAAACGATTACTTCATTTACCAGAATGGGACTACTACGATGATGCCATCCATGCAGAGTTTGAGTTTGAAAACTTTAAAGATTGCTTTAGCGCCATGAGCCGTATTGCATTTGAGTGCGAAGCGCTTAACCATCATCCAGACTGGTCTAACGTTTATAATGTTTTAAAAATATCACTATCCACTCATGATGCAGGCGGCGTTACCGATAAAGATTTTAAATTAGCGCAGGCTATAGAAAATATTGTTGTGCCTGAAGACGAATAAACTTTGCATAAAATTTTAAAATTTCTAGTTTTTATTATTGGTTTAGTAAGTACAAACTTAAACAGCCAAAGTAATTCAATCTGTAATAAAGTTGAAGCTGTTTCAAAACTTGTAAATACGTTTCATTACAATCCAAAACCTTTAAACGACAGTCTTTCTGTTGGAATCTATAATTTATTTATAGAATCCTTAGACCAAAAAAAACGACTGTTTAAACAATCTGATACCGCAGCTTTTAATTCTGACGCTTATAAAATTGATGATTATATTTCTAAGAAAAAATGTGGTTTTTTAGATAAATATACAAACACAATTCAGGCTAGAATAAGTGATTCTAAAACCTATCTCGAAGGCTTAAAAGATGCGAATTTAGATTATACAGGCAAAGACAGCCTTTATTTTAATGGCGGAAAGGTGACGCGCTATTTTAAGGACGATAATGCCGTGAAGCGGTTCTGGAATAAACGTGTCCGCTACGAACTTATCTATAGGCTTTTAGAACATGATTCGGTTTTACAGAATCTAAAAGAAAATTTTAATACCCTGGAAAAACAGTTTAGACCAGAAATTATCGAAAAAGAGATTTGCTTCCTTAACGAGATTGAAAATAGAAATGGTGGTGTAAAAAAAATGGTCGAAGAGGCATTTCTTAATGCTTATTTGCAGTACCAAGACCCCAATTCATCCTACTTTAATCCTTCGGATAAATCCTTGTTCGAGCAAGGCGTATCTAACAGTCAACGTTCTTTTGGGATAACGACATTTAAGGACGATAATGGTCAGATTGTAATAGGCACTATAGCTTCAGGAAGTCCCGCGTTTAAAAGTGGTGGTTTTGATGTTAGAGATGAAATAATCTCTTTAAAATCAGAAGTTTCAGAACTAAAAACAGATTGTATTTCTAATGATGATATCATTGCTTTTTTAAATGATGAAACTATAGATAAAATAGACTTCAAAATAAAAAAGAAATCTGGCGCCATAAAAACAATAGCACTTACCAAAGAAGAGCTTAAGGTAGAAGAAAATACAGTAAATGGTTATGTTATTGGTGGCGATAAGCCTTTGGGTTATATCAAAATTTCTAGTTTTTATACAGATTTAGAGACGTTCGATGGCTTAGGTCTTACCAATGATGTGGCTAAGCAGCTTTACCTTTTGCAAAGAGAAGGTATCGAAGGGTTAATTATCGATTTAAGGTCTAATGGCGGAGGCTCGATGAAAGAGGCTTCGGAATTATCGGGAATGTTTATAGACCGCGGTCCTGTAGCTATTACAAAAGACAGGTTGGATGGTTTGTATACCGTTAGAGACCCAAATCGTGGTATGGCGTTTTACAAACCAATCGTTATTTTAGTGGACCATTTTAGTGCATCTGCTTCAGAATTTTTTGCAGCGGCAATGCAAGATTACAAAAGAGCAATTGTTATAGGTAGCAAGACCCATGGCAAAGCAACTTCGCAACAAATAATTCCTTTAGGTATAGATAAAGATTTAGGCTTTTGCAGACTAACAATCCAACAATTTTTTAGAGTTACAGGAAAGAGTCATCAAATAGAAGGTGTAGAACCAGATGTAGAAATGCCCGATTTTTATGATGATTTTGAAACAGAGGAGCGTTTTTATAAATATGCTTTAGAAAATGAAACTGTAGAAACAACCTTACCCTTCAAGCCTTTGAAACTTTATAATCTTGAAACTATAAAAGCTAAAAGCACTGACAGAATTTCTAAGAATAGTGCTTTTAAAGAAATTAAATCTATCAACAGAAATATGCTCACCAACGTAATTAATCGTAAAGCAACAGTGCCGTTAACTTTAGATGGTATTTATAAGGATGCTGACAATTTTAAACAAGTCTGGTTAGCGTATTCTAATTTTAACAACAGCCAGAAGCAGTATCTAGACTTTAAAAACACGTCTTCAACTAAAGAACGGTTAGCGTATAACCAAATAGAAGAAGAATTAAATAGGCAACTACTACAATCACTTTCAAAAGACCTATATATCTATGAAGCAGTTAATGTGCTTCAAGACATACTTAATCAAAATTAATCATGAGAAAAATTACCTTTATTTTACTATTAATCAGTGTTTCATTTGTTTCTGCTCAATCCTTTGATTCTGCAAATGCTTACCTAGATTTTGTGGGCGAACATCAAGAAAACATTACCCAAAAGATGTGGCAATACACCAAGGCAGTTGCGCATGGCAAAAGTGATAGAGCGGTAGAAAATAAAAGAAAATCATTGGTAAAAACTATCGATAGAGCCATGGGCAAAATAGATAAAGCAAATGGGTATGATGGTGATACTTTTAAGACCCAATTACTAGAAAAACTTCAGTTTAACAAAGACTTACTAAATGACGATTATGCTAAAATCATAGATATGAAAGCCGTGGCAGAGCAGTCCTATGATGCTATGGAAGCCTATATGTTGGCACAAGAATTGGCTGATAAAAAGTTAGAGGAGATTCAGAAAACTTACGAAACTAACCTTTACACATTTGCAAATAAGCACAACATTCAAATAATAGAATCTGAAACAGATTTAAGTAAAAAGATGAAAATCTCTAATACTGTTTTTAAGTATTACAAAGAGCTATATCTTATTTATTTTAAGGTTTTTATTAACGAAGTTTACCTAATGGATGCCTTAAACAAAGGTGATGTAGCTGGCATACAACAAAATGCAAATGCCTTAAGCGAGAGCGCAAAAGAAGGACTTTCTATATTAAAAGACATAGAGCCATATAATCAAGATACTTCAATTATAGACGCTACAAAAAAGACTTTCGAGTTTTTTAAAGATGAAGCAGAAATTAATATTCCTAAAATCACAGATTTTTTAATCTTAAATGAAAATTTTGAAAAGATTAAAGCCACATTAGAAAAAACACCCGAGCGAAAACGTACAAAAAAACAAATTGACGACTATAACAATAAAGTGAACGAAATGAATAAAGGTGTAAAAACCTACAACGACACTAACGCAAAGTTAAATAAGAAAAGAGCCGAGGTAATAAATAACCTAAACACTGTTAATCAAAACTTTTTAAGTCGTCATATTCCTAATGACTAAAAAAAGAAGATAATTATTTAAATTTGGCATCATAAAAATTTAGAAACTATGGGAAGAGCTTTCGAATTTAGAAAAGCACGAAAAATGAAGCGCTGGTCAGCAATGAGTAAAGCCTTTACGCGTATTGGTAAAGATATTGTAATGGCTGTAAAAGAAGGTGGACCAGACCCAGATAGCAATAGTAGACTTAGAGCAGTAATACAAAATGCAAAGTCTGTTAACATGCCTAAAGACAATATAGAACGTGCTATAAAAAGGGCATCCGATAAAAGTCAAGGCGACTACAAAGAAGTAATATTCGAAGGTTATGCTCCTCACGGCATCGCCATTTTAGTAGAAACCGCCACAGATAATAATACCAGAACCGTGGCTAATGTAAGAAGTTATTTTAATAAGTGCGATGGTAGCTTAGGCACCTCAGGTTCTGTAGTTTTTATGTTTGACCATACGTGTAATTTTAAAATTAAAGGTGAAGAGCTTGATTTAGAAGAACTAGAACTAGAACTGATTGATTTTGGTGTAGAAGAAATATTTGAAGACACCGATGAAGACGACGATGGAAACGAAGTGAAGAGTGTAATGATTTACGCACCTTTCGAAAGCTTCGGTAAAATTCAGTCTTATTTAGAAGAAAATAATATTGAAATCCTTTCCTCTGGTTTTGAGCGTATCCCACAAGTCACAAAGCAGTTGACACCAGAACAAATTGCAGATGTAGAGAAGCTTTTAGAAAAGATTGAAGAAGATGATGACGTACAAAACGTGTATCATACTATGGCAGAATCTGTAGAATAAATCGATTAATGATTTATCTTCATTATCAAGCCTTTATTAAAAAAAGGCTTTTTTTATATTGAAATATGATTGATTTAATAGAGAAATTTTACGATGCTTTTCAGAAGCTGGATTCAGAAGCTATGACGAGTTGTTATCATCAAGAGGTAGTTTTTAAAGACCCAGCTTTTGGTGTTGTAAAAGGCAAAGATGCTAAGAATGTGTGGCGCATGTTATGCGCTTCCCAAAAAGGTAAAGATTTTAAAGTTAAATTTTATGATATAAATATTTATGACGATAAAGTGTTTGCAACGTGGGAAGCAGACTATATTTTTAGTAAAACAGGACGTGAAGTTCATAATAAAATTTCTGCAGAATTTGAGTTTAAGGATGGCTTAATTATAAGACATACAGATAGGTTTAATTTGCATAAATGGGCAACACAAGCATTTGGATTTAAAGGATGGCTTTTGGGTGGCACATCATTTTTCAAAAGAAAACTTCAAAAACAGACTAACGCATTACTAGACAAGTTTGAAAAAAAGCACTAATCTTTTAACACTCGTTAACTTATAGCAAAACTCATATTTTATATCTTGTTGAACTATTCTTCTAAGGAATACATCTATTTACCACTAAACCAAATTATTAATTATGAAAATGACATCAATCAAAGCCATAAAACTTATGACTATGGCTCTACTTTTGTGTGCTTTTATAATGCCGCAAAATTCTTTTGCACAACGCAAGAAAAAAAGAAAAAATGATAAGACTGAAGCAGCTGCTCCTACTCCTCCTAAGAAAAAAGAAAAATCAATCAAAGACTTAACTAAGTCCAGTAAAAAGATTGAAGGTCTTTTTACCATTTATCAAGATACAATCACTGGCACTATGCATATGATTGTAAAAGAAGACCAAATTGGCAAAGAATATATTTATTTTAGTCAAGTTTCTAACGGTAGTACAGATGCAGGTTTATACCGTGGTGCATATGGTGGCTCAAAGGTTTTTAAAGTGAATAAGAACTTTAATAAACTAGAGTTTGAAGGACAAAACACCTCGTTTTACTTCGATGAAAATAATGCCATATCACGTTCAAAAGATGCAAATGTTACAAACGGAAAAATGGCTTCTATTAAAGTGGAAGTATATGACAAGGAAACCGGAGAGTATCTTATAAAAGCCGATGATATTTTCTTAAAAGAGACATTAAGACAATTAAAACGTCCACGTTTTCCTGGCCAATCACCTTTTGCTTTTTCACTAGGAAACCTTGACAAAAATAAAACTACTGTAAAAGCTATAAATAATTATGAAGACAATACCAACTTAGAAGTTGAATATGTGTATTCTAATCCATCAGTTTTAAACGGTGGTTCTGCAGCTATCGCGGATGGAAGAAATGTTAGTGTACAAGTATTTCACAGTTTTATTGCCATGCCTGATAATGATTACGAAATACGTTTAGATGACCCAAGAGTTGGTTATTTTACCACGCAGGTTGAAGACCAAACTGCGACAAATTCTACTCCTTACAGAGATTTAGTCCACCGTTGGAATCTTAAAAAGAAAGACCCAAATGCTGCGATTTCTGAGCCCGTAAAACCAATTACATGGTGGATGGAAAATTCTACACCTGTAGAATGGAGAGAAACTATAAAGCAAGGGGTTTTAGAGTGGAACAAAGCTTTTGAAAAAGCTGGTTTTAAAAACGCTATGGTGGTAAAAATGCAACCAGATGATGCAACCTGGGATGCTGGGGATATCAATTATAACGTATTACGCTGGACATCTTCTCCAAATCCTCCTTTTGGTGGTTATGGACCAAGTTTTGTAAATCCTAAAACAGGTGAGATTATGGGTGCAGATATAATGTTAGAGTATGTTCACTTTACTAATAGAGTAATGTACGATAAGCTATTTGATTTGTCTGCCAAGCCACAAGCTTTTGACCCTTCAGAATTCTTAAGAGAGAATATAGTGTTCTGTTCAATGGGACATTTGATGCATGAAAACACCATGTTTGGTCAAGCTGTTTTAGAAGTTGCTGGAGCTGATGATTTAGAAATGGCGCGCATGAAAAAAGAAGCCATGTTAGCTTTAATTATGCATGAGGTTGGACATACCCTTGGCCTTAATCATAATATGAAAGCTAGTCAATTATTCTCACCAGAACAATTAGCAGATGCAGATTTTATAGAGGGTAAATGCCTTACAGGTTCTGTAATGGATTATGCAGGTATTAACTTAACATTAGACAGAAGCAAGCAAGGTCAATATTACGACACCTCTGTAGGACCATATGATGTTTGGGCAATTCAGTTTGGGTATACACCTTTTAAAACTGGAGCCGAAAAAGAAGCACTTTTAAGTCAGTCTACTAAACCAGAACTTATTTTTGGAAATGATGCAGATGATATGCGTGCTCCAGGAAAAGCTATTGACCCACGTGTAATGATTGGTGATTTATCTAATGACCAAATTGGATATTCTATTGACAGATTTAAACTTGTTGACCAAATGATGGGTAACATTAAGACTAAGTTTGCAAAGCGAGGAGAATCTTTCCAAGAAATGCGTCGTGCCTATTATATTCTTAGCGGGCAACGCGCTACAGCTGGTAATGTTATTTCAAGATTTATTGGTGGTGTTTATGTAGACCGTGCTATGGTAGGACAACCTGGAGCTGCTAAGCCATACACGCCTGTGAGTTTAGAAGACCAGAAACGTGCAATGGACGCCCTTAAAACTTATGTTTTTGCGCCAGATGCATTTGATGCACCTAACGATTTGTATAACTATTTAGCCATGCAACGTAGAGGTTACAACTTCTTTGGTGGACCAGAAGACCCAAAAATTCACAATCAAGTATTAAACTATCAAAGAGGCGTTTTAATTCATATTCTTCACCCAAATACTTTGCAACGTATTACTGACAGTGAGTTATATGGAAATAAGTATAAGTTATCTAGTTTTATGACGGACT
Organism: Winogradskyella wandonensis; assembly: GCF_004346845.1. Classification (GTDB taxonomy): domain Bacteria; phylum Bacteroidota; class Bacteroidia; order Flavobacteriales; family Flavobacteriaceae; genus Winogradskyella; species Winogradskyella wandonensis. The sequence continues at coordinate 670,027 of NZ_SMGI01000001.1, read as the reverse complement.
TAAATAACGCTATTTTTAAAGCTGATATCTATGGAAATGTAAATTCTTTCAGACAGAATTTACAATTAGAATACACTAACATGCTTATAGATATGCTTACGGGTAAACAAAGTGGTAGATTTACAAATAATGCAAAATCTATGGCGCTTTATAACTTAAAAAATATTAGAACATTGGCAGCTCCTACAGGTGATGTATCATCTAAGGCGCATAAACAACATTTAAGAACGCTTATTGATAATGCTTTGAAAGAAGTTAAATAAAAGTTCAAAACTACGTATTGAAAAAAGGCTATCATTCTCATGATAGCCTTTTTTAATGGTAATGTTTCTTTCTATTGACACTGGGGTTTATTTTATGTTTCATTACATTTATAATAAATCAAACCTTGTGCCAAACTAGATTTAGGAATAGTCAGGCACCTTTCCTACAACACCCTCATAAAAAGCATGCATAAATGCAAAATCTGCATCCTTATCATCCGTTGGATAAAAAGGTTCTGAAATTTTATTTTGCTTATTCTTAAAATCTAAAGTAAACATGATAATTGGAACATTGGCTACTTTTGCGATATAATAAAAACCTGTTTTCCACTCGCTCACCTTCTTTCGCGTACCTTCTGGCGCAAGAGTTAATCGGAATTCGTCCTCGCCTTCAAATAATTTTGCTATAGCTTCAACTTTATTTTGTCCTGGCGTTCTATCTACGGGACGTCCACCTATGGCTTTAAAATAATAATTAAAAGGCCATACGAACAGTTCTTTTTTTCCAATAAAATTGGTTTTAACTCCAGTAATTTTTCTAAGATAAAGCCCAACAAAAAAATCGTGCCAGCTGGTATGAGGTGCTGCTATGATAACCGCTTTTTTAACTGTGTCCTTCGAAAAATTAGTGTTTCCAACGACTTTCCAGCCAAATACCTTAAAATATAGAAACCTTGCAAGCGCCTTCATACTACATTTTTAGATAAAGCGCTTTTAATTTTTTACGAGTTATAGTCTCTTTCCAATTTTTACCAACAGCGTTTTCCCACAAAGGTTCAAGACTTAAGGCTACATCAATCATAATATCAAACTCTTCGTCCTCGAGATTAGCACAAACGCCTTTAGGTAATTCGATATTATGCTTTTGTTTCATCTCTTTAAACAATTTAACGCCATCTGGATAAAATTCTTCTAAATGGTCGAAAACGATACAATTACCTAAACCGTGTTTTATGCCCAATAAAAACCCGAGTCCATAACTCATAGCGTGAGCCACACCGACTTGAGAGTAAGCGATACTCATACCACCATGCCAAGACGCCATCATTAATTTGTCTTGAGCTTCTTCCGCATTAAGATTATCGCTTAGAAATACCTCTTTACATATTTGGAAAGCTTTCTCACCGTAAGATTGGCTAAAGGCATTTAAATAACTTCCGTTGAGCGATTCTACACAATGCACAAAACAATCCATACCCGTATAAAACCATTGGTCTTTTGGTACATCTTTGGTTAATTCTGGGTCTAAAATAACTTGGTCGAAAGGTGTGTAATCGCTATTAATCCCTAATTTACGTTCTGGCCCAGTTAGTATTGTTGTTCTAGACACTTCAGCGCCTGTGCCAGATATTGTAGGAATTCCAACATGATAAATTGCTGGGTTTTTTACCAAATCCCAACCTTGATAATCTTTAGATTCTCCTGGGTTTGTTAGCATTAGTGATACGGCTTTTGCAATATCTAAAACTATGCCACCACCAATACCAATAATACCAGATGGGCGCTCGCTAAATTCTAAAATCAAATCTTCGACATACTCGTCTATTTGCGAGGTTTTGGGTTCCTCTGCTGTTGGAACGTATATTATTTTATCCTTATAAGATAAACTAATCCTAGAAGTTAACCAATGATTTCCTTTAAAAACATCATCGACATAATATATAAAAGGAGTTTCACGACCTTTACGTTTAGCTGAGATAATTTCATCTAATTGATTAAAACTACCTCTGCCAAACATGACACGAGAAACCATCGGAAAATTCTTATAACTCATTAATTCAATTTCTAAAACAAAAATATAAATACTTACACGTTCTACCTATAGTTTTAAATAATATTGATGTTTGCTAATACATATTTACCCTAAGAACTTAAAAGTTTAGGGATTTCGCCTATAGACTTAACAGTTACGTAATCTGCATCATCCGCTTCTTTTTTAGACACTCTTTCGTGCTGCCATGTTGTATGAAACGGTACATGAATAGCTTTGGCTCCAATTGCTACCAAAGGCAAAATATCGGATTTTAAAGAATTGCCCACCATTAGAAACTCTGACGGCTTAATATCTAAATGCCCTAGTAACTTGGAATAGTTTGTAGCCTCCTTCTCGCTCAACACTTCGATATGATGAAAATAATCTATCAATCCTGATTTCTCTAATTTCCGTTCTTGGTCTAGTAAATCGCCTTTTGTAGCCAAAATTAGTTTGTATTCTTTAGATAGTGATTTTAAAGTATCTTCAACATCCTCTAATATTTCTACAGGCTTGTTTATCATGTCTTTACCAATATCTAATATTTTCTCTATTGTTTTACTAGATACGGTATAGTTAGACAATTCTAAAGCTATTTCTACCATAGAAAGCACAAAACCTTTTACACCGTAACCGTAAATCGGTAGATTTTTCATTTCCATTTTAAAAAGCTCTTGGTCTATCTTATTTGCTGTTTCAAACTGAGATAATAACTGAGCAAACTCCTGCTCTGCGTCTCTAAAATAGGTTTCGTTAACCCAGAGTGTGTCGTCTGCGTCAAACCCAATAACTTTTATATTTCTGTAATCTACATTCAATTTGCCCAAAGTTTTTTAGCACGTTCTAAATCTTCGGGTGTATCAATTTCTACACCTTGTACATTAGTTTCTACCATTTTAATGCGCTTTCCGTATTCTAAGTACCTAATACATTCTATCTTTTCGGTAGCCTCTAAAAACTGCATAGGCAAAACAGTAAAATCTAATAACGCTTGCTTTCTAAAGGCATAAATTCCTTTATGTTTAAAATATCGTGATGTAATGCTTTTATCACGTGGATAAGGAATAGGGCTTCTAGAAAAATAAAGTGCAAAATTATTCTGGTCTACGATTACTTTTACCGTATTTGGGTTTTCAATCTCTTCCCAATCTTTAATTTCTACCATAAGGGAAGCTAAATCGATAACTTTTTCTTGATCATCCTTAAAAACATCTAATACTTTAGCTAAGCTCTGACGCTCTGTAAAAGGCTCGTCGCCTTGCACATTGACTACGATATCACAATCGATATTTGCTACAGCTTCTGCAATTCGGTCACTACCAGACTGGTGTTCCTTTATACTCATAATCGCTTTGCCATTATTCGACGTGATTTCATCGAAAATAACTGCGCTATCTGTAACAACATAGACTTCTGAAAATAAGCCTGTAGCAACTGTCGCCTCATAAGTCCTAGTAATCACCGTTTTACCAGCTAAATCCTGCATTAATTTTGCAGGAAATCGTGAAGCTGCATAACGCGCAGGAATCATAGCAATAACTTTCATCTAAAGGTTGTTTTGTTAATCAAAAATAATAGTTTGAATTGATAAAAGCTATTCTACAAAAGAATCATCCTTAAAACCAATGAGATATAACTTTTCTTTTGCTCTTGTTACAGCCGTATATAACCATCTAATATAATCTCTGTCTGGTCCATTGGGCAAATAGGGTTGCTCAACAAAAATAGTATGCCATTGTCCACCTTGAGACTTATGACAAGTAATGGCATAAGAAAACTTAACTTGTAAAGCATTAAAAAACTTATTATTCTTTACACCCAAAAAACGCTTGTAGTTTGATGCTTCGTTGGCGTAGTCTTTAGCAACTTCTTGATAGAGTCGATTAGACTCATCGTAAGTTAAAGATGCACTTTCGGAAGAAATAGTATCTAAAAGTAAAACCGTCTCAAAAGGACGCATTCTAGGATAATCGACCATTTTTACTTTAACCTCGGCAAATTTAAAACCGTAGAGTTCTTTAATACTAAAAATCTCCAAAACCTCGATAATATCACCATTAGCAATAAAACCAGCTTCGGTCGTTGGTTTTATCCAAAAATAATTATTCTTAACCACCATGAGATAATCTCCTGCTGACAACTCACTTTCATTAAAAAGAATTCTATTACGGATTTGTTGGTTGTATAAATTTGCACGTTTATTACTCCTAACAATAATGGCGGTTTCCTCGTATCCTAAATTACTGTACGAGTCGTTTATAGCGTCCATGATTTCGTGACCATCAATAAGCCTTACAATATCTTTGTAAGGATTCACATTAAATTTAAAGCTGTCATAAAAATTACTTTCTAAAACTGCTCTTAACTCTGTGGCATTATCTAATATGCCAGAATCTTGCTCTTGGCGCACCACTTCATCCAACTCTACGGACTGCACAGCTTTATTATAATTTAGGTCTAATTTTGAAGCATCCAGTGCTGGACTTAACTCAGACTTAACAGGTGGTAATTGTGCCGTATCGCCTATTAACAGCAATTTACATTTATGCCCAGAATACACATACTGAATTAAATCGTCTAAAAGCGAACCATTTTCGAAAAGCTTTGAGTCTGCTGGTGTATCCGGTATCATAGAGGCTTCATCTACAATAAAAATGGTATTACGATGCTTGTTAGGTTGCATAACAAACTTTACGCCTCCACCTTTCTCTTTCTTAGGAAAGTAAATCTTTTTATGAATAGTAAAGGCTTCCTTATTAGAGTAGTTAGAAATAACCTTTGCAGCACGTCCGGTTGGGGCTAAAAGAACTGCACTTACTTTTGCTTGCCATAAATGGGCCACCATTGTTCCGATAATGCTAGTTTTCCCTGTTCCTGCAAACCCTTTTAGTAAGTATAACGAACTGGGATTCTTATCAAAAATAAACTCGGATAATTGCATTAATACAATATCTTGTTTTTCAGTAGGTTGAAAAGGAAACTTAGACTTAATTAGTCTGTAAAAATCTGATGGTTTTTCTATCATTAATACTGTAAAACTAAATGGCAAGATACTATTATATATTCACTTTTATGCGTTGCACAAGTTGTCCTTAATTATTTTTATTTATTATGTTTTTGTGAACAAAAAAAAATTGTAGATTTGCGAAAGACCTAATAAAATAAACTAACTATGTTAAAAGTAATTCTCGCAATTGTTGCTATTATTCTCCTAACTATACTAATCGTTTGGTTAATAGATAAATTTGTTCCTAAAAAAATTAAGCCAGTTCTAAACTTAGTACTTTGGGCTTTAATTGTTTATTTGGGCTACATTACTTTTAATTCAGTTTATGACGAGTTAAGATTTGAGAAAATTAAAGACGAGCGCTATCAAGTTGTTGTAGATAGACTTATAGATATTCAAAAAGCACAAATAGCCTACAAAGATGTTAACGGAAAGTATACAGATAAGTACGATAATTTAATTCGTTTTATCGATACGGCTCAAGTGCCAATTACACAAAGACGCGACAGTACAGTCAGAGATGATGAGCAAAGTCGCCGTTATGGTATTGATATGTTTAAAACAATAACGTTAATCGATACCTTAGATTATTATTCGGTTAAAGATTCTCTATTTAAAAAAGTAGACCATACCAAAATTATGAATGTTGGTGTCGGTGCAGAAGGTGCTAAGTTTGAATTAAAAGCTGGTACTATAGATGATATTCCTGTTTTTGAAGCTAGCGTTGACAAAGCCGTTGTGTTACACGACCAGGATAAGAACTTGGTAGCTAATGAAAAGCAAACGGTGTCTGTGGACGGTGTTAATGGACCAAAAATAGTTGTAGGTTCTATGAACGAAATTAGCACAGCTGGTAACTGGCCTAAAAACTTTGCCAAAAACAAAAAAGAATAGTTTTGACTAAAAAACAATTTAAAGATATGTCCATTCAAGTTAAATTGAATGGACTTTCTTTTTGCGTTCTTAATAAATCGTCTCAAAAGTTAGAACATCTAAGTTCTATGTCTTTTGGAGAGAAACTAACACCTTTTGATGTACTTAATCGGCTAAAAGATGAGTTAGCCTCTAATACCGTCTTTTCAGAAGAATTTAATAGCGTTAGTGTTATACACTATAACGAACTCGCTAGTCTAGTTCCTTATGCCCTTTATGACGAAGCTTTGAATGCCGAATATCTAAAGTATAATTCTAAAATCTTAAAAACAGACTTTATTGCCTCGGATGTACTAAAAGACAACCAAATGGTATCGGTTTACGTTCCCTACATTAATATCAATAATTACATTTTTGAAACCTTTGGTGAATTCTCTTATACCCACGCCTCTACTATTTTTATAGAGGCAACAGGCTGTATTTCGGAGGAAGTGGATGATGCGGTTCTTTTTGTGAATATGGAAAACCAATCCATGCAAGTTCTTCTTAGAAGAGGAAATTCTGTAGAATTTTACAATTATTTTGAATTTACGACACCAGAAGATTTCATTTATTATCTGCTTTTTACTTGCGAGCAAAAACACCTTAATCCAGATAGTATAGAATTAAAGTTTACGGGTGATATAAGTAAGGAAGATGAATTTTACCAAATAGCCTACAAATATATAAGACACGTCTCTATCTTAGAAAATTCTAAAGATTTTTTAATTAAAAACAGCTTTAATGCGAATAATTTCAGGACAGTTTAAGGGTCGAAAAATACAAGCTCCTAAGCAATTGCCTGTAAGGCCTACCACAGACATGGCTAAAGAGGCCTTATTTAATATTCTGAATAATAGATACTATTTTGATGATATATCTGTTTTAGACCTATTCTCGGGAACTGGTAATATTAGCTACGAATTTGCCTCTCGTGGTACAGAAAATATTTTGGCTGTTGATGCTAATTTTGGCTGCATAAAGTTTATAAATAAAACAGCGGAGGATTTTGACATGCCTATAAAAACTGTAAAAAGTGATGTCTTTAAGTTCCTTGAAAATTCAAAACAACAATTTACGATAATCTTTGCAGATCCTCCATACGATTTTGGCTTGGAAGCATTTGCTAAAATACCAGAATTTGTATTTAACAATAAATTACTTGAAGAGGATGGATTACTAATAGTAGAACATTCTAAACATACAGATTTAAGCAAGCTAGACTATTACAATTTATCTAAAAGTTACGGCGGAAATACGTTTAGCTTTTTTGAAGCGGCTAAAAAATAACAAAGCCTTCTACCATAGTAAAAGGCTTGTTAAAATTAGTAAATCTATAAGCCGAATTCTGTATACTGGCTCTGACAAATCATACCAGTACCCTTATCATTTATCTACATTTATTGTTACCAATAAACTCTAGCTGTCTACCCTCCAGCAATCGGACGTGCAGCCCTTAACGCTGGTTTACATGACATTGCACCTTATAGAGTTTACCTGATTTCACTACAGCATTACCTGTACATTCTTTCTGTTGCACTTTTCCTCACCTCACGGTGGATGGCTGTTAACCACTATAATGCACTATGGTGTTCGGACTTTCCTCTCAAGTACTAAACTTGGTTTAGAACGCGAGCGATAAGGCGATTTACTGCTGCAAAAGTAATTAAATTGTTAATAACTCCTATTAAATTTAGTCCTCTGAAAATTACTATTTCATCCTTATTATTAAATTTGTAATTCAGTAGTTTTTTATGGAACATTTTGTAGTATCGGCCAGGAAGTATAGACCTCAGACATTTAAAGATGTTGTGGGTCAGCAGGCTATTACAAATACGCTTTTAAATGCTATTGAAAATAATCACTTGGCCCAAGCTTTGTTATTTACTGGACCGCGTGGTGTTGGTAAAACTACCTGTGCTCGTATCCTAGCTAAAATGATAAATAGCGATGGTCTTACAAGTGAAGATGAAGATTTTGCCTTTAATATTTTTGAGCTAGACGCCGCCTCTAATAACTCAGTTGACGATATAAGAAATTTAACAGACCAAGTGCGTATTCCACCACAGGTCGGTAAATATAAAGTCTATATCATTGACGAGGTTCATATGCTATCCCAAGCTGCATTCAACGCTTTTCTTAAAACGCTAGAAGAACCACCAAAGCATTGTATTTTTATTTTAGCAACTACAGAAAAGCATAAAATAATTCCTACGATTCTTTCTCGTTGTCAAATTTTTGATTTTAAGCGAATTACGGTAAAAGACGCCAAAGACTATCTTAAATACATCGCAGAAGAACAAGGTATCACGGCCGAAGACGATGCCTTGCATATTATCGCTCAAAAAGCAGATGGCGCTATGCGAGATGCATTGTCTATTTTTGACCGTGTGGTTAGTTTTTCTGGTAAAAATTTAACACGCCAAGCGGTTACAGAAAATCTAAATGTTCTGGATTACGAAACGTATTTTACAAGTACAGATTTAATTTTAGAAAATAAGATTCCCGGATTACTCGTTCATTTTAATACGGTTCTTTCAAAAGGATTCGACGGACATCACTATATTGCTGGTTTAGCTTCACATTTTAGAGACTTATTGGTTTGCAAGAACCCATCAACTATAGAACTTCTAGAAGTCGGAGACGACACAAAAACCAAATATATAGAGCAGTCTCAGAAATGCTCTCAGAACTTACTAATTAAAGGTATTGACATTGCTAACGACTGTGACTTAAAATATAAAAACAGTAAAAACCAAAGACTGCTTGTTGAGTTAGCTTTAATGCAATTGGCCTCTATCACTTTCGATGGAGAAAAAAAAAATAGCAGACATTACATAATTCCGCCTTCTTATTTTAAAGCTAAAGGAATTGTCCCAATACCTGTGGCAAAACCTGAATCTAAATCAGAACAACAATCAGAACCTACTAAAGAAAGAGAAACTTTAAAATTAAATACGAATACAACGGAGATTACTAAACATAGTGAACCTCAGGAATCAATACCGCTACCCAAACTATCTATAAATAATCCGACAAAAGTTACATCTGGACTTTCGCTTAAAAGTATCCGTGAGAAAAAAGAGCATCTAATTAAGCAAATGGATGTTGTTATCGACGAGGAAAATTTACCGAAAGAACCTGTCTCTCAAGAACAATTTTTAGATGCTTGGAACGCTTATATAAAATCACTTCATAAAAAAGGTGAAAAGATAATGGCTTCTATAATGGAAATGGAGGTGCCAAAGCTAGACGATACTGCAATTTGCATCACCTATTCCAATAACACCAATAAGATTGAATTGGAACGCGCACAATATCCACTTCTAGCCTATCTTAGAAAAGCGTGTAAAAATTACGACCTTCATCTTAAAATTACTGTGAATGAAGAAGTTGCTAAAAAGTATGCTTTTACACCGCAAGAAAAATATCAAAAACTAAAAGAGAAAAACCCTAATATAGACCTCCTAAAGAAAACTTTTGGACTAGACGTTTAAAACTATGCGAACCCCTATACTTCTTTTATGCATGGCTCTTATTGGCCTTACAGCCTGTGAGGGAAGAAAAACCATGAAACGTTCGTTATCAGAAAGTATTAAAACTTATACAACTTCACATTATATAGAAGAAACTAATTACATACCTGAAGCTTACAGAGAAATAGATATTGATACCACTTTAAGTAATGGTTTTAATGTTAAGATTAAAACATTTACAAATATGAAAACTTATATCCCTAAGTCAGAGCTTAAAGACTCAATAACTTATAACAAAAAATATAGAGCCATAAATAGCGAGGTCGTTATCTTCCATAAGAATAAAAAGGTTTTTGAAGATATTATTGATAAGGACTTCTTAATATCAGAAAATAACACAATTAAAGATTTTGCATTATTGTCTAACATAAGAGGTGTATGGTTAAATCAGTATCAAAACTATGAGAATAAGGTTGTTCTAGATATTAATTTATGTACCGTAGAATCGTACGATTGCAAATCGATGAAGCTCTCTATTGATAAAAATGGTAATTACACCTTATCTTTGACAAAAGAAAATTTACTATAAAATGCTAGGTTTAAAATTACCAACTGACCCAAGATGGGTTAATATTGTTGAAAAAAACATCGAAGATATTTTAACCGACCACGCTTATTGCGAACAAAAAGCGGCAAGTACAGCAATTTCTTTAATTGTAAGCTTCCCAGAATATACAGAACTTGTAAAGGAAATGACTGATTTGGTGAACGAAGAAATGAGTCATTTTAAAATGGTGCACGACTTAATTATAGAACGTGGTTGGACACTTGGCAGAGACAGAAAAGATGATTATGTTTTACAACTACTAAAGTTTTTCCCAAAAGGCGGAAGTAGAACAACTCAACTGGTTCATAGATTACTTTATGCTGCTCTAATAGAAGCTAGAAGTTGCGAACGTTTTAGATTGCTTTCTGAAGAACTTGCAGATAAAAGACTAGCAAAATTCTACCGAAAGTTAATGATTAGTGAAGCTGGCCATTACACAATGTTTCTAAAATTTGCCAGACAATACGGTGATAAAAAAGAAGTAAATGCTAAATGGCAAGCACTGTTAGATTACGAAGCTAAAATTATGAAGTCGTTAGGCAATAAAGAGACCATACACGGATAAAAAAAGCCTCTTGTTTACATCACAAGAGGCTTTTTATTTAATATCATTTGTACTTATTAGATTTTTATTCCTACACCTACCTGAATTGTGAATTGCGTTGCCTCTAAAGGAGCTAAACTTTCGTCTAGTAAGTTCTTAAAATCATAGCCAGCACGCACGTCTATAAAATAATCTTCTAAAAACTTATATTCTATACCGCCAACACCTGAAAATCTTATTGTATCGTAAGCATCCGCACTTTTCCATGTTTTTACGCCAATTTGTGGTCCAGCACCAATCATAAAATTATTTCCAATCTGAAATCTTAGTTGAATAGGTAAATTGAGATAATTAGCTCTCCAATCCTCTTCCTTAGCACCTTCTGCGGACCATTGCAATTCTGTATTTAGCCACAAGGTTTCTGATAATGAAAACTCTGCAAAGCCACCAAAATAAAAACCATTTCTATGCATGTTTCTCGATACAGGAGCAGGATCAAAATCTAAATTAGAAATATTTACACCAGCCCTAACACCATAACGTGTTGTTTCATATCCCTGAGAAAAACAAAAAGCTAGTGATAGCAATAAAAACGACGTAAGTACAATTTTTTTCATAAGAGTTGATTATTTATCAATACGAATATAAGTTGAATATGTTATAGTAGTCTAATTATTAGACTTTTGTTAAAAAAAACAGGATAAACGGTAATCATCACAAATCTATACTCTTTATCGATTCATAGTATATACTTTTTATAATACCATCTGACAGCCCAATTTTTGGTACAAGTATGTCCTTAGCTCCACTCCACTTCATTGCAGAAAGATATATGCGCAACGCTGGTATAATTACATCTGCTCTATCTTGATTAAGATTTAGTTCGGTGATTCGTTCTTCGTAACTGTAATTTTGTAGCTCGTTATAATAGCTTGTTAAATAAAAATAAGACAGAGGCTTACCAATATCTTTTCCAGATATTTTAAAAATTTTATTGATGTTTCCTCCAGAACCGATAAGCTCAATTTTATCAAAACTCTTAGTATTGCTTTTAATCCAGTTTTCCAATGCTCGCCAAGTTTCGTTTTTAACACTATCGTTTAACAAGCGTACCGTTCCTATTCGGAACGATTTAGATTCGACTTTCTCGGAATTGTGAATAATAGAGAATTCAGTGCTACCACCACCAACATCTACGTATAAATAGGTTTTGTCTGGATTTATAAACTTGTGTAAATCTGTTGCAGCTATAATTGTGGCCTCCTCTTCGCCATCAATAACATCAATTTTTATATTACTTTCCTTTTCTACCAATTTACAAACTTCTGCTCCATTAGATGCCTCTCGCATAGCCGATGTTGCACATGCTTTGTATTTTGCGATGCCATGAGACTTCATTAACAAGTAGAACGCGGTCATCGTATCTTTGATTCTTTGAATGTTATAATCTGAAATTGAACCCGAAATAAACACATCTGCACCAAGCCTAATAGGAACTCGAACTAATGCGTTTTTCTTAAAGATTACTGGCTTATCTTCTTGCTCTATAATACTGGTTACCAAAAGCCTTACAGCGTTAGAACCAATGTCGATAGCTCCATATTTTTCAATCTTCAGCATACTAATCGTTCAGTTTATTTTTATAATAGTCGTACACTTCGAATTGCGAACGAATCTTTTTCTGGGTATTGGTTATCCTATAACTATTATCTTGACTTTGGTTAATGACTCTTGCTTTTACATTATCGCTCCAATATATATCGAACATATCTAGTAACTCTGCCTTTATGTCTTCATCGTAAATTGGACATGTAACTTCAACTCTAGTCTCGATATTTCTTGTCATCCAATCCGCAGACGAAATGTATATTTTTGAATCGGTATTATTACCAAAAATATATAATCGGGTATGTTCTAAAAATTTATCAACAATACTTATAACCTCAATATTTTCGCTCATTCCTTCAATCCCTGGCACTAAACAGCAGATGCCTCGTACAATCATTTGTATTTTTACGCCATTTCTACTTGCTTCATATAGCTTATCAATCATGTTGTAGCTACTAATGCTATTCATCTTTAATCGAATGTAACCTGCTTTTCCACTCTTTGCTTTTTCGATTTCTTTATCGATTAGTCCGAATAGTTTGGTTTTTGTGTAATGAGGTGATGTTATAATATGCTTATACCTATATATCTTGTAATTTACTTCTAGAAAATTGAAAACCTTATTTAAATCTTTTAGTAATTTTTGGTCGGATGTTAAAAGCGTAAAATCCGTATAAAACTTAGCGGTATTTTCATTAAAGTTTCCGGTACTAACAAAGCCATAGCGCTTAATTTTAGAACCTTCTTCTCTCTCGATAACACACATTTTACTATGTACTTTAAGACCAGTAACTCCAAATAACATAGTCACACCTTCGCTTTGCATTTGCTCGGCATATTTAATATTTGCCTCTTCATCAAAACGTGCTCTTAACTCTATGGAGACAGTTACTCTCTTACCATTTTTGGCCGCATTAATTAAGGAACTTGCAACATGAGAAATTTGGGCTAAGCGATAAATGGTAATTTTAATCGATTGTACTTTAGGGTCTAGCGCAGCTTCTCTAAGAAACTTTACGACGTAAGAAAATGTATTATATGGCGCGTGTACCATATAATCTTTTTTAGAAATAGTACTAAAAATGCTTTGGGTAAGACTTAAACCTTTTATGGGAAGCGGTTCTATTTCACTGTAGAGTAAATCGTTTCTTCCTAAACTTGGAAACCCCATGTAATCTCGACGATTATGGTAGCGGCCACCAGGAATAACACTGTCTTTAGAATCGATACCCATTTTATCCATTAAAAATTCTAACGTGTCCTCCTCAATCGTCTTATCATATACAAACCTCACAGGTTCTCCTATCTGGCGGTCTCTTACACTATCGGAGATTTTAGCCATAAAACTCTTGCTTAAATCACTATCGAAATCGAGCTCTCCATCTCTGGTGATTTTAATCATGTTAGCGGTAATGGACTTATAATCAAAAATGTTGAAAATATCTTTTAAACAATAGCGTAGCAAATCGTCTACTAAAATAATGTAGCTCTTACCATTATACTCTGGCAGAACTACAAACCTGTCCATGGACTTGGATATTTCTAACAAAGCATATTGTTGTGCATCATTAGTCAATTCCATTTTTACTGCAAGATAAGCTGCTGTATCCTTTAGCAACGGTAACTCTATCTGGTCGTTTAATATAATTGTAACTAAAGCCGGACTGACCTTCTGAAAAAAATAGTCTTTTATATAATCGTGATGAAATTCTTCGATTTCAGTTTCATTAATAATATAAATATTCTCTTTTTTTAATTCCGAATGAATACTATCTAATATCTCTAAACTCGTACTTTGATGCTCTATAACTGTTTCAGTAATTTTCTGGAGTAAATCACTGGCTTTTATACCACCAAGCTGACTCTTTCCTCCTTTACCCGCCTGGTCTATACGCTTAATCGTTGCGTATCTCACTTTAAAAAACTCATCTAAATTATTAGAAAATATACCTATAAATCTTAAGCGCTCAATTAACGGAACGTTTTTGTCTGCAGCCTCTTGTAGAACTCTTGCGTTAAACTGAAGCCAACTTAATTCTCTATTTATATAACTATTTTCGGTTTTTGTCATGTAGGAAAGATTTCCTCAAATATAATTGTTCAAAAAAAGAAGTGCTAAGGAATTATTAAAAATTTAAGGTCTAAAATCTCTTGGAAACATAATAAGCTCTGTCTGCCCATATTTGGCATATTTCCACGAATCGACATTAAACTTAATAAGTACCAAACCTGCAGTCGGTAAATTATCAATATACTTGTCTCCCATTTGGTTGGCAATGGTCGTAAATGCATGGTTATGACCAAAAATAGCAACTGTATTTAAGCTGTCGCTTAGGTTGTTAATATACCTAATTACAGACTCACCACCGAAATCGTACAAATCGTCTACGATTTCGATTTTACTACTCGGCCAATTTAAATTTTGCTTAAAAATAGTACATGTAGTATGTGCCCTCTTGGCCGGACTAGTGTAAACGGCATCTACAATAATGCCCTTGCCAGAAAATTCTTTAGAAATGAGGAGTGCATCATCTACTCCTCTTTGTTTTAAAGGCCTTTCTTTGTCTGATACGTTGTATTTCCAGGACGACTTAGCGTGTCTAACTAAAATTAGTCTCTTCATTCAAATTGAATTTACATTTTTTATTAATGCGTCAGTGTTACAACTTAAAGCTATCCATTCTTATCACTAATTAGATGATTACGGCTTAAAAAAAATGATTAAAACCTAAATTTTTCAGAAAACAAACAAGACTAAATACAACTTTAAGGCGATTAAAAGTACAAAAAAATCGACTAATGGTAAATCATTGCTTCTTGTCGAATATATGAGCATTTAACGAGTTTTATTTGCTTAAACAAACTGTTGTTAGTTGCTTTGTTAAGCTATTATCAATATTCAAAAGATACTCTCTCAAAGAGTATTTTAATTTCTTCCCCCATAACATATTGTAATTAGTATTGACCTTATTTACTAAGGTTGAAAATGCTATACATAAGAATTATAGTCTTTTTAGGACTGTTAAGATATAACTAAGAACTGTTATGAGAACTACTACATTAAGGGAAATTTGGAAGTACAACCTGTACTTCGTTTTAGCTTTTAGTCTATTGAGTATAACTAATTTAAATGCTCAATGTACTCTAGATGTAAATGATGCCAATCAACCAAACATCTTACAAAGTGGAGATTTTGGTTACATCAATGGAATAAATGGATTTAATCAGTATCAAATTACTGGTGCTGATTTTATTTCGTGGCTTAATTCTACAACTGTTTTAAACAATTGTACGGAAGTTATAATTCCTGCTGGTTATGCTGTTATTCTAAACGGAACACAAGTTATTCCTAATCATATTAATAGAATAACTATTCAGGACCAAGGCCAAATACTATGGGCAACAAATAATACAGATTTAATACTGCCCCAAGACACTGGCTTAGTTATAGATAATGTCACTGACGTAGGCTCTACCACTGGTGCCATTGGTTCTACAACTAACTCATGTGGTAATAACAAAGCCATAATTATAGGTTCTGTTAAATATTCGGCATGTTCTGGTGGTGGTAATGTATGTTATACCTTCGCTGAATTAATTAATGTTGGTGGTACACCACGAATAGACCCTAATGTTGCGGTAATAGGTGGAGTTGGAAATGATGTTTGTTTCGACTCGGCTTTCTTAGACGCCACTATTAATGGACTACAAGATGGTATATCAGTTACATCATATACATGGACTCTAGCGCCTGTACCGCAAGCTGGTACGGCTACGTTTTCTCCTAATAATACTGAAGATACAACCGTTACAGTATCGACCCCAGGTAATTATACATTTAGAATTACTGTTGTTTTTCCCTTAGGTCCTGATTGTATAAACGCTTCTGCAACAATATTTACAGATATAAATCTTGATTTTTTACCAGCCATTACAGGAGATTTCACGTTTTCACCAGATGCCTGCGGCAATACTATAAATTTTAACGCAACATCTAATGACCCGTATCCTAATCCTCCAGGTGTTAATGATATTACCTATTCTTGGGATTTTGGTGATGGCACAACTAGTACTGATAAAAATCCAACACACACATTTCCTGCAAATGATAATATAGACGACTATACGGTGACACTGACAATTTCTGATGCTGATGGTTCTATTGCCGACTGTAATAGTCAGACAATAACAAAAACAGTTTCAGCAGTAGATAATGAACCGCCTACTATCGATTGTCCTGCGGATATTAACCTAAACGTCGATGCTGGTAACTGCTCGGCTGTAGCGACATTCGCTACGCCTGCTGGTGATGATAACTGTGGCGTAGCTTCTGTAATACAAACTGCTGGCCTTCCGTCTGGTAGCGCTTTCCCTGTTGGAACTACTCTTGTGACTTTTGAGGTAACCGATACTGCTGGTCTAACTGCAGAATGCTCTTTCAATGTTGTAGTAACGGATAATGAACCGCCTACTATCGATTGTCCTGCGGATATTAACCTAAACGTCGATGCTGGTAACTGCTCGGCTGTAGCGACATTCGCTACGCCTGCTGGTGATGATAACTGTGCTGTGGCTTCTGTAATACAAACTGCTGGCCTTCCGTCTGGTAGCGCTTTCCCTGTTGGAACTACTCTTGTGACTTTTGAGGTAACCGATACTGCTGGTCTAACTGCAGAATGCTCTTTCAATGTTGTAGTAACGGATAATGAACCGCCTACTATCGATTGTCCTGCGGATATTGT
>NZ_SMGI01000001.1:0-653019 GCF_004346845.1 Winogradskyella wandonensis | reverse complement strand
TGAGGTAACCGATACTGCTGGTCTAACTGCAGAATGCTCTTTCAATGTTGTAGTAACGGATAATGAACCGCCTACTATCGATTGTCCTGCGGATATTGTCGTTAGCAATGACCTTGATAGTTGTGATGCTGTAGTGAATTGGATGGCGCCTACGGGCAATGATAACTGTCCTGGTTTTTCTGTCTCTAGTACACATAACCCTGGTGATACATTCCCTGTTGGTACAACGACGGTAACTTATACTGTAACGGACGCTGCAGGTACTTCGACCAACTGCTCATTTACTGTCACTATTAATGATGCACAATCGCCTTCAATTACATGTCCTTCTGATATTATTGATGTACCTACCGATGCTGGACAGTGTTCCGCTATCGTCATTTACGATACTCCTGTAAGTACTGATAATTGTTCTGGTACCGATACTATATTAATATCTGGAATTGCTTCAGGCAATGCGTTTCCATTAGGAACTACAACTAATGTTTTTGAAGTCGTAGATGGCGCTGGAAATGTATCAACATGTAGTTTTACGGTAACAGTTGTTGATAATGAAATTCCTATAATTGACGCTCCAATGTCTGCAAATATTGAAGCATGTTCAGTAATTGATGCATTACCAGATTATAGCGAAATTCCTGTCGACATAACTGGACAAGAAAGCGTTTATAATTTTTCAGTAATTGAAGCTTGTGATTTCACTGTGAGTTATCAAGATATTACTAATGGTAGTTGCCCTTGGGTGGTAACTCGAACCTTTACAGTTACAGATTCTTCTGGAAATACTTCTAACGATATTCAAGTAATAACAATTGATGATACAACATCTCCAACAATAGATACCCAAGCGACAAATATTTTTATTGAGTGTTCCGCCAACCAGACTCAAGGTCAAACTCTAGAAGAATGGTTAAATAATAATGGAAATGCTCAAGCTTCTGATAATTGTGGTTCTGTAACGTGGTCAAACGATTATAATCAGAATAACAATATTCAATGTGACCCTCAGATTGGAATTGATGTTACATTTACGGCGACTGATAGTTGTGGCAATACATCAACAACAACAGCGACATATTTTATTCAAGATACAACACCTCCAACCCTAAATGTGCCTTCAGATATTACAATAGAATGTAGTGAAGATGAATCAAGCCTTAATACAGGAATTGCAACTGGATTGGACGATTGTAGTGCTGTAACTATTACCGAATCTGATAGCGTTTCAGATGCTTGTGGTAATACAAAAACTATTACAAGAACATGGACTGCAACTGACGGATGTGGAAATGAAACAAATGGAACACAAATAATAACAGTCGTTGATACCACACCTCCTACAATTACTACCCAAGCATCTAATCTGACAGTTGAATGTGATGGTCAAGGAAATCTAAATGATTTAAATACATGGTTAAATAATCACGGTGGAGCTGATGCCTCAGACCTTTGTGGTGTTGTAACCTGGACGAATAATTTTGTTTCTTTAAGCGGTAATTGTGGACAAACTGGAAGTGCAGTTGTTGTATTTACAGCTACAGATGAATGTGATAATAGTATCTCAACTAGCGCCACATTTGAAATTGAAGATACAACTGCGCCTGTCCTTTCTGAACAAGGTCAAGATGCCAATGTAGAATGTCCTGAAGATTTAGTCTTCACTGCACCTACTGCTTCTGATTCTTGCTCGGCTGCAAATAGTGAACCGACCATTAGTTTCGTAGATTCTGAAGCTATTGATGATTGTGGATTACTTGCCGTAACTCGTACTTGGACAGCTACCGATTGTGCTGGTAACGTCAGTGCACCTGTGTCGCAAACTTTAACCTATATTGATACAACTGCACCTGTGCTTTCTGGACAAGGTCTAGATGCCAATGTAGAATGTCCTGAAGATTTAGTCTTCACTGCACCTACTGCTTCTGATTCTTGCTCGGCTGCAAATAGTGAACCGACCATTAGTTTCGTAGATTCTGAAGCTATTGATAATTGTGGATTACTTGCCGTAACTCGTACTTGGACAGCTACTGATTGTGCAGGTAACGTCAGTGCGCCTGTGTCGCAAACTTTAACCTATATTGATACAACTGCGCCTGTCCTTTCTGGACAAGGTCAAGATGCCAATGTAGAATGTCCTGAAGATTTAGTCTTCACTGCACCTACTGCTTCTGATTCTTGCTCGGCTGCAAATAGTGAACCAACCATTAGTTTCGTAGATTCTGAAGTCGCTGATAATTGTGGATTACTTGCCGTAACTCGTACTTGGACAGCTACTGATTGTGCAGGTAACGTCAGTGCGCCTGTTTCACAAACCTTAACGTATATTGATACAACTGCGCCTGTATTAACTATTCCTGCAGACGTAACCATAGAATGTACTGAAGACGAATCACCTAACACTAATGGTACAGCAACTGCGACTGATAGTTGTGATGATAACATAACTATTACCTTTAGTGACGTAATTAACGATGGAGATTGCGCAAACAACTATACTATAATTAGAACATGGACGGCTACGGATTGCACTGGAAATTCAGTGTCTCTAGACCAAACAATTTCTGTCGTAGACACTACTGCTCCTGTATTGATTACACCTAATTTTATTGAAAATATTTCGGTTGTGTGTGACGCTATTCCGGAAATTCCAGATTTAGAGTTCGAGGATAACTGCTCATCGGATGTTACTGTAGAATTTAATGAAGCAATTAACTTTGCTTCAAACAGTAATGACTATGTTATTATCAGAGATTGGACTGTTGATGATGGATGTGGTAACATCAGTATTTTCACTCAAACTATTAATGTGACTGCATTAACAATTAGTACTCTAGACGGTGATAGATGTATTGACGATGGTGAGATTGATTTATTTGATTTCTTACAAGGTGACGTTGATACTAGTGGAATTTGGTCAATTGTATTTGGCAATGGCATTACCCTTAACGGTAGCTTATTTAATCCTGAAAACGGTGCTGTTGTAGGTGAAACATACACCTTTAGATACTCTTTAGTAGGAACGTGTCCAAGCCAAACAGACGTAAATGTCTTTATAAATGACGATTGTGTGGTATTACCATGTGGTGCCGAAGATGTAAGAATATCTCAGACTATTACGGCAAATGGTGATGGCGTTAATGATTCTTTCCAAGTTGCGGGTATTGAACAATGTGGCTTTGTTATTGAAGTGCAAATCTTTAACAGATGGGGCGCTCTCGTTTACAAAAATAATAATTACCAAAACAATTGGAGTGGACAAGTGAATAATGCGTCTTTGGGTAGTGCAAATACTATCCCTACAGGAACATACTACTATGTTGTAACGCTAATAAACAGTGGACTAGAACCATTCGTTGGTCCATTATATGTAGTCACTGATAAGTAATTTTTTTAAAGTATAAAACTGAAACCTATGAAGTTAAATAAATTTTACGGCATTGTATTTATGTTACTGATAACATCAGTAGTCTTTGCTCAGCAGCTTCCGCAGTTTACACAGTATATGTTTAACACTATTTCTATAAATCCAGCCTATGCAGGGTCTAGAGAAACTTTAAGTGCTGTAGGACTACACAGAAGCCAATGGGTAGGGATAGAAGGTGCGCCCCAAACACAAACCCTATCTGTACACGCGCCGTTAAAAAATGAGAAAATCGGACTTGGAATCTCTGTGATTAATGACGAGCTTGGTTTTGAAAACTTTCAGTATGTCTATGGTGACTTTTCGTATACCATTAGAACTGGAACAAAGTCTAAATTAGCCTTTGGTCTTAAAGGCGGAGTTACCGCCTATAATCTAGATGGTGATTTTGTAGCCTCTGGTGCTCCTGATCCTGTTACCGGACAACCTGATAATCTCATTTTTGGATATGAAGACCGTCTCGATTTTAATGTCGGCGCTGGTCTTTACTGGCACAGCGACAGATGGTACGTAGGGCTCTCAGCGCCTAGAATACTTAATAATGAGTACACCGGAGAAGGCACTTTCGAAGCCCTTGAGCGCGTGAGCTATTACTTTACTGGCGGCTATGTCTTTGATTTATCTGATAATGTGAAGCTAAAACCTTCGGCTTTGTTAAAGGCTACTAATGGTGCGCCACTATCCTTCGATATATCGGCAAACTTCCTATTCAACGAAAAATTCTGGATTGGCGGAGGTTACCGTGTCAATGAGCAAACCAATGCACTGGGCGGAATTATAGATTTTCAAGTCTCTAAACAATTGAGAATCGGTTATGCGTACGAACAAGAACTAAACAATAGCGGACTTAGAGCTTTTAATAACGGTACTCACGAAGTACTACTAATGTTTGAAGTATTTAAAAGCCGTAGAATTAAATCTCCTAGGTACTTCTAAAAATGCAGTTTAATATGAAAACAAGACTTATCCTTATATTATTTACACTTTGTTTTTCTTCAAGCTTTGCTCAGTTGAAGTTAGCCGATAAATTCTTTAAAAGCTATAGCTACATTAAAGCTATTGAACTTTATAAAGAAGTCGTTAAAGATGGCGATAGCTCGTTGCGAGTACTTACTAGACTTGGAGACGCGTACTACAACAATACACAGACTGAAGAATCGGCTTTTTGGTACGGCCTAGCCGTTAATAAGTACGAAACTGAAATTGATTCGGAATACCTCTTTAAATACATCCAATCGCTCGTTAGTATTAAAGACTATCAAAAGGCTGAAACTTGGGTAGATAAACTTAGAGAAAAACAAAACAGTGATGTTGATGCCAAAAAATACATTCAAGACAATTTTGACATCTATAAAATCTCTGAACAAGTCGATGATAGACGTATTGTAAAACTTTACAACGTAGACTTTAATACAGACAAATCAGACTTTGGGTCTTTCATAAAAGACAATACCCTCTATTTTGCTTCTGCTAGAGATGCGTCTTCTAAACTCTACGACTGGAATAAAGAGCCATTCTTAGACATCTACCAAATCGAGGTAAACGATGCTACAGAAACACCTACATTTGGGGCCTCTAAAAAGGTACCTGGCGATAGAATTAACTCTAACTATCACGAGTCGTCCGTGGCTATTACTAGCGATGGAAAAACAATGTATTTCACTAGAGATAATCTTACCAAAAGAGACCGATTAGATTACGATAGAAAAGGAACAACACACCTAGAGCTCTTTAGAGCTACTCTAGACGAAGAAACCAACCAATGGACAGACCTTGAGTTACTACCCTTTAATCTAGAACGCTACTCCACCGCTCATCCTGCGCTAAGCCCTGATGAAAAGAAACTATACTTTGCGTCAGACCGTGAAGGTGGTTATGGCGAATCGGATTTGTATGTTGTAGACATCAATGACGACGGCTCCTTCTCCGAGCCTCGTAATCTAGGCTCTAAAATCAATACTGCTGGTCGGGATACATTTCCTTTTGTGGCAAAAGACAGTACACTCTACTACTCTACTGATGGATTTGTTAATTACGGACTCTTAGATATTTTTAAATCCGATATCATTAATGACCCTGATGCTGAAAGTGTAAATATTGGTGAACCGTTTAACTCTAGCTTTGATGACTTTGCCTATGTCTTTAATGCAGATACCCAACAAGGTTATCTCTCTTCTAATCGCGAAGGCGGAAAAGGTAGTGACGATATCTACACCTTTAATACCTATCTCTGTGAGCAAACCATTGAAGGGGTCGTTAGGGACGAACTTACTAACGAAATCATTCCGCAAGCTACTGTAAGACTCATTGATGAAAGCGGAAAGGTTATTGCCGAAAAGTTAACAGACGTTGATGGTAAATACCAATTCCCTAATCTGCTTTGCCAAAAACCATACACGGTTGTTGGCAGCAAAGACGATTACAAAGACGACCAGAAAACCGTAACCACTAGCGATGAGAAGGATAAAGTAAACATTGCTGATTTAGTGCTAACACCACTTATTCAAGACAATCAAATTGTTATTAACCCTATTTTCTTCGATTTTGATAAATGGAACATCAGAACTGATGCACAGTTTGAATTAGAAAATATTGTCGATGTTATGCGTAAGCATCCTACAATGGTGATTAAAATAGAATCACATACCGATAGCCGTGGTGGTGAGCGTTACAACATGCGCTTATCGGACAGACGTGCTAAATCAACTAGAGATTACATCATATCGCGTGGTATCGATGCCAGCCGTATAGAAAGCGCTATAGGCTATGGAGAATCGCAACTCCTTAACAGATGCTCTAACGGCGTTAAATGCTCTAAAGAAGAACACCAAGTTAATAGACGTTCGTACTTCTATATTCTGAAAGAATAAACAACAGATATTTTTATACTTTAAAAGCTCAGTTTAATGCTGAGCTTTTTTTATGATTTAAATTGGTCAATTGTAAGCCTTATAGAATTAATTTATTAAGTAGAGAACAAATTCTATAAATAAGTAAAGCGCCAAACTTATCTCATAAAAAAAGACCGCATAAATGCGGTCCTATAAGTACATAATTAAAACTCACTAATAATTATCTCTTTATAAATATGTTTGTGTAATACCAATCACCATTTTCATCTTGTTCGGCTGAAATATCAAAATGCGTAAAATCACCTTCAATATTGCTTCTGTGTCCTGGACTATTAATCCATGCATTGACCACAGACTGTGCATTCGTGTAACCAAATGCTACATTTTCAGATACGACTTGAGCATTTTCATTTTCTTGCAGACTTTGCTTTCTGACATAAAAATTATGATGAGAAACTTCGTTAGAAATTCTCATATAATCTGAGTGTGTATATGCTACTGCTTTAACCGTACCATTATTAGATAAAGCACTAAAACCGTTACTTATGCGGTAATTATTTATTAATTCTAAAACCTCTATTTCTAAAGGTTTAGCTTGCGGAGGTGTTGCTAAATCGATAGTCAAAACTTCTTCCTCGTTCATACTTTCTGTAGAGCAAGATGTAAAGCTTAAAAGGGCACAAATTGCCAATACAGGCATTAGTGTAGAAACTTTCATAAGTAGGTATTTTAGGTTTGGGATTACTAAAGTATATACCTACTTTAAAAACAAGTGTTAATAAAATGTTAAAATCGATGAAAAACATGTATTTCATCGATTTTATATGTTTTTTGTCGTTTTTATAGTCTTTTACAATGTATTTAATCGTCTAATAATGCATTTTAACGGTAATTAAAAAAAAGCTAAGGCGCTAAACGCTCTAATTTCCAAACGTAATTGTCTTGCAATTGATATCGTAATCTATCGTGTAAGCGGTTGGGACGACCTTGCCAAAACTCTAATTCCACAGGCTTTACAATAAAACCTCCCCAATAGTCTGGTCGTTTAATCTCTTTACCTTCATAATTAGATTCTAAAGTTTTTAAACGCTCTTCTAAAATAGCTCTACTTTCTATCACACTACTTTGATTAGACACTAACGCACCTAATTGACTGCCACGTGGCCTAGATTCAA
Organism: Winogradskyella wandonensis; assembly: GCF_004346845.1. GTDB lineage: Bacteria > Bacteroidota > Bacteroidia > Flavobacteriales > Flavobacteriaceae > Winogradskyella > Winogradskyella wandonensis. Next base: position 645,571 of record NZ_SMGI01000001.1, on the reverse strand, counting down.
AATAACCATCACTTAAGTTTTCCGAAATTTTTTCCGCCTTACCTTTAATTATAATTTGTCGTTCTGCAGCTGGCCAGAAAAATGATAAACAAACGTTTGGATTAGCCAAAATAGCTTTTCCTTTTTCGCTCTCGTAATTGGTATAGAAAATAAAACCTTCGTGCGTGTATTTTTTAAGAAGCACTACTCTACTCTTTGGATAACCATCAAGACCTAAGGTAGAAATGGTCATAGCGTTAGTTTCGCCTTGATTAAAATGTTGGTCAACTTCTAAGAACCAATCTCTAAAAAGTTCTATAGGATTTTCTGAAACATTTTCTACTAAAAGTTCTCCTTTTTCGTAGGATTTACGGTAATTACTTAAATCTTTCTCCATCTATGTGCTTTTTTACAAATTTAATGGATTTAGACAGGCAAGAAACCTTAAAAAACTATAATTTTTTAGGCTACTTTTTAAAACTCAAACACCTTACCATCGTCAGCCAGTTCTACATTTTTAAAAATAGTCTGAGCCTCTTCTTTAAATAGATTAATATCGTCGTAACGTGTAGAGTAATGTCCTAAAATTAATGTACCTACATTGGCTTTCTTAGCTATTGTTGCAGCCTGTTTGGCCGAGCTATGCTTCGTTGGTTCGCACAGATTTTCATTTTTTTCTAAAAATGTAGATTCGTGATAAAGGACATCGACATCTTTAATAATAGGAATTTTAGCCTCGTCATAAGCCGTATCACTGCAAAATGCATAACTCTTAGGAGGACTTGGCGGCAAGGTCACAGATTCGTTTTTAATTACTATGCCTTTTTTATTTTCGACATCAAATCCTTGCTTAAGCTTTCTATAGTAGGCTACATCGATATCGGCATTTAAAACAGCTGCCATATCTAATTTTCGTTCGCCCTCTTTTTCTTTGAATAAAAATCCGTTAGTGTACACACGATGCTGAAGCGGAATGGTATGAACCTCTACCTTATCGTCTTCAAAAATTAATTCGGAGTCTTTGGAGGTTAATTCGTGGAAATAAAGGTTGTAATTCGTCCAAGAGTCAGACAGCTTCATCTGAAGCGTAATAACGTCTTTAAGTCCTTTTGGACCGTAAATATGAAGGTCTGCCTCACGTTTTAAAAGTCTAAACGTAGAAATTAGACCAACCAAACCAAAATAATGATCCCCATGAAGGTGAGAAATGAATATATGCTTTATCCGGGAAAACTTAACTCTATTTTTTCGAAGCTGCACTTGTGTACCCTCACCACAATCAATTAAAAATAAATGATTACGCAGTTCTAAAACCTGAGACGTTGGATTTGTAAATGTCCGTGGTGTAGCGCTATAGCACCCTAAAATATTCAGTTTCATATAAGTACTAAAATCCTAAATCGCGCTCTATGTCTTCCATTTCTATAATATCGTAAGCCTCATGTAGTGTTGGTACGACACATAATTCGTCTGGCATCATATCCAAATCTACATTATCTGTAACAATAACAAAAGACTTTTTATCACCTCGATGTGTATTACTAATACGCAAAAACTCAATAATGTCTTCCAATGAAATCTTATCTAAACTAGACAGATTTACTATGATATGTCCATTCTTATACTTTTCATAAACCTGTTCTATATTATTAACTAAGGTTTTTACTGAAGCCTTTTCTTGTGTTATGATTGTTATGTTTCCGTCTTTGTCGAATATCATAATCTATTTTCTAATTTTTGAAGCCAATAAATATATTACTGCCATACGAATAGCGACACCGTTTTCTACCTGATTTAATATAATGGACTGATTAGAGTCCGCAACATCACTTGTTATCTCTACACCTCTGTTAATTGGGCCTGGATGCATTATAGTAATTTTCTTATCTAAGCTGTCTAAGAGTGTTTTGTTTATTCCAAATTGTTGGGCATATTCTCTTGTCGATGGAAAATAGCTAATGTCCATTCTCTCGTTTTGGACACGCAACATATTAGCTACGTCACACCAGTTTAAAGCTTTTCTAAGATTTGTTTCTACCTCTACGCCCAAATCTTTAATATACTTAGGAAGCAAGGTTTTTGGCCCACAGACCATAACATTAGCGCCTTGTAATTTAAGCGCATAAATATTAGATAAGGCTACGCGACTGTGCAAAATATCGCCAACGATAACCACATTTTTATCTTTTACACTACCCAAAGCTTCTCTTATGGAATAAGAATCTAACAAGGCTTGCGTAGGGTGCTCGTGAGCACCGTCTCCGGCATTAACTATGCTGGCATTTATATGTTTAGATAGAAAGATACCAGCACCAGGACTTGGATGACGCATGACCACCATATCGACTTTCATGGATAAAATATTATTTACCGTATCTATTAAAGTCTCTCCTTTTTTTACTGAGGATTGTGCTGCTGAAAAATTAATAACATCTGCTGAAAGTCGCTTTTCGGCAAGCTCAAAAGATAATTTAGTGCGCGTAGAATTTTCGAAAAATAAATTTGCAATCGTGATATCTCTTAATGAAGGTACCTTTTTTATAGGGCGATTAATCACCTCTTTAAATTGGTCGGCGGTTTCAAAAATAAGTTTAATATCTGCCTTATTCAGATATTTAATTCCTAGTAAGTGATTAACACTTAATTCGCTCATGCTTTATTTATTTATCAAGTAAACCACATCTTCGCCTTCATTCTCTTTCCAGTTTACTATCACTTTTTCTTTATTTATGGCATCTACCTGTCTGCCACGATAATCTGGTTGAATGGGTAAATGACGACTAAAACGTCTGTCTATTAATGTTAGTAATTCTATATGGTTTGGTCTTCCAAAAGACTGAATAGCGGTTAGCGCTGCTCTTATACTACGTCCAGTATATAATACATCATCTACAAAAACTACATTTTTATCTTCAACAATAAAATTGATATTTGTTTGGTTGGCTTCCAAAGGTTTATCGCCTCTTCGGAAATCGTCTCTAAAAAACGTGATGTCTAAATCACCATAGTTAAGGTTCTTTATTTTATAGTCTTCTTTTAGAATTTTTGCCAAACGGCTAGCTAAAAATTTACCTCTTGGCTGTAAACCAATTAATGCGGTGTTTGAAAAATCGTTGTGGTTTTCAATAAGTTGACAAGCCAATCGGTGAAGGATAATGTTTACTTCTTTAGAATTAAGTAATACTCTCTGACTCATAAAACTTCCAAACGTATTTGGATGACAAAGTTAAACTAAAAAAGTTGAGTAGCAAACCATAAAATTGATGCAAAAAAAAAGCCTCTCAAAAAATGAGAGGCTTTTAAATAGTTATAAAATCTGGAAGAATTACTTCTTACCGTCCATTTTATCTTTAAGCGCTTGTAATGCGTCGTTAGCATCGCCTAAGGTAGGCTTAGCCTCCGCTGCTTGAGCTTCTGCTTTACGTACAGCTTGCTTTACAATTTTTGCTTCTTCTTCTCTAAATACAGCAGTATGAGAAGCTACAACTCTTTTGAATTCTTTATTGAACTCAATGATTTTGAATTCTGCTTCTTCACCTTTCTTTAATTTAGAACCGTCTTCTTTTTCTAAGTGACGTTGTGGAACAAAAGCAACGATATCCTCGTTAAACTCTACAGTTGCACCTTTATCAACGATTTCAGAAATCGTAGCTTTGTGTACCGTATCTAGAGCAAACTCAGTCTCGTATTTATCCCAAGGATTTTCTTCAGTCTGTTTGTGACCTAAAGATAATTTGCGTCCTTCTACGTCTAATTCTAATACAACTACATCTAATTTGTCACCTACGTTACAGAACTCGCTTGGATGCTTAATTTTCTTAGTCCAAGATAAATCAGAGATATAAATTAATCCGTCGATACCTTCTTCTAATTCTACAAATACTCCAAAGTTTGTAAAGTTACGTACGATTCCCGTGTGCCTAGAACCTACAGGATATTTAGTTGTAATATCTGTCCATGGGTCTGGTGTTAATTGCTTAATACCAAGTGACATTTTACGATCTTCTCTATCTAATGTTAAGATAACAGCTTCAATCTCGTCTCCTACAGATACGAAATCTTGAGCCGAACGCAAGTGTGTAGACCATGACATTTCAGAAACGTGAACCAATCCTTCTACACCATCAGCAACTTCAATAAACGCACCGTAATCTGCAATTACAACAACTTTACCTTTAACTTTATCTCCAACTTTTACGTCTTCTGCTAAAGCTTCCCATGGATGCTTAGATAACTGCTTAAGACCTAATTGGATTCTTGATTTATCTTCATCAAAATCAAGGATTACAACATTAAGTTTCTGATCTAATTCAACTATCTCATTTGGATGGTTAATACGTGACCAAGAAAGGTCTGTAATATGAACTAAACCATCAACACCGCCTAAATCAATGAACACACCGTAAGACGTAATGTTTTTAACAACACCCTCTAATACTTGTCCTTTTTCTAGTTGGCCAATGATTTCTTTCTTCTGCTCTTCGATATCAGCCTCGATAAGCGCTTTATGAGAAACAACAATATTTTTAAATTCGTGGTTGATTTTTACCACTTTAAATTCCATTGTTTTATTTACGTACTGATCGTAATCTCTAATTGGTTTTACATCAATTTGAGAACCTGGCAAGAATGCTTCGATACCAAATACATCGACAATCATACCACCTTTAGTTCTGCATTTTACAAAACCATTCACGATTTCTCCAGTCTCGTGAGCGTTAATCACACGATCCCATGCTTTGATTACACGAGCTTTTCTGTGAGATAATACTAATTGTCCTGTTGCATCTTCGCGAACATCGATTAATACTTCTACTTTATCGCCTACTGCTAAGTTTGGGTTGTAACGAAACTCGTTAAGAGATATTACACCTTCAGATTTAGCGTTGATGTCTATAATTGCATCACGATCTGTAATTGCAATTACAGTTCCTTCTACAACTTCGTCATCTAATGTGTCTACGAAATTTTCTGATACTAGCTTTTCAAATTCTTCTAATTTAGAATCTGCAACTTGCTCAATACCTTCTTCGTAATTGTGCCAATCAAACTCCTTTAAGAATTTTTCTGGGTTAGCCTGAGCTTCAGATACTACAGGTGCTTGCTTAGCTTTTGCTTCGGTTGCCTCTACTGCTACCTCAGCGTCTTTTGTTTTGTTTTCAGCCATTGCTGATAATAATTTGTATTCTATGCGTTGTAGGAAAATTTATGCGATAAACACATAGAAGTGTTAAAATAAATTTTTATATTGTCTTTTGTCTTCCTACTAATCGCCAAAAGGAGCGCAAAAATACAAATAAACTAAGTAATTACCTAAAATTTAGTGTTTTAAATTTTTAAAGCTTTTTAGAGCATTTTTAGTAGGAATTACTTAAACTGAAGTCGATAATTATTAACTTAAATACATTTAAAAATGAGAGCAAAATATCAAGAAGTACTTGACTTAGGAGAAAAATTAAACATTAAAGACGGAAAAGTAGAAGAAGCTGACGGAAAATTAAAAGTTTGGGGAACTGCAAGCACGCAATACGAGAAAGATGTGTTGTGGAATAAGATTAAAGAAATTGGAGGTGATAATCCAAGTGATATAATGGCAGATATTAAAGTTGAAGACGATTCTGTTTACGCTAGACACACGGTATCGTCTGGTGAAACTTTAGGGAAAATTGCTAAGCACTACTATGGCGATGCTATGAAATACAAGGAAATATTTGCAGCAAACACGGACATTCTTAAGAATCCAGATGTCATTCATCCAGACCAAGAATTAATCATTCCTAATTTATAGGATGAATTTTAAGATTAAAAAAGGCGCCTAAATTAGGCGCCTTTTTAGTTTAGTTTTTCCTTTACCAGTTCTTTAATTGCATTTAATTGCTGGTCTATTGTCATTTTAGAATTATCGAACTCAATAGCATCTTTGGCTTTTACTAAGGGAGAATCCTCTCGGCTTGTATCTATTCTGTCTCGAGTAACCACATTATCCAAAACCTCATCAAACGTAATACTGTCGCCTCTATCGCGTAATTCTTTATAACGCCGTTCTGCTCTAGTTTCTGCAGAAGCTGTCATAAATATTTTTAGCTCTGCATCAGGGAACACAACCGTACCGATATCACGACCATCCATAACAATACCCTTGTCTTTGCCCATTTCTTGCTGCTGCTCTACAAGCTTTTTTCTAACCTCTGAAATTGTTGCTACAGGGCTTACATATTTAGAAACCTCTAGGGTTCTAATTTCCGACTCTACATTTTCATCGTTCAAAAAGACTTCTGCAAATCCGAGTTGTGGATTGTATTTAAAATAAATTTTAATGCTATCTAATTCTGAAATCAATTTTTCTTCATCTACTTCTTCATTAACAATACAATCGTTTTGAAGTGCATACAATGCAACCGAACGATACATTGCACCCGTATCGACATAAATATAGCCAAGGTTATCTGCAAGCTTTTTGGCTATTGTACTTTTTCCGGTTGAAGAAAAACCGTCTATGGCAATGATTATTTTTTTCATTTTATGCTGTCCCGACGTCTCGGGAATATTTCAGTATTAATTTAAATCTATTTGAAGCCCAAAAAAACTTGTATTTGCAGACGCTGTATATCTTGCATGGGTGTAGCTAAACTTCATTTTATTTATTTTTAAACCTACACCAAAAGATAAGCCTGAAAAGTTTCTTTGATCTAAAATACGTAATTCTTCAGCACGTCTAAAGTTATAACCCATTCTTAGATTGAAGCCTCTGTCTGGCCACAGTTCTGCTCCCAATATTAAATGACGAAGCGTATTGTTTAGAAAGCCAACTTTTTCTTCGGTTTGGTTGCCGTTTAAATCGGTTGTAGCCCGCGCCGGATTAGAAACACCAATAGGCCATTCTTGCAAATTTTCTAATGTTAAATGCCATCTTAACGGAATGTATTCTAGCGTTTGAGACATTCCAAAGTTAATCTCTAAAGGCAGTCTTTCGTTAAGCTCGTTATAAGTTTTAAATTGTGTACCTACATTTCTTACTGTTAATGCCGCATGAAAATCGAGTTTTTCGTTAATATACATAACTCCTAAATCTACGGCACCACCGATGGAATTGTATTGCTCTAATTGCGAAGTTATAATTTTGGCATTAGCACCAACATAAAAATCTGTAAATGGGATGTTATAATTATACCCAAAAGATAAAGCAACTTCGTTACCCTTAAATGTACCAGTTGCAATGCCATTGAGGTCTCGTCCGTCGAACTCGCCATAATTAATATACGTTACACCAAAGTGAAATGTCTGTACTCTCCTATCCCAAGTATAAGCATATGCCGCTGTACCATAAGTAATATCGCCTAAATAATTTGAAATATTAAGGGCTGCTTGATTGTGCATATCGCTATTTATTGAAGCAGGATTGTAAAGTGCTTCTGTTACATCGCGGTCGAAATTTGTAATTATTTTTCCGCCTAAAGCAGCTTGTCTTGGTGAAGAGATAAGATTAAGAAATTGATATGTAGATTCACCACCCAATTGAGCAAAACATATCGAAGCAAAACCTAAAAAGAATAGAGCCGTAATCCTCTTAATCATAGCCTGCAAAATAACTAAATCTATCTTAGAACGTAGTTCTAATTCTTTTATTTTTTGAAAAGTAAAAACCTCAGTATAATTACTGAGGTTTAAGTTTACAGTGCTTTTGGATTTTTTACCTTTTGCTTGGTTATTGCTAGTTCTAAAACCTCGTCCATATTTTTAACGTAGTGGAATTTTAAGCCTTTGAGGTATTCTGGTTTAATCTCGTCGATGTCTCTTTTGTTGTCTTCGCAAAGTAAAATCTCTTTAATTTTTGCTCGTTTTGCTGCTAAAATCTTTTCTTTAATTCCGCCTACAGGAAGCACTTTTCCTCTTAACGTAATTTCGCCAGTCATGGCAATACTTTTCTTTACTTTTCTTTGTGTGAATAAAGACACTAGAGATGTTAACATAGTTACACCAGCACTTGGACCATCTTTTGGTGTGGCGCCTTCTGGCACATGGATATGAACATTGTACTTATCGAACACCTCTGGGTTAATACCAAACTTATCTGCGTTGGATTTTATGTATTCCATAGCAATGGTTGCAGATTCCTTCATTACTTTACCAAGGTTACCTGTTATGGTTAGGCTTCCTTTGCCCTTCGATAATATAGATTCAATAAATAATATATCGCCTCCTACTCTAGTCCATGCTAGTCCTGTGACAACACCGGCCACATTATTGTTTTCGTATTTATCTCGCTCCAACCTTGGGCTTCCTAGAATCTCTACAATATCCTCATTAGAAACTTTGATGTTGTAATCTTCTTCCATGGCAATATTCTTGGCCGCATAACGTACCATTTTCGCTACTTGTTTTTCTAATCCACGAACACCAGATTCTCTAGTATAACCTTCAACTATTTTTTCGAGTTGTGGCTTTCCTATTTTTAGAGCTTTTTCGTCTAGACCATGTTCTTTTAACTGCTTAGGCAAAAGGTGTCGTTTTGCAATCTCTACTTTTTCTTCTATAGTATAACCAGTAACGTTTATAATTTCCATACGATCACGTAATGCTGGTTGTATGGTATTAAGACTATTAGATGTAGCGATAAACATAACTTTAGAAAGGTCGTAACCCATTTCTAAAAAGTTATCATAAAACTCATTATTCTGTTCTGGATCTAACACTTCTAACATTGCCGAAGACGGATCACCTTGGTTACCTGTTGATAACTTATCTATTTCATCTAAAACAAAAACAGGATTAGACGTACCAGCTTTTTTTAAACTCTGAATAATTCGCCCTGGCATGGCGCCAATATAGGTTTTACGGTGACCTCTTATTTCTGCTTCGTCACGCAAACCACCTAAAGAAATACGTACATATTCTCTGCCTAATGCCTCTGCTATAGACTTACCTAAAGAGGTTTTACCAACTCCTGGAGGTCCGTAGAGACAAAGTATTGGGGATTTCATGTCGTTACGCAGTTTCAATACTGCTAAATACTCTATAATACGCTTTTTAACATCGTCTAAACCAAAATGATCACGGTCTAGAATTTTCATCGCACGCTTTAAATCGAATTTATCCTCGCTAAACTCATTCCAAGGTAAATCCAAAAACAAGTCTAAGTAATTACGTTGAATAGAATACTCAGCAACCTGAGGATTCATACGCTGCATTTTTGCAAGTTCTTTCTCAAAATGCGCTTTTACTTTCTCGTCCCACTTCTTGGCTTTTGCCCGCTCGCGCATATCTTCTATCTCTTCTCCCGACGATACACCGCCACCCAATTCTTCTTGAATGGTTTTTAGCTGCTGATGTAAGAAATATTCGCGCTGTTGCTGATTCATATCGCTCTGAACCTTGCTCTGAATATCATTTTTAAGCTCCAGCTTCTGATATTCTAGATTCATATACTTCAACGTAGAAAGCGCACGTTCTTTTAAATCGTTAATTTGAAGAAGTTCTTGTTTCTCTTCAACTTTAAGATTCATATTCGACGACACAAAATTGACGAGGAAAGAACTACTTTCTATATTCTTTATAGCAAAGCTAGCTTCTGTCGGGATGTTAGGACTTTCTTTTATAATCTCTAAAGACAAGTCTTTTATGGACTCGATAATAGCTTTGAACTCTTCGTTATCTTTTGCTGGTTTGGCTTCTGCTAAATCTGAAATATTAGCGGTTAAATAAGGTGTTTCCGAAACAACTTCTTCAATCTGAAAACGTTTCTTACCCTGAATGATAACCGTGGTATTTCCATCAGGCATTTTTAAAACCTTCAAGATTCTAGCCACCGTACCAACCTTATAGATATCTTTTTCCGTAGGGTTTTCTACCGATTCATCCTTCTGAGATACCACTCCGATAACTTTTCCACCATTATTTGCATCGTTAATAAGCTTTATCGATGTGTCACGACCTGCAGTAATTGGTATCACTACACCTGGAAATAAAACCGTATTACGCAGTGGAAGTATTGGAAGCGATTTTGGTAAAAGCTCGTTATTTATTAACTCTTCATCTTCGGGTGTCATTAAAGGAATTAATTCTGAATTTTCATCAAAATCCTGAAATGACAAACTGTCAAGCCCTAAAAATTTTCGTTTTGCCATATTATATTTTAAGCCATTCTGTCACTAAAAACTCTAGAATGTGCTATTGTTTCATTATACATTTTCTAACTTTACCCTAAATTTCAGGGTTTTACAGCTTTGGTTAGCCGTACTTAACTAACTAAATTCAATAGTTATGCCATTTAGATTAGAAGATATTAAAACTTTTTTTGGTAAAACTGTAACACTTCAAAATAATAGCCATCTTTAAGTAAAAGCATTAGTTTTTGTTATCAACCAATCAAGACATAGAACAATTACTAGAGCTTTGTTGTAAAGGTCATCAAAAATCTCAGATAGAGATTTACAACCGATACTATAAAGCCATGTATAATACATCTTTGCGCATTGTACGCGATAGCTACAAGGCAGAAGATGTTATGCAAGAATCGTTCTTAACGGCGTTTGAAAAACTAAATACGCTAAAAGACAAAACCATGTTTGGATCATGGTTAAAACGGATTGTTATTAATAATAGTATTGCAGAATACAATAGGTTAACAAAAGAAAATAACGTAGACCTAGAAACGGTGCTTTATAAAGTTGAAAATACTAATGGTATTGAAGAAAATGACAGTAAAAACGAAAAAGTAAAACATATCTTGGATAGCATAAAACAACTAAAATCTAATTACAGTCTGGGATTAACTTTACATCTTATAGAAGGCTATGATTATGAAGAAATTTCTGAAATCATGAATATTTCTTACGCCAATTGTAGAACGTTAATTTCTAGAGCCAAAGAGAGTTTAAGACAAAAACTAAGCGTTAGCGCATAAAAGATGGAAGAAAAAGATAATCTAGAACAGTTATTCCAAGACCTTAAAGGTCAGTTTGATGTTGAAGAGCCTGCAACGAAACATGAGGTACGATTTATCGAAAAACTGAGCAAGAACTCACAAGATTTAGCCTCACCAAAATCTAGGTTTTGGAAACCCTTTTTGGCTATAGCGGCAAGTATTGTTATTTGTTTAGGGGCTTTTAAGTTTATAGCAGCCAACGACGCCAAGAATGACTTAGCGAGTGTTTCTCCAGAGATGTCCGAAGTACAAAGTTTTCTCACAGCGACTATTAGTGAAGAGTTAAAAAAACTGGAAGCAGAACGCTCTCCACTTACAGAAAATATTATTTATGAGACTGAGCGCCAACTAAAAGCTTTAGAGGACGACTATGCTATCTTAAAAACAAATCTTAAACAAAGTGGAAACGATGAGCGCGTTATTAATGCCATGATTTCAAACTTTCAAAGCAGAATAGATATTCTTAACAACATATTAGAAAAAATAAAAGACTTAAAGCAAAAACAATATGAAACGGAAATTACCTTATAAGCTAAGCATTATATTATTTTTATTACCAACATTAATATTTGCCAATAATACCACTACTAAAGAGGCTATTACAACTAGAGAGCGCGTAATTCAAAAATCGTATGTTGTAGACAACAATGCTACGCTTAAAGTGAGTAATAAATTTGGGAATGTCGATATTATTACTTGGGATAAAAATACTATAGAATTTGATATTTTAATTAGAGTAAGTGGCAACGACGCAGACAAGGTAGAAGACCGTTTAGAGCGTATAGATGTCGATTTTTCTTCAAGCAACACCACGGTTTCTGCAATCACAAAAATTGAAAAAAATTCATCAAACTGGTGGAATTGGGGCAAAAAAATGAATCTTAAACTAGAGATTAATTATGTCATTAAACTTCCAATCACTAACGGTATAGATATTAGTAACGATTTTGGAAGTGTTACCGTAGACACATTAAAGGGAAGAGCAAAAATAAACTGTGACCATGGTAGAATCACAACCAGGGAGCTTATGGCAGACGATAACGAGCTTAATTTTAACCATACCAAAGACAGCTATTTTGAATACATAAAAAGTGGCCGCATAAATGCAGATTTTAGTAGCTATACCATTGCAAAAACAAATAACATTATTATTAATAGCGACCACACATCTGGACATATTGAAGTTGCTGAAAATGTAACTTATAATTGCGATTTTAACTCACTAAAAGTAGATAATGTAAATAACATTAAGGGCAATGCAGACCACCTTACCCTGCGCATAGGAAATGTGTATAAAAACGCTTCTGTAAAATCTGATTTTGGAACTATAAAAATTGAAAAAATAGCCTCAAATGCCCAAAATGTAGAAATAGATGGAGAGCATGCCAGTATGACGCTGGGTTATGCCTCTGATTACAATTTTAATTTTGATATTAATTTGGAGCACGCTTCTTTAAAAAATACTGAAGATTTTATCTTCATTAAAAAAAGAATAAACAGCTCAGACAAATATTACTTAGGGTATTATGGTTCTAGCAGTACACAAAACGTTTTAAAAATAAATTCAGAATTTGGAAGCGTAACGTTTAAAAAGCAATAATACAATCAATCAAAAATCGAATAGTACTAATTATTAAATCAACACATTATGAAACAATTAAAATTAATCTTCAGTTTTATCTTATTAGGTGCATTAACAACTTCTAATGCCCAATGGTGGGGCGGAAAAGGTGTAAAAGGTAACGGAGATGTTACCACAATTACAAGGACAACTAGTGACTACGACGGTATTAAATGTGCAGGTTTTATGGATTTTAAGCTTGTAGAAGGCGAGGAAGGTAAAATAACCATAAAAGGCGAATCTAATTTATTAGAATATATTGTCACAGAAGTAAAAAACGGAAATTTGATTATCAAAGTTCAAAAAGGAAAAAATCTTAAACCTAGTAATAATACACCTTTATTGATTACAGTTCCTTATAGAGATATTACTACTGTTTCGCTATCGGGTTCTGGAGATGTTTGGAACGAAGGCACTATTAATGCAGATGAGTTTTCAGCATCGGTAGCTGGCTCTGGCGATTTAATACTAAATATTAACTCAGAAAACACAAAAGCTAGTGTTTCTGGTTCTGGTGATTTAACTTTAAAAGGTAGGTCTAAAAATCTCAAAGCAAATGTTGCTGGTTCTGGCGATTTTCATGGGTTTAAGTTAGAATCTGTAAATGTTGATGCTTCTGTTGCAGGATCTGGTGACATTTCTATTAATTGTTCTGGTGAGCTTAAGGCGAGAGTAGCTGGATCTGGTGATATTGAATATCGTGGAAATCCAACTAGTACAGATACTAAAGTAGTTGGTTCTGGTAGTATTGAGAATTAGAAATTATGCTTATAAAACAAAAAAGCCGCTTTTAGCGGCTTTTTTTTATTGTTTAGTATATACAAATGTTAAGTCCTGTATTGTATTAACTGTAGCATCTTCAGTATTAATTACAGTAAACCCTTCTGGAATAGTGGTTGACAAAGTATTGCCTTCCAAAGTCCAATCGAAAGTTCCAAAAACATCTGTAGTTGTAATGATATTTCCATCTTGAGTCCAAGTAAATTGAGTCGTTTCATTTTCAAGAATACAATCTACTGTGAAATCAAATTCTTCTGAATTGTCTGGGTCAAGAAATATTTCAATGTCTGCATAAGACGTGCTAATTGATGCACCAGTACCATCATCGTTAAATACTAGAGTTTCGTTATTGTAACAATCCATTTCCTCTAAGAAATTAGTGCTCCCGGTACCGTCATTATTTAAATCAACAGGTTCCTCACCAATCCAAGCTGTTAACAACCATGTCCCTAAAATATCATTTTCGTTCTGTTCCTGAGTGCAATCTCCTAATTCGTCTATTAAAGCTTGTAATTCGCCATTATCATCACCACAAGCTGCAATTTGAGCTTCTATAACCGTTTTATAAGTATTACATATATCTGTGTAGTTATCTTCTGTTGCTCCTAAAAAAGCCAATGCAGCTTCAATCGTGTTCTCTGTTGCCAATACGCAAGCGGCTTGGTCTTCAGTCACAAACTCACCTTCCAAAGGCTCATCATCACACTGAAACGCAGAACATAGAACAAATACACAAAATAGAGCTAAAACTTTTTTCATAATCTAAAACATTGAATATTGAATGGTTAGTACAAACATAACATAAATTAGTTTGTTTTATTTTCTGGCACTCTAAAAAGCATTATGATACCTACCAAAAAAAACATAAATAAAAATAAAATAGCATATCTCATAGAACTTATCTGGTCGACGATTGCAAAAATGAGCATTCCTATTACAATTCCTATTTTTTCAGCGACGTCGTAAAAACTAAAATAGGACGTAGTATCTTCTGTTTCGGGTAAAAACTTGGAGTACGTTGAGCGACCTAAAGACTGTACACCTCCCATTACTAAACCTACTATACCTGCTGCTATATAAAATTGCATTGGCGTTTCCATAAAATAAGCATAAATACATACCAACATCCAAATCGTATTTACACCAATTAGCGTTTTAATATTACCATATTTAGCAGATGCTCTAGAGGTAAATATTGCACCTAGTATGGCTACCAGTTGAATAACAAGAATGCTAACTATAAGCCCTACGGTTTTCTCATTATCCGAACCCCACAAAATTTCTTTTTCACCAAAATATACGGCCATTAACATAATGGTTTGTACCGCCATACTAAATACAAAAAAGGCATTTAGATATCTTTTTAATCTTAAATTTCTTTTTAGATCTTGCCAAACCGCTTTTAACTCTCTAAATCCATTTAATAGTACTTCCTTAGTGACTTTATGGCCGCTCGAAACACCTTTAGGGAGAACATAAAATGTATATTGACTAAAACCTATCCACCAAAGACCCACAGTTATAAAAGATATTTTCATTGCTTTTACAGCGGCTATATTTTTCGCAGTTTCTGTAGCTTCGGAAATAGCTAATTCGTTACCTGATTTGGCTATATCCTCTGAAATACTAACATCAAAACCAAAATATTCTGGAAACATAACCATTCCCAAATTCAATAATAACAGTAACACACTACCTATATACCCAAGAGAAAAACCTTTGGCGCTTGCTGCATCTTGTTGTTCTTCGAAAGCGATATCTGGTAAATACGAATTATAAAATACAAGACTACCCCAATAACCTAAAAGCCCCATGAAGTAAAATAATAGACTCGTATGGATTAGGTCTAAATTAAACCAGTACAATCCCATACATCCAAGTCCTCCCATATAACAAAAGAACTTCATAAAACTCTTTTTGTTACCAACATAATCTGCAACTCCAGAAAGAATTGGAGAAGACACTGCAACCACCAAAAATGTAAATGCTGTTATTACAGAAATAAGAACCGTCTGCTTCATTTCAAAACCAAAAGCACTTACTAATTCGTTCTTATCTGTAAATAATGTTGAATAAAATATTGGGAAAATTGAAGATGCAATTGTAAGCGTGTATACTGAATTAGCCCAATCATAAAAAGCCCAAGCGTTAATTAGTTTTTTACTGCCTTTTTGAAATGTAGTCATAGGTTATAAAATAAAAAGTCGCCCATTTGAGCGACTTCTAAAGTAAACAATAAATTATAATCTTAATATTAATTAATTGGTCTAAATTCTGTAACACCAAATTTTGCTGCTTCTGCTTTAGCATCAGGAGCCCATTTTTTTAAATTATTAATTCTTGTATCGTTGCTTGGATGCGTGCTTAAAAACTCAGGTGGTGCTTGTCCTCCACTCTTTGCCTTCATTCGTTTCCATAATTCTGAAGCTTCATCTGGGTTATAACCAGCTAGAGCCATTAATCGTAAGCCAATTTCATCAGCTTGGGTTTCATGAGAACGACTAAATGGTAACATTCCACCAACAGTTGATACGACACCAAAAGATTGGTTAAATATTTGCTGCTTTTGTGGATCGTTCATAAATGCCACATTGCCAGCCAAAGCTAAACCTTGTTGCAGATACGCAGCACTCATACGTTGCTGACCATGATTGGCCAAAGCGTGTGCTACCTCGTGCCCCATGATTGCTGCAACACCAGTTTCGTTAGCTGCTATAGGTAAAATACCTGTATAAAATGCTATTTTCCCACCTGGCATACACCAAGCGTTAACTTGCTCAGATTCAATGAGCTTGTATTCCCACTTGTAATCTTTTAAATAACCTTGATGTCCGTTAGCATTAAGCCAACGCTCAGCGGCAACTGCTATTCGTTGTCCAACTCGTCTAATCATCTCGGCCTCCGATGTACCAGTAACAACTTTATTTTCACTTAAAACTTGGTTATACTGAGAAAAAGAAGCTGGAAACAGCTGATCGTTTGATACAAACGCCATTGTTTTTTTTCCGGTAAATGGATTCGTTGCGCAAGAAATAAAGACTAAAAGTAGCCCTATTATGGCTATAGATTTTTTAAAATTCATAGTTGATGGAATTGTATTAAATACTAAAATACAAAAAAGGTTTGTTCTTTAGAATTAATTAAATTAAGAATTAGTGTTTGAAATTCTAGGCTTTGAAATGTAGTTCTGAAAAATTCTTATCTACAACTATGCTATGCGTGCCATTAACCTTAATATGCTCCAGAGAAATCGTCTGATTATCTAATTCGATTTCGTTAATATCAAAAGGTAAACCGTGTATATTTATTTTAAATGAAGCATACTCGGTGATGTATTTGCCTTCTTTAAACTGATTAATTATCAGCTCATCCTTGCGACCTGTTAATGCAAAATTTCTAAGACTATAACGTCCTTTGGTATAATCATATCCATCATTAGCATCACTGAACAATTCACTATTTTCCTTTCCTTCTTTGTAGTAGACGTCTAGCGTTATTTCTGTAATTTTCTTTTCTCCGACATACTGCTGTATAGGATATTTAGGAATTATAGCGCCTTCTTTCACAAAAATAGGCATACTATCAATATCGGCATCGACCCACATTTCTTTTCCGCCTTTTACAACCTCATCCGTCCAGTAATTATACCAGCTACCTCTTGGTAAATACATTCGGCGACCTTTTGCATTTGGTTCTAAAATAGGGCAAGCTAAAATGTGTTCACCAAAAATAAACTCATCTGTTCTATAATGTGTTTGTACATCTTCTTGGTCGTATAAGACTAACGATTTAAGCATAGGTGTACCATGATCGACATAGTTCCAAAATGCTGTATATAAATACGGAAGGAGTTGATATCTAATTTCTATAAACTTACGAACGATATCTGTTACATCTTCATCAAATGCCCAAGGTTCCTGATCACCATGGTCACCTGAGGAATGTACTCTAAAAAATGGATGAAAAATTCCTAGTTGAATCCAACGTGTGAATAATTCGCCTTGTGGTTGTTCGGCAAATCCGCCAATATCACTACCTGCAAAGCCAAAACCAGACATTGCCATGCGTTGTGCCTGAATATTAGCTATCCAAAGATGCTCCCATGTTGCCACATTATCTCCAGTCCATGTTGATGTATAGCGTTGAGTACCAGAATAAGCTGCTCTTGTTATTACAAAAGGGCGCTTTGGATATCGGAATTTTTTAAGACCATGATAAGTCGCTCTAGCCATTTGCATCCCATATATATTGTGCGCTTTTCTATGACTACATGGATTTCCATCGTAATCATGACGAACGTCGTCTGGAAAGGTTTTGTTTGGCACTTCCATAACGGCTGGTTCATTCATATCGTTCCATACACCTTTAATACCAACCTCTTCAATAAGTTCTTTAAAAAGTCCTGACCACCAATCTCTTACTTCTGGTCTTGTAAAATCTGGGAAATAACATTCGCCTGGCCATACTTTTCCTTTCATATAAGCACCATCTGCTCGTTTACAGAAGTAATCTTTTTCTAATCCTTCTTTAAAAACAGAGTAATGCTTATCTATTTTGATTCCTGGATCAATTATAGCAACAGTTTTAAAGCCATCATCTTCTAGCTCCTTGACCATACGTTTTGGGTCAGGAAAATGCTCTTTATTCCATGTAAAGCAACGAAAACCATCCATATAATCGATATCTAAATAAATAGCATCACATGGTATTTGAAGCTTTCTAAACGTAGATGTAATCTCTTTAACTTTACTTTCTGGATAATAACTCCACTTGCATTGATGAAAGCCCAACGCCCACATTGGCGGTAATTGGTGAGGTTTTCCTGTTAAATCCGTATAACTTTCTACGACATCTGTCATTTTTGGGCCATAGAAAAAATAGTAATTCATTTCGCCTCCTTGCGCCCAAAAACTCGTTACGTTTCGGCGTTCGTTTGCAAAGTCAAAGAAACTCTGAAATGTATTATCAAAGAAGACACCATAAGCTTTACCATGGTGTAAGCCTGTATAAAACGGAATGGATTTATAAATTGGGTCGGTGTCTTTACCATAAGCATAAGAATCCGTTACCCAGTTGGTATAACGCTTTCCCTTTAGGTTTAAATGATTAGGTTTATCTCCTAGTCCGTAATAGCTTTCGCCTTCATTGGAGACCTTACTCATTTTTACAATGTTGCCACCGTATTCGTAACTTTCTTCCCAATGAAAACCAATTTCATCTTGGTTAATTAGAGTATTATCCTTTACATCAAAAATACTTACACGAAGACTCTCTTTAGAAATTTCGCACCTAAGTTTCGAGGTAATAATACTGTACTTTTCTTTACCATCTTCAATCTTTAATTCGTTATAGCCAGTACTTGCATATTTTGTAATGGCATAAGAAAAGTCATTATCAAAGTTGCCTACTGTTGTGTATCGGAAACGTAAAACACTGTCTCTTACAACAGTTAGTTGAAGGATGACATCGTTATTGGTATAAAAATAAAGTCTATCGACATCCTTTTTAAAGTCTATTATTTTTGAAGGAAACTGGTTTCCTTTATTCTCTAATTCGGTATTTACAATCATAGCACGATTTTAATGTAAAATGTGCGTAAAAAAACGGAAAAAAACCAACTTATAAAAGACTTGAAATCACTAATTATACGATGTTTATTAACTACATCGATTGCGAGCCTCTTCCAAAACTAAACTCTCTGTTTTGTACTCTCTAAAGGCAAGGTTTTTGTTGTTCTAAATAAAGTTTACTTAAAACTTGTGACTAAGCGTATTTAAAAACAACCATTCCTAAAGGTGGAATATCTACGTCGATGGAATGGTCTCTAAACTGCCAAGCTTCATCCTTTGTAGTTTGCATTTTGTTCTTGTAGGCTCCACTTCCAAAATACTTTTTTAAGTCACTATTAAAAACTTCTTTGAGTTTTCCTTTTCGTGATACACCCATTTTGTAATTTTCTCTTGGAACTGGTGTCATATTGCAGGCAACGACCAAATCGTCTTTGGTGTCATTTCCTTTTCGGATGTAAACCAATACAGAATTTTCAGAATCATTGTAGTCTATCCATTCAAAACCGTCCGCAGAAAATTGTTTCTCGAATAATGCTGGTTCTTTTTTGTAGAGTGTATTTAAGTCTTTTATTAAAGCTTGTACGCCTTTGTGCGGTTCGTATTGCAATAAATGCCAATCTAAGCTTTGCTGAAAATTCCACTCTTCACTCTGTCCAAATTCTGCACCTTGAAATAATAGATTTGTTCCTGGATGTGTAAACATATAACTATACAACAAACGCAAATTTGCAAAACGCTGCCACTCATCTCCTGGCATACGTCCTAAAATAGAATGCTTACCGTAAACCACCTCATCGTGACTTAGTGGTAGCATAAAATTTTCTGTAAACGCATAGGTCATACTAAAGGTTAAGTCGTTCTGATGGTGCTTTCTGTAGATTGGTTCCTTAGCAAAATACTGAAGCGTATCGTGCATCCATCCCATCATCCATTTCATACCAAATCCTAAACCGCCAATGTAGGTTGGTTTTGATACCATTGGAAAAGACGTTGATTCTTCGGCAATGGTTTGTACATCTGGAAAGCTTTCATAAACCGCTTCATTCATTTCGCGCATAAAAGAGATGGCTTCTAAATTTTCACGCCCACCAAACATGTTTGGTTCCCACTCACCATCTTCTCTACTGTAATCTAAAAATAACATCGATGCCACGGCATCAACTCGCAATCCATCTGCATGATATTGGTCTAGCCAAAAAATAGCGTTGCTTATTAAAAACGATTTTACCTCGTTTCGACCATAATTAAAGATTAAGCTCTTCCAGTCTGGATGGTAGCCTTTTCGCTTGTCTGGATGTTCGTACAAACAGGAACCATCAAAAAAACCGAGGCCATGCGCATCTTCGGGAAAATGCGATGGTACCCAATCGAGAATAATTCCTATATCGTTTTGATGTAATTTATCAACAAGTAATTTAAATTCTTCGGGATATCCAAAACGCGATGTTGGAGCAAAATAACCTGTAAGCTGATAACCCCAAGATGGGTCGTAAGGATACTCCATTATAGGCATTAACTCTACATGTGTAAAATTCATCTCCTTTACATAATTAACCAAATCGTCCGCTAATTCTACATAAGACAAAAAACGGTTTTCCTCAATTTGTTTTTTCCAAGAACCGAGATGTACTTCATAAACCGAAAAAGGAGCATCTAGCGCGTTATGCTTTGCTCTTTTCTTCATCCAATTATTGTCTTTCCATTTGTAGTTGTCATCCCAAACGATTGATGCTGTTTTTGGAGGATGTTCACAGCGTCTGGCATATGGGTCGGCCTTTTCGGTTTTAATATCGTTATGATGGCTTTGTATCTTGTACTTATAAATGCTGCCTTTTCCAGCACCTGGAATGAAGCCTTCCCAAATACCACTTTGATCCCAACGTACATTAAGCTGGTGCTCTCCTTCTAACCAAAAGTTAAAATCGCCTATGACAGATACAGATTTAGCACTCGGCGCCCAAACAGCAAAATAGGTGCCCTCGACACCATTTAAAGTCATGATGTGAGAACCAAATTTCTCGTATAATCGGTAATGCTTCCCTGATTTGAATAGGTTGATATCAAATTCTGTAAATAGACTGTGCGGTATTACTTCTGCCATAAATTAGTTGTTGATAATGTTTGAAATTCCCTTGAGCGGAATAACAGCCCATCGTGGACGTGAGTTAAGCTCGTAACCCAACTCGTAAACTGCTTTTTCTAGTAATGAATATTTCAACAAGAAAATGCGCTCTTGGTTATAACCAATATTGATATTTGCCTCTTGTATCTCATAAACATAAGTTCCTAAAAATACACCAACCAGGTATTGGTATAGAATTTCTCCAGCTTCAAACAGTTCTACCTGAGAATGCTTATATAATTTAATATTGTTGAATATTGTGGCGTAAATGGCATAATGAAAGGAGCGAAACATGCCTGCTACATCTTTAAGAGGTGGTTGCTTAACTTTTCTGTCTCTAATTGTACTTTCTGGCTCGCCTTCAAAATCTAGTATATAAAAATCATCACCTTTTACAAGCAATTGCCCTAAGTGATAATCGCCATGAACACGTAAGCGTTCGCTTTTTAATTTGGTCCAATCAAAGCTAACAAAACGTTTTCTTATCTCGTTTTTCTTATCCAAAAACTCATTGGCCAATTCCAACGCCAAACCATCGAGCTTATGGAGGTTATTTTCTACGGTATTTAACCGATTTTGAAATTGGTACAACAGTCTATTTTTTAACCAAACTGTATAATCGTTATTAAAGCGTGTTGGTGTAAATGCCGTATCCTCGAATTCCGACCCCAAAGCAATGTGCATCTCGGCAGTGCGTTTTGCTAATTTCTGAATCTTTGTAAAAATGTTTAGCCCTGCCCAATCGATAATCTGTGGTGGAACATCTCTAATATCTAGACGCAAAAAATCTTCGGTTCTTGGTAAATCCGAAACATTGATGCTTTTGTACTCTAAATTAGAAAACACTTTGTGCAACTCCGAAAGCATGTATTCCCAAGCATCTCCATCATTCTCTACCATTTCCTGCATTAACCCAATGGTAATATTAATGTTTTCGTTGTCTTTAATTTGAATACTACCTAAATATGCTGGTGTATTTTTGAATTCTTTTTTCTCTGAAAGAAAACGACTCATCTCGTAATCTGGATTTCGGTCTGCATATATACGTCTGAAGAATTTGAGAACAAACTTTTCGTTATAGACTATTGAGGTATTACTTTGCTCAAATCCCATAAACCGAGACGATTCGTAAGTAACATCCTTAAACAATAAACTTTTATTGTACTGAACTCGAGTGGTATCGTTAGGAACAGCCGTTAAAATACGTTCAAAGACTACTTTTCTAAACGCTTCTAGATTAATAGCGTCGATAATAAACCCTTCTTGATTTTGTATACTAATTGGTAAAATTCTATCATCTTGGGCAAAATTTTCGTCCGACACAAACGCTATTGGCAAAAAATAATGTTGATAAAACGCTTCAACAAAATTCACTTCCAAGATTAGACCATAGTAAACCTCTTCATTTTGCTGAATTCTAAAATATTCTGCTAATTCAATATACTTTAGCTTACTAGCCTTTCCGCCGTACCAACGCTGTTTAATAATGTAATCTTCAAGAACATCTGAAAGAAACACCTTTACGAAGTCCTTATTTTCCATAAGTTCTTCCCATCGTGTATCAAAATTGTAGAGCGCTGTTTTCTGTATTTTAGATGACGACGATTTCTTGGCCATTTTCTATTTATTTATCTTAAATATATGAAATGGTAAGGTTGGGTGCAACTCTACAAAATTCCACTCGCTATGCCAATTGTAACTGCTTCCTGTAACTAAATCTTTCACGGTAACTTGTTGACCGTTATAAATACCTAATTCTTGTAGCGGTAATTGTACAGTTCCCTGTTGTGCGTAGTATTGGTCTAAACTAATGATTATTAAAAGCTCATCCGTTTTGTCTTGATTCCACTTGTAAAAAGCTAAAAGATTATCATTTTCGACATGACAAAATTTAATGTTGTTGGTCTGTTGTAAAGCTTCGTGCTGATGACGAATTTGATTAATTTTTGAAATAATCATCGTTAGTTTATTCTGCTTAAACCAATCGTAATGTTTAAGCTGAAATTTCTCGGACATGTAATATTCCTCTTTACCAGGAATGGCATCATCTATCATCTGCTCGAATACAGGTCCGTAAATACCAATATTAGAGCTTAATGTCGCTGCTAGTGCGTAGCGCTGCATGTACTTAGACTCGTTAGCACCTTGCAAATGAAATGGATTAATATCAGGCGTATTTGGCCAGAAGTTTGGGCGCATATATTCGCGTTGATTGGTTTGCGTAAGCTCAGTCATATAATCCACAAGTTCTTGCTTTGTATTTCGCCACGTAAAATAGGTGTACGACTGTGTGTAACCTTGCTTAGCTAGTTGCTGCATGACTTTTGGCTTGGTAAAGGCTTCTGCTAAGAAGAGCACATCGAGATGTTTCTTTTTAACTTCTGAAATAATCCAATTCCAGAAATAATAAGGTTTGGTATGTGGATTATCTACTCTAAAGACATTAACACCACAATCTATCCAGTAAAAGAGCGTATCTAAACATTCTTTCCAAAGATTTTTATAGTCCTTACTTTCCCAATAAATAGGTAAAATATCTTGGTATTTTTTAGGTGGATTTTCGGCATACTGCACGGTACCATCTGGCCGCCATTTAAACCAATCTGGATGCGATTTCACCCATGGATGGTCTGGCGCGGCTTGTAGTGCATAATCCATAGCAATCTCAATGCCTAAGTCTTTGGCTTTTTTAACCAAAACCTTAAAATCTTCTACAGTTCCCAATTTTGGGTGGATGTCTTTATGACCGCCTTCGTGAGAACCAATACCCCAAGCTGAACCTACATCGCCATCAAACGCTTCGGTCGTATTGTTTTTCCCTTTTCTATTAACATAGCCTATTGGATGTACTGGTGGAAAATACAAGGTGTCAAAGCCCATTTCAGCTATACGAGGCAGCAATCTTTCGCAGTCTTTAAAAGTACCGTGCTGTCCCTCTATTTCTGAGGCTGAACGTGGAAAAAACTCGTACCATGTGCTAAATAGTGCTTTTTTTCTATCTACATAGACTTGATAGTCTTCCGTTGAATTTGCTAAAAATTTTTCGGGATATTTATAGAAAATATCGTGTAGCTTTTCGCTTTTTGCTTCTGCAACAGCGTTGTCGTATTGTTGTTCATCGCCAAAAACATCAATACACATTTGGAGATATTTTTTTTCTGATGCAGTAGCCTTTTTAAGTAGAGGCTTTAAGTACTCTATACCTTCAAGTAATTCTGATTTAACATGCTGATTATCTTCAATCTTTCGCTCAATACCATGTTGCCAGTTCAGTGCATAATCTACCCAAGCTTCAACTTTATAAGCATAAAATCCTTGCTTCTCTACAGTAAACGCGGCTTTCCATTCATCATTATGCACTAATTGCATTCGTGTCTCTTTCCACGTTCTATCTTTTTCATGCTTGTATAAGACAGAAGCGCCAATAACATCGTGACCGTCTACAAGGACATGTGCATCGATGTTAACAACTTCATTTACAATTCGTTTTATAAAAAATTTACCATCATTAATTTGTGGCGATACATAATCGATGACAACTCGCTTTTGATTTTGCATTTTTAAAAAATATTGACTTTAAAATTCCGAATTTAATAAAATTAGAGTGGATTTTAAGTAATGAAACGCTATAATTGACCATCTGAATAAATTACAACGTTTGCGTAATTTATTTAAGAACTGAAAAAGTAAAAAGGACTAAAATTATATAACAAAACCTTTAGGAATAACAGCACCTTTTTTAATGACCACAATGCCGTCTTTAATGAGGTACATCTCAGTCTCTTTGTCTTCAAGATGTTTACCGCCATTGATACGGACATCATCGCCTATCCTGCAATTTTTATCAATAATTGTGTTTTTAATAAAGCATCGCTCTCCTATTCCTAAAAGGATTGGGATGTTATTAGACTGTATTTCTTCTAACGATTCGTAAAAATCGCAACCCATCATATAGGTATTAATTACTGTAGATTCCTTGCCTATACGAGAGCGAATTCCTATAACGGAACGCTCAATCATTGCGGCGTGAATTAGACAGCCTTCTGCAATGACCGACGAATTTAACGTTGTACCTGAAATTTTTGATGTTGGTAAAATACGTGCTCTTGTATATATACGCTGATTGACGTCGTATAAATTAAAATCTGGAATGGCATCTGTTAAACCCAAATTAGCCTCGAAAAAAGAATCTATATTTCCGATATCTGTCCAATAGCCTTCAAACGGATAGCTCAAAGTTTTGTGTTTGTTAATCGATTGCGGAATTATTTCTTTGCCAAAGTCTATAGTATCTGGGTTATCCATTAACTCAATAAGCAAATCTCTGTTAAATATGTAAATACCCATGGATGCCAAATATTCTCTACCATCAGATTTCATATCATCACTAACTTCAGATTTCCAATCTTTTAATTGATCTTCCGAAGGCTTTTCGATAAATGAAGTTATGACATTATTTTCGTCGGATTTTAAAATCCCAAAAGATGTCGCATCTTTCGCATTCACAGGGTAAGTTGCTATCGAGATTTTTGCTCCAGCTTCTTCATGTCTTGCAATCATATTATTGAAATCCATCTGATACAATTGGTCGCCAGAAAGAATAAGCGCATATTCAAAATCATGCTGAAGAAAATGATGCATACTTTGTCTAACAGCGTCTGCTGTGCCTTGAAACCATTTGTCGCTAGCAATGGTTTGTTCGGCCGCTAAAACATCGACAAAGGCAGAGCTAAAAAAACTAAAATGATACGTGTTTTTTATATGCCTATTAAGAGATGCAGAATTAAACTGGGTGAGCACGTACATGCGTTTTATATCTGAATTGATACAATTTGAAATAGGTATATCTACCAACCTGTACTTACCTGCTATTGGTACAGCTGGTTTAGATCTAGAAGCAGTTAATGGGTATAATCGAGAACCTTGTCCTCCACCTAGTATAATACTTAGTACTTTATCGTTAATCATTACTCTTAAATTAAAGCTTTATAAATAGTTAGTGTTTGTTTGGCTATGGCTTCCCAATCGAAATAATCTTCTACGCGTTGTCTTCCTTTTTTAGCCATAGACTCACGACGTTTTTCATCCTTAACCAACGTATTAATACCGTTTGCCAAATCTCTTGAAAATTTATCAGGATTAACAGGCTCAAAAGGCGCTTTATTTTGTTGCTCTACAGGAATTAAAAGTCCTGTTTCGTTATGTACAACAACCTCTTTAATACCTCCAACAGCACTTGCCACTACTGCTGTCTCACAGGCCATTGCCTCTATATTAATAATTCCAAAAGGCTCGTATATCGAAGGACAGCAAAACACGTCTGCATGAGAATATAATTGAATAACCTCTTGCTTTTCTAGCATTTTATCTATCCAAATAATATTGCCTCTGCTCTCAGATGCTTTTTTAACGGCTTCCTGCATTTCTTTGGCAATTTCTGCAGTATCGGGAGCGCCTGCGCACAATACAATTTGGGTTTCTGTGTCTATATATTTGATAGCGTTAACAAGATGTATAATTCCTTTTTGGCGCGTAATACGTCCTACAAATAACACATAAGGTTTATCAGGATTTATACCATATTCTTGAAGTGTAGATGTGTCATTTACCACAACATACTCCTTTAAATCTATGCCGTTGTAAACAACGTCTATCTTATCTTCTTTGACATTAAAATGCTTTAAAACATCTTCTTTAGTTTCATCTGATACAGCGATAATAGCATCTGCCATTTCTATGGCTGTTTTTTCTATCCAAGAAGATGTATCATAACCTCTACCTAATTGTTCGCGTTTCCAAGGGCGTAATGGTTCTAAGGAATGTGTAGTAATTACCAAAGGAATACCGTAACATAATTTGGCCATAATGCCTGCAAAATGCGAATACCACGTGTGGCAATGCACAACATCTGCATTTATTACTTCTGCATTCATGGCAATGCAGGTACTTAACGTTTTAAAAATAGGCTTCAGTTTGTCGTCTGCACCCTCAAAACTTAATGTCTCGAACGGAAATCCCTGAACTTGCAGGTTAGGTTCAGTAGTGTTTTGGTCTCCAAAAGCGCGAACTTCTACATCTATGTATTTCGATAGATTTTTTGCTAAATATTCTACATGAACTCCAGCGCCTCCATAAACATACGGCGGAAATTCTCTAGTTAGAAATAAGGCTTTCATAAAAAATGTGTAAGTATTATAATATTAGAGAGACAAACTTTTGAGTCCGGTATTTGTAAATAAAACTTAAATATAATCTAAAATTTAAAGAATTGAATTAAGATTAGGTTAAAGTAACCATGCAATACTGTTTTACTAATTATCTTTACTAAAATTTATATGTAATGAAAAAAATAGCCTTAATCTTTATAATTGCCCTATTATTTAATTGTAACGGTAACGCACAGAAAAAAGAAACTAAACAAAAAGAATTTCCTGTTTCTAAAACTGACGCCGAATGGAAAGCAGAATTGTCGGATATGGAATATTATGTTTTACGAGAAGCTGGTACCGAACGTCCGTTTACAAGTCCGTTAAACAAAAAATACGAAAAAGGGGTTTATCACTGTGCTGCTTGCAACACACCCTTGTTTAAAAGTGAAACTAAATTTGATTCTGGAACAGGTTGGCCAAGTTTTTATAAAGAAATAGAAGGCAATGTTGAATTTTCTACGGACTATAAAATAGGTTATGCACGTACCGAAGAACATTGTGCTACTTGCGGTGGTCATTTAGGACATGTTTTTAATGATGGCCCAAAACCAACAGGAAAAAGGCATTGTATTAATGGGGTAGCATTAAAATTTGTACCAGCAGAAAAATAATGTACTTTGTCAAAACCAAAATGAAAAGCTTCTCTGCGAGAGGCTTTTTTTATAGCTTAATTTATTACTTTTGTTCTTTCAAAAATTTAATAAAATAACTTACCCATGAGTAAATACGATATTATAGTTTTAGGTAGTGGTCCAGGTGGCTATGTTACAGCAATTAGGGCATCTCAACTTGGTTTTAAAACAGCAGTTATAGAGAAAGAAAGTCTTGGTGGTGTATGCCTTAATTGGGGCTGTATCCCAACAAAAGCTTTACTAAAATCTGCTCAAGTTTTTGAATATCTAAAGCATGCTGAAGACTACGGACTTAAAGTAAAAGACGCAGAACACGATTTTGATGCTGTTGTAAAACGAAGCCGTGGTGTTGCCGAAGGTATGAGTAACGGCGTTAAGTTTTTGATGAAGAAAAACAAAATCGATGTCATTGAAGGATTTGGAAAACTAAAACCAGGTAAAAAAGTAGATGTCGACGGTACCGAATATTCAGCAGACCATATTATTATAGCAACTGGTGCGCGTTCTAGAGAGTTACCTAGCTTACCTCAAGACGGTGAAAAAGTGATTGGCTACAGAAAAGCAATGACTTTAGAAAAGCAACCTAAAAAGATGATTGTTGTTGGTTCTGGTGCTATTGGTGTAGAGTTTGCTTACTTCTACAACTCTATGGGCACAGAAGTGACAATCGTTGAGTACATGCCTAAAATTGTTCCTGTTGAGGACGATGAAGTATCAAAACAACTAGAGCGTAGCTTTAAAAAATCTGGAATTAAGATTATGACTTCTGCCGAAGTGACTTCTGTAGATACTTCTGGTGATGGCGTAAAAGCAACGGTGAAAACGAAGAAAGGCGAAGAAATCTTAGAAGCCGATATCGTTTTATCTGCTGTTGGTATTAAATCTAACATCGAAAATATTGGTTTAGAAGATGTGGGTATTGCCGTAGATAGAGACAAAATCTTAGTAAACGATTATTACCAAACTAACATTCCTGGTTATTATGCTATTGGCGATGTAACACCAGGACAGGCATTAGCTCACGTTGCATCTGCTGAAGGTATTCTGTGTGTTGAAAAAATTGCAGGACACCATGTCGAAGCCTTAGATTACGGAAATATTCCTGGTTGTACCTATTGCTCACCAGAAATTGCAAGTGTAGGTTTAACTGAAGCACAAGCCAAAGAACAAGGCTATGACATTAAAGTTGGAAAATTTCCATTTTCTGCCTCTGGTAAAGCCAGCGCAGGTGGAAATAAGGATGGTTTTGTAAAAGTAATTTTTGATGCTAAATATGGCGAGTGGTTAGGTTGCCACATGATTGGTGCTGGTGTAACCGATATGATTGCTGAAGCTGTTTTAGGTCGTAAATTAGAAACAACAGGACACGAAGTATTAAAAGCAGTGCATCCACACCCAACAATGAGTGAAGCGGTTATGGAAGCTGTGGCAGATGCTTATGATGAAGTTATTCATTTGTAAGATGCCCATCTAAATCTTCCCAAAGGGAAGACTATCTAAAATAGAATCCGTAAACAATATTCGTTATGAGTTTACGGATTTTTTTATGTTATAAAGATTATAATTACCATCAATGATTTGTAACTATACTCTTATTGAATATTTGGATTGGAATAGAGAATGCTGAATACTGATAACTACATACTGAATACTATAACCTATACCCTAACCCTACAAACAAAATATTAGGTGATATTTCCTCAAAACCAATGGTGTATTTTAGGCTTAAATCTAGCTTGTCAGTAAGGTCATAAGCTAAACTTACATCGGCTCTTACTCTAAACTTATTATTAAAAAAATTGAAAAAATAATTTAGACTTGGTCCTGCAAGGATATGAAAGTTATAATCGACATCATATTTTAGATAAATAGGTAAATTCAAAAACTCAAAATCGCCAATTCCCTTGTAAAGTAACTCTGGTTGAATATGAAAACCCTTGTCAATAAATACATCTAAAAATACACCTGCAAAATAACCAACTTCTACATCGGGATTCTCACCAAAAATACCATTATCTTCATTAAAAAACGTAAGACTGGTTCCACCGCGTACACCAAAATCGGTTTGTGAATTTACCGAATATGAAACACCAAGTACTAAAACTAAAATTGCCAAATAATGCTTCATAATAAAAACTTTTTATAGATAATACTGGATTGCTAAATCATAACTTTTTAAACCAAACCCTATGATAATTCCAGCTGCATGAGGTGCTATGTAAGAATGATGCCTAAATTCTTCTCTAGAATAGGTATTAGAGATATGAACCTCTATTACAGGTGTTTCAATTCCTGCAACTGCGTCTCCGATGCCTACAGATGTATGTGTGTAAGCTCCTGCATTAAGTATAATACCATCATAATTGAACCCGATAGCATGTAATTTATTTATTAATTCGCCCTCGACATTACTCTGGTAATAATCTAATTCTACAGATGGAAACTGATTTTGGAGATTTAAAAAATAATCTTCAAACGTCTGACTGCCATAAATTTCTGGCTCACGTTTTCCTAAGAGATTTAGATTTGGACCATTTATTATTATGAGTTTCTTCATAAAGTAAAGGTATTAAAAATTAAGCATAAAAAAACCGAAGTTGTAGCTTCGGTTTGTAGCGTTAAGGCCTTTATTGTTTTCGGACAACATCAATCTCTGTGGTTTCACCTTTTTCGAGATTTGTCATTGTTTTTATAGTGTTTTTACCGTCATAAATCTCAATTATTGCCGTATTAGAACCAATAGAGCCAACAGCCTCCGACAGCACCTTTATCTTAGTAATTTCTTTATTAATGGGAATTTCTAAAATCTTTTTAGCTTTAGAAATTCTGTACTTAGTCAACAACGATTTATCGTCTACATAAATAGTAACGATATCATCATCTATTTGACCTCCATCGTATATAAATAATTTTAATGATTTTGAGGATGTGGGAATCGTGGTAATCTGATTCTTTTTTAGGACATTAAGATTTAGTGTATCTATTATTTTTATGTTCTGGACTTTAGTCTTTATACTATCGGCAATTCGGTTTGAATTTTTAACCTTTTTAGAAAATTTAGAAATTCGTTTCTGTATTTTCTCAACTGAATTCATTGCCAATTCTCCATTTAAACACTTTGCACCATCACTAAACGTCCCTTTAAAATCGCCCATCATCTTATCGGAGCCTAGCTTAAATCTCTTTGATATAAAATTAATATTACAAAAATCGAAATCGTCTAAGGAAACTGGAGATTTAGTATAGATAAGCTCAACTTCTTTAAACGATATTTCTTTCTTATCGTCATTATAGTATCCTTCAATACGTGATTTTGTCTCGTGTTCACCTCCAAAATCTGTAAAGCTATATCCCGATACCAGCCCATTATCCTCATTAAACTCTACCTTATATTTGATTAGCAATGTGTCTTGCAACTTAATAAAACCAGCGAATTTGTTAGGGTTTTGACTCTGTCCTACAGCGGAAAACAATAGGATAAATAAAAAATATTTAAAGTATTTCATCAATAAAGATTATAATAATTTTTTGTGCAATTAACGCAAATTTCATGTTATTTAGTAAGAAAAATCTTGTAGTATTTAATTTTTTTTTACTTTTAGTCAAACTTAAACCAATTTATATGAAAATTAAATTTTTACTTACTGCATTTGCTATTATGCTAAGCTTCAGTGCTGCTTACGCTTCATTTCCTGTGAAAAGAGCAGCTGTTGCTACAGAAAACAATGTTATTGAAGAATCAACATCCGAGGATGTAATGAAAGCTGTGCCTGCAGCTAGAGCTGGCAAAGACAAATGGGTTGCTGCCGCTTTATGGTTTGTATTAGGTGGCTTTGCTGCTCACAGATGGTACATCGGAAGTCCTTGGTACTGGAATGTACTTTACATCATTACATTTGGTTTCTTTATTGTTGGACACATTATAGACATTGTCCAAATATTGACTGATTCCTATCCTGGACTCTAGTCATAAAAAGTCATAAAAAAAACCGAAGCTTTCGCTTCGGTTTTTTATTTGTGTTATTTTCTATTAGAAGTGTAAAGCAAATCCAATTCTGAATTCAAATAAACCTTCGTCAGTGAAATCTTCGTTTAAAGATAAGTTATATCTTAATCCTGGCTCAATAGAAATATTATCAGCAACAAACCAAGCATAACCTCCTTGTAAACCTAACCATAATGGATTCTCAGAACCAAAAACGTCATCGCTTGACGCTCCCGTTAAATCTACTTGAACAGGAAATTGACTATCAATATAGTACTTAGCACCTAACTTGTAAGTAAAGTTAGAAGAACCATCAAAATCTGTGTAACCAAGACCAACTTTTAATGCTAAGTCATCAGCAAGAAAATATCCAGCCTCAGCACCAATAGCCCATACAGTAGTCCCGTCGACAGAATACAAACCGAAACCAGTATTAGCCCCTTGAGCAGCTACACCATCTCCTCCGAAACCGGTGTTAGCTTCTATAACCCATGACCCTTTAGATAAAGCAGAGCCACCTTCTTCTTGTGCGTTAGAAAAACTAAACGCGAATACTGCTAAAGCAGCAAATAATAATTTTTTCATAATGTTAAAAGTTTTAAAATTGATGATGCAAACTAAACACTTTTTTTTCTAATATTAAATGACTTTTGTCGGTTTATTAACAATTTTATAAACAAAAAAATATAATTAATTGATAATCATTGATTTAATTTTTTAGATATTAACAAATGTTTTAATATTTACCTAAAATATTACACAAATTAGCTACTTTTACCGATAAATATTAACATGTCATCGATGAGTTGGACCTCTTTTATAACCGATTTTGAACACTTTCTTAGGCTTGAAAGAGGACTCTCAGTTAACACAATTAGCAACTATAAATACGATATAAAACGTCTTGTTACTTTTCTAGAAAAAAGCAATACCAAATTAGTTTCGCCAATAGATATCACAGAAGCTACAATACAAGAATTCGTTTATAAAATATCTAAAGAATTAAAAAGTAGAACTCAAGCTCGAATCATATCTGGACTACGTATATTTTTTGATTATTTAATCTTTGAAAACTACAGAGATACAAATCCTGTTGACCAAATAGAATCTCCTCGATTAGGCCTAAAACTGCCAGATACCCTATCTGTTAAAGATATAGATACCATTATTTCTGTAATAGACCTAAATTATCAATTCAGAGGTGTAAATCTTGGGCATCGAAATAAAGCCATCGTCGAATGTCTTTACAGCTGTGGGCTTAGAGTTAGCGAATTGACTGGTTTAAAAATTTCCGATTTATTCTTTGACGAAGGTTTTATAAAAGTTAGTGGTAAAGGCAATAAAGAGCGATTTGTACCCATAGGTAAAAACACACAATATCTAATAAATATCTGGTTAGACATACGCAAACATATTGACATAGCGCAAGAGTCTAAAGATATTTTATTTCTTAACTACAAGGGGAATAAGCTTACGCGTGCAATGATTTTTACAATTATTAAAAAGCTTGTAAACAAAAGCGGACTACAAAAGACGATTTCTCCGCATACATTTAGACATTCGTTTGCTACACATTTGTTAGAAAACGGTGCAGATCTCCGCGCAATACAACTAATGTTAGGTCACGAAAGTATTACTACTACCGAAATTTATACACATATTGACAAATCCCAGCTAAATAAGGTTATAAACACCTTTCATCCAAGAAAATAACAGCTATAAACTTCTAAAAAACAAAAATTTAGTTATATTTAGGGTTACTTGTCTCCATATTTCTATTAATGAATTTCAGTTTTTTTAGTCGTAAAATAAACGGTCAGCCTCTAGACAAAATACTCTTTGATAATTTAAAATGGAGTTTTGCTTTAGAAGTTTCTAATATAGGAATATGGGACCATGACGCTACAACAAATACAACAAGTTTTTCTAAGGAATCTGCTAATATTTTAGGTTATAAAAAAGAAGAATTAGAACAAGACCCACAATCTTGGAATAACCTAGTACACGAAGATGATAAAGAAAAATATTTCGCAGACTTTAAAGACCATCTGTTTGGAAGAAAAGATATTTACGAAAACATAAGTCGTGTCAGGCACAAAAACGGGTCTTACCGCTGGATACTAGACAAAGGAAAAGTTATCGAAAAGACCGCCGATGACAAAGTGAAACGGGTTATTGGTGTCCATGTAGATATCACGGACATGAAAAAGAAAGAAGACACAATTTCTGAGTCTCTCGATTTGATAACAAGGCAGAATAGCAAACTAAAAAATTTTGCCCATATAGCAACTCACAATCTAAAAGAACATTCTGGTAATTTTGAAAATCTACTAGAATTTTATAAAGATGCATCCACTGATGTTGAAAAAGAAATGCTCATAAAAAATATGGAAACCGTTTCTAACTCATTTAAAAAAACCATTGATAATCTTAGAGAAATTGTTTCTATAAATTCTATTAACGACAATAAAATTGAATCAATAAATCTGAGGACATTTGTAGAAAATTCAATAAAAAATTTGGAGGTTAGAATAAATTACAAGAATGTAAAAATTATCAATGATATTGCTTCAAAAATCTGCATCGAGTTTAATTTGGCGTATCTCGAAAGTATTATTCAGAATCTATTAAGTAATGCATTAAAATATTCTAAGCCTAACAATTATGCGGTTGTTCAGCTTAGAGCTAATGACCAACAAGACAAAGTTTTGCTCTCGGTAGAAGACAATGGTGTTGGTATTGATTTAAACGCCTTTGGAAACGATATTTTTGGACTTTACAGAACTTTTCATAAAAACAAGGATGCGGAAGGTGTTGGCTTGTATATTACCAAAAATCAGTTAGAATCTCTTGGAGGAAAGATTTCTGTAGAATCAGAAGTAAACAAAGGCACTAAGTTTATTTTAGAATTTCCAAAAAAAAGCATCCAAAATAAATTGGATGCTTAAATTTCTCTTAATGTAAAGCTAATATTATTTAGCGATATTAACCGCTCGTGTCTCTCTAATAACGGTAACTTTAACCTGACCAGGATAAGTCATATCGGTTTGGATTTTTTGTGAAATCTCAAATGATAAGCTCGCTGCTCTATCATCGCTTACCTTCTCGCTTTCTACAATAACACGTAACTCTCTACCTGCTTGTATGGCGTAGGCTTTCTTAACACCGTTAAAACCAAAAGCAACAGCTTCTAAATCTTTAAGACGTTGTATGTACGAATCTAAGACTTGTCGTCTTGCTCCTGGACGCGCTCCTGAAATAGCATCACATACCTGAATAATTGGCGACAGTAATGTGGTCATTTCAATTTCATCGTGGTGAGCACCGATAGCATTGCAAACTTCTGGTTTTTCGCCGTACTTTTCTGCCCATTTCATACCTAAAATTGCATGAGGTGTTTCTACATCTGCTTCTGCATCTGGTACTTTACCAATATCATGTAGTAATCCTGCTCGTTTTGCTAATTTTGGATTTAACCCTAATTCTGCTGCCATGACACCACAAAGTTTTGCTACCTCACGAGAGTGCTGTAACAAGTTTTGTCCGTAAGATGAGCGGTATTTCATACGACCCACCATCTTAATTAACTCTGGATGTAAACCATGGATACCTAAGTCAATAACCGTGCGCTTACCTACCTCTATAATTTCTTGCTCAATTTGCTTTTGTGTCTTTTTAACAACCTCTTCTATTCGTGCTGGATGAATACGTCCATCCGTAACTAATTTATGCAATGATAATCTTGCAATTTCACGACGAACAGAATCAAAGCATGATAAAATAATAGCTTCTGGGGTATCGTCGACAATGATTTCTACACCTGTAGCTGCTTCTATAGCTCTGATATTTCGACCTTCTCGACCAATAATTCGGCCTTTAACGTCGTCTGATTCGATATTAAAAACAGATACACAATTGTCTACAGCTTCTTCTGTACCAATACGCTGAATGGTATTAATAATAATCTTCTTAGCTTCTTGCTGAGCTGTAAGTTTTGCCTCTTCTACTCTATCTTGCACATAAGCCATCGCATCTGTCTTTGCCTCTTCTTTAAGAGACTCTACCAACTGCTCCTTAGCCTCGTCAGCGGACAGACCAGAAATAACTTCTAACTGCTTTATTTGGCTTTTATGAGCTTTTTCTAACTCTTCTTTCTTCTTTTCTAAAAATTCTAACCTAAAATCGTAGTCTTTTAGTTTGTCTTCTAAAGATTGATTAGATTTCTTTGCTTTAGACAATTCATTAGATATCTGAGATTCTTTATCTCTAATGCGCTTTTCGGCCTCAGCCATTTTTTTATCTCTAGAAAGAATAACTTTCTCGTGCTCTGCTTTAAGCTCGATAAATTTCTCTTTTGCCTGAAGTATTTTATCCTTCTTTAAAGCTTCAGCATCTGATTTAGCTTGCTTTAAAATTGATTTTGACTCTAATTCTGCTTCAGATATTAATTTTGAAGCTTTGCCCTTCTCCATAGATTTAGCGATGATAAAACCTATTATCAATCCTAAAACCACGGCTACAGCAATATATATAATTGTGTTAGTATCCATATGTTTAGTTTAGTTGATGTCTATTTAAAAAAAAAGCCTACATCAGTTCTCTGTTTTGTATAAACTCCTTAAAAACAAGTTTAGGGCTAACAAGCTGCTCAAAAATCTGCCCAGATTCAAATAAATGAAACAGCAGCACGGTTTTACAACTTCAACTCACCCTTTTTAAAGAATTAACGTTGAGTTTATCAAAAAAATATAACTAATGTAGGCAGTAACCTTTTATTTATTTTAAAGAACGTACGAGTTAAATATGCGTTTGCAAAAGTTCGTTTAGAGCTTCTAACTTTTCTTGAACTTCCTCATTTACATACTCTTTATCTATTGTTTTTTGTTCTACTTGAGCTGCAAATTGCAAGGCGCACATGGCCAATACATCTTGCTTGTCTCTTACAGAATAATTTTGCTCAAATTGTCCAATCATAGCCTCAATCTTCTTCGCTGCTTTGCGTAATCCTTCTTCTTGGCTAGGATTAATCGTTAGCGGATAGACTCTGTTAGCTATAGATATTTTTATTTTAAGCTGATTTGACATCCACTAATCTTTACTTACTCCGACAATTGTGCTATACAATGGTCTATATCTCGAATAAGTGCGTTTATTTTGAGCTTTGTTTCTCGTTTATTTTCGTCACTACCAAGCATTGCGTTTGCCGTTTTAAGAGTTTCATATCGCTCTGACCAATCACTAATTTCCTCTTGGTAACTTAGGATTTGTGTCTGACTTTGTTCTAGCTGTTTTAGCAGCCTTTCGTTAGTTTGCTTTAGCTCTTCTTGCTTTTGCAAAACCTTTGATATTCGGCGCTCTAGCGTATTAACAATGTCTTCAATTTTACTCATTTAAGCATTTCAATACTTATCTAACAAAGTTAACATTCGATTTTTAAAAACCCAATTCTTTTACAATTATTTTTAATAGAGGTAATAGCGTTAGCTTTAAATCGTTAAGAAAAATATTACCGATTTTGCGTTTGTAAATCATTTTCAAAATTATATTTTAGCTTCAATTGTTATTTAGATGAGAAAATTTCTTCTTCTT
Organism: Winogradskyella wandonensis; assembly: GCF_004346845.1. Lineage (GTDB taxonomy): Bacteria > Bacteroidota > Bacteroidia > Flavobacteriales > Flavobacteriaceae > Winogradskyella > Winogradskyella wandonensis. The sequence continues at coordinate 608,160 of NZ_SMGI01000001.1, read as the reverse complement.
TTTTTATTGTCTTCAACTTTATATGCCCAATCTGAATATCCGCAGGACTATTTTAGAAACCCTTTGGACATTACCCTAGTTTTATCTGGTACATTTGCCGAATTGCGCTCTAATCATTTTCACTCTGGCCTTGATATTAAAACCCAAGGTAGAACTGGATTAAAGGTTTACACCGCTGCAATGGGTTATGTAAGCCGAATTAAAATTTCGCATTATGGATACGGAAAGGCATTATACATTACACATCCTAATGGTTATACAACAGTCTATGCGCATTTAAATAAGTTTTCGCCTAAAATTGAAGCCTTTATTAAAAAGCAGCAGTACAAAAAAGAGAGTTTTGAAATAGAACTATTCCCGAATAAATCTGATTTATTGGTAGATACTGATGAAGTAATTGGATTTTCTGGAAATACTGGCGGCTCTGGTGGTCCGCATTTGCATTTTGAAATTAGGGATAATGCCGAACGCCCAATTAATCCGTTACTATTTGGTATAGATATAAAAGACACAAACAAACCGTTTATCTCATCGGTTTATGCCTATCCTAAAACGAAAAATTCGTTTATTAATGGTAAAAACAAAAGAATTCCTTTGCGATTAATAAAAAAGAAAAATGGCGATTACGACGTCGAAAAAATAACAGCCTATGGAGATATTGGTTTCGGCGTAGTTAGCTACGATAAGCAAGACCTAGCGCCAAATAATAACGGTGTAAGCAATATTTCTGCTTTTTTTAATGGTAATCAGGTTTTTGAAATGGATTTTAAACGTTTCAGTTTTAGTGAAACGAAACATCTTAATCGTTTTATAGATTTTGAACTTTGGAAAACGAAAAAAACAAGAAGCCAAAAACTTTTTATTGAAGAAAACAATCCATTGAGCATGTTTAAAAACGCATCCGATAATGGGTTTGTAAGAATTGAAGATAGTACATCGTCTATCTACAGAGTAGAAATTAAAGATTTTAAAAAAAATACCACAACACTAAATATTCCCATAGCAGGAAAATATAAAGCGCCTTTAGAACCAGAGGAAGTTTTAGCACCTGCGAAATTCTTAGTTAAAAATGCGGAAACTACAGTACTTAAAGAACATAATGCTAGTGTTACGTTTTATCCAAACACAGTGTACGAAGATGTGTTAATCAACTTTGCGGTTAGTTCTGACACTTTAATCTTGCATAAAGATTTAATTCCGCTTCAGAAAAACTTTGTTATTAATTACGACATCAGTAATTATAAAGACGCAGACAAAGACAAACTTTTTATAGCTAGACTTTATGGTTACTACAAAACACCTACCTACGTAAGCACAAAACGAAAAGGAGATACCTTAACAGCTAGCAGCAAAACACTAGGTCTATACGCACTAACTACAGATAACGTTCCTCCAAAAATTACACCCGTAAACTTTTCGAATAAAAAGTGGTTAAGTAAGTATCGTTATCTAAAAGTAAAAATAGAAGATGACTTATCCGGCATCTCTAAATATAGAGCTACGGTAAATGGAAAATGGATTTTGATGGAGTATGATTACAAAACCAACACCCTAACACACGATTTTAATGATAATATCGTTACCGATACAGAAAACAATTTAAAAATCATTGTAACAGATAATGTTGGAAATAGTTCTACATTTGAAGCAACCTTTTACAGAAAATAAAACTATACATTGTTGAAACACTCAAAACCGCTATTATTTTTCGTTTTTTTCTTATTTACGCTAGCTGCTATTTCACAGACTGCCGTTGTTAGAGGTGTTATCTTAGACGAAAATAAACAACCTATAGAAAACGTAAATATAAAATCCAATACTGGCGAAGGAACAATCACAAACAAAAACGGTTTTTACGAAATTAGAATTCCTTCGGATAAAGACATTATTATTGTATTTACCCATGTAGCACACAAGCGTGTTGAACAAACATTTAATTTAAAGAATGGCAGCGAAATAGAGTATAATCCTGTTTTAAAAATAAATGTTGAGCAAATTGCAGAAGTGGTTATTAATAAAAATACAAGCCAAAGCAGAACTGGAGTTACAACGATTTCTCCAAAAGTTATAAGAACCATAAAGGGTGCTCAACCAGGCGTAGAAAATATCTTAAAAACACTTCCTGGTGTTAATGTTTCTAACGAGTTAAGTACGCAATATTCTGTTCGAGGTGGTAATTTTGATGAAAATTTAGTCTATGTAAACGAAATTGAGGTCTATCGTCCATTTTTAATTCGTTCTGGTAACCAAGAAGGGCTAAGTTTTGTAAACACGGATTTAGTATCTAATGTCGATTTTTCGGCAGGTGGATTTCAAGCTCGTTACGGCGATAAGCTGTCTTCGGTATTGGATATTACCTATAAAAAACCTTCAAAATTTGGAGTTAGTGCGGATTTAAGTCTTTTAGGCGGAAGTCTAGCTGTAGAGACAGCGTCAAAGAATGGTAAATTTTCAACCATTTCAGGGGTAAGATATCGCGACAATAGTTTAGTATTAAATAGTCTAGAAACAAATGGAAATGTAGAGCCTGTGTTCGCAGATGTACAAACGTATTTAACGTATAGATTTACAGATAAATTTCACCTTAATTTTCTTGGAAACATCTCGTTAAATCAATACAATTTCAGACCAGAAAATAGACAGACTAATTTTGGTACCGTAGATGAGCCTGTGGCGTTACTGGTGTTTTACGAAGGCCAAGAACAAACAGAATACCAGACCTATTTTGGCGCCTTTAAAGCCAACTATTTCCTAAACGACAAAACGACTCTAAAACTTATTGGCTCAGCTTACCATGCTACTGAGCAAGAGTATTTCGATATTTTGGCGCAGTATCGTCTAGGTGAGGTCAATACCAATATTGGAGATGAAGATTTAGGCGAGGTTGAATTTAGTGAAGGTATAGGCTCACAATTCACTCGCGCAAGAAATGATTTGGATGCACTAATTTTTAATTTAGAACATCGCGGTGATTACAACATCGATGACGATAGTAATTTAGAATGGTCAGTTAAATATACGCGTGAAGATATCCGTGACCGTTTGGTAGAGTCAGAGGTTATAGATTCTGCAGGTTTTTCTATTAGACCACCATCGGTGACTCAGACAAATTTTCAACCAGAAGTTCCTTTTGATGGTCCTTTAACAGCATTTCAGAATATTAGAGCATTTAACGAGGTGCAGATTAATAGGCTTCAAGCATTTTTACAATACAAAAAGAATGCAAAGATTGGCGAGCACGACGCTTACTATAATATTGGTGTTAGAGCACATAGTTGGGCAGTTAATGGAGAAGGTATTGAAAGTAACTCTCAAACCGTGTTTAGTCCTCGAGCACAATTCGCAATAAAACCAAACTGGGATAAGGATATGCTCTTTAGAGTTGCTGGTGGTCTCTATTATCAACCGCCTTTCTATAGAGAACTAAGAGATTCTTCAGGCGTCGTACAACCCAAAGTAAAGGCACAAAAGTCTTTTCATGTAGTAGTTGGTAACGAATACAGTTTTAAACTGTGGGATAGGCCATTTAAATTAGTGACAGAGGCCTACTATAAAGGTCTATCGGATGTTAATCCTTACACTTTAGAAAATGTAAGAATACGCTACAGAGCAAATAATGATGCAAAGGCATATGCTTATGGGTTAGATATGCGCTTAAATGGCGAATTTGTTCCTGGAACAGAATCTTGGTTTAGTTTTGGCTACCTAAAAACCGAAGAAAATATTAACGACCGTGGCTATATTTCGCGTCCTACAGACCAGCGTTTAAAATTTGGAATCTTATTTCAGGATTATGTACCTAATATGCCTGACCTAAAAATGTATCTCAACCTCGTTTACAATACAGGTTTACCTGGCGGTTCTCCAAGTTATGCAGACCCGTATGATTTTCAGTTTAGATTACGCGATTATAGGCGTGCCGATTTAGGAATCTTGTACGAAATTGTTAATCCAGAAAAAAGCTATAACGCAAAATGGAAGGCATCATTTACCAATTTATCGTTAGGCTTCGAAATCTATAACATGTTTAACAATCAAAACGCGATTACCAATACTTGGGTACGTGATGTTAATAGCCAACGTCAGTTTGCTATTCCTAATTTTTTAACGCCACGTGTTTTTAATGTAAGATTGTCAGCAAGACTTTAAGACTCTGCAAACTCACATAGCGTATCCACTACATAGTCAATCTCTTCTTTAGTATTATACTTACTAAACGAAAAACGTACAGATGGACGTTGCAATAAATCTTCTGGTAAAACTTGAGTTAATACATGGGATGCCATAGAACTTCCGCTTTGGCAAGCACTACCTTTGGAGCATGCAATACCTTTTAAATCTAATTGAAATTGAAGCATCAACGCTTTATCGGCAGGTAACGGTAAACACACATTAATCAACGTGTATGTACTTTTTTGAAAATCTGATGAATAGCCGTTAAAATGACATCCTGGTAATTTAGTATTAAGGCTATCTATAAAATACTGTTTTAACCCTTTAACATAATTACGCTCTTCTTCAAGATGTTTGTAGGCTATATTAAGCGCTTCGTCCATACCTACAATATTATGTAAAGACTCTGTGCCAGCACGGAAGCCTCGCTCCTGCTCGCCTCCAAAAATTAAAGGTTTAAGCCCAGATTCCTTTCTAATAAAACAAAATCCTACACCTTTTGGCCCATGAAATTTATGGGCACTTGCCGCTAGGAAATCGACTTGTATTTCCTGTAAATCTAAATGGTAATGACCTACGGATTGTACCGTGTCTGTATGAAATAATGCATTATTAGCTTTACACAAATCAGCAACACACTTAATATCTAGAATGTTGCCAATTTCATTATTAATGTGCATTAAACTAACTAGCTTTTTACCATCGGTTTGTAACAAGCTTTCAAGATGCGTGTAATCGACTGTTCCGTTTTCGTCAAGCTGAACAAAAGAAATAGTGATATTATATTCTTTTTGAAGTTGCTCAGCAGTATGTAAAACCGCATGATGCTCAATCTTGGATGTAATTATTTCAACTGCACCTAAATCCCTAACTGCACTTCTTAGCGCTAAATTATCTGCTTCTGTACCACCCGAAGTAAAAATTATTTCACTAGCAGTTACGTTTAAACGTGCTGCAATATTCTTACGACACTGCTCCATGATTGATTTTGCAGAACGGCCAAAGCTATGCGTGGATGACGCATTACCGTAATTCTCTTGCAACACTTCGGTCATTTTAGCAATAACTTCTGGTCGCAATTGCGTCGTAGCAGCACTATCGAGGTAGATGTTTTTCATGCCACAAAAATAAGGCATAAAATTATTTTATAGAAGCTCCGTTATAATATGATAAATGAATTATTTTTGTTGAAAACTCAGGAAATATGCGTAAATATTTTATAGCTCTAATAACTTTAATTTTTGTCACGGCTTGTGACGATGGAGATGTTATTACTATAGATTTAGAATTTGATCAGCAGCTTGATTTATGCGCCAATAATACTGATGTTTTTACAATCTTCGATTTAAGAGATGACCCGTCTGAATCGTTAGCATTAATAATTCCCAGAGGTACGGACGAGGTTGTACCTTTTTTTAATCCAACACCTGCAAATACTCCAGAAATTATAAACATAAATAATTCCTCCAATCTATTTTTATACAGAACCTACAATAGAGATTTAGCAAATACAGCAAGTAATCGGGAGTTATGTTCTGCCGTGATACCTTCGGATTTAATAATACAAGAAAGTTACGAAGCTTCTGGAGGCACAGCAGAAGTGACTGTTACTGTAGAAGATGATGACAATGATGGTATTCCTTCCGAGTTAGAAGGTCGTGGTGCGCCAGACGAGAATGGCAATTATCCAAATGCCGAAGATTTTGATTTAGACGGCATACCAAATTATCTAGATCAAGATGATGACGATGATAACGTCCCAACACGATTTGAAATAGACATGGATAGTTTTGATGAAAATAATCCAACTGCAATTTTCATAGATACAGATGGAGATGGCCAATTTGACCATTTAGATATTGATGATGATGAAGATGGCGTATTAACTATAAACGAAGACCAAGATCAAAATTTTAATCCTCGTGATGATTTGGCAAACGATGTTAATGAGGTGTTGACACCGCATTATCTAAATAGTATTGAAGACATGGATTATGGCTCTCCAGGTAAATTCCCAACAAACCAATATACACGGACAATTGTAGCGTCTATTATTATTAGAGATTTTGACTTAGAAATAATCAGCCAAGATTTCATCGATTTTGGAATACTAACAAATACAGTTACCGTGACTACAGAATTTGAAGATTAAGGTTCTACATTCTGAAAAATCTTAACCTCGGTAGCTCCCAATCCATATTCTCTATAATCCGCATCATAGAAGTCCACATTATTATAACGTCGTAAAACAGTGTGCAATTCTTGTTTTAAAACGCCTTCTCCTACACCATGAATAAATACCATTTTAGGCATACGCTGCCTAATGGCAAATTCTAACTGACCTCTTGCGGTATCTAGCTGAAGATTTAACATATCAAAATTTGTCATACCTTTTGTAGAATCTGTTAATTGATGAACATGCAAATCCACAACAAACGTAGGTCTGTGACGCTTTTTTGATTTAGCTTCAGAACTCTTCCGCTTTGGTTTGCCCTCTTTTTCTTTAGCTATTTCTTGAATTCTTTGATTTGAAAAAGACCCTAGATTAATTGATTCGTCTTTATTAAGTTTTATCAATTCATTCTTAGAAAATTGAAACTCAAAACCATCTTCACCTTCAACAAATACGGTATCACCATCAACTTTGGTAACAGTACCTATAATGGCATCGTCAATTGTTTCAACCTTATCACCTACCTTCATTAGTCTACTTTTTCATGATTTGTAATCTGTTCACTGAGCGAAGTCGAAGTGTCTTTTTCAGATTTTATAAAAGATTCCTCTTGCGTATTATCATATTTACTCGGTATGGTTCTTGCCACGCGATAGAGACCAAACATTAGTAATACAATTCCGCCGATAAGTACATACGGGTTTTGGTTTTCTTCAGCTTTTGCATAAATCGCAACGGCAGCACCTAAAATAATACAAATGGTATTTATTAATTTTGAAAGTGTCATAAAACAAAGATAAGGTTTAGTCGTAATTTAGATAGTTTATGAAAACATTTATATTTGAATGATGAAGTTGTTATTGCTACAATTAGAAGATTATATGTTACCATGCGTCAACAAGGCTGTTTTTGGCTTTGACTGTATGGGTTGTGGCATGCAGCGTGCAATTAGTTTAATGATTCGTGGTGAGTTTTTGGCTGCCTTTTATATGTATCCTGCCATCTATCCATTAATAGGATTATTTACTATTATAGGCATTAACATTTTTAAAAAAATAAAATATTACAATAAAATAATTACTATTTTGGCAATTATTACTACATCAACCATTGTAGTAAGCTTTACTATTAAAACCTTAATCAACTAAAAGAAAACAAAATGGAAAAAGAAAAATTAAATCCCGCCTTAGTTTATGTACTTGCAATTATTGGCTTATTATGCTGTTGTTTTGGTGGTCTAGGATTTATTTTAGCTGGTGCTGCTTTTTTTATTGCACATACACAATTAAATAAAGTTAAGGAAAATCCTGAAGCTTATGATTTGGATTCTGCTAAAGCTATGAACACAGCTAAAATTGTATCTTTAGTCATTTTGATTATAAATGTATTGTACCTACTTTGGTCTTTATATTCTATTCAACAGATGGGTGGTTGGGATGCTTATATGGAAACAGTTCAGAAAATGATGGAAGAAATGCAAAAAGCCCAAAACCAATAAATTCAATAATACAATCAAAAAAAAGCGATTTTCAACTATTTGAAAATCGCTTTTTTTATTTCATATTTTCTATCTTACTAAATCTCGAATTCTTTTAAAGTCTTAGTAATTATTGAAACACAATCGAGTAATTGCTCTCCAGTCATTACTAATGGTGGTGCAAAACGGATAATATTTCCATGTGTGGGTTTCGCCAGCAAACCATTATCTCTTAGTCTTAAACAAATGTTCCAAGCCGTATCACTATCTTCATCATCATTAATTACAATAGCATTGAGCAGTCCTCTTCCTCTAACCAAATTAACAATAGTACTGTCTTTAATATATTTGTTCATTTCGGCCCTAAAAAGTTTACCTAAATAGTCTGCATTTTCTGCCAATTTTTCATCTTTCACAACTTCCAACGCAGCTATAGCAACAGCAGCAGCAATAGGGTTTCCTCCAAACGTACTACCGTGATTTCCTGGTTGTATGACATTCATTATTTCGTTATTCGCCATTACTGCGGATACCGGATATAATCCACCACTTAAGGCTTTACCTAAAACTAAAACATCTGGTTTTACATCTGGCGTACCAGAACAATCTTTATTTGCGCAAGAGCAATCACCACAAGTTGCCAATAATCTTCCTGTACGGGCGATGCCTGTTTGTACTTCGTCGGCAATGAATAAGACATTATATTTCTCGCACAATGCTTTGGCTTCTCTTAAATAATTCTCACTTGGCACATACACACCAGCTTCGCCTTGTATTGGCTCAACCATAAAACCAGCGATATTTGGATTTGTACTTAATACATCTTCTAACTCTTTAAGATTGTCGTACTCGACCTTTATAAATCCATCTGTATAAGGTCCAAAGTTTTTACGAGCTACTGGGTCGTTAGAAAATGAAATAATAGTAGTCGTTCTACCGTGAAAATTATTTTTACAGACAACAATTTCGGCTTTATTTAAATCAATTCCTTTTACCTCATAGGCCCACTTTCTACATAACTTTAATGCAGTTTCTACAGCTTCCGCTCCAGAGTTCATAGGCAACATTTTATCAAACTTAAAATACTCCGTAGCATATTTTTCGTAACGCCCAAGCATGTCATTGTAAAATGCACGAGAAGTAAGCGTTAATCGCTGAGCTTGCTCAGTCATAGCATTAACAATCTTTGGATGACAGTGTCCTTGATTCAATGAGGAGTAGGCCGATAAAAAATCGTAATACTTTTTTCCTTCTACGTCCCACACATAAACGCCTTCGCCTTTAGATAATACTACGGGTAATGGATGATAATTTTGTGCTCCATACTTATTTTCTAGTGCCATCGCCTCTTGCGATGAAATGTGGTCTAAAACAGCCATTTTTAATTTGTTTTTAAATTAGTAAATAACCATTCCTTGTCTACCTTTATCCTTCCGAATCCCAGAAGTATCGGGACGAAAATTCAGCGTGGGAAAGAAATCATCCCTAGAAGCTGCAAATTAATGATAATATAGAAATTATAAAAGCAGAGTTTTAATTCAATTTCCTAAATAAAGATATCTTTGCACTCTAATTTTTTATAAATGCCAAGAAGAGAACGAAACAAGTTTGTAAAACGCGGACAAATCCTAGATTTGTTGATTGAAGATTATGCCTTTGGCGGTAAAGGTATTGGACGCATCCGCAACGAACATGGCGAATTTGTGGTTTTTGTGCCTAACACACTTCCTGGCCAATTGGTAAAAGCGCAGGTTAAAAAATCAAGTAAAACATATGCCGAGTGCAAGTTGCTCGAGGTTATAAAAGCGTCTGAAGATGAGGTGGACGTTCCTTACCAACAGATTCCTGGCGCACCATACATTAAGCTCCCTATAGAGAAACAACACGCCTATAAAAAGCAAAGTACGCTAGAGCTTTTTAAGCGTATAGGTAAAGTAAGCAATATAGAAGATAAGTTTGATGAGTTTGTTACTTCGCCAAATACCTTCCATTACCGTAATAAAATGGAATACGGTTTCTCTGCTATTGGTTATAACCACGAACTTAAAACTGATGTAAACGAGTTTACTTTAGGTTTTAAAAAACGTGGTACTTGGTGGTGTGGCGATAATCTTAATAACGACTCTGGTCTTTTTGACAAGCAGGTTGAAGATAATCTTAAACTCATTAGAGCGTATTGCCAAAATACTGGGTTAGCACCTTGGCATGCACCACGCAAAGAAGGATTTTTTAGATATTTAGTGGTCCGCAAGTCTTATAAGACAAATCGCTTATTATTCAATTTAGTGACCACGTCTTACGATTTACCAAAGTTTAATTTAGATGCTTTTGCTCAGTATTTAGTAGAACTTTTTGGAGACCGCGTTGCGGGATTATTACAAACTACGAATGACGAAATTGGAGACCGAACCATCGCTATAACAGGAAGCATTAATCTTGTTTATGGCGAAGATAAAATCGTTGAAGAGCTTCTGGGTTTAAATTTTGAGATTAGTATGAAAAGCTTTTTTCAAACCAATCCTAAGTCGGCCGAAAAGCTGTATTCTAAAGTAATAGATTATGCTCTGGACGATAAATCAGCCATTGATGACTCTGTGGTTATGGATTTATTCTGTGGAACAGGAACTATAGGGCAAATCTTAGCATCACGTAGTAATAATACAAAGATTGTTGGTGTAGATATTGTAGCTTCAGCCATCGAAGACGCCAAGGAAAATGCCAAACGTAACGGTATCGAAGGTTTAAAATTCTACGCCGCAGATGTTGGTAAATTCTTAAACGAACACCCAGAATATAATAATAAAATAAAGACTATAATTCTTGATCCTGCTCGTGCTGGCATTGCTCCAAAAACCCTTAAAAAAATAATAAACCTCAATGCAGACCGTTTGGTTTATGTATCTTGTAATCCTGCTACGCAAGCGAGAGATACGGAGCAATTAATGCAATCCGGTTATACTATAAAAAAGTTTAGTTTAGTAGACCAGTTTCCACATACAGCCCATATTGAGACTGTATTTTTATTTGAGAAAGCCTAATGAAAAAACAATCATATCTATTTCTTCTAATTACGTTAATCTTTTTTTCTTGCGAGCGCGATGACATCTGTGCAGAAGGCACTCCTACAACGCCGAGATTATTAATTGAATTCTTCGATGCTGTTGATACAGATGTACCAAAGACCGTAACACGACTTTCAGTTTATGCAGATGACCCTGATATAGTTGTACCAGACGACAATGATATTTCTGGGGCAATTTTAGTAGAACCATTCGGTCAAGAGCGCGTATTTAACCGAAACACCAATACTATTGGACTTCCATTTTTGATTGAATCAGAAAATCAACTTATTACTCAGCGCTATTTTTTTGAAAAGGACACAAATTTAAGATTAAATGACGATGATACAACGGACTCTAACATCGATATTATAGAAGTTACCTACGAAACTGAGTTTATATATATTTCAAGAGCATGTGGCTTTAAAAGTATATTTAAAAATGTGGTTGTGGAAATTATAGATGACGGTAACAATTGGATACAAGATATACAATATTTTGATGCCCTAGAACTACCAATAACTGTAGAAAACGAAGACGCTCCTCATGTACAGATATTTCATTAATAATTTAATTATTTTTTTGCTGTTTTCCTCAATAGCCATTGGGCAAACAGAAGACACTGAAACAGCTACGGACACTACAGCAATCCAGCAAAAATATGGTTTGCGTCTTGGTGCAGATATTTCAAAATTAGCCCGTAGTTTTTTTGATGACAATTATCAAGGTTTTGAAATTAATGGTGATTACCGTTTATCGCAGCGATTATACCTTGCTGGTGAGATTGGCAACGAAGAACGAACCTTATCTAACGACTTTTTAAATTCAACAGCAAAAGGAAGTTATTTTAAGGCTGGTGTAGATTATAATTTATACCGCAACTGGCTCGATATGGAGAACATGATATATTCTGGATTTAGAGTTGGCGTAAGTTCTTTTAGTCAGACACTTAACAGTTACACTATCTACGATGTTAATAATCAATATTTTGGAGAACAATTTACCGTAACTAACCCCGAAGAATTTAATGGATTATCTGCCATTTGGGGCGAAATTATTTTAGGTGTTAAGGCCGAAGTACTAAATAATCTTTTTATGGGCGTTAATCTTCAATTAAAGTTCTTGGTTTCGGAAACTAGTCCAGATAATTTTGAAAATCTCTATATCCCAGGTTTTAACCGTACTTACGACAGCGGTATCGTTGGCGCAGGCTTTGGATATAATATTTCGTACTTAATTCCTATTTATAAAAAGGCAAAGCCAATAAAAAAGGATGCATCTGATGAAGAAACTGAGGGTAACTAACCAAAAATCTTAACCAACAATTCCTTTAGCAAATCGCCCTGTGGTGTAGCATTAGCACCAACACCTTTTCCCTTAACATCGAACTCTCGCAGTAGTGCTACGATTTTACTTACATTTTTAATCGGAAAATTACGAGCGGCACTCGTATATTCATTTACAAAATATGGATTGATTTTTAATGCAGAAGCCACAGTTCGCGGCGACTTATCGTTTAATCCATGGTATTGTAACAATTGCGAGAAGAAATTAAATAGTAAGGACACTGTAACAACCATCGGGTTGTCTTTTGGATTGTCTCCAAAATACTTTACAATTCTAAACGCTTTTGTCATATTACGCTCGCCAATAGCTTTGCGCAATTCAAAATTATTGAAGTCTTTACTAATGCCTATGTTTTCTTCAATAGCTTCAGGTGTAATTTGAGAGCCTTGTGGTAATACGATTTTTAGTTTATTGAGTTCGTTTTCAATCTTAGATAAGTCCGTTCCTAAAAATTCCACCAGCATCTGAGCCGCTTTAGGCGTAATCTGATAACCTTGACCCGATAGAACACGACGAATCCAATCAGGTACTTGATTATCGTAAAGTTTTTTACTTTCAAAAACAACACCTGTTTTCTTTAGTGATTTGTATAAGCCTTTTCGCTTATCAATCTTCTTGTATTTATAGTTTAGCACTAAGACTGTTGTTGGCTGAGGATTATTGGCATAATCGACAAGTTTTTCTATAGAACGACTTAAATCTTGCGCTTCTTTAACGATAACTACTTGTCTTTCGGACATCATTGGATACCGTTTGGCATTGCTAACAATATCGTCTATTGCCACATCACGACCATAAAGCACCATTTGGTTAAAACCTTTTTCCGCTTCATCAAGAATATTGTTTTCTATGTATTCCGAAATCTTATCAATGTAATAAGGCTCCTCTCCCATTAAAAAATAGATAGGCTTAATATGACCTTGCTGAATGTCCGTGACTATTTGTTTTGCTTCTTCCAACTAATAAAAGTTTCAAATTTCAAAAACTTAATTCTAAAAAGAATGGATTTGAGATTTGCTATTTGGGGATTGAAAATTACCTTTGTGTAGTGCAAGACCTTAATTTTCCAAAGTTCGACTACCGTTTCAAAAGTACAGAAAATAAAGTTTCTATTTTTGATATTATTCGCAAAAAATTTGTGGTTTTACAACCCGAAGAATGGGTGCGTCAACACTGTGTACATTATTTAATTTCTGAAAAAAAATATCCAAAATCACTCATCAACGTCGAAAAAGAACTCACGGTCAATGGCTTAAAAAAACGTTACGACATCGTGGTGTTTAATCCAGATAGTTCTATTTTTTTGATTGTAGAATGTAAAGCTCCAAAAATTAAAATCAATCAAGCTACTTTTGACCAAATAGCACGATATAATATGACGCTAAATGCGACTTATCTGATGGTAACCAACGGAATAAATCATTATTATTGTCAGATGGACTTCGAAGCGCAACACTATGATTTTCTAAAAGATATCCCAGATTACAATCAATGAATTACAGTAGTAAAGATATCGCCGTAGTTATACTCAACTGGAATGGAAAAGCCCTTTTAGAGCAGTTTCTGCCTTCAGTAATACAACATTCTGCTGAAGCCAAAATCTATGTTGCCGATAATGCCTCGACTGATGACTCGGTAAGTTTTATAACTGAAAAATTTCCAGAAGTAGAAATCATTCAGAATATAGAAAATGGTGGCTATGCCAAAGGTTATAATGATGCTTTAAAGCATATTGAAGCGCCTATTCTTTGCCTTTTAAATAGCGATATTGAAGTCACTAAAGACTGGTTACTTCCTGTTATTGAAGAATACAACGCTGATAATGTAGCCATTATTCAGCCAAAAATCTTAGACTATAAAAAGAAATCGTATTTTGAATATGCTGGTGCAGCAGGCGGATTTATAGATAAGTACGGCTATCCATATTGTCGTGGCCGTATTTTTGACACTATTGAAGAAGATATTGGTCAATACAACGAAAACATACATATATTTTGGGCATCAGGTGCTTGTTTTTTTATTAAAAATCAGGTTTTTAAAGATTTGAATGGCTTTGATGAATCTTACTTTGCACACATGGAAGAAATTGACTTATGTTGGCGTGCCTATAACAATGGTTATCTAAGTAAATATGTCGGAAGCTCTACGGTTTATCATGTTGGTGGTGCTACCTTACAGAATACAAGTCCACGAAAGACTTACTTAAACTTTAGAAACAGCCTTTTTACTTTGGTTAAAAACACAGATAGAAATGTACTTAGTCGTGTTTTAACTAGAATGGTTTTAGATGGTATCGCTGGGATTCGATTTTTACTAAAAGGTCAGCCTTTATTCTTCTTTTCAATTCTAAAAGCCCATGGAAGTTTTTATCTATCACTACCAAGATTACTAAAGCAGCGCAACACTTTAAAAAAGAAATCTGGCTATTATAGTAGCACTTCTATTGTGTGGGATTACTTCATTAAAAAGAAACGAAAATTTAACTGTTTATAAATCTGTTAAAGTTTTTGTTAATCAGTTACGCTAACGCCTTTCTTTTCTATAGTTTTGTACTGATTTAAAACATTAAATTATTATTTCATTATGAGAAAATCAATTCTTTTAAGTTTAGGTGCTTTGCTTATACTGACGGCATGCGTATCTAAAAAAGATTATTTAGCATTACAAGAAAAACAAAAAGAAACACAAGATTTATTAAATACGGCTACAGTAAAGCTTAATGCTTGTTTGTCTGACCAAGCTGCGGCGAATGCGCGTTTAGAAGGTCTAAGAGAACAGTTAGCAGATATGCGTCGTAGCAACGAGGCGTTAATTAAAAGCTCACAAGATTTAACAGAGCTGACTAGTAAAGGTGCAGAAAACCTTGAGAAATCGCTAGAGTCTTTAAAAGAACGTGATTTAAAAATTACACGTCTTCAAGATGCTTTAAATAGAAAAGATAGTGTAACACTAGCTATTGTAACTAGCTTAAAGAAAGAAGTTGGTATCAACGACCCAGACATCGAGGTTAACGTTGAGAAAGGTGTTGTGTTTATTTCTATTGCTGATAAGTTATTATTTAAGAGTGGCAGCTATAATGTAACAACTCGTGCTAAAGAAGTATTAGGAAAAGTAGCTAAAGTAATTAACAGTAAGCCTAATTTTGAAGCTATGGTAGAATCACACACAGATAATGTACCATACAACAAACCACCACTGTTAGACAACTGGGATTTAAGTGTAAAACGTGCAACATCTGTAGTAAGAGTCTTAGAAAGTCTTGAAGTAAATCCTCAGCAATTAATCGCAGCTGGACGTAGTTCTTACGTACCTCTAGTTGAAAATGATACTGCTGAAAATAGAGCGAAAAACAGACGTACACGTATTATTGTATTACCAAAAATTGATGAGTTCTACGATATGATAGAAGAAGAAATGAAAAATCTTTCTGCTGGTAACTAAGCATTAATTTTAAGTTATTAAAAACCCCGATGATGTTCATCGGGGTTTTGTTTTATATAAGATATTGAATTAGTAAGTTGTATTAGAAGATTTTACCAATCTAATAAACTCTGCTCTATAGCCATCTTTATCTTCACCTCTTCCACTCTCGGCAAGTTCTAAGACTTTTTCTACTGAAGCATTATTAAAATATTGTGATTGTCTTAGTTGCATTCCAAACAGAGCCACAGCAGAAGCAAAGTTCATATCCTCGGATGCTTGAACGATATTAGTATTTTGTACATGAACCATTTCTATACTCTGATTTTCATCTGGTTTTTTGTATCTAAATTTTACGGTAAACAATTCATCGTTATAGTTATCGCTAACCTTGTTTTCTGTATACTTTAAATCTGCGACATTATTTAAATATTTTGTTTCTATTCCAGTAGGCACTACTTCATATAAAGCTGTCACAGTATGTCCGCTACCTAATTCACCTGCATCTTTAGTGTCATCCACAAAATCTTCGTCATTAAGCAATCTATTTTCGTAACCAATAAGTCTATAAGCCTGTACTTTGTTAGGATTAAATTCAACTTGAATTTTCACATCCTTAGCAATCGTATAAAGCGTGCCTCCAAATTCTTTCCCGAAAACTTTATTAGCTTCTTGCATGGTATCGATATAGGCATGATTACCATTTCCTTTATCAGCTAAAGTCTCTAATTTTGAGTCTTTATAATTCCCGTATCCAAAACCTAAAACCGATAAAAACACACCTGATTTACGTTTTTCTTCAATGAGTTTCTCCATAGCCTTATCACTAGATTCTCCCACATTAAAATCGCCATCAGTTGCTAAAATCACTCTGTTATTTCCATTCTCTTTAAAGTTCTTCTCAGCCAATTTATAAGCAAGGTTTATCCCAGCGCCACCAGCTGTAGAACCTCCAGAATTTAAATTATCTAAAGCCGCAATAATCTTCGCTTTTTTGTCTCCTGAAGTTGGCTCTAGTACCACGCCTGCTGCACCAGCATATACAACTATGGAAACCTTATCTTCTTTTCGCAGTTGATTAACCAATAATTTAAATGCCGATTTTAGAAGTGGCAATTTATTGGGACTACCCATTGAACCCGAGACGTCGATTAAAAACGTTAAGTTAGATAGCGGTAATTCTTCGTTTTTGTACGTTTTTCCTTGAAGCCCAATTCTAACGAGCTGTGTATCTGTATGCCAAGGCGTTTTAACAACTTCAGTGTTTATAGAAAATGGATGTTCGTCAGTTGGCTGAGGATAATCATAATTAAAGTAATTAACCATTTCTTCAATCTTCACGGCATCTGGCTGAATAGATTCACCACTGTTAATCATCCGTCTTACATTACTATAAGAGGCCTTATCAACATCGATAGAAAACGTAGACAAAGGTGAAAGTGTAGTTCTTTCAAAACTATTCTCCTCTATAACCGCATACGTCTCATTAGACTGTATTCTAAAGTTACCTTGTTTAGTTGTTATAACTATACAGCCTTCCTTAGCGACTTTTCCAAACTTTCTTTTAGCTTCGGCTTTAGAGTATTCGATTTTAGTATCAATCTGAGTTTTGGGTAAGTTCTCAGCGATGTAATTGTCCTCCTTTTTTACAGGTACACCATCAATAATGTAAAGCTTATTGGCATTTTTAACTTTTGTTCCATTAGTACTTATTACTATGGCTCCATTACTAGCACGGCTGCCATAAATGGATGTAGCACTTGCATCTTTTAAAACTGAAACCGATTTGATGTTATCTGGATTAAGATGCTTCACTTTATTTGCATTAACTGGAACTCCATCTATGATATAAAGAGGCTCTCTATTTCCAGACAAAGAAGCGCTACCTCTAATAATAATTTGTGATGTCTGTCCAGGTTGCCCCGAACCCGTGTTTACATTTACACCCGTAACTTGACCTTGTAGTGCACGAGAGATAGAATTTCCATTTATTTGACTAGCAATCTTATTATGATATGCTTTCTGAGCTCTGCGTTTTAACTGTGCTTTTGATGGTGGAGAATAGTTTCGTCCTGTAGAATAACCAGTAATTACTACTTCATCTAGTGCTGCCGAATCTTCCTCCATAGCCACATTAATAATTGGGTTTTTACCAATTGTGCGAGTTGATGTCTTCATACTTACAAATGAGAAAACTAATTGGTCTCCGACAATTGCATTGATAGTATATTTACCATCAAAATCTGTTTGAGTTCCGTTTGCTGTGCCTTTAACAATAACATTAACGCCTGGTAATGGCAATCCGTCACTAGCGGCCGTAACAATACCTGATACGGTGATTTGTTGCGCTTGAAGCTGAAGTGCTACAATTAGAATTGTGAATAGTTGTAATAAATTTTTCATAATAAATGTGTTTAGAGAATGTTTAATCTTTAATAACTTGAATGATTTCTGGTAAAAGCGCCAATGCAGATAGTACTATTGCAGTGCCATTACCTTTTTGTTTAGTTGTCGCTGTAGCTACAGTTGCCAAACTAGGTTTTACTGAATTATTACCTAGAACTTTACGCTCTGGAAGGCGAATCATGATGACTTTATTGTCATAATCTTCTTCAAAATTTACGTCGGCGTACTTATAGGCAAACTCAATACCATCTTTGGCAAATGCTTCGATGCTTTCTTTTGGATGCTCAACAGCGTATAACATCTTTTTTAGATGTGTAGCTGGTGTTTTGGCAAGTGCGATGCCGCTGTAATGGTTATAAGTAGCAATGCTAATAAAATCATCTTCTGTAAGACGTTTTGAAAGTAGTTTAAAGGTTTGTTTTAAGATAAATTTGTCTTCGTTCGAAAAACTACCTGAATGTGTTTTTAATAAAAAGGTGATGTTCTGCGGATTACCATCGTCCTCGAAATGGTCTACAATAAATGTAAAAAGGTTTTCTAGGGTTACAGATTCGGTTTCTACATGTTTTTCTTGGCTATTGAGTTGTATTGTTATAAACAATACGATAACCAGTTGGATTAGCGTTTTCATTGGTTCTGCATTTAAAAGTTTCTATAAAACTAAATGCGATACCGATGATATAAAATGTAGAATGAGTAAACCTTATACTTAGATGAGTAAACTACCCTAAAACAGAATTAATAGTTTTTTTACGCTGTATTTTACCATTAGCGGTTTCTAAAAACCTATTAACGGTGTATATTTCTTTTGGGACTTCGTACTTTGTTAAGCCTTTTAGATGATTAATACGAGTTTTAAAACTATCGACAGAATCGCGAGGATTTTCTATAATTAGCACTAATTTTTCGCCGAGAGAATCATCGGGTTCAGAAGCTACAATAAATCGCTCATCGATTACGGCATGTAACTTATCCTCAATCTGTTCCGGAAAAAGCTTAACACCGCCAGAATTAATAACGTTATCGTAGCGTCCAAGCCATTTAAACTGTGTAGATGACAGCAGTTCTACAATATCATTAGTTATTAATTTTTCCTCAGTTAAATTAGGAGCATCAATAACTAAACAGTCTCTTTGGTCTTGTGTAAAAACAACTTCTGGTAACGCTGTAAAGGTATCACTACCTTTTTGTCGTTTAGACTCTAATGGCTTAAGCGCCACATGAGTAACAGTTTCCGTCATTCCATACGTTTCGTAAAAAACTGACGTGCTCTGTTTGATTCGTTCTAGCAAAGGTTGTGTTATTTTAGAACCACCAACAATTATTGTTTTTATGTTTTGGGTATAATTGATTACGTGTTTTAATTGTAGCGGAATCATCGCACTAAAATCGTATTGGGTTTCGTAATCGAAAATAGGATGTGTACTTGGCTCTACACAGTCTATCTCAAGTCCTAAAATCATAGCTCTTACAAGCATCATTTTTCCTGCGATGTAATGACTAGGCAGACAATTTAATGCTTTATTACCTGGCTCCAGTTTAAAAAAATTGCCCGTAGCTATGGCAGAATGCACCATAGCTTGCTTCTGCAGTTTTATAGATTTTGGTTTACCCGTAGAACCAGAGGTATTAACATGGATATAATCGTTATCATTTAGCCAATCTAATAAAAAATCACCTGTAGCTTGTTCGTAATTTTTACCTTCTTTTACCAAACTATAGGCAACTTCCTTTAGCTCTTCGTGACTAAAATAATGCCCATTAAACTTAAATCGGTTATGTATTTTATTAAACTGTGGTGTCATTAATCTAATATTTTGTAATCCTCTTTTGGTGGCGGTACTACTTTTCCAAAAAGACGTTCTTTCCAGTTATTCCATCCATAAGTTTTCGCAAGGATAAAAAGTAAAATAGGATAAACGATAATAACTGGAGCCAGAATTTCTGTTATGGAACTTATACCTTGTTCTGCCGTATTTTTAAACATGGCATCTGTCTGTAAAGCTGACCAGTCCGAGGTAATTAATAAAGCTGCTAAAAGATTATTTCCTAAATGAAAACCCAATGCCAATTCTAAACCTTCGTCCATTAAGGTCATTATTCCTAATAACAATCCTGTGCCTACGTAAAAAATCATCATTTTAAAATAACCAATCTCCGCAACTTCAGGATTTGCGCTATGCATTATGCCAAATAAGACAGATGTTAATAGTAACGGAAACCATTTATTTTTAACAATTACACCAATATGCTGCATTAGGTAACCTCTAAATAGATACTCTTCTAATCCAATCTGAAAAGGAAATAACAGCACGCAAATAACAAACAAAATGGCAAATTTACCCGGATTAAACTGATAAACAATATCAGAGGAATCGTAATAATACCCAATAGCAAATGTGGTAATGGTAAAACCAACGATTAAGAAAAAAGAGAAAAAAATACGCTTAAAATCTACCTTAGGTCGTGATGTGGTTAAGGATAATATACTCCTTTGGTGCACATACTTTACAAACACAAACAAAAGCAACAAAAGTGGTACAAACAACCCTAAATTAATAATTAGCATAAGGTTAGAATCCCAGCTTTTCATTAAATCGTAAGACGCCTCTAAATCTTCTGGAGAAGAAAACAGATAAGCGACAAAGTTTAAGACAAAAACACCCGAAACAATCATGGTAGTAATAATTACCATCCAGGTATCTAACTTTCCTTTATAAGCTTGTTGTATATAATTCATGTATTAAATATTAAATTCCCAATCCATTGTTTTATCGTAACGCAAAGTACCATTTTTTACAATCAATGGCGACGAAAAATTATTTGTAAATAAACCTCCTGTTCCTAAGCCCTGCGGCATATTGTTATTAAGTGTGTATGTCCATTGCGCAATAGCGTTTAGACCAACGTTGCTTTCTAGAGCACTTGTAACCCACCATTTTACATTATGTTGTTCTGCTATGTCTATCCAACGTTCCGAACTTGCAAAACCGCCTACTAAACTTGGCTTTAAAATAATGTATTGAGGTTTTATGGCAGAAAGCATATCTTCTCTTTTATTATCGAAATAAACACCTATAAGCTCTTCATCAAGCGCTATATCAATTGGAGATGTTTCGCAAAGTCTTGCCATTTCGTCAAATTGCCTTGGTTGTATTGGCTGCTCGATAGAATGCAACTCATATTCTGAAAGACGTTTGAGCTTTTCCAAAGCTTCTTTTGGAAGAAAAGCACCATTGGCATCCACTCGCAATTCAATATCCGAAACTGAAAATTCTTTTCGGATAGACTTTAGTATATCTAGTTCGGTCTGAAAATCGATGGCTCCGATTTTAAGTTTTATACATTTAAAACCAGCTGCAATTTTTTCTTTAACCTGTTTTCGCATAAAGGCTTCATCTCCCATCCAAACCAAACCATTTATAGGAATAGAATCGCCTCCTAAGGCAAATTTTGAAGGAAAAATATTAAAAGTATCCTCCGAAATTAATGATTGGTAAGCAGTTTCTAAACCAATTTGAATACTCGGCCAGTCTATTAAAAATGTAACCAATTTATCAACACCGCGATTAATGTTATTGCACACCCATTTAAGCTTTTCTTCGTAGTCGGGTCTATCATCGACAGAAAGCCCTCTTAAAATCCCACATTCACCAATACCAATCTTACCGTCTTTTTCAAGTCGAATAAACCAAGTTTCCTTAGTAGTCATAACACCTCTAGAAGTACCACTAGGTTGTTTAAATTTGAGAGTATATTTTTGGTAAGAAGCAGTTATCATAACCGTCCAAAGATACTGAAATTATTAGTGAAAATTTTGAGTATGTAATTAAGAATTAGGGTAGAATTCCTAATTTTAAGACTCAATTATATAGAATGAATTTTGAAAATAAAATCGTTTGGATTACTGGTGCCTCTAGCGGAATAGGAAAAGCATTGGCTCTAGAGTTTTCTAAATTAAATGTCAAGCTTATCCTTTCATCAAGACGAGAAGCAGAATTAAATAAAGTAAAGGCCACATGTAGGAATCAGCATAACATCGCTGTTCTGCCATTTGATTTATCGGATTATAATCTAATGATATCTGCGGTTGACAAAGCTATATCATTTTTTGGTGCTATTGATATTCTTATAAACAATGGAGGTATAAGTCAACGGTCGTTAATTATAGACACCGATATTTCTGTAGACAAAAAACTCATAGAGGTTGATTATTTAGGAACTGTTGCCTTGTCTAAGGCACTTCTTCCCTACTTTATTAAGCAAAAATCAGGACAATACGTTACAGTAACGAGTTTAATGGGAAAATTTGGTTCGCCATATCGCTCTGGTTATTGCGGTGCCAAGCATGCACTGCACGGTTTCTTTGATGTTCTGCGAATGGAACACGAAAATGATGGTATCAATGTAACGCTTATTTGTCCTGGTTTTGTAAATACAAACGTATCACGAAATGCACTTACAGGTGATGGTTCTGAGTTAAATGAACACGACGAAGCCACAGAAAATGGAATGCCAGTAGAAAAATTTGCCAAACAAATGATTAAAGCAATTTCTAATAAAAAGTTTGAAGCCTATATTGGCGGCAAAGAACGATTTGGTATATATCTAAAGCGTTTTTTTCCTAAGCTTCTTCACAAGGTTGTAAAAAAAAGTAAGGTAAGGTGATACATAAAAAATGGTGCTTTTCTTGACACCATTTTGTATAAAATCCGCTGATATATTAATACTAATTCTCATTAAAGTTTTGAGTTATATTTTTTATGCTCTTCTGAATAAATATGTTATTAGGTAAGGTTATTTCGCTTAAATCCGTAGTTCTTAATGTTACAAAAAACAAGCCAATATTAACTACTACGCCCTCTAGAACATAGTCTTTACCCTCTAAAATAATTATTGAATCATTCAATTTAACTGGATGATTAAAGAAAATTATTATACTAGAGGTAATGTTAGATAATAATGACCATTGCGCAAAAAAAGCGACACCAACGACTGCCAGTATTGACCCTAAAAAAACTAATAAATCAGATTGTTTAACGCCCCATATCACTAAAATAAATATCCCACAGATAGTTGCTAGTAGAAGATTTAAAACTTTACGAATAACTATTCCTCGTGATTTATGAATTAGTTTTCTTAAAAGTGTTTTAGAAACGATATTAAAAACAACTCGTCGTAATAAGATGTAAAGTGTTATCACAACGAGTGTTTCTATGATTTTTACATAGTACAATTCCATAAAAAGAAATATTACATAAACGTTACCTTTCCAGTAGCCATATCATATACTGCCGGTACAATTTTTATCTTTCCTTCTTTTTCCAATTTTGCCATTTGTGGTGATTGTTTACGAATATCTTCTACAGTAACCATAGCATTCTTGGTAATAACACTATTGGTAAATTCTGTATTTTTTGACGAAATCTCTCCATTTTTCTCTGTAGCTATAATTGAAGGTTGAATTTCATCTAATAAATTCTGAAGCGCATACATTTCCATCGCTGCTGCATCTGTATTATCGATAGCATGCTTTACAGCGCCACAAGATGTATGTCCCATAACTATTACTAATTTAGAACCAGCAACTGCTGTAGCAAATTCCATAGAACCGACGATATCAGGGTTTTCGATATTTCCTGCTACTCGTGCTACAAAGATATCTCCAATTCCTAAATCAAAAACATCCTCCACTGGCACACGGCTATCAACACAAGATAATACAATTGCTTTTGGATATTGACCTAGCATAGCATCTACTCGTTGGGCAGAATGGTCTCTTCTAGTAAGGTTATTACGCATAAAGTTTTCATTTCCTTTTTTAAGGCGCCCGATAATTTCATCAGGTGTCATATCTGCCTGTTCTTCAGCAGTTAATACACTTTGTACGGGAATTTGTTCAACAATCGTATCAGTCTTACTTTCAGCTGTATTGTTTGTAGTATTTGTTTCTGCCGAAGCTTCTCTACAAGATGTGTAGCCTATAGCAAGTACTACGATAACTATTGAATTTAAAAGTTTTCTCATTGTATTTTTGGTTTTAAATTAATTTCTATTAAAAATTATGATGCATGCTAAATTGTAATTGGCCCTTTCCCCAGTTTGTTGTTTTTTGGTTCATCCAGCCTAATTGAAATCTTATTTTAGAATTTAAGACATAGCCCATACCTAAGTATGTCCGGTTTCTATCAAACAACTCTACTGTTCTACCATCGCCAATATCTTCTTGACCGTTTATAAACAATTCATTATATAGAGCTGCATAAATCGCATTGGCAGTTAACTCTTTTTTGTTTATAGGAATATTTAAGAATAGGTTATAGCGATAACGCGTTCTAAAATCTTGACCTTCATTAAATCGCTGTTCGTATCTAAAGCGATGTGTTATATAAAATCTATTTCCCAATTTTTGAGGGATTAGAGCTTCTTGGTAAATACGATTTTCGTTTACCGTATCGTCATTATCTCCATAAACACCAGTCGTAATGTTGGCGTAACCTAGAGTAAACATTATACCAGAATCTTTAGGCGTATAGGTAAAGCCAGAGCGTAAGAGTAATTGCTCCATATCACCCAACCCTTGCCAATCTCGGTATTGCAAATCACCCTGAATACCAAATTGACTATTCTTGAATTGATGATTGTAAAAGTACATATACCAAGCACCAGTTTGCGACTGGTCTACTTGGGCATTGCTAGTAAAAAATACGACTAAAAGCGATATTAATAAAAGTACTTGTTTCATTTATTGTTATTTTGATTGCAAAAATAATAGTAATACTATTATTAAAAGAGCAAAAAAATTTATTTAACTAATATTTAACCAAGGAGAACTAACAATACGTGGACGTATAAGCCTATTAATGAAGCAAATAACCAACTCCTAAGAGAACAGAAAACATAAACGTTGTTAAGGCTAAAACCTTTAACTGACTGTCATAATCACTAGATGTGGTCGCCTTTTTTATTTTAAGTACGTGAAGTATAAGCGGTATAAAACTTAATAACACTAAAAAATTATAGGGCTCTACATAATATAAAATAGTAAACAGTAGTGCGGCAATCATTGCCCCAATTATTAAAAAATAATGATAATTTTTAGAGCCAATTTTACCAAGCTTTACAGCCAATGTAATTTTTCCAACCTTGGCATCTTCCTCTCTATCGCGCATGTTGTTAAGATTAAGAACCGCTACACTTAATAAACCTAATGCTGTAGCCGGCAAAAAAACAATGTGGTCTATTCCCTTTATGTTTAAAAGATATGTACCTAAAACACTTACAAAGCCAAAAAATATAAAGACAAATACATCGCCTAATGCCCTGTATCCGTAAGGAGAATCTCCCATTGTATAAGTCACAGCAGCGAAAATAGATAGCGCGCCAAGTACAATAATTAAAAGCGCATATAAAAAATATTGGTGCCCAAAAGCGACGTAAGCTAACGACATGGTAAAACCTATGACTATTAAAATATTCTTCTTTATAGCATCGAACATTTGTTCAGGAGAAATCTCGCCACTTTGAATTGCGCGTTTAGGTCCAACCCTATCCTCATTATCTGTACCTTTAACACCATCTCCATAATCATTTGCAAGATTCGATAAAATCTGTAAGCTAACTGTAGTAGCAATAGCTAGTAGAAAGACAAAAATGTTAAATCTACCGTTGTAAGCGGCTAAACATGTGCCAATAATTATTCCCGAAACAGATAAAGGCAATGTGCGTAAACGCATTGCAGACAACCAAGGTTTAATCTTACTCATAATTTAGCTATTGACTATGGAATCCATTTTTTAGGAAAATTAGGCTTGCGCTTTTCTAGAAACGCATCTCTACCTTCTTTTGCTTCATCTGTCATGTAGGCCAAACGTGTAGCTTCTCCTGCAAAAACTTGTTGACCAACCATGCCGTCGTCTGTTAAATTCATGGCGAATTTCAGCATTTTTATTGATGTTGGCGATTTTGCTAAGATTTCTTGTGCCCACTCAAAAGCCGTGTCTTCCAATTCTTCATGCGGCACAACAGCATTGACCATTCCCATGTCAAAAGCCTCTTTAGCAGAATAATTACGTCCTAAAAAGAAAATTTCTCTTGCTTTTTTCTGACCTACCATTTTTGCTAGGTACGCGGAGCCATAACCGCCATCGAAACTTGTTACATCTGCATCCGTTTGTTTAAAAATGGCATGCTCTTTACTAGCTAAGGTTAAATCACAAACAACATGGAGACTATGTCCTCCGCCAACGGCCCAACCAGGAACAACGGCAATTACAGCCTTTGGCATAAATCTAATTAAACGTTGAACTTCTAATATGTTTAATCTATGATAACCATCCTCACCAACATAACCTTGATAGCCTCTAGCCTTTTGGTCTCCTCCAGAACAAAAGCTCCAAATTCCGTCTTTAGACGATGGGCCTTCCGCACTTAAAAGCACCACACCAATAGTTACATCTTCGTTAGCATCGTAAAATGCATCATAAAGTTCTGATGTGGTTTTTGGCCGAAACGCATTTCTAACGTCTGGTCTATTAAATGCTATTCGAGCAACGCCATTACATTTTTTATAAGTTATATCCTCGTAAACCTTTGCGGTTTTCCATTCAATCTTTTCCATTTTGAAAACTTGAAAATTTCAAAAACAAAAATACGTATAAATTCAGTTCTTTAAATAATCCCTTTAATAAGGATTTGCTGAAAAAATCGACTTAATATTACTAGTAATGATTGATTATTAACAAACGAAAACGTTGTAGTTTTTGAAGTAAAATTATTTAAAAGAAGATTTCACTGAGAATTATTCAGTAAAACCAAATAAAAATCGCTATTCTTCTAATATTTTATAATTTTTTAATATCAAGAATTAGTTAAAAAAGTTAAAGTGAAAAATTTGTGCTTAAATACTATGCTTGCATAGTAATTTTGCAGTCCAATTTTTTTTATAAATGTCTATAACTGAATACAATAACACACCTACTCTATTAGATTACCAAGAGGTAAAAATTGGTGAACTTTATTTTTTTGAAAAATATGTAGTGAGTGAATTTAATGAAGGTGTTCATATCGACATGAAAAACTTCAGAGAATCTGCCATACTTATAAACTCACATTTTAATAATAGACCATTTGGTGTAATTAGTAACAGGATAAACAATTACTCCATCGATTTAAGTAATTCTGAACAGTTTAATAATTGCTTTCCCAACTTAAAAGCGTACGCAGTTGTATGTGATTCTCTTTTTGGTCGCGGTGTTTTCGAAGTTGAAAATCGATTTTTTAAGTACAACAGGCAAATCTTCAAAAAACTTGAAGATGCGATGCAATGGGTTGAAAAAAGTTTAGAAACGGCTATTTAAGATAAATACCGTCGTCTTTAATTTCAATCTTACGTTCTTTATATAATGAGCCCACTGCTTTTTTAAAGCTTTTTTTACTCATTTGGAGTACATCTTTAATATCAGCAGGCGAAGATTTATC
The DNA here is from genome assembly GCF_004346845.1 of Winogradskyella wandonensis. Taxonomy (GTDB): domain Bacteria; phylum Bacteroidota; class Bacteroidia; order Flavobacteriales; family Flavobacteriaceae; genus Winogradskyella; species Winogradskyella wandonensis. Next base: position 580,625 of record NZ_SMGI01000001.1, on the reverse strand, counting down.
ATTTAGTGGCAGAAATCCCCCATTATCCCCCAATTCTGTCAAAATAAATTGAGCATTGGGCTCTATATTTCTATAGCCTATCTGACTTAAGGAAATATCTAACTTGTTTCCAGGTCTAATCTTTTTAACGGTGCCCTTTAACCTGTCTCCAACGCTTATGTCTTTAAAAATTTCATCTTTAAAGACTAAGCCGAGGTGGCGCTTATTAACAATAACATTCATCCCTATTTCTGATGGATGCGATACAATTAAATCTACTTCGTCGTAACGCTCTACTGTTAATTCTTTGTTGTCTAAAAATCGATTGGTTTTACTAGATGCTACTAAACGCTCTGTTTCTTCGTCTAAATAGCAATGTACTAGATACCAGCCACCTGATTTCATTTTAAAGGCTTGTTCTTTAAATGGGCAAAATAGTTCCTTTACCAATCCCCAATCCAAAAAAGCACCAAACTTAGTTACTTGGTTACAACGCAGTAATGCAAAATCACCCTTTTTTATATAGGGCTTATCTGTAGTAGCTACAGGTCGTTCTTCGTTATCTAAGTATGCAAAAACTTCAATTTGGTCACCAATTTCAAAAGTCTCTGGAACGTACCTGTTTGGTAGTAAAATTTCGTTCTCTTCACCATCACCAAGAAACAAACCAGGTTCTGTATCTCTAAGAATTGTAAGTGTATTGTATTCGCCTAAATGTATCATGCCGCAAAGGTAAATAAAGTTAGAAGTTTAAAGTTCTAAGTCCCAAGTTTAATTATGCATAAAAGTTATGAGATGCAAAATAAACTCAGCATAAAAAAACGCTAGTATTCCCAATGAAACTAGCGCTTTTGTTATTAAAAATATTTTATTCTAGTAAACAGACTCTTTTTTAAAGTGTTTTACAAGCATATAATAGATAACAGCTCTGTACTTATTTCTGTTAGAACGACCATAAGTTTCTATAACGCTATCGATAGCTTTGTCTAAGTCTGCGCTATCTTTTAACCCTAATTTTTTAATTAAGAAATTGTTTTTTACAGTTGCCAGCTCTTTTTCGTCCGAGCCTGAAACTGTTGCAGCATCAGCGTTATAAATTGATGGTCCTAAACCTACAGTAACTTTTGTTAACAAATCCATATCTGGATTCATTCCGCATTTGTCTTTTAAATCGGCGGCATACTTTGCAATCAGTTCGTCTCTTTTACTCATTTTATAAATTTTTAGGTTAATACATTAATACCTCTTAAAGATAATGAAATTTAACATTCAAAATCAATAGTTTAGGCAAAACATTAGGAATTTTACTACTTTATAAATTTAAAATAGTCTAAGAGAATCGTGTCATTTATTTCTGAAGGCGTAAAAACCTCGAGTAATTTTGGCTTATCGGAAGTCTTATAAAATTCAACTAAAGCATCTTCTAATTCAATTTGATTTGAAGCCGAAACATATTCAAACCCAAACATTTTTGATAAATCTGATGCATTTAAATTATGCTTCGTTTCAAAATACGTATCAAAATTCTCCGTGTTCTTATGACCCGGCAGTATTCTAAAAATACCACCACCAGAATTATTTAAAACAATGATTCTAAAGTCGCTAGGAATGTAATTATTCCAAAGTGCATTACTATCGTAGAAAAAACTTAAATCACCCGTTATAAATGTCACTGGTCTTTCTGAAGCTACTGCTGCACCAACAGCAGTACTCGTGCTGCCATCTATACCACTTGTACCTCGATTACAAAAGACTGTAATATCCTCTCTTAGCTGAAACAATTGTGTATAACGTATCGCAGAACTATTGCCTACTTGTAACTGACTATAACGCGGAATTGATTTTAAAATTGAATTAAAAACTGTAAAGTCCGAATAAGGAATAGTCTTTAAATACTCGTCGTGTAATAGTCTACGTCGTTCTCTAATTTTTAGAAAGTTTGGCTTGTAACTGCTCTTAACAGTTATTTGGTTTTCTCCCAGAAGTGCTTTTAAAAACGTATTTGGTTGAAGCTGAATGTGCTTATCCAAGACAAAAAACGTATCGTTTGCATGATACAAATCGACATGCCAATGGGTTTTTGGCTGAAACGTTCTTAAATAACGTTTTATCCGTTTTGAAACAATTAAACCACCAAAGGTTAACAGAAGTTCTGGCTGAAATAATTTTTGGTCATCGTCATCGAAGGCGGTAATAAGCTTATCTATTCCAGGAAAGATATCTTGATGATGAAGGTTAGACGTTGTTTCCGTTAGAATAATAACACTATCCTCGTTTGCTAGTTCTTCTATCCAACGCTGTTCTACAGAATTTGGTGGCAATACACCCACTAAGACCAACTTACGATTGGCCGTTTTCCACAAGGAACGGCAATCTTCAATCAGGTTTTCATCAATAACCTCATCAATATTTGGAAGTCCAAACGGCACAGGACTAATTGTTAATTCATTTACTCTTTCGTATAAAGGTTCATCAAAAGGTGCATTGATGTGTACTGGACCCGAATTTAAAACGGCTGCATTTAATGCGTTATGTATTTCCGTCTCGTTTTGCGCCTGAAGACCATTCTGAAGCCCCAACAGCTTCTCGACCTTATTCTCGAGATTTTTAAAAAGCGGAACTTCTTCTTTTTGGGGTTGTTGTGCTTCTTCTCTCAAATCAAGTTTTAGATTAGCACTATAAAATACATGCTCCCCATAAACATTTTTCTGCTTAATGGTTTGTCCATCACCAATATCCACCAAATGCTTTGGACGGTCAGCTGAAATAACTACCAAAGGAATTCTACTATAATAGGCCTCTGAAACTGCAGGATAATAGTTTAAAAGTGCGCTCCCAGATGTACAAACTACAGCGGTAAGTTCTTTGGTTTGTTGAGCTATTCCCATAGCAAAAAAAGCGGCGCAGCGTTCATCTACTATGCTGTAACACGTAAAAAAATCGTCATGAGTGAACCCGATTGTAAGCGGTGCATTTCTGCTACCAGGCGATATGATAATATGCTTGATATTATGCGTTTTGCATAAGGTAACAACCGTTTGAGCTAATGGAATTTTAGAGTAGTTCATCTAAGTACAAAAATACGAAGTGCAACGAGGATTATAAAACATAAGTCTGCAATTAACTTATGTTAAGATATTGCCCATTGTTTTTGCTTTATTCTGCGTTTCTTTCCACTCATTATTTGCATCGGAACCTTCGGTTATACCACCACCAACATAAATCTTTGCTTTGCCACCTGTAATCTGTATGCAACGCAAATTCACATAAAAATTAGATTGTTTTTTTACAACACTATACGCATTGTTTTCTACATTTCTTCTGTTTGTATTTCGTGTTTTAGAAAACTGAAGGTTCAATTCACCCAGAAAACCTGTATAAAATTCGCGATTATAGTTTTCGTTATCTAGAATAAATTGCATCGCCTTTTTCTTAGGAAAACCACAAACTGCAGGCGTAGGATGCAATGCCTGTATAATTGATTTAAGCTTTGTTTTCGTAGCTATTCGGCTTATTAGACGTGTTTTAAGATGCCACAGATTTCCAGCTCTAATAGTTTCTACCTCGGAGATATTTGTGTTATCCGTATATGGTGCAATTTGTTCGGCTAAGTAATCCGTAACAATTTGCTGCTCTTTTAATTCTTTCTCTGTCCAAGAAGCTGTTCCATCTACATTAAAGGGCTGAGTACCTGCTAAAGAGATAGTAGTTAGTTGTTGACCTTCTACTTTAAACAACAATTCTGGTGTTGCGCCTAACCATAAACCTACTCTTGGATGGTACCAGCAATAGACCATTGCATTCTTGTAGGTATTAAATAATCGTTTAAAGAGTGTTATTGGATGCTCTGAGACCAACCGTTCTTCACACCGAGAAAGTACAACTTTATCAAGTTGACCAGATTTAATAGCCTCAAGACCCTTTTCTACTAATTGAATGTGTGTTTGCTTTCCAGACGTATTAGATTCGAAGTCTTCATTCTTAACGCTTTCAAGTTGAAGATTCTCTATCTCTAAGACATGATGTTCACATTCGTTCTGTGGTAAAACTATCGCAGGATTATTTAAATCGAAAGGTGAAAACACAAAGCCGCTTTCTTCAAACGTATTGGTTTTATGTAAGGCATCGTCTTTTTGTAACCAACATTTTATAATGGAGTTTATAGGCCGACTGTAAACTACAAAAGGTAATTGAGCGTCGTATTGTTGCTCTAAGCGTTCAAAAAAAGCTGACTCGCTCATCTACTTCTTTTTAGGCAACGTAATGGTTGATAAACGGCAAATAGAGACTAAGTTATCATCCTCATCAGTCACGCGGATATCTATAAGTTGCGTTGTACGCCCACGGTGTAGAAATGACGCTTTTGCGTAAATATAACCTTCTGTTACACTCTTTAAATGGTTTGCTGTAATCTCCAATCCACGTACAAAAAACTCTTCAGTATTTATAAAAATATGAGACGCGAAACTGCCAACACTCTCTGCTAAAGCTGCAGTAGCACCACCATGTAACACACCATCTGGCTGATGTACTCTAGGTGTTACGGGCATACGTGCCGTCAGCGTCTCTTCAGTAAAATCTACAATTTCAATCTCTAAGGTTTCCATCAGCGTATTTTTTCTTGCTGCGTTGGCCTTTTTGAGCAATTCGTCTTTAGATATTTGCATAGTAATGCCTACTTTTAATGTCGGAATGCAAAAATACTGAAAGTGCAAGGAAAAACGAATTTGGAAGAGAAAGAAATCATATACACAACTAGCAACTCATATACTACGTTAAATACAATGTCTAACAACACAAAAAATGTCTGGTTGGTTTTTCATGGTATGGGTTATCTAAGTAAGTATTTTTTAAGATATTTTAAAGACCTAAATCCTGACGAAAACTACATCATAGCTCCGCAAGCGCCAAGTAAGTACTACATTCAACCAAAAATGCATGTTGGCGCTAATTGGCTCACACGTGACAATACGGAAGTTGGTATGCAAAATATACTCAACTATTTAGATGCTGTCCTAGAAGCTGAACAAATTCCAGAGGATAAAAACCTTATTGTCTTCGGTTATTCTCAAGGTGTCAGTATTGCGACTCGATTAGTTGTTAAACGTCAGTTACAACCGTGTCAATTGGTATTGCACTCTGGCGGAATCCCAAAAGAATTAGTAGCGAAAGATTTTGATTATCTACCTGAAGACACCAAAATAAAACTGATTTACGGGACTAAAGATGAATATTTAGATGCCGAAAGAATTGAAATAGAACGTCAACGTGCTAAAGAATTATTCGGAAATCGGTTAGAGGTTTTACCTTTTGATGGGAAGCATGTGGTTAACGTTAATTTTATAAATGCGTTAGTATGATAGTGCCTACGTTAGAAAATAATCGTGTAAAACTTAGCTTACTCGATTTGAGCAATTACGAGCATCTTTTATCTATCGCTCAGCAAAAAGACCTTATCTACTACTCGCCTTCGGATATATCTACACCAGATAAATTACGCAATTATGTGCAGGTAGCTGTAGATGGATATTACCATAAAACTATTATTCCGTTTATTGTTTATGATAAAGAAAAACAAGCCTACGCAGGTTCTACCAGATTTGGATTAATTAATTGGAAAAACAAAATCTTACATATTGGTTGGACATGGATTGCTCATGAATTTCAAGGTACCAAATTAAATGCCAATATGAAGTTTTTAATGTTACAGTATGCCTTTGAAACTTTAGAATTTGAGAAAGTAGAGTTTAGGATTGATGAACGTAATCAGAAATCACGTCGTGCAGTAGAAAAACTAGGTGCTACACTTGAAGGTATCTTAAGAAAAGATACTGTAATGAAAGATGGCTTTCGACGAAGTACGTGTTGTTATGGTATTTTAAAAGAAGAATGGCCGACAATTAAGTCGACCATCTTTAAAAATTTCTAGCTTGGTTGTTGAAGCGTTTTATTCTTCGCTTTAAGAATGGCTAATTGCTTTTCTAAAAACATTATAGCTTTTTCTGCTTTTTGGCTTGCTTTTACTTTTAATTCTTCAATCTCATCACTTAATTTTTCTTTACCTGAAGCTGCTGCTTTGGAAACATCTTCTTTTACTTCTTTAAAATCTGAAACGATTTGCTCTTTAACGTCTTTACCTTCTTTTTTTAATTTAGCTCGCGTATCGCTTCCTTTTTCTGGAGCGATTAACATACCAATACCTGTGCCTATTGCAGTTCCTAATAATAATGCTGGAATATGAATCATAGCTTTTGTTTTTTTTATTGTTGTGTATACTTATAAGACGCTAGAAACTTTAATTTGTTACAAATAAAGACTTTAGCTTTTACTTTTCCTTTTTAAACACAAAACTCTGTCCGCCTTGAGTGAAGTCAATAGTATCATCTTCTAAATTAAAAACCAAGGAAATTCGCGCAGGGTCGAACTTAAAGGTATGATTAGCATAGTTATCTAAAGGAAATGCACCTTGACCATCGCCTTGACCCATTAAGACACCGTCTTTTACGAAGAATTCAATTTTAATAGGAAAGTTTTCGTTTGAAAAAATACCCGTGTATTTCTCTAGTTCTTCTGCTGTAAGGTTAATGGTTTTCTTAATCTCAAGCGGTTCGTTATTAAGAATTTTTCGTACTTCTTTGCTAGGCACAACGTTTAAACCTGTATCGTTATTCTGAAGAATAATAAAGGTTTTGTCATTATCCAATTGACGCTCTATAAATGTAAGATTTCCTGCCCATGACCCCGAGTGGTTAGCTATTCTTCCATATTTCTCAGATTTACCAACGCCCCATCCGAATCCATAGCCAGAGCCTTTTCCGTCTTTAGTGTCTGCTTCATTAAAAATTTGTGCTTTATCGGCATCGTTAACCAATTTATCTGTATACAAAGCTCTATCCCATTTTAGTAAATCGTCTAAAGTAGAATTGACCATACCATCACCTACAATTCCATCGAGATAGTAAAACGGAATCTGATTACCAAAATGCTCTGGTCGCACTTTATTTCCACTATTATCTGCGATATAGCCCAAAGCAATATTGTCGATATCTCTTGGCTCATAACGACTTCTATACACAAAAGTGTTGGTCATCCCAAGTGGTTTAAAATTAGTTTCTGCCAAATGGTCTGTAAAGGATTTCCCTGAAGCACGTTCAATAATACTCGCCAAAAGTGCATAACCTGTGTTGCTATACTGAAACTTTTCGCCTGGCTGAAAATTGGCCTCTGGCCTATGCTCTGCCACAAGTTTTACAATATCTTCATTGGTGGCAAATTTTGATTTATCCCATTTTTGCTGAAACAATCCCATATAATCTGGAAGACCGCCTGTGTGGTTTAATAAGTTTCTAACCGTAACATCACCGTAAAAATCTAACTCAGGAATGTACTTCGAAATTTTATCATCATAATCCAATTTCCCAGCTTTTTGAAGCGTTACAATTCCCATGGCTGTAAATTGCTTGGAAACAGATGCCAACTCAAAAATAGTATTGTTATTAATTTTTTGCTGAGTTTCTTCATTAGCAATACCATAACTCTTTTTGAAAATCACTTCGCCTTTGTCGGCCACTAAAACATTACCGTTAAATTGCTTTTTGGCATATAACGCGGTAAACAAGCTATCTAAACGCTCAGGGCGTTTGTCTTGAGCGATAAGTGTTTGAAACAAAGCAATAGTAAGTAGTAGTAATAATGACTTTTTCATTGATTTTAATTTGAAGATGAATGCAACGCTAAGTTAAGACTTTATATAATAATTTTAATCTTGGGAATTTCTTTTGCGCTTATCGTGTTTGCGTATGATTAGTAGCGTGTTTAAGAACCTAATTTAGCAAATAAAAACCGAATAGACACGAACGAAGTGAACTGTGCATAGCAAAAATCCGCTAGACACGAGCACGAAGTACGAACTGTGCGAAAGCAAATTTTCGTAAGTAGGCGAGAACAAGACATTGATTATACACGGTGTTGTAGCCAGTTATTTTATTCGATTTATTGGATTTTCAATTTGTAATTCTATGTTCTTGAGTTGGTTTTGCCAAGTCGATTTTTCTATAAAAGAGATATATTCTATCATTACCTATCATCTTTTTTAATTATTTCTGAAGCTGTTACTTTATCAGTATATAGGATATGTGTATATTCATTTTGCTCTTCAGGAAATTTCTTATATAAAAACATATCATGGGATAAGGTAGTATTATAGATATTATTCTCTCTTTCAATAGTGCGAATTTTTAAACCTGTACCGTCATTATTTAACATGCTGCCTTCACTAAATACATGATTAATGGACATGATTTTTTTAGAATTAAAATTAAGAGAATCTTTTAACAAGTAACCTCCAATTCTTACTTTGTCAAAAAGGGGTGTAAAAGAATTATGTACATTTCCTGTTAGAGTGACGATTTTGGTATTCGGATATTTATTATGGATGTTACGTATTTCCCTGTACATGGACGAATCTCTGGGTGAAGACGGGTAAGAATTATCAATGAATTTTAAAATGATTCTTTCATTTTTAATGCTCTTATGTACTAAATCAAGCCATGCTACACCATTTCTACCATCAAAATTTTTTCTGCGGAAGAAATCCAATTCTTTTAATTGGGAAATTGACATATCGTCTGACAAGTTATTCATAAGTGAAGAACGAATTTCCATAGCCATTATCACATTGTCTTCGTGTTTAGTAATAAGTTCACATAACCCATAAGCAAATTCAGCAGGTTCATTGGTTCCGTGCATTTCCCCAATCATTAATATTTCAAAATTTGCAATTTCATCATATATCTTGTTGCTCAACTTTGATAAGCTCTTAATTGGTATCGCATTCTCTTTCAAATCCTTTTGCTCTTCTGTCATTTCTGCAGAATTTTCAATAGTATTTGATGTTTCATCAGATGTTGTTTGTTTTTCTGTATTTTCTTTACAAGAAGTTAATCCAAGTAGAATAATAAATAGAAGTAAGACTTTTTTCATTTATAATGATATTTTAATTCTACAAACGTAGAGATTTCATTTAACTTCTACAAATGTAGAATAAGATTTTTTTAAGTCTTGATTTTCAATTGGCTACAATGTTAAGACATGAATCGTTAATAATGATATATATCGATTGATAAGCGAAGCTAGATTTTTGCATTCTAAATATCAATAAGCAAAAGTCATGACTTATAAACAGTTATCAACAATAACGCACACTAATCAAACACATGGTCTTTGTAATCTGCCTACCATTTTGGGATATCAACTTTAGGTTTCCGGCAGATGTAAAGATGTTAAAAAGAAGAAAAAAATACCAAAATTTCGTTGATACTTAAATCTGTCCTAAAATAAATTTGTTAGTTAATAAGCTTAGCCACAATATCTTTTACAGGAAGTATTTCCTTAGTATGCTCTATACTTGGTCCAGCCACCCAAACGGTTTTGTAAGTCGCTTTCTTGGCAGCTTTTTCTGTGGCTTTCATACCAATTGAAAACCGTATCATCTTCACCCATTTTTTGAGTTTTCGGTTTTTATTTAAAACAGATTCTAGCCAAGTTTGCTTAGTTCCTATTTTCTGAACATAAGGTGTATTAATCACCGTACACGGTGTACCAGAAATGCGCTCTGTCATTACAATATCGTCTGCGCCGTAATCTACACAGGCTTGCTTGTACTCGTCAGTTACTCCTGCCTCTATTGAAGCTATAAATGGGCTACCAACGGAAACACCTTCCGCGCCGTAACTTAACATTTTATCAATATCTGCTTTACAACCTACACCGCCTGCAGAAATCACAGGAATGGACAATTCTTTACTTAGTAATCCTGTTAACTCTTCTGGCGTCATATTACCGCGGTGACCACCAGCTTCGTTATTAACAGCAATGGCTGCATCTGCACCTAAACCTTCTACCTTTTTAGCAAATTTTAAATCTACTACATCACAAAATACTTTAATTCCAGCTTTGTGTGCTTGTTTAATGGTTTCCTCTGGGCTTCCTAATGATGTAATGATAAAGTCGCAACCTTCTTCGCATAGGACTTCTAATTGCCCTTTATACTTTACGTTAGATTTATTTACAATTAAATTAAATCCAAATGAACCGCCTTCAACCTTGTTAGCATGTAACTCTTTTATCGCTGCTCTTAACTCTTCTAATGTTCTATAATTTAAAGCTGGAATACAACCTGCAATACCTGCATTCATAGCTTCTGTTACCATAGCTACGTTAGAAACTAAAAACATAGGTGCTTGGATTATTGGGTATTTTATGTTGAGTAATTGGGTAAGTTTTGTTTGCATATTTATTTCTCACGGAAGTGAGGATTTTTAAATGTTACACACTATTTATTTTAATTATGAAGACCTTTCGACTGCGCTCAAGGTGACAGAGTTAATTTATTTACAAATATAAATTAAATTTTATTATGCATGCATAATAATTTTATTCTAAGAAGCGGTAATATCCACACTTTAAATAAGCGCCTTCAGCAAAGGTTACTGGATGGTCAATATCATGTTTGGTTTTGAGTTGTGTTTCAAACAATCTCGGCTGCGCATTCAGTACACGTTGATTTAAATCAAAAAAAGACTGCGCTAATATTCTAGATGAACAAGAGGCTAAAACCAATACCCCTTTTTTAGCTGTGAGACGAATACCTAAATCGGCTAGTTGTGCGTACTTCTTTTTAGCTAAATCAATTTCAGATTTTTGTTTTACAAAACTTGGTGGGTCAATCACTACAACATCATATCGTTTTCCACGTTTAATGAGGTCTTCCATTTCTTGAAACGCGTCTCCTGAAATGGTTTTATGAATGCCTTGGTAGTCATTCAACTTTCCGTTTTCTACAGCCATGTCTAAAGCCTGCTTGCTAATATCTAAACTCGTCACCTCATCAGCGCCATTAGCCAGAGCATGTACCGAAAAACCTCCGGCATACGAGAACACATCTAAAACCGTTTTACCTTTGCTCAGCTCACCTACACGTCTGCGATTATTGCGATGGTCTAGAAAGTAACCTGTTTTATGACCTTTGATAACATTTGCTGAAAAATTAATGCCATGTTCCACAAAATGAACGACTTCATTTTCTAGGACGCCATAAACCACATCACCATCTTTCAAATTATAATTATTGCTATTTTGAAGATTACGACTCAGACGAATTACAATGGTTTTTGCTTCAGAGACATCTTGTAAACTTTTTAAAATGGGTTCGAGATACGGTAACCAAATTTCAGAATATAATTTAATGACTAAAACCTCAGCATATACATCAGCTATCAAACCAGGAAAACCGTCATTTTCTCCAAAAAGTAAACGGTAACTATTGGTATTGGTTGCTAATAATTCAGCTCGTAAGGCAAAAGCCTTTTCAATTTTATCATGAAAAAATTCAGCATTTATTTCTGCCTTAGTCTGTGCATTATGAATGACTTTTATTCGGATAGGCGATTTCTCATCATACAAACCTATACCAACAACTTTATTTTTATTCTTGCTGAAAATAATAGCTAAATCACCCGTCTTTGCATCTTCATTAACCTTAACAATACTATTAGAAAACACCCAAGGGTGACCTTTTACAACAGACTGTTCGCCTTTTGCATTTAATTTTACGGCCAAGCGCTTAGGCTGATAATTAGATTTTATTTTTAATGAAAAAGACATTTCTTTTAGTTTGAATGCAAAGTAAAACTAATAAACGAAAAAAGCGTAATCGTTTGGACTACGCTTGTGACTTAGTGAGCATTTATTTTAGGCTTTAAGAACCAGCCTAAAACGGGCTTTCCCATCATGCAGATGCTTAATTGCTTTATTAACGTCTTCCATTTTAAATTCTTCAACCGTAGGGTAAATATCATGACGCACACAGAATTCTAGCATTTTTCGTGTAAGCGCTATACTTCCTAATGGACTTCCTCCAACAGATTTTTCGCCAGAAATCATACTAAAGGCTGGTATTTCCATAGGCTCTAATACGGCACCAACCGTATGTAATTTACCTTGTGGCGCTAATGTGGTTAAATAGGCATCCCAATCTAATTTTACATTGGTTGTATTTAAAATAAAATCTAAAGTTCCTGCGATACGTTCTAACTCATCGGAGTTTGTCGAATCTACAACATTATGAGCACCCATTTTTTTAAGAGCATCTTCTTTACTCTTATTAGATGTAAATGCTGTAACCTCACATCCCCAAGCTTTTAAAAACTTTAGAGCCATGTGTCCTAAGCCTCCAATACCAATCACACCAACCTTGTCTGTTGGTTTAACGCCTGATAAAACAATTGGATTAAAAACCGTTATTCCACCACAGAATAAAGGTCCGGCTTTTGACATATCGATGCCTTCTGGTAAGATTGTTGCCCATGACCAATGACCACGAACCACATCTGCAAATCCACCATGACGACCTACAATTGTGGCCTCTGCCGTATTACACAAATGTTGCTTTCCATCCATACATTGATTGCAATGCATACAAGATGCACTGTACCATCCCATGCCTACCTTATCTCCTTTTTTTAAGCCTTTGACCTCGCTACCAACATTGATAACCTCACCTACAATCTCGTGCCCTGGAACCAACGGATACTCGGACATGCCCCAATCGTTATTAATCATACTTATATCGCTATGACATAAGCCACAATAATCCACCTTAATATCTACTTGCTCTTTACCGATATCACCGAGCTCGTACTCGAATGGTTGTAATTCTCCTTTTGCTTCTTTTGCTGCGTATGCTTTTACTTTCATGTGTTTAATTTTTGTATTAGTTTCTTTTAATATAAGGATATGCTGAAATGTATGTATTAATATCGTGTTAAGATTAGTAATAAAAAAACGCAACCGAATTAACGGTTGCGCTTTTAATTTTATGAGATGCTGAAATAAATTCAGCATAAGTTCGATAACGCAAATCACAGATTTGCTATCTCACTTACTTTACTTCCTCAAAGTCTACATCCTCCACATCACTACTCTCATCAGCTGGCTGACCTTGTGTACCAGCATCTGGTCCAGGTTGAGCGCCACCTTGAGCTTCGGCTTGTGCTTTGTACATCTCTTCAGAAGCGACTTTCCAAGCTTCATTTATTTTCTCTAAAGCTGGCTCGATAACAGCGATATCTTTAGTCTCGTACGCTTTCTTTAATTCTTCTAGCGCATCTTCGATTGGCTTTTTCTTATCATCTGATAATTTATCACCAAACTCAGACAACTGATTCTCTGTTTGGAAAATCATAGCATCCGCTTGATTTAACTTTTCAGCTGTTTCTTTTGCCTTAGCATCTGCATCTGCATTAGCTTCTGCTTCAGCTTTCATTTTTGCAATTTCTTCTTCTGTCAATCCAGAAGAGGCTTCGATACGGATATCTTGTTTCTTTCCTGTTGCTTTATCTTCAGCAGACACTTTAATGATACCATTGGCATCGATATCAAAGGTTACTTCAATCTGAGGTACGCCTCGTTTTGCTGGTGGAATTCCATCTAAGTGGAAACGACCGATTGTTTTGTTATCTGCTGCCATAGGACGTTCACCTTGTAATACGTGAATTTCTACCGATGGCTGATTATCTGCTGCAGTTGAGAATACTTGTGACTTTTTAGTTGGGATTGTTGTGTTAGCTTCAATCAACTTTGTCATTACATTACCCATAGTTTCAATACCAAGCGATAATGGTGTAACATCTAATAAAAGAACATCTTTAACATCACCTGTTAATACACCACCTTGAATACCTGCTCCTAGAGATACAACTTCATCTGGGTTTACACCTTTACTTGGCGCTTTTCCGAAGAATTTCTCTACAGCTTCTTGTACTGCTGGGATACGTGTAGAACCACCAACTAAGATAATCTCATCAATATCTGATTTTGATAAACCTGCAGCTTTTAACGCTGACTCACATGGCTCTATAGTTCTTTTAATTAAATCGTCAATTAACTGCTCGAATTTAGAACGTGTTAATGCACGTACCAAGTGCTTTGGTCCACTTGCCGTTGCAGTAACGTATGGCAAGTTAATTTCAGTTTGAGACGAAGACGATAATTCAATCTTAGCTTTTTCAGCCGCTTCTTTAAGACGTTGTAAAGCCATTGGGTCTTTACGTAAGTCCATATCTTCATCTTTGATAAACTCTTCTGCTAACCAATCGATAATTCTTTCATCTACATCGTCACCACCTAAGTGCGTGTCACCATCTGTAGATAATACTTCGAATACACCATCTCCTAACTCAAGAATAGAAACATCGTGTGTACCACCACCAAAATCGAAAACTACGATTTTTTGGTCAGTACCTTTTTTGTCCATACCGTAGGCTAAAGCTGCTGCTGTAGGCTCGTTGATGATACGCTCTACTTTAAGACCTGCAATTTCGCCAGCTTCTTTAGTCGCTTGTCTTTGTGCATCGTTAAAATATGCTGGTACGGTAATAACTGCTCTAGATACATCTGCACCTAAATAATCCTCAGCAGTTTTCTTCATTTTCTGAAGAATCATAGCAGATAATTCTTGTGGTGTGTATAAACGACCATCGATATCTACTCGTGGAGTATCATTATCTCCTTTAACCACTTTATAAGGTACGCGTTCTGCTTCATTCTTAGATTCAGAATACTTATTACCCATAAAACGTTTAATAGAATAAACTGTTTTTTGTGGATTTGTTACGGCTTGTCTTTTTGCTGGGTCACCAACTTTAATTTCACCACCTTCGACGAAAGCAATGACCGAAGGCGTTGTACGTTTACCTTCTGCATTAGGGATTACAACAGGCTCATTACCTTCCATTACTGAAACGCAAGAGTTGGTTGTTCCTAAATCAATTCCAATAATCTTACTCATAATTTGTTTATAGTTTTAATAGTTTCTACCTCGGTAGAAATTGTAATGTGATTCATTAAATAATTCGATTTCTATAAGTCAATGATTATGCCATCGAAAAAAATATGACATGATGTCACATTTGTGAATTTGAATTCGAAACGGAACTTGAAATTTGAAAAATGTATTATCCAATTTCGACTTCGATTTCATATTCGACTTTATTTATGGTATGACATTTGATACATCTAAGAAAAACCTTAGAAATTATGAAACGTATACTTACACTTATTACCGCATTTACTCTAGTATTTACAGCATGTGAAGGTCCGCAAGGTCCTCCAGGATTTGATGGCTTTGATGGTCAAGATGGACGCGATGGGATAGCCATTCCTCCATCTTTTGAGATAGTGGTAGATTTTAACGCTGCGAATAATTACGAATATGTAGAAGCTTATGGTTTTGACGTATCACAAACAGATATTACACTTGTTTATATTTTATGGGATACTCTTGATGATGGTACAGAAATTTGGCGTTTGATGCCGCAGACTGTAATTTTTGAAGATGGTAATGATTTAGTGTATAATTTTGATTTTACACTATTTGATGTAAGATTCTTTTTAGAAGGTTCTGATTTAGATGGTTTGGCTAATGTATGGACCCAAGACCAAGTTTTTAGAGTTGTTGTAATACCAGCAAATAATGTGGGTCGTGCAGATTATTCCGATATTAATAGCGTTATAGAGACATACAATATTGAAAGTTTTCCTAGACGATAATTAATAACTACAGAAACATTAAAAGTCTGAATAAAAATTCAGGCTTTTTTTATTACAACAAGCTGTATATTTGCCGCGAAACTAAATCGATTTCGTTGATGGAAAGTATTTCTGTTTTTGATATGCTAAGTATTGGTGTTGGGCCATCAAGCTCTCACACTTTAGGGCCATGGCGTGCTGCAAATACTTGGATAGACAAATTGCAACGTTTAGAGCAATTTACTATGGTAGATTCTATTTCTGTAGAACTCTACGGTTCTTTATCATTAACAGGTAAAGGTCATGCAACCGATGTTGCCGTAATTATGGGGTTGTTAGGAACGGACCCAGTAACTTTCCCCATACATGAGATAAGCCATCAGGTTGAAATTGTTAAAAGTTCAAAAACACTTCATTTAAATTCAGAAAAACCAATTCCTTTTGATTTTGAAAGCGCTATTAGGTTCAACAGAAAGTTTTTAAAATTTCATCCTAACGGAATAACGTTTAGAGCCACACTCAGAAATGGTAAAAAAGTATCTGACACCTATTACTCTATCGGTGGCGGATTTATAGTTCAACAAGAACGAAAACGCGCCAAACGCCAAATCGAAAGATTCTCTTTATTCCCATATCCTGTTGAAAAAGCCACTCAGCTTATAGATTATTGTCACGCAGAGAATTTATCAATAAGTCAATTAGTTTTAAAAAACGAATTATCACTAAGAACACTCGATAGAATTGATGAAAAATTAAAAGCCATCTGGGATGTGATGTTAGACAGCATGTATGTGGGTTGTCATACACAAGGTATTTTACCAGGAGGACTTAATGTAAGGCGTCGTGCTTTTGAGTCTCACGAAAAGCTTAAAGGTGACATTGCCTATACTAATCCTGTAGAATGGATTAAAGCCATAAGAAATACTGAAGTAAAATTTAGACAAATACTTAAGTGGGTGTCCTGTTTTGCTTTAGCAGTTAACGAAGTTAATGCCTCACTAGGTCGTGTTGTAACGGCACCTACCAACGGAAGTGCTGGTGTTATTCCTGCAGTATTGATGTACTACCTCGTAATTGAAAACCACGATGGTAATTTTGATGATATTAAAAAGTTTTTATTGGTTGCTGGAGAAATAGGTAGCTTATTTAAAAAAGGCGCTACGATTTCTGCAGCAATGGGTGGTTGCCAAGCCGAAATTGGTGTATCTTCTGCCATGGCTGCTGGAGCACTAACGGAACTTATGGGCGGTACACCTGAGCAAGTTTTAATGGCAGCAGAAATTGCTATGGAGCATCATTTAGGATTAACCTGTGACCCGATTGCAGGCCTCGTACAAATCCCATGTATAGAACGTAATGCTATGGGCGCCATTAAAGCTATAAATGCCTGTGAAATGGCACTAGATGGCGACCCAAAAGATGCAAAAATTCCATTAGACAAAGTAATTGCTACCATGTGGGAAACCGCAAAAGATATGACAACCAAATACAAAGAAACCAGCGAAGGCGGCTTGGCAGTTCAGGTTAATATTAGTGATTGTTAATCTTTTAGGATTATAAGACCACTAGATTTTTAGATTAATTAGATTTTTGTCTGTTTGAAGAAGTATTTTCTAATTTATCTAAGCTTCTATTACTGACATCCTTGACGTCGTCGTGTGTCTACCAAATAGATAATTTTCCAATCGTTGTCTTCCTTAACTAATTGAAAGGAGTTAACACCGCAGTGACTAAAATTACCATTAAACCAAAACTCGTAAGGCGTCCAAGCATTAGCCATTTTACCATCTACTTGAATTTTATAGTCTAAGAGCTTTTCTTCAAAGGTCTTATCCTTTGGTATGCCTGCGATATTTTTTATAAAAGCGTAATAATCGTTTTCATCTAAACGTGTTTTACCTTCTTTGGTAACAGAGATTGATTGCATAGTTATATTGCCCTTTGCCATTGATTTTAACTTTACAGTATCTTGTTTATGGAAAGCATCAAAAAAATCAATTATAGTCTGTTTGACATCCGCTTCTTCTGAGTTTTGGGCAGAGCCAACCAAAAAAGCCATAAGAGTTATTAGTGTGAGTATTTGTTTTTTCATAATACAGATTGATTTATTTGATTTCAAAGTACCTTCAAAATGGTATTTCATCTTAAAGTTAAACAAAAGTTTAACAAATCTGATTATTTTTACAGCAGATAGAGATTAAACCTCTACTTAGAAAATTAAAAAAACACTGTCGCTTTAAACGGAATTGAAACTCATCTTTTAACCCTAGTTTTTAAAAGACCTTTCGACTGCGCTCAAGCTGACATTATTAAACAACATATGTCTGTAGCCAAAAAAGAATATAAAAGAATTACTGTAAAGACTTTGGTAGATATGAAGTCTAAAGGCGAAAAAATATCTATGCTTACTGCTTACGATTATACCATGGCAAAGATTGTAGATGGTGCAGGGATTGATGTTATTTTGGTCGGCGACTCTGCAAGTAATGTTATGGCTGGTCACGAAACGACGTTACCAATAACTCTAGACCAAATGATTTACCATGCATCATCTGTTGTAAGAGCTATTGAGCGTGCTTTAGTGGTCGTTGATTTACCCTTCGGAACCTATCAAAGTGACCCGAAAGAGGCGTTGCGTTCTGCAATTAGAATTATGAAAGAATCCGGAGGTCACGCCGTAAAACTCGAAGGTGGTAAAGAAATTAAAGAATCTATAAAACGAATTCTAAATGCTGGTATTCCTGTAATGGGTCATTTAGGTTTAACGCCACAATCCATCTATAAATTTGGGACGTATACCGTAAGAGCCAAGGAAGAACAAGAAGCGCTTCAACTAAAAGAAGATGCCCTAATGCTTGAGCGTGCTGGCTGCTTCGCTATCGTTTTAGAAAAGATTCCTGCCGCTTTGGCAAAAGAAGTTGCTAAAAGCGTTTCTATTCCTGTAATAGGCATCGGTGCTGGTGATGGTGTGGATGGACAAGTATTAGTGCTTCATGATATGATTGGAATGACACACGAGTTTAATCCTAGATTTTTACGTCGTTATATGAATCTTTACGAAGAAATGACAGCCGCGATTAGCCAATATGTCCAAGATGTGAAGTCGATGGATTTCCCAAATGAAAAGGAGCAGTATTAATAAAGATTGTTGGATTGTTAGATTTCTCAAGTAAACCTTTAAGTAATAACTGAAAGAACATTTAATTCTGAATGCATAGATTTAAAGATTTAGAAATATGGAAGAAAAGCAGGTTATTTTGCTCTACCATATATGAAATAACCCCTAGTTTTCCAGAATCTGAAAAATTTGGATTAACAAATCAACTTAGGCGTGCTGCTGTCTCTATTCCTTCAAACATAGCTGAAGGTTCCTCTAGACTATCAAATAAAGATTTTTCAAGATTTTTACAAATAACTTTAGGCTCTGCTTACGAAATCGAAACACAATTGTTAATTGCTTTCGATTTAAAACTTATAAATGATGGAGAATTAAATACGCTTCTGAAAGAATTAAATGCCATCGTTAAAATGACTTCAAAGTTTAAATCAACTCTTAAGGTCTAAAAATCTAACAATCCAGAAATCTAAAATGTCGAAGACATTATCTAATATATCTAACCTCGAAGTTCTCTACGAAGACAACCATATCATCGTCGTAAACAAACGTGCTGGAGATATTGTACAAGGTGATAAAACGGGCGACAAACCCCTTAGCGACGTTGTAAAAGACTATATTGCCAAGAAATATAATAAGCCTGGTAATGTCTATTTAGGTGTTGTACATCGGTTAGATAGACCTACAACTGGCATTGTATTATTTGCTAAAACAAGTAAAGCGTTACCAAGATTAAATAAATTGTTCGCAGAGAAAAAAGCGAATAAAACCTATTGGGCATTGGTAAAGAACGTTCCTCCAAAACCTAAAGATACTTTAACGAACTGGTTACGAAAAAACCCTAAAAACAATAAGTCTACAGCTTATAAAAAGGAAATTGAAAATAGTAAAAAAGCCATACTTCATTACCAGACCATAAGACACCTAGATAATTATATTCTTTTAGAAGTAAATTTAGAAACTGGCAGACACCACCAAATACGTTGTCAATTAGCCAGTATCGGATGCCCAATTAAAGGTGACTTGAAGTATGGTTTTGACAGAAGTAACCAAGACAAAAGCATTAGTCTTCATGCGAGAAAACTAGAATTTATACATCCTGTAAAAAAAGAACCCATCAGCATTATTGCTCCGCTTCCAAAAGACCCAATTTGGGATGCCTGCCTCTAATCGATAAAATTAAAAACTACAGTATCATTTTCCTTTTTCTGAGCTAATAAGTTTATTGAAGACTCTGATAATTGCAACACTCTGGGATAACCGCCTGTTGTTTGACAATCGCGCATCAAAACAATCAAACCTCCAGAAGGTGTTAACTGCACAGTACCAGGTAATACAGGTCCTGTTAAGATAGAGGGCAAATCATTTTCTATCTGAGGTAACAACTGATAAGCCATTCTATTGTAAAGATTAGACACTTTAAATGAAGAATTAAATAACTGGTCCTTTTGCTGAGTTGACAGTAAGCTAAACTCTGGCCCCAAGAAAACATTTAATACTTCCGAAGAGAAATTAAATGGCTTTAATTTAGAGTATTGTTTTTCGAAATTTCCTTCTGTACTGAAAGTGTATATCTTTAGTACGTCCCCATTTTTAATGACACTTTGAGGTGTAATTCCTGAATAATAACTTCTGCTACCTAATAGCACATCTGTATTAAAACCACCTTTGACTGCTAAATAGGTGTGCAAACCATTTTTTGAAGCGCTAAAAGTTAAAATATCTTCACTTTCGATTGCGTATAATTGATTGTTAGCAATAGCTTGTCCGTTAAGCGTCGGTGACATATTTGCACCAGTAATCGCAATTTGGGTAGGTACTAAAAATTGAAGTTTTGTACCAATAAGTGCCATTTCTAATACAGCATCGCTATCAGCGTTTCCTAAAAGTGCATTGGCTAATTTTGAAGAATATAAGTCCATAGAACCAGCAACCGGCACACCAAATTCTCTAAAACTAGTTCTTCCTAAATCTTGGATAGATGATGAGATTCCCGCCTTTAAAACCTTAATCATAACTACTAGATTTAAGTTTAAAAATGCCCTGCTTTACCTCTTCACTAATTCGCAAATATTCGAATTTTGAAATAGCCTTAAATCTTATTTTATCTCCAGCTTTTGCAAAGCAAATACAATCGCTTTTTGGGTCAAAAAAATCGATTGGTGATTGCCCAATAATATGCCACCCACCAGGACTGTTTTGAGGATATATTCCAGTCTGATTTCCACCGATACCAACAGCACCTTTTTTGATGTTTAAATGAGGTGTAGATTTACGATTTATATGTAAGGATTTATCCAGGCCACCTAAGTACAAAAAGCCAGGCAGAAAACCTACAAAATAAACGGTGTATATTTGTTGAGAATGTAGATAAATAATTTCAGATTTAGAAAGTGATTTTGCACTGGAGAGGTTTTCTAAATCAATACCAAATTCATCATGATAGCAAACCGGAATTTCCCAAAGTGTAGAGCTGCGTTGCTTGCTCGTATCTATTTGTAAATACGCCTCTTTTAAGTCTGAAATCTTATCATTGATGTTTTCTATAGTAAAGTTATAACTTACTAATATTGAATTGTATGTGCTAACTATCTCAACTTTTAATTTAACTAATTTATTTTGAAGGTATTGTTTGTAATTTATAATATCACTGAGTATACTTTCATCAATTTTTGATGGCCATTCTATAAGAATTGAGCGTTCTCCAAAGCGACTATATTTTAATTGAAATTTCAAAATTACCTATAAAACAATGATGGAATTTTCTTTAAACTTTTTGTGTAAAAACTTCAAAATTTCTGAAACATTTTCTGTATCGCCATGCACACAAATTGTCTCCACAAAAAGGGGTACTTCTACCCCATTTACTGCCTTTACTTTTCGATTCGAAATCATATTAAAAACATGTTCAAATACATGCTCTTTTCTGGTGATTAAAGCCTTGGGGTTTTGACGTGAAACTAACGATAAATTCTCGTTATAATTTCGGTCTGCGAAGCCTTCAAAAATAACTTGGATATTCTTGGATTTTGCAACCTCTGAAATTACAGAATTTGGAGGGACATAAAGTTTTAAATTCCTATTAAAATGTTGTAAAACGTCAGCTACAGTTTCGGCTGTCATTTTATCTTTTGCAGCCAAATTATAGAGGGCGCCGTGCGGCTTAATATGATGCATTTTTAATCCTTCAGATTCAAGTATCATTTGTAGGTCTTCAATCTGAGATTTTAAACTTTCAAATAAATCCTTCGGCGTCATATTTAATTCTTTACGTCCAAAATTAATTTTATCAGGAAAAGAAGGATGCGCTCCAATTTTTACGTTATAGCGTTTAGCCAGGTGCACGACTGTTACCATAGTATCGAAATCGCCTGCATGGGCTCCACAAGCGATATTACAAGATGACAAAAACGGCATTAAAAGCGACTCGTTGTTCAAACCTTCACCGACATCTGCGTTTATATCAATTTGCAATTTAGATAACATTGAATACGCTTAAAATTGTTTTTCCACCCAAAAAAATTGTCACTGCTAAAATTAGCAATCCAAATACATTCTGAAGCTTGGAATTCTTGTAATCTCCAAGAATACTGCTTTTATTCATTATCCAAATTAGCGTGCCTGCAATTATTGGCAACAACAAACCATTTGCCACTTGCGCAAATTTTATAATCTCTATTGACTTAAAACCTAAAGACGAAAAAACCACTCCTAATAGCAGGATAAAAATCCAAACCATTCTAAATCTTTTAGCCTTTAAATCACTTCCCCAACCTAAACATCCAGAGGCAACAAAGGCAGCAGCCAAAGGTGCTGTTATTGCACTGGTAATGCCTGCAGAAAACAACCCGATAGACAAAAAATAGGTAGCATAATCACCAAACAAAGGTTTTAACGCCAGTGCCAAATCTGACGCGTTATTTACATCTTGAAACGGTACTGAACTTGCCGAAACTATAACACACATGGATACTATACCACCGAGAATAACGGCTATTACCGTATCTTTTCTGGCATATTTTAAATCCGCTTTCGATGTCCATTTTGTCTTTGCCAAAGAAGCATGTAAGAATAGATTATAGGGCACAACCGTGGTTCCTATTAGCCCAATAATTGTTAAAATACTCTGCTCTGGAATCCTTGGTATTAAAGCTCCTTTGAGAATTTCAACTAGATTTGGTTTAGTAACTATTGCCGTAATCAAAAACGCCAAACTCATTAGTATAACCAAAGCAATTAATACACGCTCCAACATTTTATAACTTCCCATATACAGAAGAAAAAAAGCGATAGCGCCTATAATTAGTGGCCAAAGTTTCAGTTCAAAACCTAAGTCGCTCATCACACCAGAGCCAAAAAGCGTTTCCATTCCTAAGGCACCACCAGATATGTTACCAGCCTCGTAAGCGGCATTACCAACTACAATTGCAGATAAAACAAGTATAATAATTGTTGATTTAAGGAGTGGATTTTTAATTTCAGTTTTTAAAATTTCCGACAAACCTTTTTGGGTAACAACACCTAATCGCGAAGACATTTCTTGCAAAACAATAGTCGCTATTATAGAAAGTGACATTGCCCAAAGTAATGCGTAACCAAAATTTACACCAGCCAATGTACAAAGTGTTACTGTGCCAGGACCTATAAATGCAGCTGCAATCAATGGTCCTGGGCCGATATTTTTAAATATGTTTTTAATCATCATCTAAAAATACAATATACAATTTATCCCATTTAGCTAATATTATATATCTTTCAGTTTATTTTAGAAAAGTACACCGCCAAACAGTTTTAGTAATACATGGAAGAACAGTCTAGTAAACAAAAGTGGATTAAAACCTTAAAGTTTTTAGCGGCATATCTAGTAGCGGCATGGACATTTCTTCAGTTTATAGACTGGGTTCTTAATCGATACGATATTTCACCAAACTGGGTAGATTTATTGCTTTGGGTATTTGTTGGAGTTATACCGTCTGTGCTTATCTATTTTTATAATCAAGACCGCATTAATGATGGCATTTTAAAACTTCGTGAGAAAATAATTTTTCCCTTAAACTTAATTCTCCTGGCAGTAATCACTTATTTAGGATTTGGAAATAGCGATTTAGGGGCAACCACCAAGGAAATAAGTTACACGAACGATGCTGGTAATTTAGCAACACAAGTTATTACCAAAGAAGAGTTCCGGGTTGGCCTACCTATATATGCATTTGAAGCTAAAACGCAGGATACCGCTTTTTCTTGGCTGCAAGATGGCATTCAAGAATTGTTATATCAAGATTTATCACAAGACAAAAGCATCTCACCTTACATGTCGGATTCCGAAGGTATAGTCAACAAAGTTGCAGAAGCTCGTATTTTTAATGAGTATTATCTCGATGGTACTTACGAAGTAACCGATAGTGTTTTTAAAATTATCCCAACTATACGAAACGCAAAAAACGGAAAAATACTTAAGCAACAAACCTTTGAAGGTAAGGATCTCCTAAACCTATTAGATGATATCAGTATTTTTACAAAAAGCAATATCGGTCTTACGGAAAACATGCGTGACTTCTATATAGACTTGAATCTAAAAGATTTTTACAGCAACTCCTTAGAGGCTGTAAAGTATAATATTGAAGGTGATTACCAAAAAGCTCAAGAAGCAGATTCTACATTTGCCATTTCTTATTTTGAAAACGCTTTTAGGTTTATTCGATATAGTTTTGGCGAAGAAAGTGAAAAGGAATTAATTAATAAAGCTTACAAATACAGCAACAAATTACCATTACAAAAACAATTACAAATACGCATTCTTCGTCATATTGCTTATGAAGAATGGGAAATTGCAGAAAAATTAATAAAACTACAACTAGAAATTGACCCTAGTAATGAAACGTATAATCAATTACTATATGCGGTCTATGGTGAGACCAAGCAAACTAGAGCTTTTGCAAAACATGCACAAGATAGATTCGACAAAAACAAGAGCATAGACAACGGTACCAACTTAATCAATGCAAGTTTGGTCTCTGGTAATTATGATGAAATTATAAGCGCAATAAAAGGATTAGAATTAATCCAGCCAGACAATCCAGATTTGTTTACGTTTAAGCTACGACCTCAATTATTAAAAGGCGATATTAAAGCCGCTAAAAAAACGCAAGAACGCACAAAATTAATGCATCCTCAGTGGAAAAATTTCACACCAGTTTTTGATTCGGTAATTGACTATTTGTCAGAAAACAAAATTACAGTTGACAAACTAGAGAAGTTTGTTGGAAAATACCGTTATCAAGGTTCTGAACAGACTTATGACTATTGGATTGAAGATGACAGGCTACTTACCTACGTGTCTAATCAACAAATTTATGCCCCTATTTTAGCTGGCGATTATAAGGTTATATTAAGCGGTTACATTACTAGAAACATTAATCATATTGAATTCTTAACAGATTCTATCAAAACAATTTACGGAACAAAAAACATAAATTATAGTTATAAAGACCCAAGTTATTTTTACTATTGGCTGTATGACAAATCTATAGAAGATGCTGAAAATGCCTTAAAAAATAACGAGTTAGACAAAGCCGAATTGTTGTACAAACAAGCTATAGACAAACATCCTAATCACTTTTTCTTAAAGTTAGCGTTACAACATATTACGTACGTAAAATCAACCTCCGAAAAAGAGTTAATACAACAATACCAAAACGTATCTGGCAACTATTCCGCACGAAGATTTTGGATAGAGAATAACCAATTATATTACGAAAGACAAGGTGCGACGAAGCTCCGATTATATCCAATTTCAGAGAATAGATATATTTCCTTAGCACGTTACAGCACGCAATACACATTTGAAGAAACCGAATCAGGTAAATTAGCTTCGGCAGTTTATACTTACAATAACGAGACTAAAACTTGGTCAAAGGATATGGAGAACAATAATTATCTACTCAAAGATGATTAGCCCAGCCAACCATCACGGTCTAAACTACGGTACTGAATGGCTTCGCTTATATGATTGCCTTTTACATCCGTTGCACCTTCTAAATCTGCGATAGTTCTCGCAACTTTTAAAATTCTATCATACGCTCTTGCAGACAAATTTAAACGCTCCATAGCCGATTTTAAAAGCTGAAGAGAAGCGTCGTCTAACTTGCAGTACTCACGGATTTGTTTGGTATTCATCTGTGCGTTGTAATGCACATTTTCTAATGCTTTAAAGCGGTTTGTCTGAACTTCCCTAGCCGCTGTTACACGCTTTCTAATCTCAACCGAAGATTCGCCTTTTCTTTCTTCTGACAATTTTTCAAAAGGTACAGGTGTCACTTCGATATGTATATCAATACGGTCTAATAATGGTCCGGAAATTTTACCCATATAACGCTGCATTTCCGCAGGACTCGAAGTTATTGGTGCATCTGGGTCGTTAAAATAGCCACTAGGACTTGGATTCATACTGGCAACTAACATAAACGAACTTGGATACGTCACTGTAAATTTTGCTCGAGAAATCGTGACTTCTCTATCTTCTAAGGGTTGGCGCATCACTTCAAGAACTTCGCGCTTAAACTCTGGTAATTCATCTAAAAACAATACACCATTGTGCGATAATGATATTTCACCAGGTTGCGGATAACTTCCGCCACCGACAAGTGCGACGTTTGATATCGTATGGTGAGGCGAACGAAACGGTCGCTGTGCCATTAATCCGGCATGCGCTTTTACTCTGCCAACAACGGAATGTATTTTAGTCGTTTCTAAAGCTTCGTGAAGCGTCATCGGTGGTAAGACACTTGGCAATCGCTTAGCCAACATGGTTTTACCAGAACCTGGTGGACCAATCAAAATAATATTATGTCCACCAGCCGCCGCAATCTCCATACAGCGTTTAATACTTTCTTGACCTTTGACATCTGCAAAATCAAACTCCGGGAAATCTAGATTTTTATAGAACTCCTCGCGTGTATTAATAATAGTTTGCTCAAGTTGTTCACCTTTGTCAAAGTGGTTGATGACTTGATTGATATTTTCGACACCAAAAACCTTTAAATCATTAACAATGGCTGCTTCTTTAGCATTTTGAATGGGCAAAATAAACCCTTTGAAACCTTCTTCTCTCGCCTTTACGGCTATGGGCAATGCGCCTTTTATGGGTTGTAAACTGCCGTCGAGTGACAATTCACCCATAATAAGGTAGTCTTCTAAATCTTCTGCTTTTATTTGGTTAGATGCTGCGAGAATACCAATAGCCAAAGTTAAATCATAAGCCGAACCTTCTTTACGCAAGTCGGCTGGCGCCATGTTAATGGTAATCTTTTTACCTGGGATTCTAAACCCATTATTTTGAAGCGCCGCCGCAATACGATAATTACTCTCTTTAATAGCATTATCTGGCAGACCTACCAAATGGTAACCAACACCTTTATCTACATTAACCTCAACAGTGATTGTTGAAGCTTCAACACCAAAAACGGCGGAGGCGAAGACTTTTTTGAGCATAGATTATAATTTGAATTAAAGCTACAATTTAAAGTTTATTTATAAAATCCAAAGCCCGCATCTCATTATAATAAAATTCTCCTTTTTGTATAAACCCTACATGACCGCCATATTTTGGCATTTCTAAATGGAGATTAGAATTGTTTTTGGCTTCTTTTACAGGAAAACAGCCAGAAGATAAAAAGGAATCATTCAACGCATTAATTACTAATGACGGGACTTTAATATAAGGTAAAAACTGTAAACTGCTTGCTTTATCATAGTAATCGTAAGCATCTATAAATCCGTGAGCTTTCGAGGTGTACACATGGTCAAAATCGACAAGCGTTTTAATTGACTTATAGTCGGCTACTGAAATTTTATCTGGAAACTGCTCTAACTTAGGTTTTAGCTTTTGCTTTAAATGGTCTAAAAATCGAATCGCATATGCTTTGTTTTTTAAACTCAGTAATTCATCACAAGAGCCTTTTAAATCACAAGGCGCTGAGATTGCTATAACGGTTTTTATTTGTTTGGGTACCTCTCGTTCTTCGCCTACATATTTCAACGCCATGTTTGCACCCAAACTAATCCCTTTTATGTAAATTTCCTCATACTTATCTAATGAAACAATATGGTTTACAACCGCTGCTAAATCTTCCGTAGCACCAGAATGGTAACTTCTGTAAAGCAAGTTTGGTTCACCACTACACCCTCTAAAATTAACTGCACAAGCATCAATTCTGTTTTGATTAAATAGTTTAGCTGCTCCTGTTAAGTATGGACGTTGCGCATGACCTTCTAATCCATGCAAAAGAATGATACATTTTTGACTTGGCTTTTCAGCATAACTCCAGTCTAAATCCAAAAAATCAGTATCGGGTAGCGTGATGCGTTCTCTAATTTGATTAACGCCATTGACTTTTCTTGCTAAACCAGAAAATACTGTAGACACAAAACCACTCTTTGTCCAAAAGAGTGGTTTGTAATTTGATTCTATTATTGGCATTCTTCAGTCTTAGATTTACATTTTACATAGACCTTTCGACTTGCGGCGCAAGGTGCTTTCAACAAAACATTGTTTTGTCTCAACCAATGCTCAAGGTGACATTTCATTGATTATTTCAAAATTGTAAACTCTATTGAAGAATCATTATACACCTTATGCGTTTGTGTTTTGAAGTCTTCTGCCTTAGCTTCAAAAATATTGTCGACATAAGTTTGAGGATTCGCATCTATGTAAGGAAAAAAGGTACTCTGTACTTGCACCTGAATTTTATGTCCTTTTTTAAACGTATGAAACACATCTTGTAGCTTCAGATTTATCGGTGTTTTTTGGTTTGGCACAAAAGGTTCAGGATTTGTCATGCTGTTTCTAAAACGTCCACGAAGCACTTCACTCCTCACCATCATGTGGTAATTACTTAATTTTAAATGGTCTTGCACGTCATCTGTATTTTCTGTGTCAGCCGGAAATACATCAATAACTTTAACTATCCAATCGGCTGCTGTTCCTGTCGTAGATACATTTAATTTTGCCAAAATATCGCCAGCCATTGTGATGTCGTTTTCTAAAACTTCCGTTTCAAAAGTTAATACATCTAGACGACGAGACGCAAAACGCTGGTCGTCTGTCATAAACTTTCTCGGCGTGAATACCACTTTAATATCTTCCGTATACGGTACAGGTTTTTTTGGATTACTAATAAAATCCGAAGTCGCGATATTTCTAGTTACTTGTTTTGTTAATCGCTCTTCAGGCTGCAAAAACCAGCTTTGCTTTGTTGTATTTTTTGGAGGCCACTGCTCAAAAAATTGCCACTCTTTAGTGCCCGTATTAAACATGTGTGCTTCTGCTAAACCAGTTTCGCCATTGGCTTCACCTTTAAGAAAATGATTAAAGAATTTAGTTTCAATCTCTTTCTGAAAATAATCTGAGATATTATCACCAAAATGAATATTTCCTATCACTTGTCGCTCTCTGTTTCGTGCCCAATCGCCATGACTCCAAGGTCCAAAAACTATAGTATTATAGTTATCACTGTTTTTTTCTATGTTTTTATAAGTGCTATATGGTCCGTATAAATCTTCAGCATCGAACTGTCCGCCAACAATCATCGTCGCTGGTTTAATATCTTTTAAATGCTGAATAATACCGCGGCTCTGCCAAAATTCATCATAAGTGACATGCTCTTTTAGCTGCTCCATAAATACATTATCCTCACCATAATACCCATCTAATTTACTTAACGGCATATTATCAAGGAAAAATTGATATTGGTCTTCTGTGCCAATATCCGGAAACTCGTACCATGCTTCTTTTGTTGGCTTGTCTTTCATATATCCGAATACCGAAGTTGCTCTCCAATAACTCAATAAATACGCACCGTTATGAATAAAATCATCAAAAAAGAAATCACCGATACAGGCTTGTGGTGATACTGCTTTTAGTGCAGGATGCGAATCTAATAGTGAATATGTAGCATAAAAACCTGGATAAGAAATTCCGTATGTTCCAACGTTTCCGTTGTTGTTTTCAACATTATTTACTAACCATTCAATGGTATCGTAAGTATCACTCGCTTCATCCGTTTGGTTACCCGTTTTATTAGGAATGTAAGCACGCATATTATCGTAAACACCTTCACTATTCCAACGTCCGCGCACATCTTGATAGACCATAATATTACCTTCTTCCATCAGGTATTTGTTCGGTCCTAATTTAGATTTGTACTCATTTTCGCCATAAGGTCGGCAACTGTACGGTGTACGCATCATTAAAATTGGGTATGTTTTAGAGGTATCTTTTGGCGAATAAATCGTGGTGTGAAGCTTAATACCATCACGCATTTCTATCATTACCTCTTTTTTATTGTAATGTTCTTTTGCGTAAGTATCATCGGAACTACTAATTTTATTTGAAGCTGTTTCGGCTTCGGTAAGATTGATGTCTTTTGTGTCTTTGCAACCTAAAATAGCGATTGAAAACACTGCAAGTAGTAAAATTCTTTTAATCATGGTGGTTAGTTGGTTTGAATTTAATGCTTAAAGATAAATCTTTAGATTCACAAAAGTTTGAATGAAATGTTAAGGTGAAAAAAAGATTTGAGACCGCTGCGCTGTTAGATATTAGATGATAGACTTCTCGACTGTCGCTCGAAGTTGAAAAGGCTTTTAAACTTCCAAATCTGTAAACTGAAAGGAATTACCATCAAACAAGCCTTTATCACCCAATTTTAAAGACGGAATAACGAGCAAAGCCATAAAGGACAAACTCATGTAAGGCGCGTGTAATTTGCTTCCTAAATCTTTTGCCATTTTATCGAGTTCTGCGTAAGCTTTGCCAATGGTTTTGGCATTTTGGTCACTCATGATTCCTGCAACAGGAAGAGGAACTACTTTTTCGTCTTTATCAGAAACAGCACAAATGCCGCCTTTGTTTTCAATAAGCAGATTTACAGCTTTGCAAATGGCTTTGTCAGAAACACCAACGGCAATAATATTATGGGAATCGTGACCGACAGAACTGGCAATTGCGCCTTCTTTTAAACCAAAGTTTTTTATAAATGCTACCGAAGGTTCTGCATTTTCGTATCGATTTACAACCGTCATTTTTAGTATATCAGTTTCGGTGTTGGAAATTAAATTGCCGTTTTCAATCGTTGCGTTTTCTATAATTTCATTGGTGACTAATTCGCCATCCAAACATTCGATAACTCGTATTTTAAATTTATTAGTCTCAAATCTGAAATCTGAAACGTTCTTTTTTTTGGTATTGAAATTATTCAGAATTTCGAAATCGACATGTTTTATTTTTGATACGCCATTATCAAATACCAATTCACCATTAATATAGGTTTGAAGTGTTTTAAAAGCCTTTAAATCTTGAACGACTATACAATCAGCCTCGTCGCCAACTTGAAGTAATCCAACATCTAAATTGTAATGCTTAACAGGATTAACACATGCCACGTGAAGCACTTTAAAGACGTCCATACCTTTTGCAACAGCGCGTTCTGCGAGTTGATTAATATGTCCTAAAAGCAAATCGTCTGGATGTTTATCGTCACTACATAACATCATATTCTCATAATGTTCAGGTAATAAATCGATTAAAGCATCGAAGTTTTTGGCTGCACTTCCTTCGCGGATAATGACTTTCATCCCTTTTTGAAGCTTTTCCAAAGCTTCATCATTAGTAAAACATTCGTGGTCTGTAGAAATTCCTGCGGAAATGTATTTGTCTAAATCATCGCCTCGTAAACCTGGAGCATGACCATCAATTGGTTTATCAAAGTGTTTTGCCCATTCAATTTTTTTATGAACCTCTGCATCGTCATTAATAACGCAAGGATAATTCATCATTTCCGCCAAATATTTAATATCTGGATGAGATAGTAAATGCTTAATATCATCGGAATCGATGATAGCTCCAGCAGATTCAAACGGTGTGGCCGGAACACAACTTGGCGCGCCAAAATTGAATTTAAAAGGTGTTTTTTTGCCGTTTTCTATCATAAACTCCACACCTTTCACACCAAGTACATTGGCGATCTCGTGTGGGTCGGATACTGTAGCAACTGTTCCGTGTTTTACAGCAATCTTAGCAAACTCTGAAGGCACTAACATTGAGCTCTCGATATGAATATGCGCATCTACAAAACCTGGAAGTATGTAATGGTTTTCTTCACAATCTTTTTCTATGATTGATTTTATTTTACCGTCAGCAATATGGATTTCGCCTTTAAAGATTCTACGGTCTTGGATATCTACTATGTTGCCTTTTAAGACTTTTTTTGACACGAATTTCACGAATTATCACTAATGCTTAGTGGTTAAAATTTCAATCTTTAAAAAATTAGAAGTACTATCTGTCACTTTAAATCGTTCATCAGCTCGATGTCCGATAACCCAAACAATTTTTTCTTCAGACAGTAAAACCCAAGTATTTACTTTTTGATAAGGTGTTAGCTTTTCATCTTTTAGATATTTACTTACCTTCTTTTTACCAGTCATACCTATCGGACAAAACACATCACCTGCTTTCCAAAGTCTTAATTCTAAAGGAAATACAAGCTTATCCTTATTTATATAAATACTACTGCCTGTATTGTTTGAAGATTCTGAGACCATTTCAAAAGATAAAGTTCCTATAGAAAATTCTGTAGAGTTTAAATCATTAATTAGGTAAGATTCTGAAACATCTCGAGGATTCGGGACAGAATGACTGGCATTCGTTAAAATAAGCATATCACGATGCTTAGTGAGTTTATGCGTATGAGATTGCACATACTTTCCAGTTTCGGCATCTAATAACTTAACAACGTCATTCCACTCGGTGAAACCAAACTCTTTGAACATTTCAAACAGATAGGCTCTGGAATTATTTACTTTTTTGAATTCGGATACTTTGTAAGTTATCCCGTTTTCGTTAATCTCTACGATAGCACGTTTTGCAACTGCATTAAGACTTTCTTCAACAATATCCGCAGTATCATTCAAATTGTCGAGCGTGCTCTCAAAACTATCTAAAAGCTGTGGATTGATTTCTTTCAGAATTGGTACTACCTCATGTCGCAATTTATTTCGTAAATACTTCCGAGAAGAGTTGCTACTATCGTCGCGCCATTCAATATTATTCTCTCTGGCAAAAGCTTCGATAACTTCACGAGAGAATGGCAACAATGGACGTACAATGTTATCGTTAATCATTGGGATGCCAGTGAGTCCGTTTAATCCTGTTCCCCGAGTAAAATTGATAAGAAATGTCTCCAAATTATCGTCGGCATGATGCGCGGTTAAGACATAATCAAAGCCTAATTGCGCTGCTAAATCCTTAAACCAATCGTATCGTAGCTCACGAGCTGCCATTTGGATGGAACGCTTATTTTCTTTGGCATAAGCTTCGGTATTAAAACGCTGAGAAAATACTTCGACATTTATGTCTTCTCCTAATTTTATAACAAATTCTTCATCTGCATCACTTTCATCTCCGCGAAGTGAAAAATTACAATGCGCCAAAGCAAAATCAAAACCCAATTTTTTACATAAATGTGCTAATACTACGCTATCAATTCCGCCTGAAATAGCAACAACTAATCGCGCGTTTTTTAGAAAGCTGAGTTTCGATAAAATATGTTCAGAAAACAGTTGTAACATAATGTAAATATACAATATTGATAGTGCCGAACAATTGTAGAATTTGAAATTAAAATGACAAATATCATAGTAATATCTCAATGTTATAGGTAGCTTTAGAAAACTTAATTAAATTTTTGGTTATGAGCACTTTTAAAGAACTTTCATCAAAATCTGCAAAAACTGCCTTTGACAAAAAGGTACTTTCTGTAGTGCAACATTTACATCCATATGTAAAACACAGAATTTACATTGCTGAAACTACTGGTATCATACCTAAAAATATGTATTCATCTAATGGAATCATTGATGAGTGTGTTATTGAATTATACAGCAAAGGATTTAACATCGAAGCTGAAAAAAATGAAGTAAAACTCGAACTATTTAAGCTCGTAGACAACTATATGAACGTTCTTTTTAAAAAGGAAGCCTATCATAAAAATACGATAAGTACAGACACTATTTTACAAGACGAGATGTCTAAACTTGGTGAGGATTATACTATTGATGCTGATTTGGACTTAGTGTTAAACACAGAATTGAATGACATATCTTACCATCAAGACCATAACAACCATTTGTACTTGTATGAAGATAAAGAAACTTCGATTTTAAAAGCATTTGAGCTAGAAGACTTATCGCCTTCGCAGTCTCCGAAAGTGTTTGGTCGCTTCTATAATTGGCTACCCATCAACATCTCTAATATTGTCGATTTATACATTTTTGGTAAACTGGATTTTGATGCTATTGCAAAGATTAAAAATATCGAAACGTCTAGAGTTGAACTAATTTTTGAAAAAGTAAAGAAAAGTTTTAGACGTCATTTAGAGTAACCTCTAATTTTCTAGAACCTCGCGCATGGCTTTGGCTTTAATCAAACACTCTTCGTATTCTCTAAGCGGATTGCTTTTCGCTGTAATGGCACTTCCTACAGAGTAAGAAACGTATTTTTGAGATTGATTATAGAGAATACTTCTGATAATTACATTAAAATCGAAATCGCCATTTGGTGTGAAGTAGCCAACCGAACCAGAATACAAACCACGCTTGGTTTCCTCTAAATCTTCGATGATTTGCATGGCCGAAATTTTTGGAGCACCAGTCATACTTCCCATTGGGAATGTTGTTTTTAATAAATCCGCTGAAGTCGTATTATCGTCAACTTCAGAAACCACAGTAGAAATCATTTGATGCACTTGTAAAAACGAATAGACGTTGCAAAGTTCTTCTACGTCTACACTACCCTTTTTAGCTGTATGAGATAAGTCGTTACGTACCAAATCGACAATCATAATATTTTCGCTTCGCTCTTTTTCGTCATTTGCCAAAGCTTTCGCAAGCTGCACATCTTCATCTTTGTCTTCTGAGCGTTTTGCTGTTCCTTTTATGGGTTGAGAAATAACTTTATTTCCTTCTTTTTTTAGGTAACGTTCTGGTGATGCTGAAAGTAAGTATTTATCGTCTGTTTTTAGAAACGTAGCAAAAGGTGGTTTAGAAATATCATTAAGTCTATTAAACGTTTCTAAAGGTTGAATATCCGTTTCTTCTGCATAAAACTCTTGACAGAAATTAGCTTCGTAAATGTCGCCACGATGAATGTGAGCGAGCATTTGTTCTACTTTTTTGAAGTAGTCGTCCTTGGTGATGCGGAGTTTAATTTTAATAGACTCGTTATCTATAGCGTCTTCGACAAGCTTAGACTGACATTGAGAAATCAATTTTAAATCGTTATCAATTTCGTCATCAACCATACGCAGATATTGAACTTCAACAGTATCGCCTTTAATTAGAAAAAGCTTTTTAGGCTGAAAGAAATACAAATCGGGGAAATGTAAGCTATCGAAATTTTCGGACTTTAAATCTTCAACAGCATTCTTTAAATCGTAAGTGAGATAACCGAAAATCCAATCTTTTGTGGTGTTTTGATACTCATTCAGTTTATCAAAAGCATCAAAATAATCGGTTTTTAAACTCGTAAATGCATCTACAGCAAGTACAGCGTCATACGTACTGTATTTCTTATCATGATTATTGGAATCTAACCAGACCACATCATCAAACTGCTGTGCCCAATTCAATAGCTTCTCTTTAAAGCTATCTATATTTTTTGGATGATAAAACTGCTGTGTTCTCAATAAAAACTTAAACTACAAATACCAATAATTTCGCAATACAAATATACCTACACCATTTTAAATATCAGTGCAGGAAAGAATACTATCTTTGTGCCATAAATTAATATTGTGACTTTTAGAGAACTTAATTTAAATACGCCTTTATACAACGCCCTTGACGATTTAGGGTTTACAACACCAACACCTATCCAAGCGGAATCCTTTAATGTGGTGGCCTCTGGAAAAGATGTGGTTGGTATTGCACAAACAGGTACTGGTAAAACCTACGCCTATATGTTGCCTATTCTTAAGAATTTAAAATATTCGCGTCAAGAAAACCCTAGAGTTCTAATTTTAGTACCAACTCGCGAACTCGTAGTGCAGGTCGTTAACGAAATTGAAAAACTCTCTAAGTACATTAACAATCGTGTTCTTGGTGTTTATGGCGGAACTAATATCAACACCCAAAAACAAGCCGTAGCCCAAGGTTTAGATATATTAGTCGCTACTCCAGGACGTTTGTACGACTTAGCTGTGAGTCGCGTATTACAATTAAAATCAATACAGAAATTAGTGATTGATGAAGTGGATGTAATGCTAGACCTTGGTTTTAGACATCAGCTGATGAATATTTTTGATATTCTTCCTCAACGTAGGCAAAATATTATGTTCTCTGCAACAATGACGACTGATGTAGACGAATTGATTACAGATTTTTTTATCAATCCGACTAAAATATCCATTGCAGTTTCTGGTACACCTCTGGAAAATATTACGCAACAACGGTATGACGTTCCCAATTTTTATACAAAAGTAAATCTATTAGAAGATTTACTCTCTGATAAAGACACGTTTTCGCGTGTATTAATTTTTGTGGCCTACAAGCGCATGGCAGACCGCTTATTCGATAAATTAGAAGAATTATTTCCCGGCCAAACCTGTGTGATTCATTCTAATAAAACGCAGAATTATAGATTGCGTAGCATTGAGCAATTCCGCGAAGGCGAACATCGACTTTTGGTAGCCACTGACGTTATGGCACGTGGTTTAGATATCGATGACGTGTCTCATGTAATTAATTTTGATACGCCAGATTATCCTGAAAATTACATGCACCGCATTGGTAGAACTGGTCGTGCAGAGCGCAAAGGGAATGCTATTCTATTATCAACTGAAAAAGAACAACAAGCACGAGAAGACATTGAGGCTTTAATGCAAATGCAGATTGAGACGCTTGAAATCCCTGAACATATTGAAATATCAAATGAGCTGATTGAAGAAGAGCGCGACGTTATCAAAGAACGCTATAACCCAACAAAGCGACGTGATGAAGATGCTCCTGGACCTGCGTTTCATGAAAAGAAAGAGAAAAACCAAAAAGTAAATCTTGGTGGTTCGTACCGTCGTGAAATGGCTAAAAAATATAAAAAGCCGAAAACTCGGGGTGATAAGAATTATAATAAGAGGAATAAGAAGCGTAAATAAATAATCCTAGCGATTCTTCAAATCGTCTTCGATGTCACTTAGATGGTGCTTTAATGCTTTTGCAGATATCTGGATTTCCCAAATAAGAAATGCTAGAGACGTTATAAGTAATAACAAAGCCACTCCAAAAACCCAAGCAGCAACTAATCTATTTTCAATATAGATTAAAAACATAGTTAACACGCAAAGCAACAGACTTGTAATGCCAAAAATCTGCATATAACGCGTTAAGTTTAGTCGTAGCTTTAAATTATTGATTTGCCTAATTAAAGAAGCTTCTTGCTGCTGCAAGTATTTGTCCCTTAAGTTTCTTATTACGGCAGCGTATGCCAAAAACCGATTGGTATAAGCTAACATGATTAATGAGATGGCGGAGAATAAAAGCGCAGGTGTGGTAAGTGTAAGTTGTTCCAAAAGCGTGTTTTTATCAAAGTTAGGTATAAAGTAGGAAGCATTAAAAAAAGCGAACTTAAAAGTTCGCCTTAAACAAAATAACCCACTAAGATTAGTAATTAAACTTTTAATTATTTGGCCTTTCAGGAATGTAAGCCATCTCAATTTCGATATCATTACCGTAGTTAACTATCAAGGAACATAATACAGAAACATTCGTCCCATTGTGAATAGCAGGTTTCATAACTGGTATCTTTCTGAGTACTCTTAAGATTTCTGCCTGAATGTTTACTTCTGCATCCCTAACTTTCATCCCAGTTCGGTTCCCGTTTTCATCGATAATAAAAAAAGCTTCTACTTGCTTTTGTTCTGCAAGATTTAAATCTTTAGACACCTTCAAATTAAACTCTCGTTTTATAAATTTTGTCACTTTATTGTTAAAACATGCTTTTGTTTCTTCAGCAGAAAGTTTCTCACAACCCTCGTACACAGGCACTATATCAACATCTTTTAATACCATTCTGTTATCTGGACTATAATCACCTAAACCATCACTCTTTGACATAATACTGCATAAACTTAACATGGCCTGCTCCTCTTCTTCACTTATATTTCCTTGCGACATGACCTGTTGTTGCACAGCATTTATTTTATTTATCAATTCGCTTTCTGATGTATTTGATGATGATTTTTGCTCACAAGAAAAGAGGAAAACTAATGCTAGTATTGAAGCTAGTTGTGTTTTTATAGTATTCATAGTAATGTATTGATTACTTATTATCGCCTGAATTTAAACTCCACTTATAAGCTAAAATGCCTATTCGTGCTACTGTGAAAGAGAATAATCCAAACGTTATGGTCAATAACGATACTTTGATACCAGCGGCAAACAAATCTGGTCTAGTTTCTCCAATAGCTTCTAACATATCAAACAACTCAATAATTCCCATAACAGAAGCTAAACATCCCATGACCAAAGCCACTAAGCTTGATTCGGCAGCCAAACCAATCATTTTATTAGATGACCTCACATTTTTATTCTTTTTTATAAAAGCCAAGACTATAAAAACTATTGATAACAAAAAGGCTATTAAAATAAAATACATACCTGTTCCGCCTTCACTCAGACGTTGTAAAAAAGGATTTGATGTGATTAAAGCAATCATAATTTATATTTTTTAGTTAAACTTAAAACAAACATAAGATGAGATTTGCTTAAAAAAAGTAGAATGCGACCAACGACAAATTTCCATCGGGTTTTAACACAGATGTCAAAACGGGCACAAAATCTGTTATTCGTCTACAAAATAATCTCAGCACCTAAAAATAAACTATTATTGTGCCGAGAATATACAAACGTGAAGACTAACAAAACAACAACTAATAGATTAAAACAGGCGCTTCTGCACGTTTTATTTTGGTTAGCCATACTTTTCTTTTTTACACTCACGTTTAGTGCTGACAATACTATTAATAGTAATATCTTTTATTTTTCTCTGTTTTTAATGCCCATAACTATTGGCACTACTTACATTTCCGTTTACAAACTTATACCCGATTACCTCGTTACGAAACGTTATTTTCTATTTGGGCTTTATAGTTTATACACGATAATTATATCTGTATTTAGCATTATGTTTTCGGTATTTTATGGTATCGCGTTTTTAACCGACTTTATGTTTACCAAGGTGGAATCGTTAACGCGAAACACACTATTTATTATTGCTTGTATTTATCTAGTCGTCATTGTGGTTAGCTCTTTTAAACTCTTAAAGTTGAATTTAAAGCAATCCAAATACAATGCTGAGCTTGAAGCTAAAATACTGGAAGCACAACTAAAATTAAAAGAGCAAGAGCTGAAGTACTTGAAGATGCAAATTCATCCACATTTTTTGTTTAATACACTAAATACGATGTATGGTTTTGCTCTAAAAAAATCTGACACAACACCAGAAATGATTCTGAAGCTCTCTAATCTATTGGATTATTTGTTATATCAGGTAGATAAACCTTCAGTTGCTTTGACTGAAGAAATTAATCACATACAAGATTATATCGACCTCGAACAAATGCGTTTTAATGACACACTAGATGTTAGTTTTACATCTAATAATTGCACAGATACCGTTTCTGTAGCACCAATGCTTTTTTTACCATTTGTAGAAAACAGTTTTAAACACGGTAAGATTCTAGAAGGAAAACTAAACATTGATATCGCTTTTAAATGTAGTGGTAGAAATATAGATTTCAGCGTATCTAACTCTCATGAAAAAAGCCAATCTACGCCAAATGGTATTGGCTTAGAAAACATTAAAAAGCGTTTAGAATTGCTATACAAAGGCCAATACAAACTGGACATTTCAGAAAGCAATGATAGTTACCAAGTACAACTAAATCTAGAGTTACCTCATGGCTAAAGCTATTAATTGTATTATAGTAGATGACGAAGCTGTTGCAAGAGATATCATTGCTTTACACCTTTCTAAAATAGAACGTATTTCTGTGGTGGCGCAATGTAGTAATGCCGTCGAAGCCTTTAATGCCATTAGTCAGAACGCTATTGATTTGGTGTTTTTAGACATTAATATGCCCGAAATTTCTGGAATTGCTTTTGCTAAATCTATAAACAAAAACATCAAAGTTATTTTTACAACGGCCTATCGTGATTATGCTGTTGAAGGTTTTGATTTGCAAGCCGTGGACTATGTCATGAAACCCATTTCTTTTGAGCGTTTATCAAAAGCCATTAACCGTTATTTTGAAATTTCTGACACAACAATTTCTGAAAGCTCAAGTTCTACTGAGACTCAAGATTTTATTTTTGTACGCTCCGATAGACAAATGCAGAAGATAGATTTTGAAAGTATTATCTATATTGAGAGTTATAGCGATTACATTAAAATACACTGCAAAGATAGGTCTATAGTAACTCGCGAAACGATTAGTAATATAGAAGCTAAACTGCCCAAATCTCAGTTTTTACGTATTCACCGCTCTTATATTATAGCTATAAAAGAAATAACAGCCTTTACCAATGAGTTTGTTACTATTGCAGAACAATCCTTAACGATTAGCCGAAGTTATAAACCTGAAGTTTTAAAACGATTAGAACAATTTTAGTCTAAAATTGATTTAGCTCTTTTTTCCAAATCTTTAAAGTCGTTAGGCTCATCAAAACGATTTTTCCCTAGATTTAGGACCATTATAGCATGTTTTTTTACAGCTTCTTTTTGCTCCTTTAATTTCACAAATTTATTGATCGTCGTTAAGGCATCCATAAGTCGAATAACAACAGAAGGTGAATCTTTTGAAAATTGTCTAATTTGATTAAAAGCTGCATCAAGCATGCTCTCGAAGCTAAGATTATGTATAATAGCTCTCAAGTTATTATTTTTATCTAACCTATATTTTGAAGGAAAATCTACTGATGATAGAAACACCATAGATTTAGTTAAGTTATCAATACAAGCAATTGCGGTATAAGGGTCGTTAATACCTGGCGATAGTGCGCGTGATGCTATTTCAACTAATTGGTGAATGCTGTGCTCAGCATCTTGTTCTGAAGTTCTAGTATTTCCTGTAATAAAAAAAGTTTGAAACTGTTGTAGCTGTTTCTCGCTTAATATTTCCTTACTGTATATTAAACCTGCTTTTACACCTTGCACCATGTAATTTCCTGGTCGGCAATCAATTTGTAGAATTACATCAAGTTTCTCTGCTTTGCTTAATAATTTCTCATTATCCATGTATTGCAGATAGCCACTACTTCCTAAAATTAAATCGTGTTTTATAGGATAATTGAGCTTTGTATCCTCTAGGCTTTCTTCAGAAAGTGTTTTATTAGTTTCATCACCAAAAGATTCGGGAAACATTGTATTTAAGTTATCCGAAAGTTCTTTTGAAATTTCGGCAACAACAGAATTAGCCTGGATACTTACTGCGACATTATGAATAAAAAAGATTAGCAATATAATATTAGCAATAGACAAAACTGTAGCGAACAGAATGGTTAGATGCGGAATAAATATGCCGTTATCAAATTTATTAACGACGTTAAGAATAATAACACAACAAACAAATGTTGATATATAACTACCCAACACAAATTGATTGAGCTTGTGATACATAAAATTTCTTATCTGCCGTGACCCTAGTTGAGATGTTGTTAATGATAATGCCACTAAGGTTATAGAAAAAACAGTACCTGCGACACCTATCATAGCTCCTGCAATTGTAGTAAGTAAACTACGCGCAGATTCTATACTATTTACAAAAAAGAAACGTCCTAAACCATCGGTAGAAATAGTAATTACTTCATCTAGTCTTAGAATAAAAATGACGAGAACGATGGATAAACAGATAATAAATGTTGGCAAAAACCAAAAGGTAGTATTTAGCTGTTTCCAAACAAAAAGTAATTTTTTCATAGTGTTAAAATAACAAATCTAATCATATACCTTAACACAAGACAAAGAAGACACAAACATCATTGTTTACTTCTTATGATGTTTGTTCTATTTTTTAATCATTTTAAAAATTGTAAATTTATGCCTGCAAAAATTTGAAATTGTGGTTGTGTGCCCTTGTGCAGCATTGAATACTGAGGCTCAATAAAACAATTAAATACTGTATTTCCAACTTTAATTACTTTACCAATCCCTAATGCAAATGGAACCGAATAGGCATCATTTTTAATATTAAAAAACCATGCTGGAGCTCCTCTAAGGTATGTACCTTTACCTAATTGCCAAAAATAAAATGGCTGAATAATAGCACTATTTGTGCCTTCGCGATTATCATCCCCAGCAACAGAGGTTTGCCATGTCACCAAACCTCCTAATTGAAATTCTCGCGACTTAACTACGAATGCGACTAGCGCTAACCCTACCTGCCATTTTCCAGAGCCTAAGAAGTCATTCGCAGCCGTAGGAGCTATAATTACTGGTCCCACACCGACTGTAGCTGTTGGCTTAGAAATAAAATTATATGTAAATAAAGCATTAATATCGCCTAGTCCATTTTCACTAGAAACTAGACCTGTATCATCAGGAAAAGCTACTGTATTAAATGGTACCGATACCCTTAATAATAGCTTTCCTTTAGAAAATGGTTTGGCATAGCGCAACCAGAACGTATTTAAGTATGCATCTTCTTGGGCATCAGTAAGCCTTGGCACATAGTAATTTTGGATATTTAAGGCAGTCATATTTGCCAATGGATTATTAGCTTGAGTGCCGCTGACATGGTCTTTATTTTGCTCTTGAGCTTCTAGAAAAGCTGAAAGACATAGAAATATCAATAAAGTCAAAAGAGAATGTTTCATACTTTATTTAAAATTAATTTTTTTACTGTGAATACACTAAAATTGTTATTATAGACCCAATATAAAATCAAATTTAGTTGACTAAACACTTTAAGATATAAGCAATGTCTTTTACAAAAAATAGTTTTCAATTACGCATTGAGTGACGTATTATCTAGACGATAAATTTATATCTGCCTTTTTAAAATCGAAGAAGCTCATAAACGTATCTAGTTGATTTACATCACCGTTTGCAGTTCCTTCACCT
Source organism: Winogradskyella wandonensis (assembly GCF_004346845.1). Lineage (GTDB taxonomy): Bacteria > Bacteroidota > Bacteroidia > Flavobacteriales > Flavobacteriaceae > Winogradskyella > Winogradskyella wandonensis. The sequence continues at coordinate 537,774 of NZ_SMGI01000001.1, read as the reverse complement.
TTACTAATTGCATCTTTTACACGACCTTTCCCTAGTACAAAATCGTAAACAACATGGCTTGGTATATCTATTACTAAATCAGAATTATCTGGAATGTATCTATAAAATGCAGCAATTCCGTTTCGGACATGAAAGCCATATTTTTCATTTCGGTCTGTAATATTAAATCCAATCTTAAAATCTGCATTTACTGCCTTTGAAGCATCAATTTTTACACGTAGATTTTCTAGAATTGTTCCTATTCCAAACTGTTGTATAATAACAGGATTTGCAAAATCGAACGCACCAGATTTATCTAATGTGCCGTCAAGCTCTTTCGCTCCAGATAATGCAAAATTTCTATAATAAATATTCGCTTGGTCATAACCCCAAGCCTGCATTGCTTTTCCTTTTAAATCTCTTGCTTCTTGGTCTTCTGGATTAGAGCGTACAAGATGTGTAGTTACTTCCATTGCCCAACCATAGTCTTTTGCTTCATAAGCTTTGTTCGCAATATTTAAAACATTATCTCTACCACCCATAGCAGAAATATAAAGATTGGCTTTTCTTTTAAAGGATGGTGTTGCAAGCTCTGTGGCATCTCCCGAATACCAACCTAAATAGCCGTTGTAAACATTTCTAACAACATGCTCTACACTGCCGTAAAACTCTTGTAACCAAGGGTCTTTTTTAAGATGTTCTGGTAGCGAAACTAAACCTACCAATTCTTCTCTGGTAGCACCTTGATTCATATGGTAAATAGACTGGTCGTGGGTAAACTGAATGGCATCTCTATAGTTTTGAATCCGTTCTACAATAAAATCATTTCCAACCCAAGAACGCATATGAGAATGGCTGTAACTATCACTCTTCTTTGCATAGTCTAATAAATTGTCTACACCTTTATACCATTTTACCAAGTCGCGATATTTTGTTCCTCTTAAGGTATATAAATTTGGAAAGGATTCGCCTTGGATGGTTTCGGAACCGTGAACATGTCTTAGTTCAGGAAAATAAACATCTATTTCATCTTCTGCATCACCATAGGCTTCAAACAGCACCATTTTAACTCCAGCTACGTCAGCTTTTAATTCTCCTTTTACAATATCTGTTGGGCTGTAAAATGAAATTTTACCACCTGCAAATGTTGGTCCTAAACCAGCATGAACAAGACCTTTTTCATTTTGACCCAAATATGTAGCACCTCCATAAGCGGTACGTTCTGTTAATATAGACCCAACCACACTAGCATCGTTAGCGAGGTATTCCATAAACTGGTGATGTGCAAAAATTTTAACCTCGCCGTTATCTACTTGCTCTTGTGTTACACCCATTCCAGCCGAACCAAAAGAATGGTCTGGATGTCTGTGGGTATAAACGACAGCCTTAACTGGTAATTGAATATTAGTTTCTTTTCTGAAATCGTTTAAAATTCTTTCTGAGGCTTCATCACTTTCTCCAGGATCTACAACAATTAACCCAACATCTCCAACAACAATCAATGTTGACGTTAATTGCCAACCTGACATTAAAAAAGCCTTATCCTTGACAGGCTCATAAATGGTTTTTGGCATTTGTTTGCCAAAAGACGTCATTCGGTCATTTATAAATTCGCTGTCTTCGGTTATAGCAAAATTGTCGAATCGTGCTCTTATGGGTGCTAAATTTTTCAATATGTTTTCATCTGCATAAGGCTCAACTTTCAAAGGAACATTATGGTCAATGACCTCGGGATTTAGCAAATTGCTGTCGAACGATTGGTTGTTTTGACATCCTAATAGTACTAAGGCTACAACGAGATAAGTGATTTTTTTCATTTTTAATGGTGGTGTTATGGTTGAATAAACGGCTTAATGCACTGAATTTTAGTGCTTACTTATTTAATGTTGCACTAATATATTAAAAGAAATAAGCAATTCCTAGTAAGATAAAACGTACATAAAGTTTTATTAATTATTAAATCATTAAGACTATGAGGAAGGAAAGAACAATTATATTAATGAGGTAACCATGAGTATTCAGCCAAATATTAGTTTTTTCTAGTTTTTCTGGTCCACTTTGGCCTAAAGAAAAATATATAAATAATGGCAGAAGTGCAATAGATAGAACAGCTCCAAAAAACGGAAGAGCCTCTGTAAACAAACTTGCATTAGTATTTAAAAGATTACCGATAGTTAGTGTAATAGCTATATCTGTTGGCATTAATGCGATGAGACAAAAACCAATTATAAAAATTTTACCTAATGAAGCAGTTGAAATACCTTTCATCCATTTTGGCGGTTCTGTTATCTTTTTACGATTTACGATAGAACGTATAATTAAAGCTACAAATACTACAATTAAAATGTGCTTAATTACTGGTCGACCACCAATAGAGATAGTATGAAAATTAAACACACGTGCTAAAGTGTAATACAAATAGGTTGATAATACCAAAGCAAGCATAACGGCAAGAATGTAAATTAAAGAACTTTTAACGGGGTCTTTTCTAGTAATTAATAACATTCCAACCAAAATTTGTGGTCCTAACATCACTGTAAGCGCTAGCGGGATGATTGCGATATCTGTCATGCTTATTTTAAGGCGTTTACAAGGTAAATACATTATTAGCCCTATTTGTAAAGGCTAAATCGTAGTTTGCGAAGTTAAAACTTTTTTATAAGAGGCGTTTAGGTATGAAAAGACTTGGCATTTAATAAAAAAGCGAATCTTAGTGATTCGCTATGTATTCAAATTGATTATCGATTACTGGTAGTTTTAATTTTGATTAGTTCCTAAATCGTAGAAAAATTTAAACAGTTTACAAGAGTCTTCTTTACCTAAATAATTTATTAAATATTTACTAACCTCTGAATTAGAATCGTCCATTTTCTCTTTTAATGCTTCATTTTTCGTAGCAGAAGCGTCGCACCTCTGAAGTTTTATTAAAAAAGGAGATTCCTGCATAGATTGAAAAGATTCCATAAAAGCCTGCTTCTCTGCATCGCTTTCCTCAGCCAGAACTTTAACAACATACTCCTGCATCTTTTGCTCGCCCTCTGAAGCATAAATAGTTATAGCTTCTATAGCTTTTGGATGCAACTCCTTAAGAACATTATTAAAACAGTCGCAAATCTCAAGCGCGTAAGTTTCTATTTCTTCTTTTTCATCTTGAGACACTTGACCAAAAGACAGAAAAGGGATAATTAATAGAGCGGCTAGTAATATCTTCATAGTGAATTTTAAAATTTAAACATGTAATGCTCTATCATCAGTCGCAGCTAATGCCGCTTCTTTAATGGCCTCGGCAAATGTTGGGTGTGCATGAGAATAACGCGAAATATCTTCGGCAGAGGCTCTAAACTCCATAGCGGTTACGGCTTCGGCAATTAAATCGGCACAACGTGCTCCAATCATGTGTACACCTAAAACTTCGTCAGTAGTTTTATCCGCCAATATTTTTACAAATCCATCGATATCTCCACTAGCACGTGCACGTCCTAAAGCTCTAAATGGAAACTGCCCTACTTTATAGTCTACATTATCTGCTTTTAGTTCTTCTTCTGTTTTACCAACAGCAGCAACTTCTGGCCATGTATAAACCACACCAGGTATTAAGTTATAATCGATATGTGGTTTTTGGCCTGCTAAAGTTTCAGCAACAAACACGCCTTCTTCTTCAGCTTTATGAGCTAACATGGCACCGCGCACAACATCTCCAATGGCATAGATATTAGACACTGATGTTTGTAAATGCTCATTTACTTCAACCTGACCTCTATCATTAATTTTAACGCCTGCCGCTTCAGCATTTAAGCCGTCCGTATATGGACGACGACCAACAGAGACTAAGCAGTAATCGCCTTTAAACTCAACAACTTCGCCTTTTTTGTTTTCGGCTTTAACAATCACTTCGTCACCTTTACGCTCGACAGATTGCACTTTGTGAGACATCATCATATTACACTTCGCCTTTTTAAAGACTTTGTTTAATTCTTTAGATAAACCTGCATCCATGGTTGGCAAAATACGGTCCATGTACTCGATTACTGTAACGTCGGCACCAAGTCTGTAATACACTTGACCAAGCTCTAGACCAATAACACCGCCACCAATAACAATCATGTGTTTAGGTACTTCCTTAAGTTTTAAGGCTTCTGTAGAAGTTATTATGCGCTCTTTATCTAGCTTTATAAAAGGTAAGTTACTTGGCTTACTTCCTGTAGCTATGATGATGTTTTTTCCTTCAATCGTTTCTGTAGAACCATCATTTTTAGCAATATTTACATGCGTAGCATCTTTAAAAGATCCTAAACCTTCGTAAACATCGATTTTGTTTTTCTTCATTAAGAAATCAATTCCGCCAGTCGTTTGGTCTACAACCGATTGCTTACGCGCAATCATTTTTTCTAAATTCACCTTGATATCTCCAGGAATTTCAATGCCGTGGTCCGCAAAATGCTTGGTTGCTTCTTCATAATGATGCGAAGAACTTAAAAGTGCTTTACTAGGAATACAGCCTACATTAAGACATGTACCACCAAGTGTTGAATATTTTTCGATTATTGCGGTTTTCATTCCTAGTTGTGCACAACGGATTGCTGCAACATATCCACCAGGACCAGAACCTATAACTACGACATCGTATGAATTCATAAATTTTGTATTTGTGTTTAAAAAAGAGATGCTTCGACAAGCTCAGCAAGACATCTTAACTGTGCACAAAAATACAACTTAGAAAAAGATTTACGAATTTTGAAATGGATATTTATTGATGTTTACAGAGTGAATTACAGAAATATTTTGACACGAATTTCACGAATTTTCACGAATGTTTTCTTTACGGCTTAGCGCTTTTGCGACTTTTCGAAAACTACAATACTTAACTTTAGAGAATTTATGCATAGATACTGTGAAAAGCTTGACACCAATCTCACTAAATTTTCACTAACACTTTTACTGAAAATTTATTTCTGTTACTGCGACTGTCTACTGCTTACTGATTACTACTTCTTACTCTCAATATCCTTTAAAACCCATTCCAATTCTGGGTCGATATTATTTAGACGGTCTTGGTAGGTTGGAATAATCTCTACATCTGGTTTTACACCGTAACCATCTGGCTCTATTTTAAACTTACTATCGATATGCATTAAACCAATTCTAGCGCGGACTTTGGTATTTGGCAACTCATAAACTTTGTAATAGCCCGCAACTGTTCCGTTGTAAGCGCCACCAGTTTCCTCTCCTACAAAAGTGGCTCGGTTACTTCCTTTAAGCTGTGTAGATAAGATTGAAGATGCCGAAAATGAGTTTCCATTAATTAACACATACACGTTACCTTTAAAATTAAGTGGATTTGGCTCTCTTTCCTTTGCTGCTTTAAATTTGTAATACAACTGCCCATCTTTTTTGCTTGTCCTTAGCAAATTATGCACGACAATAAATGGCGACAAAACACTATAAAAAACCTTCTGCCCAACGGAAGATGTATTACTCATTGCTGTTTTAAGAATAGGAATTCGACTGTTAACTTCGCTTTTATTAATCAAAGTGAAGTTTTCATCCGTTAAATACGAATACAAAGTCATGATTTCGTTAAGGCGTCCTCCAAAATTATCTCTTAAATCTATGACTAAATCTTTTGTATCTAAAGAATCCAGCATTGCAAAGGTTTCTTCATAGAAATCTTTGTATTTACCATTACTAAAACCTCTAATTTTTAGTAAGGCTACAGTACTATCTTTACCAACAAAAGAGAGATTTCTGTTGTTTAATTTAGTTGTGTAATTGTAACCATATTTCTGTCGGTCTTTGCGTTGTTTCTTTGCTTTAAGTTTTTTTGCTTTCTTTTCAGCTTTGGTTAATTTTTTCGGCTTAATTTCCTTTAAAGAGTCTAGTTTTATGGAGTCTTTCTCGGTTTTCTTCTTAGCTTTTGGGATGCGCTTGTATTTTTTGAAAAATGTAGAATCTTCATTTTTCAACTTTAGCGTAATACTATCAAAACGTCCAATATCGCGATTGTAATAACCAAAGAAACGCTTACCCGCAACACGTTGATGAAAGGTGATATTATAACCGTCTGAGGCTATAGTTTTCTTGAATTTACGAATTAAATCTCGCGGATTTTTACCATCTACTTCAAGAATTTCAGCGTGTAATAATAGAGAGTCGTTTCCTCTTGCTCTACTTATAATAAGTGCATCATCGACATACTCAGTTTCAAGATTATTGATATCAAATTTTAGTTTATTATTTGCCTTTCGTTCTTGTTTATTAAATCGTTTTGAAGGTGGAGATACGGACATATGACCTTGCCCCACATACTTAGTCACTTTAGCTAACGCTTTATAAAAATCACGGCTGGTCATTGGCTTATCTATCGCCGCTTTAAGACTATCAAATTTATAATCTAAAGTTTCTTTTGGCGTAAATTGATACAGACGTGGATGAAGTCGTTTAAGTTGTTTATAAACTGCATCTACATCGTCTTGTAAGTCTTCGACAGGATGTAACTTTGTTACAGCTTCATTATAACTTTCTATACTTCCGCAGGAAAATATTAGAACAAAAAGGCTAAGTAGTAGTAATAGTTTCTTCATCTTTCTTTTGAATTTATATCTGTATTGTTTTTAAATTGAAAGCCTAAAAATAAGTGCTCTACTCTTAAGACGTCAATTATTTAACAATGGTTGCCTACACAACAAATTAAGTTGGAAATCCAAGCATTTCTCCCATACCAACTGTAAACAACCAACAACCATAGATAGCATGCTCTATAGACACTAGAACAGTTGACTTGGTTTTATTGAAAGTTAGTGCAAACAAAAGCCCTCCAATAAATGTTAAAATCATAACCATCGTATTCTTAAAGAAAATATGTCCTAATGAAAATAAAGCAGCATTAATAAACAGAAATAATGTTTTATTCTGAAAAAGACTGTCGTATCGCTTAAAAAAGAACGTTCTATAAATTAACTCTTGTGGATAAACCGAAAAAAACGAATACACAAACACAATGGCAATCCAAAGTAATGGTTTATTAATTACGACTACATAAAGATTCGTTGAGTCATAAAACCACATATATATGTGAGTGAGCACTGCTATAATTGCTAGTTTTATAATCGTATCTCTCCAAAATTGCTTCCAATTGAGTTGTCTTGAAATTTTTAGTCCAATCCTTTCTATCCTAATTAATACAAATAAAATGTAGACAAACCCAACGAAGCCAACGATTAGTTTTAATATAAGCGCATAATCTAATGCGAAACTAACCGGCACCAACACGAAGGCGATGAACAGCTCTAACGACTTATAATTCGTGGTTTTCATCTTAAACTGAGATTGTTGTGGTGTGCTTAACCTCGTTAATTACAAACATACTATGTGTACTACCAATATGATTTATCTTAGTTAACTTTTCCACCATAAATGTTCTGAATTCCTGCATATCCTTAACCAAAACTTTTAAAATATAATCGTAATCGCCACTAATATGGTAGCATTCGAGAACTTCTTGCAATTTTGCAACTTCACGCTCGAACTTTACGACATAGTCTTGTGAATGTTGCACGAGTTTAACATGGCAAAATGCTACAAAACTTTTGTCAACGCGCTCTTTATTTAGTAATGCAACGTAGTTGTTAATAACTCCAAGATTTTCTAGTTTCCGTATGCGCTCGTAAACAGCAGTTACCGAAAGCCCTAAAACGTTAGATAAAGCTTTATTAGTTTGTTTACAGTCTTTTTGAAGTAGTTTTAAGAGCGTTTTATCTGTCTGGTCTAGATGCATAGGCGAAAAATTTTCGTTAATATTTAAATAAAACAGTATAAATTTAGATAATATGATTAAATAATCAATTAAAAACAGATTTATTTACTATAAAATAAAATATCGGTTGATTTTTATTCTTATTCTACTGAATTTTACATATCAATTTAAACTCTACAATCATGGCTTTTAAACCCGCAAATAATATTCAAGATTTACAATACTTCGGAGAATTTGGAGGTGTCAATCCCTCAATTTCAGATTCTTCTACCTATACTTTTTTGTCCGCAAAAACAATGTTTGATACATTTGAAGGTAATGCGGAAGGTTGCTATCTCTATTCGCGTCACTCCTCGCCTTCAAACCTATATTTAGGTGAAGCTTTAGCTGCTATGGAAGGTACAGAAACAGCCACAGTCACAGCGTCTGGTATGGGAGCAATTACACCTGTTCTTTTACAGCTCTGCGGAAGTGGTGAGCATATAGTTAGTAGCCGAACAATTTATGGCGGAACTTATGCATTTCTTAAGAATTTTGCACCAAGATTAGGCGTTAGCACGTCTTTCGTTGACATCACAAAGTTAGATATAGTAGAAGCTGCTATTACACCAAAAACTAAAGTTTTGTACTGTGAATCTGTTAGCAATCCGCTTTTAGAAGTTGCTGATATTAAGGGCCTAGCAAAATTGGCAAAAAAATATAATTTACAATTGGTAGTCGATAATACGTTTTCGCCTTTATCCATTTCACCAAAAAAATTAGGCGCAGACGTTGTAATTCACAGCTTAACCAAATTCATTAATGGTACAAGTGATACTGTTGGCGGTGTAGTCTGCGGGACTCAAGAGTTTATAGACCAATTACGAAATGTAAATGACGGTGCTGCCATGCTCTTAGGTTCTACGATGGATAGCTTACGTTCGGCTTCAGTATTAAAAAATCTAAGAACGTTACATATTAGAATGCAACAGCACAGTAAAAATGCAAGCTATCTCGCAAAAAAGTTTGAAAATGCTGGACTAAAAACTGTATATCCTGGCCTAGAGTCTCATCCATCACACCAATTATTTAAGTCTATGATGAATCCTGAATATGGCTTTGGTGGCATGCTTACTATAGATGTTGGCTCATTAGATAAAGCCAATACACTTATGGAATTAATGCAAGAACGAAATCTAGGTTACCTCGCTGTAAGTTTAGGTTTCTATAAAACATTATTCTCAGCTCCAGGAAGTTCTACGTCTTCAGAAATTCCTGAAGATGAACAAGCCGAAATGGGACTGAGCGACGGATTGATAAGATTCTCCATTGGTTTAGATGCTGATATAGAACGTACTTTTGATATGATGCATCAATGCATGACTGAACTTGGTATTTTAGAAACTGAAATAGCCTAGTTAGAATGTTATTTCCCTTTTAAACGGTCTATCATAGCTCCAAAAACAGAAGAGAACGATGCGTCTTCATTAATTTCTGGCCGATTATTTTTTAAATCCCAACGCCCGTTATTGTTAAATACACGAAACGTAAATAATGATGTTTTTGCATCATTAGGGTCAAGTAGTGGATAACGCAAATCGCTATAGATAAACTCATTTTGGTTTTCAGAAGGTCTAATACTGAAATAGTTGTTACTAAACCATGCTAAGGTTGACAAGTCTTCATCCGACATTGGCAAAAGCTCATGCTGTTTATCTATTTTAGCCCAATCGGTAATTACTTTTTTGTTGTCTAATAACGAATAGAATGCAACGTAATATGCCGTGTCATTTTCGGCAACACCATACCAGAGAATATTATTAAAAATAGTAGGTTGCGTCTGAAAACGTTTAAATTTAATAGCATTAGTTTCTAATGATGATCTATAAACCGAACTGACGTAAAACTTATTAAAAACCGTCAATAGTAAATAAACTGAACTTACTATAACACCTGTTCGCCACCATAATTTTCTTTTAATTTGTGTGCGCTTAAAAAACATAAGTACAATGAGGCTAATGAGAAAAGGTATTGTGTAAAGCGGGTCAACAACGGCGATAGTATTAAATGCCACCCTGTAATCTGAAAAAGGCGAAAATAGCTGTGTGCCATATGGTGTAAAGCTATCTAGAATGGGATGTGTAAATAGCGACCAAAAAAATAGTTTTTGCCAATCTTGTAATATTGTAGTCTGTTTTCGTTTTCCCTTGTTATAGAGCTTAAAAAATAGCCATCCAAAAGTAAATGCACCAATGACTGAAAATAATATAGAATGCATAAATCCACGATGAAAGGCCATTGCCTGGATTTCGTTACTATGCAATAATGCGCCAACAAAAACATCAAAATCGGGTATTGTACCGCCAATAGCCCCAAACAACAAAGCCTTATTGCCAATCTTTTTCCCTAAAACCGCTTCTCCACAGGCGGCTCCTAGCACAATTTGAGTTAGTGAATCCATCGCTTAACGAAATTACAAACTACAACCTCTAAAAAACTACAAATTGTCAAAAAAGTATTGTTGAAGAAAAGCTTTGACCAGAATTTCAATTTGCATATCGTTCTTCAAAATCGTAACATTACGCAACTAAACTAATAACAAATGCAAGACCAAAACGATAAGAACTTTAAAGCCAATGACCAAAATATCGTTACCAATAAAGAACTGAATATTTGGGAAGCATTGGTGCCTGTAATTATTTTAATGGCACTTTTAGCTTATAATATCTTTTTTGTTGATGGTCAAGAATGGTTTGGGGCATATACAAATCAAATCATATTACTTATTGGTGGTGGTGTAGCTGCTGGAGTTGGTTTCTTTAATAAGGTCTCTTTTAGTACAATGGTCTCTGAGATTTGGGAAAATCTTAAAAGTGTATTTGTACCGATATTAATTTTATTTTTAGTTGGCGCTCTGGCAGGAACCTGGTTAATAAGTGGTGTTATTCCTGCAATGGTCTACTACGGTTTACAAGTACTAAGTCCAGAGATATTTTTACCCGCATCGGTTATTATCGCAGCCATAATTTCGATAGCCACAGGTAGCTCTTGGACAACTTCGGCAACAGTAGGTATTGCTTTAGTGGGTATTGGTACGGCACTAGGTATTTCACCTGGTATGATTGCTGGAGCTGTAATATCTGGCGCCTATTTTGGTGATAAGATGTCACCCTTAAGTGACACTACAAATTTGGCTCCTGCAATGGCTGGCACCGATTTATTTACACATATTAAATATATGTCTTTAACTACTGTGCCCACAATAGTCGTTACGCTTATTGTATTTGGAATCATTAGCGCATCGATTGAACCAACAGGAAACGCCGATATTAGCAACTTATTGACTTCAATTAACAACACCTTTAATATAACACCATGGTTATTTCTTGTTCCTATTGTAGTTATCGCCTTAATATTGGCTAAAACCAAACCTCTAATAGCGCTACTTTCTGGCGTAATTTTGGCTGCGATTTTCGCATTAATTTTTCAGCCAGAAGTTTTATCTAAATTGTCGGACTCTAACTTTTCTGCCATTATAAATGCCATTTTAACTGATACATCGGTTGCAACCGATAATACAGCTTTAAATGAACTGTTTAGTTCTGGTGGTATGAATGGCATGTTATGGACTATATTTTTAATCATATGCGCTATGGTATTTGGTGGCATTATGGACGGAATAGGTGCATTATCAAGAATAACAAATGCCTTGTTGTCCGTTGCATCTAGTGTATTTGGATTATTCGCCAGCACAGTGATTAGCTGTTTGGGCTTAAACGCCATTGCATCAGACCAATATTTAGCCATCGTTATTCCTGGTAAAATGTTTAAAAAAGCTTATGAAGATAAAGGTTTAGCGCCCCAAAATCTAAGTCGTACATTAGAAGATTCAGGTACGGTAACCTCTGTTTTAATTCCTTGGAATACGTGTGGTGCTTACCAGAGTGGTGTACTTGGGGTTGATGTTTCGCAATACTTCTTCTATGCTATTTTTAACTGGTTAAGTCCTTTTACAACACTACTTTTTGCTGCTTTTAGAATTAAAATAAAAATGTTAAAAGAATCGAAGTAAGAATCTGACAAAATTGGCTACTCTTTTTTGCTAATCTTACAATTTTAACACTATTAAATTATCATCTTAACAGGTTTAATGCTTTAACACTAAATCTATTGCAAACCCTTATTTTACAATAAGTATTTCCTATTCACCTATCCTTTTATAAGGCGTGTTTTAGTTGTAATTTTGCACTTTAATAATAAATCAACAATTTAAAACGTAAAAATATGTCATTTGTAGGAAAAAAATTCCCAAATATTAGTGTAGATGCTATGAACGAAATGGGAGATACATTTAAAATCAATGTATTAGAAGAAGCAAAAAAGAACAATAAAAAAGTTGTATTATTCTGGTACCCAAAGGACTTTACATTTGTTTGTCCAACAGAATTGCATGCGTTTCAGGCAGCATTAGGAGAGTTCGAAAAAAGAAATACAATCGTAATTGGTGCGTCTTGCGATACGCCAGAGGTACACTTTGCCTGGTTAAGCACGTCTAAAGACAATGGAGGTATTGAAGGTGTTACGTATCCAATCTTAGCCGATAGTAACAGAAACTTATCTAGTATCTTAGGTATTTTAGACATTACTAATGAAGTTTACGACGAAGAAACTGGAACAGTTCAAGTAGAAGGTGATAACGTAACTTATCGTGCTACTTATATTATCGACGAAGAAGGTACCGTACAACACGAGAGTATTAATAACATGCCTTTAGGCAGAAACGTACAAGAATATATTCGTTTAGTAGATGCTTTAACACATGTACAGGAGAAAGGCGAAGTTTGTCCTGCAAATTGGGAAGAAGGTAAAGAAGCAATGCAAGCTAACGCAAGTAGTACAGCGCAATATTTAGCTGCACAATTAAATTAAGATTAATAAGCTATGATTCAAGAATTAAGTCAAGATAATTTGCAAGACATCGTTGCAGAAAACGATACTGTTGTTGTGCAGTATTCTGCATCATGGTGTGGCAATTGTCGTATTATGAAGCCAAAATTTAAAAAACTAGCTTCAGAAAATGAGAATACGGTTTTTATTATCGCTGATGCCGAAAAGTTTCCTGAAAGTAGAAAACTAGCAACAGTTGATAATCTGCCAACCTTTGCAACATTTAAGAAAGGTGAATTTAAAAACCAAGTACAAACTAACAAGTTCGAGGTTTTAAAAGACTTAGTTGCCGAAGCTATTTAATTATGAAGTTACCTGTTATTAAACATTTGACGCAATTTATCAACGAAAATGACGAAGATTTTGTTGTCGAAACGATAGAAACTCTAGAAAACTTAACCGAAATCCCTTCTCTTAAAGACGAGGAGTTAGATGTCATCGGTGAGTTAATTTCTAACATGTATGGTGCTCTAGAAGTAAATAAAATGATTAAAGAAGGAACACCACAAAAAGACGCTTTAAATAGTTTTATGCAACGCGTCATGGGTTCGATTGACAACTAATTATCTATCGCTAAACAAAAAAGCCGCTGGTCACTTAGCTGAGTCGAAGTGTAGCGGCTTTTTTTATTTAAGAAATTCTGCAATTGCACTATATCCTTTTTCACTAGCATAATCCTTTGCTGTCTTACCAGAGTTATCTTTAATAGAAACATCGGCTTTATGCTTTAATAAAAGTTTAACTACAGCTTCATGATTATACATTACGGCATAAATTAATGGTGTTACGCCTTCATTATTTGTAGCATTCACATCTGCTTTATAGTCAATAAGCTTATTCGCTAAAACAGCATTACCTTTAAAACAAACACCTAGTAAAGCTGTATTTCCTGATGCATCTTTAGCATCCACATCTGCTCCGTGCGCTAACAAAATATCAGCTGCGCTTTCATTACCAAAATACGTGGCAAATATCAACGGCGTAAAACCCCTAGCATCTTTGGAATTAACCACATTTGGACTATGAGCAATTTGAGCTTCTAATCTATCGTTAAAACCCTTTCTAATCGTATCGAAAAATAGTTCTGTAGCATTCATAATAAACAGTTAATAAAAAAAGGAATGTATCCGTTAAAGATACATTCCTTTTTTGTTAAGTTACATCGGTTTATTTAATATCAAAACGGTCCGCATTCATCACTTTAGTCCAAGCAGCAACAAAGTCGTTAACAAACTTTTTCTCACCGTCTGAAGCACCATAGACTTCACAAACTGCTCTTAATTCTGTATTAGAACCAAAAATTAAATCTGCACGAGTCCCTTTAAATTTTACTTCGCCCGTTCTGCGGTCGCGACCTTCGAAATGTGTTTCTGCGTCCGAAGTTGCACTCCACGTATATGTCATGTCTAAAATATTCTTAAAAAAGTCATTAGATAGCTCACCTACACTATCGGTAAACACACCGTATTCAGAATTATCATAATTTGTACCTAAAACTCGCATACCACCAACAAGTACTGTCATTTCTGGTATAGTAAGCGCCATAAGGTTGGCTTTATCTACAAGTAAATCTTCGGCTTTTACATCTGCGTTGGCGTTCTGATAATTTCTAAAACCGTCACCTACTGGTTTTAAGTAGTTAAATTGTTCTATATCTGTCATTTCTTGAGTGGCATCGCCACGACCAGGTGCAAAAGGAACTTCAATATCGTGCCCAGCTTTGCGTGCGGCTTCTTCAACACCAGCATTTCCTGCCAATACAATTAAATCTGCAAGAGAAATTTCGCCATTAAATTCGTTTTGAATACCTCTATAAACATTTAGTACTTTCTCTAATTCTTCTGGGTTATTAACTTTCCAACTACGCTGAGGCTCTAATGCTATACGCGCGCCATTAGCACCACCACGCTTATCAGAGTCTCTGTATGTCGAAGCGGATGCCCAAGCCGTTTTAACCAGTTCTGAAACTGATAATCCAGACGCTAAAATCATTTTCTTTAATGACTCTATATCCGAGTCGCTCAAGGTATAATTAACTTTAGGCACTGGGTCTTGCCAAATTAAGTCTTCAGCTGGCACTTCTGGACCTATATAGCGGTCTTTTGGCCCCATATCTCTGTGTGTGAGTTTAAACCATGCACGGGCAAAAGCATCTTCGAAAGCTTTATGGTCTTTATGAAAACGCTTAGAAATTTCTAAATAAGCAGGGTCTGTTTTTAAGGCAATGTCTGCGGTTGTCATCATCAAGGCTTGCTGTCCTTCTCCACCAGCTCTAGGTGCCATACGCGCCTTAGATTCGGCAGTAGGTGTCCACTGATACGCTCCCGCCGGACTTTTAGTTAACTCCCAATCGTAGTTTAAAAGCACATCAAAATAATCGGCATCCCATTGTGTTGGATTTGGCGTCCATGCACCTTCAATTCCTGATGTAATTGCATCTTCTAAAACGCCTGACTGGTAACTATTTTTCCAACCTGTGCTCATTTCTGCCATTGTTGCACCATGAGGCTCAGCACCTACATATTTACCTGGGTCTGCCGCGCCGTGTGCTTTTCCAAAGGTATGACCACCAGCAACTAAGGCAACAGTCTCTTCATCATTCATTGCCATACGACCAAAGGTTTCGCGCACATCGTGTGCAGAACCTATTGGGTCTGGATTTCCGTCTGGTCCTTCTGGGTTTACGTATATCCAACCCATCATCACAGCTGCGAGTGGGTCTTCTAAATCACGTTTTGTAGGGTCTTTTTCACCATCGTAACGTGCGGCATTTTCTCCCCATTCGGTTTCGCTTCCCCAATACACATCTTGCTCTGGTTCATAAATATCTTCGCGTCCTCCGGCAAAACCAAAGGTTGGGAATCCCATTGACTCTAGAGCCACATTTCCGGCTAATATCATTAAATCTGCCCAAGATAATTTAGCACCATATTTTTGCTTTATTGGCCATAATAATAAACGTGCTTTATCTAAATTACCGTTATCTGGCCAACTGTTAATTGGTGCAAATCGTTGGTTGCCTGTACCTGCGCCTCCTCGACCATCACCAACTCTATAAGTACCAGCACTGTGCCATGCCATACGAATCATTAATCCGCCGTAATGTCCGTAATCTGCTGGCCACCAATCTTGCGAATCGGTCATTAAGTTGCGTAAATCTTGCTTTAATTCGTCGTAGTTAATACTGCTAAACGCTTTTGCGTAATCGAAATCTTCACCATAAGGGTTATTTTTCTTAGCATGTTGACGAAGAATATTCAATTTTAGCTCATTAGGCCACCAATCTCTATTTTTGGTACCATGACCCGCACTATTCTTTTGCTTCCCGCTTAAAAAAGGGCATTTGTCTGCATTGCTGCTATTAATGTCGAAATTATTCTTGTTATCCATAGGTGTTAGTTTTAAAATTCGATTTTTTAAGATTTCTAAAATTATTAAATAATGAAGCTCCTTTTATAAAGTGACATATTATCTCTTTATTTTTTTATAAGTGTTTTCTATAGTAGATACATTTACGATTGCCTATACAAATCTTATAATCGAATTTTGTTTAACCAATCGTTTATATTCTCCCATAAATTTAAGCATTAATTAAACACGAATGTTAAAGACTTGCTCGCTATTATTTTGATACGTACTTTTATAAATAAAAACGCTATGTTATTGAAAAAGACAAACATTGAGGAGAAACTTAAGCGCTTAAAAGAGAAAAATAAATCCCCAGAATCCATTTTAGAAGCTGTAAAATCTATTTTAGAAGAAGACAATAATCTCGAAGCAAGGATTGAGGATACACTTTCTAATGGGCGCGCAAATGACAGAAATGCTTTTGATTTCGATTTGCTAGAAACAGAACATATCTATCATTTAGACGATATTAAAAAAATATGTATTGATTATCGTCTCCGCTTTTTAGACTCGCGCTTTTTTAAAGGCAAGCTGCCTTACGAAGCAATTACAAAAATTAAAGACTTAGAAAAGAAACATAAAACCGAATTAAAAGGTTTTAAAATTATTGCACCTTCTAAACTTTTTAAACTCGAAAATGCAGACGACCCGCTTCTTTTTGCACCAATAGGAAATGGGTATTATTATTTGGTACACAAGTGGGGAAATGACCTTAATCCTTTTAGAAAGCTATTGATGTGGCCTTATAAAAATTTCGGTAATCTTATTTTTACTGTTTTTTTAGTAAGCATTTTGGCTACAGCCTTATTTCCTGAAGGTGTTTTTTCTAACAAACCAAATGCGTCACAGGCAGGAATGATTTTCTTTTTTATTTTTAAATCGATAGCTGCTATTGTAATATATTATGGCTTTGCTGCTGGAAAAAACTTTAATCACGCCATCTGGAATAGTAAATATTTTAATGCTTAGTAATATGTAACATTCTGATATTTTTTGTAACTTATATGATATAATTTTAAATCGTTAGGTTATGGATACTTCAGAATTTGTGAAAGTTTACGGCGGGAATTTTATTTTAGTAACACGGGTTAAAGCTGAACTTGAAGCTGCGGGAATTATCCCTATAATAAAAGATGAAGGTGAGTCGCAAAGACTTGCTGGCTACGGCTCTATAAATCAAGGATTCCAAGAAGTTTTTGTGAATAACGAAGAATTAAATAAAGCACTTGAGATTGTTAACCGTGTTGTTTCAGAGATGCAGGCATAAAAGAAATTTTAAATAAAAAAAGGAACATCAAAATTGATGTTCCTTTTACTTTTCTTGCAAATTGGTTTATGCCTCAACAGCATACATCTTTTCGCGTTGCTCCTTAATCTTTTTGTCACTCATATACTCATCAAACGTCATATAACGGTCTATAACGCCATTTGGGGTTAACTCTATAATACGATTACCTACAGTTTGTGCAAACTCGTGGTCGTGTGTGGTTAAAAGCACAGTGCCTTTAAAATTAGTTAATGAGTTATTAAATGCTGTAATACTTTCTAAGTCTAAATGGTTGGTAGGCTCGTCTAACATCAATACATTAGCACGCATCATCATCATGCGACTTAACATACAACGAACTTTTTCGCCTCCGGATAAAACATCAGCTGTTTTAAGTGCTTCTTCTCCACTAAAAATCATTTTCCCAAGGAAACCTCTTATGTTTACTTCCTCACGCTCTTCTTCGGTTTGTGCCCATTGACGTAACCAATCTACTAAAGTTAGCTTTTCCTTAAAATATTCGCTATTGTCCAGCGGAAGGTAAGATTGTGTTGTTGTAACGCCCCAATTAAACTTACCTGAGTCTGCCTTTTCTTTTCCATTTAAAATTTGGTAAAACGCGGTAGTGGCTCTAGAGTCCTTAGAATAAACAACCACTTTGTCTCCCTTAGCTAAGTTGATGTTTACATTTTTAAATAAAACTTCGCCATCTAAACTTGCTGATAAGCCTTCAACATTTAAAATTTGGTCACCGGCTTCACGGTCACGCTCAAAAATAATAGCAGGATATCTACGACTAGATGGTTTAATGTCTGCAATATTTAGCTTATCAATCATCTTCTTACGACTCGTTGCCTGTTTAGATTTGGCAACGTTAGCCGAGAAGCGGCGGATAAACTCTTCTAATTCTTTCTTCTTTTCTTCGGCTTTTTTATTCTGCTGCGCACGCTGTCTTGCTGCCAATTGAGATGACTCGTACCAAAACGTATAGTTACCAGAGAAGTGATTGATTTTTCCGAAATCTATGTCAGAAATATGTGTACAAACGGCATCTAAAAAGTGACGATCGTGAGATACAACGATTACACAGTTATCGTAATTTGCAAGGAAATTTTCTAACCAAGAAATGGTTTCGTAATCCAAATCGTTGGTAGGCTCATCCATTATTAATACATCAGGATTTCCAAAAAGGGCTTGTGCTAAAAGCACACGAACTTTTTGTTTACCATCTAAATCAGCCATTTGGGTATAGTGTAAATCCTCTTTAATCCCCAAGTTAGAAAGCATTGCGGCGGCATCGCTATCGGCATTCCAGCCATTCATTTCTTCAAATTGCACTTGAAGTTCGCCTATTTTCTCAGCATTTTCATCTGTATAATCCGCATAAAGGGCATCGATTTCAGATTTCAACTTATACAAAGGTTTGTTCCCTTTTAAAACTGTTTCTAGTACTGTATCCTCATCGTGTTTGTTGTGATTTTGCTCTAATACAGACATGCGCTTGCCTGGCTCTAAATGTACATGTCCAGATGTTGGGTCCATTTTTCCGGCTAAAATCTTTAAAAATGTAGATTTTCCAGCACCGTTTGCGCCAATAATGCCATAACAATTACCATTGTTAAATGTGGTATTGACCTCGTCGAACAAAATACGCTTTCCAAATTGTACAGAAAGGTTAGAAACTGATAACATATATAGGTGTTTTAATTGGCGGCAAAAGTAGAAAATTTAAGTGATTAGATGAAATATAAACCAATGATAGTAACATTTAACGCAGCATTAACAACGCAAAACCTTAGCAACACATATTTTTGTCTCTAATGATAACAGAAAAACTACATTTTAGATTTTTACGATTTGCCCTTCTATCTGTCACGCTATTTAGCATGGTAGGTTGCAGTGATGCGTCAAAAGCAAAGGGCAGCAGTACTTTTTTTGGTGGCGAAATCATTAATCCTAAAGGTGAAGATGTCATTCTTTATAACAGAAGAATTAAACTTAGTGATACGCTAAAACTAGATAGCAATAACCGTTTTAGTCACAAGATTGAAAATTTAGAGCCAGGTGTTTACACGTTTTGGCATGGTGGCGAAATACAATTTGTTATTCTTGAGCCTAATGATAGTGTTATGATTCGCTTAAACACTTATGAATTTGATAAATCTCTGGTATTTACAGGCAATGGCGCAAAAAAGAATAATTATTTAATTAAAACATTTTTGAATAACGAAGACAAGTCTAGAAATCTCGTTAAATATAGTCAGAACAAAGCACCTGAAGATTTTGAGACCTACATCGATGACCGACATGAAAAGGAACTAAATGAATTTGAAGCGTTTAAGGAAAAAAATTCAATATCTAATTTTGCTAGCTCTGTTATAAAAGCCAATATCGACTATCACAACTACGCGGACAAAGAAATTTATCCGTTTGCCTACTTTGGTGAAAATAAAATGGTGCATCTTAAAGATTTGCCAGAAGGATTCTACGACTTTCGAAAGAACATTGATTATAACGCGAGTCATTTAAGTGATATTTTTGCTTACAACCGTTATTTGTTTTTTCATTTTGATAATCTTGCTGTTACGGATTACTACCAAAACAACACATTTCATAGTAAGTTTAATAGACATCAGTTGTCTTATAACAAAACAAAACTAAACCTAGTAGATAGTTTGGTTACTGACGAAATCATTAAAAATAATCTCCTAAAGTACAAAACAAGAGAGTTTATTAATCATAGTAAAAACCAAGACGAGGTAAACGAAATAATGGCTTCTTATCTTGCTAAAACCACAAGTGAAGAGGACATAAAATACCTTAATGGGTTAATTGCTTCTCTTAACAATTTACAACCTGGTAAAGGGTTACCAGATTTGATAGTTATTGATGTCGAAGATAAGGAATACACAATAGCTGAGATTGTAGATAAACCTACGCTTATTTATTTCTGGTCTACAAATAAAAAAGAGCACTACAAAAATAGCCACTACCGTGTAAAAGAATTACAAACAGAATTTCCTAAAATGGGTTTTATGTCTATAAATATAAACGATAATCCAGACAAGTTTTGGAAAGAAACCATTAATAAGTACAATTTTAATTTAGGAAACGAGTATCGTTTTAAGAATCCAAAAGAAGCTTTAAAAACGCTGGCAGTAAACTACCTCTACAAGGTAATTATCGTCGATAATAAGGCTAATATTGTAAACCCTAATGTAAATATCTTTAGTGAAGATTTCGAGACACTCCTTAAGGATATGATACAAAAAAAGGAACTTGTACTTAAGTAAAAGTTCCTTATACACTTTAAACAGTATTCTCTTTTAATTTCCCTTTTTGTAGTCGGCCAAAAACTTTTCTAAACCAATATCGGTTAATGGGTGTTTTAGTAAGCCAGTAATAGAGCTTAGTGGTCCTGTCATTACATCTGCGCCTAGTTTTGCACAATCTATAACATGCATGGTATGTCTAACAGAGGCTGCAAGTATTTCGGTATCGAATGCATAATTGTCATAAATGTGTCTAATCTCTGCAATTAGGTTTAATCCATCAGTAGAAATATCATCTAAACGACCAATAAACGGCGATACATACGTAGCGCCTGCTTTAGCCGCTAACAACGCCTGACCAGGAGAAAAAACAAGAGTTACGTTTGTTTTAATACCTCTGTCCGAAAAATACTTACATGCCTTAACACCATCTTTTATCATTGGTAATTTTACGACAATCTGGTCATGTAATTCTGCCAGTGCTTCGCCTTCTCTCACCATACCTTCAAAATCCGTGGAAATCACTTCAGCAGAGACATCACCATCCACGATATTACAGATATCTACATAATGCTTCATAATGTTATCGTGTCCTGTAATACCTTCCTTTGCCATTAAAGATGGATTGGTTGTAACACCATCAAGAATTCCCATATCTTGAGCTTCTTTTATCTGGTCTAGATTGGCTGTATCAATAAAAAATTTCATGTAATTTTAATTTGAATTGTTGTGTTTTTAATTGTCAGCGAAGTTACAATAAATACTAATCTTTGATGACTAAGCGTTAAAAAGAAATTAACTTTTAGTCAACAGCAAAAAAACCACATCTCAAAAATTTATTCATTAACAACCAAAGTAAAATCTGTTCTAGCGTAGTCACTACAAGTTGGACTTGAGTCGTACACACCATCTTCAAAACGTTCTACTGAGAGAAATACTGTAAATTCAAATACACCAGCTTCTTCTGGCACTCCTAAAATCTCTAAACTTCTTGAAAGAAAAACGACATCAATGCCTTGTGGAAAGTCACCAATAACTTCAAAAAAATAATCAAAAGAATTGTCGTTAACGGCGTTATCTACCTCTGCAGTAATACGTTGGTAGTATGGTTCGTTTAGTGTGGCGCTAGCAATACTTGTTTCGTTAATCTCGGGCTCAAGCCCAAAAAGACACTCTAGCTCCTCGTGACAAGACATTAAGGTAAAAAAAGAAAATAATAACAGAAAGGTAGTTTTTGATTTCATGACTGATGTTTAAAACATCATTCACAAAAAATATACCAAATCACTATAGGTTATAATGATTCATCAGCAGGCGCTCATAAACCTTATCTGGGAGGATTCGCTTTAAAACAATAGAAAATTTTTGCATAAATGCACCAACCTTATAATGAATTTTTGGATGTGTGGTGTTTATAATTTTATAGATAACCTTTGCTACCTCATCTGGATTTCCCCCGGAATCGACATGCGCATCCATAGTTTTTAGGGTATCTCCATATTTTTCTTTATACGGAGAATTGTCTAAAACTGGAGCATGATAGCGGCCAGCAGCTATATTAGTTGCAAAATCTCCAGGTGCAACATTACACATGTGTATGCCAAATGATTTTGTTTCCATCCTAAAAGCCTCGGTTACCAATTCTAAAGCACCTTTACTTGCACTATAAGCGCCACGGTATGGCAGGCCCATATATCCTGCAATAGAGGTAATATTAATTATTAACCCACTTTGTTGCTTGCGCATGTTAGGCAAAACAGATTTAATAACACTAATAGGTCCAAAGAGATTAGTTTCAAAATTTCGTTTTAGTTCTTCATCAGGAATTTCTTCCATCGGCCCAGTTATACCAGCTCCTGCATTATTTATCAAAACATCAATTGTTTCTGTTGTTTTTAATATGTTGGTTATACAACTAGTTATAGTTTCTGGTTTAGTAACATCTAAAGCCACCAAAGGAAATTGGCTATCTGGATATCTATCTGGATTACGACTTGTTCCATAAACTTGGTATCCTTTTACTACTAAATAATTCCCTATAGATTTTCCTATTCCAGAAGAACCACCAGTAATTAAAACAACTTTAGACATATTTTAAAAGCTTATAAGTTAAAAGTACAAAGTTTCTAAAAATAGAAATAATCTCTACTATAAAACCTTGACTTTAGGGTACAAAAAAAGGCAAGCTACCTACATCACACCGCTACGACCATTTACCTTTGCTTCGTTCCCGACCTGGAGGATTCAACAGGAGCTGGTTGTGTAGGACTTGCCCAGCGGCAAAGATACAACCTTTTAATACTTTCACAATATTTTTTAATCCTATTTTTTATAAATATCTTGCCAAAAATAACAGAACATTTATGTATAAATTTAAATATTTCATTGTCATCCTATTAAACCTTTTTTTAGTGAATTGCGCTAGTGAAAAGCCGTTCTTTTCTGTAAAAACTTCAGCAAAAAATAATACGATAAAATTAGGAAGCACCGTAAAGCTCTCTCTTAACAATCCAGAAGGTGTAAACATAAATTCTGTAGTTTATAAATTAAATGGAGAAATAGTTTCTGAAACTTTAAGTTTAAAGAATGTGAAACTAGGTAAACAAGATTTAATTGCCGAAGTTATTTCTGGGAACGACACTGTCATTGCCAAGAGTAATTTAATAGTATTAAACAATAAACGTCCTGATTTATACACCTACGAAATTGTAAATACCTATCCGCACGACCCTACATCTTACACGCAAGGTTTAGAATTTTATAAAGGCGAATTGTACGAAAGTACAGGGCAATACGGCCAATCTAAACTTAGAAAAGTAAATTATGAGACTGGAGAAATTCTTAAAAACGTCGATTTAAAAAGCGGCTATTTTGCCGAAGGTCTCACTGTTTTAAACGATAAAATTTACCAATTAACATGGCAAGCCGATACGGGTATTATTTACGATGTAAATACGTTTGAAAAGCTTGGTATCTTTAGATACGACTTAAGTAAAGAAGGCTGGGGTTTGTGTAACGATGGTAAGGATTTATACAAATCTGACGGCACGGCAAAAATTTGGAAATTAAATACAACGACCTTTACCGAAGATGATAAAATTGAAATTTATACAGAGAAAGGCAAAATTGGCCGCCTAAACGAATTAGAATGGGCAAACGGAAAAATCTATGCTAACATTTACGAAAATACAGGTGTTGCCATTATTAATCCAGAAAACGGAGCCGTAGAAGGCGTTATAGACTTTACACCTATCACAACCCAAATATCTAATTATTCCTCTAACGATAATGTACTTAACGGTATTGCCTACAACTCTGAAACAGACACGTTTTTTATCACTGGCAAACGTTGGGACAAATTATTTGAGGTAAGAATTACTAAGAAATAATTTGCAAATATTTACAAAAGAAATAACAGTATCCAAGGAAGATTTAGACCAACTAAATCATGTAAACAACGTCCGCTATGTACAATGGGTACAAAATATAGCAGAATCCCATTGGCTACAAAACGCTTCGAAAGAAATTCTTGAAAACTACTATTGGGTATTAGTTAAACATACGATTGATTACAAAGGGCAAGCCTTTCTTGACGATAAAATTATGATTAAAACATATGTAATATCGTCCGAGGGCGTTACTTCAACTAGAAAGGTAGAAATGTTCACTAATGAGAAACTAATTATTCGTTCAGAAACCAAATGGTGCCTTATAGATGCTAAATCCCATCGTCCAACCCGTATTATTAAGGAGATTTCCGGATTATTCAATTAACATTATCTTAGGTTAAAGTTTTTTAAAATAGTAGTATCACTTCGTAATATTAAGCGTTCTTGCATTTTAACTAACCATGCACTCATGTTAAAACAGATTAGCTTCTTTTTTCTTTTAATTACATCGATTTACAGCCTTAGTCAAAACGTTAACGGTATTGTTTACGATGCAGAATCTAGAGTAAAAGGTGTAAAAGTTCTTAATATTACTCAGAAAATTTTAACTACAACTAACGACCAAGGCGAGTTTACTTTAAAGGCTAAGATTAATGATACGTTATCATTTCAGTCTATATTTTATAAGCCCATTTTTACCATCGTAAAGCCTGATTATTTTAAAAGTACCTATGTTTTTGAATTACAAAAAATAGTAAACGAATTAGAGGCCGTAAACATAAAAGATAAGCCTAAAGAGAAACTATTTGGCGAAAAAGCGTTTAATGCCAATTTAAAGGACGTCATTGCATTAGATAAAAAGAAAGAACCACAGAAGTACAACGCAGCGCCTAAATATGGACTGGACTTTATACAAGTTGCAAAACTCATCGGAAAGTTATTTAAAAAGAAAAAAAGAGACGTACCAAACACCTTAAAATACAATCAGTACAAGTTACTTTTTGAAGAAAATAATTTCTTCACAAAAAAAATGCTAACCGAAGATTTAAAGATTCCTGAAAAATACCATTCCTTATTTTTTGAGTTTTTAGAAGAAAAATCCATTCCAGAATCGAAATTAAACTACAATCAAAGACTTCAGCTCTTAAATGATTTTACGCTCTATAGCGAAGAATTTTTGCTAATCGTTAAAATGGCCGAAGACGAAGTTAAGAATTAGCAATTCTTTTAAGCACTTATACTAAAATCTTATTCGAAAAGTTATATTTTTAGCCTAAACTAACTTTTGGATTTATGAAGCGACTGCTAAACGTCTTTATCTGTTTTGGAATTTTAATTCTTTGGAGCTCTTGCCGTAACGATTTCGAGTTTACGCCTAGCACAGGAAATCTAGAGTTTGCAAGAGACACAGTGTATTTAGATACCGTTTTTAATAATATTGGCTCAAGCACTTATAATCTAAAAGTTTATAATCGTAGCGACGAGGATATTGTTATTCCGACTATTCAACTAGAGCGCGGTATCGCATCATTTTACAGACTTAATGTAGATGGCGGAACAGGCAACGTAGGCACTCCCGAAGAAGGAAAATTTTTCGAAAATGTAGAACTTTTGGCTAACGATAGTCTTTTTATTTTTATTGAAACAACCATAGATATTGCGGCACTTCCTGCTATAAATAATGAGTTTTTATATACTGATAGAATTCTCTTCGATGGCGGAAGTAATCAGCAAGATGTAGATTTAGTTACCTTAGTAAGAGATGCCGTATTTATCTATCCCGATTTTCAAGGTAATAGTACGACCTTCGAAAATCTCAATTTCGATGTCGACGGTGATGGTAATATAGATGAGACTACCTTGCCTGGACGTTTTCTAACCGATGATGAACTCACATTTACCAACGAAAAACCTTATGTCATTTATGGATATGCAGCAGTTGATGAAGGTAAAACATTGACTATGGAAGCTGGAACTCGGGTGCACTTTCATGCAGATTCAGGAATTTTAGTGACTAATAATGCCACCTTAAATATTAATGGTTCAGTAAGTTCGGACCAAGAACTCTTAGAAAACGAAGTTATTCTTGAAGGTGACCGCTTAGAGCCAATTTTCGAAGATGTCCCAGGTCAATGGGGCACTATTTACCTTTTTAATGGCAGTGTGAATAACACCATTAACCACGCTACAATTAAAAATGCGACTATTGGTATTTTAGCTGAAGGTAATGATAATGCACCTACCGATAAACTAACGATAACAAATTCCCAAATTTACAATACAAGTTCTTTTGGAATTTTAGGAAGAGCTACATCCATTTCAGCAGAAAATGTAGTGATTAACAATTCCGGGCAATCCTCTTTTGCAGGAACCGTTGGCGGAAAATACAATTTCACGCATTGTACAATTGCTAATTATTGGAATAATAGCTTTAGGCAATTCCCAGCGCTTTTACTTAACGATTTTGCACAAGTAGACGAGTCTTCAATTACAACAAATCCATTAATTGAAGCTAATTTTAATAATTGCATCGTTTACGGAAATGACAATCCAGAATTTATTTTAGACCAGCAAGGCGATAATTTCAATTTTAAATTTACAAACTGTCTCTTACGTTTTGACAACGACAATTTAGAGGGAACGACCAATTACATTTTTTCTGATGACACTTATTATGATAGTAATATCTTTAATGTAGACCCAGATTTTAAAGCGCCTTTCGAAAATCTTATGAATATAGGAGAAGACTCAGGAGCCAACGGCATTGGAAGTACATTGTTTTCTACTCAAGTTCCTTTAGATTTACTAAATACTTCAAGAGCAGCTGCACCCGATGCAGGTGCCTACGAAAGCGTGGTTTTTGATGACTAATCCTAAATTAATCTCGTCTTGTTATGCTGTCCCGAAACTTCGGGACTGATTCAGCATCCAGTCATAAAAAAAGCCTTTCCAATTGGAGAGGCTTTTTAGATATATAACAATCTACTTATTAAGCATTAAACAAAGGTCTATCAGACATTAAAGCATTAACCTTTTCTGCAACAGCTTCTAAAACTGTTTCATTTTCGTGATTCATAATAACTTCGTCTATCAAGTCTACTACGTAAGCCATATCACTTTCCTTTAGACCACGCGTTGTAATCGCAGGTGTACCAACTCTAATTCCCGATGTTACAAAAGGAGATTCCGTGTCATAAGGGACCATGTTTTTGTTTACTGTGATATCTGCCCTTACCAAAGCTTGTTCAGCAGCTTTTCCTGTAATATTCTTATTGCGCAAATCAATTAACATCATGTGGTTGTCTGTACCTCCAGAAATCAGATGATAATCTTTGGCAACAAATGCTTGTGCCATAGCATCGGCATTACGTTTTACTTGCAACATGTAATGTAAAAACTCATCTGTTAAACATTCACCAAAGGCTATTGCCTTAGCTGCAATGGTATGCATTAAAGGGCCGCCTTGATTACCTGGAAAAATACCAGAGTCTAACAAACCAGACATTTTTTTAGGGTTTCCGTTTTTAAGTTTTAGTCCAAATGGATTATCAAAATTCTCGCCCATCATTATTAACCCACCACGAGGTCCACGCAACGTTTTATGAGTTGTTGTCGTTACAACGTGGCAATGCGGCATCGGGTCATTTAAAATACCCTTTGCAATTAAACCCGATGGATGTGATATGTCTGCTAAAAGCAAAGCACCAACATTATCAGCCACTTCTCTAAACTTTGCAAAATCTATATCTCTAGAATAGGCAGACGCACCTGCGATAATTAATTGTGGCTTCTCTTTTTCGGCAACATCAGATAACATCTCATAATCAATATAGCCAGTATCTTTCTTTACGCCATAAAAGGTAGGACGATATAATTTACCGGAAAAATTTACTGGCGAACCGTGTGTTAAATGGCCACCATGAGACAAATCAAATCCTAAAATCGTATCTCCTGGCTTTAGACAGGCATGATAAACCGCTGTATTTGCCTGACTTCCAGAATGAGGCTGTACATTGGCGTAAGCAGCCCCAAATAACGTTTTTGCGCGTTCTATGGCAATAGTTTCAACTTCGTCTACAACTTCGCAACCACCATAATAGCGTTTGCCTGGATAACCCTCGGCATATTTATTTGTTAAAACTGAGCCACAAGCTTCCATAACTTGAGGACTTGTAAAATTTTCTGACGCTATAAGCTCTATACCCTCGGTTTGACGCTCTCTCTCGGCTTCAATTAATTCAAAAATTTGTTCGTCGCGTTGCATATATTTTAAGTTGATGTTAAATGAATTTCAAAAATACGAATTGTATTAGTTTAAATATTAAAATTTAGGTAGATTTGAATAGAAATAATGAACACTTAATCAACATTACTCACATGCCATTATCCGCAAATAATCCAAACCGAAGTTCTTGGTTATACGTAAACAAAAACTCCGATTTTCCTATCCAGAACATTCCTTTCGGTGTCTTTTTGACCAAGGATGATATTATAACCATTGGTACACGTATCGGAGATACTGCTATAGACCTCGGGGCTTTACATCAACTGGGTTATTTTGATGGTATTCCGCTAACCGATGACATCTTTTTGCAGGATACGCTTAATGATTTTATAGCCGATGGCCGTAAGACTTGGCGTTTGGTTCGTAACCGAATTGCAGAAATTTTTGATGCAGAGAATCCTATTCTAAAAAACAATACAGCTCACAAAGAAACCATCTTATTTCGTCTTGATGAAATAGAAATGAAATTACCTATTTACATTGGCGATTACACGGATTTCTACGCAAGTAAAGAACATGCAACAAATGTAGGTACTATGTTTCGTGACCCAGACAACGCTTTATTACCAAATTGGTTGCACATGCCTGTAGGTTATCACGGAAGAAGCTCTTCTATAATTACAACACATAGACCAATTCACAGACCGCAAGGGCAAACGATGCCAGAAGGCGCAAAAAAGCCAGTATTTGGACCATCAAAGCTGGTAGATTTTGAGTTAGAAATGGCATTTGTAACCACAGACGCTAACGAATTAGGTGAACCTATTCCAATCCACGAAGCCGAGGAATACATTTTTGGCTTAGTTCTGTTCAACGATTGGTCGGCAAGAGACATCCAAAAATGGGAATATGTACCATTAGGTCCATTTTTGGGTAAAAACTTTGCGTCATCTATGTCGCCTTGGATAGTTACTTTAGATGCTCTGGAGCCGTTTAGGGTGGAAAGTCCAAAGCAAGACCCAAAACCACTAGATTATTTACAAATCAGCGGTAAGCATAGCTACGACATTAATTTAGAAGTTGGCATTATCCCAAAAGGTTCTAAAGAAACTACAGTATGTAAATCTAATTTTAAATACATGTATTGGAATATGGCGCAGCAACTAGCACACCATACTGTAAATGGATGTCCTGTAAATTCTGGAGATATGATGGGAAGTGGCACCATTTCAGGCCCAACAGAAGATTCGTATGGTTCTATGCTAGAACTCGCTTGGAAAGGTACTAAGCCTCTAAAAATGAAAGACGGTACAGAGCGAAAATTTATTAACGATTACGATACCGTTGTAATGCGCGGCTATTGTGAAAATGAGGATGTGCGTATTGGTTTTGGTCAACTAAAAACGCAACTATTACCGGTTTTTAATCCTAAGAAAAAATAACTAGAACAATTAAATATTTTGAAAAAGTCCAGTTTCAATCTGGACTTTTTTTATGTTTGGCACAGCTATTGAAATCTACTACATAAACCTATAAACTTCTGATTATGAAAAAAACTACCCTACTATTCATATTCGTTCTATTTCTTGTGTCTTGCGGCTCTAAGAAAAAGGTTGAGCGCGCCTTAACATCCGGCAATTACAACGAAGCCATTGCAAAGAGTATAAAAAAACTAAGCGCAAATAAAGATGCTAAACGAAACCAAGACTATATTCTTTTACTAAAAGATGCTTACGATAAAGCCAATGAACGAGATATAAGTACAGTTTCTAAGTTAAAGGCAAGTAACAATCCAGAATATTATAAACGTATTTACGAAACGTATATCGCCTTAGATAGACGCCAAAATGCTGTTAAGCCACTACTACCATTACAAGTTAATGGGCGAGACGTATTTTTTAAAACAAAAGACTATACAAAGCAAACGTTAGCAGCACGAGATAATGTATCTGATTTTTTCTACGAAAAAGGCCTTGACTTACTAGAAAGTGATGATAAGTTTCAAATAAGAGAAGCATACAACACTTTGGCTTATATTGAAGATATAAATCCAAATTACGAAAAAACACGAGCGCTTATGCAAGAGGCTCATGAGCTTGGGACTGCACATGTTGCAGTAAGTATCGAGAATCAGACAAACCAAGTCATTCCTAGACGATTAGAAGAAGCATTATTAGATTTCGATACTTATGGACTTAATCAATTCTGGACCGTATACCATGCTTACAAAGGCGATAGTTTAGACTACGATTACGCCATGCGATTACGCTTAGCTCGCATTAATATTTCTCCAGAACAAGTTAGAGAACGCGAAGTACCGCGACAGCGTGAAGTAAAAGATGGTTGGCAATACAAATTAGACGGAAACGGAAATGTAATGAAAGACAGTTTGGGTAACGATATTAAAGAAGATAAAATAATAACTGTAAGAGCAAGGCTGTTTGAGTATGAACAGTTTAAACAAGCCGAAATCCTAGCAGATGTAACTTTTACCGACTTACAAAACAAGCAGGTTTTAGAGCAGTTTAATCTAGATAGCGGATTTGTATTTGAGAATTTTTATGCAAGATTTAGAGGCGATAGACGTGCTTTAACAGTTGATGATAGAGATTTGGTGCGAAATAGAGCAATTCCGTTTCCTACAAACGAACAAATGATATTTGATGCCGGCGAAGATTTAAAAATAAGGCTAAAAAACATCATTCAGGATTATAAATTGTGATGACTATTGAAAATTAAGCCTCGATGTTTCGAGGCTTTTTTTTGGCTTTTGTTTAATTTCACATAGCAAAACTTATTACATGAAACTCGTATTCGCCACCAACAATCTTAATAAACTAAAAGAAGTTCAAGCTTTAGTACCAAACCATATAAAACTATTGAGTTTAGCAGATATCGGCTGTAATGAAGACATTCCCGAAACACAACCAACCATTGAGGGAAACGCTATCCAAAAAGCGGAATATTTGGTTAAACATTATGGTTACGACTGTTTTGCTGACGACACAGGTCTCGAGGTTGAAGCACTTAATGGCGAACCGGGTGTCTACTCCGCACGTTACGCAGGCCCACAACGCGATGCCAATGACAATATGGATAAGCTTTTAGGCTACTTAAAAGAAAAATCTAGCCGTAAAGCCCAATTCAAAACTGTAATAGCATTACATCTTAATGGCGAATTAAAAACCTTTACAGGCATTTGTGAAGGCGAAATCACAAAAGAGAAACAAGGTGAAAAAGGCTTTGGATACGACCCTATTTTTAAAGCCGAAGGTTACACTGAGACTTTTGCTCAAATTTCCTTAGAAGAAAAAAACAAGATTGGTCATCGTGGAAAGGCGGTAAAACAATTAATCGATTATTTAAATAGATATAACACGTGTTAATAAATACTAGACATCTCAATTACATAATCTATTGATTTTTAGCTCTTAAAAAACTAACTTCGCTTATCAAACAATAAAATTCAATTAAAACTGAATTTATTTTAGCGATAAGCGTAACTTCAAAAATAATTCTTAAAAACAAAGTCAAATAAAAGTGTATCTTTGCACGCTCGTTCGTCAAAGTTTTTTTAACGACTACGAGCTGAAAGTCAAAGGATTGATTTTCATTAGATTCCTCAGAGTGAGGATGTGTTACAAGAAGTCTTAGGTTAAGTATGTCGATTACCTTCTTATGTAACACTACATAACATAATCGAATACTTACAAAAAAAGAATGAGCACATTCCAAGAACTCGGTCTTAACAAAGACCTATTACAAGCTATCACGGATATGGGGTTTGTAACTCCAAGTGAAATTCAGCAAAAAGCAATTCCACAATTATTAACCGAAGAACGCGACCTCGTTGCTTTAGCACAGACAGGTACAGGCAAAACAGCTGCTTTCGGATTTCCAATGTTAGAAAAGATAGACATTGACAGTCGGACAACGCAAGGCTTAATCTTATCTCCTACGCGAGAACTTTGTCTTCAGATAACTAACGAGCTTAAGCAATACGGTAAATATTGTAACGGTCTTAATGTGGTTGCTATTTATGGCGGAGCAAGCATTACAGAACAAGCCAAACAAGTAAAGCGCGGTGCGCAAATCGTTGTCGCAACGCCAGGTCGTATGAAAGATATGATTAGCCGTAAAATGGTGGATATCTCTAAAATTCAGTATAGTGTTTTAGACGAAGCAGACGAAATGCTAAACATGGGCTTTTATGAAGATATTACCGATATTTTATCGTACACACCAGACGATAAAAGTACCTGGTTATTCTCTGCTACCATGCCAAGAGAAGTGGCTACTATTGCAAAAAAGTTTATGTACGACCCTATTGAAATTACAGTAGGTAACAAAAATGAAAGTACAAATAACGTCTCTCACGAATACTATTTGGTTAACGCAAGAGACCGATACCAAGCTTTAAAACGTTTGGCAGACGCCAATCCAGATATTTTTTCTGTGGTGTTTTGCCGAACAAAAAGAGACACCCAAAAAGTCGCTGAAAATCTTATAGAAAGCGGTTATAGCGCTGGTGCACTTCATGGCGATTTAAGTCAGAATCAACGTGACTTAGTGATGAAGTCGTTTAGAAACAAGCAAATACAAATGCTTGTAGCAACAGATGTAGCTGCTCGCGGTATTGATGTAGATGATATAACTCACGTTATTAATTACCAATTACCAGACGAGATAGAAACCTATACACACCGTTCTGGCCGTACTGGCCGTGCTGGTAAAACAGGTGTTTCTATGGTGATTGTTTCTAAAAGTGAGTTACGTAAGATTAAAAGTATCGAACGCATTATTAAAAAGCAGTTTGAGAAAAAAGATATTCCTAGCGGAACAGAAATCACCGAAGTGCAGTTAATGTCATTGGCGAATAAAATTCATAATACGGAAATTGGTCACGAAATTGATAAGTATCTCGATAGCATTAACGCGTTATTTGAAGATACATCTAAAGAAGATTTAATCAAGAAGTTTTTCTCTGTAGAATTTAACCGTTTTCATAACTATTACCAAAAATCTAAAGATTTAGGTGTTGTGGATAGTAAAGGTGGAGATGACAGAGATTATGGAAAATCTTCTAACGATACGCGTTATTTTATAAATGTAGGTCGTAAGGATGGCTTTGACTGGATGAAGCTAAAAGATTTTCTTAAAGAAAAACTAGATTTAGGTCGTGACGATGTATTTAAAGTTGATGTAAAAGACAGCTTTTCGTTCTTTAATACAGAGAAAGAAATGCAAGAAAAAGTATTAGCTTTCTTCACAGATTTTAAACACGAAGGGCGTTTTGTTAATGTAGAAGTTTCCGAAAACAAAGGTCGCAGTGGTGGCGGCGGACGCCGAAGAGATGCGGGTGGTCGAGGAAAAGGACGCCGCTCTGAAGACAAACCAAGAGGCGAAAGACGCTCACGCAGAAGCGCAGATAGCGGAAGAGGGCGTCGTTCCGAAGATAAACCTAGAGGACGTCGTACTGAAAATTCAGGAAGCTTTTCTGGGTCTGATAGACCAAGACGTTCTAGAAGAAAATAATATGTACATCAAAGCTCAGAACGTGTTCTGGGCTTTTTTGGTAAGCTTCTTGTTAATATTTAGTCAAATCTAAAATACTAAACAATCAAAATGCGTTTTGTTTAGTACCTTTACCACATAAGTTTAAAGCATGCGATTATTTTTTAGCTTCTTACTATGCTGTCTTAGTTTTTTTGCCCTAGCACAAGAAACGGAATCAGAACCTACACGAGTTCAAGCCACCATAATAAGTAGCACTACAAAAGCACCATTATCAGACGTTAATATTGTTAACCTTAATCAAGTTATTGGCACAACCACCAATGATGACGGTGTTTTTGACATTCGCGCAAGTGTAAACGACACACTTCACCTTTCGTACATTGGTTATAAATCTATTAAAGTACGTGTTACAAATGACTGGATAAAATTTGGTAACACCGAAATAGAAATGACCGACGAAGCCCTAGCTTTGGAAGAAGTTGTTGTAAAACAATTACAACTTACAGGCTATCTCGAAGTGGATATTAACCAAGTACCTATCCGTACCAATAACCGATTTAGAATCTCCGGAATTCCAAATCAAGGTTACGAAGGTGGACAAACTAATGTAGTAAATAAAGTGCTTGGCGCAATTTTTAATCCAGCAGATTTTCTTTACAAGATGTTTGGTAAAAAGCCAAACCAAATGCGTAAGTTAAAGGAGATGAAAAAAAATGACGAGATTAGAAATCAGCTTGCTAAACGTTTTGACCGTGAAATGCTTACTGTTTTACTGCAAGTGGACAAGTACGATATAGACGAAATTGTAAATCAATGTAACTACTCTCGCGACTTTATTAGAACGGCGAACGACCTTCAGATTCTTGATGCTATTAGTGAATGTTATGAAGAATATAAAGTACTTAACCGAAATTCTGAACGCATTAAAAATAAAAGTAAAACGAGACCTTAAGTTTAGACTTTATTGATTTTCTGCCGCATAAAATCGTTCTACAATAGCATCGTAGTCTTTAATGGTTTTCTTAATCCAATCGAAACGTTTGGCAATAATTTCATCCTCAGAAAGCCTCCAGTTAATATCTGATTTTCGTAGTTTAGACGTAACATGCTGAAGGATAATTGCTGCCGAAACCGAAATATTTAAACTCTCTGTAAATCCCACCATAGGTATCTTTAAAAAACTATCGGCATGCTGTAATACATAATCCGACAATCCCTCGGTTTCGCGACCAAAAAAGAAACAGGACTTCTTTGTAACGTTAAAATCCATAAGTTCACAATCGTTAGTATGAGGTGTTGTCGCTACGATTTGATAGCCATTAGCTTTTAAATCATCAATACAAGACTTAACACTATTGTAACGATTAAGATCTACCCATTTTTGAGCTCCCATGGCTATTTCGCGGTCAATTCGTTTAGAATTAACTTCTTCAACAACATTGACTTCTTGTATGCCAAAAACATCGCACGAGCGTATAACAGCACTCGTATTGTGTAATTGGTATACATCTTCAGTAGCAACCGTAAAATGCTTTGTTCTCTGCGCTAAAACTTCAGAAAAACGTTGTCGCCTATTTTCGGTTAAATAGCTTTCTAGATACGTGAGGAGCTTTAAGTCTGTCATTAAAAAAAGTGTATATTTAAAATCAAAATTTAGATGAAATGCTTATTAATAATTGGACCGTTAGAACTTATATATTCGTTCTATTTTTATCAATCCCATGTTTTACGTTCTCCCAAAATAACAAAAATATTAGTCCAAAGGATACGTTGTCCAATACCTTATACAACGACTTAAAAGTAAAAGCGCTTGGCGACTCAATACAATCGGCTATTGGAAACTATGACACCAAAAAATATTTAAGCTATTTTTCCGAAAAAGAGTTTAATAAACTTGTAAAAAATCAAACAGAAAAAGAAGCGACTAATAAAGCATTTTACAAAGGAATGCTTTCTGGAATGAGTGAAGCATTTAAAAATATTCCTAATAAAATAATTTCAGAACTTAAAGATAATGGGTATTACGATTTTGTCAATTACCGCTACGACGACATCGAACAAACCTACTATATCCTTTTTAGATTGTATACTAATGCTGGACTCAATTATCATGATTACCGTGTTAAAAAGAATAAAAAAACCAAGGCTTACGAATTCGTAGATATCTATGTTTACCTTACAGGCGAAGCATTCTCCGATACGTTAAGTAGGTTAATGAATTTTGCTTTAATAGGATACGAAGCAGATAATAAAAACACAGTTGCTAAGCAAGATTTTATTAATCTAGAACGTGCGATTAAGGCTAATCAGTTAGGTGATTCTAAAAGAGCCTATAACATGATGAACAAAATTAAAAGTGATATTTCTAAGGATAAGTTTTTTTTAATTTTAAAGTCATTGATGGCTGTAAATATAAATGAGGAAATATATCTAAAATCGCTTGAAGAATTATTAGAATATCATGGTAATGACCCAACAGTTTATCTCAATAAAATTGATTATTACCTTCTAAAAAACATGAATTATGAAGCTATTGAATGTGTTGAAAAACTAAAAAAAATAACCGAAGACGATTTCTTAAATTACTCTAAAGCCAACATTGCGTATTTAGATAAAAACTACCAAGTCGCTTTAGATAACTACAAGTATATAGTAGATAATTACGATGGGTTTTTCGAGGCACAAAGCTCTTATCTAGCGGTTTTATGCATTTTAGAACACAATGACGAAGCCATTTCCTATCTCAACTCGCTAATTAAAGAATACGATAAAGATGAGCTTATCACCTATTTAGAAGAGGTTGACGAAAATGGCGAAAATGTTTTTAAAAACTTCATTAAAACAAATAGCTACAAGAATTGGAAAACCAGCAAATAAACTGACCAATAAATATGAAACGTATAGTTGTACTTACTGGTGCAGGTATGAGTGCCGAAAGTGGTGTTAAAACCTTTAGAGATGCTAATGGTTTATGGGAAGGACACGATGTTATGCAAGTAGCGTCACCGCAAGGATTTAGAACTAATCCAGAATTAGTTTTAGATTTTTATAACCAAAGGAGACGACAACTTAAGGTTGTTAAGCCTAATAGTGCGCATTTAGCGTTGGCTGAGTTGGAAAAATACTACGATGTAAAAATAATTACCCAAAACGTAGATGATTTACACGAACGCGCAGGAAGTACAGACGTTTTACATTTACATGGAGAATTACGAAAAGTACGTAGTACAGGAAACCCTAGCGACGTAAAAACCTGGACAGAAGATATTTACTTAGGTGATAGATGTGAATTAGGGTACCAATTACGTCCTCATATCGTATGGTTTGGCGAAGATGTACCAATGATAGAAAAAGCAATAGACATTTGTGAGACCGCAGAAATTTTAGTGATTATTGGCACAAGTATGCAAGTCTATCCTGCGGCTAGTTTAGTAAATTTTATAGCTTCTAAAACACCTATTTATTATATTGACCCAAATCCTGCAAATATTAACGACTCTAATGTTACCGTGATTCCCGAAAGGGCGACTACCGGAATACAAAAATTAAAGACCTATTTAAAAAATAGACCTTCTTAATTATTTACATTTCTTATCTACTTTCAAAGATTCCATTTTCCGTTTAGCTGTTTTCTCAGTGATTTCTTCACAATAAATATTATTAACAAAAGCACCTGTTTCCATAACTATTTGCACATATGTTATTTGCCCAGGATTAACATCTATCTGAAATTTTTCTGCCTTTTCTTTAGACTTTTTACCGCCAAACTGTACTGAAACTATATGACTACCAGGAGCTACCTCGTGCATAGAGTAACGTTTATTGTTTAGTTTACAAACAAACTCTTCATCTATAAAAGTTTTAAATGCAGCTGCTGAACCATAAAAGCCAGTTTTTCTAATAAAACAGATAGTTCCCGTTTCATTAGAATCATTGCTAGTGGTAGCCACTTCAGATTCTTCTTGTCCGTATCCATTGGCTTGAAAAACAAACAAGCAAGCAATTAAAATAAATTTCAAATTTCTCATATCATAATTTTTTAATAACGATGCCAAATATAATATTGATTTTTAATTGTTCCTTTTTTTTAAACTAATCTTCTACTGTTAGTTTAAAAAAATCATTTACAGGCTTATTAAAAACCTCCGATAGTTTTAATGCTAGCACTGTTGATGGTACATATCTATTGGCCTCGATTGAATTAATCGTCTGTCTGGAAACACCTATTTTTTTGGCTAAATCATCCTGAGTTAAACTCAAAATAGCACGCTCTACTTTAATTGTATTTTTCATTATCTAAAGCGTTTTAAAGTGTAGTAAAATCCTAGCTGAATTAAAAACATAAAGCTCAATAACTGAAAATCCCCTAAATCCTTGTAAGCTTCTCCACCAGAATGGACTACATTAGAAACACCAAACTCAACATAAGGCATAATCAAAGCATATAAAACACCAATAATAAAAGCAATGGCATAAGACTGAGCCCTTAAAGCAATTGTCATTTCATCTTCCTCTTTATCCCTAGACAGCGAAATACATAATAGACCTATAATAAATACTTTTCGCCCTATGCCCCTTATCATTTCTGCAGAATCCGGAAATTGATTTCTTACAAAAAATAGCACGAATGCTATTACAACTAAAATTGCACCCCACCATTTAAATACTGTTGGCAATCTAAAATCTATTAACTTCTGAATGCGATGACGCTCACACTCTATTAAACTTTTCTTATTCATAATTGACAAATATCTTTTATATTAAGTAAAATTATTTTTACTATATGACAAATATAATTTACATTTTTGAATAAAAAAATAGTTATCGCTTATTTTTTTCTTCTATCCATTTACTCATATATTTTGTGCTTTGTAAACTATGATGCATAAGTAACTGACCCATAAAGTTGTTTTGACGATGCGATTTTAGGTTTTCCAAAAGATTAATTATACTTTTTTCGAAACCAGCTTCAAACTTATTTCTGTCGAAATGTTGCCCAATTGTCTCATATCCTTGATGTTGTTTTTGCTTCCAAATAATTTCATTATTATAAAGTTCTACAGCTTTTTTTGCAAAACTCGTGGCGGTATCTTCCACAAATCCATTGGGCTCTAAATCTCCAAACATCCCTTCTGCTGCTATAGAAGACATAACGCATGGCGTACCGTTCTGCATGGCATCAATTAGTTTTCCTTTTAGTCCTGCACCAAAGCGCAATGGTGCCAAACAAACTTTAGCGTCTCGCATGACTTCATTAACATCTTCAGCATAACCTCTAATTAAAAAGCCCTCTTTTGGTTGATGTAACTGTTTTACTTTTTGAGATTCGTAAGCACCATAAACATGCAACTCGGCTTCTGGAAGTGTCTTTCTAATCAAAGGCCACAACACTTCTTTTAGATACAACACCGCATCGTAATTTGGTGGATGCAGAAAGTTTCCAATGGTTATAAAATGCTGACGCGCATCAAAATCTGGCAAATTACTAATACTTTCTTCAGAAATTGGTGCTAATAAAAATGGTAAATAGCAAAGTAAACATTTATCTACTTTTAATTGTTTGGTTAAAATGTCGATTTCAGCTTCAGAAATCATCAAACTTAAATCACAACGATACATACTCGCTACTTCACGTTTTGTGGTATCGTTTTGTAGATGTTTAATGGAGAACTCTTCTTTACTTTCTACGGCAGCTGCTCTTCCCTTGCGCAGTCCATGAAAATCTTCGGTATCTAAAATTCTTAATGCTTCTGGGCAATGTTCTGCTACACGCCAACCAAACTGTTCTTCAGTCATAAAACGGTCGAATAATACAACATCAGGCTTAAGCTCGATTATAAAAGTATCAAAAGACGCATCGTTAAGCTTTATGGCTGCTGTTGACACATCTATAGATTGTAAATCAAAAGCATTTTCGCTTTCGTTAGCTGTTGTTGCAAAGGTTATTACAAAACCTTGACTTTTAAATTGCGCTATGAGTTGCAACATACGACTGCCAGCTGCAGAGCTTTTAGGCTCTGGCCATACAAAACCGATAATTAGCAATTTTCTCATAAAACTAGTGACCTTAAATCTAAAAAAACAAATTCCAAAAGCTGTAATTAGCTAATGGAATTAAAAAATTCATATCAATGCGAAACTATTACTGCGCTTGCTGCATCTGCAGTGCATAGGTAGTTCTTACTTGTTTTGCCCAAGTTACTACAGCTTCAATCTGCTCAGGTGATAAATCAGCATCGCCATGCGTCCATGTATAACTTGGCAAAGGCATTTCTTTCTCCTCTACTTCTTCAATAAGCTCATCGAACTTATGGTCTTTTTTCTTTAAAGAGTAATCGGTCCACTTAGATACGTTAAAGTGTTTTTTACCGTCTTTAATGTGGTCATTAAGCCAGTAATTAACTGGTGTAATGGCGTTGTACCAAGGGTAATTTGTATAGTCGCTATGGCAGTCGAAACAGGTGTTTTTTAGAATTACGGTAACCTCTTCGGATGGTTTTGTCTCAGCTAAAAAGGCATCTACAGAAGCTAAGTCTCCACTATTCTTTTCAGGACCAAAGAACTGAGCCAAAACAAATACTATTAATAACGCTAATCCGAGTTTTTTGAGCAATTTTTTTATCATTGTATTTTAAGTAATTTAGAAGATTTAAAAATAAGAAACCTTTTGAAAAAAGACCAACTTTACAGCGAATTAAATTATGTAAACGCTACACGTGCTTCTAGAACAAAATACGCAACGATTATTCTGGATAACATAAATTTAATTGAACCCTTAATGGAGTTAGTTTTTTCAGAGGACAAAAAAATAGCACCACGCGCCTCTTGGATTTTTGAGTTTGCCTTTAAAGAAGACCATTCTATTATCTTGCCACATTTAGACTATTTTGTTTCTAATTTAAGCACTTTAAAATTAGATTCTGCTACCAGACCATGTGCTAAAGTTGTTGACATACTTATGGACTTGTATTACAAGAAAAAACATCCAAATGTAATTAAGTATTTAACGCAACACCACAAAGAAAAGATAACAGAGGCTTGTTTTGACTGGTTGATTCGTGATGAAAAAGTAGCTGTAAAAGCGTACAGCATGAATTCGCTTTACTTATTAGGTATGGAATTCGATTGGATTCATCCAGAATTAAAAACCATTATAGAACGTGATTATCATACCCAAAGCGCTGGTTTTAAGGCAAAATCTAGACACATTCTAAAATGGATGTCTAAATTAAAGTCGTAGATAAAAGCCTTGTTTTAGCTCTAAAAAAGCTTCCGTCTTCGGGTTGACTTTGCTATATTTGATGCTTTTAAAATTCTGAACAACAATGGCACTTTCATCACTGAATGCAATCTCTCCAATAGACGGTAGATACCGCTCTAAAGTTGAATCTCTAGGTAATTATTTTTCTGAAGAAGCTCTTATAAAATATCGTGTTTTAGTAGAAATAGAATATTTTATCGCACTTTGCGAAATTCCGTTGCCCCAATTGCAGTCAGTTTCAAATTCTGTTTTTGATGATTTAAGAGCCATTTACAAAAACTTTACTTCAGAAGATGCTAACGCTATTAAAGACATAGAGAAAGTCACAAATCATGATGTAAAGGCTGTTGAATATTTTATTAAAGAAAAATTTGATGTATTAGGTTTATCAGATTATAAAGAATTTATTCATTTTGGATTAACATCTCAAGATATCAACAATACTGCTATACCATTGAGTATTAAAGAGGCTATGAATGATGTATATGTTCCAGAATACTTTAATCTCTTAAAAAAGATTGAAGAATTAGCCGAAGATTGGAAAGCTATTTCAATGTTAGCTAGAACACATGGACAACCGGCATCTCCTACTCGTTTAGGAAAAGAAATTCTGGTGTTTGCGGTGCGTTTAAAAGAGCAATTCAATTTGCTAAACGATATCCCGAGTGCCGCAAAATTTGGAGGAGCAACAGGTAATTTTAATGCACATAAAGTCGCTTACCCAAATATAGATTGGAAAGATTTTGGAACTCGTTTTGTGCAAGAGAAGCTTGGGCTTCAACATTCTTTTCCAACCACTCAGATTGAGCATTACGACCATATGGCTGCTCTTTTTGATGCCTTAAAACGTATCAACACCATTATCATAGATTTAGACCGTGATATTTGGACGTATGTGTCTATGGACTACTTTAAACAAAAGATTAAAAAAGGAGAAGTAGGCAGCTCAGCGATGCCGCATAAAGTAAATCCTATAGATTTTGAAAACAGTGAAGGTAATTTAGGAATTGCCAACGCCATTTTTGAACATTTATCTGCCAAATTGCCAATTAGTAGATTACAGCGTGATTTGACCGACAGCACTGTACTAAGAAATGTTGGTGTGCCATTTGGGCATACTTTAATAGGGTTTCAAGCAACGTTAAAAGGCTTAGGAAAACTTTTACTTAACGAATCTAAGTTTAAGCAAGATTTGGAAAACAATTGGGCTGTTGTAGCAGAAGCTATTCAGACGATATTAAGACGTGAGAACTATCCAAATCCGTATGAAGCGTTAAAAGGTCTAACACGAACTAACGAGGTTATAACAGAGTCTTCAATTTATAATTTTATTGATACCTTAGACGTAAGTGAGTCTATTAAAACAGAGCTTAAAGCTATAAGTCCGAGCAATTACACAGGGATATGAAATTTAGGTTACCTTTTCCTTTAAATTACAATACAGTATCGCTTTGCATTATAGCGATAGTGGCGTTAACATTTATCACTGCCGGTATTTTTGATGTTTTAGATTACGTTATTTTTAAAATTCTATTGATTGGATTAACGGCTGCTTTGGCTATAATTGTGTCTGTAATTTTATTTAAAAAAGACATAAAGAAAAATCGTCTTACAACTAATTTGAAAGACGATTCTCATTAACATTTTAATCTTTTAAATAGCGGTCAGTCTATTTAAAAAATTCTGTTAGACCATTAAGGTCTGTATTGTCAAAATTTACTTTATCTAAGGCTGTTCTAAGCGATAATAAATCGTTAGCATTCATATCGTCTCCTAGTATTCTTATTACTGCAAATCCCTTGT
This sequence comes from Winogradskyella wandonensis, assembly GCF_004346845.1. GTDB lineage: Bacteria > Bacteroidota > Bacteroidia > Flavobacteriales > Flavobacteriaceae > Winogradskyella > Winogradskyella wandonensis. The sequence continues at coordinate 494,974 of NZ_SMGI01000001.1, read as the reverse complement.
CATTGGCATTTCCCATAAGAACTAGTTCATCTATACGCTCTACGTCTCCTAAGAATTTTACAACGAATTTTCCGTCGGTGGAGTTTCCGCCACGTAATAACTCTTCATACTTTGGGTGTTTGAGAATTGTTTTTACCTTTTCTAACTCTACCTTGTATTGCTCTTTATTGTTTTCATTCATCTGAAATACAAGAGCGTTTAACTTGTTTACAGAGTTATAGGCTTTGCGTTGTTGTTCTGTGAGGTCTATCTTTTCGATATCGATAAGGCTAGTTGGCGCATCGAATGTTGTAAAACCAGGCTTTAACTCGTTATCTACATAATAGGTTTGCAACGTTGGCCCATTACTGCAACTTAAAAAAGTTACAGTAACTAAGGCTAACATTATAAGTTTTTTGATTGATTGAAATTTCATTAGTTATAAAATTAGTTTTTCTTATTTGCTTTTTTAAGCTGCTCTCCACCGGGCATATTCATTTGGTTTGTAAGCTTAGAAATCTGTCTTAAGTCTATATCGCCCGTAAGAGATAATACAACAGTTTCTATTTCGCGCTTCTTTCCATTAATTTTTATGTCTTGCCCTTGAGTCATTTCTTTAAGACCGTTAACAAACATAAGTAGTTCTCTTACATGATTTTCATCTTTACCTTCTTTTACATAGAAGAATACGGTCTGGTCTCCATCTTTAATACGCATTAACTCTTCTAAATCGGAGCTTTTGAGGTACTTTTTTACAGTGGCATTCATATCTGAAGATATTTTTTCGTCTCCAGTAGTAAATACTTTAAATCCTGTAATGTTTTTTGCCATATTTACAAACTCTTGCGCTTCTGGGTCGTCTAGGTCTATTCCCATAGTGGCTAACATTTTAAACATTTTTTGGTTTACTACTACTGATGTTACGCCATCTAAGTCTTCAAATTTATCAAATACACCTTGACCGAATGATACCGCAGATGTAAGTAAAAAGGCTACTATTAAAATTAAATTTTTCATGATTCTTGTTTTTGTTTTTGTTTTGTGTTATTACTTTAAAAGTTTGTTTGTTGTTTTTCCGAATTCTGATACAAAACTCGCTTTGTATATACCTGCATTTAAATTATCTGATGCCATCTCAAGTACGTTTAAACTAGATGTACCCTCATTAAAATTTGCCGACATAAAGGCTAACGCATTCTTGGTTTTGTTATACAGTTCTTGCTCTTCTGGCGTGTAATCTGCCAAGGTCTTAGGACTATTGTCCCAAACCTGTGGTATCATAATACCTAGCATTAAAACGGCTACAGCTGCGACAGAAATCCATTGATACAATCTTGTTTTCTTTTTAGTGTTTAATGGAACGTCTTTGGTAAACGCTTCTTGCTGCGTACTAGTAAAATAGACAAACAACGGTTTGTAATGCTCCAAATGTGGCGCTACATCTTCACTACTAAAATAAGCTCTTAACTGTGCTTCTTCTTGCAGTGTTGTCTCTGCGTTGTCGTACTTTTCTAATAAATTTTCAATATTATTTAATACCATAACTATGTGTATTAGTTAATTGTTCTCTTATAGTTTTTCTAGCTCTAGATAAGGCCACACGAATTGCGGTTTCGTTCATGTCTAACATTTTAGAAATCTCTGCAAAATCGTATTGCTCAATATCTCTAAGCTGTACTATAATTTTTTGTTGTTCTGGTAATGTTTCTATGATGCTCGAGACCCAGTCAACACTATCTCTTGCTTCTACTTGCTTTTGTAAAGACGAATGGCTATTATCTTGATAATTGCTATGAACTATCTTTAGATTTTGCGCCTGCTTAGACTTTAAACGGTCTAGACAAAAATTCTTAGTCATGGTCATAGAAAAAGCTTCTACGTTTTTGTAGTCGCTGATTTTCTGTTTGTTATTCCATAATTTCAAAAGTATTTCTTGCGTGGCGTCCTCAGCTTCTTCACGAGAAACGAGTAAGCGTTTTGCTAAACGAAACACTTTATCCTTAAATGGCATCACTAAGCTTACAAAATCTGCCTGTGTCATTACATGGTTTTGATTGGTCGGAAAGCATTTTTAGGCGCTTTCATAATTACGACGAAACATAACTTATTTTGTTACATGGTAAATAAAATTATTTTTAAAATATTGAAAATCAATAATTTAAAACTGAAAATAAATCAAACTGTCATAATCTTAAGCCTGCATTAAAATTTATTTCTTTTTATTCTACAATATTGTAAGTAAATTTAGAGTTTTACAACTTAAATACTATTGCTAGTTTAAATAGAAAGAAAAATGACCAAAAAAATTAAATTATTCCTATTAACCATAACCGTTGCATTATTTGCTACAAGTTGTTTTGAAGACCAAGATGATAATGCCATTACGGCAAGCGAAATCAATGATTTCGTGTGGAAAGGCATGAATGTATTTTACGTATATAAAGACGAAACACCAGATTTAGCCAATGATAGATTTGCAAGTAATAATGAGTACGCAGCTTATCTAAATGGGTTTTCTTCTCCAGAAGACTTGTTTGAATCGTTAATTTATTTGCCAAATGATGTTGATGAGTTTAGTATTATTACTCCTAATTTTCTAGAATTAGAACAACAATTACAGGGCACACGTTTAGATAATGGGATGCGATTTGGATTGGCACGCTTTTCTGGTACCAATAATGTATTTGGATTTGTTAGATACGTTTTACCAAACAGTAGCGCTAGTTCTCAAGGTGTAGAAAGAGGAATGATTTTTACAGGCGTTGATGGTACTACATTAACAGATACAAACTTCGGAAATTTATTGTTTGGAGACAATTCTTCTTACACTATAAATCTTGCAGATTATAATGACAATGGAACTCCTGAGACGGATGATGATTCTATTTCTCCTAATGGAAATTCAATTACACTAACCAAAGAAGTCATAACTGAAAATCCCATATTAATTAATGAAGTTATAGAAACTAACGGTTTCAGAATTGGTTATTTAATGTACAATGGATTTAGAAGAAGTAGCTCAACATTGACAGAATTAAATAATGTAATGGCAAGCTTTAACGCTGCAAATATTGACGATTTGGTCTTGGATTTGCGATACAACGGCGGAGGTTCTGTAGACACAGCAATCTTCTTAGCTTCAATGATATCCGGACTAGATAATAATACTCTATTTTTTGAAGAGGAATGGAATAGCGATTTTCAAGCAGCATTTGAGAGTCAAAACCCAGCAGCGTTAATTAATAATTTCACCAATCAAATGATTATAAGAAATTCTGATGGCGATATTACTTTTCAGCAAACCATTAATAGCCTAGGCTTAAATAAAGTATACGTACTAACATCTGGTAGTACGGCCTCAGCTAGCGAGTTAGTAATTAATGGACTTAGACCACATATTGAGGTCATTCAGATAGGTGATGATACTTTAGGTAAACCTCAAGCCTCAACAACCATTTATGATTCTGAAGATTTTACAAGAGCTAACGCAAATCCAAATCATACATATGCTTTACAACCTCTAATTTACGAATCAGCAAACGCTGACGGCTTTTCACAATACTATGACGGTTTACCTCCTACTCTTGGATTTGAATTAACAGAGCAAATAGGTAATCTAGGTGTATTAGGAGATATTAATGAGCCTTTACTAGAGGCAGCTATCCTGGAAATCACGGGAGCAGGTAGATTTTCATTACCAGAAGCTAATTCGAAGTTTGAGTTGGTTCCTGACAAAAAATTTATTCCAAAAATTGAGTATGAAATGTTTGATAATCGTAATCATCATTTAAGCGTAAAAAACAAATAAAATAAAAAAAGCCGCTTCCATTGAAGCGGCTTTTTAATCCCCCATTTTACAAGTAACTAAAACTTGAGGTTAAAACCAAGGTTGATATTTCTACCTTGTGTGGCATAACCTAAAATTTCAAAATAATCCTCGTTAAATAGATTGTTGACGCTTGCAAAAAACTTCAACTTATTGTTTTCTAGAAGCTTGTGACTAAAGTATAAGTTTATCAGAGAATACGCTTCTAAATCTACAGTAGTAAAGGTTGAAAAGTCTGTATCCTGTCTTTTTCCTACATATTGATAATCAAGAGACATATATGTTTTAAACGAAAAATCGTAACCTAAACTCGCATTAGCACGGTGCTTTGGTAAACGAATGCGTATGCCGTCTTTTAACTCTGTAAAGGTATAGTTAGCAGAGATGGACAAATCTTTAACCAAATTAACTTCAGCTTCGACCTCAACACCTCTTACAATTGCATCTGATGCAGCATTTTCATAACCACTACTACCAAAAATAATTGTGTTTTCTTCTTCTCTATTGAAATAAACTGCATTTACTCTAAAGCCTTTCTTAGTATTATATTCAAGACCTGCCTCTATAGTTGTATTCTCTTCTGGTTCTAAATTTGGGTTTGGACCAAAGAAACCAAATAGCTGTGATAAATTTGGCGCAATAAATGACGTCGCGTAAGACCCAAATACTTTTGCGTAACCTTCATTTACTTCAATTTTATATGAAGGATTGATATTATACACGAACTGAGAACCATATTCGCTATGGTTATTTAATCGTCCACCTACGTTAAGCGTTAAGTCTATGTCAGTAATCCAAACCACATTTACGTAAGGGTCTGTCGTTGTAAAACTCTCTTCTTCTGCGAATCTACTTTTATAATCGCCATAGTTAAGACCAACTATAGTGTAAATATTCTCATTGAAGGTGTACTTATTAAACGCATCCACGACAAAGCTCTCGCCTTCGTTAATAGTAGTTGAGAAAGGCATAATTGTTTCACGTTCAATATCCGTGTATGCGGCATTTATCTGAAAACTACCATTGTTGTAAGAGAATTTTGGAGCAATCCCTACACGCTTTTGCTCAGAATTGAATCTATCATCCGTATCAGCAATAGTAAAATTTGGTGGTGGAAAACCATCGATATCCGTTTTAAATCTATCTATACTTCCATAAGCTGTTAAGCTAAACTTATCTGAAAACTCATAGCCTAACTTAAGATTTACATTATATCTAGAAAACGGGTCTGCTTCAGGGTTATCTGATTTTGCAGCTGACAAACCTTCAGAAAATTGATTCCCAAAACTCGCTACATAACTAAAGTCCTCTACAGTTCCGTTTACAGAAATAGTGTTAGTAAACGCTTCTACACGATAATCGTCCTCATCTTGCGATTGATTAGTCCCAACCACACTAGAAAAGTTTGCAGAGATTGCTTTTTTTGAAGACTTCCTAGTTGTGATATTAATTACTGCTGTAGCTGCAGAATTACCATAAAGTGTACTTGCTGCACCCTTAACAATCTCAATGGTTTCTATTGTATTAAGGTCTAATAAACGTAAATCAAATTCGTTATTTGGTAAAGATGGGTCGTTTATCTGTACACCATCAATAAGAACCAATACCTGTCTGTTATTACCACCTCGAACAAAGTAGCCTAAGTTTTGCCCTGCTACACTGCGTGTTCCGTTAATTTCCATACCACTCTTGGTATTAATCAACTGCGCAATTGTACGTCCTTGATTACGCTCAATCTCTTCTCTAGAAATTTTAATAACCGTTTTACCAGAATTTTCACGCTTTATGGCAAAACGTGTATCTGTAACTACCACTTCATCTAACTTTTCAACCTGAGTAGAATCTTGTGCTTGCACAACAATAGTGCTCAGTAAACCCATAGCGAGTATACAAAAAACCTTAAGTTTTTTCATTTTAAATTTTAATTGCCCGAGAACATACAGCGAACTATACGTAAACTTTTATCCCGAAAGTTTTACTTCTATGTTGAAATTGGCAGGTCTCCTGACTTACGTCTTGTTGTTTGTCTTCCCATAATGACGTTTACAATCATTACAGTGACTTTGAAGGTAACAACAAGCTTGTAGCTTACAGTTGCGGGAACAGCTCTGGAATTACACCAGATTCCCTTTTAATCGTATTTGAAAATATTCAAATTCGAACCAGATTTCGGTGCGAAATTAAACAATTACTTTAATCTACATACTATAACTTAAATAATTCTTAGTTTTGATTTATGAAGAAGATTAAACCTAAATGGAAAGCCCTGTTTTACACTTTAATGGTTTTCTGCTTGCTCTCATGTAAAAATGAAACCAAAATAGAGCAACTTCCTGGTTCTGAAGTAAAACAACTTCAACTCAAGTATGCTGAAGGATTTTCTGTGTCAGAATATAATGACTATAAAGTCATCACCGTTTCGAAACCTTGGCCAAAATCTGAAAAAACCTATACCTATTTGGTAGCATCTAAAGACGCTTTATCTAAAATGACGTTTCCAAAAGATGCCTACGATGGCGTAATCGTTAATCCGATTGAAAATATCGTCGTAACATCTACGACGCACATTCCTTCTTTAGAACTCCTTGGCGTTGAAGAAAAGCTTGTGGGTTTTCCTGGAACAGATTATATCTCTTCAGAAAAAACAAGACAACGAATAGACAAAGGACTTGTTAGAGAGTTGGGAAAAAATGAAGGCATTAATACCGAAGTGCTTCTAGAAATAGACCCTAATCTTGTTGTAGGCTTTGGAATTGATGGCGCAAACAAAACCTTTGAGACCATTAAGAAAGCAAATATCCCGGTGATTTATCATGGCGGCTGGGTAGAATCTTCTGCTTTAGGTAAAGCCGAATGGATTAAGTTCTTTGGGGTATTATTCAATAAAGAAAAGGAAGCCGATTCTATTTTTAATAAAATTGAGAAAGACTATCAAGAAGCCAAAACATTGGCTAAAAATGCAACCTCAAAACCAAGTGTATTAAGTGGTGCCATGACTAAAGATGTTTGGCATTTACCAAACGGTGATAGTCCTGAAGCTCAGTTTTTAAAAGATGCTAATGTTAATTATCTATGGAATGACAGTAGTGGAAACGGAAGCTTATATTTAAGTTTTGAGGCTGTTTTAGATAAAGCTAAAGATGCGGATATTTGGTTAAGTCCATCATATTACAGGAGTTTAAAACAAATGAAAGATGCCAATCCGCTTTACACAAATTTTGATGCTTTCAAAAGTGGAGAAGTCTACAGCTTTACTAATTCCATTGGTACAACAGGTGGAAATTTGTATTACGAACTTGGAGCCGCTCGCCCAGATTTAATTCTAAAAGATATTATAAAGATTACACATCCAGAACTTTTAGCAGATTACAAACCTTACTTTTTTAAGAAATTTGAAGACTAGCAAAACATACAAACTTCAATTTTTATTGCTATTCGTAATTTTAGCTTTATGCTTCTTTACGAACATTAGTCTAGGTTCTGTAAGCATCCCTTTTAAAAGTATTTTTGGAAGCTTATTTGGTTCCATAGAAAATTCTACCTGGGAAGTTATCATTACAAATTTTAGACTACCAAAAGCTATTACAGCCATTTTGGTTGGCTCTGGTTTAGGGATTTCGGGTCTGCTAATGCAAACCTTATTCAGAAATCCTTTGGCTGGACCTTTTGTTTTAGGTATCAGTTCTGGTGCAAGTTTAGGAGTGGCCTTAGTGATACTTGGGTCTGGTCTCTTTGGTGGAGCTTTTGCCATTGCCTTAGCTAGCAAATGGAGTATTGTCATTGCAGCAAGTTTGGGGAGTTTTTTGGTTTTAATGTCTGTCTTAGCCGTTTCGCATAGCGTGAGAGATACCATGGCAATTTTAATCATAGGGCTCATGTTTGGAAGTATTACGGCCGCGGTGGTTAGCGTTCTCTCCTATTTTAGTTCTGCCGAACAATTGCAACAATACATTTTTTGGGGTTTTGGAAGTTTGAGTAACTTATCTTGGAATGAACTCTTGATTTTTTCAGGAATTTATTTTGTGGGATTAGTTCTAAGTATTGCTTCAATTAAAGGCTTAAATAGTCTTTTGCTAGGCGATAACTACGCCAAAAGCTTAGGTATTAACTTAAAGAAAAATCGATTTATTATTATCATAGCTACAAGTTTAATTGCTGGTACAATTACAGCTTTCGCTGGCCCAATAGCCTTTATTGGTTTGGCCATTCCGCATCTAACACGACAAATTTTTACGACTTCTAATCATAAGATTCTATTACCAGCTGTTTGTCTATTTGGAGCCATAGTTATGCTTATTTGCGATAGCGTAGCGCAATTACCAGGTAGTGATTATATATTGCCTATTAATGCCATCACAGCGTTAGTTGGTGCGCCTGTAGTAATTTGGTTATTGGTAAGACAACGAAAAATGATGTTTTAATTTTGAAAACCGAAAGCAAACATATCATCTTAAAGGCAGAGCAGCTTTCTATTGGTTACAAAACCAAAAGGAAAGATGTGGTTATCGCTTCAGATATTAATTTTGATTTAGAAAAAGGTCAATTGATTGGTTTGGTAGGTGAGAATGGTATAGGAAAATCAACCTTATTAAGAACATTAATAAAAGTTCAGCCTGAATTATCAGGAAGCATTTCTCTAAACAATCAAGACTTAAAGCAAACCTCTGCTCACCAACTCGCTACACAACTAAGCATCGTACTTACAGAACAGCTAACCTCCAAAAATCTTTCAGTTTTTGAGCTTGTTGCACTCGGTCGTCATCCATACACCAATTGGATTGGTAATTTAACTGAGATTGATTTTGAGAAAATAAACCAAGCTTTAGACTTAGTTGGCGTTACTGATTTAAAAGAAAAAAAATGCTTTGAGTTGAGCGATGGGCAGCTTCAAAAAGTAATGATAGCTCGTGCTTTAGCTCAAGATACAGACCTCATTATTCTAGATGAGCCAACGACGCATCTCGACATGTATCATAAAGCGTATATTCTAAAACTGCTGAAAAGATTAACCCAGGACACAGGCAAAACGATTCTGTTCTCTTCTCACGAGATTAATTTGGCGATTCAGTTATGCGATACGATGATTGTAATGACCAAAGAAGTAACAGTTACCGACCAACCTTGCCATTTGATTGAAAAAGGCGTTTTCTATTCGCTTTTTCCTGAAGACATGATTGCTTTTGACAGTAAGACAGGAAGTTTTAGAGTTACTAAATAGTTTTCTGTTTCTATTTCAACATTAAAATTTATCTTTGATAAAACTCACATTTAAAACATGAACGACACGCTTATTCTTCTTATTTCTATTATAGTTTCTGCAGCAATTGGCGGATATATTGGACTTAAATTCGCACAGCTAAAAAGCAAAAGTGATAAAAGTACTTTGGAAGAGCGTCAGCTTCAACTTAGTAATTCTATCGCAGATTTAAAACAAACCATCGATAAAGTAGAAAGTGAGCGTGAAGAGATTCGTCGTGAAAAAGAGTTTCTGAGTACCGAGTTATCGCGTCGTAATACCGAGATGGAAAATCTCCAACAACAAAACTTAAAGCGAGATGAAGAATTAGCCAAGCAGCAAGAGCAACTACGTAAAGATTTTGAGTTAATGGCGCAAAAAATTCTTGATGAAAAGTCAGAGAAATTCACAAATCAGAATAAAGAAAACATTAAAAATATCCTTAATCCGCTTGAAGAGAAAATAAAAACCTTTGAGAAAAAGGTAGAAGATTCTCAAAAAGAAAGTATAAGTATGCACTCGGCTTTAAAAGAGCAATTACTTGGTTTAAAAGACCTCAACCAACAAATGGCCAAAGAAGCGACCAACCTTACCAAAGCACTTAAAGGCGATAGTAAAACGCAAGGTAATTGGGGTGAGTTGGTGTTGGAGCGCGTCTTAGAAAAATCTGGTTTAGAAAAAGACCGCGAATATTTTGTTCAGCAAAACTTTCAGCGAGAAGATGGTTCTCGTGTTATGCCAGATGTTGTGTTACACCTTCCAGACTCTAAGAAAATGATTATCGATTCCAAAGTCTCTTTGGTAGATTACGAGCGTATGGTTAATGCTGACGATGATGAACGAGCGGTCTATCTAAAAGCACATGTTAATTCTATAAAAAAGCATGTAGACCAACTTTCGGCAAAAAATTATCAAGATTTATACGATATAGAATCGCCTGATTTTGTACTGATGTTTATTCCGATAGAGCCTGCTTTCGCTGTAGCCATTAACGAAGATAACACACTGTACAATAAAGCTTTTGAACAAAACATTGTTATAGTTACGCCTTCTACACTTTTAGCGACACTTCGTACTATCGATACGATGTGGAATAACGAAAAACAGCAACAAAATGCCATTGAAATAGCCCGACAAGCTGGCGCTTTATATGATAAGTTTGAAGGCTTAGTAACCGATTTAACTGGTGTAGGCAAAAAAATAGACGCTGCTAAAAGCGACTACGCTTCTGCCATGAATAAATTGGTTGAAGGCAAAGGTAATCTGATTTCGCGTGTAGAAAATATTAAGAAAATGGGGGCAAAAGCTAAGAAGTCATTGCCGGAAGCTATTATAAAACGAGCTGAAGAGGATTTTGAATAAGAAACTTATAAATACCATTTACAAGTGGACACTCCGTTTTTATTATATGCGTGTTCTATTATTAGGGATTGCTGCGATTTGCTTCTCGATTATTCTTATGATATCAGATTATAAAATTTCAGAAAGAGAAGACCTTAATCTTTTTATCACGATAATAAGTTTTGTATTAGGTGCTATTTTTTTGCTTATTGGTCTATTTCAAAAGGTTGAAACCGAATATGGCATAAGAAACAATTGGCACAAAAAAGATATTGATTAAATATTCCATATAAAAGGCATAATTAATAATATTCCATAATTAAGGCATAAATTATATTATTCCATAAAAAAGGCATATATTTGAAAAAATATCGAATATATGACAAGTGTAATCACAGGAGATATTATTAAATCACGCAAAGCTATAAACCAAGATTTATGGTTAAAACCATTGAAGTCTGCTTTAGAAAACAAATCTTCAGATTCTAAATTCTATGATATTTATAGAGGAGATAGTTTTCAATTAGATTTTCCTAAGGTTGAAGAGAGCTTTAGTACTGCCGTTTATATCAAAGCATGTATTAAATCTCTAAAAGGCCTAGATGTTCGTATGTCTATTGGTATTGGGAATAAAGACTATGAAGGTAATTCCGTGGCTGAATCTAACGGAGAAGCGTTTGTCTTTTCCGGAGAGACCTTTGAAACCTTAAAAAAGGAAAAACAAAATTTAAAAATAAAGACAAATGACTTCGGTTTAGACAAGGAGCTTAATTTATATTTCAAACTAGCCTTAATCGCTATGGATAATTGGACTACAAATTCAGCAGAAATTGTAAAACTTAGTTTAGAGAATCCTCAGATGATTCAATCTGAATTAGCTAAATTAGTAGGTATTAGTCAAGATGCGGTAAGTAAACGGCAAAAACGTGCTTATCTAGACGAAATAAAAGAATTGGATAGTATGTTTAGACAAAAAGTTTCAAATTTAAAATAGCCCTAAATGATGACACTTCTCCTATTAAAACTCATACTCGCTCACCTTATTGGCGATTTCTTTCTTCAACCACAACAATGGGTAAAACACAAAGAGAAACATCAACTAAAATCTAAATGGCTTTACGTGCATATCCTAATTCATGTTGCCTTAATGTTTGTTTTAGTTTGGGACTTATCATTATGGCCTATGATAGTATTGGTCGGGGTAATTCATTACGTCATTGATGGTGCTAAGCTTTTACTTCAAAATAAGAAGAACAAGCGCTTATTATTCTTTGTAGATCAGCTATTGCATGTATTAACTATTCTATTGATTGTTCCTCTTTTTCTGGAAGACACGCTTACGTTTAACATCGTTAATACAGGCAACTTACTCTTATTGGTTTGCGTACTGTTTTTAATTCAGCCTACATCAATTATTATGAAAACTATTTTTTCAAAATGGGATATAAATAAAATCACAAAAGGCAACGAGTCGCTAAAAGATGCGGGTAAATACATTGGCATACTCGAAAGGCTTCTTGTTTTTATATTCATCGTTGTTGGTCGATGGGAAGCTGTTGGCTTTTTAATTACTGCTAAATCAGTTTTTCGGTTTGGAGATTTAACGGCTTCTAAAGAACGAAAACTAACGGAATACATACTCATTGGTACTTTGATAAGTTTTGGAATCGCTATTTTAATAGGATTACTTTATCTAAACCTTCAGTCTTATGTTTAAATCTGTAAAATCCTCTAGAATAGAGATTTCGCAATTGATGTTGCCATCTAACACCAATTTTGGAGGAAAAATTCACGGTGGCTACATACTTAGCTTAATGGACCAAATTGCTTTTAGTTGTGCTTCTAAGCATTCGCAATCGTATTGTGTAACAGCTTCGGTTGACAAGGTGAATTTTTTGAATCCTATTGAAGTTGGCGAATTAGTTACCATGAAGGCATCCGTTAACTATGTTGGTAACTCATCTATGGTTGTTGGTATTAGAGTTGAATCTGAAAATATTAGAACCGGCAAAAAGAAACATTGCAATTCGTCTTATTTTACCATGGTCGCTGTTGATGAAAGCGGAAAAACCGTAGAAGTACCAGGATTAAAAATTACTAATGAAGAAGAATTAAAACGCTTTTTAAAGGCAATTAAGCGTAACGAAGCAAATAAAATGCGAAAACTAGAGTTTTCTGAGGAAAACTTTTCGGTTGAAGATTATAAAGAATCGCTTAAATCCTATAGAGTAGATATTGAACTATAGTCCTTAATTGAATATTTTTCATAACTTTATATCAGACTGTATTTCAATTTAATATGAAAAAAAAGACGCTTCTCATTGTTATTATTCTTCTCCTAATTGCTGCTGTTTTTGGTTATAATTACGTTTATCAAGACCATAGAGATATAAGTACTGAATCTGCAGCCTACACCTTAAATGCCGAAGATTTAATAGCAGAATTTGCCACCGATACAGAAATCGCACAATCAAAATATCTTAATAAAACTATACTTATTAATGGTGAAATAACTGCACAGCGAAATAGCAGTGTGACGCTTAATAACTCAATCTTTTGTAGCTTGCTTGAACAAAACCCTATATCGGAGAAAAGAAAAATTTCTGTTAAAGGACGATTTATCGGTTACGACGACTTACTGGAAGAAATTAAACTCGATCAATGCACCATAACTACTAACTAATGAAAAAATCAATTTCTTTATTACTACTCTTATTTTCTATTTCGCTGTTTGCACAAGATGATTTGCTCGACGAAATAGACCAAGAATCACCTGAAGATAATTACGCTACTGCTACGTTTAAGGGACTCAAGATTGTAAACTTTGAATCAACTAAACTGACAGCAAAAAAAGAATTTACATTTGTTGTTGCGCACCGTTTTGGTACTGTTAAAAATGGATTTGAAAGTTTTTTTGGTCTTGACGATGCTGTGACTCGACTTAACTTTATTTATGGTGTTAATGATTGGCTAAATGTTAGTGTTTCACGAAGTTCCTTTCAAAAAATATATGAAGGTGCTTTAAAATATAGATTGGTAAAGCAAAAAGAAGGTGGCTCACCATTTACTATTGTTGGGTATAATTCATTTTTAATAAACACGGCTTTAGACGAAGCAAATCTGCCTAAATTAGAGTTTGAAAATCGTTTGGGATACGCTACTCAGCTTTTAATTGCCCGAAAGTTTAATAAAAATTTATCCTTACAATTGGCACCCACTATATTCCATGATAATTATGTTATTGATAACAATCAAGATAATACGCAATATGCTCTAGGACTTGGAGGAAGATATAAATTAACAAAGAGATGGTCTCTTAATATGGATTATGGATGGCACCTTAACCGTTCTGACACATCACCATATAAAAATCCATTATCTATTGGCGTGGACTTAGAAACTGGCGGACATGTATTCCAAATGCATTTTACAAATGCTCAAGGCATGAACACCAATACATTTCTAGGTCAAGGAACTGGAGATTGGGGTGATGGTGATTTTTTCTTTGGATTTAATTTAAGTCGTGTATTTTAAAAAAAAATGAAGATGAAAAATTATAAATACATATTAGCAACATTATTAATTTCTGTAATGCTTAGTTGTACTAATGTTAGCGAGGAAGATTTAATTGATAATACACCGCCACCAGTGTTGGTTAGCTTTCAAGATGATATAAAACCTATTTTCGATAATAACTGCGTGACTTGTCATGGTGATACACCACAAAACTTCGGAGCACAGACATCATTGAGAAATCATGGCGAAATAGTTTTTGGAATAGAAAATAATAATCTCGTCAATCGTATTTCTGCACAGCCAGGTGAAGCTGGAGCTATGCCATTAACTGGTGTCAGACTTCCACAAAATCTAATTGATTTAATCATTCAGTGGCAAGAAGAAGGATTGTTAGATAACTAAAATGGAATAGTTATTGAATAATACTAAAAAAATTGAACTATGAAACGTTTACTTATTCTATTTACTCTATTGACATCAATAGGCATTTTTGCTCAAAGTAAATACCTTACTAAAACAGGTAAGGTTACTTTTGAAGCCTCAGTCCCATCTTTTGAAGAAGTAAAAGCTACAAACAAAAATACTACTGCTATAATAAATACAGAGAATGGAGAGTTTGCAGCCTTAGTTTTGGTTAAAGGTTTCCGTTTTAAGAATGCTCTAATGGAAGAACATTTTAACGAAAACTATGCAGAATCAGACGACTACCCTAAAGCTACTTTTAAAGGCACAATCGCTAATTTTTCTATGGATGAATTATCTGCATCTAATATAAAAAGCTACTCAGGCTCTATAACATTCCATGGAAAGACAAAAACATTGGATAATGAGTCACTTAATATTAAAAAACAAACAGACGGAAGCCTTTTAATTAAAGGGGAATTAAAACTAAATGTGGCTGATTTTGACATCGAAATCCCAAAAATAGTCAGTAATAAGTTATCAAGTGAAGTTAATGTCTCTTATGAATTTGTATTAAACAAAAAATAGAAACCACAAGTACTATAAAAAACAAAAAGACCAGCAAAAAGCTGGTCTTTTTATGTATATAAAACTCTTAATTCTATTGTTTAACAAATCTTTTTGTTTGTGTTGCCTCATCACTAGACAATTTAACTAAATAAACGCCTCTCCTCCAATTGGAAGCGTCTATAGAATTATTATCTTTTGTTAAATGTCCTCTATAAATTTGCTTTCCTAATACGTCATAAACTTCTAAGTTATAAGCTCTACTCGAGTTGTAGTTGATACCAACATTTAAATCTCTATTGCTTGGATTGGGAGAAATTACGAATCGTGCTGGGTTTAGTTGGAAATCTTCGTTACTTAGGACGGTATTAACTATTGTACCACTTCTTCCCGAAGTTCCGCTTGGGTGGAATGTAAAATCCGCATTTCCCCCTTTAGCCCATATTACAGTAAAAGAACTAACAGAGTCGGGAAAGACAAAATCTGCTGAATCCCCTGTATTTCTTGCCCTAGAAGCAACTACCGTTCTCGCTGAGCCATTTACGGTATTAGAAGAAATTGACCATGGATTATTTGTTCCATCTGGCTGCGGTTGACTAAAGCCTCCCGTTTGTTGTCTATCAGACACTATTCCATTAGCATAGAAAATCACGTCATCTCCACTAAATTGCCCCATACCACTTCCTTGACTATATGCGTCATTTGTTGGTGAAACGGCAAAGCCAACCGACGACGGGCCAATCATAGTTACAGTTACAGTAGAACTAGTAATGTCAAATTGGACTGAAAAATCTGAAGCCAGCATGACCTCTCCTGTTGTCCAGCTCTGGGAAAACCCAAAACTAGATATTATTAAAAAAAGAAATAGAGTAATTTTTTTCATAGTAATTTTATTGAAGATTTAGTAGTGTATTTAATTTTTCGTCGTTATGACTAATGGCATAATCCAAAGGTGATTTATTAACATTATTCTTAATAGAAAAGTCCGCCTTAGCTTTTACTAATTTTTCAATAATCGAATAGTTCTTAAAAAGCACTGCATAATGAGCAGCAGTTACACCTTGCTCGTCAGTAATGTTAGGGTCTACATTATTTTCTAATAATACATCGACAATATTATCGTATCCTTTTACTGTTGCAGCCATAAGCGGGGAACCGTAAGACGTTTTATCATTTAAGGTTTTAACTTTATCTACCAAAAATTCAACAATGTCCTCGTGTCCATAATAACAAGACAATACCAAGGGTGTGTATCCAGACTCATCCTCAATGTTTATAGTGTTAGGATTAATAGTGTAGAGCCTTTTAACTATATCAAGATTGCCTTGTCTACAAGCATCATAGATGTTTTGTTGAGCAAAAGACAACATAGTTAGAGGCAAAATAGCAATAATAAAAAAGAGTAGGACTTTTTTCATAACTCTTAAATTCCTTTACAAGTTATAAAAAAAACAAATACCCTACTCCTCTCTAAATCAAAAAATTACATTATTTACTCAAATACATCTTTCGTCTTGAGTACAAATCGTAGAATTCGTCGTCTTTTAAACTATCTATAAATAAGATGCTTTCTCCTGTACTCTTCATTTCTGGCCCGAGCTTTTTATTCACATTTGGGAATTTATTAAAGGAGAACACAGGCTGCTTTATAGCATAACCATCCAGCTGAGGGTTAAAGTTAAAATCTGTTACTTTTTTCTCTCCCAACATTACCTTAGTTGCATAATTAACATAGGGCTCTTTGTATGCTTTGGCGATAAATGGCACTGTACGAGATGCTCTAGGATTTGCCTCGATTATATATACCATATCGTCTTTAATGGCAAACTGAATATTGATTAAACCAACCGTATTTAAAGCTCTAGCTATAGTATGCGTGTGGTCTATTATCTGTTGCATTACCAAATCCCCAAGGTTAAAAGCTGGCAACGTAGCGTTACTGTCTCCAGAGTGGATTCCACAAGGTTCTATATGCTCCATAATACCAATTATGTACACATTGCCATCGGCGTCACATATAGCATCTGCTTCAGCCTCAATAGCGCCGTCTAAATAATGGTCTAGAAGTAATTTATTATTCGGTATTTTATTTAGTAAATCAACGACATGCTCTTCGAGCTCTTGCTTATTAATTACAATTTTCATGCCTTGCCCTCCAAGAACATACGAAGGCCGTACAAGTATTGGAAAATTGAGTTTGTCCGCTACGGCTAAAGCTTCATCTGCTGTTTCTGCAGTATCAAATTCTGGATATGGAATATTATTGTCTTTTAATAAGGTTGAAAAACTTCCACGGTCTTCAGCAACATCCAAAGCTTTGTATGTTGTTCCCATAATTTTCACGCCATAGCGCTCTAGCTTTTCAGCAAGTTTTAAAGCGGTTTGTCCGCCTAATTGTACAATGACACCTTCTGGTTTTTCATGCTGAATGATATCGTAAATATGCTCCCAAAACACCGGCTCAAAGTAGAGCTTATCTGCGATATCGAAATCTGTAGAAACGGTTTCGGGATTACAATTAATCATGATGGTTTCATAACCACACTCTGCCGCCGCTAAGACACCATGTACACAACAATAATCAAATTCAATACCTTGTCCGATTCGATTAGGACCAGAGCCTAAAACAATGATTTTCTTTTTATCCGTAACAATACTCTCGTTTGCGACGGTTACTGTTCCGTCTGGATATTCGACCTCACTTTCAAAAGTTGAATAATAATAAGGTGTCTGTGCTTTAAATTCTGCCGCACAAGTATCTACAAGTTTGTAGACTCGATTAATTTTCAACTCCTTTCTTTTATTATAAACTTGACTTTCTAGACAATCAAGCATATGCGCTATTTGCCTATCACCGTACCCTTTTTGTTTGGCCTCGAGCAATAATTCTCTATCTATGGTCTCGATACTATACTTTGATATCTCTTTTTGTAACTGAAATAATTCTTCATATTGTTTCAGGTACCACATATCAATTTTGGTAATATCATAGATTCTGCTTAATGGGATTCCCATTGCAATAGCATCGTATATAACAAAAACGCGGTCCCAACTTGCATACCTTAATTTCTCTATAATGGTATCGTAATCTTTATAACCTTTTCCATCAGCACCTAAGCCGTTTCTCTTAATCTCTAGTGATTGTGTGGCTTTGTGTAATGCCTCTTGGAACGAACGTCCGATACCCATTACTTCACCTACAGCTTTCATTTGAAGACCTAAAGTCCTATCTGAGCCTTCAAACTTATCAAAATTCCATCTAGGGATTTTTACAATAACGTAGTCTAATGTCGGCTCGAAAAGCGCAGATGTAGATTTAGTAATTTGGTTATCTAATTCATCTAGTGTGTATCCCAATGCCAACTTGGCTGCAATTTTTGCGATGGGATACCCTGTTGCTTTACTAGCTAATGCAGAAGAGCGCGATACACGTGGATTAATCTCAATAGCAATAATATCTTCTTGGTCGTCTGGACTTACAGCAAACTGTACATTACATCCACCTGCAAAATCACCAATACTACGCATCATGTGTATTGCCATATCACGCATTTTTTGCTGCGTTTTGTCGGATAAGGTCATAGCTGGCGCAACAGTTATAGAATCGCCAGTATGGATACCCATGGGATCCATATTTTCTATAGTACAGATAATAACAACATTATCGTTTTTATCTCTTAGCAACTCCAACTCATACTCTTTCCATCCAAGAAGCGCTTTGTCTATCATAACCTCATGAATTGGAGAAATCTCTAATCCTCTTGTCAAAGACTCATCAAACTCTTTCTCATCATAGACAATAGATGCACCTGCACCGCCTAATGTAAAAGAGGCTCTAATACATAAAGGAAAACCAAATTCTTGCGCGATTTCTTTTCCTTTTAAGAAAGACGTCGCGGTAGCTTGTGGTGCCATGCCAACACCAATTTCGGTCATTAGTTCTCTAAATTTCTCGCGGTCTTCTGTAATGTTAATAGCATCAATGTCAACACCTATGATGTTGACCCCAAAGTCCTTCCAAATACCTTTTTCGTCTGCTTCAATACATAAATTTAAAGCCGTTTGCCCACCCATAGTTGGTAGCACCGTATCGATTTGTGGATGCTCCTTTAAAATTTTGATAATGGATTTTGTTGTCAATGGCAACAAATAAACGTGGTCTGCCATTGATGGATCGGTCATAATCGTTGCTGGATTGGAATTGATAAGAATGGTCTCTATACCATCTTCACGTAATGAGCGTAAAGCTTGAGAACCAGAATAATCGAATTCGCAGGCTTGCCCAATGATAATCGGACCAGAACCTATAAGTAAAATGGATTTAATGTCTTTGTTTTTTGGCATGATGCTTTTTTAAGTTGAGTTACAAAAATAATTATCGGTTGGGTACAAAAAAAGGCGTTACACCTAAGTAACGCCTTTAAAATATTAACAATTGTTAATCATTATTTTTTATGTCTTAATTCTGAAGATACAGATAATCTTTTTCTTCCTTTAGCGCGACGACGTGCTAAGACTTTTCTACCATTAGCAGAAGCCATTCTTTCTCTGAAACCATGTTTGTTTCTTCTCTTTCTTTTTGACGGTTGAAACGTTCTTTTCGGCATGTCTTATATTTTTAAAATCTTAATTGTAAAACTAAATTGGATATCCTTCCAAAACTGCGTGCAAATATACAACAAGTTTTTACTTTACCAAGTCTTAAATTAAAATAATTTTTAATTGTTTTTCTTAACTTTGCCAACCGAAAATCACTATAGAAAATATGTTTAATAAAAATATAAAACTTGTTATTACAGCCTTAATTATTGGCTACGCTATATATCAATTTACAGAAGGATATATCGGAAACGGTATCATGTACATTTTACTTTCTTTGATATTTGTATTTCTTTACTTTAAGAATGAAATGATTCTACTTGCTTTTTTAAGGTTAAGGAAGCAAGATTTTGAAGGTGCCAAAAAATGGTTAGATAAAATTAAGAATCCAGAAGGTGCTTTAGTTAAAAAACAACAAGGCTATCTTAATTATCTTAATGGTGTTATGGTTTCTCAGACCAACATGAATGAAGCCGAAAAATATTTTAAAAAAGCAATAAATCTCGGTTTATCCATGGACCATGATTTGGCCATGGCAAAATTAAATTTAGCTGGTATTGCATTTAGTAAACGAAGAAAGCAAGAGGCACAGAAACTATTAGCCGAAGCTCAAAAACTAGATAAACGAAATATGCTAGCAGACCAAATAAAGATGATGAAACAGCAAATGAAAAAAGCTGCAATTCCACGTCAGCAATACGGTCAACCAACATCTTCTAGGCAGAATAGACGTAGTAGACGATAGTAATTTTTTGTTCTTGTTTACAATAAAGGCGCCATAAGATTCGCAATAGCTTCGAGAGCCTTTGTGCGTTTGTTTCTATTCTTCCAAACATCTAACACCATCTTTTCTGAAGATTCTATGTCATCGAAAAACATATCTTCTAAATTTTTGGAAATCGTTTCGTCATAGAAAAGCGCATTAACTTCAAAATTTATATTGAAGCTTCGGTAATCCATGTTAGTTGTTCCGATGGTTGAAAAAACACCATCTATTACCATTGTTTTAGCATGAATAAATCCTTTAGTATATCTGTAAACTTCAATCTTTGCCTCAAGAAGTCTTTCTAAATAAGAATTAGTAGCATACTCGGCAACCCAAGAATCTGAGTCTTTCGGAACCAAAATCTTTACCTTAACATTGCTCCTTGCTGCCACCTGTAAGGCCGTAACAATTTCGTCATTTGGAATAAAATATGGCGTAGTAATGTAGATATAGTCTGAAGCATTTGTAATAGCCGAAAAAATAGCTTCCATTATGTTTGACCAATCTGTGTCTGGCCCACTTGCTGTAATCTGCACAGGTGTATCTCCTTTTTTGTCAATACTCGGAAAATAATCTTCGGAAACTTTTAAATCTTTTTCTGTTACAAAATCCCACGTTGTAAAAAACAGAATTTGAAGCTGGTTTACCGCTTCGCCCTCGATTCTGCAATGTGTATCTCTAAAATATGCTGTATTGTTAGAGTTTAGATAATTATCAGCAATATTAATTCCACCGACATAACCTATTTTACCATCAATAACCACAATTTTTCTATGGTCTCTGTAATTCATCTTTCCCGTAGATTTAGAGAAAAGTACTGGCATAAACTTATAAACCTCAACACCACTTTCTTTAAGCTTGGCTATTGATTTATTAGAAACGTCGCTTCCTACATCGTCCATTATTAACTTAACCTGTAAACCTTCCTTTGCTTTCTTACAGAGAATGTTTAGAAACTTAGTGCCAAACTCATCATCTTTTACAATAAAATATTCTAAATGGATGTGGTGCTCTGCATCTTCAATATCCTTGATAAGTAAATTAAACTTCATATCACCATCCTTGATAACAGTAACTTTGTTATTTACTGTTAACTTGGAGTTTTCGCTATTATAGATAAGAGGAATTAATTTCGATTTTTCTTTTAAACGCTCTTCGATATCATCAACTATATGCGCATCTATATCTGTATTATCTTGAATTGCCTTGACTACAGATTGATTAAGAATCTTTTTTCGATTGAAAATTTTTGATTTTCTATACTCTTGCCCAAACAAGTAGTACACCAAAAACCCAAGAAACGGCACTAATAATAGCGCTATGATATAGCTTAAAGTTTTGGTTGGGTTTATCCTTTTAAAAAGAATGGTAATTACAGCCGAAACGGCAATCGTGTAATTAAGAATAATAAGAATTTCCCAAATATGGTTTTTTATAAAGTCCAAGAGCTACTATTAAGGATTATATATGCCTTCTTTAGGAATCTCTATTTCGTAAACTTTTCTAAACTTATTATTTAAATGCGGTTCGCGTAGCCAGGGATTATGTATTTTTAAGATTTTGTAATTAATACCAAATTTTTCGGCAAATTTTGTAAAATCGGTAACAGCGGTATCTACCTTTACTTTTGTCGTTGGAACATAGCTATACAAATCGTCTTGGCTAAAATTAAAACCGTACTTCTCTGGGTTATTTAAAATCTCCTTTAGCGCTACGATTCTAAACATATATCTACCTGTTTCTTCGCCTAAGAGTAAGTCGTAGTAATCGCCTACGTTTTGCTCTTTTAATTTATTTGCTATACCTGCCATGCCTGCATTATAAGAAGCCGCAGCTAAGGTCCAACTGCCAAATTTCTTTTTGGCTTCGTTTAAGTATTTGCATGCTACTTTAGTTGCTTTTTCTAAATGATAACGCTCATCCACGTTATTATTAATTTCTAAACCATTTTCGCGACCAGTCGCTTTCATTATTTGCCAAAATCCTCTTGCACCAGCGGGAGATACTGCATTTGTTAAACCACTTTCTATTACCGATAGGTATTTAAAATCTTCAGGAATTCCGTTTTCTTTTAAAATAGGTTCGATAATTGGAAAATACTTTTGTGCTCTTTTAAACATTAATAGTCCGTTAGACTGCCAATAGGTATTTACAAGCAACTCTCTGTCCATTCGCTCATAAATATCTGGATTACCTAAGGGCATCGGCTCTCCAGCAAAATTTAAATCCGAAGGCACTTCTAAGGCATATACATTATAACCTGCTTTAATTTCTTTCGTTGTATTTTCTACTTGCGAGGTTTCTGGTCCTTTTTGCATCGCGAAAATCAGCACGCTTGATATGATAATTAGACCAACTATAGACAGGATATTCTTTAGGATTTTCATAATATTTGCTTTTTTCTAAATGTATTAAATAAACCTATGATTGTCAAGGTGTTTCTAAAATAAGTTTTGGTAAATTTTCGTTAAACCACTTATACTTATTTATTATCATAATATGGGTTCCGCCTTTGATAACAATACAGTCTTCCGAACAGGTATGAGGAAAAACCAAATCCTTGTCGCCATGGATATAAATTGCAGAATCGTTTGGCTCTTCTTGATCCCAACACACCACTTGCTCTATGGCCCAATCTAAATACTTTTTATCGTTGACTGATAAGTATTTCTTATAAAGTTCTACTCGTTTTTTAATAGTCTCTCCAAAGGCATATTTTGCCAGCATATCAATATTGCTGACTAATTGTGTAGGTAATAACTTATAAGCCTTAGTAAATTTTAAAAGTTTCATACGTTTAGGCAAATCGTGATGAGACTTTACACTAGATACTACGAATAATTTTCTTAGCGACATATATTTACTCATTTCCTGAACTAAAATACCGCCAAAAGACACACCAAGAAGTACTATGTTAGTATGCTTTATTTCTTCAATCATGCGCTTAGCATAAGACTCGAGACTCTCATTTGTATTTGGTATTTTCCATTCTAGCCAATGTATTTCGAATTGTTCCTCGGGCAATTTAATATATTCAAAAATAGAAGGATTGGCTGCCATTCCTGGCATTAAATAAACGTGTGTCTTTTTGTCCTCCATTTTATCAGCTTTTACTTATAAATAACAGTGTCTAAACTAGTGAAATAAGCTCCTAACCAGCGTTTTAAAAGTAAAAACAGTTAAGTTTCCTAGATTTTTTGTACATTTGCACAAATCTATTGAAAAAATAGAATCTACTCTAGCCAACCGCTAATTTAAAATACAAAAAGATTATGACAGAGACTGCCGAGTTAATTGACAATGAATTTTTACGTCAATTTGAATTAAAGGTTGAAAACGAAATGGCTGTTATAGAATATTCGTTACAAGAACGTAAGATATTCTTAACAAAAATGATTATCCCAGAAGCTATTAGAACAAAAGAGTTTGAATTAGAGTTTATCGATTTAGTTTTTAGTAATATTAAAGAGCGAAATATTAGTTTAGTTCCTACAAGTCCTGATATCGCTAAATTTGTAAAAGCTAATAGAAAATACAAGCGAATGCTGCCTGTAGGTATTCGTATATAATTAAAAGTTTAAATAAATACAAAAGCCGTAATTTGTTAAATTACGGCTTTTGTATTTAATAGAGAATTACCGCCTTATATAGACAAGGATTAAGTCCTTTCTTTCTATAACTTGAGTAAAGTCTGAATTATAGACTTTAATGTAGTTTTTAAATGTTCTACTTAAACTATCTTCTTTTATTATGTAAGAGTCACCTATATCAAGTACTAATTTATTGTCAATGAGTTTAAATGAATTAGAAAAACCAAGACTGCCTTTGGTACACACTTCAGTCACTAAGTAGCCGTTTTCGCCTTTTGATATTTTAATATTTGGATTAAAAGTGTTTGTGGCACCAATGGTATTATTAGCTTTTACCGTAAGAACTTCAGAATTGTTGCAAGTTGTAATATCTAGCAAATTAGTGCTCTGTTTATTATTATTAACAAGTGTAGATTCAGAACCGACAGACCAGCTTTTTAACGTCCACTCGCCTAAAATATCATTATTAGTTTGAGCGCAGGTGGCAACTACTACAAACAAGATACAAGCCGCGAAGGTTCTATTCATACAAAGACAAAGCAATTAATTAATCCCCAGTAAAACTAGCTAATAAATTGGAAACGCACCAAACCATCGTCATCTATTTTTGTGAGATGAACATTTTGCAGTGTATTTACTAATTCTGGATTCCACGGCGCTTTTACTTTAACATAATTTTCTGTAAATCCATGAATGTAACCTTCTTTATTTTCGCCTTCAAAAAGTACTGTATGTGTGGTGTCTATTTGGCTTTCGTAGAAGGCACGACGTTTTTTAGCAGATAAACCTCTTAACATTTTACTACGTTTTGCTCTAATGTGTTTTGGCACAACGCCTTCAAATTCTGCTGCTTCGGTATTGTCCCTTTCAGAATAGGTAAACACATGAAGATAAGAGATATCTAATTCGGTAAGATAATTGTAAGTTTCTAGAAATAAATCGTCAGTTTCACCAGGAAATCCAACAATAACATCGACACCGATGCAAGCATTGGGCATTACTTCTTTAATTTTTGCAACACGGTCTGTGTATAACTCACGCATGTAGCGACGCTTCATTTTTTTTAGAAGAATGTTACTCCCACTTTGAAGCGGCACATGAAAGTGAGGTACAAAAGCTCTGGATTCAGACACCAACTCAATCGTTTCATTCTTTAGTAAATTGGGTTCTATTGAAGATATTCTAAGTCGTTCTATACCACTTACCTTGTCTAGCTCTGTTACTAGGTCTAAAAATGTATGTTCGTGTTTTTTGTTACCAAATTCGCCTTTACCATAATCTCCAATATTTACACCCGTTAAAACGATTTCTTTAATACCTTGCTCTGAAATTTCTTTAGCATTTCTAAGAACATTTTCCATGGTATCACTTCTAGAAATACCACGCGCTAGAGGAATAGTACAGTATGTACATTTATAGTCGCAACCATCTTGAACTTTTAAGAAAGCTCTTGTCCTATCGCCGATAGAATAACTCCCAACATAAAAATCGGCTTCTTCAATCTCGCAAGAATGTACTTCACCAAAATCATTCTTGGATAAATCATTGATATAATCTGTTATCTTAAATTTCTCTGTAGCCCCAAGAACCAAGTCAACTCCGTCTACCTCTGCTAATTCTTCGGGTTTTAACTGTGCATAGCAACCTACTGCTGCAACAAAAGCGTCTGGATTAGCATTCTGAGCTTGCTTTACAATGGTTTTAAAACGCTTATCAGCATTTTCGGTTACCGAGCAGGTATTGATTACATAGATATCCGCCTTTTCCTTAAAATCTACACGATCAAAACCTTCGTCATTAAAGTTTCTCGCTATTGTCGAAGTTTCAGAAAAATTAAGCTTACAACCTAGAGTGTAAAATGCGACTTTTTTTCTAGCGTCCATTCTTGTACTTTTACTCGGTAATTGAAATTTAACTTTCTTTAAAGCTTACTAAAACAGTAATAGCCTTAAAGAATTAATTCAAGGCGGCAAATTTACAATTAATACCTAAAATGATAAAACAATTACTGGCATATAATCTAGTGTTCCTAAACCAAGTACTTATTGTTTTAAGTTTAATATCGCTTAGTTCTTGTAGCTCTGATAAATATACTCACAAAGACCACCTTGTTTTTAGATACAACGAACACCGTAATATAAGTTCTTTAGACCCAGCTTTTTCTAAAGATTTAGCAGACATCTGGGCAACAAATCAGCTTTTTAATGGCTTGGTACAAATGGACGATTCATTAAATGTAAAACCGTGTATTGCCCGAGAATGGTCTGTTGGTGATAGCGCAAAGACTTATACATTTAAGTTAAGACAAGATGTTTTCTTTCACAAACATATGTTATTCGGAAGAGATTCTACTCGAGCTGTAAAAGCATCAGATTTTGTATATAGCTTTAATCGATTAAATGATGAAAAATTGGCTTCTCCCGGCGCATGGGTAATGACTAAAGTTAATAATTATTATGCCGCAAACGATTCTACTTTTGTTGTTAAACTGAAACAACCATTTCCCGGATTCTTAGGGTTGCTTACTATGAAATATTGCTCTGTAGTTCCTAAAGAAGTGGTTGAACACTTCGGAACAGACTTTAGGTCCAACCCAATTGGGACTGGTCCATTTCTATTTAAACGCTGGGAAGAAAATGTAAAATTAGTTTTAAGACGTAATCCCAATTATTTTGAAAAAGATGAAAATGGAATAGCTCTGCCTTATTTAGAAGCTATAGCCGTAACATTTTTACCCGATAAGCAGAGTGAATTTCTACAGTTTGCACAAGGAAATATAGATTTTGTTTCTGGATTAGATGCATCGTACAAGGATGAAATTTTAACCGCAACAGGAGAACTAAGACCAACCTACCTTGAGGATGTAAATATGATTCGCGGTCCGTATTTAAATACGGAATATCTTGGGTTTTTCATGGAAAGCGATTTAAGTGAAATACAATCCAAACGCATACGTAAAATTATAAATTTAGGGTTTGACCGTAAAAAAATGATTACCTATTTACGCAACGGTATTGGGATACCTGCTAACGGAGGTTTTATACCAAAAGGGCTTCCAGGCCATGACAATTCTATTGGCTACACCTATAATACTGAAGAAGCAAAACGTTTGCTAGAAGCCTTTAAAGAAGAAACAAACATAACCAATCCTACAGTTACGTTAACAACAACAAGTAATTATCTTAACTTCTGCGAGTATATACAAAGAGAGCTTCAAAAAATAGGATTAAATATCATTGTGGATGTTATACCTGCATCCAGTCTTAAAGATTTAAAAGCTAACGGACAATTAGATTTTTTTAGAGCCAGTTGGATTGCCGATTATCCTGATGCCGAGAATTATTTATCGCTTTACTACAGTAAAAACTTCGCTCCTGGCGGACCAAATTATACGCACTACCAGAGTGAAAAATTTGATGCATTGTATGAGCAATCTTATCTAGAAACAAATACCGAACAACGTGCTAATTTATATACTAAAATGGACAGTTTGGTGATGCATACTGCGCCTATTGTGCCTTTATTTTATGACGAAGTCGTAAGATTTACCAGGAAGACCGTAAAAGGACTAGGCATTAATCCTACTAATCTGCTAGATTTAAAATACGTTTCGAAGACTGAAAGCCGGTGAAATAATAGATATCATCATCGCCTTTTCCATCCTTACGGCGAGAGGTAAGAAAACCACGTTTTCCGTCTTCCATTAAATAAAATGAAAAATCTTCGCCTATACTATTTATAGGCTCTGGTAAAAGCATTGGTGTCTCTTTAGTATCTTTAGTGTCTAGATTATAACTATAGATGTCATAGCCTCCTATTCCACCTCGACGATTAGAGGAGAAATAGATTTTATTATTTTCGGAAACAAATGGATATAACTCTGTTCTTGGCGAATTTATCTTATCGTCTAAACGCTCTGGCTCACCGTAGGTTGTGTAATTAAAAATTTCGACTTTAAAGATATCTGTCCGACCTTTGGTACCTGGCATATTAGACACAAAATAAAGTGTTTTCCCATCCGGACTTAAAGCTGGATGCGCATAACTGTAATCCTTGTTACAAAACGGCAATTCCGTTGGGTTTGACCAACCTTTACCATCGATATATTCGGCACGATGAATTTGTAAATTAAACGTCTTGAAATCCTTACTTTTATTATCCCCAACGACATCAGAATTTGTTGTAAAATACATGTATTTTCCATCTTTAGTAAATGCTGCCGCAGATATGTTTGCAAAACCCAACTTAGAGTCACTAACAGGTTTTAAATTACTTATCTCACCTTGGCTGTCTACATAGCCACTAATTAAAGTATACAAATACGTATTTAATCTGGTCTTTACAGGCTTACCTCTTAAATTTAGTTTGTTCTGGCTAAAATAAACGCGACCATTATTCATTATTGCAGAAAAATGATTGAGCTCATTATTTAGCTTAATGTTTTTAACTTTTATGTTTTGAGAAAAGCCAATGCTTGCAATAAACAATAACATAAATATTGAAAATACTTTTCGGCATTGTTTCGTTTTGTCTAAATTAAACGTCATAAACTATCTAACTTTTAAAATCGAGTATTAACCTGAGCGTCGATTAAAAAAACTTTATAAAAATTTGTCTTTATTAATTTTACACAGATTTAGGGCTTTTGGATTATATGAAAAAAAAAGGAGCACCTATTCTCGACGATACTTACTAGTTATTTCAAAAACATATTCTAGGATAGCCTTGTCGGTTGCTGTAAAATTCACATCACGTCGTTTCATTACTACATCCGCAACTTCAAACGCTTTATTTGTTTTATACGTTACAAATCCTTTACTGCCACCCCATGAGAAACTAGGCACGAAATTTCTAGGAAATCCACTTCCAAAAATATTAGAACTTACGCCTACAACCGTACCTGTGTTAAACATTGTATTTATACCACACTTACTATGGTCGCCCATCATAAGTCCGCAAAACTGAAGTCCCGTTCTAGCAAAACCTTCAGAATTATAGTCCCAAAGTCTTACTTCGGCATAATTATTTTTTAGATTAGAGTTGTTAGAGTCTGCTCCTAAATTGCACCATTCACCCAATACAGAATTCCCTAAAAATCCATCGTGACCCTTGTTGGAATATCCAAAAATGACAGAATTATTGACTTCGCCACCCACTTTGCTGTGCGGCCCAACTGTTGTAGGACCGTAAATTTTTGCACCCAATTTTAGTACTGAGTTATTACACAATGCAAATGGACCTCTAACCAAACTACCTTCCATAATTTCTGCATCTCTACCAATATAAATAGGTCCTGAGCTTGCATTAAGTGAAGAAAAATTAACTTTTGCGCCTTTTTCTATAAAAATGTTTTCTGGATTAATGCTATTTACTGAAGCTGGTATTGGTTGCGACTTACGGCTTTTAGTAATTAACTCAAAATCATCGATAATTGCCTCTCCATTTTTTGAGAAAATATCCCATGTATGTTCTATTTTAATGATATCGTTCTCAAATTCAATAGCTTCAAAATTATCAAAGCCGTCGTGCTCCGCACCTTCTTCAACACAAAACGCAATAACATCTTCGCCTTTAAAAATAGCCTGATTAACCTCTAAAGCCTTTATTAAAGCAATTATCTCGTAATTAGGAAGATAAGATGCATTAATCATTACGTTGGTTTCCATTTCTACCATTGGAAACTTTTCAGATAAATAGTCTTCTGTTATTGTTGTGGTTGTATAGTCTAAGTAAGACTCCCATTTTTCCCTAATGGTAAGAATGCCAACTCTTATATCGGCAACAGGTCTTGTAAATGTAAAGGGTAACAGATTGTTTCTGTTTGGGCCATCGAAAAGGATATAATTCATCAGTTATTGAATTTATGTAAAAATAAAAAAGCCTTTCTGTTAAGGAAAGGCTTTTTGAAAATATCTGTAAACTAAGTTTATTTCTTAAACTTAGCATATTTGTTTTTAAACTTATCGATACGACCAGCTGTATCTACTAATTTAGATTTACCAGTGTAGTAAGGGTGTGATGTTCTAGAGATTTCTAGTTTTACTAATGGATACTCAACACCATCAACCTCTATCGTTTCATTTGTATCTGCAGTAGATTTTGTTAAGAAAACATCATCGTTAGACATGTCTTTAAACGCTACTATTCTATAATTTTCTGGATGTATACCTTTTCTCATCACTAAATGCTTTAACTGTATTTTCGATTTTTTCGAGGTGCAAATTTAATCATTTTTTATAAATCTACAATCTTTTTAATATTTTTTATTTTAGGGTAACTTGTAACGATTATGTATCTTTATAGACTTACTAACTGATTAATCAATAAAACTAACTAAAATGGAAAAATCTTTAAAATCTTCATCAATTAATTATGGTCTGTATCTAGGTTTAATATTAGCCTCGTTGACAATAATAGGTTACGCCGTTTCTCTAGAATTATTTACAAAATGGTGGTTTGGCATTTCTATGCTAATCATAGTCATTGTTTTTGGTATCATTTCTTCAATGAATGCAAAAAAAGCTTTAGGAGGCTTTATTAGTTTTAAGGAAGCTTTTACTGCTTATTTTATTACCATACTTGTCGGAATACTTCTTAGCGCTTTGGTAAGCATAATAATTTTCAATTTTATTGACCCAGAGTCAGCAGTTGTTTTACAGGATATGATTATTGAAAATCAGTTAGATATGATGCAACGTTTTGGGGCACCGCAAGAGTCAATTGATGCTGCTCTAGAACAAATGCAAGCCAACGGAAGTATGTACTCGATTGGCAACATTGTAAAATCGATAGCTTTTCAGCTTATAGGCTTTAGTATCGTAGGGCTTATCGTTGCTCTTGTAGTTAGAAGAAAAGACCCTAACGCAGCTTAATTATTTTATTTACATTTGAAGTCTAACAGTAGACATCAAAAACGCATGAATATATCTATAGTCATTCCGCTTCTCAACGAGGCTGAGTCGCTAACAGAATTACACGATTGGATTGTATCTGTGATGCAATCCAATTCGTTTTCTTACGAAATTCTGTTTATAGACGACGGTAGTACAGATAATTCATGGGAGGTTATTTCTTCACTTTCAGAACAAAACCAAAATGTTAAAGGCATACGGTTTTTAAAAAACTTTGGAAAATCACAGGCCTTACATGCTGGTTTTACACAAACCAAGGGCGATGTGGTTATTACAATGGATGCCGATTTACAGGATAATCCTGAAGAAATACCTGAGCTCTACCAAATGATTACTAACGAGAACTACGATTTGGTATCTGGCTGGAAGAAAAAACGTTACGACTCTGTAATTGCCAAAAATTTGCCATCGAAACTATTTAATTGGGCGGCAAGACGCACATCTGGCGTTAAACTTCATGATTTTAATTGTGGGCTTAAGGCATACAAAAGCGCTGTGGTAAAAAATATTGATGTTAATGGCGAAATGCATAGATACATCCCTGTCTTAGCTAAAAACGCAGGCTTCACCTCTATTGGTGAAAAGGTAGTAAAACATCAAGCGCGTAAATACGGGACTACGAAATTTGGAATGAATCGTTTTATCAATGGCTTTTTGGATTTAATCACCATTTGGTTTTTATCACGTTTTGGCAAGCGTCCAATGCACTTATTTGGGGCACTTGGTGTAATTATGTTTTTAATAGGTTTTACTATTGCGTTTTACATGGGAATTGAAAAATTATTTCTAAATCCTACAGGACGATTAATCACAGAAAGACCTACATTCTACATTGCCTTGGCAACCATGATTATTGGCACGCAATCTTTTATCGCTGGCTTCTTAGGCGAACTTATTTTACGTTCTAAGCGAGACAACAAGCGTTACCTGATTAAAGAAAATTTAAATCTAGATTAATTTCCCAATCTATCTTAATACCTAAACCTCGTAATTTGTACTTTTGCAAACAGAATACTACACTATGCTATATATTGAACCAGAAATATTAGAAAAAGTAAACGAATGGCTAACCCCAACTTTCGATGCCGAGACGCAAGAAAAGGTTAACCATATGATTGCAGGAAACCCAAAAGAACTTAAGGAAAGTTTTTACAAAAACTTAGAGTTTGGTACTGGCGGAATGCGAGGAATTATGGGTGTTGGTAATAATAGAATTAACAAATACACCTTGGGAAAAAATACGCAAGGATTAAGCAACTACTTAAAGCAAAGTTTCTCTGGTGAACAGATAAAAGTTGCTATAGCATACGACTGTAGACATAATAGCAAAGCCTTTGGTAAAGTTGTTGCCGATGTGTTTTCTGCAAATAACATCGAAGTTTTTCTGTTCGAAGATTTAAGACCTACACCTGAATTATCATTTGCCCTAAAACACCTTAATTGCCATTGCGGTATTGTATTAACGGCATCTCATAATCCGCCAGAGTACAATGGTTATAAAGTTTACTGGCAAGATGGCGGTCAGTTAGTACCACCACAAGACGCAGAGATTATTTCAGAAATCAATAGTTTAAATTATTCTGATATTAAGTTTGAAAGTAATCTAGATTTAATTAAATACATAGGAAAAGACGTAGATGACGTTTTTATCAATGCATCGGTAAAAAATGGAAGTTTTGATACTCCGCAAGAAGCTAAAGACAATCTAAATATTGTATTCACTTCCCTTCACGGAACATCAATCACTACCATACCTGAAACCTTAAAGCGTGCAGGCTATAAAAATGTTCATATTGTAGAAGAGCAAGCCCAGCCTAATGGCGATTTCCCTACTGTAGAATCTCCTAACCCCGAAGAACCTGCAGCTCTAAAAATGGCTTTAGAACTGGCAGAAAGCGTAAACGGAGACATCGTCATTGGTACAGACCCAGACAGCGATAGACTAGGAATTGCCGTTAGAGATTTTAAAGGTAATCTACAACTTCTTAATGGCAACCAAACCATGGTTGTTATGACGGATTTTCTTTTAAAACAATGGCAAAAAGAAGACCGTTTAACAGGAAAAGAGTTTATTGGCTCTACCATAGTATCTACACCAATGCTATCTGTTTTAGCGGATGCTTACCAAACTGAACTTAAGATTGGTTTGACTGGTTTTAAGTGGATTGCTAAAATGATTAAAGATTTCCCAGAACTCAATTTTATTGGAGGTGGCGAAGAAAGTTTTGGTTTTATGGTTGGCGATTTTGTACGCGATAAAGATGCTGTCACTTCTACCCTTTTAGCCTGTGAAATTGCAGCTCAAGCAAAAGCTAATGGAAGTTCATTTTACGAAGAACTTATACAACTATACGTTAAACATGGTTTCTATAAAGAACGACTCATATCATTAACTAAAAAAGGAATTGAAGGTTCTCAAGAAATAAAACAGATGATGGTTGATGCCAGAGAAAACCCCTTAATGGAGGTTAATGGCGAAAAAGTAGTGCTTATTGAAGACTATCATTTGTCTATCGCTAAAAATCTTCAAACTCATGAAGAATACCAGCTTGATGTACCGAAATCTAATGTTTTAATTTATTATACTGAAAATGGTAGTAAAATAGCATTAAGACCAAGTGGCACAGAACCAAAAATAAAATTCTACATTAGTGTTAATGGCACTCTTGACAATGTGTCCAACTTTGATAAAACGGAGCAATTATTGGAATCTAAGATTGATGCCATTGTAAAAGACATGAAGATTTAGATGAATTATTTTAAACAAATTCTTAGGTTCGCCAAGCCCTACAAGCATTACGCCGTATTAAACATTATAAGCAATGTATTTTATGCGCTATTTGGTACCTTATCTATGATTTCGCTTTTTCCAATGCTAAAGGTACTATTTGGCGACACCAAACCTTTAGAAATTGAGCCTGATTGGAAGGGATTTAGCAATATTACCACCTATGGTGAGCAATACCTTAATTATTTTGTGACCCAGAAAAAGGCAGAAGGTAGCGACGATGTGCTTATTTTCATGGTAATCCTTATCGTTTCAACCTTTTTACTTAAAAATCTGTTCGGCTACTTAGCGATGTTTTTTATTACGTTTCTAAGAAATGGTGTTTTAAAAGACATGCGTAACGAGTTGTACAATAAAACCATAAATCTTCCTATTTCGTTTTATTCTGAAAAAAGAAAAGGCGACACCATGTCTCGTATTTCGACAGATGTTTTAGAAATTCAACACTCGTTCTTATCTATTTTAGAGCTAATTGTAAGAGAACCTTTGATGATTATTTTCACAATAATATCAATGTTTTTAATAAGCCCTAGTCTTACTTTGTTTGTTTTCATCTTTATTCCTACAAGTGGCTTTTTAATTTCACTTATTGGAAAAAGCTTAAAACGCAAATCAGATAAAGTACAGAAAGAACAAGGATACTTCTTATCTATTGTCGAAGAAACGCTTGGCGGATTAAAAGTGATTAAAGGCTTTAATGCCGAATCTATTTTTGCTAGAAAATTTCAAAACTCGACCAACCGTTTTTATAAATTTTCAAATAGCTTGCTTAACCGTCAAAATTTAGCTGGACCTACAAGTGAGTTTTTAGGCATTTCTGTTATCGCCGTACTTTTATGGTATGGTGGCCAGATGGTTTTAAGAGATAAATCATTAGACCCAGGTTTATTTTTGGTCTACATGGGACTTGCATATAATATACTAACGCCAGCAAAAGCGATAAGTAAAGCAAGTTACAGCGTAAAAAAAGGGAATGCAGCCGCAGAGCGCGTATTGGAAATATTAAATACCGAGTCGCCACTAGAAGATAGTCCTAACGCAAAAACCAAGGACGACTTTACATCTGATATAAGCATTAACAACATTTCGTTTAAATACGAAGATGACCTGGTCTTAAAAAATTTCACCTTAAAAGTACCAAAAGGAAAAAGCGTTGCCTTGGTGGGACAATCTGGGAGCGGAAAAAGTACGATTGCTAATCTAGTGACGCGATTTTACGATGTAAATGAAGGCAATATCTCAATTGATGGCGAAGATATTAAAACTCTAAAAAAAGCGTCTCTTCGAAGCTTAATGGGCTTAGTAACGCAAGACTCTATTTTATTTAATGATACGGTTAAAAATAATATTTTAATAGGTAATGAAAATGCTTCTGATGATGCGGTTATTGAAGCTTTAAAAATTGCCAATGCTTGGGAATTTGTTAAAGATTTACCAAACGGAATAGACACTAATATTGGTGATTCTGGTGGTAAATTGTCAGGCGGACAAAAACAGCGTCTTAGTATTGCTAGAGCTGTTCTTAAAAATCCACCAATAATGATTTTAGACGAGGCTACATCCGCTTTAGACACCGAGAGCGAACGCTTGGTGCAGGTTGCCTTAGAGAACATGATGAAGAATAGAACATCAATTGTTATTGCGCATCGCCTGTCTACCATCCAAAATGCAGACCAAATCGTGGTGATGTCTAAAGGCGAAATCGCAGAACAAGGCACGCATACCGAACTTTTAGCGAGAAACGGCGTGTATAAAAAGCTGGTGGAAATGCAGAGTTTTGAGTGATGTTAGTGACAAGTAATTAGTAAAAAGTGTAAAGTTGAATAAATTAGTGCAATTTCCAACTTCCATCCTCCATCTTCCATCTTCTAACTTCCATCTTCAAAAATTAAACCTTTTCTAGTTATCTTAGTCTAAGAAGAAAATAACATGTTTTTTGACGGACGAACTAGACTTAATATCTCGGCTTAAAAACGACGCTACAAAAGAAACCGCTTTTAGAGAGTTAATGACACTCTACAAAGAACGGCTGTATTGGCATATTCGTAAAATTGTAATAAGTCACGACGATGCAGATGATGTGCTTCAAAATACATTTATAAAAGTGTTTCGCAGCATAGATAAGTTCAAAGGTGATAGCAAACTCTACTCGTGGATGTATAGAATAGCTACTAACGAGTCGATTACGCACATCAATAAAAATGCAAAGCGTTTGCAAATTTCTAATGAAGATATGCAGAACAACGCCATTAACAACCTAGCAGCAGACGTTTATTTCGAAGGTGATGCTATTCAGTTAAAGCTTCAAAAAGCAATAGCTACATTACCACAAAAACAACAATTGGTATTTAACATGAAATATTTTGATGACATGAAGTATAAAGACATGTCAGACATATTAGATACAAGTGAAGGCGCATTAAAAACGTCGTATCACATCGCTGTAAAGAAAATTGAAACGTTTTTAAGTTCAGATTAAACCTTTTAAAAAAATGAAGGTCAAAGACATAGAAATAGATACTGAAACAAATTCAGCACAACGTGAAAAAAGATAAATTACATAACATTAATTCTAGCGGTTTTAAAGCACCTAATGGCTATTTTGAGTCTTTTGATGAAAAACTTATGCAACGCTTAGAGGATGCAAATTCTTTTAGTAAAGTTGAATCTCCTGGATTTAAAACGCCTGAAGCTTATTTCGATACTATTGAAGATAATGTTCTTAATCGCCTAAATACCGAAAAGCAAACACCAGTTATTAGTTTATTTAGAAACAAAAAGCTGTATTATATTTCTGGTATTGCAGCGTCACTACTATTGTTATTTGCCATTTTTATTAATAAATCAACTACCTCTGACTTGTCTGTAGAAATGGTAGAGAATTACTTTTTAAATAGCGATTTAGACACATATGAGTTAGCCGAACTTCTTGAAGACGCTGACATTTTAGAAGAAAATTTTACAATTACAGAAACTAATTTTAACCAAGATAATCTCGAAGAATACCTACTAGAAAACGCAGATATCGAAGCCATTATAGAATAAAAAATATATCATGAAAAGAATAATTACACTATTACTACTTTTTGCAGGACTATTAAGTGTTGCACAACCAGGACAGAATGGAAGAATGCAAGAGCGTATAAAAGCACAAAAAGTCGCTTTTATAACAGAACAGCTAGAGTTAAGTGCAGATGAAGCGGAAAAATTTTGGCCTATCTACAATAATTTCGATGATAAGTCTAATAAGATAAAATCAGATTATTTTAGACCTATTATGCGTAAAATACGCAAAAATCAAGAGGTGTCTGAAAGCGAAGCAAATACCTTATTAGAGCAAATGATAGAAGGCGAAAACAAAATGCATCTTGCCAAGCAAACGCTTTTAGAAGATTTAAAAAAAGTAATACCTGCTAAGAAAATCATTAAACTTAAAGCAGTAGAAGACGCTTTTAATAAAAAACTTCTAGAACGCTTAAAAAGTCTTAGAGATAGACGAAATAAAAATTAAGAAGAGGCTTTTTAAAAAGGCTCTTAAATGTCATTTCGAGCGTTCGCGTGTCGTTGAAGCTTTAGCGGAGGACCAAGTCGAGAAAACTTAATATTTGAATTTTAATTTATTTCGACTACGCCCTTCCGAGGCTTCGGAAGTGACAAATTCATGTTTATTACACTTTTTAAACATCCTCTTTTTATCTAAATGTAAGTTTACTTATGCGTCCATTACCCGCTGCATAAGCCACAGAATCATTCAAAAACCGAATAGTATAAAATCCTTCATCACTAAGATGTTTCCAGTTTTCACCGCCATCATTACTGTAATCGATGCCTTTAATGCCTACAGCTACTAATTCTTTTGCATTTCCGTTAGGCACATATTGCACGCAGCTACGATAACCAGGCGACTTACCGTTTCCAACAACTTGCCAAGTTTTACCACCATCGGCAGTTCTAATCTTATTGTTTAAGGAGTCGTTAGGTTTGGTATAATCACCACCAATGGCAAAGCCATTTTTAGCATCATAAAAATCTATAGAATATATGCCTGTAGTTGGTTTCCCTTGGATAATCGGTGTATCATAAACCGTCCATGTTTTGCCTTTATCTGGGGAATATAAAATACGACTAGCCATACCGCCTGTAGCAATCCAAGTATTGTCGCCAACAATAGCAATATTTGTATCACTGGCTGCGAAAGCAGCTTCGCCTTCAACAGCTTTTGGTAAATCGTCACAGGATAATTTAGTCCAAGATTCACCGCCATCACGTGTAATAATAATGCTAATACAATCGTCTGTTGGGTCACCCATGGCAATACCTTCTTGGTCATTCCAAAAGTCCATAGAATCATAGAAGGCTTTGGGGTGATTTTCTTGATATACCAATGTTCCGTGTTTGTATAATTTGGCAGGACTTCCAATCGTAATACCAAAAACTGGAAAATAGGTGTTCGTTTTGGGATGGTCAGTAATTGTTATTGCTCTAAAATTATTATTACCTATGGAATCTAAATCGTTCTTACCATTATCAAAGTTTATTCTTCCAATTGTTTTCTTATCATAAAACAATCTATAAAAATGGCCGTTTGACGCTGCAACAGTCACTTTATTAAATTTGACCTCCAAAGCCCTAACATTCAAAGTAGAGTCTTGTAAGAGGGTTTCTATTTTAACTTCAGAAATACTTCTAGATTTTATAGTCTTTTTAGACGTACAAGAACTTAAGCAAATCAATACAAAACATATAACTAGTAAACGCATAAACTGTATTTTCTTTAAAAATAAAAAAGCCAACTGAATAAACGACTAAACACTATAACAAATAAACATTTAATCGTACCTTTGCACGCTAATTTAAATATGGTTTTTAATAGCAAAAACATATTTAAAACACTGAATACTAGAATCATGCGATTACACAGAAATTTATGCTTTGCTGTTATTGATGGCCTTCACCTCATTTTTAATGAAGGAGAATATGCCGATAAGGTTGTACAACAACTTTTAAAACGTGATAAGCGCTGGGGAAGTCGCGACCGTGGTTTTGTTGCCGAAACGGTGTATCAAATCGTAAGATACAAACGCTTATATGCAGAAATCGCTGACGTGAAAGAACCTTTTGACCGCAATAATCTCTGGAGAGTTTTCGCTGTTTGGGCAACACTAAAAGGTATAAAACTCCCTGATTGGAAGTATTTTACAGAAACTCCGACACGAAAAATTAAAGGGCGTTTTGATGAGCTTTCTAAAACTCGAAAACTCAGAGAATCCATCCCAGATTGGATGGATATTCTTGGCGTTTCTGAACTAGGTGAAAACCTTTGGACCGCCGAAATTGCCAAACAAAATGAGCAGGCTGATGTTATCTTAAGAGTCAATACCCTTAAAACCACAAAAAAGGATTTACAACTGAAGCTTCAGTCCGAAGATATAGAGACAGAATTTATCCCTAATTACCCTTACGCCTTAAAATTAGTAGAACGTGCAAATATTTTTAAAACTGAAGCCTTTAAAAATGGCTGGTTCGAGGTACAAGACGCCTCATCACAGTTGGTTGCAGATTTTTTAGATGTAAAACCGGGCATGAAAGTTGTAGATGTATGTGCAGGTGCAGGTGGAAAAACCTTGCATCTGGCATCTTTGATGGAAAATAAAGGGCAAATCATAGCTATGGATATTTACGAAAGTAAACTGAAAAAGCTAAAAGTTAGAGCTCGTCGTAACGGTGTTCATAATATAGAGCTAAAGGCCATTGAGTCTACTAAACCTATTAAAAAATTACACGGTAAAGCAGACCGATTGTTAATCGATGCGCCATGTTCTGGTCTTGGTGTTTTAAGACGAAACCCAGATGCCAAATGGAAATTACAACCTGAGTTTATTGAGAACATAAAAAAAACTCAAGAAGATGTCTTGCAGCAATATTCAAAAATGGTAAAAGCTGGCGGTAAAATGGTTTATGCTACCTGTTCTGTTTTACCTTCTGAAAATGAAAAACAAGTTGAGAAATTCTTAACTTCAGATATTGGAAAAGATTTTAAATTTGTAAAAGACAAAAAAATATTAGCCCACAAATCTGGATTCGATGGCTTTTATATGGCCTTATTAGAAAAAAGCAATTAACTATGAAGCACTTCTACCTACTTTTTTTATTAATCACTACGTTGGGGTTTTCCCAAATCCCTTCAAACTATTACGACACAGCAAATGGTTTAAGTGGTTTTGCTTTAAAAACCGAATTACGGAATATCACTACCAACGGTCATTTTTGGTCTACAAGTAATCCAGACAGTTATGACGAGTTGTATACGGCATATGTCAATACGCATAGTGACGTTAATGTGTCTTCTGGTAACATCTACGAAAATGATGGAACTGTTTTAGATTTTTATTCAGAAAATCCATCTGGTGCTGACCCTTACAATTACACACACGGTAATATGCAATGCGGTAATCAAAGTGCAGAGGGCGATTGTTATAATAGAGAACATTTAGTTCCACAATCTTCATTTAATAGTGCCTATCCTATGCAGAGTGATATCCATCACGTTATCCCAACCGATGGTCGTGTAAATAATTTTAGAGGGTCGTTACCTTTTGGAGAAGTAGCCACGCCTAACTTCACCTCCTTAAATGGTTCTAAGCGCGGAAGTAGTGCTATAACTGGATATAGCGGTACGATGTTTGAACCAATAGATGAATTTAAGGGAGATATTGCCCGTGCCCTGTTATACTTTGCAACACGTTACGAAAATACTGTGGACGGATACACAAGTTTTGACATGTTTAATGGTACAAACAATCAAGTATTTTTTGGTTGGGCAATAGATATGTTATTAGATTGGCATTACAATGTCGACCCAGTCGACCAACGTGAGCGCGATAGAAACAATGCTGCTTATAATTTTCAAGGGAACGCCAACCCTTTTGTGGATCATCCAGAATATGCAAACTTAATTTGGAATCCTAGCTCAGATACGCAAGCTCCAACTACACCAACAAATTTAGTAGCTTCTAATCCGACCTCTTCTACTGTTGATTTATCTTGGACAGCGAGTACAGATAATGTTGCTGTTGTAACATACGATATATATGTTGACGGAAGTTTTTATATAACAACAAATTCAACAACACCTTCGTTTACCGTCACTGGTTTAAGTCCAGAAACATCTTATACATTTGCGGTTTTAGCAAAAGATGCTGCTGGAAACTCTT
Source organism: Winogradskyella wandonensis (assembly GCF_004346845.1). Lineage (GTDB taxonomy): Bacteria > Bacteroidota > Bacteroidia > Flavobacteriales > Flavobacteriaceae > Winogradskyella > Winogradskyella wandonensis. The sequence continues at coordinate 454,239 of NZ_SMGI01000001.1, read as the reverse complement.
CTGCACAAAGTGCCTCCGCAAGTAGCACAACTACTGCTGGACCGCCAGTAGGTAGTGATTGTGTCTCCGAAGATTTTGAAGGCATTCCGGCAAACTCAGGATCATATTCAACAAGAATATGGACAGGTGTTGATGGTATTACAAATGGATGGACAGCTACTGATGCACGTACAGACCAAACTTTAAATGGTAGATCTATTTGTATCAGAAACGGAAACTTATCTTCTCCGACTATTGTAGGCGGAATTGGTAACTTAACCGTTACCACACAACTTACATTTGGTGGTTCTGCTGGTACTTTTGATGTTTTAGTGAATGGAAGCTCTGTAGGTTCAATACCTTACAGTGGTGATAATAGTATGCCAACTACTACTACAATCCCCAATATTAATATTTCTGGAGATATTACCTTAGTGTTAGATAATCAATCTACTTCCAACCGCGTAAGAATTGATGATTTGTCTTGGACATGTTACTCAGAAACTTTATCAAACAGTAATATAAACTCTATCGAAGATTTAAAACTTTTCCCCAACCCTACAAAAGGAAATTATATAACTATTGCCTATAATAAGGATATTACTGTAGAAATCTATGATGTCTTGGGAAAACGCGTAAAAGTGGCTTATCTACATTCAAGCATAAAACAAATCCCTATAAATAATCTACGAAAAGGCATTTATCTTCTTAAAATATCTGACGGTAATAGTAGTATAACCAAAAAGCTAATAAAACAATAAAATTTAAAAAGAGCGGCTAAAAATAGTCGCTCTTTTTTTTGCGATGATTTGTATCTTTACTTTTTGAAAAGAAAATGCAATGAAAAAATTCTACTTGCTTCTATTATTCTTTAGCTGTTTAATAACGGCACAACAGCCTTATTACGATAGTATAGATTTTACAGGACTTACCGGTGATAACTTAAAGAATTCTCTAGCGCAATTAATAGACAACGCGAGCACGACTTATACTTACGGCGATGTAAGAGATGATTTTAAATTTATGGAATTAGACCCTGATGATACTACTAACAATAATGTTTTACTGCTTTATGGATATGTTAATGATATAAGCTGCACAACCAGCCCTTTGACGTCAGACAGAAGAATTAGAAACAAAAATGATTTCGGAGGCTTATCATGCGATTACAATAGAGAGCATGTTTTTGCGCGATCAAATGCTAACCCAGGTATGGGACCAACAGATAATAGCTTTACAGGAATTGTTGCAGACCCGCATAATTTACGTCCAGCAGACAGAGATAGAAATAGCACTAGAAGTAATAGAAAATTTGCCGATGCTACAGGAAATAGTAGGGTGCTTCCAAGTGGAGATTGGTATCCAGGCGATGAGTGGAAAGGTGATGTAGCACGTATAATGATGTATATGTATACGCGCTACGGCGAAAGATGTTTACCAGAACTTAATGCTTCTGGCGCAAAACAAGGTACTACAGATATGCTTCAAATTTTGTTACAATGGAATGTCGATGACCCTGTTTCTGATATAGAAGACAATAGAAATAATTTTTTAGAAGGTGTTTATTTAAATAGAAATCCTTTTATAGATAATCCAGCTTTAGCAACTGCAATTTGGGGCGGACCAGATGCGGAAGATCGATGGGGCAATATTTTATCTGTCAGCAATTTTCGTCAGCCAAAAGTAAAGATTTATCCTAACCCGGTTAGTGGTAACGAAGTTTCAATTATATCCACCAAAGATATAGTGTTAGAAATCTACGATGTCTTAGGTAAAAAAGTGAAACAACAGAATTTAACCTCCAACCAGAAGAAAATTAATATCTCTGGACTAAAAAAAGGGATATACCTTTTAAGACTAAAATCCGACACTGGTACAATAACCAAAAAATTAGTAAGACAGTAATTAAAAGCGACCTAATTGGTCGCTTTTTTGTTTAAAAATAAGTGGATAACTCTAAATTTTCTTGAAGATTATTTAAGTTAAATACGCTTAAAAAAAGTAAATTTACAACTTCAAAAACACAACATAATCTTTTATAATGATTCACTTCTTCGGAAACCAAAACAGTAAAGTATTTGCTGTTCAAGCCACAAAAGAATTATCAACAGAAACCATCTCTAAACTGGTATGGTTATTTGGCGACCAACCAAAAATAGAACAAGCATCAATCGATGCTTTTTTTGTTGGACCTCGTGCCGCCATGATAACCCCTTGGAGTACAAATGCTGTTGAAATCACCCAAAATATGGGAATAGATGGTATCATCCGAATTGAAGAATTTCAGGCTTCAACAGAAGATTTCAAAGATTATGACCCTATGATTTCTGAGAAATTCAATGGTTTAAATCAAGATGTTTTTACTATTGATATTCAACCTGAAGCTATTCTCAATATTGAGGATATTTCAGCCTACAATCAAAAAGAAGGTTTAGCATTAAGCGATGAAGAAATTAAATACCTCGAAGGTGTCTCGAAAAAAATAGGTCGACCATTAACAGACTCTGAAGTGTTTGGTTTTAGTCAAGTAAATTCAGAACACTGTCGTCATAAGATTTTCAACGGTACATTTGTTATTGATGGTGAAGAAAAGCCGATGTCTCTCTTTAAAATGATTAAAGAAACATCAAAACAAAACCCTAACGATATCGTTTCGGCATACAAAGATAACGTTGCGTTTATCAAAGGTCCAAAAGTGGAACAATTTGCACCAAAACGTGCCGACATTCCAGATTATTACGCGACAAAAGCCTTCGATTCTGTTATTTCTTTAAAGGCAGAAACACATAATTTCCCAACTACAGTAGAACCTTTTAATGGTGCTGCAACGGGTTCTGGCGGCGAAATTAGAGATAGACTTGCTGGCGGAAAAGGCTCTTTACCATTAGCCGGAACGGCCGTCTATATGACGTCTTATTCTAGATTAGAAAAAGATAGACCTTGGGAACAAAAATTTGAAGCCAGAAAATGGCTCTACCAAACGCCAATTGATATCTTAATTAAAGCCTCTAATGGAGCATCAGACTTTGGAAACAAATTCGGGCAACCATTAATTTGTGGTTCTGTTTTAACATTTGAACATAAAGAGAATAACAGACAACTTGGCTATGATAAAGTAATCATGCAAGCTGGTGGAATTGGCTACGGAAAAGCAGACCAAGCTTTAAAAGACACACCTAAAGAAGGTGATAAAATTGTAATTCTCGGCGGTGAAAATTACCGTATCGGAATGGGTGGTGCTGCCGTATCATCAGCAGATACTGGCGAGTTTTCAACAGGCATAGAATTAAACGCTGTTCAACGTTCTAACCCAGAAATGCAAAAACGTGCCGCAAACGCCGTTCGTGGTATGGTAGAAAGTGACGAAAACCATATTGTTTCTATCCATGACCATGGTGCTGGTGGACATTTAAACTGTCTGTCTGAATTGGTGGAAGATACTGGCGGGAAAATTGACTTGGATAAATTACCTGTCGGTGACCCAACGCTTTCAGACAAAGAAATTATCGGTAACGAATCTCAAGAACGTATGGGATTAGTTATTGCCCAAAACCATCTAGACACGCTCCATAAAATTGCTGATAGAGAACGCTCGCCCATCTATGACGTCGGAGATGTAACCGGCGATAACAGGTTTACATTTGAGTCTAAAACCAATGGAAATAAACCAATGGATTTAGCACTTGAAGATATGTTTGGTAGTTCTCCAAAAACCATAATGACAGATAATACAGTTGACCATAACTATGGCGGAATATCATACAATCCAGATGATTTTTATAATTATTTAGACCAAGTACTTCAACTTGAAGCTGTGGCTTGTAAAGATTGGCTAACTAATAAAGTAGACCGCTGTGTTGGTGGTAAAGTAGCTAAACAACAATGTGCTGGTCCGCTACAATTACCGTTAAATAACCTTGGCGTTATGGCACTCGATTACAACGGAAAAGAAGGTATTGCTACCTCAATTGGCCACTCGCCTATTTCCGGTTTAATTAATCCTGTTGCAGGTAGTCGTAATAGTATTACCGAAGCGTTAACCAACATCATGTGGGCACCACTTAAAGACGGATTGAAAAGCGTTTCACTTTCGGCAAACTGGATGTGGCCTTGTAAAAATCCTGGTGAAGATGCACGCTTATATGAAGCTGTAAAAGCCATTTCAGAATTTTCTATTGACTTGGGCATCAACGTTCCTACAGGAAAAGATTCCTTATCCATGAAGCAAAAATACCCTGATGGCGAAGTGATTTCTCCCGGTACAGTAATTATTTCTGCTGCTGCAAATTGTAATGATATTACCCATGTAATTGAGCCTGTTTTTCAAAAAGGAAAAGGTGATATTTACTACATTAACATTTCTCAAGATGACTATAAATTAGGCGGAAGTAGCTTTGCACAAATAAAAAATAAAGTTGGAAGCAACACACCAAATGTTCAAAGTGCGGACTATTTGAAAACAGTGTTTAATACCATTCAGAAATTAATAAACGACCGAAAAATTGTTGCAGGACACGATGTCGCTTCTGGTGGATTGATTACAACCTTATTAGAATTATGCTTCGCCGATACTAATCTAGGCGCTGAATTAGATATTACTTCGCTTCAGCAAAAAGATTCTATTAAAGTATTATTTGCAGAAAATGCTGGTATTGTTTTTCAAGCCGAAGATAATTCTATTGAAGCTATTCTTTCTGATGCAAATATCGATTTTCATAATATCGGAAAAGTCACAGAAAGCGATGTTTTAAGTATTATCAATAGAGATGAAGTTTACACCATGACGGTTTCGCGTTTAAGAGATATGTGGTACAAGACTTCATATCTATTAGACCAAAAACAAACGGCAAATGGTTTGGCAAAAGCACGATTTGAAAATTATGCAACTCAACCTTTAGACTACAAATTTCCTTCAAAGTTTGATGGTGTTTTAAAAGACTACAGAGCCAATTCAAATAAACCAAAAGCGGCTATTATCCGAGAAAAAGGAAGTAACTCCGAACGCGAAATGGCAAATGCTATGTATTTAGCAGGTTTTGATGTTAAGGATGTGCATATGACCGATTTAATTTCTGGTCGAGAAACTCTTGAAGACATTCAGTTTATTGGCGCCGTTGGTGGCTTTTCAAACTCTGATGTACTTGGCTCAGCAAAAGGTTGGGCCGGCGCCTTTAAATACAATGAAAAAGCCAACATAGCATTGAAAAATTTCTTCGAAAGGGAAGATACGTTGTCTGTTGGTATTTGTAACGGTTGCCAATTGTGGATGGAATTAGACCTTATCAATCCAGACCACGAACAACACGGTAAAATGACCTACAATGATTCTGGAAAACACGAAAGTGCCTTTACTTCGGTAAAAATCCAAGAAAACAACTCAGTGATGTTATCGACTTTAGCCGGAACAACTTTAGGTGTTTGGATTTCTCATGGCGAAGGTAAATTTAGCTTACCATATACTGAAGATAAGTACAACATTGTTGCTAAATATGCTTACGATGCATATCCACACAACCCAAATGGTTCTGACTTTAATACCGCGATGATGACGGATAAAACAGGTCGTCATTTAGTAACGATGCCACACATTGAGCGTTCTACATTTCCATGGAACTGGGCATATTATCCCAAAGATAGAAATGATAAAGTATCGCCTTGGTTAGAAGCATTTGTAAATGCCAGAAAGTGGATAGAAAAGAGAAATTCTTAAAATATTCGTTCAAAACTATTAATCTTTTAGTTTCTACTGTTAATTTTCATATTTTCGTAATATTGCGTTCCCTTAACTGAAAAATGACTATGACAGAAATAAAAAGACTCTTTGACTTTCCATACCATCAGCTCAAAAATAACCCTAACAATTCCGCTTTAGTTACCAAGTACGATGGCAAATGGACGCCGATGTCCACGCAAGACTATTTAGACAAAGCCAATGCAGTTAGTCGTGCTTTACTGAAAATGGGCGTAAAAAAAGGTGATAAAATTGCGCTTATTTCTTCAACAAACAGAACCGAATGGAATATTATGGACATTGGCACACTACAAATTGGCGCTACAAATGTCCCTATTTATCCAACGATTTGTGCTGAAGATTATGAGTATGTGCTGAATCATAGTGAGTCGATTTACTGTTTTGTTTCTGATGAAGAAGTTTTAGAGAAAGTCAATAAAATTAAGGCGAATACAAAACTGAAAGACGTTTACTCTTTTGACCAAATTGAAGGCTGTAAGCATTATTCAGAACTATTTACGCTTGGAAAAGACGAAACCAACCAACCAGAAGTTGAAGCTAGAAAAGACGAAGTCGATAAACACGATTTAGCAACCATAATTTACACGTCGGGTACAACAGGAAAACCAAAAGGGGTTATGCTAAGTCATTGGAATATTACAAGTAACGTTCTGGCAAGCTCTCCTCGTGTACCTCTACCAGAATCTGGAGAAACCAGAATATTAAGCTTCTTGCCAATTTGCCATATTTTTGAGCGTGTACTTATTTACGTTTATCAATACGCTGGCACATCAATTTACTTTGCTGAAGCCCTAGATAAAATTGGTGATAATGCCAAAGAGGTTAAACCAAATCTTATGAGTGTTGTACCTCGTTTACTCGAAAAAGTGTTTGATAAAATTATGCTTAAAGGAGAAGAGCTTACAGGTATTAAAAAAGCGCTTTTCTTTTGGGCCGTTAGTTTGGGCGAAAAATGGGAGCCTTACGGAAAAAATGGTGCATGGTACGAGTTTAAACTTAAGATTGCTAACAAACTTATTTTTAGTAAATGGCGTGAGGCATTAGGTGGTCAGCTATACACTATGGTATCTGGTAGTGCAGCTTTGCAACCAAGATTGGCTAGAGTTTTTGGGGCTGCTGGCATGCGTGTTATGGAAGGCTACGGCCTTACAGAAACATCTCCTGTGGTTTCTGTTGGTCTTTACAAAAATAATATGTACCAAATTGGTACAGTTGGCAAACCCATAGATGGCGTAGAAGTAAAAATTGCAGATGATGGCGAAATTTTAATTAAAGGACCAAATGTCATGCAAGGCTATTACAAGGATCCAGAAAAAACAGCTGAAGTCATGTCTGGCGATTATTTTCATACAGGAGATAAAGGAGAAGTCACTGCTGATGGATTTCTTAAAATAACAGGACGTAAAAAAGAAATGTTTAAAACCTCAGGCGGTAAATACGTTATCCCTACGCTTCTAGAGAATGATTTAAAACAATCCTTATTTATAGAACAAATTATGGTTGTAGGCGAAGGTGAAAAAATGCCTTGCGCTCTTATTCAACCAAATTTTGATTTCGTAAGAGATTGGATAGAACATAAAGGTCATAATATCGGAACGTCTAATGAAGACATCGCTGCTTCGGAAATTGTAATAAAGCGTATCCAAAAAGAGGTTGATAAATACAATATCAATTTTGGAAAGTGGGAGCAGGTTAAGAAATTCGAATTAACATCTTCAGTCTGGTCTATAGATAATGGAGAACTAACACCTACTATGAAGATGAAACGCAGCGTTATTAAAGAGATGTATAACGACTTATACGAGAAGATGTATCGCGGATAACAAAGAATCTTCTCATCGAAATGTAAGTAAATGTCTCACTAACTCTGAGACATTTTTTATTTCAATAGATAAATTTACTATGCATGCATAATTTATTTTTAAATACTATGCGTGCATAGTATTTTTTATTATATTTGTCTTCCTAACACGAAAACGTTTGAGTTTGAAAGACAAAACTATAGATTACGTACTCAGAACCACATGGTTAGCAGTAAATAAAATGTATAACGAAGAAGCCGCTCAATTCGATACAACAATGGCAACCGGTTTCGCTTTATTAAGTATTGACCCTGAAGAAGGAACACCTTCCACCTCACTTGGTCCAAAAATGGGAATGGAAGCTACAAGTCTTTCGCGTACCCTTAAAACGATGGAGGAAAAAGGACTGATTACAAGAAAACCTAATCCTGAAGATGGTCGTGGCGTATTAATTCACCTAACTGATTTTGGAAGAGAAAAGCGTGCCTACTCAAGAGACCGCGTACTTACGTTTAATGAAGCCATTAGAGATAACGTTTCTAGAGAAGAACTCTCTGGCTTTTACAAAGTAGCAGAGATTATAAATCACATGATATCAAATAAGAAAATATACAATCAAAAAGAAAAAATTCTAAAATAACATGAGCAAACGTAGAATTAAAAAAGTAGCAATTATCGGTTCCGGAATTATGGGAAGTGGTATTGCTTGTCATTTTGCCAATATAGGTGTAGATGTCCTTTTACTAGATATTGTTCCACGAGAACTAAATGAAAAAGAAAAAGCAATGGGACTTACACTTGATGATAAAGTGGTAAGAAATCGCATTGTTAACACTGCGCTTCAAGACTCTCTAAAATCGAAGCCCTCGCCTATTTACAATCAAAAGTTTGCTAGTAGAATTACCACAGGTAATCTCGAAGATGATATTGCTAAAGTAGCGGATGTCGATTGGATTATGGAAGTTGTTGTTGAACGTCTCGACATTAAACAACAAGTTTTTGAGAAGTTAGAAAAATACAGAACACCAGGTACTATTATTTCATCTAACACTTCTGGTATTCCTATTAAATTTATGAACGAAGGCCGTTCTGAAGATTTCCGTAAGCATTTTGCAGTGACGCATTTCTTTAACCCGCCACGTTACTTAAAGTTATTTGAGGTTGTTCCAGGTCCAGATTGCAAACAAGAGGTTACAGACTTCTTAATGGAGTATGGTGAAAAATTCTTAGGTAAGACTTCGGTTTTAGCAAAAGACACACCTGCGTTTATTGGAAACCGTATTGGAATTTTCGGTATTCAATCGTTATTCCACCAAGTAAAAGAACTAGGCTTAACGGTTGAAGAGGTTGATAAATTAACTGGCCCAGTCATTGGTCGTCCAAAATCGGCAACATTCCGTACAGTAGATGTTGTAGGTTTAGATACATTAGTACACGTTGCTAATGGTATTTACGATAATTGCCCAGATGACGAAGCGCATGAGCTTTTCAAACTACCAGATTTCATCGACACTATGATGGAAAATAAATGGTTAGGAAGCAAAACTGGTCAAGGATTTTATAAAAAATCGGTAAATGCAGATGGTAAAAAAGAAATTCTAACACTCGATTTAGACACGATGGAATATCGTTCTAAAAAACGTGCGTCTTTTGCGACTTTAGAATTAACAAAAACAATCGATAAACCAATTGACCGTTTTAAGGTTTTAGTTGGTGGTAAGGACAAAGCTGGCGAATTCTACAGAAAGAATTTCGCAGCGATGTTTGCTTACGTACAAAATAGAATTCCAGAAATTTCTGATGAATTATACCGAATTGACGATGCAATGAAAGCTGGTTTTGGTTGGGAAAATGGACCATTCGAAATTTGGGATGCCGTAGGTGTTGAAAAAGGTATTGAACTTATGAAAGCTGAAGGCAAAGAACCTGCAGCTTGGGTTAAAGAAATGGTATCAAAAGGCGAAACGTCTTTCTATACCGTAAAAGATGGCGCAACTTATTATTATGATGTTCCTACAAAATCTCAGGTTAAAAAACCTGGTCAAGATGCATTTATCATCTTAGATAACATCCGTAAATCAAACGAAGTATTCAAAAACTCTGGAGTTGTTATCGAAGATATCGGTGATGGAATTATCAATTGTGAGTTCCAATCTAAAATGAATACCATCGGTGGTGATGTTTTAGCTGGTCTTAACAAAGCAATTGACTTAGCCGAAAAAGATTTTGATGGTTTAGTAATTGGTAACCAAGGCGCAAACTTCTCGGTTGGTGCAAACATCGGAATGATTTTTATGATGGCTGTTGAGCAAGAATATGACGAGCTTAACATGGCTATTAAATATTTCCAAGACACGATGATGCGTATGCGTTATTCATCTATCCCAACAATTTCTGCGCCCCATGGTATGACGCTTGGTGGTGGATGTGAATTATCACTTCACGCTGATAAAGTAGTCGCTGCTGCAGAAACGTATATGGGACTTGTTGAGTTTGGTGTTGGTGTTATTCCTGGCGGTGGTGGTTCTAAAGAAATGGCGTTGAGAGCTTCAGATACATTCCGTAAAGGTGATGTGCAGCTGAATGTTCTCCAAGAGTATTTCTTAACTATTGGTATGGCCAAAGTATCGACTTCAGCATATGAAGCTTACGATTTAGGTTTATTACAGCACGGTAAAGATGTTGTGGTGGTGAATAAAGACCGTCAAATTGCTGAAGCTAAGAAACATGCCAAATTATTGGCAGATGCTGGTTATACGCAACCTGTAAAACGCAATGATGTTTTAGTTTTAGGTAAGCAAGCATTAGGTGCATTTTTAGTGGCGACAGATTCTATGCAAGCCAGCAACTTTATTTCTGAGCACGACCAGAAAATCGCTAACAAATTAGCTTACGTTATGGCTGGTGGCGATTTATCAGAGCCGACCAAAGTATCAGAGCAATATTTATTAGATATCGAGCGTGAAGCCTTCTTAAGTCTTTGTACAGAGCGCAAAACATTAGAGCGTATTCAGCACATGTTAAAAACTGGTAAACCGTTACGCAACTAAAGTTGCTAAGCTATGAGCCATTAGCCTTTGGCTATTGGTAAATCAATAATTATAAAACGCTAAAAGCTAAGAGCTATTAGCCAAAAGCTATAAACTATGAAAACAGCATATATAGTAAAAGGATATAGAACAGCCGTTGGGAAATCCAAAAAAGGCGCGTTTAGATTTAAAAGAGCTGATGAGTTAGCTGCAGAAACCATCTCATACATGATGGAGCAGTTACCAGAGTTTGATAAAACACGTATCGACGATGTTATTGTTGGTAATGCGATGCCAGAAGGTTCTCAAGGACTAAACATGGCACGTCTCATCTCTCTTATGGGATTAAAAATTGAAGATGTACCTGGTGTAACGGTTAACCGTTTTTGTTCTTCAGGATTAGAAACTATTGGTATGGCCGTCGCAAAAATTCAATCTGGAATGGCAGATTGTATCATTGCTGGTGGTGTAGAGAGTATGAGTTCTGTACCAATGACAGGTTTTAAACCAGAATTAAACTACGATACCGTTGCAGATGGGCACGCCGATTATTACTGGGGAATGGGAAACACTGCTGAAGAAGTGGCAAACAAATTCAATGTGTCTCGTGAAGACCAAGATGAATTTGCTTACAATTCTCATATGAAAGCCTTAAAAGCTTTAGAAGAAAATCGTTTCCAAGATCAAATTGTTCCGATTGAAGTTGAAGAAACCTACATCGATTCCAAAGGAAAAAAGGCGACGCGCACATACACTGTGACTAAAGATGAAGGTCCGCGTAAAGGAACAAGCAAAGAAGCTCTAGCTAAGCTTAGACCTGTTTTTGCTCAAGGCGGAAGCGTTACCGCTGGTAACTCTTCTCAAACAAGTGATGGCGCAGCTTTTGTTATGGTGATGAGTGAAGATATGGTGAAAGAACTTAATCTTAAACCAATCGCTCGAATGGTGAGCTATGCTGCTGCTGGTGTTCCTCCTCGTATTATGGGTATTGGTCCTGTTGCTGCAATTCCAAAAGCATTAAAGCAAGCTGGACTTAAGCAAGACGATGTTAAGTTAATTGAATTGAATGAAGCCTTTGCTTCACAATCGTTGGCGGTTATTCGCGAATTGGACTTAAATCCAGATATCATCAATGTAAATGGAGGTGCCATTGCTTTAGGTCACCCGTTAGGATGCACTGGAGCTAAATTATCTGTACAGTTATTTGACGAAATGCGTAAGCGCAACATGCAAGGACAATACGGTATGGTAACCATGTGCGTTGGTACAGGTCAAGGTGCCGCAGGAATATTCGAATTTTTAAATTAAAAAAAGATACAAATCATAAGAGTTATGGAAGCGACTACAGAAAAAGAAATCCTTCGCGGCGGACAATTCCTCGTTAAGGAAACCAAATGCGAAGATATCTTCACTCCAGAAGATTTTAACGAAGAACAAACAATGATGAAAGAAGCGGTTATGGAATTTAACGACCGTGAAATCATTGCACATAGAGAACGTTTTGAAAAGAAAGACTATGCCTTTACAGAAGAGTGTATGAAAAAGGCTGGAGAATTAGGATTCTTAGGCGTTGCAGTACCAGAAGAATATGGCGGATTAGGAATGGGCTTTGTCTCTACCATGTTGGTTTGTGATTATATTTCTTCAGGAACTGGTTCTTTCAGCACAGCTTTCGGTGCGCATACAGGTATTGGTACCATGCCAATTACATTATACGGTACGGAAGAGCAAAAGCAAAAATATGTTCCAAAATTAGCTACAGGCGAGTGGTTCGGAGCATATTGTTTAACTGAGCCAGGTGCAGGTTCGGATGCTAACTCTGGTAAAACAACTGCAGAATTAACTGCAGACGGAAAGCACTACAAAATTAACGGACAAAAAATGTGGATTTCTAATGCTGGTTTCTGCCAATTATTTATCGTTTTTGCACGTTTAGAAGACGATAAAAATATTACAGGATTCATCGTTGAGAATGACCCATCAAACGGTATTACTTTAGGTGAGGAAGAGCATAAATTAGGTATTCGTGCGAGTTCTACTCGTCAAGTGTTCTTTAACGATTGCTTAGTTCCTGTAGAAAATATGTTGGCTGGTCGTGGTGAAGGTTTTAAAATTGCTATGAATGCCTTAAACGTTGGTCGAATTAAATTAGCAGCAGCGTGTTTAGATTCGCAAAGACGTATCATTACTACAGGTGTACAATACGCAAACGAGCGTAAGCAATTTAAAACACCAATTGCCGATTTTGGAGCTATCAAAGCAAAGATTGCAGAAATGGCAACAAGTGCATATGCTGGTGAATCTGCATCGTACCGAGCTGCAAAAAATATCGAAGACCGTATTGCAATGCGTGTTGCTGCCGGTAATACACATCAAGAAGCAGAGCTTAAAGGTGTTGAAGAGTATGCTATTGAATGTTCAATCTTAAAAGTTGCCGTATCAGAAGATGTACAAAATTGTGCAGATGAAGGTATCCAAATTTTTGGAGGCATGGGCTTCTCTGAAGAAACACCAATGGAAGCGGCTTGGAGAGATGCCCGTATTGCACGTATCTACGAAGGTACTAACGAAATTAATAGAATGCTTTCTGTTGGTATGCTAGTTAAAAAAGCCATGAAAGGTCATGTAGATTTATTAGGTCCTGCAATGAAAGTAGCAGACGAGCTTATGGGAATTCCATCATTTGATGTTCCAGATTATTCAGAATTGTTTTCTGAGGAAAAAGAAATGATTGCAAAACTTAAGAAAGTCTTCTTAATGGTGGCAGGTTCTGCAGTTCAAAAATATGGTCCAGACTTAGAGCAACACCAACAGTTATTAATGAATGCTTCAAACATTCTTATTGAAATTTACATGGCAGAGTCGGCAATTTTACGTGCTGAGAAAAATGCGAAACGTTTTGGTGAAGATGCTCAGAAAGAACAAATCGCTATGGCCAAGTTATATTTATTTAATGCTGTAGAAATTATAAAGAAAAACGGTATCGAAGGTATTGTTTCTTTTGCTGAAGGCGATGAGCAAAAAATGATGCTAATGGGTCTTAAGCGTTTTACTAAATATGCTAACTACCCTAACGTTGTTGCTTTACGTAACACCATAGCAGAAAAAGTAAAAGCAGAAAATAAGTACTGCTTTTAAAATAGAGTGATTAAATCTCATAAAAGGTTTAAGTTTAATTAGATGGAAAAAGTCGGATTGTGGTAATAGCAATTCGACTTTTTTATTTGTGTATATTTAGATTTCAAAAAAACTAAAAGTCTATGAAATCTATAGTCTACATTCTCTTATTTGCATTTGCAACCACTACTCTAGCCCAAAATACCGAGGTCTATCTCTTCGATATAACCAACTCAAACGGAGAATTAGCTTTAACTAATCAACGAAACATATCAAACAACAAAGGTTATGACAACCAACCTAGTTTTTATAACGACAACTTAGTCAGTTTTGTTTCAACAAAAAAAGGACAGACAGATATCGCATTCTACCATTTAAACAAACAAATTGTTTCTTTTGCTAATTCTACACCAAATGGTGGTGAGTATTCACCTCTAAAAATTCCAAATTCAAAAGACATATCAGCCGTAAGACTAGATAACGATGGCAAACAACGTTTGTATCGTTACGATTTTAGAACAGGAGAATCTACAGAATTAGTTAAAGATTTAGTAGTAGCCTACTACACTTGGTACGACGAGAGTACAATTGTTGCCGCCGTTATAGAAGAAAGCGGACTTAATCTTTATGTTATAGACGTCAATACTGGTAAAAGACGAAGAGATGCCATTAATGTTGGGCGTTCCTTTCATAAAATACCAAATAGTAAACTGGTAAGTTTTGTAGAAAAACGCGACGATAAATGGACCCTAAAATCACTCAACCCAATTACAAGTGAAACTAGAGACATTATAGAACTCCCGAATAAAACAGAAGATATCTGCTGGCTTATTGATGGAAGCATCGTTATTCCTATAAATAATAGCGTCTATTTATTCAACCCAAAAAAGGACAAACAGTTTAGACTTTTAGCAAATTTTGACGACGATAATCTTCAGAAAATAACCCGTATTGCAACAAATGAAATAGGAACCATGCTAGCCTTAGTTTCAGAAATCTCACCAGAAGAGATTGTGCAACAGCAATTAGACGCTTATAACGCAAGAGATATAGATGCTTTTATGGCGACTTACTCTAACGATATAAAACTTTATAATTTCCCTAACGAATTACGTACAGAAGGTCAAGAGGCAATGAAAACCTCATACAAAGGCTTCTTTGAAAATACACCAGATCTCAACTGTAAAATATTAAAACGTATAGTCACAGGAAACAAAGTTATAGACCACGAATTAGTGACCGCTAATGGAAATACGTTTAAAGCCGTTGCGATTTACGAAGTCGAAAATGGATTGATAAGTAAAGTGACGTTTGTGAGGTAACAGGATTTATTAAAAATTGAATAATAAATAACTTTACAATAACAATCAGGCTAGTTTAATTTGAATCTCTAGGCATAAATGGTAAAATTCTTCCGACATATCCGTCTCTCACTAATAAATCAAAATAAAATGGGTAAGTACTTTAAATACGCTATTGGCGAAATCATTTTGGTCGTCATCGGGATTCTCATTGCCCTACAAATCAACAATTGGAATGAAAATAGGAAAGACCGATTGTTAATACAATCCTATTACAAACAACTTTTAGATGAATTGGATTCAGATGTAAGTACTATAAAATTTTCTATTTCCAGACTACAAAATGATATAGAAGCATACAACAACCTTAAAAAAGAAACTAGTAATCCAAACCTTTCAATAGATTCCGTATTAATCTATCATCAAAATGCAGTCTTCGATTTAGAAAATACAACCTTTAATACAAAAACAGTGAGTGTCATGCAATCTACGGGTGACATTAGGCTGCTTCCTTCGCACATTCGAAATGCTTTAATAAATTTAGAAAACGAGCAAAAAAGTCACTTAGATGATTTTAAAGGGAGATTGGACTTATATCTAGCCATATTCAAAGAATTAGATTTTTTAGAAACCTTTAGCGACTTAGATATTTGGAAAAACAATAAAGCACTCTCCAATCGACTAAATATTCAAGAAAGACAGTTAGAAGAATTACCCGTTTTAATTAAAGCCTTAAAGATTAAAAATATTAGCAATAAAAGGAACAAATTAGAGCTTAATAATATTCTAAACTACACCGAAGAATTAATTCGGTTTATAAAAAAAGAAATGGACTAATTACTTTTTATTAATATCAACTCCTCTTGCGGTTCAATTAGATACTCAGCGCCATCTTTTTTAACCACAGCCATTTCCTCTACCGATATGGTTTTTGTTCCGCCATCTTTTAATTTCCATGCATGGAAACCATCAAAAGCAAAGGTCATTCCTTCTTTTATGATTTTCTCAGAAGCTGGTCTTACATGAGACGCTTGCGAACCTCCAAGATTTGGCCCAACATCATGCGCCACATAACCCACTGGATGTCCTGTGCTCCACATCACATAATCCGAGCCTGCTTCTTTCATAAGTACACGTTGTGCCCTATCAACGTCCACACCCTTTACACCAGGTTTCATAGCAGCAAGCGCAGCACGATTTCCTGCTTTACCACTTTCCCAATAATGCAAAATGCCCTTTGGCGCTTCAGTTTCACCGTCTTTTAATACATAAGCAAAACGCTGAATATCGCTCACCCAGCGGTCATAAACCTTTACACCAAAATCTATTTGTATGACGTCTCCTGGCATAATTACTTTGTCCGTTGCATGAGAATGTCCTCGGTCAGCACCAGAATTTACATTCGGGTTTTGGTCAGGTGCCCAGCCATCTTTTACACCATATTCTGTCATTTTTTGCTTTAAAAATTTAGCAATATCAGCATCTGTAGATTTGCCTGGAGTCACTTGTTTATAGGCTTCAATCTGCCAATCAGCAGTCAACTGTGCCGCTTTACGAAGAATCTCAACTTCTTCTGGTAGTTTTATAGATAGCCATTCGTAAACAACTTCTGTAGATGGCACTAAACGGTTAGAATAATCACCTAATAATTCTTCTAAATTCTGTCGTTGAGAATACGATAGTCCGTCTGCCATAGCGTTGCTCTTAGACGAATTAACAGCTATAGTTCCAAATTCTTTTTCTTTTATAAAATCTACCGCCATAGACACCGCAGATGTACCACGATCAACACTCACAACCTCGTCGTGAATATCTAAATCGTCTAAAGCCGTAGCTTCACCAGATGGTGAGAATACTTTAGAATGAAATCCGTTTTCGTCATTATAAAACAAGAACACAGCAGTACCTCCAGCATTTTCGCCGCCTATATGGTCTGCAATAGGGTCGTTATTATTTTCTCTACAGATGACTAACCAACTATCTACTTCTGCATTTTCTAGAGCTTTTGGAAGTAGCGTAGTGATACGCTTTTTTCTAATCTCTGGCCAAGGGCTGTCGCCCCAATACGTTTCAGGATTAATGCTTGTTGTTTCAGCAGTTGTTGAAATAGTGCCATCAACACAGCCAAAAAATAGAATTACAAGTAATACAGAATAAAATCGTTTCATTTTTTAACTTTATAAAATCTAAACGAAGATACGCATTAATCAAAACTCGTATGAAACACTTTTCAATTTTTCTACTGCTCATGTCCTGCTCACTAATCGCTCAAGAACAAAAACTAGAGCCAAAATTAGAAAACATCGCTTGGATTTCTGGTACGTGGCATGGTGAAGCTTTTGGTGGAAAAACGGAAGAAATCTGGAGTGAACCATCAGCTGGCTCTATGATGGCAACCTTTAAATTAATTAATGAAGGAAAAGTTACCTTCTATGAAATTGAAATTATCCGTGAGATAGAAAACTCGCTTGTCCTCCAACTCAAACATTTTAATAACGACCTTAAAGGCTGGGAAACCAAAGACGAAACCGTAGACTTTCCACTAAAATATATTACCAAAAACAAAGTTGTATTTGAAGGCATGTCATTTGAAAAAGTTAGCGATACAGAGATGAATGTTTACGTTGACATTAAAGCGGAAGATAAAGTTGAAACCGTAAAATTTAATTACAAAAAACAAATACCCGTAAAAAAGCCAGTCAACCAACTTATAGAAGTAAAAAAAGCTGCTGTAACTCCAATAATTGACGGAAAAGCTAAGGAGGCTATTTGGGGAAAATCGAAATGGCAACCAATAAATCAGTTATGGTTAGGAGAAGCCTATTCGCAAGATGATTTTCAAGGACGCTATAAGCTAGCTTGGACAGAAGATGCCTTATACCTTTTGGCTGAAATTACTGATGATATTCTTTTAGATAAAGAAAAAGACCCTTTAAAAGCG
The DNA here is from genome assembly GCF_004346845.1 of Winogradskyella wandonensis. GTDB lineage: Bacteria > Bacteroidota > Bacteroidia > Flavobacteriales > Flavobacteriaceae > Winogradskyella > Winogradskyella wandonensis. The sequence goes on along the minus strand of NZ_SMGI01000001.1, from coordinate 436,318 downwards.
TGGTGGGACGATGACTGTTTAGAGATTTTTATAGACGAAAACAATAGCGGTGGCAATCATCAGTTTAACCATAACGCGTTTGCTTATCATATAGCCTTAGATGGTAATGTCGTAGATATGTCAACAGAAGAAAAGGGAATACTTTTCAACTCTCACATAACATCAAAACGAATAACTACAAGAAATCAATCGGTTTGGGAAGTCAAAATTTCTTTATATGATGACACCTATAACGAATCTGGGACTAATTTTCCCATAAAATTAAGCGCCAATAAAAATGTAGGTTTTGCCCTTGCGTATTGCGATAATGATAATAGTGCCACTCGCGAAAACTTTATCGGCTCTGTAAAAGTTGAAGGTGAAGATAAAAACCGTGGCTGGATTGATGCTAGTATTTTTGGCACGCTTTTACTTATAGACGACTAAAAACAGATTAACGTATTAACAAATCTTTAAACACAAGGCTTTAGCGAAAGCCTTATTTTTAGGCTTCAAAACACTAACTCTCATGAAAAAAATTATTTTAGGACTTGCCTTATTTGGCTTTACAATAAATCAAGCACAAACCGACCCAAAACTTTACGATATTATTGATGCTGTTTCTGAAGAACGCTTAAGAAACGATGTGAAAACCCTTGCGGATTTTGGCACACGTCACACCTTAAGTGACACCTTATCAGACACACGAGGTATTGGTGCAGCGCGGCGTTGGATTAAGTCTGAGTTTGATAAAATTTCTAAAGATTGTGGTGATTGCCTAGAGGTATTCTATCAACAAGATTTAGTTGAAAAAGGCCGAAATCAACGTATTGTCAAGGACGTTATGGTAGTTAATGTCGTAGCGATACAACGCGGTACAAAATATCCAAATCGTTTTATTATCATGAGTGGTGATATCGATTCACGAGTGTCAGACCCAACTGATTTCACTTCAGACTCACCAGGCGCTAACGATAACGCTTCAGGTATGGCTGGCGCTATAGAAGCCGCTCGTGTATTATCTAAATACAAATTTGATAGCAGTATTATCTACGTAGGTCTTTCTGGAGAAGAACAAGGCTTGTTTGGTGGTCAAGGTTTAGCAAAATACGCGCAAGACAACAATTGGGATATCGTAGGAATTTTAAATAACGACATGATTGGAAATATTAAAGGCGTTGATGGCGTGATTGACAACCGCACATTCAGAATTTTCTCAGAACCAGTACCTGCAAACGAAAGTGAACGTGCACGTCGTGCAAGACGTTTTTATGGTGGTGAAGTTGATGGGATTTCACGTCAATTGGCGCGCTATGTGCATAAAACCGTGAAGACGTATATGCCAGAGATGAATCCAATGATGGTCTACCGCTTAGACCGATTTGGCCGTGGCGGACACCACAGACCTTTCAACGATGTTGGTTTTGCGGGAATCCGTATTATGGAAGCACACGAAAATTATACGCAACAACATCAAGACATTCGTACAGAAGATGGCATTGATTACGGTGATACCTTTGAGCATGTTAACTTCCCGTATTGTAAAAAGCTAACCGCTGTAAACGCAATAAATTTAGCAAGCATTGCCTCTGCTCCACCGGCACCAAAAAACGTAGGTATTGGTGGTATTGTTCAGCCTTCTGCAAAATTTAGCTGGGATAAAGTTGATGGCGCTGTTGGTTACAAAATTTATTGGAGAGATACAACTTCGCCTACTTGGGACAATAGCCGTTATGTTGGAGATGTTAGTGAATATACTTTGGATGGTATCGTGGTCGATAATTTCTTTTTCGGGGTTGCGGCCGTTGGAAAAGATGGTCACGAAAGTCTAGTAACGTTCCCTAATAAAATTATTCGCTAGTAAAAATGAAACGGTGTTTCTTTCTGTTCATATTTTTTATTTCATTGGTGGTAGGTTGCTCAAAAAAACTTACCTCTCCAAACTTTATAAAATTTAAGGTTGAAAAAGATTCGCTTTTAGTGATTTCTAAAAATCATTTAGTTTCTCCAATGTATATAAAAGTCATTGATAGAAAAACAGATGAAACACTTTTTAAACAATTAGAATCCAAAGAAGAACAACAAATTTTTGGTTATCGTCTTACGGAAACAGACTCCAATTCAGTATTAAAAAAGTACAGATTTTTAGGTTATTATGGCAGATATCCATTTACAGAATACGATACAAATTATGTTTATACACTTCCGTTTCAGAAAGGTTACGAATCTAAAATAATTCAAGGCTATGATGGCGATTTTTCGCATAAAGGCGATTTTTCTTCAAAATGCATAGATTTTGACATGGCTATTGGAGATACTATAGTAGCCGCAAGAGATGGGGTTGTAGTTAATGTTGTCGCCAAACACAATAAACAAGGAGTTACTGAAGATTTTAAAAATTACGGAAATTATGTGATGCTCTATCATGAAGACAACACATTTTCACAATATGTGCATCTAAAACAAAATGGAAATTTGGTAAAAATTGGTGATTCCGTCAAAGCCAACCAACCTATTGCATTATCAGGTTTTACGGGATGGACGACCGTTCCGCATTTACATTTTGGTGTTTACAAACCAACTGCAGACGGATTAGTATCAATTCCCGTAATTTTAGACTCTATTCCAGCAAAAACATTAAAACGAGGATTTATTATTTCAAAAAAATAAAATGAAAAAAATTCTACTTGCATTACTAATTATCATCCCATGCCTAAGTACATCTCAAGGTTTGTTATCTAAAAAAGAAACGTTTACGCGACAAGATACTTTGCGTGGCAGCATTACGCCAGAACGTGCGTGGTGGGATTTAACCTATTATCACCTCGATGTTGAAGTGAAGCCTGAAGAGAAATTCATTTCAGGAAAAAACACTATAAATTATCGTGTTTTAAAGGCTAAACCAGAGCTTCAAATCGATTTACAAGCGCCAATGAAAATCACGAAAGTGATTCAGGATGGTGATGAATTAGAGTTTAGAACTGAGGGAAACGCTCATTTTATTAAAGTTGAAAGTGAACAACCCGTTAACGCTATAAAATCCATAACAATCTATTATGATGGCTATCCTCGCGAAGCTAAACGTGCTCCTTGGGATGGCGGTTTTTCGTGGAAAAAAGATGCTAACGGCAAGCACTTTATCGCAACATCTAACCAAGGTTTAGGCGCCAGTGTTTGGTGGCCAAATAAAGACCATATGTATGACGAAGTCGATAGTATGCTCATTAGCGTGACCAATCCTAAAGGCTTAACGAACGTCTCAAACGGCCGGCTAAGAAAACTTGAAGATTTAGGTAATAAAGTAAAGTCTCACTGGTTTGTCAATAATCCAATTAATAATTACGGCGTGAATATAAATATTGGTGACTATGTCAATTTTTCTGAAACCTATCAAGGTGAAAAAGGCGAATTAGATATGGATTATTGGGTGTTAAAGGATAATCTTGAAAAAGCAAAAGAGCACTTTAAAGACGCACCAAAAATGATGAGAGCCTTCGAACATTGGTTTGGTCCTTATCCGTTTTATGAAGATAGTTTTAAACTTGTTGAAGTCCCATATCTTGGTATGGAACACCAGAGCTCTGTAACTTATGGTAATCAATACAAAAAAGGATATTTAGGCAATGATTTATCTGGTACAGGTTGGGGATTAAAATTCGATTTTATTATCATTCACGAAGCTGGTCACGAGTGGTTTGCCAATAACATCACCTACAAAGATGCTGCAGACATGTGGATTCACGAAGGATTCACAGCCTATTCGGAAAATCTGTTTTTAGATTATTATTATGGAAAAGAAGCTTCTGCCGATTATGTCATCGGTACGCGAGCTAATATTAGAAATGACAGGCCTGTGATTGGTCAGTATAATGTAAACAACGAAGGCTCTGGTGATATGTATTACAAAGGCGCGAATATGTTACATACACTCAGGCAGCTTATTGAAGATGATACGCTATGGCGAGAAATTCTACGAGGCTTAAATAAAGAGTTTTATCATCAAACCGTAACTACTGCACAAATTGAAAGCTACATAAGTAATAAAACAAAGAAAGATTTATCCGCCTTTTTTAATCAATATCTCAGAGATACACGCATTCCTACTTTAGAATATACAATTGAGGACAATCAACTAAAATATAGGTATGTCAATATTGTAAAGGGTTTTGATATGCCTGTTGAAGTTAAAATTGACGGTAAACCAAAATGGCTATTTCCAAATTCTGAATGGAAAACCATGGCTATTGATAATGATGATTTTATAGTCGATAGAGACTTCTACATCAATTTGAGTAAAGTAAAATAGAATGAAGTTTCCAGAGCTCTATTTTCAACGTGATGTAGAATGGTACGATTGGCTCCTCGCTAATCATACTAAGGAAAAAGCGGTTTATCTGGTGTTTTACAAACTAGAAACCAAAATACCAACCATGCGTTGGGAAGAGGCTGTAAAAGTTGCGCTTTGCTTTGGATGGATTGATGCTACTGTAAAAAGTCTTGGTGGCGGAAAACGTATCCAATATTTCACGCAACGTAATCCTAAGAGTACTTGGAGTGCACTCAACAAAAAGTATATTGACGAACTAGAAGCCGCAGGATTAATCCAAGAGGCAGGTTATAAAATGATTGACCTCGCCAAAAAAACTGGAACTTGGACGGCGATGGATGATGTTGAAAATGGCGTCATACCAGATAATCTTCAACAAGCGTTTGATAAAAATCCACGAGCATTTGAAAATTATCAAAACTTCTCCAAAGGCTACAGAAAAAGTTATCTATCTTGGTTAAATAGTGCCAAGCGCGAAGACACCAAACAAAAAAGAATTGCAGAAATCATAAGGCTCTGCGAGGCTAATATTAAAAGTAGGAATGCTTGGTAGCTAAAACATTAGCTTTTTTATATTCTCCATATAACCTCTACTTACCCTAACTACATCTCCGTTTTTCATGGTTACATCGTAACTTTTTGTGTACTTATTTAGCTCTTTTACCGCATTGAGATTAATAATAGATGAACGGTGTATTCTTATAAAAATAGATTCATTCAACTTTTCTTCTAGCGTAGAGATTCCATAATTACTCACATAAGTTTTTGCTTCAGTCACTAACTTCGAATAATCTCCGTAGGCTTCAATTCTAATTACATCTTCAACTGCAATTGTCACCAATTTGTTTTGGCTCTGGACCAAAATACGTTCAGGATATATTGGTGTATCCATCAATAAACTTTCTGCTAATGGTCTAGCCTTATTGACTTGTACATTTTCTTTCAGTTTGTCTACAGCCATTTTAAAACGTTCTTTAGTATAAGGTTTTAAGAGATAATCTACAGCATGGACTTCAAAGGCTTTAAGCGCATATTGGTCGTAAGCGGTTGAGAAAATAATTTGAGGCAACTCTTCTAAATGTGTGAGCACATCAAACCCGGTCATTCCTGGCATTTGAATATCCAAAAATACCAAATCGGGTTTAAACTTATTAATAATTTTTACAGCATCAACACCATTATTGGCTTCACCAAGAAGGATTAATTCTGGGTAGTCTTCTAGGTATTGCTTTATCAACTGACGTCCTGATGCTTCGTCATCAATTATAACTACCTTTTTCATAGAGTAAAGCTAATTTTTAAGCCTTTAGGACTATTATCACTTAGATTTAGAGTCGTTTGATACATTTTTTCTAAACGCAATTTGGTATTAGTTAACCCTATGCCTTTATCAAAAACCGATAATTTATTTTCAATTCCAATGCCAGTATCTGCAATTTCAAAATGTAATTTGTCTTCTTTTTTAAATATTGAAATAGAAATCTCTCCGCCTTCGATTAAAGAAGATAGACCATGCTTTACTGAATTTTCAACCAATGGCTGAAGCAGCATTGGTGGAACCATCTCATCTAGTAAATTCTCCTCAACATTAATACTAACTTTTAAGCGTTCTTGGAATCGTTCTTTCTCCAAAGCCAAATATTTATTTACAAACTCTAGCTCTTCCCGCAATGGCACTTTTTCCACTTGAGAGGCTTTTAATTGGTATCTAAACAAATCTGAAAGCTCTGCAATAAGACGCCTTGTTTTTTCATTTTCTGGAGGTACTGATGCGCTTATGGTATTAAAAATATTGTAGAGAAAATGTGGATTTAACTGTGCTTTTAAAGCTGATAGTTCGCTTTTTAAAGCAGCTGTTTTCAACTCGCCTTCTATTTTTAATTTTTGCTGGTTTTCTTTGAAATAACGGTATGCAAAGAAACAGCCAAACTGAATCATCATAAATAATGTTGGGATATACCAATCCCAAACAGAACCTGTGCCAGTTAAGTGGGTTTCACCCATAGCATCCAGCAATAAATAACGCCATTCTCTAACAAAATATACGGTAATTGGTATAAGGATTACAACAACTGCTATTTGAAGAAGTTTTGGTCTATCTTTTAATAACCTCACTCCTAAGAACCAAATCACGATAGATGCTAAAAAATAAAAAAAGTATTGCATACCAGACATGTACCAATACCCTTCAGGATTTGCCCAGCCCCAGATACCATCTTCTCTAAACTTCATCATATTATACCATAATACAATACGATACAAAACGGAAAAGAATAAGTAAAAACCAAAGATGATTACTAATTCTTTTAATTTAATATTCTTCATAACTGTACTCATATGACTCAAATATAATGTAAGTCTAATCATTAATTAAACAAATAAAGACGAGTTGACCCATAGCCCGATGAATGGACTTGGCCACTCATCACTCTATTTCCCTACTTATCGGTTTAGACGTGAATAGAATATGTTAATGCTTCAAATTTGCTTCAGAAATTAAAAACAAACTATTATGAAGTCTTTTATTCTCGTACTCCTAAGCTTAGTTTTTGGAGTAACATGGTCACAAAACACAATAAACGGTAAAATTGTTACAGAAAACAAACAACCCGTTCAAGCTGCAATTATTTCGCTTTTAGATGTTAAAACCAATGGATTTATTAAAGGAGAACTCTCTAATGAAAAAGGAGAATTTCTATTTAAATCTATTGAGAATGGTAGTTACTATTTACTCATAACAAGTTTGGGATTAAAAGATTATAAGTCGGAGCCTTTTGATTTAGAGAATACTAACAAAACTTTTGATCAAATAGTAATGCAAGATGATTCTGAAGCTTTAGAAGAAGTAACCATAGTTGCGGAAAGGCCAATGATACAAGTACAAGCAGATAAAACTGTTTTTAATGTTGCCAACACAGTTAATGCTATTGGTGATAATGGATTTGAACTATTACGAAAAGCGCCAGGAATAATTATAGACAACTCAGATAGTATCATTGTAGAGGGAAAAGCAGGTGTATTATTCTATATAGACGATAGACCATCAGTCCTTAGAGGTCAGGATTTGGTCAACTTCTTAAAGACGCTTCAGGCTAGCGACATAGACAATATAGAAATTATAACACAACCTTCTTCGAGTTACGATGCTGAAGGTAATGCTGGAATTATCAATATCAAATTAAAACGAGATAAAAGCTTAGGAACAAATGGTAGTATTGCATCTGGTCTCACAGTTGGAGATTTTGCGAGATACAACAACTCTATATCTTTTAATAATAGAAACAAAAAGACAAGTTTATATGGTACATATAGTAACAATTTTGGTAAGAGTACAAGTTTTATAAACCTTAACCGAACTCAAAACAGTATCAACTTTGATGCGCGCTCAAATAGTGTTTTTGATAATAATAGTAATAACTTAAGATTGGGTTTTGACTACTATGCAAATGCCAAATCTACATTTGGTATCATAACCACTGGAAACTTTAACAACTCTTCATCTGAGACAGATTCGAGAACGCCTATCCGACCAATTACACAGCAAAATCCTGATGAAGTATTAATCTCGGGAAGTGATTCTGATAATAAAACCTCAAATATTTTTACTAACCTCAACTACCGATTCAAAGACACCCTTGGACACTCTTTAAATATTGATTTAGATTATGGAAAATACAATAGCGAACGTTTTAATTTACAACCCAACCGCTATTTTAATGGAGATGAAACGCAAGTAATCAGTGAAAACATTGTATTTTTTGATACACCTATTGATATCTCTATCCTATCTGGACAAGCAGATTACAAACAAAACTTCCTTAAAGGTGTTTTAAGTACTGGTTTTAAATACTCTAAAGTATATACAGAAAATAGCTTTGATGCCTTTGATAGAACTAACGGTGCAAATGATTTGGATGAATCTCAGTCTAATGATTTTGATTATGATGAGCAAATCTATGCTGCCTATTTTAACTACAATAGAAAATTTCAAAAACTAAATATTCAGTTTGGTCTACGAATGGAGAATACAGTTTCTGACGGACAACTAACAAGTCTTCAAGCCAATCAAAACAATCGTGTAGAACGCAACTACACCAATTGGTTTCCTAGCGGCGGAATAACGTATCAAGTTAATAGAAAAAACACTTTATCTCTAAATTATAGTAAGCGTATTCAGCGTCCTAATTATCAAAGTTTAAATCCTTTTCAGTACAGAATCGATGAGCTATCTTTTAGACAAGGAAATCCGTTTCTACAGCCACAATATACAGATAACTTAAAATTATCACACACATACAATTACAGACTAACCACCTCAATCAGCTATACATTTGTTAGTGATTTCTTTGCTCAGATTACTGAAGCAGGACAAAACAATACCAACTTCATTATCCAAAGAAATGTAGCCAATCAAAAAATTATAAATCTTGGTATATCGTATCCCACAAAGTTTAATGATTGGTGGAATGTATATATAAGTCTTAATGCTTACCGTAGTATCTATGAAGCGACAAATCCAGATTTTGTAGAGACACAACAAAATACATTAAGTCTTTATGCGCAAAATACATTTAAGATTTCAAAAGGGCTTACTGCAGAAATTTCAGGTTGGTTTAACTCGCCATCTGTTTGGGGCGGAACTTATGAAACAGAGAGCTTAGGCGCATTAAACATTGCTTTCCAAAAGCGATTTTTAGATGATAAACTCACCGCTAGATTAGCCTTTAACGATATCTTATTTACATCACCATGGCGAGGGACTACACAATTTGGAGACTTATTTATTGATGGTAATGGTGGTAACGATAGTAGACAAGTACGCATTAATCTCACTTATAATTTTGGTAGAAATGAAATTAAAAAAGCTCAAAAAAGAAAAACAGGAATTGAAGACGAAAAAAATAGAATATAAACTAGTAAAAAATAGAAATTATGAAAACTAAAAAAACAAAACTCACAACATTAGTATTATGCTTATTTATCAGTATCGCAGGATACTCGCAAACTACTTATTTGAAGATTACAAAATCTAACGAAGCGAATGATTACGAAATGTATCCACCAGGCACAGAATTTGAATTAAAAAATGAACATGGCTACATTATTTTCAAAAATAGTGATGACCCTGGTGAAATAGATATTGACGGTAATTATACACTTTATGTTTATCCTTCATGGAAGGACTCAGCGGATGTTTTTAAGCTAAAAGAAGGACGCGTAGAAAAAGTATTAACCTCTAGCTATAAAGAAAATCATTCCGATGAATATTCAATAAAAAGTAATGGTGTTACAGCCAACTATTCTGTTACAGACTCTAGAGAAATAGAAGGTAAAAAAAATCTAAAATTTAAACTTAGTAACGGAATTACATTTATATACGAAGACCTTAAGTACAGAGCCTATCTTAATGATGAAGATAATTACATCCGTATACAAGGAAAATATTTAATTGAGTCCGAAATCGGTACTTTAAAATTAAGCTTTAATCCTAGCAACGGAGTTGTATGGTGGGTTTTTGAACCCAAAAACTAAAAAAAGGGAAGCAAAACTGCTTCCCTTTTTTTATAATCCATTAATAAAACTACCGTAAGGGTCTTGAAACTGTAGACCGTCTGAATAGCGGTATTTACTCAGTTTCTTAAATTGGGTTAAACCCCATAGTATGAATTCTTTTTCAAAATAGACATCACGTTGGTCTATATCTGGTTGGTAATCTGCCAAAAGTGCATCTAATGGTTTTACCTCATCGAGTTTAGATTTATAGGTTGAATCATTATCGTCATCTAAAAGCTCAAAACCATCCGAATTGAAGAACCAAGAAATTAAATCGTCATAAGGTGTTTCTTCATCTTGTTTCTGTAGTTTTTCAACCTTTGGGAAATACTTTGGAAATAGAGTTTTTATAGCTTCGTCTATTAATGCATTGGCTACAAAATCAGCGCCTTCTTGTTCGCCTTCATACACCAATTCTACCTTACCAGTTATCGCAGGAATTACACCAATAAAATCTGAAAGTCTAACTGAGGTTTCAGAATCACCAGCCAATAAAGCACGACGCTCTGCTGTACTCAATAAATTTTCAAAAGCTGTAATACTCATTCGGGCACTGACGCCACTTTTCACATCGACATATTCGCTTTCGCGAGCTTCAAAACTAATCTGCTCTAACAAATCTTTCGCCAGCTCAGGCACATAAACAGTGGTTGCTTGGCGCTCATCTAACTTGGCTTCTTGCGCAGTAATGGTTTTTGCAGTGTCTACCGTATCTGGGTAATGGGTTAAAATTTGTGAACCTATTCTATCTTTCAGCGGTGTTACAATACTACCACGATTGGTATAGTCTTCAGGATTTGCTGTAAAAACAAACTGCATATCTAAAGGTAAACGCAATTTAAATCCTCTAATTTGAATATCACCTTCTTGCAGAATATTAAATAATGCGACCTGAATACGCGCTTGCAAATCTGGTAATTCGTTAATTACAAAAATGCAGCGATTGGCTCTCGGAATCATCCCGTAATGAATCACTCTATCATCGGCATAACTTAATTTTAAATTCGCCGCTTTTATGGGGTCAACATCACCAATAATATCTGCTACCGTAACATCTGGCGTTGCTAATTTCTCGGCAAAACGTTCGTTTCTATGTAACCAAGTGATTGGTGTATCATCTCCTTTTTCTGCGATTAATTCTGTAGCAAATCTTGAAATGGGTTGTAATGGGTCGTCATTAATTTCAGAACCTTCAACTACAGGAATATACTCATCTAGCAGATTTACCATCATTCGGGCCAATCGCGTTTTTGCTTGACCTCTTAACCCCAATAAATTGATATTGTGTCTTGACAAAATCGCCCGTTCTAACTCTGGAATCACCGTATTTTCATAACCGTGAATACCTTCGAACGTGGTCACTTTATTTTTTATGTTTTCAATTAAATTATCACGCAATTCATCCTTTATAGATTTTGGTTGATAATCGGACTGTTTTAATTCTCCTAGTGTTTTAATTTGTTCTAGTTTCATATATTTTTTTCAATTGAGACATCTCGACTGCGCTCGATGTGACAGCATTATTATTTTAGTATTAGTATTAGTATTTATTCTTCCCCTTCGGGGAAGCTAGATGGGGCTTTAACCCTTAATCCTTTTCTTTCTATTATTCTCGTAATCTTCAAAAATCATTTCACCCAAACCTTTCAATCCTGTATAGAATGCTTTACCGCGATTGGCTTGTGTAAACTCACGTACAAACTGCATTAAATATGGGTCTTCTGCAATCATAAATGTAGTGATTGGTATGTGCAAACGTCTCGCCTGCTGCGCCATAGCATAACATTTGTTGGTAATATAAGGGTCGAGACCATTAGAGTTTTTATAATACTGACCATCTGGTAGACGCAAACAACTTGGTTTACCATCAGTAATCATAAAAATCTGTTTGTTGGTGTTTCGTTTTCTGCGCAACATATCCATCGCCAACTGCAATCCTGCAACTGTATTGGTGTGATATGGGCCAACTTTAAGATATGGCAAATCTTTAATTTTTATCGGCCAAGCATCGTTTCCGAAAACTAGAATTTCTATAGAATCCTTTGGATAGCGCGTTGTGATTAATTCCGACAATGCCATGGCGACTTTTTTTGCTGGCGTGATACGGTCTTCGCCATACAAAATCATACTGTGGCTAATATCTATCATCAACACCGTACTCATCTGGCTTTTGTGCAATGTTTCTTCTACCACCAAATCATCTTCAGTTAAACTGAAGTCGCCAAGACCATTATTGATTTGTGCATTTCGTAAACTTTCGGTCATCGATACTTTTTCTAAAGCATCTCCAAATTGGTAAGCTCTAAAATCGCCAGTATGCTCATCGCCTATGCCAACGCCTTTACTTTTGTGGTTTCCTGCGCCGCTTCGTTTTATTTTTCCAAAAATGTGGTCTAAAGCTTGTTGACGTATGGCACGCTCGGTCTTAGCTGTAATTGCAAATTTACCTTTGCCATCACCTTCACCGTCGCCTTCGCCCGTTGGGTCTATTTCTTCACGGATATACCCTTTATTTTTAAGGTCTTCAATAAAATCATCAATAGTGTAATCTGGTGTGGTGAGCTCGTACTCTTTATCGAGTTGACGCAACCAATCAATAGCTTCATCAAAATCGCCAGATGTATAAGTGATGAGCTCCTTGAAAATTTCAAAAAGCTTTTCAAAAGGCGATTGATTTGGTGCTTCGTAGGTCTTAAATACGAATCCTGATTTTCTTGTTTTCATAGCAGTATAAAAATACCGCTTTTTCAACTCCTAACGAAAGCATTAACATCTCTTTTAGAAATCATCATCTTCACCACCATCATTATCATCTCTAGAACCTTTTTGTCGTTCTTTTTTCTGATTAAATCTAAAGACGAAAGATGCATTGATAGTACGTACTCTAAACTGAAATTCGCTATCGCTTCTAAAGGTTTCTGCCTCTGTAAGAGATATACGTTTTCTAGAGTTAAAAACGTCTCTTACATTAAGTGCTATTGTACCATTTCCTTTTAAAACATCTTTACTTAATGCCATATTAAGAAATAAAATGCTTTTTGTTTCGGTCTGTGCATTATTTCGTGGACCTCTATAAATGGCGTTAGTCTGAAATTGAAAGTCTTTTGTGAAATCTACTTTTGCACTTAATCTTGAAAAGTAACTGGTATTTTTAGTACCGTAATCTATACCATTAAAAGCACCTTTTGTATTAAATTGAAAGAAGTTAAAACTACCATTAATTTGTAACCATTTTAATGGATTGTAAAGTAGACCAGCCTCAAAACCGATACGCTCATTAGTACTTAAATTTATAGGAATAGTTCTAATGATTGGAATACCATTTGGAGTTTCTTCTCCTGTGTCTTCTTGGATACGCTCAAAGGCATCTGTTTCGTATTGATAGTAAACAGATGTTGTAAAGGTTAAGGTTTTTCCCCACCGTTTTAAGTAACCTAGGTCAAAAGCATTTGCAAAAGCAGGATTTAAGCTTGGGTTTCCTTGAAAAATATTGGCCTCACTAGAACGCGATGGAAATGGATTAACAGATCTTCCTCGAGGCCTATTTATTCTTCGATTGTATCCAAATGTGAAGTTTTCAGAATCGTTGATTTCGTAATTTAAATTTAACGTGGGAAACAACCCTGGATATGAGTTATCGAAATCGATTACGACATCATTGTTTCCATCGCCTTCTACCGTTCCTGCTAGCCGCGTGTGCTCAAAACGTAATCCTGCTAAAAAAGAAAATTTACCAAATTTATTTCCGTATTGAGTATACACCGCATTGATGCCTTCTTTATAGGTAAATATGTTGGTTAAATCTTCGTTTGTAATAAACTCACCACCTGCTGTAGCTTGTTCTGTAACCAAAAAATCTGTGGTTGTCGTTTCAAAATTACCTCGGTATCCAGCTTCAAATTGTGCATTTTCACCAATTGGATACACGTAATCGACCTGTGCTAAAAATTCATTTCCATCTTCTATTGTACGTATAAGTTCAGAAGGTAAAATTTCTTCAGAAGGAAATGTATTTAGCTCATCAATTAAAGCCGTTTCCTCTTGGTCATCAACGCCATATTGAAGGTCTGCTGTAAGTTGATGACCACTATCATTAAATCGATTTATGTAATTTAGAGAAAACTGATAATTGTTATCGTCTTCCGTTTCATATTCGGTTCTAATTCGGTTAAAAGCTAAATCATCATTAGGGTCAAATTCATCTGTATTATTTATAGTTTCATCATCGTCTTTACCATTAGAAATAAAAAATGACCCTGTGATAGACGACTTATCATTTATAAAATATTCTGCTCCAATATTGGTATTAAAGCCAATATCTGATCTATCGAAATCTCTATTTTCTATCACTATAGGATTTACAACTTGGTTTGAGAAAAACTGATTTCTAAAAAAAGCTTGTCCCGGAGATGTTCTTCTATTATAACTGGTTGTGTTGAAAATATTGAATTTCTCTGTTCGTAGATTTACATTACCCGTAACACCTGCTCCCCAAGGATAGCGCACAAAAGTCTGTACAGAACCATTAAAGCCTAGTGTTTTTTCTCGCTTTAAAATAATATTTAAAATACCAGCTGTACCTTCTGCATCGTATCTAGCCGATGGCGATGTAATCACCTCTACACGCTCAATCGCATCTGCAGGAAGTGATTGTAAAGCATCTGTAGAACCAAAACCTGCGATAGCTGATGGTCTACCGTTAATTAAAATTCTAACATTACCATTACCACGCAGTGCTATGGCACCATCCGCATCTACTGTTACCGACGGTACATTGCCAAGTGCATCGCCTACTGTGGCGCCGCCAGTCGTTAAATCTTTACCAATATTGTAAACTTTTTTATCTAATCTAATTTGTACTTCGGTTGTTTTTGCTGTTACCACAACTTCGTCTAAAGACTCCGAATCAATTTCTAATTTTACGGTTGGTAAAGTTGTATCTTTTACAATATTCTGATTTTTTAAGGTCTTCGTTTTAAATCCTATAAATTCAAACTTAACATCGTATGTACCTGGAGCTACGAGAATACTGTAATTACCATCGATATCTGCAATACCACCAGTAATTACTTTTCCTTCAGGATTTAATACAACAATTGTTGAGTATTCTAACGACCGACCGTTAGATGCCTCTACGACTTTACCCGTTATTTTAACTTCACTAGCTTGAGAACGCTCTTGAGCTTGAATAAACGTAAACGTAAAACCTAATAATAATGTTAGAATTTTTTTCATAGCGTTTTGTTGGATTTTTTTGTAAAAGTAAAGATGTTGTGAGACCATGTAAAACCAAAACCTGTAAACGACAACACTTTTAGGTCTAACCGCACAATTGTTGTTTATAGCATACTTATTGTTGTTGGGTCTGAAATATTGGTTGTTTCTAGAAACTATTAAAGAATAATCACCTAAATCGTTATTTTTAAAGCATGAAGGATGTCATTAACTCTAACAAATTTTCGTCTAAAGAATTAGTTTTTATACTATGCCTTAATGTCGTAGTCTTTATTTTCTATGCCTTTGATAAGCGGATTCCTGGATTAGAAGCACATCAAATATTATTCTATTTAAATTTTGCTATTGCTGGTTTAATCATCAATTACGTATGTCTTCCAAATTTTTTGTATAAACGTAAATACATTCTCTTTGCTATAAGTACTGGGCTAATTGCAGTTGCTGTGATACTTGTTGAAGAATTGATTTTAGAAAAAATATTTTATCCAGATACGCGCGGTCGTCGTTTTTCTAATATTTTTTATAATCTATTGAATACACTACCTACACTTACCATTTTAGTTGGTTTTAAATTTGCATGGGATGCTTTAACACAGCAGAGAGAAGTTCAGAAACTAAAAAACTCAGTAAAAGAAAGTGAACTTCAATTTTTAAAATCTCAGATTAATCCTCACTTTTTGTTCAATAACATTAATAACTTGTATGCACACGCTATTGAACAGTCACCAAAAACACCCGAAATTATTCTAGAATTATCTACAGTTTTAAGATATATGCTTTATGAATGTAAAGCAAAATTTGTGCCTTTAGGAAAGGAAATTGAGCAACTTAAAAATTACATTAACCTCAGTAAGTTTCAAGTTGAAGGTCGTGGTACAGTTAATTTTAATGTGGAAGAAATCCCATCGAATTACAAAATTGCGCCACTTATACTTACAGTATTTATAGAGAATGCCTTTAAGCATAGCGCATCTAGTCAAACCAAAAGCATCTCTATTACTATAAATCTTAAAGTTACTGACGAAGGTTATTTAACTTTTGAGTGCTCTAATACTTATAGTGAAGCGTCTAATGTCGATAATTTACCACACGGCATTGGTTTGAAAAATGTAAAAAAACGATTAGAACTTATCTACCCAAACAAGCATCAATTAGACATAAAATCAGATAACTCTATCTATGAGGTGAAATTGGAAATTAATCTCAACGAGAATTAATGATGAACTGTATTATTATAGAAGACCAATTACCAGCGCAACGTATTTTAAAAAAATATATCGAAGATGCTAAAAGCTTATCGCTCGTTGGGACTTTTTCGGATGCTATAGAAGCACTAGAAACTATAAAAACACAACAAGTAGATGTCATTTTTTTAGATATTCATTTACCCAAACTTTCTGGTATTGACTTTTTAAAAAGTCTGTCAAATCCTCCAAAAGTTATCTTAACAACGGCTTTCCCAGATTATGCCTTAGAAAGTTACGAACTCAATGTGGTAGATTATCTTTTAAAACCATTTTCTTTTCCAAGGTTTATCCAAGCAATTACAAAGGCATCTCAAATGTTGGAGAGTAATTCTACCAATGATTCTAAAAATGAACCCAATCAAAAGAAAGAGATTTTTATAAAATCTGGTTACGAACTTGTACGCCTAAAAATTGACGATATCATTTACATAAAATCTGATGCTGATTATGTAGAAATCTATACAGAAAATAAGAAGCTATTATCTTCAGACTCATTAACTGAATGGATAAAACGCCTAGACACTAATCAATTTGCTAGAGTGCACAAATCTTACATCATCAACACCAATAAAATTGAAAAGATTAGCGGAAATCGTGTATATCTCCAGTACGATAAAAAAATACCTATCGGAAGAGCTTACAAGAGTGATTTTACAAATAAATTTTTAACATAAATACAACTAATATAAAGCCGTCATTCACTAATTTTAGGCTTTACGCAAACTAACCCAAAATTATAATGAAACAATTTTTCTCTGTTGTTATGCTTATCTGCGTAACACTTCTTTCTGCACAAGATTTTTCTATGGACATGGTAAAAAACATGAAACCTAGAAATATTGGACCTGGCGGTATGTCTGGTCGTGTAACAGCTATTGATGTTGTAAACAGCAACCCCGACATTATGTATGTTGGTACAGCTTCTGGTGGTCTATGGAAATCGACTTCTGGTGGCATAAAATGGGAACCTATTTTCGATAAAGAATTAACGGCTTCAATCGGAGCAGTAGAAATTCAGCAATCTAACCCAAGTGTCATTTGGGTGGGTACAGGAGAAGGTAATCCACGTAACTCACTTAATGGCGGTTACGGTGTTTACAAATCCCTAGATGGCGGAAAAACATGGATGGCAATGGGCTTAGAAAAAACCCGCCATATCCACAGAATAATTGTAGACCCAACAAATCCTGATGTAGTGTATGTTGGCGCCATTGGTTCACCTTGGGGCGAGCACCCAGAGCGCGGTGTTTTTAAAACGACTGATGGCGGAAAAACGTGGAATAAAATCCTTTTTGCCAATAATAAAACTGGTGTTGCGGATATGGTAATGGACCCAACTAACCCAAATAAATTATTTGTGGCTATGTGGGAACACAAGCGCGACCCATGGTTTTTTAATTCTGGTGGAAAAGGCTCAGGATTGCATATGACGCATGATGGTGGAAAAACATGGAAAAAATTAACGGATGAAGACGGATTACCAAAAGGAGATTTAGGTCGTATTGGTATCGCTATTGCACCTAACAAACCTAACATCGTTTATGCCTTAGTTGAAGCAAAAAAGAATGCGCTATACAAAAGTGAAGATGGTGGTTTTAGCTGGAAAATGATTAATAATAAAAGTGATATTGGTAACCGACCATTCTATTATTCTGAAATCTATGTGGACCCACAAAATGAAAACCGTGTGTACTCCGTGTTTACTTACGTGAATGTTTCTGAAGATGGTGGTAAAAATTTCAGTCAATTGATGCCTGCTTATGGTGTAAGCAATGGTGTACATCCAGATCACCATGCATGGTGGATTCATCCTGAAGACGGAAGTTTTATGATTGATGGTAACGATGGTGGAATGAATATTACCAAAGATGGCGGAAAATCTTGGCGTTTTATTGGCAATTTACCTGTAGCTCAATTCTATCATATTAATGTAGATAACGAATATCCTTACAATGTTTACGGCGGAATGCAAGATAACGGTTCGTGGCGAGGTCCGGCTTATGTCTGGCGCGCACAAGGCATTAGAAATAGCTATTGGCAAGAAATTAGTTTTGGCGATGGTTTTGATGTGGTACCAGACAGAGAAGATAGCCGTTACGGATGGTCAATGAGTCAGCAAGGAAATGTGACACGGTACGATTGGCAAACAGGAAATAACTACGGCGTAAAACCAACACATCCTGATGCTGATGTGCGTTTAAGATTCAATTGGAATTCAGCCATAAACATCGACCCTTTTGACAATAGCACCATTTACTTCGGAAGTCAGTTTGTGCACAAATCGACAGACAAAGGGGAAACTTGGACCGTAATTTCTCCAGATTTATCTACTAACGACCCAGAAAAACAAAAACAATCCGAAAGTGGTGGACTAACCATGGACGCAACTGGTGCTGAAAATCACTGTACTATTTTAGTGATTGAACCATCACCAGTAGAAAAAGATATGATTTGGGCAGGAACAGACGATGGACGTGTACACTACACCACAAATGGTGGCGAGTCTTGGAACGAAGTCACTAATAATATAAAAGGTTTACCAAAAGGAAGTTGGGTTGCGCAAATAAAAGCGTCTAATAAAAACAAAGGCGAAGCACTTTTAATCGCAAATGATTATAGACGTTTTAATTACACGCCTTATGCGTATAGAACTAAAAATTATGGTAAAACTTGGGAGCGCATTGTAGATGAAAATGATGTGCAAAGTTACACACTAGCCATTGTTGAAGATTTAGAAGAACCAAACTTAATGTTTCTAGGCACAGATGATGGTTTGTATGTATCCATAAACGCAGGCGAAAAATGGACCAAATGGACTAACGGTTTCCCTACAACCTCTGTAAAAGATTTAGTAATCCATCCACGTGAGCACGATTTAGTAATTGGTACTTTTGGCCGCGCCGCTTGGGTTTTAGATGATATTAGACCGTTAAGAGAAATAGCGAAAAATTCATCGACATTATCTTCAAATATTAAATTATTTAATCCGCCAACGGCATATCAAGCAGCATACCAACAACCAACAGGAAGTCGTTTTGGTGCAGATGCCATGTATCATGGCGAAAATAGACCTGGTGGTGCTAGGTTTGCTTATATGTTTAATAAAAAGGAATTGCCAAAAAAAGAGAAAAAGGATAAAGATGAGAGCAACGAAAAAGATGAAGGGAAAGTCAAGTGGGATTCACTTCAATTAAAAATTTACGATAGCTCACGTCTTATCAGAACGTTGAAGCAAAAAGCACCAAAAGAAAATGGTCTACACCGTTGGACATGGTATATGGATGAAGCTGGCGTAGACAGACCATCTAGACGTATCAGAAAATCGACAAGAGAACCAAGCGGTGTTTCCGTAAAACCAGGAACATACAAAGCGGTATTGCATTACGGCGACCAAACTTCTGAGACTACGGTTAAAGTTGAATCTGACCCTAGACTTAATGTATCTCAGAAAAATATTAACGAGATTTATGCAGCTTCAAAAGAATTGGAAAAAATTTATCAAACACTTGCTGATGCTTCAAAACAACTGGTTGAAAGTAAAGATATTGCTTCAAAATATAAATCTGAATTGAAAAAACTAGATAAAGAAGCTTATAAGACTCAGATTGAAGCTTCAGATTCTGTTGTAAAATCTATTGACACCCTTCTAGATAAATTCTTTGGTAAAGAAGACAAGCGTCAAGGTATTACCCGTAATCCTGAGGTCACTGCACTTCAGCGTTTAGGAACTGCTAGAGGTTACATTGCAGGTAGTCAAAATGGCTTAACTACAACAGAAACCACGCTGATAAAGCATGCGAAAGATGCTGTAAAAGAATTACTAAGTGAAACCAATGCATTTTTCAATAACCGATGGAAGAACTATGAAGCAGAAATGAAAACGCTTCAGACCAATCCATTTAAAGAAACCAAAACATTTGGTATAGACTAAATATAAACTAATCAACAAGAATATGAAAACAAAACTTTTTGGCTTATGTATGGCTATTTTACTTTTTTCGTGCAAGGATGAGGCTAAAAACTCAGACCTAGCAAAGAAAGAAGTCAAGCAATACACCATTGAACAATTTATGGATAACGAAGCCATTGGAGGTGGCAGTTTTTCATACGACAACTCACAATTGCTAGTCTCTAGTAATCGTTCAGGAATTTATAATGTGTACACGATTCCGTCAAATGGCGGCGAAATGACACCAATTACGGCATCAGATAGTACTTCAATTTTTGCGGAGGCTTTCTTTCCTAAAGACAATAGAATGCTACTTAGTGCTGATGGAAACGGAGACGAAATTGACCATCTCTTTGTTAGAGATTTAGAAGGTAACATAAAAGATATTACCCCAGAAAAAGGGGCTAAATCTAGCTTTTATGGCTGGTCTAAAGACAATAAAAGCCTGTATTACGGTTCTAACAAGAGAGACCCTAGATTTTTTGATGTGTATAAAATGAATTTAGAGGACTATTCTTCTGAAATGATTTATCAAAACAATGATAACCTCACATTTTCTGGCATGTCGAATGACGAAAATTATTTTGCATTATCAAAGTCTATAAATACCAACGATAGCGATTTGTTTCTTTATAATTCTACAACTAAAGAAAAAGTAAAAATCAATGACAATCAGAGTGCTAATTCTGCTCAAGACTTCGCAGTAGATAATTCAAAGTTCTATTACACTACAGACGATGGTAGCGAATTTGCTTACCTAATGTCTTACGACCTTTCTACAGGAGAAAAGAATAAAGTTGTTGAAAAAGACTGGGACATCATGGGTAGTGGCTTTACAGAAGATGGCAACTACATGGTTGTTTACGTCAATGAAGACGGTAAAAACGCTATCGAAGTTTTAGACACAAAAACAATGACTCCGATAGATTTACCAGATTTTGATGGTAAAAGTATAACAAGTGTTGGTTTTAGTAGCGACGAAAATTGGATGCGCATGTATGTAGGCGGTTCTAATGCACCTTCAGATTTGTACACTTACAATTTAGAAACAAAAGAACAACACAGACTAAGCAATGTGCTAAATAAAGATATAGATGCAGGCGACCTAGTGACAGCAAAGGTAATTCGCTATAAGTCTTTTGATGGTGTAGAAATTCCTGCTATTTATTATTTACCGCATCAAGCATCGGCAGAAAACAAAGTGCCTGCAATGGTTTGGGTACATGGCGGGCCAGGCGGACAAACGCGCCAAAACTTTAGCTCACTGATTCAGTATATGGTTAATCAAGGTTATGCGGTTTTGGCTGTTAATAATCGCGGAAGCAGTGGTTACGGAAAGACGTTTTATCAAATGGATGACTTAAATCATGGCGAAAAAGACCTTCAAGATTGTGTAGAAGGAAAAAATTGGTTGGCAGAACAAGCTGAGATTGATGGTAGTAAAATAGGAATCATTGGTGGGTCTTATGGTGGTTACATGACAATGGCCGCACTAACGTACACACCGGAAGAATTTGCTGTTGGTGTAAACCTTTTTGGAGTAACTAATTGGATGCGAACATTAAAAAGTATTCCACCATACTGGGAGTCGTTTAGAGAATCGTTATACAAAGAATTGGGTGACCCATTTTCGGCAGATTCTGTACGTTTAAAACGTATATCACCTCTATTCCATACAGATAAAGTTACCAAACCCTTAATTGTATTACAAGGATCAAAAGACCCTAGAGTATTGCAAGTAGAGTCTGACGAAATCGTTGAAGGTGTCCGTAAAAATGGTGTTCCAGTGGAATATGTTTTATTTGAAGATGAAGGTCATGGTTTTGTGAAAA
Organism: Winogradskyella wandonensis; assembly: GCF_004346845.1. GTDB lineage: Bacteria > Bacteroidota > Bacteroidia > Flavobacteriales > Flavobacteriaceae > Winogradskyella > Winogradskyella wandonensis. The sequence continues at coordinate 414,196 of NZ_SMGI01000001.1, read as the reverse complement.
AGGAAAATCAGATTAAAGCTAATGAGCGTATTGTTCAATTTTTGGATAAATACCTTAAAAAAGAGAGCCCTCCTAAAGATGGTGACGAGCCTGAAGCGGATAAAAAAATCGAAGCAGAATCGAAATAATACAATAGAAAAAAAGCCGATAATTATAAGTTATCGGCTTTTATTTTTCATGACTTAATACCTTTATTCAACCCATTTAAGAGCGTTAGCGTCTTCTATTCTTATACGCTTTCCCGAAGTACTTATAAGCCCTTCTTTTTTAAACTGAGACAAAATCCGAATTGCAGATTCAGTAGCAGTACCCACAATACTCGCATAATCTTCTCTAGATAATACGATGGTTAAATAACCATCTTCATCTGTACCAAAACTATCATGGATATAGAGTAAAGCCTCAGCCATTCTTTTCTTAACAGGTTTTTGCGCCATATTTACTATAGAATGTTCGGATTCTTTTAAGTCTTCCGTCATCTTTTGTAAAACATCTAGCGTAAAATTTGCATTCTTTTGTAAATCGTCCATAATCTCAGCCTTTGGTATAAAACACATCTCCATTTCGGTAAGTGCTGTTGCTGTTAAGCTAGAAGACTCATTGGTAACCAACGAACGCTTACCTAAAAGACCACCTTTTACCACAAGTTTAACAACTTGGTCTTTACCATTTTCACTTAGCTTAGTTAATTTACAAACCCCATCTTTAACGCAATACACACCATTTATTGTTTCACCTTCTTCAAAAATAACGCGACCTTTATCATAAGTCTTACCCGTTTTACAAGCGGAAATACGCACAAGTTCATCCCGCGTTAAAGATTTTAAAGAATTAAATTCTTTAACAATACATGATTCACATTTACTCATACCTATTGATTTAGTGATTATTCAAAAATAATGATTTATATGATTTTTATCATGTTTTTAACACCTTCATATTCTGAAATTTGTGCCAGGTATAAATAAGCAAGTTGAATGAATACAAACACATGTTATCATTGTGGTGACGATTGTGGGAATTCACCCATAGATTATCAAGAAAAACGTTTTTGTTGTAACGGCTGTAAAACAGTTTTCGAAATTTTTAATGAAAACGATTTAACGTGTTATTACGATTTACAAAATTCGCCTGGGGCTACTCCAAAAGAAATTGAAGGGAAATACGATTTCCTATCTCAAGAAACTATTATTGATAAACTTACTGAATTTAAGAGCGATAATCTAGAGATAGCAACACTTTACATACCGCATATCCACTGTAGTTCTTGTATTTGGATTTTAGAAAATCTAAACAAACTAAATCCTAGCATTACGGATTCTCAGGTGAATTTTGGTAAAAAAACCGTCAGAGTTACCTATAAAAACCAAGAAACAAGCCTAAAATCAGTTGTTCTATTACTTAACAAAATTGGCTATGAACCTTATATAAGTCTAGAAGATTTCGGAACAAGTAAAAAACAGATTAATCGTTCTTTAATATACAAACTGGGCGTTGCGGGATTTGGTTTTGGAAACATTATGTTCTTGTCCTTTCCAGAATATTTTGAAGTCAATGAATTTTGGTTAGAGCAATACAAACATCTCTTTCGCTGGCTCATGTTTGGCTTATCATTGCCCGTTGTATTTTATTCGGCTCAAGACTACTTTTCTTCTGCCTATAAAGGACTAAAAGCAAGACTTCTTAATATCGATGTACCGATAGCATTAGGCGTTTCGGTGTTATTTATAAGAAGTACGTTTGAAATTGCTCTTGATTTAGGTTCTGGATTTTTCGATAGTCTCGCAGGACTTGTATTTTTCTTATTAGTCGGAAAATATTTTCAGCAAAAAACCTACGACTTTTTATCTTTTGAGCGCGACTACAAATCGTATTTTCCTATCGCTGTGACCAAAATAGACAATGGGAAAGAATCTAGCGTACAAGTTTATGATATTAAAAAAGGAGACCGATTACTTATACGAAATGAAGAGCTTATCCCTGTTGATGGTATTTTAATTAATGGACGTGCTAAAATAGATTACAGCTTTGTTTCTGGAGAGTCGCAACCCGTAACTAAACATTCTGGAGACAAGCTCTTTGCCGGTGGTAAACAGACGGCTGGAATTATAGAATTAGAGGTGCTAAAACCTGTAGAACAGAGTTACCTCACGCAATTGTGGAGCAATGATGTCTTCAATAAAAACAAAGAAGACGGCTTTAAAAACATTACAAATACCATTAGTAAACATTTTACGATAACACTATTAGCCATAGCAATTATTGCCACCAGCTACTGGCTTTTTAGAGACGCGTCTAAAGCTTTAAATGTATTTACTGCAGTGCTTATCATTGCTTGTCCTTGTGCTATTGCCTTGTCTGCGCCATTTACTTTTGGGAATTTATTACGAATTTTTGGTAAACTAAAATTCTACATAAAAAATGCAAGTGTTATAGAGCAATTAGCTCAGGTTGATACAATTATATTCGATAAGACCGGAACCATAACATCAAATAAAACCAATAACGCAGAATACGAAGGTGATTTACTTTCTGAAACTGAAGTTACGGTATTAAAAAGCTCACTTCGAGGTTCTAGTCATCCCTTAAGTCGCTCACTCTATGAGATTCTAAAAACAAATGGCATAGTAAGTCTAGACAAATTTGAAGAACACGTCGGAAAAGGCATAGAAGCCAAACATAAAAATACAGAACTAAAGATTGGCTCGTCAAATTTTGTAGGAAATACAACTGCGGAAGTTGCTCTAAACACCGCTGTACACATCAGTAGCAACAATACATATAAGGGAAAATTTACCTTTTATAATAGCTATCGTGAAGGTGTTTCAAAATTATTTAAACAATTAAAAAAGGATTTTGATTTAGCCATTCTTTCAGGCGATAATGAAGGTGAGCTTGAAAATTTAAAAAAACTATTACCCTCTAAAACAAAATTGATTTTTAACCAGAAGCCAAATGATAAGCTAGAGTATATAAAATTTCACCAAAAAGAAGGTGCTAAAGTTGCCATGATTGGTGATGGTCTAAATGACGCTGGTGCGTTAGCCCAAAGCAATGTTGGTATTGTTATATCCGAAGATGTTAATGTCTTTTCGCCAGCTTGTGATGCTATTTTAGATGCTTCAAAATTTAAAAAATTATACAGCTATATAAAAGCTTCAAAATCGGCTATTTCGATAATTAAATGGAGTTTTTTACTATCATTTTTCTATAATGTTATAGGCCTATATTTTGCTGTAACTGGACAGTTAGCGCCGGTTATTGCGGCGATATTAATGCCTTTAAGTTCGATTAGTATTGTAGTCTTTACAACGATTGCAACTAATCTTTTAGGCCGACGATTAAAATGAGAAAATTAATTAGATATGATAAAAGTCATGTTTTTAAAAAAGGTTCAACAGTATTTTTGAGCCATAACTTCAAATAGGTATGAGCGTTATATATATTTTACTTGCTGTAAGCATTATTGTTGCTATTGTATTCTTTGCAGTCTTTGTTTTTGCTGTAAAATCTGGGCAATACGATGATAGTTATACACCGTCTGTGCGCATGCTTTTTGAGGATGAACTCGTAAAAGCTGAAAAAGAAAATAATTCAACTAAATAAATCAATTACACTAACTATGGAAATTCAACAATTTTATTACGATAACAAAGTCGTTAAAAAATTCCTCTATGCCACCATACTTTGGGGAGTTGTTGGAATGCTGGTAGGGCTTATACTGGCATTTATGTTTTTATTCCCAAACATGACCGATGGCATATCCTGGTTAAGCTTTGGACGTTTACGACCACTGCATACAAACGCTGTGATTTTTGCCTTTGTGGGTAACGCCATTTTTGCAGGTGTTTACTACTCGACACAACGTTTACTTAAGGCAAGAATGTTTAGCGACTTTCTAAGTAATTTTAATTTCTGGGCTTGGCAATTACTTATTGTTGGCGCAGCTATTACCTTGCCTTTGGGTTATACAACCTCAAAAGAATACGCTGAGCTAGAGTGGCCTTTCGATATTGCTATAGCATTAATCTGGGTAGCTTTTGGTGTTAATCTTATTGGTACTATACTAAAACGTCGTCAACGCCATTTATACGTAGCGATATGGTTTTATCTAGCTACGTTTGTTACTGTAGCGGTACTTCATATTTTTAACAGTTTAGAATTGCCAGTTAGTGGTTTAAAAAGTTACTCTGTTTATGCTGGTGTACAAGATGCTTTAGTACAATGGTGGTACGGACACAATGCTGTAGCATTTTTCTTAACAACACCGTTCTTAGGTTTAATGTACTATTTTGTACCTAAAGCCGCTAATAGACCAGTATATTCTTACAGGCTTTCCATAGTTCACTTTTGGTCATTAATATTCATTTACATCTGGGCCGGACCACACCACTTATTATATACAGCTTTACCAGAATGGGCGCAACATTTAGGTGTAGCATTCTCTGTAATGCTTATTGCACCATCTTGGGGTGGTATGATTAATGGATTATTAACCTTACGAGGTGCGTGGGACAAGGTTCGTACAGACCCAGTTCTAAAATTTATGGTTGTTGCCATTACAGGTTATGGTATGGCCACCTTCGAAGGACCTATGCTTTCGCTTAAAAATGTAAATGCTATTGCACACTTTACCGATTGGATTATTGCACACGTACACGTCGGTGCATTAGCTTGGAATGGCTTCTTGGCCTTTGGTATGATTTATTGGTTAATCCCAAGATTATTTAAAACCAAACTCCATTCAATAGGTTTAGCCAACTTACACTTCTGGATAGGTACTCTAGGTATTATATTATACGCCTTACCAATGTATGTTGCTGGATTTACACAAGCAAGTATGTGGAAACAGTTTCAACCAGACGGGACGATAGTTTACGGTAACTTTTTAGAAACTGTAACCCAAATTATGCCAATGTACTGGATGAGAGCTATTGGTGGTACACTATACATCGCAGGTATGCTTATTCTAGTGTATAACGTTATTGTAACTGTAAGACGTTCTGGCGAAACAGTTACGGACGAATTAGCAGAAGCTCCGGCTCTAAAACGTGTGTCTAAAGGCCGAGTAGCTGGAGAAGGATGGCACACTTGGTTAGAGCGTAAACCTGTTTTATTAACCATTTATGCAACCGTAGCTATCTTAATTGGAGGTATTGTTCAGATTATACCAACGTTAGTCGTAGAGTCTAATATTCCAACAATTAGCAGTGTAAAACCATACACACCGCTAGAATTAGAAGGTAGAGATATCTACATCCGTGAAGGTTGTGTTGGCTGTCACTCGCAAATGGTAAGACCGTTTAGAAGTGAAGTGGAGCGTTATGGTGAGTATTCTAAAGCAGGTGAATATGTCTATGACCACCCATTCTTATGGGGAAGTAAACGTACCGGACCAGATTTACACCGTGTTGGCGGAAAGTACACAGATAGCTGGCATCTAAGTCACCTTTACGACCCGCAAGCTATGAATGAAGAATCTATTATGCCGAGATATCAGTGGCTTATTAGAGATGAACTCGATAAATCCATGACCGAAAAGAAAATGGAAGCCATGGTAACATTAGGTGTACCTTACACTCAAGAGGACATTGACAACGCACAGCAATCTATGCTAGCACAAGGTGCACAAATCGAGAAAAATCTTTACGACGACCCAGACTTTGTAAAAAGTTACGAAGCAGATAAAGCAGCCGCTGGTGCTGATTTTGTAGAAATGAAAAATCGTGAAATTGTTGCGATTATTGCCTACTTACAGCGCTTAGGCACTGATATAAAAGTAAAAGAAATCATAGAAGAAACCGCTCAAAACTAAAAGCCATGCTAAAATTTGTAAAAGGACATATGGAAAGTATCACAGGTATAGAAATATACCCTTTGATATCCTTACTTATATTTTTCATCTTTTTTGTCACTCTTTTTTACTGGGTATTTACCGCTAAGAAAGACTACATCAATACGGTGAGTAACTTACCATTAGACAACCAAAACGATACATTATCATGAGAAAATTAATCCCATCATACATAAGAGTTCCTCTTGTATTCTTTATTATAGCAGGACTTGTCGAATACTTTGTAGAGTCTGGAGACCAACCAGCCTTTATGGAAAAACCAGTGGTTTTAGCTTTCTTACTATTGGTACTCTTAATTCTAATTGCCATAGAAGGTATTGTTGGCGCTATGGAAAACGTCTTGTATCAAAGTTTAGACGAAGAAGCCAAAGCAAGATACGATGCGCAACAAGAAGCACCGTCTAAACTAGTATTATGGTTTAAGAACGCATACAAAAAACTAGTCGGTTCTAAGCCTATTGAAGAAGAAGGCGAAATTATTTTAGACCATAACTACGATGGCATAAAAGAGCTCGATAATAATCTTCCACCTTGGTGGGTCTATAGCTTTTACGTTACAATTATATTCGGAGTCGTTTATATGATTAGATATCATGTGCTTAATGCAGATGACCAATTTGCAGAATATGAAATTGAGTATGCCGAAGCACAACGCGCGATAGAAGAGTATAAGAAAAATGCCAAAGATTTAGTAGATGTAAATACAGTAGTACTTTTAACTGAAGCGTCTGACTTAAAAGCTGGTGAAAATATTTTTGTCTCCAAATGCGCCGTGTGTCACAAAGCTGATGGCGGTGGTGGTATTGGACCAAATCTTACCGATGAGTATTGGATTCTTGGCGGTGGTATAAAAAATGTGTTCAAAACTATTTCTGAAGGTGGACGCTCTGGTAAAGGTATGGTCTCTTGGAAGAAAGAAGGTTTAAAGCCTTCTGAAATGGCACAAGTAGCAAGCTATGTGTTACAATTTCAAGGCACAACACCTGCAGAGGCCAAAGCTGCCGAAGGTGAGATTTGGATAGATGAGTCTGCAACAGACCAAGAAACTAACAAAGAAACAGAGGAAAAAACAGAAGAAAACAGCAGTACAGAAAGTACTGAAGCCGTAGAAGTTGTAAGTGCTACAGAAAACTAAGGTTAATTTATAAAAACAGCCAAATCGCCAGTTGCGTAAAAACATGGAAACCCCTTCAAACGAAGTTTTTAGAGATTCTATCGCTACCATCAATGAAGAAGGAAAGCGCAACTGGATATTTCCTAAAAAACCATCCGGACCACTTTGGGAAAAACGTAAATTATTAAGCTATTTTTTATTAGCCTTTTTATTTGCCTCGCCATTTATAAAAATTAATGGCAATCAGTTTTTGATGTTCAATGTATTAGAGCGTCGCTTTAATATTTTTGGCTTTCCGTTCTGGCCACAAGATTTTCATTTGTTCGTTATATCAATGATAATTCTTGTTGTCTTTATTACGTTGTTTACCGTAGGTTTTGGGCGTATTTTTTGCGGGTGGTTTTGTCCTCAAACCATTTTTATGGAAATGGTCTTTAGACGTATTGAGTTTTGGATTGATGGCGATAGAAACAAGCAGCGTAAACTTGCAAAACAAAAATGGGATTCAGAAAAAATTAGAAAACGCCTACTAAAGTGGTTTATATTCTTAGTTATATCATTTTTAATAGCTAACGTATTTTTAGCCTATCTTATAAGTGGTGATAAGCTTATAAAGTATATTATCGAAGGTCCGTTTAAGCACCTTAGCACACTTATACCACTAATAATTTTTACAGGTGTATTTTATTTTGTTTTCGCCTGGTTTAGAGAACAAGTTTGCATTATTGCCTGTCCATACGGGCGCTTACAAGGTGTATTATTAGATACCAAATCTATTGTCGTGGCGTATGACCACAAAAGAGGCGAAGGAGAAAACGGGCGTAAATCGTTCCGAAAAAATGAAGACCGCCAAGCTTTAGGTCATGGCGACTGTATTGATTGTTTTCAATGCGTACACGTCTGCCCTACCGGAATAGATATTAGAAACGGTACGCAATTAGAGTGCGTTAATTGCACAGCATGTATCGATGAGTGCGATACAATTATGGAAAAAATTAATCTTCCTAAAGGTCTCATCCGTTATGCTAGCGAGGAAAACATCGAAAATAAAACTGAGTTTAAGCTAACTGCAAGAATGAAAGGATACATCACAGTCCTTGTTATTCTCTCTGGAGTTTTATTAGGTATGCTGGCTCTAAGAAATGACGTGGAAGCTAATATTCTTAGATTACCAGGCCAACTTTACGAGCAAAAAGGAGAAGATATTATAAGTAATGTGTACACCTACAAACTGGTAAATAAAACGTCGGAAGATATCCAAAATATAAGCTTTAGAATAAGAAATATGGAAGGCGAAGTAAAACTCGTTTCAAATTCTGATGCGATGGTATTAAAAGCGCAAGACATTGCCGAAGGTACATTGTTTATAGAATTATATCGCAAAGACGTATCCGGCGATAAAAATAAGTTAACAATAGATATATACAGTAACGAGGAGTTAGTTGAAACCACAACTGTTGGTTTTTTAGGACCTCGTAGCTATAATTAAAATATAAGATATGAAAATAAATTGGGGCACAGCAATCGTCATTGCGTTTATAGGATTTATAGCATTTATAATGTATTTCGTGATTAGTATGAGTACAGATTCTAAATACAATCACGACTTGGTAACAGATGATTATTACCAACAAGAATTAAAATATCAGAACGATATTAATAAGGTTGAAAATGCCAAAAAGCTTTCAGAAAATATCACCTGGAAAAAGACAGAAGATGGTATTCTTTTAGCCTTTCCAAAAGACTTAGACATTACAAGCATAAAAGGAAAAGTGTTCCTATATAGACCATCTAATAAGCAACTAGATTTTGAGATTCCTATTTCATTGTCTAATCACAACTTGCTCATACCTGACAATCGCTTGTTAGATGGTCGCTGGAACATTAAGATAGACTGGACTTATAAAGACGAAGCGTTTATGTATAAAGACCAATTAAGCTATTAATATTTATGGTAGCCACAGCGTTTGCATTAGGATTATTAGGGAGTTTACACTGCGTTGGCATGTGTGGTCCTATTGCGTTTATGCTACCTGTGGACCGAACAAACTCGTTTAAAAAAGTTTCACAAATTTTTATGTATCACTTAGGTCGTTTATTGGCTTATAGCCTTATTGGGCTAATCTTTGGCATTATCGGTAAAAGTTTAAATATTTTTGGCTTTCAACAACAATTGTCTATAGTTATTGGTGTTTTAATGATTGTTTTAGTCTTAATGCCTTACAAGACAATTTATAAATACAATCTCTCTAAACCGCTTCATCGAATTATAAGCAAGGTAAAATCGTCATTAGGTGCAGCATTAAAAAAGAAAAGTGCCGATACCTTTTTAACCATTGGTTTTTTAAATGGATTTTTGCCTTGTGGATTAGTATATATGGCAGTTTTTGGAGCAATAGCCACAGGAAGTCTTACTTGGGGAAGTTTATATATGCTAATTTTTGGTATTGGGACTATCCCGTTAATGACCTCAGCCATTTATTTTGGTAAGTTTTTAAACAGTACAATTAAACAGCGCATACAGAAAGCAGTTCCTGTTTTTGTTGTAATTATTGGAGCCTTATTTATTCTTAGAGGTTTAGGTTTAGGCATTCCCTATATCTCACCAGAACCTTTTGTAGAGATGGCTTCAGGGCAATTAAATTGCCATTAGGTATAAGCTTTTCAATTCCACATTCTATTCAAATTTTAAATTATAAAAAAACGCCAAAGCTGATTAAACTTTGGCGTTATTACACTTGATTCTAAAAAAAATACTAACCAAACATTAAAAAAAGAGTCAAGTATTAAATTTTAAATGTCATTACTGGCAATGTCGAGTGGTTGGCTATATCTTCTGATATACTACCTTCGAAAAAGTGAGCCAAGCCTCTGCGACCATGTGTTGCAACAGCAACTAAATCTGCACCAATGCTGTTTGCAAAGTTTAGGATTCCTTTTTCTACAGAATAATCGGACACGACATTAACATTAGAGTAGTTCTCTAAATCGCCATCTGCTTTCCTTAGAAACTTAGTTACTAAAACATCTATTTCAGTAGAACTTTTAAAACCATTATCTGGTGTGTTTACATAAATTAGGTGCATTTTAGAATCTAATTTCTTAAAGGTTGCTTTTGCTCTTAGATAGGCTTCGATGGCATCTTCGGAGAAGTCGCTTGCAAATATTCCCGTATTAAACTCTACTAAAATTGGATTGTGCTTTACTATAAGAACTGGCACTTCGGAATAACGTACCACACGCTCTGCATTAGAACCAATTATGACATCCTTTACGCCACTGGTGCCATGAGACCCCATAACCACTAAATCGATTTGATGGGCATTAATTACCTCATTAATTTCTTTAAATACTTTAAAATGCTTTATTACTGGAGTTACATCTACACCATCAAGAAAATTTCTATCTAGAAATGTATTCATTTTCTTTTCTGCAAGTTTAAAATAGAATACACCTTCCTCGTTTAGAGCGGCTGTACTTGCTGTATAAATAGCGTTAGAGAGCTCCAACATATGAAGAACATAAAGTTCTGAACCATGCTTTTTTGCAATGGCTGCTGCTGTTTCAAGAGCATTTTCTGAGTGCTCTGAAAAATCGACGGGTACTAGTATTTTTTTCATTTTTAATTGTTTTAAGATTAGTAATTATATGGTCATTGAAAACAACTGACTATCGGGGCGTTTACGCTGTAATAATAAATCAAATGCCATACTTATATTTCTAATGAATGGTTTTCCTTTCTCGGTAACAATCAACCCGTTATCTACAAAGGCAAGTAAACCATCATGTTCTAATTCTTTAAGTTTAATAATAATTTCCGGGATTTCTTCAAAATATAAGTCCTCGGTATCCCAATGCGTTTTAAAATTACACATTAAATTAAGAATGTGCTTTCTTATTTTTAAATCTTCTGTATTTAATATATGCCCCTTAAAAACAGGAATAATATTTTCTTTTAATAAATGGTAATACTCTTCAATCGACTTAACGTTTTGTGCAAATCCATACCAACTATCGCTTATGGAAGATACACCAAGCCCAATCATAGCTTGCGTTTTCGAAGCGGTATAACCCATAAAGTTCCTATGCAGTGTTTTGTTAATCATAGACTTGTACAGGGAATCGTTAGGCAGTGCAAAATGATCCATACCAATTTCTGTGTAACCTATGTTTTGTAACATGGTCTTACCTGTTTCGTACTGCTCTCGTTTTTCTTCTCCTTTTGGCACATCTTCGTCTCTAAATCCGCGCTGACCATTACCCTTTATCCATGGCACGTGGGCATAGCTGTAGAATGCAATTCGGTTTGGTTTTAGCATTCCTGTTTTCATAATGGTACCTATAACATCTTCTTTAGTCTGAAATGGCAAGCCAAATATAATGTCGTGCCCCACAGAAGTATAACCAATTTCTCTTGCTAATTCAGTTACTTTTTGTACGTTTTCAAAAGGCTGTACACGATGTATGGCTTTTTGTACATCTATATTATAATCTTGTACGCCATAACTAACGCGTCTAAAACCTAAATTAAATAAAGTTTGCAAGTGTTCTTTAGTGGTATTGTTAGGATGCCCTTCAAAGCTAAATTCATAATCCTCTGCAAGATTAGATGTCATTAATATTTCAGAAATTAAGAACTCTAAATTTTCTGGTGAGAAAAATGTTGGTGTACCACCACCTAGATGGAGCTCTTTTATATTTGGTCGTCCTTTAAAAAGCTTAAGGTACAATTGCCATTCTTTTAATACTGCTTTTATGTATGGCAACTCCAATTCGTGACGTTTTGTAATACGCTTATGGCAACCACAAAAGGTACACAGACTTTCGCAAAATGGTAAATGTATGTAGATGCTTAAACCTTCTTGTGCATTACTTTCGTTAAAAGATTGTATTATCGATGATTCCCATTTTTTCTGAGAAAACGTATCTACATTCCAATACGGAACGGTTGGATAACTTGTGTAACGAGGACCCGCTACGTTATATTTATTAACTAGTGATTTGCACATACCTATGAATTGATAATCAAAATTAGCGGTGTGGCATCGAATAAAATATGATATTTGTCATGTAATAGATTTACCTCTTTTCGCTATGATTAAAACTGAAGTATTTAAAGTTAGTTTGGCAGATAAGCAAAGTGTAATAATCCCTAAACTTTATGCAGAGGTATTCTATAAATTAAAACAAAACCGAATTAAAGTTAAAGCCAATTTTAATTCTAAAACCATTGAATTTTATGCTGCGTTAAGACGAGAAAAAACAGGTGTTTTTAGAATCTATTTTAGTAAAACAAAACAGAAAGAACTTAATCTTACATCTACTGATAACTTAGAAATGCAACTCTCTGAAGATACTACTAAATACGGTGTTATCCCATGTGAAGAATTCGAAGCAGTGATGCTCACAGATTACGAGGCTTACAACATATTTGAAGCTCTTACGCCAGGCAAAAGGCGAAGTATCATTTACGCCATAAACAGATACAAATCATCACAAACGAGGATAGAATAAACTCTTTTGTTTGCTAATAATCTTCGGCGAGGCATATTTGACCAAAAACTATGGTTAAAGGAGAATTAAAGAATTTGCAAAGCACAATCAATCTGCGTAACTTTACTCAAAACCAAAAAAATAGATGATGAAATATTTAAAACCAATCGTAATCTTTATGGCTTTAATTTCTTTTATAGCATGTAAAGACAATAAAAAAACTGAAGAAGTTGTTGAAGAAGTTGAAGTTGAAGAAGTAAAAACTCCAGAAAGTACAACAAAAAAAATGACGATTAACCTATCACCTAAAAGCGATAGTAACGTAGAAGGCACGGTAACATTCCAAGAATCAGACGGAACCGTTTCCATGACAGCAAACATGACTGGACTTACAGAAGGTTCTCATGCCATACACATTCATCAAACTGCGGATTGCTCTTCTGCAGACGGAAAATCTACTGGAGGGCATTGGAATCCTACAGCTCAACCACATGGAAAATGGGGTGATGAAGCTGGTTATCACAAAGGTGACATAGGAAATTTTGAAGTCGCTGCAGATGGCGTTGGTACTGTCGAGTTTTCAACAGATCAATGGTGTATTGGTTGCGGAGATGAGACTAAAGACATTGTTGGTAAAGCGGTTATTGTACACCAAGGTACTGACGATTTTACATCGCAACCGTCTGGTGCTGCTGGTGCAAGAGTGAGTTGTGCTGGAATTATTGAATAGTCGATAGCGCAATAAAAATAACGTTTAAAAAAGAGCTGCTTATTAAGTAGCTTTTTTAATTTTATAAAAAATCTTAAAATGAATCCTTCAGCAACTGGTTGGATAAAGAAACTACTCACCTTTTTACCTGAGAGTACTGTCTTGCAATTAGACAAGGCTTCCTTCTACAAAAGATTAAAAGCCACTGGGTTTATTTATGGTAGCAATATCAATTGTATCTGCGATTTAGTCGATGATACCGATTTTAATGAGGAAGAACGCTGTAAAGTCAATCTAATTACTGCATTCTACTACATCTTTAGTCTTGAAACGGCCGAAGGTAATTTTCTAGATAGTGTAGTTGATTATTACAAAGCTACTGACGAGCATAAACGTTCGTTTTTATCAGAACTCTTTGGGGAGCCAAGTAGCGATAAGTTGTTAGAACAAATTATTCATAAACGTATTCATATTGATGATAATATCATTACCAAGAATTTCAACTATTTTTTGATTAATGCATTTTTGTTTATAGACATCATCGGTTACCATAGATTTTTAACAGAAAAAGAAAATACAAAGACATACATCTCTAATTTTGAATCTGCATTAGAAACCATCGTATTTACTGTTTTAGATTCTAAAACCAACAAAACAGAATACGACCAAAACCTAATTAAGCTTTTTGAAGCTTCATTAAGGCACAAAAAAGAGGTACAATTATCTAAAGACCAGGTTGCTGCTTCTATCTCTGGAACCTTAGAAAAACGATATGTTGTAGATATTGTATGTATGGCGTCTTGGAGTGATAAGCAAATAGATAAAAACGAATACCTATACCTCAACCAACTGCGGCAAGACTTAGATATAGACTCACATATTCTTATTCAATCCATAGATGATATTAATGCGTTTTACGAAAAAAATCGCGATAAAATAGCGTTTTTAAGCGCTAAGAATCTGGCCCAAAGTTTTTATGACAATAGCAGTAGTATAGTTACGCGACTTATAAAACGAAACAGCAAAAGACTTACTAAAGAGCTGTCTCAAAGCAAAGAAGCCATTTATCTGTTAACCCAATCTACAAAACGCAACTTAACCGAAGAGGAACAGAAAAAAATACAGAATCAGCTTTTAGATATTTTTAAATCCATACCAAGTCTGGCTATCTTTATGCTTCCTGGAGGTATGCTTTTATTACCGCTTTTCGTAAAATTTATTCCAAAGCTATTGCCGTCTGCATTTGATGAGAATAGAATTGACGAAGATTAGTTGTAACAAATTGATTTGCAATGTGACTTATTAGGTAAATTCTACCATAATGATAACTGACTACTACTCTATACTTGGCGTTGCCAAAGACGCTAATCTAGAAACCATAAAGAAGGCATTTAGAAAAGAAATAGCACTTTATCATCCTGAAAATAATAAAACTCCAGAAGCTAGAGAAAAATTCGATGTGTTGATTGAAGCCTTTAATGTGTTGTCAGATGAGAAAAAGCGCGAAGCTTATGACATAATGCTAGAAAAAAGTTTTTCTAGCACCGTACCTATGGTCATTAGTCAAAAAGAAGAGGAAACCTACGAAGATTGGAAAAAAGAAGCCAAAAAGAAATCTAAAAAATCATGGGAGTCGGATTTAACGGATTTACTCTTACTCGACCTATTTTTTGATGTTGGAATGTTTGGTATGTTTGATGATTTTGGAGACATCATTGGTGACACAATCGGTGATGTTTTCGATTTATTCTAACCAATTTTTAAAATCCTTAACACGCTCTCGCGCAACGATTATCTTTTGTTCTTTAAACGTGTTTAATTTTATCTGAAGCCTAGAATTTGTGTAGCTTACCATATCTTTAATAGCATTAATATTTACATAAAACTTACGACTTACTCTAAAAAAAACATGAGGCTCTAAGTCATTTTCTAGTTGGTCTAACGTGGTATCGAGTAAATAATTTCTGCCATCTTTTGTATAAGCATAAGTGCCTTTATTTTCGCTGTAAACACATTCTATATCTTCAATATTTATAAGCTTTAAGTGTTGACCAACTTTAACGGAGAAGCGTTTTTTGTATTCGCGTTCAATTGGGTTTACGAGCAAATTTTTAATGTCATTAAAATCTAGAGTTACAGCTTGTTGTTGCGGTGCTCTTTCTTGAAATTTATCTACAGCCGTTTTTAAATCGTCCTCGTCTATAGGCTTCAGTAAATAATCAATACTATTCAGTTTAAAAGCCTGAAGCGCATACTCATCAAAAGCTGTTGTAAAAATAACGGCAGACTTAATTTCTACAGTATCAAAAATTTCAAATGACAAACCATCACTTAACTGTATATCCAAAAAGATTAAGTCGGGATGTGGATTATCTTTAAACCAACTAACAGCTTCTTCCACAGAGTGAAGCATAGTTTCTGCATTTACATCTATAGCGTTAAGCATACGCTGTAATCGGCGTGCCGATGGTTTTTCGTCTTCGATTATAATAACCTTCATACGTTACAATTATAATTTTTATGTCTTAAGTTATTCCCAAGTTTTATGGTTTTCACCCATAAACTCTTTTATCTTTTTCTCTTCCCATTTTTTATTAAAAAGACTACGACCTTTAAATACTTTGATAGCATTGAGAACAACAAAAAATCCCCAAACAATAACTGTGGTATAATTAACGGCTAAAATGGCATTAGTATATGGTGTATCTTCGATAATAAAAAGATTCCAGATGACAAAAGTAACTACGACTAAATAAGCCGCTAAATGAATGTAAAACCATTTGAGTTGAGACACTCTTTTTTTAGCCTCGATATAATATAATTCTTCTTGTTCCTTATTATTCATAGCCATTGAATTTACTGTCTTTTTCACGTTCTTTTTGCATAAATTCTTCAATTTTACGCTGTTCCCAATTTTTCCCTAAAAGAAAATTGAAACCAAATACGCCTATAAAATGAAATAAAAGTCCAATACCCCAAAAGAAGGCTGTGGCATAAGGACCAAATCCGGAGAAACCTGCATTAAAACCTATGAGTAATATTAAAAACACATTGACAATAACATAAGATGCCAAATGCCAATAAAACCCTGAAATGGCTTCTACTCGCTTTTTTGCTCTTAGGTATGCTTCTTCTTCTCTAAAATCCTTCAGAGGAGATTGTTCTTCTTTATAGGGTTCTATACTATATTTTTCCATGATGCTACTTGTTTTTATTTAATTCTTCTTGCATAAACTGTTCAATTTTGCGCTCTTCCCAATCGTAACCCAACAGGTTTGGAAGGAGAAAAACTGAAAAGGCATGTACACACAAGATGGCTCCCCAAACTATGAACGTACTTAAAGTATGTAGGCTCCATAATTCTGTTATAAAACTATCCCAGCTATCAAGATTATCGTTTACTCTAAGCCATATAATAACTAAGTTGATAATTGTAAAAATCATTAAGTGTCTGTAAAACCCTTTTAAGCGTTCTAGTTTTCGTTTTGCACGTTGAAGTTTTAAATGTGATTCTTGATTTTTCATAATACGCTCTTTTAATTCCAACGGTTATTTTCTTCTTCTTTACGCATATACTCTTGTATTTTGCGTTCTTCCCAACGTGCACCAAAAGCACCATCTCCTATAAATACCTTATAGGCTTGAAAGCATAAACTTAATCCCCAACCTAACATAGGAAACCAAAACCATTGTATGGTATGACTTGAGTATCTGTACCAGATAAATATTAAAAAAGGAATAACTAAACAGTACGATACTAAGCTGCCATAAAAGGCCTTGAGTTCTTCTAAACGTTTACGGGCTTTGACGTAACTCTCGTCTAGCCTGTTTTGAGGTAATTGTGATTGTCTCATGATTGATACTTGTTTTGTGAGCATTGGTATGGCTACTGCAAAATCCTCTGCTCGTTGATTGATGATAACTTTTTTATTTGATAGCAACTTATAACGTTGCTTAATATTTTCTAGACCTACGCCGCTACACTTTTTTACAATTTGTTTAGGCTGTAGATTGTTCATGACTACTAAGTAACCACCATCTTCATAAATTTTGATATGTAATGGCTTACTCGATGTTACCATGTTATGCTTTACCGCATTTTCTAAAAGTAGTTGTAATGATAAGGGTACCACTCTACTTTCAGGATTTGAAGCCTCTTCAGGTATTTCAAAAATAATACTGTCCTCGAAACGCATTTTTAGCAAAGACATATAGGTCTTTGCAAATTGCAACTCCTCGTCTACAGTGACTAAATCTTTATTTTTTTGCTCTAAAACATACCGATATACTTTAGATAAAGAGGTTGTAAACTTTTGGGCGCTTTCTGGATTCTCTTCGATTAAACTTGTTAAAACATTTAAGCTATTAAACAAAAAGTGTGGGTCTAACTGATTCTTTAAAGCATCAAACTTTGCACTTGCAGCACCAGCAATAACTTTCTGCTCTTTTATTTTAGTTTTTTGATAACGGTTATAGAAATAAATAACATAGAAAAACGATACTATGGTGAGCGTTATCCATATACCAAAACCATATTGATTATAACTCTCTGTCTTTAAAAACTCCTCTATAGAATTCCCGAAAATTAAAGTCTCGGTTAATATTCTAATCAAAAAGATAGACAGAGCCGTTATAACTGTTGCGCCTGCAATACCATAAAGAATACGTTTAAGAACATCGTAACTACTAAAAGTTTGTTTCTTAATGTAATTGAAATAAATCGTGTTTACATAACTTAACACAAAGGTGTAAAGCATTGTAAAACTAAAGTCTATTAAGAACGATTTTACACTACTATACTGAAACCAAAATCCTTTTAGGATATTTGAAAATACCAGTACAAAGCAACCGATAACAAATACAATGATTAAACTTTTAATAGACTTAAACATAATTTTAATTTCTATAGTTTAGATTTTACTCTTTACAAGGCTTTACAGCTTCTTGCGCCCTGTTTTTACCCCAATTAGGATGGTATTTACTTTCAGGCTCAAACGAATCGAATAAGTCTATAGAACCTTCTAGCTCTTTACAAAATGGTGTTGGGTCTTGGCCAAAATAACGCGCCGAACCCATGGCCCAATCTGCCTTACACATTACTACTCTAGGATTTTTTGGTGCTAGCGCGTAAGCTTTTGCATACAATTCTGAAACCTTTGCAGCATATTTCATTCCGTAAGTTCTACCGTCAAAGGCAACCCAATTGGTATAAATCTGTCCTTGCATCACTAGTAATTCTGGATTATTGGGGCTAAGAGCCATAGCAATATTTAGATGTTCTTGTGCTTTATCTAATTGTGCTTTTAATACAGTTTCGTCTTTCTCATTCCAACTTTTTAGACTGTTGATTTGTGCAATATAATAGTGCGGTAGCCAGTTCTTTTTTTCGGCATTGGCAATACGCTCAAATAAGTTTTGTGCTTCTTCGGTTTTATCTGCGTTCCAAAGCTGAAAAGCTTTGTCCATACCTTTTTCAAAATTGGTCTGAGCATCTGTAATACCAGTTAATAGTATTACGAGGAGTATGAGTAAATTTTTCATTTTTATATTGATTTGATTGATGATTTCTAAAGCGTTATCGTAATTATTTTGCTTTCGCCTTTAAGTTCAAACTTAGCGTCTTTCCATTTTGGAGGTCCCATGGTGCCTCTAGCATTATTGGAGCAACCATAATCTTCTTTAGGAATACCCAAGAAATTAGTATCCATTTTACCATTGTTATTCTCGTCGTGAATAAATGATACGGCATAAATACCTTCTGGTACGTCTGTAAAGACCACCTTTCCTGTTTTGTTAGAAATTTCTCCAATAACTGACATAAATCGTTGGTCTAAAAAATTAGCTTCAGAATTATAAAGTCCAACTAAAAGTCTTCCCTTATCATTGTCTAGGCCACTAATGTTAACAATAATGTCTTGCGTATTTTCCTTTTGTGCATGAGCTACAGTAATGGTAAATACTAGAATTACTAAAATTTTTACAAGTGTTGACACCACGTTTATCTTTTTATTTGATACAAATATGCAAAGGCTTTTTAGTTTCATAAATCAATAGTTACTCAATTGTAGTTTTTTTAGGATGAAATGTAAGATACTAAAAAAAGCACCCTTTAAAAGTGCTTTTTAACTATAAAAAAATAGTCGTAATCCTTTTAATCATTGCTTTTAGTTCTTCTCAAAAGCATCGATGTAGCGTCTAGCTCTTTTGTTTCCTTTATTTAGGTTGTAAGCCTTTTTGTAATTCTCGTAAGCATTTAAACTATCTCCAGACACTAAGTAAGCCTGCCCTAAGCTATCATAGGTATTTGGACTGTTAGGATGCAGTTTTGTATTCATCATTAAAACGCCTATAGCATCATCGAAATTCTTTTCTCTTATATACTTATAGCCCAGTCGATTGAACTTGTATTGATTTATAAATTCACTTGTAGAGTCCTCTGCTTTTATTTTTAAAAATCCTTCTAAAGCGCTATCCCAATCTTTTGCATCTAGATATTCGCTAGGTGTTTTATAGTCATCTGCAACTTTTAAATAATCGTAACTTAAACTATCTGGATTAGTCTCAGAAACCACAGCTAAATAGTGTTTATTGGTTTGTGGATGCGTGGCAAAACGTAATTTTTTGTACAAATCTGGCACAAAAAACTCGTTTGTATCTGTAACCACTGGCTTAGTCTTTACACCACGCCAATCCATATAAAGCTGATTATCTTCATAGGAAATAGTTATAATATCATCGGCGTTGAATAAATATTTACCTTGAGTTTGCTTTTTGAAAGCATCCGAATAGTCAACGGACGATGAACAAGCAGAAAAAAAGATAGCACAAATTAATATTAGAAATAAGAATTTAGGTTTCATAAAAATATGGATTGGTATTGGCAAAAAAGTCTCACTATAAGTGAGACGACTATTTATTAAATTTGTTACGTTTAAATGTCTACCAAAACTCTATCCTTGGCCCATTGTACAGCTGCTTCTAAACTATTAAACCGCTGTATTTTTTTATTAAAGAAAAGATTTTCTATAACGGTATTCATAATACTCCCTTTTGTATTTGCCACAACACCATAGCCCTTAAGAGAATAACTATTTGTAAAAAACTTTAACCAATCGTTGGGCTTTACCGCGTAAGAATTAATCCGATTAGAGATATATACCAAATCGCTACCATCAGTATTTAAAAAAGAAGTAACATCGTCTACAATTTGTTTGGCGTGGTCGTCCCAAGTAATAGTAACGCCACTATTAATTTCCGAGACTACAAAGCCATCGAATATATAAACATCTCCAAAATCGTAGCTTAATTCCTTAAGAATCTTACTAGAAAATACTGAACTTTTCACTGTTATCATTGGGTTGGGGGACTATCAATAAAAATCTAATGTACACAAAAAATTAACTGAGTATATTAATTTTGCAGAAAAGATGAAATAAAAAAACGCTTCAAGACATTTTGAAGCGTTTTTTTAGTATCTCAACAATTTGATTACTAATGATTTATAAAAAAAAGGTTATCTACTTACTTTACATCCATTAATTCAACATCGAATACTAGGGTTGCATTTGGTGGTATAACGCCACCTGCGCCTGCACTACCGTAACCTAAATCACTAGGAATAACTAAACGTGCTTTATCTCCTACATTTAAGAGACAAATACCTTCGTCCCAACCCGAGATTACTTGTCCTACACCAACTTGAAAGTCTAAAGGCGCATTTCTTTTGTAAGATGAATCAAATACAGTGCCGTCAGCTAACTGACCTTTGTAATGTACAGAAACCATGTTGCCTTTTTCAGCTTTTTTACCGTCTCCTTTTTGAAGGATTTGGTAACGTAAGCCTGAAGCTGTTTCTTCAAAACCAGCAGCTAATTTATCTAACTCAGTGCGTCTAGCTTCGCGTTCTGCAGCAACCCTTTTCTCTCTAGCACCTTCAAAAACTCTAAAGGCTTCAACAGCATTAAAGTTTTCAGCAGCTTTACCTACTCTTACAATCTCTATACTTTCAATCGTATCACCTTGAGCTACTGCATCAACCACATCTTGTCCTTCAGCTACTTTTCCAAAAACAGTGTGTTTGCCGTCTAACCAATCTGTAGCAATGTGTGTGATAAAAAACTGACTTCCGTTTGTGCCTGGACCTGCATTTGCCATAGACAATACTCCTGGACCATCATGTTTTAAATCTGGATGAATCTCATCATCGAACTTATATCCTGGATTACCAGTACCCGTTCCTAAAGGGCAACCACCTTGAATCATAAAATCTGGAATAACTCTATGAAATTTTAAACCATCATAATAAGGTGTTCCTTGAGGTTTAGCCGAATTTTCTAAATTTCCTTCTGCTAAAGCTACAAAGTTACCTACTGTACCTGGTGTTTTTTCAAATTCAAGATTGACTAAAATTTCCCCTTTTGATGTATTGAATTTTGCGTATAAACCGTCTTGCATCTCTTCTGTGTTTTATTTAAGGCTGCAAAGATAACAAATGAATGACGATTGACGAATTTAGACTTACGATTTGTTGTAATGAGCAATTGCTATTCGTAAATACAGATTAAAATACTTAGTCATCTGTCAGGGTGAGCTTATCGAAACCGTGCAACTTAAAACTACTTTTTATTACACTTCGACAAGCTCAGTGTGACGTTTGTTTTCAAAATTGAATTAATCTTTTAGTTTTGTTGAAAACTAACTAATATGAAATTTATCACCAAAATACTCGCTAGCATGGGAAACATCAGAGCAATGGAAAAACTACACGTAGATGACCATACTGAAGCAATAATAAACGATATAGAGCAAAAACCTTTTGGTATTTCTGAAAACAACGTTTTATATGCAGGACTGAATGAGTTAGGTGGTTATTATTTTTTCCAAACTGTGGTTGTGGGACAATTTCATATTAAAACTTTAAAAGGAGCTAGATTAATCTTAAAAGGTGACAATATAGAATTGCAATTGAATTCTGATATGTCTGAATTAGAATCTGATTATTCGAACGTTTCAAATCGAAGCATCACTAAAATAGATTTCCAAATAGAAGAAGCAGATATCAAAACACTACAAAATAGCAGAATTACAAGCATACAGCTAAAAGCTAAAAAGCAGGATATTTTGTTTACGAAGTATGAGGAGAAATAATCAACAAAGCTAACTTCCAACTTCTAACTTCTAACTTCCAACTTCTAACTTCTAACTTCTAACTTCTAACTTCTAACTTCTAACTTCTAACTAAAATACTAATTCGCCACCTCACTAATAAACTTAATACGATACAAGCGGAGTTCTTCGTCATCGTAATCGCCATCAAACTCGTCAATAGCAACGTCTATTTTATCGGTTTCAGATTCCATAAAGTAGTCGTGAATCTCTTCTTGTTGGTCTTCATCTAAAATTTCATCTATCCAATAAGAAATATCTAGCTTTGTTCCTGAGAATACGATAGCCTCCATCTCTTTTATAAACTCTGGCATTTCCATACCTTTTGCAGAGGCAATATCGTCTAAGGGCAATTTTCTATCAACATTCTGGATGATATACAATTTTATACCAGAATTGCTTCCAGTGGACTTTACAACCATATCCTCTGGTCTAATGATATCGTTTTCTTCTACATAATCCTTTATAAGTGCTATAAAATCCCTACCATATTTCTTTGCCTTGCTTTCACCAACCCCATGGACGTTAGATAATTCTTCTAGTGTTATTGGGTATTTAAGCGCCATATCCTCTAGAGAAGGATCTTGAAAAATAACAAAAGGCGGCACGCCTAAACGCTTAGCACTAGACTTGCGCAAATCTTTTAGCATGCCCATGAGTTTTTCATCGACTACTCCAGCAGAGCTAGATTTGGCATTGGTGATGATGCTGTCGTCCGTATGCTCATCGAAAACGTGGTCTTCGGCCATCATAAAGCTTTGCGGATTTTTTAGAAAATCTTCGCCTTCTTTTGTAATACGCAACACACCGTAAGTCTCTATGTCTTTTTTAAGCAATTTTGCTACCAGAATTTGGCGAATTAAGGCCATCCAATAACGCGGTTCCTTGTCTTTACCAATCCCAAAGAAATCTTGTTGATCTGTCTTATGAGAGGATACTAAAGCGTTAGACTTACCAACAATAACTTTTACCAAATCTTTAGCCTTATACTTTTGGTTGGTCTTTTTTACAACATCTAAAACAACTTTAACGTCGTCTTTAGCTTCTTTTTGCGGTTTCGGAAAACGAACATTATCGTCCATATCGCCACCTTCGCCAGTTTCGTTATCGAATTCTTCGCCAAAATAATGCAGAATAAATTTACGTCTAGAAATAGAAGTTTCGGCGAAAGCCACAACTTCTTGAAGCAAAGCATGACCAATTTCTTGCTCTGCAACAGGCTTACCAGCCATAAATTTTTCGAGCTTTTCGATATCTTTATAAGCATAGTATGCCAAGCAGTGGCCTTCTCCACCATCGCGTCCCGCACGTCCTGTTTCTTGGTAATAGCTTTCGATACTTTTAGGAATATCGTGATGAATAACAAAACGCACATCTGGCTTATCGATACCCATACCAAAAGCTATAGTTGCAACAACAACATCCGTATCTTCCATCAAAAACATATCTTGATGCTTCACTCGTGTTTTTGCATCTAGACCCGCATGATAGGGCACTGCTTTTATTCCGTTAACCTGCAGAACTTGTGCTAATTCTTCTACACGTTTACGGCTAAGACAATACACAATACCAGATTTACCTTCATTTTGCTTTATAAAACGAATAATATCTGCATCAACATTTTTGGTTTTTGGACGTACTTCGTAATATAAGTTTGGTCTATTAAAAGACGCTTTAAATGTAACCGCATCTTGGATTCCCAAACTCTTTAAAATATCTTCTTGTACTTTCGGCGTAGCCGTTGCTGTTAATCCAACGATAGGAATATTATCGCCTATACGCTTAATTATATGTTTTAGATTTCTGTACTCTGGTCTAAAATCGTGTCCCCATTCGCTAATACAATGTGCCTCATCAACCGCCATAAAGGAAATGGTCACCGTTCTAAGAAAATCAACATGCTCTTCCTTGGTTAACGATTCTGGAGCAACATAAAGTAATTTGGTAATACCATTGGTAATATCTTCTTTTACACGCTTAACTTCGGTTTTATTTAAAGACGAATTTAAAACGTGAGCAACACCATCGTTATCGGAAACACCACGTATGGCATCGACTTGATTTTTCATTAATGCAATTAGTGGAGAAACCACTATCGCTGTTCCTTCTTTTATAAGTGCAGGAAGCTGATAACAGAGCGATTTTCCGCCTCCTGTAGGCATAATTACAAATGTATTATTACCAGCTACAACATTTCTTATAACGTCTTCTTGCAATCCCTTGAATTCCGAAAATCCAAAATATTTTTTAAGTTCTGAATGCAAGTTAATTTGTGCAACACTCATTAATCCCTATTGCTAATTTTAATTTACCTTTGCGTGAAGTTTAAAGATAATAAAAATCTTTATATCAAAACGATTATTCAAACTAGAAGACTATTTTGGAAAAAAAAGCATCTATACTCGATATCGCCAAAGAGACAATTACGATGGAAAGCAAGGCTATTGCTAATCTAGCCAATCTACTAACAGACGATTTTGCAAAGGCTACCGAGCTTATTTACAGCTCTAAAGGTCGGGTTATTATTACAGGAATAGGAAAAAGTGCCATTATCGCAAACAAAATTGTTGCGACACTAAATTCTACAGGAACGCCTGCCGTTTTTATGCATGCTGCGGATGCTATCCATGGCGATTTAGGATTAATATTAGAAGACGATGTGGTGATTTGTATCTCTAAAAGTGGAAACACACCAGAGATTAAAGTTTTAGTGCCTTTAATAAAAAATGCCAAAAACAAAATGATTGCCATTACCGGTAACAAAGAGTCGTTTTTAGGTCAGCAAGCAGATTTTGTTCTGAACGCTTATGTTGAGCAGGAAGCTTGTCCTAATAATTTAGCACCCACAACAAGCACGACAGCGCAATTGGTAATGGGTGATGCACTTGCGGTTTCACTATTAAAACTTAGAGGATTTTCTAGTAGAGACTTTGCAAAATACCATCCAGGTGGTGCTTTAGGAAAGCGTTTATATTTAAGAGTAAACGACTTATCTTCAGTAAATCAAAAACCACAAGTCTCATTAAATGCAACGCTTAAGGAAGTTATTATAGAAATCTCTGAAAAAATGCTCGGCGTAACTGCTGTTACAGAGGATTCTAAAATTGTGGGTATTATCACAGATGGTGACTTAAGACGAATGCTGAGTAAAAGTGATGAGATTTCAGAATTAACAGCCAAAGACATCATGGGCAGTAATCCAAAAACCATAGACGAAGATGCAATGGCCGTTGATGCTAAAGAATTAATGGAAGAATATGGAATTTCACAATTACTTGTAGAAAAAAATGGCAAATATGCCGGTGTGGTTCATTTACATGATTTAATAAAAGAAGGCATTATATAATGGCAAAGAAAAATGTAGATGAAATGTCTTTTTTAGACCATCTCGAAGATTTAAGATGGCATTTAATTAGAATCACTATAGCTGTGCTCTTAGCTGGTATTGTAGCGTTTTGCATGCCTGGAATTTTATTTGATGTAATCATTTTTGGACCTACAGAAATGAGCTTTCCTACTTACGAATGGCTCTGCCAAATGTCTCAAACTATAGGCATAAAAGACACAACGTTTTGTGCAGACAGATTTCCATTTGATTTGCAAAACAGAACCGTTGCAGGACAATTCTCAGCACATATTTGGACGGCAATATATGCAGGTTTTGTTATTGCTTTTCCTTATGTTTTATATCAACTATGGCGATTTATAAGTCCAGGTTTAAAACCCAATGAGCGTAAAACATCTAGAGGCTTTATTGTTATAGCCTCATTACTCTTTTTTGTTGGTGTATTATTTGGTTACTATGTAATAACACCTTTATCATTCAACTTTTTAGCCAATTATAGTATTAGCGATTTAGTGGTCAATGATTTTGATTTAAATTCGGTTATCGCTGTTGTTAGGTCATCATCTTTAGCTTCAGGTTTGGTGTTCGAATTGCCTATTGTCATTTACTTCTTAACCAAAATAGGTCTAGTAACCCCAGAAGTATTAAAGAAGTATAGAAAATTTGCCTTGGTTATTGTATTAATTATTTCAGCAGTAATTACGCCTCCAGATATAGCAAGTCAGGTTATTGTGGCTGTTCCGATACTAATATTATACCAAGTGAGTATTTTTATCTCCCGAATAGTTGTAAGGAATCAAAAACGAAAAGAACAAAAAGCAAAAGCATAAAAATGTCTGATATAGTAAAAGAATTTAATGACTATCGTTCTAAAATGAACGATAAAATTTTAGCCGATAACAACAAGATTATCAAACGTATTTTTAATCTAGATACTAACGCCTATCAAGCTGGTGCTTTAGATGTAAAAACCAAAGAGCTTCTTGGTCTTGTAGCCTCCGCAGTATTACGTTGTGACGATTGCATTCGTTACCATCTTGAAACAGCTTACAACGAAGGTTTAAGTAAAGAAGAAGTTTCCGAAGCTTTAGGGATTGCTACTTTAGTCGGTGGCACCATTGTTATTCCACATTTAAGACGTGCATACGAATATTGGGAAGCATTAGAAAATCAAAACGATTAAGTTTTAAAAGACATTGTCAGGTTGAGCGCAGTCGAAACCTTTAAAATTATAATTCAAAAACCTTTCGACTGCGCTCAAGGTGACAGAATTACACGAAAATTGTATTTTTACCGTTCTTGGTTTAGAAATTAGTCTATGAAATTACACGCCGAAAATTTAATGAAGTCCTATAGCGGACGAAAAGTGGTAAAAGATGTCTCTCTTGAGGTTAATCAAGGAGAGATTGTGGGGTTGTTAGGACCAAACGGTGCTGGTAAAACCACATCCTTTTACATGATTGTTGGTATTATAAAACCAAACGGCGGTAATATCTATTTAGACGATAAAAACATTACCAAATACCCAATGTACAAACGTGCTCAAAATGGTATTGGTTATTTAGCTCAAGAGGCTTCAGTTTTTAGAAAGTTGAGCATCGAAGATAATATTCTTAGTGTACTACAAATGACGAAACTGAGTAAAAAAGAGCAACATGATAAAATGGAGTCACTTATCGAAGAGTTTGGTTTAGGCCATATCCGTAAATCTCGTGGTGACCTCTTATCTGGAGGCGAGCGTCGTCGTACAGAAATTGCTCGCGCTTTAGCTACTGACCCCAACTTTATTTTACTAGATGAGCCATTTGCGGGTGTTGACCCTGTAGCGGTAGAAGATATTCAGCGTATTGTGGCACAATTGACCAAAAAGAATATTGGTATTTTAATTACCGACCACAACGTACAAGAAACCCTAGCCATTACAGACAGAACTTACCTTATGTTTGAAGGTGGCATCTTAAAAGCTGGAAAACCCGAAGAATTGGCTGAAGACGAAATGGTGCGTAAAGTCTATCTCGGTAAAAACTTTGAGTTACGTAAAAAGAAACTTGATTTCGAATAGGAACAAGCCTTATTCGCCTCCATTAGCACTTTCTTTCAATAACTTCTTTTGATATTTACTTTGTACAATGTCAACAATAACTAATACCACAATAACAAAATAGAACGTAGTCTTACTCATTGGTACAATTTCATTTCCAAATAGCTTTAGATGCGCTAAATGACCTCCTTCGGTAACTAGCATAATACCAACAATAAAAAGAATAAATAACCCAAGTACCTCATACATTCTATTTTTAGCCAAGAAAGTAGAAATACGGTCTGCTAAAAAGAGCATCAGTAAACCACTAGCTACAATAGCAATCGCCATAACAATAAAAGCTGTGGTAGAATTATCCAATTCGTTTGTTAATCCAATAGCAGCCAAAATTGAATCGAAAGAGAACACCAAATTCATAATAACAATGCTCGTAATTACTGCATTAGAGGATTTAGTGCCTTTGGATTTGTCTTCAACATCAACATCTAAATCTTTTAAAGAAATCATATGCCAAATTTCTTTTATCGCTGTATAAATTATAAATCCGCCTCCTGCTAAAACAATAATACTATGTCCATTAAACGCAAACTCTAAAACATCTTCAATCTTACCAGTTAAAAATGAAAAAGGATTTTGAAAATACCCAATTAAAGATACCAACAAAAACAATAAAACAATTCGTAAGCCGATAGCTATTAAGATACCTACTTTGCGCACACGTTTTCTGTCGCTTTCAGGTGCTTTTTTAGATTCAAGAGAGATATAAAGAAGATTGTCAAATCCTAAAACAGCTTGTAGCATAACAAGCATAAGCAGCGTAAAAATAACTTCAGCCATAAGTGATTATGTGATTGATTTTTGATTAAATAATGAGACGATAACGTATAAAAGAATAATAAGTGGTATAGCTATAAAATGAAAGATTATAATTAGTGCAAGACTTAATAATAAGAACACATACCGTATAATATTATCCTGAAAACTCCAAGTCTTAAATTTTAAAGCAAACAGTTTAATGTTAGAATTAAGCAAAAAAGAACTCAATACCGTCAATGCAATTAAAAACCAAACGTTTGTAAATAAATTTGAAACAGTTATCGAATACTGAAAATGTAAAATTAAAGGCAAAGATAATACCAGTAAGGTATTTGCAGGTGTTGGCAAACCTTTAAAATAGGTTTGTTGGTCTTCGTCCAAATTAAATTTACCTAATCGGTATGCAGAAGCTATCGTGATTAAAAAACCAATAAGAGCTAAAGGACGTAACTCACCGCCACTCCAACGCATAGATTGGTTCCATGTATCTTCTACCACAAAAATATTACCACCGCCTAACGCTTCATTTATTAAACCATACATAACAATACCAGGTACTACGCCACTAGTTACCATGTCGGCTAAAGAGTCTAATTGAATTCCGAGCGTACTTTGCACATTTAGTTTACGTGCTGCTAAACCATCAAAAAAATCAAAAAAGATACCTAAAAACACAAACAAAGCCGCACCTACATAATGTGTATTCACTGCAAATAGTACAGCTATACATCCAGATAATAAATTAAGTCCTGTTATAACATTAGGGATATGTTGTTTCATCTACTTTTTTAATTTCTGTAAAAATAGAAAAGAATTTTAGTTTAATTGAAGATAATAAAATCTATTCTATTGACAGATATCCATACAATTGACTCTCAATATCGAACAAATTTTAGACCTAGGGCTTAAGATATTTTTAACAAATTCACTACCTTTGGTCGTTATTATTGGCACTTAATCTAAAAAAATAGCATTTCTAAACATATGAATGTCAAAAAACTCCCCAAAAAGTTAGTCCTTATAATCCTATTTGCCCTTGCTGTAAGCATCACAGCTAGTGGACAACGCTATAAAGATTTAATGAATGATTATTCGGTAAACTTCTACGATGTAGTTAACGAAGCCGAAGCTTATTTTAATACCATTGATAAATATGCAAAAGGCTCTGGTTATAAAGATTTTATGAGGTGGGTCGTTGCTAACGAACATAAATACTATCCTACTGGTAATAGACTTTCCGTTAATCCTGCATTTGCTACAAAACAGTACAATGCATATTTGCAAGAAAATGATATTGCATCCATGCGCGAGAATAGTGTTGGTGGATGGAGAGAAGTTGGACCTTTTTTAGTGGAAAATATTACTGGACATTATGCCGCAGGAATGGGACGAGTTGAAGACTTTTATGTAGACCCATCTAACCCTCTAAAGATATATGCAGGCTCTAGAAGTGGTGGCTTATGGAAAACAATCGACGGCGGTAATACTTGGACAAGTACAGATACTGAATTTTTACCTGCGACGGGTGTCAATACACTATCTGTAGACCCAAATAATAGCGACCATATTTATATAAATGTTCGTAATTCTAGAAATGGTTATTCTTACGGTATTTACGAATCTTACAATGGCGGTGATACGTTTACGGAAACAGCGTTTAATCCAACAAATTTAGGCTTTGGTGGTTTGGGCTCTAATTTCAAAATTTTTACAGTAGATCTGCACCCAACAATTCCAAATCTAATAATGGTTGGCACAAATCGCGGGATTTTTAAAACAACTGATAATTTTTTAACCTGGTCGCAGGTAGTTACAACAGGAGACTTTAAACAGTTTAAATTTCACCCTACAAATGCATCAACCATGTATGCATTGAACCAAAAAAACAATTTTAGAGATTTTTTATACCGTTCCACAGATACAGGCAATAGTTTTACAACAACAACAGTTTCTACCACTAACAGCGCTGCTTTAATTGATGTAACGCCAGACGAACCAAATAGCGTATTTTTTGCCAATGGAACTCAAGTT
The DNA here is from genome assembly GCF_004346845.1 of Winogradskyella wandonensis. GTDB lineage: Bacteria > Bacteroidota > Bacteroidia > Flavobacteriales > Flavobacteriaceae > Winogradskyella > Winogradskyella wandonensis. Next base: position 383,627 of record NZ_SMGI01000001.1, on the reverse strand, counting down.
TTTAAATCTTCTAATAACGGATTAAGCTTTACATCGTTTGCAACACATGGCTTCGGGATTGGCGGTTTCTCGGTAAACAGTACAGATAGCGAAAATCTTATTGTTGGCTATGTCGATTTAGCAAATAAGACAAGTACACAAGCTAATTTTGTACAAAGAACCAATTGGAATCTTTATAATTCTATGAACGGCAATGGAACGCTACAAGATAATTATTTTAATAGCACAGCATATGTCCATGCAGACACTAGAGTTTCGGAGTCTGTTAATGGTGTTTTCTATGTTGGTACAGATGGCACATTAGCAAAGAGTAGTGATGGTGGAGTAACATGGACTAATCTAATGCTAAATTCATCCCCTAGAATACGTGAAAATTACAAATTAGGCGCAAGTCAATCTCACAATGCGGTTACCATTTCTGGGTCACAAGACAATGGGACAACCGTAAAAAACGAAACAGAATGGCTCGAAATCTATGGCGCAGATGGCATGGAAGGTGTTATTTTACCACTTAATCCCGATTATATGGTGGGCAGTATCCAATTTGGCGGTAGAATACGCTCCGATAATGGTGGGCAGTCCGTTGCTAGCATTTCCTCTAATTCAGTCGATGGTTGGTGGGAAGCTCCCTTAGCCTTCGACCCAAATAATCATTTTAAGCTGTACGAGTTTAGAAATGGTGTATATACTAGTGACGATTTTGGATTAACCTACAACTACGTGGGTACAACAAATTTTTTGGCATCTAACCCTGATAATTACTGGTGGCAGATTAGAAATGCAGAAATAGCGCAAAATAACTCTAACATTATTGTGGCATCACGGACTAGTGAAATCGAAAAATCCATAGATGGTGGAGCAACATTCTTTAGCATTAAAAATAATTTACCAAATCTTGCTATAGAAGATATTGCTTTCAATCCTAATAACGATGATGATATTATAGTCGTAAACGCGTCTTACCAAAATAATAACCAGAAAGTATTTAGAACAACAAATGGCGGATTATCTTGGACCAATATATCATACAATTTAAACGACATTCCTGTGCATACGGTAGTGATAGAGCAAAATTCTAATCCAAACATCTACATAGGCACAGAAGTTGGCGTCTTCTATAAGCCACTCAACGGCACAGTTTGGACTATTTACAACACGGACCTTCCCAACGTGGCTATCCAAGAATTAGAGATTAATCATGGTGCAAATACACTAAAGGCCGCAACTTGGGGTCGCGGTCTATGGGAATTCGATTTAGTTGATAGAGAAAGTTTTCCATCCATTATTAAAACTGAAATAACAGATGCACCAACCTTAAACAAACCTAAAGAAGGCGTAGATCAGTACGTTACGTCTTTTATAGATTATGCGGGGTCCTTAACAGCTGTAGAGGTAAAATATAGCATAAATAATCAAAATTTCGATAGTACGATTTCAATGTCTAATTTTGGGGGTAATCGTTGGCGGTCAGACCTACCATTACCAAACGGCGCGGTTGGTGATCAGATATTTTTTAAGGTAAAAGCAACAGGGTCTAACGGAGACGTCTCAGAAACGTATAAATTTATGTACCAAGTAAGACCATTTGAGTATTGTGCGTCCCAAGGATGGAATGGTACAGGTAGCGATTACATTAGCCAAGTGACCATAGGAAATAATTTTACAAACAATTCCGGACAGAACTACTACCAGTTTTTTGACGCCTTAGCACCTGTAGAATTAGAAGTAGGACAAACCTATACAGTAACCATGAGCATGCCCGCAGTTTTTGGACCGGATGTAGCCGCTGCTTGGATTGATTTTAATAAAAATGCGGAGTTTGATGCTACTGAAGAAATTAGCATGTCTAACTACGTCTCTAATACAGCAACTGGAAGCTTTACAGTACCCAACGACGCCATTTTAGACCAAGTATCTCGAATACGCTTCAGTAACATATATAATAACACCATTCAACCTTGTGGAGGCTTTTTTGGTGAAGTGGAAGATTATCAAGTGATTTTTAGAAACTCTGCATTATCCGTAGAAGACTTTAACAACCTAGAGAATTCAATTCACATATCTCCCAATCCTACTGAAGATTATGTGACTATAAACGCGTCCGTTTCTATGAACAAAGTAGAAGTCTATGATTTAAGTGGACGAAAAGTGATTATTCAAAATAATTTAAACAGAAGAGAAACGAGTTTTAGTATTGGTCATTTAGCTGAGTCCGTATATATAGTTCAAATACATACTTCTGGCAGACTAATCACAAAAAAAATAATCAAACAAAATTAAAGTTATACGCATTTAACAAACGCCTGGTGAATAGCTAGTTAATGGGCGTTTGCATTTATTATAATACAAAGTTTGTAATACACAATAACTCTAAGGTTTTAGAGTTTAATAAAAACAAAATAATGTGCATCTTTGTAAAAAATTGCTCTTGAAAAATTACCTAGTAATTCTCTTCATCTGCTTGTCATTAACTAGTTTTGGGCAAACAGCCAGAAAATACTCCAATGAATTTATGAATATTGGTGTAGATGCTGCTGCACTTGGTATGAGCAACGCTGTAACATCGCATACCAGAAATGTAAATTCTGGGTATTGGAATCCGGCAGGTTTAGTTAATATTGAAGACAAAGAACTAGCACTAATGCACTCTAGTTATTTTGCAAATATTGCCAACTACAATTACATAGGATTTGCAATGCCGCTTGACGACAGAAGTGCCATTGGATTATCCGTAATTCGCTTTGGTGTAGATGACATATTAGACACGACACAACTCATCGATGAACAAGGAAATATAAACTACGACCGCATTAATATATTTTCTACCGCAGATTATGGCGTAACATTTTCTTATGCCAGAAAACTTCCTATTGATGGGTTAAATTATGGTATTAATGCAAAAGTTATTCGCCGTGTTATTGGCGATTTTGCATCAGCTTGGGGATTTGGTTTTGATGCTGGAATTCAGTTTGAAAGTGATAACAATTGGAAATTTGGAGTAATGGCTAGAGACATTACCACTACCTACAATTCATGGACCATTGACGAAGACGAATTTGAGAAAATTAGCGGTGCCATTGACGGACAAAACCAGACCTTACCAGAAAAATCGGAATTAACTTTACCAAAATTGGAGCTTGGCATGTCCAAAGAATGGACATTCCATTACGATTACACCTTACTAGCGGCCTTTAACCTTAATGCAAGATTTGCTGAAACTAACGATATAATTTCTACCTCTTTTGCAAGTATTGCACCGGCGTTAGGCTTTCAGTTTGGATATACAGATTTGGTATTTCTACGCGCAGGAGTTGGTAATTTTCAAAACGAGCTACAAATCGATAATTCTGAAAATCTAACCTTTCAGCCTAATTTTGGAGTAGGGTTTAAATATAAGGGTATTGAAATCGATTATGCATTTACAGATATTGGCGACCAAAGTGCGGCCTTGTATTCTAATGTGTTTTCAGTAAAAATAGATTTCAGTATTTTTAGGTAGAATTATTAACTATTTTCCGAAAAAGATGGTCACCTCGAGCGAGGTCACTGAGCATGTCGAAGTGCAGTCGGGAGGTCTCATATCAAAAAATCTATTAACTAAATTTATAAATGATTGTCATTTCGAGCGACAGTCGAGAAATCTCTTAAAATGAATAACTTTTCTTTCCTCTCTTTTCTATGCGCTTTCTTTTTTTTAACAAACACTAGTGTTTCCCAACAATTTCAGTTATCACCACAAGCCGAAATCTCAGTATTAACTATCGGTCAAGGTGATAATCTCAACGACGCTTTTGGTCATAATGCATTTAGAATTAAAGATAGAACTATAGGACTAGACGTTATTTACGACTATGGGCGATATGATTTTAACGCACCGAATTTCTACTTAAAATTTGTTCAAGGAAAACTAAACTACCTCATCGGTAAGCGTAATTTTTCTGATTTTTTGGAAACCTACAGGTATTACGACAGAACGATTGAAGAACAAAAGTTAAATCTATCACCAGTCCAAAAACAAGACTTATATAACTACTTAATAAACAATTATAAACCAGAAAACCGCAAATACCTCTACGATTTCTTTTACGATAATTGCGCAACAAAGATTAGAGATGTAGTTAATACAGCTACTAACAATAAAGTAGTTTATAACGCATTAAAAAATCAAGACAATAAAACCTTTAGAGATTTAATTCACGAACATGTAGGGCATAACACATGGGGCAGTTTTGGGATTGACATTGCACTTGGCTCGTTAACAGACAGAGTTGCAAGCAAGGAAGAGCAAATGTTTTTACCCAGATATATAAAAAAGCATTTCGAAAACGCTTCTCTAAACAACGAGCCTCTAGTAAAAAGTAGCACTACGATTTATAAATCCCAGACAGATACCAAGTATACCTCTAACCTATTGTTCAGTCCAATTGTAGTCACGTTACTGTTAGCATTTTTAATTATTTACATAACCTACAGAGATTATAAAAACCAGAGATTAACAAAATGGTTAGACGTAGCACTTTTTATCATTACTGGTATTTCTGGGTTTGTATTACTCTTCTTGTGGTTTGGTACAAATCATAGCGTAACAGGTTATAATTACAATTTGCTTTGGGCATTTCCGCTAAATGTGTTTGTTATTGCACAATTAAGTACTAAAAAAACTAAGAAATGGTTTAGAGGCTATTTAAAATTCTTGTTGATAATGCTTTGCCTAATGTGTCTCCATTGGGTAATTGGTGTGCAAGTATTCGCACTAGCCTTTCTGCCATTGCTCTTGGCATTGATAGTGAGATACGTCTATGTACTAAAACAATCCGTGGTCTAATTGTAGTTATTAACACCAAACTTCTAACTTTCAACTTCTATCTTCTATCTTCTATCTTCTAGCTTCTAGCTTCCAACTTTAACCCATAAGAGTAATTCTTGAAATTCGTGTCAGAACAATAAATCCTATCATCACTTCGAGTGTTCCAAACGTAGCGTCGGAATGTACTTGTGCTGAGCCCAGTCGAAGCATCGAGAAGCCAACTCCGAACTTCCAACTTCCACTCTACTGCCCGCGATAGTACAACACAGTACTCAACGTTTTTAAAATGATATTTAAATCAAGAAATGGGCTACGGTGTTTTATATAATAAAGATCGTACTGAAGTTTTGTGAGACTCTCTTCAACAGATCCACCATAACGCGAGTTTACTTGTGCCCAACCTGTTAAACCAGGTTTTACGATATGACGCGTTTCATAAAACGGTATAGACCGCGATAATTCTGCCACAAAAAACGGTCGCTCTGGCCGTGGACCAATAATACTCATTTCTCCCTTTAAAACATTGATAAACTGAGGAATTTCATCCAAACGAGAACGTCTTAAAAACTTACCAAAGGTTGTAATTCTTGTATCGTTTTTTGTTGCCCATTGCGCCTTTCCGTCTTCCGCATTTGTTACCATAGTTCTAAATTTTAATATGGTAAACAATGTGCTGTTTCGTCCTATACGTTCTTGTGTGTAAAAAAGCGGCCCCTTATTTCCTATTAAATTTCCCAAAAAGATAAACGGAATAATAAGTAGCATGAAAGACAGCCCACAGACTGAAAAAATAATATCAAACAATCGTTGAAAAAATAGATATAGCTTATTCTCATTATTTCGGCTAAAAGGAAAGTACTTATAAAAATCTTTACCAACATGCTGAATCGGAACCTTATTCGTAACCTCCTCATAAACCTGAGTATATTCTCTTATTTTAAAGCCACGTTCTAATAGCAGCATGAGCTCATGGTATAACTCGGGTGTGATGTTTTCGGCATTAGCCGTAGAAATAATAATTTCAGAAATTTTTTCATCTAATATAACATTAGAAAGCTGCTTGGTGTGATATTCGGTTAGCCCTTTATATTTAATAGATTCTTCAGAAGTTCCTTCGCTATTAATAAATCCTATAAACTTATAATTAGAGTCTGCCGAAAGAAGCGTCGATAAGACATTATCTATAGTAGAAAGCTCGCCTACCAAAAGAATATGCTTAAAAAATCGTGGCGACGCGATAAGCGTGTTATATAAAAAACGCCATAAAAAAACAGAAGCAATTAGTACAACATAGAAATAGATGATTTGTAACCGAGCTTCTGGCAATACAGGTGTCACAAAAGGCGTTAAAAGATAGAACAGCATCACCGTAGACATACAGATAACAATATTCTTAAAACTTACGTCGAGCTTGCTGGCTTGTTGCAAATCATAAATCTCAAAAATAGTTCCAAACAAAGAGATGTAAATGGCTAAAACAACAAGTGGAACAGCATTAGCTGGAGCTAGACTTAAATACTCGAATTGGAAATAGTTGGAGAGTATAAAAATTCCTAAAAAAACCATTAGTATATCAACGATTCGCAAAAGAACTTTACGCTCAGATATTTCAAAATGAATGGTGCTATGCTGTTTCATTATAATATTCGATAGCATAAAGATAAACCTCTTTGGCTATTTACAAATAGTCAAACCGATTTTAAAATCTGATACCATTTTAATTTTATGGTATTCCAATCTAAAGACTCTGCTTTTAACCGCGCTTCAGCACTAAAATCTTGCTGCAACTGATTGTCCTCAAAAATCCTAAGTATGGCATTAGTCATGGCGTTGACATCGCCCTTATCGACTAAAAATCCATAACGACCGTCTTCTATTAAATTAGGCATACCACCAACATTTGTAGATACTATAGGAAAACCTAAAGCCATAGCCTCTATGACACTAACAGGCATATTATCAAAATTGGCCGTATTTATAAAAATAGTATAACCTTTGGATAATGTAATCCATTGCGCCTTCGAAAGTTTCCCAGTAAATGTTGGAAAAACACCTATTTCTTTTGCCATAGTTTTGACGGTTTTTAAACTCCCATCTACATCAGGACCTACCATGCAAAGTTCTGCAGGATACCCTTTATCTTGTAAAGCCTTCAAAACATGTATCGCCATTTCAGGATTATAAATCTTAGAAAATGAGCGAACCCAAAGCAAACGAATGCTATCAAGAGATTTAGGTACGACTTCATAATTTTTAAGCTGAATGGCATTAGGAATATAGTCAGAATCAAAACCAAAATCTTTAAACTGATCTTTCATGTACAACGATGGCGAGATGTTTTTGTAACTGTATTTAAAGATCAATTGAGACAATTTTGGATAGTCTTTAAGTCGTTTAGGTAAATTTCCGCCATGTAAAATTGGTAAGTATGGAACACCTAATAGACGACATAACTGACTGCATAGCAAAGCATAATAAAAATTTCTTGTACTATAAGTATCAATTAATACGGCATCAGCCCATCGAGAATACCGTAAACAGTTCCAAAGCATAGAAACCAATCGCAATCCAGTATTTCGGTAGGATGAGGCATAACGGAATGAATGGCCCTCTTGCTCTAAACGTTTACCCAGCACCTGTATCGTCGATAAATTAGATTTAGGAGTTTTTAAGTTGTTTCCTATGTATAGGAGATTTTTCATAAACGACATTTAATAAGGCTAAAGCGTAGAGTACAGCCGGTGCAGCAATACGCATACCAGAATGATTTATGGTTGCAAACCAAAAGGCCAAGAACGAAAAGAAAAAAACATTCCGCCGATTATTAGTTCTAAAAGCCAAGGGTTTAAAAATTAAAATAAGTAAACATATAATACCTAAAAGACCATGCTCAGATAACAAACGTCCTACCTCATTGTGTGAGGGTAGTACTTGACCCGTCTCCTGTATACGCTTATCTTTAACTCTAGAAGCCCCAATACCAAAAAATGGACTTTCTATAAAGCCCTCGATTTCATCTTCAAACAACTGCCAACGTCCAGTGGTTAAATCTTTTTTTTCACGACCCAAAGCATCTTGATTAGCGTAACGCTTATCAATTAAACCACGAGTCTGGTTAGAACTTATTACCCAGGTAACACCTAGAATACTTACCAATAAGAATATTGAGGCTACCAAAGGTATAAATCGTTTTAATCGGACTTTTAAAACAACGGTAGCAAAAAAGGCAGCGATGACTAATGCAGCCGCTATAACACCACCTCGACTAAAGGTAACAATGGCTCTAAAGGTCATCGCTCCCAAAATAGTTAGATTTATTATTTTTATAAATAGATTTGGCGATTTTAATACCAAACGCACAACAATACAAAAAATACCGAGTCCTAGGATGGTGGACACCTGATTAGGACCAAACCCTCCAGATAACGCAAAATTAGACGCCGTTCCACTCAAACGATCTTTAATTGAGGGTGTATACAAAAACAAATACGTGGTTGTAGAAATAATAGGTAAAAGAATATAAAGAATCACCTTATGCAACTCTTGGTGGGTAATTCGTCGATTATAACAAAATAGCGCGGCAAGACCCAGCGAAATGGGACCACTTAGCACAAAAAGAATATTAGTTCTAAAATTTGCTCCATAAGACAGTGTAAAAGAGGCTACGATAATAGAAGGTACAAGTAAAATCAAATAAATAAAATAAGCATAGCCTTTGCCAGAAACACCACGATAAAACATACCTATCAAAACAAAAAGTATGACTAGATATTTTGAAGCTTCATAAGCCAAGCCACCTTTAGTCATACGGAACAGAATTTCCGCACCACAGAAATATGCACAGCCCAACAAAACATTCATGGTCAATTGTCTAGAATTAGACATTAAAATGCGGTATAAAAAATAACCCATAATCACCAAGAAGAACAATTTTGCAAAGGGCTTAAATACAAAAAACACAATACCGAGTCCAACATGTAATAATACAAGCTGTATGTAAGAATTGGTTTGTAATAATCGCGGTCTCAAAGTAGCCTCAAGATAAGATTTCTATTAATATTCGCTGTGTATAATGATTAAAAGTAAAAGTCTTTATAAAATTAGCATTGTGCATAAGCGTAGAATACGCATCTGGAGTTAGTTTAAAAATTCGCTCTAATTCAGTTTTTAATCTCTCGCTAGTAATTGATGAAAGGACATAACCATTAACGGCATGAGTAACATATTGTGAAATTGCAGATACCGAAGAAACAACAGGAACACAACCAAAGTTGGAAGCCTCAGCAATGACTTTTGGAAATCCTTCTGAGGCACTTGTAGGCATTAAGAAAAAATGACTAGCCTTATAGATTTCAAAGACATCAACTCTATCCAAATAACCGTGAAAAACAAAATCAATACCTGTAGATTTTGTAAGAGCTTCAAAATCTTGTTTTTCTTTACCGTCGCCAACGAAATGCACAATACCGACTTTTGCCTTATGCGCTTCAGATAACTGATTAAAGGCATCTATAATTCGGCCTACGCCTTTAGGCGTTTCCAAACGCCCGACATAACAAAAATTTAGACGGTCGTCCAAGTGCTTTTCAGAGACGACCTGCCGTCCAACGTCTATATCAGCATCAGTTAAGCAAGGATTTTCAAACGTAAGACAATGTTTAGGTTGCTTAGCCCAAGCCCCATTAATCGTTACAATGCGATGCTGCCGTTTTAATAGCCATCGTTGTAATCTATAGCCTAAAGGTGGATGTAACTGATTCCAATTACCGGCATACTTATACCAACCTTTTTTCGTAGAGAAAAAGGTTAAATACGGAATTAGAAACACACCGATACCCGTAGGTGTTCGCAGTTGAAACGCATCAGCATCTTTTAATGCCTTTCTTACTATAGAGATAATCTTAGGAATGTAAAATAGTAACTTTAATTTACTCAAAACTGAAGTACCTCCTAAAGCAGGTAATGCAACAAATTTGATATTAGATTCAGAATAGTTTAAAACACTTTTAGGTGCTTTGGTGTTATGAAGCATGGCCACATGAGTAATAGAACTAAAATGAGGCGCTAAATGATTAATTTCATTCACAGTAGGACTCCAACCAACAATATCGCCATCAGAAGTTTTATAATGCTCGGTATGTGATATAATAACCAGTTTCATGCTTCAATATAATCTACATACTGTTTTATAATATGATGCCAGTGATGTTGTTCTGCCCAAAGCTTCGCGTTTTCTGAAAAATCCTCAGAACCATTAAAAATGGTCTTAACTGCATCGACAAAATCTTCAGATTTAGTAGCATCAATCAAAAGACCCGATATACCATCGTCAATAGCATCCTCAATACCGCACCATTTTGAACCGATAGTCGGTAAACCAAAATGATTGGCTTCTATTAACGCAATACCAAAACCTTCGACATCACCTGTGTCTGTAGTCTGACTTAACATCACACAAATATCTGAGCTTTCATAAAAACCGTTGAGCTGCTCTTGTGATACATGGCCATGAAACGTCACATGATTAGAGACATTAAGTGATTTAGCTAAAGCCAACAGATTTTCAGCTTCAGTTTTTAAACCCACACAGTGGTAATGAATATTTGGATAAACTTTCTTGAGTTTTGGTAGATGCTTTATAACAGTGGCCTGCCCTTTTCGTTCGGTAACATTACCAACAGTTAGTAATTTTGGATGTCCTTCTATTTGAATCTTGCTATCAGTACTAGAATGAGACTCAGACAGTGCATAGCCATTTGGAATCACCTCAACATTCTTAAGGTCCAAATCACCAACTAAAGACTTTGTGAAATTTGAAACTGCAATGACTTTATCAAAACGTTTTAATGACCAATTTATAGATTTCCGCAGGCTATTATTTGAAAAATTAACTTCCGTACCGTGAATGACAGCAATTAACTCTACGGATACAAAAGGCTTTAAAAAAGCACCTATCCAAAGTGGAAACTTTCCAGAACATATAAGTGTATCAGCTGTTTTAGACAACTTGTAACAGTACCAAATACGTTTTAAATACATTAGAAATCGAGGAAACATCAAAGCCACACGATAAATATTGCTTTTTAATTTTCTGTCGAATTCCATTTCATTCTGCGACGTATCTCGTTGGTCTGCAATTACAGAAACCTTGTACCCAAAATGTGATAAATATTCTGCTAAATTATAGGCGTGATTACCTATGCCCCCAGGTAATGGCGGAAACTCAGAAGTTAAAAGAACAATATGTTTGGTTGTATCAGGCATTAGAGCATTTCAATTTTTGGTCCTTCCTTAAGTTTCACTGATGACAATCGCCATGATTTTATAATTTGAAAAAGGATTAATGGAGATAAAACTAAAGCAATTAAACTACTTAAAATCAACATTGGTTTATTGCTTTTGTACTTATAAGGCACTACTGAAATTGGGACTGTCCTTAAAACGGATAATAAACTTCGTTTATCACCAAAATAACGTCTAAAAAAATAGAGCACACTTGGTATTGGTCTTGGTTGAAACAGATTTTTAGTTCTAAAAGCATCCCAACTCCCCATTTCACGCAAACCACCAGAACCCACTTTTAAATGTAAGCGTTTAGCATGTGGATTTGATACATTCTTGTAACCATTTAAAAAAGCACGCAAACCAAACTCGCCATCTCCCATCCGTTGTTTTTCAAATTGTCTATCAAAAAGACCTATCTCAGAAAAAATAGATGTCTTAAGGAGGACATTTCCAGTGTCTAATTGGTCACTTATTTTAAAATAGCTATAATGCGCTGGAATTTTATCGCCTACTTTAGAAATCGAAACACCAGAAGAAATATCGGCTTTAAAAAAGTCTAGCGTTTTTAAGTGCTCTGAAATCCAATTGGGCTCTACCCGATTATCATCATCAAACAATAAGATATAATCGCCCTTGGATTGTTTTATAGCTGAATTCCGTGCTAACCACAAAGCCTTTTCTTGTTGGTAATCAACGCTTAAATTTAAATCATAGTGGTTATAGAAGTCTTTTTCAAATGGCTGCGACTGGTCAACGACTATGACTTCAAAATTACTGTAATCCTGAGCTTCCAAATCTTTTAAAACATCCTTAAGGTATGGATAGCGATTGAGAGTTGGAATGATAACAGAAACTAAAGGCTTCGATTTTAAAAGCTGACTTTGGTAATGGCTGTATTCAGTATAATCGAATGTTTCCGAACCAGATGAATAACGAGTTATTTGTCTGCTTTTAAAAAATCCTGAAAGTTCTTTGATTGGATTTTTCAAACGCAACAGCCGTAATAACAAAACGTAGTACACCCAAGCTTTACTAAAATATTTTCTCGAAAACACATAATTATCAAAAACAGATAAGACTTCAACTTCTGAAATAGTGTCTGAATAATTGATATACCCATTTAATACGGCACGCCAGGATTGATCGTACGTTTTTGCCGTCTCGGATTGATACCTATTATCTCTTGGAAAATTGGAGTTAATAGTCGCATCAACTTTTGGAAACACAAAATTCCTGTTTTGGGTTTTTAAACCAAAATAGTGCGTGGGTTGTAAATATTTTAAAAAGCTAAACAACATCTTTGTCTAGTGTTTTTGGTACGCAGAAAATGTTTACAGGTAGCGTCTGAGAATTTTGATATAAGTCTAACTTCATATCATAAATTAAGTAATCTAGCTCTCTAAAATGGTCTATAATACGCTGGTCGTTATTCGTTTCTACGATAACAATTGCAGTATGAGCTTTTAAGATACGCTCGGCACCTTTTAAAATATCGAGCTCAATACCATCGACATCAATTTTTAGTAAATCGACTTGCGAGATATCATGATATTTCACGAAATCATCGAGCTTTACCATGTCTACATCATAAGCCTCAATAGCAGCTGACATGTCCTCGGTGTTAGACGAGAAGGCACTCGCATTTAAATTTACACGTCCTTTTTTGGAGCCTATTGCGAGATTATAAACTTCAAAATTATAAGAAAATTTAGTATTCGCTTCGATTGTTTTTTTAATGGTTTGAAATAAATTCCTATTAGGTTCAAAAGCTAAAACTTTTCCTTTAGCCCCAACAGAATCAGACCAAACAGCCGCCAAGTACCCAAAATTAGAACCCACGTCGAAAACTACTAAATCATTTCTATTGGGTTTAAACTTATCGATTAGCTTAAAACTATTTCTTAGTACCGTATTTTCAATACCCAATTCTTTTGCTTTTACAGCGATTTTTATTGAAGCTACAAAATTGAAATTCACATGATGTTTACCATAACCATGATTAACTAAGACTTTGGCTATCTTAAATCCGTTTGGTGTGTATAATAGCTTTTTCCTCAAACCTTTTAAAGCCTGAGATTGCCCTATCCTCTTTTTTAAATTTTCAGGAACTAAACTGTATATTTTAACTAAAAGTCTATTCATAAAAATTTATAAATTCTTTGGCTTGTTTTGTCAAATTAAATTGATTGATAACTCTTTCTCTTGCAGACTTCGATATTTTTTGTTTTTCCTCATCATCTAAATTTATGACTTCCAATAATTTCTCTGCTAGTAATTTGGGACTTTGTTTAGGTACAACCCAACCCGTTTTATTATTGATAATATTTTCGGACAATCCCTCTGCATCAGATACCACTGATAATAAACCAACAGCTTGAGCTTCGAGAACAGCATTACAAAAACCTTCTTGAATGCTATACTGCAAATAAATGTCCGCATCCTCTAGTGCTTTCTTTATATCCTCATGTTCCATTTTACCTTTAAGAGTCACATTACCTTCTAAATTAAGTTGATGTATTGCAAATTGTAAACGTTCCTTTTCAGCACCATCACCGATAATTGTATAATGAAAAGAATAGCCTAAACTTTTTAAAATGGAGAGCGCTTCTAATGTATAAACTAGACCTTTCTTCCAATGCAGTCTTGCAACAGTTACAAATCTACTCTCTTTAGCTAAATGAAGTTCTTTTTCGTAATTAAAAAAAGAAGTATCTATTGCTGGAGTAATTTTAATTATCTCTGATTCACCTCCAAAACCATTCTCATAAACCAATTCTTTAATATCATCTGAAATTACATGAATCCGATTAACCTTAGTCCAGAGTTTTTGATAACAACTAGGATGTTTTAAAGGATAAACGCCTATATCAAACCCTCTAAAACTGACTGCCATTCTAGCATCAATAGCTTTTGCAACATTTTCTTTATTAAAAACCATAGTGCCAAACCCAAAATGTAACCAATCTAATGGTTCTGAAAATATGTGATAACTACTAATAATATTTTTTAAACGCTGTAAAAAACCAACACCGTCTTTTTTGTCTAGTAGATATAATCTCTTACTCTTTTTAAATTGAAATACAAACGAAAGACATAAGATATAAAGGCTATTAAAGACAATAGAAACTTTGCTCCCTTTTAATTTTGGTGCTAATTTAAATTTAGAGAGATGAAATTCTTTTGTACCCGCACTGCTAGCAAAAATAACCACAGAGAATCCATGCCGTTGTAATCCTTTGATTTTGTTTACAAAAAAGGTTTCAGAATATGCTGGAACTGATGGCAAGACAATACCTATTCGCATAACGCTTCCTTTAACACAGAATGGTATAAATCATTCATTTGATTAATCATTTGGGTGTGACTATGTTGCTGTTCAATGGTTTTTCTAGCTTCTTGGGTTAACTCTAAATAATCATCTTTTGATAATACGCTTACCTTTTTTAAAGCATCCGACAAAGCTTCCGAATTTCTCACAGGCACCAAAAATCCATTCTTAGTATCTGTAATCACTTCATTCATCCCGCCACAATCCGTAGAGATAACCAAAGTACCTAAGGCCATAGCTTCTAAAACCACATTGGCAATACCCTCTTCAACACTAGACAACACTAAAACATCTGCATCTCTAACTAATTGCATCACCTCTGAAAAACAAAGATGTCCTACAAAATTTATGTTATCACGACATCTAAGCTGTGACCGTTTGTAAAGCAATTCTTCATTATTATCTACGCCGACAATCGTATAATTGAAACTTATATCTTGATCATCAATCAATCCCATAGCATCTAATGCATAGGCGTATCCTTTCTTCCAGTGGTCTCTCCCAATAGATATAATATTTAGTGATGTGTTAGAATTAAATGATTTAGAATTAAATTCTAACTTTTTCAAATCTAATCCACTATAGATTACCTTAATCTTTTCTTCGGTCGCGTTATATTTTGCAGCTTCTTTTGCAATGGCTTTAGAAACAGCGTGAAAGGCATCTACTTTAGGAAATAACCTTTTATAAGTTTCTGCTAATTCTAAGTTAGCAATTGGCGAATAATTGATATGTGCCCCTCGTAAACTAACTGCTAATTTGATTCCAAAATCTTGAACCCATATCCAGTCCGCGATGCCTTTTGCCCATTGCAAGTGAAAAATATCTGGTTTATGGTATAATACTGGATAATACTTCACTTTTAGCAAAAACGAATTCTTAAGTTGAGCTTTAATAAAGTTATCGAGTTTTCTTTTATCATTAACATTAAAAAGTAATAGCAAAAAACTGTATTTCAAAAAATTTAAACCCTTACTAAGCCTGTTACTATAGGTGTAATGAAAACTATGTTCTAACTGGTCTAATTTCCTTTTCTTTAAGCCAAATCTGAAAATTAATAATCCTTTAGAACAAAGCCCCTCAACAAGCCGTTCTATAAACGTTGTACTCGGAATTTCTCCAGAATAGACTGCTATTTTAAGAGGTTTTGGCAAAGTGTTTAGTGTTTGTCAAGCAAAAGTACGTCTTTATAAAGATTTTGATGCGAGGCAATAAAATTAGGCATAGAATACTTTTTTCGTATTAGAGATTGCATTTCCTTTTCTAATTGAAGACGCTGGTCTTTCTCTAAATTTAAAATCTGGAGAATACAAGCTTTTAAACTCTCAGCATCATTTGGTGTAAATATACAAGCAGGAAATGGTTGTAATATATCCTTTACACCACTGACATTAGATCCAATTACAATTCTACCAGAAGCCATCGCCTCAAGCGGAGCAACGGGTAAACCCTCACCTAGTTCTAAAGTTGGGATTACAAACAAGTCCGCTAAACCGTGATAAGGCCTAACATCGGTCTTTTTACCTAAAAACTGTATAGTAGGAACACCACTAGCCATCTGCTTCAATGAATTCGCATAGTCACCCTTATCGTTACCAACAATGATTAGCTTTACGCTGGGATTATCCAATTCCATAACTGCCTTAATTAAGACCTCTATACCCTTAACGGGTATTAAATTAACCACGGAGACAATTACAAAGTCATCTGGCTGTATATTAAGTTGAGTTAAAAGTGCTTCATCATTATGTTTTATTGGCGTATAGTAATCTAAATCTACACCAAAAGGAATTTCGGACACTTTTTGGAGTGTTTTTTTAGAGTAAAAAGCCTTCATATCGCTGTTTACAGTGATTATTCTAGAACTTAATGCGGTACGCCATTTCCAAGCTCTATTACCCCAACCCATGGATTTTTTTGTATGTATCCAAGGAATACCGGCGAGTTTTGCCGCCAAAGGTTCAGAGAAATCAGAACTCCAGTGCCAAGAATGTATAATATCAAATTTGTGCTTTCTAAAAAAACCTATAGTCTTTAAGAGTCTAAATGGAAATGTAAGGAAAGGACGATAATTAACAGCAAATGGAAACAAATGCACCTTTACATTCAACTTTTCAATCTCTTTAAAGAAAGGACCTCGGTTATGAAAACAGCAAATCTCTGGCTCAAAAGAATCACGGTCTAAATGTTTAACCAAATCATAAACAACTTTGCCGCTTCCTGCAGTATCAAAATTAGGTATAGTATATAATATTTTTAGTTTCTTTTGCGTCATTTATAACAGCCTATTAATTCCTAAAACGTTCATTTAACAAATTTGTAAACCGTAGAACCATAATTTGTTTTTTGATGCTCTATTCTGTAACCTTTAGTCTTTAAATTCTTTATAAAATATGCCTCTTCGGGTGAAACATCATAAGGACCTTTTTGATCTAAATGCGAAAATAGCATCCAAAAATCCCCTGATAATCTAGACAACTCCACCTCTTTAACACTTTTATCTCGACCTCTAATACCGTTGCCCCAAATTATTGAATTTAGAGCATCTATTTGAGGATAGTTCTTTTTGTAAAATAAAAACGCAGGTTCTGAGGAGTAATAGACATAAATCGTGTCTTTAGGATTAATATGGGTGTTCATGTAGGCCATACTTTCTTTAATTTCTTCGATTTGGACAGGTACTTTTTTATAGGCTATGTAGAGTGATGTCACTAAAGGAAATAAGACTAAAAGAACTCCTATTTTAATGTTTTTTACGGTGAGATAATCGTAAGTAAAAATTATCCCAGCTGAAATAAGTGATATGAGTAAAGGCACTAAATATAAAACCAAGCGAACATCAAAAGGATACAATTTAAAATAAGACAAACCCAGATGTACCAAAATTGGGAGTAGTAAAACCAAAATAATTTTATCTTTTTTTAGCGAAGTAATTATGGCTATTAAAACAAATAAGAGACTTATAAGCCATAGTCGTTTACTTACCAAAACAGTTTTAAAAAGAAGTTCTACTTTAAGAAATAGGGATTGGTAAAAATCTAAAGAAAATACATCATAGGGTAAGAACGCTCCAGCCTTACCCCAATAATCAACCATCATGGCTTTGGTTGGATGATTGTTTATAAACAAAACATAATAAATACAAAAAGAACCTAATCCAAGCATAAGCGGAAGAGATGCTTTTAACACTTCTTGCTTCTTATTTTTATAAAAACTATAGAGCGTAAAAAGCCCTATAGAAAACAAGATAATTATTGAAATGTTTGATAACCAAATACTCAAAATTGCAATTACAGAATAATAAAAAAGAGATTTTCTATTAGATTGTTTTAAATAATTTAGAAAACTGATAATAAGCAACAAACTTGTAAAAATGTCTGTTGAATATTGTTTTACTTCTATAGAATAGTTAAGCACTAAAAAATTTAAACTAAAAATAGCCGATGCTAATAATGCTATTTTAGAGGACTTAAATAGTAGGCGATTTAACTTATAAATTAAGACTATCGATAGTAAATAGGATAAATATGGTAATAACCTTAAGCACCAATCACTATCACCCAGAATAGTAACTACACATTTCTCTATAAATAAAAATCCAATCGGCGCTACTTGGTTACGGTCTAAGGGCTGGAGTAATTCAACAAAAGAATGGTCAAGAATATTTAGAGAAAGCATAGCCTCGTCTAACGTTAAACTTCTAAAGCTTAAAAAATTAAAAAAAGACAGGACTATACTGAAACCAATAAAACAATATAGCATTGTGTTTATATTAATTTTTGTAAAAATGTCTCTGTAAATGTTCAATGTCAGAAGTATAATTCGATAAGTACTTTTGCTACCTAGAAAATAAATTATATTTTAAAATGCAATAAATCGCTCTAAAACCATCTTTCCAACCTATCTTTTTTCCTTCATCATAAGTTCTACCATAATAAGAAATACCAACCTCATAAATTCTAATTTTTGGAATTCTAGAAATCTTTGCGGTCACTTCTGGTTCAAAACCAAAACGCTGTTCTTTTAAGTTTAATCCTTTTAAAACATCGGTTTTAAACAATTTATAACAGGTTTCCATATCCGTTAAATTCAGATTGGTCAATGCATTCGATAAAAACGTCAGAAACTTATTGCCTATAGAGTGCCAAAAAAATAAAATTCTGTGTGGTTTACTGCCCATAAACCGTGACCCATAGACAACATCGGCAAAGCCAGATAGTATGGGTTTTAAGAGCAAGTTATATTCATTGGGGTCATACTCCAAATCGGCATCTTGTATAATAATATAATCGCCTGTCGCTTTACCAATACCTGTATGGATGGCAGCACCTTTTCCTTTATTAATCTCGTGATGGTATATGTTTAAAGGAAAATCAGGATGCTTATCTTGATAATTCAAAAGAGATGCTTTAGTATTATCCTTTGAGCAGTCATTGACTAAAATTATTTCTTTCTCTATATCATTTACTAAATGCACATTTCTTAACGCATCTAAAATCAAATGCACCGTAGCTTCTTCGTTGTAAACAGGAACTATAATCGATAATGTTTTACTCACAAATAAATAGCTTTATGTATTATGGCTCAAGGTAATAAAATACATTGGCTGATTTTTCTATAGAAGCAATAATAATCAATAGTTTTTTAACACTTTAATAGCTTGGGTAATTTGGTGGTATCATGGAACTTATTCGTTAAACAACTCCTGAAACAATGCTAATGTTAATAGCATACTTACAGAATGCGAATAAGTAACTGCATCCTTACTCTTAAAATTAGTGTAAATAGCTTCTGTGATTTTAGTCGGTACTAAATCTTTTAAGTTGGAATTAAATAACCATTCTTTTAAATACCTATCATTGTCAGCACCCACAAATTGCAACTCCCAATTTCTGGTTATATAGGGTTTTCCTAGTAATTCTTTAAGTTCTCTTTTTAATTTATTAGAGATTCTATACGGCAAATTATAAGGACTCTTGTTTAAATGATAATTAGTTAAATTAAAAGGGCGTTGCGCTTGCCAAGTAATCTTTGCAAGCTCAGGATAAGTTTGTTGAATATAAGCGATTTGCAATTGCCTATTAGACAAATAGTTTTCAGGAATTGTGCATATAAATTCAAACATGCGATTATCGTAATATGGTAGTGCCACGGGTTGCATAGCTTCGAAAACAGAAAGGTTGTTCGACGACCATCGAGATACGAAATAACGCGTTTTAAATGCCCGCAATTTTGCATTGGTATCCACTATACTTATGTCTTCTAACATCGCTCGTAATCGAGACCTATAATAGTCTTCAAAATTACCTTCCAGTCCCCAAGCCTCCCATAACAAATGTGCTAGTTCTGCTCCACTTTTTTTTAATAGTAACTTAATGATTTCGTCTAATCCTTCTTCAAGAGATAATTGCGGCAATCCAAAAGAATCAAACAGTAAATCGCCCATATGACCTAATGAAAAAAGATTACCCATATCGCCTAAAGCATCAAAAAAAGCCATTTGACGTGGATGTGTAAATTCTGAATAGCATTCATTGATTTTGGCTAACTCTTCTATACAATCCCATAAATAACCTTGCTCAACTTTAAACGATTCAAAAGAAAAACCACAAGCAGCAGCAATTTGTTTGGCGATTTTAGTTTCGGGATAACCACCATCATAATCATAACTATAAGATTTGACATTAGGGTGATTGCGTAAAGCGACGGCCTGTGTCCTACTATCTAATCCTCCAGAAATTGGCAAAATTACATGTTTACCCTGAGTCTGTTCTTGGACGATAATTTCAAATAAGGTCGTAAATTCTTGCAACGCCTCGTTAAAGCTTATATCCCGAGGCGTATAATGCCAATCAAACCATTTTTCAGAAGAAATAAGCCGATTGTTCTCATCGAGTTTATTTAAAGTTCCAGGAGCTAAAACCACCTCATCTTTCCAGTAGGTGTCTGTATCAAAAAAAAATCCAAAAGCCACAAACAAACAAATAGCCTCTAAATCTAATTCATGCAAACCATTAGACTTCGCAATGGTCTTCTGAATGGGCAGTATAGGCGTTTTTATAGTTTTCATTTACAATACACTATTTATAGAAACGTCTATTTAAACGTAAAAACAAATCACTTGAAATTAAGTTCATTTTATATAGTTTAATAAACGAGAGAGCCCTAAGGTAACTTAGATACGACATGTATTTCTTTTTATAAAATTCTGTTAAGCTATTTTGTACATATACAATATCGCCTTTTGTCGTGGAGCGATTAAAATAACGCACACACAAATAATAATACCCTGTCACCAAATCTCTTTGACGCTTATTTAGCTGACAACTATCGTGCATATAGCCTATTAAGTAATTTACAGCACTACAAAGACTATCCACAGATCTTTTTTTGGTATTTATAGGAGAAACCGAATATAAGAAGTCGACTTTATTATCTAACACTTTGTAATTAGTACTTAACATAAGTCCTCTAATTGACAATTCAATATCTTCTAAAAGATTTAAGTCAGGATTAAATTTTCCGATTTTCACAAAGAATTCTTTATTCCATAAAACCGCAGTGGTCTGCCATATAAATTTGGCTTGCAGAAAATGATTTAAAAAATCTGAAGAAACCGTCGAAAATAATTTTGTTTCTCCTTTGTTATTAATGGTGTTAAAATTACGGAAAACCACAAAATCATTAATTTCGACTAACCTATTGCTTATAAAATCTTCTAAAATAATATCATCTGAATCTAAAAAAACTAACTTGTCATAATTTGATTCTTCAACTCCAACATTGCGGCATACAGAGGCATTAGTTTTCGAATCATTAAACACTAACTTAATATTCTCCGAACTTTTTTCTCTAAAATAGTCCTTTAATAATTGCCTTACAGGAGTATCGGAATAATCGTCCACAATAATCCACTCCCAATTTGATGAAGTTTGCTTTTTTAAACATTCGTAAACTCTTTGAATGCCTTTAAAATCATTAAAATGAGGGGTTATGACACTTAATTTCACAGTGAATGATAAATTGATTATATATTTTGTTTACTATCCAGATAATGCAATCCTTCATTCCTGTTTTTTTCCCTACTCTTAGTAATAACAGGCAAAAGTCTTCGTAATAGATTGTACTTTTTTAATTCTACAAGAGCCTTTGTAAAATTAAGCTTTACCACATTTTTAAGTACTAATTTTATTTGATGCTTTTTAAGTTTGAGAATATCTTTTTCTATTCGAACATTAATATCCGCAAATCTTTGTAAATAACTTCTCTTGTAGTATACTAAATTTTTTGTACCACTTATTACTTTTTGCTTTTCGCTTTTTTTTCTGTCATGCAAGACGTAAGTGTTAGGTACAATTCCAATTTTAAAGTCATGGTACATAACGCGTTGACAATAATTGACATCTTCACCATAATGAAAAAAGATAGGGTCAAAGCCGCCAACTTTTTCTAAAGCTGCTCTAGGGATTAACCAAGCTGCTGCGTTTACAAAAGGAACTTCATAGATTTCTTTAGAAAATGAAGTTTTAAGAGCATCATATAAGAGTTCATTATTAGCAGAAAGGTATTTTAAAAAGTCATCATCTAATTTTTTTCCATCACCATTTAAATGAATTGGACTAAGAATTCCGAAATCAGTATTCTTACTATATACCTCTATTAATTTTTTAATTGCATTTGGTTTTAAATAAGCGTCTTGATTGAGTAAAAAAACAAAATCTGCCCCTAAATTTAAAGCATGTGATATACCAACATTATTTGCTGCCCCAAAGCCTAAATTTTTGTTTTGCGGCAAAATGATAATCTCAGGAAAATTCTCCTCTATAAAATTAATTGTATCATCATTAGAGTTGTTATCTACAACAATAACCTGAAACGGAGCGCAGCTTTTTAAACATTTTAAAAGCCAGTGCATTCCGTTATACGTAACAATTATTATATATGTATTTCCCGTCATAATTATTAATTAAGCCTGTAAAGAAAACATAAGTTTAAGTAAAATATTTTTTTAATAATCTAATTAATTTTATGATTATTCTTTTAGTAAAGGAGTTAGATCTCTTGTAATCATTTCTAGATAAAAAACCATAATTATCATGAGAATGCTTTGAGTAGATGGCATAATCATTCTGCTCTCTATTACCTTTTATTATTCCTGGTATTACATTAAATTTTTTCAAAGCATAAGGTAACGAGATTTGGTCACGTCTTGATTTAGATTTAAGTTCATTCCACCAAAATTCCAGAAATGGCCTTGAAATTAAGTCGTTATTCTTTACCACTATTGTTGTTTCATATAGACCAATGCTCCCCCGAATTCCTTTTAAATAATAACCAATGACCTGCCTAAATATTTTAAAAGGATTATCCTTATCTAACATAATACACTTTACGGCTTCATCGTAAATACAATCTCTATCGGGATGCTTAAAGAAAGCTATTGATTTGTCTGCTACCGCATCAGTTATTTCTATGATTTTAGAATGAATTACTTGTAAATTAGCATCATGCCAAATTACAAAATCATAATCTTTAAATTGGTCCAAACCTATTATTTTATAATACCTCGCATTTTTGGTAATATCATCATAAACAGGTTTTTTATAAATAATGTTATAGACATTAGATGTTAAGTCTTTATCGTCTGTAATGAGATAATAATCTACATGTGGACTCTCTAAATAACCTAAAGGCGATTTAATTTTATCTTTCTCTCCAAAAATAGCAGTATATATTGCTACTTTATATCCCATTTTAAAGCATTTAGGTTAATATTTGACATCTTTCTCGTAAGATTACCAATCTTAAATTTGCTAGTGTTACGAGTTAAATAGATATACTATCTATATAAATCCGTGTATTTCTTGTTAGTTATCTTTAAATCAAAATTCTCTCTTACATGCTTTATAGCATTCTCACTAATACTACTAAGTAAGTTAGGATTATTTATTAATTTTTCCACTTCTGAAGACATAGCGTTTATATTCTTATCTTCAACTAGAAAGCCAGTTATACCATCGATTAAGGTATCTGGAAATCCGCCAGAATTAAAACCAATAACTGGCAGGCCCATAGCCTGTGCCTCTAGTGACACTATTCCAAAAGCTTCAGCTCTATCATATTTATCATTGGTAGATGTCATTAAAAAAACATCACTTGCTTCCAACATTAATTTAACTTCTGCTTGGTTTTTAACACCTACAAACGTTACACTTTCATGCAAATTCAATTGGTCCACTATTTTTTGCAACTTCTCTAATTCATCACCATCCCCAACAAGCGTATATTGTATATCATATCCTTTATCTTTTAAAATTTTGACTACCTGTATACCTAAATACTGACCTTTTAAAGGCAACAATCTACCAACTGTAATCAGCTTAAAAGGTTTGCTTTTAATCATTGATATAGACTGCTCTCTTTTAAAAAAAGAGCTATCAATCCCAATAGGAACAATAGTAATATGCGATTCTGAAAAGCCTTTTTGAACCAACTTATTTTTTAAATAATCAGAATTAACCGTAATCTCATCTACAAATTTTTTGTATTTCTGGATTAAATGCTTTAGTTCTTGGCCTTTAGGTAAAAAATGTGCATCATAGCCATGAAAGGTTACAATTATTTTTGATTTTATATAGCCAATAGCTTTTAAATCTAAGAGAGGATGGCTTGTTGGTGCAAAATGCACATGAAAAACATCGACGTTTCTAAAATTTTTATAAAATTTTAAGACAAAAATATAGAACAAAGACGTTTTCTTAATCAATCGCCAATATTTAACGAAGAAGTAAAATAATAATGGATTTAATAGATAGAATAGACTAATAAATAGCCTTATCATCTTTCCTTTAGGTGGCGAAAAATGATAAATAAAATTTGAAAAGTTGTAAAGTTCTAAAAGTTCTTTTTGTGAGCTATCTTCTAATCTATTTTTCTCATCTACAATAAGCTTAACTCTAAAGCCTTCTTTTATAGTTTCAATAATATTAGACACTACGAAGGTCTCTGAAACCTGAGGAAATGAATTCACTTTAAAAACAATCATTCTTTTACGCATTCGCTGTCTATAATTCTGTTAATTAAAACCCTTAAAATTATACTATCTCATTATTCATAAATAGGTCTTGTTTATCATGGAAATTAGGTCCAAATTTTAAAATAGCCATCTTGGAAATATAAGTGTTAGCCAAAAATTCTGTAGAATATTTTTTTATAGAAAGGGTAATTAGCGATGTCAAAATAATAGTGCTGCTTTACATTAAACCACTTTAAATATAATTTATATATATAATTATCTATACGATTTATATAAGACCTGAGAAAACGACTTAATTTATGTTCTCTTGTAGCACTACTCTCTATGCGCCTTATATGTAAATTAAATATTTGCGAATAGTTTTCATTTGTAAATTCATTAAGAAATAAATTATAAGAAACCAACTTTTTCCTTTTACTTAAACCACTAAACTTATAAGTCTCACCTTGCTTGCCTCTTCTATAGATAGATGACACAATATTTTCGTAATAAATAGGTGCTTCTTTATTTATAAGCAGAAATAAAGGTGTGTCACCAGCAATTAGACTGTTAAATGCTTCTGGTATTCTTAAATTATTTCGAAATACTATCGAAGCAGTTGCAAATTGACGACATCTTACAATTTCCTTCTCTTTAATTTGTCTACTTTTCTTTATGCCAAACAAATTTTTTGTTCCATTGTCATATAAAACCATTGAGTTTTCTGCAATAGCTGAGCAAAATATATTCTTCTCCAAAAAACTAACCTGTCTTTTTAATTTCGAAGAATCCGTCCAATAATCATCACCTTCACATAAAGCTATGTATTTACCATCGCACTGATTTAAAGCCCAAATGAAATTAGGCATTATGCCTTTATTTTTACTGTGGTTATAGTATCTAATGATAATATCACCTGAATAAGTTGCAATTAGTTTATTGATGGTATTATCAGTTTTATCAGTTGAACTATCATTTGCTATAATTAGTTCAACTTCAAAATCACACTCTTGTATTAGCACACCATTAATAGCTTCCTCAATATAATCCTGATGATTATACGTTATCATTACGACACTTACCAGTGGTGCTTTAGACATCCTATATAAGAGATTTTATAATTCTTGCTGGAGCACCAAGAGCTAGTACATTATTTGGAATATCCTTGGTAACCACCGAACCTGCACCTATAATTGAGTTTTTCCCAATTGTTACTTTAGGAAGAATCACTGCGCTCGTCCCTATAAAAACCTCTTCTTCAATCTTACAATTTCCAGAAATGTTCACGTTTGGACATATTTCAACAAAATCTTCTAGAATAACATCATGTCCTATAGTACAGGATAGATTAATTAGTGCACCTTTACCAACTTTTACATCATTTGTCAATATCGTATTTGTCATGATATTGCATCCCTCTCCAATTATATTTCCATAATGTCCAACTTTGGCCAATGGACTAATTGATGATTTAAAAACTCCTCCTAAATCATTGAACTTATTATATAATTTTTTTCTCAGCTTAGGTGAGCCAATGCCTATGGTAAAATCATTTCCATAGGAATTAAAAAAATCAACAACTTCCTTTTCAGACTTTAAAATCGGAAATTCATCATATAGTAAATCACCTATATCATCATTAACATCATCGTAAAAAGCAATATTATCAGTTTTTCCTTGTTGATGAAAAATCTCAAGTACTTCTTTAGCAAAACCTTTTGCCCCAACTATTAACATAAGCTTTCATTTATTATAGTTACTATACGTTTTAGTTCATTTTGTTTTAGACCCACATATAAAGGCAAGCACATGATACATTTAGAAATATGTTCAGAAATAGGCATTGACTTACCCTTAATATAATCAATGGTATTTAATGATGGATAAAAATATCTTCTCGGAGCAATGTTATTCTTTTCTAATAGCGTTTTAACCCTGAGTAGTTGCTCTTCGCTTTCAAATATCAATGGATAATAACTATTATTCCAATCTGTAGCTTCCCTTATTTTAAGACGTTTTAAAATTGAAAAATCTAGATTTGAATTATAATAGTCAATAATTTTCTTCCTTGCATAAACAATATCATTCATATAAGGTAAAACCGCCAAGCCCATGGCGGCTTGCAACTCACTCATTTTTGCATTAATACCCAAACCTTGAAAGTGTTCTGGACCATCATGCCCAAAGTTATGATGGTAAAATAAGGCATTTTGCAAGTCTTGGTTATTACAAAACAAGGCACCGCCTTCTCCTGAATGAAATAATTTAGTCGCATGAAAACTGCAGGTGCTGACATCACCATAATTAAAAATCGATTGACCTTTATAGGTCACGCCAAAACTATGAGCCGCATCATAAATAACTTTTAAACCATGCTTATTAGCAATATGTTCTATGGTCTCAACATTGCATGGATTACCAAACACATGTGTGGCTAATATTGCTGAAGTTTCCGAGGTAATTGTGGATTCAATTTTAGATGCGTCAATGGTTAAATAATCCGGATGAATATCAACAAATACGGGTGTACAACCTTCCCAAACAATACTAGACATAGTGGCAACATAACTAAATGGCGTGGTAATGATTTCGCCTTTAAGTGTTAATGCTTTTATTGCAATCTGCAAAGGTAATGTGCCATTGGTTGTAGCAATAATGTTGGGCACAGATAAATAAGCTTTTAGTTGTTTCTCTAACTCTAAAACTAAATGACCTCTATTGGTAATCCAATTCTTGTCCCAGGCACGTTTAAGAATGGCATTAAATTCGTCTTGCGGTGGTAAAAAGGTTTTTGTTACGTTAATCATTCTTATTTTGTGCTAACTCTTTTCTTCAATTACATGTGTATACGCCCACTTTTGCCATGCGTAAACATGCCATACACCCCAACCATTGTTATGCCTTCCCTTGTAAAAATCGATAATAAACGATTTTATTTTATTGACGTTTATAAAACTCTCACCATAAAATGGTTTATTTAAGATATAATCTTCTACACTATCTTTTAGTTCGTTTCTCAGCCAACTCTCAATAGGGACACTAAAGCCCTTTTTTTGAGTTTCTATATATTCCTTTGGATAATACGCCGCCAAATCATCCTTTAGACCTTTTTTTAAATCATTAGCAGACTCCAATTGTAAAGGTATATCATTCCATGCATAATTAATACTATTCTTATCCAAAAAAGGAACTCTGACCTCTAGGCTGTTTGCCATACTTGTTCGATCTACTTTAATAAGCACACGCTGTAAATGCCCATAGAATTCATTCCATCGTAACCAATGCAAAAGATGACGTTTACTTTTAAATTTAGATAAAGCAAACAAATCCTTAACCTCATCTGAAAAGTTTACATTACTAAAAAAAGTGTTTAACACATCTATTGGAATATATAATTGCTTTGATGTAATCCAATCTGCGAAAAATCTATACGTATATGCGCCCCAAGTGTTGGTTAGCTTTAGTCTATTCAGTACTGCAATTAATGGTCTTCTTATAAAAAATGGTATTCTAAACCAATGCCTCTGATTTAAAACATCCAGCATCCTAGGGTAACCAAAAAACAACTCGTCACCACCATCTCCAGACAACATGACCGTATGAGACTCTCGTGTTTTTTTTGTGATTAGGTAAGTGGGTATACTTGAATAATCCCCAAAAGGTTCTGAAACATATCTAAAGTGCGTTTCAATATTAGAAAGTATATCAGCCTCGTTGACGTTTTCCACAACATGAGAGATGTTTAAATGCGCCGCATAAGCAATTGCCTTTTTGCTTTCATCAAACCTACTATTATTAATACCAAAGGTAAATGCTTTAATATCTGTTTTACTAGATTTAGCGACCGCTGTAATTAGAGGACTATCTATTCCTCCACTTAAAAAAGATGCTAACGGAACATCACTAGCCAATTGTTTGTTTACCGCTGCCTTTAAAATTTCACTATAAGATGTATTACATGACTTAGTTCTATAAACATTTATGTGCTTCGAAAATTCTAAGTAAGTTTTCTTACATATTTCTCCACTTAGAGAAATCTGTATCATCTCACCTGGTCTTACTTGAAAAATATCTTTATAAATAGTATTTGGGGCGTGCATAAAACCAAAACCAAAATAAGCTTTCATCATATCTGGTCTCAATTTTAAAGCATTGCAGTGCCATGAATGCTTAAATATCTGATTGAATTGAGAAGCGAAAACAATACCACTTGCAGAGAGCCCATAGAATAATGGCTTAATACCTGCAAAATCTCTGACTAAAGAAACAGTTTGAGTTACCTTGTCTATAATAGCTATTGCAAACATCCCATTAAGCATTTTCACAGTTTTCTCAATACCAAATCTATCTAATAAATGAATTAATACTTCGGTATCAGAGGTGGACTGTAGACCCTTTAATTGGTGTTCCTTTTGAAGTGTTTTGTAATTGTATATTTCGCCATTAAATATAACCACATAGCGCTTTGATGGACTATATTTAGGCTGGTTTCCATTTGCAGAGACGTCTAAAATAGCCAATCTATTAAAACCTAACTGGTAGTTGTTTTCTTTAAGAGTTTGGGTACTATCTGGTCCGCGATGCTTAGATAACTCTAGTAAAGAAAGAAAGTCATTACTTTCTGTAGTAATAGTAGAATTAAAAGAGAACTCGCCTAGAAATCCGCACATTAGTTCTTATGAATTAGGCTATTATATAATTGCATTAATTTTTCAGCCTCAATATCAGATGAAAAATTGGCATTGCTGTGCTTTATAGCTTCTTTAGAAAAAGAATAAAACTTTTCTTTATCCTTGTATAAATCAATGATGCAATTTGCTGCATCTCTAGAGCTGTTTGCATCAACACAATAACCGGTTACACCATCAAGTATCGTTTCAGGTAAACCATCGGTATTTGATATGATTGCTGGAAGCCCCATAGATTGTGCTTCTATAACCGAAGCACCAAAAGCCTCCGACAGACTTAATTGTAAAAAGAAATCATAGTCTGTAAGTCTTCTCTTGTATGCTGCATTTTCAATTTTACCATAAAAATTTACGTCTTTTCCTAAACCATACTTATCAATTAAGTACGATACTTGAGCTTTGTCTGGTCCATCTCCAAAAATATCATACTGTACATTGTAACCTGCTTCTTTTAGAAATAATATAGTCCTTAAATTTCCATTAATGTTTTTTTCCCAACACATACGATGTGCCGAAATTATTTTTATGGTTTTTCCTGATAGTTGCTTAGGCAATGCTGGCGTTTTATTGCCAAATGAAACGGGTATGACGTGTATTTTATCTTCGTCAACGCCCCAACGTTGCAAATACGCTTTTTGATGCTGACTTACAGTAACAAATGCATCAATGTATTGTGATTGCTTCTTGTAAAATAGTTCCCATTTTTCATAAATCCATGGTTTTAAATAGGTGTCAGCACCTCTCAAGGTAATAACTATTTTAGGTTTACGAGTTGTATTTCTAAAAAAGGAAGTCAAATGAACAAATAAATAACTATGTTGAATATGAATAATATCGTATTGACGCATGATATTGATGCCAACATTAGGTTTAAATATCACTCCTAATTTAGAGACGAAGGTATAGAAATTTCGCTTTAAACGACTTGATGAAATGTTGTAATCTGCTCCTGTCTCGCTGCTGTAGGCTAATATTTTTATTGGTGTTCTTTTCTTAATCTCATGCAACAAAATATTTAAGTACTCTTGATACGTTTTTGGTAGTTTATCATAGACATATAAAATTTTCATATTAACGCTTCATTAGAATTCTAATCTTTTATAACTATTTAACACCCTTAAATCTCTTGTAGAAATAATAATACTTGCCAAAAAAGAAATTACTTAATCTTGCTAGAAAAAAGTAAATAGACCTGTAACCAAATACCTTAATTAGGCGTCTGTAAAAACTAGACGGAATCTGAATTCTATTTCTGCTTCTTAAATAATAAGACACACACGTAATTAAAGAGAATCTTTCAAACTTTTTATGTTTGGTTAAATTTGAGATGTCAATATAGTTTAACCAATAGGCATTGAACTTCGACGTAAAATGTTTTAATTTATATAACCTTCTATTACTACCAATAGAATCTTGATTATCTCTCCTTAAAGTTAAAAACTTATCAATAAAACTTATTCTACTTGTTTGTAATAACGCTTTGCAACAATAATTATATTCTTGTCCTGCCCTCAAATTTTCATTAAAACTTATGTCCTTGGCTATGTCTCTAGAAATCATAAAATCATTTGTAACCCAAGACACATTTCCCATGGCAAAACTCTCGAAACTAATATCTTTTGCAGTATAAGCGTAATGGTAAAATTCAGCTTCAGAATTAAAGTATTTTGATTTACTTATTACTAAATCAACGTTATCTTCTAAAAATGAACGGACTTTGTTCTCAATTTTATTGGGCGACATAAGATCATCATCATCAAACCACTGAATATATTTCCCCTTACTTAATTCAAAACCATAGTTTCTAGCCGCATTTCCTCCTGGTAATCTATCGTGTGGTCTTTTAAAATATTTGAAACGAAAATCCTTTACACAATACTTCTTTAGAATTTTATCCGTATCATCTAAAGAACCATCATCTACTACAAGACATTCCCAATTTTTATAGCCTTGAGCTAAAACAGAGTCTAGTGTTTCAGGTATTAACTTGGCTCTGTTATACGTAGGGATTATTATGGAAACTAAAGGCAGGTCTTTCACTTATTTTATTTATCCGTCTAATATACAATGAAGAATTATAATCTAAAATCTTTTGTAGCACACTCCAAAATATTTTGTAATGTTTGTATATGCCGCATCATACTGAAATTTTCTAAGGCATGCGCTTTACCAGCTGCACCCATTTCTTTTGCATAATCTTCGTCATCTAATAGCTTTAGCATATGCTTAGACATACGCTCTACGTCGTGCTCTTCACCTAACAAACCTGTTTTGTTATGAACTACTACATCTGAAATACCAGCATGGTTTGTAGAGATAATGGGTATGCCTGCCATACTAGCCTCTAAAATGGCAACTGGTGTACCTTCCATATCACCATTTAGGGCAGTAATAGAATGTTGCACAAAAGCTATAGACTCTGATAGTATTTTACGATACAAATCGGGTTTAATAACACCTAAAAACTCAACATGTTTTTCAAGCCCATAGTAACTAACTAGATTTTGACACATATTCAATAAACTACCGTCACCCGCTAATAATAACTTGGCATCAGGGTGTTTTTTTATTACACCTTTAAACGCCATAACAGTGTAATATGGTGCCTTCTTATCCGTAAAACGACCAATACCAATAAATTGCTTTTTTGTAAATTTTGGCTGTACAGTTTCAAATTTAGAATCAGGACCATAAACATTATAAACTAACTTGTTTTCTGGACATCCCATCTCTAATAAGATATGTTCCATTTTTTTTGAAACAGCTACCACCTTTGTTGCTATTTGAAAAACCTCTTTATAAAAATTACATTGTTCTATAACGGTTTTCACACTGGCGTCATAGCCATGAAAATGAACGATAACTGGCAATCCGCTAGATTTTAAGAGGCTTTGTAGATTATAGGCGTGTGTGCCATACTCTACTAAAACAACAGCAATACTATTCTTTTTTAAAGATGCCAGCACCGATTGTTCACGTATATAAGAAAATGGATGCTTTCTTAGTTTGCGGATAATACGAAAACGCAATAAGCTCAATTTTGAAACTAAACGATTAACACCTTCTAATTGCATGTGTCCTTTAGAACCATAATAATAAAAAACGTCTCCTTTGAGATTATTTTTATGTGCCTGAATAAAGGTCTCAGAATACGGATTTTTACTTGGTGAAAAAATTGCTATGTTCAAAACTTGAATTTAAAATAATGCTTTAAAAAACTAAATGTACTAGTTTCAGAGAACTTTATGTTGTAAAAAGCTGGATTAAATATTAAGAAAAATGAATGTAAAACAAACCATTTTTTATAAAGCTCAATTTCAGCTACGTGGTTATTCAATCCTTCTTTTTTTATGTAATACTGAATGATTCCCTCTTCTAACAAGCGTTCTTTTTTTGTTTTTAAGTCTAAATGATTTCGACTTATGCTTTCATGATTTCTAAAATAATTCATGCTCTTAGCCAAAAATCCCACGTTTGTATTTAATGCAAGTTGCGTCCAAAAAAACCAATCGCCGCACATGCGCATGTTTAGCAGATCTTCTGAAAAAATAGTTGCTTGCATATACTTTTTTCTAAAAACAACGGCACTAGCATTAGGGATAACATTTTTAACACTCAAATATTTTGATACAAATTCTAACCCCTCAATAGAAAAATCATCTTTCCATAAATTAGGCTTAAAAGTACTTGTGTAATTAATTCTGTTTTGGAGCATTATGCCATCTTTATCTACATCGGTTGTTTGGCAATACAATAGCCCAATTGATGTATTGCGGCTCATAAAACCTATCATATGTTCTAAAAAATCAAGCTCACAATAATCATCACTCTCTGCAATCCAAACAAAATCACCTTGCGCTAGTTTTAGTCCTTTTTCCCATTGCTTAAAAGGACTACCAGAGTTTTCTTTATTAATGATTACATGAGATACCTTAGGATGATTTTTATAAGAGTTCAATAGGGTTTCACTACCATCGGTAGACGCATCGTCTAAAAGGATAACCTCAAAATCTTGATAAGTTTGGCTAAAAACCGTGTCTAAACGCTGTTGCAAAAACGGCTTGTGATTGTAATTTGGGATGATTATTGAGACTACAGGCCTCATGAGTCTAGAGCTTTTTTTGTAGCTTCAAAATAGGCGGTACCATACTTTTTACAAGGTTCTAAGTGATTACCCTCTGCCCATTCATTTAAAGCGTTAATAAAAATAAAGTTTTCATCTCTTGAATAAGGTTTAAATGCCTTAACTAATCTATTTAACCATTTATAGTATAATTTTGGATTACTACCAATAGCTATTACTCCATTCTCCTTTTTTCTAGCCGTGTTATCCCAAGAAGGTGTTACACATCTAAAAAGTTTATATTTTGGCATTCTCCTTTTTAATGATTCTTCAACTCCAGTCTTGAAATCTCTTTTGTCCAAATCTTTATGCTTTGTAAAACCCAATCTGCTCAGTATTCTTTGACTTATACTTGGAGTTAAATGATTTCTGATGACTTGATGTGGCGAGAATTCGACAGCCGCATCAAAATTTATACTTTCAGGATTAGACCGGTCATTAAAACTCTCTGTAATGCATAAATACAACCCATCATAGCCAAACTCATTTACAGCGATATCTCGCCAGATTTTAGCAGTTTTACTAATATCTGGAAACAATTGATGTCTGTAAACCACAAAAACAGGCTTATTATCTACTCTAATGTATCTTTTATCCTTAAAAACGTTTGAACAGAGCCAACGCATATGGTTTTTATCATCTTCAAAATTATAATTTTGTTCTATGAGAATATCTTGGTCTAAGCCGTCCCATCGTCGTGTCCAGTTTTCATTCGCCCAACATAACATAAAAGGCATATTGGGTTCTTGCAACCTTAATATTTCATCAATCGGATAGTTTAAAAGTCGCTTTCCGTTGAACCAATAATGGTAATAGCAAAAGCCATGGATTCCGTATTTTTGTGCTAATTGGGCTTGAGCTAGTCGAGCTTCTGGCTCTCTTAAATCATAGTAACCTAAATCTGCCGGAACATGTGGTTGGTAATGCCCTTTAAACAATGGTTTTGCCTTTTTTACATTAGTCCATTCTGTAAAGCCTTTGCCCCACCACTTATCATTTTCTGGTATAGGATGAAATTGAGGTAAAACAAATGCTATAGGTCTTAGTTTAGGCATTAAGAGTCTTTTTTTGTATAACTATTTCGATATATTCTGCGCGTATGCCTTTAGATAAATCATCTAAATAGACGATTTCACATTCACCGCCTGTGTGTTTTTCTATAAAACTTTTTATATCATAACCCCAATGAAAAGTGACTGGAGAACCTTTGGCATCTACTGGATTTCCATGCCATTCTGGTTCTAATAAAAAATTGGGACTGCCATCAGGGTTTTTAGTAGCCCAACGCTCCGATGGTTTATGTTTGTTAATTATAGGTACAGAAAAAATATGGGCGCCTCCTGGTTTTAAGGTGCGATGTATTTCTTTAAACGCTTTATCTGGCTCATAAATGTGCTCCATGACATCTGAGGTAATGACCAAATCGAAAGTTTCATCTTTAAATGTCTGATTTTCTAAATCTTCATTTTTAAATCCATCTACAGTATAACCTAGAGTTTTTCCAGGATAATATTGAGATGCCATATAATGTTTAGCGTGTTTTTTTAGCGTTAAACTATGACCTCTATCACCTGGTGAAGATTCATGAATATACAAGGCTTTCCAGTTTGGATAATATGTATTAATAATGTCCATTAAAGCACGCTCTCGTGGAATGGAACCACAATTATTACACTTAAAATGGTCGCGCAACCAATGATGTCTTGCAATAAAGTCGACTTCTTTCTCACAGCAAGGACAAAACCCATTTTGTCTAAAAAAGAATGTGCCAATACGGTTTTCGTATATGGTCTTTATTTTAGCTTTTATTTTTGATTTAAGCTTTTTTATCATGTTATGACATTGGACATAATTAATAACTCAAGTTGTGATACAAAAGCAAATCTATTATACATTAAATTGTGCATACCCCAGATACTTTATTAATTACCATTGATAGCATAAACTTGAAATCGTCATACCATATGCTATTCTTATTTAAGTTATTAATTAATAACGTTGCAGCTTGCTTGGTTGTTCTTTGGAATATATATTCACTATATAAAAGTGATGACGATGATATACCACACAACTCAATTTCAGGATTAGCATATATTAGGCATTCTAGAGGCAAAGAATTCTTTGGAATGAAATTTACCCTACTATTATAGTTTTTTTTGATTTCATCATCAAAATCTGTATTTCTTGGATGACCTTTCCAATATACCACATATTTTCTACCTAAATAATAGTCAATCAGTTTTAGATAGACATTCAGTTCAAAATTCTTGCCAATTAAATTATAATTTGAGAAGCATTGTCCAACAATGACAACAGTTTTTTTATTTTCAATTCTCTCTAATTTAAACTTCTCTACCTTAGAAACTACTTCTAAAACACTTATCAAATGGTCATTGTAAACTATATCATGCTCAAAATCAGATTTAACAAATGATAGCAAAAAGTGCCTGTTCCTTATTCTATTCTTATGTTCACTTAGTACAAAATAATTGTTATCATAGATTAAATCATTTCTATTAAAAATATATTTAATTATTGTATTTAGTTTCTGGATAATTGTGTTTTTCCTAGATAGCAAATTGATAATTGAAAATTTGCGCATTGGAACATAAGAATGCAACCCTTCTTCAAATAATAAGATGGGAATATTTTTAAAAAAATCTGCGATAATCTTAGATTGGGCAGAAAATAATTTTCCTATCCAAAGATTTTCATATTCATTAGCTTTCAAGCTTTTTAAATCTTCAAAAGCAACGACGCTATTTATAAAATCATAGTTAGACAATATGTTGATGCAATTATCCTTAAGGTTTTTATCCATCTCATAGAGAACGATATCACAAATTTGACGTTCGTTTTCTGTATGACCCAAGAAAAAGTTCAAAAAAGATATGGTCTGCCAAGTTCCGTTAATTGCTACAATATCCATATCAAATGAATTTCTCCACAAACTCTCTTACACAGCCTTCACCTCCTTTTCTATTCATTATTAGTATATGTGGAATGGACTTAACAATATCTATTGCATCTCTTGGACAGGCTGCCCACCCAACTTTACTCAATGTCTCGAAACAATTGATATCATCACCTATATATGCCACTTCGTCTAAAGTAATGTTTTCCTTTTTGCAAATTTCCATTAAAGCTTGAAGTTTTCCTGCATGTTGCTGTCCTTGATACAAATAATCCACCTGGAGTTTGTCTGCTCGTCGTTCAACTATCTTAGTATTCTCAGAAGTAATAATGGCTGTTTTAATTCCTGCATGACGTAATAATTCAAAACCTTTTCCATCTCGAGTATTAAATTTTTTTAATTCATCTCCTGTTTCTGAATAGTACATTCCAGCGTCGGTAAGAACACCATCGACGTCAGTAGCGAATAATTTTATTTTTTTATTGTTTTGTTTAAGAACATATTTATACATCATTTGTTCAGCGACTTTCCAATCGTCCGACTCATCTATCTCAACAGCTGTATGTTCAGGCATTTGAAACAAACCAATTTTGCCACTCAATCTGTTTTTATGTTTTAATACACCACCAACAGTATTAATGTAAAATGCTCCATTTTCCATAAATTCACCTGAGAAATCTTGACGTCTAGGACGCTTTTTGTAGTCGTAATTTTTTGGTGTACCATCTCCATACCAAAAGAAACGCTTTACTCTAACCACACTCAATAAAGAATCATATCTTTCCTCTTTATATTTTTGCAAGGCTTTTGTGAAATTCGTTTCAGTAGTAAGAGGCGAAGTAGCCTGAACGAGCATAAAGATAGAGTCAGGTTCTAGATTTATTTTTTCAAGATACTCAAGCATTACACTTTCTGTAGTTGATGTGTCTTGTGAGTTTTTAACTGACCTCCTGTAAATTTCAATTTTAGAAAAATCAAAACTAAGAACCGTTTCGGCAATTGCATCAGAATCTGTTGCAATAACTATTTTATCTACTTTAGGTGTAACTTCTAAAGCCAAGATAGTCCAATATATTAAAGGCTTACCACAAAAGTCTTTAATGTTCTTTAATGGAATGGATTTACTACCACCTCGCGCAGGTATAAAAGCAATTACTCCCATCTTACCATTTTATTTGGTTACTTTTAAGTTTGTTTCTTTGTACTTTTTCTATATCCAAAACCTCTTGTTTCTTGTAACTAAGTGCCCTATAAACCGCATTACTATCCCGTACTAATTTACGCATACCATCTGGTTCTAGTGAAGCTGCGTGATCAGTTCCTTTCCAAGTTCTATCTAAAGTAAAGTGACGCTCTATCCATTCTGCACCAAGTGCAACAGCAGCTGAGTCTACGGCTATTCCTAAATGATGTCCAGAAAACCCTAAAGATTTCACTCTATGAGAAAACTGATTCTGTAAGCGCTTAATTTCTAACAAACATATATCTTCAAATGGCACTGGGTATCCCGATGTACAGCTATAAACAACTAAGTCCTTTGCGCGCTGCTTTTGCTCAAAAAATGAAACTATTTTTTCCTCCTCTTCTTGTGTGGTCATCCCAAACGAAAGATGTATTTCACCTTCAAAATTATCTGCCAAATAGTCCAATAGCTTTTTATTAAGATTACATGCAGATGGAATTTTTATTAGCTTGGGATTAATCGAAGTTATCTCTTTGGCTGAAGTAACGTCCCAAACAGACGTTGAATACTCAACTCCTAAACCTTCACACCACTTTTTTAGCTCTTTGTGTTGATCTAAATCTAATTCCAAAAATTCGCGATGTGCGCCATAAGTATCTCCGTAAGAATTATGCGGGTTTGGATGAGGCGCCTTATACTCCGCCTCAGATAACAACTCTTTATTATGCCTTTTTTGAAATTTTGCAACATTTACCTTACAGAAAATAGCAGCAGTCTGTATTAATTCTTTGGCGATATCCATATTGCCCTTATGGTTTGCACCTATCTCAGCTATTATTTTTGGTGTTTTCATATCATTAATTTAATTGCATTTTTAAAAGGGCATCATTTACATTGTTTATAGACGTTGCAAATAATTCTTTTTGTTTTGAAGATATATAAGCCATTTCATTTTCTGTATTCGCTAAAGCAGAAAAAACTCTCTCTCTTAAATCTTTTTCATAAGCATCTGATAACACATCCACTCCCCATTCAGGCCTACCTATATCATCCAAAAACCATTGCAATTTATTATGCGAAACAATTGATACTATTGGTGTTTTACACCCAAAAGGAATCATTTGTGCGTGACCGCGCATGCCAATCACTAATTTTGGTTTGGCATATTCTAAAATAATGTTTTTTGGATGAACCTTATTAAGTTTTATAAGTTCATAATCAACCTCATAACTTTGAAGAAATGGTAGAAAAGCTTCGTCTGATGGCATATGAGAGTAAAACTTTAAAGGAAATTTTTGAGAAATCTCTTTTAAAACTTTTGCGGTAGCTGAAAGGATATCTCCTATGTTCTCTCCGAACCTAAAATGCGACCTGTCAAAAGCTGTATTAATAGCTACAAAATCCTCCTTATTGTTGTAATCAGTGATTTTTGGATATAGCTCTGAAATGAAAGTGGTCATACATGGTTGAAAACGTATTTTATGATGAAATTGCTCAGGAATATAATTTTTTAAAGCCTCTATGCTTCCCGTATTACGTAACCCTAAATAAACCGATTTCTCTGCAAATGCTGTAATATTTTCTTTAAAATAAGGCTCAAAATCGTCTTGACCTCTAAAACGATTATATCCAACGGCACTTAGAACAATGGGGACTTTTATATTGTTTAGCATCTCTATAGAACAAGGCAATTGCCAACCACTGATTTTGTTTGCATTTGTGTCTTTTAAGAATAGTCCACCACCACCAATTACAACACCCTTAGAATTGTTTATTTCATTGACTAGAGAATTATTTACCTTAGGATATATCTGTTTATTATTCCAATCTATTGTTGGTAATACAGTATCCCAAGTATTTTGCAATGCTAACGGAAGTAAGGTGTCCCCTGCATTTCCATAACTAAATGCTGAAATATGAACAATTTTATTTAAAGATTTTTTTGAAGATTCATTTAAGATTTTCGGTAATATAATACTCTTTTGCTCCTTCTTAGATTTTGGTTTTCTAAAAAAATGACGATATATTCTTTTTAAATACTTTTTCACAGTGTTTTTCATTCTAGTACACTTTTTATAACATTTTTTATTTTAGTTTCAATTCTTTTAGAAAAACTAATTTTCTTTGGTTTTGGAGCGAAGCTCTTTACTATACCTATAATCCTGTCCTTATCATCACTTTTAAATTTTACTTGAGTTCCTTTCTTTGCAATGATAGAAACAAAACCCCTATTCATAAATATCTCTTTAATAGAAAACCCTTCACTTTCCAATAACCATGGTAATGTATTATTGGAAAACGTATTAACATGCACATCCCAAAAAAATGTATCTAAACTTCCTGTATATATATTATCTATAGTTGGACACTCTATATAGAGAAAACCTTCATCTTTTAAACGATTATAAATTTCTTTGACGAATGCTCGCGGATTGATTATGTGCTCTATAACATGAAAATTACATATAAAATCAAACAGTTCTGTATTATCATAATCTTGAAACATAACTGTCTCAATCGGAATTTTATAACGTTTCTTCACTACCTGCACATAATCAACGTCTGGCTCTATTCCTAAAACTTTTTGTCCTCTAGATTTTAGAAGCCAAAGAAAACTTCCTGCGCCACAACCAATTTCAACGCAACTATGAACTTTAGAAAAAAAGTCAGGAATTTTCGTTTCTAAATGATGTATTCGCTCTAAGGCATACTGTTCAGTTTGTTTAAACTTTGCTAAGTCTGGAACAGAGGATTTTCGAGCCTCTTTAGAAAAGTCACCATCAGAATACAATCTTTCAACTTCTTGATTTGATATTCGTGGCCATGTGTAGACAAAACCACAGTTGCAACAAACATAATTTTCTAGATACTTATTGCCTCTTGAATTGGTATATAGCAATTCATTTTTATCAGACTCACAAAGTGGGCAGGTATTCATTTCTTAATAACAAAATTAGAATTTAACAAGACAGGAACTGATGTTGTTAGTGGTGATTCCTTTACAAAGAACTTAATATAGTTTTCTTTTTTAAATAAAGTTTTTCCAATAGTGTATTGATTTTCATTAATATTAGTTTCAATTATTGTCAGTCCTAAATAAAATCTTCCATTAGTAAAAAGACATGGTACTTTGCAGTCCACCGAAACCAATTGATTATTATTTTTAGTAAGTCCTAAATTCATTAAAGAAGATGTTAGAGCTACATGAATCATCTGATCATCGGTTATTGGTAAATGCACAGAAAAATTCTCAATATCTGATGGACAAACAAACTTAAAGCTTAAAATGATGTCTTCGCCATGTTTCAAGTTTAATGTTGCATTTTCTTTAATACTTCTTCCATTAACATTGAAATCCTTTATGGTAATGCCAAAAGGATTGATTTCGTTAGACTTATAATTATCTTCAAAAGTGACATAATACTTTTCTACAAGTAAACCTACATCATTAGTTAATAAACTTGTTTTACCTTTATCTAAAAGTATTCCATTTGTACATATTCGAGCTATTTGCGGCATCGAATGAGAGACCAAAATTACGGCGCATTTATTGAGTAATTCTGATATTCTATTTAAACATTTTATTCGAAAGCCTACATCTCCCACAGCCAGCACCTCGTCAACAATTAAAACATCGGGTTCCATTTGTGCCGCTATGGCAAAACCCAAGCGCACCTTCATCCCAGAACTGTAATTTTGCACGGGCATATCTATAAACTCTCTAATCTCCGAAAAATCGATAATCTCTTCAATCTTATTCTCTATTTCGTTTCGTGTAAACCCTAAAACAGCACCGTTATTATAAATATTTTCGCGCCCAGTAAGTATAGGATTAAAACCAGCACCTAATTCTATCAGTGCGCCTACACGCCCTTTTATAGTCACCTTGCCGGCATCGGGGTTAATTAACCCATTTAAAATTTTTAACAACGTAGATTTGCCTGCACCATTATGGCCTATAAGCCCTAAGCATTCGCCACGACGCAACTGAAAATTAATATCTTTTAAAGCCCAAAATTCCTTAGGACGTAGTTCTCTATTATTTCTGTTACCAGTAACGCCTAAAAACAAATCCTTGATGCCGTACCACAGGCTAGTTTTTAAGTCTTTGCAAAACTTTTTGCTTAAGCCTTCTACACTAATTAATATGTCGTTATCTAATTGGTTCATGGCTATACTTTAGGCACTTAAACGCTCTACGATGATAGGTATGGCTAGTCTATAAAATACTAAACCTATAGCTAATAATGGTAAACATAAAAGCGTAACACTAATAAAATACGTGATATGCTCTGGATGAAATCCCACAATTAAATCTCTAGTGGTTAATACTATAGGTGTTATAGGATTCCAAGTCATAATCGTTTTCATAAGACCATCTTTAGGTATGGCATAAACGACTGGTGTGGCGTACATTAAAAACTGCATACTAAAACTAATGAGTTTACCAATGTCTTTGTACAATAGGCCTAAGGGTGTAATTAACAAGCCTATGACCGTACCAAATAAAATAGCAGCAAATAGCGCCAAAGGCACCAATAAAAGTGTCCAATGAAAACCAACACCGTACACAAAAACGAAAATTAAAAGAATGAGAACTTTTACGGCACTATTAAATAACAACTTGTAGATACCAGATACGATTAATGCCTCCTTAGGAAAATTAATCTTTGTAAGTATACCTCTAGCGGCATTAGTACTCTGCATTGGCGAGTTAATCGATGCTACAATAATAGACCAAATCAACGTTCCTGAGAATGCATAAACGGGATACGGAATGCCGGTATCCGATAATTTAACCGTACCAGAACTATTTAATACAATCCACACTAATGCGGTTGCTAATGGTGTTATAAAAGCCCAAAAAATACCAAAATACGATTGCCGGTATTGGGCTTTAATATCACGTTCTGCCAACTGTCTGGCCAGAAATCGTGAGCTGTAAATATCTGACAAGCTTTGTTTTAAAAGCTTAAGAATATTTGTGTTGTTTTCTTTCTGATAAGTGCGTGATTCCAGGGCCATCAACAATCATGGTTGTGTCGCTAATATACTAATTTAATGTACGCTCCAAAACCAACGCTAAAGAAGTTATAACAGGTAATTAACAAGTTTTCGATAGTTCTGCTGAGCTTGCTTGCCTTGTCGTAAGTTAGGCCGAAACTACATTAAATAACGAAATCCAATACCAAACAGCTAAACAGCTTAACAATCGTCGCTTCGAGTGATTTGTGAGGTACGAGCAAATTGTATCGAGAAGCACCCAACAACCAACACTCAATTTAGAACATCTAAACAACTAAATGCCTAAACAACTTAACTACTAATAACTAAACAACCGTCCTTTCGTGAAATTCGTGTCTAAGGAAATAGAATCCATCACTCAATAGATAAACACCTAAACAACTTGACGCCTAAACGACTGAACAACTTAACATCCGTCCTTTCGTGTTATTAATGAAATTCATGTCCAAACAACTAATCTTAATTTAATGTTTAACATCACCAAGCCGCTTCGACACGCTCAGCATAACAATTTGATTCTTTTTTGTCTTAGTTACTGCCGAGAAGCAATCCAACCATATAACTGTCTAAACATCTAGTCATCTAAGTATCTAGTTATCCAGCAATCTAACAATCCAACCATCTAAAAAATCTAAGACTATTCATGACGCTCTAAGCTCAGCATTTAAACAGGCCACGACATCAGCTTTATCTAACATGTAATATTCACAATAACACTTTAATGAAACATAAGGTCGTTTTGGAAGCTTATAATGCGCATTAATATCCTTAATAATACCACGTGCGGTAGCCTCACTCACTTGGTGAGTAATCATCACATCTTTGGTATGTAAAAACAACGGATACAGCATGTTATAGCTTAAAAACCCAAAACTAATAATGAATTATGAGATTTAGCTAAAAAACCCTTGCCACATTTCAACAACTAATTAACAACTAAATTGTTAAGGTGAAATATAAATCATTGATTATCAATTATTTAATTTTTAGATTATTGCAATTTTTCTTTTAAAAATGGGCCTTTCAAGACTTTGTTAGAAAAACACTAATAAAAAGCCTCTAAACATTCCTATACTAAAGCCATAGATACCCTATATATACTATATAAACAAAGATAATCATGTAATAGTAATCATTAAAAAAAAGCAAAAAGCACTAAAAAATAATAGATATCGATAATAACGACTAAAAACCAATAAAATCACGTGAATTAAGTACTAAAACAATAACTTTTCAAAATGCCATAATACATCAAGCTACTTTTATCATCGAATTATGAAGCAAGACTTAGGTCGCGAACTAAGTAAAGTGAGAAATTCAAAAGATTAAGTATAACGATAGCCTAGCTATCATAAAAATTTAGAATTATGGCAAAGTTAAAAAGCCTATTAAAAATTGAAGGAACTCTAGACGATATTACCTTCTACAAAAGTGAAGACGGTTACTTGGTACGCCAAAAAGGCGGCGTATCTAAAAACCGAATTAAAAACGACCCTGCATTTGCAAGAACTCGGGAGAATAATGCCGAATTTGGATACAGTGCCTCAGCGGGCAAAACGTTCCGACAAGCCATCACACCATTACTATTCGATGCAAAAGATGCCAAGGTCACAAGTCGAGTAACAAAAGTGATGACTCAGCTAAAAAATCTAGACACCACCTCAGTAAGAGGGCAACGTCAAGCAAGTATTGGACTGCAAACCACAGCAGGTAAGGAACTGCTAAAGGATTTTGAATTTAATCTAAGAGCAACTATAGATAGTATCTTATTTACAGATATTAATCTAGACACAGCCACTGGAGTAATCACCTTAGTAAATCTAAATCCTAGCCAGCAAATTGCAAAACCAACAGGA
The DNA here is from genome assembly GCF_004346845.1 of Winogradskyella wandonensis. GTDB lineage: Bacteria > Bacteroidota > Bacteroidia > Flavobacteriales > Flavobacteriaceae > Winogradskyella > Winogradskyella wandonensis. The sequence goes on along the minus strand of NZ_SMGI01000001.1, from coordinate 339,403 downwards.
GCTACACATGTAAGCTTCTATGGTGCGATGCTAAATCTAGATTTAGATACTGGAGAAAAAAGCTTAGAAATAAGTAATACGGTAAATATTCCAATAGATACTACGGTGCAAACAGTAACATTGACACCAGCGGTAGCTACAGGCTCTGGATTATCCTTTTACTTTCTAAAAGTAGCGTTTTTCCAAGAATTAAATGGTGCACAATACCCATTAAACAATGGTGCATTTAATGCCTTAAAATTATTAGAGGTCATATAAAAGCTACACCATTAGCAAAGTAAAAAAGCGATTACAAACACAATAGAACGTAATCGCTTTTTTTATATGTAAACAACCGTCACTTCGAGTATTCCTACCGCAGCGTCAAAATGTACTTCGGAAAGCTCAGCAGAACTATCGAGAAGCAAAACAACAAATAACAACTGAACAGCTAAACGACTTAACGACTGAACATCAAAAAATCCAAAAATCTAACAATCTAAAAATCGAAACAACCAACACCCAACACCTAACACCTAAATAACTTAACGACTAAACAACCGTCACTTCGTGTGATTTGTGTAATTCGTGTAATTCGTATCAAAGTAACTAACACCCACAATCTAACACCTAAATCACCGTCACTTCGAGCATTCCGACCTTAGCCTCATAATGTACTTCGGCAAACTCAGCAGAACTATCGAGAAGCAAAACAACAAATAACAACTAAACGACTTAACAGCTAAAAATCTAAAAATCGAAACAACAAACACCAAACAGCTAAAGAACTAATTACTGCCTACTACCTACTGAATACTGAATACTGAATACTGCCTACTGATTACTAAAACCTACCGCTTCCCTTTAAACAATCGTTTAAATCGTTGCCATAAGCCACGCTTCTCATTCTCATGATACGCATCGCCATAAGCACCGTAACCATAACCGTAACCATAGCCATAGCCATAGCCATAGCCACCTCCTTTTTTATGCCTATAAAAGTTAAGCAGTAGGTTAACATTTTTAAGTTCGCCTTTCTTAACTTTGGAATTGATAAGAGACAGCATCCCTTTTTTAGTATAGTTTAAACGTACCATAAAAATGGTAGCATCAGCATATTGCGCTAATTCTAAGGCGTCCGTCACCAAACCTAATGGTGGTGAGTCCAGGATAACCATATCGTATTTAGCTTTTAGCGCTCTAACTAATTCTGCCATACGCTCACTCATTAAAAGTTCTGAAGGGTTTGGAGGAATCGGCCCAGATAGAATTAAATCCAAGTTAGGAATCTTCGTTTGGTGCGTAATGTCGTCCAAGGTACTATCGTTAATCAAATAATTAACAGCGCCTTTATCGTTTTTGACTTCAAAATCCTCTGAAATTTTAGGCTTTCGTAAATCTAACCCTACCAAGACAGTTTTCTTACCACTAAGCGCATAAACTGTAGCTGTATTAATAGAACAAAACGTCTTTCCCTCACCACTAATAGAAGACGTAAACATCAAGGTCTTAGCGCCATCAGTGTCTTTTTGGCTTTTGTAAATAAACTGCAAACTAGAACGAATAGCTCTAAAGGCTTCTGCTACGGATGACCTTGGTTTTTCAAAAGCAACCAAGTTATTTTTGTGGTTATATTTCCCTACAAGTCCTATGACTGGCAGTTTGGTTAAGCGCTCTACATCTGCCGAATTGCTAATTGTATAGTCTAAGATAAACCGAATAAATATGAATAATATAGGCAACAGTGTTCCTATCAATAATGCAATAACGTAATTTAAAGAAGTTTTAGGGCCAACAGGTCTATTACCAGTATCCTTAGCAGCATCTATCATAGTAATATCAGACACATTAGCAGCTCTAACTATTGCTGCCTCGGAACGTTTAGCCTGATACACGTTGTAGGCATTTTGACTAATGTTTAAGCGACGCTGTATTTTTAAAAACTCCTGCTGTTCTTTAGGTAGTTTTTTTAACTCTGCCTCTAGTTTTGCTATAGAACTGTTTATAGAACTTAACTGTAAATTAATACCACGACGTGCGGCATTAATAAGCTCAAAGGCAACACTTTTTTCGGAGTCAATTTGAGCATCTAAACGTTTTAATAAAATAGAACCCTCACGTGCAGTTTTCGCTTGATTTTCGCGTTCAATGGCAAATCCGGTTAACTTTCCAATACTATTTAAAAGACCACTCTCGGTAATACCTACAGAGGTAGGTGCAGCAATTTTAGTATAGTCGGACTTATTCTGAAGGTATGACTCTAAACTATTTAGATAGTTGATTTTTATGCGTTCTGTCTCAAGTTGAGACTCATAATCTTTAAGTCGCTGAGAGGTGTTAGAAATATCTTCAGTAACATTAAAAACTTTGTTAGACGCCCTGAAATCATCCATCTCTTTATTCACATCTTTGAGACGATCATCTACGGTTCCCAGGGTGCTATCTATAAACTTAATAGTGTTGGTAGCATAAAGATTTTTAGCTCTTAACTCAGTCTCTCTTAAAATAGCAACAGTGGTATTTAAATAATCAACAATTTTTGCCTTGTTAGTACCAGATTGCGATAAGGATAAAACCGTAGAACTGCCTTTAAAAAAATTAACGTTAACACTATTCTGAAAGGACGATACTAAACCATCAAAATTAAGAAACCGTACAAAATACTGCTCACTGGTCTTAGGAGTAGCACCTTGTCGCTTATGCACCACCGCGTTGAAAAAGGGCAAGCGTATTGAGTCCCCATAAACAAATGTTTGCTCAAAAATACCAGGAGTCACAGTAATACCAACTCTAGAACGGTCTGAATAGCGCTGCCCTGATACCGATTGACGCTCCTCAAAATCGCAAATAAGTTTAAAACGGGTTGCATCAATATGTTTTAATTCAAGAGGAATACCTAATAACTGAGGTTGCGATTTATCGATGATAACCTCATACGGAGACGCTTTATAGATATCCTCCAAATGGTATTTACCTTGCCTTAGGTATTGCTTGTAAAACTGAAGGGAATCCACCACAAGCTCATTATGACTGCGAGTTGCTAGCGTTGTCATCACTTTACCTAACTTCCCAGAAACACCACCCCAATTAAAAGAAATACTTGTATTGGTTGTAAAAAAAGGATTTTGTTCGCTCTCTACAGAAACCAATGCATTTAAAAGATAAATGTTCTGTTTTCTTACGTTATTGTAATGTGCTATTGCTAAAAAGACACCTATACATATAGCGATGTAGTACCAATTGTTTAGTATTTTAAATAAAAACCCTTGAAAATCAAAAGTCAATCGTCCACTAGAATCATCAAACTCAATATCCTGATCTAAGTTAGCCATAAGTTAAAGTCTATCTATCAATAAAATGGTACTAGTCACTACGGTGACTATGCTTAATATCGTTGTAAATGTTTGTATACCATTAGTACCTGTTCCGAGGGATTTTTGAACTAACGGATCTACTATAATTACATCATTAGGCTGTATATAGTAATAAGGTGATTTCATAACGCTTACATCAGTTAAGTCTAAACGATGAATCTCTTGGCCGTGTGGATACTGCCTAAGAATCCTTACTGCTTTTCGATTACCCTCTATAGGAATGTCGCCAGCATTGGCAATGGCTTCTAAAATGGTTGCACGCTCTTGAAAAATAACTTGCGACCCTGTTCTACCTATTTCACCTAAAGTCGTATAGCGAAGTCCTGCTAATTTTACGGTGACAAAAATTTGTGCAAACTCATTAAACTCTTTTTCTAACAAGCGCGTTTTTATAAGCTCTTCTATCTCACGATTTGTTAGATTTAAGACTAAGAATTCACCAAGTTGTGGCACACGAATATTACCTCTTAAATCCACCGTAAAACCATCAAAATACGCACGCTCCTGTGGGCTTGCCTGTAAATCGCCTTCGCCTGTAGGATTAAAAATTGTGGCATCGTCTTGGTCCAAAACCTTGATACGTATATTTAAAATATCATTGATCTGAACGCGATAAGGTTTCTGCTGTTCAACCAAACTCGGAATCGTATCATTAGAATTCCCCTTATCTTGTAAGTAAATAATATCTTTTTGAGGGACACAAGACGTACAAAACAAAAGACCCAAAAAACAAATGGCCAATAAATACCGAATCATAGATAAATAGGTTTACTCACAAATATAATCGAACGTTAGGAATAACAAAATTATTGGCACTAGAAGTTGAAAGCATAAAACTTAAGTCTATTACAAAAGCCAACACCAAACAACTAAACAACTTATCAGCTAAACAACTAAACGACTTAACAACTAAACATCTAAACATCTAAACCCATGTCAAGTTGAGCCTGTCGAAACCGAATTAAAACAACAAAACACAATACCAAGAAACTAAACAGCTTAACAAATAAACAATCTTCGCTTTGTGAAATTCGTGAAATTCGTGTCAAAAAAAAGTCCTTTCCATTTACTCTTTAAAACCTCCAAACCGCTTCGACAAGCTCAGCGTGACAAATCGATTCATTTTTGTCTTAGTTACTACCGAGAAACACCTAAACAACTAACACCTAAACATCTTAACAACTAAACGACTTAACAGCTAAACAACTAAACCGATATAAGGTTGAGCGTATCACACTGAGCGTGTCACACTGAGCGCAGTCGAAGTGCAGTCGAAGTGCAGTCAAAACCTCTAAACGACACTAAAAACTCAATTCTGAATACTTAATACTGAAACTTAAAACTTGGAACTTGAAATGCCTTTCCTCATCTTTGCATAAAATTAGTTAAGATTGAATTACCTCAACGTTGAAAATATATCTAAGTCCTACGGAGAACTCCAATTATTTAGCGACATCTCATTTAGCATTCACAAAGACCAAAAAATTGCATTTGTAGCTAAAAATGGAAGCGGAAAAACATCGATACTTAATATCCTTTCGGGAAATGATACGCCTGATACGGGTCAAGTTGTTGTACGTAAAGGTTTAAGGTTAGCTTTTCTAGACCAAGAACCAAACTTAGACCCAAACCTCACCATTGAAGAAACCATTTTTGCGAGTGACTTACCCATTTTAAAAATCATTGAAACCTACGAAAAGGCACTAAAACATCCTGAAGATACCGAAGCCTATCAACAGGCCTTCGAAGCTATGGACCGACACAATGCTTGGGAGTTCGAAACACAATATCAGCAAATACTGTCACAGTTAAAACTAGACAATCTCGATGCTAAAATTAGTACACTCTCTGGAGGACAAAAAAAACGTTTGGCCTTAGCACAAGCATTGATTAGCAATCCAGATATATTAATCTTAGACGAGCCAACTAACCATCTCGATTTAGAAATGATTGAGTGGCTTGAAGATTATTTTGCTAAAACACAGCAAACACTATTTATGGTAACGCACGACCGTTATTTCTTAGAACGTGTGTGTAATGAAATTATAGAACTCGATAATGGCAATCTTTACACGTATAAAGGCAATTATTCGTATTATCTAGAAAAAAAAGAAGAACGGATTGCTAATGAACAGACCGAGGTTGGTAAAGCCAAACAACTCTTTAAAAAAGAACTCGACTGGATGCACCGCCAGCCAAAAGCCCGCACCACAAAATCCAAGAGTCGAATAGATGATTTCTTTGAGATAAAAAAGAAAGCCCATCAGCGCCGCAAAGACCATGTAATTCAGTTAGAAATTAACATGGAGCGCTTAGGAAGTAAAATCATAGAGTTTCATAAGGTATCTAAAGCGTTTAAGGACAAAATAATTCTTGATGGTTTTGAATACACTTTTAAAAAAGGAGAGCGCATAGGCATCATTGGAAAAAACGGAACTGGCAAGTCTACCTTTCTCAACATGCTTACAGGAGCTATTCCTCCAGACGCAGGTAAAATTGTTGTTGGAGAAACGGTGAAGTTTGGCTATTACACACAAGGAGGCATTAAAGCAAAACCCAACCAAAAAGTTATTGATGTTGTTAGGGATTATGGCGATTATATTCCGCTTGCAAAAGGCCGACAAATAAGTGCTCAGCAATTACTAGAACGTTTTTTATTTGACCGCAAAAAACAATACGATTTTGTCGAAAAATTAAGTGGTGGTGAGCAAAAGCGCTTATACCTCTGTACAGTCTTAATACAAAACCCTAACGTTTTAATTCTGGACGAACCTACAAACGATTTGGATATTGTAACACTGAATGTCTTAGAAAGTTTCTTACTAGATTTCCCAGGATGTTTGCTCGTGGTGTCTCACGACCGGTACTTTATGGATAAAATTGTTGACCATTTGTTTGTATTTAAAGGTGAAGGGATTGTAGAAGATTTTCCTGGTAACTACACAGATTTTAGAGCTTACGAAAATAGTCAACCTAAGCAAGAAACAAAAGTAGAAAAGACGGAGAACGCCGAAACCATAAAACAGAATGAAGCCAACAAACTCTCTTACAACGAACAGAAAGAATATAAAAACTTAGAATCTAAAATTCGTGCTTTGGAGTTAGATAAAAAAGCGCTAGAAGCAAAGTTTCTCAATCCAGATTTATCCCAAGAAGACATTACCAATCTCTCGGAAGAACTTCAAAAAATAATCGATAACATTGAAGAAAAAGAATTGCGCTGGTTTGAATTAGCGGAGAAATTTGAAAATTAGGAAGCAGGAAGCAGGAAGCAGGAAGCAGGAAGCAGGAAGATAAGTTGTAAAAAAAATCGAGTAAAAAAATAATTAAAAATCAATGTCCCAAATTTCGACAAAGTCGAAAAATATCAAAATGCAGAAATAAAGAGTGAAAGAACAAAGATGCGAGATGAAACCTCAAGCACGAAGTTCTGAAAGCGAATGGTGCGATAGCAATTTCCTCATTTTGATTGTGATTTTTTGGCTAGGTTTATCCTGAGCGCAGTCGAAGGGTTTTGCATCAAGGCAAAATGAGCATATTAAAAATAGAATGCATCAGCTTTTATCATATATAAAATTCCTTTTAAACTCCACTAACCAACACGGAGTACACTCGCCATTTGTTTATGATTTTGTTACCAAATGCTTATATAACAAAACAAATTACAAAGCTTATACAAATTTAAAAACCTACAGAAATCAATTGCTTCAATCTAAAGAAATATTAAATATCACAGATTTTGGCGCAGGTTCTAAAATTTTAAATTCAAAAAAACGTTCGGTGTCTAAAATGGTGAAGAATTCAAGTAGTCCATTAAAAGATTCAAAATTACTTTTCAGAATTTCAAACTATTTCAAATTCAAAAACACTTTAGAATTAGGTACATCATTAGGTGTCGGAACACAAGCCTTAGCTTTAGGTCATTCAAATAATAACATTACAACAATTGAAGGCTGTCCAGAAACTTTTGAATTTTCAAGACAACAATTTGAGGCCTTAAACCTTTCAAACATTACAACTATCAATTCAGACTTTAAAACAGCTATCTCTCAACTAAAAGAAGACACTTTTGATTGTATCTTTTTCGATGGACATCATAACAGAGCGGCTACCTTAGACTACTTCAATCTATTGATTTCCAAAGCACATAACAATTCTGTATTTATTTTTGATGATATCTATTGGTCTAAAGGCATGACTGAAGCATGGCGAGAAATCACTACGGACAAACAAGTGACGGTAAGTATCGACACATTTAACTTTGGATTTGTGTTTTTCAGAAAAGAACAGCCAAAACAACATTTTACAATACGACTGTAACAAGTCTATAATTTTAACGTCATATTCAGATAATAGCTATTATAAACTTTTATCTTGCGATAAGCATTTGTATTTTCTAATTTGTAAAGCGAAAAAATAATGTCAGGTTGAGCGCAGTCGAAACCTATTGAAAACTAATTTCAAAAACCTTTAAACTGCGCTCAAAGTGACTAACATTACAACCAAATTATGAGTGACAACGTCATTGAAATCAGAAATATCATTAGAGATTTTAAACTAGGCCAAGAAACGGTCCATGTACTAAAGGGTATTGACTTAGATATAAAACGCGGTGAATATGTCGCCATTATGGGACCGTCTGGCTCTGGGAAATCGACATTGATGAATTTGCTGGGATGCCTCGATACACCAACTGCTGGAACCTATCTCCTTAATGGTAAGGATGTAAGTCAGATGTCGGATGACGAGCTTGCCGAAATCCGAAATACGGAAATAGGCTTTGTGTTTCAAACCTTTAATCTATTACCAAGAACAACAGCATTGGATAATGTGGCGCTTCCTATGGTGTATGCAGGGCAATCTAAAAAAGCTAGAGAAGAACGCGCTACAGAAGTATTACATGATGTTGGTTTGGCAGACCGAATGGACCACAAACCCAATCAATTATCTGGTGGACAAAGACAACGTGTTGCAGTCGGACGTGCATTGGTGAACAAACCTTCTATTATTTTGGCAGATGAGCCTACAGGAAACCTCGACTCTAAAACAGGTACCGAAATCATGGCGCTCTTTGATGAAATTCATGCCAAAGGCAATACGGTAATTATGGTAACTCACGAGGAAGATATTGCAGCACATGCAAAGCGTGTTATCCGTTTACGTGATGGTATTATCGAAAGTGATAAGATGAATTAAGTTAAAATAATAATAACTTCAGAATTAGCTAAAAATCCTTCAAGTCAAATTGCTTAAATTTGACTTATGAAAATCTACACAAAAACAGGAGATAAAGGCACTACTGCCCTTTTCGGTGGAACTCGAGTGCCTAAACACCATATTCGTATTGAAAGTTACGGTACCATTGACGAGCTAAATTCGCATATAGGTTTAATCAGGGACCAAGCCATTAACCAATTACATAAAAATGTGTTGATGGAAATTCAAGACCGGTTATTTACAGTCGGAGCTATTTTGGCAACTGACCCAGAAAAAGCCACGCTTAAAAACGGTAAAGACCGCCTAAATATTCCTAAAATATCTGAAGCAGATATAAAGCGTTTAGAAGATAGTATGGATAGCATGAATGCCGAACTTCCGCCAATGACGCATTTTGTTTTGCCAGGAGGACATCAAACCGTGTCATTCTGTCACATTGCCCGTACGGTGTGCCGAAGAGCAGAACGTTTGGCAAGTCATCTAAATGATATAGAACCGTTTCAACCCGAAACACTGATGTATATTAACAGACTATCTGACTACCTTTTTGTATTGGCACGGAAGTTGTCTCAAGAGTTACAAGCTGAAGAGATTAAATGGATTCCAAAAAAGGAATCATAATAACTTCAGGGTTAGAATGGGCAACGCAAAATACCATTCTACAAGTTTTGAGATTATACGTTCTTTTTATTGATGACTTCTCATTTATTAGTAAATACACTTGCCTTAAAGTAAATACTTATAAATGACTAATTAGAGACCGGTGAATTAATATAGTTTAGCTAAAAACTAAATAATTTAATTTTTTCTTGACTTTTTGAACTAAAAAATTATTTTTGCAAAAAAATTAAACACCAAAGTAAATGTATTGGACATTAGAATTAGCATCTTATTTAAGCGATGCGCCTTGGCCAGCAACTAAAGATGAGTTAATCGATTATGCGATTAGAACTGGAGCACCTTTAGAAGTTGTAGAAAATTTACAAGCAATAGAAGACGAAGGTGATTCTTACGATTCTATAGAAGAAATTTGGCCAGACTATCCAACTGACGAAGATTACCTCTGGAATGAGGATGAGTATTAAAAAATAAAAACAATTAGAAAAAAGTCTCTTTCGTTATTACGACAATGAGACTTTTTTTGTTTATAAAGGGTTCTATTTACACAATACAAAGTGTATATTTGAAGCCCTTTTAGACAGATAACTATATGTAAGATTAAGCACTGTCTAAGTCTTAATAACAATATCAAAAAATGTTAGGCTTAGTCTAACATTATCAAAAAATAAACCACATGGGAATACTAGATTCTGTACTTAAAGTGTTTGTTGGCGATAAGTCCAAGCAAGACGTTAAGTCCATAATGCCAATTGTAGAGCAAATAAAAACGTTTGAAAAATCTTTAGAAGCCTTATCGCATGACGAACTAAGAGCTAAAACTACAGCTTTTAAAGCTAAAATTGCGGAAGCACGCGCACCTCTTAATGCGCGTATCCAAGAGCTAAACGAAAAGGCGGAACAAACAGAAGACATCGATGAACGAGAAGATATCTATCAAGAAATTGACCGTATTAAAGACGATATTTATTCGCTTACAGAGGATGTTTTAAACGATATTTTACCTGAAGCGTTTGCTGTTGTAAAAGAAACAGCTAAGCGTTTTGTAAATAGCACAGAAATTGAAGTTACTGCAAATGCCTTTGACAGAGAAATTTCAGGAGAGAATGATTATGTAACACTAGAAGGTGATAAAGCCTATTGGGCAAACTCTTGGGACGCCGCAGGCAAACCAATTACTTGGGATATGGTACATTACGATGTTCAGCTTATCGGTGGTATTGCAATGCACCAAGGTAAAATTGCCGAAATGCAAACTGGTGAGGGTAAAACACTGGTAGCAACCTTACCCGTTTACTTAAATGCTTTAGCAGGTCGCGGTGTACATCTGGTTACAGTTAACGACTACCTAGCAAAACGTGATAGTGCATGGATGGCGCCAATATTTCAATTTCATGGGTTAAGTGTGGACTGTATAGACCATCACAGACCTAATTCCGATGCTAGACGTAAAGCCTACAATGCCGATATCACATACGGTACAAATAACGAATTTGGCTTTGACTACTTACGTGATAATATGTCGCACTCTCCAGATGATTTAGTGCAACGCCCACATCATTACGCTATTGTAGATGAGGTGGATTCTGTTTTAATTGATGATGCGCGTACACCTTTGATTATTTCTGGACCAATCCCTAAAGGTGACCAGCATGAATTTAACGAATTAAAACCAAAAGTAAGTAGCATTGTAGAGACACAACGTAAATACCTTATTGGCGTTTTAGCAGAAGCTAAAAAATTGATTAGCGAAGGTGATACTAAAGAAGGTGGCTTTCAATTACTCCGAGTTTACAGAGGTATTCCAAAAAATAAAGCATTAATAAAGTTTTTAAGTGAAGAAGGTATCAAGCAACTCCTTCAAAAAACAGAAAACTTTTACATGCAAGACAACAATAGAGAAATGCCAAAAGTTGACGCAGAACTCTATTACGTCATTGACGAAAAAAACAATCAAGTAGAATTAACAGACAAAGGTGTAGATTATCTTTCAGGTGACGATGACCCTAACTTTTTTGTAATGCCAGAAATGGGTACTGAAATTGCAAAAATCGAAAATAAAGGGCTATCAACAGAAGAAGAAGCTGCTGAGAAAGAAGAACTATTCCGTGATTTCTCGGTAAAATCAGAACGCATCCATACACTTAGCCAACTTTTAAAGGCTTATGCGCTATTCGAAAAAGATACCCAGTACGTCGTCATGGACAATAAAGTAATGATTGTCGATGAGCAAACAGGACGTATAATGGATGGACGTCGTTATAGCGATGGCTTACACCAAGCGATTGAGGCTAAAGAGAATGTAAAAATTGAAGATGCTACCCAGACTTTTGCCACTGTAACGCTTCAGAATTATTTTAGGATGTACCGTAAGTTATCTGGTATGACAGGTACCGCGGTAACTGAAGCTGGCGAATTCTGGGAAATCTACAAGTTAGATGTTGTAGAAATCCCAACAAATAAACCAATAGCTCGTGATGATAGAGAAGATTTGGTTTACAAAACTAAGCGCGAAAAATATAACGCAGTTGTAGACGAAGTAACAAAGCTTTCGCAACAAGGCCGACCAGTTTTAATTGGTACAACTTCGGTAGACATCTCAGAATTGCTAGGTAAAATCTTAGCACAACGCAAAATACCTCATAATGTACTTAACGCTAAACTTCATAAGAAAGAAGCAGATATCGTTGCAGAAGCTGGTAAACCAGGCCAAGTAACAATCGCTACAAATATGGCAGGTCGTGGTACAGATATTAAGCTATCAGACGAGGTCAAAGCAGCTGGTGGTTTAGCCATTATAGGTACAGAACGTCACGATTCAAGACGTGTAGATAGACAGTTACGTGGTCGTTCAGGTCGTCAAGGAGACCCTGGAAGTTCACAATTTTATGTGTCTTTAGAAGATAACTTAATGCGTCTTTTTGGTAGTGAGCGTATTGCCAAAATGATGGATAAAATGGGCTTAAAAGAAGGCGAAGTTATTCAGCATAGCATGATTTCTAAATCTATAGAACGTGCGCAGAAAAAAGTAGAAGAAAATCAGTTTGGTGTGCGTAAACGTCTCTTAGAGTATGATGATGTGATGAATGCGCAGCGTGAAGTGGTTTACAAACGTCGTCGTCATGCCTTACATGGAGAGCGTCTACGTGTGGATTTAGCAAATATGATTTTTGATACGTCTGAAATCATCACTGAAACTAATAAAGAAGCTAACGATTATAAAAACTTTGAGTTTGAGTTGATTCGTTATTTCTCTATGCCATCTCCAATTTCTGAAGCCGATTTCGAAAAAATGGATGCTCAGAAAATAGCAGGCACCGTTTATAAAGCAGCTTTTGCTCACTATCGCGAAAAAATGCAACGTGCTGCTGATTTAGCATATCCTGTAATCGAAAATGTTTACAATACACAAAGAGATAAATTTAAACGAATTGTCGTACCATTTACAGATGGTAAGAAGACATTACAAGTTGTAACAGATTTAGAAAAAGCTTACGAAACAAAGGGAACACAGTTAATCAATGATTTTGAAAAGAATATCACCCTTGCAATTGTTGATGATGCTTGGAAAACCCATCTACGTAAAATGGATGAATTAAAGCAGTCGGTACAGCTTGCGGTACATGAGCAAAAGGACCCACTTCTTATTTATAAATTTGAAGCGTTTGAATTGTTTAAAGCAATGATTGACCAAGTGAATAAGGATGTGATTTCATTCTTATTTAAAGGCGAAATTCCTCAAGAAACAGCTAACACTATTCAAGAGGCAAAAGCAAGACGTCAAGAAAAAGTCCAAGAACAAAAAGAGGAAATCCAAAATTTAGACGAGCGCGCAGCACAAAGTAGAGCTGCTGGTGCTGGAGCATCAAGACAACAGCAAGTGGTAGAAACTATTGTACGTGAGCAACCTAAAATTGGCCGCAACGATCGTGTAACCATAAAACATGTGATGAGTGGCGAAGCCAAAGAAATGAAGTACAAACAAGCTATCCCTTTAATACAAAAAGGCGAATGGGTTTTGGTTGAATCCTAATTGTTGTCACTCTGAACCTAATATACTTAAAACCCAATGCTTTGCGTTGGGTTTTGTGTTTTAAATTGTTTTTTATTTATTTGAATTGGATTTATAGGACAACTTTATACAAGAGTTGGTTTATCATCATTAAGATACAGGACAAGCCGATAAGGCCGTTATGGTATAATTAGTAGAAGACAACAAACAGAAAATATCATCATGAAGCAAACATTATTATTAGTATTAATCTCGATAATTTTTGGTTTATCACATGCTCAAGATTTAAAAAAGGTCTATTATGATAATGGGCAATTACAAGCTGAAGGCAAAGTAGAAAATGGAAAACAAGTTGGAGTATGGAAAATTTACTACGAAAATGGGCAACTAGTTTCTGTTGGAGAAATAAAAGACAATAAGGAAAATGGAGATTGGAAATATTATCATGACAATGGACAACTTGCTGAAGCTGGAAATTTCGACAATGGAAAAAGAATTGGTACTTGGAGATTTTATTATAATAATGGAAAATTAGAAACAGTTGCCAATTTTGTTGATGGTCAACCGCACGGAGAGTCAAAGTCGTATTGGGAAAACGAAAATTTTGCACAAATTGGGAATTACGATAACGGTAATAGAACAGGTATTTGGAAATTCTATTACAAAAATGGGCAACTACAACAAATAGGCGATAGTAAGAATGGATTGCAAATTGGCGAATGGAAAAGTTATCATGAAAATGGGAACTTAGGTGAAATGGGCGAATATAATGATGGAAAAAAGGTGGGTGTTTGGAAATTTTATTTCAAGAACGGGAACTTAATGAAAACTGGTAATCTTACAAATGAAAAAGAAATAGGTGATTGGAAATACTATCACGAAAATGGAGAATTAAAAGAAATTGGCACATATGATAATAACGGAATAAAAAACGGTGAATGGAAAGAATATTATAGCAATGGGCAATTAAAAAGTGAAGGGAAACAGAGTAAAGGATATAAAATCGGAGATTGGACAGAGTATTATGAAAATGGACAAATTGAAACACGAAGTAGTTATAACAGTGAAGGAGATGAAATAGGCGATTGGAAGTACTATCATGAAAATGGTGAGCTAGGAGGAATAGGTACATATGAAGACGGTAAGCGTATGGGTGAATGGAAAGAGTACCATGATAATGGCAAACTTGCGGCAGTGGTATATTATAAAAACGGGAAAAAAACTGGTGAGTATAAAGAATATCACAAAAACGGTCAGCTGGCATACATTGGAAGGTTTATCAATGATAAAGAATCAGGCGACTGGTTAGAATATGATGAAAACGGGAAATTGACTAGTAAAGAAACTTACATCGATGGAAAATTACAAAACAAATAAAATCTTTATCAAAATGAGCTGGTTTTTGAATTTTACAGCCAACTAAAAGCCTATTACTTTAAATTCCTATTTACTAAAATGGTAAAAGAATTAATTTAAATAATTTACCAAATCAAATATGGATTTAAAAACAACTATTTCCAACCATTTGAAATCCTTAACTAGTATTCAATATTCAAGTATTGAAGGTTCAATGGAGCAATTGAATTCAACAGTAAAGGTTATCAGAAGTTATCAAGATTATTACATTAAGGTCTCGGAATCATATAAAAAAAATCATGAAAGCATAAATCACAAAATAGCTTCAAAACTAACAGTTATAAAAATTGCACTATTAAAATCTAAAAACGAACAACGTTTATTTTTAAGTACGGGTAAACTGAAACACAAAAACAATTATGCAGATTCTTTACAAAAAGTAATAGAGGAACTAAAAGAATTACAAGTTATAATTGAAAAATAACTATTGCCAACAATGCCATAACCTGTACTAAACCGAAAATTAAGGCATATCACCCTGTAAGAGACGATTATACAATACCGTTAACCAATTAAATAACAAAACTTTAAGGAATCCTTATGTACTTGTGTATTAGGATATCCTTACTTTGAAAAATAAAACTTTGTTATGAAAAAAATTAACTTCTTTTTCCTGGTCTTGATTCTTACAACTAGTGCTATTAACAGTCAAACTGTTTTAAATTTAGAACCTATACAAAGTATGTGCATTGCAGGTAAAGGTCCTGGCCAAGATGGTGCTATTAACCCTTACCTTGGTAAAGATTGCATTAGTATTGTAGAAAATATTGGTAAAAACGACTTTTCAATTCGCATTCAAGAAGAGGGAAAAATCATTAAAACTATAGCTATTAAACCTCAGGAGAAGAAGAATATTCCGTTACTTAAAGGTCAAGTATTATACTTTGACACAGAAAAATCAGCCATTGCCAAGGTTGATTTTAAGCAAGTTGCATATTAAAATTCGAGAAGTAATTTAGGGTCTGGACAGTTGGTTTTATAAAACTCCAAATCTTGTAGATTAGAAACACCTGGATAATCTCCATAGAAATCTTGTATATCTTTTATCAGCTGAAAGTGTAAATGCGGAGCATAATCGCCATTAACTTCAGCAGTACCTAAAGTTGCAATTACTTCTCCTTTTAAAATTTGGTCTCCAACGTTTTTATTCTCTAGAGATTCTATACTTAAATGACCGTAAAGCGTATAAAATCTGTAATTTTCTATTTGGTGCTTTAGAATTAGGGTTGGACCATAATCACCATAATTGGTATTATTTTTAAAACTATGAATTTCGCCATCAAGAGGCGCATAAATTGGAGCATTCGCTTCTATCCATAAATCTAGTCCTAGATGGATATTTCTTTCCAAGTCAGGATTTTGTTGATTAAAATGGGAACTGCGATTATAAATACCTCGTTTTTCGATATAACCACCGTAAGCAACTTTAGCCTTATGTTGTTTTATATGATTCCATATATACTGTTCTAAATCATCAGATGAAGACAAATTAACCTGTGTTAATTGCGAATTATCGACAGATAAGTCTATGGCAACGTAGTCTTTGTTTACATAGCTTTCCCCTAATACTGGAAACACATCTAAACCTAATATATAACTTTCGAAAGTTGAAGATGGCATAACTAAAAAATTTCCATAAAAATAAGAATCTATTCTATGGAAAACAGGGAAATAGGTCTAAGAAAATAGTACTATTCTAAATCATACTTTTATATTAAAAAATTGCATCAGCGAAGTAGTTAATTCATTGTCACGCTGCTATACTTAGCATTAACTACAATAGTTTTGCTGGTTGGTTTACCATCGTAGCGTTTTACTGTTTTTTGTTTGGTTGGCTCATTATTATACTTAGAACGATTTCCGTTAAAAAACAAACTATAATTAACACTCTCAGGTATTTCTACGAACGCATCACTATTCTCTAAGACTAGATTTAGATTATTAAATGTTTCGGCAAGATTAGAAATTGTTAAGTCTCCAAAACTTCCATTTATTATGCCAGTATCCGTTAGATTTTTAATGACAATGTTAGATGATTTTGAAGTTAACATTAGGTTATTTGCACGCTTAATTTCAGCATTTTTTACAAAATTGAGATTTAATGACCCCACATTCCAACTATTTATAGCTACCGGAGAGTAAGATACATTGATGGAAGTATCACTTCCATCAATGTTTTCTGCTACAAAAAAGGTATGGGACACATCACCTCTGGCATTATGCACTGCCGATGCAATTTTTAACTCACCATGCCTTACGTTAAGCTTTAACTTTGCTTTTTTAGGCATTGTTATTTTTATAACACGTTTTACTTTACTATTTCTGTCGGAGTTATAGCTTTGCGCAAAAATAGATGCTTTTCTATCCTGCATAGCTTCTTTGCGTTTAGCCGTTTGCTCTGCACGCTTTTCCATAGCTTCAGCTCTTTTTTCAAGAGCCTTTGCGCGTTGCTCCATTTGCTTACCAAAGCGCTCACCCCATGCTTCCATTTTTTTTCCTAAATCTTCTCCCCATTTTTCCATATCCTTTCCAAAACTTTCACCAAATTCTTCTCCCCATTTCTCCATATCTTTTGCCCATTGACCTTCGAAACGCTTTCCGTATTCTTCACCCCATTTAGCCATCTTTTCTTCGTAGCCCGACTCTGCAAATTTCTTTGCCCATGCTTCCATTCGTTTTTGCAGCTCTTTACCACCTTCTTTTTCGTATCTCTTACTCCACTTGGATAAATATTTTTCACCTTCTTTTTGATATCTATCATAATCGAATTGAATGGTCTTAACGCCTTCAGGTAATTCTGGAAGTTCTGGAAATTCGGGCATTTCAGGTAGCTCAGGTAAATCCGGAAAATTAGCCATATTTGGTAAAACCTTAATTTCTGGAATTTCTGGAAGATCAGCAAGACTAAATTCTAGTTCTTGTAATATATCGTCGTAAGAATTTCTTGGAAAAAGACCTGCACCTCTTCCGCCTTCCGAAGAAATATATACTTTATCTAGTGTTGCATCAAAGTTTAAATTCCACGTTTTTAATGCTTTTTTTAAGTCCTCTTGAGATAGCACATCACTCTCTAAATAGGCTTCGATTTTTACTTCATCTTTATTCCATGTATCAATTTCTATCTCTACATAATTGGTATTTAATTCTACTACAACATCCTTATTAACCTTGGCTGTTTGCGATGTTTTAATTTCCTTCTTTTGTGCAAATCCTATTGTGGTGATTAAGCACAACATAAAAATTTTGATTGTCTTCATTGTTTTGGTTTTTAAACTGTTCGTTTTTTGATTTATAATTAAGATTAGATACTTACTTGGTCATAGTTGGAAGAGTTGAACTCTTTCAATTTTTCTTTGAGTCGCATTACTAAATCCAACCTAAACTTTAGATTATCAATAAGTGCGTCCAAGGTCGCTTCGTTAGGGCCATTTTCGTTTAACTCTCTTGTAAGCTTGTTATATTCGGAATTGAGTTCTTTTAATCTGGCGATATAACCATCTACCAAATCTTTATTTTGTGGGGTAAGTACAACTTTAGAAAGCTCTAGATTGATACTTGCCAAATAGTAATCTTCGACCTTTTTTAAATCAGGAGAGATATCTCCCATAGTTTTTAGGTCTTTAGTTTCTACAATATTACTAGGTACTATTGGATCTGTTACACCACCAAAATATTTCACTGCGCCATAGCTTAATCCTAGTAGTACAACAACGCTTGCTGCTATATTAAAAAATCCAAAATGACTAGACTTCTTTTTCTGCGGTAAGGCATCCTCTAACTTTTGCAAAAAACGAGCCTCGTGTCCTTCCGACATTTTTATATGCTCATCTGTTGGTTGATTTTTAAATAAATCTCTAAGATTCTGTCCCATTTTTCTCTAGTTTTAGTAAGGCTTTCAACTTTTGTTTTCCTCGTGACAATTGCGTTCGAGACGCCACTTCTGATATGTTTAATATTTCTGAAATTTCTTGATGATCATAACCTTCAATTAAATACAACATAACCACATACTTATACTTTTCTGGTAGCTGTTCAATGGCAAATTTTACATCGTCAATTGTTACATTCTCCTCAACAGACCAATCGTCCTCAGCAGTATCTACTATCTTTAGCTGTACATCTTCTATATCCATAAGACGCTCTTTTTTGGTTTTTAGAACATCTATGCTCTTGTTAATTACGATACGTTTTAACCAAGCTCCAAAAGTGACTTCTGCTTTATATTGCTCCAATTTTGCAAATGCCTTTATAAATGCTTCTTGCACCACATCTTCTGCTTCCATTGTATCTTTTACAAAACGTTTTGCCACGATTAACATGCCATTGCAGTATTGATTGTAAAGCTTTAATTGCGCTTTTCGGTCGTTTTGTTTGCACTTTTCAATGATGTCTGCTCGAAACATTCTTGGTTGGCTTTGGTTGTTTTTTATTTACCGTGATAATTTGTAGGTAAATCGATTGGTTTGTCTTAAAGACGATACATTTTTCTAAGTGTTGCAAAAAGTTGAAAAAAAGTTGAAAAAAAATGTTCACGTTAAAAATATGTTGTCTCAAGTCTTAAATTTAGGGATTTCAATTATCTTTAAAACTTAATTTTAAAATTCCATTTTTAAGAATTTATGTTGAAACGTATTCTAATTATTCTGTTCATAGCCGCTTTAGGTTTATTATTATATTCTGTTTTTGTTGAAAATATTTTTTCACCGCGTCTAAGTCCAAAAGACTCTGCTGCCATTGAGCTAAATGATTTAAAATTAGAAGTCGAATACAACAGACCATCTAAACGAGAGCGTGAAATTTTTGGAGCACTTGTCCCTTATAATAAAGTGTGGCGAACAGGCGCTAACGAAGCTACTACATTTAAAACCAATAAAGATTTAATTATCCAAGGAATGCTTTTACCCAAAGGAAATTATACCTTATGGACGGTACCTATGCAAAATTCTTGGAAAGTCATGTTCAATTCTGGCCAATATCAATGGGGCGTTGACGAAAAGATGGAACCCATGTGGGACCCTAATTATGATGTTGTAGAAATTGAAGTACCATCTAAAAATCTAGATACTACAGTTGAAAAGTTTACTATAGCGTTTGATAATACAACAGGTGATTTAAAATTAACGCTAGCATGGGATAACACAAAAATTGAAGTCCCAATAAAACAAAAGAATTCTTCTTCTGGAGAAAATGTAAAACAGAAAAACTAAACGTTTACCTTGGCAAAATCGAAACCCAAAAAATCTGCACTTAAAGAGAATGATGGCATTAAACAGCCTGAGTCATTAAGTTCGGTTTCTGCAAAAGCCATAAAATCTAAACGCCAAAAACAACCCTCTGCCGAAGAGTTAGTAAAAGGTATTATCCAAGGCAATATTACCGCTTTAAGCCGCGCAATTACTCTGATTGAAAGTACTAATCCCTCACATACTAAAAAAGCCAATACTATTATTAACGCATGCCTACCGTATGCAAATAATTCTATTCGCATAGGAATTACAGGTGTTCCTGGCGTCGGAAAAAGTACATTTATAGAAGCTTTAGGGGTTTACCTCATCAAAAACAGTAAAAAGGTTGCGGTTTTAGCCGTAGACCCAAGCAGCACCTTAAGTAAAGGTAGTATCCTCGGAGATAAAACCCGTATGGAAGATTTGGTAAAAACCAAAAATGCGTTTATTCGTCCATCACCTTCAGGAGACTCTCTGGGTGGTGTCGCAAGAAAAACAAGGGAAACTATTATTCTGTGCGAAGCGGCTGGCTTTGATACTATTTTAATTGAAACTGTTGGTGTAGGCCAAAGTGAAATAGCTGTACACAGTATGGTCGATTTCTTCTTGCTGCTAAAATTAGCTGGTGCTGGAGACGAACTACAAGGAATAAAGCGTGGCATTATTGAAATGGCGGATGCCATAGTAATTAATAAAGCTGATGGAGAAAATATTAAAGCTGCCAATGCTGCTAAGTTAGAATTTAATCGTGCACTGCATTTATATCCAGAAAAAGCGTCAGGATGGACACCTAAAACAACGCTATGTAGTGCTTTAAAAAATGAAGGCATTTCCGAGGTTTGGGATATGATAACGGACTATGTTTTAAAAGCAAAATCTAATAACTATTTTAATAGACATCGGAAACAACAGAATACCTTTTGGCTATTACAAACCATTGAAGAACGTCTAAAATCTAATTTCTACAACCGTTCTATTATTAAAACAGAACTCAAAAAACAAATTGCATTAATCGAAGAGGGAAAAACCACGCCTTTTAATGCGGCAGAGTATTTATTGGGTCTTTGAAATTACGAGTAGTTTTCTTTAAACCACTTTACTTGTGCTTTAATACTTTCCTTCAGCGTAGTTGTAGGATTATAACTAAGTAATTTTCGTGCTTTATCTATATTAGCTTTGGTACGTAATTGGTCACCTGCGCGCTTAGGTTTTACTACTATTTTAATTGATTTACCCAAAACGTCTTCTACAGTATCTATTCCCTGTTGTGTTGTATATTCTGCTTCCGTTCCTAAGTTAATTACTTCGCCGTTAACTCTAGTTTCTTTACCAATAACACTTACTATTCCATCAATGATATCACCAACGTAAGTAAAACTCCTTAAATGTTTTTCGCTACCTTCAAATAAAGGAAAAGCGTCTCCTTTAAGACCTAAATCAATTAATTTGGTGTACATTTTTTCTGGGCGTTCTCGTGGACCTATCACAGAATAAAGCCTAAGTGAGCAAGTCTTAAAATGGTCTTTTTCACTTTGCTCTAAGACTAATTTTTCGGCCATGTATTTAGTAACGCCGTAGTCCGACGCGGGATTAGGCACTGCCGTTTCTGGAGAAGTCGCTTCTAATCCATAAATAGAGGACGTCCCAATGTTTACAAATAGCTTTAAGCTCTTGCAGGACTTCGCAAATTCGATTAAATGTTCGGTTCCGGTGACATTATTAGAAAAGTAATCATCGTAAGTAGCAGTACTAGACAAACCAGGTTGCGCCGCAAAATGAAAAATATAATCGAAATCTTTTGGCAGATGTTTAAAACTCTTCTTATCTCTTAAGTCTAGAACAATAATCTTTCCACCTTTTTCTTTGACTGACAAGGCATTTTGTTTTTTTAACTTTTTACTGTAATACGGTGAAAAATTATCGACACCAACAACAACATGACCCAACGCTAAAAGGCGCTCTGCACAATGCGACCCAATAAATCCTGCTGCTCCTGTGACTAAAGTTTTCATTTGTTTACGCTACTTTTTTATGTACCTATCGGTCTTGAAATATCGATTACACAAATAAACATCTTTTTTTGGTATTAGAGCAAAGCTATATGAAGTTAGGTAAAAACGATACATTTGTTGAAACTGTTTAGAGCTACAGATGAAATCGTCTTTTACTATTATAGTTCCTGTTTATAACGAAGAAGAGAATTTAATCCGATTGGAGAACGAATTGGTTTCGTATGTAAAAGATGCATTAATCAACACGTCCGTGTTATTTGTGAACGATGGATCTACTGATAATAGCTTAGCTTTTATTGAAGATATCTGCCATAGACAAGATACATTTAATTATATCTCTTTAAAACAAAATAGCGGATTAAGTACAGCATTAAAAGCTGGTTTTGATACCGTTAAAAGCGACCTCGTTGGGTACATAGATGCTGATCTACAAACAGACCCAAATGATTTTAATCTATTGTTACCTTATACCAACAACTATCAATTGGTAACAGGTGTAAGATTAGAGCGACAAGATAGTCTGATTAAACGTTTATCTTCAAAATTTGCAAATGGCTTCCGAAAGTTATTCACAAATGATGGTATTGATGATACTGGATGTCCGCTTAAAATAATTCACACAGCTTATGCAAAGCGTATTCCCATGTTTAGAGGATTACATCGCTTTTTGCCTGCAATGATTTTACTTCACAACGGAAACGTAAAACAAGTTCCAGTTAAACATTTTCCACGGTTAGCTGGTAACTCAAAGTATAGTGTAAAAAACAGATTCTTTGGACCTTTTCTAGATTGCTTTGCCTATCTGTGGATGAAGCGAAAATACATTAATTACCACATCGATAAGCGCTCTTAATCTTTAAAAAATCGCTTTAAAACTAATCCTGAAAGTTTATAGAATCCAAAACCGGTTAGTGCTCCAAATGCCATACCACAGACAATATCAATAGGAAAATGCACGCCAACATAAATACGGC
Organism: Winogradskyella wandonensis; assembly: GCF_004346845.1. Classification (GTDB taxonomy): domain Bacteria; phylum Bacteroidota; class Bacteroidia; order Flavobacteriales; family Flavobacteriaceae; genus Winogradskyella; species Winogradskyella wandonensis. The sequence goes on along the minus strand of NZ_SMGI01000001.1, from coordinate 316,576 downwards.
TGTAAGCAACCATAGCTGCCCAAAATAACAGTATAAAAATTAAGTTTTTAAAATAAGGCCTTAAAAGTAAACCTCCAAAGACTGCAGCTGCCATTGAATTTGATGCGTGCCCAGAAAAGAAGCTCCTATTAGCACTACAACGCTCGGCTATGAATCTAATTTTATCCATAATTTCTTCACAGGCACAAGGTCTAAAACGTAGTACTGCACGCTTAACAACATTTGTCATTTGATCAGTAAACGTGATTAATGCCACAATTATTAAAATAATAACTAATAATTTCTGCCATCCGTATTTTTTGTAAACCAGAGTTAGCAGAATAATGTAAAGCGGAATGAAACTTAATTTATTGGTTACTATTAGCCAAAAACCATCCCAAGTCTCGTTACCTAAACCATTGAGATAAACGAATAATTCTGTATCGTATTCTAATATTTGTTCTAGCATTAGTCTTCGTATCGTGAGACTTCTCTATCGTAGAATTCGGTAGCTAAACGAATATAATTTTCGGTTTCGGTAGCCAATTCCTTTTCGTCATGTTGGTCAAATTCTTCGAACCATTCGACCTCATCATTTTCAAGATTGATAATAAATCTTGGAAATTCTGTATGAATGATAAAAATAGCGTCTGGATAGTCTGTGTTATCTCCTAAAATGAACTTTGGTAATTCCATTTAATTAGTTTTCGTTTACTAAAATTAATCGTCTGGTCAAATATACAAACCTTATATATAACAATAGTGCGGCAGAACTTAATCCTGCTAATAATCCTATCCAAATTCCTAAACTTGCAAGACTATCTTCTTTACCTAAATAATAACTTATCGGGAAACCTATAAGCCAATACGCAACAAACGTAATTAAAGTTGGTATATAAACGTCTTGTAATCCTCTAAGCGCACCTAAAACAATGACTTGTAAACTGTCTGTAATTTGAAATACTGCTGCTGCCAATAATAATGTTGCTGCTATCTCCACCACTTCTGCGATGTCTAATGCATCTACTGGATTATCTAAATCGACATAAAGATTTGGAAGTACCTCATTAAATACCGCAAAGAATAAAGCAAATACCACTGCAAAAACAAAACCCAGTAAAAAAATAGATTGTGCTATGCGTTTAAGTTCTGGGAAATTTTTTAGTCCTTTTTGGTTTCCTACACGTACCATTGCTGCCACACTTAAGCCCGTTGCAACCATAAAAGTCATCGAAGATAAGTTTAATGCAATTTGATTAGCAGCTTGAGCGTTGGCACCTAACGTTCCACTTAACCAAATAGCTGCAGTAAAAATCCCTACTTCAAAAAACATCTGCATGGCACTCGGTAGTCCTAGATTTATAATTTTTTTTAAGGCTTGTTTAGTGAGGTGAAATAGCTTAATGCCTGTAACATAAGCTCTTGATTTTTCTTTTCTAGATAATAAAAACCAGAGGTAAAATAACATGACGAAACGAGAAATTAATGTTCCGACAGCGGCTCCTACTATACCCATTTCTGGAAAACCGAACTTCCCGAAAATCAATACATAATTAATAGCTACGTTGAGAACATTTGCCAAAATGGTAGCGTACATGGGGTATTTGGTAAGCGATAAACCATCGCTAAATTGTTTAAATGCTTGAAAAACGATTAATGGCACTAACGAAAACGCTACTAAATCTAAGTATGGAATGGCTAAGGCAACAACTTCTTCTGGTTGTTCCATAATATACATTAGTGGTTTTGCCAATAGTAACATCCCAAACAATAGCAAAGCTAATACGATACATAAAAATAGGCCATGTTTAAAAGCGGACTTTCCTTTTCCTAAGTTCTCTTCTGCATCAGCTTCTGCTACCAAAGGTGTAATGGCAGTGGAAAAACCAATACCTAAAGACATAGCAATGAATATAAAGCTATTACCTAAAGATACCGCAGCTAACTCTGCGGCTCCTAATTGCCCTACCATGACGTTATCCACAAAACTAACAAAGGTATGTCCTAGCATACCCAGTATTACGGGTGTCGCTAATTTTAAATTATATGAAAACTCTTTGGTGTAATTGCTCAAAACCATGGCGTAAAAGTAGCGGTTTTGATTTTAGTTTTTAAGCTAGTTTGACTGATTTATTTTCGAAATTCCTTTACTCAACATTGGGTAATTTGTAACTTCGAAAAGCGCCATAAAATCCAAATAATGAAAGTGCGAGAATAACGCCTTCGATAGAGATGAGTGATACCAATGCACTTAAACCTCCTGTTAATAATAGAATAAGACCAATAACCGTATTACTAACCGATACATAGTCGGTTCTTTGATTTCCTTTGGCCATGTCTACGACATAGGTCTTCCTACCCAATCTAACACCGCCATGAGCAATACCGAGAACAAAAAATGCAATTGGATATAACCATAACTGGGACCGTAATGTTTCAGCAAATGTTACTAAAACAACCATAAAAACACCAAGGACTGATGCTATAATAACTGCTATTGCCATCGTATTCTTACTAGAGTTATCTGCCATTTTACCCCAAAAAGGTGAGCTAACAATAGAAGCAATACCATTTGCCAAAATAAGCAATCCTAATAAGTAACTTTCCTTACCTACATATTCTTGTGCTAGTAAAACATAAAACGGCGCTGATAAAGCAGAACACAATAACAGAGATCTTGCAATAACGAAATTGCGAAACTGAGTATCTGTTTTAAGAAGCGAAAATTTGGAGAATACAGTTTGTTGGTTTTCTTTATCAGTTGACACTTCTCCAGGAAACTCTTTTATTGTACTGTAAATAAGAGCTGCAAAAATCCACATAAAAGATGCAAAGAACATTAAGTTCGTATAGAAGCTAACTCCTGCATTTGTGTTAGACTTATAAATAATATACAAACCAGCAATTAATACCAAAACACCAGAAAGTGAAACCGTATAACCACTTAAACGCCCTCGTCTAGTTTTTGGAATAGTTTTCCCAATAACGTCTTTGGATGTTACTGAACAAAGACTCCTAGCTAAGCTAAAGAAAATGAGACAAGCTACGATAAGCCAGCCAGCTGTGGCATTTTTAAAAAATAATGCTACAACCCCAATTAAACCGATAAATACAAATTGTAATACTGAACCAATAACCCATATCCATTTTCTTATTTTTTTCTTACTAATGTAATTGGAGATGGCAATTTGAGGAATCATTGCTCCCGATTCCCTAATTGGCACGATAAGACTGATTAGATATACAGGAGCGTTGACGTAACTCATCAACCAAGTTAAAACTGTTTTAGGATTGCTTAATGTATCCCCTAACTTGGTAAATGTATGTGTAAGTAATATTTTAAAAAAATTAGGAACGGTGTACTCGCATGCCTCATCTGTAAGACCTTTACATACACGCTCTTCAGACTCGTTATTAAGATAATCGTAAAGTTTCTCTAGGTTGGTCTTAGACATTTAACAAAGATACAATATGAAAACTATCAAAAACTAAACTTAAAATAATGCTTGCTCAAAGCGCTAATATTTAAAGTTTTACGAATTATAGATTGGTTATAATAATGCTACATTCTGCTTAGCAGTTTCAAACTCAGCAACGATTTCTTTTACTATCTCGGTCACTGGTTTTATATCATGAATTAATCCTGAGATTTGTCCGATTTCGAGTTCGCCATCTTCTAAATCACCCTCAAACATACCACGCTTGGCTCGTGCACGTCCTAAAAGTTCTTTGAGTTGCTCGACTGTTGGTCCTGTTTTGTAAAGCTCTTGAACTTCGTTATAAAACTTGTTTTTTATAAGTCTAACAGGAGCTAATTCTTTTAGAGTAAGTTGCGTATCACCTTCTTTAGCATCCACAACAACCTGCTTAAATGCTTGATGTGCAGAAGATTCTTCACTAGCTACAAAACGACTACCTACTTGCACGCCATCTGCACCTAAGACCATTGTTGCTAACATGGCTTTTCCTGTGGCAATTCCACCAGCAGCTATCAATGGAATACTCAACTGTTCTTTCACCATTGGTATTAATGTTAAAGTCGTTGTTTCGTCACGACCATTGTGTCCTCCGGCTTCAAAACCTTCAGCAACAACTGCATCAACACCTGCAGCTTCTGCTTTTAATGCAAATTTTACACTACTCACTACATGCACTACGGTAATTCCTCGTTCCTGTAACCAATTGGTCCAAGTCTTTGGATTTCCTGCGGACGTAAAGACAATCTTAACTCCTTCTTCAACAATGATATCCATAATCTCTTCGATGTTTGGATAAAGCATAGGGACATTAACGCCAAACGGCTTGTCTGTCGCAGCTTTACATTTTTGGATATGCTCGCGCAATACATCAGGATACATTGATCCCGCACCAATTAATCCTAAAATGCCTGAATTACTGGCTGCAGAAGCTAATCGCCAGCCACTATTCCAAATCATTCCGGCTTGGATAATGGGATACTTTATATCGAAGAGTGATGTGATTTTATTTGCCATTTCATCTTTTATTTAATGGCTTAAAGTTAGATAAAAGATGCAGAACCAAGTTCAGCATGACAGAGAAATTATTAAGAAATAACGCCAGAACCAATAAGCTCATCGTCCAAATACCAAGCAACAAATTGTCCCTCAGTGATTGCGGATTGTTTATTCTGAAACTCTACATACAAACCAGAATCAACTTTATAAAGTGTCGCGTTTTCTAAAGGCTGACGGTAACGAATACGCGCCTTTACTTGCATAGTTTCGTCATCTTTTAACGCTAAATCTTCACGCACCCAATGCAATTCTTCATTTTTTACAAATAATACAGAACGTAATAATCCTGGATGATTTTTACCTTGACCTGTATAAATGACATTTTCGTTAACATCGGTTTCAATGACAAACAAAGGTTCTTTTGTGCCACCAACTGCCAAGCCTTTACGTTGGCCTTTGGTGAAATAATGAGCGCCTTGATGCTTCCCTACGACTTTACCATCTGAGATACTATATTCAGTTTTATCTGCATGAAATGCCAATTCATTAGTTTTAGAATCAAATCTAGGAATAGATTTGTGATAGGTATTTAATGTTTCAGGAATCTCAACAATAACGCCTTCTTTTGGTTTAAGTTGTTGTTGTAAAAACTCTGGCAAGCGCACCTTACCAATAAAACAAAGTCCCTGAGAATCTTTTTTCTCTGCAGTGATTAAGTCTTGTGCTTTTGCAATTTCGCGGACTTCAGGTTTTGTTAACTCTCCAATGGGGAACAAAGCTTTAGCCAATTGCGCTTGCGATAATTGACACAAAAAATAAGATTGGTCTTTGTTTGTGTCTACACCTGCTAGTAATTGATGGATTTGTTTTCCTTCTTTTTCGAAAGTAGCTTTACGACAATAATGACCCGTAGCTACATAGTCCGCACCAAGCTCTAAAGCAATATCCATAAAGACATCGAACTTTATTTCTCGATTACAAAGTACATCCGGATTTGGTGTACGTCCATTTTCGTACTCCTTGAACATGTAGTCTACGATACGCTCTTTGTATTGCACACTTAAATCTACAGTTTGGAATGGAATGCCCAACTTATTAGCAACCAGCATTGCATCGTTACTATCTTCTAGCCATGGACATTCGTCTGATATGGTGACAGAATCATCGTGCCAGTTCTTCATAAACAAGCCAATAACCTCATAACCTTGCTCTTTTAAAAGGTATGCAGCTACACTGGAATCTACACCTCCAGAAAGGCCTATGATGACACGGGATTTATTCATTTTGCACTAATAACTATTGGATTCTATAAATAGAGGACAAAATTACAAAAATAAAAGGCTTTAAAGCACAGCATTGCTATTGCGAAAAACAACTGGTACTATAGATAAAATTTATTGCTTTTTGTATAAAACTTTATCAGTATCGTGATTAACTTTTCTTGTTAAGACACCATTCTTGTAATACTCCCAAATACCGACTTTTAGATTATCCTTAAAACTACCTTTTGCTTGAATATTTCCATCTGCATCATAATATGTAGAGATACCATTTAATTTATCATCCTTGTATAATGACTCTTGCAAGAGCTTTCCAGACTCTGCATATATTTTAGATATACCATTTAAAAGCCCGTTTTTATAAGTCTCTTCCTCCGCAATTTGACCTCTTACAAAAAATACAGTGCGCTTGCCATCTAATTGCCCCTGAAGATTATAATTTTCTTCTATCATGACGTTATTAGAATTTTTATGATAAAATAGCCATCGACCAATAAAGTCCTTGCCAGCCATTTTACCTTGACTAATAATCTTACCGTTTGAAGCTAAAAAAGTAACCTCGGCTTTATTATCAATGCTATTAAAAACTTTCACAGCACTCAAAACACTTTTTTTTCGCTTTAGCTTATAATACTTAAACGTATCAATTTCTTTTCCATGGACAAATTGCCCTTCATAACGTAATTGATTTGTATTAGGATAGGTTTTCTTCCAGATACCGTGTCTTTTCCCGTCTTTATCAAAACTATTTATCTCGTTCTGAGCGGTTAACGATGTTAAAGTTATTGTAAAAAAAAGTAGAAACTTGAATTTATGTTTAATCATTTTATAAATTTGTTAAACAAGATGAACAACAATATTAACTTTCAAAACTCAAAAAAATGAAAATTATTTCAAAGTATTTAAAGTTGCTACCAGTTTTTATAATGGTTTTAGGATTAACTGCATGTAGTGACGATGATGACAACAACGGCCCAGGTGTACAAACTACTACGGTAGTAGATGTTGCTGTTGCTAATGGATTTGATGCCCTTGCAGCTGCCCTTGTAAGAGCAGACTTGGTAACAACTTTAGAAGGACCAGGTCCGTTTACTGTGTTTGCGCCTACGGACGACGCTTTTCAAGATTTATTAGATACAGACCCTACTTGGAATTCTGTAAACGACATTCCGTTAGATTTATTAACTAATGTTTTATTAAACCATGTAATTATTGGTGACAATATCGCTTCTAGTGAATTAATAAATTTAGGTTCTGGTTACGCCACTACTGGCGCTACTGGGCCAAGCAATACAAACTTAAGCCTATATTTTAACGTAGATGGTGGTACGGTAGAGTTAAACGGAGGATTTGATACATCAGCTGGGGCAGACGTAACAACTGCCGATGTTGAGGCTACAAATGGAGTTGTACACGTAATTAATAAAGTATTATTACCACCAACGGTTGTAGATATGGCTATTGCTAATGATGACTTCTCTAGTTTAGTAGCGTCTCTTTTAGAGGCAGATGGAAGTACGGCAGACCCTATGTACGTCGCTACACTTTCAGGTACAGGACCATTTACCGTTTTTGCGCCTAACAATGCTGCTTTTCAAGCATTACTAGATTCTAATATGATGTGGAATTCTCCAGCTGATATCGATGATGCATTATTAAATGCAGTATTAGCACATCATGTAGTGGTTGGAAATAATGTGCAGTCTGGTGATTTAACACCAAACGGAACTACGAGTCCAACAACATTACAAGGTCAAACCATTGATATTACTTTGCCAGGAACAAACGGAAATATTGCAGATGTTGTTGATGGTGCTGGTAACGACGCTGGTATTATAGCTGTAGATGTACAAACGTCCAACGGCGTAATCCATGTTGTAAATGCAGTATTATTACCTGCAAGTTAAAAAGAATAAAAGTCGAGGCTGATTACCTCATTTTTATATTGATTGATTTAGTTAGTGAAAAGCCTTCCATCTTGGAGGGCTTTTTGTATTTATGCTGTATTCTCTAGTATATTTATCGCTAGAAAATAAACGTTGCAAATGCTAAAATCTAAAAACAAAGCCATTCTAACTTTCGAAGATGCAAAACTATATTCAACAAAATCAATTACAGGCGCCACTTTTTTAGGAGGCCCATTGGTAGCTGGCTATTTAATTAGTGAAAATTTTAAGGCTTTTAATGAAACAAATAAAGCTAAAACCTCTTTAATCACAGGTATTGTAGCAACTATATTTTTGTTTACTGCTATCCTTATAATTCCGGAAGACATAATGAGCAAAATTCCTAATTCTGTTATTCCATTGTTCTATACAGGAATTATATGGTTTTTTGTTGAATGGACACAAGGTGACAGATTAAATACTCATAAAGAAAATAACAATACATTTTACTCTGGTTGGCGAGCTGCTGGATTCGGCTTCTTATCCTTGATAATAATTGTCGTGGGGCTGTTTGGTTATTTTTTATTAGAACTAAATAATCCAGCATATAGAACATACGACGATAAGATTGCTGAATTTTCTAAAAACGAAACAGAATCTTTAAAATTTTACGACCGAATAGATTCTAAAGGAAGACTAACACTATTACAAGAATTAGACGAAAACGTAATTCCTCTTTGGGAAGAAAATATCTCTATAGCAAATGAAATTACCAAAATTGAAGGACTATCAACCGATTTGAAATCTAGTAGTGAATCTCTAATTAAATACTCAGAGTTACGTTTAGAAGTTTTTCAATTAACTAGAAAAGCAATAGATGAAGACACTAACAAATACGATTACAAACTTTATGATTTAAACAATCAGATTGAAGCAGTTTTGAAAGATCTAACTGAACTATAAGATTTGAACAATTAAAAAGCCCTCAGAAATTCTGTGAGCTTTTTTTGGGTGGAATTCTAACTATTTTTTCTTGTTACGCTGTTGCATCTTTTTCTGTTGTTCCGCCTGCTCCATCATTTCAGCCATTTTCTTTTGGAAACGATTTTGTTTCTTAGGCTTACTCTTACTCACCTCTATCTTAGCAAGTACCTTCTCTTCGTCAATGATATAGTTTTTAATCACCAACATAATACCAATACTAATAAGGTTAGATATAAAGTAATACAAACTTAATCCTGAAGCGTAATTATTAAAGAATACTAGCATTAATAATGGCGAAAAATAAATCATATATTTCATCATCTTACTCATATCTGGCATACCTTCTTGCGGTGGACCTTGCATCGCCGTTTGCTGACCCGTTGTCATTTTCATGTAAAAGAATATGGCAATAGCAGCCAAAATTGGAAATAGACTTACGTGATCTCCATAAAATGGAATATTGAATGGTAATTCTGCTATAGAATCATAAGAACTTAAATCATCCGCCCATAGAAAGCTTTTTTGTCTTAAATCGAATGCTGTTGGAAAAAACATAAATAAGGCATAGAAAACCGGTATTTGCATTAAACCAGGTAAACAACCGCTCAAGGGACTTGCACCTGCTTTACTTTGTAACGCCATGGTTTCTTGCTGTGCTTTAAGCTTGTTGTCTTTGTATTTTGCTCTTATAGCATCTAATTCTGGTTTAAGAATTTTCATTTTTGCCTGAGACAAAAACTGCTTGTACTGCACAAAAGAGAGTAATATTTTTACCAAAACCGTCATTACTATAATGGCAATTCCATAAGGTAAGAAGCTACTTAACCAGCCGAATAACGGGATAAAAAGCGCTTTATTTATCCAACCAAAAATTCCCCATCCAAATGGGATACTTTCTTCTAAGTTTTTGTCGTAGGACTTTAAGATTTTTGCATCTGTAGGCCCATAATATAGCCCCATGGACTTATTAAATTCGCCACCATTAAGTGCCAATGGCATTTTAGATGTATATAATTTGGTAAAAACCGTATCTACCTCTTCATTTTCTACCAAATCTTTAGACGTCATACTTACCGATTTAAACGGCGTATCGGGCACTAAAATACTGCTAAAAAAGTGCTGTCTATAAGATAACCAATAAACATCCGAAACGACTTCCTCGTCATCACTCATTTGGGCCAACTTATCTATTTTATCGCCATCGTGCTGATAGGTTAAACGCGTATATCTGTTCTCGTAAGACACACTTTGGTCGTGACTAAAACCTCTAAGTTTCCAATCCAAGTTTATTTCCTGAGAACTATTAACAACGTTATCCAAACCTTGAGATTTTATTGAAAAATCAATCATGTAGTCATTAGGTTTAAGCTCGTAGCGATATTCTAGAAAGCGTGTTTCCGATACTTTTAGTTTCATAGAAACTATGGTATTGTCTCCACTTTTAGTTACGCTAGGCTGAAAATAAAGTTGGTCTGTATTTAAAACCCTATTATCTGTTGTCGAAAAATTGATATTTAAATTTGTATTTCCGTCTTTAACAAGATATATCGGTTGGTCATTGTGGTCAACAAACGCTTTTAATTTAACTTCGGCTAAATGACCACCTTTGTTATTAAATTTTAATGCTAAAACATCTGTTTCTACATCTGTCACGGCGTCTGTGGCAGACGGTAAGGTCGAGGCATAGGCAAATGCTCCTAATTTATTTTGAAGTGCAATCTGCGCTAAAGAGTCCGTCGCCGATAGATTAGAATAATCTTCGGCCGTAGTTACTTTAGTAGATAAATCTTGTTCTGTATTTTTAGCTTTGCTTTCGGCTTCGACTTTTTCTGCTTCAGCTTTTTTCTGAGCTTCTAACTCTTCAGGAGATGGTTGGTTTTGATAAAAATACCATATCATGAGTCCAAATAATAGAATAAAACCTATTATCGAGTTAATGTCTAATTTCTTTTCTTCCATATGTATAATTACCGAAGTTTCGGTATTCTAAGTTGATTAGTTATTGCTTGGATAACCCAAAAAGCTGTCCAAAGTACACATTATGCCAAACTGACACTATTTATTTATCTTATATTTTAAGGCTGCAGCAACAAATGACACAAAAAGAGGATGTGGGCTTGCTACAGTACTTTTATATTCTGGATGGTATTGCACACCAACAAACCAATTATGAGAAGGTAATTCTACAATTTCTACCAGCCCAGTTTCGGGATTAAGTCCTGTTGCCTTTAAACCTGCTGCCTCTATTTTCGATTTATAATCATTATTAAATTCAAAACGGTGTCTGTGACGTTCTTTTATATCTTGTGTACCATATGCTTTTTCAGCAATACTTCCTTCTTCAACCTTACAATCCCAAGATCCTAAACGCATGGTTCCACCTTTGTTAACGACATCTTTCTGAGACTCCATTAAATCTATAACTGGATGTGGCGTTTGCTCGTCCATCTCGGTAGAATTTGCATCGTTTAGTCCTAAAACATTTCTAGCATATTCAATTACTGCCATTTGCATACCAAGACATATCCCTAAAAACGGAATATTATGCTCTCTTACGTAACGTACAGCTTCAATCTTACCTTCGATACCGCGTTCTCCAAATCCTGGAGCAACAAGGACACCATCTAAATGACCAAGTTTTCTTTTTACATCGTCAACACTGAGATATTCTGAATGAATAGATTCAATATTTACTTTTACCTCATTCTCTGCACCAGCATGAATAAAAGCTTCTAAAATAGATTTGTATGAATCTTGAAGCTCTACATACTTACCTATTAAACCAATAGTTACCTCGCCTTTAGGGTTTTTATGTCTAGAGAGAAACTCATTCCAGCGCGTTAAATTCGGCTCTTCATTTTTAAGATTTAGTTGTCTTAAAACTACTTTATCTAAACCTTCGTCAAGCATAAGGTTTGGTACATCGTAAATCGTTGAAGCATCTATAGATTGTATAACAGCTTCTTTCTTTACATTGCAAAAACGTGCCAATTTGGTTTTAATACTATCACTAAGCTCGTGTTCGGTACGACAAACTAAAATATCTGCCTGTACACCACTTTCCATTAAGGTTTTTACGCTGTGTTGTGTTGGTTTTGTTTTTAACTCGCCTGCTGCCGATAAATATGGAACAAGCGTTAAATGAATAACACAAGTATTGTGTTCACCTAAATCCCATTCTAACTGACGAACAGCTTCGATATATGGTAAAGATTCTATGTCTCCTACGGTACCACCTATTTCGGTAATAACAATGTCGTAATCGCCAGAATTACCAAGGATTTGAATACGGTGTTTAATCTCGTCTGTTATATGAGGTATTACCTGCACGGTTTTACCTAAAAACTCACCACGACGTTCTTTATCAATTACACTCTGGTAAATTCGTCCAGTAGTTACATTATTAGCTTGTGATGTAGGGACGTTTAAGAAGCGCTCGTAGTGTCCTAAATCCAAATCCGTTTCCGCACCATCGTCTGTAACATAACATTCGCCATGCTCGTAAGGATTTAATGTGCCTGGGTCTATGTTAATGTATGGGTCTAATTTTTGTATGGTTGTTCTGTAACCTTGGGCTTGAAGTAATTTGGCCAGAGATGCCGCTATAATGCCTTTTCCGAGAGAGGAAGACACACCACCAGTTACAAAAATATACTTAGGATTTGTTGTCATGTTGCGCTGTTAAACGCAGGCAAATTTACAAAATTAAATGACTTTATTGGGAATTGTTTTGGGTTTGTTTCTGTTATACCTTACAAAGATTTATAATCTTGATTTTGATAGATTTTTAAGCTAATTTCGTTTAACGATTTATATAGTTTATTAAAACAGAACCATATCATTAATAGTTGTACACAATGCTCGCCTGAATAAAAAACTAATGAAATATACCGAATTAGAAATTCAATTACTAAAGAAACACATAGCTTCAGTTGCAATACCTATAGAATTCATAATTGAATCTAAAGAAAAAATTATTTTATCGTACAAAAATGATAAAGATATATCTATAAAATTGACCAAGGTTTTCCAATACGAAGCTTCCGGTAAGAATTCAGATGGTTCATTTGCTGTTTTCAGTAATAAAGATTTCCAACAATTTATAATGGGAATAAGGAATTGGTTGAATAAAATAAGAACTGACAACCCAAATATTATAAGTAGAAATTCAACTATCGAAAATTTCTCACCGAATTTTTATAATGTATTTCAAGACGCTACGATGATTAGTTGTCTTAATTATAAAGAAAGTGCTGGAATGGTTTATAGGAAATCTCTGGAAATTATAGTTAAAGACTTCTTATTAAAATTTCTACCTGAATTTGAAAATATAATAATCAACGAGACAGTTGGAGGTTTAGTCTTTTTCTTCTATGATAACATTGAAAATAATCTTGTACCAAGAAAAAAAAGAAAGTTTAAGCGTACTGAACATAATTTTGATGAAATACAAAATCAACTGAATGAAATATTACCACTGATTAACTTTGTAAATAATACTTTTAAAATTGGTAATGACTTTAGCCACTATGAAAGAAGGTTGGAAAAATACAAAACAGAAGATTTAGAAAATAACATTAATCAAATTATTCAATATTTAGAATCAAAATATAGTATAATAGAAACCACGAAAAAATTAGAATTAATTGATAAAAGTTTTAAGGATTATAATTTATAAAAACACTGTGTACAACAACGTGTATAGCTCATTGCGGCTGAATTCCTAATCGGAATTCATTGCAATTTGCTACCTTTCGGTTACGGCGGAAAATCATAGCTGATTTCCCGCAACGAGCCATACACAAAACCGTTAAACGAAACTCCACTAAAACTCCCTTCTAATTGTGTAAATAAGTTCTTCTAAGCCGTTGATTTTAATATCGTACATCTGCTGCATCATGCTTCCTAATTTTCCTTGTGGAAAGCCTTTTTGCTGAAACCAGGTATAGTAAGCCTCTGGAATATCTATTAAAAACTGATTTTTGTGTTTACCAAAAGGCATTTTGTAGTTGGCAAGTTCTATTAAAGCCGCTTTATTAGGTTGTATCATTTGGTTTTAAAAGCTTCAAGTCGTTTTAATTCTTTAGAAACATAGATTTCCCATGCCTTTTGCTGTTCTTTATCAATAGAATGATTAGTCTCTTTATCGTATCGACGTTGCATGTCGTAAGAGGCTTTTCTCATGGCTTGATACAGGTTATTAAGCTGAGTTTTTATCTGAGCTGATGCTTTAAGTTTAGTAATTTCTTGTCTAAATTTCCGCGCATGTAACTCGGTAATATTAAAATGAAATTGCTCGTGACGTAAAATATGAGCTGTAGCATCTTCATTTTTTACCCAAGATTCTGTTGGGTAAAATAAACACGCTACATCTGCTTTAAATTTTGTTATGCGGCTTCCTGTTTTACTAATCGAAAATCCAAATGAAATACCCGAAGCTGTTTGTGCTGCAGCACCAGAATTCTTGTTGGGCTTTCCCTTAAAATCCGACCAGACCAACGGTTTATCTTCTTCCCACGAAAAATGCTCTAAATCCTCCTTTTGTGCAAAAGAAAACATAGACACACAAAGAAAAATAAGAAAAAGTCTAGACATACTAATTGAAATTCTTTTTAAGAACGAAAAGTGAGACCGCTTATTGCTAGATGTAATATAGGCTTGATTGTTAATCAACCTCAACAAGCTCAAGATTATCGAACTTTACAACATAGGCTGCTTCATTAACGTAACCGCCAAACAACTTTTTGTTGTATCTAAACTTGTTTTCGATATACTCTGTCTGAATTTCGGAATTTGTAAAACCTTCTTCCGATGCTAAACGAAGTAAAATATCCAACGTTAAATCAAAACCACGAGTAGCGTATTTACTTGGCGTTACGCCATATTTAGAGGTATAGTTAGATATAAAACCTTTTTTAGCCGTACTATCGTAAGATTTATTTATAGTAGCGTAATGAAATTTAAGATTGGACAAATGGTAATTGTTATCTGGATCATTACTTTCAAATGCCTTACTCTTATCCGTCGTGGTTAAAATAATTTCGGTTTTATTAATATTTAAACCATTAAGCAAACTAATAATACTAGAACCAAAAGAAACATCGTCTGTTTCTAAAAACACTATATTTTTTCCTTCTTTAAAAACACCTTCAAATCGTGTTGGATAGATAAAGTAAGCGTCTTTTTCTTTTACTATTTCAGAGAACATCTGTTTTGCTTCAGGAAACTCACGCTTAAGATTATTGCTAATAGATTTATGTTTTTGGTCAGATATGATAACTATCTGATTAATTGTAGAATCGCGCTTAACAAAATCAATCATTTTTTTAGCCAAAATGTCCTTATCTGGAATAGTTTGATACACATTTCTAGAAATTTTAGACGGCTTCGACAACGGCGCAAATACTGGTACATCTTCTTTAGCAACAGAAGCAGCAAAACGGTCAAAAGGTTTACTCATCATTGGACCAATCACTGCATCGTATTCAGAAAAATCTTCGTTATCTAAAATAGTGTTGATTTCTGTTAAACGGTTTTCGGTATCAAAGGTTTTTAAATTGGTCGAAATTCCTAATTGCTTAGCAGAATCTAACGCCATTACAACACCCGAATAAAAATCTAAAGCGATGCCTAGAACTCTGTCCGATTTCATCATCTCCTTAGTTTCTTGCACAGAATCCAAGTCGATACGATGCAATTTAAATGGTAATAAAACAGCCAAGCGTTTCGTCTCTTTGTCCAATATTTTATCCGCTAAATTTGTTTTATCTAAATCTTCTGAAGTATTTAAAACTACATCTACATCCGCTGGAATTTTTAAGACCATACCAGCCTTTAAACCTGTTTCCTTTAAATCTGGATTTAGTTCCTCTAACTGCTCTTGAGTAAGACCTAGTTTTACTTTAAGTCTATAAAACCCTTCCTTTGGCTGAACTTCGTAAAAATTGTATTCAGAATCAGCTACTTCTTTCTCTTCGTTATTGGCAATGTTTGGCACATTTAACTCGTCTCCTGGCTGAATAACGTCATTCATACTAGGATTTAAGTCCTCCAATTCTTTAACGGTGATTCCAAATTTGTAGGCGATACGCCATTTCCCTTCACTAGGCTGTACTGTATATTTTTTAATGGTGTTAGATAAGGTTTGCTTAGACACCACAGTTTTGTATCGTGGTATTCTTATACGGTCACCTTTTCTTAAATTTTCTGAATATAATCTAGGATTTGCTTTTTTGATTTCGTCTTGGCTAATGTTGTAGCGTTTAGCTAAACCAAACAAGGTTTCTTTTCGTTTTACCTTATGACTTTTATAATCTATGATTTCTTTAGAAGGCTCTACAATGGCTTCATTTTTTACCTTCGAATTAGGTATAATTAAAACGGTGTTTGGTCCAAAGTCGTTTTTAGCATCGGGATTTAAAGCATAAATATCGAAAGGCGTTACCAGATACTTTTTGGCGATAGTTTCGATTGTCTCTCCTGATTTTACTTTGTGTGTCTTATAATCTTGCGCATACACACAAAATGAAGAGATACATATAATGATGGCTAAAAAATTCTTCATTTACTTAAATTTAATTATTCCCATTCTATGGTGGCCGGCGGTTTAGAACTAATATCGTACACTACCCTATTAACGCCTTTTACTTTATTTATTATTTCGTTAGACGTCTTTTGCAAAAACTCATAAGGCAAATTTACCCAATCTGCCGTCATGCCATCTGTGCTTTCTACAGCTCTTAAAGCCACACACTTTTCGTATGTTCGCTCATCTCCCATTACGCCTACGCTATTTACTGGTAACAACATGGCTCCTGCTTGCCAAACCTTATCGTATAAATTCCAAGAGCGTAGGTTATTAATAAAAATGGCATCTACTTCTTGTAATATACGAACTTTCTCTCGTGTTAGATCTCCAAGAATTCGGATGGCTAATCCTGGTCCAGGAAATGGATGACGACCTAATAAATGGCTATCCATATTCATAGAAGCACCTACACGTCTTACCTCATCCTTAAATAACGCCTTTAATGGCTCAACCACTTTAAGCTTCATAAAATCTGGTAATCCACCAACATTATGATGACTTTTTATCGTTGCACTTGGTCCGCCTGTAGCCGAAACACTTTCTATAACATCTGGATAAATTGTTCCTTGCGCCAACCACTTTACATCCTTTATGCGATGCGCCTCATCATCAAAAACCTCGATAAACACACGACCTATGGTCTTGCGTTTTTCCTCTGGATCGCTCTTTCCTGCTAGGGCATCCAAAAAGCGTGCCGAAGCATCTACACCTTTTACATTTAATCCCATACCTTCGTATTGGTGCAATACATCTTCGAACTCATTTTTACGTAGTAAACCGTTGTTTACAAAGATGCAGTACAGGTTCTCACCAATGGCTTTATGCAATAACATTGCCGCTACGGACGAGTCCACACCACCAGACAACCCAAGAACCACTTTATCGTTCCCTAGCTTGTCTTTTAAGTCTTGTACGGTTTCTTCTACAAAAGCATTTGGTGTCCAATCTTGCTCAACTTTAGCAATTTTTACTAAGAAATTTTGAAGCAGTTGGTGTCCGTCTGTAGAATGGTAAACTTCTGGATGGAATTGAATAGCGTATGTTGTTTCACCCTCAATCTTAAATGCTGCATTTTCTACATCTTCTGTACTTGCCAATAACACGCCTCCTGTTGGTAGTTTCTTTATGGTATCGCTATGGCTCATCCATACTTGGCTACCTTCGTGTATGTTTTCAAAAAAGTCTTCATCTTCTTTTATAAAACCAAGATTTGCTCTACCGTATTCTCTCGTGTTAGATTCAGCCACTTCACCTCCAGAAAAATGTGCTAAATACTGTGCGCCATAACATACGGCAAGCATAGGTTTTTTCCCTCTAATATTTGATAAATCTGGATGAAGGACGTCTTCTCCCCGAACTGAGTTTGGGCTACCAGAAAGAATAACTGCTTTGAAGCTATCTGAATCTGAAGGAATCTTGTTGAATGGATAAATCTCGCAGTAGATGTTTAACTCTCTAACGCGACGCGCAATAAGCTGTGTGTATTGCGACCCGAAATCTAAAATTAGGACTTTGTTGTGTTGCATGCACAAAAATAGTAATTGATTTCAGATTTGCGATTGACGACTACCGATTTTTTGAATACTTTTTTAACAGTTTTATGACTGTCTCTTATTTAAAGAGTTATGACAGTAAATTCACCTTTCAATGGCTGCAAACATTCAATCAAAGTAGGTATTAAATCCTCTCCAAACTCCAAATACAATTCTGAAAAATTGGTGTTACGCTCTTGCAAGCTTTGATTAGGAAACAGTTGCTCTTGCAAGTCAGTGGCTCTAGAAATTTCGTCAGCAAGTTTTCTTTTTTGAGCTTTTAGTAAGCGTTTTTCGAGATGTTGCAAACCCTTTATTTGCTTTTTTACTTGCGCATCAACAGCACCAATAAATGACTTATCGGTTTGTTCTGCTAGGGTATATAAATGCTGAAATTGTTGTTCTAAATGCTCAATTTGTTCAGTAACATCGATGTCTATATTAGATATTTTCCGAACACGCTTATTAATAAAACTCGGACGTTTTAGAAATAGGTCTTTATTAGAGATGTCTAGGTGTTTTTGTTTTTGATTTTGCTTTTCGGTTTTTATTAAAACTGAATTACGAAGCAACAGTATAGGAAAAACAACCGCTTGCGCTTCAAAATTTGATTTTACTTGAAACCAGTAGGCTAACTCACCGCCGCCGCCAATATAACATAGATTTGGTAGAATAACTTCTTGATACAATGGACGCATTATAACGTTTGGCGAAAAACGCTCTGGAAATTCAATAAGGTGTTTCAGCAATTCGTCTTTTGTCCAACTGATTTCGGTATTATTTACCTTAAATACACCAGCTTCAAAAACAATACGTTCCCGAAGATTATCTGCTATGTAGAATAAATTTATTTCTCTTGGATTAACTTGTACACCGTAACCTAAGGCTTCGATTAGTTTGTTAGTCTCATTAACTTTATTAAAACTCGTTTGCTCTAATAATTCCTTTTGCATGTGCTGAATAAACAAACGTTTCAATTCTGCATTGTCGGCATCTAAAACCACTAAACCATAGTCGGTAAAAAGCGCATTTGCCAAATAACGTGTAGCATCGGCCAAATTATCATGATTAACATAAGCTTCTTTAAACCATAGCTTCAATTGCTCCGCGTGTTTCCCAGGACCAAACTCAGCAGAGATAATATCGTATACGGCTTCTAATCCGTTAGTATCAAAACGACCAACTGCGCCTCCATCTTCCCTATTCCACTGTATTTTTTTGCCTTTAAAATTGAAATAATTAATCTCGTCAAAATCATGGTCTTCTGACGCCATCCAATAAATTGGTACAAAATTATAATCAGGATACTTCTCTTTAAGTTCTTTTGTAAGATTTATGGTCGATATAATTTTGTGTAAGAAATATAACGGTCCCGTAAATAGATTTAATTGATGCCCTGTAGTTACAGTAAACGTATTTTCTTGCTGTAAGCTTTCGATATGCTGAAGCGTCAATTCTGAAGCTTCAACATTTTGATATTGCTTTTTAAGGACTTCAACTAAGATAGTTCTCGACTGATTATTAAAAGCGAAAGATTTCTCTTCAATTTGCGCCTTAAAGTTTTCAAGATTTGGAAAACGATTATATAAGGGCTTTAGCTTTGGGTTTTCATCCAAATAATCGCAGATAAACGAAGAAAAGTAATTTGTTTCTCTAAAAGAAATACAGTCGGTTGGCATGTGTAATCTTTAAATCAGGCATAAATATACATTATGCGCAAAAGACAACTGCTAATTTTTAGTTAATATGACTATTAGAAACACCATATTATAAAACACAGTATTTATTTTTACTAGCTTTGATGCTAAACTAACTCTTACTATGCAAAGACTCCTTTTATCGTTGTTATTTGTTTTTGGATTAAGTCTATCGACATTTTCGCAAAACATTCCATCTCCAGATGAATTTTTAGGTTACCCAATCGGAACACAATTTAGCAGACACCATCAAGTTGTGGACTATTTTAAAGCCGTTGAGAAAGCTGTTCCTAAGCAAATGAAACTAGAAAAATATGGTGCAACTTATGAACGTCGTCCTCTATACTTAGCTTACATATCTAGTGAAGAAAACATAAAAAACCTTGAAAACATACGCGAGAATAATTTGAAGAATGCTGGTTTACTAAATGGCACTTCTAACAATCCTGAAATTGCCATAGTATGGTTAAGTTATAATGTTCATGGTAACGAAGCCTCTAGTACTGAAGCTTCGATATTGACGCTTTACAAACTAATAACCGAAAAGCAAGAGTGGTTAAAAAATACGGTGGTTATTATAGACCCATGTATAAATCCAGATGGTCGTGACCGCTACGTCAATTGGTTTAACGAAACGGCTAGCCAACCTTACGACATCGACCAGCAAGCTAGCGAACATAATGAGCCTTGGCCTGGCGGAAGACCAAATCATTATCTATTTGATTTGAATCGTGATTGGGCTTGGGCAAGCCAAATAGAGTCAGCTTCAAGACTAAAAGCGTATAATAAATGGATGCCACATATTCATGTCGATTTTCATGAGCAAGGCATAAACGAGCCGTATTATTTTGCACCTGCAGCTGAACCGTTTCATGAAATAATTTCGGATTTTCAACGCGACTTTCAGACGGAAATAGGGAAAAACCACGCAAAGTATTTTGATAAAGAAGGTTGGTTATTTTTCACACGCGAACGTTTCGATTTGTTTTATCCAAGTTATGGCGACACCTATCCTACCTACATGGGCGCCATTGGCATGACTTACGAACAAGGCGGTCATGGCCGTGCCGGCTTAGGTATTTTAAATGATGAAGGGCATGTCTTGACTTTAGTAGAACGTTTGACGCATCATACGACTACTGGTTTATCTACTGTTGAGATTGCTTCAAAAAATGCAAAACGCTTAAATGACGAATTTGGGAAATTCTTCGATAATTCAAATTTAAAATATAAAAGCTACGCACTTTCGGGGAATTCAGATAGAATAGAACGTTTGAAATCACTTTTAGATAAGCACAACATTGCATTTGAAAATGCAACTACAACTAAGGCAACTGGCTATAATTATGCAACTGGAAAACAAGGTAGTATTAGTTTAAATAACAACTCGCTTGTAGTACATACAAATCAGCCAAAAGGTAAAATGGTAAAAGTGTTATTTGAGCCTAACGCAAAACTTACTGACTCTTTAACCTATGACATCACAGCTTGGAGTATGCCTTACGCTTACGGATTAGATGCTGTAGCAAGTACTACAAAACTAGCAAGTGCTAAAGGTTCTTCGACTCCAGAATACAGACCTTTGTCTGATGCTTATGGCTATGTGAGTGATTGGAACTCGATGAAAGATGCGCAATTTTTGGCTTCACTTTTAAAAGCAAATTTTAGAGTGCGTTTTACAGAAAAACCATTCACATCAAACGGAAAAAGTTTTGAACGCGGTTCATTAATTATTACAAAAGGTGACAATGCCAAGCTAGACAATATGCTTTCTACCTTGAATAGTATTGCTAAAAAGCATGATAAAGCCCTAGCTACTATCAATTCAGGATTTTCACAACGCACACCAGATATTGGGTCACCTGATATTAAGTTAATCAATAAACAGAAAATTGCTATGCTTTCTGGTGAAGGCACATCATCTTTAAACTATGGCGCACTTTGGCACTTTTTTGAGCAACAATTACATTATCCGGTAACATCGATAAATACGGATAACTTAAACCGAACAAATTTAGATAAGTACAATATCCTAATCATGCCAAGTGGTTATTACGGCCGAATTTTAAATGAGGATATGATGAAAACCTTAAAAGATTGGGTGCGTTCTGGCGGTAAAGTGATTGCTATTGATGCTGCGCTAAGAAGCTTTGCAGGTAAAGACGGCTTCAGCTTAAAGTATAAAACTAGTGAGCCTAACGAGAGTTCTGAAAACCTCACTCCTTATGCTGAACGCGAACGCGAATACGCTAACAACCTGATAACAGGAGCCATCTTTAAAAGTAAAATAGACAATACGCATCCTATGGCTTTTGGTTATGACAACCATTATTTTACCCTAAAAATAGGAAGTTCAGCATATGACTTGTTGGATAACGGTTATAATGTGGGGCATATTTCAGACACTAAAGTGTTCTCTGGTTTTGCAGGAAAAAATGCACTAAATAATTTAGAAAACACGTTAGTATTTGGAGAAGAACGCATGGGAAGTGGAAGTTTTATTTACATGGCAGATAACCCTATGTTCAGAAGTTTTTGGGAAAACGGAAAGCTCTTTTTAGTGAACGCCATTTTCTTTGTTAATAATAATGCATTCGAATTATAAAATAATACTAGCTATACAAATCACCAAATTATGAAATACATCAAATCCTTTTGCCTAAGTCTTCTTGTAGGACTTGTTATAATATCTTGTAAAGAGAGTAACACAGAAGAATCGTCATCAGAGTTAAAAGTCGATTATGAAACCTTTGAACTCGATAACGGACTCAAAGTCCTGTTTCATATCGACCGCTCTGACCCAGTTGTTGCTGTATCACTAACAGCTCATGTAGGTTCTGCAAGAGAAAAAGAAGGACGTACTGGTTTTGCACATTTATTCGAACATTTACTCTTTCTTGAATCCGAAAATCTAGGTAAAGGTGGACTTGATAAAATGAGTGCACGTATTGGTGGCTCTGGCGCAAATGGTTCTACAAGTCGCGACCGTACAAATTATTTACAAACCGTTCCTAAAGACGCCTTAGAAAAAATGATTTGGGCAGAGGCTGATAAGTTAGGC
Source organism: Winogradskyella wandonensis (assembly GCF_004346845.1). Classification (GTDB taxonomy): domain Bacteria; phylum Bacteroidota; class Bacteroidia; order Flavobacteriales; family Flavobacteriaceae; genus Winogradskyella; species Winogradskyella wandonensis. The sequence goes on along the minus strand of NZ_SMGI01000001.1, from coordinate 294,094 downwards.
TACTTTATAAATACGGTTACCGAACCTGTTTTAGCAAAAGAAAAGCAAGTCGTAAAAAACGAAAAACGTCAATCTGTAGACAACAGACCTTATGGGCACAACCAATATGTCATAGACAAAAATCTATATCCCGAAGGACATCCGTATAGTTGGCAAGTCATTGGCTCGTTAGAAGACCTACAAAACGCGACTTTACAAGACGTTAAAGATTTCTTTAACCGCTGGTATGTACCTAATAATGTGATTTTGACTATTGCTGGAGATTTTGATAAAGACCAAGCGAAAGCTTGGGTTAAAAAGTATTTTGATGAAATTCCACGTGGTGAAGACATCCCTGCATTAGCCAAACAATCTGCTGTTCTTGACGCCTCAAAACACCTGTACTACGAAGATAATTTTGCAAGAGTACCACGATTAACTATGGCTTGGCCTGGCGTTCATCAGTATCACGAAGACTCCTATGCACTTAGCGTCTTAACGCAATATTTATCTCAAGGAAAAAAAGCACCTCTAAACAAGGTTTTAGTAGATGAAGAGCAATTAACGAGCTTTGTAAGTATGGGCGAATATAATTCTGAAATTGCAGGACAAATACAACTTAGCGTTACTGCATTTAACCAAGTAGAGCTAAATGATGTAGCAAAAGCCATTGAAAAAGGATTTACATTGTTTGAAGAAAATGGTATTTCAGAAGAAGATTTAAACCGAATTAAAGCTGGACAAGAAACTAATTTCTACAGCGGATTATCCAGTGTTTTAGGAAAAGGTGCACAGCTTACACAATACGAAATGTTTGCTGGCAATGCTAGCTTCATCACTAAAGATGTAGAAAATATTTTAGCGGTAACACCAGAAGATGTAATGCGCGTTTATAACACCTACATTAAAGACAAAAACTACATAGCTACGAGTTTTGTGCCTAAAGGTCAGAAGAATTTGGTCTTAGCCAATTCTGAATTGGCAGAAGTTGTTGAAGAACAAATTGTTGAAGGTGCAGAAGAAACATTCGACGCCTCCATTGCAGCCACTTACGAAAAAACACCTTCAAGTTTTGACAGAAGTATTGAGCCACCTTATGGTGAGAGTCCAGAAATAAACGTCCCAGAAGTTTGGAAAGAAAATTTAAATTCAGGACTAAAAGTAGCTGGTATCGAAAATGATGAGGTGCCGTTAGTACAATTTCAACTAAAGATTAAAGGTGGTATGTTATTAGAAAATACAGATAAAATTGGTGTTTCTAATCTAATGGCCAACCTTTTAACCCGAGGTACAAAGAATAAAACACCCGAGCAGTTAGAAAATGAAATTGAAAGCATAGGAGCACGCATTAACGCTTACGCAACGGAAGACGCCGTTTATATCACAGGTAGCAGCCTATCCAAACATTTTGATGCTACTATGGATCTGGTGACTGAGATACTTCTTGAACCACGTTGGGATACTAAAGAATTTGAATTAGCCAAGCAAAGCGTAAAAAGTAGTATTCAACGTCAGAAGGCAAATCCAAACGCCATTGCGGCAAACGAATATTCAAAATTACTTTACGGAAAAGACCATATTTTGGCCAATAACAACCAAGGTACAGAAACTTCAGTAGAAGCAATTACAATAGAAGATTTGAAAAACTATTACCAAACAAATCTTACGCCGAAGCTAGCATCGTTTAATGTTGTAGGTGACATTTCTAAGGACGTTGTGGTCTCAAATTTAGAAACTATCAATTCTACATGGGAAGCAAAAGACGTTACAATTCCTACTTTACCAGAAGTAAAAGCCCCAACAAAATCGATAGTTTATTTTTATGATGTGCCAAATGCCAAGCAATCTCAGATACGTTTTGGCTATCCTGGACCAAAAGCTACAGACAACGATTATTATGCCGCAACAGTTATGAATTATCGCTTAGGTGGTGGTGGTTTTGCTTCGCAATTAACACAACAATTACGTGAAGGTAAAGGTTATACCTACGGTATTCGTTCGCGTTTTAGTGGTGACGATTTAACAGGCGATTTTCAAATTTCTAGTGGAGTGCGTTCTAATGTCACATACGAGTCTGCAGCATTAATAAAAGACATTTTAGAAAACTACGCTAAAGATTTTGACAGTACCGATTTAGAAGTCACCAAAGGCTATACGATAAAGAGTAATGCCAGAGCTTTTGAAACCTTAGGCGCAAAACTCCGCATGCTTTCAAATATAAGTGAGCTAGGTTTTCCTGATGATTACGCTAAACAACGCGAGGCCATTGTTAAAGGGTTGACTGTCGAAGACATGAAAGCACTTGCAGGCAAATATCTGCGTCCAGACCAAATGATTTATTTAGTCGTTGGTGATGCCGCTACGCAATTAGATAAATTAGAGCAATTAGGTTTTGGCAAGCCTGTGTTACTCAATCCTACCTACGAGGCTTTAGACCAGTAAAAGGTAATTATATTAAAACAAAAAGAGCTAGTTAAAAAACTAGTTCTTTTTGTTTAAGCGTTATTGACTACAATTACCATCAATAATATCTTGAATTGATGGATTATACTGGTTATTTGATATATGTATACCATTAAAAGGAGATGTTTGTATAGAAACAAAATTCCCATTTACAAATAAATTTTGTAAAGCGCAAAAATCAGTCAATACTGAATTACCTAAATCAACAAAAATATCGAAATCTAAATCTCTTCCTATAAACATTCCAATATTTTCAATTACATTATCTAAACCATTTAAACTCTCTAATGAATCATTACCTGCTATAAATAATGCTCCGATTTCTGTTACATTAATTAAAGCTGATAAATCTGTCAACCCATCATTGTTACTTATCCTAAACCAATCATAATTAGTTACTTGATTTAAACCTTCTAGTGAGGTGATATTTGGACTATTTTCTAAAGTAAAAGAACTTATATTTTGCAAAGAGGACAATGTCTCTAATGAATTTAACGAATTGTTATTTCGTAAATTAAATTGACCACCAATAGTCGTTAGATTATTTAACCCATTCAGTGAAGAAAGAGAATCATTATTAAATAAAGACAGTCCTACATTTAAAACTGTAATATTTTCTAGACCTTGAAGGTTAATAAGCTCAGTTTGTCTTATTGTTAAAAAACCCGTGACAGAGTTTATTGACGATAATGGAGCAAGATTGTTAATATTACTTACTTGATTGTTAATCGTCTCTCCTAATAATAGATTACCATTTATTTGATTATAATCAAAATTACCAAAGAAATCAACCTCTTCCTGGGTTCTTAATGTAACATCGCCATTAAATATACCGCCTGTATCTTCACAGGTGCTAACATTACCTAAATCTACAGATGCGCCATTTACAGAAACGTCATAAGCAATAGTCCATTGATTTGTATCAAAATCATATATCTGAATATTTACCATTGAGTCTATGCAATGAATAATCTCAATATCTAAAACACCATCTGTTATGCTAAATATGTTATTCCCATCAATATAAACATAACCATTAGTTAGAGGGTTTCCTATACAATTAGTTACAAAACCATTTATGTTTGTAGATGTAACCTCCTGAGGTTGAGAAAAATTAAGATTAACTGTAGTATCGGTCATAAAACCGCCCAAAATATCTTGGTAAACAATGAGGTTTTGACAAGAACCCGACGCACTACGAACTATTATTTCAATTTCCTCATTTCTTGGTACCAATCCACAGGTTAAGTCATCATCTGAATACACTGTTCCAGAAAAAATAACTTGACCGTTTGAAACTCTAAGAATTGAAACATTATATGGTGTTGAAGTAGTTGAGGCATTAGCTTGTTCTGGGTTTATAGAATAACAAAATTCTACAGAATTAAAAGGAATATCACAATTCCACCATGTAAAGTGAGTCACATTAGCAATATACTTATTCCCATCTTTAACAGCCTGCCCATCTTCTTTCCAATACCCTTGTTCTTCATCAAAATACCACAGAGTAATACTTTCTGGTGCAACATCATTTTGATAAAATGATATAGGAAACTCAATATTGGCAGGATTTGCCTCATTTATATTTAATATTTCACCCGAAGGCGAAAATAAATTGACAGAAACCATTCCGTAAGATTCTAGACCTCTAGCTTCATTATCGGCCGTTTGAGCAAATAAACTACCTGGCATTTCTCTAAAAGTAGTTGAGTAAAATGGAGTTAAATAATTTAAAACAACCTCAACTTCACCATTATATTCACTTCCATCTTCTCTTATAAAATCACCTGTGAAACTAACTTTAGCTCCAGATTTAGACACCACTGATGGCTCTCCAGAATTAATAGTGGCAGTTGTTTCCTTTTCAAACAAAACTATTTGGATATTGTTTGTACCCGTTTCCTTAGGAATTACTACTCTTGAACCATCAATATAACCCTGTTTCTTTGCTTTGATATAAGCGAAATTCTCAAAAACTGGTGCATTGTTCAATATAAAAATACCGTTTCGGTCAGTTGTGGTAGTAACTCCATCAATTTCAATTTGTACATCTGAAAGCAAGTCACCAGACGTATTTTTTATTGTACCTATAAAATTTGCGGTAGTTGAATTACCAAAATTCTGTGCTTGAAACTCCTCGTCCATTAAACTAATTTCTGGGTTTGAAGTGCTTGGAGAACTCAAATCGACAGGGTCTTTTTCACAAGAAAAAAAGAAAGCAACAGATACAAATAGAAGCGCAATACGGATAAAATTTTTCATAATCTTGGAGGTTGAATTCGTTATAATAGATGTAAAAAACAAAAATGGTTGCGTGAAATTTCACATAAAAATAATATTTCAATTTATAACATTTACTTTAAACCTAAAACTACCATTCTAAAATTCTTAACTGATAGTTATTATATTTAGGCAGTTATAAACAACCCAAAACTTAATATGAATCACAACGAATACCTAGCCAATCGACTTAGAGAAATTCTTTTAAATGGTAAATGGGTGACTGGCACCAACTTTAAAGAACAGATAGAAGATTTAACGTGGATAGAAGCAACTAAAAAAGTGGAAAACTTTAATACCATAGCGAGTCTAACCTTCCATATTAATTATTATTTATCTGGAGTTATGGACGTCTTTAAAGGTGGAGAATTGACTATTAGGGACAAATTCAGCTTTGATGCTCCTGAAATTAAGAATGAAAACGATTGGAATGAACTAAAAGAAACCTTTATAAAAAACTCAGAAAGGTTTATTGGATTCGTTCAAAACATGAAAACAGAACAATTAATGAGCGCTTTTGTAAAAGAAGACTATGGGTCGTACTACAGAAATATTGATGTAATGATAGAACATACGTATTACCATCTTGGGCAAATTATACTCATTAAAAAAATGATTTAAAACTAAGAAGCCGGCACTTCGAGAACCTCAGTGACCGGCTTTATATTTTTTATAAGTTTTACTATTCTAGAACATCTCTCTTCCTGAGAAATGAAAAGCGCCTTCAATAGCCGCATTTTCATCACTATCACTTCCGTGAACAGCGTTCTCACCAATAGAAGCGGCATATAATTTACGGATAGTACCTTCAGCAGCCTCTGCTGGATTAGTTGCACCAATTAAAGCTCTAAAATCTTCAACAGCGTTGTCTTTTTCTAAGATTGCTGCAACAATAGGACCTCGAGTCATGTACTCTACTAATTCTCCAAAGAATGGACGCTCACTGTGGATAGCGTAAAATTCTTGAGCATCAGCCTTAGTCATTTGCGTTAATTTCATTGCTACGATTCTAAAACCCGAAGCATTAATTTTTTCTAGTATTGCGCCAATGTGTCCTTTTTCAACAGCATCTGGCTTTAACATTGTAAATGTTCTGTTAGTTGCCATATTTTTTTAGTTTACTTACCACCAAAACCCCTTGGTGAATTTTCGTGCAAAAATACGCTATTTTATAGAATACACAAGCCCTAAGATTGGGCTTTAATACTTATACTTTTCTTGGTTTATCATTTTAGAGATTTGCCATTAAATTGTATATTCGTCCGTTATGAAAAACGAAGATATCAAAGCCATAAAGGCGCTGCTTAGTATTCCTAAAAACATTGTTATTGTTCCGCATAGAAATCCAGATGGCGATGCCATTGGCTCAACACTTGGGTTAATGCATTATCTCAAGGGTTATAATCACGATGTTACCGTTATTGCACCAAACGATTATCCTGAATTTTTAAAATGGATACCTGGCGAAGCTTCAATTTTAAAATTCGAAACCGAGCAAGAGGCGTCTCAAGAGCTTATTTCTAAAGCAGATATAATATTTACTTTAGATTTTAATGCGTTACAGCGCACAGGAAACGACATGGCTGAAGTTTTAGAAGCTTCGGATGCTCTGAAAATTATGATAGACCACCACCAAGCACCTGACAATTATGCTACTTACATGTACTCTGATGTATCAATGTCTTCAACATGCGAAATGGTTTACAATTTTATTGAAATGCTTGGCGACACAGATAAAATTACATCAGAAATAGCCACATGTATTTACGTTGGTATTATGACGGATACGGGTTCTTTCCGTTTTAGGTCAACAACAAGCAGAACGCACCAAGTCATTGCTAACTTAATTGATAAGGGTGCAGATAATACCAACATTCACAACCAAGTTTATGATACTAATAGTTATAGCAGATTGCAATTATTGGGTAGAGCGCTTCAGAATTTAAAGGTTATTCCAGAGTTTCATACTGCTTATATTACACTTTCTCAAGCCGAGTTAGATGAATTCAATTTTAAAAAAGGAGATACCGAAGGTGTCGTGAATTACGCACTATCAATTCAAAATACGCGATTAGCTGCTATTTTTATTGAAAACACGCAAGAAGGTATTATCAAAATATCGCTACGCAGTAAAGGTGATTTTTCGGTGAATGAATTATCTAGAGCTCACTTTAACGGAGGTGGCCATACAAACGCTGCTGGTGGTCGTAGTGAAGATACCTTGGAAGCTACGGTTGAAAAATTTATTGCTATATTGCCTGAATATAAAAGCCAGCTGACCTAAGGTTTTTATATTAAACCATAGAAGCATGAAACACCTACTAATTCTATTTATGGCTTTACTTCTTTTGGGATGCAAATCACCCGAAGCAAGACCTCCTGTAAACACAAAATCAGGCTCGTTTATTAAAGAATCTGTAGAACGAAATAAAAAACTTAATAAAGTAGAGCGTAAAAGAATTGAGGAAGTTATCTCTAATTTGCCTAATAAAAACTTTACGATTTCAGAAAATGGATTTTGGTATCGTTATAATAAAAAGGTTGATACTAGTGCTGAAACTCCACAATTTGGTGACCGTATAGAGTATTCTTACGATGTTTCTAATCTTAGCGGACAAACCATATACTCTAAAGAAGAGCTTGGTAACCAAGTTTACTTTATGGACAAAGAAGAATTATTTTCTGGCTTAAGAGAAGGACTAAAACTCATGAAACCTACAGAAGAAATAACATTTATATTCCCATCGCAGAAAGCCTACGGTTATTATGGAGATGATAATAAAATAGGCGCAAATGTGCCACTAATTTGTAACGTAACTTTAAAAACTATAACCCAAAACAATGACTAAGAAATTATTTATGCCCCTAGCAGCAATTTTGTTATTACTAACAGCAAGCTGTAAAGAACCAAGATACGATTTAGAAGACGGTTTGTATGCCGAATTTGTTACTACAAAAGATACTATGGTTGCTAAATTATTTTATAAGGAAGCACCTGTAACCGTTGCTAATTTTGTTGCTCTTGCCGAAGGCAAACACCCATTAGTTAAAGAAGAGTACAAAGGAAAAAAATATTACAATGGCACAACGTTTCACCGTGTTATTAATGATTTTATGATACAAGGTGGTGACCCAACCGCAACAGGTTCTGGTGACCCAGGTTACAAATTTGAAGACGAATTTAGTAATGATTTAAAACACACAAAACCGGGTATTTTGTCCATGGCTAACTCTGGGCCAAATACTAATGGTTCACAGTTTTTTATTACTGAAAAAGCCACTCAGTTTTTAGATGCTTATCAAGCCGATGGTACACTTAAAAAGTGTGGTCGTTTTCCTGGTGGCGGTTGTCACGCTGTATTTGGAGAGTTAGTTTTAGGCCTTGATGTTCAAGACTCTATTTCAAATGTCAAAGTACAACCAGGAAGTAATAAACCTTTAGAAGATGTGGTTATAAAAGAGCTTAACATTATCCGTATTGGCTCTGAAGCTAAGAAGTTCGACGCTGCTAAAGAGTTCACAGAAGGCTTACCTAAATTAAAAGAGCAACAAGAAAAAGCAGCGGAAGAAGCTCGTCTTAAAGCCGAAGAAGAGAAGAAAGCTGCAGAAGAAAAGAAAGCTGAAGCTGCGGCAGAATTTAAGCCAACGTTAGACGATTACATGTCTAAAGCAAAAGCACTGCCTTCTGGTTTAAAAGTACATTACTTAAACAAAGGAACAGGTACTAAGCCAAAAACGGGACAAATGGCTATGATAAACTACCAAGGCTATTTTACTGATGGTAAATTGTTAGATAGTAACATCGAAGAATGTGAAGAACGTTACGGTATGCTTAATCCTATGAAAGTTCAACGTAATATGTATGCCCCAACACCAATGAAAATAAGCCCTGATGCACAGTTATTTGCAGGCTTTAGAGAAGCATTAGCCATGATGCGCGTTGGAGATAAGGCATTCTTCTACTTCCCATCACACTTAGCTTATGGTGAAAGCGGACGTCCACCAGTAGTGCAACCAAACACAGATTTAGCTTTTATTATTGAAATGGTAGATATTCAGAAATAATCTGAAATAAAACAAACAAAAAAGCAGCTACTCTCTGGAATAGCTGCTTTTTTAATTTTTAGAAATCGTTGTTATTTCTTTTTAGGAATATTCTTCAATATCTCTAAAACAAATTCCCAATATTTTTGTGTAGATGATATCTGAGCGCGTTCGTCTGGTGAGTGTGCGCCTTTAATATTTGGTCCAAAACTAATCATATCCATGTTAGGATAATTTTGTCCCAAAATTCCACATTCTAATCCTGCATGGCAGGCAGCAACATGAGGTTTTTCGCCATTATTCAGTCGCTCATAAATAGGAACCATAGTTTTTAGAATATCAGAGTCCATATTTGGTGCCCAACCTGGATAATCACCAGAAAATTCGACCTCACATCCTGTTAGCTCAAAAGTTGCGCGCAACGTATTAGCTAAATCATACTTAGAACTCTCAACGGAACTGCGCGTTAAACAGCCAATTTTTATCTGTCCATCCTTAACAATAACTCGCGCAATGTTATTGGATGTTTCTACCAAGTCAGGAATGTCTGGACTCATGCGATAAACGCCATTTAATGCTGCGTAAAGTGCCCTTGTTAAACCTTCTTGGACGCCCAAATCCATAATCTTTTCAGGAGTATCAATTTTAGAAATTTCAATTTCTAAATCTGGTTCCATGGTTTTATATTCTTTCTTAATTGTTTCAGAAAGTTGTTGCATCTCCAATTTAAAAGCTTCTTCATGAACAGCATCAATAGCTACAATGGCTTTGCTCTCTCTAGGGATTGCATTTCTTAAACTTCCGCCATCAATTTCAGCAATACGTAATCCAAAATTCTCAAAACCATCAAATAACAAGCGATTCATCAACTTATTAGCATTACCCAAACCTTCGTGAATCTGCATACCCGAATGTCCGCCTTGTAAACCTTTGACTTCAATCTGATAACCAATTTTGAACTCAGGTGTTTCTTCTTCGTTATATTCTCGAGTTGCCGTGACATCAACACCGCCAGCACAACCAACACCAATTTCATTGTCTTCTTCGGTATCTAAATTCAGTAGTATTTCACCTTTAAGCAAACCACCTTTAAGCCCCATTGCACCAGTCATTCCTGTTTCTTCGTCAATTGTAAACAGCGCTTCTAAATCTGGATGAGCAATACTATCACTCTCTAAAACAGCCATAATTGTTGCAACACCCAGTCCATTATCGGCACCAAGTGTTGTACCTCTAGCTTTTACCCAATCACCATCGACATACATGTCAATACCTTGAGTATCAAAATCGAAAACTGTGTCGTTATTTTTTTGATGCACCATGTCGAGATGACTTTGCATCACGATTGGCTTTCTATCTTCCATTCCTTTTGTGGCAGGTTTACGGATAATAACGTTACCAACCTCATCCTCAATAGTTTCTAAACCAAGACTTTTACCAAAATCTTTCATGAACTTAATAACACGTTCCTCCTTTTTTGAAGGTCTAGGAACAGCATTTAAATCTGCAAACTTATTCCATAATGCTTTAGGTTCTAAAGCTCTTATCTCTGAACTCATATCTCTTTTTTTTGTGAAGCAAATGTAACCAAACTATTTCCTATTTTTGAAACATGCGCATTACAAAACGAGGAGCTTTTCTTATTTTTTTAATTATTCAGATTATAGGAATTAACCTTTTGAAGCTTTTTCCTGAATTTGTAGAAACCTATTACAGTAACGGACTTTACGTTTTTTTATCCAAACTCATGCGCTATAGCTTTGGGTGGATATCTTTCTCAGTTGGTGATGTTTTCTATACAATCGCTGTTATTTATTTACTGAGGTGGCTTTATAAAAACTTCAAACGCATTTACAAAGACACCCTTAATTGGTTTTTAGATGTGGTCACAGTAATTTCTATTGCTTACTTTGCGTTTCATTTGCTTTGGGCTTTTAATTATTACCGTTTACCGCTTCATAAATCTTTAGGCATAAAAGCGGAGTACTCTACTGAAGAATTGGTGAGTTTCACCAAAAGACTTATTGAAAAGTCTAACACTATTCATCTTCAATTGTCAAAAAACGACAGTTTAAAAGTGGATTTGCCTTATACCAAAAAAGAGGTTTTTGATAAAGTAAAGAATGGTTATCAAATACTTTCAGAAAGCTATCCGCACTTATCATACAACCCAAAGAGTTTAAAACAATCGATATATAGCTTACCATTAACTTACATGGGATTTTCGGGCTATCTGAATCCCTTTACTAACGAAGCTCAAGTCGATGGATTGATTCCTATTTATAAATTCCCAACCACGTCCTGTCATGAAGTTGCGCATCAATTGGGTTATGCAGCAGAAAACGAAGCTAATTTTATTGGTGCTTTAGCTGCAGTGAATAACGACGACTTATATTTTAAATACTCAGGATATACGTTTGCATTGCGCTACTGTCTCGCTGAAGTTTATAAGCGAGATAAAGACATCTATAATTTACTTATAAAAACCATCAACAAAGGCATTTTAAAAAACTACCAAGAAGCCCAGGATTTTTGGAAATCTTATGAAAACCCTATTGAGCCTTTCTTTGAAAAAACGTTTGACACATTCTTAAAAGTAAATAACCAATCCCAAGGGATGAAAAGCTACAGCTATGTTGTGGCGCTTTTGGTGAATTACTACAATAACAAACCTCTCTAAAAACGTTAAAAATTCTTAATACGAATTAGGGTTTGTTCTTAAGTCTTATCTTTAGAAATCTAAATTAAACTAACTATCCTATGATTAAATTCTATTTAAGGCTGCTGATTCTCTCATGCAGTTTTTCGTTGTTCGCACAGGATTATTTCCCAAGTAATTCTGGTGTAAAATCTGACAACAACAGTAATTACACGGCATTTACTAACGCTACAATCCATGTCTCTCCTTCAGAAGTTATTAAAAACGGAACACTTTTGATTAAAGATGGAAAAGTAGTGAATGTGGGAAAATCTGTAAAAATACCAGCCAACACAACTAAAGTCGATTTGTCTGGAAAGTCCATTTACCCATCTTTTATAGACATGTACACGACCTTTGGCGTGAAAAAACCAGAGCGTGGAGGAAACGGACCACGATACGCTGCAAGTCGAAGTGGCTTTTATTGGAACGACCATATTATGCCAGAGCAAGATGTTATGGCCAGTTTTAAATATGATGCAAAAGATGCCTCAGAATTACATAAACTTGGTTTTGGTGCCGTAACCACGCATATGCCAGACGGTATTGTTCGTGGAACAGGTGCATTAATAGCGCTCAATAACGATGCAGACAATGCATTACGCGTGGTTGATGGTGAAGTGTCTCAGCATTTATCATTTAGTAAAAGTGTGCGCTCTAATCAATCCTATCCATCGTCTATTATGGGCAGCATGGCATTGTTACGCCAAATGTACGACGATGCCAAATGGTATGCCGCTGGAAATATAAACACTAGAGATTTATCATTGGAAGCTTTAAACGAGAATCGAAATTTAGTACAAATTTTCGAGGCTGGAAGTCGAGCTAATGTGCTACGTGCAGATAAAGTTGGCGACTCGCACAACATTCAATATACAATAGTTGGCGGTGGTGACGAATATGAGCGTTTAGACGAAATAAAAGCGACGAATGCCACCATAATTTTACCAATAGATTTTAGAATGGCTTACGATGTTGAAGACCCATTCTTGGCATCAACGCTATCGCTAAGCGATATGCGCGCTTGGAGTCAAGAACCACACAACCCAAGATTATTAGCCGAAAATAGTGTAAGATTTGCATTAACAACGCATGGTTTAAAATCCAAAAAGACCTTTAAAGCTAATTTGATGAAAGCCATTGAAAGTGGACTTTCTAAAGAAAAAGCCTTGGAAGCATTAACCACAGTTCCTGCAGCCCTATTAGGAAAATCTAACGAGCTGGGCACACTAAAAATAGGTGCATATGCTAATTTCTTAATTACCTCTGGTGATATCTTTGATAAAAAGACAAAGCTTTATGAAAACTGGGTACAAGGGATGCAGCATGTGATAAGCAATATGAATATTAAAGATATTGACGGCGAGTACACATTTAAATTAGCCGGTCAAGATTATGATTTAACTATTAGCGGAAGTACAAGTAAGCCAAAAGGAAAACTAGAATCGGATAATAAGTCTTATGACACCAAAATGAATTACGCTGATGATTGGGTAAACTTCACATTTAAAACAGCAGATAGTACCAAAACGGAATATATTCGTGTCGCAGCTAATGTAGCTAATGGCAATACGCTCAGCGGAACTGCCATTATGCCAAATGGTTCAGAATATAGCTTCTTTGCAAATAAAACATCTTCAGATTCAGATAAAAAAGACAATAAATCTAAGGAAGAGGAAACAGACGATGCCTTTATGAGTCCTATTACTTACCCTAATTTAGCCTATGGTTTTTTAGAAAAACCAAAATCTGAAACGCTCTTATTTAAAAATGCTACCGTTTGGACCAATGAAGCTGAAGGTATTTTAGAAAATACGGATGTGCTAATTAAGAATGGTAAAATTGCAAAAATCGGAAAAGATTTATCCGATAGAAGCGCAAAAGTTATTGACGCCACTGGAAAGCACATTACCGCTGGTATTATTGATGAGCACTCGCATATTGCCGCTGCTTCAATTAACGAAGGTGGACACAATTCTTCCGCCGAGGTTACTATAGAAGATGTGATTGATGATGAAGATATTGACATCTATAGAAATCTGGCTGGTGGTGTGACTTCAATTCAAATATTACACGGTTCGGCAAACCCAATTGGTGGACGCTCGGCAATTATAAAATTGAAATGGGGAGAAGCCGCTGATGATTATATCTATGACAACTCGCCTAAATTTATCAAGTTTGCTTTAGGTGAAAATGTAAAACAATCTAGAGCTAATAGAAACGAACGTTTCCCACAATCGCGTATGGGTGTTGAGCAAGTCTTTATCGACTACTTCTCAAGAGCAAAGGCTTATGACGAGGCTAAGAAAAGTGGTAAACCTTACCGAAAAGATACAGAAATGGAAGTCTTAGTTGAAATATTAAACGGTGAGCGTTTTATTTCTTGTCACTCTTACGTACAAAGCGAGATTAATATGCTTATGAAAGTTGCTGAGCAATTCAACTTTAGAATTAACACTTTCACACACATACTTGAAGGATACAAAGTAGCAAACAAAATGAAAGAACACGGTGTTGGCGGTTCTACATTTAGTGATTGGTGGGCTTACAAATATGAGGTTAACGATGCCATTCCTTACAATGCGGCAATCATGCACAATGCTGGTGTTACCGTGGCTATAAATAGTGACGATGCCGAAATGTCCAGACGCCTTAATCAAGAAGCGGCAAAATCTGTTAAGTATGGTGGTGTTAGTGAAGAGGAGGCTTTAAAATTTGTAACGCTTAATCCAGCAAAATTACTGCATTTAGATGACCGCGTAGGTAGCCTGAAAGTTGGCAAAGATGCAGATGTTGTTTTATGGAGCGACCATCCGTTATCTATATACGCTAAAGCTGAGAAAACAATTATTGAAGGTAAAACGTATTTCGATTTAGAAAAAGACAAACAAATGCGAGCTGCAATTCAGAAAGAAAAGAGCGACCTTATTAATAGAATGCTAAAAGCCAAAAACAAAGGTCTAAAGACACAACCTATCAAAAAGAAAGAAAAAGAATTATTGCATTGTCACTCCACACAATCTGGTATTTAATGCAAATTCTAAATTATAAGATTATGAAAAATTATATATACATCGCCGTACTTTTATTAACGTTAAGTATAAGTCAGGCACAACAAACTCCTGCACCAGAGCAAACCAAGCCTATTGCAATTATGGGTGCTACAGCACATATCGGTGACGGCACGGTAATAGAAAACAGTGTTATTACTTTTGCAGACGGAAAAATAACCACAGTTGCGGATGCCACCAAAATTCGTATTAACACCGCCGAAATGGATGTTATCGATGCTACTGGTAAACATGTTTATCCAGGCTTTATTGTTGCAAACGGAACTTTAGGATTAGTTGAAGTAGATGCCGTAAAAGCGTCTAACGATTTATCTGAATTAGGCACATTTAATCCTCATATCCGTAGCTTAATAGCTTACAATGCAGAATCTAAAATCGTAGAATCTATGCGCCCAAATGGTGTCCTTTTGGGTCAAGTTGTACCACGAGGTGGACGTATTACCGGTACATCTTCCGTTGTGCAATACGACGCTTGGAATTGGGAAGATGCTGCTATAAAAACAGATGACGGCATACACATAAATTGGCCAAGCACCTTTAGTCGCGGTCGCTGGTGGCTTGGTGAAGACCCAGGATTAAAACCTAATAAAAATTATGGGAAACAAGTAAAAGAATTAGAGCTATATTTTGTTGAAGCAAAAACACATAACGCTGGTAATAAAGCAGAACGCCATTTGCCTTTTGAAGCTATGGCTGGACTATTTAATGGCTCTAAGCATTTGTACATTAACGTAAATGACCAAAAAGGAATCACTGATGCCGTTAATTTTGCTAAATCTCATGGAATTAATAAACTTACGATTGTTGGTGCTTACGAAGCAGATAAAGTCGCCAATTTTTTAAAGCAAAACAATGTTTCTGTTTTTCTAAGACGTGTACATACAAGACCAAATAACGAAGATGACCATTATGACTTGCCATTTAAACTTGCTAAAAAACTAGTAGATGCTGGTGTTTTAGTTGCTTTAGAACCAAGCGGACAAATGGAACGTATGAATTCTCGTAATCTTCCGTTTTACGCAGGAACAACAGTGGCTTATGGTCTAACAAAAGAACAAGCTTTACAGCTTATCACTCAAAACCCAGCAAAAATAATGGGTATTGATAATACGTATGGCACTTTAAAGGAAGGTAAAAGCGCCACACTTTTTATTAGCGAAGGTGATGCTTTAGATATGCGTGGTAACCAATTGACTCATGCTTTCATAGATGGCCGAGATATAAGTTTAGAAACGCACCAAACCGAACTTTGGAAACGCTATTCAGGAAAACTTGAACGAGAACAAAAAGATTAAAACGAAGAAGGGAACCATACTTCGACTTAGCTCAGTAACCAAGGTTCCCTTTTTTTTATAAAATTAAATGAGATGGTCAATCAATCCCGAAGCTGCGGGACAGTATGACAAATCGTTAATCTATTGTATAATTTTCGCACCTTGGGGCATCCCAAATATAGCATCTTTTGGCGCTTCTTCTGAAACAACAACATCTGCAAATTCAACAGTATTTCTTAATTCAGTTGGATTATTATCTTCAACTGTATACCAAGATATACGTTTAGGCAAAACTAAATCATTAACTGTTTGCCAGTCATCATAACGGATGTAGCTAAACTTATCGCTTTTTCCTTCTTTTCCGTATGTTACGGTATAAGCTAACCATTGCATTTGTCCAGAATCCGCATCATAGTAAATAATATATTCATCGTTAGGAGATTCGCCAATACCTGCCTCATAAGAAACTAAAACACCTGGATAAGTCTTACCTTCAAAAGTAAGCGGATCAGCTTCTTCATAAATAATACCATCATCACCGACAATAAAAGGCATAGCATAGAAGTACATCATTAAACCTTTATAGAAACGTGCTTTTCCTCTATACGGTTTTTCGTTCTTTTCATTTACCCATAGCGTTCTTCCGTCAAAACCAATCGCATAATCTGGAGTATCGATTAATTCGGCACGCGTTTTTAGATTTGTAGTTGTAACCTCAGCTCCATTTGGCTTATTCATGGTAAAGGATAAGGTTTTCATTTTATTCCAGTGGTCTATTCCGCCATGGGCATCAAAAACTTTAGTAATACTTTCTGGATAGATACTTGTTGTGATATCTCCTTTTTTAATATTCTTAATTTCTTCTATTGAGGAGGTTTTATCGTTTTTACAGCCGATAACAATTAAAGCTGTTGCGAATAATGCTATTATTTTTTTCATTGTATTGATTTTGTTGATGCCTTTGACGTAAGATTTCCTCCAAAATTACACTACTTTTGCTAATAGTATGCACAAAATAATTTCTAGTACGCAAAACCCATATATCAAACAGCTTATTCAGCTTAAGGATAAGTCTCGCGAGCGAAAGAAAACGGGACAATTTCTGCTTGAAGGTAAACGTGAATTGTCACTGGCTATAAAAGGCGGATATACTATTGAAACGCTTTTATTTTTCCCTGACTTATTTTCTGAAAGCGAGGCCAAAGCAATGCGGCATTACAATGTTGAAATTATCGAAATTTCTAAAGATGTGTTTCAGAAATTAGCTCATAGAGAGACTACGGAAGGTGTTATTGCTATTGGCAAAACAAAATCACATGAACTTGAAGCCTTAGAATTAAAAAATAAAAATCCACTTATATTGGTGGCCGAAGCTCCTGAAAAACCGGGTAATGTGGGTGCTTTGTTACGTACAGCAGATGCTGCAAATGTAGATGCGGTGATTATAGCCAACCCAAAGTCAGATATTTACAATCCAAACATTATTCGTTCTAGTGTAGGTTGTGTGTTTACGACTGAAATTGGTGTTGCATCTACTGAAGAAGTTATCGCCTTTTTACAGAAATATAGTTTTAATATTTACGCAGCGATTCTTCAAGAATCACAACCCTATCACAAACAAGATTACACGTTACCTACGGCTATTGTTGTTGGTACAGAAGCTACTGGATTAACACAAGAATGGCGAGACGCAGCGACTCAAAATATTAGCATTCCTATGCAAGGTGTTATCGATTCGATGAACGTTTCTGTCGCAGCTGGAATTCTTATTTTTGAAGCGAAACGTCAACGTGATTTTAAATAATATAACGCTCTGTCAGGTTGAGCGCAGTCGAAACCTAAGACCTTTCGACTGCGCTCAAGGTGACATCTATAAAAATTAAACTAAATGAATTCTGAAATTCTATTCTACATCATCATAGGTATAATCCTCGTTAATTTTCTAAAGGATAAAATTTTAGATGCATTGAATGCTAAACATTTTAACGATGCCGTTCCATCTGAATTAGAAGATGTTTACGATGAAGCTGAATATAAAAAATCTCAGAATTATAAAGCTATAAATTACCGATTTGGCATATGGTCCTCATTATTCTCGCTAACACTGACGTTAGGTTTTCTCCTTCTTGATGGCTTTGAGTATGTCGATGCTATTGCCCGAAGTTATTCAGAAAACCCAATTATCATCGCCCTTATTTTCTTTGGTATAATTATGCTAGCAAGTGATATACTTTCAACACCTTTCTCCTACTACAAGACTTTTGTGATTGAAGAACAATTTGGGTTTAATAAGACAACTAAAAAGACCTTTATTTTAGATAAAATAAAAGGCTTGTTTATGATGGCTTTATTAGGTGGAAGTATACTAGCGCTCATTGTTTGGTTTTATCAAATTACAGGCAGTCAATTTTGGTTATATGCTTGGGGAATTGTTATTATTTTCACCGTATTTATGAATATGTTTTATGCCAAACTCATTGTACCACTTTTTAATAAGCAAACGCCTTTGGAAGAAGGCGAATTGCGTGACAAAATTTCAAACTACGCCAATTCTGTTGGGTTTAATCTTGATAAAATTTTCGTGATTGACGGTTCCAAACGAAGTACAAAAGCTAATGCCTATTTCTCTGGATTTGGTAGCGAAAAAAGGGTGACGCTGTTTGATACCTTGATTACTGATTTGGATGATGAAGAAATCGTTTCGGTATTGGCTCATGAAGTTGGGCATTACAAGCGAAAACACATTATTTTTAATCTATCTGCTTCAGTATTATTGACGGGTTTCACACTTTTTATTTTATCTATTTTTATCTCCAATCCATTATTATCAAATGCTATAGGCGTAGAAACTCCAAGTTTTCATGCAGGCTTAATCGCTTTTGGATTGCTCTACTCGCCTATTTCTGAAATTACAGGTTTAATTATGAATTATTTCTCTCGTAAGTTTGAATATGAAGCTGATGATTACGCTAAAACCACTTATAAAGCAGAACCGTTAATTTCATCTTTAAAAAAACTATCTAAAAACAGTTTGAGTAATTTAACACCTCATCCTGCTTACGTTTTTATGCATTATTCGCATCCAACACTTTTACAAAGAATTAAGAATTTACAACAATAGGCTTTTTATCTTTGTAAAATATGCCACAAACCACAGTCATTTCATTTTTCACATACAAAGGCTTTAAAAATAAATGGCAAGCGCTTGGTCGCATGGGAAGACCTCCACTTCTTAATAAGGATATTTCTGGACTTACATTTTGGAAAGCACTTGGTGCTGGTAGCGGTAACGGATTTTCAATATGGCCAGATTGGTCAACCTTTGGATTGTTAACGGTTTTTAATTCGGAAGACGAAGCAAAGAAATTCTTAGATTCAGATATTATAGAAGAGTATCAAAGTAGCTCTGAAAAGCATAGTCATATTTTAATGCATTCTATAAAAGCACATGGTAAATGGAGTAAACAAGAACCGTTTAATGCCGAAGTAAAGTATAACGAATCTCAACCTATTGCCGTAATTACTAGAGCGACTATAAAACCAAAATTAGCTTACAAATTTTGGCGCTATGTGCCTTCAGTTTCAAAATCTATGGACGGACATGTAGGCTTAATTTTTTCTAAAGGCATCGGTGAATGGCCTATTTTTATGCAGGCTACATTTTCGTTTTGGGAAAAAGGAGAACACATGATGGCTTACGCGTATAGCAATAAAAAACATGCCGATATGGTTAAAAAAACCAGAGAACTCGGCTGGTATTCTGAAGAGTTATTCTCGCGTTTTCATCCGTTTGAAGTGAGAGGAAACTTAATTGATAATATCTTTATTTAGAACTTTAGTTTAATACTTTAAACTGAAAAACCACAGAACTAGACTCGTTACCTTCTGCATCTTTAGTTGTTATGCTCCAATAATAAATAGTATCTGGAGTAACTGCAACTGATTGTTCTGTATTGGTAATATCCGCGTTACTTATTTCAGGAGGATTACTCGTTCCAAAATACACATCATAACCTACAATATCATCATCTACATCATTTCCGTTCCATTGTAAAGTCACAGTGCTTGTTGCAAGAATATTTTGCGCCATTGTTGGAGAAATAATCTCTGCGGGGAAAGGTGGGTATGTTTGCACACCTATCCCAGCATTATAGAAGTTCCAAGATTCACTAGTCAATATATCATCCCTGTAAACATAGCTTACGAACCACCTAAAAGAATTTGCACGCGCTATAGTAATTGGCACTAAAAAATCAGTAGTTTCTAGTTCTATAATTTCGCCAGTATTTAAATTCTCAACTGTAACATTATAGCTATCTGCATTATTGTTGGGAACCCACTCAAATAATACGGTACTTTCGGTATCAGTTATGTTAGTTCCTGTTGTGCACAACTCATTCTCTAAAGGAAAAATTAATTGAACACCTTCAACCTCATCCTGAATTTCTCCAAAAGGAATAGTTGTATCTATCATATCGTCTGTAGTATCCTTACAGGAGGATAACAGTACCAAAAAAACACAGAATATGTAAACTATCTTTTTCATTCTTTAATAATTTTATGAGTTGTACGCATGGAATCAGATTGTAGCATAATCACATACATTCCTGAGGCTAAACTGCTAGTGTCAACTTCAATGGTACTACCTTGATTTTGAATAATCTTTGAAAAAACAAGCTGACCAAAAAGAGAGTATATTTTTATATCAACTTCTTCATCAGAAATACCGTTATATATCTTTAAGTCGTTATTGAAAGGATTTGGATAGACTAAAAACTCATCCGTAACAATAATTGTTTCTTCAAAAACACCTTGACACTCTAAATCTGTTGTGACTTTCAATGTATTAATACCTTGTTGGAGTTCTAACTGAAGTTCTGGATTATAGGTCACAAAAGATTCTCCATTAAACTCTATATTGTACCTTAAATTCCCTGACATATCAAGAGCCAATCTATTTGTGCCCGCAATTCTACTTGAAAATACCGATAATGGGTCTGGTTGCTCTATGACTATCGTATAACACAATTCGTAATCTGGCCATTCTTCAATGGTAATACATAACTCATAAGTCCCTGCTAATAGATTAAAAATATCAACATCATTCGTAAAATTATAAGCCTGATTAAAATCGTCGCTAGTTAAGGTTGCTGTATAGTTATAAACCTCTTGAGTTTCAATAGAAATGATTCCGTTATTACTATTTAAGCAAGTTTCACTGGTTATAGAGATTAAAAAATTGTTATTAGGTAAGTCTGGAATAGCACAACCAAATAAATCTACTGTTGCTCCAAATGGTGTTCCAGGACATAAATCATCAACGTTGGGTACACCATCATTATCAGCATCTAAACAAACAATTTGATAGGTTGCCGTATCGTCTTTACTCCAATTATCGTAAGTACCATCAGTGTTTTCTATAACCGCCACAGGATTATCAACCAAAATACAGCCTAAGTCTGGATTGTTGGTAGCGTTGAATATTTGAATGTTTTGATTATTTCCATTTTGAATATTCAATTGGTCATCAATAAGCATATTTGATTGACAGAAGAGTATTTCTAAATTTATGTTTTGAGTTAAACTTAAACTACCAATAAGATTATTTGAACAATTTAAATCTTCAAGATTTGTTAAGGTATCTACATTAAGGTTTTCAATAGAATTATCTGAAACATTTAAATCTATTAATCGCACATTGGCATCGATATCAATTTGAGATAAGTCATTCTTGGAGACATCTAAAACTAGTAGTTGTGTGAGAGAAGAAACATCAATTTCTGTTAGTAGATTATCTGAAGTATCTAAATCTACAAGTGCCGAATTATTACTTAAATCTACAGATGAAATAGTATTAATTTCGAAATTAAGGTTTTGTAAGGCTATAAAATCTTCAATTCCCGTTAAATCTGAAATCTCCCGAGAGGATATATTTAGAAAAGTAATGGTTTCTATAGTTGCTGTCTGCACATAATCGTCTAGAGCTCCAGAATCAAAGCCTAAATCGATTAAAGCCTGCTCAAAGTTATCGTCTGGCACAAAGGTTTGCCCAAAAAAGCAATTATCAGAAAACTGAGCCGTTGCATCTGTAAGCCAAGTTACACCTGCTGGTACCGTACCGTTATCTGTTTCGATACAAGTTAAATCTGGATTATTCTGAGCATCTAAAAAAGATAAGCTATTATTTTGTCCGTTCTTAATATTTAAAACTTCTAACAGGTTAGACGCACAATTAATACTCGTCATATTTTGATTTAACTGAAAATCGAGCTCAGTTATCTGATTAAAATCACAATTAAAACTTTCTAACGATAAGACTTCACTTGGCAAAAATGTAGTAAACGAATTATTAGAAATATCTAAATCTGTAAGGCTGCTATTGTTACTTAAATCTAATGCACTAATCGTGTTAGAGGCACAGTTAATTATATTTAGCAACGTATTATTTAAAACACTTAAGTTGCTTAATTGATTTTCTGAACAATTAAGACTGATAAGGTTAGTATTTTGGTCTATTATTAGTTCTGTAAGCGAATTATTAGAACAATTTAAAGTTTGTAAGGCCTCAAAATCTTCAATACCGGTAAGGTCAGCTATATTATTTCCACTCACATCTAAATTGATTAAAGTTTCAATATTAATAGTTGGCACGTAATCGTTTAGAGGTCCCGAGTCATAACCCAAATCTATAAGAGCTTGCTCAAAATTGTCATCGGGCACAAAGGTTTCTCCAAAATTACAATCTATGTTATACTCGGTAGCGTCATCTTTAATCCAACCTGCGCCGATAGAATTGGCATCATCTACTTGTATACAATCTAGATTAGGATTTCCTGTAGCATTTAAACTTGCGATTTCTGGGTTGATTCCATTTTGGATATTTAAAAAACTCAATAAATTATTAGAGACATTTATTGTAATAGTTTCTGGGCAAAAATCTGTTTGCCCAGGTTGAAACACACAAGCTGAAATTGCCATAGAGCTTAAATCTAAATCATCTTCAAGCTGATTATTACTGAGGTCAATGCGCTTTAAATTCCCAAGGTTAGAC
Source organism: Winogradskyella wandonensis (assembly GCF_004346845.1). Classification (GTDB taxonomy): domain Bacteria; phylum Bacteroidota; class Bacteroidia; order Flavobacteriales; family Flavobacteriaceae; genus Winogradskyella; species Winogradskyella wandonensis. The sequence continues at coordinate 271,234 of NZ_SMGI01000001.1, read as the reverse complement.
GAAAGATTTATAGTAGCTAAGCTATTGGTGCTTGCGTTAATTTCTATGAGATTTGTATTAGCTGTAAGGTCAATTGTAGTTAGTTGATTATTAGCACATCCTAAAAATTCTAAAAGTGGATTTGAAGCTAAATTGATTGAATTAATATCATTAAAACTACAATTAAGCTGTTCTAAAATTGGGTTTCCAGATAAATCTAGCTCTGTTAAATTATTTTGCGACAAAAGAGCTTCTACCAAATTGCCATTATTCATCAAATTGATAGCGGTAATTTGATTATTTGTTGCCGAAAGGAAACTTAAATCTGGATTATTCTGAACGTTAAGTGCATTTAAACTGTTTGTGCCACAATTAAGAAACGATAAAGCTTGATAGCTTGTTACTACTAAATCTGAAAGACTATTATTTGCGCAACTTAAACGTGTTAATGTTGTATTAAGTGTTGAAATAGTTGTAAGTGTTTGTAGCTGATTACTATCGCTATTTAAATCTTCTAAAAGTGTATTAGCACTAATATCTAAGGCAGATAGACTGTTGTTTGAACAATTTAACCTAACTAAGGCTAAATTATTTGACACATTGAGATTTGTAATATTATTGTCAGCACAGTCTAAAACCTGGAGGTTTTCGTTAAGACTAGTATCTAAATTAGAAAGGTTATTACCTGCGCAAAACAATTCTAATAATGCAATTGTTCCTGTTGTATTTAAAAGGCCATTAGTATCGTTAATATCATTTGTAAGAAAAAAATTAGAACTGCAATTTAATCGTTCTAAATTCACCATATTACTAACATCTAAATCATCTAAAAAGTTACCACTACAGTCTAACTCTACAAGAGATTTAAAATCTCTAATCCCTGTTAAATCCGAGATACCTTCATCACTAACATTTAGTGTCTGTACTAATTCAATATTTGCTGTTAATACTTGCCCATCAATCACATTATCGTATCCAAAATCAATAAGCTTTTGTTCAAAAACTGGGTCTGTGATGAGTGTAATTCTATTATTAACACAATCGTCATTATAGGATGCTGTTGTATCAATCTGCCAAGCCATAGGAATGTTTCCTAAAATTGCATTGTCTACGTTGATACAGAAAAGATTTGGGTTTCCTTCAGCATTAAAAGTTGTCAGACCAGCATTGTTGCCATTAGCTATGTTCAGCGAGATTAATGCATTATCGTTGCATATAATTGATGTTAAATTGGCATTTATTGATAGGTCTAAATCTTCAATCTGGTTATTTGCACAGTAAATTGTAGACAAAGCTAAATTTGTAGTTAACTCTAAAACCGATAGCGAATTATCTGAGCAATTTAAGTTTACTAAAGCTGTAAAATCTTCAATTCCGGTAAGGTCTTCAATTGCTAATCCAGAAATATCTAAATCGGTTAACATATTTATATCTCCGGTAGGCACATAGTTATTTAGCGTATTATCGGAATCTATACCTAGGTCGATTAATGCCTGTTCGAAATTATTATCCGGGACATAAGTACCACAATTGAGATTGTAATCAGCAGCAGCATCTTTTTGCCATCCAGCTGCACCGTTTGCAAAGGCTACATCGTCTACTTCAATACAAAATAAGTTAGGGTTATTTAGAGCATTAAAGTTTGTAATAGCTGCATTATTACCGTTAATCAAGTTGAGCGCAAATAAGTTATTATCATTACATAAAGTAGATATTAAAGCTGTATTGTTTGATAAGTCAAGACTTTCAATCTGATTAAAAGCACAATCTAAATCAGTGATTAACACATTAAAATCTAATGCTAAGTCTGTTAAACTATTTCCAGAACAATCAAGGTTTGTCAGTAACGTATTGTTTGATACATCTAAGCTAGGCATATTATTATCCTGAACATTTATTACCAATAAAGACGTATTTGCAGAAAGGTCTAAATCCAATAAAGCATTATCCGAAATATCTAAATCTTCTAAAGCCGTATTTGCAGATAAATCGACAGTTTCTATAGCGTTTCCACTACAATTTAAATTTACGAGTGCTATAAAATCTTCAATACCTTCTAAACTCACAATTGAGGCACTTGAAACATCGAGAGTGGTTAAATTTTCGATGTTTGCTCTTAACACCAAGTTATCCAAAAGGTCATCGTAGCCTTGATTAATGAGCTCTTGCTCAAAATTATCATCTGGTACATAGGTAAAAATGTCTGCACACATGTTTTCTGAAAAATAGGCCCAATCGTCTTTGACCCAATTATTTCCGGGCGTAAATCCAGCATCAATTTGAATACAAGGTAAATCGGGATTATCTGTCGCATCAAAAACAGAAACTAAATCATTAAATCCATTATTAACCACTAAAGCTGTTAGCTGATTTCTAGAGACATTAATTGTAGCAGCACCTTGACATAAGGTTACAGGGTCTGTTTGTGGGTCTGGGCATGCTATAGAATTAATGTTAGATAAATCTAAGTCAGTTAAGCGATTATTGGAAGCGTCAAGGTTTTTTAAAACCGTATTGTTATTTAAGTTTAAGAGATTTATTTGGTTAGAAGAACAAAATAGACTTTCTAAATTAGGATTGTTGCTAACAGTGAGCTCGCCTATCAATCTATTGTTGGACACATTAAGAAGTCTTAAGTTGGCATTAGCGGATACATCAATACTTGCAATCCTATTATTATTACAAACTAAAACCTCAAGAGCTAAGAACTCTTCAATCCCAATAATATTTTCAATTTGTAATTCGATAATATTCAGTGACGTCACCGTCTGAATTCTATTAGTCAGAACCAAACTATTATTCTCAATTCCATCACCCATGCTTTCTGGATTACCAACATTAACTTCAGTTCCGTCCGCAGTATGAGTTTCAAGATAGTTCTCGAAATTAGCATCTGGAATTATCGTAGTCTGAGCAAGTAAAATTTGAAAAGTACTTATAAAAAATACTATTAATCTTATGTTAGTTTTCATGGAAAACATGTTTACTTGATTCTATTTCTATTATTAATCTTTAGTAAAAACTGATTTATGATAGTGTAGCTGTTTATCCAACTTATCTATTAACTCCGTTATTAACGTTTCTTTATAAGCTGGGTCATTATCAATTTTATTCCAGAAATAATTATTTTCGACATCAACACCATTAAGCACCATTTGTTTTCTTGCCATATCAAAAGCTTTTTGAATATCTTCTTTAGTTATTTCCCAGTAAACAATTTCTCCATACTCAGCCTGCGCAACTTCATATTTTCTGTTATAATAATTATTAATAGGTAATTCATTATAAGATTCATCTTCATTAAGAGCATTTAGAGGTTTTCCGTTCTTAATATCATTAAGTGCTTTATATATGTCGGCTATTTGAGTTTTCAATTCTGTGATTTCTTGAGACTGTATCGATATTTTATTTTCAAGTTTTTTTATAATTGGATTATTATCATTTTTATTAATACCAACAGCTACATTGATCATACTCTTACTAATAGCTTGATTATTTTCTGACCAAGCTACACCAACTATATGCTTTATTTGTTCAACTCTAATATCCTCTGGTGAGATGGCAACCCCAGTACCATCATTCATTCCGCTTGGTATGATATAATCACCAATTTTAACTTTACCATAAACTTTAACTGGTACTTGGCCCATAAAAGCTACTTTTTCGTACTCTGATTCCCTATCTTTTGGTGGCATATTTCCTAATACAATTGGTTTATAGGAAACCACCATTACGCGTTCTGCACCAATGACATTTTTAGAAATTTTTCCACCTTTCAAACCCACAATATCACCATAAGTAATATTTTCATTTAAATCTTCTCGTTTTAAATATTCGGCATAATCACCAGCCCCAGAAGCATAGGTTACACCTTGATAAATTATTTTATTATTATCATAAATAGCTTTATTGAGATTAGATCTGTCCAGTACAAGCGCCGCAAGTACTGTTTGCGCTGTAGCTGAGATAAGTTCTACTCCTGCAAATCCTATATCTGCTGGACCAGGTGAAGCTAGGCAACCTCCTAATCCAATACAAGCTCGAAAATCTGTGGACGCCTTGATTAGTTGCGCGCCAGAAATTACTTGATGTGCTATTGCAAAACCTAAATCAATCTCTGAATCGTAAATATCGAATTCTAACGAAGATTGATCAAATTCATAATCTGCATTATTACCAAACTCACTTGGTATCTCCCCTTCTATCCTACCCCATGGTGTATTACTCATTTGATCATAAAAGGTTATAAAATTTGTATCGTTAGACCGACTTCCATTTACTCTAATGGCAAGACCATTATTTCCGCCATCAATTAAAAGCGGATGATTTCCTATTGTATTTCCTTGGTTTGGCAGATTAGATGTAATTCTTACTTGATTTCCTTGACCATCTATAAGTGTTTCTCCATTTATTGTAGTTACTCCGTTTAGGACGCTGCTTAAATTAACCGTTAGGTTATCTACCGACATATCTCCGAAACTGGCTTGTCCAGTTACAGTTAAATCATTTAGAGTCGTTAAGCCTAGTACACCTAAATCTCTCTCGAAATTTGCATTACCACCAACTCTTAAACTTCCTGATAAATCTGTGGGATTCTGTCCATTAACACTAAACGCATTATTTATGTTAGTTTCTCCGTCGACCGTTAATGTCCCTGACAGATAACTTGGTACATCGCCAATAACCGTTAGTGCATCGTTAAAATTAGCTGGTCCTTCCACGACCAATTCTCCGTTTAAAAATGTCCTATCATCGACAGTTAAAGTTCCTGTTGCTTTAATATCTCTATGAAGCACGTATGGCAAATAGGTTAACCTTTCGTTACTTAGAAATTCGAAATTAGTACCACCTTCAAAATCTATTTCTACCCTTAGAAATTTTATCTCACCATCCCAATTAATCTCTTTAAACTCGTCATTATCTAAACCGATAATAAGATTAACTCTACCAAACTCGTCTGTGTCTACAGTTCGTGTCTCAACAAACAATGGATTATTCTGGTCGTTATTTGCATCTAGTATAGAAAACTTTATCGCAATGGTGGCGTTTGGCAAATAATTCCCTTGAGAGTCTACGCCTGGTAATTCTAAATCATCTGGTCCAATGATGACCGCTTGATAAGATATACCATCTGTTTGCGAAAAAAGCAGTGTCGAAAAGCAAATACATAATGCTATTAATAGTAATTTTTTCATGGCTAATTGTATTGTGTTAGTTGTTTTTAAATTTTGATAAGTTTTGTATTAAAACGTTTTCTTTTTGAAGCGACTTTCAAGAAATAAGTGCCTTTTGATATGTTTTCAATCTGTATTTCTACGTCTTGTCTCGGCTCAAAGTTTTGATTGTAAATTAGTCTTCCGTTGATGTCAAAAATCAACACCGAAATATCGCTTTGAATACGTTCTGTAAAAACAATGTTTAATTGACGACTAAAAGGATTTGGAAAAACCTTTGCGGAAAGCAAACTACTGTAATCACGGCTTTGATGAATATTAAGAGGTTGCTGATAACCTTGTCTTAAGTAGTAGCCATTAGACTTATAAGTCCCTATAATACTAGATTGCCCAATACTTTGACTCACCTTATAAGTTCCTCTAGAAGTCTCTATAGTTTGAGAAGAACCTGCTACACCAAGATTTGACGATATAATTCGATAATCCGAATTATTTTGTGCTTGAAATACTTGAACACAACAAAGTAAAAATGCTAATCGTAGAAGTGTTTTCATAATTTATATTGTTTTTTGATAGTCGCAGATGACTCAAATCTATAATTAAAAACTATTAATAATCAGCTAATTATAGAATGTCCACCTTTTGTCTACTTATATTTAACAACTTTAAAAATCGCAATTACATGATGGTAGATTTATTATAAAACCAATACCAAATTGATGTGCATTTAGATTTAAGGTCTCTCTTGTATCTCCGCTATTAATTAATGCCGACTGTCCGTAGCTATAGCCAGCAGTAATAGCTGTGCTACTAGAAACTGGATATTGCATCTGAATACCTCCTCTAAAAAATAGGATTGTATTGTTAAACTCTTCTTCTCCTACCAGATTAAAAACAGAATTATTGATGGTTTGTGTACCACGAATTAAAAACTCTGGTGCTACTGTAAGATTTGCGAGAAAGGTAAGGTCTCTGACCTGAAATAGTTTTATCCCTAATCCTGCTTTAAGCCCTAAATAACTTACATCCCACTCAAAAAAATTATCTACACTCGCTTCACTGCCGATTGCACCATAGTTATTATAACTAAGTCCTACATTTAAAAACATGGTTTCTGCCGGGTTAATACTCTGACGATACCCCATACCGTAATACGATTTAGATGTAGAAATCAAGTTATCAAGAGGTTGACCCTGAGAGTTCTCGTAATCAAAAGCAGAAATTGTTGTACCTAGTTCAAAATAGAGTTGTTGAGATACACTTGGTAAACTGACCAGTAAAAAAGCCAAAAGTGACACTAATTTGTTTGACATACCTTAATGTTTTGTTTGTCGAAGATAGATTAAAAAACAACCGAAATGACTGAAAATCAGTCTTGTCCACCTTTTGTCCACCCCAAAATCATTAAAATTTTTAAAAAAATATTGACCTTTAATATGGGTGGACAAAACCTAATTAGCAATTGCTATGTTTTTGATTATCAATTAGATAAAAAATAACAAATACTATAATCACATAAATAACTTGAAAAACTAATCATTATGCTCTGCAAAAAGTCTCTCAAAAATGTCCTCGTTAGTAACTTCCTTAAAAACTTAATCCAAAGCGTAAACATTGCAATTAAATATATCTGCTTACTGTGTTTTATAATGTTTAGTATTAGTAGTCAGAGCCAGAACCAAAAATGGGTAGACAGCTTACAACTGATAATTAGATCTACAAAAAACGATAGTGTTAAAGCCAAAGCACAACTGACATTAGCTGAAAGGTTAGTTTATAAAGATCCAAGAATGGCCAAATTATATATAGATGAAGCAAGTCTTATTTACAAAAAAAGGCCTTATGTGCGTGGCTATGCAAGTTTATATGGCGTAAAGGCTAATTACTTTTACACACAGAGTGTTTATGACTCTTGCATGGTTTATTTAGAAAAATCTGGGAACGAGTTTATGAAAATTGGTGACACTCTGTTGGGCGCAACAATAAAATCTAATTTAGCCCTAACTGTAAAAGTACTTACTAGAGACTATGATAGAGTCGAAGAGTTAATCGACGAGATAGAACCTATTGCCAGAAAATACAAGGATACATCCTTATTAGCAACCGCAATAGAAAATAGAGGCATCATAGCGCTTAATAGAGGTTATAGAAATATAGCACTAAAGCATATGAAAGAAACTATTGAATTAAGAGAACAAGCCTTTGATTCGGTTTTACTGCCACAAGCCTATTATACTATTGGGAATCTATATCAAGATATGTATCAAAACAAAGAAGCTGTAAATCAGCTAGATATTGGTATAAAAATCGCCGATGCTATAGGACAAAATAATCAGAAAGCGCAATTGCTTAGAATGAAATCAATGTCGCAAATAAAATTATCTCAACTTGATGAAGCTTATGAAAGTGCTTTAAAATCTTTAGAGCTTTCTAAACAAATTAATCTAAAATCCAACATTCTATCGACCCTAATACAGTTAGCAGAAATTGAAATAAATAGAGAGAATTACAAAGAAGCTAAAGCATACCTCGATGAAGTAGAACGCACAGACGGTCAACAAAAAAATATTGGCATAGTCTATAATTATAATATAATGCGTGGTCTACTTAATACAGAAATTAACAATTATACGGAGGCCATAGCAAATTTTGATTACTGCATTTCTGAAGCAGAAAAAAACAATTCATATAGAAACTTAAAGAGAACTAAGCTCTTTAAGTCTAAAGTTCTCAATAAAATGGGAAAATATGATTTGGCATACGACTTATTGAAAGAGAGTATAAATGCCAGCGATTCTCTAAATAGTTATTTAAGAACGAGTTTGGCTGAAGAGCAAAAAGTAATTTTTGAAACCAATAGAAAAGAAAAAGAGATTGCTCTTCAAAAATCTGAAATAGAACTACTCAAAGAACAAGAAAAAGTTGCTGAATCAAGATTTCAGCTTTTAGTCATGGGACTCATTTCATTGTTGGTACTGGGAGGCTTATTATTCTATGCGATACGACAAAAAATGAAACGAAACAGACTTGAGCGTCAAAAACTAGATGGTGATTTAGAATTTAAAGAAAAACAATTGACGACGCATGCGCTTCATCTTGCTCATAAAAATGAAGTCCTACTAGACTTAAAAGAGCAATTAAAATCCATTAAATCGAAGAGTAATAACATAAGAGGATTTCAAAGTATTATTAATAATATTAATCTAGATATTAATAACGATAACAATTGGGAACAGTTTAAATCTTACTTCGAAGACGTACATAAAGACTTCAATACCAAAATAATGAGAAATTATCCTGAAGTGAGTAATAACGATTTAAGACTGATGTCTCTTTTGAAGATGAATTTATCTAGTAAAGAAATAGCCAACATCTTAAACATCTCTGTTGAAGGTGTAAAAAAAGCGAGGTATCGTCTACGAAAAAAACTAAATCTGTCTACGGAAGAGTCGCTTCAAGAATTAGTTATATCACTGTAATTCAATATTTTAAATAAATATGTCCACGTTTTGTCCGGTACTGTTATAGGCTAAGTCCACTTATTGTCCGTAGAGATTCTTTTATTTCGTTAAGACCATCATGTAGGTTTGTAGTGTCATTACAAATGACTACCAGTTTTGTGGTGTCTTGCGCTGGATATGGCTGCAGACTTCCAGTTGCGGGCCGCTACAAAAACTAATGTTTAACCACAAAACACAAACATTATGAATTTCTCTAAAAACAAATCAAAACGTGCTAAGCGTTCTAAAGAACGATTAGCTTTTACAATTTTTCTAATTCTTTCAGCTGTATTTATATTTTCTTGAGTATAGGTATCAAAAGTTGAAAACTTAAATTTTATAATATCAAATTAAACATCACAAAATCATGGGATTACTACTCTTGTATAAAATATACTGTCTAATAATAAAAAGTAAAAGAAAGCCCGCTTTAATTAGGGAATAACTTCACCATATAAGTCAAAATCTTCAGCTTCTGTGACTTTAACAGTGGTAAATTCACCTGTTTTAAGATACGTTTTAGTAGCATCGATTAAAACCTCGTTGTCCACATCTGGAGAATCAAATTCGGTACGACCTACAAAGTAATTACCTTCTTTTCGGTCAATAACTACTTTAAACTCCTGTCCTATTTTTTGCTGATTGAGTTCCCATGAGATTTGAGATTGAATTTCCATTATCTCATTTGCGCGCTGAATTTTCACCTCTTCTGGTACATCGTCTTCAAGATTATACGCATGTGTGTTTTCTTCGTGAGAATAGGTAAAGCAACCCAAACGCTCAAAACGCATATCTTTTACCCATTGCTTTAGGGTTTGAAAGTCCTCTTCAGTTTCCCCTGGATAACCAACAATCAGTGTTGTTCTAATAGTCATCTCGGGAACTTTAGCTCTGAATTCCTTAAGTAATTTAGTTGTCTTTTCTTTAGTAGTTCCACGACGCATACTTTTCAAAATAGAATCCGAAATATGTTGTAACGGAATATCTAGATAATTGCAAATCTTCGGTTCACGATTCATAATATCTAAAACATCCATCGGGAAACCTGTTGGGAATGCGTAATGTAAACGAATCCACTCAATACCTTCAACTTTTACTAAGTTTTCTAGTAATTCAGCTAAGTTTCGTTTTTTATATAAATCTAAGCCGTAATAGGTTAAATCTTGTGCAATGAGTATTAGTTCCTTCACGCCGTTTGCTGCTAATTTTTCAGCTTCGGTCACCAAATCTTCAATTGGCGTACTCTTATGTTTACCTCGCATTAATGGAATAGCACAAAAACTACAAGGTCTATCACAACCTTCGGCAATCTTTAAATAAGCATAATTTTTAGGCGTAGTTGTTAAACGCTCGCCAATTAATTCATGCTTATAATCTGCGCCTAAAGCTTTAAGTAAATGAGGCAATTCTGTAGTCCCAAAATACTGGTCTACATTTGGGATTTCTTTTTCTAAATCTGGTTTGTAACGCTCACTTAAACAACCTGTTACAAAAACCTTATCCACATCGCCATCTTCCTTTTTTTGCATATAGTGTAAAATAGTGTTTACACTTTCCTCTTTAGCATTATTAATAAAACCGCAAGTATTAATCACAACCACATTACCTTCTTGCTCATGAACCACATCCTTTCCACTGGCCTTTAATTGCCCCATTAACACCTCGCTGTCGTATACATTTTTACTACAACCGAGTGTTACCACATTAATTCTGTTCTTCTTAAGAGTTTTTGTACGCATAGTCTTTTAAATCAGCATGCAAAGATACATAATGATTTAGGATATATAATTTTTGATTCTACCATTTATGAATATTGGATTTTAAACTATTTTTATTTTTTGCAGTCTTAACTGTAACCAAATCAAAACAGCATGCGAATAAGGTTTCTAATTTCTTCATTTATAATTCTATTTTCTTGTAGCTCAACTGAGAATATTTCTCAAGAACCTATAGATAACAATACAGATATTTACTTTCCACCAATAAACTCTGATGAATGGGAAACACTTTCTATTTCAGAATTAAATTGGAATGCCTCTGAATTGCAGCCACTTTTAGATTTTTTGGAAGAAAATAACAGTAAAAGTTTTATTATACTTCATAAAGGTAAAATTGTTGTTGAAGAATATTTCAACGGACATTCCGCCACATCACCTTGGTATTGGGCTAGTGCAGGAAAAACGTTGACAACAGCAATCACTGGTGTTGCTCAATTTGAAAATCTATTAAGCCTTGATGATAAAGTTTCAGATTATTTGGGCGAAGGTTGGACCAGTATATCAAGTGATAAAGAGCAATTAATTACTAACAGAAATTTGCTGACCATGACTTCTGGTTTAGATGATTTTTCAGAAAATATAGCTACAGAGAATTTAAACTATGTTGCTGATGCTGGCGAGCGTTGGGCTTATCATGGTGTTTATGTAAAGCTTCAAGATGTTATTGCCCAAGCGTCTAACCAAGACTGGGACAATTATTTTAGCTCTAAATTAAAAAACAAAATTGGCATGTCGGGTGCTTGGATTCCTATGGGTTTGGCTAACGTCTATTGGAGCAATACGAGAAGCATGGCTCGTTTTGGCTTATTAACTTCCGCAAATGGGAAATGGGAAAACGAACAAATCATCCCTGAAGCCTATTTAGAAGATGCGACTACAACTTCTCAAAATTTAAATGAAGCTTATGGCTTCATGTGGTGGCTTAACGGAAAATCAACGTACATGTTACCGCAAACACAGTTTGTTTTTCAAGGAAAATTAATTCCAAATGCTCCAGACGATATGTATTGTGCTTTGGGAAAAAACGACCAGAAAATCTACATCGTACCCAGTAAAGATTTAGTCGTTATTCGAATGGGTAACGCTGCCGATGATGATAATTTTGCTTTGTCTGATTTTGATAATGAACTTTGGGCAAAAATCAATACATTAATCAATTAATTATAGTCTTTTGGTGCGACTCTAGCTTTTGATGCTTGCTCATAAACGTAAGCCCACTCCAGTAATTGTTTCTCTCGTAATCGACTAGAAATAAAGGTTAATCCCATTGGTCTTCCATTATCTTGGTATCCCATTGGTACTGTCAATGCCGGATATTCTGCGACAGCTGCAAAACCAGCATGATAGTTGTTAATAGACAAAAAACCATCTAGATTGTGAGCTCGCATTGGCTTGTCAAAATACTGTCTTCCATTGGTTTTTAGAGTGTCTTTAATACGCTCTAAAAAAGTAGCATCACCTTTATCGTTGGCAATACCTTTAAACAGATTTTGTCCATAAGGCATCGACGTTAATGAGTCTTTTAAGTTGAATGCCATAAAATCTTCAATAGTTCGCATAGCTATGTCCTTATTCGCATAGGCTTCCATATATGCTGGTAAATCTTTTTTCATATCGAGATTTAATAATCTTAGGAAGTTTGGTAAACCTAGCTTCTCTTCATTGATTTCAACAATCACTGCGCCTTGCGCTTTTAAAACTTCTAAAGCCCTAACATATAATGAATCCTCTAGTAAACGCTTAGGTGCTCCAAAACGCTTACCGTTAATACTTGCATTTTTTAGGTTTTCATAATAGAATCCATTATCTAGAAGCGCATCTATTGTTTTCGGGTCAGATGTATCCACTCCAAAAATAGCATCCAACAAAATGGCGTTATCCATCACAGTTTTGGTCATTGGACCTGCTGTATCTAAGGTTGAAGAAATTGGTACAACTCCAGTACGACTTACCAAGCCAATTGTAGGTTTTAGTCCAACAATAGAATTACTACTCGCTGGCGATAAAATAGAGCCCGAAGTTTCACTACCAATAGCCGCCGCTGCAAAGTTTGCAGAAACGGCAACACCAGAACCAGAACTCGAACCGCCAGTATCTATAATTCTGCGCCCGTATGGATTTAAGGTTTGGCCACCTACCGCAGAATAACCACTAGGGCAATCGCCACAGAAAAAATAAGCCCATTCGCTCAGATTGGCTTTTCCAAGAATCAACGCACCTTTAGATTTTAACTTTGCCGTTAAAACAGCATCACCCGTTTTATTATTCATTAATGCTGCTGCACCAGCAGTTGTGACCATATTTGCTGCATTAATATTATCTTTTAAGAGAATTGGCATTCCAAAAATAGGGTGCATACCTTCTTCAAACTCTGTCCCATCGGCTTCTCTTGCTTCTTTTATGACATTTGGGTTTATTGAGATAACTGAATTTAATGATAAATCGTTTTCTCTGTCAAATTTTCTAATACGGTACAAATAGAATTTTGTGAGTTGCTCGTAATTAAACTTCCCATCAGCAATATGCTTTTGAAGCGTCATTATATCGCTTTCTAAAATCAAAGGTTTTAAACGATTATAATCTGCTTCTTTTAAGTCTTCCATCTGAGGGTTAATACGTTCCCAGATTTCTGTTTTTGTGATTAGTTTAGAGTCTAGGACTTTAAACTCTCTAAAATCTTTGGTAGAAATTGCACTTAAATCGTCATCCGTATTTGTATTGTCGATTACGGTTTCTGACTCGCTGATTGGTGTACGTGCTTCATTAGATTTTGAAGCATCTTTGCACGAGAAAATAAAAAATAATAGAAATAAAGTAAGGTACTTAGTCATGGTTCGTATTTTTTATAAAAATACGAAAAGCACAACTTATATGGAATAAAAAGACCCCACAGGTTTTAAAAACTATGAGGTCTAATATTTAGATTAAATTATAAGATACTGAATCAATCCCGACGCTTCGGGACAGCATGACAAAGTGAACCTTATTTACTTGAAAAACGAATCCACAAACTCGTACTTATTAAAGACTTGCAAGTCTTCGATACCTTCGCCAACACCAATGTATTTCACTGGGATTTGAAATTGGTCACTTATACCAATCACCACACCACCTTTTGCAGTACCATCTAATTTGGTAACAGCAAGCGATGTCACTTCTGTTGCCGCAGTGAATTGTTTGGCTTGCTCAAATGCATTTTGACCTGTTGAACCATCTAAAACTAAAAGTACATCGTGTGGCGCATCGCCAACTACTTTTTGCATGACACGTTTAACTTTAGTTAGCTCATTCATTAAGTTGACTTTATTATGTAAACGTCCTGCCGTATCTATAATAATAACATCGGCATCTTGGTTAACACCAGATTGTAAAGCATCAAACGCAACAGATGCTGGGTCACTTCCCATTTCTTGACGAATCATTGGTACGTCTACTCTATCTGCCCAAACTTGCAATTGGTCAATCGCTGCAGCTCTAAAGGTATCTGCTGCACCAAGAACCACTTTAAGTCCTTTCTTTTTAAACTGATACGCTAACTTTCCAATGGTCGTTGTCTTGCCAACTCCGTTTACACCTACGACCATGAGTACGTAAGGCGTTTTCTTTCCATTTTCTTGTGCTGGAAATTCGGGAATTGTATAATCGACATCTTCACCCGAATTAGTTTCGGATAATAAACCTGCGATTTCTTCTCTTAAAATCTGATTCAGTTCTGATGTACCTAAATATTTATCTTTCGCCACTCTAGCTTCGATACGTTCAATGACTTTAAGTGTCGTGTTCACACCGACATCACTGGTGACTAGGATTTCTTCAAGATTATCTAGCACATCGTCATCAACTTTAGATTTTCCTGCTACAGCCTTGTTAAGTTTGTTGAAAAATGAGGATTTAGATTTCTCTAAACCTTTATCTAGGGTTTCTTTCTTTTCTGAAGAAAATATTTTTTTGAAAAAACTCATCGTTTGCGTTAAGTCGTTTTTTGTTAAGTTGTTTATCTTTCTGCGTTAGGGATTACTCATCCATTTTTATTTTTCTTGTACGAAATCGTGAATACTTCGTATTTGTATACTTTGTCGGAGTTCCTCGAAGAGAGCGACTGCCGAAAGCCCGACCGCGCCTTAGCGTGGTGACGCCCAAAAAATAAATCAACAACCTTGCCTTTATCAATGTTCTGCTAAGTTGTCAGATTCCGTTCAAATATAGATATAAAAAAACTGCTTTCAAACGAAAGCAGTTTTGCAAAACATTACAAAATAATGTTTATTTCTTTGCTAAAAAGTCATTGACAAATTCTGGTGCCATTACTGACTCCACAAATGTATAAGCACCTGTTTTAGGTGACTTTACCATTTTGATAGCTTTTGTCAAACGCTTTGATCCTGTCTGTAACGACGCTACTGATTTCTTTGCCATGTCTTATTATTTTATCTCTTTATGAACAGTCATACGCTTAAGTATTGGATTAAATTTCTTAATCTCCATACGGTCTGGCGTATTCTTTTTATTTTTTGTTGTAATATATCTAGAAGTTCCTGGCATACCAGAAGCTTTGTGCTCTGTGCACTCTAAGATAACTTGTATTCTATTTCCTTTTTTTGCCATTGTAAATTGACTTTAGCTAATGCTATTATTTGTAAAATCCTTTTGATCTAGCTTCTTTAAGTGCAGCAGAGATACCAATTTTATTGATAGTCTT
The DNA here is from genome assembly GCF_004346845.1 of Winogradskyella wandonensis. Lineage (GTDB taxonomy): Bacteria > Bacteroidota > Bacteroidia > Flavobacteriales > Flavobacteriaceae > Winogradskyella > Winogradskyella wandonensis. The sequence goes on along the minus strand of NZ_SMGI01000001.1, from coordinate 256,104 downwards.
TAATGCAGATGTAGAAACCTTTAATGTTACCCACTTATCCTCTTCTGGAATGTAGAAACGCTTTTTCACTAAGTTTGCATCAAACTTGCGTTTTGTCTTATTCATGGCGTGAGATACGTTGTTCCCAACCATTGCTTTTTTCCCAGTAAGTTCACAAACTCTTGACATTGTATTGTTCTTTAGGTATTCGTATTTTTTAAACAGGGTGCAAATTTAGTAAAACTTTACGTTTCAGCAAACAGAAAGTTTTACTTTTTTAAAATTTCTTTTTGAAGCATTTCAAAAGCCTTATTCGTAGCTTTTAAAATGGTCTTTTCACGTTGATTACTAAACCTGTAAACTTCGGCATAAACAGCATCTTTTGTAGCAATACCAATCCAAACTGTACCTATATCCGCATCTGCATCTCCTTTTGATGGCCCAGCATTTCCTGTTGTACTAATGGCAAAATCGGTATCGTATAGCTCTAAAACACCTTTTGCCATAGACTTAGCGACTTCTTCGCTAACCACAGAATGCTTTTCGATGGCTTTTGGATTAACTCTTAATATATTTATTTTAGACGCTGTAGCATAGGTTACGACACTACCTTTAAAATAATTTGATGCACCGGCATTAGCGGTAATAGCTTGCGCAATGCTACCGCCTGTACAACTTTCTGCCACGGCAAGCGTTTTCCCCATTTTTGTAAGTTGCTTACCTATAAGCGCTTCTAAAGATAAATCTTCTTCGTATCCTACGAATATATCTTCTATATAGGGTAACAACAAATTAACCTGCTTTTGTATTTCGGCCTTAAGCCTAGTTTCATCTGAGTGTTTCCCTGAAAGTCTGAGCCGTACACGGCCTAAATTGGGCAAGTAGGCTAATTTGATAAAATCTGGAAGATTCTCTTCAAAGTTTTCTATTCTGTTGGCAATTGCACTCTCACCTAGACCATAAGTCAATAATGTTTTGTGTTGGATAAAGGGAAAACTAAACGTTTTACGTAATTGCGGAAATACATGATTTTTAACTAAAGCCTTCATCTCGTATGGCACACCAGGGAGCGATATAAATACTTTTCCGTTTTTCTCTAGCCACATGCCAGGCGCTGTCCCAAATTCATTTTTTAAAACTTTACATTTCGAAGGCACTAGTGCTTGTTGACGATTTATGTCTGATATTGGTGTGCTAATGTATTTTTCAAACAAATGTTCTACATGAGCTAAAACCTCTTTATTCTGAACTAGGGTATCGTCAAAATAGTCGCATAAGGTGTGTTTGGTAATATCATCTTTTGTAGGTCCTAAACCTCCTGTAATAATAATGATATCCGCATTCTCTTCAGCTTCTTTTAATACTTTAAGAATATGTGATTTTTCGTCTTGAATGGAGGTTATCTGGTAAACTGAAACACCTATTTTATTGAGTTCTTTACCGAGAAAGGCAGAGTTTGTATCTATAATTTGACCGATGAGAATCTCATCGCCAATGGTTATAATTTCAGCATTCATAAGTTATAAGCCAAAATCTTGTTTCATTTCTTCCACAGCGTTATCTATAGCCGTAAGAAGTTGTTGAAGTTGATTAGACACATCTTTCTCTGTTTGCTCAAATTTTCCCCAATCTTGAACCTCTATTAATTGGTCGTAAACACCTAAACCAAATAAATCTATGGTAGGTTTCATCTTATGGGCTGCCTGGTAGGCTTCTTTATAATCTTTGGCTGGTACTGCATTTTTTAACCGCTCTGCATCTTCAGGGACTTCCTCTAAAAATGCGCCAACTAATGCCACAACAAAATCTTCATCGTTATCGGCTAGTTCTCTTACGCGCTCTAATTTGTAATGTTGTGCCATTGTTAGAAAATCGAAATTAATAATGATTTTGAGATTAGACCCAAAATCAAAAAGTTATTACTTCACTTTTATTGAAAACAATTCTTCATCTTCTATGAAGCCTTGCAACTGGTCGTTAGCAAAAACTTTGCCAACTCCAGCCGGTGTTCCTGTAAAGATAATATCTCCAATCTTTAAAGTGAAATATTTTGATACATATTCGATAAGCTCATCGACTTTCCAGAGCATGAGTTGTGTATTTCCTGATTGTACAACTTCATCATTTCGTTTTAAACTAAAGTTGATGTTATTGATATCCTGAAACTTAGACTTTGGTAACCATTTTCCTATCACCGCCGCGCCGTCAAAAGCTTTGGCTTTCTCCCATGGCAAACCTTTTGCTTTTAAATCGGCTTGAAGATCTCGTGCTGTAAAATCAATCCCCAAACCAACTTCATCATAATATTTATGTGCAAATTTTTTATCGATGTACTTCCCTACTTTATTGATTTTTACCAAAAGTTCGACTTCATGATGCACATCATCAGAAAACTCAGGAATAAAAAAAGGCTGCTTTTTAAGCAGAATGGATGTATCTGGTTTTAGAAATACAACTGGGTCTGTTGGTTTCTGATTTTCTAATTCTTCAATATGTGCCGTATAATTTCGGCCAATGCAAATAAGTTTCATGTTTAGCTTAACTTGTTATTAAACTGACTTAATTTAATGGCTGTCAATACCTTCTTTGTATATAAGGGAAAATCTGCATTAAGCAACCAACCAAAATAACCTGGTTCTTGTTCTAATACGTCCAATACTTTTTTTCCTTTATGTTTTCCGAACGAAAAGCATTCCTCGCCTTCTTTATTATAGATAATAAAACCTGCAAAATCAGCAAACTTTTTACGAGAACTGAATTCCGCTAAAAAATTAGCGTTGTTCTCTAAGTTGTCATAACAATCTAATTGCGCTTTTAACACTTCGTAAGTGGCTTTAGTGTCTGCCTCTGCAGTATGCGCATCATCTAGATTTTTATCGCAGTAAAATTTATACGCAGCACTTAATGTACGTTGTTCCATTTTATGAAATATAGTCTGCACATCTATAGATTGTCTATTTTTCATATCAAAATCTATCTCGGCACGTAATAATTCTTCTGCCAGCAACGGAATATCAAATCGGTTAGAATTAAAACCTCCTAAATCTGAATCTTTAATGATATTATGAATCTCTTTTGCCAATTCTTTAAATGTCGGTGCATCCTTTACATCGTCGTCAGAAATACCATGAACTGCTGTGGTCTCAGGCGGAATAGGTATCGTAGGGTTAACACGTTTTGTGTAAGTTTCTTCTTTTCCGTTAGGATGTACTTTGAGAATAGAAATTTCTACAATACGGTCTTTAGAAATATTGACACCTGTGGTTTCTAAATCGAAAAAACAAATGGGTTTGCTTAAGTTGAGTTGCATAGTCTGATTTTGTGAACTGCAAAGATATGGAGATTAAAAGTATTCATCTTGACTTTATAAAATTTAAAAGCTAACTTCGTTTAACAATCGATATAGTTCATTATTAACAAACCATATCTAAACGTTATATACCATTATGACTCGTCCTGAATAAAGGCTACTAATTAATGAAACAATACACATTACTTTATAAAACTTGGACCTCAATTGGATTTATTCTTACAATTATTGGTATGCTTAGTTTATTTGGGAATTTACCTGAAATTACTTTTGGTGAATTTATTCAAAGATTTATCTCATCATATCGTTCAATAATATACCCTGTTTTAGATTTTTTAAATTTCAATAAATCAAACCTTTTTAAGGATATTTTTTCTGCATTCTTTTTCTTGTTTAGCTTTTCAATGAGTTCACTAATGGAAATCAAAGTTTTTAATAATAAGGAGTTTATTATAAAACTTGAAAAGGAAAAAAAATCAATCTTGTCATTTAGGATTATTACTTATCTTTTTCAATCATTCGTAATAATAATTATATGCTATTTTATATCGTGGCTAATTTTAAACAATAACGACAATGTAAGTGTTGAAATAAAAAAAATTATGCTATTATGTCTTTGCACTCTATTACTATTTCAATTTGCTATATTTTTAATGATTCCTTTATTAACTATTGTTAATACAAAAATCGGTATTGTGCTAAGCAAATTTTTATACATAATATTTAGGAAACTAAAGTATCTCAAATTTATTATTTACGCCAGAAAAGCACAGTTTTCAAGTTTAACGGAATTTAAATCAGGCATTGCTGATTACACTAAGATTACGATTAAAACATTGTCTGTATTTTTAATTGTCTTATTAATTTTAGGGTTAAATCACTATTTCAGATTGTAATAAATTCTAAAAAACGGTATATAACACCGTGTATACTTAATTGCTTTGGTCGTTGCTTATTTGGAAAATTCCTTCGGAATTTTCTCGGGTTCGTATTTGTTTACTAAATTAGTTGCTTAACCACGCAACTAACCATACACAAACACGTTAAACGACATAAAAAAAGTAAAGTCTAAATCTGTGCTTTTTTCTTAAAACCTTATCCATTATTAAACACTTATATACTTTTCATATTTTAATAAAGCAAAAAATGCAATAGCTAGTTTAGGATAACTAGATATCGAAAAAATTATTAATTTTAATGTATTAACTACTAAATCAATACATTATGAAAAAAATTAGTCTTATTATTTTACTTGTAGCGGTAAGTTATTCTTTTGGACAACGTAAAAGTTTAGTAACTGATACACCAAAAGATAAATACGAAAATGTTTTTTATAAAAAAAGCGGTTACAATCCAACACCTACTGAACTTGAAGTCGATGTAGCAAAAGTATCATTCACAATTAGTCATGATGAGATAAAATCTCAGCCCGTTTATGTTATAAGTATTCTTGGAAAATCAAAAGACCCAAAACAAAACTTTACTGGATTTATGTATTACCCAAAAACGCTTGAGGAGTTTATGTATTTTAAAGATGGGATTTTAAATGGTGCTTACAGCAAAATACAACTAAATGATAACAGATATAAATCTGGTGGAAAGACTTATAATATTAAAAGCATATCCTTAGAATATTAAACTCATTGCTTTTACGCTTAGTATTAAGCTTTAGGCAATATTTTTTAAATCTCTCTATCCATATCCCAAGACTCTAGATAGTCTTTTACGGCTTTTACAAACTGTCCGCCAAGTGCACCATTAACCACACGGTGGTCGTAAGAATGTGATAAGAACATACGGTAACGGATGCCAATAAAATCGCCTTCAGGAGTTTCAATCACTGCTGGCACTTTACGTATGGCACCTAAAGCTAAAATACCTACTTGTGGTTGGTTAATAATTGGTGTACCCATGATACTACCAAAGGTACCTACATTGGTTACGGTGTATGTTCCGCCTTGGATATCGTCTGGGTTTAGTTTTCCTAAACGTGCACGGTTAGCTAAATCGTTAACCTTTTTGGCCATTCCTAAAAGATTTAGCTGGTCTGCGTCCTTAATTACTGGCACAATTAAATTACCATCTGGTAGAGCAGCTGCCATACCCAAATTAATATGCTTCTTTTTTACAATGCTATCACCTTGGACAGAAATATTCATCATCGGGAAATCACGTAAGGCTTTTGCCACGGCTTCCATAAATATTGGTGTAAAGGTTAAGTTTTCACCTTCACGCTTTTTAAAGCTGTCTTTATGCTTTTTACGCCAGTTCCAGATGTTAGTGACATCTGCTTCAATAAACGATTGCACATGCGCAGAAGTTTGTACTGAATCAACCATGTGCTTAGCCACCAATTTGCCCATACGACTCATCTCAACGATTTCGTCATCACCGGATGCAACAACTGGAGTTGGTTCTTTTGTAACTTTTGGCTGCGAGGTTTCAACAGCTTTAGCTTCTGCTTTAGGAGCTGAACTACGAGATTCTAAGTAAGCTTTAATATCATTTTTAGTCACGCGGCCATCTTTTCCAGTACCACCAATACTATCAAGCTCCGTTTGAGAAATACCTTCTTCCTTGGCTATATTTTTTACTAATGGTGAGTAGAAACGTTCTCCTGTAGACTCAATTGGTGCCACAGTTTCTTTAGCTGTAGCAACGGTTTGAGCAACTTCAGCCGCTTCTTTTACAGGCTCAGCTTTTGGAGTTTCAGCCGCAGGTGCTTTTACTTCAACAGTTTCTCCACCTTCAGTTTCTATAACAGCAATGGTTTGCCCAACTTGCACAACATCATCAACATCGAATAATTTTTCGACCAACACGCCATCAACTTCACTTGGCACTTCACTATCTACCTTATCTGTAGCAATCTCTAAAACCGCTTCATCAGCTTCAATAGTTTCGCCAACATCTTTAAGCCACGAGGTTATGGTTGCTTCTGCAACACTCTCACCCATCTTAGGTAACTTTAGTTCAAACTTTGCCATATCTATAATTTGGTGGTCGTTATTTAATAATCGAATGCAAAATTAATAAAAAATCAGTTTGTTTACTGATAATACACTAACTATTAATCAAATTTTAGCATTCTAACAACTCTTATATTTTAAGTTATTTTTCGTACTTCAAAATTAACTAAATTCTCTTTCAGCCAATTAGAAAATTTTACATCGGGATTAATAATTATATTTTTTGTAGCTAATTGGGTTATAGATGCATCATCTATATGGTCTGTGATAAAAACATCAACTGACGTTATAGCTTTAGATTCTAGATACTTTAGAAGATTTTTCTTTTTCTGCTCTCGAAGATTTTCAAAATCTGGAGAAAATCCATTTTCAGGAAAATCTGTAGCCAAACAAACATCAAATCCACGGTGCTTAGCAATTAGCTCTGCATAACAACTTGGCGCTGCTGTAGCCAAAATTTTAATATCGAACGAAGAATCTGAAACTTCTTCAAACTCATTTCTATATTTTGAAAGCTTAGAAACAAAGGCTTCAAAATCTATAGTTTCATTCTGAATGAGCTTAAGTACTTCATATTTTAATCTTGCATGAGAAATAATTCGAAGAAACCGGAGTTTCATTAAAACAATGAGATACTTGAGTTTAAACAGTCTAAAATCATTGAAATAAAAGCTCAATAAAAACTTTAAAAATTGATGAAACGTGTTGGTATTATAAAGCGTTCCATCTAAATCTACAACCAAGACCTTTTTACTCATGACATTGAGATTTATAATCTAATGACCAAGGGAAACGTACAAGTGTATTTTTAAATATATAATAATCTGGAGCAATAATTGATTTCGAATTTGTCCATGAAATCACGGCTGTTTTAATCTCTGAATTCGGAAACTGATTTTGTAAGGATTGAATAACGGATTTGATGGTTATACCTGAATCTAAAGCATCATCGAGAATTAAAATCGTATTTACGGTTTCAGGTTTTGATTTTATTTTAATCTCTAAATCCGATTGAATTTCTTTTAGCTTTCTATTCAAGTTTCGGCGATGTTCCATACGTCTTAAACCATCTAAAAGCGTACTTGGCGAAGCTTTTAAAAATTTCTGTAAAAGACTTTTCTTCTTTAATCCTTTTGTTGAATCGCGCTGCAATTTTATAGTTGTAACTTCGGTATTTTTCGAAGCTATTTTTTGGTATTCTTTTAAGATAAATCCACCTCCATTTAAAATTCCAACAACAACATCTGGTTGTACGTCAATTTTAGAAAATAGCTCTTGGCAACGCCCTTCGAAATCGGTTTTATGTAGTGTTATAACCTTCACACTAAAAAATCTATAATTTTAGTGAAGCTTCAAAAGGCACACGGTCAATAATACTACGTCCAAGCGTAACCTCATCTGCATATTCTAACTCATTACCCGCTGCAATTCCTCTTGCTATAGTAGATGTCGTAACATCGAAATCTTGAATTTGTTTAAAAATATAGAAGTTAGTCGTATCACCTTCCATCGTTGGGCTCATCGCAAAAATAAGCTCTTTAATCGCTCCAGACTTAACACGTTCTACCAAGGCTTCGATATTTAAATCTTGTGGTCCAATACCATCCATTGGTGAAATTTTTCCACCCAAAACGTGGTACAAACCTTTAAAAGAACCTGTACTTTCAATAGCCATGACATCGCGGATATCTTCTACAACGCAGATTAACTCTTTTTTGCGCATGGGATTGATACAGATTTCGCATAATTCTTGGTCGCTTATGTTGTGGCAAGATTTACAGAAATTAATTTCTTCTCTGACTTTTTGCAAAGCGCCTGCTAATAAAAACGATTGCTCTTTGGGCTGACGTAACAAATGTAAAACCAAACGTAATGCCGTACGCTTACCAATTCCTGGTAATTGCGACATTTCGTTGACTGCGTTTTCTAATAACTTTGAAGAAAATTCCATGATTGCGAAGTTAAATAATTTTATTGCAATGATTTCTCGACTTTCGCTCGAAATAGAATAAAAAGTTTATTTTCGGACTATATAATTTGAATCTTGTCCATTCGAGCGCAGTCGAGGACTATTAAGTTTAAGATTATTATTCACAGAGGTTTCGACTGCGCTCAACCTGACATTCAGTAAGATAAATAGAAATATGTCTCCGACGTCCATCCTACTACTAATCGCTGCCTATTTTGGTGTATTGGTTTTAATCTCTTATTTCACAGGGAAAGAAGACACTAACGCAGCATTTTTTAAAGCTAATAAATCGGCGCCTTGGTATTTAGTAGCGTTTGGAATGATTGGCGCATCGCTTTCTGGTGTGACGTTTATTTCTGTACCTGGATTAATTGGCGGACAAGAATTTGCATACATGCAAGGTGTTCTCGGTTTTTTTGTAGGGTATTTTGTTATTGCTTTTGTGTTGCTTCCGCTTTATTATCGTCTGAATATCACTTCAATTTATCAATATTTAGAACAGCGTTTTGGTATCGTAAGTTATAAAACGGGTGCTTTTTTCTTTTTATTATCTCGTGTTACTGGTGCTTCTTTTCGCTTATTTTTGGTAGCCTTAGCCATGCAATATATTGTATTTGAACAAATGGGCGTTCCATTTTGGTTAACGGTTGTAATTTCAATTTTACTCATTTGGATTTACACCTTTAAAGGCGGAATTAAAACCATTATCTGGACAGATACCTTACAAACATTGGCCATGTTGACCGCAGTAGGCTTGGCTATTTTCCTAATTAATCAAAAACTAGATTGGTCGTACATGGAATTTCTAAATTCTGAAAGCTTTGCCGAAAAAGGACAAATTTTCTTTTTTGATGATGTCAATTCTAAAGAATATTTCTGGAAGTATTTCCTCGGCGGAATTTTCATAACTATCGCCATGACTGGTCTCGACCAAGATATGATGCAAAAAAACCTGACGTGCAAATCTGAAAAAGATGCCAAAAAAAACATGATTAGTATGTCTGTGCTTTTGGTAATAGTCAACTTTGCTTTTTTATCGTTAGGTGCATTATTGTTTATCTATTCAGAACAGTTTGGAGTCGATATTCCATTAGTTGATGGACGTGTAAGAACCGATCTATTGTTCCCAGAAATTGCTATGAATCAAGGTTTAGGAAAGCCTCTAGCTGTAATTTTTATTATTGGTTTAATTGCTGCAGCTTATTCCAGTGCAGATTCGGCATTGACATCGCTAACAACCTCCTTCTCTGTAGATTTTTTAAATATTGAAAAACGACCTAAAGCTGAACAAACACCACTACGTAAAAAAGTGCACGTTGGAGTATCTGTTGTATTAGTTATTGTTGTTATAATTTTTAATTATTTAGATGGAAATGTAGTGAGCAATCTATTTAAATTCGCCACGTTTACTTACGGACCTTTACTTGGTTTATTTGCTTTTGGCATACTAACTAAATTGCAAATTAAGGATAAGTATGCTTGGATTATTGCTCTACTTTCTATAGGTATAAGCTTCGCTATTACGCTTTTACCAGAATCTATAATAGGGAAGTATCAATTTCATTGGGAAATCTTAATTATTAATGGATTTATCACTTTTGTTGGCTTACTGCTTATTTCTACTAAAACGAATATGAAAAGTAAAAAAGAGATTTTAGAAATTCTAAAAGACGATTCAAAAAAAATTGCTTAATACTGATTGGTTCCTAATAAAACTAAAGTACAAGCCACTTCGTATTCAATATTATTTTCTGATAGTAATTTGTAGAATTCAGGATTTTCTGTTCCTGGATTAAAAATGACGCGCTTTGGATTTAATCCAATAATGTAATCGTAATACTGTGCTTGTCGTGCCGGGTTTAAGTATAATGTAACCGTATCAATACCTTCATAATCTAACAATTCTGTATCAATACTAATACCAGCAATTTCACCTTCTCGTAATCCAAAAGCCTTAACCTCATGATTATAATTGACCAATCTATTAATTGCAATATTAGAGTAACGCTCTGGTTTTAAAGAGGCTCCAAGTACCAATGTTTTTTTATTCATTATTGAAATTTGTTAAGAATTGTTAAAAGAAGTAACAAGATACAAAAGTAGTCGTCTATACTTTAACAAACTATCATCAATCAATCGATACGTCACTTTTGCTTAAAAAATGACGTATCACAAAAAACGAACAATCAATGAAACATTACTTAATGTTAATAGCTGTGCTATTTTCTTTCGCAGCTTTTTCTCAACCAAACGCAAATTCTGAAATCAAAGACGGCACCATTTCTGGCCGTGTGTTAGACGCCAATCTTAACGAGCCTTTACCCTATGTAAACATCATTATAAAGGATAAAAATCAAAAAGTAATTACAGGAGGAATTACAGATGCTGAAGGTAACTTTGCTATTGCTAAAATCCCTGAAGGAGCTGTAACTGTAGAAATCACTTACATTGGTTATAAAACAGTAAGCAAATCTGTAACCTTAGAAAAAGGAAATTACAAAGTTAATCTTGGCGATGTAAAATTAAGTGAAGATGCCGCAGCTTTAGACGAAGTGGTCGTTGTAGCCGAAGTATCTACAATTCAACAAAAAATTGACCGTAAAGTCGTTACCGTTGGTAAAGACTTAACTACAGCTGGACCAACGGCTTCGGATATTATGAATAATATTCCGTCTGTAAATATGGATGCGCAAACTGGTGCAATTTCGCTACGTGGAAATGCGAATGTACAAGTAATGGTCGATGGTAAATTATCAAATGTACCTGTGGCGCAATTACTAAGACAAATTCCCTCAACTTCAATAAAACAAATTGAACTAATTACGAATCCTTCAGCAAAATACAATCCTGAAGGCATGAGTGGTATCATTAATATCATTTTATATAAAAACGTAAACATCGGTTTTAACGGTAATCTTAATGTTGGTTTAGCTTACCAGATTGAACCGAAATTCAACAGTTCTATTGATGCTAATTACAGAAACGGAAAACTGAATTATTATGGAAGTTATGGTAATAGCTTTTCGGACAATGTCAACGAAGGAATTTTTCAGCAACAACAAACTGGAAACATTCAAACTTTAGATATTTTGAATGAAAATAACTCACATTTGTACAAATTTGGTATTGACTATTACCTAAATGAAAAACACACACTTTCTGTTTTTACCAACCAGAACGTATTTGACGGAAGTGCAATTGTAGACACAGAATTGTCTAATACAGGAAACAATAACGTTCAATTTCAAAGTATTTTAGGTGATAGCGAAAACACAAGTCAGCAATACAATTTTAATTACAAATACGACATCGCAGATGGCCATAATATTGAATTAGAAGTGGACCACAATATATTTGATAGCTCGTCTGAAACTGACAATTTATTTTCGGGCAACGCGCAACGACCGAACTTTGTAGAATTTACAGACAATGGCCGGACGAGAACAACTATAAATTTAGATTACGTGTATCCGTTTTCGGAAAGTGCAAAACTCGAAGCTGGTTTACAGGCTCGAATTTTTGAGAATGATTTAGGCTACAACTCTGATGGTCGAGTAAGAAACATGATGGGTAATTTTGTACCTACAGAAACAGATTTTACATACTCTAGAGATATTTTTTCTGTATATGCGAGTTACGGAAAGCAACTCGAAAAATGGTCTTATCAGTTAGGTTTGCGTGCCGAGAGTGTTCAAGTAGATGCGTTTGCCGTAGATACTGATTTATCGAATAACACAAGCACTGATTTTCCATTTGAGAACGACTATTTTCAATTGTATCCATCCATTTTTGTAAATTACAAAGCTTCAGAAAAAAACGCTTACCAGTTTAGTGTAAGTCGTCGTGTAGATAGACCAGGTGTTGGTGATGTAAATCCTGTTCCTAATTTTAATACTGCTTTAATTTCAGAATTTGGAAACCCAGAACTATTACCACAATTTACAAATTCGGCAGAGTTTAATTTTACAAGAAACCTTGAAAAAGGGAGTATTACGGCTGGTGTATTTTATAGAATTATTGAAGATGAAATTAATCAGGTGGTAATTGTTGACCGTTCAGATTTAACATCGGGTCGCGTTATTTTAACCAGAGGAAATTTTGATACAACAAATGCTTACGGTTTTGAAGTGTCTTCAAATTATAAAGTCACCAAATGGTGGAGTTTAAATGCCAGTTTTGATTTGTACAACCAAAAACAAAAAGGTATCGCAGAATCTATTGACCCAACGTTACCAAACCCAACAGAAAACGATATTGTAACATCGGTTACCGAAGTTGATAATTTAATTATGAACTTTAGAGTCTTCAATAATTTTAAAGTTACTAAACGATTATCCCTATCTGCTTTCGGATTTTTTAGAAACAAGGAAACTGGATTAAATTTTGAAGTTGACCCTATTTATTTTCTTAATCTCGGCTTACGATACAGCTTCTTAGAAGACGAAAGAGCTACCTTCAGCTTAAACTTTAACAACGTGTTAGATACGCAAGAAGTAAGCGTATTTAGTGCACGACCAATACCAGCACAAGTTAATTTTGAAGGCGAATTTAAACAAATATTTGCCGGCCTGTCTTACCGATTTGGAGGTGGAAAGTATAGAGCCAAATCAAGAAAGAACCGTGATAACGATGAGAAGAATGACGGAGGATTCTTCTAAAATTTTAGAATGAAATAAAAGAAATTTTAATAGCCTTTATTAATAGTTGATGGTTAGTGTTAGTAGGCTATTAAACAGAAAACCCGAAGTAATTTTACTTCGGGTTTTTATTTGGCATACTATTTGAAACCAAAGATGTTGTAATGATAATTAATACTTATCGACTTATCCTATAATTAGTTAGAGTTACAATTATTTGAGTTAGTCTTCAAAATAAAAAAACCAAACTAAGTATAGTCAAATCCAAAAGTTGTCCGCTTTTGGATTTTTTGTTAATCTAGAGTTAATAATGTTAAAGTTTGCAATAAACTTGAAGTTTCAACGTCTAAGTATATGATAAGTTTTTTAAGTAATATAATTTATAAACAATCCGTTTATAATAAGTGTTAGTTAAGTTTAGTTAATAGCTAAAAAAGCCGAAACTGGGGAGTTTCGGCTTTTTTTTATTTAATTGGTTTATTTTTTAGAATGCTCATTTTTTAAATAATTGGCATATACTATAAATGCAGTTATCATTAAACCAGACATTATTAGTAAAGTCACTACATTTTTAGATTGAAATAATGATTCCTTAAATCTGTTTGTTGCTTGCGTAATGAGTAAAATATTGCCTACAAAACAAACTATGAAAAATGCAATCACAGTAATTTTATTTGGATGGGAGAAAAAGTTTTTACTCATTTACCACTTAATGATTGCACTTCCCCATGTAAAACCACTACCAAAAGCGGCTAAAACTACATTATCTCCTTCTTTAATTTTTCCTTCTTCCCAAGCTTCAGTTAATGCAATAGGTATAGACGCTGCCGTGGTATTACCATAACGCATTATATTATTATAAACTTGGTCATCGCTTAAACCAAATTTCTTTTGGATAAATTGAGAGATACGTAAATTAGCTTGATGCGGTATTAACATATCTATATCTTCTTTCTGAAGTTGATTTTTAGTCAATCCCTCGATAATCGCTTCACTAAAACGCACAACCGCGTGTTTAAATACAAATTGCCCATTCATATATGGATAGTAAGACACATCATTAGGGTCGTTTTCTTCCATAATGGCATCTACCCAACGTCCTGTACTTGGTCCTTCTAACGCTAATTCTGCTGCATGCTTACCTTCAGAATGTAAATGTGTAGATAAAATACCTTTTGTATTGTCCTCTTCTCTGCTTAAAACAGCTGCTCCTGCTCCATCACCAAAAATTACCGTAACGCCACGACCTCTTGTAGATTTTTCAAGACCACCGGAATGGTTTTCGCTACCTATGACCAATACATTTTTATACATTCCTGTTTTAATAAACTGGTCTGCAACAGATAATCCGTAAATAAAGCCAGAGCATTGATTTCTGATATCTATGGCGCCAATGGTATCCATTTCTAATAGTTCCTGTACACGTACACCACCACCTGGGAAATACATATCCGGACTCAACGTTGCAAAGACAATAAAATCGATATCATCTTTGGTTAGTCCTGCACGCTCAATAGCAATTTTAGCAGCTTTAGCACCCATTATAGATGTCGTATCATCACTTGTTTTTGGGTCTATCCAACGACGCTCTTTTATTCCTGTTCGTTCTTGTATCCACTCGTCGCTAGTATCCATAAACGCTTTAAGGTCATTGTTAGTGACCACATTTTCTGGAACATATTTTCCTAAGCCCGTTATTTTAGAATTGTACATATTTTAGTTTTTAAAGGGAACTGCAAATTTAACCATTTAAAGGCTATCGAAGCTTGTATTCGTTATGCGTGCATAATAACTGATATTGTTTGCAAACAGTTCTATTTTAACACATCATAAAGAAGCCTAACTATTCATTTTTATTAACTTACAAAGCAATTTTAAGACTAAAAATCAACACACTATGAAAACCATAATTAAATACTTCTTTTTTTTCTTTGTTTGTTTTAGCTATGCGCAAACAAGTCTAAATTATCAAACCCCACCTAAGGACATATTAGAATTAGCCGATGTCGATTTAGCGCCTGGTGTTCAAATTGATAGTAAGGGCGAATACATGGTACTTATCTACAGAAATCAGTATAAATCAATTGAGGAATTATCTGAAACAGAAATGCGCCTAGCAGGATTACGTATTAATCCTGTAACCAATATAGGTAGCCGTACTACATTTTATAACAATCTTAAAGTCAAAAAAACGACGGATGATTCGGCAAAACAAGTTATTGGCCTTCCAGAAAATCCAAGATTATCTGGATTTAGCTGGTCGCCAGACGAGTCTATGATTGCATGCTTAAATACTACTAATGCAGGTGTCGAAGTTTGGATTCTAGATGTTAAAGCCGCAAAAGCTTCAAAAATTACAGACACCAATGTAAATGCAAATATGGGTAGCACCATTAGCTGGTTTAAAGACAATAAACATCTATTAGTTAAAACACTTCCTTCAGATAGAAAACCATTAATAAATACGTCCATTGCCGTACCAACAGGACCAACAATTTCCGTAAGCGACGGCTCTAAAGCCCAGAACAGAACCTATCAAGATTTATTAAAAACACCTAATGATGAGTTTAATTTTGAGCAATTGGCGCATTCTGAAATTAAAAAGGTATCTATCAATGGAGCCTCTGAAGATTTTTTACCTTCTGCGATGTATCGTGGCATTAGTTTTTCACCAGATGGTAATTATGTTATGATTACAAAAATTAAAAGACCGTTTTCGTATTTAGTGACGTATTCAAGATTTCCTAATGAAAGCGTTATTTATGACACAAACGGGAATGCAATAAAAACGGTTAACGATGTTCCTCTTGACGAAGTAAGACCAAAAGGTTTTATGGCCACGAGACTTGGTAAACGTAATATGTCCTGGAGAGCCGACAAACCAGCAACGCTTGTCTGGGCGGAAGCGTTAGACCAAGGAGACCCTTCTGTTGATGTCGAGTACAGAGATGCAGTGTACCAAACAGATGCGCCTTTTAATGGTAAACCAGAATTACTTTTAAAAACGAAACAACGATTTGCTGGAATAAACTGGGGTAATGATAATGTTGCCATAGCATACGATCGATGGTGGAATACAAGAAATACCAAAACGTATTTGTTTAATCCTTCTGATGCTAGCCAAACTCCTAAAATTATTTCTGACAGAAATTATCAAGATGTTTATAGCAATCCAGGAAGTTTTGTCAATTCAAAAAATGAGTATGGCCGTTATACGTTAGAAATGGATGGCAACAAGCTTTACTTAATGGGAGATGGTTATACAAAAGACGGTCAATTTCCGTTTGTAGACGAATATGATGTAACATCTAATAAAACTAAACGATTATACACCTCAACTTACACCGATAAAGTAGAAAATCTTAGTTCTGCAATAGATATGAAAAAAGGTGAAATTCTTGTACGTATTGAGTCGCCTACAGAATATCCAAACTATTATATCAGAAACATCAAAAAGAAAAATAACCTTAAAGCCATAACGTCTTTTGATAATCCATTTAAAAGTCTTAAAAAGGTAAACAAACGAGTGATTACCTATAAACGTGATGACGGTTTAGACTTAGATGGTACACTTTACTTACCATTGGACTATGAAGAAGGAAAAAAATATCCTATGATTTTATGGGCATACCCAAGAGAGTATAAAGACAAAGCTAGTGCTTCTCAAAGTACATCTAATGCCAATGAGTTTGTATATCCGTATTGGGGTTCACCAATTTATTGGGTAACTCGCGGCTATGTGGTTTTAGACGATGCTGCCTTTCCTATTGTTGGTGAAGGTTCTGAAGAACCAAATGACTCATTTAGAACGCAGCTTGTAGCCAATGGTAAAGCAGCTATCGATGCAGTTGACAATTTAGGGTATATCGATAGAGACCGCGTCGCTGTTGGTGGACACAGTTACGGTGCCTTTATGACGGCCAATCTATTGTCGCATTCCAACTTATTTGCCGCAGGTATTGCTCGTAGTGGTGCGTATAACAGAACTTTGACGCCGTTTGGTTTCCAAAGTGAAGAACGCAGTTATTGGGAAGCTCCAGAAATATACTATAGCATGTCTCCTTTTATGCACGCAGACAAAATGAAAACACCACTACTTTTAATACATGGTGTTGCCGATAATAATTCAGGAACATATCCATTACAAAGTGAGCGCTATTTTAATGCCCTAAAAGGATTAGGAGCGCCAGTAAGGCTAGTGATGTTACCTAAAGAAAGTCATGGCTATAGAGCAAAAGAGTCTATTATGCACATGCTTTGGGAGCAAGACCAATGGCTAGACAAACATGTGAAGAACAAGAAAAAGGAGAACAAAAAAATCGAAAATAAACCCTCTAAAGTAAAAGGAAAGTAATTAAAAAAGCCATTCTAGTTGAATGGCTTTTTTATGTCATCTTGTCACTAATCTTCAATTGGCATTTTTGTTGTCTTAGTAGTATTGAATTAATTTGATAACTCAAAACACAAATAATCATGACAAAAGGAAATATTAATGTTTCAGTAGAAAACATCTTCCCTTTAATCAAGAAGTTTTTATATAGTGACCACGAAATTTTTCTTCGTGAGTTAATTAGTAACGCCACCGATGCCACATTAAAATTGAAGCATCTCACTAACATTGGCGAATCTAAAGTGGAATACGGCAATCCGCAAATCGAAGTTAAGATTGATAAAGATGCCAAAAAATTACACATCATCGACCAAGGTTTAGGTATGACGGCTGAAGAGGTTGAAAAATACATTAACCAAGTAGCGTTTTCTGGTGCTGAAGAGTTTTTAGACAAATACAAAGACTCTGCTAAGGATGCGGGTATTATTGGCCATTTTGGTCTAGGTTTCTATTCTGCATTTATGGTGGCAGATAAGGTTGAGATTATTACCAAATCACACACAGATGCACCTGCCGCACATTGGACCTGCGATGGCTCTCCAGAGTTTACTTTAGAAGAAGCCGATAAGACCGAAAGAGGTACAGAAATTATTCTTCATATTGCTGAAGATTCTACAGAATTCTTAGAAGAAAGTAGAATAAGAGAGTTACTATTAAAGTATAACAAGTTTATGCCTGTGCCAATTAAATTTGGTACCAAAACAGAAACACTTCCAAAACCTGAAGGCGCCAAGGAAGATGACCCGGCACCAACAAAAGAAGTAGATAACATTATCAATAATCCAAATCCAGCATGGACTAAACAGCCAGCCGATTTAGAAGCTGATGATTACAAAAACTTCTACCGCGAGTTGTACCCTATGCAATTTGAGGAGCCATTATTCAATATTCATCTTAATGTAGATTATCCGTTTAACTTAACGGGTATTTTGTATTTCCCAAAAATGTCTGCGGATTTACAAATTCAGAAAGATAAAATTCAGTTATATCAAAATCAGGTGTTTGTAACCGATAATGTCGAAGGTATTGTACCAGAATTCTTAACGATGCTTCGTGGTGTTATCGACTCTCCAGACATTCCATTAAACGTGTCTCGTAGTTACTTACAAGCCGATGGTGCTGTAAAGAAAATTTCATCTTACATCACACGTAAAGTGGCCGATAAGTTAAAATCTTTGTTCAATAACAACCGTGAAGATTTTGAAGCTAAATGGAACGACATCAAAATTGTCATCGAATACGGTATGCTTTCTGAAGAAAAATTCTTCGAAAAAGCAGATGCTTTTGCACTTTACCCAACAGTAGACGGCAAGTATTATACGTTTGAAGAATTGACAAACGCTATAAAAGCGAAGCAAACCGATAAGGATGATAAAATGGTGATTCTTTATGCTTCAGATAAAGATGCACAACACGCATACATAGAAGCTGCTAAAGAAAAAGATTACGAAGTCTTATTATTAGATTCGCCTATCGTTTCGCACTTAATGCAAAAGTTAGAAACCACTAAAGAAAAGATTTCTTTTGCACGTGTCGATGCAGACCATATTGATAATTTAATTAAGAAAGAAGATTCTTCGATTTCAAAATTATCTGAAGATGAAAAAACAAAACTAGACGAGTTACTAAAAGAAGTTATTCCTTCTGAAAAATTCATGGTACAGTTAGAAGCTATGGATAGTAATGCTTCACCGTTTATGATTACACAGCCCGAATTTATGCGCCGCATGAAGGAGATGCAACAAACTGGTGGCGGCATGTTTGGTATGGGTAATATGCCAGAAATGTACAACCTTGTGGTTAACACAAATTCTGAGTTGGTTGGTGAAATTTTAAATACCAAAACAAAGAAAAAGCAAGAACGCTTAATTAATCAGAGTTTAGACCTAGCACGCTTATCTCAAGGCTTACTAAAGGGTGAAGAGCTAACAAACTTCATCAAACGAAGCTATGATATGATTAAGTAAAGCTTTGAGAGCTATATTATAACTAAAACCACCTTGTGAAAGCTTGGTGGTTTTTTTATTGACTATTTTTTCAGACATTAGTCAAAATTTGAAATTTGAAACTCACCTTAAAAGACCGCATTAATTTTTCTATAGAAGCTATTAAAAAGCACCTCTTTTTAATTCTTGGTGGATTATTGTTTATTAGCATTGGGCTAGTACTAATTTACATAGGTACAATTGTAAACAAAGACCAGCTGTTCTTTTATATATTTGGCGGTGTTTTTATTGCCTTTATTCTGTTCGTTTGGATATACACATTACCATCTAGTTTATTGTTTTATTACGAAAAAGCATTGATTAAAAAGTATGGAAGCTACACAACAGCCATAATAACAAATAAAGAAGTTGAAGACCATTCTCATACAGAAGGCATGGGAAGGCACAGAAAATTCGTAGAGCTGTTTATGTATCTTCTAGAATATAAATTTGAATACAATTCACAAGTATACACTGGAGCTTTTTACCTCAACGAAAAAGCTGTTTTTGATGCCATTAATATTGAGGATAAGATTCCTATTCAATTTTTAAAAACCAATCCAAAAACATCTAAAATTCGTCGACAAAAACTGTGTTTAGATTTAGGCTTTAAAAGAAGTATGTGTGCCTGATTCTAAAACAAATCCCTAAATATCAATAAGATTTAGGGCTTAAGTTCTTTCTTATAGGATTTTTTTTGCTTATATTAGAAAGGCTAACAAACCGCTAAAGTCTTAGTTCTTGTCGTTAAAATATGCACATATTGAAAATGTATTTACAGGTGTTTCTTTTTCGAATACAGAAAAAAAATTATTATATAGTAAACTACACAAAGAGCATTATGCTAAAAATGAAATTATATTTCGCCCTGGTGATATAATTCAAGACATGTTTTATATTCAAGAAGGCTGTTTACGTACATTTTACGTTGATAAAAAAGGAAAAGAACACACGGTTCAATTTGGAATTAAAGATTGGTGGATAAGTGATTTTACAGCATTTTTTTCATCATCAAACGCTATAATGTATCTCGAAACTTTGCAAGATTCCATAGTTTATAGAATATCTAGAGATGATAGAGAAATGTTAATGGAAAAAATACCCGAGTTTCATCTTTATATTAGAAAAAAATTAGAGAATGCCTATGCGGCATTTCAAAAAAGAATTTTATCTAATTTATCTAAAACCGCCAGACAGCGATACATAGATTTTCTCAACACACACAAAGACATAGAGAAGATGGTCAAGAATTACCACATTGCATCTTATTTGGGCATAACTACAGAAAGCTTAAGTCGTATTCGAAGAGATTTATATAACTAAATTAACATACGTCAATTTTCGACATAAATTTTTGCCCTATGTTTGTAATCGCAAGGAGAAAATCCCCCATTCTCTTAGTTATTAATAGCATAAAAAGCGTAGCTTGTTATAAGTTACGCTTTTTTATTACAGAATACCTATCACCGAATATTGTCTTTTTCAGCTATCATGATATAACAATAGATATGAAAGGATTGTGTTAAATTTGCATTACTATTGATAACTTGTACCACTTGTCTAAAAAACATAAACCTGAACAAACAAAATCGAAACTTCACCCAAGAAGTAAACATAGAGAACGTTACAATTTCGAAAAATTAATTGAAGTAGCTCCGAGTCTTAAACCGTTTGTTGCAAAAAATAAATATGGCAGTTTATCTGTAGATTTCTTCAATCCAGAGGCTGTAAAATCGCTTAATGCTGCCTTATTAAAACTACACTATGATATTGAATATTGGGACATCCCAGAACAATACTTATGTCCACCAATTCCTGGACGTGTAGATTACATCCACTACATCGCAGATTTGATTGAAGACTCATCTTACAACTCGAGCATCAAAGGTTTAGATATTGGTACTGGCGCAAATTGTATCTACCCACTTTTAGGAAATAAAATTTATGGTTGGCAGTTTATAGCTTCAGATATTGATGAAACTGCTGTTAGCTTTTCAAAAGACATAGTTTCTAAAAATAATTTAGAAAATCACATCGACATTAAATTTCAATCTAATAGTGCAAAAAAGTTAGAAGGCATTCTAAATCTAAATGAACAAATTACCTTCACGATGTGTAATCCGCCTTTCCATGCATCAGAAGAAGATGCTAAGAAAGCTGCAAGCCGTAAGCTCAGAAACCTAAAAGGAAAACAACAAGAACTAAAACTCAATTTTGGTGGTCAGCACAACGAATTATGGTGCAAAGGTGGCGAGGCACGTTTTATAAAAGACCTCATTTTCGAAAGCAAGCATTTTGGTGAGCAATGTCTTTGGTTTACAACTCTGGTCTCTAAAGCATCTAACCTAAAAAGTATTTACAAGCATCTAAAAACTGTAAACGCAAAAGCAGTTAAAACAATAGATATGGGTCAGGGACAAAAAATCAGTAGAATCGTAGCGTGGACATTTCAGGATTTAACCCAATAAATCTTCCAAAGCTGGGCAAAGATTGGCGTATTTAAACTGAAATCCTTCTTGCTCGATTTTTTTAGAGCTTACACGTTGACTTTCAAACAAAATAATGTGCATTTCTCCTAAAACTAATTTCATTGCAAATTTTGGAACGTTTGGTAAAATCAACGGACGTTTTAAGACTTTTGCCGACATGTTTGTTAGTTCTGCATTTGTCACAGGATTAGGCGCTACAGCATTGTAAACACCTGTAAGACCTTCTTTAACAGCGTAGAGGAAAATTCTTGCTAAATCTTCTACATGAATCCAACTCTGCCATTGCTCTCCACTACCAAAAGCGGCACCAGCGCCGATTTTAATAGGTTTAATAATTTCTGGTAATGCACCACCATTATTAGATAACACAAGTCCTATCCTTAGCTTACATACATCTATACTAGAATCTTTAAATGCATCTACAGCCGCTTCCCATTGTTCTACAACTTCACCTAAAAACGTATTAGAGACCTTATTAAAATCTTCTTCGTAATAATTGGTTAGAGATGACGGATAAACCCCAATAGCACTAGCAGAGACAATTTGTTTTACAGGGTAATTATTCTCGTCAATTGTTTTTTTGAGTAGCGCTGCAGTTTTCGTTCTACTTTCTAAAATTTCTTTTTTGTAAGAGGCAGTCCAACGTTTAGAAATTGAGGCACCAACCAAATTAATAATAGCATCGACATCTTCTAGACATTTGTGATTAATTTCACCTTTCTGGGGATTCCAGTAAAAGCCTTTGTAATTATCTTGAGTTTCTAACTTAGATTTTGAAGTGGTTAAATAATTTACGGCAATACCATCGTTATGGCAAAGCCTTACAATTTCTTTACCTACCAAACCTGTAGCTCCTGTAATTAAAACCCTCACAATTATTAATTTTAAGCAAAGATACGAGTGCTAAAACTGCAAGAAATAGGATTTAGTTAAGTTTTAACGTTTAATTGCTCTTAGCATATGGCGTTTGTTTGGAGGTCCTTCAAGTCGCTCTACTTCAAAACCCACAGATTGCATAGCACGCCTAACACTTCCTTTAGCAGAATAGGTAACTAAGACACTATTGGGTTTCATAGTGTGATACATTAATCTGAAGATATCTTCGGTCCATAATTCTGGTTGAACACGAGCTCCGAAAGCATCAAAATAAACGATATCAAATTCTGAAATAGCAGAAATGTCTTTAAAAAACTTTTCTTCTTTTTTAAGTTGAAAATATTTTGAAACAGCGATGACTTCATCCCACGGAGACGTATGAAGCAGCTCAAACTCAGTTTGATGTTGAGTTGAAATTAAATCGAAATAATTCAAAACGTCTATTTCATCTTGCCTAACTGGGTAGGCTTCTACACCAACATAATTGATGGTTTTCTTTAATTTTTCGGCTTCAATTAACGTTAAAAATGCATTAAGACCTGTGCCGAAACCTATTTCGAGAATATTGATAGGTTTTGAATGAGATTTTGAAATGCATTCAGAATAAAAAAGCAAACCATGTTTAATAAATACATGATTTGCTTCGTTAATTGCACCATGGATGGAATGGTATTGTTCGTTCCAATCCTCAATTTGGATGGTTTTAGAACCATCTCCTGTGGTAATAATTTTTCGTTTCACTATTGCTTCAGTAGAACACCATCTGCCTCAAAAGACATTGTTATTTCTGACTCAGTGATTTTTGCAATTTCTTCAGGAGTTTTGCCTGCATCTTCGGCATAATGCCTTAAGTCTTCTACAGACGTTTCTTTTACAAACGCCTTACCATTTACGATAACGTCTCCACTCGCATCTAAAGGCATGAAAAAACCGTAATCTTTAAACGTGACACGCACAATTTGGTCATTCCCCATATCTAACTTCATCCAACATCCTTTTTTAGAACAGACTTCTGTTATTGTCCCTTTCATTTTAGCATTTAGTGTGTCACCCACTTTCATATCCTTATAATACGCTAACATACGTTCTGATGTTAAGGCATCAGCATCTGTGATTTTATCACCAAAGCTGTTGTAAGCTATTTCCTCTGATATTTCTTTAACTTCAACTTCTTTCGTTTCCACGGATGTCTTTGTATCGTTCTTACATGCCGTGATAAAAACAGTAATTATTAATAGGCTTAAAATTTTTTTCATTTTTATAGTATTTAAATTGTTGATAAAAGTTATACAAATTTACTAAAATTTAAGGTAATCTTTGGTTTTGCTACGCGAATGATTACGTACTTTTGCAACATCAAAATTTCGATATTTTATGACTTTAATTTCCACTAACGACATCGATATAGAAAAGGCAAAAACGTCTAAAATTACAGCTGTAGATTTTAACAATCTAGCATTTGGTCGCGTCTTTACAGACCATATGTTTGTGTGTGATTTTAAAGATGGTAAATGGCAAAAACCACAAATTATGCCATATCAAAGCATGACTATTGAGCCTTCTGCACGTGTTTTTCATTACGGTCAAGCTGTTTTTGAAGGAATGAAAGCCTATAAAGATGAAAGTGGAAACGTATTTTTGTTTAGACCTGACCAAAATTTTGAGCGTATAAATAAGTCGTCCGCTCGTATGGCAATTCCAGAATTTCCGAAAGACTACTTTTTTAATGGGCTTAAAACTTTATTAAAATTAGATTCTGAATGGATTAAACCTGGCGTTGGTAGCTCTCTTTATTTAAGACCGTTTGTAATTGCAACGGAACCTGCAATATCGGCTTCTCCTGCTAATGAGTACCGTTTTATGATTATCTGCTCACCAGCAAAAGCCTATTACAGCGAGCCTGTTAGAGTCTTATTTGCAGAAAAATTTAGTCGTTCGGCTGATGGAGGTGTTGGTTTCGCCAAGGCTGCTGGAAATTATGGCGCTCAGTTTTACCCAACGAGTTTAGCGCAGAAAAAAGGATTTCAGCAAATTATTTGGACGGATGCTAACACGCACGAGTATCTAGAAGAAGCAGGTACGATGAATATCTTCTTTAGAATTGGAGATAAGCTAATTACCGCACCGAATAACGATAGAATTTTAGATGGTGTTACCCGTAAAAGTGTGATACAACTTGCCGAAGATTTAGGCATTGACTGGGAAGTAAGACGTGTTAGTGTTAAAGAAATTAAAGACGCAGCAAAAAACGGAAGCTTAAAAGAAATTTTTGGTGCTGGGACAGCTGCTGTTATTAGTCCTGTTTCTGCTTTTGAGCATGCAGATGAAGTTTATGAAATTGCAGAAGTGGAAGATTCTTATGCGATGCTATTTAAATCGACATTACTTAATATTCAACACAATCTATCCGAAGATAAACACGGCTGGCGATATGAAGTGAAATAATACAATCAAAAAAAGCAGCCTTGGGCTGCTTTTTTTTTATGATTCTAAGATGGATGCAATGTTTGGCTTAAAATAATTTGGTCCTTTAAGTACTTTACCATCTTCCCTATAGATTGGTTCTCCATCTTCTCCCAGTTTACTCATATTACTGCGCTGTATTTCGTTAAAGACATCTTCTATTTTATGTTGTAAACCATGTTCGATTATGGTTCCGCATAAAATATAAAGCATATCGCCTAAGGCATCTGCAACTTCGACTAAATCGTTGTTATTAGCAGCTTCTAAATATTCTTCATTTTCCTCGCGCATCAGTTTATAACGAAGCTGATTTTTTTCCATACCTAAATGGGCTTTAGGAGTTTCTCTGTATCCAATTTTAAAAGCGGTGTGAAATGCCTTTACAGCATCTATTTTATCTTGCATCTGTCTTTAGTTTTTTAATCTTGTTATTCTTAAATTTGCACTAAAAATAAGAAGATGTTTACGACTGGTCAATTAGTTTTTGGAATATTATTTTTTATCGCTTTTGCAACGGTTATCGTCTTCCAATACCGCAAAGATTTAAAACTTCATAAAAAATACTACAAAGGCACTATTTGGATACTTCTTGCCTTTATTGGTTTTATAGGCATGATTGCTGCAGTAAAGTTTTTATTGATGTAAAAAGGAGACTCGATTGAGCCTCCTTCCTTAATTTCTGTTAAAACTATTTTCTAATTTTTTGTTGGTAAAAAACTATAGGTTTTACTGTACTCTAACATCTGCTCAGGAAATCCTTCTGGCTGGGTTACCTTTATTGCAGTAATCTCTCCGTTTTCATTCATTTCTGGCACTAAAACCGGATTTACAAAACCACTGTAAGGTGCAGATGTAAATTGCTTGTTACGCTCTAAAACTTCTTTATGAATAGCTTGGTCTACTTTAACACCATAACCTTCAACTAAATCTTCTACAGCAGCATAATCACCTTCCGATTTTATACGTTGCGTTTCGCGTAATAACTGTCCGAAAAGCTCGTGTAATTTATCGTAATCATTGATATTGAAATACGTTTTTCCATCACGAGTTACTTTCTCAATGACATTATCTGCTTTTCCTTTTTCATAAGCCCAGGCACTTACCCACTGTCGATTACGCATGTGTGCTTCTTCAACATCATCACCTAAATTCAAACGGATTAATTGCGTCATCAAACCATTACGGATATAGCCATCATACGCTGCTTTACCAACATTTTCCCAATTATCAACTAAACCTAACTCTTGAAGTTTTGGACTATATAAATAGTAAAGACCAACTAAATCTGCACGACCTTCTTCTAAAGTAGATGCATAATTCTTCAGCGTTTCTTTTGTTTCACCTACGCCCGGATTTAATTGACCTGAAGCATGACCAATCACTTCGTGCAATGCGGTGTGTAATTTGTCTGCTAGTTGTCCGTATTCTTCTTCTAACTTTAATTCTTCTTCATCGTGTACAAACTCTTTCAATCTGCCTGTGCTTCCTGCATTATTGTAAGCATTAATAATATTTCCTAGAGAAACAGACTTACTTCCTACTTCTTTTCTTATCCAGTTGGCATTTGGTAAGTTTACACCTATTGGCGTACTTGGTGACGCGTCACCAGCTTCTCCTGCAACAGTTACAACCTTATAGGTAACACCAACAACACTGTCTTTTTTGTGCTCGTCCATTAAAGGAGAATTATCTTCAAACCATTGCGCATTATCTGATAAGACTTTCATTTTTTGAGACATATCAAAATCGTTGATTTGTACAATGTTCTCATAACTTCCGCGGTAACCTAATGGATCGTTATACACTTCAATAAAGCTATTAATGTAATCGACGTTACCTTCTGTAGCTGCAGTCCAAGCCACATTGTAGTCGTCCCAAGTTTGTAAATCGCCCGTTTTGTAATAGTCGATTAATAAACCAAGAGCGTTTCCTTGAGCTTCATTTTCGGCAACGGACTTTGCTTTTTCTAACCATTTTACAATCTCATCGATAGCGCTTCCGTAAAGTCCACCAGATTTGTAAACACGCTCTTTTAATTCGCCATCTTCTTTTACCAGTTGTGAGTTAAGTCCAAAAGACAAAGGTCTATCTGGATTAGGTGATTTCTTAGCGGCGTAAAACTTCTCGACATCTTCGTTTGTGACATTAGGTCCGTAAAAATTTACAGCAGATAACGCCACATTATCTACACCTTTTGCCTGGTTTACCTTTTTTAAATCTTCATCATTAAATATAGCGGCATAAGCCATACCATCTAGTTTGGTACCCGTAGCTTTTAATAACTCATTGAAGTATGCTTCATCAAAACCAGGCTTTAATTTATCGTTGGAATAATGATGATGAATACCATTACTAAACCATACGCGCTTTAAATAGACCTCAAACGCTTTCCAATTATCCGATGTTTTATCTCCTGCGTAATTTGTATAAATATTCTCAAGTGCTTTTCTAATGGCTAGGTTATGTCTGTAGTTTTGGTCCCACATTATATCTCTTCCTGCCAAACCTGCTTGTGTTAAGTAATACACCAGCTTCTGCTCCTTTAAAGTTAGATTTTCCCATCCAGGAATTTTATAACGTAAAATTTTAATGTCTGCAAATTGCTCAACGTTATAACTAAACTCTTTTGCTTCTGGAGTGGCTTCTTTTTTATCATCTCCACATGAAAAGAAAAGTGAAGCTAATAAAGCAATACTCAATATTGATTTTAATTTCATTTTGAATTGATTTAAGTTGTACACAAAGGTAACACTAAAAAGACATACCTTAAAATTGCTATCTTTGATTTATAACTAAAATCAATCCCCTATGAAAGCTTTAAAATATATCATTTTTCTGCTCTTAATTATTGTTATTGGACTTGCTATCTATATTGCGGTACAACCCAATTCTTACGAAGTAGAACGCGGCAGAACGATTAAGGCGCCTATATCTGTTGTTTATAATAATGTTATTGATTTTAAAAATTGGGAAGCTTGGAATTCTTGGAAAGAAGAAGATGCAGATATTAATATTTCTCTGTCTGAAAAAACTAGCGGTGTTGGCGGTTTGTATTCTTGGACACAAGACGGTGATGTTGGTACGATGACCACAGTAGCAGCAGCCAAAAATGACTCTATCATTCAAGAAATGCAGTTTTCGGACTACCCTAAATCTAACGTGAAATGGAATTTTATAGCAAATGATGATGGAAGCACAACTGTTAACTGGAAAATATCGGGAAAAGATTTACCGTTTGGCTTTAAAGCCTATGTAACGCTTACAGGAGGCATGGAAAAACAAATTGGGCCACATTACGAAAGAAGTTTAGAGCTCCTAGATGAACAAATTCAGAAAGATATGAAACGTTATTCTATTGCTGTTGATGGTATAACAGAGCATAGTGGTGGATTTTATCTTTATAATACTACGTCTAGCAAAATGTCTAATTTTAAGGAGAAAATGCAACAGATGTTTCCTAAAGTAGGTGGCTATGCTATTAGCAATAACATTAGGTTTGCTGGTGCGCCTTTTGTACTCTATCATCAATGGGATGAAGCTAACAATGCTGTGATGTTTTCGTGCGGTGTACCAATAAGCTCTAAAATAATTACAAACGAACCTGAAATTCTAACCGGTCAGCTAAAATCGTTTAAAGCTGTAAAAGTGACTTTAAAAGGGGATTACGAAAATCTAAAAGAAGCTTGGGAAAAAGGCATGGCTTATATAGCTGAAAACAATCTAGAACTTATTGAAGATGGTCCGATGCTAGAATCTTATTTAACTGATCCAACTAGTCAACCAAACCCTGCAGATTGGGTTACGGAAATCTTTTTAGCTGTAAAATAAATGAAACAATTACTATTAGTTTTTGTAGGTGGCGGATTAGGAAGTGCTTTACGCTTCTTGGTAGGAAAATGGCTTAACAGTTCTGAAAACGGTATACCTTACGGTACATTTGCCGCCAATGTTGTTGGTAGTTTACTTATTGGAATTATACTTGGTCTTGCTGCAAAAAATGAAGGTTTATCAGAGTCTCAAACCTTACTTTTAGCTACAGGTTTTTGCGGTGGCTTTACGACGTTCTCAACCTTTGCCTACGAGAACCATGTATTTCTAAAATCAGGAGATTTTATGTCGTTTGCACTCTACACAATTGGCAGCTTTGTTGTTGGTTTTTTAGCTGTATTTGGAGGCATGTATTTGGTGAAGTAAAACTATTTAAAAGACTTTCTATTCAAACTAATAACTGAATACTGGTTACTGAATACTGCCTACTACTTCTTAAAAGCCTTAACTCCAGCTTCCACTCTTGCATCTAGGTAATTTACGCGAGGTACAATTGGGCAAGAATACTTTTCGTTGAACGCGCAAAGCGGATTGTATGCTTTGTTAAAGTCTATCTGTATAGTATCGCTTTCAGGAATTCTTAGGTCAATGTAACGTCCACCAGAATAGGTTTCCTCTCCGTTAGTATCATCTAAAAAAGGTAAAAATAGATAATCCCTATAGGCCTCAGAATTCAGGTTTTCTTCACCTTGATAAACGTTTAATTGATATGTCTTTCCTTTTAGTTGAAAGATAGCAACTCCAAATATACGTTCACGAGATAAACGCTCTGTTGTGGTTTTCATGTTAAACCATTCTGAATCTGGAGTACGCTTTAATGAAGCCTTGACAACATAACTCGAATCGAATGGAAAGAAATCTAAACCATCAAAGTTTTTTAAATCCTTAGCCTTTAAAGGCGATTTTGAAGCGTCCTTGAATATATTGTTTTGTTCAATCTGGTAAGCCGTTTCTCCGATTGCAGCCGGTTTTTTCTCTGAACACGAAAAGAGAATAGCAAACAAAACTAAAGCATTAATAAATTTCATATCGTCCTTTTTTCTATCCCAAAAATACAACTTAAACATTTTTTTTATAGTTTTGAGAGCAAATCAACGCAAGACTAAATGAAATTTTCGATTGTAACATGTAATCAAAAGCAGACTTCTAACTATAGAAGGCGGACTTTTTGTGTGTTATAATGTTGATATATTTAACTAACCAAAACCCATTAAAAGTCCGACAGCAAACAGTGTCGGACTTTTTATTTATAGGATTATTATAAAATGAAAAAACTTTACACCAATTATATCAACACCTTCAAAGGTTTATCTACTGAAGTTTGGTGGCTCGCGCTTATAACCTTTATAAACAGGTCTGGTACGATGATAATTCCATTTTTGTCGTTGTACCTAAGAGAAGATATGAAAATAAGCCAAACCAATGTTGGCTGGGTAATGACTTGCTTTGGACTTGGCTCAGTCGCTGGTGCGTGGCTTGGTGGAAAGCTCACAGACAAAATCGGTTACTATAAAGTTATGGTAAGGAGTCTTCTTTCCACAGGTTTTCTATTTATTGGACTACAATTTTTAGACACGTTTGCTCAAATATGTATTGGTATATTTTTGGTTATGACTGTTGCAGATACTTTTAGACCTGCCATGTACGTTGCCATGAGTGTGTATAGTAAACCCAAAAATAAAACGAGGTCTGTCACTTTGATTAGATTGGCTATTAATTTAGGCTTTTCGGCTGGACCTGCCATTGGTGGACTCATTATTGCAA
Organism: Winogradskyella wandonensis; assembly: GCF_004346845.1. Lineage (GTDB taxonomy): Bacteria > Bacteroidota > Bacteroidia > Flavobacteriales > Flavobacteriaceae > Winogradskyella > Winogradskyella wandonensis. Next base: position 225,445 of record NZ_SMGI01000001.1, on the reverse strand, counting down.
CTATTGGTTATAGTGGCTTATTTTGGGTAGATGGCATAACGTGTATTCTGGCAACAGTACTATTAGTTAGCGTTCTTAATCCGAGAAAAGCTAAAGCGGTCGACACTGACGTTAATGACAATCCTATTTCTGTAAATAAAGACAAACCGTATTGGATTTTCTTTGCGGCTATGGTGCTTTTTGCATTCATTTTTATGCAGTACTTTTCAACTATGCCTCTTTATTACAAGGATATCCATCTATTATCAGAGCCTGAAATTGGATACCTTTTAGGTCTAAATGGACTTATCATTTTCTTAATCGAAATGCCCATTATTGCTTGGTTAGAAAACTCTAATTATACAAAAATTGGTCTCACATTATTTGGATTAGCACTTACCATTTTAAGTCTTTTTGTACTTAATATTACACCATGGCTCGGTATACTCGTAATCGGTATTGTGCTAATGACTATTGGCGAAATGATTGGTTTCCCCATGTCTAATGCTTTTGCCATGCATCGTTCTAAACGCGGAAAACAAGGCGAATATCTCGCCATGTATGTTATGGCGTTTTCTATTGCAAGCATATTTTCGCATAATGCGGGTTTACAAATGTCAGCCTATTTAGGTTATGAATTTACTTGGTACTTTATGTGCGCGCTTGGAGTTGTAGGCGTTTTACTTTTGGTATATTTAAAACGAATTTTGAAGAAGAAAAACGAACTTTATTAATATGAAAAAACTGCTTATAGTCGCCTTAGCTTTTTTAAGCTTAAGCTGTAACGATAAAAAAGAAACAGAACATTCTGAAACAGATAATACGTTTGTAGAAAAACAATTTCCAAAATTAGAGCCAAAGCGCTATAATGTGGCGTTTCTTATTATGGATGGTACTTACAATACAGAATTAACAGCGCCTTACGACATTTTTCAGCATACGATTTTTAGAGAAAATATCAAAGCTATGAATGTGTTTACGGTTGCGAATACAGACGACCAAATTACGACTTTTGAAGGCATGCGAATACTTCCAGATTACAATTATATTTCTGACAAATTACCAAAGATTGATATTCTTGTTGTGCCAAGCGCCGAGCATCATTTAGACTCAGATTTAGACGATAAAGCGATGATTGACTTTGTGAAAAAAGTTGATAAAGATGCTCAATTTGTAACCTCACATTGTGATGGCGCTTTTGTTTTAGCTGAAGCTGGACTACTCAAAGAAAAAGTGTCTACAACGTTCCCAAGTGATATAGATAAAATGCGTGAGCGTTACCCAGATTTACTTATTAGAAAAGATGTTCTTTTTGTACATGACGGTAAATACATTACTTCAGCAGGTGGCGCAAAATCTTTTGAAGCTGCGCTCTATCTTTGCGAATATTTATACGGAAAAGAAATCGCTCAGAGTTTAGCTGGTGGTTTAGTCATCGATTGGAATTTAGATAATGTTCCTCACATTGTGGTGGAATAATTTATTTCAAGGGTTTTACCACGTTATGATTTACCACATGAGATAACACAATCTGTGTTTTCGTTTCGCCATATACAATAAGCTGGTCAATAAATTTTTCTAAGTGCGATTGGTTTTTTAAAACCACTTCCATCACAATGTTTTCGTTTCCTGTAATACGGTAACAATTAATAACCTCATCATACGTTTTTACCTTCTCTAAAAACGGTTTTAACATGCCCATAAAAGCACGAAGTGTAATAATGGCTTTAAGTTGATATCCCGCAGCAAAAGGTGAGATTAGAGTTTTATATGACTGAATAATTTCGGCATCTTCCATTTTTTTTATACGTTCAGCTACGGCTGGAGAACTCACGCCTATACGCCTTCCTATTTCGACATTTGTCATCCGAGCATTTTCCTGTAAACACTTTAAAATCTGCCAATTAAGTGAATCTATTTTCATTTAAACTTTTTTACAAAAATTAACACATAAATTAAAGTAAAAATACATAATTACTTTAAATACTAAAGCATAAACTAGGTTCAAGTAACTAAATTCGTGTAAAATTTGCTATATAGGTGAACTATTCAATACCATCAAATCTTTCAAATATTCCGCTTTATCAGAAAGCTATGGATATTTTTCTTTTATCGCGAAGTATTTCCACATACTTGAGTGACGATTTGTGTGTTTTAAATATTGATGGCAAGGAGAATAACGATATCTATTTTACTGGGGATATTATTCAGCAATCTTCAAATTTAGCTCCAGAAATTCTTAATGCAGAGCGCGAACGCTTTTCGGACAAGAAGCACAAGCACATTGAGAGTTTAGACCGCTTAACGTATCGTTTGTATAAAAATTGTAAACGCCTAGAAAACACTAAAAGTAACGGTCGCGATTATTTACCAATTCTTAGAAAAGAGCTTAAGAAATTTAGAAAGCTTCAGCGTCATTGGATGTTGACGCTCTAAAACTAAAGCTTCCCTTTAATTAAGTCTTTATACTTTTTAAGCTCCTCAAGTACCTTTTTTCTAAGTAAAAAAAGTCCAATCATATTTGGTACCATCATTGCAAATACCATTGCATCACTAAAATCTACAACAGCGTTTAGCGTAGCAGCAGAACCAATAATAGTAAATATGCAGAATATGATTTTATAAGTATACGCTGTAGATTTCTTTCTTCCGAATAAATAACTCCACGACTGATAACCGTAATAAGACCAAGATATCATTGACGAAAACGCGAATAGGATTACAGCTACGGACAACAAATATGGAAACCAAGAAATTCCGCTTTCTAACGCTGTTGCTGTAAGTATAACACCTTCTTCATTACTCAAAACCACTGAGGTATCTACACTACCTGTAATAATTAAAACTAAGGCTGTCATTGTACAAACCAAAACCGTGTCTATAAAAGGTTCTAACAAGGCCACCAAACCTTCTGATGCTGGATAGCTGGTTTTTACAGCACTGTGCGCAATAGATGAACTACCAATACCTGCTTCGTTACTAAACGCAGCACGCTTAAACCCTTGAATTAATACGCCCACAAAACCACCTCCAATGCCTTCTGGACTAAATGCACCATCCCAAATAGCAGCGAATGCACTTGGAATTTTAGAAAAATTAATTCCTAAAATAGTCAATACTGCCAAAATATAGACCACAACCATAACTGGCACAACTTTATCTGTAACCTTGGCAATTTTCTTAATACCTCCAATAATCACAACACCTACAGCAATGGCCATAACTAAACCAAACAGCCAACCTTGACCGGATAGAAAACTTGCTTCGCCTCCGGTAACATATTCGAATAACTTAAAAGCTTGGTTGGCTTGAAACATATTACCTCCGCCAAAAGAGCCTCCAATACACATTATGGCAAATAGTATAGCCAGTACCTTTCCTAATTTATCAAACCCTTTTTCTTTAAGTCCTTTTTTTAGGTAATACATTGGCCCACCATAAATAGTACCGTTTTCATCAACCTCACGATATTTTACACCTAAAGTACATTCTACGAATTTGGAAGACATTCCTAGTAGACCTGCTAATACCATCCAAAACGTGGCTCCAGGTCCACCAATAGATAATGCTATAGCTACTCCTGCGATGTTACCTAAACCAACAGTTGCAGAAACAGCGGCTGTTAAGGCTTGAAAGTGACTTACTTCACCCTCGACTTTACCTTCGACTCTAATAGTGTCGGGCTGGTCACCATCTATTGTTGAAACCATGTTTGAAACCGAAACTAAACCTCCACTTTCTAGATTATCATAATTTCCTTTTGCAACTCTAATTGCAGTGAAAAATTCTCGAAAATTTATAAGTTTAAAATAGGACGTAAAATAGGTAGCCCCTAAAATTAGAACGATGAGTACCCAAGGTAAACCAACACTTTCTGTTATTGGAATTTGAGCTAGAATGGCATCCGTAAACCATTCTGTGGCATTGCCAAATTGAGTATCAATTTGTTCATCTAATGATTGATTCTGTAAGCTTAAAAACATGACTAAAAATTTTTAAGCAAATTGTGGAGATTATCAATAGAGCAAAAGGTTAAGTATTGCTGTTTGTTTTTAAACATAATGGCTAAGCATATGCTTAATCATTAGAGTTTATTGTAGCATATTTAAGCAGATTATTAGACTTTACGTAATCAATAAGTTGCGCCTTTCCATCAGAACCACTTATATTCAAAAGTTTTTTAATTTGATAAATATGTGTTTGAAAACCGTCTACACTTATGTGCATAGCCTCTGCTACTTCTGTATAAGACTTCCCTTTTCCTAATAATGCTAAATTGGCTAAGACTTCTTTTTGTCGGTCAGATAATTCCACAACACTCTTTTTTCTGAGTTCTTCCAACTCGGTCTTCATAGATTTTATAGTATCTAAATGACTTTCGTTAGCCAATTCAGTTTTAGAAAGTTGAATTTTTAATTCTAAATTCTCATCAGATAATTGTTTTACTAAAGATTGTTGTTGTTCTTTTTCAGATAAAAATTTCCAACTATATAATAAGATTGAAAACAATAAAATAAACAGAAACTTAAATGAGATTGAAGTAATACTACCAACAACTGCCCAGAATCCTTGGTCAATATAATTGATGACTTGGTCTTGCGGAATAATGCGATGCGTCACTGCGACAATTATCAAAAAGAATAATGCGAATGTTGGCAGATACATAAATTTCATCTGACGACTTTTAAACGCTTTATTCAATTCGTACAAAAGCGATAATGCCACAAATACCGAAACCGGAATATCTATTAACCAAATAAAGTTATTACTAATGTTGTCATTTGTATATGATGCCGCTATAAAAACAAATGCTATCATCCCCAAAACGCCAGAATAAAGCCCAATGAATTCTTTAGTAGAAAATCGTTCTACAAGGCGCACGACCATGCTTCGGGACTCGTTGTGTTCGATTGATGGCAATGACAACAAAATACATAACGAGTTTGCAATAGAAATGACTACGCCATAATAAATAATCAACTTATTGGAACTTTCCCATTCAAGAATATTGACAAACAAAACGTTGAACAATGCGCCTAATCCCCAAACAAATATGGCCAGTCCAAACCATTTTATACCGTTAATGGCATTCGGGTTTGTGCCTCTATTTTTTTCTTTAATATAAATACGCTGAATAACAATCGCCGTTATAAGGCAAACTATTGTTGTGACTGTATATTCAATTGTTGCAAGCATTATATAGTTTGAATGACTAAATATAGAAAAATCCCTTGATGAAAAGGGATTTTGTATTCGTTCTTACCGAAAATATTGATTAAGCTTTTGCTAATCTTGGTTCTTTAATTTTAAAACTCTAGCATTACTCATATAGCCGTTTTGGAAATTGGCAATCTTAGAATTCCAGTCGTCCGCTATAATTATAGACTGAAACTTATCCATACTTTCCGTCAATCTTAAAATATGATTATAAGCGTTGTGGCGCCCTAAGTAATCGGCATCCTCCAAAGCAAAAATCTGAATTTCCCCTAAATGCAATGCATTTTGAAAATATAACTTTGTAATAAAAGCCGGCGTACCAATAACGATGTCTTGTCCATAATAAATAGCTACTTTTTGTTTTTCGAAATCGTAACGCTCGCTTGTGGCGTAGACACGTAAATCTGTATTGGCAGTATATTTTAAGAATTCCTCTTCGAGTTTAAGAACTTTCTCTTGATTTTCAACAATGATTAATGCTCTCGGCGAATCTTCAAAAGCTTCTGCTTTTAATTTATTTATAGTATGAATAATGAGCGCAGTTGTCTTTCCGCTTCCTTTCTTGCCGATTATATAGGCATCAGCGCCACTTTTTATAGTTGGTAATACTTCTTTTTGAAATGGCAAGGGTGCTTCAAAATTTAATTGCTCAAGCGTTTCCTTTAATAGTGGATTTAGTTTTTTGAATGACATAGTTAGTTATTTCACCCTTCGACAAGCTCAGGGTAAGCGATTCGTACAGCTCTAAATTCTCTTTAAATCTCTTCTAAAAAGCCCCTTCGACAAGCTCAGGGTAAACGAGATTCACAATTTTGAATGCGCTACACTTTTCAAAATTGGAATCCTGTTTACATATTTCGTCTATACTGTCCGCCTACTTCAAATAGGGCACTTGTTATTTGTCCTAAAGAACACACTTTACAGACTTCCATTAGGGCTTCAAAAATATTTTGATTGTTCACTGCTTTGTGCTGTAAATCTTTCAATAATTCTGAAGTGTCATGCGCTTCATGTAAATTTTTTAGTGTTTGAATTTGAAACTCTTTCTCTTCTTCCGTAGCTCTAATAACTTCAGCTGGTTGAACCGTTGGAGAACCTTTACTACTTAAAAATGTATTTACGCCAATGATTGGAAATTCACCATTATGCTTCAAGGTTTCGTAATACAAACTTTCCTCTTGTATTTTACTACGCTGATACATGGTTTCCATAGCGCCTAGAACACCGCCGCGCTCTGTAATTCTATCGAATTCTAACAGAACAGCTTCTTCAACCAAATCGGTTAATTCTTCAATAATAAAGGCACCTTGAATTGGGTTTTCGTTTTTAGCTAAACCTAATTCCTTGTTTATAATTAACTGAATAGCCATGGCACGACGCACTGATTCTTCCGTAGGTGTTGTAATCGCCTCGTCATAAGCATTTGTATGTAATGAGTTACAGTTATCGTAAATAGCGTATAACGCTTGAAGTGTTGTACGAATATCATTAAAATCGATTTCCTGAGCATGTAAACTACGTCCTGAAGTTTGAATGTGATATTTCAACATTTGCGCTCTTGGATTAGCGTTGTATTTATGCTTTAGTGCTTTTGCCCAAATACGTCTTGCTACACGTCCAATTACGGCATATTCTGGGTCAATTCCGTTGGAGAAGAAAAAGGATAAGTTTGGTCCAAACTTATTAATATCCATGCCGCGACTTAGGTAATACTCAACATAAGTAAATCCATTAGAAAGCGTCAATGCCAATTGTGTGATTGGATTTGCACCAGCTTCAGCGATATGATAACCAGAAATAGATACTGAATAAAAATTACGAACAGCATTATCTATAAAGTACTCCTGCACGTCACCCATTAGGCGCAACGCAAATTCTGTAGAAAAAATACATGTATTTTGCGCTTGGTCTTCTTTAAGAATATCTGCCTGTACTGTTCCCCTAACTTGAGCAATAGTCTTAGCTTTTATATCTGCATATACGCCTGCAGGTAAGACTTGGTCACCAGTAACACCCAATAACATTAAACCTAAACCATCGTTACCTTCTGGCAAATCCCCATTATAACTTGGACGGACTTTACCTTTGTAGATTGAAGCAATTTTTTTTTCTACTTCTTTCTCTAAGCCGTTTTCTTTGATGTAAATTTCGCATTGTTGGTCAATGGCTGCATTCATAAAAAAGCCAAGTAACATCGGCGCAGGACCATTAATGGTCATACTCACAGATGTCATTGGGTCTGCCAAATTGAAACCAGAATACAATTTCTTAGCATCGTCTAAACAACAGATAGATACACCAGCATTTCCAATTTTACCATAAATATCTGGTCTGTAATCTGGGTCGTTTCCGTATAAAGTTACACTATCAAAAGCGGTAGATAAACGCTTTGCAGGCATACCTAAACTCACGTAATGAAAACGTCTGTTGGTACGCTCTGGTCCACCTTCTCCTGCAAACATACGTGTTGGGTCTTCTCCTGTGCGTTTAAATGGATATAAACCTGAAGTATATGGAAATTCACCCGGCACATTTTCTTGCAACGTCCATCTTAAAATATCGCCCCAAGCAGAATACTTTGGAAGCGCTACTTTAGGAATCTGAGTATGCGATAATGACTCAGTATGTGTTTCAATTTTTATCTCCTTATCTCTAACTTTAAACGAATAAATAGGATTTTTATAGCGATTTACTTTTTCGTCCCAACCTGTAATGACTTCCCAATTGTATGGGTCGAGATTTAGTTTTACACGGTCGAATTCAGCAATTAGTAGTTTTACGAAATCTTTGTTTTCGTCTGACGCAGCGTTTAATATGGCATCACTTTCAATTCCGTGCTTACTCAGATGAGATTTCTCACTTTCGTTCGAAATGACAGCTACAGAACAAATCGTTTTATAAATACCGTATAATTTCTGAGCCACTTCAACTTGTGTTAAAGCCGTTTGGTCGTAAGCACGATTACTTTCGGCAATTTCAGAAAGATAACGTGTACGATTTGGTGGAATGACAAAAATCTTCTCGCTCATTTCTTTAGAAATCTCGAAAGTCGATTTTAAATCTGCATCTGTCTTCTCTACAATTTTATCCATAATGGATTTGTAGAGCGTATTCATTCCTGGGTCGTTAAATTGTGAAGCGATAGTCCCAAAAACAGGCAAATCGTCTTGATGCACATCCCAAAGATTATTGTTACGCATGTATTGTTTCTTTACATCGCGTAACGCATCTAAAGCACCACGTTTATCGAATTTATTGATAGCAACTAAATCTGCAAAATCTAGCATATCGATTTTTTCGAGTTGCGTGGCAGCGCCGAATTCTGGCGTCATAACATATAAAGCCACATCACTATGCTCCATAATTTCGGTATCAGACTGACCGATACCTGAAGTTTCGAGAATAATTAAATCATACTCTGCAGCTTTTAAAACTTCAATAGCTTCATTAACATACTTAGATAAAGCCAAGTTCGATTGACGTGTCGCCAGACTACGCATATATACTCGTGGTGAATTAATGGCATTCATACGGATTCTATCTCCTAAAAGTGCGCCACCTGTTTTACGTTTAGAAGGGTCAACAGAAACCAAACCTATTGTCTTTTCAGGGAAATCTATAAGGAAACGTCTTACCAATTCGTCTACTAAAGAGGACTTGCCAGCACCGCCAGTTCCTGTGATTCCGAGAACAGGTGTTTTTGATGTTTTATTCTTTTCTTCGATATATTTTAAAGCATCTTTTGCTACTTCAGGAAAATTTTCAGCTGCTGAAATTACACGCGCAATATCTTTGGGGTTTTTATTTTGAAGTGTTTTCACTTCACCATTCAAACTATCTCCAATCGCGAAATCAGATTTTTCAACCAAATCATTAATCATCCCTTGCAGTCCCATGGCTCTTCCATCATCAGGAGAGTAGATACGCGTAATACCATAGTCCATTAGTTCTTTAATCTCTTCGGGAAGGATAACGCCACCGCCGCCGCCAAAGATTTTTATATGACCTGCTCCTTTTTCTTTCAGAAGGTCGTACATATACTTAAAATATTCGTTATGACCTCCTTGATAAGAAGTCATTGCAATAGCATTAGCATCTTCTTGTATTGCAGTATTCACAACTTCTTCAACACTTCTATCATGACCTAAATGAATAACCTCTACGCCTGTGGATTGTATGATACGGCGCATAATATTTATAGCAGCATCATGTCCATCGAAAAGTGATGCTGCGGTTACTATACGTACTTTGTTTTTTGGCTTATATGGTGCGACTTGTTTCATTCGTAATTGGGTTGCTTTTTAGAGCTGCAAATTTACTGAAATTATAAAAATCAATAGCTTTTGTTATGAAATGTTTAATGATAATTAGGAGTACGAAACCTCATAGTCATTTAGGTATTAGATAAAATTCTAAAAAATTTGTTAAAACGTATCTTTTTTCTTACTTTTAAAGTTCCATCTTTCAAAAAATCAGCTTTTTACAAAAAGAGAACGGTGTTTATCATTTTCTTTTTGGCAATTTTTACATTAACCATTAACTCAAAAACCAATTATTTTATGAAAAAAAAATTGTTATTAGTCTGCTTTTTAGCAAGTGTAGTTTTTTCCTATGCACAAGACTTACCCTCTAATCCAACCCCAGGAAAATGTTATGTAAAATGTATTACCAAAGATACATTTAAAGAAGTTACAGAGACGTACCAATCGTCTCCAGAATATACAACGCTTAAAGTCCAACCAGCAACTTACAAGACTGTAGAAGAGCGCGTATTAGTTAAAGAAGCTAGTAAGAGATATGAATATATCCCAGCTGTTTACGAAACTGTTGAAGTATCTTATGTAAAAAAAGAAGATGCTTCTAGACTAAATGTTATTCCAGCAACTTTTAGTACGGCGAGTAAAACTTACGAGACTTACCCCAAAACGTCAGGGTGGGAATACAAAATTTTAGAAGATTGCCCTTCTGTTAATAAAGACGATTGTGTTGCTGCTTGTTTTGTTGAGTATCCTGCACAATTTAGAGAAGTATCTTACACGACTTTAGCCTCTGATGCAAAAACAACTAACGAGCCAGTTCCTGGTAGAAATGCTACATACTCAAAACGTGTTGTAAAAACTCCAGCTAGAGTTAATGAAATAGAAATTCCGGCTGAGTACAAAACGATTACAAGACAAGTAGTGGATACACCTGCAAGAGCTATTCCTACAACAGTTCCGTCTCAATCAGCGACAATTACTAGAACTGTTTTAGATAAAAAAGGTGGAATTTCTTCTTGGGAAGAAGTAGATTGCGAATTACTAGACCCTAATGTATTACCTGTATTCTACGAATTAGGTAGTGCTCGTTTAACGGCAGCTTCTAAAAAGACAATTGATGAAACATTACTTCCAATGATGAGAGATTCTAAAGTAAATGTAGAAATTATGTCTCATACAGATTCTAGAGGTAATGACGATTTTAACCAATCTTTATCTCAGCAACGCGCTCAGTCTGTTGTAAATTATTTAGTGTCTAAAGGTATTTCTAGAAGTAGATTAACTGCTAGAGGTTTTGGAGAAACTAGATTGACAAACAGATGTTCTAATGGTGTTGATTGCTCTGAAGCACAACATCAAAGAAACAGACGTACAGAATTTAGAGTAGTTAATGCAACAAATTAAATTCTAGTTTACTTAATAGAAAAAGCACCTGTTTTAAGGTGCTTTTTTTATTATGATATATTGTGGATATTTGACTTTCTCCTTCTTAACCTTTATTCCGTACTCTTCGAAATTACTTTGCATAAACTCGTAATACTTGTAATGCACCTGCCAATCGTGAATACCATTGATATAGGTGTCGTTAGATGATGATATAACAACAGGTATATCTAAAGCTTTAGATAACTGATACGATACATCTTTTAAACTAACATTGTCTGCTGAGATATCGCTATCGCTTACTAGATATTTAGAGGATACATCGCCCCAATTAATTTGGTTAGTATCCCAAAAGTTTGGGTTTCTTACTTTTAGCGTCAACGCTTCTCCAAGTACTTCACTTTCCTTAACTTCTAAACCAAGCTTATCTAAAATTTGGTGACTAGCACTAGGATTATAGGCATCAGATAGCCTTATGTAAACCGTATAATTTTTGTTTAAAACAGGTTTAACGAGAATTTGCTTCTCATTAACTTTAGATATATAACTTAAAATCTTATCTAAACTCCCGTCTAACTTCAGATGAGTTTTACCATACGAAATGGTAAACTCACTGTTTTCATTTTTATTATATTTAATTTCTAAATCATCCTTAGGTTGATAATCTTTTATCACAGCCGATTTAGCCTTTACTTCCTTCACAAATTTTGAAAGTGATTTTCTATTTTGATTCTGTCGCAAAAAACGAGATATCATACTAGAACTTAAATCCGCTGGGTGGCCTTGCCAGAGTTTTTCGCCTTTTGCGTTAAATAGTATACCATTTGGCCTGGAATAAATGTCGTATGATTTAAACGTATTCCCTTCAAAATCTACGGCTATTGCTAACTTAGATGGTTTCTTTTTTAAATAAGCTTTTACTTTATCTGCATTTTCATCAGATAAAGAAATAACATAAAAATCTTTTGGATGCTGCTGTTGAAGCACGGTTAGCATTTCTTTAGCGTAAACACATGGGCCACACCACGTTGCCCAGAAATCTACAAAATAAAGCTTGTTGGCGTCTTCATTAGCTATTTTAGATTCCTGAATAATTTCTGAAACTTTAATCTGAGAATAGCTTATTGATACTACAAAATAAAGTATTGTAAAAAATGTAATTCTTAACTGTAATCGTTTCATAATCATATATCTGCTTATTTAAACAAATACCGTGCTAAAGTTACTATTTATATTGATTTGGTCAATTTTCTTAAAATAGAATATAGCTCTTAAGCAGGTAAACGTAAGTTTTATGTATATATTTGATAGGTTATAATTACTATTTAAGACACTAAATCATGAAAAAATCATTAATACTACTAATTTGTATTTCACTTATAACTTCTTGTGCAGAACTACAGCAAGTGGTTAATCAGTTACCACAAGGCACAGTAAGTAATGCTGATATTGCTTCTGGGCTAAGACAAGCTCTAGATTTTGGAATTGACAAGCAAGTATCGAAACTCACTCAAAAAGATGGCTTTTTTAAAAATGAATTAGTTAAAATTTTATTACCTGAAGAATTACAAAAGGTTGATAAAACACTAAGAAATATCGGTCTAGGAAGTTTAGCAGACGAAGGACTTAAAGTCTTAAATAGAGCAGCAGAAGATGCCGTAAAAGAAGCGACACCTATATTTGTTAATGCTGTAAAAGGAATAACTTTTGCAGATGCAAAAAACATACTCTTAGGTAATAATGATGCCGCCACTCAATATCTGACAAGCAAAACAAAAACAGAGCTTTACAATAAATTTAAGCCCGTTATTAATAATTCATTATCTAAAGTTCGCGCTGACGAAATTTGGGCAAACCTTATAAATAAATACAATAATTTACCTTTGACTAATGATGTAAATCCGGATTTAACCGACTATGTCACCTCAGAGGCATTAAACGGCGTTTATACTATGATTGCTGTTGAAGAAAAGGAAATACGCACTAAACTTTCTTCTAGAACAACTGATTTACTAAAGAAGGTTTTTGCGCTTCAAGATTAATAAAATTTAACTTTCTGCTTTTCAATAAATTAAGTATATTTAAAACAGAATTAATCCGTAATGCTTAATACTATTAAAATTCTTGAGAAGAGAAAAAAACTTAAAGAGCGATACCTTCGGTTGGTAGAAGATGCCTATAATTTTAGACAAACTGACCACGAGTTAAGCGATATATCGGAATATCATGCCATGCAATTATTGCATAAGATTAATAAATTAAAATTCCTGGAGCGCGATTATACCTCGCTTTCATCCTAATTATTATTCTTTTCGCTTATACAATCCATCAAAGGCAGTCACAACTTTTTCGCCTTCCTTTGTCTGCGTTATAACTTCCCATAATTGCCTTACAGTGCCATCTTCATTATCTGTCCATGTGACACGATTTATAAATTGTTGACCTTCTTTATTTAAATCGGGGTCTGTTTGAAGTATCATTTGGTTCTCTACTTTGTTTCCTTTAAGATGTAAGCTTACACCTTGATTGTCTATCCAGACTTGTTCCCATTGTTTCTTCGTTCCGTTATAAAAACTATGACTTGTCCCTGTATAACCTGGCGAAGCACTTGTCCAATTTTCTTGGAGAACACATTTATTCTGGATTAATTTTAACTGATTTGTCCCAGCTTTATTCCCATTAGGTAAAGTGACTTCCCATTCGCCCTCCCAAAAAGAGAACTCAGCGTGTTTTTCAGTACAACAAGCGCAATTAGTGCTTTGAGCGTTTAATTGCAACGCAAAGACAACAAAAAGCAGAAGTGTAATATGTGATTTCATGTTGATTTAGTTTTCTTAAAGTTATTAAAGGACATTTAATTAACTGCTAATATTAACATAACATTCGACTAATCGAAACTATAGATATTTGTAACGTAGAAGATTAGTTAGATTTTACATCATGTAAGTTAGTTGAAGAGGTCGGTATGCTTATATCGACTTTTTTCATTCTTAAATGTCATTGAAATAGTTATAAGATTTCTGTAATCGGCTTCCATACCAAGAAAATAATTCGCCATCAACTAATTGAATGGTCTTCTCTGGAAACAATCCCTTTAACTCTTTAATATGTTTGTTTTTAAAAGGATAAGGTTCACTAGAAAGCATGATTATATCTGCCTCATTTAGCTTGGGATGGCTTAAGTCTATTTCAGGATATCTAGACTCAGAACCAAACACATTACTAAAATTAGCTTCTCTGAGCATCGCATCAATAAAAGTATTTGAAGCAGCAACCATCCATGGATTACGCCAAATAAAATAAGCTGCTTTTCGTTTGGGTTGATTTTTAACTATGCTTTGAAAACGGCTTCGCTCTTCCTTGATTTTTGAAATGAGTAAAGACACTTTTTCTTCCACCTTAAAGATATACCCATACATTTTAAACAACTCAAAAGCATCATCCAAGTTATAGATATCACTGATGTGAACGGGAGCAATTCCTTTAAGACTTTCAACGATTTCAAGGCTGTTTTCTTCCTTGTTGCAAAGAATTATATCTGGTTGAAGCGCCATAATCTTTCCGATATTGACATTTTTTGTGCCACCGACAATAGTCTTTTCTTTTCGTAAATCTGGAGGATGAATACAGAATTTTGTAACGCCAACTATAGCATCTCTTAAACCTAAATCAACTAACAATTCGGTTTGAGAAGGCACTAGAGAAACGATACGTTTTGGTATCTCTTTTAAACTAAGTTGTTTATTGAGTTGATCCGTAAATATCATCAGAATATTTACTTAGCAAGTATCGCTTTCATTTCAGATTGTAGAGCCGATGCTTTCTTTGCAGCTGCTTCAGCAAAATCCTCGTTTTGAGACGCGTAGATAATCCCTCTAGAAGAGTTAATTAATAAACCTATATCGTCAGTTATTCCGTATTTACAGACATCTTGTAAGTTTCCGCCTTGAGCTCCAACGCCAGGAACTAACAAAAAACTATTAGGGATAATCTGTCGTATTTCAGCTAAATATTCGGCTTTTGTAGCACCAACAACGTACATCAAATTTTGAGAGTTTTCCCAAGTTTTTGATGTCTCTAAAACTTGCTTATACAGTTCTTTCCCATCAACTGTCTTAGTCTGAAAATCGAAAGCGCCTTTGTTAGACGTCAAAGCTAAAAGTATGGTGTGCTTATCCTTAAAAGCCAAAAAAGGCTCTACAGAATCCTTACCCATGTAAGGTGCAACCGTCACACTATCAAAACCTAAATCGTCGAAAAACGCTTTGGCATACATACTACTTGTATTACCAATATCGCCACGTTTGGCATCTGCAATAGTATATATTTCAGGGTGATTTTTGTTAAGGTATTTAATCGTTTTTTCTAATGCTTGCCATCCTTTGATACCGTAAGCTTCATAAAACGCTGTATTAGGTTTGTAGGCTACACATAAGTGATGTGTGGCATCTATTATTGCCTTGTTGAATGCAAAAATCGGATCTTCTTTATCTAATAAATGATTAGGTATCTTATTTAAATCAACGTCCAATCCTATGCAAAGGAAAGATTGTTTTTTTTTGATTTGAGTTATAAGTTGCTGTGTTGTCATAAGCCTCCTAAATCCTCCAAAGGAGGACTTTAAATTATATTTTATTTACCTAATTAATAAACTCAGCAAAAATTTTATTCAATTGTAGTCTACTTAGAATCAAAAACAGTTTCTGTTATAATATTCAACAATTTTATAAACTTCCTTTCGTTTCAACTCTTTGGTTTCAATTTTATCAATAAGATCCACACATGAACTAAGATATTTTAAATGGCTTTTCTTGAACTTTGTTCCTAATTTAATGAGCTCATTATCCTTTTCTATATAGAATAATGAATAGCTACCAGCTCCAAATCCATTAAAATTTCCATTTCCATCAACCAAACCAGGATTATAACCATTTAATTGATATAAATTTATTCTTCCAATAGCAATAAGCTCTAACAGGATTGGGCTCTTATTTTTTAACTTTTTATATCTATAAAAGGCATCAGTGATATCGTAACCTGAAATATCAGAATAGTCAAGTGAAACTGGTTTCGAATTTTCAGAAACTTTAAATTTGACTCCTCCGAAATTCTTGTGTTTTATAAAACCTTTAGCCTTAGTTCCATCTAAATAATTTATGGTTCCTCTTTCGTATTGTGCCAATAAAGTTGTGGTACAACATAAAAAAGCTAAAACAATCAGTTTTATTCTCATAAAATCATTTGAATTTTTACTAAATTAAGTCTTCACTCGATTTTAACAGCTCAGTATTTTCAGCCAACATTAATTCGTCTATTATTTTTTGGATATCACCATTGATAATATTTGATAAATCATAAAGTGTTAATCCTATTCTGTGATCTGTAACACGACCTTGTGGATAATTGTAGGTTCTAATCTTTGCACTACGATCTCCAGAGCTTACCATACTTTTACGTTTCTCAGAATCGGCAGCTTGTTTCTTGGCTAACTCCAGTTCGTATAAACGCGAGCGTAAAACTTTCAAGGCTTTTTCAAGGTTCTTATGAGAAGATTTTTGGTCTTGGCAACTTACAATCATACCTGTTGGTTCGTGATGTAATTTAATTGCCGAATAGGTTGTGTTTACCGACTGACCTCCAGGACCTGTTGATGTAGTTCGCTCGATACGTACCTCTGTCATGTCTAACTCTACATCAAATTCTTCGGCTTCTGGCAATACCATAACGGTAGCAGCACTAGTATGCACACGCCCTTGAGTTTCGGTCTGAGGCACACGTTGTACACGGTGTACGCCTGCTTCGAACTTTAAAGTACCGTAAACATCTTCACCTGAGACTTCAAAAATTATTTCTTTAAAACCACCCGAAGTTCCTTCACTTGTACTTACGACATCGACTTTCCAACCTTTGTCACTGCAGTATTTAGAGTACATTCTATATAAATCTCCAGCAAATATACTTGCTTCATCTCCACCTGTCCCTGCTCTAACCTCGACCACCACATTTTTAGCGTCATCTGGGTCCTTTGGTATTAAAAGAAAACGGATTTCTTCTTCTAAAGCTGGCAAACTCTCTTTAGCTTCGTCGAGTTGCATCTTGGCCATTTCTACCATTTCAGCGTCAGAACCATCAGCTATAATCTCTTCAGCTTCTGCAATATTATCAAGCAATTCTTTGTAAACTTCGCCTTTGTCTACAATCTTTTTTAAGTCTTTATATTCTTTATTTAGCTGAACATAACGTTTTTGATCAGATATAATATCTGGCTGAATGATAAGGTCATTTACCTCATCGAAACGTTGCTTAACTATTTGGATTTTTTCTAACATCTATCATTAAAAATTGAGGGTAAAAATACGATAATTATTCAATTTTGCTCAGAGTTTCCTCAGTACATATTAACAAGCAAAAATATTTAATCGTAAACTACGTTAACAAGAGTATATGCATCGTCTCCTAGCTATACTTGCATTTTACAAACCGTTTGTAGTTTGGTCATTTGTGATTAACGCCATAATAGGTTTTTTTAACCCTCATTTAGCACCAGCACTCATTACCAAATTATTTTTAACGGTTTTTGCGTGGTATTATGTACATGAAACTTCGCAGCGACGAAAATTAACATTCTATAAAAATTTGGGAATATCTCCTGTGAAGCTATTCTCGATACTTTTTTTAATAGACAGTGTGTTAACCATCATATTCCTTACTATTTTTAAGGAATTCACATAAAAATAAAATGATATTTGAATTAGATAATGTAGAACTTTACTTTAAAAACAAACGTATTTTAAATGGTATTTACCTAAAAGCAGAGACAGGAAAAGTCACTGGCATTTTGGGCAGTAACGGCTGTGGAAAATCTAGTTTGCTAGATATTGCTTTTGGAAACCTGAAACCAAAATACAAGTTAATTAGAATTGATAAAACCCCAATTTTAAAGCCCTTGTACTTGACAAAATTGGTTAAATATTTACCACAATACGACTTTATGCCAGGGAGTTTTAAACTCTGCAAACTGTTTGATTTATTTGAAGTTAATTGGGACGTGTTCGCAAAAGATTTTGAGGAATTTGCACCATTTAAGATGCGAAAAATCAGTCAGCTATCTGGTGGGGAACGACGCTGTATAGAAATTTACATTATTCTGAAGAGTAAAAGTGAAATTATTTTCCTCGACGAACCTTTTAATGGCATTGCACCAATAATTATAGAACGTATAAAGGCATTGATAACTGAAATAAAGAAAAACAAAATAGTTATTCTTACCGACCATAAATACCAAGACGTCATCGATATGGCAGATGACATCTACTTATTAAAAAATGGCACAACTAAGTTTATTAAAAAACTTAGTGAGTTGGAAGATTATGGGTATTTAAGCGAAGGCCAATTACACTAATTTATACCTTCTACCTTATTTAATTCATCTAAGTTAAGGACAATGCCAATACCCAAAAGTTGTTTCCATTGAAGCTTTGGACCTTCTAAAACAATCGTTTCGTTTGTAATTTCATTTTGAATAACCTCCGTTTTAATATCGTCGTCATAACGTATATGAGAACCAAACATAGCATTGATATACTTGTTAACTTTGAAATCGAAATTAATCTCCCAGTCGATATCTACATTACCAAAATTATTGAGATAATCAGAATATAGGCGCATTAAACTGTTTAGCTTTACGTTTTCGAAAATCTCATCTTCGTATTGGTTAGTGAATAAGATTCCAAGCTCGGTTCTGACTTTATCACCTTTACGCAAAAGATTTCCATCCATATCGTAAATAGCTGCATCTACTCCAAATGCACCAGAGTTTGCTAAATCATCGTCTAAAACAAAGGTAGTTTTTAACGTTGCTGGCGAGGCATAGAATGATAGCTTCTCGATATGTCGCCCATATTCCGAGCCAACACCCAAAAATAAATAGCCCGGTGCCATAAACCTAGATATCGGGGCTTCGTCCGGGTCATTAAAGCCGTTTGCAAATTGTGTGTTAAAACTAAATCTTACAGAATAAAACCAATTGCTATTCTTACTCTTCTCGTACCCGAAATTAGAAATTAACGAAATTGCATCTTCAGTTTTTCTAACTGGCTCTTGCTCTTGTTTATTTAAGCCGTATCGCAGATTTATAGATGAATTCCAGAAAAGCTTTTCATTTTTGTAATTGGCTCGTGCTTTTCCATTAATTATTGCAGAAATAGAATTTGCTCCACCTGCATTCCAATTTGTAAATGAGACTTGATTAAAATATAATCCAACTTCTTTGTTAGTCTTCCATCCAAAATCTTTTGTCTTATCTTCTTTTGGGTTAATAAATAAGTCGCTTGGCTGTGACCAGGATGAAAAAGTGAAAAGAAAAAATAGACAGAAAAGTGAAGGTAATCTGTTAAAACGCATACAAACTAATATTCAAAAATACCGTAATCGCTTTTAATCGTTAGCCTTTTAGAATTTGAAGCTTCTACTCGTCCCACGATTTGTGCATCAACATTAAATGATTTTGAAATCGAAATAATATCTTCTGCAACTTTTGGATTGACATATAACTCCATACGATGACCACAATTAAACACTTGATACATTTCTTTCCAATCGGTTTTGGATTGCTCTTGAATTAGCTTAAACAACGGCGGAATAGAAAACATGTTGTCTTTAACGATATGTAAATTATCTATGAAATGAAGAATCTTAGTTTGCGCACCGCCGCTACAATGTACCATTCCATGAATATCTTTACTATTATATTTATTTAATACAGCTTTAATAATTGGCGCATATGTTCGTGTTGGTGATAATACCAATTTGCCTGCATCGATAGGCGAACCTTCTACGGTATCCGTTAATTTTGTTTGTCCTGAGTATACCAATTCTTCAGGTACAGCAGCATCAAAACTTTCTGGATATTTCTGTGCCAAATACTTATGGAATACATCGTGCCTAGCAGAAGTCAATCCATTGCTTCCCATACCACCGTTGTACTCGGTTTCGTAAGTTGCTTGACCAAATGATGCTAATCCAACAATAACATCACCTTCCGAAATATTGGCATTGTCTATAACTTCACTTCGTTTTATGCGCGCAGTAACAGTAGAATCTACAATTATTGTACGCACTAAATCACCGACATCGGCAGTTTCGCCTCCAGTAGAATGGATGGTTACGCCGTGTGATTTTAAATCCTCTATAAGCTCTTCTGTTCCGTTTATAATTGCTGAAATTACTTCGCCTGGAATCAAATTCTTGTTTCGCCCAATGGTAGAAGACAACATAATATTATCTGTAGCGCCTACGCATAACAAATCGTCAATATTCATAATAAGCGCATCTTGTGCAATGCCTTTCCACACCGATACATCTCCGGTTTCTTTCCAATACATGTAAGCCAAAGACGACTTAGTTCCCGCCCCGTCAGCATGCATAATCAAACAATAGTCATCATCGTTAGTCAAATAATCAGGAACTATTTTGCAGAATGCTTTGGGAAATAAACCCTTATCAATATTTTTAATTGCGTTATGCACATCTTCTTTTGACGCTGAAACACCACGCTGCGCATATCTCTTACTTATATCTTGACTCATCTGGAAACTTATATGCCACAAAAATAATTTATTAAATAACTATTTCTAAAATATTAAAAACAAAAAGCTCCTTTTACTTCAAAAATGAATGATGAAAACGTAATTTTTTCTTTCCGAAAACCTTATAGTTAATAAAGTGAACACTTATGTTAATAACAATTTGAATTTTAACGGTATTCTCATTGAATTTTCATATTCAAAAAATGAAAAACTTTTATCTTTGGTCTTTCGCTAATTTAACACAACAGATAATGAGCAAATCCAAGTTAGAGTATATTTGGTTAGACGGTTATAAACCGACACAAAACATGAGAAGTAAAACTAAAGTTGAAGATAACTTTAGTGGAAAATTAGAAGACTGCCCTATTTGGTCTTTTGATGGTTCATCCACACGACAAGCAGAAGGTGGTTCTTCGGACTGTCTTTTAAAACCAGTAGCAATTTATCCTGACCCAGCACGAAAAGATGGATATTTAGTAATGACTGAGGTTTTAAATGCAGATGGAACTCCTCACGAATCAAATGGTAGAGCAACTATAGATGATGATGACAACGACTTTTGGTTCGGTTTTGAGCAA
Source organism: Winogradskyella wandonensis (assembly GCF_004346845.1). Classification (GTDB taxonomy): domain Bacteria; phylum Bacteroidota; class Bacteroidia; order Flavobacteriales; family Flavobacteriaceae; genus Winogradskyella; species Winogradskyella wandonensis. The sequence goes on along the minus strand of NZ_SMGI01000001.1, from coordinate 204,442 downwards.
GAGTACTTTATAATGGACAAAAAGACACAATTACCATTAGGATTTCCTGTTGGTGGTTATCCTGCGCCTCAAGGTTTATATTACTGTTCTGTAGGTGGTAGAAATACACACGGTAGAGACTTAGTAGAAGAACATGCCGATTTATGTATTGCTGCTGGACTAAATTTTGAAGGTATCAATCAAGAAGTGGCTTCAGGTCAGTGGGAATTTCAATTGTTCGCCAAAGGTGCAAAAAAAGCTGGTGACGAAATTTGGGTAGCCCGTTACCTACTAGATAGATTAACTGAAAAATATGGTTACTATATTGAGTACCATCCAAAACCTCTTGGAAAAGAAATGGATTGGAATGGTTCTGGTATGCATGCTAACTTTTCTAATACAACATTAAGAACTTGCGGAAGCAGAGAGGTATATGAAAAGATTTGCGAAGCTTTTAGACCTGTAGTAAAAGAACATATAGATGTGTACGGTGAGTTTAACGACCAGCGCTTAACAGGAGACCATGAAACAGCAGCAATCACAGATTTTTCTTATGGTATTTCTGATAGAGGTGCATCTATCCGAATTCCTATTATTACAGTAGAAAAAGGTTGGAAAGGTTGGTTAGAAGATAGAAGACCTGCTTCTAATGCAGATCCTTATAAAGTTGCTGGACGTATTGTACAAACGGTAAAGTCTGCCAACATATAATTTATATGTTTAAAAATTGAAAAGCGACTCCTTGAGTCGCTTTTTTTTTATGAATCTAATTTTAACTAAAGGCTAAAACTACGAAAATCACATATACTGCAAATAACAACAATCCTTTATATCTACCTATTTCAAAACGTTTTCCAAAGAAAACTAATGGTATTAAAACGCCTGCAAAACCAATCATCCAAAATATATTTGTAGATAGTATTTTGGATGACTCTACAGCTATAGGTTTTATAATCGCTGTAAGACCAAGTACTGAAGCAATATTAAAAATGTTTGAGCCTATTAAATTTCCCAAAGAAATAGCTTTTTCTCGCCTTAACGCTGCGATAACAGAAGCTGCTAATTCCGGGACGCTAGTACCAATGGCTATAACAGTCACGGAAATAGCATAATCGCTTATCCCTACTGTTTTTGCTAGACCTTTTGCCCCTTCAACAAGCCATTCAGAACCAAAATACAATCCTGATGCACCAATAATCAACCATACTATAATTTTAAAATTTGAAATGACAGCCAGCGCTTCATCTATGCCCTCTAACATTATAGCTTTAGTTCTTTTTCTAGAATCCCTTATTAAAAGCACTAAAAACAATACTAAAACTATAAATAAAATAGCACCTTCGGATGCAGAAAGAAGATTATCATTTTTTAAAAAGAAATACAATGCAAATGACATAAACATTAGCATTGGCCAGTTTAACTTATAAAATTCCCTATCAATAGATAATGGTGCAATTATCGCTGTTATACCCAAAACCAATCCAATATTGGCTATGTTAGAGCCTATAACGTTACCCAAGGCAATATCACTTACGCCATCTAAAGCGGCCTGTAAGCTTACCAATAACTCTGGCGCAGAGGTAGCAAAAGATACGACCGTCATGCCAATAACAAGTTTAGATAATTTTAGTTTAAAAGATAGCCCTACCGATGCTCTCACAAGAAACTCGCCACCCACAACAAGCAGTACTAATCCAATAATTATAAGCAATAGATTCATGCGTTTTCAAATTTGTGCGAAGATACTACTTACTCAGGAAATGAGATTTATTAATAGTGATTTTAGATTAACAATTAGTTAAAAAATCGCACTAAACTTTAGTTAAAATTTGGTCTGGAATTAATCCTTAAAATAAATTTGAGTGTCAATCTAAAAATCAATGAAAAATGAAGTCAAACAAAACAGTTAAAACTTTCGCTCTGGCGTTTTTATTTTCTTCTAGCTTTTTATTCTTAAGCACCATTAACGCCCAAAGCAAGTCTAGTTACGAAACTAATGTCGAAGTTACTATCGATAAAGATACCACTGACGATGATTTTATAGGCATCCAAGAGATGCTAAAAGACCATGATATCGAAGCCAATTTCGATAATATTCAGCGAAACGAAAATGGTGAAATCACTGGCATATCTATAACATTATCTACTGTTACAGGACAACAAACCAGCACCTCACTTTCTAGTAATATGCCTATTAGTCCAATGGAATTTGGAAGTAAAAACGGCAATCTATTTGTAGGGAGAAATAGAGACGGCTTAAATATGTTTGCCTTATTTAATAACAATAATTTCTCAGTGCCGTTTGATACAGATTCGATTTTTGGAAGCCGAATGAACATGTTTAAAATGGATGATTTTTTCAACAATTCTGATATGTTTTTTTTCAACGGTGATTCGATGGATATGGATTCTCTTCGAAAAAAATTGCTAAATAGCTTCAAATTTGGCTCAAATCCTTCCAGCAGAAATTTTAGCTTTTTAACAGACGAAAATAAACAGTCTTCTAGATTTAGATTTGTAGACGACCCAAATAAAGAAACGGTTATTGTTATAGACGGAAAAGTTTCAGACTTTAAAACTTTAGATCAACTTGCCAAAGAAGATAAATTGAGTGATGTTGACGTATTAAAACCAAGCACTGCAATTAGTATTTATGGTAATAAGGCTAAAGACGGCGCTATCATAGCAACAACAAAGGAATAAACATTAGTATTTTTTTAATTATAGGAGTGAGCACTTTGCTCACTTTTTTATTCAATAAAACTAAATTTTTCGTTAAATAACTATAAAAATAGTTTGAAAACTATAAAAATAGTTATAGCTTTGAAATGTAGTCATCAATTTCATTTTTAGAAACATGCAGAAATTAACAAACAAAGAAGAGGAAATCATGCACATTTTGTGGCGTCTTGAAAAAGCATTTGTAAAAGATGTTTTAGCAGAAATAAAAGACGATAAGCCACATTACAACACGCTTTCTACCATAATTAGACATCTTGAAGAAAAAGGATATGTTTCCTATAACGCCTACGGTAAAACGCACCAATACTATCCTATTGTAAAAAAGGAGGACTATAAGGCAAAGTTTATGAACACAGCCATAGCTAACTACTTCAATAACTCTTATAAGAATATGGTTTCTTTTTTTGCAAAAGAAGAAAAAATTAGTGTGGACGAGCTAAAAGAAATTATTGACCTCATCGAAAAAAAGAAGTAAAATGGACTACTTATTACAATCTAGTGCTCTACTCCTCTTAATGTATTTGGGTTATTCACTTTTCTTAAAACAAGAAACGTTTTTCACTCACAACAGGTGGTTCTTATTTTTTGGCATATTAACAGCTGTTCTCCTGCCTTTAGTTGAAATACCTGTTTATGTTACTTTAGAGCCAGCACTTCACCCTAGCACACCTGTAGAATTTATCTATGCACCAACAGAATTAATTGAAGAAGAAAAGCCCTTCGACTGGTTACAAGTATTAAGATACGCTTATCTCTTGGGTGTTATAATTTTCTTTGTTCAGTTTATATTTCAATTCGGCTCTTTATTGTTTTTGCTAATTAAAAATGCTAAAAATAGGGATGGCATATATACTTATGTTATTGTAAAAAACAAGATTTCACCGTTTTCATTCTTTAAATGGATAGTTTACAATCCTAATTTATTTTCAGAAGACGAGCTGCAATTAATCTTAAATCACGAAAAAGTTCATGTCCGTCAATGGCATTCATTAGATATTATAATTTCACGGTTGGCTTGCGTTGCATTTTGGTTTAATCCTTTGGCATGGATTTACCATAAAAATATTCAACAAAATCTCGAGTATATTGCTGACGCGGAAACACAAAAGCACTTAGTCTCCTCGTTAGATTATCAGCAACTTCTGCTAAAAACAAGTATAGGAAATACTAACATCAATCTTACATCAAATTTTTATAATTCATTAATCAAAAAACGAATCGTTATGTTACAAAAACATCAATCAAAATCAATTAATCGCCTAAAACTACTCATAGTTTTACCGTTTATTGCACTCTTTCTTATGAGTTTTAATACCAAAGAAGTATTTATAGAAACCCCAACAAAAATCAATGAAAGTGAAGTTATAGATACAAAAGTTGAAGTTGTTTTCACTAACCAAATGAGTGATAAACGCCTAGATGAAATGAAGGAATTTCTAAATAAAGAAGGTATAAAAATGACTTTAACTTCTCTAGAGAGAAATTCTGAAGGACTTATAAACAAAATCGACATAAAATTCGATTACGACAGCTCCTCTACAAGCTATAAAGCAGATGCAAAGGATGGTATAAAGCCATTCCGTTTTGTAAAATTTGAAAACGGTATGGTAATGGTTGGACCCGCAAACATGGACGTGATAGAGGTTATCGAAGAACCTGAAGTTGAAGAGATTATTGAAATCATAGAAGAACCAGTTATAGAAATAATTGAGGATGAAGAGGAAATAGAAATAGAGGCAGACTCAGTCTATTTCATTAAAACGAACCCAAAAACCAAAGCGAAATATATTTTTAGAACAAAAGACAGTATTGTTGCTGGAAAACCAAAAACTGCGTACACCTTTAAAGCTAATGGGAATGTCAAAGTCAACTCGAATAGTTTTACCATTAAAACAGATTCGATTAATTATAAAAATACTATTAGAATAAGAAATTCTAAAGGTAAAGACCCGATTTATATCATAAACGGAAAAGTGGCATCTAAAAAAGACTTAAAAAAGATGAACCCAAATAAGATTGCCGAAGTTAGTGTAATAAAAGGTGACAAAGCAACTGCATTATATGGCAAAAAAGGGAAAGATGGTGTTGTAGAAATCAAAACTAAAGGGAAAGCTAATAAGAAAAAGAATGTATGGCAAATCTCTAAAATCGAGGCTACCGATGTTTTTAAATCATCAACAAAAGAGGAGCTAAAAAAGTTCTTAAGTACAGCCAATAAACCTTTAATTACCGTAAACGGAGATGTTTTAGGTAATATTGATATTAAAGATTTGGATTATTCGATTATTGAATCTATTTCTATAGTTGACGATAAAACTGCAACAGAAATATATGGAGCTAAAGGAAAAAATGGCATTGTAGTTATAACTACAAACGAAGCCAAAAACAGATTTGAACGATTAACCCAAGATAACAAAGACTACAAAGTACAAATAGGCTCAGTTAGATTTGAAGATGACAATAAAAACACGACCATGACATTGCATTACATCACTAAAGACACACAAGACAAACTCATGGAAACGCACAAAAAGGAATTAGCAAAAAAAGGTATCACGGTCAAGTATTCAAAATTGAAGCGGAATAAAAACGGAGAAATTGTTAGAATCAAAATTTCTGTAAAAGATAAAGATGGTAATAGTAGTGTTGGTACTTTTAATAATACCAATGGCATTCCAACAATAAACTTTGGTAAATATGGTGATGATTTAGTAGTGAGCTCAAATCCACTTTAAACTTTATAAAATTCTAAATAAAAGCCTGAACATATGTTCAGGCTTTTGTTTTTTATTTTATTACTAAACGTTTGGTTTCAATTTTAGTATCATCGTAAAATCTAAGCAGATAAATTCCTTTCGAGAGATTTAAATCCACAGCATTAGAACTATCTATATCCAGGTCTTGTATTTTTCGACCTTCTATAGAGAGTACCTCAATTTTTGTATTTGCCTCTACACCTTGAAATATAATTTTACCATCAGAAGGATTTGGGTAAAAAGTAAAACGATTAGTTTCACTTTCACCTATACTTAAAGCGCCGTTATAGACTTGCCCTACCTTATCTCCCCAGATATAATCTACTAAATCTGGCAAATCAATTAAGGGGTTTCTGTTACGTTGCCAATCAAAGACAACATTATTCCTGTTCATTTCATAGTCATCTGGAGTATCATCTTCGTGCCATTGCAACAACACATCCAAATTTCCCAAAGTACCATCATCGTTGCTATCATTAGAGTTTGGGAAACCACTAACAACATCAAGTCCGTTATATCTTAAGTCTAAAAATAAAACACTACGGGCCACATCACCTCTAAAGCTAATGCCTATTCCATTTGCTGGGTCGACATTTGCTGGACCATTATATTCTCTTAATCCTGAAGTTGTAGAGAAATTGTTACTATAATTTGCATTACTTCTTCGACTATTTTCTGATGCGTCTGCAGCTCTCAGAGCATGGGCATCAGAATTTGCATGACGTAACGAGTCTGCATTTGTGGTTATAAAGACATTTATTCCTGTAGCTTCATCATCAAAATCGTCCCAATCATTAAAACCTCCTCTGGATCTAGGAAACGTATGTTCTCGATTCCACTTCCCTGTACTTATTCCAGAATTTTGCTGATCTAATTTTGAACGTCCCTCTTCAGTATACACCAACCAAACCTGGTTACTATTTTCAGGATTTTGGTCTGCTATTTTTAAAATATTAAAAACATCTGCATAGCTATGTGTTCTTACCTCATTTGGGTCTGCTATAATTGCTTGTACAGCATCTCTTAAATCTTGTCCTGACTTTCCATTTAAACTACTGTAATAACTCACAGGTTGTGTACTAGTCACTTGGTCGTAGGTTGGATTTAATGGCGTACCCCAAGCAGCTGTTGTGAAATCGTTATCTACAACACGAACAGTAATAAAGTTATTTGAAGCAACAATTGGCTCAACTAAATCTAGAACCTCAATAACAAGTTCTTCATCGCCTTCATCATTTGGGTCATCTAAAAGAGAGATAAAGGTACTAGCTGTATTCTGACCATTAGGAATTGTAATACTTGTAGAGCCAGAAAAATCTCCTGTTGTAAAAGTTCCATTAGATAAGGAGATATTAAAGGTAACATCAGAAGTTACATTCTGGTCTGCTGTAAATGTTATTTGAAAGCTTTCGCCTTCAATGTATTGCGTTTCTGTTGTAGAAATAGCAATAGCATTAAATATAATTCCAGAACCATCATTTAAAGCTCTTGGCGTAGGTGTGTCAGGTTCAAATGTGTTGTCAGCTCTGCGCTGAAGCGAATTGGTTGTATCAGAACCCTCGAAATACTGAGTGGTTTGACCTAAAGCCATAAGCAAATCATTATCCACAGCACTAACTGAGCCAGTATCGTAGACTAAGGCATCTACAAGATTGAAACTTGGATTAGAAGTTGCTGGCGTACCATCGGGAAAGTTATCAATCGATGTCTGATAAATTGCAACGGCATCAGTCCCGTTTTGAAACAACCCATTTGTTAATAATACTTGCGGAAACGGAGATACATTAAGATTGCCTAAAACCAATAATCCGTTACTATCTGTTGTATATCCATTTAAGTCGAATGCTAAATAGCTTAAGTCATTTCCTGCAGAAGTGTTATTTCCGTTAAAAAATACTAAGATGTAACCATCAGTAGAAAAATTTGGAGTAAGTGATTTTAACTCTATAAACTCTTCGTCGTCAGTGCTTGGGTCATTCGCATCTAACTCGTTTATCACTAAAGTTTGAGACCAACCGTAAAAAGAGGTTAATACAAACAGCAAAAACGTAAAATTGCGCATATCTAATTTTTGGCAAAGATACATTTTATAAAGTCGTTTTTATGTTAAAAAATAATGATGAAATAAACTATGATAACTGTCATATTTATTCATTGATTTCAGAATCAAAAAAGATCAAATATTAAAAATTAGCTACTTTGAGAATAAAATCTCCCTTGGGTTTTAAAAACCAATCCGAAAATACCCTTAAAATGTTTCAATTATAAACAACATATAACATATATGGTAATAAAATAAAACATTAAACAAGAGATAATAGTTTTTATTTGAAACTGTACTCATTTTTTTACTTATAATTTCATATCCAAATTCATAGATTTTTAGAAAAGTGTTTGGTGGAAGATTAGCTCCCGATATATATTGAAAACTCAATCAAGAAATTGTAGTAAAATATTAACCTTTAAAACATTAAAACCATGCTAACTATTGTCAAAGTAATTGTAGAAATTATATTCTCAATTTAGATTTAAACCAACCAATCAAAAACTTAAATCAATCAAAAAATCAGAAAAACTTAGCACTTCGCTAAGTTTTCTTTTTTTAGATATATTTGATTATTAAATTTTATGATGAAGAAAGGTCTCTTTAAAGTTTTAGCAAAAGCAAATAAGCTTATGCTCCCATCTTTTACAAAGCAACAACTAGATTTATCTAAAGCCAAGAAATGGCAATTAGCCATTATAGGTTGGCGAGCTTTTGTAACTATGAATGCTTTGGATTAGATAAGGAAATAAAAAAAGCTCATCTAAACAGATGAGCTTTTTGTAACCTCGACAGATTGACTTCGTCTTGACTGACAAAGCTCCGCTTTGAAAATCAAAATCTTACTAAAACAAAAAAGCAAGCTATTAGTTTTAGCTTGCTTTTGATTTATCCGTGACCTCGACAGGATTCAAACCTGTAACCTTCTGAGCCGTAATCAGATGCGCTATTCAGTTGCGCCACGAGGCCGTTTTTAAGTGGGTGCAAATATAATACATTATTTAAAAAACAACCAAACTATTTATATCAAAAATTGAATTCACTATTTTTGATATATGGTACATACAGATACGCTTCAATCTTTCGAATATTTATTCGATTCAGTCTTAATAGATAGTATTGCTAAAGTAGCGACCTTAAAAACGTTTAAAAAAGACGATATCATTATCGATATAGGTCAAAAGCTAAAATTTATTCCCCTATTGATTAAGGGAAATATCAAAATATTACGTGAAGATAAAAATGGTGAAGAACTCTTAATTTATGTATTAGAATCTGGAGATACCTGCGCAATGTCTTTAACCTGTTGTATGTCTAAATCTTCAAGTAAAATTAGAGCTGTAGCCGATGAAGACACTGAAGTAATTATGATACCTATAGAGAACATGCAACTATGGTTTCATACCAATGAAAGTTGGCGAAATTTTATTCTTGAGAGTTACCAAATACGCTTTGACGAGATGTTAGAGACCATTGACACGCTTGCCTTTATGAGAATGGATGAGCGATTATTTAAATATTTAACCGATAAAGTAAAATTAACTGCCTCTACTCAACTAGATATTACCCATCAAGACATCGCTGAAGATTTACACACATCTAGAGTTGTTATTTCTAGGTTACTTAAGCAATTAGAAAAAGAAGGGAAAATAGAACTCGGCAGAAACAAAATAGAGGTTTTAGAGTTTTAGTAACCTTTGTAACATTGACCTAGATATAGAACCCTATTTTTGTCACAAAAAATAACCTATGGATTACATTTTAGAACCCTGGCCATGGTATGTTTCTGGCCCTTTAATTGCTATCGTTATGTTCTTACTCTTATATTTTGGAAGAACATTTGGTATGTCTTCTAACCTCCGCACACTTTGCTCTATGGGTGGCGCTGGCAAGCGCGTTGCTTTTTTCGATTTTGATTGGAAAGCCCATAGATGGAATCTCACAGTAGTTCTGGGCGCTATTGTTGGTGGTTTTATTGCTCACCATTTGCTTTCTAATCCTACAGATATCGCTTTAAGTCAACAAACCATAACTGATTTAAACGAATTAGGCTTTGAAAATGCTGGTAAATCTTTGTTACCAGATGAGCTTTTTAGTTGGGAAAATATTTTCTCTATTAAAGGCATGCTAATTTTGATAATTGGCGGGTTTTTAGTTGGTTTTGGTACGCGATATGCTGGCGGCTGTACCTCTGGACATGCAATTACAGGACTTAGTAGTTTACAATTACCATCTTTAGTTGCCGTTATCGGCTTCTTTATCGGTGGTTTAATAATGATTCATTTAATATTTCCAATCTTATTTTAGTTATGAGTAAATACATTAAATTTTTTCTGGTTGGTATATTCTTTGGAATTGTATTAGTAAAATCCGAGGCTGTTTCATGGTACCGCATTTTTGAAATGTTTAAGTTTCAATCCTTTCATATGTATGGTATTATTGGCACTGCGATTACCACAGGAATCCTATTGCTATTGATTTCAAAAAAGATGAGCATAAAAACTACTGAAGGTCGTTTGATAAGAGTCCCAAAAAAAGATAGAGGTTTTAAACGATATATTATAGGTGGAAGTATATTTGGACTTGGTTGGGCACTCAGTGGCGCATGCCCTGGACCAATGTATATCCTATTAGGTACTGGCGCATTTTCTATTATTATAGTCATTGCCGCAGCAATTTTTGGAACATACATGTACGGCGTTTTAAAAGATAAACTCCCTCATTAATGGAACATACAGAGATATTAGGATATATAAGTTCTGTAATCGCAGGAATCATCATGGGTTTAATTGGTGGTGGTGGTTCTATCCTAACTGTACCTATTTTAGTATATCTACTTGGCTTTAACCCCATTGTTGGCACCGCATATTCTTTATTTGTAGTTGGCGCCACTTCTACAGTTGGGGCGTTTCAAAGTTTAAAACGTGGTCTTGTTGATTTTAAAGCTGCTTTAATCTTTGCCATTCCATCTATTATTGGCGTTTACTTAACTAGGCGCTACTTGGTTCCTGTTCTACCAGAAGTAATGTTTAATGTTGGAGATTTTGAAGTTACAAGTGGAATTTTCATAATGCTTGTATTTGCTATAGTCATGCTATTTGCAAGTCTATCAATGATATCAAATAAAACCGGTGTTGCTGAAGTCACTGATGAAGTTTTTAAATACAACCCTTACATGGTATTCTTTCTAGGATTAATGACTGGTATAATTAGTGGATTTGTAGGTGCTGGTGGTGGATTCCTTAATATCCCTGTTTTAGTCCTTTTTGTACGATTACCAATGAAAAAAGCCATAGGGACATCTCTTTTTATTATTTCAATTAAATCTTTAATTGGGTTCCTTGGCGATTTAAAAACGGTTGAAATCGATTGGAATTTTCTTTTAATATTCACAGCACTTTCAATAATTGGAATCATTTTTGGGCTTTACCTCTCTAAATTCATCCACGGAAAAAAACTAAAGAAAGGCTTCGGATATTTCACCTTAATCATGGGATTTTATATTATTTGGAAAGAGCTTCTATAGCGCTATGTGACAAATGTCACATATTCAATTATATGGTTTTGTAAATTTGTATCACTAAAAAAGAAAAAAAAATGAAAATAGAACAATTATACACAGGATGCCTTGCACAAGGCGCATATTACATAGAGTCTGAAGGCGAAGTCGCTATTATAGACCCACTTAGAGAAACGCAACAATACATAGATAAGGCTAAAGCCAATAATGCAAAAATCAAATATATTTTTGAAACACATTTTCATGCAGATTTTGTTTCCGGGCATGTAGATTTAGCAAAGAAAACAGGCGCAACAATAGTTTATGGACCTGGCGCAACCACTGAGTATGATATCCATTCAGCAAAAGATAATGAGGAATTTAAGTTAGGAAAACTAACAATAAAGGTCTTACACACACCTGGACACACCTTAGAATCTTCGACCTATTTATTAATTGACGAAAATGGAAAAGACCATGCTATTTTCTCTGGAGATACTTTATTTCTTGGAGATGTTGGTCGTCCAGATTTAGCGATAAAATCTGATTTAACAAAGGAAGATTTAGCAGGAATGCTCTATGATTCTTTAAGAAACAAAATTATGCCTTTAGCTGATGACGTTATTGTTTATCCTGCGCATGGCGCCGGTTCTGCCTGCGGGAAAAACCTTAGTAAAGAAACAGTGGGTATTTTAGGTGAACAAAAGAAAACGAATTATGCCTTACGAGCAGATATGACGAAGGATGAGTTTGTAAAAGAAGTTCTCGATGGTATTGCACCACCACCACAGTATTTTGCTAAAAATGCGATGCTAAATAAAACTGGCTATTCTACGTTTGAAGAGGTACTACAAAAGGGAGATACACCACTAAGTCCTGAAGATTTTGAAGCTTTAGCTAATCATGAATCTGCTTTGGTTTTAGATGTTCGTCCACAATCTGAATACGTAAAAGGTCACATCCCAAATTCAATTTTCATAGGGCTTAATGGGCAATTTGCACCATGGGTTGGCGCTCTAATAACAGATCTGAAACAGCCTATAATTTTGGTAGTACCTGAAGGAAAAGAAGCCGAAGCAGTTACCAGATTATCTCGTGTTGGCTACGATAATACCTTAGGATATTTAGAAGGCGGTATTGAAGCTTGGCAAAAATCAGGAAAAGATATCGAAACTTTAGAGTCTATATCTGCAGAAGAATTTGCTGAACGCGTAAAAAAAGGAAATATAAATATTCTTGATGTAAGAAAGGATGGCGAATATAATTCGACTCATTTAGAGGACGCTCAGCATTTTGCTCTAGACTATATTAACGACAACATGGATAAAGTAAGCAAAGATAAAACGTATCACATCCATTGTGCTGGTGGTTATCGTTCTGTAATTGCCGCATCGATTCTAAAAGCAAGAGGATTTAATAATCTTGTAGATATTGCTGGCGGTTTTGCAGCCATAAAGAAAACGGATTTACCAACTACAGATTTTGTTTGTCCGTCAACACTCTAAAACCATTGAATAATGAAAAAAAACATGAACAACATCGACAAATCAATAAGAATTCTTATTGCTGTAGCAGTAGCACTCCTCTATTATTTTAATGTTATAGAAGGAACACTAGCTTATGTTTTAATGGGCGTGGCCATCGTTTTTCTAGTTACAAGCCTAATAAGCTTTTGCCCATTGTATAAAATTTTGGGCGTTAGTACTTGCAAACTTAAGACTAAGTAATGGGCTCAACGACGCTGAAAATACAGAATTTAAAATGCGGAGGATGCGCTAACACCATCGTGACTCAACTTTCAAAAATTGAAGGTATTTCAGATGTAGTTGTTACTAATGAAACTTGCGAAGTTTCACTAAATTTTAAATCGGACACTCAATTAGAAAGTGTTACAAAAACACTTTCTAATTTGGGTTATCCGTTAGTAGGTGAGACAAATACGCTTCCAAAAAAAGCCAAATCTTTTGTGAGTTGTGCTGTTGGCAGACTTTCTAAATAGTTAACTGGCTAGAAATTGTTAATTAATTATAAATTTTGTTTAAACTTTTATAAAAAACTTTAAACAAAAAGAGTTTTGTTTTATATTATCACGAACATAAAACAAAACATATATGCAACAACTAGAACACTCAAATTTTGAAAATTATATCGGTTTAACCGAAGGCTACTCCGAAGTAGCTTATCAATTCACATCACACATCCTAACTTTAGGCTATGCAGTAATGCTGGCAGGTTTGTTATATTTTATACTTACCATTAAAAATGTAGATAAAAAATATAGAATGTCTAATATTTTATCTGCAGTTGTAATGGTTTCTGCGTTTTTACTATTGTACGCGCAAGCAAATAATTGGTCTAATAGCTTTAGTTTCGATTTGTCCAAAGGGCGCTACTTCCTTAATCCAGAAGGCGATTTATTTAACAACGGTTACAGATACTTAAATTGGCTAATTGATGTGCCAATGCTTCTTTTCCAAATATTATTCGTAGTAAGTCTAACAAAGTCTAAATTTAGCTCCATTAGAAATCAGTTTTGGTTCTCTGGCGCTATGATGATTATAACTGGATATATTGGTCAATTTAATGAGGTTACCAATACTACGGCATTCTTTGTGTGGGGCGCAATATCTACAATTTTCTTCTTTCACATTCTTTATTTAATGCATAAGGTAATTAAAGAAGGAAAAGAAGGAATTCCAAAAAAAGGACAACGAATACTCAGTCAGATATGGGTTTTATTTTTAGTGTCATGGTTCTTATACCCAGGAGCCTATCTAATGCCATATTTAGCAGGTTTTGATGGTTATTTTTACAGTGAAAGTGGTGTTATGGCTAGACAATTAACCTATACAATTGCAGACGTTTCTTCAAAAGTTATCTATGGCGTGATGCTTGGTAATTTAGCTATTGTACTTTCTAAAAAAAGAAAAGCCTTAGGGTAAAATAAATCATTAGCATTTATATACTAAAAATCCCGCTGATGCGGGATTTTAACTTTACACTATCTCGGCGCTTAGTCCTGCTTGTAAAAGCTTGGAACATCGCGGTTTTAAATCATCGTAAGACCCTGTTTTTACGGTACATTTACCTTTATAATGCACAATTATCGAACATTGCTCTGCTTGCTCTGGCGTGTGATCGCAAGCATAAATTAAAGTATCTATAACGTGATCAAATGTATTAACATCGTCATTAAACAAAACAATTTCATTCTGTTTTATAACTTCTTCTTCAACTAAAAGTTCTTCTAACTGTTTTTCCTTACTACCCATAATTAATACGATTATAGCTAAAATAATAAATTTATCATTTAAAAGAAAAAAGGTTATTTGATATTACAATCAAACAACCTTTTTAAGTAATTAATTGGGGGATATTTTAATTACAAGGTCCCAAAAGATTCCATCCACCAGAAACACGCTGGTATAAATTACCGAAATAAGTTACTAAAGAACCTATAGGATAATTTACGCCACTTTGCCACTCTGATACGCCATCACATGGACCAGATGTACTTTCTGGATACATAAATTCTAATGCAGTAATGTCGTTAGCGTTAAACTCGCCATCAACACCAGTATTAAAACAGGCCTGCATGATTGATGTTAAATCTCTTCCTGTTGGAGTTCCTGGAATATGCTCAGCTCCGTTTGAGCCTGCACCTTCGTTACCTTGATTAGCAACAGGACAGCTTAATCTATCAAACCAATCCGAGTGTCTAAATCCAACAGAATGTCCAATCTCATGACCAATAACATGTTCATTTACATTGGTAGAGAATTGCTCGATGTTATAAATCTGAACAAACTTATTTGGTCTTCCGTCTGATGTTGGAAAACCAGCAACTCCTCCTTGAGAACCTGGTGTATTTACAGAATTATCGTAAACAACCATATCCGCAGCCTGAAAATTAGTCCCGAATGTAAGGTTAAACTGAAGTGTCGTATTTAAGTTATTATAATTATCGACTGCCCATTGCAAAGCTGTTTGCGCTTTAGAAGATAATGCCTGACTACCACCAGTATACCCCAAAATATCTATGGTTCTGTTAGCACCAGTCACTAAATTAAATGTACGGTACTGACGACCAGTGTCTTCTGGATTTAACAAATTATCTAACTCTTCTGGCGTGAATGTAATATCACTTCCTATAAAGTAACGCTCTTCGGTTGTTCCGTCTGGTAGATGAAAATCTCCGATAGATACTACTCCAACGTCAATATCTAGAGACCTAATTGAGTTTAATAAATCCTCGTCTGTAACAGGCGTTCTATTTCCGAGGTCATTCATATTAATAATGGTTTCTTCTAATAAATCATTTGAAGCATCTATAATATCTTGTTCTGCGTTCTCTTTTTCACAAGCGAAAAAAACAAATGCAAAGGCGGACATAAAGATTATACCCTTTTTTAATAAATTTTTCATTTTTAAAATTGGTTTTCGTTAAAATTGGTTTTCATTGAGATGTTTTACGTAAAACAAGGCATAGATACTTTTAAGCGCCAAAAAATCTTTGGCTCTGACAAAACATCTATAAGTAAATAATATTATTTATACTAAGTTACGCTTAGAAAACGGAAAAAGATTACGGGAAATCCGCATTTCTTTAACAAAACATTAACTTTTTTGTTAAAATTTTAGGCAGTTAATCGATAATTAACATTAAGGAATAAGATTGTTATTTTTTTAACATTAATGAGGCCCAATTGTTTCGTTCTAATTGGTCTTTCAGTGTTAAATTAAAATCTTTACATTTTGAGTTAATGATAGACACATCTTCATTATAAAAACCACTTAAAAAAAGCATTCCATTAGCTTTCAAGCATTTTGCGTACGTTGGTATGTCTAATAGTAAAATGTTTCTGTTAATATTAGCTATAATGATGTCATAAGATTTTCCTTCTAAAAGCGTTGCATCGCCTTCATAAACTGAAATATGATGACAATCATTGCGCTCCACATTTTCTAAACTATTTAGATAGCACCAATTGTCTATATCTATAGCGTCTACCTTATACGCACCACATTTCTCTGCTAATATGGCTAAAACACCGGTTCCGCATCCCATATCTAAAACAGATTTATTTTTAAAATCGTTTTTTAATATGTGCTGAATCATCATATACGTTGTTTCATGATGTCCTGTACCAAAACTCATTTTAGGCTCAATAACTAAATCGAATTTAGTGTTTGGTTTCTTGTGGAAAGGTGCGCGTACGGTCACCAAGCTATCTACATCAATAGGTTTAAAATTATTTTCCCATTCGGCGTTCCAGTTGGTTTGCTCAATTTCATTGAACTGATATGTAATTTCGAATTCGTCCGAATTTAGAATTTGAATATTATCCAATATAAAAGCGTCCCAATCGCCTTTCTGAATGTAGGCCGTAACTCCTGTTTCATTTTCTACAAAACTTTCGAAACCAGCGTAGCCTAGCTCAGCAATAAGGATTTCGGTTCCTGGTTGTAGAGGCGATACTTTAAAATCGTAGCCGATGTAGATAGTGTCTGCCATCACTAAAATGCGTTGACAATCGCAAAGAAATCTTCGGCATTTAAAGAAGCTCCGCCAATTAAGCCTCCATCGACATCTGGTTTAGAAAATATCTCTCTGGCATTAGCAGGCTTAACACTTCCACCGTAAAGAATAGAGACTTCATTAGCTATATCTGTTCCATATTTATCTGCTAAGGTTTTGCGTATAAAAGCATGCATATCTTGTGCCTGTTCTGGACTTGCAGTTTCACCAGTACCAATAGCCCAAACAGGCTCGTATGCTAAAACTATATTTTGAAAATCCTCTTCCTTTAGGTGAAACAAGGCATTTTTAATTTGGCTTTCTACAACAGCTTCTTCTTTACCAGCTTTTCTATCCGCTAATTCTTCACCAAAACAAAAAATAACTCTCATCTTATTCACTAAAGCTGCATCTACCTTTTTTGCTAAACTTTCGTCCGTTTCATTAAAATAAGCACGACGCTCACTATGACCTAGGATAACGGTCTTAATGCCAATACTTTTTAGCATGCCTGCACTTACTTCGCCCGTAAAGGCACCATTATTAGCAAAATGCATGTTTTGGGCAATAACTTCGATAGTGTCTTGACGTAGAGATTCGAAAGCAGGCCATAAATTTGTAAACGATGGTGCAATCATCACCTCGGCTTCCGAGGTCTGCACCTGTTTTTTTAAATCGGAAATTAAAGCCTGTGTTTGGGACAAGCCATTATTCATCTTCCAATTACCTGCTACTATATTCTTTCTCATAATGTATGATGTATTTATAAGTATTTTAATGATTTACAAAAATAGACGTTTAAACTTAAAATGGCTATGATAATAGTCAGATAATCTAGGATAGTTTAACACGTGGGTCTAAAATTGCATAAATGATATCCACTAAAATATTTATAAGAATGAAGAGCGTAGCAATAACCAAAACAGCACCCATAATAACTGGCAAATCTAGTGTGTTAAGTGCATTTACGATTTCTTTTCCTAATCCATTCCATCCAAAAATATATTCGACAAAAACGGCACCTGCCAACATTGACGCAAACCAACCCGATATTGCTGTGACCACTGGATTTAATGCGTTTTTTATGGCATGATTTTTTATAATCTGAAATTCGCTCAAACCTTTAGCTCTTGCAGTACGGATGTAATCTTGGCTCATAACCTCTAGCAATGAATTTCGCATTAATTGTATGATTACAGCCAACGGACGAATACCTAAAACAATAGCAGGTAAAATAAGGTTCTTCCACTTAATATTTACTGTTTCCCCAAAGTCATCAAGCTCGTAAAGACTTCCTGTCATTTCTAAATTGGTATAGTTGTGCAATACAAAACCAAACAACCAAGCAAATAAAATAGCACTAAAAAATGAAGGTACACTCATACCTAGGGTACTTAATATCTGAATAGCTTTATCTATCCAAGTGTCTTTTTTTAGTGCCGAGATGACACCAAAGATTAATCCCAAAATCATAGCTATAACAATTGCCGAAACCGCCAAAACAAAAGTATTTGGAAGTGTATCGCCTATAACTTCGCTTACTTTTTTTCCTTGTTTAGCAAATGAATTTCTGAGATAAGGCAATTTTATTACTGTGGATGTATTACCGATTGTAAATAGTTTTAAAGCTGAATATTTATCATTTTCTAAATAGGTGTAATCCTCTAAATTGGTGGAGTGAAACGATAATGGCGATAGGTCGTTTATGTAATATAGATATTGCGTTGTCAATGGCTTATCAAAACCATATTTCTTTTTTATAGCTTCGACCTGCTCTGCTGTTTGATTTTGACCTAACATCATTTTTGCAGGATCACCTGGTAGAACTGTAAATAATAAAAATATCACGGTGACTACTCCTATTAAAGTGAGTATGGCGTAGAAGATTTTATTTAGGAGATAGGTTAACAGGATTTATGTGGTTTTTAGTTTACCGGTATACCGAGTTTCTTTAAATCTTGATAAGTATAATTCTTAATTACAAAATCTTCACCGAAAAGCGATTTTGAATATGCCTCCACCGTTTCGCTAAAACCAGCCTCCTTTCTCCTCTTATTTACATTCTCAAAATCTTCGATAGGCCAGAAAAATGAAAGCTCTTGAGGAGTACCCATAAAATATGTCGCTCCTTGAGTGCCATACTTCTGCGGAAGCCCTTGCTCCGTTAAATATCTATCTTCCATCATAGCCACATTTGTCATAGAAAGTTCTCCTTTTTCTCCAGCCTCTTTTATAAGTGGAAAATACGTCTCAATTTTATTGGAATGCTGAATAACAAACCAAGCTACTCTACTTGTTTTGTCTCCAACTATTGACTTTCCTGGATATCCATGTTTTTTAAAGATAGATTCTACAAAAGCTGTATTAGAGCTATCGATTTCTAATTGTAGTTTCCAATTATCTGATGTCATATTTGCTCTATACTTTTGATCTAATACCATAATACTATCCAACTGTCTTTTTAAATCTAAATCTAAATTTGGAGTTGCATTTGGCAGACTTTCTAATTCAATATCCTCAATGTCATTCCAGTGGGCTTTATTAGTCACTGTACCTTTGTTAAGAACAACTATTCCCGGATTGGCGCGGACAATGGTTTTAACCACCTTTTCGTCACATAAATAAATATCAAAGTTTAGGTTGTATTTAGACTTTAGCTGTTGTTTTGCATCCTCACCAGATGCAGATAAGCCAATAACAGTATAGCCTTTTTTAATAGCCTCGTCTGTAAAACCCTTCAACTTTAAAAGCCCTTCTTCTTCAGCGTTGTAAACATTGTACATTGCCACAATTACAAGATTATCTTTTTCAAGGAAATACGTCGTTAAATCCTCCTCGCTGGACTCTATTGTAAAATCTTGAATTGCAGGCGTAAATCCAGGGTCAATCTCTTTGGTTTCTACACCGATATATTCGCCATCGACGTTCGGATAACTTCCGCTAGTGACGAATTCTTTTTCTTCACCATTAACCTTAAACGTCCACGTATATTCGATAATCGGCTTTGGTGCATCGTCTGGTATAGCCATTTCATCTTGAAGATTATTACCAATTTTATAAGCTCTAAAATCAATCGCTGGCAAATGCATAAGTACGTGATATGCAAACCAGAGTGATACAACAAAACTCAAAAGTGCAATAACTGTATTAGGTAAAGTTTTAAAAAGTGGTTTAATATAGTTCTGTCCAAAAAACAGAATAAGTATTAAGACGAGCAAAACAACATCTTTTGTAAAACTTTCCCAAGGTGTTAGTTTTAACGCATCACCGAAACATCCGCAGTCTTTTACCTTATCGAAATACGCCGAATAGAACGTTAAAAAGGTAAAAAAGACAATCATCCCTAACAGCATCCAAATCGTAAATTTCTTTTTATAACCTATTAATAAAAACACACCTAGGACAACTTCTAAAACCACTACAAATACCGAAATCCCGAGTGAATAAGGCTCTAAAAATGGGATGTTTAGCACATCAGAGCTGAAATACTCTTGAAGCTTGTACGAAAATCCTAGCGGGTCGTTAAGCTTTATAAATCCCGAAATGATAAATAAAACACCTACAAAAACTCTACTTATTTGAACGATATATTTCATAACAACAATGGTGGCTGAGGCTCTCGAAGCCACATAAAACATTAATACAGTCGCTTCGAGAGCCTCAGCGACCAAACTTATTTATTTTCCTTCTCCCAAATGAATCATTGCAAACACAGCATAATTAATCATATCCTGATAATTTGCATCAATACCTTCGCTAACCAAAGTCTTGCCCTGATTATCTTCAATCTGTTTTACTCGTAACAACTTTTGTAAAATTAAATCTGTAAGGCTACTCACACGCATATCGCGCCAAGCTTCACCATAGTCATGGTTTTTATCTAACATTAGCTGTTTTGTTACAGACACATGCTTATCGTATAACTTTAAAGCCTCATCAGTATTAATATCTGGTTGCTCTACCACGCCTCTCTCTAACTGAATCAACGCCATAACGCAATAATTAATAATACCTATAAACTCACTAACTTCACCTTCATCTACTTTTCTTACGTCATTTTGCTGTAAACCTCGGATTCGTTGTGCCTTAATAAAAATTTGGTCTGTTAATGATGGTAATCGTAATATGCGCCAAGCACTACCATAATCACTCATCTTATTTTTAAAAAGGTTGCGACATTTGGTTATAACAGCGTCGTATTGCTTTGAAGTATCTTGCATTCTATAACATTAAAATTATGCGTAAATTTCGCATAAATAAATCAGAAGTTCAAAGTTTTGGACTATGGTTTTTAAAAATTGAAAATTGCGCTATATGACTATAAACTGTAAGGGTCTACTAATTGATTTAGAACAGCCCAAAGTAATGGGTGTTTTAAACGTAACACCTGACTCTTTCTATGATGGCGGACGTTACAAAGATGAAAAAAGCATCCTTAAACAGGCAGAACGCATGCTTATAGAAGGTGCGAGTTTTATAGATGTCGGTGGTTATAGTTCTAGACCAGGTGCTGATTTTGTTACAGAGACCGAAGAAATACATCGTGTTATACCAATAATAGACTTAATTTTAAAGCATTTCCCCAAAACACTAATTTCAGTAGATACATTTAGAAGTAAAGTTGCAAAAGAAAGTATTGAAACTGGCGCTGCATTAATTAATGATATTTCCGCAGGAAAATTAGATAATCAAATGATTGAAACCGTTGGCATGCTTGGTGTTCCGTATATTATGATGCACATGCGCGGGACACCACAAACTATGCAGAAACAAACCAATTATGAAGATTTGATTAAAGATATTATAAGCTACTTTGGTAAACAAATCGCTCTAGCACATAAAGCAAAGATTAATGATGTTATTATTGACCCAGGTTTTGGATTTGCCAAAACGCTAGAGCAAAACTATAAACTACTGAACAACTTAGACCTCCTAAAAATCGCTGACAAACCCATTTTGGCAGGTGTTTCCCGTAAATCTATGATTTACAGAACCCTAAATACCTCGGCAAAAGAAGCTCTTAACGGCACTACTGCCTTAAATATGGTTGCATTAGAAAATGGCGCTTCAATTTTGCGGGTGCACGATGTTAAAGAAGCCATAGAATGCGTTACACTGTTTAATCAACTAAAATCTAACTAAATGCGGCGTTTACTTTTAGTCTTTATAATGGTTGTTACCAGTTGCAGTGAAAACAAAACTGTTTTACTTCCCGAAATCGAAAATGCAGAAATTACTAACGTTTTAGATGTCTCATCTGCTTATATTTTTTACGACGAGACCCAACAAGACTCTACCTTATTCAACCGAAAAAATATAATTAGTACAACCAATTGGCTTGTTAATGTAGATAAGCGATTAACCCTAAAACAAGTGCTTCCGCATCTGCAGTATCTACAAAACAAAAGGCGTAAAGCATCTATGCACAAAAACGAAAATGCAAAAAACTATTTTACATGTAATGATACGACTATTAAAAATTTAGGATTTTTGGAGTTTACGGATGTAAACTTTAACACAGAAAGTGACTCTCGATTTTCTAAAGATGAAAATCTTTGTTGGATAACTTTTGAAAGCCTGGACCGTATAACCACATCTTCTTCTTTAGATTTTAATCTTGAATTTTCGAAAAAAGCCTTTAAAAGTGCATTAGAAACACTTAACCAAGAGTGTAATGAATCATCCAAAATCGTATTATTTTTTAATACTAATATGAGTTTTCAAGATTACATAGAAATTAAAAGTGAAATAAAATCCTTTGAAACCATAATATCAAATGACGAGCTATTTTTTCCGTTGTAATTTGTTAAATTAGCCAAAAACCCACCAATTTGAGCGATATAAAACTTTGGGATTTTAGATTTATAGATTTTGTAGATGTCTTTTTAGTTGCCATTCTACTTTACTATATCTACAAATTAGTAAAAGGTACTGTTGCTATAAACATATTTATTGGTATCCTGATAATTTACCTTGTTTGGGTAGTTACCGACTACCTTAATATGCACTTGCTTTATAGAATTGTCGATGGATTTATGAAGGTAGGAATTATTGCCCTAATCGTAGTCTTTCAACCAGAAATACGTAAATTTTTACTCATGGTTGGCTCCACCAATCTCTCGGGTAAGCGACGAATTTTTAAAAATTTCAAGTTTTTAAATAGTGATACAGAAACCACGATTGATGTAGAAGCTATCGTAAATGCTTGTGTTAAGATGGGAACAACCAAAACAGGTGCTTTAATAGTTATAGAGCGCAACAACAATCTAGATTTTCTCACTAACACAGGAGACGAGATGAATATTACAGTCTCGCAACCAATAATAGAAAGTATCTTTTTTAAAAACAGCCCATTACATGATGGCGCCATAATCATAGATAACAATATTGTTAAAGCGACTCGTGTTATTTTACCTGTTAATAACGATTTGGCTATACCAAAACGCTTTGGACTACGGCACCGTGCTGCATTGGGCATTACCGAAAAAACCGATGCTTTAGCCTTAGTTGTAAGCGAAGAAACAGGAACCATCTCTTATGTAAAAAATGCAGAGTTTGTAATGTACGATACTAAGGAAGATTTAGTAGATAAGATAAAAAAAGACCTTATCTGATGCATTGCAAAAACTGCGAAATACCACTTTCTAAGAATCAGAACTATTGTTTTGAATGTGGAGCTAGAGTTATAAAAAATAGATTGACCATAAAGGCACTTTTTCAGCAAATTAATGCTGAATTCTTGTCTATGGATAACAAGCTTTTTAAAACGTTTATTCATCTCTTTACAAAACCTGAAGCTGTTATTGTTGGCTACATTAATGGTACACGAAAGAAATATATTAATGTTATTCAGTATTTTGCCATTGCCCTAACGTTTTTAGGGATACAAGTTTTTCTAATGGAGCATTGGGTTAATAATCCAGAGCTATACGAGTCCACTTTTTTTGATAATTTATCGAATTTACCTGGTCAAGAAAAAAATCCTTTTTTTAAAAAAATGGAATTCGAAGAGTTTAACAGCTTTCAAAGTCTATTTTATACTATTAGTATTCCTTTTTCGGCATTAGCAACATGGCTAACATACTGGTTGGCAGGCTTCAGGCGATACAACTTTACTGAGCATGTTGTACTAAATCTGTATTATGGTGCTCAAATAATAATCATTTCTGCTTTTTTCTATATTGCCTTTTTAGCGTTTGGTTATAATTACTTTACGCTTAATGCTATCATTTCAATACTCACTTTTTTCTACTTATTCTATGTTTTAAAGCGAGTTTTTAGCACATCGTTCTGGTTAACATTAGGACATTTTATTTTAATGTTTTTAGTGTTTTTCTTAATACTTGTTGCTGCAACCATTTTAGTCGGAGTGATTACTTTTATTATAATCCTCATAAAAAAAGGAGGATAAATAATAATCTAAACTATGGAATGTAAAAATTGCCAACAAGAATTAATAGATAATAGTGATTACTGCAACAAATGTGGTGGTAGAGTCATAAGAAATCGTCTAACTTTCAGGAATTTATTTGAGCACATCACTGAAACTTTTTTTAATGTTGACAATAAATTATTACGAACGTTTTTAAATCTATTTAAAAGACCAGAAGATGTTATCGCAGGCTACATCAATGGCGTTAGAAAAAAGTACGTTAATCCTATTAGCTACTTAGCACTTGCAATTTCTATCGGTGGATTGTATGTTATCATTCTTAATAAATACTTTCCAGATGCTTTGTCTAAAATGGGTAATCCAATGGGAGTTAAAGCTCAAGAAGAGGCTATAAAATCTGCTATGTCTTCTGTCCAGGAATATTACTCGATTATAATGGTGTTATTTATTCCAATTTATGCACTTATATCTCGCCTAGTCTTTGTTAATCGGAAAGAATTTAATCTTACAGAACATATTGTCATGGCCATGTATATTGTGGCACAATTTTCTTTACTAAGTTCGTTTTTAAATATTCTTATTTTAATTTTTAATATTCCTCCGCAGATTTTAGGTGCGGTAAGTGCACTATTTCAGATAGGATTTTTTGCTTATTGTTATAAACGTATTTATAAAATATCGTTTTGGGGAATTGTTTTAAGAACACTATTCTTCATTGCCATATTGGGTGCGACAACTATCTTATTTTCAATATTGTCTGTCATTATCGGAATAATTTTCCGAGACCACCCGATAATGAAATCTTTTATAGAGAGTCAAAAAGCTGTTTACGAAGCACAGAAAACTATTAGAGATAGTATTAATTAAACAGCTTCTGCCTTAAGAAACTGGACTTCGTAAAGATTACGATAATAACCGTCTTCTTTTTCTAGTAACGATTGATGATTACCAATTTCTACTATTTGCCCAGCATCCATAACAATAATTTTATCTGCTTGCTGAATGGTTGCTAATCGGTGAGCAATAATTATGGATGTGCGTCCTTCTGTAATTTTATCCGTGGCATCTTGTATCAATTGCTCGGAATACGAATCTACCGAAGAGGTAGCTTCGTCCAAAATTAAGATGCTAGGATTGGTCATATAAGCACGTAAAAACGAAATCAATTGACGCTGACCAGAAGACAACATTACACCGCGTTCTTTTACGTTATAATGATAGCCATTAGGTAAACTCGAAATAAAATCGTGCACACCAATAGCTTTTGCTGCTTCTATAACATCATGTTCGGATATGTTAGAATTACCTAAAGTAATGTTATTTAAAATGGTGTCTGCAAACAAAAATACGTCTTGTAACACCACGGCAATTTGCTCGCGGAGCGAATGCAAAGAAAACTTTTGAATATTAGTACCGTCTATTTCTATACTTCCAGAATCGATATCATAAAACCGGTTTAGCAAATTAATAATAGTAGATTTACCAGCACCTGTAGCACCTACAATGGCAATAGTTTCACCCGATTTAATATCAAGATTAATACCTTTTAATACTTCTTCATCTTCGACATAAGAGAAACGAACGTCTTTAAAGGTAATATGGCCTTCAAAATGTTTGGCTTCTAGACTTCCTGTATCATCTATTTGAGATTTTGTATCTAAGACTTTAAAAACACGGTCTGCAGCTACCATTCCCATTTGCAACGTATTAAACTTATTAGCAATTTGGTTCAATGGTCTAAACAACATAGGAATAAACATCGTAAACGATACCAAATCACCAACTGTTGTCCCAGGAATCTTACTAATAATATCGTAACCACCCACCAAAATAACCATGGCCATGGTTAATGAGGATAAAAATTCTGCAATAGGAAAAAATATAGAGTTATACCAGACGGTTTTTAACCATCCTTTTTTATGACGCTCGTTTATTTTAGTAAAATTTTTATATTCTGTTTTTTCTCGTGTAAAAAGCTGAAGAATTTTCATTCCGGTTACACGTTCTTGCACAAAAGAATTTAAGTTTGAAACTTCGGTACGCACGTCTTCAAAAGCGCGTTTCATATATTTTTGAAAAATCTTAGTCGCAAAAACAATTAATGGAAGCGTTACAAAGACAATTAAACTTATTTTTACATTTATGTAAAGCATCACACTCGCCACAACTGCCATTTTTAGTATATCACTAAAAATCATAAACAAACCTTGCCCAAAGATATCGGCAATACGCTCCATATCAGTTACTGCACGGGTGATTAAAACACCGACAGAAGATTTATCGTAATACGTCATTTTAAACTTGAGCATATGTCTAAATAACTTAACACGTATATCTTTTACAACAGACTGACCTAACCAGCTTGCGTAGTAAATAAACAAAAGCTGACACACTACCTCTAATAGCAGAAGACCAATCATTATAACTACATAGAATACAAAACCATCGAGCGCTCTTGGTTTTATACTTACGTCTATTGCTTCTTTTAGAACATACGGTCTTGCTGCACTAAAAACTGCAAGACCAATAACACAAATTAAAGAAATTACAAAAACCAAACGGTAGGGCTTTATGTAATTAAGCAAACGTTTAAATAAACCTAAATCAAATATTTTTTTTTGTTTGTCTGCCATGCTTGTACCGAACTTGCTTCGGTATCTTTTAAATTAAATTAATAGTTTTTGGATAAATCACTTCTGTCAAATATAAGCCTTTTGCAGGCACCGAGAATCCAGCTTCGCCTCTATCTTTAGATGCAATTATGCGATGCATATCATCAACCTCCATTTTGCCTAAGCCTATATTAACCAATGTACCAACTATAGCTCTTACCATATTTCGCAAAAAACGGTCGGCGCTAATGGTAAAAACTAATGTGTTATTTTTAAGTTTCCACTGAGCAAATTCAATTTTACAATTATAGGTTTTAACATCCGTATTGCTTTTAGAAAAACATTGAAAATCTTGATATTGCAATAAGATTTTAGCTGCCTCATTCATTTTATCTACATCTAAATCTTGATGTATGTAGTACGCGTAGTTATACTGAAAAACATCTTTTACCAATGTAATTTTATAGTTGTAACTCCGTCTTATCGCATGAAAGCGGGCATGTGCATCATCTTTAACTCGAAAAATATCGTGTATAGCAATATCATTTGGTAAAAATGAATTTAACTTATACATCAACGTTTTTGTATCGATAGACCTGTTATAATCAAAATGTGCAAACATTTGCGCGGCATGGACACCAGTGTCTGTACGACCCGCACCTGTAACGCTTATATCTAGGTTTAAAAGTTTTGAAATGGCATCTTCTAGGGTTTCCTGAACAGTTATGGCATTAGGCTGGATCTGCCATCCATGATAAGCGCTTCCATTATATGACAACTGTATAAAATATCTCAAAAAAATCTGATTTTTCGCTTTCAAAAGCTACAAAGATAGTAGATTTATATCCTAAATAAATCCTAAATAAACAACAAACAGACTTTCGCTGAAGCTGAAAATAAGTATGAAAAAAATTCTTTTACTCTCTGATACGCACAGTTATATAGATGAGGCTATACTAAAACACGTTGCGAAAGCCGACGAAGTTTGGCATGCTGGAGATATTGGAGATTTAAAAGTCACTGATGCCATAAAAGAATTAAAGCCTCTAAAAGCTGTTTACGGCAATATAGACGACGCAAAGGCAAGAGGCGAGTTTCTAGAACACAACCGTTTTATGTGCGAAGATGTAGATGTTTGGATAACGCATATTGGTGGATACCCACCAAATTATAACCTTCGCGTAAGAGAACAATTAAAAGTCAATCCTCCACGATTGTTTATTTGCGGACATTCGCACATTTTAAAAGTCATGCCAGACAAGAAACTTAATTTAATACATATGAATCCTGGTGCGGTTGGTAAACATGGATTTCATAAAGCAAGGACGATGTTGCGTTTTATTATCGACGGAAAAAAAATAGACAATCTTGAAGTTATTGAGTTTCCGAGATGATTTTAAACCTTGCTTTTAGTCACTTCGAGAACCTCAGTGACCAAAACTTATAGCATCGGTGGCTGAGGCACTCGAAGCCACCTATTTCTAATTAGTCATTGCTAGACCTCATGAACAATAAAAAGCCCGAAGCGTTCACTTCGGGCTTTTTCGCACTAATACTACTAAGATTTTAGGTGTTTATCGTAATCTATCTACAGATTTTACAAGATCTTCATCCTTTTTAATTGCCTTATTTGCTAAGACTAAAAACACGATAGAAAAAATAGGAAGAATCATCCCAATACCTTTCTCAGAAACCGTAGCTTCTCCAGATAAATTTAGAGATTGATACACGAACACTCCTAGTAAAATAAAGTTTAATATTATATTAAGTCGACCCAAAACAAATTGCGTCTGTCTATTTTTGTAACTAAATATTGATATCAAAGATAATAAAGCGGAGCCTAAAAACAAGCCCAAATACAGGTAGTTATCTTTTGCAAAGATAACTGACTGGTTTACATCTGTATATAAATCAAAAACAAATATAAGCCCACCAGAAATAGCTAAAGCAACTAGTAAATATAAGGTTTGTATTCGCTGAATCATTTATACTTATAAATTTTAAAGCACAAAATTAGTAGTTTATTTTTAATTGATATCTTTATTTTTAAATAAAAATTGTATTATTGCAATAGAAATGCTGTAACGAAAACTGTATTTCATTCTTCCGATTATATTTCTCATTTTCTTTTATTGTTTTCATAAGGAAATTTTAAATAATCAAACCAATAATTAAAATACTATACACATATATCAATGTTTGAAATTGCTCAGTTAAAAGCAAAAAAATTACCTGAACTTCAGGAAATTGCTAAACAACTAAAAGTACCAAAGTACCGCTCGTTAAAAAAATTAGATTTAGTTTATCAGATTCTAGACTATCAAGCTGCTAATCCTAACGCTGTAAAGGCAGTAACTAACGACGACAAGAGTACTTCTGGTGACGCATCGGATAAAAAACAACCTCAGCAGCGCCAAAAGCGAGCTCGCGTTGACAAACCTCAACAAAATAAAAGTGAACAGAAATCTATGGATTTTGATGCTGATAAAAAAGAGGTAAAAGCAGATACGTCTAAACAACAACATTCTAAAGATTCTAAGAACGACCAAAGTCAGTCTAAAAAACAAGACGATAATCGTCGTAATCAAAATCAGAATCAAAATCAGAATCAAAGAAACGACAATAAGCGGACAAAAGACAATAGCCACAAAAACAACAATCAAAATCAAAAAAATAATGGCAATAAGGATAACAGAAACCGTTACCGTGAGCCAGATTTTGAATTCGATGCTATTATAGAAAGTGAAGGTGTCTTAGACATTATGCAGGATGGCTATGGATTTTTAAGATCATCTGATTATAATTATTTAACCTCGCCAGATGATATCTATGTATCGCAATCTCAAATACGTTTGTTCGGTTTAAAAACTGGCGATACCGTTTTAGGCCATGTGCGTCCTCCAAAAGAAGGCGAAAAGTATTTTCCTTTAATTAAGGTTAGTAAGATAAACGGCCAGAGTCCTCAAGTTGTAAGAGACCGCGTTGCTTTCGAGCATTTAACACCACTTTTTCCGAAAGAAAAATTTAATATCGCCGAAAAACAGAGCACCATTTCTACACGAATCATGGATTTGTTTTCGCCAATTGGAAAGGGCCAACGTGGCATGATTGTATCTCAACCAAAGACTGGTAAAACTATGTTACTAAAGGATGTTGCCAATGCTATTGCAGCAAACCATCCCGAAGTTTATCAAATGATTTTATTAATTGACGAACGTCCAGAGGAAGTTACAGATATGCAGCGTAACGTTCGTGGCGAAGTTATAGCATCTACTTTTGACAAGGAAGCCCATGAGCACGTTAAAATTGCCAATATCGTTTTAGAAAAAGCAAAAAGACTCGTAGAATGTGGCCATGATGTAGTTATTCTTTTAGATTCTATAACACGTTTGGCTCGCGCCTACAATACAGTACAACCGGCTTCTGGTAAAATTCTATCTGGTGGTGTTGATGCCAATGCATTACACAAACCAAAACGTTTCTTCGGAGCTGCAAGAAATATAGAAAATGGTGGCTCCTTAACTATTATAGCTACTGCTTTAACGGAAACTGGCTCTAAAATGGATGAAGTTATCTTTGAAGAATTTAAAGGTACTGGTAATATGGAATTACAATTAGATCGTAAGATTGCCAATCGCCGTATTTTCCCTGCAATTGATTTAACCTCGTCGAGTACACGTCGTGATGATTTATTGTTAGATGATAATACGATTCAGCGTATGTGGGTTATGCGAAAATATCTTGCCGACATGAATCCTGTTGAAGCTATGGAATTTATTAATGATAGATTTAAACAAACCAGAAACAATGAAGAGTTTTTAATCTCTATGAATGGTTAATTTTATAATACTAAAGCTATCAGAATATAGAAAATAGACCAAAAACAAAGCCTCGCAAAATTGCGAGGCTTTGTTTTTAAGATAATTAATTTGTTTAGCGCTTAAGTGCAAAATGGGCGCTAAAGGATTTTGTTTCTCCTGTAGTTGGTTCTGTGTATTGTAGCGTAAACCAATAGTCCGTACCTGGCATATTCTTGCCATTGTATGTTCCATCCCAACCCACGCTTGTTGGACTTAATTGTTTAAGGAGTTTGCCATATCGGTCGTGGATATAAATCACTGCTGTCGGTTGAGTGTTTATCCCTTTTATAGTCCATGTATCGTTATTGCCATCGCCATTTGGTGTAAAGAATTTTGGGTAATCAATCACTGTGACGTCTCTTGACACTATACCACAACCATTGACGTCTCTAACATAAACCGTGTGCTCGCCTCCTGTGACATCTTCGAATTCATTTTCTAATTGCCAAGGACCATTATCTAGACTATACTCATACGTACTATTACCAGTAGCAGTGGCAATAATCATGTTATTTCCTGTAAAGGCTTGCGAGGTTACCTCTACATCAAATGTATCTGGCAATCCACTTTCAATAACTTCGGCAGAATCGAAATTTTGACACATCGTAACCAAAGATGTAGAAATATCAGTAACTGTTACGTCATATATTCCGCCTTGTATTGGTATTAAGCTTGGTCCTGTTTCTGTTGAAAGAACAGTGCCATCTAAGCGCCACTCAAACGTGTAATCTGTTGCAGATAATCCTGTATCTAAAATTGGCGGTACTGGCACAACAGCTTCGTTATTACTGGTGAAACATAGGATATATTCGTCATCCAAATCAAAAATGGGAAGTAAATTTACTTGAAGCGTGACTTCTGAAATATCATAACATTCGTCCGGCCTAATGTTGTTACTTACTCTTGCATAAATTATTTGTTGTGGAGTATCGAAATTTTCATAAAGCAGAGGCAAAGGATTTTCATTATTTATAGCATCATCTTCCGTGGCATGAAATGTCAACGTAAACTCATCTGGGTCTTGCGTTCCTAAGACTGCATTCACTAAATCTGGATTCTCTAAATCGAATTGAGTAGAGCCATCATTCTCGTTTGTTTCATCACAAAGCTCATAAAAATAATCTTCAGCCTCAGCACTTTCTTGTACTTCAATATTAAACGTTAATGTACTTATAGAGCAACCTGTTGTGTTGTTAGTAATTGCAACATAAATTGGCTGTGGATTCATCGTATTTTCGTAAGGACTCGCTAGAGCATCTACCAAATTATCAGCATCTGCCTGAGAATCGTGGTAAGTAACCGTAAATTGCGTTGAATCCTGACCATTAAGAATTTCTTCCGTTTTGCTTTCCAAGTCAAACTCAAAAAGAAAGTCCGTGCCATTTTCACATTCAAAGAAATCTTCAACTACAACATTAGCATCTGGTAATGGATTAGCATTAAACGATACTATGTTGCTGTTTGGACAAACATCAGAAACTGAGTATTCGATGGTATATGTTTCGCCAGGTGTACCATTAGTAACATCTCCTGTATTGGCATCAATAATTGCACCATCGGATGGAGGAATGCTGAATGCGAAGGTTCCTCCTGGTACTCCAGTTATGGTTACAGTACCACCATCACAGGTGGGCGTTACTGTAAAACTTGCATCATCTTCTGTAATTACAGTAAGATTTTGCACTGCTGTTTGTGGGCAGGTTCCTGCAGTCGTGTATTCAACAGTATATGTCGAACCGGAAGTGCCATCAGTGACTTCTCCAGTAGATGCGTTAATTACAGCACCATCTGTCGGTATTGGATTAAAAGCAAAAGTTCCGCCGGAATCTCCTGTTATGGTTGCTGTACCACCATCACACGTCGGTGTCATAGTGAAACTTGGATTATCGGCTGTTAGTACTGTGACATCTTGAGTAGATGTATCTGGACATGCGCCTGCAGTCGTGTATTCTATTGTGTAGGTTGTAGCCGATGTACCGTTTGTTACTTCTCCAGTAGATGTGTTAATTGTTGCTCCATCAGTTGGCACAGGATTAAAGGCAAATACACCTCCTGCATCACCCGTAATGGTAACAATTCCACCGTCGCAAGTTGGTGTTATCGTAAAACTGGCGTCATCTAAGGTTAATACTGTTAGATTTTCTATACTTGTTGTAGGGCACGTACCAGATGTCGTATATTCGATGGTGTAAGTAGTTCCAAACGCACCACCAGTCACCTCGCCTGTAGCTGCATCAATCATTGCGCCATCTGTAGGCATTGGATTAAAAGCAAAAGTTCCGCCAGCTAATCCTGTTATTGTGGCCATACCACCATCGCAAGTCGGTGTTATTGTAAAGCTAGAATCATCCGCAGCAATTGCGGTTAGGCTTTGTGTAGAACTCTGCGGACAGATTCCTGAAGTCGTATATTCTATGGTATATGTAGCTCCAGAAGTTCCGTTAGTAACTTGACCTGTAGCCGTATCAATTACAGCACCATCTGTTGGCATTGGATTAAAAGCAAATGTACCACCCATATCGCCTGTAACAGTTGCAGTACCTCCATCACAAGTTGGTGTTACTGTAAAACTTGGATTATCCGCGGTGAGTACCGTAACATCTTGGGTTGATGATTGTGGACAAGTTCCCGCCGTTGTATATTCTACAGTATAGGTAGTTGCTGAAGTTCCGTTTGTAACTTCTCCAGTTGCCGTATCAATAATGGCACCATCTGTTGGCACTGGATTAAACGTAAACGTTCCACCAGCATCACCTGTAATGGTTGCTGTGCCGCCATCACATGTGGCAGCCATTGTAAAACTCGAATTATCTGCTGCAAGAACTGTAACATCTTGAGTAGATGTCTCTGGACAAGTCCCTGAAGTTGTATATTCTACGGTATATGTTGTTCCTGATGTTCCGTTAGTGACTTCTCCAGTAGACGCATCGATTACTGCTCCATCTGTTGGTAGTGGATTAAAAGCAAATGTACCTCCGGCATCGCCTGTTATATTGGCTGTACCGCCATCGCAAGTCGGCGTCATCGTAAAACTCGCATCATCCTGTGTTGCGACTGTTAAACTCTGATTGCTTGTGGTAGGACAGGTTCCAGCCGTAGTATATTCAATGGTGTAGGTAACACCAGACAAGCCTCCTGTGACTTCACCCGTAGATGTATCGATTACTGCACCATCGGTTGGCATAGGGTTGAAAGCAAATGTTCCGCCTACATCTCCAGTAATTGTTGTTGTACCACCATCGCAAGTTGGTGTAACTGTAAAACTAGAATCATCAGCGGTAATTACCGTAACATTTTGAGTTGAACTTAATGTACATGTCCCAGAAGTCGTATATTCTACGGTATAGGTAGTTCCAGAGATTCCATTGGTAACTTCTCCAGTAACAGAATTAATAACTGCTCCATCTGTTGGCACAGGATTAAACGCAAAAACACCACCTGTATCACCAGTTATGGTCACAGTTCCTCCATCGCATGTTGGTGCTATTGTAAAACTTGGGTCTACATCAGACACAAGAGTCGTAAGATTTTGTGTACTTGTTTGTGGACAAGTTCCTGCTGTTGTATACTCCACGGTATAGGTAACGGCAGATCCTCCACCAGTAACTTCTCCAGTAGTAGGATTAATTACAGCGCCATCCGTAGGCACTGGGTTTAGTGCAAAAGTACCGCCTGTATCACCAGTTATGTTTGCGGTACCACCTCCACAAGCTGGCGTAACTGTAAAACTTGGGTCATCTAAGTCAACAACATCTATACATACTTCTTCTGTATATTCACATCCAAAATCATTTACAACCCTGTAAGTATAACAATGCTGGCCTAAAGTAGCAGGCTCAACTGTTATAGTATTACCGGTTGTATTAGTAATAGATGGGTCTGCATCCCAAGACTCCGATATAATTACTGGTGTAAAAGAAGTATCTCCTGCTATTAAAGAACTATCGAAATCTAAAGACCAAGAAAACAAAGTACCATCATCTGCAGCCCATGAATCTATAATTGTAAATGACCATTCACCATTTATTGGTGAACCAATTAAATTATCAAAAGAAGAAGAAGCTAAGGCTGAATAATCTCCCTCTGGAACGGTGTTATTTGTTAGAGGTGCATCATCTATTTCAACAGTAGCTGATGGCGTAAAACAATAGTTCCATCCAACTCCTGGATTGCCATTATCAGCTTGATCCGGAACACCCAAATAGGAACCTGGATCATCACCATCACCATATTGGGAAAAATAAACTGTAGAACCATTAGGCGCAGTTACAAAAATATCTAAGTCTCCAAGGAAAGAATGCTCCATTACCATACAAATACTCTCAATTTGAGCGACATCCGTGATTACCAAAGATTCATCATAGCAATCTACTGTTATCGTCGAAGTGTATGATTCTGGATCACCTGTGGTTTGTGTATCTTCTAACCAAGTTTGATCTAAAATTTGAGGTGTACAATCAACACTGTAGGTTAATGGTGATACCATACCAGTAATCTCTGTCGATTCACCTATACATATCTGTGAGTTTAATGCCTCAGTTCCAGTAAAATCAGGCTCGCCAGAGACAAAAACGGTTTGAGATGCTAAGTTTGTACTGGAGCAACCTTGTGGGTCGGTATCAGTTACTGTTAAATTTACAATATACACACCTCCATCTGTAAAACTGTGCGTAACAGACTGACCTAAAGCTGTATTACCATCTGCAAAATCCCATTGATAAGTAGCTCCAGTACCATCGTTAGAAAAAACAGCACTACCATTAAAAGTAATAGGCTCATTGGTACATATCCTTACAACTTCGTCCGCATCTTCTGCGGGAACAGTGCTGTCTACTTGAGCCGTAATGTCTTGGCAAGGTGTATTACAAGAGATATTTGCAGACCATCCTGTAGAATTTCCATTAGAGTTACTTATAAACACAAAAGTTAGGCATCCAGTAGAATTTGTATCTGTAGCCTGAACTATGCCTGGGCTATTATTTCCTGAAAAATCTCCTAAAGGTGGTGAAGTATCATTATCTCCGTTGAATATAGATAAAATATCTACTCCATTTTGAGTTGTGAAATTTGTAAATTCCACTTGTACTAAGTCACCTGGTGTATCTGGGCATATTGTAAAGGTCAGATTTTCATTACTTGAATAATTTGTTGTAGCTCCACCAGAATCAAAAAAAGTACCTGAACATTGATTCACGGTTACTCCGTCTTGCATAATTGCATCCTGAGCGGAAAGAAGAACAAAATTGAAAAGAAATAAAAGTGTAATAATATTTTTCATATTCATGTCCTTTGATTAAAATTGAGATTTAATAAAAATATGATAGTTTGTACCATCAACTCTATATCCAGCACCACCTCGAGCATAAAACTTGAATTGATACTTTAAAGGATTAAAATCCTCTGGGTTAAAAATTTTATCTCTTTTTAAATTAGAAACAAAACCTGTCTGTAAGGGTACTTTTGAGAGTTTTGGATATGCTTTTTTTGGGTCGTCTATCATCATTTCCTTAATCACAACCCTATTTCTAAGAATATGCTTAATTGCTTTAAGTCTATGAGGATTACTGTAAACAAATTTATTAGCATGCTGTCCATAAACCTCATCAATAAAGGCACGTTCTTTGGCAGTTAAAGGCTGACTTAAATTATCGCCATATTTGGCAAGAGGTAAGGCTCTTTGGGTTTGGGAGAAAGCGTTTATTGCAAAAAACAATAAACAGAAAAGGGTAAATCGTCGCATTCTGTATCTTCTGAAAATTAAGGAATGGAATTTAATAAAATTTTAACAAAGACTGAGTTAAAATCCTTTCTATATCGATGTAACGAAACTTTCGCATGATTAACTAGCACAACCCTAAAAATATTAACCTTTTTATCAACTAAAAAAGCCTTTGAAGAAATTCAAAGGCTTACGTTTCGATTCCTTTTACCGTTTTAAAGCAAAATGGGCACTAAAGGATTTTGTTTCTCCTGTAGTTGGTTCTGTGTATTGTAGCGTAAACCAATAGTCCGTACCTGGCATATTCTTGCCATTGTATGTTCCATCCCAACCCACGCTTGTTGGACTTAATTGTTTAAGGAGTTTGCCATATCGGTCGTGGATATAAATCACTGCTGTCGGTTGAGTGTTTATCCCTTTTATAGTCCATGTATCGTTATTGCCATCGCCATTTGGTGTAAAGAATTTTGGGTAATCAATCACTGTGACGTCTCTTGACACTATACCACAACCATTGACGTCTCTAACATAAACCGTGTGCTCGCCTCCTGTGACATCTTCGAATTCATTTTCTAATTGCCAAGGACCATTATCCAGACTGAATTCATAAGTACTGTTACCTGTTGCAGTAGCAATAATCATATTATTACCTGTAAAAGCTTGTGAAGTGACCTCAACATCAAAAGTATCTGGAAGTCCACTTTCAATAACCAATGCAGAATCGAAATTTTGACACATCGTAACCAAAGATGTAGAAATATCAGTAACTGTTACGTCATATATTCCGCCTTGTATTGGTGTTAAACTTGGTCCTGTTTCTGTTGGAAGAACAGTGCCATCTAAGCGCCACTCAAACGTGTAATCTGTTGCAGATAACCCTGTATCTAAAATTGGCGGTACTGGCACAATGGCTTCATCATTACTTGTGAAGCATAAGATATATTCGTCATCCAAATCAAAAATTGGAAGTAAATTTACTTGAAGCGTGACTTCTGAAATATCATAACATTCGTCCGGCCTAATGTTGTTACTTACTCTTGCATAAATTATTTGTTGTGGAGTATCGAAATTTTCATAAAGCAGAGGCAAAGGATTTTCATTATTTATAGCATCATCTTCCGTGGCATGAAATGTCAACGTAAACTCATCTGGGTCTTGCGTTCCTATGACTGCATTGACTATATCTGGACTCTCTAAATCGAATTGTGTTGAGCCATCATTTTCGTTTGTTTCGTCACAAAGTTCATAGAAATAATCTCCAGCTTCAGCACCTTCGTTAATTTCAATATTAAACGTAATGGTACTTATGGAACATCCTGTTGTGTTATTCGTAATCGCTACATAAATAGTTTGAGGGCTACTTGTATTTGTAAATGGACTTGTTAATGGATTTGATAAGTTATCAGCATCTAACTGCGACTCATGATAAGTCACCGTATATTGCATTGGGTCTTGCCCATTCAGAATTTCATCTGTTTTACTTTCTAAATCGAAATCAAAAAAGAAATCGGTATTGTTTTCGCACTCAAAATAATCGGTGACTACTGCACTATCGTCTGGTAGGGGATTAACGAGCAAATCTAACTCGACAATAGCAAAACAATTATCCGTATTTGTTATTCTTACGAAAATAGTTTCAGCTGGGTTTGTATTCGTATAAGCCATCGGCGTAGGTATGGCATTATTAGCCGCAACAGCATCATTATAAGTTAAATGATACGTTGCAGAAACGTTAGTTTCACCATTAAAAATAAATGCTTCGCGCTGGGTTAAATCGATAGTTTCTACCAAATCACCTACGGTGACATCATCACAAACAATAATTGGGTCTGGATTTAGATTTGGCATTGGATTGATTGTTTCTAACATAAACTCACCAATACCTAAACATGAATTATCTACATCGCTATCTATACGGTATGTAATCGTTTGATTAAAAGGTGATGCCGTGTTAATGTGATTAGAAATATCTGGAATAGCGTTAGTTTCTGCCAAAGCATCTGCGGTAGTTTCGTAATAGGTCACGGTAATAGCTTGCCCTACTGGAAATAATCCCACAATTTGAGGCGTAGCACTACTAAAATCGAAAACAGTAATCCCATCTGTAATATTATCATCAACTCTTGTATCATCGCATTCTTGATACGTT
Source organism: Winogradskyella wandonensis (assembly GCF_004346845.1). Classification (GTDB taxonomy): domain Bacteria; phylum Bacteroidota; class Bacteroidia; order Flavobacteriales; family Flavobacteriaceae; genus Winogradskyella; species Winogradskyella wandonensis. The sequence goes on along the minus strand of NZ_SMGI01000001.1, from coordinate 166,171 downwards.
GGAATGGTAAATCCAGGAGGAATAGAGGTTGTAGATACAAACAAATCTAATTGCGAAACGCGATGACAACCGTCGGCATTTTCAGTGCGCACAAATAAGACATCCGGATTTGATGATGGGTCTGTATTTGGATATGCCAAAGTATTAGGTATAGGATTTGCCCCTGTATCGGCATCTGCGGCGGTCAAATGATACGTGAATGTTTGTTGGGTTGGGTTTGCCGAAATTAAAACCTCTGCCTCGGTTAAATTAAAATCCGAAATCCCATCGGTATCCGTATCACATTGTAATAAACTTACGGCATTTACTACAACTGGTAGCGCATTGACTTCTAAATCTACTTGTATCGTTTCATAACAATCTGTATTATTGTTATTCTCTACACGGGCAATAATTTGCCTATCGTCTGTATATAAATTAGTGATTGCACCAGCATTGTTATCAGCATCAGATTGGTTTAAATGGTACGTTACTGTAAATAGCGCTGGGTCTTGACCGTTTAACACAAAACTATCTATATCAGATGGAGTTAAAGGAAAATCTACAAATCCATTGGTATCATCACCGTCTGCATTATCATCGCATAGTCTGTATGTGTAAGTTGAAGGTATTGGCTGCTCGAAAACATTAATGACAAACTGTGAAGTTGCCGAACATAATGGATTATCCACATTTTCAATCCTAGCAAAAATTGATTCTTGTTGGTATGCCACCTGATTTGTGTATGGACTTGTTAACGGCATTGCACCTGTATCTGCGTTACCTTGAGAATTGTGAAACGTGATATTGTATTGTGTCATTGTTTGCGTACCCAAAACAAAAGATTGTAGCGCATCTAAATCAAAATCCCAGAAGCCATCGTTATCGTCATCACAAATTAATTGAGGTGGTACGACGCCTGCTGTTGGCAGGTCAAATACATCGATTATAAAATCTGTTGTGGCATAACATCCTGTATTGGCATTATTCTCAATTCTTACAGTAATAGTTTCGGCTGTGTAAGCGTTTTGATTTGTATAAGTATTAGGTAAAGCATTGGCGTTGGCATCTGCATCCGCTGGACTTGGATGAAATGTCACCGTATAATCAGTAGCTGCTTGAGTACCTAAAACTGTAGCTCTTAGAGCATCTAAGTCAAAATCCCAAAATCCATCATTATTATCATCGCAAATTAATTGGTCATTTACTGCATTAGCTATTGGTGTATTAAAAACATTAATTGTAAAACTTCCTGTACTTGCACAATCTGTATTTAGCGTATTTTCTAATCTGATGAAAATAGTTTCAGCCGTGTAAGGTGCAGCGTTGGGGTACAATCCTGTTATAGGATTCATATCCATCTGCGCATCAGTTAAAGTATTATGATAACTCACCTCTACATCGGTCTGTGCGCCAATTATTGTAGCGTTTAGAGTTGTAAAATCGAAGCTAAAAATACCATCATTATTATCGTCGCAAATTAACTGTGGCGGCACAGGATTAACAGTTGGTAAAGCTGTAACTGTGATTTCAATAACGTCGGTATCAGAGCCACCAAGATTATCAGTTATAGTCACCTGGTATTCTCCTGCATTAGAAACTGAAATAGAAGACAATCCATCTGTACCAGGAATTGGAGCAAAACCACTTCCGTCATTAAATTCCCATGTATAATCCACAAAAGTAGGGTCACTGTTAGGATTTGCGTCTAAAGGAATTGATGACATATCGCAAATGTTCTGGTCCGGACCTAATATTCCGTTAACGTCTATAATACTACAATCTGTAGAGCCACTTCCAGGAGTTCCAAAATTTGTTTGTACTATTTCTATTGCTCCATCAACTCCTGGAGCAAATGGACCGTTGCCGTAATTAGCAATCAACAGTAAGTAGAATTCTCCAGACTGCGCGCCATTAATAGTTAACGTTTCTGTTGGTTGAGGAGACCAACTACAATCAATTATATTAGAATTATCTAAATCATTAGGATAAAATGTGGGATTAACAGTATTATCAGGACATCCAGGACAATTAATATTCACACTATTGCAATTCCCTGTATCCGAAGCAAAAGGTCCCCAAGCTATAAAATCTACATCAATACCTGTTCCTGGTCCGTCATTATTAATTCCGTCGTTGTTAATATCCTGCCATTGATTAATCGTAAAAGCTAAATCTCCTGTCTGGTCAACCTGCAAAAAAAACCATGATGGTCTAGGAGCATCTCCCAAACAGCCCACCTGCATATTAATATTGGTAGTATTATCAATATTGTTCTCAAAAACATAGGTTCCAGAATTATCCGAGCAAATTGGAGCAGCTTGATCACAAGTTACACCGCCAGGAACACTGAACTGCCCAAAAGACAAATATGAAAAACTTAAAAACAGCAGTAAGAATATATTTTTATTTGGCATGGATAACAAAAATTAAGTCTCTAAAATTAATGAAATTACGATGAATACCACCTACATTGGCAACAAGATAGTTCTACAATAACGTATTTACTTATATAACAAGTATATTTAAGAAATCCCTAACCTATTAATCCTATTTTATTTAGTTATCTTTGCACTCTCATTTTACACACCATATAAATGAAAATAGAAAACGATTTTGATATCGATGCCATTGGCGATGATCATGTAAGTTCTTCGAGTGAAACACCTCTTAGAGACGATGCTTTTGTATTAAGTAATTCTGAAAAAATTAAGAGTATAAAAGCAGATGTACAACACATTATGGAGACGCTTGGGCTAGACCTTACAGACGACAGCCTTAAAGGCACGCCTAACCGTGTTGCAAAAATGTTTGTGAACGAAATTTTTGGCGGATTACACCCAGACAATAAGCCAAGCGCTTCTACTTTTGAAAACAAGTATAAATACGGCGAAATGCTTGTTGAGAAGAACATTACGGTATATTCTACCTGCGAACATCATTTGTTACCCATAGTTGGTAAGGCACATGTGGCCTATATCTCAAACGGAAGTGTTGTTGGCTTATCTAAAATGAATCGTATTGTAGATTACTACGCTAAACGTCCTCAGGTACAAGAACGATTAACTATTCAAATCGTAAAAGAACTTCAAGACGTCTTAGGAACAGAAGATGTGGCTTGTGTTATCGACGCAAAGCATCTTTGTGTAAATTCAAGAGGTATTAGAGACATAGCAAGTAGTACGGTAACTTCAGAATTTGGTGGAAAATTTAAAACCAAAGAAACCCGCCGCGAATTCTTAGATTATATTAAATTAGACACTGAATTCTAAATCTCATTTTAGTTTTATCGTTTTAACTTCATAACTTAAAGGACATGCATCTTTACGAAAATCAACAGATAAAGATTTACAATTCCCTTTCTGGGGAAAAAGAAGTTTTTCAGCCCATAACCAAAGGCTATGTTGGCATGTATGTGTGTGGACCTACAGTTTACAGCAATGTGCATTTGGGTAACGTAAGGACGTTTATGTCTTTTGATATGATTTTTAGATATCTAAAGCACCTTGGCTATAAGGTTCGCTATGTTCGTAATATTACCGATGCAGGACATTTAGAAAATGACGCCGATTTAGGTGAAGATAAAATCACAAAAAAAGCACGTGTAGAAGAAATAGAACCTATGGAAGTCGTACAACGCTACACCGTTGACTTTCATAATGTGCTACAAACACTTAACTGTTTGCCACCAAGTATAGAACCTACGGCAACAGGACATATTATTGAGCAGATAGAACTCATTCAGACAATATTAGATAATGGTTTTGCCTACGTGGTCAATGGCTCTGTGTATTTTGATGTCCATAAATACAATGAATCTAACGAGTATGGTATTTTAAGTAAGCGTAAGCTCGAAGACCTTATACATAATACTAGGACTTTAGACGGACAAAGTGATAAGAAGAATCCTCAAGATTTTGCACTTTGGAAAAAAGCCGAGCCCACGCATATTATGCGATGGCCAAGCCCTTGGAGCGATGGTTTTCCTGGTTGGCACCTAGAGTGTACTGCTATGAGTACAAAATATTTAGGTGAGTTTTTTGATATTCACGGCGGCGGAATGGACCTTAAATTTCCGCATCACGAATGTGAAATTGCACAAAACCAAGCTGCCAAAGGTAAAACACCTGTAAAATATTGGATGCATGCCAATATGTTAGAGCTTAATGGTGCCCGTATGAGTAAATCCACAGGTAATTACGTGAATCCGGCTGAATTATTTTCTGGAGAAAATGATATCATGTCTAAGGGGTTTACACCTGGCGTTATTCGTTTTTTTATGATGCAAGCATCTTACAGAAGTGTTCTTGATTTAACAGACGATGGACTTTTAGCAGCAGAAAAAGGATTTAACAGACTCATGGAAGCTCTTGGTAATTTAGAAAACCTAAACACTAGCGGTTCGTCTTCTTTTAGTGTTTCTGATTGGAAACAAAAATGCTACGATGCTATGAATGACGATTTTAATACGCCAATTCTTATAGCACATTTGTTTGAAGCTGTGAAGTATATTAATCAAGTTAATGATAATAAAGCAACCATAACTTCAGAAGATTTGGAGATTTTAAAGTCCACCTTGAACATCTTTATTTTCGATGTTTTGGGATTAGTAGATAACAAAGCTTCTGATTCTAATACGGAAAAACTAAACGCAGCTTTAGAGCTTTTAATCGAGTTGAGAAAAGAAGCACGTATTAATAAAGATTTCGCGCTTTCAGATAAAATTAGAGACGAATTGGCCGAGGCCGGTATTACGCTAAAAGACGGTCGAGAAGGAACGACTTATTCTCTGAAATAGAAGGCTATTCTATCCCGAATCTTAGGGACTTTCAACGTGAAGTACTTTTTTAAATTATGGTAAAAAAAATTCTGATAGCACCATTTCTTTTTCTGATAAAGATTTACCAGAATTTTATCTCACCATTAACACCCGCAACGTGCAGATATCAGCCAACATGTTCTCATTACGCTAAAGAAGCACTAGAAGTACATGGAGTTTTTAAAGGTGGTTGGTTAGCAGTAAAGCGTATTTTTAGTTGTCATCCTTTTGGAGGAAAGGGCTACGACCCTGTTCCACCAAAAGAAGACAACTAGCCCAGACGCCAGCTCGCCTGTTCGCTAAAAATGTACACTGTACATTTTCGATTTCGCTCCATCGCCGTGGGGCGGAAAAGGTTACGATTCTGTGCCACCAAAAGACAATTAATTAAATACAAATTCAATTTTCTTTAGTCTGTAAAATCTTATATTTACGGCATAAACAAAAATTATATGTTCGCACTAGAAATTTTCTGGGACCCTAAAAAATTCATTGATTTAGGCTTTTTTAAACTGCACTTCTACAGTATGATGTGGATTATTGCATTTATACTAGGATTCTACATTACCAAACGCATATATAAAAACGAAAATCAATCTGAAGAGTCACTAGACTCTTTGTTTATTTACTCCGTTTTAGGAATTATGCTAGGCGCACGTTTAGGTCACGTCATTTTTTATCAACCAGAGTTAATCACTGATGATTTTTTTAGCATCTTTCTTCCTTTTAAATTTAAGGGCGGATTTGAGTTTACTGGATTCCAAGGTTTGGCAAGCCACGGTGCAGCTATTGCCATGATAATTTCTATGTACTTATATAACAAAAAAGTACTTAAAAAATCTGTTTTATGGATACTAGACAGAGTTGTAATTGCTGTTGCTCTAGGTGCTATGTTTGTACGATTTGGAAATTTTATTAATTCTGAAATTATCGGAAAATATACTGGTAGCGATTTTGGAGTTGTTTTTAAGCAGCTGGGCGAAACCGCACCAAGGCATCCTACCCAACTTTATGAAGGTTTTTCTTATTTAATTGTATTCTTTATTCTCTTTTACAGCTATTGGAAAACTAAAAAGTCTGAACAACGTGGGTTTCTTTTTGGGTTGTTCCTAGTGCTTCTATGGTCTATAAGATTTGTTGTGGAATTTTTTAAGGAACCGCAAAGTGGCGAGTACTTATCGGATGCCATAGGTAATGTTTTAAATAACGGACAGATTCTTAGCATTCCATTTATCTTAATAGGGCTATATTTTATGTTTGTTTATAAGCCAAATGAAAAAACCTCCTAGTTGATGAATTCTATTCGGTTTTTGGTAATTCCTCTTGTCTTTTTCAGCTTGGTTTTAAGCTGCAATTCGTCGGAAAAGAAAACCAAAATTACTAAGGATATCCCGTTTAAAAAAGAAGGCATACTTCAACTAAAAAAAGTAAGTAACAACTCAGTTATAAAAACTCTAGATATTGAAATAGCAGATGATGCGTATCAGACTCAGACAGGTCTTATGTATCGAAATAGCTTGGACGAACTTCAAGGTATGTTGTTTATCTTCCCAAATGAAATGTCACGTAGTTTTTACATGAAGAATACTCGAATTCCACTAGATATCATTTACATTTCTGCCGATAGTAGCATTGTAAGTTTTCAGAAAAACGCGAAGCCTTTTGATGAGACTTCGCTTCCGTCTAACGCGCCAGCTAAGTATGTTTTAGAAATTAATGCAGGCCTTTCGGACGTATGGAATATCGAGATTGGAGATAAAATAAACTTCACTATTTTAAAATAAATTAGCCCGGCTATTTTTATTGAGTTTTACTTTATCTGCGTAATTATTTTATATTAGAGCTATAATTAATTACGCATAAAAATGAAACTATTTAAAAAATTAGCATTACTCTTTTCTGTATTATTTCTTTTTTCATCATTTAATATAGACTCTGACAAGTCTTACGTTGGTAAATGGAAAGGTAAAGACAAAGGTGATATTGGATTTATTACGTTAAGCAGTGACAACTATGCGACTTTTGAGTTTGAGGGTCGTGTAATGGGCGGAAAGTCGTACATGCAACAGGGCTTAAATGCAGCTATGACGTACACCGTAGATGAATCTACAAAACCCTACAAAATTGATTTTATTATGATTAACAAAGAAAACAATTCTGAATTGGGAAGACTTCTTGGAATAATTAACATGATAACGCCAGACGAAATGGAAATGGCTATAGGTTTTGATGGCTCGTCCCGACCTAGTGATTTTTCATCTAATAATATTACTTTCTATAGGCATAAAGAGTAAGAACAAATACTATCTTAAAAAAAAAGACTGCCAGTTGGCAGTCTTTTTTTGTTATCAAAACTCAAAAGATTAAGCCTCTTCTTCATCTTCTACTTTAACTTTCTTCTTTAAAGACTCTGCAGCATCACCTTTCTTAGCGGTATCGTACATTACTGGCGTTGCAATAAACAACGACGAATATGTACCAACTAATACACCGACAATTAAGGCAAATAAGAACCCTTTAAGTGAGTCTGCACCTAAGAAAAACATAGCTAATAACACCACTAAAGTAGTTAGCGATGTATTTAATGTTCTACTTAACGTACTATTTAATGATGCATTGATGGTTCTACCAAACTCCCATGTTGTATGTTCGTTAAGATATTCTCTAATTCTATCGAAAACAACCACGGTATCATTCAGCGAGTAACCAATTACCGTTAATATTGCCGCAATAAAGGCTTGGTCAATTTCCATACTAAATGGCATAAACTTCCATGTTAAAGAGAAGATTCCTAGTACAATTAATACATCATGGAATACTGCCGCAACAGCACCTAGAGAGAATTGCCATCTCTTAAAACGAATTAAGATATATAAAAATACAACGACTAAAGAACCTAGGATTGCCCAGAATGATGATTTTTTAATATCATCTGCGATAGTTGGACTTACTTTACTAGATAGCATCTTACCAATCTTTTCGTCTCCAGAACCGTCTAAAAATTCTTGATAGGTTATACCATCTGGAAGATACGTTCTTAAAGCTTCGTATAGTTTAGACTGAACCTTTTCATCTGCCTCAACAGAATTATCTTCTACTAAATACTTAGTAGAAATTTTTAATTGGTTGTCAGAACCGATGGTCTTAACCTCTGCACTTCCAAACACGGCTGGGTCGTTTAGGGTTTTAGCTACTTCTTCTGTACTAACCGCTTGCGCAAAACGCACCTGATATGTACGTCCACCAACAAAATCGATACCCTGGTCTAACTTATTTGTAAACAAGGATGCAACACCAGCTGTAATTAAAATACCAGAAATTACATAAGCAATCTTACGCTTACCTAAGAAATTAACATTTACATTTTGTAAGAAACCTTTAGTTAAGGCTGTAGAGAAATCTAATTTTCCGCCACGGCCAACATACCAGTCGATGAGTAATCTTGTGATAAAGATTGCTGTAAACAACGACGTTAAAATACCAATGATTAACGTAGTTGCAAAACCTTTAATTGGTCCTGTACCAAATACAAATAAGATTAACGCCGTTAAACCTGTTGTAATGTTAGCATCTAAGATAGAAGATAATGCATTAGCAAAACCATCTTTGATTGATAGTTTCTGGTCTTTTCCTTTGGCTAATTCTTCTCTAATACGCTCAAAGATAAGTACGTTAGCATCTACAGAGATACCAATCGTTAATACGATACCTGCAATACCAGGTAATGTTAATACAGCGCCTAATCCTGATAATACACCAAAAATTAAAAGTATATTGAATAATAAGGCTACATCTGCAAAACCACCTGCTTTACCATAGTAGAAAATCATCCATAATAAAACAAATAATAAAGCCAATCCAAAAGATATAATACCGGAGTCAATCGCTTCTTGACCTAGCGATGGTCCAACTTCGTCTGCCTGTACAATCTCTGCCGATGCAGGTAATTTACCTGCACGCAATACGTTTGCTAAATCCGTCGCTTCCTCTAAGGTAAAAGACCCTGAAATTTGTGAGTTACCTCCAGAAATAGGACCAGTACTTACTCCAGGAGCAGAGTATACGATGTTATCTAAGACAATAGCAATATTACCTCTTGTTTCGTAGGCTACTTTGGTCATGGCCTCCCAAACTTTAGCGCCTTTGGCATTCATTTGCATACTTACCGCAGGACGATTAAGCTGGTCATAATCTTGTCTAGCATCTGTGATTACAGCTCCACTAAGTTCTGGCTCATCATCTCTATTGCTTTTTAATGCGTATAAATCTACATACTCCGAGTCTTTATCCGCTGGTTTGCCCCAAGCAAAACGTGCGTAGCGCTGCTCTGCTGGTAATAAATCACGATTTGCATTTAACTTTTTAAGAACTTCGTCTTTGTCTTTTGCTAAGAAAACACCTATCACAGGTCCGCCTTGACCTAAACTCTGTATGCCTAGTGGATTTAGATTTTCTTGAACAGACGTTGAGTCACTTTCTATCTGACCTGTTAAGTCGTCTATAACGCTAGACGTTGTATCCACTTCTTCTGTTGCTTCATCGCTCTCTTCTGTAGTTTCAGAAGTATTGTCATTTGCTTTTTGCGCTTCAACTAAACGTTGATTAACCTGAAATAAATACCCTGCTAAATCTTGAGTTTGGTAAGTTTCCCAAAATTGTAATTGCGCTGTTTTTGTAATGATATCTACAACACGTTGCTTATCTCTTGCTCCTGGTAATTCAATTAAAATACGACCAGAGTTACCTAATCGTTGGATATTAGGCGATGTTACACCAAAGCCATCGATACGATTACGTAATACTTCGAAGGCAGATTCGATAGACTCATCTACTTTTCTGTTAAGTACGGCTTTAACTTCATCATCAGAATTACTAAAATCTACTTCACCTTCTAACAAACGGTTAGCAAAAATATCTGGTGATGCTAATTTTGTTTCGCCTTTTATCTCATCAAATGCAGCGTAAAAGCTTTCTAAATACGAATCTTGAGAATCCTTTTGTAACTCTTCTGCCTTTTCTAGAGCTTGATTAAAAATGGGGTCTTTACTATTATTTGCAAGGCCCTTTAATATGTCTTTTACAGAAATTTGAATAATGGCATTAATACCACCTTTAAGGTCAAGACCTAAATTCATGGCATTATCCTTTACATCACTATATGTAAATTGCTTAACGCCTAAGAAATTATAAACGTCTTTGTTGTTTAATGAATCTAAATAGCGCAGCTCTGCCGCGTTTATGTCATTGTTATCTGTGAACTTTGATTGTGCAAATTGTTTTGCCTCTTTCTCAATCTCGTTGGCTTTAAACGTAAATGATAATTGATAAATACTTACCAATCCAAATAGTAAAGCAAACAACTTGACTAATCCTTTGTTTTGCATTGTTTTTTGTTTTAAGTCGTCCCGACGCTTCGGGATGTTTTCGACAATTATTTACTAAAATTAATTTGAAAATTTATGTATTCTCGGTTTGTCATACTTTCCCGACGCTTCGGGATATTTTAGAATCTCATTAAGCTATGAGATATTCTAACAACACTTATCCCCGAATTTTTGGAAGTGTTAAGTTTGACAAAATTTTGAAGGTATTTATGCTAAAGGTCCTGCGCGAACCTCTGGAATATTATAAGACGTATTGTCAGCTACAAACACAGAATGTTCGCAGGCATTATAGGTAACTTTAATGTCAATTTGAAGTTTTCCTGCTTCAACTAAAACTGGAAATTTAAAGGCATCTGGCTGAAACGAGCGGTCGCTCTTAAGATGTAATACTGAAACTTGTTGCGCTTCGAAATCCCAAGCAGATGTTGAACCTTTTTTGATGTTTAAAACATCAAAATCGTATCTTTTCTTTTGGTCTTTATCAGAGGTTGAATCAAACGTTATTTCTGTTATTTCAGAAAGTAACTTTTTAATGTTTTTTGTTGCAGAGTCGCTATAATACGAAATACGATAAATACCCTTTTCTGAAGTTATAGAAATGGTATTTACTCCTATTTTTTCTAACGAATTTGAAACTTCTTCTAAAGATAGCTGCGCCTCAGTTTCTGAAAGTTGCTCGTTAAAACGAAGCACAATCTCTTGATTAGCCACTGGATTTTGGTATTGCTGTACAATACCCATAACCGTTAGGCTTAATAAAAAACTAAATATGTACCATTTTATTCGCACGCGCCAAATATAAAAAATAAAGACTGCAAAATTGCAGTCTTTACTAAATATTGTCTTATAAATTTTTTATTACATTTTAGTGTAACCTTCTGGCGGTGTAAGACTAAATTTATTATCGTCTACGGCTTTTGCTTCCATCTTTGTTACCTCTGATGTCACCGTAATTTCCGCACCCATCTGATTCATTTTTATTACCATATACAATGGATATCCATTTAATTTATCTCCTAACATGGCTGTTTGTTGAGTTTTTACGCCTTCTATTTTGTCTGTAACAAACATATCCATAGTCATCTCGGCGCCTTCTTGGTTCATTTTAATGATGACTTGCTTACAATCGTAACCTAAGATGTTCTTGGTTTCAGAACCTTCTGTTACCGTAATATTTTTGAGCATTTCGTCTGTAACTTCCATCTTTTGAGAAACAAATTTCTTACCCATACCAGGCATATCCATTAATTGCAATAATTCATTGGAATCTGCATCTATGATTACGGTAACATCCCCAGACATAGGATTTGAGGACTCAGTTCTTGATTTTGCCCCATCTACGTAAGTCGTTGTAATCATTTCGCCTAAGGTTTTAAACATACCATTTAAATCTTCGTTTGGCGAAAACATGGTTTGTTTCATTTTAATAACCCCTTCCGTAAATTTCTCTTGCGACATAGATGTCATAGTTATTACTAAGGCAAGTAGTGTAAATAGTCTTTTCATATTTTTTTTTGTTTTAAAAAAGCCTTATTAGCATTAACAAACACTAATAAGGCTTGTAAAGTATTTGATTTACTCCCAGATTATAATTCTAACAACCCGTTTGTTTTTTTAACACCTTCGGCACTTTCTGCCATGTGTTCTTTTTCGGCAGCGCTTAGAGGTACATCAACAATTCTTTCAATACCATTTCTGCCTAAAACTACTGGCACACCAATACAAAGGTCGCTTAAACCATATTCGCCATCTAATAATGTAGAACATGGGAAAATCTTTTTCTGGTCGCAAGCAATAGCTTGTACTAAACCAGAAACTGCCGCACCTGGTGCATACCAAGCCGATGTTCCTAATAATTTAGTTAATGTTGCACCACCAACTTTAGTATCCGCCGCAACTTGCTCTAAACGCTCTTCTGATAAAAACTCAGAGACTTTTATAGAGTTACGTGTGGCATGTGAAGTCAACGGCACCATACCTTTATCGCTATGACCTCCAATAACCATACCATCTACGTCACTGATAGGTGCTTCAAGTGCTTCTGCTAATCTATATTTAAAACGTGCAGAATCTAATGCGCCACCCATTCCTATAATTCTATGCTTTGGTAAATCTGTAGTTTTATGTACCAAATACGTCATCGTGTCCATTGGATTACTAACAACAATGATAATTGTGTTTGGCGAATGTTCTACTAAACTCGCAGAAACAGACTTTACTATACCAGCATTAATGCCAATTAATTCCTCTCGAGTCATTCCTGGCTTACGCGGAATACCTGATGTAATTACACAGATATCACTATTTGCTGTTTTTGTATAATCGTTTGTACTTCCTACAATTTTAGTGTCAAATCCATTAAGCGATGCACACTGCATTAAATCCATGGCTTTTCCTTCCGCGTAACCTTCTTTAATATCTAAGATTACAACTTCTGCGGCAAAATTTTTAATAGCAATATACTCTGCACAACTTGCACCAACGGCACCAGCGCCAACTACAGTTACTTTCATTTTATAGTTTTTTTAATTAGTAAATTTTGAATCACAAATTTAAGGCTTTGCTAAGGAAATTCAATGATTTATATCATAGTATTGAGAAGAATTTAGCATTTAATTCTTACTAAATAGGTTTTATCCATAACAAATGTCTCCAACGCTTATAGTCTTTAAGTACCAAAGCGATATTTAAAACAAACAATACCCCTGTTTGAATGAGTTCTGCGGTGTCTTCTAGTTCTAAAAACAAGTGAAACAAAAATATATGCAGCGTTATGGGTAATAAAAACAATGCACCTATAAATCCTGTTCCTTGAATAATAAGCAAAAAGCCAAACAACAACTCGCAAATGCCTAACACTTGCCAAAAATAACCTGTTTGTTTAGCACCATTGATGTATAATACTTTTTGCAAAGTATTTACGTGTTCTGGTGAGGAAAACTTTTTCGCTTTTTCTACAACTTCTACAGGCGTTGGCATTGGTTTTTGAAATTTTTGAACACCTCCATAAATCATAAAGCCACCCAAAAATAAACGTATGGCAATAAATAAAATTGAAATAATTTTGCTCATGACTTAAAATGTTGTTTCTCCTTGATTAGGCTGAAAAACATAATTGAAAGTATAGTATCGTGCCTCTGTTAGCTTCATCATATCCGTGAAATTCATTAATTCTGAAGCTGTTGGATTGTCTCGGTAATAACTTAAAATTTCCATTTTGGCATAACGTCCTTCACGCGTTCTAAAGACTAATACTCTACCTGAAATAGGAGTCACTAAATTACTGTTTGGGACATTTGGATTTGGCGGTCCGCTATAATTATACCACCCCATATCTGATAATGGTGTTATTGCTAATGCAGCTTGTGTATCTTGGGCAAATGATTCTTCATTAATATTAACAACACTTACAAAATCGCTTTCTACAATATAAGCCGCTGCATTACCAGTTCGATTTGGTTCATCGGTTGCACCTTGTGATTGACCACCATTAACGATAATTGTAGTCCCTCTAAAAGCAATATCCCACTCCGTTTCGCTTGTAGTGGTTTCACCTGTAGAAAAATCAAATTTTGTGAACTCACCCGAAATCGGACCTTGACCTGTCCCTCCTGTCTGAGGCGCATGTAAATTAGAGACTCTTTGAGCTTCAACTGGCTCCAATTGCGGAACATCGTCATCACTACAAGAGGTAAACAAAAGCAATGCTACTGCTAAAATTGATGATAGTTTTAGAATTTTCATAATTGTATATATTTAATAGGGTTAAAAATTAAAAGACAAATTAGCATAAAGAATGCGTCCAGGAATATTGGGTGTACGCTGATCTATAAGGTTAAACAAGTTATCCACACCTAGACCAAGTTTATAGTCTTTGTAAAAACTTTTATTAATAGCAAGGTCTACTATGGTTTGACTGTTGATAAATGTATCGTAACGGTCTAAGTAATTATTACCGTTGGTATCGCCTAATCCAAATTTACTACGATAGATAGCCCTGATGTTAGCATCCATACTCCATTTTGGGACATTATAAAATAACTTAAAATTAGCTGTATGTCTAGAGCGGTTAAATAAACCAAAATAATCATTAGATTTAAGCTTAAAACTTACTTGACTATCTGGGTCGCGAGCAAAGACACGACCCGCTTCAAAATCGTCTTCTGCTTCTTTATCTATGGCATACAATAATTGATAACCTCCAGATAAAGTGAGGTTATCTGTTATGTTATAGCGGGCATCAAGTTCTAATCCTTGAGTGTAGACTTCTGCTCTATTTTGGTAACTAAAAATATTCTGTCCGTTTTCGCGACCGACTAATTGAGGTCTATCGGTAACCACTCCCAAACCACTGGACTGAAGACTTAGGACTTCGATAAGATTGCTTATATTGTTTCTGAAAACATTGACAGAGAATTTTAAATTCTTATTAAATTTTACATCTGCCCCTATGTTAAAATTCACGGAGCTTTCTGCTGATAGACCCTCGTTAAATCGTGATGCTATAGCATTGATTTCTTGTTGCTTTTCTAAAAACGAAAACTCTTGTCCGTTAGGCATTGTTGTAAAATTTAATAAGTCTAGCGAGAGCAAATCTTGGAGACTTCTACCAACTTCATTATAACCTATAACTGTATAACCTACTGTAGAGTTGGTAAAATCTAAAAACAACTGTCTAAAATCTGGTGCTTTAAAACCATAGCCTACGGAACTTTTTAATATTATTTTATCATTTAATTTATACTGTAATGCCGCTTTGGGGCTAAATTGAGATGCATACTCGCTATGAGCATCGAAACGTGCTCCAAGAATAAGGTTAATCTTTTTATTGAGTTTACCATCGAATTGTGTATAAACGTAAGGTGAATTAAACACTGGTGTGGTCGAAAAAAAAGTCCTAAATAAGCGTTCATTGGTTAATCCTAAACCAAAAATAAATTCAGAATTATCATTAGCTTCAAATGTTGCACGCAGCTCTGGTCTAAGAAAACGTTGTCTAAAATTATTTTGCTCTACATCATCTGATATATCGCTACGGAAGAATTCTTCGGCAAGATATTCGCTTCCGTATAATTCTAAATAACTTTTCCATTTGTCATTAAACTGATGTTCTGCCCTTAGATTAATATTCCATTCGTTAATACTGGTTTCTCCTAAAAGTGTTTCAGACAATACAACTTCATCTTGATTTTGATTATAAAATCGCCCAGAAACTACAACTTCAGTTTTATCATTAATCTGATAATTAATAGTACTAGTCAGCGTATAATTGAAAAACGGATCTACAGTATTTGTAATGGTATTTTTGTTTAAATCATAGCCTGCACTACTATTTCTGTTTATAAATGTGCTAATACCGAGTTTCTCTTTTTTATAATTGAGATTAATACCGGTATCGTGGGTGTTGAAAGAACCTGCTCTATAATTTACGTCGCCTCTAAAGCCTTCCTTTGGTCTTTCGGTTATAATATTAATAACACCTGCAAGGGCTTCGTTACCATAAAGGCTAGAAGACGCGCCTTTGATAACTTCAATTTGTTTAATATTACCAACACTTATTCTGTTTAAATCTAAAGTACCTGCCGTACGCCCCACTAGCGGTACACCGTTAATCAGAATCAATGTATATTGACTGTCTAGACCTTGCATTTGTATACCTTCTCCACCACCAAAATCTGGAACTGTAGTTAAACCTGTTTGCTCTTCGAGAATATCTGAAAGTCGCAATGAATTTATTGCTTTAATCTCCTTTTTGCGGATAATTTGAACAGGTAATGGCACAGCTGAAAGTTGTCGTAAAGTACGTGTTGCTGTAATTAAGACCTCTTCTAAATTTTCGGTTTTAAGACTATCGGGCTTTACATCTTGTTGCTGCTGAGCTAGACTAAAAAAGAATAAAAAAATTGAAAAATAAAGTGTTAAATTATTTTTATTTAGACTCATTCCATTTAAATTTGCTGCAAATATAAATACTATTCTTATTCAGTCTAAATAATAATAGATAAAATTAATTTAAAATTTTAACCAAAAAAACAAACCCTTAAAAATGAAACATTTAAAACATTCTGTCGTTGCAATTTTAACATTTGTTTGCAGTTTACACGCCCAAAGCAAAAAGGAAAAAGACATACAAGCCATCAAAAATATGTGTGGTTGTTATGAGGTTACTTTTGATTTTGCAGAAACCTTTGCTTACTCTAATGATAGTACATATATAGGTTCGCCAGTTAAGCATGACAAAGGTTTAGAATGGGTAGAACTCGTAGAAGATTCTCCTAACAAGTTAGTCATGCAACATTTACTTATTGTAGGTCCACCACAAAGACAATCTATTGTAAAGCATTGGCGCCAAGATTGGTTATATGAAAACACAGAACTTTACATGTACGACCATAATAACAAGTGGACATTTACCACCTTACCTGAGGAGAATGTTGTTGGTCAATGGACCCAAAAAGTATTTCAGGTAGATGATAGTCCAAGATATGAGGGTACCGCAACTTGGGTACATGTCGATGGAAAAAGCTATTGGGAAAATACAACCGATGCACCGCTTCCTAGACGCGAGCGCACTAAGCGAAGTGATTATAATGTTACTGTAAGAACCAATAGACATGAAATTACTGACAAAGGTTGGATACACGATCAAGATAACCTAAAGGTGGTTAGAGAAAATGGTCAATCTGATTTTGTTTTAGCCAAAGAAAAAGGCTTAAACACCTACACTAAAGTTGATGATAGCCGTTGTAAAACAGCTCATAATTGGTGGAAAGAAAATAAAGATACCTGGGCAACGGTACGCGCAAAATGGGATACAATATTTAATAAAAAACAAGACTTGGTTCTTCAAAAAAGTGTAAATGGCAAACCTCTTTTTGGCTACCTCCTTGCCGAAGATTTTGAAAAGACTGACAAAACAATTAACGAGATAATTGACGCTTTTGTTGACGGTAAATAAGGAAAATAAAGTCCTATAAAAAAAGAGCTGTCTACACCGACAGCTCTTTTGTTTATTTATACATCATAAATTACGCATCAATATTTGCATAGATGGCATTCTTCTCTAT
Organism: Winogradskyella wandonensis; assembly: GCF_004346845.1. Lineage (GTDB taxonomy): Bacteria > Bacteroidota > Bacteroidia > Flavobacteriales > Flavobacteriaceae > Winogradskyella > Winogradskyella wandonensis. The sequence continues at coordinate 148,922 of NZ_SMGI01000001.1, read as the reverse complement.
AAACTCACGACGAGGTGGTACCTCATCACCCATAAGCATTGAGAAGATTCTGTCAGCCTCAGTACCATTATCGATTTGTACCTGACGCATCGTTCTAAACTCAGGATTCATTGTTGTATCCCAAAGCTGTTCTGCATTCATCTCTCCTAGACCTTTATAACGTTGAATTTTAGAATTTTCGCCAAAATCTTCTATAATTCCATCACGCTCCTTATCTGTCCAAGCGTATTGCTTTTTAGCGCCTTTTTTAACCAAGTATAGTGGTGGTGTTGCGATATAAACGTGACCTTGCTCAATTAACTCCTTCATATATCTAAAGAAGAAGGTTAAAATTAGCGTTGCAATGTGACTGCCATCGATATCGGCATCACACATAATTACAATTTTATGATATCTTAATTTTGAAAGATTTAATGCGCGCGGGTCTTCTTCTGTACCAATAGTCACACCAAGTGCCGTAAAGATATTTTTGATTTCCTCGTTTTCAAAAACCTTATGTTGCATGGCTTTTTCAACATTAAGAATTTTACCTCTTAATGGTAGAATCGCTTGAAATGCTCTGTCACGACCTTGTTTTGCCGTTCCGCCTGCAGAATCTCCCTCTACAAGGAATACCTCGCATTTTGCTGGGTCTTGCTCGGAACAATCGCTTAACTTACCAGGCAAACCACCGATGCTCATCACCGTTTTACGCTGCACCATTTCACGAGCTTTTTGCGCTGCGTGACGTGCTTGTGCAGCAAGTATCACCTTCTGAACAATTGTCTTTGCATCGTCTGGATGCTCTTCTAAATAATCTGTAAGCATTTCTGATACTGCTTGAGAAACAGATGCAGATACTTCACGATTACCTAATTTTGTTTTTGTCTGACCTTCGAACTGCGGCTCTGCTACCTTCACAGACACAATTGCTGTTAAACCTTCGCGGAAATCATCCCCAGAAATATCGAACTTTAATTTATCTAACATTCCCGAGCTATCAGCATATTTTTTTAAGGTATGCGTCAATCCACGACGGAATCCTGAAAGGTGCGTTCCTCCTTCGTGCGTATTGATATTGTTTACATAGGAGTGTAAGTTTTCTGCATAAGACGTGTTATACACCATAGCAACTTCCACTGGCACACCATTTTTTTCGCCTTCGAAAGCAATAACATCTTTCATGAGCGGTTCGCGGTTTCCATCTAAATATTTTACAAATTCTGGCAGACCGTTTTCAGAATGAAACGTTTCTCCTTCAAATTCGCCATCCTCTTTTTTATGCCGTCTATCAACTAAATGAATAGTAATACCTTTATTTAAATAAGCGAGCTCGCGCATACGGCTTGCAAGCGTATCATAGCTGTATTCTAAGGTTTGTGTAAATATGGTAGCATCTGGCTTAAACCTTACCGTAGTACCTCGTTTATCTGTTGTACCTACTTGTTTTACAGGATACATAGCCTTACCACGTTCGTACTCTTGCTCATAGATTTTGCCTTCTCTATAAACTGTTGCCTTAAGATTTTCTGAAAGTGCGTTAACACAAGACACACCGACACCATGAAGTCCACCTGACACTTTATAAGAGTCTTTATCGAACTTACCACCTGCTCCAATTTTGGTCATTACCACTTCAAGGGCAGAAACACCTTCTTTTTTGTGCAAATCGACAGGAATTCCACGTCCATCATCTTCAGTGGTTATCGAGTTGTCCTCGTTAATGGTTACTGTGATATTATTACAATGTCCAGCTAATGCTTCATCTATAGAGTTATCTACTACTTCGTAAACCAGATGGTGTAAACCTCTTGTTCCAACGTCACCTATATACATAGAAGGACGCATACGAACATGCTCCATGCCTTCTAAGGCCTGAATACTGTCCGCAGAATAGTTGTGCTTGTTAAATTCTTCTTTCTTTTCGCTCATTATATTTTGACTTAGTTTGTACTTTTTTTGTCACAAAAAAAGACGCCTTAGCGTCTCTTTTGAGTACTATCAAAGATAAGAAAAATGCCGCTTTATTAAAAGGTATTTACAGCTTTTCACTAGAAATTATCAACATTTGTTAATTACAAGAAAATGCCTTAGAACAGCTAAAAAGTACCTTAAAATGAATTTCGGTTATTTTTTTTATTGTCAAAAATTTAAAAAAAGACAAAATCCCGCAGAAGCGAGATTTTGAATTATTATTAATCTTATTTTATTGAAAATCCTGTCGATTTTTGAATTAAAAAAACTGCTTTTTTAATATGAATCTTCATGGACATTAGAAATAGCTCTTCCAGAAGGCTCGTTCATGTTTTTAAAAGCTTCGTCCCATTCTAAAGCTGTTGCGGTACTACATGCTACACTTGCTTCTTGAGGTACACTTAACGCCGCAGCATCACTTGGAAAATGCTCTTCAAAAATAGAGCGGTAGTAGAACTCTTCTTTGTTTAAAGGCGTATTGATTGGAAATCTATATTTTGCATTCGCCAATTGCTCGTCTGTTACTTCTTTATCTACAATTTCTTTTAGTGTATCTATCCAGCTGTAACCAACACCATCGCTAAATTGTTCTTTTTGTCTCCATGCAACGCTTTCTGGTAGCATATCTTCAAAAGCCTTACGGATTACCCATTTTTCCATGCGCTCACCGTTAATCATTTTATCTTTTGGGTTAATGCGCATCGCAACATCCATAAACTCTTTGTCTAAAAATGGTACACGACCTTCAATTCCCCAAGCCATTAAACTTTTGTTGGCTCTCAGGCAATCGTACATATGTAATTTGTCTAATTTACGTACTGTTTCTTCGTGAAATTCTTGAGCGTTCGGAGCCTTATGGAAGTATAAATAACCACCGAATATTTCATCTGCACCTTCACCAGATAATACCATTTTTATACCCATTGATTTTATAACACGCGCCATTAAATACATTGGGGTTGAGGAACGAATAGTTGTAATATCATAAGTTTCGATATTATAAATGACATCTTTTATGGCATCTAAACCTTCTTGAATGGTAAACTTAATTTCGTGATGTACTGTACCGATGTGGTCTGCCACTTTTTGCGCTGCAGCTAAATCTGGAGAGCCTTCTAAACCAACTGAAAAACTATGTAGTTGTGGCCACCACGCTTTTTCTTTATCATCTGCTTCGATACGTCTTTCGGAATATTTTTTTGCGATGGCAGACGTTACTGAAGAATCTAATCCGCCAGATAATAATACGCCATATGGCACGTCACTCATTAATTGTCTGTGAACAGCATCTTCAAGCGCTTGTTTTACTTCTGCAATACTTGTTTCATTATCTTTTACAGCATCGTATTCTGTCCAATCACGCTTGTACCATTTTACTAATTTTCCATCCGAACTACTCATGTAATGTCCTGGAGGAAACAACTCAATCTTAGAACAAACACCTTCTAGCGCTTTTAATTCTGAAGCGACATAAAATGTCCCTTCCTTATCCCATCCCATGTATAATGGAATAATGCCCATGTGGTCGCGAGCTATGAAATAGTCATCTCTATCAACATCGTAAATTGCGAAACCAAAAATACCGTTTAAGTCATCGACAAAATCATGTCCTTTTTCTTGGTATAAGGCTAAGATAACCTCACAATCACTTTCAGTTTGAAACTTATAATCAGGAAAATTAGTCCTTAACGCTCTGTGATTATAAATCTCGCCATTAGCTGCTAAAATTAGTTTTTTGTCGGAAGAAAATAAAGGTTGCTTCCCTGAGGCTGGGTCGACGATTGCCAGACGCTCGTGCGCCATAATCACTTTTTCATCACTATATATACCGCTCCAGTCTGGACCACGATGTCTTATAGATTTTACCATTTCTAAAACCTGAGGTCTTAAATCTTCTGCTTTTTGCTTTATATCAAAGGCGCATACAATTCCGCACATAATGTTTTTATTTAAAAATTATTATAAAGCAAATATGAAGTTAAACTTTCATTTTATAAACACAAAACTATTAATTGATTTCAATATTATATTTAAAAACTATTAATTATATTAATATGAAATATAAATAAATTGATTTTATACTATTTGCTATCAATCTGTAAATTTTAATACTTTTTTACGACAGATGCCTACAAATACAAACTAATTTTAAATCATAAAACTTAATAAACCACTTATGAAAAATTTTAGACTACTTACAACTTTCGCTTTTGCTTTTATGATGCTAGCATCATTTAATGCTGAAGCTCAAAAATTTAGAGGACTAGACAAAAGCCCAATGGATGCTGCATCAATTGGACGTGGCGACAAGCAGTTAGCAAAAGTCTATTACAGTAGACCACAACTTAATGGCAGAACCGTTGGTAAAGATTTAGCGCCTTACGGTAAATTATGGCGTACTGGTGCTAACGAGGCGACAGAGTTACTATTAAATGTAGATATGAATCTAAATGGCACAAAACTAAAGGCAGGTAGATACTCTTTATTTACCATTCCTGGAGAGACAGAATGGGAAGTCATTGTTAGTTCTGACCTAAATAACTGGGGAGCTTCTGGATACAAAAAAGAAAATACTGTGGCAAGCATTAAAGTTCCGGTGACTATGGGAGACGAATCTTTAGAAGCATTTTCTATGGCTTTTGAACCTTCTGATGATGGCGTACATTTACATATGGGCTGGGACAAAGTTAGAATTGCCGTGCCTTTTGTAAAATAGACGCAAATAATAATTGGAAAAACAAAAAAGTTTCAAAGGTGTAACCCTGTTGAGACTTTTTTTTTGAGATTATAGCGATGGGATATCCGCCCAATTCTCGCCAGTCTTTATACGATGTAATTGCATGGTTGAAACACCAAAACGTTTTGCAATAATCTTTAACCTGGTTTTACGATTTGGGTCATTTATCATTTTTTTGATAAGCCGTACGTTGTTTTCGCTAAGCTTTGCATATGTGCGTTTTGCATTTCTTTTTGCTTCTAAAAAATCTGGATTACTCCATTGATGTAATTCTTTTTCGCGCTTAGTCGCCCACTTAAGGTTTTTAACTTCGTTATTTTGCTTGTTGTAGTCTTTATGAATTACAAAGATTTTGTCAACGCCTTGCTCTAAAAAATTTTGTGCTACTAATTTGTGCAAGTAATACCCTTTCATTTTCCTTTTTTTGTAGCCGCGATATATTTTTATCTCGTTTGTTTTTATTTTGATATGCGGATAGCCATTGAGGTTATAAGCATTAAATAGTCTGGGTTTACCGTCAACCATTCTAACCAGCCTTCCGTAATTAGATATACAAATATTTTCAGTTGTTAAAATATTATCTTCTTCTGGAAATTGAATCGTCTTCCATATTTCACCTCTGTAATCGGTAATACCTTCGAAAGTCATGTCTAGGGGATATTTAGATATTTATGTTTTTGCACTTCGGCTTAGCTCGGCGACCTTAACGTTCTTATTTCCTTATTAATTCTTATAATCAATAATTAAGGTATGTTAATAATTAAGGTATGTTAAGGTATTTATGAGTTTGTAAGGACACTTTCCATTTAGGATTAGCCATAACGTAATCTACAATTTGTGGTATCATTTTATCGCGCTTGCTCCACTCTGGTTGAAGATACAAAAAACATTTATCATTGACTTTTTGCGCTTGCTCTTCAGCAAATCTAAAATCGTCTTTATTATAGATAATACACTTTAACTCATTAGCTTTAGCTGATACTTCTTCTGTAGGAAGTTTATTTTTCTTTGGAGATAAACAAATCCAATCCCAATTACCAGTTAACTTATAAGCACCAGACGTTTCTATATGTGTCTGTACGCCTTTGGCTTTTAGTTGTGTTGTTAAAGGATTCATATCCCACATTAGTGGTTCGCCACCAGTGACAACAATAGTGTTACTATACTTTACAGCATTTTCAACAATTTTTTCGGTATCTGTCGGAGGATGCAATTCGGCTAGCCAACTTTCTTTAACGTCACACCAATGGCATCCCACATCACAACCACCAATACGTACAAAATAAGCTGCAGTGCCTTTGTGATAACCTTCACCTTGAATGGTGTAAAATTCTTCCATTAAAGGCAAAAGCAATCCTTTGTCAATCAATTCTTGTCGTTCTCTTCTCGTCATAGCGTGCAAATATATTGATTAGTTATCAGTTTTCAGTAAATTGAGAACTGTAAACTGAGACTGTAAACTAAGACTACTTGCTACTTCGTCGCAATCACATCAATCTCAATACTTGCTCCACCAGCTAGACCAGCTGCTGCAAAAGTTGTTCGTGCAGGTTTCTTAGTAAAATATTGTGTGTAAACTGAATTGAATGCTTTAAAATCGTTAATATCCTTCAAAATAACTGTGCATTTCACAACGTTATCCAAAGTTAAATTATGCTGCTTCAGCACGTCTTCTATGTTTAAAATCACCTGTTTGGTTTCTGCTTCAATGCCGCCTTCAACTAATTTACCAGCTTTATGGTCTTTTCCTATTTGCCCAGTTAAAAAGAATAAATCCTCAGTTTCCACAGCATCGCTAAATGGCACATTAGCGCGACTTGGTTCGTGAGATTTATGAAAAATTATCTCGGTCCCGACTTTTTTCGGGATTGAATCGTTGCATGAAAAATTAAGCATCATAAGAGAGAGACATAAAACAGAAATATATTTTGACATGATTTTGATGTTTTTAACTTGATTAAAATTACAGTATTTTTATAAAAATTTTGAGAGAATGAGCAATAAAGACACTTTTATAAAACATATAAACGACGGCAATACCTTTAAAGGCGACTACATTACACTTGGCGCAGCAATGCTCGAAGGCGAAACCATGACAAATGCCTTTGTAAACGTACCTCTAAAGACCATGAACCGTCACGGTTTAATTGCTGGTGCTACAGGAACAGGAAAAACCAAAACACTCCAAGTTTTAGCCGAAAATTTATCCGAGAAAGGAATTCCCGTGTTGCTCATGGATATTAAAGGCGATTTAAGTGGATTGGCGCAACCAAGTCCTGGACATCCAAAAATTGATGAGCGTCACAAAAAAATAGGTTTGCCTTTTGATGCAAAAGCCTTCCCTGTTGAAATCATGACACTTTCAGAGCAAGATGGTGTGCGCTTACGTGCGACGATTAGCGAATTTGGTCCAGTATTAATCTCAAGAATTTTAGATGTTACCGAAACGCAAGCGGGAATTATTTCTGTGATTTTTAAATATTGCGACGACAACCAATTACCACTTTTAGACATTAAAGATTTCAAAAAGATTTTACAATATGCCACAGGGGAAGGTAAAAAAGAATTTGAAGAAGCTTACGGGCGAATTTCTACTGCATCCACTGGTGCTATTTTAAGAAAACTTATTGAAATTGAACAACAAGGTGGCGACCTCTTTTTTGGTGAAACGTCTTTTGATACTCAAGATTTACTGCGTATTGATGAGAATGGTCGCGGTTACATAAACATTATTCGTTTAACGGATATTCAAGATAAACCGAAGTTATTTTCAACATTCATGTTAAGTTTACTGGCTGAAATTTATTCAACATTTCCAGAACAAGGCGATAGCGGACGACCAGAACTTATTATGTTTATTGATGAAGCACATTTAATTTTTAATGAAGCCTCTGATGCACTCTTAAATCAGATTGAAAGTATTGTAAAACTCATCCGTAGTAAAGGTGTTGGCTTATATTTTATAACGCAAAACCCTACTGATGTACCAGAAGCTGTACTCGGGCAATTGGGTCTTAAAGTACAACACGCGCTTAGAGCATTTACAGCTAAAGACCGAAAAGCCATCAAATTAACCGCACAGAATTATCCTGATACCGATTATTACGATACAGCCGAAGTGCTAACCTCTTTGGGAATTGGTGAAGCTCTGGTTTCTGCCTTAAACGAAAAAGGAAAACCAACGCCATTAGCAGCAACCATGATGCGCGCACCAATGAGCCGTATGGATATTTTGACCGAGGCTGAATTAGGCAAATTACTTTCGGACTCAGAACTAGCCAAGAAATACAATAAGGAGATTGACCGTGAGAGCGCCTATGAAATGCTCAATGAAAAAATAAAGCAAGCTGAAGCTGAAGAAGCTAAAGAAAAGGCAAAAGCGGAAAAAGAAGCACTTAAAAAAGCGGAAACTAAACGAAAAACATCGACAAGCCGAAGACGTTCTTCTAGGCAGAATCCTTTACTTAAGGTTTTAACGAGTCCAACGGTAATTAGAAGCGTACTCGGAATTTTAACTAAAATGATGCGCTAGAGTCATCCGCATTTTTTAAAAAATATTTCATTTAATGTCAGAATCGAAGAAATATACCATTCAAAATTCACCATTTATTGTTCCAACAGACGATGGTAAAATCATAAAAGAACATTTTGGTAATGCCACAGACGGAAATTCTGAAATTAGTATTGCATATATGATTGCACCTCCAGGTTGGTCTGAGCCTTTTCAAACTCCAGAATTTGATGAGTACACCTTTATTCTCAAAGGGAAAAAGCAATTTATTATTGACGATGAGACCGTAATTTTGGAAGCTGGTCAGTCGATAAAAGTGGAGAAAAATACGAGACTACAATACTCCAATCCTTTTGCAGAACCTTGCGAATATTTAGCTATATGTCTACCTGCTTTTTCGATAGACTCCGTAAATAGAGAAGCCCAATAGTATGAGTAGTTTTGTTATTAAATCTATTGGAAACGCCCTTAATGCAACGAGTTATATTTCTCCTAAATATGCTTCAAATAAGGCTTTACAACTCTTTGCAACGCCGAGAAAAGGGAGTTATACTGATGCACAAAAAGCTATAATAGAAGACGCTGAGCAAAGCTCTTTTTCTTATAAAAACCTTTCTATATCTGTGTACAATTGGAAAGGTAAAGGCAAAACTCTTTTACTTGCTCATGGCTGGGAGAGCAATGCCGCCAGATGGAATTATCTACTAAACGATTTAAAATCTCAAGACTATAATATTGTAGCACTAGATGCTCCTGCGCACGGAAACTCAGAAGGTAAACAATTTAATGCTGTTTTATATTCAGAATTTATAAATGTGGTTGCTAAAGCTTTTCAGCCAGAAGTTTTTATTGGACATTCTGTAGGCGGAATGGCAAGTATATTCTGTTTGCATAATCACGATTTACCTTCTGTTAAAAAACTTATCACTTTAGGAGCTCCGGCACATTTTACTGGTGTATTTAGCAGATACAAGCAAATGATGGGCTACAACAAGCGTATTTCAAATGGATTAGACAATATTGTATTAGAACGCTTTGGGCAGAAAACAGATTATTTTTCAGCAGCTAATTTTACCAAAAATTTTGAAGTTGAAGGCTTGATTATCCATGATAAAAAAGATAAAATCATCCCTTACGAGGATGCTTTATTATTTGCCAATCGTTATAAAAAAGGTGAATTGCTCACCACAGTAGGTTTTGGACATGGATTAAAAGACAAATCAATTACGCCAAAGCTAATTGAGTTTATTAATCGCTAATCTTTATTGTACTTTTGCAGCATGTCTGATAACTTAAAACGACTTAATAAATTTCTTAGTGAAGCTGGCTATTGCTCACGTCGCGAAGCTGACCGCCTTATCGATGCGGGACGAGTGACCATTAATGATGCTGTACCAGAAATGGGAACTAAAGTCGCTCCAGAGGATGTTGTAAAAGTTGATGGCGAAATTATTGGTGAACGCCAAAAAGACTTTACCTACTTAGCATTTAACAAACCTGTTGGTATTGTTTGTACTACAGATACGCGTGTTGAGAAAGATAATATCATCGATTTTATTGGATATCACAAACGGATTTTCCCAATTGGAAGATTGGATAAACCAAGTGAAGGGTTAATCTTACTTACTGATGATGGAGATATCGTTAACAAAATTCTTCGTGCTAGTAATAATCACGAAAAAGAATATATAGTTACTGTAGACCGACCTATTTCACAAACGTTTATTGAGCGCATGGCTGGCGGTATTTATATTGAAGAACTGGGACAACGCACAAAGAAATGTAAAGTAAAACGTATCGATAAATATACCTTTAGCATTGTACTGACGCAAGGTTTAAACAGGCAAATTCGTCGAATGTGCGATTACCTAAATTACGAAGTACAGACCTTAAAGCGTATTCGTATAATGAATATAGAACTTGATGTTCCTGTTGGGAAATACCGTGAACTCACTAAAGACGAGTTTAAAAAATTGAGTGATTTGATTAGTGATTCGAGAAAAACATTTCAACCAAAAGACTTAAAACAAAATAGAAGAAAACGATGAGTAATCTTTCACCATTTCATTTAGCTATTCCTGTACATGATTTAGAATTATGTCGTAATTTTTACAGCAATACTTTAAATTTCGAAGAAGGCAGAAGCAGTAATCATTGGGTAGATTATAATTTTTTTGGGCATCAATTAGTTATTCATCTAAGCGATAAAAAATCTGTAGAAGCACCAACCAATGCTGTTGATGGCAAGGATGTTCCGGTACCACATTTTGGCGTCGTTTTACCTTGGAATGCGTTTCATGAGTTTGCAGAACTCTTAAAATCTAAATACATCAAATTTATTATAGAACCTTATATACGTTTCGAAGGGCAAGTAGGCGAACAAGCTACCATGTTCTTTAAAGACCCAAGTGGCAATGCTTTAGAGTTTAAAGCTTTTAAAGATATGAGTCAGTTATTTGCAAAGTGACAATTAGCGTATACAGCGACATTACTTATTCTTTCTGTGCTGCTCTCTTGCTAATAACGTATTCTTAAGTAACATGGCAATAGTCATTGGACCAACACCTCCAGGAACTGGGGTAATAAAACTGGCTTTTTTGCTGACGTTTTCAAAATCTACATCACCGGTAATGTAATACCCTTTTTCCGAGTCGTCTGGCACACGCGTTATTCCTACATCGATAATTACAGCATCATCTTTAACCATTTCTGCTTTTAAGAACTGCGGAATACCAAGCGCAGAAATAACAATGTCTGCTTGTGAGGTTATCTGCGTAATATTTTTGGTGTGACTATGGGTTAAAGTTACTGTAGAATTGCCAGGAAAGCCCTTACGCCCCATTAAAATACTCATAGGACGACCAACTATGTGCGAACGCCCAATAATAACCGTATGCTTGCCATCTGTTTCTACACCATAGCGATCTAATAATTCTAAAATCCCAAATGGTGTGGCAGGAATAAACGTTGACATATCTAGTGCCATTTTTCCAAAATTCATGGGATGGAAACCATCTACATCTTTGTCTGGGTTTACCGCCATTAAAACCTTTCGTGTATTAATTTGTGGAGGTAATGGCAACTGGATAATGAATCCGTCGATGTTATCATCGTTATTTAATTCTTCAATTTTATCTAGAAGTTCAATCTCACTAGTTGTGTTAGACATACGCACCATTGTAGACTCAAAACCAACACGCTCGCACGCACGGACTTTACTCCCAACATAAGTTAAACTAGCGCCGTCGTTACCTACAATTACTGCGGCTAAATGTGGTACTTTTTCACCATTTGCCTTCATTCTATCGACTTCGGCCTTAATTTCGTTCTTTATGTCGTTACTGGTTTTTCTTCCGTCTAAAATTGTCATATTGTTGTGTTGTTGGTTGTGTTATTGTAAGTGGCGTATTAGCGCGGCATATTCTTCATCATTTGCATCATACGCTTTCCGCCGCCGCCTTGCATCATTTTCATCATTTTGCTCATTTGCGTAAACTGCTTTAATAGCTGATTGACTTCTTGTACAGAGGTACCAGAACCTTTTGCTATTCTTTTTTTACGACTTGCATTCATTAATCCTGGATTAGAACGTTCGGTCGGTGTCATAGAATGTATAATAGCTTCGATACCTTTAAATGCATCATCATCAATATCTACATCTTTCATCATTTTTCCTGCACCTGGTATCATTCCGATTAAATCCTTCATGTTACCCATTTTCTTGATTTGCTGAATTTGCTTTAAGAAATCATCAAACCCAAACTGGTTTTTGGCAATCTTCTTTTGAAGCTTTCTCGCTTCCTCTTCATCATATTGCTCTTGGGCGCGTTCTACAAGAGAGACAACATCTCCCATTCCAAGAATTCTATCTGCCATACGTGATGGATAGAAGACATCTATAGCTTCCATCTTCTCACCTGTACCAATAAACTTAATTGGCTTATTAACTACAGACTTAATAGAAATTGCAGCACCACCTCTTGTATCACCGTCTAACTTGGTAAGAATAACACCATCGAAATTTAAGATATCATTGAAAGCTTTAGCCGTATTAACAGCATCCTGACCTGTCATAGAATCTACAACAAAAAGTGTTTCTTGTGGCTCAATGGCTTTATGGATGTTAGAAATTTCCGTCATCATGGCTTCGTCTACAGCCAATCGCCCAGCAGTATCTATAATTACCACATTGTGTCCATTTGCCTTTGCATGCGCAATACCTGCTTTTGAAATCGCAACCGGGTCGTTGTTTCCTCTATCACTAAACACCTCAACACCTATTTGCTCTCCCACAACATGTAACTGGTCTATCGCCGCAGGTCTGTATACATCACAAGCCACTAATAAAGGCTTCTTAGTTTTCTTATTTTTTAAGTAATTGGCTAATTTTCCTGAAAAAGTTGTTTTACCAGAACCTTGTAAACCTGACATTAAAATTACGCTTGGATTACCAGAAAGATTAATACCTTCTGCATCGCCACCCATAAGCTCGGTCAACTCGTCTTTAACGATTTTAACCATTAATTGACCAGGTTGTAATGTCGTTAATACATTTTGGCCCAGTGCCTTTTCCTTTACTTTATTTGTAAATTCTTTGGCAATTTTGAAGTTAACATCGGCATCTAAAAGCGCACGTCTTACTTCTTTTAAGGTTTCGGCTACATTTACTTCTGTAATACTACCATGACCTTTTAATACATGTAACGCTTTATCTAACTTATCACTTAAATTATTGAACATAATCTCTTTTCTAGTTTAACAAGTGGCAAATTTAAGAATTTACAAGAGATTATCGAAGTGGTTGTTATTAAATAAAAACAAAAAGAGTCACTAATAAAGTGACTCTTTTCAAACTACAAACTAAAAGCCTGTAAGCGGTATATTTTTCTTTTTATTCGCAAATTTTGTCTAGTGTCATTTGGTCACTATCCTTATGGAAAATCAATTGCTCTGCTGTGCACTCTACAATAGTCCAATTTCCTGATATCGCCTGTATATCTGCGCCATTAATTCCGTCGAAAAGCACATCTACGCCACCATTGTTGTTTGTAGATGTAGACCATGTTCCGATAATAGTATCGCTGTTTCCTGTATTTGTTACAACTAACTCTTGACCTTCATTGAAATCTAATCTATATGTAATTAAATTATCGTCTCCATTAAGCTCTGTTATTTTCCATTTACAAGTCATTAAAATACCATCTACATCTTCTTCCGTACATGCACCCGGCGGTGTGCAGTCTTCTAATTTTAATAGTAACTCAAAGACCTCGTAAGCATCTCCAACCTCTACTCTTACATAAATAGTCTGAGGTGCAGTTAAATTTACATAAGACTCTGGATTAGCAATGGCATTTACATCTGCATCTGCGTCTGTTAGAGATACGTGATATGTAACAACATCTGCAAATGGGGTACAATTTGCATAAGCAATTGTTAAATTAAATACCTCAAAACCGTCGTTCCCTTCATCGCAAAGCTCCATAACTGCATCAAAACTACTAAAGCACTCAAAAGGGTTTGGATTACAATCTTCGACGATTAATTTTACCGGGTAAATTAATTTCTCTTCAGGATTATTGAAAAGTGCAACTTTTACGTAAACCGTTTGAGGATTACTAAGATTAGTATAAGCTGTTGCACCTTCTAAATAATCAGCATCATTTTCAGCGCCTTCTGACGTTGTATGGAATGAAATCGTAACTGGCGCACCAGAATTATCACAGCTTGGTACAGCTTCGTAGATGTTAAATACTGCGAATCCATCATTATTCTCATCGCATTTTACTAACTCCACGCCTTCTTCTGGATAACAGTCAAATGGGTTTTCATCGAAACATTCTTGCTCTAAGTGAAGTATGTTTCCGTCCTTTTCTAGTCCGAAGAAACCTTCATGACACGCTACGACTTCCCAAACACCAGAAAGTGACTGATAATCTCCTGTGAAATCTAACACTAAAGTAAGTGTATTTCCTTCAACACCAACATTCCAAACACCAATTTCTATAAACTCATTATTTGAATAGACTTTAATAGTTCCGTTTTCTGTGAACACGAATTTATTATCTAGACCATCTATTAAATCGCTTCCTGCAAACCAATAGCATTCTACCAATTCGTCTGACAAGCTCTCTGCGTTACAATCTAAATCTGTTTCGCAAATACGGTCTAAGTCTATTTCTAAATCGCCTTTGACAATATCGATATCGTCATCGTCACAATCTGTAATTAACCATTCGCCTCCTAAATCGTCTTGCAAGGCGGACAATTCAGATAATACTAAATATGTTCCGTTATCAGTTTCTGTAACTGTCCAGTTACCTGTGATTACCTCGGTAAAATCTTGACCTGTAATTTCAAGCGTAAAATCGTCGTTAAAGGTTACTGTAAGACCATCAAAATCATTAAACTCATCGTCTAATTTCCATTTACATTCTTTTAGTGCTTCTTTAACTTCAGCAACATCACAATTAATAAAGTCGTCGTCATCGCAATCGTCATCTACAGCTTCAATAGCATTAGACAATTCTTCGTTAGAATTAACGGTAATTGTTTCTCCATCTGCATACTCTAAAGTTACTGGGAAATTTAAAGCTACAATATTTGCTCCGCCTTCCTCTAAATCGTCTAGAAAGTCATACAACTCTTCGTTGCTATTAATTGTTACGGTATCGATAAGTACAAACTGTGTGTTTAATACTGAGAAAGATATTGGATATACAAAATCAACACATTCTATCTCATCGGAATCGTCCAAACAATTTTCGATTAAATTATCTAGTTGTTCCTGGTTTTCAATAACATTTTCGGAATAATCTCCAGATATTAAGGTAATAGGGAAAACAAATTCTGGAATTTCACCTTCAAAATTCTCTAGCAATTCTTCTAATTCGTCTAGACCTTCTTCGTCTTCTATAGTAATGGTAATATTACCGATTATTACCGTAACTGGTAATTCTACTGAGAAGCAGTCTGAATTATCTAAAAAATTATCTTCTGATGTCGCATTTGCAGATGTGCGCAACATTAAGTGAGACAATGCCGAATTTGGCACAATTGCTTCTTGGTCGGTAGGATTAATTATTTGAACGGCTTCATCTTGACATGAGGCAAAAAGGAGTAGTGCAAAACATGTTACAACTAACGATTTTAAGTAGGATTTCATGATTAATTGGTTTTATTGATTTCTTATAAAACAAGACTAAAGGAATTATCCCTACCCTACATCTTAATTTTTTTTAAATTTACGGCAACCGACATATCCTATGCCAAGACAAATTCATGAAAATAGTTGCGAAGAACATGTATTTTCTTCACTATTTAAAAAACACTCCAAAAATCTTCATGACTTTTTATATTACAAATTTGGCAGTACATTAAATCCAAAAGACAAAGTACAAGATGCATTTATAAAATTATGGGATAATTGCAAAAAGGTTCCTCCAGAAAAAGCCAAGAGTTTTTTATTTACAACCGCTAACAACATGATGCTTAATGCAGTTGCTCATCAAAAAGTAGTACTAAAACACCAACAAAAACCACAAAAAAAGAGCACTAACGAATCTCCTGAATTTGTATTAGAAGAAAAACAATATAACGAAAAACTTCAACTCGCTCTAGAACGCTTAACCGAGCCACAACGTGTTGCGTTTTTAATGAATCGCGCCGAAGGTAAACGTTTTAAGGAAATTGCAGAATTACTAGATATTTCTGTTAAAGCGGTGGAAAAACGTGTTTATGGCGCTTTAAAAAAGTTACGAGAAGACATTGATGAACTATAAAATAAAGTTTGATTTTTAATATAGGGTAGGGATTTTTAAAGCCTACCTGTTATATATATAGAATGCAAAAAATGGAACGCGAAGAATTAATAAAGAAATGGTTGGATTACAATCTTAATCCAGAAGAACAAAAGGCTTTTGAACAGCTAGATGATTACGATGAGTTAATTAAACTCTCTAAATCTTCTGAAGGATTTGTCGCACCTGTATTTAATGTTGATGACACATATAAAACTGTGGCTTCCCAATTAAAAACTAAAAAGCCTATTAATTGGATAACGCCTTTGTTAAAAATTGCAGCGGTGTTTTTAATTGCTTTTGGTGTTGCGTATTACACCTATAGTTTAGACACTGCCAACTATACTTCCATTGCAGAACAGCAAGAGATAATACTGCCAGACGCATCTACAGTAAAACTAAATGCGGTTTCTAATTTAGTATTTAATAAAAATAAATGGTCAGATAATCGTGAAGTTTTATTAGAAGGTGAAGCCTTTTTTAAGGTGGCCAAAGGCTCTAAATTCGATGTGCTTACTAAACAAGGAAAAGTCTCTGTACTAGGTACCGAATTTAACGTTATTCAAAGGGATAATTATTTCGAGGTTACTTGTTATGAAGGCTTGGTAGCAGTAAATTATAAGTCGAAATATTTTGAGTTAAAGCCAGGAAAACGTTTTACAGTGCTAAATGAAAAAATTAACAATACATCCGTAAATAAATTACAACCAAGCTGGATTACTGATGAAAGCTCATTTGAAAGCTTACCATTGCAATTCGTTCTGGACGAATTTGAAAGACAATACAATATTAAAGTTACTGCTGCGTCTATCGATACCGAGCAATTATTTACAGGAAGCTTCAGCCATACCGATTTGGATTTGGCGCTTAAATCAATAACACTACCTTTAGGTATAACTTACACTAAAACAGATAATGTTATTGTCTTAACGCGTGAATAAATTTCGGAATTATATAGTAATCATAGTTTTTGCATTTTCACTTTCTAGTTTTTCTCAGAACAGTGATGCGCCATTGCTACTAGAGCAAATATTAAAAACTATCGAAGTAAAGTTTGATGTGAAATTCTCTTATGCAGACCAGCTAGTAAAAGCTCAACGTCTAAAAGCACCAGATAGGTCATTAAACCTAGAAGAAACGCTTAATTATCTAGAAAGAGAGACCAAACTAAAATTTGTTGTTCTAAATTCTAGATTTATTGCAATTAAACAAAATATAACCGAAAATATAACGCCGAAATTACAGCAGTTAGAAGAGATTATAATTCAAAACTATCTTACAAGTGGTCTTGCTAAGTCTATAAATGGTACTATTGAAATTTCTCCGCAAAAGTTTGGTATTTTACCAGGCTTAAGCGAACCCGATATTTTACAAACCATCCAAGCCTTACCTGGAATAAAAAGTGCGGACGAGCGAATTTCTAATATAAATATCAGAGGTGGCACCAATGACCAAAATTTAATTCTTTACGAAGGTATCCGGATGTACCAAACGGGTCATTTTTTCGGACTAATTTCAGCCTTTAACCCTTATCTCACAAATAATGTAGATGTTACAATAAATGGCACAAGAGCTAAATACGGCTCTGGAGTTTCTAGTCTTATAAGCATAGAAAACTCTAATGAGATTAGTAAAAAACCAGAATCTGGAGCAGGATTTAATCTTTTAAGCCTAGACGGTTTTTCAAAATTTCAATTATCAAAAAAAACAGAGTTACAAGTAGCAGGTAGACGGTCTTATACAGACGCGCTTTTAACACCGACTTACGATACTTATTTTGAGCGAATTTTTAGCACATCGGAACTCGGAGATTACCAAAATCCACAAGAGCAATTACAACGGAATGAACGCTTCTTTTTTTACGATGCCAATGTTAAGCTTTTGTACGACATCAACAAAAAAAGCAAACTAAGAGGTAATGCAATTACAATTTTTAACAAATTAGACTACGGTGTAGAGTCTCTATTACCGTTTTCAACATTAGAATCTACACAGAGTCAATTGAGTCAAAAAAGTTACGCTGCAAACATTAGATACACCTTCAATTGGTCACCATCATTATTAATGGAAGCCCAAATCTACTATTCTAATTACGAGTTATTTGGAAATAATAAGGTTTTAGAGACAACACAAGAATTAACGCAAGAAAACGAAGTAACTGATATTGGTGCTAGACTCGATGTCCTAAAAACTATTGACAACAATCTTAATCTTAATTATGGCTATCAATTTAATGAGGTAGGTGTTTCTAATCTCGAAGACGTAACTACCCCAAGATTTAGAAGTTTTATAAAAGAAGTTGTAAGAACACATGGCTTATATACTGAAGCAGAATTTAAATCTAATTCTAGAAATACCTATGCGCGACTGGGACTAAGAGGAAATTATATCGAAGACTTTGGGCAACTCTTATTTGAGCCTCGTTTTAATTTTTCTCAGAAATTTTTAAATTACTTTCGGCTAGAAGTTCTTGGCGAAGTTAAAAGTCAGACAATCACCCAAATTATAGATTTACAGCAAGATTTTTTTGGCATTGAAAAACGCAGATGGCAATTGGCTAATGATACCGACGTACCAATTGTAAAGAGTCATCAGCTTTCTGTTGGACTTAATTACAGACGCAAAGGCTGGCTTGTAAGTGCAGAAGGCTACATAAAGCGAGTCAATGGTATAACTACGCGCTCTCAAGGCTTCCAAAATCAATTTCAATTAGTTAGTGCATCCGGAGATTATAAGGTTAAGGGCATTGACTTTCTATTAAATAAACGATTTAAAAATTTAAACACTTGGATTGCCTATTCGTTAAGCAAAAATGACTATGATTTTGAAAGCTTAAATAACGGTAATAGATTTCCAAACAACATCGATATTAGACAAGTTATTAACGTTTCTGCAAGTTACGAAATAGAAAATTTTAAACTTTCGGCTGGTCTAAATTGGAATTCCGGACGTCCTTTTACGGCACCAAACAGCAATCAGTTTTCATCTGGTGAAATAATCTACGAGGCACCAAATAATAAACGGATACCGAATTATTTAAGAACTGATGTCTCGGCGAGATACAATTTTCAGTTTGCTGATAACGTCCAGGCAGAAGTCGGAGCATCTGTTTGGAATATTCAGAATAGAAAGAATACCATTAACAGATTTTTCTCTAGAGAGGGCACTGATTCTATTGTAGAAAACAACGAAATAGCACTTGGTCTAACACCAAATTTTTCTTTTAGATTAAAATTTTAATGCTTAAATATTTTGGACATTACAAATACATGAGGAAAAGTAATTGCCGCTAGAAACGAAAAGAATATGCTGTAGAATGAATTTGTTTCTTCGAACAAAAAGTTTAGAAAAACAAATAAGCCAACAACAGAAACAAGCCAATAAATAAAAGACGATTTTATATAATTTGTTAAGGAAAGTTTATTCACATCCTTGGATAGATATTTAATTTGGTCAATAAGTGATGGTAAAGAGTGCCACAATACAAAGTAAATAGCAAACGCCCAAAATAGAGTTGCCACTTTAAAGACAACATAGAAAACTAATAGAAAAAATAGTTCTTTAAATGGTTTTTTAATGTCTTTGTAAAGAAGCCCAGCAGATAATGCTAAAATTATTAAACTGACCAATAAAGAATTTGTTAGCATATCTAAAGATACCTTTTTTCCTGTGATTTCCTTTATTATATCAATACTCTCGCTATTATTAGTAAATAATAACAGAAAAATAATTGTACATCCGTAGCTTATAAATAAGAGATTTTTGAGAAGATTATTTTTAAAAACTGAATGATGAAAGTGCTGCTCTCCAAAGTGAAATCCACTTACAAGAATAAAAAATACCAAAGTTAGTTTTGGAATAAAAAAGAATAAAACCGCTCCTAATATAACTATTGCTATGTAAATAAAAAGCGCTTTATAGAAACTAATTTTTTTGTCTCTAAATACATGATTAATGATTTTAATATCATTAGAACCATGCAGAAGACCTACTGTTAATATAAAAAAACTTGCCAGGTATAACTCTAAATTATCTGACAAATAAACCGCTAACCATAGGCAAAGAAAGGTAGTTACAATCTTAAAATTTTGAATATTTCTCAAAATAAATGACCTTAATTTTCAATTGTTAAAAAAATTTCACAAAACTTTAAACATTTTGTGTTCAATCTTTCGTAAATTTACTTAAACAAAATAACTAATTACAAAATATTATGAACAATTTATTACTTGCAATCGCAGATGTTAGCAAAATTGCTACTGACGATTACGTAGGCTTCACATTCTTTGTAGGATGTATGGCTATGATGGCTGCTTCGGCATTTTTCTTTTTATCAATGAATAGCTTTGATAGAAAGTGGAGGACTTCGATTTTAGTTTCGGGGTTAATTACTTTTATTGCTGCGGTACATTACTGGTACATGCGTGATTATTGGGCTGCACATGCCGAGTCCCCTACATTTTTTAGATATGTAGATTGGGTATTAACAGTACCACTTATGTGTGTTGAGTTCTACTTAATACTTAAAGTTGCAGGAGCTAAAAAGTCTTTAATGTGGCGTCTTATCTTCTTATCCGTAGTAATGCTTGTTACTGGATATTTAGGAGAAGCTGTTTACAGAGACCAAGCCCAAATATGGGGATTAATATCTGGTATTGCATATTTCGTCATTGTTTATGATATATGGTTAGGTCAGGCAAAGAAATTAGCAATTCAAGCTGGTGGTTCAATTTTAAAAGCACACAAGACATTATGTTGGTTTGTCTTAGTAGGCTGGGCAATTTACCCAATTGGCTATATGGCTGGAACACCAGGTTGGTATGATGGTATTTTTGGTGGTTTAGCTATGGATGTAATCTATAACATTGGTGATGCCGTTAACAAAATAGGTTTTGGTTTAGTAGTTTATGCTGCAGCAGTTGCTTCAACTTCCCCCGCTGAAGCATAATAAATTTTATTAGTTAGTAAACCATAAAGAGGCTGTCCAATGGACGGCCTCTTATTTTTTTTGGTGGTATATTAGACAAAACTTCTTTTACATGAATGGCATACAAATTGAACAACTAAAATACCCTATTGGAATCTTTTCCAAACCAGAAGTTATTACTAAACAACATATTAAAGGTTGGATAGCTGATATCGAAAATTTTCCCAACGCTCTAGAAGCTATTATTAAAAACTTAACTGAAGAAGAATTTAATTACACCTATCGTCCCAATGGTTGGTCAATAAAACAAGTCGTACATCACTGCGCGGACAGCCACATTAATAGTATTATCCGTTTTAAACTTGCTTTGACCGAAGACAGTCCTACCATTAAGCCTTATTTTGAGGATAAATGGGCAAAACTTATTGATTATTCCGAACCTGTTGATTCTTCCATCCAAATCCTTAAAGGTGTTCATCATAAACTTGGAGTTCTTCTTAAAAGTTTAAATGAGAATGATTTGAAAAAAGAATTTATTCATCCAGAACACGGAAAACAATTTTCTATACAAGAAACCATTGGCACTTACGCATGGCATAGCAACCATCATCTAGCTCATATAAAACAAGCATTAAAACACAAAGGTATCTTCTAATTTACATACGCTCAGGAACCTCAATTCCTAAAAGACCAAATGCATTCTTTATAGTATCTCCAACTTTTTTAGAGAGTAATACTCTAAATAGTTTCTCTTCCTCCAAATCAGCACCAAGTATAGATACATTTTGGTAAAATGAATTAAAATCCTTGACCAAGTCGTACGTATAATTTGCAATTAAAGCCGGACTATGTTGTTCTGCCGCATTTTGGATTACTGAAGGAAATTGCTCCAACTGTTTTAGAAGCTGTTTTTCCTTTTCGTGCAAAGACAGGTTTATATCATTTAAATTAATAGTTGCTTCAAAACTAAACTTTCTTAAAATAGATTGAATTCTTGCGTAGGTATACTGTATAAAAGGCCCTGTGTTTCCTTGAAAATCTATAGACTCTTTTGGGTCGAATAAAATTCGTTTTTTAGGATCTACCTTAAGAATGTAATACTTTAATGCTCCCAAGCCGATGATTTTGTATAAGGCTTTTTTATCCTCTTCGGAGTAATCGTCTAGTTTACCTAGTTCCTTAGAAATTTCCTCAGCCGTAGTTGCCATTTCCTCAATTAAATCGTCGGCATCGACAACAGTTCCTTCTCTACTCTTCATCTTGCCGCTAGGCAGGTCTACCATACCATAACTTAAATGAAATAGATGTTTTGCCCATTCGAATCCTAATTTCTTAAGAATTAAAAACAACACCTTAAAATGATAATCTTGCTCATTACCCACAGTGTAGACCATTCCGCCGACATCTGGGTAATCTTTTATTCGCTGTATGGCTGTGCCAATATCTTGTGTCATGTAAACAGCCGTCCCATCACTTCGCAAAACAATTTTTTCATCAAGACCTTCGTCCGTTAAATCGCACCAAACCGAACCATCTTCTTTCTTGAAAAACACGCCCGACTTTAAACCTTCTGCGACAAATTCTTTTCCTAATAAGTAGGTGTCACTTTCGTAATAATATTTATCAAAATCAACACCAATATTTTTGTAAGTAACTTCAAAACCGTCATATACCCAACTATTCATTTTTTCCCAAAGGGCTACAACCTCTTTATCTCCAGCCTCCCATTTTCTGAGCATTTCTTGAGCTTCTAATAATATTGGCGCATTCTTTTTTGCTTCGTCTTCAGACTTACCCTGAGCTATTAATTTGCTTATTTCACTCTTGTAAGCTTTATCAAACTCAACATAATAATTACCAACAAGCTTATCGCCTTTTAATCCAGTAGATTCAGGCGTTTCACCATTACCAAAACGTTGCCAAGCCAACATACTTTTACAAATGTGTATGCCTCTATCGTTGATAATTTGGGTTTTATAAACCTTTTTACCCGCAGCCTTTAAAATTTCTGAAACACTATAACCTAACAGTACATTTCTTACATGGCCTAGATGCAATGGTTTATTCGTATTTGGCGAAGAATACTCCACCATGATAGCCTTGTTATCTTTTTTGCTTACAAAACCAAAATCCATATCGTTTTGTATCTCCTTTAAAAAATCTAGGTAGTAAGAGTCATTGATTTCTATATTAAGGAAGCCTTTTACAACATTAAAATCTTTAACCAAAGCCACATTATCAACCAAATACTGCCCAATTTTTTCGCCGATAAGTACGGGATTTCCCTTTATTACACGAAGCATTGGAAAAACAACAACAGTTGTATCTCCTGCAAACTCTTTACGTGTTGCTTGAAACTCGACAGACTCTAAATCTGCACCGAAAATAGACTTTGCAGCAGCTTTTACATTTTTCTCTAAAGTGAATTGAAGACTCATAAAAAAACTTATTATTCCTTTTTTAATGCCTGCAAAGATAGACCTTTTATTATTTTGAAATCAGTTTGTCGATAAGTTAATATTATGCAAAGTAAAGCGCATCTAACGCCCCATGTTTCTTAGCACCAAAGCCACATATAAGTCTTAAAATCAAGCACTTAAAATAAGTGTGCATTTCGTCGATAAAAGTGTAGTTCTACGGAAATTTTTGTCTTTAGTCGAATGGTCTATTTTTTTTTAATTTTCAACTATCATTTCGTCTGATTTTTTGGTTATAAGTCTTATAAATTAGTAAATTAAAATGCATTTAGTGATTTTTGAACAGCTATTAATTAAAGTCTAAAGGATATTATCCTAGGACGCCTTTCCTATCCCTCTCAGAAAGTTGGCCAAAACAGAATATAAAACTGTGCCTTATAGACACTGCTTTATGAAGCAACTTATACTTTATGCCATCTGCCTGTCTGCTGCGATAAGCTTTGCACAAAATGCAAAGATAGATAGCCTTACTGTGCGTTTGGCCTATCAGAACCAAGACTCGACGAAAGTAGAGACATCTCTGTTGCTTATAAACGAACTTTACAAAATAGAGGATTATAATAAAGTCTTATTATTTATTGCCCAGACCTCAGAATTATCAAAATCTTTAAATTATAACAGAGGACTTGCCGAAACCACATTTATTAAAGCTTTAATTAATAACAAGCAAGAAAACGAAGTTGAAGCCGTATCTAATTTTGAAACTGCCAGAACATACTACACCTCTGTTAGCGACACGCTAGGTATTGCAAAAGTGAATAACAATCTTGGTGTAATAGAAATACAAAGAGGTAACTACAAAAAAGGGTTACAAAATTCGCTTTCTGCTATTTCAATTTTTGAAGAAAAAGGATTAAAATCCGAACTAAGTAAGGCTTATAACAATTTAGCGGACGCTTATTACAATACGGGCTTTGTAGATAAAGCACTTCAGTACAATAAAAAGGCCTTAAGCGTAAGGGAAGAACTTGATGACCTAGAAGGCATGATGTACTCACTAAAAAACTTGGGTAAGCTGTACGCAAAAAAAGATGATTATAGACGGTCAATCGATAGTTACGAACGTATGCTAATGCTTTTAGATAAAGAAGATGACAAAAGTATACGAGGCGAAATTTTGCCAAGTTTAGGAAAATCTTATTTGGCCATTGAAGATTTGGACAAGGCTGCAGACTATTTAAGAGAAGGTCTTAAATATAGTAGAAATCAGAAAGATGAGCTTGGCGTTCTAAAATCTCTTAATGCAATTGGTGAGCTGAGCATAAAAAACAAAAGATTGAAACTCGCAGAAGGTCAACTTCTTGAGGCTTTGAAACTAGCCCGAAAACTAGATAATGAGGAAGAATTACTTTACAATTTAAAACTGAATAGAGATTTAGATTCTACTCGTGGTTTTTACGAAGACGCTTTTAATTGGCAAAATCAATATTACAGTTTAAAAGAAAAATTAGACAAAGAAAAAGAAGCCTCTGCGAAAATCCCAGAAAGCACTATTGAAGAAATTTCTGAGACACCTACAGAAATTATAATTCCTCAAAAACTAGAAAAAGTAGAAGATACTTTAACGGCTTCGCCAGAAAAGAGTAAACAAGATTTGCTTTTAATGTATGGACTTATTGCTGCTTTAGTTTTTGTAACCGCTCTACTCATATTCAGTTATTTAAAAAGTTCTAAGGAGGCAAAAAGCAATAAAGCGTTTGCCAAAGAGAATAAAAAACTTGCTCTAAAAAATGCGCAATTAGAAGAGGTAAACCAAGTTAAAGACAAACTATTTTCTATTGTATCGCATGATTTAAAAGATTCTATTTCGTCAATAAAAGCCTTTTTGGATTTACTGAAAGATGGCGGAATTAGTAAAGAAGAGTTTAATGAGCTAATTCCTGAACTTAGTGAAAATGCTAACAACGCTTCGTCTTTGCTATTTAATTTATTGAATTGGTCAAAGTCGCAAATGCAAAACCTTCAGCCTAAGCCAGAGTTATTTAATATTCAAGAAATCTTTCAAATTAAAATCTCTTTAATAGAGAAAAAGGTAAACGATAAGGGCATTATTCTTATTGACGAATCCAGAAGAGAGTTTGTTTATGCAGACCGAAGTATGCTAGAAATTGTCATCCAGAATTTAATTACAAATGCTGTAAAATTTACCGGAAAGGGTGATGTTATAACTGTTTCTAACCAAGATTACAACGGAAAAGTATTAATCTGCGTTGAAGATACTGGTATTGGTATTTCTGAAGAAAACCAGAAAAAACTCTTTAATGCAAAAAAGAACTTTACTACAATCGGTACAGAAAACGAAAAAGGTACCGGACTTGGATTAACGATTTGTAAAGACTTAGTAGAACTTAATAATGGCCGTATTTGGGTGGAGAGTACACCAAACATTGGTAGTAAGTTCTTTATAGAATTACCTAAAGCACCGCTTTCGGAATAAATTTTTTTATTTTCCCCACGTAATTAATATCCACAACACATGCAAAATAAAATTATGCAGTTGCTAACAGTGTTTATCATTTTTAGCGCATGTAAAAATGAGGAATCTAAGAGCACCCTTAAAACGGATAAGCAAGAAAATATTGAGGAATTATTTGCTTTAATGCAAGGGTCTTTCAATTCAGAAATCCAATCGAAAGTAGATTCTTCGTATTATAACATTTCGCTACACATGTACCCGATTTGGGAAAAGCAAGGGTATTATTTGTATGTAGAACAAGCGCTTAATAGTATGCAAGACAAGCCATACAGACAACGTATCTACAAATTAAATAAGATAAACGACAGTGTATTTTCTTCAGAAGTATATGAAATGAAAAATGACTCGTTATGGATTGGTAAATGGAAAAATCCTAAAGCTTTTGATAGCCTGACTCTCGAAGAAATATCGTTAAAATCTGGGTGCGAAGTTATTTTAAAACGTATTTCCGAGAAGTATTATCGTGGAAAAACAGGAGATACAACTTGTAGAAGTAGCTTGCGTGGTGCAGCTTTTGCAAGGAGTGAAGTCGAAATTCTAGAAGATAAGATTATTTCATGGGACCGAGGTTTTGACAGCATCGGAAACTACGTTTGGGGTGCTGAAAAGGGCGGTTATATATTTAACAAACTAGATTAGGTTTTTGGTAGAAACACCTCAGCCATCATGCAACGTGCACTACCGCCACCACAAGTTTCTATGGTTTCTAGAGAACTTGACAAGATTGGACAGTGTTTTTCTATAGCATTTACTTGCTGAGCTGTTAAACTCTTATGAGCAGCTTCACTCATCACTAAATAGCGCTGATTATTTTCGCCTCTTAGTTGTAACATATTCCCTGCAAATTGATGCATTTGTACTTCGGTAATCGATATGATTTCTTTTCCATCTTGCTTAAGATGCTTCACTACATTTTTACGTTCTTTTTTATCATCTATGGTGTCCAAACAAATAACTGCAAAAGTCTCGGCCAAACACATCATAACGTTTGTATGATAAATTGGTAATCGTTTACCTTCCACAGTTTGGTTAGCGGTAAAAACGACTGGAGTATATTCAAAATCTTCGCAGAACTCAATAAACAAATCTTCGTCTGCTCGTGGCGATAAAGCACAATAGGCCTTACTATTTACACGGTCTAAAAGTAAACTTCCCGTACCTTCTAGAAATATACCTTCGTTTTCTGCGGAGGTATAATCTACAATATTTTCAATCTTAAAACCTTCTTGCTCTAATCTTATAAACACTTCGTCTCGGCGCTCTTTTCTTCTATTTTCTGCAAACATAGGATATAAAGCCACATCACCATTACTATGAAAACTCACCCAGTTATTAGGAAAAATCGAGTCTGGCGTATCCATAAGCTCATCATCATGCTCTACAATTACATTAATACCAACAGATCTAAGCTTATATACAAAGGCATCAAACTCTTCCTGAGCTTTTTTATTAATTTCTGCATTTTTTAAATTTAAATCTTCCTGAAAGTAATTATTTACTGCAGTTTCTTCATTCATCCTAAAATTTACTGGACGAATCATTAATATAGTATCTGTGGTTTGTTGCATCAGTATATTTATAAAGTGATGCAAAATTAGTCATTTTTATAATCTGAAATTTGGACTACAGAAAGTTTTTCTGCTTCAAAATGCCTAAGTTTGAAAAACAAGAATGTACATCATGAAAAAACTCTTAATTCTCTTTATAATCATCGTTTCTTGTTCTCAAGAATCAAAAAAAACAGATTTTGATTTTACCACAACTTTCGAAAAAAGTAACGGACTAGAAACAGCCACTTACGAAGAAACCATAGCATACTATACTGCTCTAGCTGATAACTATAATACTATTAATATTGAAGCTATTGGCGAAACCGATTCTGGAAAACCACTTCATATCGTTACACTGAGTCCTCGAGACAATGTCTTTGATTTTGAATCGCTACGAAAGGAGAATCGTATTATGCTTATTAATAATGGCATCCATCCTGGAGAGTCAGACGGTATTGATGCAACAATGCTACTTTTTAGAGATATTGCCAACGGAACAATTGAAGCACCAAAACACACAGTTTTGGTCACCATTCCTATTTATAATGTAGGAGGAAGTCTTAATAGAAATTCTGGTACACGTACGAATCAAAATGGTCCAAAAGAATACGGTTTTAGGGGTAACGCGCGTAATTATGATCTTAATCGAGATTTTATAAAAACAGACACAAAAAATGCCAAAACATTTTCTAAAATTTACCACTTGGTACAACCCGATGTTTTTATAGATAATCATGTAAGCAATGGAGCAGATTATCAGTATACTTTAACACATTTGTTTACACAACATAATAAGCTTGGAGGCGTTTTAGGCAATTATTTGCATACCGAAATGATGCCTCAACTCGAAGAAAAACTTGAAGCTAAACAGTGGGACATAACACCTTACGTTAATGTATTTAATCGCACACCAGAAAGTGGCTTTTCTCAGTTTAAAGATTCGCCGAGATATTCTACAGGTTACACAACGCTGTTTAACACCTTAGGCATGATGGTAGAAACACACATGCTAAAACCTTACAAGCAACGTGTAGAAGGTACCTATGAGCTTATGAAAAGTATGATTGAGATTACAGAGACCGATAGTGATAAAATCTCAGAGTTACGCGCTAAACATGAAAAAATTTGGTCAGCTGGGGACACTTATCCTTTAGAGTGGCAGATTGATACATCAAAATATTCAACTTTAAATTTTAAAGGCTTTGAGGGCAATAGAGTGGATAGTGAACTAACTGGTGCTAAACGTTTAAAATACGACCGCTCTCAACCGTTTGAAAAAGACGTAAAATATCAAAACTTTTTCAAGCCAACAAAAGAGGTGACAATTCCAAAAGCATATGTTATTCCTCAAGGTATGCATCACGTTATTGAGCGCTTAAAGTTGAACAACATTGAAATGACTCCACTTGAAAAAGACAGTTTACTAAAAGTTCAATCTTATAGGATTTCCGATTACAAAACACGCCAATCTCCATACGAGGGCCACTATTTGCATTATAATACAACAGTAGAAACTTTAGAAATAGAATTAAAATTTATGGCTGGTGATTATTTGGTAAAAACTAACCAAAAAGGAATTCGATATCTTCTTGAAACTCTTGAACCAGAAGCTCCAGACTCATTTTTTAACTGGAATTTCTTTGACACTATTTTACAACAAAAAGAAGGATTTTCACCATACGTTTGGGAAGATAAAGCACAATTATTATTAAGGCAAAATCCAAGGTTACAGATACAATTCAATCTTAAGAAAAGCTTAGAACCAGATTTTGCAAATAATTGGTATGCGCAATTAGATTGGCTACACAAACAATCTGAACATTACGAAAAGGCGCATATGCAATATCCTATTTATAGAATAAACTAAAGTTTTTGATATTTTACACCACATGCTTCGATACATACAACGAAAAAGGTTAATGTATCTCCATTAATTTCAAAAGTATAATCGAAATCCGCTAAGCTACAAGCACTTGTAGTAATAGACATATCCTCTTCGGAAAAAGTTCCTGAGCTAGGTGTATCTGTATCGGTAGAAATGCTACAAATTATACCATTAGACGTTACGGTTCCATCTGAATTGAAGCTTAGTATTTTGTTACTAGTCACTGGCATAAAAACACCACTGCCATCACCAGGGTCGGCCAATACTTCGATGAGTTGCCAATCTCCTATAAGTTCAGCATTATTGGCGTCGTCGTTGTCGCAGGACAAAAAAAGAATACAAAAAATTAGAATTAGGCCAACGTTTTTCATAATCATTGTTTCTATATAGATGCAAAAAACTCAAAAACGTTGCGTGAAAAATCGAAAAATTAAACAAGGAGCTTAATGTTCGCATAACTGTTCTCCATGGCTTTTTTAATTTTCTTTTCGCTAAGCCATTTCACTTTTGTTATACCTTCATTTTTTTGTGGCTCTAATTTACCGTCGTAATCGGTTTTCATTTCAAACCAGTAGGTAATCTTGATCTTATAGCGTCCATTACGCTTAAAGATGTGATACGTTGTAGGTAATGGCTTTGTAATTTTTAAATTACTAACCTTTGTCTCTTCTTCTACTTCGCGCAGTGCAGTTTCCTCTATAGATTCTTTTTTCTCGGTTTTGCCTTTTGGTAAATCCCATTTATCATTCCTGTAAATAAACAATACTTTTCCTTCATTATTATAGACCTTTCCGCCACCAGCGATAACATTTGGGAGTTTTTTTAAAAACTTTTTTAATAATTTTTCTTCAGACTTCCCTACTAGATAAACCGCTTTGATATCTGTTTTATTTAGTAATCTAATAACCTTACCCAAGTCCACAGACTTTAGCAAAAAAACCTTTGCGTCATCTTCTTTATCAACTTTGGTTGTTAAGTAAATAGGCTTATCACCAACAAAAATTGTATGCATTAGTCTTTTGGACTTTTAGTTTTGTATTGTAAAAGTATTCTTTTTTAGATTATACCTTTTTGAATTAAAAAATATTTTAATTTAAAATTTAACTGACTTCAAATTTCATTAATTTTACGCTATGATTTTTAATAAAGATATTGCTAAGAAAACCGCTGAATTATTACTTCAGATTAATGCTATAAAGTTGCAACCAAATAACCCATTTACTTGGGCTTCTGGATGGAAGTCTCCTATTTATTGCGACAACCGTATCGTATTGTCTTATCCACAGATTCGAAATTACGTAAGAGAGACTATAGCAAAGCAAATTGAAGAAAAATACGGTAAACCAGATGTTATAGCTGGTGTTGCTACTGGAGCCATTGGTATCGGTGCTTTGGTTGCAGAGTACTTAAATCTACCTTTTGTTTATGTACGTCCCGAGGCCAAGAAACATGGTCGACAAAATCAAGTAGAAGGTTATGCCGAAAAAGGACAAACAGTAGTCGTTGTCGAAGACTTAATAAGTACCGGAAAAAGTAGTCTTAACGCTGTTGATGCTTTGAGAGCTGCCGAACTAAACATTAAAGGTATGGTCGCTATTTTCTCTTATGGCTTTGATGTTGCTAAGGAAAATTTTGAAAAGGCCAATGTCGAACTTCACACCCTAGGAAACTACGAAAATCTCCTTGAACAAGCTTTAGACACGAAATATATCACTAAAAAAGAACAAGACATTTTAGCACTATGGAATGCAAATCCCAGTGATTGGAACGCTAATTGATATAAAAATGTTAATTCGTTTTGTAGTGGATTTGTTTATTTGATTTTATCAGGAAAACTTCACTTAAAGACTAAACGACTTAACGAATAAACAATTAAACAAAAAACAAATGAACTTAGAATCACCCAAAGTAACTATAGACAAATCCGCAGAAGATACTTTTAATTTTTTATCTGATGTAAAAAACTTCGAAAAGTTAATGCCAGAAAACATTAGCAAATTTGAAGTTTTAGATACAGATAAATTTTTATTTGCATTAAAGGGTATGCCAGAAATCGTATTAAAAAAGAAAGAAGCTATACCAAATAGTAAGATTGTTCTAGGAGCTGCTGGCGGAAAATTAGACTTTTCTTTAATTGCTAATATTACAGAAATTGAGTCCGCCAAAAGCGAGGTAAGACTCAACTTTTCTGGAGAATTTAATGCCATGATGGCTATGATGATTAAAGGCCCAATAAATAAATTTTTAGAAACCTTAGCTACAAATATGCCTACTGCAGTTTAATAGAGCAGTTGTACTTCTTTAAGGTCATATTCTTTCCGAATATCATCCTCTAGCAGTAGTTTTAGTTTACCATCATCATTAATACCTTCAATAAAACCTGAGAATGTTTCACCATTAAAGGATTTAAACGTTGAGGGTTTTTTTATACGAAATAGCATGGCTTCGTATTCAGATTTTAAGTCTTTAAAATTACTGGATGTCAATGTGTTTAAATAGTCTTGAATATGCTTTAGCAGAACATGCAAAACTTCATCTTTACTATAAACAATACCAGTAAGCAGATGAAGTGATGATGCATTAGGCAGATTGTCAAAAAATTTCTGGTTTACATTGAGTCCTACACCAATTACAGAACCTTCTAACCGATTATTTTTTATCACATTTTCAATAAGAATACCAACAATTTTCTTATTCTCTGACAAAATGTCGTTAGGCCATTTAATTTTTATTTTAGGGATTTGAAGCTCTCGCAAAGCTTTAACGATACCCAATGCCACCGCAATACTGATAAAAAATTGCTCGTTTACATTTAAACATCTTACTTCTTTAAAGACGCTAAACGTAAGGTTTTTAGAGGTTTCCGATTGCCATTTTGTTCCTAATTGACCGCGACCATTGGTCTGCTCTTCTGCAACAACAACGGTATAATCCTTAGGCATCTTTTTTACACTCAGTGCTTTTAGATAAGTATTTGTAGAGTCAATGGCATTAAGTTTGATTATGTACATAGATATTAGGGCAATTTTTTTATAGTTTTCTTATGACAATTTGATTAAGCGAGAACTAAAAAAGTAATAACTTTGCATAAATTTAAAACATTTTAATGACGGAAAGAAATAGCAATGCCGACGAGCTTATTACAACGATAATTAGCGGAATCGAAGACGTTAAAGGAAAAGAAATTACACTTTTAGATTTAAGAGAAATAGAAAATACAGTTTGCGATTACTTTATTATTTGCGAGGGAACTTCTAATACCCAAGTTAACGCAATAGTAAATTCCATACAAAAACAAGTAAGTAAAACAACCAAAGATAAACCTTGGCATGTCGAAGGTACAGATAATGCAGAATGGGTTTTAATGGATTATGTAAATGTTGTGGTACATGTTTTCCAAAAGCATATCAGAGAGTATTATGATATAGAGAGCTTATGGGGTGACGCAAAAACCACACAAATCGAAACAAGTTTTTAAATAGACAAAATATAACCGCATTTGCGGCAGCGATATGGCAAAAGACAATAAAAATTTAAACAAGAAACCTAAAGTAAGCCCGTACTGGATTTACGGAATTATTATAGCCGTATTTATAGGTTTACAATTATTTGGTGGCAGTGCTTTCCAAAGCGCAAGAGAGATAAAAACATCCGAGTTTATTGATTATTTAAAGCAAGGTGATGTCAAAGAAGTTGTAATAATTAGTAATACTAAAACAGCTCGTGTTTACCTAACAGAAGAAGCACTTAAAAAGGATGTTCATAAACCAGCCCGTTCTAAAGGTTTTTTACCATCGGGAAATATACCTAACTACACTTTAAAATTTGGTGATTTAGGTAATTTTGAAGACCGAATAGACGAAATTATTGCAGAAAATAACTTAGATACCTCCAGAAATGCAGACATAGAGAATAATGCTTTTGGAGATTTTCTTATTTCGCTTCTGCCTTTCATTTTAATTATAGGTGTTTGGATTTTCATCATGCGCAGAATGTCTGCCGGTGGCGGTGGTGGCGCTGGCGGTCAAATATTTAATATCGGAAAATCTAAGGCAAAATTATTTGACGAGAAAACAGATACTAAAACGTCTTTTAAAGATGTTGCTGGCTTAGAAGGAGCAAAAGAAGAAGTACAAGAAATCGTAGATTTCTTGAAGTATCCAGAAAAATATACGTCTCTTGGTGGTAAAATTCCTAAAGGTGCGTTATTAGTAGGACCTCCAGGAACTGGTAAAACCTTATTAGCCAAAGCCGTTGCTGGTGAAGCAAAAGTTCCATTTTTCTCGCTTTCAGGTTCTGATTTTGTCGAAATGTTTGTCGGTGTTGGTGCCTCTAGAGTTAGAGATTTATTTAAACAAGCCAAAGAAAAATCGCCTTCAATTATTTTCATCGACGAGATTGATGCTATTGGACGAGCAAGAGGAAAGAATAATTTCTCTGGCTCTAACGACGAGCGCGAAAATACACTTAACCAACTTTTAACAGAAATGGATGGTTTTGGCACAAACACAAATGTAATTGTCTTAGCGGCTACAAACCGTGCCGATGTATTAGATAGTGCCTTAATGAGAGCTGGACGTTTTGATAGACAAATTTATGTAGACCTTCCTGATGTACGTGAGCGTAAAGAAATTTTTGAGGTACATCTACGTCCGCTTAAAAAAGAAGAAACCTTAGATGTAGATTTCTTAGCAAAACAAACACCTGGATTCTCTGGTGCAGATATCGCAAACGTTTGTAACGAAGCTGCTTTAATTGCTGCAAGGAAAGGCAAAAAAGCCGTTAATAAACAAGATTTCCTAGATGCCGTTGATCGTATTGTTGGTGGTTTAGAAAAGAAAAATAAAATTATTACGCCAGACGAAAAGAAAGCTATAGCCTACCACGAAGCAGGTCATGCCACAGTAAGCTGGATGTTAGAACATGCTGCGCCATTGGTTAAAGTAACTATTGTTCCTCGTGGACAATCGCTTGGTGCGGCTTGGTATTTACCAGAAGAGCGCCTTATTGTAAGACCTGAACAAATGCTTGACGAGATGTGTGCAACGATGGGTGGTCGCGCAGCCGAGAAAGTAATTTTTAATAAAATATCAACAGGTGCATTAAGCGATTTAGAAAAAGTAACAAAACAGGCTAGAGCTATGGTTACGGTTTATGGACTTAGCGATAAAGTAGGAAACGTTACTTATTACGATTCTTCTGGACAGCAAACTGGGTTTACAAAACCATATAGCGAAGAAACTGCGGAACTTATTGATAGAGAAATTTCCGAAATTATAGAAAAGCAGTATCAACGCGCTATTAAAATCCTTGAAGAAAATAAAGATAAGCTAACAGAGCTTGCCGAAGTTCTTCTGGAAAAAGAAGTTATTTTTAAAGATAATCTTGAAAAGATTTTTGGAAAACGTCCTTTCGAAAAAGAGACCGTTCCTTTAATTGAAAAAACACCAACCTCTACAGAAGAGGAAGAATAGATTAAATTTCCATTTCAACGAAAAAACTTAAATTAACCAATAGTTAGTTTAAGTTTTTTTATATTTGATACAATTGGTGAAAGACGCGTATTAACTGTATTTGTAAATGAGTTTATTTAGAAAAATCTTTGGAGGAAAAACTGAGAGTCCCGAAGAAAAAGTTCCGAATGAAGAACGAAGCAAATACATGCCAGACATTAAACTTCCTGTAGATGAGCGTTTTACCATTAACTTTAAAGCAAACGGCGGTAAATTCTTATACTGCGAAAATATTGAGGAAGTTTACGATAGTTTAGAAAACATAATTGCTGAAAATGCATGGGAAGACAAAAATGTTTTTTTGTTGGATGACAGGTTAAAAGATTTGTTTAAAGGCTTTGACCTAAAGTCGACTAAAAACACTTCGGAAAGCAGTTATTTTTTAACCACTTGCGAACACCTAATTTCCGATGACGGCTCACTTCTAATTTCATCAAATCAAATCGCAGAAAAAAAATTAAAGGAATTACCGACCAACTTCGTCGTTTATGCAACAACAAGCCAGTTAGTTGAGAATATCGGTGAAGGTCTTAAAGGCATAAAAAACAAAAACAAATCTAAAATTCCGACAAACATTACAACCATAAAGCATTTTAAAACGACTGAAGATAAAGACTTTTTAACCTACGGAAGTAGTGCTAAGAATTTATATTTATTGCTTTTAGAAGATTTATAAATGAAGGAACTTTTAACGCGTGCCATATCTGGCCTTCTGTACGTCACTCTTCTTATCGTTTCCATGTATTGGGAAAATGCTCTAGTTATTGTGCTTTTTATCTTTGGCTTAGTCTCTTTAGCGGAATTTAATAGGCTTATTAAACTAAATTCTTTTGTCGTTCCTGCAATTATCTTTTCGGTCTTATACTTTGGATTTTGGTACTGGAGTATGATTCATACATCTAACACAGGCACAAATGAAGCGATACAGATTTTATTGGTAATTACCATTTTTGTCAATCTTTTTTTAATCAAAGATCTTTTTACTTTTAGTAACATACCGTTGTTTGAGTCTAAACGTTACATTGCCACAACATTTTATTTGTCTAGTGGTTTTGTTTTTATGTTACTAATAGCCAATTACCTTAATATATTTACACCTCTTTTATTATTAGGAAGCTTTATTTTAGTTTGGATAAACGATAGTTTTGCCTACATCACGGGGAAAAATTTTGGAAGACAGAAATTATTTCCTAGTGTATCCCCTAAAAAAACAGTAGAAGGTTTTTTGGGCGGTTTATTTTTTGCATGTATCTCTAGTTATTTTATAGCTACCTATACAGAAACGTTAGGCTTTACAAGTTGGCTAATATTAGCTATTATTGTTAGCGTTTTTGGTACACTTGGTGATTTAATAGAATCTAAATTTAAACGTCAGGCTGAGGTTAAAGATAGCGGTGTAATTATGCCTGGTCATGGTGGACTTCTAGACCGATTAGATAGTATTATCTTTGCAGCACCATTTATATATTTATTCCTAAGAATTTTAAGTTATGTTTCATAAAGAAGGTCATAAAATTATACTAATTACACTAGTTTTAGTTGTTGCAACCATTTTTGCTATCGATTACTTTGTATCTACCGAGTGGCTTAGAAAAACGCTTATGCTACTTGTATTAGTGTTTTTTGTGCTTATTCTACAATTCTTTAGAAATCCTAAACGCTTTACAAACCCTGACGATAAACAAGCGATATCACCAGTAGATGGCAAAGTTGTAGTGATTGAAGAAGTTTTTGAAAAAGAAGTTTTTAATGATAAGCGCATCCAAGTCTCGGTATTTATGTCTCCCATTAATGTACATGTAACAAGGCATCCTATTTCTGGTAAAGTAACTTATAGCAAATACCATCCAGGCAAATATTTAGTAGCTTGGCATCCAAAAGCTAGCGAAGAAAATGAGCGTACGACAGTCGTTGTAGAAAATGAAGGGTTTGGTAAAGTCCTTTATCGTCAGATAGCTGGAGCGCTTGCAAAACGTATTGTTAATTATGCGGTAGTTGACCAAAATGTAAAACAAGGAGCAGACTCTGGTTTTATAAAATTTGGGTCGAGAGTTGATTTATTTTTACCTTTAGATGCAGAAATTAAAGTTTCGCTAAATCAAAAAGTTAAAGGTGGTGAATCTGTGATTGCCGAAATGACATGAGCAAAAATGAGTTGGACATAGAATTTGAAAACGCTGTAAAGCGTGTAAACGACTATACTGACCCATTCCCAGCAGATTTTTTATTACGCCTATACGCCTACTACAAAAAGGCTACTAATGACTACGGCAGACCAAGCAGCCGTAAGCAAATTATTAATGCGTTTAAAACTAATGCTCTTTTTCAAGTAAAAGATATCTCTGAAGAGGAAGCAAAGCGCGAGTACATTAAACTGGTAAAGCAGTATTTTTTGTATAGAAAATAATAATATAGTTACTCTCTAATTAAAGGCATTGTACTGCATCTTAATAAGCCTTCTTGTTTGGCAATTTCGGCATAAGGCACTTCTTCAACTGTAAAGCCTTGTTCGCGCAACCACGTATTTAAACGCGTAAAGTTTTTCTCTGAGATAATAACATCCTCAGAAATGGAAAAGATATTACTATTCATATCATACATTTCATCTTTGGTAATTTCAAAAACATTGTCTTTACCAAAAAAATCAACAAGCCATTGATATTCCTCTTCATTCAAAAAACCGTTTTTATGTATAATAGCCTTGTCTTTACCAATAGGTTGAAAACAGCAATCTAGATGTAATGCATTTTCTTTTGGGTCTGTGTTAGATTTACGTAACTCAAAAGACTTTACTTTTTTGTGAGGAAACAGCGCTTGTATGGCATTGACTGCATGTATATTGGTACGTGCAGTGATGTAGTCTGCGTAATCTTTTCCTGTATAAGTGCCAATAAAAATATAGTCGTTCCAGGGCATAACATCTCCACCTTCGACATGACATTCGTCTGGTAAAATTATTCTATTTTTTTTAGCCACGGTACTCCAAACGTATTCGGTAGCTTCAACCTCAAACTTACGATCTGGTAAAATATTAGCAATAATTATTTTGTCTTCAATAACAAAAGAAATGTCCCGCGCAAAAATTTGATTGTAATTCTCTATAACTTCTGGACGATAAACAGTAACTCCGTATTTTTTTAAAACAGCAGCAACAGCTTCCATTTCGGAAATCATATCTTCTTCCTTTGGGTACGTGCCTGCTAATACATGTTGTCTACTTTTAGGATCATAGCAGTCTTCTAGCTTTGGCGTTGGACCATTACTTTCTGCCGTTCCGAGAATAACCGCTTTTAGCCTTGAAGTTTCGTTTTGAATATTAAGTTTCATTGTAATAAAAATAATCACGTAAAGACACAAAAAAGCTTCATAATTTCTTATGAAGCCCTTTTTTTTTCTTGTTTTATCTTTTTTCTATCGGCGTAAACGACCTTAAAGTTTCTCCTGTGTATAATTGTCGAGGACGGCCAATCGGTTCTTTACGTAAACGCATTTCACGCCATTGGGCAATCCAACCTGGCAAACGCCCTAAGGCAAACATTACTGTAAACATTTCTACAGGAATACCCATAGCTCGATAAATAATACCAGAATAGAAATCAACATTTGGATATAGTTTACGGTCTACAAAATATTGGTCTTCTAAAGCCTCTTTCTCTAGACCTTTTGCAATGTCTAAAATTGGGTCTTCTACACCTAAGTCGCTAAGCACTTCGTCAGCTGCAACTTTAATAATTTTTGCTCTTGGGTCAAAGTTCTTGTAAACTCGGTGACCAAAGCCCATTAAACGGAACGGGTCGTTCTTATCCTTAGCTTTAGCCATATATTTCTTTGTATCGCCACCGTCTTCTTTAATAGCTTCAAGCATCTCTAAAACAGCTTGATTAGCACCGCCGTGGAGTGGTCCCCAAAGTGCAGAAATACCAGCGGAAAGTGATACAAATAACCCTGCGTGAGAAGAACCAGTAATTCTTACCGTAGATGTAGAACAATTCTGCTCATGATCTGCATGTAGGATAAGTAATTTATCTAGGGCGTTAACCAAAACTTCATTCTGTACATAATCATGATTTGGACTTTTAAACATCATTTTTAAGACATTCTCTACATACCCCAAATTATCATCGCCATACTCTAAAGGTAAACCACGCTTTTTACGCATTGTCCATGCGACTAATACTGGGAATTTACCTAAAATACGAACAATAGCATTGTACATCTCTTCTTCAGAATCCACGTTAACCGAAGAAGGATTAAATGCTGTTAAGGCACTTGTTAATGATGATAAAACTCCCATTGGATGTGCCGACTTAGGAAAAGCGTCTATAATTTTCTTAACATCGTCATCTACAACTGAATGGGATTTTATATCTGCATGGAACTTCTCTAATTGTTCTTTATTTGGTAGTTCTCCAAAAATCAATAAATATGCTACTTCTAAAAAGTCTGC
This sequence comes from Winogradskyella wandonensis, assembly GCF_004346845.1. Classification (GTDB taxonomy): domain Bacteria; phylum Bacteroidota; class Bacteroidia; order Flavobacteriales; family Flavobacteriaceae; genus Winogradskyella; species Winogradskyella wandonensis. The sequence continues at coordinate 109,647 of NZ_SMGI01000001.1, read as the reverse complement.
TTTTTCAGCGAGTTCTTCTATAGCGTAACCACGATATCTCAGAATACCTTTTTCACCATCAAGAAATGTAATTGCACTTTGGCAACTGCCGGTATTTTTATAACCTGGATCTAACGTTATAACACCATTTGTAGCGCCTCTAAGAGCTTTTACATCTATAGCTACTTCATTTTCTGTTCCTCTTACTAAAGGAAATTCGTATTTCTCTCCATCAATTTCTAAAATCGCTTTGTCTGACATATATCGTGTGGTTTTACTAGAACTTTTAAGGATTACAAAATTACAAAATCTACATCGATTTCGGAACTGTATTTACAATCGTTTTAACATTTGTAAACATCTGGTATTATAACAAAAATAAAAGCGACTACCTTAATTGGGTAATCGCTTTATTTGTCTTTATAAGAAGTAGAAACTTACTTTACTTTAAACGCGTTTGTTTGAGGGAAATAAGCTACTTCATCTAGTTCTTCTTCGATACGCAATAACTGATTGTATTTTGCCATGCGATCACTACGTGATGCAGAACCTGTTTTTATCTGTCCGGTGTTTAGAGCTACTGCCAAATCGGCTATTGTATTATCTTCTGTCTCTCCTGAACGATGAGACATTACAGATGTATAACCTGCGTTGTGAGCCATATTAACAGCAGCAATTGTTTCTGTGAGTGTCCCAATTTGGTTTACCTTTATTAAAATTGAGTTTGCAATACCTTCAGAGATACCGCGACTTAGACGTTCTACATTAGTTACAAACAAATCATCACCAACCAATTGCACTTTATCACCAATTTTTTCAGTCAAATATTTCCAACCTTCCCAATCGTTCTCATCCATACCATCTTCAATAGAGATGATTGGATATTTTGCAGCTAATTCTGCCAAATAATCAGCTTGTTCTTGACTTGTTCTTACTTTACCTGATTCGCCCTCAAAAATAGTATAATCGTATTTTCCATCTTTATAAAATTCTGCTGAGGCACAATCTAAAGCTATCATAACATCATCACCTAAATTATATCCGGCATTTGCAACAGCTTTAGCTATGGTTTCTAATGCGTCTTCTGTACCACCTTCTAAATTCGGAGCAAAACCACCTTCGTCACCAACAGCTGTACTTAAGTTACGACCGTGTAATACTTTTTTAAGGTTATGGAAAATTTCGGTTCCCATCTGCATTGCATGTGTGAAGTTTTTTGCCTTTACTGGCATAATCATAAACTCTTGAAACGCAATTGGCGCATCACTGTGAGAACCGCCATTGATGATATTCATCATAGGCACTGGCAATGTATTAGCCGAAACTCCGCCAACGTATCTATATAATGGCATTCCTAACTCGTTAGCAGCTGCTTTTGCCGTTGCTAATGACACACCTAGAATGGCATTAGCGCCTAATTTTGATTTGTTTGGTGTACCATCTAAATCAATCATCAATTTATCGATAAGATTTTGCTCGAAAACAGAAACCCCTAATAGCTCCTGAGCAATTACAGAATTAACATTCTCCACTGCCTTTAAAACACCCTTGCCCATATAACTATCACCTCCATCTCTAAGCTCTACAGCCTCGTGCTCACCAGTTGAAGCTCCAGAAGGAACAGCTGCTCTTCCCATAATGCCGTTTTCTGTTAGTACGTCAACTTCTACTGTTGGGTTACCTCTAGAATCTAATATTTGTCTTGCGTGAATGTTAATTATAATACTCATTACGATTTTCTTTTTATGATTATAAATAATGTATTGATTGAGATACTGACACATCGACTTCGCTCAGTAACCAAAGCTCTACGAACGAAGTTAAACATGATAAACTCATTTGTAAATTTACGAAAAAAGTAGGCTATTTTTCTGACAAACGTAAGTATTACGATTAATATTTACGAAAATGTTTTCGCAACTAAAAAATGGCAACAGAATATCGATTTTGTTGCCATTTTTTTAGGTTTATTTTTTTAATCGCTCTATAAATTCGTCGAACAAATAGGTGGAATCATTTGGTCCCGGACTTGCTTCTGGATGGTATTGGACTGAGAACACATTTCTATCTTTCATTCTAATTCCTGCAACTGTATTATCATTAAGATGTACATGCGTTATTTCTATATCTGGATGTGCTTCTGTTTCTTCTCTATTAATTGCAAACCCATGATTCTGAGATGTAATTTCACCTTTACCGGTTAATAAGTTTTTAACTGGGTGATTGATGCCTCTATGCCCATTGTGCATTTTATAAGTAGAAATGCCGTTAGCTAAGGCAATAACTTGATGCCCTAAGCAAATTCCAAATAATGGCTTATTCTTAGCAATTATTTGTTTTGCTACTTCCTGCGCTTCGACTAATGGTTCTGGATCGCCAGGACCATTAGACAAAAAGTAGCCATCTGGATTAAAAGCTTCTAAATCTTCGAACTTAGCATTATAAGGGAATACTTTTATGTAAGCGTCGCGCTGTGCTAAATTTCTAAGAATATTTTTCTTTATACCTATATCTAAAGCAGAAATCCTGTAGGTTGCATTTTCGTTGCCATAAAAATAGGGTTCTTTAGTAGATACTTTTGATGCTAATTCTAGCCCATTCATGCTTGGCTGTTCAGCCAATTGCTTTTTTAGGCTTTCAATGTTATCCACATCTGTAGTGATAACGGCATTCATAGCACCATTATCGCGTATATAGCTTACGAGTGCCCTTGTATCTACGTCAGATATAGCTAATGTATCATTCATCTCGAAAAATTCTTCTAAAGATCTATCAGCACCAGGTCTAGAATATTCAAAGCTAAAATTTTTACATATTAATCCAGCTATTTTTACAGAATCTGATTCTACTTCGGAATCTTTTGTCCCATAATTACCAATATGTGCATTGGTTGTTACCATTAGCTGCCCAAAGTAAGATGGATCAGTAAAAATCTCTTGGTAACCAGTTGTACCAGTATTAAAACACACTTCTCCAAAGGCAGTGCCTTCTTTTCCTATGGATTTACCATAAAAGATTGTACCGTCTGCAAGAAGGATTAATGCTTTTTGTCTTTGTTTATATTTCATTTATTGTGCTGTGTTAGTTTCTCTTTAGATAACTTTAGTTTTACACCTCGGCAAACTCAGTGCATTGCAAAATTCCAAAAAAAAAGGATAAACTGAAACAGTTTATCCTTTATAGTTATCAATGCTTATTAACACTCGATAATCGAGGTTTGTAAAATGAAGAAAGCCGTTTAGATAAAATATCAATATTGAATTTTAAATCTATTTGCTTTCTTACTTGCATTTTTATTCTTCTTCGTTAGTAGCTTTAGTTTCTACTGGAGCAGCTGCACCAGCTTTTTTACCACCTCTTCTACTTCTACGAGTTGTTTTCTTAGCTGTTTTACCAGCATTGTAAATCTCGTTGTAATCTACTAACTCAATCATTGCCATATCAGCGTTATCACCAAGACGGTTGCCCAATTTGATGATTCTTGTATAACCACCTGGACGGTCACCTACCTTAGCAGCTACATCTCTAAATAACTCTGCAACAGCCTCTTTTTGTCTAAGCTTTGCAAATACTAAACGTCTGTTGTGCGTTGTATCTTCCTTGGACTTAGTAATCATTGGCTCTACATATTGCTTTAGAGCTTTTGCTTTAGCCACAGTTGTATTAATACGCTTGTGCTCTATTAAAGAACAAGCCATATTAGCCAACATTGCTTTTCTATGCGCCGTCTTGCGACCTAAATGATTGAATTTTTTTCCGTGTCTCATGACTTTTGTTTTAAACCTCTATCTTGCTACAACACTCTTTTGAGGAGCAAATTATAAAGGAGTTTATAATTAATCTTTATCTAATTTGTATTTACTTAAATCCATTCCGAAGTTAAGACCTTTAACATTTACAAGCTCTTCAAGCTCAGTCAAAGACTTTTTACCAAAGTTTCTGAATTTCATTAAATCGTTTTTATTGAAAGATACTAAGTCACCTAGAGTATCTACTTCAGCAGCTTTTAAACAGTTAAGCGCACGTACAGAAAGATCCATATCAACTAACTTTGTTTTTAATAGTTGACGCATGTGAAGTGATTCTTCATCATAAGTCTCAGTCTGCGCTATTTCATCCGCTTCTAAGGTAATACGCTCATCAGAGAATAACATGAAGTGGTGAATTAATATTTTTGCTGCTTCAGTCAATGCATCTTTAGGATGTATTGATCCGTCAGTTTGAATTTCGAAAACTAATTTTTCGTAATCCGTCTTTTGCTCAACACGAAAATTTTCGATTCCGTATTTTACATTTTTTATTGGCGTATAAATTGAATCAGTAAAGATTGTTCCTATTGGTGCTGAAGCTTTTTTGTTTTCTTCGGCTGGCACATAACCTCTACCTTTTTCAATTGTAATCTCCATATTAATGTTAACTTTTGGATCTAAGTTACAGATAACTAAATCTGTATTTAATACTTGGAATCCAGAAATAAACTTTTGAAAATCTCCTGCTGTAATTTGCTCTTGTCCTGAAATAGAAATTGTAACAGTTTCGTTATCAACTTCATCTATCTGACGCTTAAAGTTTACTTGCTTTAAATTCAGAATCATTTCAGTTACATCTTCTACTACCCCAGAAATTGTAGAGAATTCGTGATCCACACCTTCTATTCTTACTGAAGTGATTGCGAAACCTTCTAAAGAAGATAATAATACACGTCTTAATGCATTACCAACTGTTAATCCATAACCCGGTTCTAATGGTCTAAATTCGAATTTACCTTCGAACTCATTAGAATCAATCATGATTACTTTATCTGGTTTCTGAAAATTTAAAATTGCCATATTTTCTTCGTTTTAATTGTTCTTTGGTTGCGCGGTTTATAAGTTTGAAGAAGACTAATAAACCCTTTGGCCAAATACCAATATGATTATTAATTAATTATTTAGAGTAAAGTTCAACGATAAATTGCTCGTTGATTTGCTCTGGGATTTGGATACGTGCTGGTACAGAAACGTAAGTACCTTCTTTTGTATCATTATTCCATGTAATCCACTCGTAAACATTACTAGAATTCGCTAAAGAATTAGTAATCGCCTCAAGGGATTTAGATTTTTCTCTAACTGCAACAACATCACCTGCTTTTAATTGGTAAGAAGGAATGTTTACTTTTTCTCCGTTAACTGTGATATGTCTGTGAGAAACTAACTGACGTGCTGCACTACGTGTAGGAGCAATACCCATTCTGTAAACCACATTATCTAAACGAGACTCACATAATTGTAATAACACCTCACCAGTAATACCTTGAGCAGCCGTTGCTTTTTTAAACATGTTTCTGAACTGACGCTCTAAGATTCCGTAAGTGTACTTTGCTTTTTGCTTTTCTGCTAATTGGATTGCGTACTCAGATTTCTTTCCACGACGTCGGTTGTTACCATGTTGCCCTGGTGGGTAATTTCTTTTTTCGAAGGCTTTATCGTCTCCGAAGATAGCTTGACCAAATTTTCTAGCTATTTTAGTTTTAGGACCAGTATATCTTGCCATTTTTTAAATTATTTTGAGAGTGATTGTAGAATTAAGGTCTTAATCTTATCCTTCTATATCGTTTGCCTCTCGTTGATACTTGTTATTATTTTCGGTTTGCAAAAATACATAAAAAGTTAATACCAAACTGATTAAAGTTTGATATTAACTTTTAGCATTTAAATAAATTAAACGCGACGTCTCTTTGGAGGACGACATCCGTTATGTGGTTGTGGTGTTACGTCAATGATTTCTGTAACTTCGATACCAGCGTTGTGGATAGATCTAATTGCAGATTCTCTACCATTACCAGGACCCTTTACATAAACTTTTACTTTCTTTAGTCCAGCTTCTTTAGCAACTCCAGCAGCATCTTCTGCAGCTAATTGAGCAGCGTAAGGTGTGTTCTTTTTAGAACCTCTAAATCCCATTTTACCAGCTGATGACCAAGAAATAACGTCACCTTTTTTATTTGTTAAAGAAATAATGATATTATTGAAAGATGCTGTTACGTGAGCTTCTCCGATTGCATCAACAATTACTTTACGTTTTTTTGTACTTGACTTTGCCATATTTTTTAGTTTTTAGTAAATAGTGAATAGTCGCTAGAATCCTAAACCTTTAAAATTTCAAACAGATTCTTTCCAACGTCTATAGACTAAAGACTAGTTTTATTTAGTTACCTTCTTTTTGTTAGCAACTGTTTTTCTTCTACCTTTTCTTGTACGTGAGTTGTTCTTAGTACGCTGCCCTCTTAAAGGAAGCCCTGCTCTATGACGGATTCCTCTATAGCATCCGATATCCATTAAACGCTTAATGTTTAACTGAGTTTCAGAACGTAATTCACCTTCAATCTTAAAAGACCCTACAGCCTCACGGATAGCTCCGATTTGATCATCTGTCCAGTCTTGTACTTTAGTGCTCTCGTCTACTTTAGCAGTTTCTAAAATTTCTTTAGCACGACTTCTACCTATTCCATAGATATAAGTTAGAGAAACAACGCCTCTTTTTTGTTTTGGTATATCTACACCTGCAATTCTTGCCATATTTGTTTTAGTTTTTAATTAGTTGTTAGAATCCTAAACCTTTCGATTTCGAACAGATTCATTTCAGTCTAATAACTAATACTTTTTAGTGTTTATCCTTGTCTTTGTTTGAATCTAGGATTCTTTTTGTTAATTACGTAAAGTCTTCCTTTACGACGTACCAATTTACAATCGGCACTTCTCTTTTTAACTGATGCTCTTACTTTCATCTTAAATGATTTAATTTACTATCAGTGACTTCGAGAGTGCTTCGACATGCTCAGCATGACACCTCAGTCACCAATCAGATTAGTATCTGTATGTTATGCGAGCCTTAGTTAAATCGTAAGGACTCATTTCTAATTTTACTTTGTCTCCTGGTAATAATTTAATGTAATGCATTCTCATTTTACCAGAAATATGCGCAGTCACAATATGACCATTTTCTAATTCTACACGGAACATGGCATTAGATAATGCCTCTATAATTGTACCGTCTTGCTCTATTGCTGCTTGTTTTGCCATGTCTAAAATATTATTGAGCTACTGCTTTTCTATTTTTACCTGATTTCATCAAACCATCATAGTGCTTGTTTAACAAGTAAGAGTTTACTTGTTGCATTGTATCTATAGCAACACCTACCATAATTAAAAGGGATGTGCCACCAAAAAATAATGCCCATCCTTGCTGAACTCCCATTAGTTTTACAACAAACGCAGGAAATATTGCAATTAATGCTAAGAATATAGAGCCTGGTAATGTAATCTGAGACATAATTTTATCCAGATATTCCGATGTTTCAGTACCTGGACGAATTCCTGGAATAAAACCACCACTACGTTTTAAGTCATCCGCCATTTTATTGGTAGGAACGGTAATAGCAGTGTAGAAATATGTGAATACAATGATTAGGAGTGCAAATACTAAATTATACCAAAATCCAAAGATATCAGAAAAATTAGCTTGCATCCATTGACCTGCGTCAGTATCCTTTAACCAAGATGAACCACCAATTAAACCAGGAACAAACATTATAGCTTGAGCAAAGATAATTGGCATTACACCAGAAGCGTTAAGCTTTAATGGTAAAAATTGACGTGACCCAAACACATTCTTTTCGTATCCTCCGCTAGCCGTTCTTCTTGCATACTGAACTTGTACTTTACGAACCGCCATTACTAATAGGACAGAAGCTAATATGATTACGAACCAAATAACTAATTCTATTAGAACTAACATAATTCCACCATTACCTTCAGTTCTAGATGCTGTGTTAAGCAGCCATGACTGTGGTAAAGTTGCAATGATACCAACCATAATAAGTAAAGAAATACCATTTCCTATTCCTTTGTCGGTAATTTTTTCTCCCAACCACATTGCAAAAATACAACCCGTTACAAGAATTACAATTGAAGAGAAATAGAAGATACCTCCTGTACCTAATAAGAAAGCACTTGATGGAATCCCTAAACTTGGCAAGCTTACTAAATATCCTGGTGCTTGAACTAAACAGATGGCAATAGTTAACCAACGTGTGATTTGGTTAATTTTTTTACGACCACTTTCACCTTCCTTTTGAAGTTTCTGTAAGTAAGGAATTGCAATTCCCATTAGCTGAACAACAATAGAAGCCGAAATGTAAGGCATAATACCTAATGCGAATACTGATGCGTTTGCAAAAGCACCACCTGTAAAGGCATTTAACAAACCTAATATTCCACCATCAGCTGTATCTTGTAATCCACCTAATTGCGTTGCATCAATACCTGGTAAAACGACTTGCGCTCCAAATCGATAAACTAATAATAGCCCAAGGGTTAAAATTATTCTATCCTTAAGTTCGGTAATCTTCCAGACGTTTTTTAATGTATCTATTATCTTCATTATATCTATCTTATAAAGTTACAGCTTCACCACCAGCAGCTTCGATAGCAGCTTTTGCCGACGCAGTAAATTTATGAGCTTTTACTGTTAATTTTGCTTTTAATTCTCCACGTCCTAGGATTTTAACTAACTCATTTTTTCGAGCTAATCTCAATTCCACTAGTGTCTCAAAATCTACAGTATCTTTAATTTTTTTAGCCTCTACCAACTCTTGTAATGTGTCTAAGTTTACACCTTGATACTCTACTCTATTGATGTTAGTAAAACCAAACTTAGGTACACGACGTTGTAATGGCATTTGACCACCTTCAAATCCTAATTTCTTAGAATAACCAGAACGTGACTTAGCACCTTTATGACCACGTGTTGCAGTTCCGCCTTTACCAGAACCTTGACCACGACCAACGCGTTTCCCTTGATTTTTTACTGAACCTTCTGCAGGTTTTAAATTACTTAAATCCATCTGTTAAGTTATATTTTTTAAGCTTCCTCTACAGAAACTAAATGTTCAACTTTTTTAACCATACCAAGGATGTTTGGTGTGGCATCGTGCTCTACAACTTGACCGATTCTCTTAAGGCCTAAAGCTTCTAATGTAAGCTTTTGTCTTTTTGTACGGTTGATTGCACTCTTAACTTTTTTTACTTTAATCTTTGCCATCTTATCCTAATGATTATCCGTTAAATACTTTTTCAAGTGAAATACCTCTCTCTCTAGCGATAGCACCAGCATCTCTTAGTTGTAATAAAGCATCAAATGTTGCTTTCACTACATTATGAGGGTTTGATGATCCTTGAGACTTGGAAAGTACATCATGCACTCCTACTGCTTCGAGAACTGTTCTAACAGCACCACCAGCGATAACTCCTGTACCAGGAGCAGCAGGTATAATATTTACTCTTGCTCCACCAAACTTACCCTTTTGTTCGTGAGGTAAGGTTCCTTTAATGATAGGAATTCTAACTAAGTTTTTCTTAGCATCTTCGACAGCCTTAGCAATAGCAGTTGCTACATCCTTAGACTTACCTAAACCATGTCCTACTACACCAGCTTCGTCACCGACTACTACGATAGCAGAAAAACCAAATGCTCTACCACCTTTTGTTACTTTAGTAACACGTTGTACGCCTACCAAGCGATCCTTTAAATCTAAACCTCCTGGTTTTACTAGCTCTGCGTTTTTATATTTTTGATACATAATGTCTTAAAATTTAAGTCCTGCTTCTCTTGCACCTTCTGCTAATGATTTTACTCTACCATGATATAAGTAACCTCCTCTATCAAAAGAGATGGTTTCAACACCAGCTTTTAATGCTTTTTCTGCGATTGCTTTACCAACTAAAGCAGCAACTTCGGTTTTATTACCTTTTGCACCACTTACGTCTTTATCTCTTGAAGATGCAGCAACGATAGTTTTACCAGTCACGTCATCCACGATTTGAGCATAAATTTCTTTATTACTTCTAAAAACAGATAATCTTGGTCTAGCTTCAGTACCAGATACAATCTTACGTATTCTGTTTTTAATTCGTTGTCTTCTTTCGTTCTTTGTTAATGCCATAACCTTACTATTAAGCTGATTTACCTGCTTTTCTTCTAATTTCTTCACCAACAAACTTAACACCTTTTCCTTTGTAAGGCTCTGGCTTACGGAAACCACGGATTTTAGCCGCTACTTGCCCCACCAGTTGCTTGTCATGAGAAGTTAATTTTACGATTGGATTTTTACCTTTTTCAGAAACAGTTTCTATTTTGATTTCTGGAGCAATATCCATTATTATATTGTGCGAAAAACCTAAAGCTAAGTCAAGTTTTTGTCCTTGGTTTGATGCTCTATAACCTACACCCACCAATTCTAATTCTTTAGTCCATCCTTTAGATACGCCTTCTATCATGTTAGCGATTAAGGCTCTATAAAGACCATGCTTAGATTTGTGTTCTTTCTTCTCTGAATGACGCTCTAATGTAATAGTAGCATCTTCAACTTTAATGTCAACACCTGAAAACTCTTGAGTTAATTCGCCTAACTTACCTTTGGCAGTTACAACGTTGTCTTTAACTTCTACAGTTACACCTTCAGGAATTGAGATTGGATTTTTACCTATTCTTGACATAATATTCCTGTTTTTAGTATACGTAACATAATACCTCGCCACCAACGTTTTCTCTTTGCGCTTGTTTCCCTGTCATAACTCCATGAGAGGTAGAAACGATTGCAATACCAAGACCATTTAAGATTCTTGGCATTTCGTTAGCACCGGCATACTTACGTAAACCTGGTTTACTGATTCTTTGAATTTTTTTGATGACAGACTCTTTTGTGTCTTTGTTGTACTTAAGGGCGATTTTAATTGTGCCTTGAGCTGTTGAGTCATCGAATTTGTAACTTAAAATATATCCTTGGTCGAATAATATTTTAGTTATCTCTTTCTTGAGGTTAGAGGCTGGAATTTCAACCACTCTATGGTTAGCTTTCACAGCATTTCTAACTCTAGTAAGATAATCCGCTATTGGATCTGTATACATAGTTATTAATTTGCGGTAACGGTATTCGGCTTTTAACTCTTAAATGCCAAACCTGAAACCAATTTATAATTCTTTTTTACCAGCTGGCTTTTTTAACACCAGGGATTAACCCTTGGTTAGCCATCTCTCTAAACATAACACGCGAAATCCCAAACTGTCTCATGTAACCTTTTGGTCTTCCCGTAAGTTTACAGCGGTTATGTTGACGAATTGGCGAGGCGTTCTTTGGTAGTTTTTGTAATGCTTCGTAATCACCTGCTTCTTTTAAAGCTTTACGTTTCTCTGCATACTTTGCTACCATTTTTGCACGCTTTACCTCGCGGGCTTTCATTGATTCTTTAGCCATAATTAGTTCTTTTTAAAAGGTAATCCTAGTTCTGTTAAAAGTGATTTTGCTTCTTTATCAGTCTCAGCTGTCGTTACAAACGTAATATCCATACCTGAAATTCTATTGATTTTATCAATATCTATCTCTGGAAAGATAATTTGTTCTGTAACACCAAGATTATAGTTTCCACGTCCATCAAAACCAGTGGCTTTGATACCATTGAAGTCTCTAACTCGTGGTAAAGCTGAAGTCACTAAACGATCTAAAAATTCGTACATCTGCTCTCCTCTTAAAGTTACCATAGCACCAATAGGCATCCCTTTACGTAACTTAAAAGAAGCAACATCTTTCTTAGATAAAGTAGCAACAGCCTTTTGCCCAGATATCTTCGTTAACTCGTCCACAGCATGGTCAACTAACTTCTTATCTGCAACAGCAGCACCAACTCCTCTAGATATAACAATCTTTGTAAGCTTAGGCACCTGCATTACGTTTTTATAACCAAATTCTTCTGTAAGAGCAGTAACGATTCTGTCCTTATACTCTTGTTTTAATCTTGCAACGTAAGCCATAACTAAATTACTTCATTAGATTTTTTAGAAAATCTCACTTTATTATCACCATCCATTCTAAAACCTACTCTTGTAGCCTCGCCTTTACCTGTAAGTAAAGATAAATTTGAAATATGGATAGCTGCTTCCTTCTCTACTATACCACCTTGAGGACTTTGTGCACTTGGCTTAGTATGTTTCTTAACCATGTTCACGCCTTCTACGATGGCTTTATTCTTTTCTTTAAATACTCTAAGCACTTTACCTTCTGAACCTTTATGGTCTCCAGCAATAACTTTTACAGTATCTCCAGTTTTTATTTTAAGCTTTGTCATTTTTTCTTGATGTATTAAAGCACCTCTGGTGCTAATGATACAATTTTCATGAATTGTTTATCACGAAGCTCTCTTGCTACTGGTCCAAAAACACGCGTACCTCTCATCTCACCTTGCGGGTTTAATAATACACATGCGTTATCATCGAAACGGATGTAAGATCCGTCTGGACGTCTTACCTCTTTTGCAGTACGCACAACAACGGCTGTAGACACAGCTCCTTTTTTAATGTTACCGTTTGGTGTAGCAGTTTTTACTGAAACTACAATCTTATCACCAACTGATGCGTAACGTCTCTTTGTGCCACCAAGAACACGGATAGTTAATACTTCCTTTGCTCCTGTGTTATCAGCTACTTTTAATCTTGATTCTTGTTGTACCATAATTACTTCGCTCTTTCAATTATTTCTACTAATCTCCAACACTTAGATTTACTTAAAGGTCTTGTTTCCATAATCTTTACAGTATCTCCAATATTGCAGTCATTTGTTTCGTCATGAGCAACATATTTCTTTGTTTTCAAAACGAATTTTCCATACATAGGGTGTTTTACTTTTTTTACCTCAGACACAACAATTGATTTTTGCATCTTGTTACTTGTAACAACTCCTATACGTTCTTTTCTTAAGTTTCTTTTTTCCATCTTTCAGCAGAATACAATTATTGATTGTCTCTATTTGTTAACTCGGTCGCTAATCTAGCTACGGTACGTCTTACGTTACGTAACTGGATAGGATTTTCTAATGGAGATATAGCATGAGCCATTTTAAGGTCTGTATAACTCTTTTTAGTTTCACCAAGTTTTTCTTGTAACTCAGCTGTAGATAGCTGTTTAATTTCTGATTGCTTCATAATACTTTTTATTAAGCTTCGTAATCTCTAGCTATGATAAACTTAGTTTTAACTGGAAGTTTTTGTGCTGCTAAACGCAATGCTTCTTGAGCTACGTCTAATGGCACTCCACTAATTTCAAATAAAACGCGACCTGGCTTTACAACTGCTGCCCAATATTCTACAGCACCTTTACCTTTACCCATACGTACTTCAAGAGGCTTTTTAGTGATAGGCTTGTCTGGAAATATCTTAATCCATAACGACCCTTCTCTTTTCATGTAACGAGTAGCGGCGATACGCGCTGCTTCTATTTGACGTGCAGTAATGAACGATGAATCAAGCGACTTAATACCGAAAGTTCCATTTGATAACAAATGACCTCTTCCAGAATTACCTTTCATACGTCCTTTTTGCTGCTTACGAAATTTTGTTCTTTTAGGCTGTAACATTTTCTTTTCTTTACTTTAAAAAATTACTTTCTACGACGTTGGTTTCCGCCTTTTTTGGCACCTACACGTCCACCTTTTCCTTTTTGTTTAGAAAGGCCTACTAATGGAGAAAGTTCTCTTTTTCCATAAACCTCACCTTTCATAATCCAAACTTTTACACCTAAACGACCGTAAGTCGTATGTGCTTCTACTAAAGCGTAATCGATATCTGCTCTAAACGTAGATAACGGAATACGACCCTCTTTGTAGTGCTCAGAACGTGCCATCTCAGCTCCGTTAAGACGACCACTAATTTGGATTTTGATTCCTTCAGCATTCATACGCATTGCCGCTGCAATAGCCATTTTAATTGCACGTCTGTACGAAATTCTACTTTCGATTTGACGAGCAACACTGGCTGCCACTAAATACGCATCTAACTCAGGTCTCTTAATTTCAAAGATGTTCAACTGAACTTCTTTACCAGTAATTTTTTTAAGCTCTTCTTTTAACTTGTCTACCTCTTGACCGCCTTTACCGATAATAATACCAGGTCTTGCAGTAGTGATAGTAACGGTTACAAGCTTAAGCGTACGCTCAATAATCACTCTTGACACACTTGCTTTAGATAAACGAGCGTGAACATACTTTCTAATCTTATCGTCTTCGGCTAACTTATCTCCATAGTCATTACCACCGTACCAGTTAGATTCCCATCCTCTGATAATACCTAAACGATTTCCGATTGGATTTGTTTTTTGTCCCATATCTCTATCTTAGCTTTGTGTTTTGTTTAATGAATCTACCACAACAGTAACGTGGTTAGATCTTTTTCTAATTCTATGTGCTCTACCTTGAGGTGCCGGACGTAGTCTCTTTAACATTGAGCCACCGTCTACTCTAATTTCTTTTACAAATAAATTAGCTTCCTCGATATCTGCATCTTCGTTTTTAGCTTGCCAGTTTGCAATAGCAGACAATAATAATTTCTCTAAACGACGAGATGCTTCTTTTTGGCTAAATCTAAGAATCTGCAGCGCTTTATCAGCCTTTTCACCTCTAACTAAATCTGCAACTAAACGCATTTTACGCGGAGATGTAGGACAGTTATTTAGCTTAGCGAAAGCAACTTGCTTCTTCTCAGCCTTAATGGCTTCTGCCATTTGTTTTTTACGACTTCCCATGATTCTTATTTTTTACCTTTATTTTTAGCACCAGCGTGACCACGGAATGACCTTGTTGGTGAAAATTCTCCTAACTTATGACCTACCATGTTCTCAGTTACATATACTGGAACGAATTGACGACCATTATGAACAGCTATAGTCTGACCTACGAAATCTGGGGAAATCATAGATGCTCTAGACCAAGTTTTGATAACTGTCTTTTTGTTTGAAGCTACATTCTCTGCAACTTTCTTTTCTAATTTATAATGGATGTAAGGTCCTTTTTTTAATGAACGTGCCATACTACTTTCTTAATTATTTCTTTCTACGTTCTACAATGTACTTATTACTCGCTTTAGTCTTAGAACGTGTTCTATAACCTTTAGCAGGAATACCATTTCTAGATCTTGGGTGTCCACCAGAAGATTTACCTTCACCACCTCCCATTGGATGATCAACAGGGTTCATTACTACTGGTCTTGTTCTTGGACGTCTTCCTAACCATCTACTTCTACCTGCTTTACCTGATACTAATAATTGATGGTCAGAGTTAGAAACAACTCCTATAGTTGCCATACAACTTGCCAATATCATTCTAGTTTCTCCAGAAGGGAGCTTAACAGTAGCGAATTTACCATCTCTTGCCATTAATTGAGCAAAAGCACCAGCACTACGCGCCATAACAGCACCTTGACCTGGACGCAACTCTATACAAGAGATTATTGTACCTAAAGGTATTTCACTTAAAGGCATTGCGTTTCCTATTTCAGGAGCTACACCGTTTTCACCAGAAACAACATTTTGTCCTACTTGTAAACCATTCTGTGCGATAATGTATCGTTTTTCACCATCCTGATAATTAAGTAATGCGATAAATGCTGTTCTGTTTGGATCGTACTCAATTGACTTAACCTCTGCTGGAATACCAGTTTTGTTACGTTTAAAATCGATAATACGATACTTTTTCTTATGACCACCACCTATATAGCGCATGGTCATTTTTCCTTGACTGTTTCTACCACCAGACCTTTTTTTCGGAGCAAGCAAGCTTTTCTCCGGCTTATCAGTAGTAATGGCGTCAAATCCATTAACTACTCTAAAACGCTGGGCTGATGTGATTGGTTTTAATTTTCTTACTGACATTGATGTCTAATTACATGTTAGCGTATAAATCTATTGTCTCACCTTCCGCCAGTTGTACAATTGCTTTTTTAACAGCATTTGTTTTACCATGTTGAATACCCGTTTTTGTATAACGTGTTCTTCTATCTGGACGGACATTTATTGTACGAACTTTTTCAACAGAAACACCATAAGCCGCCTCAACAGCTTTTTTGATTTCTACCTTGTTCGCCTTAGTATTCACTTCGAACGCATATGCGTTAAGCACCTCGCTTTGCATGGTCGCTTTTTCAGTGATTATTGGTTTAATTAAGATACTCATTTGGTGTACTATTTACTTAAATTCGATTCAATTCCTTCTAATGCACCTTCTAAAAGAACAACTTTATTTGCGTTCATTATTTTATAAGTGCTTAATTCTGAAGAAGTTACAACTTCAGAGCGTTTTAAATTGCGCGACGACAAATATACATTATTATTCGAGTCACCCAACACAAACAGTGTTTTTTTGTTTTCTACCTCTAAGGCTTTCAATACATTAACAAAATTCTTAGTCTTTGGAGAGTCGAAGTTAAAATCCTCTAATACCATTATTGACTTGTCATTTGCTTTAATTGATAAAGCCGATTTACGAGCTAAACGCTTAACATTTTTGTTAAGTTTAAACCCATAATTTCTTGGTCTTGGGCCAAACATACGTCCACCACCTTTAAATACACCAGACTTGATAGAACCCGCACGAGCCGTACCTGTTCCTTTTTGTTTCTTAATCTTACGTGTACTACCTGTAATTTCTGCACGCTCTTTAGATTTATGCGTTCCTTGTCTCTGATTAGCCAAGTATTGCTTAACATCTAAATAAACAGCGTGATTATTTGGTTCAATAGCGAATACGTCTTTAGAAAGCTCAGCTTTTCTACCCGTATCTTTTCCGTTTATATCTAAAACTGCTACCTTCATTACTTCTGAATAATTACATAAGAGTTTTTGTGTCCTGGGACACATCCTTTAACAACTAATAAGTTCTTTTCAGGAACCACTTTGTAAACTCTTAAATTTTGAACTTTTACTGTATCTCCACCCATTCTTCCGGCCATCTTCATTCCTTTGAAAACTCTCGCAGGATAAGATGCTGCACCAATAGAACCAGGAGCTCTTAAACGGTTGTGTTGACCATGCGTTGCTTGACCTACACCTCCAAAATTGTGACGCTTTACAACACCTTGAAAACCTTTACCTTTAGAAGTTCCTGAAATATCCACGAACTCACCTTCCATAAAGTGCTCTACAGTGATGGCATCACCTAATTTGTACTCCGCATCAAAACCTTTGAACTCAGCAACTTTGCGCTTTACAGAAGTACCCGCTTTTTTAGCATGACCTAAGTCTGCTTTTGTAGCGCTTTTTTCTGTCGCGTCATCGAAACCTAATTGCAGTGCACTATAACCGTCCACTTCTTCAGTTCTGACTTGGGTAACGATACATGGTCCAGCTTCGATTACTGTACATGGAATATTTTTTCCATTTTCGTCGAAGATGCTGGTCATACCGATTTTTTTTCCAATTAACCCAGACATATTTATTATTTATTTAATTATTAATTCTTTTTTAAAATTCAAGGCTGAAAAATACGTTTCAGCCTTGAATTGTATTTTTATCCGTCTTTCCCTCGCCCGCAGCTTAGGACATGTTTAGTTCAAATTACACTTTGATTTCAACTTCAACTCCGCTTGGTAATTCAAGCTTCATTAATGCATCAATCGTCTTAGAAGATGAAGAGTAAATATCTAATAATCTCTTGTAAGAGCTTAATTGAAATTGTTCTCTAGACTTCTTGTTTACGTGCGGTGAACGTAACACAGTGAAAATTTTCTTGTGCGTTGGTAATGGGATTGGACCCGTTACAACAGCACCTGTACTTTTAACTGTTTTTACAATCTTATCAGCAGACTTGTCAACTAAATTATGATCGTAAGACTTTAATTTTATTCTAATTTTTTGACTCATTTTCTTTTAGTTTTAAGCTTCTACGCCTTTTGCTGCTTTAATTACTTCTTCTGATATATTCTGAGGAGTTTCTGCATAGTGAGAGAATTCCATTGTAGATGTTGCTCTACCTGAAGATAGTGTACGTAACGTTGTTACATAACCAAACATCTCAGATAATGGCACTGTAGCTTTTACAGTCTTAGCACCTGCTCTATCACCCATGTCACTCACTTGACCACGACGACGATTTAAGTCACCTACTATATCACCCATGTTTTCTTCTGGAGTAATTACCTCAAGCTTCATGATTGGCTCCATAATAACTGCCTTTGCAGCTTTTGCAGCAGCCTTGAATCCTAATTTTGCAGCTAATTCGAAAGATAACTGATCAGAATCTACATCGTGATAAGATCCATCGGTTAACGTTACTTTCATAGCATCAACCTCGTATCCCGCTAATGGTCCATTTACCATAGCCATTTTAAATCCTTTTTCTACAGACGGGATAAATTCTTTTGGAACATTACCACCTTTAATCTCAGAAACAAATTCTAAACCTACTTTTCCTTCTTCGGCTGGTTCAAGCGTAAATACGATATCAGCAAACTTACCACGTCCACCAGATTGTTTCTTGTAAACTTCTCTATGCTCCGCACGTCTTGTAATTGCTTCTTTGTACTCTACTTGAGGTTGACCTTGATTAACTTCAACTTTAAACTCACGCTTTAAACGGTCTACAATAATATCCAAGTGAAGCTCACCCATACCAGAAATAATAGTCTGACCAGAAGCTTCGTCTGTACGAACTGTGAATGTTGGATCCTCTTCAGCTAACTTAGACAATGCCATACCTAACTTATCTACATCTGCCTTAGTCTTAGGCTCAACCGCTATACCAATTACTGGATCAGGGAAGTCCATAGATTCTAAAACAATAGGATGTTTTTCGTCAGACATGGTATCACCAGTCTTAATATCTTTAAAACCTACAGCAGCTCCAATATCACCAGCTTCGATGAAATCGATAGCATTTTGTTTATTAGAGTGCATTTGGTAGATACGTGAAATACGCTCTTTCTTACCTGAACGATTATTTAAAATATAAGAACCTGCGTCTAAACGACCAGAATAGGCTCTAAAGAATGCTAAACGACCTACGAAAGGGTCCGTCGCAATCTTAAATGCTAAAGCAGAAAATGGCTCTTTTACATCTGGTCTACGAATTTCTTCTTGCTCTGTTTGAGGATTGATACCCTTAATACCTTCCTTATCTACTGGAGATGGTAAGTAACGACATACAGCGTCTAATAAAAACTGTACGCCCTTGTTTTTAAAGGCAGAACCACAAATCATAGGAATAATAGACATATCCATAACAGCAGCTCTAAGTGCAGCGTGCACTTCGTCTTCTGTAATAGAATCTTCATCTTCCATATATTTTTCTAACAGATTCTCATCATAAGCAGCAACCTCTTCAATAAGTTTACCTCTTAATTCTGCAGCTTCTGCTTTTAGTTCTTCTGGAATATCGATAACATCAAAGGTCGAACCTTGTGTTTCATCGTGCCACACTATAGCACGGTTCTTCACTAAATCAACAATACCTTTAAAGTCTATCTCATCACCAATATTCATTACGATAGGTACTGCATTAGAACCTAACATATCTTTAACTTGCTGACAAACTGCCATAAAGTTAGCACCTTGGCGGTCCATCTTGTTCACGAAACCAATACGTGGCACTTTGTAATTATCTGCAAGTCTCCAGTTAGTTTCGGATTGTGGCTCAACACCATCAACTGCACTAAACAAGAAAACTAATCCATCCAATACACGTAAAGAACGATTTACTTCAACCGTAAAATCAACGTGACCAGGAGTATCTATAATATTGAAATGATATCCTTTAGTTTCGTCAGTAGGCTGACCATTCTCCAACGGGAAGTTCCATGTACAAGTTGTAGCAGCAGAAGTAATTGTAATACCTCTTTCTTGCTCTTGCTCCATCCAGTCCATTGTTGCTGCACCATCATGAACCTCACCAATTTTATGAGAAACACCTGTATAATAAAGTATACGCTCTGTTGTGGTAGTTTTTCCAGCATCAATATGTGCTGCAATACCAATATTTCTTGTAAATTTTAAATCTCTTGCCATTTCTAATTAAAATCTAAAGTGTGAGAATGCTTTGTTTGCCTCTGCCATCTTATGAGTATCAACTCTTTTCTTTACAGCAGCACCTTCTTCTTTAGCAGCCGCTAAAATTTCTGATGCTAAACGTTGTGCCATAGATTTCTCGTTTCTTTTACGAGCATAACCTATTAACCACTTCATTGCAGTAGAAACTTTTCGGTCTGGACGAATTTGCATTGGTATCTGAAACGTAGCACCACCAACTCTACGACTACGTACTTCTACGTGAGGCATAACGTTAGATAACGCATCTTTCCAAAGTTCTAATGCTGTTTTTTCGTCATCTGTTTTCTTTTCTTCTACGATATCGATAGCATCGTAAAACACTTTAAACGCCACAGACTTCTTTCCGTCCCACATCATCATGTTAACAAAACGTGTTACTAACTGATCATTAAATCTTGGGTCTGGTAAAAGAGGCCTTTTTTTCGCTTGTCTTTTTCTCATGTCTTCTTTTTAAAGTTTTAAATTACTTTTTAGGGCGTTTTGCACCATACTTAGATCTACGTTGAGTCCTTCCAGCAACACCTGCTGTATCTAAGGCACCACGAACGATGTGATATCTAACACCTGGTAAATCTTTTACCCTTCCACCTCTAACCAATACTATCGAGTGCTCTTGTAGGTTGTGACCTTCTCCACCAATGTATGCATTGACCTCGTTTCCGTTTGTTAAACGAACCCTTGCTACCTTACGCATTGCTGAGTTTGGTTTTTTAGGTGTCGTTGTATAAACACGAGTACATACACCACGTCTTTGAGGACACGAATCTAAAGCAGCCGATTTACTCTTCTTGGTTATTTTGGCTCTTCCTTTTCGTACTAATTGTGAAATTGTTGGCATATATTTCTATATAAATTTTTGTTAACCCTCACTTTTGAGGGCTGCAAAGGTAGAAATATATCTTTATAATTCAAATACTTGACAATTAATTTTGCAAAGAATATTAATTCTTGCATATACAACTATACATAATACTATATTTTTACGTTGTTTAGTGGTATTATTCACTTCTACTTTTTATGAAGAAAAAACTTTGGTTTGTCTTAATATTCGGATTTTTTATTTTTCCATACATGTATGGACAGAAAGTCTTGCTGCAAATTGAAGCTGAGTCTGAACTGGCTCTAAAGGAAATCGATTCTCTTGACTACAAGAAACTCTTCTCTAATTACCTAGAGCTTGAAAAAGAAGTTTATACTGTAAAAAATAAACTCATTAAAAAAGGTTTTATTGACACAGCAGTCAGAGAAATTAAAAAGCAGAACGATTCTTTATTTAATGCATACTTACATGTAGGCAAAAAAATAAAAACAGTAAGAGTTTATCTAGATTCTGAATTTGATAAAAAACTACTTGAATTTTCGAACACTTTAGTTCAGTCTAATTATTTTGAAGTCTCTGTTGAGAATCTTGAAGCCGTCTTAGAATTACTTAACAAAAGAATAGCAGAACAAGGCGACCCCTTTTCTACGCTTCAGCTTATAAATATCAAAAAAGAAAAATCTAATTTAATAGCTGCAGAATTATTTACTGAAAACAACTTAAAAAGACAAATAGATAAAATTGTAGTTAAAGGTTATGAGAGGTTTCCAAAATCTTTTATTAAACGGTTTTTAAAGTTAAAAAAAGGACAATCCTTTAATTTACCAGAAATCCAAAAACGGAATGAACAATTACAAAATCTTAGATTCGCCAAAGAAATTAAATCACCAGAAGTTTTGTTTACCAATGACTCTACAACACTTTATCTTTACACAGAAAAAACACAAAGCAACAACTTTGACGGATATTTAGGCTTCGGCACTAATGAGAACACGAATCGTCTTGAGTTTGACGGCTACGTTGATTTAAGATTAGTTAATAACCTGAACTTTGGCGAATCACTTCGCCTATTTTACAAAAGCGATGAGATTGACCAACAAACCTTTGATATAAGATTAAATGCACCCTATTTGTTTAGCTCTCCCATTGGGCTTGACATTGGCCTAACTATTTTTAGAAAAGATTCAACCTTTTCCACCACCACACAACAGCTAAAACTCAATTATCAGGTAAAGCCAAATCACATTTTAAGTGCAGGTATAAAAAACTCTGTTTCTAGCGACTTACTCGACTCCAACTCTAATTTAATCGATGACTTTAAGTCTAATTACTACCAGATAGGTTATAATTTTATTAAACCTCAATACTATGATACGTTGTTCCCCATAAATTTTTGGCTCGATATTTCTGCTGGTCTTGGGAATAGAAAACAGAACGGTCTTGAAACACAACAAAACACTCTATCCCTTGAGGCATATAAAATTTTTAATCTGAATAATAAGAATAGTTTATTTATAAGACTCACAGGAGCAGCGTTGACCTCAGACAACTATCTTGATAACGAGTTATTTCGGTTTGGCGGTATAAATTCTATTCGAGGTTTTGAGGAAAATAGCTTAGTCGCAAACCTTTATGGTGTAATAAATACAGAGTACAGGTATAGACTTAGTAACACGATATATGTACACTCTGTAATAGACGCAGCTTATTTTGATAATGATATTAATGATGTAAAAAATAAACTTTTTGGTTTTGGTTTTGGACTAGGTCTTCTTACCAAAGCAGGGCTATTTAAATTGAACTATTCTAGTGGAAAAACAGAAAATGTACCTTTTAAATTATCCGATTCTAAAATTCATGTGAGTTTAACTTCTACGTTTTAAATTTTGATTAATATTTTTACAATATGAAAGATGAAACCACAATATTTGGATTAAGAGCTATTATAGAAGCTGTAAATTCTGGAGAACAAATCGATAAAGTTTTTTTGCAAAAAGGACTTAAAGGCGAACTTTTTACTGAATTAGAACACGCTTTGAAACAAGCAAAAATTAATAGTTCTTATGTGCCTGTAGAAAAACTTAATCGTTTATCTAAAGGAAATCATCAAGGCGCAGTTGCACAAATCTCTCCTGTTACTTTTCATGACATTGAGGATTTAGTAATGTCTGTCATAGAATCTGGAAAGACGCCGTTGTTTCTTCTTCTTGACCAATTAAGTGATGTTAGAAATTTTGGGGCTATTGTTCGTACTGCAGAATGTACAGGTGTTTCAGGGATTATAATTCAGAAAAAAGGTGGTGCACCAATTAATGGAGATGCCATTAAAACAAGTGCTGGTGCGATTTTTAAAATTCCCATTTGTAAAGTTGACCACATTAAAGATGCCGTTTTTCATATGCAAGCCTCAGGTATTAAAGTTATAGCAGCAACTGAAAAAGCAAAGCAATTAGTTTACGACATCGACTTCAATGTGCCTTGCGCAATAATAATGGGCTCTGAGGGTCGAGGTATAAATCCTTCCGTCTTAAAGGCTGTAGATGAGCATGCCAAATTACCTATTCTGGGTGAAATTGAATCTTTAAATGTTTCGGTTGCTTGTGGTGCTTTTTTATATGAAGCTGTAAGACAAAGAGTGTAGCATTTACTCTTCAGATTCTTTATAGATATAATTCATTTCTCTTTGGGTAGTACTTTCATCTTCAATTTCATCTTCTGGTAGAATTTCAATAAAATTTCCATCCTCATCAAAATGCTTCATGAAGGGGTCATCTTCTTCATTATAAGCTTCTGTTTCCCATAAATATTTTTCAGGCTTAGCGACTTTGCTCTTAAAGAATAAAGCCAATAAAAAACCAGTTATCAAACCACCTAAGTGTCCTTCCCAAGACATCCCATCTTTTATAGGAAAAACATACCAAATCATACTTCCGTATAAAAAGATAATAATTAGAGATAATGCTATTAATCTATAATGCTTAGCAATAATACCTTTAAAAAAAATAAAGCTTACCAACATGTAAATAACACCACTTGCTCCGATATGATTTCCAGATTTACCTATGACCCATGTGAGTAATCCAGAAATTAACATCCCAAAAAACAATACACGCCAAGCTATTTTATTATAGAAATAAAACAACGCCATTGAGAGTATTAGCAAAGGAATAGAATTGTTGTATAAATGACTTAAGCCAGAATGAAGAAACGGGCTTGTAAATATCCCTAAAAGCCCTTCTATCTTTTGAGGATAAATACCAAAATGCCTAATCCCTGAATCAATCCTAACTTGATACCAAAAGACCAACCAAATCGAAAACACCAACAATAGTGGATAGACTATTATGGCGTTTGAATATCTAAACTGTTGTTGCGCCATGTTCAAATTTAGGAGATACATTTCAAATTTAGAGCCAATAGGCTTTAATATGAAATATTGTCACGCTGATTTTAAAACTAATGATTAAAAAATAGTATGTTCTATATCTGTCTTTAACATATTTTTAGTAAAAAATAATCAATAAATCATCTTTTTCTTTGCATAAAAAATAAAAAATTACAAAATTTGGTGAATATAAATTAATCAATCACTTTATGAAAACAAAACTTAACGGAATACTATTAATATTCACTTTACTAGTATTCCAATTTTCCAATGCTCAGGAAAGGATAATCACTGGCATCGTCAATGATGTTAATAACCTTCCTTTACCTGGCGTAAATGTATTAATCAAAGGGACCACGACGGGAACCCAAACTGATTTTGATGGTAAATACTCTTTAAGTGCTAAGTCTGGTGATGTTTTAGTCTTTAGCTATGTAGGCTTAAAAACTCAAGAGATAATTGTTGCAGAGTCTAATACAATTAATATCTCTATGGAGGAAGATAGTGAGTCGTTAGATGAAATTATTATCACTGCTGTAGGTATTAAAAGAAAGCCTGACGAAATTACAACCGCTAATCAAGTCGTAAAATCTGAAGAATTAAACCAAGCCAATAACCCTGATGCAGTACAAGCGCTAGCTGGTAAAGTTTCAGGTCTTCAAATAAACACTACATCTGCTGGTTTAGCACCAAATACCCAAATTACTTTAAGAGGTAACCGCTCTATCTCAGGTAATAACAACGCTTTAATTGTAATAGATAATGTTGTCTCAACAGCACAAACTCTGTCGAGCTTGGATCCAAACACCATAGAATCTTTAAACGTGCTAAAAGGCCCAAACGGCGCTGCACTTTATGGAGAACAGGGTGCTGCTGGTGTAATAATTGTAACTACGAAAAAAGGTAGCAAAAACGCCAGTAAATTCAATATAAACATAATTTCTTCTGCCACTTTTGAAGAGATAGCGTTTTTACCTGAAACTCAAAATCGTTTTGGACAAGGTTGGGGCGGAAATATAGAAACAGTAGACCAAGGATCATGGGGTGTACCTTACAATGGTATTGATATTCCTATTGGTACTCCGGATGCCAATGGAAACTTTAGATACTTCCCTTATATGCATATAGAAGATAATATTTTACCGTTTTTTAACACTGGAGTTAATTTGCAAAACGCTATATCTATATCTGCCGGAGATGTTGATAATGGTTATTTAAATTTTAGTTATTTAAATCAAGATTTAGATGGTATAATACCAGACAGTAAGCTTACTAAAAACAACTTCTCGCTAACAACAGGTAAGAAGCTTGGTAAATTTTCGGTACAAGGTATTGCGAGATACACTTCTCAGAAAACCGAAGACGTTAATGCAAATATGTACAGACAGTTAATGAATACACCAGGTAATGTACCTATTGAAGCTTTTAGTAGCGGAGACAACAATGATCACTGGACAATTTATGAAACTAGCCCTTACTGGACACTTAGAAACAATAGAGGGTTTGGAAATAGAAATATTTTTGATCTCTCTGCGGAACTAAGTTATGAATTCAATGACCACATAAGTTCTGTTTTAAGATCTTCTGTGAGAACAACAACTAACGAAACAGAAATACGGAGAAATGCTTTTGAGGATAACTTAAACTTTGTATTTGGAGATAGAAGTATCCGTTCTTTCTATCAGGTAGATAATGATAGAGAACAATTTATATATACAGATTTCTTGGTGAATTTCGATTATAATCTTACTGAAGATATCACCTTTAAAAGTAATATAGGTTTTAATGCCACTGATAGAAAATACAATAGAGAATTTATTGGCGGGTTTGATCTTGCTGTACCTGGATTGTTTCAGCTATCTAACATAACATCAATTCCCGAGTTCGATGAATCTAATATTAGACAAAGAACCTCAGCAATATTTGGTCAGGTTGATTTAGGATATAAAGATTACTTATTCTTAAATATTACTGGTAGAAATGATTGGAACTCTGTGTTACCAAAACAAAACAGAAGCTTTTTCTATCCTTCATTGGGTGTCTCTTTTATACCAACAAGAGCTTTTGAAAATCTTAAAAGTGACATCTTGTACAAAGCTAAATTATCTGCTAGTTACGTAAAAACAGGTAATGCCACTGCACTAGGTCCTCAACAATTATCTACAGTTGGTGTAAATGATACATTTTTCCCTGGCACTGGTTTAGTACCAATAGTAGCGCAAACTACATTAGTAGATCAAAATATAAAACCTGAGTTTATTAATTCTTTTGAAGCCAATGCCAATTTAGAATTTTTAAATAGACAAGGTCCTAGACTTACTTTAGATATATCTGCTTCGCTTAGTAAAAATACAGACCAGATATTAGCAATCTCAAGTTCATCTCCTACTGGTTTTTTCAACACATTAATTAATGTAGGTGAAACAAGATCTAAATCCTTGGAAATTGACTTAGGGTTTACACCTTTAAAAACTGAAGATTTTGAATTTAACGGACGTATTGGTTTTAGCACATTTAGGACTACCGTTGAGAAAGTTACAGACCAATCAGATAGAGTACAGGTAGCAAATTTAGGAACTGCAGGAGCATTTGCCATAGAGGGGCAAGAATTTCCGCAGATATTAGGGACTGCTTACCAAAGGGATGAGCAAGGTCGTGTTGTTATAGATGCAAATGGTAACCCTTTAATTGACTCTGAGTTAAAGATTTTAGGACAAGCAACCCCTGATTACATTTTAAATTTTGGGTTTAACTTTAGATACAAAGGTTTTAGACTTGCGGCTGTAGGAGATTACAGAACTGGTCATCAATTTTTCTCTGGAATAAAAAGACAATTATCTGGCCAGGGAAGAACCTTTGACACAACCTTTAATGACAGACAGCCATTTGTTTTCCCTAACTCTACAGTAGAAGGAAGCGGCGTTACTAATACAACTGTACTTACTGCTGGTGGCGGCAACTTACAACCACTAGGTGAAGCCTACGCGTATTACACTGGCGATCATAACAATATTGATGAAAACTTTATTGTAGACGCCACTGCATTTAAATTAAGAGAGGTGAGTTTAACGTATGATTTTTCTACTAAAATAGTAGAGTCTTTAAATCTATCTCGCTTAAGTGTTGGAGTTAGTGGTAGAAATTTATTAACTATTCTACCTAAATCTAACCTAGATTATAACGACCCTGAATTTGCTGGTAGATTTGGATTAGCCACTTATGGCATAACACCTCCTACTAGATACTATACATTTAATGTTAACTTATCATTCTAAAAAAGAAACTATGAAAAAAATTAAGAACATACTAGTACTCATACTGGTAACAAGTATATGCTTCACCTCATGTGATGATTATTTAGATGTTAATGATAGCATAGATAATCCTAACCTGAGCGAACTTAACCCCAATCAATTAATTGTAGGTGCTCAGTCTCGAAGTGCAGAGACATACACTAATAGAGTTAATCGCATTGGAAATTGGATGGGAGTAGCTTGGTCAGGTAACTATTTAGCTTTTAATGATGCTTACGGACCAGAAAGCAGGTATCAATTCTCTACAACATTCTACAATGATGTATGGGATAATCTCTACCGTTTTACTTCAAATTTTGCAACAATAGAAAATTATGAAGATGGAAGAAATTGGAATAACCAAAAAGCAGCAGCAAAAATCCTTAAAACCTTCTACTTTCAATACATAGTAGATTTGTATGGAGACGCACCATATACTGAAGCATTTCAAGGATCAGATTTTTTGTTTCCAACTTACGATGATGCGCAAGACATCTATATAGATTTGATTAATACATTAGACGAAGCCATAGCACTTATTAATAGTGGTACTGACTTAGAACCTTTTGGCAGTTCAGACATCACGTTTAATGGAGATATGGATAAATGGCTAGCTTTTGCTAATACAGTAAAGTTAAGACTACTCGTAAGGCTAATTCTGAAGGCCGAAACTGATTCTGAATTATTAACGTTTGTGAATTCTAAATTTACCGATTTAAACACTGCAACATTCATCGATGAAGATGTAGTAATTAATCCAGGCTATACCAATTCCGATGATAGGCAAAATCCTTTTTGGGAAGTCTATGGTGCTAATCCTGTTGGAGTACTAACAAATCAAGGAAGACAAACAGGGCCATCACTTTTTGCCTTTAATTTACTAACCAATTCTAATGACGAAAGATTAAATCGTATATGGAAGACCAATCCAGATAGTGGTGTCTTTGCAGGAACACCGCAAAATGGCAATGGAAATTCTGCAGCTATTGGAGATGGAATATTAAAAGGTCCCGATGCTGATTTACCAATCATGCTTTCTTCTGAAAGCTATTTTTTACAAGCTGAAGCTATACAAAGGGGCTATCTAAATGGCAATGCCCAAAGTATGTTTAATATGGGTATACAATCTTCATATGACTTCTTAGGTGCTGGAGATGCGTCAAGCTATATTTCTGATAATGACACGGACATTGATTTAGGATTTAATGGAGGTAATCCTCTTAGAGCAATTTTAACTCAAAAATGGATAGCACTTACAAGTGTTTCTGGAGCTGAATTATGGATTGAGTACAACAGAACTGGCTATCCAAGTAATTTGCCTTTACCTGAAAATTCAACTGACACTAATATTCCTTTAAGATTATTATATCCTGCATCTGAATACTCTGGAAATTCTAATAACGTAATAAACCAAACTAGAAGCGATGCATTTACTTCTAAAATCTTTTGGGATGTCAACTAAAATTTAAGAAATCATGAAAAATATATATTATTCAAAATTAATAGTGTGCTTACTCTTCGGATTTGTTTTTATCTCTTGCGACCAAGATGATAGCCTTGAAGACACACCATTAGAAAATACAACAAAAGCAGAAATTGTAGAAGAATCAATTACTGTTAGCGAAGGAGAAATACCTACATTTAACTTAATCCAAGAAGATTTAGTTCAAAATGTAGTAGATAATTGGGAAGCAATTTTTGTTTTTCCTGAAGTTTCAGGACAAGTTGGTGTAAGAGTTGTTGGAGGTACAGCCACAGAGGGTGAGGATTACACTTTTAACCTTTTTACCATTCAAGATTTTAGTCCTTTTTTGCTTCAAGATGGTTACTATCTTGGATATGACGCCAGCACTAGCCTAGAACATAATATATCTGGAATTATAGATATAATTGACGATGGTATTGCTGAAGGCACAGAAACCATTGAACTACAATTTTATCCTATCGCTCTGGGTTATATTATAATTGATGATACATTAACAATCAATATAAACGATTAATAGAAATCAATTAAGAACAATTGTTAATTAGAAACTAGAGACTAAATGCTTAGTCTCTAGTTTTTTTATTTAATTTTAATTTATGAATACACCATTAGCTGAACGTCTTCGCCCAAAAACTTTAAATGACTACATAAGTCAGACACATTTGGTCGGAAAAGATGGACCACTCTATCAACACATAAAAAGTGGTGTTTTGCCTTCCCTAATTTTATGGGGACCACCAGGTATTGGAAAAACCACCTTAGCTAATATTATTGCTAATGAATCTGCACGACCTTTCTTTAAACTCAGTGCTATAAATTCTGGCGTAAAAGATATAAGAGAAGTCATAGATAAGGCTAAAAAAAGTGGCGGTTTGTTTACGACCAAAAATCCTATACTTTTTATAGATGAGATTCATCGCTTTAGCAAATCTCAACAAGATTCTTTACTTGAAGCCGTAGAAAAAGGATGGGTCACTTTAATTGGTGCTACTACTGAAAATCCGAGTTTTGAGGTAATTCCCGCACTGCTATCACGTTGCCAAGTCTATATTTTAAATTCATTTAGCAAAGAAGATTTAGAACAACTCTTGCAGCGTGCAATAACCAAAGACGACGTTCTTTCCAAAAAGAAAATCACTCTAAAAGAAACGGAACAGCTATTGCGCCTTTCTGGAGGTGATGCCAGAAAACTATTAAATATTTTTGAACTTATAGTTGCTTCCTTTGGAGATGACAAAATCATTATTACAAATGACGCAGTTTTAAATCAAGTACAGAATAACACGGCTCGATATGACAAGACTGGAGAACAACATTACGATATTATTTCGGCTTTTATAAAATCAATTAGAGGTAGCGACCCTAATGCGGCTGTATATTATTTAGCTCGAATGATTGAAGGTGGTGAAGATGTAAAATTTATTGCTAGACGCTTACTAATTTTAGCAAGTGAAGATATAGGTAATGCCAACCCTACGGCTTTGGTTATTGCCAACAGCACGTTCCAAGCTGTGTCAGTGATTGGCAACCCCGAATCTAGAATAATTTTAAGCCAATGTGCTACGTACTTGGCCTGTTCCCCGAAAAGTAATGCGGCATACGAAGCAATAAACAAAGCACAACAACTTGTTAAAGAAACTGGGGATTTATCTGTTCCGTTGCCTGTAAGAAACGCTCCAACAAAATTAATGAAAGATATTGGCTATGGCGAAAACTATAAGTACGCCCATAACTATGAGAATAATTTTGTCACCCAAGAGTTTATGCCAACTGAGATAATAAACACAAAATTATACAACCCAGGGAAAAACGCTCGAGAAGATGCACAACGCCAAAAATTAAAACAACTTTGGAAAGAGAAGTACGGCTATTAAAACTTAATTTTTAGTTCTTTTTTCTGGTTACCTTCAGAATATATCCATTTATCATTTTCTTTAAAAACGATAGCATCTTTTCCTTTAACTGCATATACATTTGGAGCCGCCGTTTTTAGTAGAACCATAACTACTTTAGGAGTAGCATCGACCACCTGAAAACCTACATCAATAGCTTGAGCATATAATGTATCTGAACTCGAAACTTCAGAATTTAAGCTTTTCTTCTCAGCACGCTGTTCAAGTTTCTCTGCTTGAAGTTGCTTTTCTTTTTCTAAATCTGCTTTAGCCTTTGCAAGTTCTTTCTGCTTGTTTAAATCTTCAACCTCTTTCTTTAAACGCACGACTTCAGCTTCTGCCGCTTTCGTTTCTTCAATCTTTTGTAATTCATTTTCAGCTTTAGAAATGTTTTGCTTTGGTTTAGAGCCCACATTTGCTGAAGGATTATATTCGTAATTTAAAAATTCAATACTTTTAAAAGCCTCTCTTATGGCTTCTGGATAAGCCTTTATATATTCCTTTATCTTTGTTGATCCGATGTCACTGACAAAAACTTCTCTGCCTCTACAATCTTTAAGTTCTATTTGAACCTTCGTTTTTAAAAAACTAGATATTTTAGCAAGATTCGCATAAAGACCCAAACATCTGTCATTAAATAATTCCTCCGGAAGTTCTTCTTCATCAAAATAGACTTCAAAACCTTCTTTCTTAAATAAATATCTAAGGAGAGTACTTGTTCTATATGCGTCTTTCCCCTTAAAAAAATCAGCCTTCAATGGCACCACAACATATTTATAATCGTTGATAGTCGTCTGAGAAAAGGACGATATTCCTATGCCAATAGCAACGACGAAAAGAATTAGTTTTTTTGACATGTCTTGTAATTAATTTGAGTAAATATAAGTATTGTTTATCTAAGCTAACTATAGAAAATCTTTAAGCTGTATAAGACTTGTAATTCTTGTATGATTTTTTACATAATTAGCGTCTTTATAATCGAAGTAAACAGATTTCATGCCAACATTAATCGAACCTTGGACATCTGCCTCCAAACTATCACCAATCATTAAACTTTCTTCTGGTCTAGCATTGGCCAAATCTAGAGCTAATTTAAAGATTTTTGGATTAGGCTTTTTTACACCAGCCATCTCAGAATTTGTTACAGTTTTAAAGTAGTGGTTTAATTTTGAAGCCTTTAATTTTTTTTCTTGTGCTTCCTCGAATCCGTTAGTAATAATGTGTAATTCGTAGTTATGACTTAAGTAATCTAAAATTTCGTGAGTGTTATCGAAAACGTGATTAAACGTGGTTAGGTAATTTATATAGTCTTCTGATAGCTGATGTATAAGTTTATCTGAAACGCTAACATTAATCCCATTAAATGCCTCGTTTAGTCTACCGTATCGAAGTTCAGATTTTGTAACCTTTTCTTCTCTGTAAAGTTTCCAGTATTTAAAGTTAATTGGCTCGTATGTATTTAAAAATGTATCAAGCTCTACATTGACATTATGAATATCGAAAATCTTTCTAAAGGTTAAAGCTGAATTTTTATCAAAATCCCACAGCGTATGGTCTAAATCGAAAAATATGTGTTTAATGTCAGTCATCTACAGATTTTAAAATAAGATTAAAAAGTTCTTTGAAGCCTTCCCATTCGCCATCATCTGCTAAAGAATAATTATGAAAAACTGGGCAGAAGGTGCCTTGGACGATTTTGATTTTTGAAATAAAACGTTGAAGATACTCCTTTTTATCCAGCTGTGACTCATACTTTAACATTGCAAAATCCATCATATGGTAAGGATGAATTTGTAATGGTGTTTGCACTTCGTAGTCTAAGTCATAAAAAAGAAAAGGCGTACAAGTCCCTGCTCTAAAGCCAATCTCATTAAAATAACCCATTGTATAATCATTCGGTATCTCTAATTCAACAGCATTTCTGTATGCAAATGGTAAATTAATTTTTGCATGAGAGTTTCTAACGGCTAAAAGATTGAAATTGGTAACAGATTCTAGGTTTTGTTTCTCTTTTTTTAGAACAGAAACGTCATCTATTGCAAAATAGGATGCTTTAAGTCCTATGTTGCAATAATCTCCAATAGATTTTATTAGAGATATAAAGTCTTTCTTATTAATGCTAATATTCTTATCGTAGGTGGAATAAGCCCCAATTAAAAAAAAGACATAAAACTTAAATTCTACAGTTTTCTGACGATTTATAAGCCAATTATAAATATCAAATGGGTCTTTTTGAAAACCAAGAAGCACCGACAGTCTCTGATAAAACTGTCGAAATTTTAATCTTAGTATGTCTCCAAAAAGACCGCCTAAAGTTCTTAATAAGCCCCTTTGCAGATACTTATAAGCGCTAGGAACATCTATTACAGGTACAACATTGTATTTTCGTTCAGAGAATTGATACTCTGGAAAACGCTTTTGTAAAACCGCTTTTAATTTATAGGCCCATATATCTATGATGGGTTCTTCTAGAAATCCAGATTTATAAGCTAAACTTTCTGATGCTAAAAATCGTCCATAATCATCATTTACATGAGGTAAATACTCTTCATAACGACTTAACAAATAAAACGAAGCTGCAAAAATATCATAAGGTAAATCGCTGCGTTCTCCTGTCGCAAAAAAGCCTTTGGTGTCGTCCCATTGATTAACACCAATGTCTAAATCCGAAAGGCCCTGTTCGAAAAGTAAGCTATGACTTCTCACGAAAATCTCTTTACTTAAAGGTTGTTTTGCATAAGACATTTTCAGAGAATCATGCGCAATAAAGTCCTCGATTTTTGATGTAAAAGACACTTCTAATCCCAAAATACGCTTACAAATATGCTTAAAAACATAGGTAAGCCTCGGCGTAATTTTATGTGTATAAACTAAAAGCATTATGGCATTATAGTTTCGTCTGCAAAGCTAAAGTATGCAGTTTCGGTTATAATCAAATGGTCTAAAACTTTAATATCTAGACTCAATGCCGCAGCACTTAGCTTTTTAGTAATTAGACGGTCTGCCTCACTTGGTTTTAATGTCCCTGAAGGATGATTATGGCACAAAACTAGAGCTACTGCTCCAACTTCTAAGGCATATTTAAGTACCAAACGTACATCTACCATTGTCCCGGTAATGCCACCTTTGCTCAATTGTTGCTTTTGTAAAACTTTATTAGAATTATTAAGGTAAAGTATCCAAAATTCTTCATGA
This sequence comes from Winogradskyella wandonensis, assembly GCF_004346845.1. GTDB lineage: Bacteria > Bacteroidota > Bacteroidia > Flavobacteriales > Flavobacteriaceae > Winogradskyella > Winogradskyella wandonensis. Next base: position 75,698 of record NZ_SMGI01000001.1, on the reverse strand, counting down.
GGCAATTCGCCAATAACGGGTTGCATGATATCATACACATCTCGACTACTTGTTATTTTTTCTTGCTTTAACGCTTCTTCTAATTTTCGTCGACGCCCTAATTCTAATGCCGCAGCAATAGTAATTGCCTTTGCTTCACCAATACCTTTAAATTCTTGTAATTGCTTTAAGGACAGTTTGCCTAAAGCGTTTAAGTTATTTCCTGCACTTGCCAAAATTCGTTTACTCAAATCTACCGCACTTTCATCTCTGCTACCAGAGCCAATAAGTATAGCTACTAGTTCTGCATCGCTTAGTGAAGACTTACCTTTATCTCTTAATTTTTCTCTAGGCTGATCGTCTTGCGACCATTGCTTTATAGAAAATGAATTTGAAGATTCTGACATGCTCTAAAGATAAAAAATTGTAAATTCCGATGTCAATTTAAATCAATTAATTCTACTCAACATGAAATCATTTTTTGAAGATGGTGTTTATGAGGAAATCTCAACACGAATAAACAATCTAAACAAAGACACAAAAGCACAATGGGGAAAGATGAATCCAGGGCAAATGCTTCATCATTGCCAGATGCCATTGAACATTATTTTAGAAAAAGAGGATTATGGTGTAAAACCAAATTGGTTGATTAATCTATTGTTTAAAAAATCAATGTATAGCGATAAGCCGTGGCGAAAAAATATGCCAACTGCTCCGGGTTTTAAAATTACGGAAGACAAGAATTTTGAAGCTGAGAAAACAAAAATCATTTCCCTTATTAACGAATTAAATGCGCAACGCGAAAGAAAAGACTGGCAACCACATCCTGCTTTTGGAAAACTAACCAAAGACCAATGGGGCAAAATGCAATATAAGCACTTAGATCATCACTTAAGACAATTTGGAGTATAATGAAGTATCCTCCAAAACATCACCAAGATAATGACATCAATCACATGATTGAGGTCATTAAAACCTATCCGTTGGCTACTGTAATATCAGTAAAAGATAATCAACCGCTAATAACACATTTACCATTAGTTTACGAAAAAGACCAACTCATTGGGCATATCGATATCTATAACCCTCAAGCCGAATTGTTAAAGAACAACAATGATGTAACCATCTTATTTTCTGGACCAGAATGTTACATTTCTCCTAGTATTTATAGAACGACTCAGCTACCTACTTGGAACTACATTAAGGTACATCTTAAGGGTAAAGTAAAAGGCATTGAAAGTAAAACCGCTTTAAAACAGTCATTAATTACTATGACTGAGTTCTTAGAAGCTCCAGACCACAAATACGTTTTAGAACCAGACAATCCTCGCTTAGACAGAAATCTAAACTATATCGAGATGTTTGAGATTGAAATCACCCATTGGGAAGGTAAATTTAAACTCTCACAAGACAAAAATCCTAAAGACATGAGAGCCGCTAGAGCAGAATTAGTTAGAGCCAATCAAGAAAGCATAAAACAGTTTTTGGATAAAGTGTTTTTAATAAAAAAGCAACCTAAGTAGGTTGCTTTTAATTTAAATATTTACTTTATCAACTCCGCGAAGGATAAAAACCTTGAATGCATATAATATAATTAAGACCTAACGTAGATTGCGTTTTTGCATTTCCAGAATCACTCTCATTGACGGATTTACCATTACTTATTTGACCAAGCTTCACTGGCGAATGTCCAGGTCCAGTACCTGGTGATACCGGCACACGACCTCTTAAATCTGGTAAAGCAAAGGTCGTTCGGCCATCGCCACCATAAGTGGTGCCTAATAAGGAAAATACTGCAGAATATTTAGATATTGGCAAAAGCTGACCATGACAAAATGCCCAACCTCTTGGCGCAAAATTTCCCGCAAAAAGTTTTATTTCACCTAACATAGCGTCTTGAGCAGAGGCTTCATTTGTATAGCTCAATGAAGTAAATAGAATAGCGATTAATAGTAGTTTTTTCATTTTTAAAAGATTTAGAATTCTCCTAAATATACAAATATGATAAGTCTTTTAACAAACCATATTAAAAACGTAATTGAATTCTTAATAAGGCGACAAATAGATTATCATCTAGAATAATAGAAAGTCCTAAAATTATATATTTGAAAACCATAAGAAATCCAAAGTAATGCAAGACCAAAATATCCAGAATTATATAAAAGGCGTATTAAAAAATATGCCCTCAGATTGGCTGAATTTAACCACGCATAGGTTAGATATCTACAATGAAAAATTGGCAAAAACCGATTTTATTAATCAATTTGAAATATTGTTCAATAATAACAACTCTCAAGCATCAGCACTCAAAGCGCTACCAACAGCTTACGACTATATTAGGTTAGGTCATCCGTTGTCTTCTGTTTTTGAATGGGCCATTGCCAAAATTTATAATATTCACCCAAGTCATGTCATTAGTTTTTCGTCTCAAGCTATGCCAATTCTCGCGGTGCTTAGAAAGAATTTACTAGACAATAAAAAGACATTAATCGTCTACAAAGACGAGTTACCTAAAAACTTCACTACTGAGCTTTTAAAACGCGTTTACGGTTATAATTTTGAAATAAAACAGACAGAGAACATAGATGCTATACCTGAATTTAATGGTAGTGTTGTATTTATTTCAAATGAAGAAAAAATCAGTACAAATCATCTCAACCCAAATATTGATTTTTATATAAATCTTTATGAAAATTTAGGTAGTGTTATTTTAATTAATGGCGAACAAAACAAAAACTACGTTTCGGAAATTCAGCATGTGAGACGTAGAGAAAGCATTGCCATGACACCACAAAATACCTTGGTTGCTTTGAATGCTTTAGTTGAAAATTCTACTATAAAAAGGCCAAACAATAATCGCGAAGCGAATAAACAACGTGTTTTAGAATCTATCAAAACCATTACTGCAACAACAGGACAACCTTTAGTTGGTTCAAGCGGATTATCAATACAATATGCGATTATGATGGGTTTGATTGACGATGCCCAACAAAACCACCAAGGCAAAGCCATAAAATTTATAGTACCAACAAATTGCTACGGCGGTACAAACGACCAAGCTAGACGTGTTGCGGCTTGTAATGAAAATGTTGAAATTGTAGACTTAGAAGTCGATGGCGATAACGATATGGTAAGCAGCCTAAAAACGGTTTTAGATGCTATTGCCAAACAAGATGCTATACCATATATCATTGCAGAAATTCCGACTAACCCAAGAGTTGAAGTTCCAGATTTAGAAGAATTAAAAGCGGTCTTAGCCAAAGACCGAAAAACAGACGCTGGTGCTAATGCTACTCAACCTGTTTTTATTTTAGACCAAACGTTTTGCCCGAATATTCAGTTTCTAGCTGAAGACGAAATCTTAGCATCTGGTAAAGCATTATCGTATGCTAGTGGCTCTAAGTTTCCTAGTGGTGGAAAATGCACCGCTGGTTATTGCGTTGGCAATAAAAATTCTGAACAACTTATGGAGAAAATTGCCATTCATTTGTCACTTTGCGATAATGAAGCTACCGATTTTCAGTATGAGGTTTTGGCAGAACAAATGCCATCAATGAATCAAAGAATTGATGATGCCTACAAGAATACACGCGAATTTGTAGACTATATAAGTGAAAAACTTCCTGAAGCCAAAATCAATTTTGTGTCTGAAGAACTGGCTGCACGCGGTTTTACACCATCTGTTTTTTCTTTAGACTTACCTACAAAAGGCGATACAGAAGAAGAAAGAGAAGCTTACAAACGACAACTTAATCACAAACTCATCAATATGATGATTACCAAAATCCCTAATGAAAGTAAATACTGTGTAAGCTATGGACAATTAAAAGGCTGTTATTGGACGATTCCTGCAACCTCAACACAAGGTACCACCAAAGAAGGTCATAAAGATTACATTGCTCGTGTGGCACTTTCTGGCAATATGGATTTAGAACGTCATAAAGCCGTGTTTTTAGAGTTTGTTGAAAGTATTTAAAAATCCGTAACTTTAGAAAGCAGTTTAAAACTTACTCTAAAGATGAAAGACCTAAAAAAAGAAGACATCAACCAAGACGTATTTGATTTGTATGACGACTATGCGCATAACAAATTAAACCGCAAACAATTCATTGAAAAACTTGGCATCTATGCCGTTGGTGGCTTAACCGTATCATCCTTGCTCAGTTTTATGTCTCCTAATTATGTGGACGCTTTACTTGTAAAACCAGATGACCCAACTTTAGATTCTGATTATATCACTTACGATTCTCCAAAAGGAGGCGGAACAATAAAAGGTTTGTTATCTAAACCAAAAGGCGCTAAAAAATTACCAGGTGTTATTGTTGTTCACGAAAACCGAGGACTTAATCCATACATTGAAGATGTTGGAAGACGAACCGCTAAAGAAGGCTTTATAAGTTTAGCCCCAGACGCTTTATCACCTTTGGGTGGTTACCCAGGAAATGATGACGATGGTAGAGCCATGCAAAAAAAACGTGACCGAAACGAAATGCTCGAAGATTTTATCGCTGCGTATCATCATTTGAAAAATCATGAAAACTGTACAGGCAAAGTCGGCGTTGTAGGTTTTTGTTTTGGCGGTTATATTTCTAATATGATGGCTGTACGCTTACCGGACTTAGGCGCTGCAGTACCTTATTACGGCAGACAACCCGAAGCTGAAGATGCTAAGAAAATTAAAGCACCGCTTCTACTCCAATATGGTGAGTTAGACAAGCGTGTTAATGCGGGCTGGCCAGATTTTGAAAAAGTTTTGAAAGAAAATAATATTGAATACACAGCTTACATTTATCCAGAGGTCAACCACGGTTTTCATAACAATACAACACCGCGTTACGACAAAGAAGCTGCGAATTTATCTTGGGAACGTACTATTGTTTTTTTTAAGGAGCATTTGAAATAATGACAAAACATTAAAACAACCCTTTCACCTCATCAAAATCCAAACCACCATAATTACCTGAACTCATTAACAATAAGGCTTTATTTTCAAAATTCTGTGAGAATAAAAAGTCTTTAAAATCTTGTGGATTGGTATAGATAATTAAATCATCACGCTCAAAAGCATCCGCAATTTGTTGGTGTGAGACTTCCTCGAGTTTTTTAATTTCTACCGCGTGTGGCGAGTAAAACACTACCGCTTTATCGGCTGCATCTAATGCGCCTTTGTATTCTTTTAAAAACTCTGCATTAAGGCTAGAATAGGTGTGCAATTCTAGGCAAGCTAGTAATTCCTTGTTCTGGTATTGTACTTTTACAGCTTCGGTTGTGGCTTTTACTTTACTTGGCGAATGCGCAAAATCTTTATAAGCTACAGAAGTTCTAGATTCCGCTATTTTTTCTAAACGTTTACTTGCACCTTTAAAGGTAGATATGGCTTCATAAAAATCATCCTCATCAATGCCCATATGCTGGCAAATCCATTTGGCACCAGCTAAATTATTAAGGTTATGTGCACCAAAGACTTCAATTGGCATCGGACCTTCGGGAGTTTCTAAAAGTGTTTCACCATCTTCCACAGTGTACTCAGGCGTTTGGTAAGGCAGTTTTCTAATTTGGTTTTCAGACGCTTCAACAACACGTTTTACTTCTGCATCTTCTTCATTGTAATTTATGCTTCCACCACGTACTATGCTATCTACAAAAATGCTAAACTGCTCAACATAATTTTCATAAGTTGGAAATACGTTAATATGGTCCCAAGCAATGCCACTTAACAAGGCAATATTGGGTTTGTACAAATGAAATTTTGGTCGCCTATCTATCGGTGAACTTAAATACTCATCACCTTCTAAAACAATAAAATCATTGTCTTCAGTGAGTTTTACCATAACGTCAAATCCTTCCAATTGGGCACCAACCATATAATCGACATCTCTATCGTGGTAATGCATCACGTGCAAAATCATGGACGTTATAGTTGTTTTTCCGTGACTTCCTCCAATAACCACACGCGTTTTATCTTTGGATTGCTCGTATAAAAATTCGGGATAACTATAAATTTTTAAGCCTAGTTCTTGGGCTTTTAATAGCTCAGGATTATCGGCTTTGGCATGCATTCCCAAAACAATTGCATCTAAATCTGCTATAATTTTTTCTGGAAACCAACCAAACTCCTCAGGCAATAAACCTTTGGCTTCTAATCGTGATTTTGAAGGGTCGAAAATAGTATCATCACTTCCGGTGACGTTATAACCTTTATTATGAAGAGCGATGGCCAAATTGTGCATTGCAGCGCCACCGATAGCTATAAAATGTACGTTCATTTAACAAAGATAAAATTTAGTCTTCTAAAAAGAAGTCAAGACATAAGATTTCTCGACTAACGCTCGAAATGACAGAAATTTTCGCTTAATACTCATCACTAAAACTCCGGATTAATAGCTAAGCTATTAAAGAGTTTCGCTTTTGTATCGAAGAATTTATTCTGAATTTCGATAGCCTTTAATTGCCCTTCGATGAGTTTGGATTCACGAGAATTTACCAAGAATAGAGAACTTTCACCTAATTGAAATTTGCGTTCTTCGGCTCTAAGCATTTGCTGATAATCCTCTATCATCTGAAGCGTAATTGCATTTTGAGTCACGTAAGAATCTAACTCTTGTTTTAAGCCATTAATCTTATTCTGCAGATTAACACGTGTGGCGTTAATTTCGAATTCAGTATCATTAAGTTTAATCTTGGCTAACTTTAAATCTCCTCTTTCTTTCCTAAGAAATAAAGGCATACTTATATTTAAACCGCCTTTGTAATCTGCCGTATTAAAAGACCTCGCGATATCTGGTGTATCTGTTAAGAAATTATATTCTACATCTACTCGAGGTAATAACATATTTGCTTTGAGGCGTCGCTCTACATCAAGACTTTGACGTTTAAAATCTAAAGACCTCATCTTTGGATGCGCATCTATGATGAATTCTTCACTACGTAGCTGACTAATATCAAAAGTAGCATCTACAATAGGCTCTGTATCTACATCTGGAATGACATTTGGTTGCAGTTCTACTGGTATATTATTTTCTAGCCATAAAAACGTCGATAATTCTAAAGTTGCCTTTATCATTTTTACACGAGACTGCTCCAAACTCAGCTTTCTATTATTCAACGCAATTCTCGCTTCTGTCGCATCTATTTGCGCATTTTCGCCCAGTTCTACACCTCTTAGAATACCTCGATAACGCAACTCGGCGTTGGTTAAAAAGTTTTCGAAAAGCTTCAGCTCGTTATAAGCTCTTAGCCATTTAAAATAGACTTTAGAGGCTTCGAACAAAATGTTGTTTACAAAAATATCTCTATCTGCCTTAGCCTGCTCTCTAAATAAACGTGCTTGTTTTAATGAGGCCATCCTGTCATTAATGAAAAGTCCTCTCGCCACTGGAACTGAAACTCCCGCAGAATATAAGCCTCCGTCACTAATAAAGTTTTCTGGATTTAAAAAATCGCCCGTATTTTCTTCGAAATTGGCTTTTAATTCTACACCAAACCATGTCGGAATTTTAAATGTGCCATTAAGCTTATCGAAATACTCTGTGCCTTTTAACTTTTTTCGGTCGTAATCAATATCAATTTTAGGATCGAAAGCGCCTCGGGACTTCATAAGTTTTGCTTGACTCTCGTCTATAACTAATTCGGCTTGCTTAACAATAGGATGAAATTTCTTGACATACCCCAAATATTCATCGAACCTAAGCACGTTAGGCAATTCCTCTTCCTGTGAAAAACCTACAAAACCTAAGATTGAAAAAACAACAACTTTTAGAAATCTCATGCGTTATTTCTTTTTGGTATTTGATGCCTCAATCGGCTGATAATAATTTGGCGGGAAACCATTAAGTTGTCTCCATAGCTCGAACCAAATAGGTACATCTTCTAGAAGTGCTATAGTTCTAGCCCCAGACCCAGGTCTAATTTCTTTTGGCCATGGATTATCATCTGTATCAGGTTTTAGTAAAATTCTAAACTTTCCATTCTTTTTGGTAATAAAGCGTTCTACTGCCACTACTTCTGCACCGTAAGTTCCGTAAGATACATTTGGCCACCCACTGAAAACTATAGCAGGCCATCCATCGAATTCTACTCTTACTTTTTCGCCCACATGGATTAATGGTAAATCAATTGGTTCTACAAATGTTTCTACCGCCAAATCGACCTCAGCAGGGATAATACCAACCAATTCCTCGCCTTCTTTAAAAGTTTGCCCAATACCACCGCGTAGCGCTGTCTGTATGTACCCATTATATGGTGCTGTTACATACATAAGTCCATTTCTTATGGTGTAATTTGTTACTTCGTTTTCTAATTTCTGCACATCGGCTTCCGAGCTTGCTTGACTAGATAGTGCCGAAAATTTTTCGCTCTCTGCTTTAGATATCTTATCTGCATATTCTGCTTGAATACGAGCAATATCTAACTTGGCATTAATGACTTCGTTTTTACTAACTAAAAGTTTAGCCTCTTGCGATGTCTCTTTGGCCTGAGTTTCTTGTAACTTTACTCTAGCATCTTCTACACGTTTTAATGCCGTAAATCCATCTTTGTATAAAGAATCTGCTCGGTTATATTTTGTTTGTGCAATACTTAAGTTGGTTCTTGCAGCCACTAAATCTATGCTATCTGCTTTTACTTTTTGAAGCGCTTGTAAGATTTTATTCTCAGCCATTTCTAAATTTAACCTTCTTTCCCTTATTAATGCAGAAATTCTAACATCTTGTGCCTTTACCTTTCCTTGATAAGATTCTACCGAGAATTCTTTAGCTAACTTTTGCTTTTGTGTGCGCTCTACAAGATTGGGGTCAAAGTATTCACTTTTAATTTCGGCAATTTTCATGATGGTATCGCCCTTACTTACATAATCTCCTTCTCTTACATACCATTCTTGTATACTACCCGGAATTGGGGATTGCACGGTCTGTGGTCGCTGTCCAGGTGTTAAGGTTGTTACTTCACCTCTGCCAGAAATGTTCTGTGTCCATGGCAGAAACAGTATTATAAAACAGACTATTGCAAACCCACCGAGAAAACGCCTCCAGTATTTGTAATAATCTTTATTAAATACATGACTTGCAGACCTAAAGTGACTAAGGTCGACATTCTTATTTAATGGGTTACGAGATATATTTAACATAATACTTTAGTTTAAACGATTTGACCTTTGCTAAGGTTAATTATTTGAGAACAGCCATTTGACCACTCTGAATTAAAACTAACTACAACTAAAGACCAAGGATGACTTTCATCGGTCAGGTATTTAATAATTCGCTTTGTTTCTTCGGCTTCAAAATGTTCTAGAGGCTCTTCTAAAATCATCATATTTGGTCGTTTTAGAATTGCTCTTGCTAACATTATTTTTTTGGTAACCGTAAACGGAATTTGTCGTCCTTCCGGATAAATAACCGTATTTAGACCAAACTCTGTTTCTTTTAGAAATTCGATTAAACCAACAACAGATAATATTTCCTCTATTTTTTGCTGGGTTATTGATGTATCGCCAAGTGTAAGGTTTTCTCTTATTGTTCCCTCGAACGGTGTTTCATCACTTAAAACCAATCCTAAATGTGCTCTATAGCTATTTAACTTTAAGTTATTTACAGCTGTATCATTTAAGAAAATACGGCCCGTAGTAGGTCTGAATATGCCTGATAATATTCGAATTAACGTTGATTTTCCAGAGCCACTCTCTCCTGTGACCAAAATTCTACTTTTAGAATTAATTTTCAATGACACGTTATTAAGGATAGGCAAACTTCTATCCGGCACAACGTATGACACTTTATCTAATTCGATATCAAAATCTTTGTCTACAACAACCTCTTCGCCTTCTTGCGACTCTATTTTCTTATCTACAACCTGTCCCATTTTTTCCAGCGACGTTAATACATCATAGAAAGATTCTAGGCCTAAGATGAGTTTTTCTACAGAACCAATGACCAGAAGAATAATAATTTCTGCCGCAACAAATTGCCCTATGTTCATTTCTTGACTAAGAACGAGTAAACCACCAATAATTAGTAAACCTGCGGTTACTAAAACCTTAAATCCAATCATTTGAATGAATTGGATGATTAAAATCTTAAAGTGGCTTTCGCGAGCAATTAAATAGTTCTCGACAAGCTTATCATTTTTATCGATGGCTAAAGAGGTTTTTCCTGAAATCTTAAAGCTCATAATAGCGCGAGCAACTTCTTGAATCCAATGTGCAACTATATATTTTTTCTTAGACTCTTTAAGACTGGTTTCCATTCCTCTTTGAATTGTGTATTTAAAAACGATATATATCAATGCTATAAGCAATACACCAAAAGCTATAAAAAATGGATGATAAAATGATAATAAAACTAGTGCAAAAATTATCTGTAGCACAGCTGTTGGCACATCTATCAATAGCTTTGCCAGTCCTTTTTGGACGGTAAGAACATCGAAAAATCGGTTAGCCAACTCTGGCGGATAATAATTGTGTAATTCGTCCATCCTAATTTTTGGAAAGCGATACGTAAACTCAAAAGACGCTCGCATGAAAAGACGTTGCTGAATCGTCTCAATTATACGCATTTGCATCAACTGTAATACGCCTACAAATGCAACGCCTATTGTAACTAAACTTACTAATACTATCCACGATGTACTAACTTGTGCACCTTGAATTAAATTTATTATCGCCTGGATTCCCAAAGGAAGCGTTAGACTTATTATACCCGAAAAAACAGCATAGTAGATAACCTGCGTTAAATCCCTTTTCTCTAATTTTAATAAGCCTACAAAACGCTGCCACGGCGTTAACATTGGTTTTTCTGTATTCATCGATTAATTAGGATTTAATGGCGTTGATAGTTAATTCTTGAAAGAATTGTGTTGGCGTAACTGTCTCGTTACAATCTGTTATAGATTTAAAATGATCTTTTAAAAAATGTTGATGTAAAGCTCCCTCGACAATAGTACTAGAGATACTAGAGGCATATTTATACTCCGAATTAACATTCAAAATCATATCTCTAAGTCTAGCTATAAGACGCTTATACACCACAAAATAGCCTTCTTTATTTTCGCTATCCACTTCTTTTGTAAGATAGGATTTTGAGTATTCATTAATGATAATTTGATTAAGCTTTACTTCATTGACGTGAGAGAAATCAAAATCCTCCTTAATTGTTTGCGTTACAACTTCTATTGCTTTTAGAAGTCGTTTTTCTGGATTTGGAATATTAGATGTAGAAAAAACCAACTGATATTCTATCCAAGCCCAGTACCATGAAGTAAGATATAGTAATAGCTTATGCTTACTTTCGAAATAGCGATAAATAGAACTCTCGTTAGAGCCAATTTTTGCACCCAACTTTTTAAATGTGAAATTATCAAAGCCTATTTCATCAATCAATAATATACTGTGCTCGATAATACGCTTACCTAAATCTGAAGATTCTGGATCTTTCAGAAAAATTTTTTCTGGTACCGAAATCTTAATATTTGAAAGTAAATTTTTCATCATTAATAATTTAAACCGCTAATTTAATAGTATTACTATCATATTTGCGAATTATTAACATATTTTTAGGTTAATTAGCTATAACCCAAAATCATAATTTACTTAAAAACGCTGCTTATTTAGTAGAAATTACCCGCTTCTCTTTTAAAGCTTGCTTAAAATCTGCCCGAAGTGATAGTGCTTTGTCGATAAAATTAAGGGCTTTTTTAGTGTTGTTTTTGTGTTTGTATATCTGAGCCAATCGATAATAGGCCCATTCTAAGGGCACACCATCAGCTGCGGTGTAATGCTTTATATATTGAAGTAAACATTGTTCGCCCTTATCTAATTGAATGTTATAATCGGCTGATACTTTGCCAAGTTGATAATGCAGTGCGTTACGATTGTGTTTATCTTGAGATGCCTCTATTGTGGCTATCGCCTTGTCTGGCTCATTGTAGGCTTCGTATAAATTAGAGAGTTTTTCATAGCAATTTAACGACCCACCAACCTTAACTGCTAGCTTGTAATACTTTTCAGCAAGCTTTGGTTGATTATCATATTCGTAAACATAACCTTTAGCCAAATAACCATCAACTTTAGATAATTTCTCTAACTCATTGGCATATTTTAAAGATTTCTTTGTACTTCCGCCTACAATCCCAGGTAAACTAATGTACAATTCTACTAGCGCCCAACGTGCGTCTATGTGCTTAGCATCTAGCGCTGCTGCTTTAAGAAACGCTTCTTTAATATCGCCAATAAGTGTTAATGCCTTTAGCGTACTAACCTGTTGTGCTTTCATACCTAAAGCACCTCCATATTTATAGTGGTAATTGGCATTGCTATCGTCTATATCTTTTAATTTTCTATACTGTTCAATCGCGTTATCCCATTTTTTTTGGTAACCATAGCTATCACCTAGTAATTCTATTGCCTCTTTATCCGTTTGGTGATTTTTAACGTAATCCAACATCAACTTTTCTGCCTTTATGTAAGCTTTTTCCGTAATGCATTGTGCCGCCTTTTCTTTAGGCGATTGCCCTAAAAGCACATTAGAAAAAAATAATAAAAGGATAAGGTATCTCATTACGTGTACTAAAATACAAATAGCAGCATATAATATAAAGTCGTAAATATTTATTTTTCTTACAGACGTATTCCCTCAGAAAATTACTAACTTAACTCAGCCAAATAATACCTTTACGTATTATGTCTTTTTTTGGAATACCTTTTGAAGGTATTTTGCTGAAAATACAACACTCATGAAATATAATATTATTGCCTTGATAATCATCTGCTTTTCTTCATTTTCAACAGCTCAGAACACTAATTACGATTCTGATTGGGCTGCTGTAGAGAAGTTAGAAACTGAAGGCTTAACCAAATCGGCTTCTGAAGCTGTAGATAATATATTTAAAAAAGCGAAGTCAGAAAAGAACAGTATTCAAATTGTAAAATCTTTATTGTACCAAAGCAAGTATTTGCAAATCCTTGAAGAAGATTCACAACTTAAAATTATTGAAAATTTTAAAACCGAAATTGAATCTCAAGATGTTTTAACAACACACATTTTAGAAAATTTATTGGCAAAACTCTATTGGCAATACTACCAAAACAACCGTTATAAATTTTATAACCGCTCTAAAACCGATGTACAGATTGGAGAGGATTTTAGAACCTGGGATTTGCAAACGTTATTTGCCGAAATTCATAAATATTATCAGTTTTCTTTACAGAATGGCTTAATACTTCAGCAAGAACCTTTAGAAAAATACAGTGCGCTTTTAAACGAGGTTGAGGATTCTAAAACCTACCGGCCGACACTCTTTGATTTTTTAAGTCATAATGCTTTAGAGTTTTACCAAACTACGGAAAACGGCATTAATCAACCCGCTTATAAATTTACTATAAGTCAGCCCGAATTTATTGCACCGTCAGAGATATTTATGGGTTTAAATATTAGCTCAAAAGATTCGGTAAGCCTTCAATTAAATGCCTTAAAAATCTTTCAAAATATTTTACGTTTTCATCAAAAAGATAAGACGTCAAAAGCTTACATCTCGACTAATATTAAGCGTTTAGATTTTGTAAAACAAAATGCAACTTTTAACGATACCGAAACTAAGTTAATCGAAACTTACACTCAGGAATTAGAAGGCATTTCTAATACTATAAATTCTAGTTTATACAGTTTTGAGATAGCCAATCAGCTAAATAAACTCGCTCTTAAATACCATGCAAATGCTAGTGAAGACAGTGATAATTATAGATGGAAAAACAAAGAAGCCTTAGAGCTTTGTGAGGCTATAATAAATAAATTCCCAAGTAGTGATGGCGCAAAACAGTGTGAAGTTTTAAAAGAACAAATCCTTAATCCTACGCTAAATCTACGAACCGAAAAACACATTCCTGTAAATAAGCCATCCTTGGTTTTAGTGAATTATAAAAATCTTGAAGCCTTAGATTTTAAAATCTATAAAGTCAACAAATCAAAACTTAATAGATTCTACAGACTTTATAATGTCGAAGAAAAATCTAAATTTCTCACTAAACTAAAGGCTGTAAAATCGTTTACAAGTCCACTTAAAAACGAAAACGATTATCAAAATCACAGTTTAGAACTCGTGCTTCCGCCGCTAGAAAATGGACTTTATCTTATCTCGGCACATACTAAAACTGATGTTTTTGCCACTGCCGACATTCAAGTGACAAATTTAGCATTATTAGAAGCTCAGGAAAATGATACTGTTAACTACCAAGTTATAAACCGTAATAACGGACAGCCTATCGTCGGGGCTTCTGTAGAAATGGTATATACAGCATCATACGACAGAAACGATAGACGTAAATCCTCTTTTACCACAGACAAAAAAGGACGTTTTGTTTTTGCGAAAAATGGCACAAATTACTACGACGTCACTACAACCATTAATTACAATGGCGAAACTGCTGTATTTGGCAATTATTATATCAACAGACGCTACGACACAAATAACAATTCAAAAATTAATTATAGAACCTTTATTATTACGGACAGAAGTATTTATAGACCAGGACAAACGGTATATTTTAAAGGTATTGCAATCAAAACTGAAGATAGAAAAACAAATGTTGTATCTAACGAAGTTATTACAGCCGAATTACATGATGTCAATGGTCAAAAGCTAAAGGAACTTCAATTTGTCACAAACGAATACGGCTCCTTTCATGGTGAGTTTATCTTACCAGATGGCGGACTGACGGGCGATTTTTCTATAAACACTACATCCGAGGTTTTAGGATTTTCATCTCATTATTTTTCTGTTGAAGAATACAAGCGTCCTAAGTTTAAAACTGAATTTTCGCCAGTAACAGAAACCTACAAAGTTAATGATAGTGTAACCGTAAAAGGAAATGCTATCGCTTTTGCAGGAAGCACCATTACAGATGCTAAAGTAGTGTATCGCGTTAAGCGAAATGTACAGTTCCCTAATTGGTATTATTGGCGAGGACCAAGCTATAATTCCAGCGAACAAGAAATCACATTTGGAGAAACAATAACAAACGCAAAAGGCGAATTTGAGATTACTTTTAAAGCATTACCAGACGAAAAAGCTCCTAAAGATAATCTACCGGTTTTCTCCTACGAAGTTACAGCAGATGTCACAGACATTAATGGGGAAACAAGAAGCGCTACAACAATTGTGCGCGTGGGCTATCATGCGTTAACTGCGAACATAATTGCGCCGCAAAAAATAAATAAATCACAAAAAACAACCGAATTAAGCATCAGCACAGCAAATTTAAACGGCGAATATGTTCCTGCTAAAGGAACACTACAGATTTACAAATTAAAACACCCAGAGTATGTGCTTCGTCCAAGACCATGGCCTGCTCCCGATTACAACTATTTGAGTGAAGCCGAGTTTAAACAACAATTCGCGCATTGGGCTTATGATAATGAGAGCCAAATACAAAACTGGGACAAAGGCAAAGCTATTTTTGAAACTGATTTTGATACCGAAAAATCTAAAGAAATAACCCTAAAACGCATCAAAAATTGGGAATCTGGTACTTACCTTATCACATTAGAAACCAAAGATAAGTTTGGGCAAGATGTAAAAGACCAAGCCTATACATTTTTATACAGTGACTCCGACAAGATTGTTGCAGATAATATGTTGTTTGATGCCAGCTTAGATAAAGACACGTATCGACCAAAAGATAACGCCAAACTAACTTTTGGCACGGCAGCAGAAGAGGCCTACGTTACCATAAGTGTAGAAAAACAGGGCAAACTTATCGACACACAAATCCATAAACTAAGCACATCAAAAAAACAAATAGCACTACCTATTAACGAGGCTGATTACGGTGGTTTTGTGGTGCATTATAGTTTTTCGTTTTTTAATTACTTAAACTCTGGAAGTATCACTGTCAATGTCCCTTATCCTAAAACCGATTTACAAATTGAAACAAGCACATTTAGAGATAAGTTGCAACCAGGACAAGATGAGACTTGGCAATTTAAAATCAAAGGACCAAAGGGCGATAAAGTTACTGCCGAAGTTTTAGCGAGCATGTACGATGCCTCTTTAGATGAATTTAAATCCAACGACTGGAACTTCTCTCCTATTTATAGACCAAACTACAATTCTAGAATTAATACAAACTATTCCAGAAGCTTTGGTGTTGTAAATTTCAGAAATGCCAATTATTTTAGAACTACAAAAAATTACAGCTACCAAGGCTTTGATACTTGGAACTGGTTTGGGTTTTATTTTGGAAATGAATCTCAAGCCCGAAGAGCATATTTCAGAAATATAAACTCCATAAAATCTAAGATAATTTCTAATTATGATGATACAATTAAAGATGGTACTATAAAAGGCATAGTTACAGACTTTACTGGTGCAACGTTACCTGGTGTAAACGTTATTGTAAAGGGAACTGCTACTGGAACACAAACTGATTTTGACGGTAAATTTGAAATTGAAGCAAAAAATGATAAAGTACTTGTGTTTTCATATGTTGGAATGAAAACTATAGAACACAAGGTTGATAAGTATAATAAGTTACAGATAATACTTACTGATGATTATGCCAGTTTGGATGAAGTTGTAATTACCGGATATTCAGGAGCAAAAAAATCAGCAAAAGTTAGTTCTGCATTGGCAACAGTATCTAGTGAAGAAGCTCGCTTCGCTAATGCTGATAATATTGAAGACGCAGAATATCAATTCATTTCAGACAAAGTAAAATTAGTTCCTGGAGATTCAACTATTATTGGAGCTGCATATATGGAAATTTATGGCGTTCCAACAAAACAAATCCAAATCCGTAAAAACCTTCAAGAAACGGCGTTCTTTTTTCCACAGTTACAAACGGACAAAGACGGCAATGTGAGTTTCAATTTTAAAGCTCCAGAAGCCTTAACCAAGTGGAAATTACAACTTTTAGCGCATACCAAAACCTTAGAAAGTTCAGTAGCGCAATTTGAAGCCGTTACCCAAAAAGAATTGATGGTTTTACCTAATACTCCACGTTTTTTGCGCCAAGGCGATGAGATTACGATTAGTACTAAAATCGCAAATCTTACTGATAAACCTTTATCTGGACAAGCACAACTTATTTTAGAAGATGCTGTTACGAGCAAAAATGTCACCAACTTACTTATTGGGTCGAGCGCAGTCGAGACCTTTTCAGTTGATGCCAAAGGTAATACTTCAAAAGAGTGGATTTTAAGCATTCCTGATGACATTCAAGCTGTACAATATAAAATCATTGCACAATCTGAAGAATTCAGCGACGGTGAGCAAAACGTTTTACCTGTTTTAACCAACAGAATGCTAGTGACTGAGAGTTTACCAATGTGGGTGCGTTCTAATCAAACCAAAACATTCACTTTAGATAAGCTGGCGAATAATTCGTCTTCGACCTTAATAAATCATAAACTGACATTAGAAATCACATCTAATCCAGCGTGGTATGCTGTACAAGCTTTACCATATTTGATGGAGTATCCTTACGATTGTAATGAGCAAACCTTTAGTCGCTATTACGCTAATGCATTGGCACAACATATTGTAAACTCTAACCCTAGAATAGAAACAGTTTTTAACCAGTGGGCATCTCAAGATGCGCTTATCTCCAACTTAGAAAAAAACCAAGAATTAAAATCGTTGCTCATTGAAGAAACACCTTGGTTACGAGATGCCCAATCTGAAACGGAGCAGAAAAAACGCATTGCCTTGTTATTCGATTTAAACAAAATGAATAACGAGCTACAAAATTCTATTAGAAAGCTCAAAAACAACCAACATAATTCTGGGGCATGGCCTTGGTTTAGTGGCGGACGTGATAACAGGTATATTACGCAGCATATAATTTCTGGTTTTGGACACCTCAAAAAACTATCTGTCAAATCAAGCGAAGTCGAGATGCCAATGATAGAGAAAGCTATAAATTATCTAGATCAAGAATTCGTCAAAGACTATAAAGACCTTAAAAAGTATAGCGCTAAAGTAGATTTAAACAAAGACCATTTATCGTACACGCAATTGCATTATTTATATGTCCGCAGCTTTTATCCTGAAATTAAAGCTTCAAACGAAGTCTCTAAAATTATGGATTACTACATGGGGCAAATTCAAAAATACTGGCTAAAACGTTCGCTTTATGCCAAAGGTTTAATGGCGTTAGTTTCTCATAGAAATCAAGACGAAAAAACAGCTTCTAAAATCTTAAAATCTTTGGAAGAAAATTCTATTACTTCTGAAGAATTAGGCATGTATTGGAAAGAAAACACAGCATCTTGGTATTGGCACCAGGCACCAATTGAAACCCAAGCCTTATTGATTGAAGCCTTTTCTGAAATTCAAAACGATATAGAAACCATTGACAACCTTAAAATTTGGCTGCTTAAAAATAAGCAGACTAACAAATGGGAAACTACCAAAGCTACAACCGAAGCGGTCTACGCATTATTGCTCCAAGGAAGCGAATGGCTAGATGTTACAGAAGCTGTTGATGTGCAAGTCGGCACTGAAACGATTTCACCCTCTAAATTAGAAAACGTAAAAGTTGAAGCTGGTACAGGTTACTACAAAACTAGTTGGAATGGCTCTGAAATTAATCCAGAGCAATCTAAAGTCACGCTTTCTAAAAAAGGCGAAGGCATCGCATGGGGTGCGCTTTATTGGCAATATTTTGAGGATTTGGATAAAATCACACCTGCTGAAACACCGCTTAAACTGAAGAAAAAACTATTCCTAAAAACCAATACTGACCGTGGTGAAGAAATCACAGAAATTACAAAAGATACCAAACTCAATGTTGGTGATTTAGTAAAAGTCCGTATAGAATTACGTAGCGACCGCGATATGGAATTCTTACATCTTAAAGATATGCGTGCTGCAGGTTTTGAGCCTATCAATGTGTTATCTCAATACAAATGGCAAGATGGTTTGGGTTATTACGAAAGCACAAAAGATGCCGCAACTAATTTCTTTATCGATTATTTACCGAAAGGTGTTTATGTTTTTGAATACGATTTAAGAGTTAATAATTCTGGAGATATGAGTAATGGCATTACCACAATTCAATCGATGTATGCGCCAGAATTTAGTAGTCATTCTGAAGGCATTCGGGTAAAAGTTGACTAAATAAAAGGCTGATTGAAAAGTAAATATTGCTGTCATTTCGACTAAAACGGAGAAATATAATTGTTAGATAGTGAATAAATTTCATCGGTTTCGACAGGCTCAACCTGACGTTTAGCTGCAATGTCAATTACTTAATCCGTTTACTAATCATAGCTAACTGTCCCATGTGATTAGCTTGATGTTCCATGACATGAAACCAAGCCCAGTGATTTGTCATACCTTGATTATTTTTTGCAAACCACTTATCGTCTTTAGTTTTTAAAAGTTCTTTGGTTTTTGCTCTAACCTCATCGTAAATTTCTAAATAATAAGAGATAGGCTTTCCAACAAACTCTTTGCGAGCTTTATCACCAAGACTTAAGGCAGTCCCCCATTTTTCCTCTTCTTCTTTATTAAATTGTCTCCCTTCAAAAGTGTACACCTGATAATATTTTTCTGTTGCTGCTAAATGATAAATCATGGCGCCAGGTGTATTTGCATTTTCATCGAGCAGAAAGTCAGTTGCGTTTTGATCCATATTTCTAACGATGCGTGTGACTCTTTCTTTTAAACCATCGAGCATTGATACCATATTACCAATATCTTGAGTGTAGCCTTTTGGTGGTTTTACATCGTATTGTGCATTAGAAAATGAGAAGATAGCAATGCATAAGATTGCTAGTGTGTGTTTTAAAGATTTCATTTGATTGTTGATTTTGTTACCTAAATGTAATAGGTAGAAGCTCTAATACAAGCCCACTTAACAACACCTTAACGAAACTTATTTTTGCTTTGGAGGAAATTTACTAAAGACTTTTTCTATTAATTTATCGAAACTTTCCTCGCGTTTTTCTGGAGTGTTTCCAATATTAGATTGTGTCGTCACGGCTTGCCAAAACGTTCCATTTTTAGAGTCGTCAACAAATTCAATTTTTATTTCACGCATAGCTCTATTGCCTCCAACAGGAATACCAATAGAGACGCCGCCTCCAACATTACGACCAGTACCGCCAATCCCAACACCAACATTACTATTTGGACTATTGGTAACTTCTGCTGTTGAAATGTCGATATTAAAACTAGGTGTTTCTGACTTTGTGTATCCCAAAGCCTTCATTTTAGCATCTATAGAATTCATTATACGGTTTAAATCTAATTGACTTAATCCAGATTGCATATCGGTAAAATAATTATAGGTTTTGTACTCTGAAAAATTGGTGTTTTTATCGTAGTCGTAGTCTACATAAGCTCCGCAGGAAGTGAATAATGCGAGGACTAAAAAATAACGTATTAGCTTCATCTTTTTCTTTTAAAGATACTAAATTTTGAAGCTGAAGTATAAATTTTAACGCTTTACAAATGCGTATAATTACGAATTAAGCATCTTCCAAAGCTTATCCTTTAACTCCTGAATACCTTGGTGTGCTGCTGAAGACATAAACATATAGTCTATAGGCAAAGTTTTGTCAAGTTCTATTTTTAGTTCTGCTTTTAACTCCTCATCCAATAAATCAGATTTAGATACTAAAAGAAAACGTTCCTTGTCTAACATTTCAGGATTATAGCGTCTTAATTCGTCTAACAAAATCTCGTATTGTTTTAGGATATCGTCTGCATCGGCAGGAACTAAAAATAGCAAAATAGAGTTACGCTCTATATGCCTTAAAAAGTAATAACCCAAACCTTTTCCTTCTGCCGCACCTTCTATAATTCCGGGGATATCAGCCATGACAAAAGACTGAAAATCGCGATATTTAACGATGCCTAGGTTAGGTTTAAGAGTTGTAAATTCGTAATCTGCAATTTTTGGTTTTGCGGATGTCATTACAGACAATAAAGTCGATTTTCCTGCATTAGGAAACCCCACTAAACCAACATCTGCTAAAACCTTTAGCTCAAGGGTAATGTGTTTTTCTTCAAGAGGAATACCGGGCTGTGCATAGCGTGGTGTTTGATTTGTAGAACTCTTAAAATGCCAATTACCTCGACCGCCTTTTCCGCCTTCGGCAATAATTTTTTCCTCTCCATCCTCTGTAATCTCAAAAAGAATCTCGTTAGTTTCGGTATCTCTAACTACAGTACCTAACGGCACCTCTAAATACTCGTCTTGACCATCAGCACCAGTACTTCTAGCAGAACTACCATGCTCGCCATGACCAGCTCTAATATGCCTTTTGAATTTAAGATGCAGTAGTGTCCAAAGGTTTTCGTTACCACGAATAATAACGTGACCACCTCGACCACCATCACCACCATCTGGTCCACCTTTAGCATTATATTTTTCACGATGTAAATGCGAAGACCCTTTTCCTCCGTTACCAGAAGAGACGTGCATTTTTACATAGTCAACAAAATTTCCTTCAGTCATTTCTTGAGTTTAAAATGAAAAGTTTAAAGCTTAAAGTTTAAACTCACTTGGTGATTATAGCTTATCTAAAACAGCGCTTAGACGCTCAGTGATTTCTTCGATAGTTCCAACACCATCGACAGCTACGTATTTTTTTTGTTCAGAGTAATAATCTGCAACTACTGCTGTTTCATCATAATACACTTTTAGACGATTTCTTATAACATTTTCGTCGGCATCGTCTGCTCTTCCACTAGTTTTTCCTCGTTCTAATAAACGGCCAACTAATACCTCGTCATCAACCTCTAAAGCCACCATTGCATTGATTTGCGAATCTTTAGAGTTCATTAATGCATCCAAAGCTTTTGCTTGGGCATTTGTTCTTGGAAAACCATCAAAAATAAAACCATTAGCATCCGCATTTTTTTCTACTTCAGCATTCAACATATCAATAGTAACTTCATCTGGCACCAATTCGCCTTTATCAATGTATGATTTTGCTAGAGTACCTAAAGCAGTTTCGTTTTTTATGTTATATCGAAATACATCTCCAGTAGAAATATGTACCAAATTGTATTTGTCTTTTAAGTAATTTGCCTGTGTACCTTTGCCTGCTCCTGGTGGGCCAAATAATACAATGTTAGTCATGTGTTGTGTAGTTTTAAGTTGATAAACAGCTGGCAAATCTCTCCCTAAGCCATTATAGTCTAAGCCATAACCGACAATAAATTTGTTAGGAATTTCTATACCAACATAGTGAAGTTTAAAGTCTTTCTTGTAAGCCTCTGGTTTGTAAAACAAGGTTGCTATAATGAGTTGTTTTACGTTCTCATTTTCAAAAATACGATGTACTTCTTCGAGCGTGTTTCCAGAATCTATAATATCTTCTAAAATAACAACTGTTCTGCCAGTTAAGTCTTGTGTAAGACCAATAAGTCGTTGGATATCTTCGGTAGATTTTACACCATCATAAGAGGCTAGCTTTATAAAAGTAACCTCACAAGGATGAGGGTACTTTTTCACAAAATCACTAACAAACATAAAAGACCCGTTGAGAATACCAACAAAAATGGGCATTTCGTCCTTTAAATCTACTGCAATAGCATCTACCATTTGCTGTACAGCATCTTGTATTTTCTCCTCGGAAATAAAGGGTTTAAAATATAAATCTTGAAGCTTAACGAGCATGTTATTATTTTGAAAGTGCAAAGATAATCAATAGATTGAGGATTGACTATTTTTGGTTTCCTATTTTGGAATATTCTTCTATAATTAGTGTATTTTTGTTAGCAAATTATGTTGAACGTAAAAAAGATTTCTGCTCTCGCGGAACGTGAATATGAGCTATTTTTCATCAAACTTTAAACTCGGTATATTGGGTGGCGGCCAATTGGGCAAAATGATGCTTTATGTCACCAGAAAATTTGATATTACAACAAAAGTTATTGATTCTAGCCAAGATGCACCAGCGCGATTAGCTTGTGATGAATTTATTCAAGGTGATATTTTAGATTATGATACCGTTTTAGATTTTGGACGTTCGGTGGATGTCTTAACTTTTGAAATTGAAAATGTAAACGTTGATGCTCTTGAACAACTAGAGCACGAAGGCAAAAAGGTGTTTCCTTCCTCGAAAACGCTGAGAATCATTCAGAATAAAGCCACACAAAAATTATTTTATACCGACCATAATATTCCAACAGCATCTTTTTCACGTTTTGCCTATGTTTCAGAAATAGAAGATGCCATAACCAATGGTGGATTAGAATTACCATTTGTTTGGAAAAGCGCGCGTTTTGGTTATGACGGTCAGGGCGTAAAAGTCGTTCGCTCATTTTCGGATGTAAAGCAATTACCAAAAGGCGAATGTATTGCTGAAGACCTCATTCCGTTTAAAAATGAATTATCTGTAATTGTATCTCGAAATGTTTCTGGAGAGATTAAAACGTATCCTACGGTTGAAATGGAATTTCACCCTGAAGCCAATCAAGTAGAATACGTATTGTGTCCTGCCCGATTACCGAAAGCGATAACGGACAAAGCAGAGCGCTTGGCATTGAAGGTCTCAGAAGCATTTCAACATGTTGGCCTGTTGGCCGTTGAAATGTTCTTAACTAAAGATGATAAAATTTTGGTGAATGAAGTGGCCCCAAGACCACACAATTCTGGTCACCAAAGTATCGAAGGTAGCTTTACCTGCCAGTTCGAGCAGCACATAAGAGCCATTTTAGATTTACCATTGGGCAATACCGATAGTAAAGTGGCTAGCGTTATGGTAAACCTTGTTGGTGCAGAAAATCACACAGGTGATGTGGAATATAAAAACATTGAAACCATTATGGCGATGGATGGTGTAACACCGCACATTTATGGAAAAAAACAAACCAGACCGTTCCGTAAAATGGGACACGTAACCATTGTAGATAAAGACATAAACAAAGCGCGCGCTATAGCGCAAAACGTTAAGGAAACTATAGAAGTAATAAGCAAATAATTATGAGCAAAGTAGGCGTAATCATGGGTAGCAAGAGTGACTTACCAGTCATGCAAGATGCTGTAGATATTTTAAAAGGTTTTGATATTGAGGTCGAAGTCGATATTGTTTCGGCACATCGCACACCAGAAAAATTATTCGACTATGGAAAAAACGCTCATGAGCGAGGGATAAAAGTGATTATTGCTGGTGCTGGTGGTGCAGCGCATTTACCTGGAATGATAGCCTCATTATCGCCACTTCCTGTAATTGGCGTTCCGGTAAAAAGCAGCAATTCTATAGACGGCTGGGATTCGGTATTGTCTATTTTGCAAATGCCTGGTGGCGTACCTGTAGCAACCGTTGCCCTTAATGGTGCAAAAAACGCTGGGATTTTAGCGGCACAGATTTTAGGCTCTAGCGATAAATGCGTTTTAGATAAAGTTTTAGTCTATAAAGAAGGCTTAAAAGCTAAGGTTATTGAATCTTCTAAGGATTTGAAATAATGACTAAATGCAATTGGCAGAAGAAATATTATTACGATTGATTGTTTATCCATTCTGTGCTTTTATTTTTTATTTGTCATGGGAAATGACTTTTGAACCTACTCATTATCCTTTAGAAATTAACAACTTCAAAGCGAAATTCTACGGGCCAATTGGCTTAATTTTCTCATTAATATATCCAGTAACAGATATTCTAATCGGACTCAAAAAACTTTTTAAAAAAAATGACAATCTTAAATAAACCCTTCAAAACCTCATACAATACAGCACCATTTTCTTCAATTAAGACTGAAGATTTTATGCCAGCCTTTACAACGGCTATAGAAAAAGCTAGAGCCGAAATTGATGCTATTGTGAATAATTCTGAAGCACCTTCATTCGAAAACACGATTGAAGCGTTAGATTATTCAGGTGAAGAATTAGACCGAATTTCAAGTATATTTTTTAATTTGAATTCAGCAGAAACCAATGATGAGATTCAAAAAATCGCTCAAGAAGTTTCGCCATTATTATCAGAATTTAGTAATGATATTACACTGAATGAAGATTTATTTAAGCGCGTTAAGGCGGTTTATGATTCAAAATCTGATTTAAAATTAACAACTGAACAAAGCACACTTCTCGATAAAAAATACAAGAGTTTTTCTAGAAACGGCGCTAATCTTTCTGAAGATAAGAAAGGAAGACTTCGCGAAATTGACAAACAATTAAGTCAACTAAAATTAAAATTTGGCGAAAATATTCTTGCTGAAACCAACAAGTTTGAACTATTAATTACCGATGAATCGGATTTATCTGGTTTACCTGATGACACAAAGGAAGCCGCTAAACAATTAGCCGAAAGCAAAGGAAAAGAGGGCTGGCTCATTACATTAGATTACCCAAGCTATATTCCGTTTATGACCTATGCCGATAATCGCAAATTGAGGGAACAACTCTCAAAAGCTTTTGGTAGCAAAGGTTTTAAGGGCGATGAACTTGACAATCAAAACAACGTCTTAGAGATTGCAAAACTCCGAAATGAGCGAGCCCAATTATTAGGTTACAAAACGCATGCGCATTTTGTTTTAGAAGAGCGCATGGCAGAGTCACCAGATAATGTTCAAAAATTCTTAAATGAATTATTAGAAAAAGCTAAACCAGCTGCGGAAGAGGAATTCGAGCAGTTAGAAAAGTTTGCCAAGGAAATAAAAGACCCTTCGACTGCGCTCAGTACAAGTGACCAACTGCAAAAGTGGGATTCCGCTTACTATTCTGAAAAGTTGAAGCAGAAACTATTTAGTTTGGATGATGAGCAATTGAAACCCTATTTCAAGCTAGAAAATGTTATCGATGGAGCGTTCACAGTTGCTGAAAAATTATTCGGTTTACAATTTGAAGAAATTGACACGATTGAGAAGTATCACAAAGATGTGTTAACCTATAAAGTTGTTGACGCTGATGGCGAATTAGTTTCCATTTTTTACGCCGATTTTTTCCCCAGAGCAGGAAAACGAAATGGTGCATGGATGACGTCTTACAAACCTCAGATGATCAAGGATGGACACAATCATCGTCCGCATGTATCTATTGTTTGCAACTTTACAAAACCTACAAAAAGCAAACCTTCACTCCTAACCTTTAATGAGGTTACGACGTTGTTCCACGAATTTGGTCATGCACTTCACGGTATGTTGGCCAACACAACCTACCCAAGTTTATCGGGTACAAGTGTACATTGGGATTTTGTGGAGTTACCAAGTCAGATTTTAGAAAACTGGTGTTATGAAGAAGA
Source organism: Winogradskyella wandonensis (assembly GCF_004346845.1). Classification (GTDB taxonomy): domain Bacteria; phylum Bacteroidota; class Bacteroidia; order Flavobacteriales; family Flavobacteriaceae; genus Winogradskyella; species Winogradskyella wandonensis. Next base: position 49,536 of record NZ_SMGI01000001.1, on the reverse strand, counting down.
AACGCTAAAACTTTTTGCCACACATTACGAAACTGGCGAGGTCATCCCCATGGAATTAATAGACAAAATAAAAGCTTCAGCTACCTTTCAAGAAGGAATGCAAACTCTTCGTCAAATCAGTTTTGGATTGTTGGATATGGCTTGGCACGCACATGAAAATCCTTCGGAAATCAGGTCTGTAAAAGATTTTGAAGAAAAAGCCTTTGGTGATACCAACCTATATCCTGACGTAAAGGAAAATTGTATGAGTACAGCTTTTGCACATATCTTTCAAGGTGGTTATTCATCCGGTTATTACAGTTACAAATGGGCTGAAGTTTTGGATGCCGATGCTTTTGAGTATTTTAAAGAAGAAGGTATTTTTAATAAAACCGTAGCTCATAAATTTCAGGCTTATATTTTATCTCAAGGTGGCACAGAAAATCCAATGACACTTTACAAGAAATTTAGAGGACAAGAGCCTAAGCCAGAGGCGTTGTTGAGACGTGCTGGGTTGTTGAAATAACTTTAAAAACATCTCGTTATTAAACAATGAGATTACTTAAGTTTCTTGGTCATTTGTTACTAACGGTATTTATGACTGCAATCACACAAGTTGGCGGAATCATTTGGCTTCTATCTTTAGTTATTTGCAAGAAGTATAAATTCAGAAAAAGGTTGGTTTTCCCAATATTATATTTGGTTTTTAATCTTTTTGTTATTCCTCCAATTGCAAAATTTACAGGTAGAGAAAAACTTCCTTATTTTAATGAACATTTAAAATCTGCAAATTGGTTTTATCCACTTGCATTTAGAAATTATGTGAAGCCTGAATTGAAAATTTTACTAATTGAAACTTCTAAACGATGTCAATTACAAATGCAATATTTAGATGCTAATTTTCCATTTTTTGATGGTTTTCCCCTTTTACCACATTCAAGTCATGATGATGGTAAAAAGATTGACTTATCGTTTAAATACAAAGATGAAAATGGAAAATCAACAGAAGATTCTCCTTCATTTTCAGGGTATGGCGCATACGCGAATTCAGATGAAAACTTTACAGCTTCGAGATGTAAATCTAAAGGGTTTTGGCAATATGATTTTTCAAAATATTTAAGCCTTGGAATAAACCATGATGTAGAATTTGATTCGAAACAGACGAAACTTTTGATTGAAACACTTCACAACGGAACTAAAACTCAAAAAATCTTTATTGAGCCACATTTAAAGAAAAGTATGGGTTTATCAAATTATTCTAAAATTCGATTTCATGGCTGTAAAGCAGTAAGACATGATGACCATATTCATCTACAAATAAAATAAACTTTCAATAATTATTGAAAGTTTAAAAATTATTGTATATTTGTCTTATGGAGTATCAAGAAGCAAAAGACAAATTTATAAGCACTTGGGGAAGCCTAGGCACGCTATGGGGCATAAATAAAGCCATGGCACAAATACAGGCATTGCTTTTTATATCCACAAAACCTCTGTCTATGGAAGACATTATGGAAGACCTTAAAATCTCTCGTGGAAATACCAGTATGAATTTAAGACAACTTATGGATTGGGGCATTGTGACCAAAGTACTTGTCTCTGGGGAGCGCAAAGAATTTTTTACTACAGAAAAAGACGTACAAGAATTAGCTAGAGTTATTGCAAAAGAGCGCAGTCGAAGAGAAATAAAGCCTGTAATTAAAGTTTTGGATGAAGTCTCCTCTATTAAAGACGACGGCACTGAAATAACAAAAGAATTAATTAAACAAACTAAAGCTTTACATAACTTAACTAAGGACGCAGACGCGATGATAAATAAACTTATGGACCAAAAACAAAATTGGCTGACGAAATCTGTTTTTAAACTCATAAAATAGATTCCTATTTTTTTAAACTTAACTTTCAATATTTTCTGAAAGTTTTAAATATTAAAAATTATGAAAAAACTATTCAAAATTAATCTTGTCCTTTTTTCGATTACTGCCGGACTTTACCTAACTGTTTATCTAGGCATGTTATTTAGCATGGTGCTCGGGGCTGCTCAAATACTAATGAGTCTTGTAATACTTTATTACTTCAAAACGCTAAGCAAAACGACAAAAATACTTATTGCTTTTTACTTAATCTTAGCAGCTTCGGTTTTATCACTTGTCTATTTGAATAGCGTTTTTGATAATATCTTATTATACTTTGGTCTACCAATGCTAACTGCACTATTCCATCTATACATTACCTATAGAATAAAAATTGAAAAATGAACTATAACCTCATCACATATTGCATCTACTTGCCCATCATCATTTTTATAATGGTAAAAATCGGTTGGCTGTTTTATAAAAATGGAGAAGTGTTTTTGCTTAATCTTTTTCAGAACAATTCTGAGCTTGTAAAAAGTATAAATAACCTCCTTTTAATAGGCTATTATCTAACCAATATAGGATACGCCATCATTACAATTGCCTATTGGGAATATGTACATTCTGCAATTGAAATGTTGAACTCATTATCGTATACCATCGGTAAAATAATACTGCTACTGGCCTTAATGCATTATAACAACATATTCTGGCTGAAGCATCTAAATAAATCGAAACTTTTAAATCAATAAATTATGGAAAATTCAAAAATTATCATCGGCTACATTATCTATTTACCAATAGTTATTTTTCTAACCATTTACGTTTCAAAACTACTTTTTAAAAACGGGAGACTCTTTATGATAGATATTTTTAGAGGAAAAGAAGATATTGCTTTGGCTACTAACAAATTATTTGAAATTGGTTTCTACCTTATCAATATTGGGTTTGCTTTGTATATTATGAAAATCTACGGTTACAGTTCAAATTACGAAATGAGTAATCAAACACTCATGGAAATTCTAAGTAAAAAGATTGGAGGCTTCACTATTTATTTAGGCATAATGTTATTCTTCAATCTATTCTTATTCTTTAGAGGAAGAAAAAAATCTAGACGCTTTACAACAAAAACCACTAAAGTTATATAGTTATGAAAACAATTGTAATAGCAGGTGGAACAGGGTTTTTAGGTCAAGTTCTAGAACAGTATTTTCATGATAAAGGATATGTAATCAAAATCTTGACTCGAAAACCCTTAAAGCAAAACCACATTTTCTGGGATGGCAATAATCTTGGAAACTGGACTAACGATATAGAAAACACTTTTGCGCTTATAAATCTTGCCGGAAAATCTGTGGACTGTAGATATACCGAAGAAAACAAGAAACGTATTCATGATTCAAGAATAGACTCAACCAATGTCCTAGGTTTAGCCATAAATTTGTGCGAAAATCCACCCAAATATTGGTTCAATTCTTCCACAGCCACAATATATAAAGACTCATATAGAAAAGAGATGACAGAAGAAAACGGAGATATTGGTGATGATTTCTCAATGAATATTGCAAAGTCATGGGAACAAGCATTTAATTCTATTACCAACCCAAAAACCAAAAAGGTAATTATGAGAACGTCAATTGTTTTTGAAAAAAAAGGGGGCGCTTTTGTACCATTAAAGCGATTAGCTCAATTTGGATTAGGCGGAAAACACTGGCATGGTAACCAAAAAGTGAGTTGGATTCATGAGCTAGATTTTGCAAGAGCTATTGATTTTATATTGACCAATGATTTAGATGGCACTTTTAATATCGTAGCTCCAAAGCCTACTAATAATAAAACGTTAATGAAAACAATTAGAAAAGCTCTGAAAATTCCTTTTGGTATTTCACACCCAAAATGGTTATTAGAGTTTGGCGCAAAACTCATCGGTACAGAAACAGAATTAGTTTTAAAAAGCCGAAATGTAATTCCTGAACGACTAAGTGCATATGGTTTCAAATTTAAATACACTACTATCGGAGATACAATAAGAGCAATCAGTAGTTAGATATAAAATTCTCATTTTTTTGAACTATTTTTAGCTTTTGAAATTTATGTCCCACAATGGCAGAGCATTCTATAAATCCTAATAATTGGATAAAAGACTATTCCGATTACCTCTTTAATTACACCATAACTCGTGTGAGCGATAGAGAAATTGCACAAGATTTAGTACAAGAAACGTTTTTGGCGGGGCTTAAATCTATGGCTAATTTCAAAGGTGAAGCTAGTGAGCGTACTTGGTTAATTGCTATTTTGAAACGAAAAATAATTGATCACTACAGGAAAATTAACTCTAATAAAGGTAAAGCCGAAGTACGCATGTCTTACAACAGCGATGCAGAAACCGAGGGCGATTGGCTCGAAGAACGCGTTGCGGACCCTTTTGACAAAACTGCTGAGGATGACTTGGAAAACACTGAGCTAGGCATAGCTATACACGACTGTTTGGGTAAGCTGCCGTCAAAACAAGCAGAGGTTTTTAAAATGAAAACCTTATTAAATTATGAAACTGAAGCAATTTGTAATGAATTAGACATTACTGCGTCTAACCTCTGGGTAATTATCCATAGAGCAAGAACGGCTATGGCGAGTTGCATGGAAGAAAATTGGTTTTAACAAAAATGAAAAAAAGTATCTTATTTATTAGTTGTGAAGAGGCGCATCATATTTGTGACAAAAACCAATATGGTGAAGCTACAACTTGGGAAAAAATAAAACTTAAAATTAGATTATCTTGGTGTAAAATTACTCAAGCCTATACAAAGCGCAATACAAAATTGACTGAGGCCATAAAAGAAGCCGAGGCAGATTGTTTAAATCCAGAAGAGAAAACCGCACTTCAGCAAGCTTTTGAACGCGAATTAAGAAAGCAGCAATAAAGAAATAAGCCAAAATATAGGAATACCTTCCACCCAAAACGATGCATAATATTTCGTCTGTCTTTCCGTCGAAAAAAGCAAAAGTAAAAATGTAATACCAACTAACATAAAAGTAGAAAGAACAGAAGCATTAGTGAGTTCGTTCTTAAAAAACTCTAGAATCCAATAAGCCAAAAGCAATAGTGTACCTATTATTTTGGTTTTTTTTATGCCTATTTTTTGAGGTATAGTTGCCAGTTTTAAACTGTCGTATTTCAAATCTCTTATCTCAAAAGGTAACATCAAAACAATAACAATAAAAAATCGTTGGATAAGCAACAATATCACATCTGAATTTATTTCATAACCATTATTTAAAACAGGAATTAACACAGTAACAAAACTCCAAACCATTGCAATAATATAGACCTTTAATCCGCCTACCTGTCGAAGGTTTTGCTCCTCATCAAACAAAAAACGCTTAGGAATTAACGGAATCGCGTATAAAAAAGTAACTAAAGCTAAACCACCGACTAATAAAACAGCATCGAGTTTAAGCCGTGTTAAGTAAAAGCACATCAACAGAAAACAAAACGCAGAAAACACTTGTATAATACGAAGCCAATTAGCCAAACTTCGATGATGAAATTTTGCCAAGCCAAAATACTTTACAAAATTATAAGCTGTAATCGTGGCATAAAAAACAAAGTAAAGGCTGTTTTCATCATAGGATAAATCCAAACCAACTAGGGTCACCCATGTCATCGCATAAACTGCTAATGCTACGTGAATACTGCTATTTACATAAAAGCTAAAGAGAGACTTTAACACCTTCATATTGTAAAAATAGGCAATGTGTTAATAACACCTATTTTCGGTTAAAAACTTTAGTATTCATTAACTAAAAAAAAGTGCATATTCCGTATTTTTGCGTATCAAAAAAAACAGCTAGAAAAGAATGGACACAACTTCTTTTGCATTAAGACACATTGGCCCAAGTCCTCAGGAGCAAAAAGCCATGTTAAACACTATAGGCGTCACCAGTATAGAACAATTAGTTTCAGAAACTGTTCCTGCTGATATTCGTCTAAAACAAGATTTAGATTTAGAACCTGCAATGAGCGAGCAGGAGTACCTATCTCACATCTATAAACTTTCTAATTTAAACAAGGTTTATAAGTCGTATATAGGCATGGGCTATCACCCTTCTAATCTACCTTCGGTAATTCAACGAAACATTCTAGAAAATCCAGGTTGGTACACCGCCTACACGCCTTATCAAGCAGAAATCGCTCAAGGACGATTGGAAGCTTTGCTTAATTACCAAACCATGGTTATTGATTTAACAGGAATGGAAATGGCTAATGCATCTCTTTTAGACGAAAGTACAGCTGCCGCCGAGGCTATGAGCCTGCTTTTTGCTGTTAGAGAACGTGACCAGAAGAAGGCTGGAGTTAATAAATTCTTTGTGTCAGACTTGGTACTACCTCAAACCATTTCTCTGTTAGAAACAAGAGCCATTCCAATAGGTATCGAGCTTGTTATAGGTAATGAAGCGGAATACAATCTAAGTGACGAATTTTTTGGTGCTTTATTGCAATATCCTGGCAAAAATGGCCAAATTACAGACATCAAAGGCTTTATTGAGCGTGCAAATGCAGAAGGTATAAAAGTCGCTGTAGCAGCAGATATTTTAAGCTTAATAAAACTTGAAGCGCCAGGAAAATTTGGAGCTGATGTCGTTGTTGGTACAACACAGCGTTTTGGAATTCCAATGGGCTATGGCGGACCTCATGCAGCATTTTTTGCAACCAAAGAAGCCTACAAAAGAGATGTACCTGGTCGTATTATAGGCGTTACCAGAGATGTAGATGGAAATCGTGCTTTACGTATGGCATTACAAACGCGAGAACAACACATTAAAAGAGACAAAGCAACATCAAACATCTGTACTGCACAAGTTTTATTAGCCGTTATGGCTGGTATGTATGCCGTATATCATGGCCCAAAAGGTTTAGAGTTTATTGCTAATAAGGTAAAAAATTCAGCAGCAACCTTGTCAAAAGCTTTAGAAAATCTAGGTTTAGAACAAGTAAACACGCATTACTTTGATACCATCCAGATTAAAGCAGATCCTGTAAATGTAAAGTACGAAGCTGAAAAGAAAGAAGTCAACTTTTACTATCCAGATAGCAACACCGTAACTATTTCAATTAACGAAACAACAACGATTGATGACTTAAACGAAATTGTTTCAATTTTTGAAGCTGTTACAGGCAATACTACTGATAAAATTACCGAACTCTTAGATACCGAAACAGTACCTAGCGAGCTTCAGCGTAAATCAGAGTTCTTAACTTATGATGTATTTAATTCATTTCATTCGGAAACAGAATTAATGCGTTACATCAAACGCTTAGAGCGTAAAGATTTAGCTCTTAATCATTCTATGATTTCTTTAGGATCATGTACCATGAAACTAAATGCAGCATCCGAAATGTTGCCGTTAAGTTGGTATAGTTGGGGTAATATGCATCCTTTTGTTCCGGCAGACCAAGCTACTGGCTATAAGTTAATGCTAAATGAGCTCGAAAATCAATTAACTGAAATTACCGGTTTTGCAGGAACGTCTTTACAACCTAATTCTGGAGCTCAAGGTGAATTTGCTGGACTCATGGTCATAAGAGCTTATCACGAATCTCGAGGTGACCATCATAGAAATATTTGTCTAATTCCATCTTCTGCGCACGGTACAAATCCAGCAAGTGCAGTCATGGCAGGCATGAAAGTTGTTGTAACTAAGGCCAGCGACAATGGAAATATTGATGTTGACGATTTAAGAGAAAAAGCCGAATTACACAAAGATAATTTGTCGGCGCTCATGGTTACTTATCCTTCAACTCATGGGGTTTACGAATCTGCAATTAAAGAAATAACACAAATTATTCATGATAATGGAGGTCAGGTCTACATGGACGGCGCAAATATGAACGCCCAAGTAGGACTTACAAATCCAGGAAATATTGGTGCTGATGTTTGCCACCTTAACCTGCACAAAACCTTTGCTATTCCTCATGGCGGTGGTGGTCCAGGTGTAGGTCCAATTTGTGTTGCAGAGCAATTGGTGCCGTTTTTACCTGGCAATCCATTAGTGAAAACTGGTGGTCACCAAGCCATAACAGCAATTTCTGCCGCACCATTTGGTTCTGCTTTAGCCTGCATTATCTCTTACGGTTACATTAAAATGTTAGGTGCAAAAGGTCTTAGAGAAGCTACCGAAGTTGCTATCTTAAATGCCAATTACATAAAAGAGCGCTTAGAAGGGTATTACCCAACTTTATATACCGGAGAAAATGGCCGAGCTGCACACGAAATGATTATTGATTGCCGTGCATTTAAAGAAAAAGGCATCGAAGTAGTCGATATTGCAAAGCGCCTAATGGACTATGGTTTCCATGCACCAACCGTGTCATTCCCTGTGGCTGGAACAATGATGATAGAACCTACTGAAAGTGAAAGCAAAGCCGAAATGGATAGATTCTGTGACGCAATGATTTCTATTCGAGAAGAAATTGAAACAGTCTCTAAAGATGAGCCTAACAATGTTCTTAAAAATGCGCCACATACTATGGAAATGCTAACCTCGGACGAGTGGAACTTACCATACTCAAGAGAAAAAGCGGCTTTTCCATTAGAGTTTGTTGCAGACAATAAGTTTTGGCCTACCGTAAGACGTGTTGATGAAGCCTTTGGCGATAGAAACTTAATCTGTAGCTGCGCACCTATCGAAGCTTATGCGGAAGTATAATATTTCAAAATTATAGACTTAAGAAAAGCATCTAATATAGGTGCTTTTTTTATGGTTTTTATAGTAAAAACACCAAAAACTAAGAATATCCAAAAAAAAATTCATTTTAGCATTTAAAATTCCTGTAATTCAAATAATTAGTTAGTTTAGTTGATTAGTTTTATAAAAAATAACACAACTATGGCTATAAAAATAACAGGAACTGGAAGTTTTATACCTAAAAGCATAGAGCGAAATGAGGATTTTCATGAGCATAAATTTTTAAACGCTGATGGCTCTAACATTGATTATCCAAACGAAGTTATTGTAGAAAAATTTAAGGCCATTACTGGTATTGTAGAACGCAGGTATGCAGATAAACAATTAACAGCTTCTGACCTCGGATTTCTTGCTGCACAAAAAGCTATTGACGATGCCGATGTAGATATGGAAACTATAGACTACATTATCTGTGCTCACAATTTTGGAGATGTAAAACACAATACTATACAGAGTGATATTTTACCATGTTTGGCATCAAGAATTAAGCATAGACTTCGCATTAAAAATCCTAAGTGTGTTGCTTACGACATCCTTTTTGGTTGTCCTGGTTGGGTCGAAGGTGTTATACAAGCCCAGGCCTATATTAAAGCGGGTATGGCTAAACGCTGTTTAGTTATTGGTGCAGAAACGTTATCTCGTGTTGTAGATAAGCACGATAGAGACTCTATGATATATTCAGATGGTGCTGGGGCGAGTATTGTTGAAGTCACTGATGAAGACGGAGGAATTTTAGCGCACGAAACAGCAAGTTTTACTTATGACGAAGCTTACTATCTTTTCTTTGGAAACTCAAATAATAAAGAATTATGCCCTGACACACGTTACATAAAGATGCATGGTCGCAAAATCTATGAATTTGCATTAACCAATGTAGCTCAAGCTATGAAAGATTGCTTGGATAAAAGCGGAATAGCTATTTCTGAAGTTAAAAAAGTACTCATCCACCAAGCAAATGAAAAAATGGATGAAGCCATTATTAAACGTTTCTATCGACTATACAAAGCAAAAGCCCCAGAAGATATTATGCCTATGAGTATTCATAAATTAGGGAATAGCTCGGTAGCTACGGTACCGACACTTTTTGATTTAATTAGAAATAATAAATTAGATAACCACGAGATTAATAAGGGTGATGTTATTATTTTTGCAAGTGTCGGTGCAGGAATGCATATAAACGCTGTAGTCTATAAATATTAACACAACACTGAAATTTGCTTTAGTGTTTTGTCTAAAAAACTAATGTACGAAAACACATACCCAAGCAAACGATTTAAGTTAACGCTAGAATTTCTAAAAAAGCACGTTGATGCGTCTGAAACAATACTAGATTTAGGTGTCGAAAACCCATTGACCAAAATCATGAAGGCTCATAATTTTAGTGTCGAAAACACGAAAGGCGAAGATTTAGATATAGATACCTCAACCATCGAAAACTCTGAAGCAACAGTTATTACAGCTTTCGAAATTTTTGAGCATCTTCTCTCTCCTTTTACGGTTTTAAAATCTATAAAAGCAGAAAAATTGGTGGCAAGTGTTCCTTTGCGTTTATGGTTTTCTCCAGCTTACAGAAGCAAAACAGACAAGTGGGATAGGCACTATCACGAATTTGAAGATTGGCAATTTGATTGGCTCTTAGAAAAAGCCGGTTGGGAAATTAAAGCAACCCAAAAATGGACCAATCCAACAAAAAAAATTGGACTAAGACCTCTACTTAGATGGTTTACACCACGATATTACATTGTTTATGCAGAACGTGTAAAAAATACAAACTCTTAAATTCTAAATTCCATTAGCTTATCGTTAGATTTGTGCTTAGGAATTTATTTTTGGACGTTTGAAATTCTACATTATCATACCAACACATAACGAGGAAGATACCATAGGCTTAACTTTGGAGTCCTTAATCAATCAAACTCTAAAACCAGAAAAAATAGTCGTTGTTAATGATAATTCTTCAGATAAAACCGAAGCTATTATTAGAGATTTTGCGAACAAGTATGATTTTGTAAAACTTGTAAACAACAACTCATCTAACCTACATCTCCCAGGAACAAAAATTATCAATGCATTTTATAAAGGGTATGACAATTTAGATGATACTTACGATGTTATATGCAAATTTGATGCAGACCTAATCTTTCCTGAAAATTATCTAAAACAGCTCGCTTTTCATTTTAATACTAATAAAAAAATTGGAATGGCAGCAGGCTTTTGTTATATCAAAAAAAATAATGAATGGATTTTAGAAGGACTTACCAATAAAGACCATATAAGAGGCGCACTTAAAGCTTATAGAAAAGCGTGTTTCATTGATATAGGCAAACTAAAAACATCTATAGGCTGGGATACTGTAGATGAGCTTTTAGCCAAGTTCTACAATTGGGAAATTAAATTGGATGATGCACTTAAAGTGAAACATCTAAAACCAACTGGAGCTTCATACAATAAAGCCTCAAAACATCTTCAAGGCGAGGCAATGTACAAAATGCGATACGGACTTAGTTTGGCGGTTTTAACAGGTCTAAAAATGGCGTGGAACAAGAAATCCACAATCTATTTCCTAGATTTTGTGGTAGGCTATTTAAAAGCAAGGTTCAATAACACTGAGTTCTTGGTAAATAAAGACCAAGGCAAGTTTATAAGACAACTTCGCTGGAAAGGGATTAAAGATAAGATACTTTAATCCAAAACAAATCCTAAAGGCACACCAGTAGCCCCATTAGGGAAACTTATCCCTAAAAGTGCAGAAATCGTTGGCGCAATATCGGGAATTACTGTTTTTTGTAATGTCTCTCCTTGTTTTATACCTTTTCCAAAAAACAATAACGGTACATGTGTATCGTAATTAAGGCCGCTGCCGTGCGTCGACCCAGTTCTTCCATAAGGTATATGTGCAATATCATCGACTACAATGACATCTCCAGAGCGTTTTTGATTAAAGCCATTTTGCAATAAGACTTCTATACCTGTCGTAAAATTAGTTGAGTTCATTGTAGTTGCCGTATACACTTTTGCAATATTTGGATAACTAATTTGCTCATCAACTAGGTCCTGCTCTACCTTATGTAAGTCTAACCCTAATTCTTTAATTTTCGATTTATTAAAAAAGATTTGATTGTTACTTACATTTTCAACAATATCTTTCGTACCGTATTTTTCTTCGAGGAAGGCAACAAATTTTTCTTTCCTAGAATTAAAATCTAAATATCCTGCTGGGATTTTTACAGACTGCAAATACGCTGGAACATTTACTGCACCGTGGTCTGCGGTTAGAAACACGGTATATTCACCTTTCCCTACTGTTTCATCTAAAAACTTGAAGAAACGTTCTAAATCTTTATCTAATCGAATATAGGTATCTTCGATTTCTTTAGAGTTTACACCAAAATTATGACCTACATAATCTGTGGAAGAATAACTTAACGTCAATACATCTGTGACTTCATCAAGACCCAAGTTTTCACCTTTTACAGCTGCTATGGCAAAATCTGTTGTCAAGCTATTGCCGTAAGCTGTTGCTTTTAAAATATCAAAACCGCCGTTTTCATCTTTCAATTTTGCCAAATCGTATGGGAACGTTGCTTTTTCTTTTCCTTTAAAACCAGCTTCAAAATTGTTATCATCGCTTCCACTTTCGGTATACGAATCGATATTATAATACGTGTCCCATGTTTTTAAATACGATTCAGCCGCGTCGGAATTATTAAATTCATTTACCCAATTAGGCAAATTAGTTCTGTAAAATGAGCTGGTTATCCATACACCTTCATCCTTACCATGAAACCAGTATGCGCCATCTGCTGTATGACCCGCAGGTAAAATAGCACCTCTATCTTTTATAGCCACACCAATAGTTTTTCCACGCATTTGCGTAAATAGCCTATTTTCGTCTGCAAAAGTTGTTGTGAGCATTCTATGCGGAGACATTTGCCCTGCTTTATTTTCTGTTCCTATCGATTCTACACCATCATCTCCAGCACAGTAAACAATTTTCTTTTGTTCTTTATCGTACCAATTATTAGATATTATTCCATGATATTTTGGCGTAGTTCCTGTGAACACAGAAGCGTGACCTGGCCCAGTATAGGTGGGCACATAGTTAAAATGATTATTCTTACAATTAAAACCTTCGTTTATCATACGCTTAAAACCACCATCACCAAACTTAGTATTAAAGCGAGTTAGGTAATCGTATCTCATTTGGTCAACAACAATGCCAACGATTAGCTTTGGGTTAGTCGTCTCAATTTTTGGATTACTAGATAATGATGCCTTTGCTGTTTCTTGCGCATTACAAGAAAATAAGACTAAAAAGATTAAAATTTTAATGGTAAGAAATTTGATTTTCATATCTATTTTAATTGAAGTACAAAAATAAAATATTCTAATGCATCTAAATTTAATAAATCATTAATTAACGCTGATATTTTTATAATTTAGCGGTAATTCTACTTTCATGAAGTACCTACACAATATTGGTGTTTATTTTTTGATGATTAAAGATATGTTTCGCAAACCAACTAAATGGTCTGTGATGCGTACCTTGATACTTAAAGATATCGACGACCTTATCATTAATTCGCTTGGTATCGTAGCCTTTATTTCGTTCTTTGTTGGTGGTGTGGTTGCCATCCAGACCTCCTTAAATATTTCTAATCCGCTTATCCCAAAATATCTTGTTGGTTTTGCAACACGACAATCCATAATTTTAGAGTTTGCTCCTACATTTATTTCCATAATCATGGCTGGTAAAGTAGGCTCATTTATTACATCTAGCATAGGAACCATGCGTGTTACAGAACAAATAGACGCACTAGAAGTTATGGGTATTAATGCTTTAAATTACCTGGTTTTTCCAAAATTTATAGCCCTGTCTTTGTACCCTTTTATAATATCCATAGCCATGTTTTTAGGTGTTCTTGGCGGATTAGCGGCTTGTGTTTATGGTGGGTACGGGACTTTCGAAGACTATATTCAAGGTATACAAACAGATTTTATACCGTTTCATATTGTTTATGCATTTATTAAAACACTAGTCTTTGCTTTTTTATTGGCCACCATACCGTCTTTTTATGGTTATTATATGAAAGGTGGTGCCCTTGAAGTAGGCAAAGCAAGTACAACCTCTTTTGTTTGGACAAGTGTTGTTATTATTTTGGCAAATTACTTTTTAACCAGTTTACTTTTAGGATAATGATAGAGGTTAAAGACTTACACAAATCGTTTGGAGATGCTCATATTCTTAAAGGCATTAGCACCTCGTTTGAAAAAGGAAAAACAAACCTAATTATCGGGCAAAGTGGCTCTGGAAAAACGGTTTTTTTAAAGTGTCTCTTGGGACTTTTTGACTACGAAAAAGGAAGTATAGCTTATGAAGGCCGTATAATTAGTGAAATGAAACCCGATGAGAAAGGAAACTTACGAGCTGAAATAGGTATGGTTTTTCAAGGCAGTGCCTTATTTGATTCCATGACTATTGCAGAAAATGTTATGTTTCCATTACGCATGTTCACTAAACAGAGTAAAAGTGAAATGGAGGACCGTGTGGATTTTGTTTTAAAGCGTGTTAATCTTCCTGATGCGCATGATAAAATGCCAAGTGAGGCTTCTGGCGGTATGCAAAAGCGTGTAGCGATTGCTCGTGCTATTGTAAACAATCCCAAATATTTATTCTGTGACGAACCAAATTCTGGATTAGACCCAAAAACAGCAATTGTAATAGATAATCTAATCCAAGAAATTACAGACGAGTACCAAATGACCACTGTCATTAATTCTCACGACATGAATTCTGTAATGGAGATTGGCGAAAAAATTGTATTCCTAAAAGATGGTCTAAAAGAATGGGAAGGCTCTAAAGACACCATTTTTAAAACAGATAATAAAGCCGTAACAGACTTCGTATATTCATCTAACTTATTTAAAAAAGTTAGACGCATGTATATTGAAGAAAATCAGTAACTACTCTCTCTTTATCTTTACCTTTTCTGTTTTTAAAACACCTTTTAACCAAGAAAATAGTTCCTTTTCTCGTACAAGTACCAAACTATCACTAAGCGAAGATTTCCAAGAAATATTAGCAACATTTAATGTGTCTATTTTTATAAAATCTTTAGACTCTAACATCTTGCCATAGCTAAAATATTCTAAATCAATAAACCTAATTTTAGCATCTTTTGCCAATGTAGAAAAGGGAATGTCCTCTTTACTGGTTTTTGCTTCAAGCTGCTGATTTAAGCCTGTAATATTCTCTTTGAGTTCTTCTATTTGCTTTTGTAATCCTGAGATAATATTATCCTTTTCGTCTAAGTCTGTTATGGCTCTATCGTAGGCATCAGAAAGCTTATCAAAACTTCTGTTTTTATTGCCAATAACATCTAATTCAAAATCGCTTATATATTCGTAATTCTTCAATTCATTTCGTAAATCAGTTTCTGTGGCAAGCGAAATTTCATCATTAAAATAAAGCTTTATGATTTTGTTTTCGAAATCAGGAATATCTTTTTGAAACCATAAATCTGGATTAGAGCTCACCTCGTTTTCCATAAACTGGTCGTAATCTACCTCTTGGCGCTTTTCTTTAACTAAATCGACAAATTTTATAGTAGGCCAAATCATAACTAGGATAGCCACTAAGGATGCTAATTGAGAGATGCGTTTTCTTTTTTTAGAATTGGCATATCTAAGCATTGGGAAACGCAAAATTTTTAAAACTAAAAACGTAGCTAAGGCAATGAAAATCGTATTAATGGTAAACAAATACATGGCACCCACAAAAGATGGCCAATCGTTAGCTAAACCGTAACCAGCCACGCATAATGGTGGCATTAAGGCCGTGGCAATAGCAACACCAAAAATTACTGAAGCGATAGTCCCTTTTTTAGTTCTTGCAATTATCAATGCCAACCCACCAAAAAATGCTATTAAAACGTCTCTAATATCAGGTTTTGTACGTGCAAATATTTCGTTATTGCCTAAATCTGCAGTTGGAAAAAACTTAAAGAACAAGAATGCAGTTAATAAACTCAGCACTATCATTACGGCTAAATTTATCAGCGACTTTTTTAGCGTGTCTATATCATTTATTGCAATTGACAAACCAACACCTAATATTGGCCCCATTAAAGGCGAAATTAACATGGCACCAATAACAACAGCAGTAGAATCGGCATTAAGACCAACCGATGCCACAAAGATTGAACAAATTAAAATCCATGCTGTGGCACCTTTAAACGGAATATCATTTTTTATCGCCGTTATTGTAGCGTCTCTATCAGTATCGTCTCTAAAGTCTAATAATTCACTTAAAAAGTTAGAGATACTAGCAAAAAGACCTTTAGCATCCTGCCTTACAGCTTCCTTTTTTTCCTCGACCGCTTTTTCTTTGTCAACTTGTTTTTTTTCTTCTTCTTCAGAAAAATTAAATTTATTCTCTTCGCTCATATATTAACCATATTGCTCTCCATATTTATCCTTAACAGATTGGAGTACTTTTTTTATATCTTGTTCTTTAGCTTTAGGAAAGATAAGCAAAACTTCATCTTTATCGACAATAATATAGTCCTCTAAGCCGTCTACAACCACGATTTTATCGTTTTTAGTTCTAATCATGTTTCCTGATGCGTCTGTAGTTAACGTTTTGGCATTAACGACCGCGTTACCAGAGCCATCTTTTTTTAATTTATCGTATAAACTGCCCCATGTTCCTAAATCGTTCCAATCGAAAGTGGCAGGAATAACATAGACATTATTACTTTTCTCCATGATTGCATAATCCACAGAAATATTCTCGGCTTTACCATAGTTATCTCTTATAAAATCGTCTTCAAACTCTGTATTATAAACAGGTATGCCTTTTTCAAAAAGTTGAAAAAGCGTTGGTTGATTCTTTCTAAATGCGTTGATGACAGTAGCTGTACTCCACATAAAAATTCCGGCATTCCATAGGAAATTACCTTGACTTAAAAACAATTTTGCCGTTTCGTAGTCTGGTTTTTCTCTGAATTGATTAACCGATTTGATATTTGATTCTGAAGATTTGTCGTATTCTATATAACCATAGCCTGTATTTGGGAATGTAGGCGTTATACCTAATGTCATTAAAGCATTATTAGTCTCACAGAAATCGAAAGCTTGTTTTACATTTTCACTAAAAGCACTTTCGTCTTCTATCCAATGATCACTGGGCGCAACAATCATTAC
Organism: Winogradskyella wandonensis; assembly: GCF_004346845.1. Classification (GTDB taxonomy): domain Bacteria; phylum Bacteroidota; class Bacteroidia; order Flavobacteriales; family Flavobacteriaceae; genus Winogradskyella; species Winogradskyella wandonensis. Next base: position 32,749 of record NZ_SMGI01000001.1, on the reverse strand, counting down.
TGAATCTGGATTTTCTTTTTGGATTTTCAATGAAGCGTATAAAATGCATGGTGCCGTATTTCGCATGGCAGGTTCTAAAACCACTTGACGTTTGGTAACACTAGGTAATTGTTCAAATACCAAATCATTATAACGCTCGTTGGTAAGTATAAATATATTCTCTTCTGGTATTAGTTGAGATAGTCGATTAAACGTTTTTTGGATTAAGGTATCACCTGTACCCAACATATCATGAAATTGCTTTGGAAAATCTTGTGTGCTTACTGGCCAAAACCTTGAACCAACTCCACCAGCCATTAATATGGCATAATAATTTTTGTTTTTCATAGAAAAATTACAATTTTTCTTTTCCCTTGAAAATGGGAATCTTATTAAATTTTAGTTACACTTTCCTTAATATTCCCATATTCAAGGGAATGGAATTATTCTTCTAACAATTCCACTTCAGCATTTGGATTAAACAAATATAACTTTCCTGAGCTTATCTCTAAACACTCGTAGCGTTTTCTGCGCTTTGCGCCTTTTCTAAATATACGTCCGTTGTAAAGCTTAAATGTTACACCTTGTGGAATTTCGAAAACATAGGTTTTATCCTGATTTTCATCGTAATGTTTTAAAGCTAATGCTAAATTCTCATCAGTATCACTAGATGCTTTAGGATTTTTAAAATGCTTTGCAAGTAGCGGTAATAACTCGGTTGGAAATATTTCAGGCCTTAAAAACGGCAATATTAAATGCTGAAAAGTTTGTTTCCACTCCTTACCATGCGGCTTTATAAATCTACCATGTTTTTGATAAGCCTCTAAATGCGCAATTTCATGAATTAACGTTATTAAAAATCGATAAGGATTCAGATTAGAATTTACAGTAATTTGATGCTTTCCGTTTGGTAGTTTTCTGTAATCACCATGTCTTGTTTTGCGTTCGCCTTTAACTTTGATTACTAAATTATCTGCACTTATTAAGTCCTGAATTTGAGCTTTTGCTTCGTGCGGAATAAAGTTTAAAACGGGTTTTTGCATTCAACAAAAATAACGAAACCGGACAATTAAGTTGGGTAGTTAAAATAATAGTTTGTTAATTAGCTATCTTTATTTTTGAAAAACTAAAAGCACCTAATGTTCGAAAATTACCCAAAGAAAAGACCTCCATTATCAGAGAAAATTCAGGATATATATGACGAACAGTATAAATCTAACAGAGATGGTATTACACCTGCTTCTGGCTTAGCACAAAAGATGGAACGATGGCTTCATCAGAAAGTTTGTTCTGATGTCGGTAGAGTACATAATAAAAAAACTCTTGAAATAGGTGCCGGCACATTGAATCAACTTCAATATGAAGAGTCTAATCATTATGATATTATTGAACCTTTCAAAAAACTTTATTATAAGTCGCGTTATTTAGAAAAAATTAAAAATATTTATAATGACATTGACGAAATAGGCCTTTCTAACAAATACGATAGGATTACTTCTATTGCTACATTTGAGCATATTACAGATTTACCAAAAGTTGTAGCAAAATCCTGTTTGTTATTAAAGCCTAAAGGCAGTTTGAGAACTAGTATACCCAACGAGGGCACATTTTTATGGACGCTTGGCTGGAAACTAACAACAGGTATAGAGTTTAGATTAAAGCATGGTTTAGATTATGGCAACTTGATGCGGCATGAACATGTAAACAATGCACGAGAGATAGATGAGATTTTGAACTATTTTTACGAGAATAATACATGTTCGGTTTTTGGCTTAAGCAAGGGAATTGGTTTCTACAGGTTCTATGAGAGTAAAAACCCTAATAGAGATAGAGCAGAAAATTACCTAAAGACATTACAAGAATGACTCTAAAGACTAAAAGACTAAAAGCTTCTCTATTATTTTTTTGCTTCGCTTTCTTAATTTGCCTTGGGTTAAACTATCAAATCTTCTACGACTATGCCTTTCTTGATACTAACGAACTTATTTATACGGCGAGTAGAAATAACGATTTCCATAATATCTTTATTGAAAATGGGAGACCTTTATTAGGTTGGTGGTCAGAGTATTTATATGGCCACGTTTTTACTAAGATTTCGGACTTAAAATGGGTACGTTTTTTTACGCTCTTCTTCTGCGTTTTGTTTTCTACTCAAGTTTTTAGATTTCTACTCAACATTGGTCTTAAGATATACGAATCAGCTATATTCTCAATTTTAATATTAGCCCTACCTAGTTTTACCGTTTACTATGGCTGGAGTGCTACGGCTCAAATTCCCTTACTACTTATTGTTAATTTCTATGCTGGCCAGTTACTACTAAAAGTTTTAGATAATAGAAAAATTATCTCTTGGAACACTGTAGTTGCTGTTCTTATTGTATTAACCTCGCTATTTATGTATCAATCAGTCGTGATGATGTTTGTAGTACCTTTTTTAATTTCAACAATTAAAACTAACAACTACAATGTAAAAAGATGGTGGTACATTATCATATTTACATTGTTCTGCTTTATCGTTTACTATATATCTTTTAAAATTATTGCTGAATTTAATAATCTAGAAACAGCAAACCGAACTGCCCTTAACATTCTAGATATTCCTAAAAAAGTTATTAAATTTTATCTGTTTGAACTTAGTATTTTATTGAAGAACAGTGGCTTTCTTATCATCTCTATTATTTCACTTTTACTAGGATTAATTGGTTTTATTGGCTTTGTCTATCGTCAAAGTATTGATAGTAAATCATTACTTTTTACTATAAGTTTTATTCTTGCCTTACCATTTAGTTATGCACCGAATATATTATCAGGGCAGGATTACTTCTCACTAAGAACCATAGCTACAACAGCGGTTATTGTACTTTTCTATCAGTTTTGGTTTTTAAGGTATCTGAGTATAAAATATTTAAAGCTGAAAAAAGTATTGCTGCTATTACCAATCGTCTTTTTAGTATTAAGTATGCATAATCAAGATGATTATGTTGCTGGCCTGCAACACAAAGAATACAATGTTCTAAAAAACGTATTTCAAAATGTAGATATTAAAAACAAATCAGAAATTGTGATAATTATTCCCGAATACGGATTTTTACAAAAACATGGGTATTTAAAAAATGGTTTTTCTGATGAGTTTGGTAACTTATCTTCGGTAAAAGAATGGTCATCACCTCATCTTTTCGCACAAATAAAATGGGAACAACTAAATACTAATGATAATACTATTTCTGCTTATCCTCCTGAGAATGTAATAATACAAACTAAGGATACGCTTCAAGAAAGAAATGATTTAAAAGTGATTAATCTAATCGAATATTTTCATCAGACTTTTGAATAAGCTTTTAAGATATGGTATCTAATTGGTAAACTTAGAACATCAAAAAACATTCTAAAAGACGAAGAAAATAGATTGATGGTAGATATTGTATTACCTTCAAACTGAACAGGTATTCGCTTTATTCTTAGATTATATTTGGAGCACAAATAAATGGTTTCTACGTCAAAAGCAAAACCGCTTATCTTTAGTTTAGAAAAAATATTCTCTGCTGTCTGAGCGGTAAATCCCTTTAAACCACATTGCGTATCACCTACCTTATCTATCACAAACTTTGTAATAAAAAACGTGAAGACTTTACTAGAAATAGTTCTAAAAAAACTACTCTTTACTCTGTATTTTGAAGCTTTCTCTACTCGACTACCAATACAAACATCAAAATTATTTGAATCAAAATGTCCCAGGATTTCATTAATCTTTTTAAAACCATAAGGTATATCAGCATCGGTGAAGACTCTATACTTTCCTTTTGCTTTAAGCATTCCTTGTTTTACTGCGTGTCCTTTTCCTTTATTTGATGAATATGAGATTAGAGCAAGACAATCACTCTTGCCAATGTTCTTTTTTAAAAGAAGTTCTGTATTATCTGTACTACCATCATTAACCAAAATTACTTCTATAAGATAGTCCTGTTCTATCATCCAATCTTTAAGTCGCTGTATACTATCTTCAATAAAAACACCAGCATTATAAATAGGAATGACTAAACTTAACTTTGGTTGCAATTTATAGTGAGTTTATTTCTTAAAGCTATTGAAACTATTTACTTATAGCTACCATTTTAGAATTATCATTTACTCGCAGTACGTAAAGCCCAACAACAGCGTTGCTTAACTTTATTCTTGTAACTCTAGTATCCTCGTTATAGTCACGTTCCGAAAGTTCAATTTTTCGTCCTCTTATGTCGAAGATAGCAATATTGTCAGTTTCTAAAGTCTCTGAAATAAAGAATTGCTGATTATCTGAAGGATTTGGATAAATCTTTTGATTAGTTATATCTATTTCGGTGTCAATAATATTTGACTCAAAATAAGGTACAGCAAATTCAAACGTGTCATCTGCAACTTTTTGACCAATAAAACGTCCAGGAATATCATCCGCTGGCGGATGAATTCCACCCCAAATTCTAGATAAACTTGTTTGGTCAGATGCATCTCTATACGTTGCCCATTGTAAAACCACATCTACAGATGGTCCTTTTTCAAAAACTAAGAATTCGTCTTTTTTAGCGACAAACTCACCTACACCGCCTGGAAAAAACGGACTTCCTGTAATTTTTGTTAAAATCTCTGAAGCCGCTCTAGAATAAGTGGAATGACCTGAGACATAACCTGCAAAAGGTGGCGTAACAAATGTTGGTCGTTGGTATGGATACCAATCTTCAGCTAAAATCCAACCTACACCAGCAGTATCTGTGGCAGGGTCATTTATAAAATCATGACCTCTCCAAGTATATAATTTTACTTTACCAATATTTTGACCAAAAAAGCCAGCTAATGGGTCACCTGCTTCTACCAATTCTATATATCCAGGAATTAGTTTAAAACCTGACACACTATAATTAGGAAGGTTTGGGTCAGAGCTTTGCCCTTGTTCGTCTCCCATATATCGAATAGCAGAAATAGGTCTTATATAATCGTACCATCCTTTTACACTCCATGCGGCTATAGCAGAATCGTGCATTGCACCTCCTAAAATAAAGTATGCTTTCACATCCCATTCTAATCCATCTAAAACATCACCTTCACCTTGAAAACGTTTTTCTAATTGCGGATGGTCATTTACGTAGTTTAGGATAGAAAACCAATGTCCTGGCGGTGTTTCAGAGTCTGGACCATCGGCCCAAAATTCTGCTAAAACTCTGGCATAATCAGCCCTTGGAACGATATTTGGCTCATAAGCCGATGATGTTATTGGGTTAACAGAGTGTCCTGTACCTATATCTCCACCTTCTATAAAATTATAAAATGAAGGATATTCTGAAAAATCCCTAGGAAAATCAGCTATATCGGTATTTCCTATGGCACCTGGTGAAATATCTATCAATACACCATCTGTTGGGTCTAAATGCGATTGCCATACCGAAACCATAGAAAACCCCCATTTATACTGCTCACTTTCTTCATCTTCAACTGTAGTATTAATCTGTGGTGGTGCTTGAGGATCATGAAAAACACGGTAATTATTTCCATCTCTATTGTAGGTTGTCACATCTTCTTCTTTAAGTGCAAAACCGTTTACATTTCCCCATTCTGGACTTAAAAATTCTGGCACATTCCCTTCAACCACATTACCGCCCTGATCTATAAAAGTATCTAAACCTAGGGGTTGCCAACGGTTTGGGTCTACTACAGGCGGGTTGTTATCTAATTCTAGATTATAAGCTTGATTTACGGGCTGATAATAGGCATTGTCATAACCTGTATTTTCTCTTGAACCGTCCTGGCTTCCATAATCTATAATGGTTTGCGCCACATAATTCCCTAATGCCGCTGCATTTCCAAATTCGTATAAAACGGAAGTAAATGTAGTTTCATAACCTAATTTTTCCATCAACAAATCGATACGCTCCTGATTAGCTTCAGCGCCAGGAGAATTTTGAAAACGGTATGACAGCAAACGGTACATTGCATAACTAATGGCCTCTCTTACGGATTCTTCATTTGAATTTATTGGAATAAAATCTTCAAGCTCACTTGAAAATCCATTAACCTCATTTCCTATTAGATAAGGTCTTGCTTGGTCGTCATAAATTGCCCAAATATCGTACATAGCAACACTGGTATGAAACAAATTTCTAGCGTGTACCGTTGGCCTAGCAAAATCGCCTCTGATAGCATCCAGAAGCGCTTCATTCCAAAGTCTAGCAATGGAAATATTATCTGGTAAATCTGTAGCGTTTAATTCAACGCTAATAGAAATTTCTTGACTAGAGCATTGTTCATCAGATTCCACAACCGAAACTATTCCTTCTGCTTCTAATTCCCAATGCACCGTAATCGTATCAGTACCTTGACCACTTAAAATCTCTCCACCAACCACATTCCAAACAGCTGTTGAATTTGCACCTAAAGTATAAGTGTACGTCTCTGTAGAATAAAATGCAGCGTTTGTTGCTCCGACTATTATTTGGGAATCTAAATATGTACAACTACCGTCATCTAAAGTAGCTTCTGGATTGTAAGAACACGAAACTGGGTCTGTACAGCCATATACTTTTTGGCTTGGCTCAATATTTAAAACTTCAATTCCTTGACCCTCAATAGCTTTCATTGTTACATCGGCACTAAGGTTAGAATATGTTTCTACTAGACCAGATGGCCAGCTAATTTCAATTTCTAGAATTTCTGTTTCATCATTTAGTCCAAAATGTACAGGAGTTAAACTTTGACTTAAAAAACCAACTCCTGATTTATATCTTATAAACGTATCGTTAGCTGTTGTTAGCTTAACAATTGTACCTATAGCATCCCTATTGGACGTGGTGCCTTGTAAGTCTAACTTAAACCAATGTAATGCAGGACTAGCATCGTCGAAATTGAGTGTTTTGTTTTCGTATAAGAAAGAAGGGCCATCGTTATTGGTAACATACAAATCGATGTCACCATCATTATCGTAATCCCAATCTATAGCCTCGACACTTATGGTTAGCTCATTGAGGTTTAATTCTTGTGACGCATCTTCAAAATTATTTTGTCCTTGCGCGTGTAAATTTCTAAAATAGAAATTAGGCTCAGTACTTCTATTTTCAAACTCATAACCGTTGACTACATATAAGTCTTCATCACCGTCTAAATCGAAATCTGAAAAGCGTGTTCCCCAAGCCCAGAGTGTATTTCCTAAACCAAAAGTATCTGCATTTTCAGTAAACGTATTATCTCCATTATTTGTTAACAGGAAGTTGTTGTCAATTGCTGTGATGAACAAATCGAAGTACCCGTCTTTATTGTAATCTCCTATGGTAATACCCATATCGTCTCCCATAGTATCCACGCCAAATGCTTGCGCTTGACTGCTAAATGAGGTGCCATTATTATTGATGTACAAATCATTAGGCTCATCGAAATCATTTGAAATATAAAGGTCCATAAAACCATCTTCGTTAAAATCGAATGGTAGTGCTACATAACTCGCTAATCCATTTGTAGCCTGAATCCCAGTAGATGCTGTAACATCTGTAAATGTATTATTTCCGTTATTTCTAAATAATTGATTACTCGCGCATTCATCCCAATCGCTTACATAGATGTCTAAGAATCCGTCATTATTATAATCGAACCAAGTAGCACCAGTATTTCTACAATCGTTTAAAGAATCAAAACCTGCAATAGAAGTCAGGTTTACAAAAGTACCGTTACCCAAATTTCGCCATAGCTGTACTTTAAAAGAATAGGTTAAAAACAAATCCGGAAAACCATCATTGTTATAATCACCCCATGATGCTCCACTTTTTTGTCCCTCGAGACCAAACCAATCGCCACCACCTTCGTCTTGAGACAACAAATCAGTTAATCCAGCAGACTCCGTAACATCCGTAAAAGAGCCATCATTATTGTTTCTAAACAAACGGCTTAATGTTTTTGGACTATCTGGATTGTCTTTTGCTCTAGCAACAACAAAAATATCAAGGTCATTGTCGCCATCATAATCTGCAACAGCCACACCATTATTTTCTTCGAGAATTCCGAGACCAGCAATATCTTCTACTCTATCGAAAGTTTGACTTGATAAATTTTGGATTGAAAAACCCAAAACCATAAGAATAAGAGGGAAGTTTTTGAGTAATTTTCTTAGCATATATTTCTTTTTTGCTAATATAAAAATTACTCTTAATCTTTTGTTAATAGGAGCGGTAGATTTAACATGTTGTCAAACGTGTTGTCGGTTATTTTAGACAGTTCGTCTTTATAATCATGTGCCGTAAAAGCTAGAACATCAAAACCACCATTTTTGGCAGCTTGAATTCCAGTAAGACTATCTTCTATTACTAAACAATCCTTTGGTGAAAAACCCATTGCTTCTGCCGCAAATAAAAATACATCTGGCTCAGGTTTCCATTTTTGAATTGTATAACAGCTAAAAATTTTGTCTTCAAAATAATGAAGCAATCCAGTTAAGCTTAAATTGAGTTTAATTTTTGTTTCAGGTCCACTTGAAGCTACACAAAACGGAATTTCTATGCCTTCGAGCACCTCCTTAATACCTTCAATTGGTTTGATAGACATTTTAAAAGCCTCGTAAGTCCGCTTTCTATATTCAGTAACGAAATCATCAGAAAGGTGCTTATTTGTAATCGACGAAATATGTCTTACACAATCGTAAATTGAATTTCCTTTAAAATACTGATATGCATAATCTAAATCGATGGACGCACCCACTTCATTAGCCATATCTACCAAAACTTGATTGCCTATTGGTTCACTATCGACAAGTACACCATCACAATCGAAAATTATGCACTTGTAGCTTCCCATTTATGGTGTAGAATTGGAAACTTGAAGCACTTTACCGTTATAGAATTTATTACCAGTTAAGGAAAAATCTAAGACATACTGTGCCATTTCTAAAGCTGTTGTTGGCGCTTGATATCCCGGAAACGCCTCTTCTAACATTTCGGTTTGGACAGCGCCAAGGGCCAATACATTAAATTGAGGACCTGACTCCTTATATTCTTCGGCTAATAGTTCTGTTAATGTAATAACTGCGCCTTTGCTAGAACTGTATGCGGCTAAACCAGGAAACTTCATACTTCCTTGAATGCCTCCCATAGAGCTAATAGTTATTACATGGCTATCTTTTTGCATAAATGGTAAAACAATTCTAGTCATTTCGGAAACTCCAAAAACGTTAGTCTGGTAAACCTTTGTAAAATCTGAAATTGTTGTTTCGGCAAAAGGCTTATTTAAAAGCATTCCAGCATTATTAATGAGAATATCTACATGCTGCCATTCATTATTTATAAAAGTTTCTACCTTTTTGTAATCGTCTTCATCAGCTAAATCACACGAAACTGCAGTTACATTTTCTAAGGCTAATTGAGAAACGGGCTGACTATTTCTTGACAGTGCTAAAACCTTATGACCGAGATTTGAAAATAATTTTACCAATTCAAATCCAATCCCACGACTAGTTCCTGTAATTATAACGTGTTTACTCATTAGTTAATACAATTTCTTTAGAAGACGAATTGATTACTTTTTCTAGACCAACGATTGTCTTGTTTATGACATCTGCCATAAACGGATAGTCCATCTTATCGGCCTCGTCACCCACCTTATGATAGTGGTCAAAGTTAGTTAAATCACAAGACGAAATAGTATGACTTGGCACATTAAATTCTTGAAAAAACGCATAGTTATCCGAACGTCTAAACAAACTGTATTGTTTAGAAACTTCAGAAAAACCTATAAGATTACTTCCTTGATACTCATTGAATTTTGAAGCAAAATTAGATTTATCGTAACCTGTTAAAAACACTTCGTAATCTCTTTCTTTAAAGGGCACACCAAGCATCTCGAAATTAATCATTGTGTATAAATCTATGTCTTGGTTCTTTAATTTTTTTGCTAAATGGGCAGAGCCTCTTAACCCCATTTCTTCTGCTGAGAATAAAGCAAAAATCACGCTACGTTTGTTATTCTTTTTATCTGCAAGATATTTAGCAATACTCATTACTGTTGCGGTACCTGTAGCATTATCGTTAGCGCCATTGGCAATAGAATCGTTTTCGACCTTTTTTCCAAAGCCTATATGGTCATAATGTGCGCCAATGACAACAAATTCATTTTTTAATTTTTCGTCATTTCCTTCAAGGTAGCCTACTACATTATAGCCTGTAATACTATCTTCAGCTCTACCTTTAAATGTAAATTCGTCAAGAAACCCATCAAAGTAAGGCTTCACACCATATGATTTCAGTTCCTTTTGAATGTAATCTGCCGCAGCATCGATACCATCTGTACCTGTATTTCTGCCTTTAAGTTCGTCTGAAGCGAGATAGGTCACAATAGTTTTAACCTCATCTTTGGTTATCTCTATACCTTGTTTCTCTTCCTTTTGTGCTTTACAGTTGAAGGCTAGAAAAGGAACTATTAAAACGAGTAGTATTTTTTTCATGTTGAATTTATTTAATGACTAAAGATAAAAAAACCTGACTCGAAATGAATTCAAATCAGGTCTATTATTTTAATTCTCTGTAATTAATCTATTGGGAATGACAGTCCAACCGCGACTGCGCCAGAAAATTGCTTTTCTTGAGGCTGAAAATAATAAGTAAAGCCTAAATCGACACCATGATTTTTACCTAGTTCTAAACCTAGAGCAACTGGAATATGATAAGCCAAACCTGACTTATCTACAACATCAAAAGCGGTTATTGTGGTAAACTTTCCTACTGATGTGCCTATGCCTAATTCGATGTAAGGTGCTACGTATGGAATAGGCGCTCTTAGCCTAAATTTTCCACCTAAAAAAACAGCAGTAGCCTCTGCGAATTCGGGCGAAGGATTTCCGTTTACATCTTCTCCGTTAGAGTTTGTAGTAATAAACCCAAAATATGGTTTGAGTTCAAGCCAAGATTTTACGGTAAGAACATATTCACCTTGAATAAAAAAACCTGTACTTGATACATCGTCTACACTGTTATAGGGAACTGTTAGGCCTAAACCAATTTGCGCATTAATGCTTCTTTCCTTAATAAACTGTGCTGTTACTGTATTTGCAAACCCTACAACTACACAAAACAATATAATTTTTCTAATCATAAAGACCGATAATTACACTAACATCGTTACAGGATTCTCGATATATCCTTTTAATGTTTGAAGAAACTGCGCACCTGTAGCACCATCTACCGTTCGGTGGTCACAAGCTAACGTCAATTTCATAGTGTTACCAGGTACAACTGCACCATTTTTAACCACTGGTTTTTGTACAATTGCACCAACAGATAAAATAGCGGAATTAGGTTGGTTGATGATAGACGTAAAACTCTCTATACCAAACATTCCTAAATTAGAAATCGTGAATGTGCTACCTTCCATTTCATCAAGAGTCAATTTCTTATCTCTTGCTCTACGCGCATAGTCTTTAACCGCTGCTCCAATTTGTGGTAAACTCTGTTCATTTGCAAAACGCACTACTGGCACAACCAATCCATCTGGTACCGCTACTGCAACACCGATATGAACATGATTGTTCATGCGCATTTTATCATCAAACCACTGAGAATTAACTTGTGGATGCTGACGTAAGGCTAAGGCACATGCCTTTACAATCATATCGTTAAAGGATATTTTTGTGTCCGGTAGTGAGTTGTATTGTGTACGGAAAGCAATAGCATTATCCATATCGAACTCAACACTTAAATAATAATGAGGTGCGGTGAATTTAGACTTTGCTAAATTCTTTGCTATGGCCTTACGCATATTACTGTTTGCAACCTCATCGAAATCTTCTTGTCCTGTAGGCACAAACTTAGCAACTGGAGCGGAAGACGTAGCAACTGCTGCTGGCGTAAAGTTTTCTATATCTCTTTTTACAATTCTGCCATTTTCTCCAGAACCTTTTACCTGACTAAGATTTATTCCTTTTTCTTCAGCCATTTTTTTAGCTAATGGTGAAGCAAATATTCTCTCAGAAGATGAAGTTGAAGTCGAAGTTGATTGAGATTTTTCAGCTGCGCTCGAAGTAACAGCCTTTTTTTCTTCCTTTTTCTCAGAAGCTGAACTTGTTGAAGCTTCTTCTTTAGTTTCTGATTTTGTTTCTGTTTTAGCTTCGGTTTTACCGTCTGCCTTAAAGTTTTTAGCTACTCCCGAAACATCAGTACCTGCTGGACCAATAATTGCTAAAAGTGAATCTACCTTTGCAGAATCACCTTCTTCTAAACCAATATGCAATAACGTTCCTGAGTTAAAAGATTCAAACTCCATAGTAGCCTTATCCGTCTCAATTTCGGCTAAAATATCGCCTTCTTCGACCTCATCACCAACTTTTTTTAACCATGACGCCACCGTACCTTCTTCCATGGTGTCACTTAAGCGTGGCATTGTTACTACAACTACACCTTCAGGTAGCTTTTCCTCTGAAGATGAAGTTGAAGACGACTCTGAAGTCGAAGTATCTTCTTCTTTTTTGGATTCGCCATTATCTTTATTAGAATTTTCTTCTTTGCCCTCAGAAGCTTTGCCATTTAAAAGGCCCGAAATATCTTCACCTTCGTCTCCAATTATAGCCAAAAGCTCATCGACTTTTGTAGTTTCTCCTTCTTTCACACCAATATGAAGCAGTGTTCCTTCATGAAAGGACTCAAACTCCATCGTTGCTTTATCTGTTTCTATTTCGGCTAAAATATCGCCTTCTTCTACTTTATCACCAACTTGTTTTAGCCATGTTGCTACGGTACCTTCTTCCATGGTATCGCTTAGTCTTGGCATATTTATTACTTCTGCCATAGCTTATCTAATTTTATGGTCTATAAATGGATAATCTTCTTGCTCGTAAACAGAGTCGTACATAACGTTTATTTCTGGATATGGTGATTCTTCTGCAAATTTTTCACATTCAGAAACCAAATCCTTAACACGCTTATCTATAGCTTTTATCTCGTCTTCTGTAGCATATTTGTTTTCTAAGATTGTATCTTTTACCTGCGTAATTGGGTCTATTTTCTTATACTCTTCGACCTCTTCCTTAGTTCTGTAATGCTGTGCATCGGACATTGAGTGTCCTCTGTAGCGATAGGTTTTTACCTCTAAGAAAGTTGGTCCACCACCTTTACGTGCGCGCTGAATGGCCTCATCAAAAGCTTCGGCAACCTTTACCGGATTCATCCCATCTACTGGACCGCAAGGCATTTCGTAACCTAAACCAAGCTTCCAGATATCTGTATGATTTGCTGTGCGCTCTACAGAAGTTCCCATGGCGTAACCGTTATTCTCACAAACGAAAACTACAGGTAAATTCCATAACATAGCTAAGTTAAATGTCTCGTGAAGCGAGCCTTGTCTTGCGGCTCCATCTCCAAAACAGCAGATAGTTACAGCATCACTATCGTGATATTTATCCCCAAAAGCGATACCAGCACCTAAAGGAATCTGTCCACCAACAATACCGTGTCCACCATAAAAACGGTGTTCCTTGGAAAAAATATGCATAGAACCTCCAAGACCTTGTGATGTTCCTGTTGCCTTACCATATAATTCTGCCATAACACGCTTTGGGTCAACACCCATACCGATTGGCTGAACATGATTACGGTAAGCTGTAATCATCTTATCTTTTGTAAGGTCCATCGCATGCAATGCTCCAGCCAAAACGGCTTCTTGACCATTATATAAATGAAGAAAACCTCTTACTTTTTGTTGAATGTAGACTGCCGCTAGTTTGTCTTCGAACTTGCGCCAAAACAACATGTCTTCGTACCACTTTAGGTAAACTTCTTTAGTTACTTTTTTCATGAATCACTATTATATAAAACGATTAGTTTGCCTACTTGACAAAACAGAATAACAAAAATAATATTTTAAGCTATAACCAAGAAACACTATTTCGTAAAAATTGTCCCATATTCGTTGGATTATTTTACGAAAACGTTACAGTACGGAACTTTCGAAAACTAATGGCAGTAAATTAGCTAGCGATTTTGATTTTACCACTTTTCCTTTAGCGCCCATAAAGTAAATCTCAATTGGCAAATTTTGTTTTACTTCGTATTCTGCAATGGCTTGTCTACACGCGCCACAAGGTGGAATTGGCTGCAATGTTAGCTGATTTTGTGAAGAAGCTGTCAACGCCATTTTAAGCATTTTAGCTTTTGGATATTTTGCGCCTGCATAATAGATAGCTGTACGCTCGGCGCAAAGGCCAGATGGATAGGATGCATTTTCTTGATTGCTTCCTGAAATAATTTCCCCGTTATCTAGTAATATGGCTGCACCTACGTCGAATCTGGAATATGGCGAATACGCTTTATTGCGAGCCTCAACCGCAACCTTCATTAAATTTTGAACAGTCTCGGAAGTATCTTCGATTGAATCGTAAACTTCTAACGTCGTTTCAATTTTAACCTCTTTCATTACATTTACGTTTAGACAAAAAAACTACTGCTTTTGGCAATAGTTTTTTGATTATCGAATTACAATTTACGATTAATATTCGGTATAAGAACCATCTCCAAAATTAAAGGTTAAAGAGAATCTTAATGTATTTTCTAAAGGACTTTGTACTCTAGATGCCGAAAACAGGTATGATAAATCTAACTGAATGGTAGTGTATTTAAAACCTGCACCTAAAGCAAAAAATTGACGAGCACCTTTATCCTGAGATTCATTAAAATAGCCTGCGCGCAATGCGAACGAATTATTATAGGTGTATTCTGCACCTAAAGCCCAAGTAAACTCTTGAAGCTCCTCGCTAAAACCACCTGGTGCATCTCCAAAAGATTGAAACATACCAGACAAGAAACTTACATCGTTGTCTTGACCTGCAATGATTACGTTTTCTTCTTCACTGATTAGTGTATCGTCATCTTCATCGTACACACCATTACCATTATTATCTTCAAACTCTATAACGGTTCCTCTTTCGGGAGGTGTTGGCACTAAGTATTTCGTTACCTCCGCGGTTAAAGCTAACTTACTGTTTTGGTCGAATATAAAATCGAATCCACCACCTAATCTTAAATTTGTTGGTTGAAAAACATCTTGCCCACCATCATCGTAGCTAAATTTTGGCCCTAGATTTTGCAAAGCAAAACCTGCTCTCCATCGCCCATTAAAATCGTTATAAGCATTTTCTTCACTTTGATAATAGCCAGTAATATCAGCACCAAAGGAACTACCAGGATTAGCATTTGGGTCTACCTGACCTATACGCAATGCAGACCTAAAATAACGCAAACCAACAGCCATTGAAAATTGGTCATGGAGTTTTAGAGCATAAGCTACATCTACTGCATACTCATTTGGTTTTACTGCCACACCTGGGTCGTTAGCGTCTTGCGTAAGAACTATTTCTCCCAAACTGAAATATTTAACACTCGCAGATACCGCACTAAAATCATTTAAGCGGTTAAAATAAGTTAAATAGCTAATTGAGATATCATTAACAAGTCTTGTTAAATATGGTGTAAAACTAACACCTACTCCAGATTTAGTTTCGGAAAACGCATATTTTGCTGGGTTGTATTGCTGCGAAAAGCCATCGACAGATGTTGCAACACCCATATCTCCCATTGCTGCCGAACGCGCATCGGGCGAAACTAACATAAAGGGAACACCAGTGGTTATTACTCTACTGTCATTTGTGTTAGGTATAATTTGTGTGGTTGTTTGAGTAAAAGAAGCACTACTTACTAAAAGTGCTAATATAAATATTGAAATATTTTTCATTCTAAGTGTGTGTATACTTCTAATATGATGGTTAAAAAGTGTTAACAAATATAATTTATTATTGTAGTATTACAAGTTTTTGGATTTTTTCAATCTGTTTATTTAAACGTTGAGATTTTACTTTTAGTTTATAGATATAAGTTCCTTTTCCGATTTTATCACCAAAATCATCTAAACCATCCCAAACAATATCACGTGATAATGTGCTTGTAGATTTCCCAGAAGTATTTGTTTGTCCGTTTAGAGTTTTTACCAATTTACCTGATATGGTAAATATTTGAACCGAAATATCGAGAACATCACTGCTGTTATGATTAAACCAAAACTCGGTATAATCTACAAACGGGTTTGGATAGTTAAGGACATTATTAATTACAAGCTCTTCGTTATTATTAAATACTTCAAACTGAATTTCTGAGGTCGACGAATTATTATAAACGTCCCATGCTTTTAAGGTTAACGTATGCAGACCTGGTTCTAAATCTCTAAATGCAAAAGTAACAGTGCCTCTTGTATAATCATCTACTTCAGCCTGATAATAATCGTTTAACACAAACGGATTAGTTTCATCTCCGTCTAAAATAGCCGTGATATCGTGGCCGATTCCGCTTGCTGTGTTTATTCCATTATCGTCTTGAAGCTTAGCTAATAATGTTGGTGACTCGTTAGTTATTCCGCCTGAAACAAAATTTTCGTCGTTCATAAATAAATTTACAACCGGACCAATGTTATCTTCCTCGGCATTCTCGTTAATCCCACCGACTTGGATATCGAAACTATGGCCAGTTTGGTCTTCGAGCACGTTATTTCGTTTTGCATAAAAGCTAACTTTACCTTGACCTATAGGAATTCCTATATCTCTTGGCACAACAAAATTAAACTCGAATTGACCGTTTTGAATAGTAGCTTGCCCTTTAAAAATTATTTCTCCTAGGGTTGTAAACTCTAAAACAATAAGACCATTAGCATCAGAGGTGTTATCGTTTGCTAATGTGCGTCTTTCAATATCTTTATCAAAAACCGTTGCCGTTAAAATTCCATTATAATTAGGAATTAAGTTTCCACTTTCGTCCACAACCTCTCCAGACAATTTCACTCTACCAAGGGCTTCAAGAACATCTGTCGTTTGCGTTATTGGTGTATCGTTGATATGCGTTAGACGTATACTTGGTCTTGGGATAGCGAGTTTCATTGCTGGATCACCAATAAAATGAACTAATCGTTTTTGCGAACTCCCTGCAATTTGCGGGTCTAGTTTTGTAAGCCGTAATGCTTCGGCCATTGAAGGATAGTCATTAGAACCATATGCAAAGAGATAATCTTCTAAAACCTCGTTATAGTCCGTACCGACTGTAACAAAAATTTGACGCGTCGTTGTTATTAAACCTATGGCACCACCTTTGGTATTCCAGTAAGTATATTCTCCAGCCGTCTGTAAATCTGGATTATCGTATTTGGTATACTCGCAAGTAACGGTTACGAAGCAATTAAACCTGCAATTATTATTTAAACTTTGAGAGTCGTTGATATCAAAAATACGCTCTTCTGCTAGACCTAATTCACCACCATGACCAAAGTAATTAACTAATAACACACCAACATCTATAGCATTTCTAAAAGCATCATTAACTTCGGGATATCTATCGCCGCCGGAAGAAGATAATTGCTGAAAAGCATCTGTATGCACTTTTATAGAATTAAGAAAAGGTTTTTGAGCTCTAACATCTGTTGCTACATCGTCAGTGGTTTGCTGAAGAACTCGCTCGAAAGGTTCATCTACATCATCTGATACTAACAAAATATTATTTCGCCAACTACCATAAGAATCTTCAGCATAGTAGGCTTCAATTTTATCCACGACTTCTTTTGCACGTTGCGGGCTATCTACAAGCATTCTACCAACGGCTATATCTAGTCTATTAAATGTTGCGAGAGTTCCTTCGTTATCATCCATGATTCCGTAAAAATCATCAGAAATTAAGGAGCCTGTAACACTGAAACTATTTAGTGAAAACCATGAAGGGACAAAATTGGTATTATTTCTTAATCGGTCTTTATAATCGTAAGACGCATCCCCAAAGAGACCAACATACTTTACACGTTTATCAGGACTACTAGCATTATTATATACATAGCGTACAAAGTTTCTGATGGCTGCTATGTCTTGATTACCAGAACTAAACTCGTTATATATATCTTGAAGCGTAACAACTTTTACTGTTAAATTATTATGAAATCGATTAATAGCTGCTAAACGTTCTGCTTGGTCCAAAAATAATTGCGGCGTAATTAATAAATAATCCACGTCCTGAAATTGACCTTGATTATCTGTAAGAACGGTACCTTTTAGATTCTGATTACTTATTTGAGTTATCGCATCTCTTTGTGGTTCTAGAAAATCCGTATTAGAAAATGCAACATAATGTCTTAGTTCGCCAGCATTAGTTTTAAAATTAAATTCTGAAGACTGGTTTTCGTTAATAACATGTCGGACATTAAAAATATCTGTAACATCCCAAATTTGATTAACACCAGCAGCATTACTTAAATTGTATTGTACAACGCCCGATGTTGAAGCCACAGAATTGTTCTTAAAAAATAATTGTTCATTGGCATACTGTAATCTTCTGGTAGCTTCTATAGTTATGTAATCTAAGTAAGCTGAAGCAACAGGATTACCACCATTATCGTACTCTAGACTTATATCTAAATCTTCACTCGATAAATTCATAGCATTGAAAAAATTTGCGCCAGTCGCAAATAAAAAACCATCCGGATTTATAGCAGGTAACCCTACGTTTGTGGTATTGCTACCATTAATAGATACAGTCATAGAGCTTGGAAGCTCTGATACAGAACCAAAAACTATTCTAATATTTACAGGAACAGAACTATCTATATTCGGAATTTTAAACTCGTAATTGCGTTGTGTCTCTACATCGAATCGGTCTCCAAACCACCGCCTACCTAGTTTTACTAAGTTGAATTCATCAACTTCATAAAAATCGTAGTCTTGGAAGGTGTCTATTATTATATCTGCTGCTGCATCTGGCTGAGACAATTCATTAATTCGTTTTCCATTGCCGCCGCTAATATTTACATAATAGTAAGTCTTATCCGTATATAAATTAATATTGGTGTTTTGCTCTTGATTAAAACCTTGTGGACCCTTTGCGTAAAACAATATATAATCGTTATCATCGAATCGCCCATCTTCTTCACCCACAAACTGAATGGCATTTTCTTGTAAATCGATAATAGAGTTGGCAGAATTTAAGTAAGGTAACATTTCGCCACCATTGCCAAAAACTTTTAATTCTCTTGGATTAATACCGTTAACATTTACACCTAATCGACTCAAAAAACTTTTTGATAAGCGATATACACCTGTCGTATCTACATAAAACCGGTACCATTGACCAGACGCTAAAACAGAGTTACTAACTGCTGAAAAAACTGAACTTGTAGATTGTCTATTTAACGTACCACTACTATAATTAACAGTAAACTGATTTAGTCTCTTATAAATATTACCATCTTTAATTATAGGATTAATTTCTAGATAAACCGAGCGTTTTCCTCTAGCTTGGACATTGACAAGCTTAACCTTAAATTCGGATGTTAGTTTTGAGAGGTCTAAATCTTTTAATTCGGTTTTACTAATGTCTGAATACGTAACATTACTCAAAGATGCTGAAGATTCGTTTATTAAAGTAGATTCCTTCCACTCGGCAAAATATATCAATCCGTTATCTTGGCTGTACGAAAAATGATTAGAATCGAAAGATGGGATTTCTAACTTTGCGTAACCAGCTTCTAAATTAACATGGCCATTCCAATTAATTGTAAATTGTCTTTGCTGAGCAAACGAAAAAAAACAAAAGATTAATAATGTAATAGTAAAGCTCTTTTTCATGCTAAATAAACGCTCTAGTTTTAACCTTATTATGGTATCGGAATTTTTATTTCAAAAGTACAACAATAATTTATTTCAGGTGTCGTTATTGGTATGTGAAATAGACGATAAAAACGGATAAAAATCCGTTGTAATGATTAAAAAGTAGGATGAAATGCACATTTTTTTACACTTTATCGGTAAAAAATGTTGTTTGTTTGTCTTTAATTGCTATATTGCACGTCCAATTTAAAAGAACTTACTTAATCTATAGTTATGAGAAATGTCATAAATTTTAAATTATTAGCAGCTACAGCCCTAATAGTTACTGCTTTTAGTTGTAAGCGCTCATCCAACAACAGCAATGTCGATAGTGCTACTGGTTGGGCCATTAATGACAAGAATGGTGGTTTTCAATACAACACCAGCTTTAAAGAACAAGAAACTCCGCCAGGAACAGTATTTGTAGAAGGTGGTACATTTACCATGGGTAAAGTACAAGATGATCCAATGCACGATTGGAACAACTCTCCTTCGCAACAACACGTTCAGTCTTTTTATATGGACGAAGCGGAAGTAACAAATGTCAATTACTTAATGTACCTTGACTACTTAAAGAGTGTTTATCCTCCAAGTGACCCAGCTTATTCTAATATCTATAATGGTGCTTTACCAGACACCTTGGTATGGAGAAACCGTTTAGGTTACAACGAAATGATGACAGAAAATTATCTTCGTCATCCTGCTTACGCTAATTATCCTGTTGTAGGTGTTAGCTGGATTCAGGCTGTCGAATACGCAAGCTGGAGAACAGACAGAGTTGCGGAAATGTCTTTACAAGAGTCAGGTTATTTAGAGAGAGACTCACAATATTCAGCAGAAGCAGGAAGTACTTTTAATACAGATACTTACATTAATGCGCCAACCAAAACTTATGGTGGTAATGACTCTATCATTAATCCTATAAAATCTAGAAGACGTGTTCAGGTTAACTTAAAAGGTGACACTATTAATGTTTATGCTAAAAGAGAATCAGGACTTATTCCTGTTAAATTTAGACTTCCAACCGAAGTTGAATGGGAATACGCTGCCTTAGGAATGAGCGAACTTAGAAGTTACAACATTTATAGAGGACGTAAAAAATATCCATGGGATGGACAATATACGCGTTCTGGTAAACGTGCTAAGCGAGGCGACCAATTAGCTAACTTTAAGCAAAGTGACGGTGACTACGGTGGAATTGCTGGATGGTCTGATGATGGTGCAGATATAACTCAAGAAGTTAAATTCTACGAGCCAAACGATTTTGGTCTTTACGATATGGCTGGTAACGTTGCCGAATGGGTAGCCGATGTATACCGCCCAATTGTAGATGACGAGTTTAACGATTTTAATTACTATAGAGGTAATACATATTACAAGAATGCCATTAATGACGATGGTACAGTAAAAATTGTAGAAGAAACAGTTTACGATACCTTAAGTAATGGAAAAATTGTAGCGAGAAATTTACCAGGAGAAATTATAAAAGTTCCTGTTGACGAAAAAGAAACGTACTTAAGAACAAACTTCGACAGAAGTGATAACAGAAACTTTAGAGACGGTGATCAAAAATCTTCTAGATACTATAGAGATAGTTTTGATGACGATGAAAGAGAAGAAAGCAAATTTGATACAAGAAAAATGTACAATTCGCCTAAGCATAACATCGAAAGAGATTCTGCTACAGGGAAGTTGATAAAAGAGTACGATAAATCTAGCAGAAGAACCTCTTTAATTAACGACGAGGTAAGAGTTATTAAAGGTGGCTCTTGGAAAGACAGATCTTACTGGTTAGATCCAGCGCAAAGACGATTCTTCCCGCAAGATATGGCTACGGATTATATCGGATTTAGATGTGCCGTGTCTCGTGTAGGTTCAAAATCTAAAACAAATAAGAAAAAACGTAACTAATACTATTAGTTAACTACAATACTAAAAGTCCTAGCAAATTTTGTTAGGACTTTTTATTTTTACATTATGATTATAGAAGAATTATACAAACTATATAAAAGTGCTAAGTCTGTTTGTACGGACACGAGACAGTTAAAGAGTGGAGATATATACTTCGCATTAAAAGGTGAAAATTTTGATGGCAACGCCTTTGCAAAATCAGCTTTGGATAAAGGTGCTAGTTATTGCGTAGTCGACGATGAAGGTATTGCCAATTCTTCAGATAAATTTATTCTTGTTAAAAACAGCCTTAAAACCCTTCAAAAACTAGCTAATTATCATAGAAACACTTTCAGTTTCCCAATAATTGGATTGACTGGAAGTAATGGAAAAACAACCACAAAAGAACTAATTTATGCTGTTCTTTCATCCAAATACAAGGTAAAAGCAACGAAAGGCAATCTAAATAATCATATAGGCGTTCCTTTGACACTTTTAAGTTTTGATAATAATTTAGATTTTGGCATCGTAGAAATGGGCGCTAATCATCAAAAAGAAATTGCTTTTTTATCCTCGATATCAGAACCAGACTATGGATTAATTACCAACTTTGGTAAAGCCCATCTTGAAGGGTTTGGTGGTGTAGAAGGCGTTATTAAAGGTAAATCTGAGCTTTACGATTATTTAATAGCTAATAAAAAAACTGTATTCTTAAATAGTGATGACGAAAAACAGATTCAGCAAATACACAATTACGCCAAAATTTCAACCTTTGGCAGTAAAAAGACTAACGACTGTCAAGTTTCATTTCAGTCTGCAAATCCTTTTGTTCAATTATCTTATAATGATGTTCTTATAAAAAGCCATCTAATAGGTAAATACAATTTTAGCAATATCGCTGTAGCCATTGCTATCGGAGCATTTTTCAATATCGAGCCTAACTATATAAAAGCATCTATAGAATCGTATAAGCCTAATAATAACCGTTCTGAAATTAGACGTATTGGCACTAACAAATTCATTTTAGACGCCTATAATGCTAATCCAACAAGTATGCTAGCGGCATTGCAAAATTTTAAACAACTAAAGGCAGATAAAAAATACGTGTTTTTAGGGGACATGTTTGAACTTGGTGCTTCTGCAAAAGAAGAACATCAAACTATTGCGAGTTACGCTGAGACCAATTTTAACGCTAACGTGTATCTCATCGGCGAAAATTTCTTTAAAACAAAAACAGAAGAGCGTACTTATAAATACGAATCTTTTGAAGACTTTAAATCTGGATTCGAAGCAAATTCACTGAGAAACGCAACAATCTTGATTAAAGGCTCTAGAGGTATGGCCTTAGAACGGATTTTGGAATTATTTTAAACTAGAACATCCAAACTTACGTTGGATGTTCTACTCAATGTGGGTCATACTGGATTCGAACCAGTGACTTCTACCCTGTCAAGGTAACACTCTGAACCAACTGAGTTAATGACCCTTATCTAATAAACCAAAAAAGTTCACATCACTGTGAACTTTAGTGGGCGCGAAGGGATTCGAACCCCTGACCCCTTGGGTGTAAACCAAGTGCTCTGAACCAACTGAGCTACGCGCCCGATAATTGGATTGCAAATATAGACTAGTTTTTAAAATCTCAAAAGAATTTAAAGAAAAAAATTATAATATTTCCGCAACAACAAAAGTACTGCCACCAACGTATAAAACATCATCTGCATTAGTGTTTAATTTTGCGGCTTTGTAAGCGTCATCCACAGAAGAATATACTTTATTCTTCAATTTCCAAGTGTCGAAAACTTTGGATAACTCATCAGCATCTAAACCTCTTGGAATATCTGGTCTAGCTAAATAATAGGATGCCTCCTTAGGTAATAAGGGCATAATCTCATCTAAATTCTTATCATTAACTACACCAAAAACTATACGTAATCTTTTATAAGTTTCTGCTTGTAATTGCTTCATAACATAAGATAGTCCTTCTGTATTGTGCGCTGTGTCACAAATAATCTTTGGGTTATCTCCTAATACTTGCCATCTCCCCATTAAACTCGTGTTTTTAACCACCGATAACAACCCAACTTTTATTTGATTTTCAGAAATAGAATATCCAATGGTTCTTAAAACGTCAATAGATTTCATGACCGTCTTAATATTATGAATCTGGTATGCCCCTTTTAAATCACTAGGATATACTTCTGAAATACTTGTATCCGCAAAATAAATTGGAGAATTACACGCTTTCGCTTTTTCTGTAAAAACAGGTCTAGTCTCAGCATGCGTTTCGCCAATAACAACAGGTGTATTAGGTTTAATAATTCCTGCTTTCTCTCCGGCAATCTTAGGCCGTGTATCTCCAAGAAACTGAACATGATCAAAACCAATATTGGTAATCACAGATAGCTCTGGTGTAATTATGTTAGTTGAATCTAACCTACCGCCTAAACCAACTTCAATAATGGCTATATCTACTTTTGATTTTGAAAAATAGTCGAAAGCAAGACCAACAGTCATTTCAAAAAATGATAAGGTATTGGCTTCTAAAAACGATTTATGTTTTTCTACAAATTGAACAACGAACTCCTCAGAAATTTCTTTTCCGTTTATTTTAATTCGTTCTCGGTAATCTTTTAAATGAGGCGATGTGTACAGGCCTACTTTATAGCCTGCTTCTTGAAAGATTGATGCTAACATGTGGCTGCAAGATCCTTTTCCGTTAGTTCCGCCAACATGGATTGACTTAAACTTCTTTTCTGGATTATTTAGGTAATTTGAAAGTACAATTGTATTTGATAAATCCTTTTTATAAGCCGTTTTCCCTTGTCTTTGGTACATTGGCAACTGAAGGAATAACCAATCGACAGTTTCTTTATAATTCATCTATTGACTGACATCAAAATTGATACTTACAAAACCTATCTGCTTGGCTGGTGCATTTGCGTCCGCAGGCCACTTATGAGATAATGCTATTTTTTTTGCAGGCTCTAGTAAGCACGGATGTGTGTTTGTAGAACCTTTAGCACCTGGCGTTGCCGACGTTACTCTACCGCTTCTATCTACTTCGATACGTACAATGACCAAGCCATACTCGTTACAATCTTGTTTAAATATCTTTTTACTTGGTCGACCTCGTCCGCTTAATCCATATCCAACGCCTCCCTTTCCTGGGCCTGGTCCACCAAAATAACTTGGCGCATAAGGATTTCCGTCTAATTGTCCTTTATTACCCGGCGAGTTATCTGGTCCTTCTCCATCGGTATCGTTACCCTTAGAATTTTTTACGCCACCGATTAAATTATCAAGTTTTTTCCGCTTTTCTGCCTCTTCGCGTTTCTTACGCTCTTCGGCCTCGCGCTTAAGTCGTTCGGCTCTTTCTGCATCAGCTTTAGCCTTCGCTTCAGCTTCTCTCTTCTTTTTAATTGCCAGCGCTTCTTCTGTTTCTTGCGTTAAAACGTCTTCAGTTTTTGGTTCGGATTTTTGAGGCACTGTTGTCTCTTGTTTCGTGTTTTCTTCTTGTGGTTTACTCGGAATATCTGCTTGTTTTGGTTTGCTCAAAGGCGTATTACCACTACCAAAATCGTTAGTCCCAAAATTTACAGCCACACCATATTCTTCTGGTGGGTCCATATACTGAGGGCCAACTACAAAAATAAGCAACATCAATATTAAGATTATTAATGCGGTAATTTTTGCAGAATTTTTCTCGTGCTTTGTCTCTAAATACTTCATATAACCAAATTTTACACGAACAACGAATGCAGAAGTTAGCTATTATTCTTTAGCCTTAAAACGAATAGATGTCGAATAAGGCGCTGTCGTAGGCTGACCTTGCTGCATTGCTGGTCTAATCTTAGGCAACAAGCTTATTACTCTTTTTGTTTCTTGTTCGAGTTTAGGATGCGCTGCTTTAGCTCTTACATCAATAATCTGACCAGTTTTACTGATTTTAAAATAAATTCGTATAGACTGGTCTTCAGAAAGGCCTAAAGTTGCGGCTAAATCGCTATCGAAGGTTTGACTGAAAAAGGCACTAACTTTTTGGTTCATGCATTGCTTCCTGTCTGTGTTGTTTTTGCCTTCGCAACCAGGGAAAATTGGGCCTTCTTGGCTGAGCTTAAAACCTTCTGAAATACTGCCGCCACTTTTATTCTTTTCAGCGGCTGCTGCAGCAGCCGCTTTTCTATCAGCTTCTGCTTTTGCAGCTTTGGCTGCTGCGGCTTTATCTGCACGTTCTTTGCCTTCTCTTGCAGCTTTGGCCTTCGCTAGTCGTTCTCGCTCTACTTGTGCTTCTCGTTCTGCTTTTTCCTTTGCCTCTTTATCAGCTTTAGCTTTTGCTATACGTTCTGCCTCTGCTTTAGAATCTGCAATTCGTTTTGCCTCTATTCGTTCTTTTTCACGCTGTTCTGCTTCCGCTTTTTCTTTGGCTTCTTTAATACGTAAGGCTTCTTCTTCCTGCTGCGCCAAAAGCTCCTCCACAGCTTTTTGTTTCTCTGCTTCTTCTTTAGCAGCTTCTTGTTTTGCAGCTTCTTCAGCCGCTTTTTGTTCTTCTAATTCTTTTTGTGCTTCAGCTTCAGAATTATCCTCAACATCTTCTTTTGCAATATCCTCTGCAATATCTTCTATCAACTCATCTTCTACCTCTTGTTCTGGAGAAACTTCTTCTTCAACTTCTTCAGTTACCGCCTCAGAATTTGAAGGCTTGTCGGGTGTATTTGCTTCATTAACCTGACTAGGTTCTCCAAAATTAATGGCTACACCATACTCTTCTGGAATCTCTTTATAAGGTGGACCAACTACAAAGAAGAGCAGTGCTACAATGAGCACTGTTAACCCTGTTATTTTGGCTGAATTACGCTCATGCTTGGTTTCGAGGTACTTCATAGTTGGCTTTTATAAGCGACGTCTTAATTAGATTTAACCGCTAATGTGGATTTAATTTTATTTCTATTAGCAATATCCATAATAAAAACAACATGTTTTAAATCTACATCTTGGTCTGAACGGATTGTAATAGTGGGCGAATCTGATTCTCCTACTTTTTCTAAAACAGCACTTTCTAATTGGTCTTTTGGCACTTGTTTTAAGTCTACAAAATACTGAAGGTCTTTATTAACACTTACCGACACATTCTTAGTTTGTGTTGTTTTACTGCTAGATTTAGGCAACAACAAATCAATTGCTTCTGCAGAAACTAAAGTTGAAGCTATCATAAAAAATATGAGCAAAAGAAATACAATATCCGTCATTGACGACATATTGAATTCTGGTGTTACCTTATTTCTTCCTCTTAAATTCATACTAGCTTGGTTCGTTTAATAAATCTAAAAACTCCAAAGAGTTGGCCTCCATTTGGTACACGACTTTATTAGTCTTAACTACCAAGTGGTTATAAGCGATGTACGCGATAATACCCACAATAAGTCCACCAACGGTTGTTGTCATTGCAGTGTACAGTCCATCTGCAAGCGTTTTTATATCGATTGAACCACCTGAATTGGCAATTTCGAAAATGGATAGTATCATCCCTATTACTGTTCCTAAGAATCCAATCATAGGGGCAGCACCAGAAATTGTTGCCAGCACACTGACATTTTTTTCTAAACCATAAATCTCTAAACGACCTGCGTTTTCGATAGCTGTATTAATATCGTCAAGAGGTTTTCCTATTCTTGAAATACCCTTACTTATTAAACGAGACACCGGCGAATTTGCTTGCATACATAAGTTTTGAGCAGAATCTATTTTACCATCGCTTACATAATCTCTAATTTGATTCATAAAGTTAGAATCTACCTTAGATGCTTCTTTAATAGCAAAAATGCGTTCAAAATATATGTACACTGCTGCAATAAATAGGATAAATAGAATTGTAATAATTATTATTCCTGCTGTTCCACCAGTTGTTATTAATTCTATTATTGATAGTGTTTTCTCTACGGATTCGCCCTCTACCAAAGGCTCTACTTCTTGAAAAGTTGTATTTAACATAAATGATGATTTAGTTTTTTACTTTGATATAACGTTGAAATTGGGATAAACGTGTGTTTAGAATAAAGTTCTTGTTACCATAAAGGCTGCGGCACCAGCTATAAAGCCTAATAAGGCTAACCAAGAAATCTTTTTTAGATACCAAAAGAAGTCTATTTTTTCCATTCCCATAGCAACCACACCTGCTGCGGAACCTATGATGAGCATACTTCCGCCAGTTCCTGCAGAATAGGCTATAAAATGCCATAATTCGTTATCTAGCGGCTGAGAAAACATTCCTAAACTTGCAGCTACCAAAGGTACATTATCAATCACTGCAGAGCCTACACCAAGCAGAAGAACTACTAAATCCGAAACGCCTTCGCCATGTAATTCGGTTCCCATCATTGGCATGGTTTCTTGTAATGTATTAGCAAATCCAAATAGAATTCCTAAGGATTCTAAGGCGGCAACTGCCATTAATATCCCTAAGAAAAATAAGATACTTGGCATCTCGATTCTGGATAACGAGCGATGAACAGGACTGTGATGCTCTGGTGTAAATGCTTCGCCTTGATCTACCTGTGTCATCGTAAATCTAGAACTTGTATAAATTTCAGCAAAAATAGCGACTACACCTAGAGATAACATCATACCAACATATGGTGGCAAGTGTGTTATTACTTTAAAAAACGGTACAAAGACTATAGCTCCCAAACCTAAAAATAACATTGTAGAACTAAATCTGTGTCTTGGCTTGTCATCATCCTCCTGTAATTCTAACTCTCCTTTAAAAGGTTTTAAGAAAGACGCAATAAATGTTGGAACGACCATACATAAAACAGAAGGTATAAATAGATATAAGAATAATTGACCGGTAGATACTTTATTACCAATCCAAAGCATTGTTGTAGTAACATCACCAATAGGAGACCAAGCACCACCTGCGTTAGCTGCAATGATTATTAAACCAGCGTACCAAATACGAATATCTCTATCCTTAACAATTTTTTGAAGTATTGAAATTAATACAATCGTAGCAGTTAAGTTGTCTATTATAGCAGAAAGTATAAATGCTAAAATAGAAAACAACCAAAGCATCTTTTTACGACTTCTAAAGTTTACAGCTGCTTTAATGGTTGAAAATCCATCAAAGTAATCGATAATTTCTACAATAGTCATCGCTCCTAGTAAGAATACGAGTATTTCTGCTGTTTTACCTAAATGGTGCAATAAAGTTTCCTCCATTAGGTGCATTTTTTCTTCATGACCGAGAAGGCCAAAATTTTCCATTAGGGTATGCTTTGCAGAATCGAACCATTGCGGAAAAGCATCTATACCTAAGGATATCAATGCCCAACTTATGGCCATCATTACTAAGGCTGGTATTAATTTATCGATTTTAAGCGTATGCTCTAGCGTAATAGCCAAGTAGCCAAATACAAATACTAAGATTATAATGGTTTCCATAAATATTATATTAATTGTTTAAGCGCTATCTCGAAAGCGGATGCACTAATTTTTGTTTTAGATGGATTAATTTCGTTTAAATTTTGAAGGGCTTTTTTTATCGTCTCGGACGTATCTTCAAATATAGCATCGTCTGTCATTTGAACCTTACGCTCCATAAAATACGCAAAAACTCTGGCCATTCCGCAATTAGATATAAAATCTGGTATTAAACTCACTTTATTATCTGTATGCTCCATAATTGGCCCAAAAAATATTTCCTTGTCCGCAAACGGAACATTTGCTCCACAAGAAATTACCTCTAAGCCAGTACTTATTAATTGGTCTATTTGGTTTTTAGTAATTAATCGTGATGCTGCACAGGGTGCAAAAACTTCGGCCTGGAGCGACCAGACCTTTTCATTCATTTCGTCAAAAGGAATTAAATTATTGTTTCCTAATGTATTTCCGTTTTTAGATAAATACATATTCCTAACGTCCTCGAAAGTAAAGCCTTCTTCGTTTATTAAACCACCAACACGGTCTATAATTCCGACAATTTTAGCACCCATCTGCGCTAGATAAAATGCTGCCGCCGCACCAACATTTCCAAACCCTTGCACAATAGCCCGTTTACCAACGATAGGCTCGTTATGAATTTCGTAAAAATGACGTGCTGCTTCGGCTACACCAAAGCCAGTAATCATATCTGCTACCGTATATTTCTTGGTGACATCTGGCGAATATTTAGGATTCTCTATAACCTTAATTACGCCATGACGTAACTGGCCTATTCTATTAATCTTATCAGCGGCTGTTGGCTTAAAATGACCCTCGAAAACACCTTCTTGCGGATGCCATACACCGCTTTCTTCTGTTATAGGAATGACTTCGTGAATTTCATCGACATTTAAATCGCCTCCTGTTCCATAATAACTTTTTAACAACGGAGAAACCGCAGCATACCAGCGCTCTAAAACACCCTTTTTACGTGGGTCTTTTGGATTAAAATTTATCCCTGATTTAGCACCACCTATAGATGGTCCAGACACTGTAAACTTTACCTCCATTGTTTTTGCCAATGACAACACTTCGTTCATATCTAGTCCTTCTCGCATTCTAGTACCACCACCTGCAGCACCACCACGAAGGGAGTTTATTACCGTCCAACCTTCGGCTTCGGTTTCTGGGTCATTCCAGTGAAAAACAATTTCTGGTGCTTTATTTTCGTATGTATTGAGTAAATCTTTTATTAAAGACATTAGTTGGTTTTAGTGATTAACAAATATAAAAAACTCTATTGGGCCTTTTGTAAATTATATATTAATTTCTAGGACGAAAAATCTTCCCAGAAGAATGGTCTTTTATTGCTCCAGTTACACTGCTTAAACAATTTATTTGGTTTTCTTTCTTTAAAACACCCAAAAGCCCGAAGATTAAAGCCTCTTTATATTCGATAATTTGGTCGGAAGGAATTACGATTTCGCAATTTGACAATTCTTTAATCCTATTAATTAAAAACAAGTTATAGGCACCGCCACCCGTTATTAGCGCAGATGTTTCTTCTTGGTTTAAAAATTTTGAAATTTGAAAAGCACTATGCTCTACAAATGTTCTAAGGATATCTTTGATTTGAAGATTATACGAATCTATTAATGGAAATATAGCGTTTTCAACCCATTCTAATCCCAAAGATTTTGGTGGGTGTAATCGGTAAAAATCTAGACTATTCAGACGAGCTAAAAGCAAATCATTTACGTTTCCGCTTTTAGCTATTTCGCCTTTATTATCATAGTTAAAACCGAGTTTAGAGACATAGTGATTGAGCACAATATTAACTGGACAAATATCGAACGCTATTCGCTCCTTACTATCTTCAAATGAAATGTTTGCAAAACCTCCTAGATTGACGCAATAATCGTACTCCGAAAATAATAGCTTATCGCCAATTGGTACTAATGGCGCGCCTTGACCGCCATACTCAACATCTTGCACTCTAAAATCGCAAATAAGTATGTGCTGAATTTTATCGGCAACAATTTGTTGATTTCCTATTTGATAGGTAAAACCCTCAGCCGGCTTATGAAGTGCCGTATGCCCATGCGAGGCTACAAAATCTAAATTTTTAATATGATGTTTACGAATGAATTCTGATATTCTTTCGGCTAGGTACAACGAATAATCGTCATCAATTTGCTTCAATTCAGCTTTAGAAAACTTTGTTAATTGCTTAAGCTTTTTAATCCAATTTTCAGAATAACCAACAGTTTCAAAATTAAAAATTTGAAATTTCCATTTGGCATTAAAACTAAATTTTGCGTGTAATAAATCGATTCCGTCTAAAGACGTTCCAGACATTACAGTAACAACATTATAGCTTTTCGTTAACATATATGTAAAATTAAGATTATACATTGAAAATACCACAACAAACAGTTATCTTTGCATGAAATTTTTAAGAAATCAACAATAATTCTTTACGTATGGACTTTAGCTTAACAGAAGAACATTTAATGATACGCGACGCCGCTCGCGATTTTGCACAAACCGAATTACTTCCTGGTGTTATAGAACGTGATGAGAAGCAATCGTTTCCGCAAGAACTAGTTCGTAAAATGGGTGAACTAGGATTTATGGGTATTATGGTTGACCCAAAATATGGTGGAAGTGGCATGGATACAATTTCTTACGTGTTAATCATGGAAGAACTTTCTAAGATTGATGCTTCGGCTTCTGTTATGGTGTCTGTAAATAACTCATTGGTATGCTACGGTCTTGAAGCTTATGGCACAGAAGAACAAAAGCAAAAATACCTAACTAAACTAGCTACTGGCGAGCAAATTGGAGCGTTTTGTTTAAGTGAACCAGAAGCTGGAAGTGATGCAACATCTCAAGCAACAACAGCAATAGACATGGGAGACCATTATGTACTTAACGGTACTAAGAACTGGATTACAAATGGTGGACGTTCTGATGTTTACTTGGTAATTGCCCAAACTGACCGCGAAAAAGGACACCGCGGTATCAATGCATTTATTGTTGAAAAAGGAATGGCAGGTTTTGATATAGGACCTAAAGAAGATAAGTTAGGGATTAGAGGTAGTGATACCCATACATTACAATTTAATGATGTAAAAGTTCTTAAAGAAAATAGAATTGGAGAAGATGGTTTTGGCTTTAAGTTTGCCATGAAAACGCTTTCTGGAGGACGAATTGGTATTGCAGCACAAGCGTTAGGAATTGCTTCTGGAGCTTACGAATTGGCATTAAAATATTCTAAAGAGCGTAAAGCGTTTGGTACCGAAATTTGTAATCATCAAGCTATTGCCTTTAAATTAGCTGACATGTACACAGAGATTGAAGCTGCTCGAATGTTAGTAATGAAAGCTGCCTGGCTAAAAGATCAAGGTGAGAATTATGATATGGCAAGTGCTATGGCAAAACTCTATGCGAGTAAAGTAGCTATGGAGCAAACAGTTGAAGCAGTGCAAATACATGGTGGTAATGGTTTTGTAAAAGAATATCATGTTGAGCGATTAATGCGTGATGCAAAAATTACTCAGATTTATGAAGGTACTTCTGAAATACAAAAGATTGTAATTTCTAGAGGTTTAATCAAAAGTTAAATTTAATAGTCAAGCCAATAATATAAAAGCTCATCGATGGATGAGCTTTTTTTTGACCTTAGTATTAAACTAAGTTAACATTGTATAAACAAAAAAAGACCCAATCGTTATGATTGGGTCTTTCAAAAAAGGCGGCGACCTACTCTTCCACAGTAAGCAGTACCATCGGCGCAAACGG